>CP070739.1:3204878-3217783 GCA_020347705.1 Methanomassiliicoccales archaeon | reverse complement strand
TTGTACCACATTATCATGTCCATATGTGTCCCAAATATTGTGTTATTGAGACCTTTTGTTCTATTGCATTGGATTAACGACGGATAACCAACAAGATTCCACCCGGGATGAAGTGTAATGGTTTGGTCCTCGGTTGCAAGAAAACCTGGAGGATCGAAAAGAATTCCCCCAGGATCGGTGATATGTATCCATATCCCCATGGTGTGATTTAACTCGTGTAGGTCGTTCATTTCCAATGGTTTTGCTATATGGTTATGCTTCCAGGGATCATTTTGGTCCTGAACATCAAACCACTGTACCGCATCATAGGATCCTGACAAGGAAGAAAATATGGTGTCAAGATCATTTATAAGTTGAATATAGGGAAGGGATATCAGGTTCCAACCAGGATGCAGGATTATCGAGGGGAGTGGATTGACTATTACCTCGGCATCGAGTTTAAGATCAAAGTATGCATCCGATGAGCCGTGATAGTTGTAAACGTAGGCAGCAATCGTATTGTTTCCATCCCAAAGGACACTTACTGGTACATCCACCGCCCTGTTCCAGTACGCATATTCATGGTTGGCACCCAGATCGTCGTCAACCAGTATTCCGTTAATAAAGACCTGGGCATCGTTATCCGAAGCCACATAGAGAGTCAAGGATACATAATCATCCACAGATTCGATTTCAAACGTTTTTCTGAAGTAGTAACTCCCATTGTTGTCATTGAGCTCGGTGCCATAGGTTAAGGATTCACCGAACCAAAAGGGTGCCTGGCCCACCAACCATCCACTGTCATCGTAACCCGATTGGTTCCAGTTGGGATCGGTTACAGGCTGCGGATCCGTTTCATTGTAGCTCCAGTTGGCACCTCTCGGTATTAGGTTGATATCCTCCGTTATTGGAGGCAAGGGAGGTATCTTGCCCTCCTTCACTATCCAGAACTCATCCCGTACCTTGTGATCCATGTTACGGATGAACTGGGAATGGAGATTTCCGTCGGTGTCCACGGTAACCCTAACATAACCCCAATCCGCCTCTCGATATTTCGACCATGAGGGCTTGGGGTCACTCCAACCGGTATAAAGCTGGGCACCCCCCATACCCGCGACTATATGGATCGTATCTGTGGGGCTGATATAGAGTCTCGGGTGCGTATCCGAAATATTCTCTTGGTATACAGGATAGGTTCTTTCATATGCATGGTCATGCCCACAGATGACAAGATCAACATTGTACAAATCAAAGAGCGGTTCTATCTCGGTTCTGAAGGATAGGTCGCTTCCGTGCTGGGTATTAGAGCTGTACATGGGGCGATGTGTAAACGCAATTACCCAGGGATGAGCGTCCCTGTCCGAATCTGCTGCAGCAAGATCATTCACCAGCCAATCGTATTGGGTACTACCAAAGGAATAATCGATACCGGAACAGACAGCAACGAAATGGATCATGGAGTAATTGAAGCTGTAATAGAACTCCGAATCGGACCCTGATTGTATATATGGCATATTGAACCGGCTGAGTGTTGCATTTACATCAAAAACCGTCTCGTGGTCACCCGCCACTATCATGTAGGGTCTGTGTGCAACATTCTCCTCTATCTGGTTGAACCAGGTATCCCAATCGTTCTGGTTACCGTTTGCATAGGAAAGATCACCTGCATGAACAATAAAATCAATTGATGAATCCGCTATGATATTGGCCGTTGTAGCATGGGCATTGGAGCTCATTCCATGATCTCCATAAGCTGCGAAAGAGACATTTTTCTTGTAATCTGGAGGGCTTGTGAAGTTGAATTCCGAGCTCCACCCAAGGGATTCATCCCCAACCCTGTAGAAATACTGTGTGTCAGGTGAAAGACCCGTAAGAGCCACATCATGGATAATCCCATCCCAGCCACCATCAGTGTATGTATGGTTGGTACCGGAGGCTGAATTGCCATATACTCCAGGAGATGTATCATATTCAACAGTGGAGTTCGGTGTTGAACCCCCGGTAATCCAGGTTACAACCATTTCCGTGGGATCACCTGTTGTGGCGATATGGATCTGCTCAGGTGGTTGAGGAGGTGGAGTGCGCGGAGGTGCCACGCCGTGTTTTATTATCCAAAAATCATCGAAAATGGTGTTGTTCGTGTATCTTGTCGTTGCATGGATGCTTCCGTTGGTGTATACATCCACCTTCATGTAGTGTAGCTCCGAGGACATGGTCTCCTCAACGAACCAACCCGGGTCATTGTTCGGTTCCTTTGCTCCGGCCCCTGCTCTACCTACCACAGCATATATGGTATCAGGATAGTAGTAAAAATTCTTCACATAATCGGATATGACGGGATCGTCGATATCGGAGCAGTTAAGCGGGTATGTCCTTTGATAGAAATGATTGTGACCCGTGAAGACCATATCCACACCGTAATCCCTGAAAAGTGGGACGAAATTGGTGCGGGCCTCCAGCTCGGAACCGTGTCCGCCAGAGCTGTAGGGTGGCCTGTGAAAGTTAACAAAGATCCACTCCGATGAGGCGTTCTGAAGATCGCTCTCCAGCCATGACAGCTGCGAGGCATTGTTTGTATCTTCTGTATTCAGAACAATGAAATGGGCATTGCCATAGTCAAAGGAGAAGTACATCTCGTTTCCGGGAAAGGCGAAAGTGTTGAGATAGTTATCCCAAGGATCATCCGTTGAATCATCCTCATGATTCCCCATGGCCGAGATAAAAGGTGCATGTGAGATCAGCTGCTGGGCCGGGTTCATCCATTCATACCACTGGGCCTGAGTATCGAAACCACTTATTATGTCGCCTCCGAAGAGGAGCAAGCGCGCTTCGGTGTTCTCCGCCATTGCCTGAACCACAGTGTCCCAGTCATCGTAATTGCCCCTGGAATCCCCGGCAACAAGGAAGGTCCAGTTGATTGCGGAGACTGGTGCAGTTGTGAAGTTATTTACGGCACTCCATTCACCACTATCTCCGCTTACCTTATAGAAATATTTCGTGTCGGGAGAAAGGCCGGTAAGTTCCACCTGATGGGTGGAGTAGACATTCCAGGAATCCGCAAAACTGAATCCGGTTTCCACTCCGATCTCACAGGCCGGGGTGACCCCATACTGAACCTCGCTTGGATTGCCCGTACTGTCGGTCTCCCAAAGTATCGTGATTGTGCTGTTTGTTGCATCCTGCGCCCAAGAAAGGCGTATGCCTGTGGGTTCGGATGCAGATTCTCCCACTCTTACGGATACCGATGATGTTAAAATCAACAAAACTAGAATCACAACGACTTTCATTCCAATCCTTTTATGATACATCTTAATGCCTCCCGAAAAAAGTCATTTTTAACAGTTTTTTGTACGGCAGGTTTTCTAATATTATCACTTTTTAACAGACCTTACCATAATTCCCACCTATGAGGTATATTGTAAAAGACTGGATATATAATTTTTGTTAAAAATTTCATGCCAAAAAATATAAATATAAAAAGGGTAAACCCCACGTTTAAGTGCATGATTGTAGTGAAAAATTTCTTTAGTTTAATCAAGATAAACTTTATTGTTGAGTAAACCTATAATTGAATACAATAGACATTTTTTAACGATTTCCTGTCTTAATTTACAGTTGGAAATCAGTGAAAATCTATCCTTTCTTACCTTATCTTTTAAAAAAGCACTTCCTTGCTACATTCGTCATCTAATCTAACAGATACTATTCACGAGTCCGGGCGAGAGTGTGAATCTTCCTGAGTTCGGCTGTGGTTTAAGACAGCAAATGGAGGTTGACCAATTGAAGTGATTTTGGGAGACAGGTCATGGTATCTTTGAGGTGCAAAAAATGGGGATTTTAGGCCGCACACAGGGGGTGCCTAGTGCTGTTTTGGAGGGGGGAATAGCAGGATTCGTGAGGTGGGGGCGATTTTTATCACCTAGAAAGGGGGGTGGAGCGGGCCTTGCAGTCGGCTCCAAAAGGGCAAGAATTTTGGGGTTTTAAGGACCGAAAAGTTTAGATCTAAGAAATAAAAATCTAGAAAATGGGATTGAAAGGGGGAACCCCTTTGTAAATTCTTCCTATCTGAACAACCGAGGAACGAGATGAAAGAGAAAAGGAGGTTACAGGGGGAAATTTTCCCCTGGACGTTTGCTAGTTATTATTATACGGGTTTAAGAGGCTGCATAGATCTTAACATGGTTGCAGTTCTTACAGCGCTGAGCGGCTACCTTTCTTCTTGTCTTGTTTTTAGTATCATGTGATTCGAAGTTGAGCATGTAAGTGGTTTTCGCACCCAACAACATGGAAGTAGTTATTACTAATTCCCCATCATCCCAATCGTCTGTTCCGCACGCTGGACATTTTCCCATATTTTCACGACCAGGGAAGTAATACTAGTCAACATTTAAAATGTTTTTCTAAATGGGATTAAAAGGACCTGGGCCCTTTGTAAAATATGTAAAAATAGGCTAATTTTAGGTACTTTCAAGAACCGAAAAAGTTAAAAGCTTTTAGAAAAGCAAGCCAATCTTTATTTATAAACATACTTGCATATTAATTTTCAAGTTCAAAAAAATTAAAGGTGAATCGAATGATAACGAAAAAAAATAGATATTTGAAGCCTGTCACAATCTGTTCGATTATGATGGGAATACTGCTTTTGGGCTCAGCCATAATTGTGGTTGCAGATCAACCCCCGGTGGCGGACGCTGATCCTGATCATCAGACCGTTGCAGTCGGTGAAGAAGCATGGTTTTCAGGTTCTGCATCCTACGATCCAGATGGTTACATTGTCTCGTATTACTGGATATTCGGAGACGGTCTTTGTTACGAAGGCGAGAGTATGACATATACCTTCAATGCAGTGGGAAATTTCACAGTATCCCTAACGGTCATAGACGACTTTGACAACCAGGACACAGATTACGTTACAGTGAACGTGGTCGAGGAACCTCCTTCAGAGCCCTTGATGGCTTGGATAGAATCCCTTGAAACTGATAAAGAGGACTACTATGTGAACGAGACAGTATTAACCCAGGTTACAGTCCAAAGAAGCAATGATATGCTAACCTATGTCTGGGAAGGTACTCTGATCTTGGAGGTACTGGATGATGCCTCGATGATCGTGTTTACAGATGAGAGACCGGTATATCTTCCACACGGCGGGGCGACGGAAACCCACGATTTCGAGTTTGTGTTGAGTGCGTTGGGTGATTATCTTGTAAGGGCCATGCTGTACGATTTTTACGATGAGCTGGTGGACATAAAGGAGATCTGCATCACCGTCTGCGATGACAATTCTGGCGGAAACGGAACCAAACCTCCAAATGATGAGGACAAGTTTGTCTGGATCGAATCCCTCACAACAGATAAAGAATTGTATGATGTGAACGAGGTTGTCAATACCCAAGTCGTGGTCAAAAGGGGCGACGATTTGTTGGATTATGTCTGGGAGGGTATCCTGATCCTTGAGGTCTTCGATGAAGTGATGGTTCTGATCTACTCCGAGGAACAGGATGTATTCATTCCATGTGGTGGATGGATACAGACTCTCAATTTCGAATATACGCTCACAGAGCCAGGTGATTATCTTGTGAGGGCCACATTGTACGATATTCATGATGAGCTTATGGACATAAAGGAGATCTGCATTACCGTCGTTGATGACGAAACCCCGCCTCCCAACGAAGAGGACAAGTTTGTCTGGATCGAATCCCTCACAACAGATAAAGATGTGTATGAAGTGAACGAAGTGGTCAATACCCAGGTCATCGTTCAAAGAGGCAATGATATGCTAACCTATGTCTGGGAAGGTACTCTGATCTTGGAGGTTCTGGATGATGCCTCGGTGATCGTGTTTACAGATGAGAGACCGGTATATCTTCCACACGGCGGGGCGACTGAAACCCACGATTTCGAATTTGTGTTGACCGAATCTGGTAAATATCTGGTGAGAGCAACATTGTACGATATGAACATGTATCAGATCGATATAAAGGAGAACAGTATAACTGTCTGCCAGGGACCCAATGATGGGGACGGTACGGTGCCTCCAGATGATGGCGAAACTGAACCTTCCGGCGATAATAGATGGGACTTTTTCACAAGCGACAAATCCGGGGTTTTCGGGCTAACAAGCAGTGGCCAGGCAACATTGATTGCGCTCATCTTTGCTGTATTTTTGTTCCTTTCGGCTTTCGCCACAGTACGTTACACCAAGAAACTCCGTAATAAAGAATAAAAACAGGATCAATGACCCCCGATTTCCCAACCCTTCCTCGCATAAACGCGGTTATCTGAATCGAGAATTTTTCCTCCTGAGGGGAGTTGGGGGTCAAGTATTTTCTATCATAAAAGTGGATTCTCAGTGGGGCATTCCCTATTCGAAAAACGAATTAAAAGAAGACTGTATAAAAAAGCTTTTTGAGGAACGTGCCAATATTTATTTATACCCATTTGAATAATTATTTATCGACTCATCTATTGTATTCAAAAAGGTGCGGTTGATTGGATGGTTGTGTATGTCTAAGAAGTTAAAAATCCAATTTTTTGTTTGGGCACATGTCATACTTGTTTTAACCCTCGTTACTGCTCCACTGGTTACAGCCAATCAATCCCCCATTGCTGTAGCACTGCCAGAGAATCAAACCATATATGTTGGAACGGAGGCATGGTTCAGTGCCAATGATTCATACGATCCCGATGGCAGCATTTCAAGTTACTTTTGGGATTTTCAGGATGGTACCTATAGCAGTGACCCATACACGACCCATTTTTACAACCTACCTGGGAACTACACTGTAATCCTTACCATTACAGATGATCAAGGCGCCACGGACCAAGACACAGTGAATATAACAGTAATCGATTCATCCCCTGGCAATACAACTGTTTGGATCCAATATCTAGCCGTTGATAAGGAAGAGTATGCGATGCATGAGGCCATCAATGTCACCATTATTGTGGAAAGGGATTATGGAAATGAACCTCAGATCTGGTATGGCACCATGATTTTCGAGGTCTTCAATGACTCCATGGCACTTGTTCATTATGACGAGCGCGAAGTGATCCTCCCGGAAATTTCACCGTCAAGTGTATCCATTATCGAGTTCAACCTGTCCCAGGCAGGGGACCATATCCTGAGAGCATCCCTGTATGACAATAACTCTGTATTTGTTCACAGGAAGGAGATCAGTGTGTATATCGTCCAAGATCCACAGAATCGATTACCAGTTGCCTTAATCAGTTTGGACGATCAAACAGTCAACATCGGAGATACTGTGTATTTCTACGGGCACCAGTCCCATGACCCCGATGGTGTCATAATATCGTATCAATGGGATTTCGGTGACGGGAATTTCACAGATGAGGTAGATCCATCCCATGTCTATGATGCTGCCGGAATCTATTCCGTGACCCTTACAGTCACCGATGATGATTTAGCAAGCACCTCTGATACGATTTCCCTTGAGGTGGTTCTATCAGGAGGGGATCCTGCTGATGGAAATGGTGACCAGCCAATATATAACAACAGGAACCGCTGGAGCGGCTATTTGGCAGCGATTGCAGCGGTCGGGGTGATATCTTTTTTGATTGGGGTATATGGTACCGAGGCTGGGAGGTACCGGTTCCTTGGGTTTTTCATACCGCTTTACACGAAACTTAAGAAGGAGGAGATACTGGATCATTTTACGAGGGGCAAGATATACGGGTACATTTTGGCCAATCCAGGAGATCATTACAATTCCATTAAGAAGGCTCTTGAATTATCAGACGGGTCTTTCTCCCATCACATATACATCCTGGAGAAGGAGGGTATAATAAGGTCTGCAAGGGACGGAACCTACAGGCGATTTTATCCTCCAGGGATGCGAATTCCCGAAAATGGAGGTTCTCTTAAGAAGAGCCAGCTCCTCATAATGGAGAAGATAAGGGAAAGTCCGGGAATATCCCAAAAGGACATCGCCTCCCTTCTGGGGGTCAGCTCCCCCACTGTCAACTACCATATGAAGAAGCTCTTGCATCTCGGAATAATCAGGGGGGAGAGGGCGGGCATGAGGGTGAGGTATTACTTGAATGCTAGAGGAGAGGAAGTTGATCCGGACACAATGGCATAGGAAATCCAAAAATGTCGGTGATTATGAGTTCATTGATTACGGTTGATGGGGGTTGGTGGGGGGAGTGTTTATACAAAGGGATAAGAATTTAAAACATGCTCTCCTTGAACTTCTTAAGTTTCTCTCCTTCCCCCGGTTTCCGAAATACGAAAAGATGCTCATGCACCGTTTTTTTCTTTACGCCTCAGTCCGCTGGCTTCGGCTCCAAAGAAAAAAATGGGTCAAAAAGAAACTCACCGAAGCCTGCTCCTTCGGCATATTGTTTAGAACATGCTTTCTTTATATTTGTTCAGCTTTTCGTTCTCTGCTGGTTTACGAAAGATGAATAAATGCTCGTGCATAATCATCAGAAAGTTGCTCTCCATAGACTTCTTCACCCAATAAGGCGTACTCTTGCACTGCCACTGATGTTTTATTATATCTTCCCTAAGGATGAACCCAACCTCCAGAAAAGAATTCAAAGTTCTGAAGGCCACAGGAACATAATGCAGGTTCCTCCTGGTATCCCCGATTAGGATCGCGCAGAAGTGGTTCGGTTTTAAGACTCGGAAACATTCCCGTGCCACATCCTTCATCTCCTCCGCAAACTCTTTAATCGAATGCACGTTTGACAGGTCCCCCTCGATCCTCTCTTTGGAGTATGGGATGATGTTAGCATAAGGTGGGTGAGTGGCTATAAGGTCAATGGACTCTGTCTCGATCTTGTTAAGGTTCCTAGCATCCCCGATATAGGTCTTCTGCGTGGTCTTTGGGATGGAGTTATCGATTGTCTCGTAGGAGAAGTTCAGCCTATCCCTGGTGAGCATAATCGAGTTCTTGTTTATGTCCACCCCTATTCCATTCCTTCCAGTCAATTTGTATTCTACAAGGGTTGTCCCCGAGCCGCACATCTGATCTAAAACTAGATTGCCTGGCTCGGAATATCTGAGGATGATGTTTCTCGGGATTTCGGGAGCCCAGTTGCCCCGTCTCGTGCTCCTTTCGTGAGATAAATGTATATGCAGGAGCACTGACTTGTAAATTTCTTTAGTTTGGTAATTCTTGGATACAGAAGATTTACAAGCTAGTTTCCTTTGTGGGTTGCCCAATTTCCCCGCTTAGGGAAGGACCAGGTGGTGAAGGCTTCAAGGGTGAAGGATTTGGGTTGTAAAGATTTTATTTTTTGTTTTTGACCGATTTTAATGACTTCTTCTTTCTTGCCAATGCGGTCTTCGATTACGATCTCCTTATGTGTTCTGATGAATCTTTTATAATCCTTGACCATGATCTCCCTCATCAAGATGGACTTTTTTGACACGGCCGATCATAATAGATGTTCGAAGTATAATGATGGTTACAACTTAGTTATAGGTTAGTTATAAAGACTTATAATAAAATGATTTAAAGTTTACTTCTGAATGCTCACTTATCATCCCTTACAAAATGGTTTGTGAGCCTTACGAAAGTTTCTTTCATTTCATGAATGTCTCTTTCCAATCTGACCATACTTTGACCGAATTCATCGTACTTATCGGATAATAAATCGAACCTATTATTGATGCTTTTGTTCATTGAGGTCATTGCCAGTATTGCCATCTCACTGCGCTCTAATAAATCCTTTTCAAGAGGCCTTATCCCTGTATCTTCATACTCGACATCGAATGGGTATTTTATTCTTGAGCTGTCAAAACCTTCCCAATCCTCTTTGTACTCTTCAATATCTGTGACATTTATCTGTAATGGATCTTCAGGGTCGTGTGCCTTTTTCATGATTTTCTTCTTAAATTCCCCGTAAATCACCTCATCGCACTCACAATAAATCTCCACAGTTGCATCATCCAAATTCTTGACAGACCCCCTTATACGCATGTTGCGGGCAGTTTGTTTTATTAGAGCGCGAAAACCTACCAGTTGCACGTTGCCCTTGACAACCATCCGTCGCTTTACCGTCATTATATATACCTTCATTCAATCCTTAGTCTTTTCTCTGCTTTCCATCTTAAATCCTATATTGATATATTAAGTTTGTTATGGTCAATTTGAGCGGAGTTTTAGTTTTGGCAACCCTTAGAGCACCGAGGTTTCCATTCCTTAATAGAGAGGGAAGGAGTAAAGCTGAATATATCAATCTATCACTCGAATTTCGTAAACCATAATTGAGGATTATCACTCATATTTCGTATGGAGTCGAGAATGTTTCTTAAGTTTCAAATGCTAAGGTCAGAACATCCTCTTTCCCCCCGTGTTATGTTTTTAATAGTCCGGGACTTAAGCACGAGGAAGCCAGTGGGTTGAGCTGACGGTATTTTTCGGGTTTTTATACGATCTACGGGTGATGGGGTGGATTTTAGCAGCCCAAAAAGGGGAAGGAGGTTAGGAATGAACAGTATTCAGAATATTATGAGCAATGCGATATTTTTGAAGGGGAAATAGGATAAATGATAATCCTTCCGAAAAATAGGTTCGAGATGCCTATATCCCCCAGATTCGGCATGCTATTTTCGTGATATATCTCACGGATTTGGCATGCCAAGTATCTCACGCATTTGGCGGTAGATTCAGGGGTCATCTCACGGATTTGGCGGTTGGATTTTAGGTTTTATCTCACGAATTTGGCATGCCAATGCACATTAGTTAAGTTATCAATTAGAAGCTGTGCATCTACATGTAAATCATCTAAGCATATTGTCAAAATAATACGATAATTTACATGCCATTTTCGTGAGATGGTGGGTCGGGTCATCACTCGGAATTTTAGGATACTTGCTATGAAGCTTTGAAGGTGCGAAAAAAGGGGGTTTTGAACTGGTTTGGTATATTTAATAGGTTTTAATAAGTTCCTCTAACGTTTATTAATCTCGTCATTTTATTTGGGGGATACGCCAAGCAAATTATATATATTGTGTAAACGATTAGCCATTAAAGTAAAAACCCCGGGAGGAGTGGTCTGAGTGAGAGAAGGAAGGCAGCTCAAATCGAGCGGTCAGGAAACTTATGATTCAATTTATCATATACTCAATGCTTTAGTACCAAATCGCTCTCACTTTTATAATTATCCCACAAAATGAGTGTTAAGCCTCGGAAATAAGATGTCCGTGAAGTCCCATCGTATTTCTGAGCAATGTGCGTTAAGGGAGGGCCGAGGTGGGGCGCTATGATTGGAGGAAGCAGGTAACTATAGTGATTCTCCCTGTAAAAAAAAATACCAATAAACCCTTGATTCCAGAGGGAGGAGGTGAAAAAGAATGAGAAACACAAGCAAAATGACAATGGGATTATTAGCCATTGTAGTATCCTCGATGTTCCTGGTTACAGCGTTTTCAGGTACTGTTGGTGCAAAAGCCAAAACCCCTATCGAGGACGGTCCTCCTCCTTTACCGGGAGATGGGCTTATAGCAAAAAGAGGTGACGGCTGGGTTAATATTGGTTTGTCCAACGAGAACTTCCCCGGGAAATCTGATACACCTAGGATAGTAGAGGGAACAATAAAGTTCACCGGGGCTAAAGTAATCGGCTTCCAGAATTCCCTCGGGACACCAATGGAGTTTCCTGTGGATTATATCAGATTCACCGTGGGTGGTAATATTGTGGAATTCGGTATGGCCGTTCAACCACATGCTGATGCATTCCGGCTATATCTTGAGTATGAACCCGGGAGCTCACAAACAGATAACGGTGAGGACACTCCAGAAGCAGGAGGGCACGATCATGGTTCGGACGGAGTCCACGACGACAATGGAAGAACAGGAAATAATGGTGCCGGAAAAGCTCCTGCAGGAAACAGCGGTGGTGGAGGGGGTTCTAACGCCATGGCAAAAATGACAATAACCTTCAGCTATACAGAAAATTGTCCAGCAACCACCTTTGTCGGGTCATCTGCAACACCCTATGCCGATAGAGTACCAATTCCCTTGATGGAGTAGCAGGGAAGTTTGTACTTCATAACAACCTATCTCTTATTTTTTTTATTACTGTTCTCTATTATATGTAAAGGGTTAAAATCTTTTTAATTTTTGCCAAAGCCTGCTCCCTCGGCGTATTGTTCAGAACATGCTTTCTTTATATTTGTTCAGCTTTTCGTTCTCTACTGGTTTACGAAAGATGAATAAATGCTCATGCATAATCATCAGAAAATTCGACTCCATCGACTTCTTCACCCAATAGGGCGTACTCTTACACTGCCACTGATGTTTTATTATGTCTTCCCTTAAGATGAATCCTACTTCTAAGAATGAGTGCAAGGTCCTGAAGGCCACCGGAACATAGTGCAGGTTCCTCCTGGTATCCCCAATCAGGATCGCGCAGAAGTGGTCCGGTTTCAAGACTCGGAAGCACTCCCTTGCTACATCCTTCATCTCCCCCGCGAACTCTTGAATTGAGTGCACGTTTGACAGGTCCCCCTCGATCTTCTAATTTGGAAAAATCTACGAAAGTTTTATAAATAATGTACATAATATATATAATGTTGATATTATGACAGACGTTTATGTTTCAAAGGTGACCTCGGCAGGTCAAATATCGTTGCCAAAGGCCCTAAGGGAAGCCTTAGGGATCGAGGAAGATTATATTGTAATAGAACCCATTGGAGATGCCCTGCTTCTAAGGAAGATCAAATCCATGAAGGAAGAAATATATGAATATTTTGAGAAAGAAGCTAAAATCAAAGGGATTACAAAGGAAAAACTGGAGAAAGTCCTAAAGAAATCCTCGAGAAAGATCTTGAAGGAGCTCTACGATGCCCAAGCGTAGATATTTTCTTGATGCCAATATTATTATCTCGGGACTTTTATGGAAGGGAAATGAGAGGGAACTTTTGGATCTGGGTGAGAAGGGAGAAATAGTGTTAAT
>CP070739.1:3201130-3204778 GCA_020347705.1 Methanomassiliicoccales archaeon | reverse complement strand
ACCCCCCGTAATAATTGAATTATTTGAAAAATTGTTTATTCTTATATAAGAGGAGGAAAAAAATGAAAAAGCTAATTCTATTCGCAATCTCCGCAGCTTTGCTTTTAGGCGGATGTGACTCTTCTGATAGAACAGGAAACTTCCAAATCTATATGAAAGACCAGCCAATGGATGCAGATGAAATATTGGTCACCCTAAGCGAGATAAGCGTCCAGAAAGAGGATGAGGGTTTTCTAACTATATGGTCAGGTGAAAAAACATACGATTTGATTAAATTACAGAAACAAGAAGAGAAAATAATAGACATTACTTTAGACGCAGGAACATACACTCAAATTAGGTTAATTGTGACCGCAGGGAATATTGTTATCTCTGGTGAATCTAGCGAAATGGTTGTGCCCAGTTTAGAGGTGAAGATTCCTTTGGTTTTCAATATTATGGAAGGCAGTGCTACTGAAATACTATTGGATTTTGAGGCAGACCACTCCATACAAGTAGTGAATGCTGGTCATAGCGAACAGTACATTTTAAGACCTGTAATCAGGGTAGAAAGCATAACTTATTAGAATAAGCAGTTTTCAATTCATTCTATCATTCAGAATATTGTAAACCCCTGGCTTCCTGAATTTGAATAAGACAGCTCTTGAATTTCTTGTTTTACCAATGAAGCCTAGCCTCCCATCTCGATAATCAATCCTTCCAGCTTCCCCTATCTCCAGTGGTGAGATTTCTCGGTTTCGGATATTATTTAAAAGAAAGGCTGTAGAGCTTTTAAGTTGTGACGTATGTGTGACGCATGGTAGAATAAAGGAACCGTGCGCCTGTAGCTCAGGGGATAGAGCGACGGACTCCGGAACCGATTTAGGGAGTTCTCCTAACCTTCTGAAAACAAAGTAATAGTCAGTCTTATCAGCAATTTACAAATTATCTGTAAGTATACATAGGTATACGAAATTATACCGAAGTATATCTCAGACAGTCACATTTTGGTCACAATTGAAGAATGTCGTGAAATATTACATTATAAACACAAACCTTTTCAATGGTGGGCAAAGAACTCCCGAACCGACTCAAAACCTAAGCGTCCAGATTCAGGTATATGGACGACATTTCCTTTTTTGCCGTCTATAATCAGAACTGAAATAAAAGTCAAAGGAGGATCAGATGATCTTAAGTAAATTTAAAATGAATTTATATTTGTTCAGATGCGCACATAACTTCTTCATTAATGGATATATAGTGCTGAATAAATACACGAAAATTCCAGGAGGAAATATTGGTATGTTTATTGCTGATTAAATAGGGAATAATGTCATACAAAATGAGACAGGAGGTACAATGATGGAAGAACAATACTTAAAAGAGCGTTTAATAAAATTGGAGAAGAGAGAACGGATTTATTACCTGTTTATATCCTTAACCTTGTTAGCTATCGTCCTATCGTGCTTGAATCTCTTTGGGATCCCTAAACAGGATATCATACGGATAAAAGGGATCATCGTAGTCGATGAGAATAACCGAGAGAGGCTATTGATCGGGGCACCCGTTCCGGATACGGAAGGAAGAATCCGGGACGACCTGTGCAACGGACTCATTATTCTGGATGAAAAGGGATTGGACATGTTGGCTCTGGGATCGCCAACGCCGAATCCCCAGACAGAAGGTAAAGTCGGCAAGAGAATCAGTCCTGCCACAGGTATTCAGATCAATGATGCGAATGGCAATGAGCGCGCCGGATACGGAGTGATGGAGAATGGCCGTGTCGTTCTCGGCTTGGACCACGAAACAGGAGAAGGGGTCATGTTGTTCATCCTCCCGGATTTGGGTTATTCCGGGCTTCTTGTGAACGGGAAATCAGGTAAGAACAGACAGAGGATTTTTCTCGGAGCAAACGTCAATAAGGAGGACACAGGGTTTTTAGTCCTGAATGACAACACAGGCGCAAGATATTCCATGTTCCGCCTCGATGGGGATTCACCCCGCTGGGAAGTCTACGACAAAAATGAAAAAATCATCTACGATGCTCTAAAGAATTTGAAAAGAGAATAGATTGCGTTGCAAAGAGTGTGCGTTTTCAAGAGGTTTCGGACTAAAGTGCTGACATCGACCTTAAAATCCTGATTTATTCTAAACCATGACGTTTAACAGGTTGATTTCCTATATTATTAATGGTTCACCATTTAAAAGGATCCTTGATAAGCTTTTCTACCCAGGCTTTATTTATTTCCAGGCCAAATTGACTGTGGCTCATGGTATTGCCTTCGAAGGTTTTCAGGGCTTCTTGATAATGGCTTATTGCTTGTTCGTGGTTACCCATTAGGTCTTGCATCATTCCCATCCAGGCGAAGGAAGCAAAGACATATACATTACTTGGTTTCGAATCAACCGCTTTGTTGAAGGAATAATAAGCTTCTTTATAGTAACCGCCGTCGAAGAGGCACATACCCAGATCGAACCAGGCTTCACCGTGATCCAACTTTTGTTCCAAGGCAACTCTATAGACTCTGTATGCGTTAGGTCCGGCACCGGTGGGCGGTAAACTTTTAATAAGCTCTACAGCCGGTCCGGTTGGAGGAGGTAATTGCGTTGTTAACATGGGTAATTTGTTTTCAGGATCAATTTTTTCTGCCCAAAGTCTTGATTTACTCTCGAAAATCAGAACATTTGTTTTCTTTGTCCTATCGGTAAATTTCATCTGGCTTGTGCCATCCTCGAAGACAGCCTGAACAGGGATAGGCATAGTCAGTGTTCCTTCGCGTTTTACGGTAATCTCTGATATCCAAGCGCCATTCTTTTCACAACTCCGCCGATCTGTAATGCGGTAATACAGATACTTGTCGCTGCGCACCCACTGGTCAAAAAACCAGTTAAGATTCTCACCGCTTTCTTTCTCGCAGAGCTTTTGAAAATCTTTCCATCCTAGACGTTTACCCCCGTATTCGGCAAGAGTTCTTTTATATGCCCGTTGAAATGTGTCCTTTCCAATGGTTATATCCAAAGCACTGATGAAACTGAATCCTTTGCCGTGCCTGATAAGGCTGTTATAGTTAAAATCCAGTTTGCGCCTTTCCTCAGTTGTCACATCTATAGTGGTGTCATAACCTTTTTCTAGGGCATATATAAAGCGATGCATCATTGAGATTTGTTTTTCAGCGCCATACCCACGGGCTAAAGTGTATTCACGGTCAGCATACACACCCATTCCGATCCATAGCCACTGTGGATTATCATCATCGAGGACATATTCTCCCCAATATTGGTGCCCGATTTCATGCGAGGTTATCCATGTCCAATGCAAAGCATTCGCCGTAGGGAATTTTTGCAGACCATGAATCCTGACCATTCCGGTAGCCATTGGATACCCCCCGCTCACACCAGAACCTCCAGGCAATATATACAGGAATTCGAAGGGATAGAATCCCAACCAATCCTTATAGTATTTGACTATATCCTCAGCGGCACGGAGGCAATATCGCGCTCCTTCTGCCTGATCTTCCCTAAAAAGGGAATAAATACGGACATCTCCCACATCCACCGATTTTTCTAACATTCCCTTACCGATTGCTTCGGTTCAAGGGATGAGAAAAAGATGAAGAGAGAATTGAGAGAGAACCTCAAGGCTTTTTTCTGGCTTTTGAAATGGGGAAT
>CP070739.1:3197555-3201030 GCA_020347705.1 Methanomassiliicoccales archaeon | reverse complement strand
GTAGTTAGTAAGATTAAGGGTCCAGCTGAGTGCATCTTCGATTTTCTCATAGCTTGGAATGACACCTATTATCTGCGGCGGATCGTTGTTAGGCATAACGTACACCCAGATAGTTTGAGAATCTGTTAAACCACCACTATCCGTCAATATGATGGTTATTTCATTATTGCCAAATTCATTGGGCTTTAACTCGAAGGTTAGGTTGTTGTCGATAATAGTTACTGATAGCAGGTTCGAATCAACACCGACCACGCTCCAATTCAATTGTTGAGACGGATAGCAATCCTCGATATCGGTCTCATTTTTCGTCAAATCCAGGGTCCATGACGAGTCATCCTCGTTACAATTGAAGTCAGGGATTGTTCCATTGATTACGGGAGCATCGTTCACAGAGGTGATGTTGATCCATATCTTCTGTGAGTCCGATGATATGGTATCATTTAGATAGATTGTTAGCTCGTAGTTCCCGTAGGCATTCGAAACGGGAGAGAAGGTGATCTCATCTTCAATTATGTATAAATCGAACAGCGAGCTGTTCCACTCCGTTATTTCCCAAGTTAAGGCCGAGGGATTATCAACATCGTACATGTATTTTGAAAGATTAAGGGTCCAGCTTGGTGCATCCTCGAGTTTCTCAAAACTTGGAATGATACCATATATCACTGGCGCGTCGTTTTCGGGCGTGATGTTTATCCAGATGTTCTGGGTATCTGTTAAACCTTTGCTATCTTTCAAAACGATGGTGATCTCGTTGTTACCAAAGGCATTTGGGGCAGGGGTAAAGGTGATGTTATTGTCTGAGATAGAGACGGATAATATGGAGGTGTTCACACCCATCACGCTCCACTCAAGATTTTTAGAGGGAAATCCATCCTCTCTGTCGGTTTCATTTATTGTCAAATCCAGAATCCACTCTGGGGTATCTTCATTCACAGTATAACTCGGTATGGTTCCGTTGATGACAGGGGCTCTGTTTACAGGCGAAACGTTCACCCAGATGTCCTGCAAATCGAAGAGCAATTTATCGGTGAGATTGATGGTAATTAAATCGTTGCCGTAGGCATCCGGTTTGAGAACAAATGTGATTATATTTCCATTTACATCTATGTCACTAAATAACGATGTATCCCATCCCTCGACACTCCAGGATAGATCCGAGGATGAGTTGTCAACATCCGATTTGTAATCAGTCAAATCAATGGTCCAGTCATCTGAATTCTCATTTTTCTCGAAACCTGGTATTTTCCCATCTATTTCGGGCGCATCGTTTACTGGCGTGACATTCACCCATATGTTCTGCGAATCTATTAGACCCTCGCTGTCTTGTAGCATAATTGTAATCTCGTAGTTACCCCAAACGTTTGGAAGCAGTGAAAATGTGATGTTATTGTCCGATATGGAGGCTGAGAGTAGGGATGGATTCAATCCTAGAACGTGCCATTCAAGATCTGAAGAAGGCGATCCGTCTTCTCTGTCGGTTTCATTGTTTGTCAAATCCAGAACCCAGGAGGGGGCATCCTCTTCTTTCTCGAAGCTTGGTATGATACCGTTGATCTCAGGAGGTTTGTTTACCCTCGTGACATTCACCCATATTTTCTGCGAAACTACGTAATCGGGATCACTCAATCTTACCGTGATTTCATTGTTACCATAGGCATCTTGTGCAAGATCAAAGGTTACGATTTTATCTGACTGAGATACGGTCACTTCATCGAACAAGGATGTGGAGATGTTAAGTAAAGACCAGGTAAGTTCAGAAGGTGTATTATCCTTGTCATACATATAACCTGAAAGATCAAGCTGCCAATTGGGATCATTCTCCCACTTTTCAAACGAGGGAATAACGCCCACAATCTCAGGAGGATCGTTTACTGCTGTGATGTTGACCCACAGTGGCTGCGATGTCTTTGCCCCGAAACTGTCCTCAAGCCATAACACAACCTGATCGCTGCCAAAGGCATCTGGTCGAGGCGTGAAAGTGAGCACATCATCTGCGCTGTATTCTCCATCCACAGTGTACAAAGAGGTGTCCTCACCAGTTAGATACCATCTAAGCATATTGCCGGTATCCTCAAAATCTGATTCATATGAAGTAAGGTCTATGCTCCAGGATCCATTATCCTCTTCCCCGCTTTGGTTCGGGACATTATTTTTTATTACGGGTGGTTGGTTCACAGAATAGGTAAGGCTCAATGACAGCAGACCTGGAGTGAGGGAGGTGTTCTCCGCCATCAAAATCGCCTTAAAGCGTATCATATTCGTGGACGTACTCACGGAGGATAGATTGTGGTCCCCGTTTAATGGATTCCAATTCACCCCTGAGTCGATGGAATACTCATAAGAGATGTTCTGACCCCTTAAGTTGGATGAAACTGTTAATATGCCCCAGTTCGTAACATTTTCTATAACTAAATCGTTGTTGAATGTAACCGAACCTACTGTCGTGTATTTATCGTAGGTTATATTGATTTCCTTGAAAACAGGTGTTAACCATAATGTTTCCGTTGTAAAATTTATTCGATATTGAATATACCTGCCAATCGGTCGGTCGATATTATCCCGGGCATAAGCAAGTGGCCCCGAGTAGGCACTCCAGGTAATGTTGTCCAAAGATGTCCTAATGCTGATGAAAACATCGGTAGTCGGATAAATTTCAGCATCCCAAATGGCCTCTCTCCAAATGGCCTCCGAGCCTGCATCGTATATCTTTGATGTGTAGAAACCAATAGGTCCTTTAACCTGGAAGTCATCCACTGTGCCCGTTAGGTTCACGGCCTTTGTTGTGTTTGAGCTCACTGTAAGCCCGATATCGATATCGGTATCACCAGTATTATAAAGATACCTTCCAATATCAAAGGATATCGTCTCTTTGGGAATCGTGGTGTCGATAACCTTTTCCCAGAGGACCTCGCCATTGAGACTCAGGAATATCCTTGCCCAAGTGACATTCTCAAATGCATCTATGGAATACGCAAAAGTCAGATTGTATTCCGTTTTTACCAGTGTTACCTCGGAGAGGGTGGGGGTAAAGTCCACGTCATTTGTGCTGAGATTTGCCCGGTACTGAATGTATCTTCCTGGTGGACTGGTAATAACCGAGCCCTGGGCGTTGGTGTACGGGGATGACCATCCGCTCCATGAGGGGTCGGGATCTGTGGTGTTACCAGTGCGTGTTCTGATCTCTATATCCGTCGTGGGTAGTTGTTTATCCTCCTCCCAGAATATCTTCTCCCATTGCGTCTCATATTCTCCATCGAATACCTGAGACGTGAATGATCCATCGGGAAGGTAAGGGGCCCCGCCCAAAAGCGTTATATTGTCTATGAAGGTTGTAGTTGCCAAGGTAGTATCTGATAAATGTAATTTTATGGTATCAACAGAGGAAATATCGCCTGAGAAGTCTGAAAGGTCTATTGAATGATTTAGCCAGGAACTTGTCAATGGATAAGGGGAACTTTCCCAAGATACACCAGTG
>CP070739.1:3178473-3197455 GCA_020347705.1 Methanomassiliicoccales archaeon | reverse complement strand
CCACTGCGTGGGCTCGTCTGGGAAAGCATCATTGATATCAAAAACTCCGTCACCATCAGAGTCCGAATATGTCGTGATGGTTATTTCCTTGCTTTTGTCCATCATAACCTCAGGTCGGGCATACCCCAATGAGGATGTGTTGTACACTGTGATGTTATAGGGGGTAAAGTATACCCTGCCTGTTCGATTCTGTGAAAATTGTGCGAGTACGATCCATCTAACAAATCCTTCCGAATTGCTTGAGTAATCCTCATCAAAACTCCCGTTGGGATTGTCCTTCACCCGCACAGAAATGCCCGCAACAGGTCTGCTGGCCTCATCAACGATTTTCACATGAAGATACCAATTGACCATCAATGAAGACTCGTCGTCTATTATGTTCACCTTGGTAGTATCGAAGGTCGTGTTGATGAGGGTAACATCCGCATCTTTCCAAACCTCATCACCCAGTCTGAGGGAATAGGTGTCGATGTTCTCTATGGTGCAGTTTTCTAGGGTGGCTGAAGTATCTTCCAAAATCCACACACCCACCTCAGCGTTTGAAATGGTATTTCCTTTAAGCTCACCGCTGCTTTGATCAAACATCCTAAGCCCCTCAATACAATCGGATATCTGATTGTTTTCCATATGACAATTTAAAGATTCCTTGATATAAACGCTGATGTTGTGGCCTGAGATGATGTTGCCCAAAAGAAGATTATCGTCAGAATCTGTATCGATATGAATCGCTCTCGTATCTGGTATCATCTTCCCATTGGATATTGTTATAGTATTATATCTTAAGATGTTGGACTTTGAGGAGGAGGATAACGTCACGCCGTCCAAATTTTCGGTGATATCGTTTTCCTCGATCAAATTAAAATAACACGATGAAAGTCCTAAACCGAAAAAGCCTCCCTCTTTCAGGATGTTTCCATGAATATGAGAATGATTTGAGGAGGTGAGTTTTATATTGCATGCGTTTGCGCCCAACACTGTAAATCCGCTGATGTTCACATAATCGATGTTGCTCACCTCTATGCCGTATGTGTGCCCTGTTGTATTGATTACTGTTGTATATTTATTCTCACCCATCAAAGTCAGGGTTTTATCGATAAACAGGTTTTCATCGTATGTCCCGGTATAGACATATATCGTGCTGTCGGCAGCAGCAGCGGTAATTGCATCCTGGATATTGGAGTAGTTACCCGGATTAGAACCCCCGACATAGAGAGTGGCTGCATTTGCCCTCATGGTCATCGTCTCAAAATTCACGTCAGAGAGGATTACAGCACCAACGAAAACCATAAACACGATCAATTCAGCTTTTATCCTCCTCATCGAGAAACCTCGTTTTGTGCGTTATCGCTATTCTATGTAATAACATTTTTCTTATTAGTATCTCAGCTCACCAAAAACCAGTTCTCCATCTCCTGAACTTCTCTAGGCGGAAAAACACCTCTCTGAGGATCTTACCTTTTATCCCGCTGGGATTTACTCGGCCCCAATCAATTTCATCGCCATTGTTCGTGTTTCTGAACACATGCTCTATGGCCCGATCTCCAAAAACCACCATTGCGTATCTGCGGTACAGGTCCGTCTTGATCCGTCGTTTGAAGTGCTTCTTCCACAACCTATCGTAATCTCCATTTTCTAGAATCGCCTTTGCTGCCAGGAAGCCCGATTCAAGTGCATAGTTCATTCCAAATCCCCTGAACGGGTCCTGAAAACCTGCTGCCTCGCCAACATATAGTGTTCTGCCCTTCACTGCACTTTTCGGGAAATCACAGCCTCCGAAACCTCCGAAAGTCTCCTTCGGTTTTCTATCTCCCACAATATCCCTGATGATCTTCCTTTCATTGATTGCTTTGTAATAGAGCCTTTTCGTCATCTTCACATGGGGCTGAGAGGTGCAGTTTACGATTTTGAATGTTCCGTCTGGTAATGGAGTGATATAGAGATACCAACCCTTCGGTGAGTACCGATCATCGTGCATATAAAGGAACTTATCCTTTGGAAAGTCGAGGTCGTCATAGACACATCCATATGCGAGCATATCGCACCTGAAATGGCCAGTTGCTACGATGTCCACCTTAGAGGAATCCCTGTTCTCATTGAATCTGAATTTGACTCCCATGGATCTTGCCTGCTTATAAAGTCCGTATTCCAGGCTCGATTCACCTCCTCTCAGTACGAAATCTACGGGCTCCACTAAGGTAACATCGATATCCCTGGTTCGTGTGCAGATGAGGGCGCGATCCATTCTGAAAAGATCGAATTTCGGCTCTAGATTTAAGGATTTGAGGTAACCCATGGGATCGGCCTTGGTTCTCAAGAGGCCCTGGTAATTTGGCCTGATATGCTGTCCCACGTCGTTTTTTCTCTCGAAAACCACGACCTCCCTGCCCTCTTTTGCCAAATTGATCGCAGAAGATAGGCCACTTAACCCTGCTCCTAAAATACTGATCGCCATTGTTTCCCTCGGAAGTTTTAATCACGGACCAATAGCTCGACTATTTAGCTCACATCAGGAGGTCTTCGAATTCCTTTACAAGTTCAGGGTACTTGGCCTTCACCGCTTTTAGAAGCTCCAATACGGAGATCCTTTCTATATCGTATTCTGCAATGGCTTCTATTATCTTGTTTATCGTATCATCAGATAAGCTTGTGAGCTTCTCTTTGGCCAACCAATTCCTATATAGTTTGTCTTCAAGCTCCTTTCTCCAGCCTTTCTCGTATCTCGATAGGAATTCGGTGGAATAATCCTTGGCCTGTATTGATTCAGCAGCCACCTTACCCGCGATCTGTGCGGCAATGCCGCTGTTCACTATGCCCCCGCCGGTCATAGGGTCTATCTGTCTTGCGGCATCACCAACCAAAAGAATGCCATTGCCAACGGTTTTTTCGATGGGTGCGCATACACTTACCGCCCCTGCGATATGGGCGATGGGGGTACCCTTGGATAGTCCCTTGCGCGCTTTCACAAAAGCATCCAGGTATCGTTTCGGTTCGCCCTTTCCCTTGATTTTTGTTACTTGGAGCCCCAAACCCACATTTGCACGGTGTTTACCTTTTGGGAAGGCCCAGGCATATCCACCAGGGGCGCAGCTGCCCAGGAAGAAATCGCTGTAGTCGGAATCTATATCCACACCCACCATATCGTACTGGAAACAGGTATAAATGTCCTTGGGCTTGACCGTGGTATCAATACCTGCCCATCTGCCGACCTGGGATTCGAAGCCATCGGCGCCAACCACTATTTTAGCGCTGACCTCGAACCTCTCACCCATATGCTTTGCCTTCACACCAGCTATTGCGCCCTCTTTTTTTATGACCTCAATAGCCGAGGCCCTGATCATTATGTCGGCACCAGCCCTTATCGCATCCTTGGCCAGCTCTTTATCGAAAATGTCCCTTTTTATTACGTAACCCACCTCGTTTCCTGCCATCCCTTCTTTAAGCTCGAGACATCTACCATTTGGTGCATAGATGTGCGCTCCCTTAACCTCATTTGCGATCCACTTTTTATCGGGTTTAATTCCCATCCTTGCCAGACCGTTCTTGTCAAGGCCTTCTCCGCATCTGACAGGCGAGCCTACCTCGGGTCTTTTTTCCAGTATCAGCACATTTGCTCCGGCTACTGCGGCATGTTTTGCAGTCAAGCTGCCTGCAGGTCCTGCACCCACCACTACGATATCGTAATCCAAAGCCATGTTTTCCTCCTGTGTCCATCAATTCTCTGAAAGAACCTTATCTATTGCGCCCACCGGACAGGCCCTGATACAGATGCCGCATTCGTTGCAGTTTTTTAGAAACTCGATCCTTGTCTCGTGAAGGAACATCGCGTTTTGAGGGCATGTCCCCACACAGGCACCGCAGTGCATGCACATAGTCCTATCAACATCCACCTGAATTACCTCCATTCTCTCAATGGTATTGAAAAATTTAAATCTTTTGTAGCGATTGCGAAGACAAATATCCTTTCAATATCCCGAACAGAATCTCTGTCTCGGGCAGGAAGCTGTGGACTTTCATTCTGCTTTCAAATTCAGCTAAATCGAGAAACTCCCCCTTTTCAAGCTCCTTGCGGTTGAGGGTTGGCTCGTCTTTCGCGGTGATTCCGAAAACCATCACATTCTCTTTTTCCTCCGGAATACGTTTTTTGAAGGTAGCAATGAAAAAGGGTTTGGCCCTGATTCCAATCTCCTCCTCGATCTCCCTTGATAACGCTTCCTCGTAGTTCTCTTCTGCCCTAACATGTCCTCCAAGTACAATGCTCCAATATCCCGGAAAGAATTCCTTGTCCTGGACTCTTTTTGTCACGAGAACTTTACCTTCACCATCGAAAACAAAGAACATCACACTCCTGTGTATGAGCCCTTTCTCGTGGCATGCCTCCCTTGGAGCGCTGCCGATTTCATCATCATTATCGTTAACAACCGTGAGTATCTCTTCTGGCATAATTTGCCCCTCATATTTATGTTCGTTTTCCTGGATGTTAGTAGAGGTAATATATTCAAGGGTATTTGAGTGCATCTGCTCAAAAAAGCAGCAGCAAACACAAATTACAGAATATCAACCCTTTTTGAAATCGCTGCCGTGGATTTGGGTATCATATGTTATGGTTATAAAAAATGAAAATTCACTCCATAAAGAATAAATATAAAAGCCTCTCTCCTTACCCACGGTGATTCTATGGCCTCCGCATTTGCCGAGGGTACCTTGTTGTGTAAAAAACGTCTGATCTCTTTTGTGCTCACATCGATTTTCCTGATATCTTCCCTTTATGGCATAAGCCTGAGCGCAAAAGCTCAATCAGAAAACGTATTCGTGGATGGATATGCTATCGTAAATGGCACAGGAATTCCCATTGATAATGCAACGATCCTACTTGAACATCCGGAAGGATATCCCTTTAACAGTACCAAAACTGACCTTACTGGATATTATAATATGAGCATATACACGGAGGGGAATTTATTTAAGATCACGGCTTTCCATGATGATTACCTCGTGAATTCAACTTATATCTGGTTATCTCCTTGGAACAACCGGACTGTTGAGATAAATCTGGAACCTGCAACAGAAAAAGGCTCCTGGGTAAACGGAAGAATATTGGATGCCGTATCCATGACACCGATTCCCCAGCTAGGAGTTGCTGCAATAAACAAGGACTACATCAACACGACAAGCACAAATTCAACAGGACACTACTTGATGAAACTTCAGTCTAATCTGAGCTACCTGATTCTGGTTGAGAATGATGATTACATGAAGGAGTATGTAAATACAGATTTAAAATGGGGAGATAACCTTACCTTCGATTTCCTTTTAGAGCCAATAAACTGCACGCTGAAAGGCAATGTGAAGAATGCCTCAGGCCCTCTTGGGAGCGCAGAGGTTCGCGTATACAGACCTACCGAGTACGGCTCTACCGAATATTGGCCCGAGGTTAACCCGCTAACTGGCTACTTTGAGCTGAATTTATCAAGAGGTGTTTGGCAAGTCGAGGTGCATGAGAACGATCACTTCATCCAGGCACTGACCGTACTGATGTTCAATAATCTGACGACTTGGCAGAACTTCACCCTTTTACCTCTACCATCCGAAACGGCCACAGTGCAGGGTTATGTCAAGTACTATGACAACGGCTCAGTTGTCCCATGGGCAGGCATTTGGGTAAGCAACCTGAATGGCTCTTGGTATCACCATAATAACACAGACGCAACAGGTTGGTACAGTGTCTCTGTCATTCCCGGAGAGTTAATGATAAGTCCCGGGTGGATCCCTGATTACTGGGGGATTGAAACGACCCTCAGCGTCGAAAATCAAGAGATATATTTCCTCAATCTCACGGTATACGATCCCAAGGAAAATTGTTATCTCGATGGTTACGTGAAAGTTAATGGAACAGGCGAGCCCGGTGTGCAGGTCTATTGCATCCTCGGCTGGAATAGTTATAACAGAGAAACTGACCCAGCAGGCTACTATAACTTTACAGTTCCCGCCGCACCCTTTGAAGTGCAGGCCATAAAGGAGGGTTATACCACGGCATTCAGCCAGGTCAACACCACGGCCTTTCAGACTACTCGTTTGAACCTGACAATAGAGTCCCTGAATCGGACCATGGAGGTAAGAGGTTTTGTCAACGATACTTCCGGCCTTCCCATCGAGAATGCCTATGTAATCCTCGATTTTGATGGCTGGGGAAACCAGGAATCGCCTGTTACGACAGACTACACGGGTTTCTATCAATGTATGGTACCCCCGGGCAATTCCAGCTATTACATTATCGCAGAAGGCTATGAATACGCGATGGGTGAGGTTTACCCATCCTCGGAGCAGGTCTTTTGGCTCAACGAGACCCTGAGTCCAATCAATGCGGATGCAAACATCATATGCAGGCTCACCGAAATCTACTCTGGAAAACCAATCAAGCATGTGGGCTTGAGACTCTCAGAGCAGGACTTACAGTGGTATGATGAAGTTGAGACCAATGACAACGGTGTATTTAAAGCGACGGTGCCCAGCGGCATTATTAGTCTCAACTTTGACGCGACGAGAAACGGATTCAAGTACCCAGGGAGATTGCAGTTCCTGGTAAAACCTGGCGAGACGAGATGGCTCAATATCAGCCTGTATCCCCTGGAGAAGACGGCCCTCCTTTATGGCTATGTGAACGATACGGGTAACAGTCCGATTTCAAATGCGACAGTGTATGCTATGCACGGCGACACCATCGTTACATATACCACCAATACAACAGGATATTATGAGCTCTTTTTACCGGGTGATCATGAGTTGGATGCATGGGTAAGGGCTCCACACTACAAAATCGAATATTATTGGGAATGGGTCGGGTCTGGGGAGGCTATACATCATGACTGGGTTCTTGAGGACTCCAATGCTTGGATCGAAAAACCAATAACCGATTCGGTATCTGACTTGGACGGGGATCTGTTGTATGACTTCCTGTATGTCCATGTGCCCGTTAATGTTTCGACACCAGGAAATTACAGATTGGAGGGGCAGCTTCAGGAAGGGCGGAACCAAGATAGGAGTATTGCATGGGCTGAGGTAAGTATAGGAGAGACAACAGGTGCTCAGATTGTAACACTTGCCTTTGGTGGAGAGCAGATACGGTTTTCGAAAATGGATGGATATTATGTTGAAATTAGGCTCATCTCAGAAGACACTTGGGAAGTCTTGGATGAGACAGAACACTTCACCACAAGATATCGACATGATGAATTTGAAAAACCCAACGCTATAATCGAGACACCGGTTGAAGAATGGCTTGTGGATTCTGATTTCGATGGATTTTACAACCTGCTTGTCCTCAACATCACATTGAACGTCAGTGAGGCAGGAGACTATGTTTTGATCGGTGATCTCAGGGATGTATTTGGTGATGAGTTGGAACCTGAGCCTGAGTTTATGTCTTTCACATTGGAAACAGGTATCCAACAAGTTCAGATTTCGTTCGAGGGAACATCCATTTACAACCATGGTAAAAACCTCGGTTACTGCTATCTTGGCCTGTTCGATGATATGATTGATGAGGACAGCGAAGCCATCCACGCCCTTTTATTCTATACCCCCCACGAATACGAGTTATTCCAACATTTTCTAATCGATTCATATGTGTATGGTTATGTCACCGACATCTACGATCAACCTATCGAGAATATTGAAGTCATGATTTATAACATCACTCTTAAATTCCTGAACAGGACAAAAACCAACGAAACAGGTTATTACGAACTCGGAGGATGGGGTGGCGACTGGATACTCGTGGTTGATGATTTTGAGGACGAAAACAGATATCAGGGGAACCTGTCTGAAATAACGCTTGTTTCTGGTACGGACTTAAATTACGATGTGTCAAGAATCCCTTACACGGTTTTGGATAGGATCGAAATGAATCTCATATTCTCCGACTGGAATAATACATATTTGGATTGGCTCCTTTATGCAGAAGGTGACAACGAAACCATCAGGTTCATGTTCGATGTACTTCAATGGGGAGATGGTGATGGCTTTTTGAGCGAAGAAGAGGTTGAATTTATCATGGGCTTTCTGAGTGAAATGAGCCTGCCTGATAACAGCAATGATTCATTCATGGTTGACGATATTTGGTACGATCTGGACCCGTTATCCATGACCTCGGATGTGGGTATTGGCGGTCCGATCACCTCAGATGACCCTGTTTACATCCATATGACGGGTAACTACACCGCTAACTCCACGATTCCAAATCCCAGCCCCCATGAGCTCACTTTAAACTGTACCTACGACAACACGAATCCAGGAACCGTTACGGATAACAACGCCTCTTATATCACGTATGTTGCTGTGCCAACCGGATGGGGGAGAACAGGAAACGGTGTTACCTCTAATGTGAGCATATCCGGAAGCGACTATATCACCGTTGATTCGCTGGATGATCCAAATCCATCCGATGACGAGATTTCGGAATGGGTGAACATCACGGTATCCTGGGGGGAGTTGCCCACGTACTGCTCCATTAAGGGTAATGTAACCCTGCAGGGCTCTTCCCAGCACAGCGGTGTTATGATAAAGGTATACGATAATTCGACCCAGGAAGAGGTGGCAAGTGATCCCACAAATTCCAATGGTTATTACGAAATCCTTGGATTGGCCCCGGGAACGTACGATATCGTGGCACACAAGGCCGGATATGAGGACAACAGATCAAACGGGCATACGATAAGTGCCGGAGAGATATTATGGCTTGACTTCACACTTTATTCGTATCCTCCCACCATCAGCCATAACCCGGTTTCCAGCGCCCTTGTGGGAGATTCCATCGAGATATATGCAGATGTCACCGACGATGGTCAAGTACATGAGGTACTCCTTTACTACAAGGAAGTGGGCTCAATCTCTTATACTACAACATCCATGTCAAGAATTGCTTCAACATCGACATTTGTAGGAACAATCCCTCAACAAACACAGGCAGGCTATGTGTACTATTATATCTGGGCAAACGATACAAAAGGAAATTGGGCCGTTCATCCGAATCTTGGAAACCACACTATTCTGATTTACGAACTGGATCCACCTGAGTTCACCAACATTACCATAGAAACGGACCCGGTTGAGTACCCAGACCCTGTAAATATCAGTGCGGATATAGACGATGCCAATAAAGTGATAACTGTATCCCTGTTCATAGAAAAACCGGATTCAAGTACATCGAACAACACAATGCTATTGAATACCTCAACTGGCAAGTATTTTTTAAACGCCAGCTACTTAATGCTTGGGACATACAACTATACGATTTGGGCCAACGATTCATTCGATAACTGGAATTTTTCATCAGGAAGCTTCGTGGTCAGAGATACATTACCTCCTGGCAGCAGCGTAGAGCCGATAACCACTTACTGGCTCGGTTCCTCACCACTCGTGATCACTGCCTGGGCAACCGATTATTCTGGAATCGGCGTGGAAAATGTTGAGCTCTTTTATCAGTACTCACCTGACAATTCATCACCATGGACGGGTTGGCTCCTATTCGGTAAGGACTTGGCACCCACCTGGTCCTGGGATTTTGACTTCCCTTACGGCGACGGTTATTACGAGTTCCTTTCCATTGCAAACGACAGCGCCGGCAATCCCGAACCCATGAAATCATTGGCCGAAGCCATATGCGCATATGATACAACGTCCCCCACTTCCAGCGTGAATACCATTACTCCCTTTTGGCAAACCGTATCCCCCCTTACGATCATGGCCACGGCCTTAAGCGACTTAATCGGCATTGAAAGCGTGGAGCTATGGTACAGGTTTTCTCCTGACAACTCATCCTGGGGATCTCCCGCCTTAGTAGGTACAGACATTATTTTCCCGTGGTCCTGGGACTTTTACTTCCCTGACGGCGAGGGGTATTATGAATTTTACAGCATCGCAACCGACTTTATGAGCCTTTCAGAACTCGCTCCTTCCTATGCGGACGCGCAATGCGCCTTCGACACATCCGATCCTTCGATCTTAAGCTCGCCTGAGCTGCCTGATCCTTGGGAGTTCGGGCAGGCGGTAAACATCTCCGCCACATTCTCAGATCTATCGGGTATTGGAGGAGCGTGGATCGAACTGACGCAAGACAGCTCGCTCATTGGCAATTATTCAATGGAAAAAACAGGCCAGGATTATTGGTATGTGTTTATCCCCGATGATGTTGGAACACTCGATATCATCATATGGGTGAAGGACAACAATGATTATTGGAACTACACGAGTGCATCCTCGCAAGTTCAAGATACCATATTGCCGTCCATCACTGACTTTACGATCTCACCCTCCAACCCTGAAGTGGAGAGCACAGTTAGAGTAAGCGTGAACGTAAGCGATCTCTCCGGAATAAACACATGTAAAATCAACATCACCACACCTGACGGGGATTGGCTCCTCAACGAATCAATGACCAAGGTGGCAGGAACCGATAATTACTATTATGAGACAAATTACAACCTATTAGGCGGCTACCAGGTCGTCATATGGGTTGAGGATGGGAATGGCAAAATAACTTCCCTTTCTGAGACAGTTACAACCTATGACTCGGAATTCCCTGTTGCGAATGCCGGAGCTGAACAGGCGGTAACTGCGGGCACCTCCGTAACCCTTGATGCCGACCTCAGCTCAGATAATTACGGGATTGCCAACTACACCTGGGAGTTCAACGATAACGGGCTAAAACGGCTTTACGGGGAGAGTGTATCATATACTTTCAATACAGCCTACGATTACAAAATAACATTGAGGGTGCGTGACTATGGTGGCAATACAGATGAAGCGGTTACATGGGTGAATGTCTCAGCGGTTTCTGGATCAGGCACGGTTACAGGTACCGTCTTGGATGAGAATGGAGAGCCTGTTGAAGGTGCCTCTGTGTATGTTGAAGGTTATCCTAATATTGAAGATACCACGGATTCACGTGGAGTGTTCATTCTCGAAAATGTACCTATCGGCGACCGGACGATCTGGGTGGTGAAGGATGGATATCAACGATACTCACAAGATGTCAGTGTACAGCAGGACCAGAGCACAACCACCGATGATATCGCCCTTGCGCGTTCGGCTGCAGAAGAGGAAACGCCTTGGGTGATGTACGGCGCACTGGGCGCGGTCATCGCGGTCCTGGTGGCTATCCTTCTGCTCTTCGTGATGAAAAAGATGCGGCAGGCCAAGACAGGGAAGACGGTGATCGACGAGGTATTCCTCATGTACGATGACGGCAGATTGATCAAGCACTTCACCAGGAGGCTCAAACCCGATATGGATGAGGACATTCTCAGCAGCATGTTGGTGGCCGTCCAAGATTTCATAAAGGATTCTTTCAGGGACCAAGAGGGCATATTGGACGAGATGAAGTTCGGCAGGTTCCAGGTCCTTTTGGGCAGGGGAAAACACATCATTCTCACCACTATTATTTTGGGAGACGACCCCGGGCAGCTCAGGCCCCAGATCGCCAAGTGCGTAGATGATATCGAAGAGAAATTCGCCGATGTTCTTGAGGACTGGGACGGGGAGATGTCAAAAGAGATTATCCTTGGCGTCTCGAAGTACGTCATGGATCTCATCGACGGGAGATACGCGTAAATATCCCTACATGACCTCAGAATTATTAGGGATCACAAGAGATAGATTTATGATGTTTATTGGGTTATCCCCCGAATATATATAAGAGCCAGTAGATTTTGCCGCTGAGCTGTCGAGTAGAAGTTATAGATTTGAGGTTTGTGGGTTGGTTTAGGTTGGTAATGAGGAGAGGAAAGCTACAGCTTTATCGTAGCAGGGTTTGTACTTCCACTTTGTGTCCTCGGGTTTAGTGATATAATCACCGGTCTCTACATTTATCATCTGGTGAGAGCGGAGCTTGGCGAGTTCAGCTTGCTCTTTGGCTTTAGGGATGTCACCCTTGTCCTTATAAAACTCAGCGAGGAAGAGGTGGATGTCAGCCTGTTGTAATACATAATCGCAGCGATTGGATGTTTCGAGGGCTTCGGTGGCGAGCTTTAAACATTCGTCGTCTCTTTTCTGGACGTGGCGGAGTTTAGCGATTGATAGAAGGATATCTGCTTCGAGTTCGACAAGATTAATCTTTCGGCATTTTGTTATTGCAAAGTTCAGTGGTTTCTCAGCCTGGACGGTATCGCTCATCGCAACATATGAGGCCCCGATGAGCCAACTAGCGAGGATGAAGTCTCTTGGGTGGGTGTGTTGTTCTTCAGCAGTCTTTTTCGCAAATTCGAGGGATTTGTTCGCACAATTCAAGGCTTCTTCAGGATCGTCTATAAAGAGGGTGCGGAGGGAGCGGTAGATCCAAACAATTGTTTGGGATTGAATATTTCCAATCTCTTGAAAAAGGTTAATTGCAGTATCAAACTCATTCACAGATTCTTTATATTCTCCAATAAGTAATAAGGCTTTTCCTAACTCTCTATGGGCGATACCTTCAGAATGTTTAACCTCAATTTCCTTCGTAATTTCAATAGTCCGCTTCACGGAGGACTCGGCAGACTCCAGGTCACCGATTGGGAATTGTCCTGAGACGGTGAGGTTGATGAGGCCCTTGGCATTCTCATCAAGATTAAAAGAAAACTTTTTTGCATATTCACCTTTGAGAAATGTCGCAATATCTCTCCAATTGTATTTTGGAAATACCTTCCTTACAAAGTCAGCATTAATCTGAATATAATTCTCGAATAGCGGTACTGCAAGGCGGGGTTGGCCAGATAGGGAATGGGAGATACCAAGACCATTGTATATAACAGCCATTTTTCTTTTGTCTTTTATTTTTGGGCTTCTATATCCAGCATCCTCAAAAAACACACCCATAATTTCGATTGAAAGTGAATAAGCTCCAAATTGAAAATGAATAGGATTTGGTAATAATCTTTCTCTCATTAGACTAAATGCTTCATCCAACGCTCCCGCACCAACAGTATGATAATATAACTCGATAACCGGCTGTATTTCATCCAAAGATTCAATTTTCTTTAACCGGTCATTAATTATCTCTTTTTGAAATTCTACTATAATTCTGATAAATTCTTTCTGATCGTCAGGAAGATCATCTAATTGGTCAGTTAGAAGTTGTCCTAATTTGATTTCTTTTAAAAAATCTTGTAATTGTTCCGATATCCCAGAAAGTCTCACAGCACCCGCAGCATCATATAAGCTAATGTCTTGTGTAAGAATTTGCCTTAGTTTTTCCTTATCATTGATTTCAACCTTTTTCTCCCAATATCCTCGCAATATTTCATGGATTGCTTCTGTCCGTCCAGATTCTTTCAATTTTAAATAGAGGAAACGCCTTGTTAGAGGATGGAATGAGATGCGCTTTTCTTTTTTATCCCATGCAATCCACCGCATCTTTTCAACAGTGTTTAGATATTCTTGGAGTCCTTGTAACGATAGATTATTATTTACGAGTTGCAGAAACTCATATGTGAAATTTTTCCTAATCGCAGAGATGTTCATAAGAAACTCCTTTATGTTGTTTGGTAGAATTTTAAAAGCTCTTTCCTGAATTTGGTGCTGTTTTCCTTTTACATCCATAGTAACGTCATATTTTGGGGCAGCCCTAATATCACCAGGATACTCTATATCATCATTAATAACCGTTATCAAGTGACCAAGGCTTTTAGGATGGTTGTCATATTCATTTGCTGCACGCTTTAGTGCCCTATCCAGGCCTACTATATTGTTTGTTCTCATGAATCGAATTGCATCATCATCGTTTAATCCTTTTAGAAAATAATTATTGAAACCAGGGGATGTCTCAATTTCATATGGGGTCAATCGAGTGGTTATCAGGAATTTGCTCCTTGTTGAAGATATTATGCCTTCAAGAAAACGCACAACAAGAATATCGGAGCATCGTCGTTCATCACTTGAATACTCGCTTAAAGGTTTCTCCTCGAGGAGGGCAGCATCTTGAGCGCCATAGGCACGAAGAAGTCGTTCGAAGCCATCAAGAATAACGAGATATCTCTTTGAGTTAAGCCTTGGAATGAGAGTTCTGAGCCGGTCATCATCTGTGATTAATTCCTGTCCTGAGGATGGTTCAGGCTCCCCCCCGGTATATTTACATGCACTTGCTAGAAATTGGTTAAAGCTGATTTCTCCCAAGTAGAACGACCATTGAAATATGCCATCTGGTTTATCTTCCTCTATGATATTGCATTCCTGCTTTATCTCCGGCGTATCTAATTCTACTCCTGGGATAGTTTCTCTCAAGACATCAAGATGTAACCAAATCCAGACGAGTGCACTCTTTCCCATACCTCCTATTGCAGTTAAGGAAAGAATAGGACACGGGTCTTGGCAGTACCAATTGGTGAGATCTTTTCTCTCTTTTATGCGACCAGTGAAGTTGGATTGAAGGGAATATGGGTGGGCAATGTAAGGTTCTTGTATAGCGGGAAAAACTTTATCAATGACATCTAGCGTAACTTCTTCCGGCTCCTCTTCGTGGAAAAAAAGTGTGAAACGCTCTTTAGGAAGGAACTTCCCGGCATGTTCTTCGGTCCATATATAAGGCTGAATTGTCACAGATTTTTGATCCGTGTTTATTTGTAACCACTGAAATCCATTCCTACCTTCCTTTCGATCTTCATAAGCAGCACATGCTGGAAGATAGACACAAACACTTTTTGGACCTCGAATCTCTCGAGGTTTACTTTCGTGAAGATGACCGTAAAGAATGATATGACAACTATCCTCCAAGAGCTGACACATACTCTGTCTTTCAACATTGGTTAGCCATTCTAGGGGATGATGCATCAGAGCAACTGTCACTCCCCGGTTTTCTCCAACCTCCTCTAGTGCATCCTTAATCTGGACCTCCCCGAGACAGATTTTCCCCTCATCATTATTATCTTCGGATGCCCAGGCTGAGTTTAGGCCGAGTATAGAGATTTTTTTGCCCTCGATCTTTAAAGATTTCGTGTAGAAGTACTTTTCCTCGATTCTCGGGAGAGCACCGCCAGTGATATCATGGACAAACTGGCTGTAGGCCCCAAACCTTTCTCCCATGATTTTTTTACTGTATTCGAGGTCTCTGAGAAAACTGTTGATTTCGTTCAAGGTTTTATATCTATGTAGAGAAAGGTGAGGTAGTACCTTCTTCCTGTTCACATCATGGTTGCCTGGCACTAGTAATAATCCTTCCTGTTTTAAGCTGGTTTCACTCATTAACGTTTCCAGAAATTTCTTCGCGGGAGCATACTCTTCTTCGGTCCCAGAATACCCTATGTCCCCAGTAATAGCCATAATATCAGGCTTGACTCCCTCAGCTTCAATGTGCTTTTTTATACTTTTAATCAGGGCCTTCTCAACACTCTCCCGACTGTAGGAACCCATATCTTGGAAATGGATGTCCGAAAGATGCAATATATTTATTGTCAATTCAATTCCTCCTCTTAGCGCTTTGACCCATATACCTTGTCGCAAGACGATTCACATCATAAATAGGAGTCTCTCCCTCACTTCGCCCCCTTACCCTTGATCTCCTATTTCTCCTTCATTAACTTCTTCTGCAGTAAATCTAATTCCACCTTACCTTCCTTCTCCATCACGGTGAGCAGAGCGATTATTGCGTTGATCCACTTGCGCAATTTCTCTACGTCCATCTCTCCATCTTTTTCAACATCAACAAACTTCTCAAATAACAAGTTAAAAATCAGACTTAGTTTTTCCTTCTTTTCCTTCTCATCCTTCTCGTATATAATGGTAGACAGGACTAAAAAAACCCTCCGCAGCTCCTCCGTCTTTACTTTACCACCCTTCTCCATTCCACTGAGCATTGCGAGCAAAACCTCAAAAATCTGCCGGAATTTCTCCACTTCTGCCTTCTTCTTCTCAATATCTTCAACCTTCACAAACAACTCATCAAATACCTTCTTTAGCTTAGCAATAGCCTGCTTCGAAAACATTCCCACGAGACCGGCAACTGCCACTACCCCGTACAAATTAAAATCGCTCGGGAGGGCACTGAACAGAACCCCTCTGAATGCGAAATAAAATATGAGAGCCAAAGCACCACCAATGAATGGCCTTTGGATATACCACCACCAAAATTCCTTCTTTAATTCTTTTCTGCCAACAAAATAGACAAATGATGTGCCAAAATGAATGCAAGCTCCCAATGCACCCGCAAGAATTACGAGCACTATCACCGTTATTTCTGAGTTGAGATAAATGGTAACAGTATCAAAGAAAAAACTTTTCTCTCCTTGATCACCTAACACACCAGAAGGAGGCCATATCTTTAGCATGAGATATATGATAAGGAACACCATTACAAAGAAATAAATTCCTATCGGTAACCTTTCCCTCCATGTCATAAGGTCCTTGTCATCATCTGACTTCTTAGCCTCGCTCGTGCCTTGACCTGGTATCATAGCCATAAATATCCCTTGCCTCAAACAATTCTGACCACTTGAAGGCTAATAAACCATAAAAGCTTTTTGAGAGGGGAAGATTGACTTCATAATAAAATGTTGATAAGTCCCCAAGCCTTATTTCGATCACCTCACAGCAGATTTTAAATACTCCTTAGAAATAACCAAAAGGTGCACTGAGAGGAGGTATAAATATGACTACAAAAGCTGTTATTGTCACTGGAGCATCCCGTGGAATCGGAAAGACCACTGCCCTGAAACTGGCCCAGGAAGGTTATGCAGTTGGTGTAAATTATAAGGATAACGAGAAGAATGCAAAAGAAGTTGTGAAAAACATACTCGATCTGGGGGGAGAGGCCATGGAGCTGAGAGCCGATGTGGGAAATGAAACCCAGGTCAACGAGATGATAAAGGCTTTTGTTGGAGAGTATAATGATATCTACGGCCTGGTGAATAACGCTGGAATCTATAAAAGAAAGAGATTTTTCGAGCTTACATTGCAGGAATGGGAGGAGACGATCGCAACGAATCTTACAGGTGCCTTTCTGTGCACGAAGGTAGCCCTTCCCCACATCACAGAAGGAGGAAGGATAGTCAACCTGGCCAGGGTGCTCGCTCACATGGGCTCCAGCCAGGGCGCACATTATGCGGCTTCAAAAGCTGGCATTATCGGTTTCTCCAAATCCTTGGCACGGGAGCTGTCACCGAGAAAAATCACTGTCAATATAGTCGCTCCCGGGGCCACAGAAACCGATATCATCGCCTATGATACACCCGAAAAAAGAAAGGAAAGGGAAAATATCACGCCTCTTGGTAGGGTAGGACAACCTGAGGAGATCACCGATGCGATAATTTTTTTGCTATCCGATAAAGCAGAATATATCACCGGGGAGACCATAAACGTCAACGGTGGTATGTGGATGGTTTAAGGAGCCTTGCTCCACCCTCGTTATCCTATAAATATTCCAAAAGAGAATTATTTAAATATAACGTGATTGCTTGCCTATCTAACGCCTTTTATCGAAGATATCAACGGAGGTGATATAATGGGTTATAATAGTCACAAGAAGAATGAAAAGAAAAAGAATAAGTGCCCTGGACTAAATATGAATATTTTTGGAGCGTATTTGCTTATAGGTATTTTGGTACTGAGCTGCTTCTGCTTCATAGGCCAATTGCCTATGGTCAGCGCTCAAGACAACGATGGAGACGGTATGGATGACGATTGGGAATCTGCAAACGGTCTAGATAACACAACCGATGACGCAAATTTTGACCCAGATTGCGATTGGATGACTAATCTGCAGGAATATCTGAATAACACAGACCCTCAGGACTCCGACACCGACGATGACGGACTCTGGGACGGTATTGAGATAAACGTTTACGGCATCAACGCATCCAACCTCGATACAGACGACGATGGACTTTCGGACTGGGAAGAGGTGTACTTGGGATACGATAATTACATAACGAATCCCGAAGAACCTGATAGTGATAACGATGGATTAGATGATTTAGAGGAGTATATGAACGGAACCAACCCCAATATCCCCGACACCGATAACGATGGACTTTTAGACTTCGCTGAAATAAACACATACTTTACTGATCCAAAAAACGTAGATTCTGATTATGACTGGCTTCCAGACTTTTTTGAGATAGACAACGACACCGATCCAAACGATATGGACTCCGATGGCGACGGATTAACCGATGGCGAGGAGGTGATATTGTTCTTAACAAACGCCTCGAATCCTGATTCCGACGGTGACGGTCTGGACGATGAGGAGGAGCTTACAGAAGGTTTGGATGGATATCTCACAAGCCCATTCAATACAGATTTGGATTCGGATGGTCTTTCCGATTGGGAGGAATACGAAAACGGCACCAACCCGAACAATGAAGACACCGATAGAGACGGTGTGAATGATGGAGTGGAATTGGGAGTTCCCGGGTATGACGGTGACAACGGAGCAACAACAACGAACCCGCTCAATCCAGATACGGATGGAGACGGAGCACCGGATGGTGTATTTATAGGCGGCACAGGTGATGGAGAGGATTTAGATGGAGATGGAGTTTTTGAAGGTGCCCTTCTCGAAACAGACCCGAATAATCCCTTGGATATTACCATTGATTTGGTGAATGACTTCGACGGTGACGGGCTATACGATGAAGAGGAGGGATTCTATTACGGCACTGACAACACCTCGATCTCTACAGATGCCGATCCACTTACCGACTTCGAGGAAGTAAAAATCTACTTTACTCACCCCGACGCGGGGGATACTGACGGCGATACCATCGGCGACGATGAAGAGGTTTTACCGGGCTCAAATGGATGGACAACGGACCCAACAAACCAAGATTCCGATTTGGATGGATTAAACGATGATGAAGAAATAGATAGTCTCAATACGAATCCGAAAGCCTTGGACACGGATTCCGATCTATTGGACGATTGGTCCGAAGGTGGTTACGGCACTAATCCAAGAAATCCAGACTCCGACCGGGATAATATACCAGATGGCCTTGAAGCGAATATTTGGGGCACCGACCCTACG
>CP070739.1:3162809-3178373 GCA_020347705.1 Methanomassiliicoccales archaeon | reverse complement strand
TCCAGACTGATGGCCTTCGATGCTGACATCATAGGAACCTGGGGTTGCCTTCCGAAGTACTACAATGATGTGCTGAAATGGGTATTGGACGGTACCATCCAGATCAAACCTTTCGTAGAAACAAGACCCATGAGCCAGATAAAAGAGGCCTTCGAGGAGGCCAAAGCCGGAAAACTCATGAAGAGGATCGTGTTGACTCCAGATTTCGAGTAAGTTGAAAAAGGGGCTTATACCACTCATATCTTTGTCTATCTTATGAAAGGCTCCAGGTAGAGGCACATAACTTGTACTCCTGATGAACTTCCTTGCTCGTTTGGCAGTTCTATTAAATTAATCTCATGCAGGTCGTTCAGATCATTCATTTGCAGGTAATTGTTCGAAAGTGTGTAAAGGGTGTCGTCGATATAAAACGATCTTTTGATTTCAATATCATAATCATACCAATCGTATTCGTATTGATTATCGGCATCACTGGGATGACCGACTGTACCCCTCAACTCAAATCCATTTTCAAGGGAGATATCAAAGACATATGCTGAGGTTACAGTGAAATTGTATCTTACCGGAATTACCAGCAGATTCTTTTTTACATTGAATAGAAAAGCATGGGGCTCATCGGCAGCGATTGTACTTGTGTACCTATCTCCTATTACATATTTTGACATTTCCTTTGGGTTCTCGACATTGATGACATCGAACAAAGAGAGTTTGACACCCTCTGTCCACCCATTTGGCGCAACTTCTTTTCCTAACCCGATTATATGGTTCTCATCGTATGGATGAAGGTAATCTGACCAGCCAGGTATCACCAACTCTCCCAATAGTTCAGGTCTCAAGGGATCTGATAGATCTATAACAAAGAAGGGATCCACCCTCCTGAATGTGACGAGATATAGCCTGTCTCCCATGAACCTGGCTGAGTACATCACTTCATCGGGAGCGATGCCTTCCAAACGGCCAACGATTTTGAGGTCCATATCAAGAACATATACCCCATGGGAAGAAGAGAACCATATTGAAGCCGCTACCCTGAAAAAGCCCTCGTATTCGTCCATGGAAAAACGACTCAGAAGAGTGCCTTCTATTTCTCCGTATGCTTTGTAAAGAATTTCTCCACAATCGATAGTAATCCTGTGTATGGATGTTATGCGATTGTTATTTAGAAGACTATATTCACGATAAGTTATGTAAATATTGGTAAGTGATACGTAGATATTGCTCGAAGATGACATGAGTAGAACCCTCAAGTCCACAATCGTGGAGGGATCAGTAATATCTATCGATAGTATTGTCGTGAGCTGAAGGTAATGGTTGAGATAGGTTGGATCATTTGAATACCTTAAATAGTAAATCTCGAAAGCGGGAACCGGCAAATCATATTCTTCGAAATTTCTAGAGATACTGTTGGAGGTGATGACATACATGAAATTTCCGATCATCCTTGACGCTATTGGATAGCCTTTGATGACATGAGAATCCATAAGGCTTGGATCACCCCTGTCACTTATATCGAAAATATCTATAAACGTAGCTTGATAGTATATGTAACTGAGGTAGTAGAACTTCCCCACATCGAACTTTACTTTCTTACCTTTATAATGAACTGAGCAATACTGGCTCTCCAAAGAATCTGGCGAAGGATCGATTTGAAATACAGTTCTCTGTCCCAGAACAACCAGAGTATCACCTTTCACATATATCTCCCGAATAGAGCCTACAGATTTAACGGTGGAGACAATTTCTGCTTCCCCGGCGGGATTGACATCTGCAATAAAAACACTACATTTGTCTTTGGAGACGATATAGGCAAATTCGCCATCGGTTTTTACAATGTCTCCCTCATCGACACCCATAACCTGGACGTTGGTGGTTGAATAACCCAAAGCTGATCCCTCGGTAACCTTACCAGAACCCCCAGTATATGGCCTATAATAGTCAGATTCCGCCGTGTGATTCTCCACGTAACTTCTCAATTCCTCAAGCGAAGAAAATTTATCGACGATATTTGTATCCCCGTTTTCGATAAAAGGAGAGTCAGATGACCTAGTGAGGGATACTTTAGGAGATTCCACTTCCACATCGTTTATATTTTCTTTGGGCAGAAGTAACAGTCTCCCGTTCTCACTTTTTATCACAAAATAATCCTGGTAAAAGGAGTCGTCGGGCTCATCGATGGTCTCCCCTTGTTCAGATTCAAAATTGCCCTCATTCACATAGCCCATTATCAGGTTTACAAACAAAGCCGTGCTTAAGATAATGGTTGTCAATCTCATTCTTTTTGTGAGTTTCATAGTTACCACCCCTAATTCCTGCAATACTTAGTTTGGGTTACATTTTATATTTACTTTGTGGGGTTATAACCACATTACACACCAATTTGAGCGTTATGAAAATAAGATTTTTTGGGGCATTCGTCTAATAGTTAATGCAGTTTTTATGAAAAAATTAACCCTCGTTCTCAATCCTCTTGAACATCTCAGCGTAGTGTTTGGGTATACCGATTGCTTTCCTATTTTCATCTATAAAAACATGTGTAGTATATCCTTCCGCCACAGGCACCAATTCACCATCATCCTCGATCTTGAAGACCCTGCTCTCAATCTTAAAGCTCTTTTTCTTGATATCTGCAAAATTCGTGTGCACCTCAAGAAGATCATCAAAATAGACAGGGCTGAGATATTTGCAGTAGGTATCAACGATTGGGATGTCCCATTGGTACGGTATGCCAATCTCCCTATACATCTCGATTTTGCCAACCTCGAAATACAAGAAAAAGCTGCCGTAGTAGACGACCTTGGCTGCATCGGTTTCAGCATATCTTACCCTGAATTGGGTTTTAAAGGTCTTCATCCTCTCCCCCATTATCATGGAATTTCAAATGGTTTTAACCACCTTAAGGATCGATGATGATAAATGTAAAAAGGGGGAATAAACCCCCAATTTCACATCCTTTTATTCCTCTTTTGGTTTCGGTTTCCCAAGCACAGCCTCGAACATCTCATCGTCCTGGTAGGTCGCCTTCGCTATCAGCTGACGATATTTGATGAAATCTATGGTGTCCTGGCCTGTTATCTTCTTGGTGTTGAAGGCATGGAATCCCAAGAAGGCCTCGCCCGCCATATTGGTTGCGAGCCAATGTCTGTTGTAATTCTTTGAGTAATCCCAAAAGAACTTCTTCTTGGCTCTGATGCTGTCTATGGTCTTTATCAGGCATCCTGGGAAAAGATTGGTGAATCTCCATATTATCTCATTTAGGGAATTGTCCAGTAGCGTGAAATCTGTCTGAGCATTTTTAACATAGGCTCTGGCCTCTTTGAAGTCTTCTCCCGTCTTGAACTCGCCGTAGACGATCTCTCCGTCCTCGATCCATTTGTCGGTTATTACCTGGGGATTCCTCATCCATTTGTCCCCTTCCTTGATGGCAGGAACAACCCTTGTGAGGTATCCGAGTCTTTTCATCTTATAGGCTGACCACATCTCACAGGATATGCAGTTCCACATGGCCTCCTCCATCCCAAGGTACCACGGTAGGAAATCGCTGGACCCGCCATCTGGAGCCGAGCCGTGTCTCGGACCCGCCTGACCGTATACCGCAAGGTCCGAACTCACTGCAATATCCGTGGCCATCCCTATCTCCTGGCCTCCAGCAACCCTCATTCCATTGACCCTGCAAATCACAGGTTTCTTACAGAATAGGATGGAATCCACCATGTGATTGAAGAGCTCCATGTACTCGCCGTACTCATTTGGCCTATTGCTGTAGTACTCCGCGTATTCCTTTGTGTTTCCTCCGGTGCAGAAGGCCTTGTCCCCAGCACCTGTGAAAACCGCAGCAACCACGCTTCTGTCAAGGGAAGCATTGTGGAACCCTGCGATGACCCCTTTAACCATATCCGTGGTATAGGAGTTGTACTGCCTTGGATTATTAAGTGTAATCCAAGCGGAATAAAGTCCCTCAACCACATTGCCGTTAGGATCCACAACCGGTTTCTTTTCGTACCCCGTGCAGGGGGGTTCAGTTCCGAAGTAATCCGCCCCCTTGAAAAGCTCGTGGTTCTTTATCTCATCTTCTCTCGGTAACCAATCTAAACTCATGTTTATGCCTCCATAAATGTATTTCTATTACCTCCCCCAATGGCACACCTAAAAGTTTTGGTCATACAATTGGGTACGGCCGGAATAGGGTTGATTATTTATAACATTTATCGTCATTTCAAAATAGATAACGAGGCGTAATAACCAGGCAAATTATTTTAACCAGAAAGGTATTCATACCCTAAAAAAAGGCCGTCAAAGTCCAATTGAGAGGGAATTCAATATGGCTAAAAGACGAAGTGAAATCGGAAAAAAGGGCAAACATGCCCGGGGCAGCGTCGTAATTACAGAAGAGAAAATTATTACAAAACGGAAAAAGAAGCTGTGGAAGGTGGTTGTCGCGGTGGCGGTGATTGCAGTGATTTTGATAATAGCGTCCTACTTTCTCATTTTCACCTCTGAGCAGGATGAGGATGAGGACAAGGAGGTACTGATAACCGATACTCCTAGCAACGCAGGCTATCCCGATGAGAAGATAAGCTATGACCTGACGATTTACAACCCCTCAGATGAACCTGACATTTTTTCTCCCTTGGTGTCGGACTTACCTTCTGATTGGACAATATCGATACCAGAGACAGTATCTGTTGAAAGCAAGGAAATTAAAAACGAAAAGTTCTCTATTACCCCATCACCCAGAACCGCCATAAACAAAACATATTCATTCACTGTGACCGTTACCTCAGGGAATACACAGCGTTCATATGCACTTGAATATGAACTGACAGTTTTTCATGCCTCATATGGTATTGACCTGATGTGCTACAACAATTCCCATGATGCAGACCCAGGACGATCCACATACTATGGGATTGTATGTTCAAATTCGGGTAATGGAGAGGACTCTGTATCCTTCTCCTACAATATCTCACAGCTACCTCATAATTGGACAGTTACGTTCAAGTTTGAAGCCTCAGAAGATCCCTCAAAAGATACTTTAGACGTTCCTGGCTTTTCCTCAGAGGTGGTGATTTGCAACGTCACCACATTCTCAAATTCATCCAAAGGAAGGTATGACATAGAAATCTATGCAAAATCCGAAAACGGCAATATCACAAAGATTTGGTTGAACACATCCTTGATAAAGGATTTCGAGGATGAAACGGTACAACTTGGTGACAAGATACAGGTAAATTATATAGGTACCTTCACCAACGGAGTGATTTTTGATACTTCCCATTATGATGTGGCCATCAACAACGATTACCCCAAGACTCCTGATTTCAGCGTAAGATCGCAATATGACCCGTTGAAGATGTATGTTGGCCCCACAGACTCGGATCAATCGGATGCCTACACCAAGGTAATAGACGGATTTTGGGAGGGGGTGCTCGGCCTCAAGGTGGGCGAAACAACCGTTGTTAGATTCTCGCCCGAGAAAGGTTATAATGATGGTCTTTGGCGAATTTTCGAAATCACTGTGGTGAGCATTGACGATTGATGTCGATTTCTTGGAGAGAATAAAGTTAATTCCACTGAGAGCCGGGTTAGGAAAAACAAGGTGTTAACTTGTGGGCTCTCAGTGGTATAGGGCGTTGAGGTAAGGGAGAGAAAAAACAGCTTTTATTAATAAATGCTTTATGCCTTGGTTATCATTTTTGATATTGTTCTTTTGGATTTTTTTTTACTGAAAGTGAGAAAAGATGTCAGTATTTTTACTCAGTGAAAACCTGTTCTCGCTCTCGAAATCATTGGTACGAATACCTCACTTGCTTGGTTATTCGGTTTAACATAAATTGGGTATGGTGCTCCCATCGGGTGAAAAAAAACTATAGAAGCAATGAACGGATGTGTAGAGGAGGAGAAACGAAGATCTCGGTGCAGGAGAGATACGAAATGATCCGGAATAATCAACGTTCATACTGCCCAATACCTGTCAAGAGATCAGCTAATCTATTGGGAGTTAGCAAGAGCGGATACTACAGCTGGCTGAAGCGAAATGGACACGACCGCATAGCAGCTAGGGACAGACTAATCATTGAGGAGATGCATAAGATCATCCACAAGTATCCAGGATATGGATACCGGCGGATGACTCGCCAGTTGAGGTGGCATGTATATATCGTCAATCATAAACGTGTCCTGAGGTTGATGAGAGAGAATGGCCTTATCTTCAAAAACAAAACGTTCCACCCGATAACAACAGATTCAGAACACGCCAATCCAGTGCATCTTCTCTATTCCATTCTTTTAAGCTTCTCCCTTCCTAGGTAGAGAAGGAGAAGCCCCATTCCCCAGTTCAACCCGATCCATCCCGCAGGAGCCCATTCGTCTCCAAGTGCAACAAGCGAACCTATTACGACCACTAATCCCATCATGGGCAGAACCATGACATTGAACATGCTCTCTTTCTCTGTATATTGTGGATTCATGAGGTTTATACCAAGGATAAATGGGACATAGGCTGTGCAGATCGTCGCGATCATGGCAGTATATTTCAGAATATCAAAGAGCTCAGCACCAGGGACTGTTGAGTAAACAAACGAAATAATTCCAATTGATACAGGCAGGACCAGGAGCCAGCCATGGACAAGCCTCGCCTTAATCAACCTGTCCACGCCCCCAGGCGCCTTGCGGAATATAAACAGAGCCTCTTTGCCGCGAAGGTTTATCTCGCTGACCACAAAACCTGCATACATGGGGAAAATGAACTGGCTTAATATGGTTGGTCCCATCATGTCCTTGTCATCCATGATTAAGACCATTATCAGCGCGATGATGACCACTATGTAGATTATCTTGGAGATGTTTTGGAACCTCCTGCCATAGTCCTTGAAGATAGATGCAAGAACGATCCCAAAGCTGCCACCGCCTCCTAAGGAGCGCACTACCCTGTATATGAACCTGTCCTTTTTCACCCATGCAGATGTGAATGTCGTGGTCTCCATGGAGTAGGCCCTGTCTGCCGCAAGTTTTCCAAAATAAAGAGCAAAAATGAAGAACATAGTCAATCCTGATAGGCGGAGGAGGGTGTCGTTGAGCACCGGACCCATATTACCAGGGTGCGTGGCGAAATCCACTATGATCTTGCCACCCCATGAGCTAGGTAAGATGTCAAGGATGTTCTTGATGAGCTCGCCATACGTAGGGTCTTCAAGGGCAGCCTGGAGTCTGCCGCCTATTATTGAATACATTATTGCTATGAATGGCAGTGCAATGATGAGGGAGAAGGCCTTTGCAAAGTCCTTACCCTTGTTTGATCTTCCTAGCCTTGACCTGACCAGCGATGCAAGAACGATTCCGATCCATGCTGCAGATGATAGGGTCAGGATGAAGATGGAGATGATGATCACCTTCTGGAGCAGGTCCATACCAAGTGGGTCAAGTAAGGCAGTGAAGAAGCCCACGATCCCTGCCATGACTAACGCATAGAATGGCAGAACCCCCATGAACTTGCCGAAGAGGATGTCTGATGGTTTTATGGGTGATGACAGAAGAAGCTCGGTCTGCGAAGTATCAATATCTCTTAGGGCTGAGCTTATCGGGAACATTAGGAAGTAGAAGAAGAACATGAAGAGTATGGACTGCATCATTGCAACTGCGATGTTGGACAACATGAACGCGATAAGGTCATCTTCGATGAGCCCAACAATTGCCGGTGCCACGATCATTATGATTGTTATTATGACTCCAAGCACGACAAAGGGAAAGGCCAGCCTGCCCCGCCGTATCCAACTTGTCATTATGCGGTACTCGTTCTTTGCGATCACGAACCACTTAGGCCTTTGCATCGCCCTGCTCCCTCCACGAGAGTAGTTCCCTCTCATCTACCCCACCCGTTAGGGCGATATAAGCCTCCTCCAGCGTAGATTTTCCTGAACGCTTGATGATATCGTCTATTGTGCCGACAGCGATGAGCCGTCCATCGGAGATGATCCCTATCCTGTCACACAGCTCCTCCACAACCGGAAGTATGTGGCTGCAAAGGAAGATCGTCTTCTCCGCCTTATCGGCCAGATCCTTGACCAGGTCCTTTACCATGTGTGATGCCTTCGGGTCGAGGGTGGAAGTTGGTTCGTCGAGAAACAGGATCGGCGGGTCATGTATCAGCGCGGCTGCGAGGAGGACCTTCTGCTTCATACCTCTGCTGTAGCCCTCCAGCAGATGGTCGCTCCGTGCCTTCAAGCCGAAGAGATTGAGGAGGTTCTCGCTTCTGACCTTCAGCATATCGTCTGGTACGTCATAGAGTGCTCCAATGAACTCAAGGAACTCATAGGCGCTTAATTTATCGTATAGGCCAGGCGATTCTGCAAGGAGACCTGTTACCTTTTTTACATTCTCGCTATCCTTGTTGATATCAAATCCATAGACGCTTGCACTTCCATTGGTCGATTTTATGATACAGTTCAACATGCGCACCGTAGTTGTCTTGCCTGCTCCGTTGGGGCCGAGGAATCCGAATGTCTCGCCCTTGTAGACTTCCAGGCTCAAGTTGTCCACGGCTTTTATCGAGCCGCCTTTTCCATAGTATTTTGAGAGTTTTTCTATCTTTATCATCACTTCCATTTCACACACCTCTCAGTAAATGAATTATTATTAGTTCTGACATAATTTTTTATTTACTTAAGAGGCTTAATAAACATCAGGTAATTAACATCTTTGGAATATAATTGATTTTCGATGGTTAACTCTTTGATGGTTTTTTAGGATGTGGGATGCTGGGAGATATAAAGAAGAAGATGAAAATAATGTAAAGGGGGAAAGCATTATCTTATTCCCAATTATTACGATCTTTAAATAAGATGGGGTCTCTCCACACGCTTTAAAGAAAAAGACGTCACCAGTAAGACAGAACACAAACCTTTTGATAGGCCTTTCCCACGACGTTAAATCAACCTCTGCTCGCCTGAATAAATAAAGGGCAAAGGCCCCTCCCATACACTTTAAATCGTCCCTTTATATAGCCAGTACATAGCCAGATGCAAAAAGTACCAAATTGGGATTTAACCAGTAAAATGGAAATGCTCCCGTCGGGATTTCCGAGCCGTGGGAGGAAATGGAGCGGTGAGCTCCTCACCACGAATTAATCAGATGCTACCGTCGGGTGTTTGAGCTTAAGAACTAAGCATTTTGGAATTATAACTCAAACACAAGACGGGAGCATTGCTCAGAACGAAAATAATTTAAAAATGCTCCCGTCGGGATTCGAACCCGAGTCCTCGGCTAACCTTGGCCAAAGAAGGAAAGCCTCGAAAGGCCGAAATGATTGGCCGGTCTACACTACGGGAGCACATTGGTATTGGCGAGTGAGCAGGCTTACCCGAGTTTCTTTCTCCCGCAGGTCTTTCTATGGAGGGTAAGCCAGCAAAGCGAGCCCAAAGAAAGAGGCGCGCTGAAATGATTGGCCGGTCTACACTACGGGAGCATGTATATATTGACACGGGAATAAGGTAATCAATATTTTAATATTCCTTTTGGATACTGAGAACGTTCTCATTCAAATAAATTCCAATTTGCTTTCTCAAGGGCCCAGGAATATCCATAGATCATAATCAGAATAAAGGAAATACCAAATAATAGAACATAACCTTTTCGTACCATTAGATTAACTGAATTAATAGTGTTGTCGGGATTGAAGATTAAGACGATAAAAGCTACAAGAAAAATAACAATTGCAGAAATAGCGAAAGGGGTCAATCCAATGGCCATCAAGGCCCATAAATCTTTTTTGTGCAGTTTGATATCATATAAACTGGATGTTTTATACCACTTATTTAAGCTAAAAATCCACCTATAAACATAAAGAAAAAGACCTATTACGAAGCTACCCGCACAAAATAAATAAATTCCTAAAATGGTCGCCGAGAAAAAAGGTGTAACAAAATCGTGATACATGTTAGCACTAGTAAATGCAAATAATCTAATGTCCTCATATAAGAGCCAATCTAGGGCTATGTGTGAATAAGCTCCGATAATTGCACTTATCACCACACATTTGTAAGAGTACATCCAATTATGGTTGCGCCACTCTTTCAATTTACGATAAGGTTCACTATCACCATAATATACATCTTTCCCCCCCCAATATATTTGGAACACTATGAATAATATTGTCCCATAAACCAACCCAAAAATTGTCGCACCCCAGAATGTATGAAGGAATCCGTGATATAAAAATAATCCTCTTATGAAACCTAAAACCAAGACCTCTACATCAATTAGGATCGTGGCCGTAATTAAAACTATCAAATTCAATTTTCTTCCAGCTATCGCACCTATCAGAAGTGCTGGCCCAACATGAGCAGGTGTTAGGGGCATTTACCTCACGTTATTTCATATTCATGTCGTGAATTCTCTTATTCACCCTCTCACATGTATTATTGATGACCTCTTAGATATTTTTCCTTTTCCTGTTTCTCAGGGTTATAATCAGACCGACTAGTATGAAGATAATAATGACAATCCATATCCCTCCCAAGGCAACCAAACCCCAAAAGGGAATCGTATCTTCTGGCTCTTCTTCTTTCTCCCTATAATCGATGACTATTATTATTTCTGTATTACTCCCTACATCTACGATGGTGGAATTGAAATAGGCCTCCTTGGAGGCTTTTATTGTGAATGGAGTGTGCACCACTTCAGTCCTGTCATTTTTCAGCTCGTATTCCCTTAGGACGACCGTTCGAATATTGCCGATCGTATTACCGCGCCATATAATATCACCCAGACTGTCATAAATCGTTAGATTCACGTTCTCGAGGCTCTGGTTATCTGCATCAAAAATCTTGATGAGCACGTCCCAAACCTGGAGAACATCCCCCTCTTTATTGTATTTACCATTCTTCTCGAAAGTGTTATCCTTGTGGAAGATTGGCGCACCCCACGAATAAATACCCCACCGCTCGTTGTCGTATATTGTATTATTGGTGGCATTGATGGAGGCATGATCGCTTGTTATACCGAATCCACCGTTTGAGTATATGGTATTGTTGTGGATCTCAAAATGGCCAAGTTCAACTGTGATACCTCCTTGTGCATTGTCCGATATGTCGTTTCCGATCAGGGTCCCATAACCTATTGCAAGACACACAACGCCCCATTCATTGGAGGATATGGTATTGTTAGAAAGGAGAGGGGCCCCTCCCCAGCTGATTAAAATCCCTCCGTGATTGGAATGAATATGGTTGTTTTTGAGAACAGGTGAGCCGTTGCACCTAATAGCATACTGATCGTTGTTATAGATAGTGCTGTTTGCTATGGTAACATCACCGTAATTGATTGCGATACCCAATACGAGCCGGCTGATAATCGAGGATTCCATGGTCATGTAGCCGTCAACATTGAATAAATATGGTCCATTACTCGAGGTAATATCCGAGTGATAGATATTGAGAGTTCCCCCGACTTTCACAAAAATTCCAAGAACAGCACTGCTGCTCGAATTGAGGGTCAGTGTAACATTATCTAGGGTCAAAGTTCCATTTTCTAGAATGGTTATACTGCCGTTCAAATGGATGTTTTCATCATGTACATAGGTATCATTTTGAATTAACCAATCCCCCTCATCTGGTACAGGGTAATCTCCCACACCTTCAGCTTCAACATTCGGTAGAAGGACAATTGAGAAATTGAGAAGACATATAATTAAAACGATAATATAAATCGGATGGACATGACCCTCGTCCAATGATTCCATGTAATGAACGTAATTTTTCCTTGTACATTAAATTTTTGGTGCGGTCGGGAGTTTGTTAAAATCCAGTTAGGTAGCACCAACCATGACCGACAACAGCAATCCCTGCCTCAGGACGACTATAATACCCATAGTGATTAGGGCTATGGCCATGATGCCTGTAAAAGAATTTATCTTCTGGGGGGTAAATTTTGAAGAGGCATAGCCTGCCGAGGCGTTGAAGGCGATAACAGGAATGGCCGAGCCCACACCGAAAATGAACATGGTAAGCGCGCCCGTTAAGGCGGTGGCCAAACCATAAGAGACGCTGAATAATGCTGAGGCCGAGCCAAGGATCACGGCATCCAATAATGTTATTTCTAGAAGACAGGCAATACCCATAAAAAGGCCGAGAATTATCAATGCCATAGTTTCGTTGGCAAAAAGTTTGGGGTATTTTTTTCTAAACTTTTCAAGGGTCTTAAAATGTGATTGGCAATCACACTCTGGGTCGAGTGCTCTTTTTCTTGCACGCCTGTACAACATAGCCCCCAATACAATGGAATAAAGGCCAACCAAAAAATATCCGAGAAAATACATGGTGGTCAAAGGCATGTCGAATCCACCGCTGATCAGAACACCAGCAAAGTAACCGATAACTGCCCCAACCGCCGTAATCAGTGCTATCCTACCGATATTGAATTTTAGGGCAAAGACCGCACCGGATCTCCAGTTTCTTCCTTCGCTTAGGGTATAGCTCAACAGACTCGGTCCGCACAATAATGTGCATACCGCTGTTCCACGAATCAGGCCCAAGATGAAGGCTATGGCGATAAGCGATATCAGCGCCCCAATGAATTCACTCATCATAATCACTTTGGAATCGAAATGTCTTGAGGTTACCAATTACAGTGGGATATGATGTACTTTCCGGTATGTAAACTCTTCCCTCATCCTAATGGTTGGATTTAAAAAAATACACCCATTATGTCAAATTATTTCATATGTTCAGAATCGCTAATTCCTGATATGCCGCACTCATTGCATTCGAATTGTAAGGTTGTGTGGCTGATTTTGAAGCCATCTAACAGCCGTTTGTTTATCTTGGAGGTGATCTTCTCAGTATCCTTCACACTGATGCTGTCCACGAGCAGATGGGCATTCAGAGCGTGAACATTGGAGCAGATGCTCCAGACATGAAGGTCATGTATACCGTGAATACCTTCCACTTCCAGAATATCCTTTTTCAATTTTTCGATGTCGATATGCTTTGGCGTGCTTTCCATCAGTACATCCACAGATTCCTTCAATAACCTCAGTGAACTATAGACGATAAAACAGGATATTATAATGCTAAGAATAGGATCAATAATATAGTTACCTGTTATGATGATCAGAACCCCGCCTACGATAACAGCGGATGAGGAAAGCGTGTCCCCGAGGACGTGAAGGTAGGCCCCTCTTATGTTGAGATCATGGTGCCCCCGGAGGGTCAATGTCACGAACAAGTTCACAACCAAACCAATGCTGGCCACAACCAGCATCTCGAAGGTCCTGATTTCAGGTTGTGATACCAATCGCTCTTTTGCCTCCATCAGGATGAAAATGACCACGATCACGAGAAGTAACGCATTTATCAAGGCTGCAAATATCTCTGCCCGATGATATCCGAAAGTCGCCTTATCGTCTAAAGGTCGGCATGCAATGGTTATGGCAGATAAACTGAGACCCAAAGCGAGGGTGTCCATAAATACATGGGCCGCATCCGTTAAAAGGGCCAGGCTGTTTGAAATGATTCCGCCGATCACCTCGGCGATGAGGATGGCAGAGGTCAGGACGATGGCCAGTTTCAGCTTTTTGCCGGATTCTTGCCCGCAGGTATTTTGCAATGGTTCACCTTTCTTTCTGCTCGTTAACATGCTCTACGCATTTTTCGAACATGCTTAGGATATGGTCGTCATCAAGGGAGTAATAAACGCTCTTTCCCTTTTTTTCGAATTTAACGAGCTTCAGATTTCTTAGGATACGCAGCTGATGAGAAACGGCCGACTGGGACATTCCCAGGGTCGCAGAAAGGTCGCAGACACACAGCCTCTTCTTCGAAAGAGCATATATTATTTTAATCCGGGTGGGATCCCCAAGAGCTTTGAAGGTCTCTGCCAGCCTATCTGCCGTACCTCTTTCGATCATTGCCTTTTTTATGGCTTCAACGCTTTTTTTATCGATTATCGTGGTCTCACAAAGCTCGTTTACCATGGAATCATCTCATATGAACAATTGTTCATATGTTCACTTGACTATTTAATTGTTATGGTCTGAGTATGTCTTTGTGGATGTCAGAAAACAATATTGTCCAGGATGATTCTCTTTACCTCTTTGTGCATTTTTAAATCCATTGTCTCGTCTCTCGAGAACCATTTTATGCTTTCATGCTCACGGGTGTTCTTATTTATTGGAGTCCCTTCCCAGATATTAACTATGAAAATATGATGAACATAGTCATGTCCAAGGGTGGGTTCTTTATCCTGATAGCTTTCGAGAAAATCGTAACTCTTTACTTCTATACCCAACTCCTCCATAAGCTCCCTTTTCAGGGCCTCTTCTTTTGTTTCATTAGCCTCGATGTGTCCCCCGAAAATATCCCAGATATCAGGATATAGCCTGTCTTTTTTCCGCTTTCCCAGCAATATTTTGTTGTTTTTAATCAAAATTCCACCGGAGGTATATCGTGGGCCAATTGTCATGGATGGGTGATGGGTCTTAGAATTTAAGTTTTTGATGTTTTATGATCTACAAAATAATAAGGTTCCCACATCAATAAACAGATTAGATATCAACCTGATAACCTTTATATCAGGCAAGTATTATTACGGTGCGCACTGGGGGAGAAAAGGTGAAAGAAATCGTTATAATTGGAGCGGTAAGAACGGCAATCGGTAGGTTCAACGGCACCCTTTCCGGCTTTTCTGCACCGCAGTTGGGAGCCATCGCCATTAAAGAAGCTGTAGAACGTGCAGGAATCGAAAAAGAAGCAGTGGATGAAGTGATGATGGGCAACGTGGTCTCTGCAGGTTTGGGACAGAACCCTGCAAGACAGGCCATGATCCATGCGGGTTTACCGGTAGGTGTAGGTGCGGTGACGGTGAACAAGGTCTGCGGCTCTGGTCTTAAAACGGTGATGATGGCAGCCTCGTCCATCAAGGCGGATGATGCAGAGCTCATCGTAGCCGGTGGAATGGAGAACATGAACCAGGGCCCCTATCTTCTCAGAAAGGCAAGAACCGGATACCGCCTGGGAAATGGAGATATCGTAGATGCCATGGTATTCGATGGACTGTGGGATGTATACAACAATTTTCATATGGGTAATACGGGAGAGATAATTGCAGAGAAGTTCAATGTTACCAGAGAGCAGACGGACGAGATGGCTCTAAGCAGCCATAAGAAGGCGATAGAGGCTATAAAGGAAGGTAAGTTCAAGGATGAGATAGTACCGGTTGAGGTTCCGCAGAAAAAAGGAGATCCCATTATTTTCGATACCGATGAAGGTGCAAGAGAGGACACGTCATTGGAAAAACTTTCCCGACTGAAACCCGTGTTCAGAAAGGATGGTTTCGTTACTGCGGGTAATGCTTCCCAGATCAGCGACGGGGCTGCGGCTGTTGTGGTCACCCATAGGAAGAAGGCCGAGGAACTCGGTTGCAAACCCATCGCTAGGATAGTGGACTACAATACAGGCGGCTTGGCACCCGAGCTTGTGATGGAGGCTCCGATACCCACCTCCCGTGCGCTCATGGAAAAAACAGGCTTCGGAATCGATGATATCGATTTATTCGAGCACAACGAGGCCTTTGCAT
>CP070739.1:3148891-3162709 GCA_020347705.1 Methanomassiliicoccales archaeon | reverse complement strand
TTATTATGTTGTTGTTTGATGAGGACTCAAGATAGATGCCATAAGAATTGTTTGTTATGATATTGTCTGTCATATTGTTGTTTGATGATGATGATAGAAAGATACCATTACCGTTAGTATGATTATAGATTTGGTTTGAAGTTATATTGTTGTATGATGATGAGTCAAGATAGATACCTTCACCAATACTATCTGATTGATTGTAGATTTGATTTGAGCTTATGTAGTTGTTTGACGATGAGTGAAGATAGAGGCCATAATAGTCGTTTAAATGAACATTATTATTTGTTATGTTGTTGTTTGACGTTGAGTCAAGATAGATGCCGCAATAACCGTAGCTTATATTGCAATATTTTATTTCCGCATGCCCGGTTGAGTTTATCTGAATTCTATCCCAATCGCTTGACATAGGTGTTGTTTTGTTAGATGTTATGTTAATCCTACTTGTCTCACTACCTATTGCTGTTAGATTTCCGTCAACATATATGCTGTAATATCCATTGAATTTCACTTGCACCCCGGGCTCAATAGTTAAAGTTGCTGCGCTCGCAACAATCACATCGTCAACGACAAAATAAGGGCTACCTGCAAGACCCCAGGTCTCACCAGGGGGCAATATGGTTCCGCTGACATTCGTTCCTTTAGTATTCTCGCTACCAAAATTCATAAATCCGACAAATCCTCCGGTAATGAGCAAGCATACAATTGCAATAGATTTTAATTTGTCTTTCATACCAACCCTTCACGGTGTTAAATTGCTATCGTTAACTATATTTCCATTATCTATAATACATCTTTCGGTTTTTTAACCCTCAAAGAAAAAGAAAAAAATAAGAAGATGTTCAGGAGCTATTCTTCTCTCCTTACAACTATGAGTTTAGTTCTATAGGACGGTATTAATGTCTATGGGGCCTCCCAGCCAACAGCGTCTATTTCGGGTCCGTAGATTGGATCGTTTATATTGGTCAAACCTGTTACACCATGAATAATGATATACTGCCAGTTGTGTCCTGGGGCCGACGGTGTGGTAAAGGTGAGATTTTCTGTATCCCACCCATCCCCCACTGAGGTATTAATAGTCAAGTCATCGGTCATTACTTCCACATGATATGTTTCGTTAACAACAGAATTGGCGAATACCGTGAAATCTTGGCTGTTGCCCATTGGATTGGTTTTTAAATCAAGTACCAAATTTCCGAGCGTACTCGGATTTTTTCCTACGGTTGCATGATTCCCGTCAGGGGCAAAGCGTGCATTTAACTCGTTTGTACAATCTGTGCCTGATGCATCTTGTGCATAGTACCATATGGCGACTGCCGATCCGCTCAAGAGAATTGTTACCGTTAGTAAGGTTCCCAATATCATTAATATTTTACGCACATTTATCACCTTCTTCCCTTTTCAGGATTTATATTTACATCTTCGCGCCCCACCTCGGCGCTATTATCACATTATAGCCCAAAAATGTCAAAGGGTCAGTTTGAAAGAGTTTTATCTGGAATATCGTATTATTGTCCTTCCTCTCTCGCCTTTTGATCACCTCCCCTTACTGCAGCCACCTTATCTGCCAAATATAGTGCTCACTCCCACTATAAATACCCCCTTGGTTAATGAACTAAAAGGTTTTATATAATAGAAAAACAGCCAGTTGATAGATGGGTTTATATATGCAAAGCTTTCGTAAAAACAATGATACCATCCAGACTCCATTACAATTAAAAGTGATTAAGTATAGGGGGATGTGTCCCACTAATGCTGAGTAATCATTCGAAATGCGAGCAACTCCTCATAACCCTCAGCAGGGCTTAGAATTAATAGAAACACATAAAAGTTTAGAAAACTAATACATAATGTCCCCAATTCCCACCCTTCCTCGCATATTATCGCGGCTATCTGACCCGAAATTTTTTAAAAAAGGGATTGGGGGCACCATATTATTCTCGAATCCGATAATAATGAACATAGCTTTATTAAAAAGAATATTGGTCAGTATCAACAGTTGCAACGAAGGGTTAATATGCAACATAAAAAAAGGGAGATGAAAAAATGACAGGATATGTAACCTACATGGAAGTGTTTTTGAACTCAGAGGGAGTGTCGCCCAAACAGCTCAGCGAGACCCTGAGAGGAATCGGATGGAAACCGTGTTACGGAAGATATGACTTTGCATATGAGTGGGGTTCCGACTGGGGAAACAAGGACAGTAATATACAGGAATTCTTGGAGTACCTCAACACCTTACACGAAACCCTCAGAAATTGCAAGGTGAACTATTGCTTGAGAACCTATGAGCACGGGACAGAGGACTTCCCGGTGAGAAGGTGCGAATAGGGCCTTCTCAACTTCTTTTTTTATAATGAATATAAAACCACAGTTGATTAGATTAAACCTTGTACCGCCCCCAAATCAGCTCCTGGCCTGGTTTTTATAGATCCAAACCAATTTTATTCCCCGAAAACTTCACGTTCCCTGAAATTATATGGAACTCCGTTATAGGAGAAAACGGTACATTATCTTCCGTGAGAAAGCGAGCGCAAACTATATGGTGTTTTATCCACATAGTTAATTTTAAGTCCCCAATCCCCACCCTTCCTCGCATAATATCGCGGCTATCTGACCTGAAATTTTTTTTCCACCTAAGGGATTGGGGACATACCGCATATATCATTATCCACTTCTAATATGTCAATTTCCCTGTAATTCCCGGGCCCAAACGAAATATTTCTAATACTACAAACACAATGTAGGAATGTGTTTGATGATAAGGCTTATCTACCAGGGTGACTGCATGAATACGATAATCCTCTTATGTAAATCATCTTTGTATATAATAGCCAGGAGACGATGATTCACATGTGAAGGAACACTGACCAGTAAATGTCCTGTAGTTGAAGGTTTCAGTATTCGTGAATAAAAAAGAAAATGATGATAAAAATGGGAGTGAACATATCAGATATCGTGCCAAAAGAACATAGGAGTTTGGCGGACTTTAAGGAGAAATGGATAGCCATCGATGCCTACAACACCCTGTATCAGTTTCTTTCCATTATCAGGCAACCTGATGGTACCCCACTTAAGGATTCCAAAGGAAGAACAACTTCCCATCTCGCAGGCTTGCTTTATAGAACTACCAATCTTCTGGAAGCCGGAATAAACCCGGTTTTTGTCTTCGATGGTAAGCCTCATGAACTCAAAAGTGACACCATCGCGGGCAGAAGAGTCATCAAAGAAAAGGCCAGAAACGAATGGGAAAAGGCTTTAAAAGAAGGGGATCTGGAAAAGGCCAGGTCCAAAGCTCAGCAAACCTCGCAGCTCACAACTGAGATGGTGGAAAGTTCATGGGAGCTGTTGGGGTATTTAGGGGTACCGTGTGTTCAATCCCCAAAAGACGGTGAGGCCCAGGCGAGTTACATGGCCGCGTGTGGGGATGTGTGGGCCGCTGCATCGCAGGATTTTGACTCGCTGCTCTTTGGCGCACCCACCCTGATTAGGAACCTCACAATCACAGGTAAGAGAAAGCTTCCCAGGCGCAGGGAATATGTGAATGTGGAGCCTGAGGAGGTGAAATTGGAGGATGCCCTGAATTCATTGACACTCACAAGGGAGCAACTGGTGGACTTAGCGATCCTTGTCGGGACCGATTTCAATCCCGGTATCAAGGGAATCGGCCCGAAAAAGGCCCTGAAACTGCTCAAACAGCATAAAGACCTCGAAAACGTCATGGAAAAGAAAGCGCTCTCCATCGAGAACTATCAAGAGATAAGAAATATTTTTCTTAAACCAGAGGTAACGGATGATTACGAAATATCCCTGGGTGAGATCCAGGAACAGGTTATCGAGGCCCTCCTTGTGGATGAACATGATTTTTCCGTCCAGAGGGTAAAAAGTGCCTTGGATAAGGTGAAAAGTGAAAGAAAACAAAAGGAGCAGAGAAAATTAGACCAGTGGTTTTAGAGGGTGATAACACGGATAAAACAAAGAAGATTTTATCTTATTTCGAGAAAAATAGCGAGAAAATTTTCACACCAAAAGATCTAGAAAAAGCCTCTGGGTTGGGTATCAAGAATGTGAGGGGCATTCTCCAAAAACTTTTGAAGCAAGAGAAGATTATACGAGTCTCAAGGGGTAAGTACCGCTATCCCAAGGCGAAAAAGACCCTATCGAAGGAGGATGCGAAGCGATACCTTTCGGCCCTTGAAAAAACGTGCGAAATCGCTATTCATGAGCTGATGTTGACTGAGCCCTTCGTGGGAAAGGAAGAGAGGCCGGAAATCGAGCACCAAATAGCCTATTTTGCCAGGTATCTGGTCAAAGCTCGATGGGAGTTGGAGCACGGCAGTGGGGAGCTTGCTGAGATGGAGGAGGCCGCATTTAAAAGGGCAAGAAAAATCCATGAGTGGCATAAGTTCATATTCGAACGGAGCCTTGCCAAGAAAAAATGACAGAAACTGTAGGCTTCGTAATTAAACAACAAACGACACAAACAAAAAATTATTATGCTTCTTAACCCATTATCCGACACCCAGAGGAATTACCATGGTACAGGACGACGATAGGTTGACAAAGGATAAGATATTGGCACATTATTATGGTGACGAAGGTGTAACGGCCTTGATCACATTGAAAGCCGACACCCAGAATGTCGAGACCCTGGCCGCTGAGATCTCGAAACATAACGATGTAGAGGACGTGTTCTTGGTGACGGGTGATATCGATATCATCATTAAGGGTCACTTTCAGAACTACGATACTTGTAATGAATTCGTTTTGAATTCCATAAGGCAACTTGAAGGTGTCAAGGACACAAAAACCCTCATGGTCGTCACCACATACAAAGAGCGGGGATCCCCGAAGCAGGTGTAGGGAAGCTTTACATGTATATTTTCGATTCCTGGTCCCAATCGCCTGAGAAAATATACCAGTTGGCTCACTCATAATCTATCATTGTCCCAGAAAAGTGAGCTTTTACAAAACATTTAAGTTGAGAATTGCGTTACGGGTGATGATGCGGTTCGGATTTCGAGGTGAGCATACATGGCAGACACCAAGGCAAGAATCAATCAAGTGGTTGGAGTTCTGGACCAGCTCGCCGAAGACACCTCCGTGCCGAGAAATATTAGAAGGGGCGCCACTCAGGCAAAGGAAATTTTGCTGAACTCGAATGACGCACTGGATGTGAGAACCGCCAGCGCGGTGTTTATTTTAGATGAACTCGCAAATGATCCGAACATTCCATTGCACGGCAGGACACTTATATGGAATATCATATCCCAATTAGAGACATTAAAATAGGCCCACCAAACCCTTGTGAATGGATTTTTCACCGTTATTTATATTATTCGATAGGTTGATGTGGGAATGGATGCTGCTTGTCAGGAATTTTCGTAGAAAGGATCTCCCTGAGATCACCACCCTAATCGCCGATACTTTCAATCGAAACTACAATTATAATTTCTATCTATCGATATTCGAGAAATGGCAGGGAGGGTTTCTGATTGCAGAGGACGAACGCGGTGTCGTTGGAGTGCTCACGGCGGTAATCTCTGCACCCAAGGAGGCCAGGATACTTCTTATGGCGGTCCCCCTGAATATCGAAACAGGGGCATCGGTGCAATGCTTCTTTCAGAGCTTATGACAAGATGCTATCAATTGGATTTGAAGGCCGTTTCCCTTGAGGTGAGAATCTCAAACGAAAAGGGCATCAGATTCTACAATAAACACGGTTTTTCAATAAAAACCATCATTACGTCCTATTACGAGGACGGTGAGGCAGGATATCTCATGAGAAAGGCCCTTTGAGTAAAAATCAAATTTTGGCCTTTATTCATACCCTCTTTTGTCATCATAAGGATATTTATTCCAATAATGATACGGATTCGTTTCCCTCTGAGAGCTTGAAATATCCGTGGAAAGGCCTGCGAAATATGAGCCGTGCCTATCCTTTATCTGTTCCTCTATGGTTTTGCTGCGCTGAAGGGCCTTTTTGATATGTTTTGACTCAATATTCTTCGCTTCGTCAAGGACCGCAAGATCTCCTGCCGCCCGAATCAATCCGCCCATCTCTCTCAATCGAAGGCTCAATGCATGGCTCTTACCCTCGATTTTTTTTGCCCTTCGCCTCCCCTCTTCGATGATGGCGTATACCGCATCTTTCGAAGCATGGGGTATCTTTCCATCCATTATTATCTCCTGTGCCATAAATTGTGCCATTTTAGCGCGATTTATCTCGTTGTCCTCCATGGTGGTTTCCACGAGTACCTCGTATCCAGCACCGATGATACGGGATCTTAAAGGCGAAAGGATACTGTGCAGATCTTGGATATTGCAGGCCCCCACGAATATGAAATCGCAGGGCACGCTGTTGACCTTTACACTGGCCCCCGAACTCTGGGGATTTCTCGCGGTGATGGGGAACCGCTTTTCCTGCATGGCCGTTAGAATGTAACGCTGCAGATGACCCAGATGAGGTAGTTCGTCTATAAAGAGCACACCCTGATGAGCTTCGTGTACGGAACCCGGAACGACTCTCTCGAAGGGTGGAACCCCAAGTTGGGGGTGCCCTCCGTAGGGATCGTGCTTTACATCCCCCAAAAGCTCGGTTTCGCTGGCCCCTGTTGCTAGAACAACAGGTGTCCTCTCCAATGGCACTAAAACCTTCCTTGGATCCACCTTTTCGAACTCCCTGCGTTTTTCAAGGGCCTTTTGATCGAGAACCTTTATCATATTACCGGCCCTCTCGAATGCCACGACCTCCTCCTTGCCGAAGCGTTTTCTCGTGGTTGTCACCCTTTCGTTCTTCCTGCCAAGTTGTCCAACTGTAACCTCGATTAATCCCCCGAAAATATCGCTGAAGGGGTTGTTTGTCTGCTTCGGCCCTATGATCTTAACCTCGCCGCATTTCGGACAAAAACGCTCGGAAGCCGCAGAGTACTCACCGCAGCTCATGCACTTGTAGCCCAGTTTTTCGGCTACATTTATCGGCGCCTCCTTGGGATCGATAATCTCGCCCTCGGCGAATTCCTTGGTCTCCCTCTCCTTAAGAACCTCCCCCTTGGCCTTGACCTCCACGAAGGGTCTTTCTGGATTCTCAGGATTGTGGACGATCCGCACCTCCTGTGTGGGGGGTTGCAGATGTAAAGACAAGGCCTGCGCGATCATGGATTTCCCGGTGCCTGGGGGACCGACAAGAAGAAAGTGCCTCCTTTGTTTAGCTGCCACATAGGCGAGGTTCACAGCCTCATCCTGACCGATTACCCTTTGGAGCGGATCCTGAGGAATATGTATATCTGCGGTGGTTTTTATACTATCGATGAAGGTGATTTTGAACTCTTCTTTTTCGCCCTTTGCAGCCTTCTTTTTCTCGGTCATACCATCTTGACCCCATCTTATTATTTTTCCTGTTTTTCTTCGATATCTCTGGGATATCATCGAATTCACAGAGGATTTGTGAATGCACATAGGGCATTCTAGCTCAAATCATTTTTGGTCAGTATCTCTATGGAGGTCAATTGTTTTGAAACATTCCCCAATTTACTGCCAACAATGGTAGATATGCCCTTTTCCGCGGCTATATCGATCAATCTCTGCGTGATGATGCCATCAAACACTAAAGTGTTGATCTTGCTCGAGGTTTTTTTCAGGGTTTCAGCCAGGTCTCTCAACGGTGTTTCTTCCACTACCGAACCGCTTGCATTGAGCATTTGGGCCTTGGAGCTGCCTGCGATATTTTCCAGGATATTCTTATATTTTTGCTGTTTATCGGAAAGTATCTTGGTTTTTTTGGTATCCTCGCCCCCTTGCCGTCCTCTTTGTGTGGTTCCTCTCCTGTTAGTCGACTTTGGGGGCTGTTTTTGAGGACCTTTTGGCGCTTGGACATTGGTCTGGACCTTATTGCTGTTCTTAATACCGGCCTGTGGTAATTCGATTCCCTCCAATCCGTACATTTCTATGAATTGCTCTGCTGGAATCTTATTCCTCAATCCTTTCATTATCTGTTTCTGGGTCAAATCCTCAACCTCTCTGGTCTGGGGGGCCCTTGCCACGAAGTCAACTTCCGCGACCTGCAGAAGCTCCCTAAGTATGAGCTCCCCGCCCCTGTCACCGTCCACGAATGCGGTTACGACCCTCTCCTTTGAAAGATCCTGGATAGATTTGGGGATATTGGTGCCCTCCACTGCTATCGCGTTCTTTATGCCGTGTTTGAGAAGGTTTAGGACATCGGATCGTCCCTCTACTACGATAATGGCATCGGAGGTTGGAACATTGGGTCCAGCAGGACATTTGTCCTTTCCATAGTGGATGATCTCCTCCACCTGTACCGCTTGCCTCACCTCGGAGGTGAGGCTCTCTCCTGAAATGTCAGCGTTGGCCATCAAAGTGGATAACAGTGTCTTTGCCCTCTCCACGATCTTCTTTTTCTTAGCCAGCCTAACATCCTCAACTTTCGTGATCTTAATTGTGGCCCTGCAAGGTCCAACCCTATCGATGGTTTCCAAGGCTGAAGCAAGGATAACGGTCTCAACTTGATCAAGACTTGAAGGGATGGTGATCTCACCCTCCGACTTTCCCTTGTTTTGTCCTATTTCCACCTCAATCCTGCCGATTCTCCCACTTTTTTGCATATCTCTCAAATCAAGCTCGTTTCCCAATAGTCCTTCGGTTTGTCCAAATATTGCCCCCACAACATCAGGTTTTTCTACGATACCATCAGCAACGATGCTGGCGATAATCATATATTTAGTGGTACTTGGATCAATATTCATATATTTCACCTCTTTATTCATATTCTATTTTTTCATTTTTTCATTCTTCGACAGAAAAAAAGGCCTTCACGCAAATAGAGACATTAAGTTCCTCCTAATTTACATGGGGTCTCTAATCCCTTTTCCCCAAAGGGAGGCTTATCATTGTCTCATACGGTTAACATGAACGTGTGAATGAATGAAATTGATGATACTGTCATACATTCAATGCCATTTTTCCTGCGGAACCTAATTAAGCCTAGGTTTATTTAAAAGTTTCGTTGGGGTTTTCTGCCTTTTTAAAGGCAGAAACAGGCTAGATGGAGTTTTTATCGGAGTTCTCTACCCCTCTGAGCTTTAAGGCCTTCCCGCAAGGAAAGAAGAGGCCCAGTAAAAAGAGTATCATCATGCTAGGCATCACGATAAAAAATAGTAGAATCTCCACTGCGGAGGGTAAAGCGTTTCCTATGCTTCTGAGTGCGGCCTGAATGGCCATAATGAATATGAACATCGTAATCAGCGTCATGACGATATACAGGGTCTCTCGGAAGGAAGAGCGCCAATCGGCCTTTCCTTTGGGATATCTCAAACCCAGATATAAGAGCCCGATAAATGCGGTTATGCACAAGGACCACCAAATAGGGATTCCAAGCCAAAGGAGAAGGATATAGGCGATTAACATGAGGAACAACAGCATTAGATCCAGATCAACTGCCTCCATTGTTCTTATTTAAGTAATCCCCCAATCGTTCCTTTAAAACGGCCTTTTTTCCGTAAGGTTTCAAACCAAATTGCCTGCAGGCTTCCTCCAATTGGGCTATGGTCATCATAGCGATATCCTCGGCCGATGGTATGATTTCGGGAGGTGGAGGTGGGGGTTTTGGAGGTTCAGATGCAGGCGGTTTTACCTTAACAGGTTCGGATATGGGTTTGGATATGGGTGTTTCCGGTGGCGGGGGAGGTGGCTTTGCTGCTTCTTGAGCCTCGGATAACCTCTTTTCCCATTCAAATACCGAAGGTTTTGTCTTTTTGATGGCTTTCATCAGGTCCTCCATTTTAACGCCAAGTTGCACCTTCGGCCCTTTTTTCGCACTTGAAAATATCTCCTCCCCACTTAGTGCCAAAAGTTTTGCATCCTCCACAACAGCAAATACATCCTCACCCGAAAAGCCCTGGGTGGAGCTTGCAAGAACATCCAAATCGATCTTACCGATTTTCGGCACGTCCTTTAGGTTCTGCTTGAAGATTTTCTTTCTAGCTTCAGAATCCGGGGGAGGAAGTGATATCTTTTTATCGAATCTGCCTCGAATAAACAGCGAAGGGTCCAAGGCATCGGGATTTTCAGATGAAGCCACAACCACAACTTTATCGGTTGGCTGGATATTATCCAGCATGGAAAGGAAGACCGAATTGGCCTTATTACCACCGTCTTCCTCGATATTCTTCTGGGATGCAATGGAATCGATATCAGATATAAACAGGATTGCAGGGGCCATGTCCCGAACCTGCGCCCAAAGACCCTTTAGGGCAAGGGTGCCATCTGCTGAAATTGCATTTTTTAGCTCACTTCCCGTGACCTCCTGAAATGGTATATTGTACTGATTGGCCATTGCCCTCATAAGGTAGGTTTTTCCGCATCCAGGGGGGCTGTGAAGGAGAATGGCCCTGCCGGTTCTGAGCTTGAACTTCTCAACCAGCTTCCTTTTCGTCAGAGGCAAAATCACAGATTCCATAAGCTGTTTTTTGACATCCTCCATACCGGCCACTGTTTCCATTGTAACAACCGCTTTTTGCTCACTTCGGCATACATCGTGCACCTTTCTTTCGTAGCGCATCTTGACTCTCTCGTACTCCTCCTTCATGGTGAGGGAAATGCTGGGTTTTATTTTCGGCAGAATATCAAGAAAGTCCTTTTGGGTGATTGCCGTGATCTTTTGTGTCTGCATGGAGCGCCTCATTGCATTCGTCGCGGCCTCCTTGACGAGGTTTGCCAAATCGGCTCCTGAGTAACCCTCTGTTCTTTTGGCCAATTCCTCCAGGTTGATTTTCCCCTCAAGCGGCTTTCCTGTCATGTGAACCTTCAGAATATCGATTCTTTCGGAATAATCGGGTGGGGGGATGTACATGATCTTATCGAACCTGCCAGGCCTGAGCAAAGCAGGGTCAACAAGCTCCGGTTTGTTTGTTGAGCCTACGATGATAACACCCGTTGATTTATCCATCCCGTCGAGCTCTGAGAGCATGATGGAAAGCAGTCTGGGAGTGACATCATCGGCAGAGTAAAGGTCCCTTCTTTTGGCCACGGCTTCGATTTCATCAAAGAATATGATGGCCGGTTTTCTATCCTTGGCCGTTTTAAAGAGGGTCATCATCCTGGTCTCGCTTTCACCGTACCACTTGGACATAAGATCCCCGCATTTTACTGTGAACATCTCGATATTCAACTCAGTAGCCAGGGCCTTCATGGTAAGGGTCTTTCCGCAGCCAGGAGCTCCAAAAAGTAGGATACCTTTTGCAGGCTCCACCCCGAATTGCTCCGCGATATCCGGTCTTAGAAGGGGTACGAGCACACTTTCCTTGATATCCATTTTAACATCTTCCAGTCCTCCCACCTGATCAAAAGTGGTTTTCCCCAAATCAGACATTTCACTGACCCTAGCACCCACGGCAGCAACACCGATTTTACTTGTAAAGTACTCCCTGAACATCTCTCTTACAATAAGACATGAGACCGCGGAGGTGTATATCGCCGCCCCGACGCCTATAAACAAAAGAGCCAGCATTACGGTACCTAGGATATCAGGGTTGTTCAAATATCCGAACTGGAATATCACTGCAAAGGATGAAAATACTATAATACAAATAGAGGAGAAAATGATTTTCAGCGAGCGTCCGGTCTTTGTGGGATATAAAAACCATTCCTTGAAGGTGGTGAAGGATAAACGCTTGTTTTCATCCACAAGATATGAGAGTAGAAATATCCCAAAGCACCAAAATGCCAGTATAAAGAAGGGGAGCATGGAGGTGGCAAAACCTTCTGCCAAAACAGAGCCTATTGTATCGCCGCTGGCAGCAGCAATTTCACTCATCACTGATGCAAAAGTTCCAGGTGTAAAGTTTTCCACAACTGGCTTTTCAAATATCATAAAGGCCGTGGAATGCTCGGCTCCTGCAATAAGACCGATTACCTGGTAATCGCTTGCACTCACAAGAAGAACCAAAAACACTCCTGCACACAATGTTACGGATATGGCCAAAAACGTTGAGAACACCATTGCGGCGAAAATCGGAACCATAAACGATACACCGAATCTTGAAAGAAAGATCATCAAAAAAACCAGGTATCCGAATCTCCAATCATAAAATGAGCACAGCATAACAACAAGCGAGAAAACCAAAAAAACAAGGCCGAATTCAGGGGTTTGGTAGGCTGCGGAGCCTGTTATGAAAACACAGAGTAAAAGCAGTGCACTGAAGGGGAACTTGTAGGATACGACCCCTATGAATGAAGCCACTATTATTATTGCCCACCAAGGGTAAAACGGTATGAAAACAGCGCCAAAAATCCCTAGTGCGAAAAAGGCGATGGGGGTTAGGACCTTCGGCTGCTTGGTCTCCCTGGAGAATGCATCCCAGAACATGGTTTTAAGGGTCTTTTTCTCGTCTTCTACACTTCTTCCGAACGTCTTTTTCTTCTCTGTAATAGCAAGCAGCCTCTCACGCTGTTTCTTATAGAATATCCAGCAGAAAAGAAGCGGGATTATCAAGGCCCCAATTATGCCGGCATAATCGTACCAGTGTGGAAACTCTACAAATTCCGAAACAACTTTCGCCTGGGCCTCGAAGCTGAATGTTATCTGATTGTTATTCTCATAAGGAATGGAAATCTCCTTTGTTTGAGTATTGGAATTGTATTCCACTTCGATTGTATAATCGCCCGAATGAAACATAACAGGGGTCATGAGAAGGCCCTGGGAGGTGGTAACTCCGGTATGCACTATCCCTGATTCGTTTCGAATGGTGACAGAGGCACCTGAAGCAGGTTTTTTTAGATAATCGTCAATAACCTCGATGACCATGTCATAAATATAGGTCACATCGGATGAGCCCACCAAATAGAGGAACTCCTGAGAAATCATTGGAGAATAGTACTGATCATAAGCAGTTATGGTAAATGTGACATTGGATTCACCCTCATAACCAGGTATCGTGACATTCAGGGTGGTAGGATTTATTGCATTAAACAAAGCCATGCCGTAGCGTGGGATTTGATTTGGAGTTTCTATCTCCCAGGTGATTTCGGCACTGGATATGGGAACATTGGAGTGTCTTGACTGTATGGTAATTCCCACCTCTTGGTAGGCCTCGGGAGCCTGTGGATGGTAAGTGACTTGGATATTTTCATCAAAGGTGGAATACGGCCATGATCCGTTTTTTGCAACTGTATATTGGTGTTCATTTGAGGTAATCGGCGAATTGATTTCATCGTATGCTACAACATGGAAATTGACCACTGTTCCACCGGTATTTTGAATATCGGGAATCATACAGTACATTTTTGTATAGGATGAATCCGAGAAGGAAAAAGTGTAACCTCCTTCCGTAAATTCTCCGTCCCTGGTAAAATTGCAGAATAAAAATGCGGAGCTGAGCGGCTGTGAGGAATTTATAGATGTAATGCTCACGTTCACAGGCTCAAGATTATCTGGTGATGCCGGATCGAAGTCAAGAAACAGGTTGTTCTCAAAAACGGTATCCTGCCAAACTGCGGCTGCTCCCTGAGAGAAGATCAAAAATGGTAACAGTTGGACCACAGCGTAAACTAATACTACATTTCTTTTCCTCATAACGATCGAAACCACCTTTTACTTGCTTTACGTGCCGCAATTTCCGCTTTCACGCTGGCCAGTCTCATTTCTATTCCAACCCTGACGCCAAGGCTCTTTACCTTGGATATCTCCTTGAGACTCAATGCTGCAAAGGGTGCAAAAAGTGCCTGCCATCCCGTTGCCTGACCAATCTGGGATAGGCTCACCTGGGTCAGCATACCGGCCGATACAGGAGGAGCCGGCATAGG
>CP070739.1:3146267-3148791 GCA_020347705.1 Methanomassiliicoccales archaeon | reverse complement strand
TGTATATTTGAGGGTTTTATTTTTTACATTCATGAATCGTTGCCCGGCGTAGAGAAAGAACATTACCCAGCACCAGGCATTGAGGCTGCACAGGATACTAAAAAAGATAAAACCCGTAGTGCGGTTAAAGCCTGGTTGCACGGGTGCCCAATCGCTCAGCAAATACCAGAAGATTATGCCGATGTAACAGACCACTCCCAGAACCAATGCGAGTTTTCCATGTTTGCTGATAGCCTCCTCGAATTTTTTGTCGGAAAAAATGAGGTACCCGAAAATTAGGAATGTAAACCAGTAAAAGGTATCTGCCCAGTGGAGGTAATCGGGAAAAAATCTCCGGAGCGAGGTCTGGATAATGGCAATGGTTAGTACGGGTAGCAATAGGATCACTCCCGGTTTTGAACAAAAGGATGCGATTTTTAAAATGAAATGCCGGGGCGACTCTTTTTTGAGCAGCATGAACAGAGGAAGGGCAGTCAAAGAGAACAAAAAAAGAAAACTCAGGAACCAGAGATGAAGCCCGTAGTGCCCTAAAAATCTAAGGCTGCTGTCGATCCAAAGATTATTGACGCTGAAATATTGAGGTAAAAAATAAAGATAATTCCCGCTAAACCGGTTGTAAAAAACCGCTTCTATGTATTTCTGGGGCGGTATAAGGAATAAAATCCCAAACAGATAAGGAACTAAAAGCCGTTTAAAACGAGCGCCGACATACTGCCAAGGAGTTCTGACATTTAAGAAAAACCTGGAAGCGGCCCCCGACAACAAAAAGAAAAAGGGAATTATCCACTGGTGAGTAAAACCTGTAAATAGGGAGAATCCTATGCTTGCCTCCGCATTTTTCACATGCCATTCAATGTGATCAAAAAACCGGGAACAGTGAAATACAAAAATCATAAACATGGCCATCACTCTCAGCCAGTCCACATAGTAACAACGCTCATGCTTTTTGTGGTTCATATCCATATTCCTTCGTATTAATTCTATTCAAAAAGTACTTTCTATTATTCCTATGTCAGCAGTTTTTCGGCCAAATAATCTCATCTTTTTCCCCAGGCTAAACAACTCGATCCATAGACTGTTGACAGGATTGTTTGAATCAAGTTTTGCATCTATGAATTTTCTCTAATTATGGTTAAGTGGCACCCCTCTTTGCTTTCTAATCTGTATAAATTCCCAATCGAACTTTTTTCCTGCTGTGATTTTTCCCAATTCATCAATTCTATTTGCGATGTCAACACGGTTTGCACAACTCGCCTCACATTGGCTACAGGAGATACATCTCTCCAGACCTTTTCCATTTGGGATTTCATTGAGGGTATCCTGGGCCAGACTGAGGTTGGAATAACAGAGCGCATACATGTGAATTCGCATGAGTGTGGGAATATCTACTCCATACGGACATGTAGGGACGCATCGAGAGCACTGTTTGCAGTATGCTTTTAAAGCCAGCATCACGTTTTTGTCTTGAAGAAATTTTTTCTCTTCAAGAATATAGTCAAGGTCATAGGCTACAGAAAAATCCTCCTCTAACTGTTTATAGTTAGTGTATCCGGGTATTGCGGTAGTGATAAGATCGTGTTTGAGTACCCATTTAAGAACGGCCGTATGTAAGATGTTTCTTCTGTAGTATCTCTGTTTTTCTATAGGAACGTTTTCAAGGTCCAAAAATCGTCCGCCGCATTGGGTTTTCATCCCTATTAATCCGATTCCCTTTGAAGCGGCATTTTTAAGGGAATCTGTTAAGACCTCATCATCATGCATGGAATAATTAAAAGCAGTACAGATGACGTCGTAAAAGCCTGTTCGCGCGGCTTCATTGATGCATTCAGCCATATTCTGATGAGTAGTAAATCCGATGAAGCGGGCTTTTTTTTGTTCCTTTAAAAGATGGAGCGCCTCTATAATGCCTGGATTGTTTAGCCACTTTATGTCATACACATTATGCGAATAAAGAATATCAACATAATCCATCTCGAGCCTTTTAAGGCTTTCTTCTGCCTTTTTTAAATATATTTTCTTCATTTCCTCAGGGCTCATTCCTCGCTGGAAAAGAGAAATAAAGACTTTGGTGCTGATTATGACCTTATCTCTAACATTTAATTCTTTAAGGGCATTTCCCAACATTTCTTCATTGCGACCCCGCATATATTCGCCAGCCGTATCAAAATGACGAACACCGATTTCATAAGATTTTTTCACTACTGCCGAATCCAGAGTGTTCATCACTCCCATACTCACTATGGGTAAATGGATGTTGGTCTTTCCAAGGGTTCGATAAATAATATTCTTTTCCGGTCTCTGAACGAGTTCTCTTTGAATGTGAGATGGTGGCTTCTTTCCAGAGATACTCAAAAGTCCTGCCGCTGTTATGCTAGAAAGGGATTTGGATAAAAACTCCCGCCTGGTGAAGTGGCCTTTTCCTTTTGCCAACACTTCGTTCCTCCCTGAATTTCAATACTATTTTAAAATTCGATTCTTTTTCTCACGTATGGGGACGATAAGCTCTGTTCGACACTCTTCAGGA
>CP070739.1:3135660-3146167 GCA_020347705.1 Methanomassiliicoccales archaeon | reverse complement strand
CGAAGAAGACTCGGGCATTTTGCCGCAAGAAACGCCATGGATATCGAACATTTGGGTCCTGAGACCATAGACAAACTCCTGGATTCGGGATTGATTAAAGGGCTTGAGGATCTTTATGCACTAAAAAAAGAAGACATTCTGAAGCTTGAAGGCTTCGAAGAGAAGTCAGCGGACAACCTTTTAAAGGCGATAGAGGACAGCAAGACGCGGGAACTTTCCAGATTGATTTTCGGATTGGGAATCAGACATGTAGGACAATATGCTGCCCAGCTTTTGGCCAATTATTTTAATTCACTGGATAATCTATCGCAGGCCATGGGCTATCAACTGGAAGGCATAAAGGGAATTGGAAAGGAATCCATTGAAAGCATTTTGAGTTTCTTTTCTGATGAGGATAACAAGAAGTTGATTCAAACCCTGAAGGCCAGGGGGGTTTCACCCACCACGAAGAAGACAGGACCCCTTGATGGAAAGCAGTTCGTATTCACTGGCAGCCTGGAAAATATTTCTAGGGAGGAGGCATCAGATCTGGTTGTGAATGCTGGTGGCATCGTGTCAAGCAGCGTCTCCAAAAGCACGGATTATGTGGTGGTTGGCAAGAAGCCTGGCTCGAAGTTCGAGAAGGCTAAGAAACTGGGTATAAAGGTCGTGGATGAGGAAGAGTTTAAGAGTATCGTTGAGAGTTGAGGTTAGAAGCTTTTTTCTTTCGAAATTTTATAATTGTGATGATAGGTCCAAACAATGCAATAAATATTCCAGTAAGACTCATATAAAATCCAATTCCCAGCATTGTGTGCTCAGCCTGGTAACCAGAACTTGAAGGAGAATAATATGGGATTGGGTCGTTTGAAAGCACATATAATGTGTAGATAATTATAAGAAATAAATTCAAGATCAAAAAAATTAATGCAGTAATTTGAAACGATATTTTCTTGGATATACTCAGCAAAATCGATATTTCTGTTATTATGATCAATGGTAGACCCAAGATATTTATGAAATTAGTAAAGGATGATAAATTATTAAAAAAGCAGTAATTAATTAAAGAACCTTCTTTTGGCACGAACCAGGGTAATAATAAACCAAAGACATATATATGCCAGCCGATGATCGTAATGATGCTGTAAATGTTTTTTTCATGGATTATGATATTCTCTTTTATCTTTGATATTAACTCCAGATGATTGTCCCCCGCGCAACTGTATTCAAATGTTCTACTATCTATAAAAACTTATTCGTTTCTATTTTTTATTCAACTCGGCATAATGGTTATCCGCAGAAAAGAACACTCTTTTAACGTCCAAACCGCTTTTTTCAATCAAATCTTCAAACTCCTCTTTTGAAAACAGATGGTAGTACCTCTGAAGCTCCCTTCCCTCCTTCAATTTCCAGGGGAGAAAAATATCCCCGTGTTCGAAACCCTCTTCCGAATTATCCATGGATTTCTCAAGATCCTCCTTGAATTTCTCCTGCTCCTGGGCCCATGCAGAGACAAGGCAAGATCCCTCTGGTTTTAAACATCTTTTCACTTCCAGCAGGCTTTTTAATCTTTCCTGTGGTGTGGGAAGATGGTGAATTGTGGCTATGTACAGGACTGCATTTACAGACTCCTTTTTGAGAGGTAAAGAGCCTATGTCCCCCTCGATAAGATTCACCCTGTTCGCCACTTCCTTCCATTCCAATTTATTCTTCGCGATTTTGATCAAACCTCTGGAGAAATCGATTCCTATTACTTTCATCCCCTCCTTGGCCAGGTGAATCGAATTCCTCCCATTTCCACAGCCCAAATCAAGGACTATAGAGTCCTTTGGTAAGTTAGAGATAAACCTCTTGCTCTCTGGCCATGGTTTATACCTGGTGATGTCGAAATGAGGGGCTATCGCGTCGAAGGTCTCTATGAGCTGGGATTTGATTTTTCTGGCCTTTTTTAAATCTGTGGTCATGCTTCGTGAACCTCACGGTAATCGACTAATATTATATTATGATAAAAGTCTTTCCAATACAGTTGGATTGTTTAGCGAACATAATAAAAATCTTCTAATGCATCTAATATTCAAATTAGTATCGTATGATCAATATGCTGAACTTTTGATATTAGCATCTAATCAAAAATGATTAGATTAATGAACCAAAAGTTTATATATTAATGCGGATATATGAGATATTTATGAGAGACATCGAGTTTCTCGGGTTGGTGAGAAACAGCAAATTGGCTGTCTTTACTCCAAAGGATATCTCCAGGTTGATCAGACGCTCACCTGATTATGTATATACCTATCTTAATAGATTGATCAGGAGAAACTTGATTTCGAGGATCGAACAGGGAAAGTATTCCCTACCTGGCACACCTATAGAATCAGTGGCAACCAATCTGCTCTTTCCATCCTATATCTCGTTTTTATCTGCATTTTACTACCACAAAATAACAGTACAGATACCTAGAGAGCTAACCATTGTTTCTATTCGTTCAAAAAAACCGATTGAATATCAAGGATATATCATTAAGTTCGTCAAGTTCCAACCCGAGAAGGTCTTTGGTTATGAAAGGAATAAAAATGGATATGTTTGGTATCTAGGGTCGGTGGAGAAGAGCCTTACGGATTCTCTATACCTACCAGAGAATTGTAGCATTTCGGATTCGTTAATTGCGATAAAAAAGGGGATAAACAGTAATAAGCTGATCGAGTACGGAATAAAAATGGGATCAATTGTCACCCTGAAGCGAATAGGGTATTTGCTAGACTCAGTTGGGATAGATGTATACGATATATTGAACCCTCATTTAAATGGCAAATATGATCCACTGGATCCAATCCTGCCTAAGAATGGTGAGAAAGATAAAAAATGGAAATTGGTTATTAACACGGAGGTGGAAAATGCTCACTAGAACGGATTTAGAAGGTTATCGTTCAATATTGGACTATAATCTGGGTCAAATCGAAAAAGACTACCTCCAGCATCTTATTTTGTCTCTAATTTCGAGGCACATTGGTGATGAGTTGGTATTTAAGGGCGGAACCTGTCTGCAAAAAGTTTTTAGTTTGAATAGGTTCAGTGAGGATTTGGACTTTACCCAGAACAGATTTCTAAATGTGGATACTCTTTCAATTTCTATTGAGAGAGGGCTTTCGGGCTTTGGGTATACCACCTCAACAGAAGTTGAGAGGAAAAGGGTTTCCTGTGGTTTTAGTTTGAAAATTCAAGGACCGCTTTACCAAGGGACAGAAAAGAGTCTTTGCTCTATTCATATAGAAATCAGCCTGAGAGAGAACGTGCTCTACGATCCTGAATTTAAAAGTCTCTATCCAGTTTATGAAGATTTACCACCATATTCAATATTAGTCATGAAAACTAGTGAGATACTTGCAGAGAAGCTGAGAGCGATGATCACAAGAGACAGAGCTAGAGATTTATATGATATTTATTTCCTTCTTAGGAAGAATACAACGATAGAGTGGGATGTGATCGAGAAGAAGATGCAGTATTATAAAAGAACAATGAACATCGATGAGATTCAAGAGGCTATCGAGGCGAAAAGATATGTTTGGGATAGGGAAATCCCTCAACTCGTCACATTAATGCACAATTTTGAAGAGGTAAGGGAATACGTATCGAAAAAAGTAATAGAATCGTATGATTCCAGATGATGAAATAACCGCGGTGCTATTTTCCAGCAATACATCCTTTTGCCTCCTCGATTCGGATATGATTTACCAGCTTGCTCTCCATCCCCTAAACACAATTCTTATAATCCAAAAACCCTTTGGGGAGGAAGGACACCGTTTGCATTTCATAATGTTGTCTCAAAAGGAGGCATTGAATGACAGTTGAAGAGAAGATGAAAGAACTCAGAAAACTGAAAGAGAAGGCCAAGCTGGGCGGTGGAGCTGAGCGCATCGAAAAACATCACAAACAAGGCAAGTTTACGGCCAGGGAAAGGGTGGAAACACTCCTTGATGAGGGAAGTTTTGTTGAGCTTGATGCCTTTGCACTCCACGAATGCACGGATTTCGGGATGGAAAAAAAGCGCATCCTCGGAGATGGTGTCGTCACAGGTTACGGCAACATAGACGGACGATTGGTCTATATATTTTCCCAGGATTTCACGGTTTTCGGCGGTTCCTTGGGATGGAAATTTGCAGAGAAGGTCTGCAAGATCATGGACCTGGCAATGCGTAATGGTGCTCCTGTAATCGGACTGAATGATTCAGGCGGGGCGCGAATTCAGGAAGGTGTGGTAAGCCTGGGTGGTTATGCCGAGATATTCTTCAGGAATGTCATGGCCTCTGGAGTAATCCCCCAAATCTCGGCCATAATGGGGCCCTGTGCAGGTGGGGCAGTCTATTCTCCTGCTATGACCGATTTCATACTCATGGTCAAGGGGACGAGTCACATGTTCATAACAGGTCCTGAGGTTATCAAAACCGTAACAAAGGAAGAGGTGACTTTCGAGGAACTTGGAGGTGCCATGACCCACAACACGAAGAGCGGTGTGGCCCACTTCGCCTGCGAGGATGAGAAGGACTGCGTCAGGATGATAAAGAAGTTATTGAGTTATATTCCGCAAAACAACCTGGAAAATCCTCCTTATGTGGAGACAGGTGACGATCCCAACAGGATGGATCCTGAGCTCATCGACATCATTCCCGACGATCCCAATAAACCCTATGATATGAAGGATGTGATCCTCAGGGTTGTTGACAACGGGGAATTTATGGAGGTTCACCCCTATTGGGCACAGAACATAGTAGTGGGCTTTGCGAGATTGTATGGACATTCTGTGGGCGTGGTTGGGAACCAACCAAGTTTTCTCGCCGGTACACTGGATATCAACTCTTCGAGAAAAGGAGGAAGGTTCGTTAGATTCTGCGATGCCTTTAACATTCCCCTTCTTACCTTTGTGGATGTTCCAGGATTTTTACCGGGAACAGCCCAGGAATACGGAGGAATCATCACCAACGGCTCTAAACTGCTTTATGCCTACTGCGAAGCCACTGTGCCGAAAATTACCGTGATAACGAGAAAAGCATATGGAGGAGCCTATGACGTTATGTGCTCCAAACATATCAGGGCTGACATAAACTTTGCTTGGCCGACATCGGAGATCGCGGTCATGGGACCCGATGGGGCTGTAAATATAGTTTTTAGAAAGGAGCTGGCAAAGGTTGAGGATAAGGTCAAGAAAAAAGAAGAACTTGTTGCGGACTATAGAAAGAAATTCGCAAATCCGTACATTGCTGCGGCAAAGGGTTATGTGGACGATGTCATAGAGCCCCAGGAAACGAGACCCAAAGTTATAAATGCACTTCACACACTGTTAAACAAGAGAGAGCCAAGACCCTCAAAGAAGCATGGCAACATCCCATTATAATTGGACCCGGAGGAGGAGAAGTGGTAAAAAGACCCATAAAAATCACAGATACCATGCTCAGGGATGCCCATCAATCCCTCTTAGCCACAAGGATGCGCACTGAGGACATGGTGACCATTGCAGAGAAGATCGATGAGGTCGGTTACTGGTCCGTTGAGATGTGGGGAGGGGCCACGTTCGATTCATGCTTAAGATTCCTAAAACAGGATCCGTGGGAGAGGATCAGACTTTTAAAACAGGCCATGCCAAAGACAAGGCTCCAGATGCTCCTAAGGGGGCAGAACATAGTTGGTTACCGCCATTATCCTGATGATGTGGTGGAGGCTTTCGTTGAAACGGCCCATAAAAACGGTATCGACGTTTTCAGGATATTCGACGCATTAAACGATGTAAGAAACATGAAGACCGCCTTGAAAAAGGTCAAGGAGGTGGGGGCAATTGCAGAATGCTGTGTGTGCTACACCATAAGCCCTGTGCATACCACGGATGTTTTTGTCGAGATGGGTAAGGAGCTTGAGGCCATGGGCTCGGACAATCTGTGTATCAAGGACATGGCAGGACTGCTCTTACCCGCTGCATCCTACGAGCTCGTTTCAAAGTTGAAGGAGAACATCTCCTTACCGGTTCATATGCACTGCCATGACACAAGTGGTGTGGCAACTGCGTCTTACCTCAAGGGAATTGAAGCAGGAGCAGATATCATCGACTGTGCGATCTCAAGTCTCTCCAGTGGCACCTCCCAGCCACCAACAGAGACCGTGGTTGCCATGCTGAAAGACACACCCTATGATACAGGGTTGGATCTCGGTGTCCTTGATGTGATTGCCAAGCACTTCGAAAACGTGAGAAAAAAATACAGGATCTACGAAAGCGAATTCACTGGAGTTGACACGAATGTCCTCCAGTTCCAGATTCCAGGTGGCATGATGTCCAATCTCGTAAAGCAGCTTAGGGACCAAAACGCAGAGGACAGACTGCCTGAGGTATTAAAAGAGGTACCAAAGGTGAGAGAGGAGCTCGGCTATCCTCCATTGGTAACACCCTCCAGCCAGATCGTGGGTACACAGGCGACATTGAATGTACTTCTCAATGATCGCTACAAGATGATACCAAAGGAGACAAAGAACCTCATCAAGGGGCTTTACGGAAAAAGCGCAGCGCCCATAGATGATAAGGTAAAGAGAATGGCGATAGGCGATGAAGAGCCAGTCACTTCCCGTCCCGCGGACCTTTTTGAGCCAGAGCTCGAAAAATTGAAAAAAGAGCTCGAGAGTGATAACATTGAGGATGTGCTTTCTTATGCACTCTTTCCCCAGGTCGCAAAAACATATTTTTTGGAAAGGGATAAAAAGGCCATAGATGAGTTAGAGGTCGCAGCCATTTCAGTTGCCCTGGCATCCAAGTTTTTGAAGATGGAGAGAGCAGGGCCATCAAGGAGAATCGAACGCAGTAACAAACCAAACCCTTGGGGCATGGCAGGAAGAATCGAGTTGATGAACGCAAGAGGCAGGAATCCATGAGAAGATTCAACCTTGACATAATTGGTAAAAGCTACGACATCGAAATCGAAAGGGCAGAGGACAGAAAGTTTCATGTAGTCGTAAACGGGAAGAAATACCAAGCACAAATCGAGGATGACTCAGGTAAATCCTTGCTTGTGGCAGTGGATGGAGGGCTCTTTAGCATAGAATTGGATGCCGAGCCAAGCTCCGGGAAAATGCTTGCTCGGGTGAACGACAGAAAGTGGGAGGTGGCAAGCAAGGATCTTCTAAGGTCCAGGGAATCTCCAACACTCGGAGGACCAACACCTTCAGGTACTGAGAGTCCTTCTGTCGCGGAGTCTCTTAAAAGGCCCTCAAGGGATGAAGGCCTCACTAAAGAAATCCTGGCCCCTATGCCTGGAAAGGTGGTATCGGTCAAGAAGAACGTTGGCGATGATGTCATAATCGGAGATGTTGTGATAATTTTAGAGGCCATGAAAATGGAGAATGAGATCGTTTCGAATAACGAGGGAAGAATCTCAGAGGTAAGGGTCAAGGAAGGGGACAGTGTGGATGCCCATGATGTTTTGGTCGTAATCAGCTAATATTTAATTATTCAAAAACTGTTCTAAAATCGTTAAATATAAGTAACGTTATGTGCATTATAATAATCTACATTAATATCTTATCGTGATCATAGGAGGGTGATTTGACGGTGGGAAAAAAAATCAAGAGGATAGCACTGATAAGTTTGGGAATAATGTTGATTTTGTCGCTGATTCCAGTGATGCCGTTCGGAATGATATCCAAGACCGTGTGCGCGGACGCCCCTCAAACTGATGATTGGCCAATGTTCAGGCATGATATGAACCGCACCGGTTGCACGAGCTCTCGGGCCCCGAACACGAACCATGTACTTTGGATGCATGAGACGACACCTACTGATATCTATACTTGGGGATACTGCGGCTCCCCTGCCGTTGCAGGAGGTTTGGTGTTCCAGGGAGGCAATAGACCCAATGAGTTTCGGGGGATTGACGCTGTAACTGGTATTCAGAGCTGGGAGAAAACCATCGGTGAGAGGGTGACAACCTCGCCAACAGTGGCCAACGATCGCGTGCTGTTCGCATCCTACGATAATAATGTATACTCTTTGGTTCATGATACTGGTGCTGAAGATTGGGTTAAAAATCTGAATATCGATATAGACAGCTCACCAACTGTCCATAATGGTAAGGTTTATATCGGTTCAGGCAGAGGTGATTATGTTCCAACCGTTCCAAGATTATTATACTGCCTGGACGAAACCAATGGCAATATTCTATGGACGTTCCAAGCTGATGGTCAGATAATTTCCTCACCAACCATTGTAAACGATCAGGTGATTTTCGGCAGCTATGATGAAAGCGTGTATGCATTGCCTGCTGATGACCCGACCCCTGGGGATCAGACAATAGATGTATCAGAAGCAATCTGGGTTTTCGATGCAGGTGCACGCGTTGTCAGCTCTGCTGCAGTGGAAGACGGTGTTGTATATATCGGTGCTTTAAATGGTAAGCTCTATGCGTTACCACTTACCGATCCAAACGGGGACGGGACCATCAGCTCCGAGGAGGTGATATGGGAATTCACATCTGCCAACGAAATCTGGAGTTCCTGCGGCATCGCAAGTGATCGAGTCTTCATCGGATCCCACGATTATTATCTATACGCGTTACCTAAAGAGGACCCCAATGATGATGGTGTCATTTCCGCAAGCGAGGTGATCTGGAAATTTCAGACCACAGATAAGATATGGAGTTCACCTTCGATTGCAGGAAAAAAGGTGTTCATAGCATCAGAGGATTACACCCTATGGGCTTTATGCGAGGAGACTGGTGAACTTATTTGGAACTATATCATGCCTTTGCAGACTGAACCTTTCGGCTCAGAGTTGTTATACGCATCACCCAGCATCGTGGACGGCAAAGTGTATATCGGTAATTATGATATGAGGTTGTACTGTTTCGGTGATGAGGACACAACTCCACCCATCGTTGAAGGTGTCACGCCTGCAAACAATTCAATTGATGTCCCTTTAAACTCCAACATTGAAATAACTTTTAATGAAACCTTCTGCGAGGCCCTCATTACCGACTCATCATTGATCGTACAATCTTCCTCTGGAAAATATTCCACCGGCCGAATTATTTACAACAACCAGACGAATACAACTTTGTTCAATCCTGATGAAGATTTTCAGCCAAATGAACAATACACTGTTCGTTTGATATCACGATATTTCCAGGATTATGCTGGTAATCCTTTGGATGGCAACGAAAACACTGAGATCGATTCCGCCCTATACGATGACTATACCTGGAGTTTCACAACTGGTGAGTTGATAGGTCATAAGCCAAAGTTAGAGGATTGCAGTGTAACACCACAGCAAGGCTATTTGAACACAACATTCGAATTTTATGTCACATATACCGATGACGATGACGATGCTCCCATTGCTCCTGCAGGTAATGTCAAAGTGTTCAACGACGATTCGCTCTTCGGGACGGATATGGTCTGGGCTTACGACATGAACACGCCGAATTCTTATCTTTTGGATGGGGATTACACCAATGGCGAGTTGTATCGCTTCGAGACTCAGTATAGCATCGTAGGTGAGCATAAATTCGTTATCGAATGCTCGGATGGCTCCAACACAGATAGAACCGACGAGTTCCCTCTCCCAACGGTGCTGAATGCCCCACCTGAGTTAGTGATACCTGTTCAAAATGTTAATGAGGATGAAGAATACCTCCTCGACCTCAGAGAATTCGTAAGTGATATCGATAATGAAACCATTGCTTTCACATTTGTTGAAGATTCGGACTGCTGTGAAATTATCGATGGACATACACTGTCATGTCTTTTCTCATTGGATGATAGGTTGAGCGAAAATGATATATCCAGCGAAGTTGTCAGTATCACGGTAAGCGACGGAATTAACTCGGTATCACAGGATGTTCTGTTTTTTATTACCCCTGTGAATGATGCACCTCTTCTTAAGCCGGACATCAGTAGACTGCCATCCGTGACCGTAGATGAAGACTCAGTGTTCCTATTTGGTCTCGATAAATATGTGACAGATCCAGATACACCATTGGAGTTGCTATTAGTTTCTGATGACTCAGTAAATATTACCTCTATTGGGCTATGCCTATATCTATTATATTCAGAACCTAATTCTTATGAGAATGTCTCCTTAACGATATCTGATGGGTCAAAGACCCTGGAGATATATCTAGAGGTAAATGTACTACCTAAAAGTGCCCCCCCTGAAGAACCCCAAGAGGAAGAAATAATAGAAGAACCACCTGAGGATGATTTTTTAGTTATATTGTTTTGCTTCCTTCTCATCTTTTTAATTGTAGTCTTTACTCTAATCAACCTCTGGATGATCTATCGCCATAAGCAGCAGAAAGGTTATCCGCCCACTCCACCAGGGACAGAGCCTCCTGCTGCTGTCCAACCGTCCATTGACGAGGAATCCCCAGCTCCAGAGGACAAAGAACCACCACCTCATGACGATGAAGAACCACCACCCGATGATGAAGATTTACCCCCGCCTGACGATGAAGAATTACCACCACCTGACGATGAGGATTTACCGCCACCTGAT
>CP070739.1:3131583-3135560 GCA_020347705.1 Methanomassiliicoccales archaeon | reverse complement strand
CCATCAACCTGACATGGACAGCGCCAGTTGACAACGGAAGCATAGGCTCAGCTTCTGGATACATAGTGAAATATTCGATAACTGGCCCTATAACCGATGCGAATTGGGATGTTTCCGCGACATACCCACAGGATTGGATCCCGTTAAGTGCCGGCAGCACGGAGAGCTATGACGTTACAGGTTTCAGTCATGGAACCAGGTACTGGTTCGCTATCAAGTCCTATGACGAACTGGATAACTTGGGCGCAACATCCAACAGCCCAAACGAAACCACGGTGGTGGCCACCCCTTCGGTACCCCAGGACATCCATGTGGAGTCCACGGATACCTACATACGATTGACCTGGAAAGCCCCAACCACAAGCGGTAAATCAGCCATTACAAATTACAGGATATACAGAGGATACAATCCTGGTACAGAGACATTGTTGGAGGAGATATCTAATGTATTGTTTTATAATGACATAGATGTCACAAACGGTATCACATACTACTATAAGGTGTCTGCAAAGAACACAGTAGGAGAGGGGCCATTGTCTGAAGAACTCAGTATCGTCTTCAGGCCCACCACAGATATCCCTCCATCGATAGTTGATAAATCCCCTATAGGGACGGATATACCTGTAGATACAACCATCACGATAGTCTTCAGTGAGGCCATGAATCAAACAGCCTCTGAGAGCGCTTTTTCGATCTTTCCGAAAATCACTGGTTCCTTTGCCTGGAGTGGAGATTCCATGATATTTACTCCCGGCGATGATTTGCTTTATGAAACTCAGTACACGATAAATATAAGCACAAATGCCAGCGATTTAACAGGAAATAGCTTAATCTCAGAGTACAGCTGGATATTTACCACGGTATCTTCTGCAGCCGTGATCCATCCTTATGTCCTGGATAATTCCTGGAAACCCACGGGAACGAATGTACCAAGGGATGCGACCATTTTGATTTCGTTTAGCGAGCCCATGAATAAAGATGAAACTGAAAATGCATTTTCCATAACTCCCTTTGTAAGCGGTGTTTTCACCTGGGAGGGAACCACACTAATATTCACACCAAATACCCCCTTAGAAGCTAAAACCCAGTATAATGTGAGCATCTCCCAAAACGCTAAAAATTTAAATGGTATCGGCTTGGATGATGATTATACTTGGTCGTTTACCACCAGTGAACTGCAAATAAGGGAGGAGGGGCTTACATGGGAGGCCATGGAGCCAATAATCACGGCGTTGACCATCATTGCATCGGCTCTCTTATTCATGTTTGGATTTATATCACTGAGAAAGAAGCGCAGCAAACTGCGCGAGTATTTGGATAAGATCGAGGAGATATACGAAGAATATAAGGACGAATACAAGACCTGCCAAAATGGATTGGTCACCCTTAGAGAAGAAATCAAAAGACAGGTTAAGATCGGGAAGCTCGAGGAAAACCACTTTCTGATTTTAGATAAGAAAATCGACGACTATTTAGTCGAATTGAAAGCTCTGGAGAAAGATGAAGTGGTATCACCTCCCATTGATGATGAAATCGAGGATGTGGTGGGAATAAAGGTCGAAGAAGAAGAATGAAGATGATCGGGAAGGGACATTGAGATTTACTTGGGAATTTACATTATGGTGACAATATGATTATTATCAGTTCAAACCCATTTTATAGCTACCCTGGATTTTTTACAGGAAACAAAGGATAATAATAAATACCATAAAATATATCAGAATTAATGGTCAATTCTAAAGAGTACAGTGGAAATGGGGATGATCAGGCAAAAATCATCGACCAGGCAAAAACACACAATAATGACACACAAAACGAATAGAGAGGGAGACACGGAACGTGAGCAACACCATACTACTTACCGGCGCAAACGGCTTTCTTGGAACTCATATCGCTCTTCGACTTTTAAAAAATCCCGACAACAAAATCGTAGCCCTGGTCAGGGCCCAAGACGATGAGGCCGCAGCACGTAAACTGTCCCGGGCCTGGTGGGACTGGCCCGAGCTTGCCAGCGCAATCGGTAATAGGGTTGAAGCCAGAAAAGGTGACATTACATTGGCCAGTTTGGGCCTTTCGAGAGAAAGATACTATGATCTTGAGAAAAGAATCACCCATATCATCCACACCGCGGCCGACATGCGTCTTGACGGTCCAATCAAAGAATTGAGAAATACCAACGTGCAGGGGACTGCTAATGTTCTTAAATTTGCCAAACATGTCCATAAAAAACATGGTCTCACCAGATACTCGCATGTATCAACCGCATACGTTGCAGGGGCCAGAAAAGGTGCTGTTCCCGAGGATTCATTGTCTGACGAGTACGGTTTTTCCAGTCCCTACGAGCTCAGCAAATACGAGGGCGAGAAGCTGGTTCAGGCAGCAAAAAAAGACCTACCTATTTCAGTCTTCAGACCTGGCATGGTGGTGGGGGATTCCAAAACAGGCCAGATTAAGACCTTCAACACCCTATATTTCCCGCTCAGACTGTTCTTCAAGGGCCAGATGAAGATATTCCCTGTGCGCCCTTCTTTAAAAGTGAACATGATTCCCGTGGATTATGTGGCTGATTCCGTTGTCAAGCTCACCTTCGAGCCAAAAGCAGAAGGCCTGAACTTTCACCTCACCGCACCCTACGAATCGCTGCCCACTGCAAAAGAGCTCGTCCTGTATTCGAGAAATTGGGCCAAGAAAAACCTGAAAGTCAAACTCAAAAAACCCCATTTCATACCCGCACCAACTGGGGCAACAAAAGGAAGGTACCGCACCCAGAAGGTGGTCCAAAAGAAAAAAAGAGGCTTTCTGGACGCTCTAATCATCCTCGCGCCGTACTTCAACGAGCGCAGAAAATACCAAAGAGACAACGTGAACAGGTTAATCGGTACGTACGAGCTGAAGTGGAAGGAAGCAATGGAAAACATCCTTGGGTACGCCACCTATATGGGATTCCTCCACAGATCGGACAGGACCGTGCACGAACAGGTACTGTTCCGCCTCAAAAGCAAGAGCATGCCCATCACCTATTATGACGTTTTCGAGGGCCAGATCGTTAAAAAGAAGGCCGCACAGGTGCAAAAGGATATACTGAAAGCGGCCTGGGCTCTTCGTGCAATGGGTATCAAAAAAGGAGATCGGGTAGCTTTGGTCGGGCATAACAGCACTCGGTATCTTACCATGGATATCGCAATCGGTATAACAGGTGCCGTGAGCGTGCCTCTATACTATACGAGTCCACCTTCTGATATCGATAAAATCGTGGCCGCTTCGGATTCCAAGGCCCTGTTCGTCGGGGCCCCTGGTATATTGAAGAAGATAGACGAACTTAAGGTGAATATACCTGTGATATCATTTTGCAGAAAAAATCCAAAAGTCAAGTTAAAAAGAGAGATTATCCCCTGGGAGAAATTTATGGCAAAAGGAAAGGATACTGACAAGCCCCCGGTTTCTGACTATGGATTCGGTGATCTGGCCACTGTAAGGTACACCTCGGGGACAACAGGAAAACCCAAGGGTGTTTGTTTCGATCACGATAAACTCAGGTGGATGGGGGAATCACTCTGCTCGATTTTACCTTGGGAGTCAAAAAACCGGGGTATCGTGTACCTCTCATTTTTACCAATGAACCATGTTGTGGAGGGCATCCTGGCCATGTACGCTCCCTACTATGCCCCTGGACCTTTAAACATTTACTATCTCGAGGACTTCAGGGAGCTTCAGGACACTCTGAGAAAAGCAAGACCCACCATCTTCTTCTCGGTGCCCAGGTTCTATGAAAAGGTATGGGAGGGTCTTTTGGAGAACAATGTGGGACAGAAGTACGTGAACTCAAAAGAAGGATTCAAAAAGAACCTGTTAAGGCGGCTGCTGAGAAAGGGGCTTTTGAAAAAGGTAGGCCTTGATAGATGCGACCAGCTCGTTGTCGGCGCGGCCCCTGCAGGCGAGGATCTGCTCAGCAATTTCAGGGATTTGGGAATCGAAAT
>CP070739.1:3106565-3131483 GCA_020347705.1 Methanomassiliicoccales archaeon | reverse complement strand
GGGCTTCAATACCAATGAGCATGGGTTATGTTCAAGCCGAGGCAATAGTATCACGTGTGGACAGGGAGCGCTGCTCAGGCTGCAAGTCCTGTGATATGGTATGTCCATATGGAGCAATCCAATTCGATGAGGAAGGAATCGCTGAGATAATAGTCGCGGCATGCAAAGGCTGTGGGACATGCGGCTCCATATGTCCCGAGAAGGCGATTACAATGACTCATTACACCGATGAACAACTAGCTGCAGAGGCCATTGCGGCCTTGGAGGAGGTGAGGACATGAGCGAAGAGCAGGTATCTCATGAAGGTTTCGAGCCCAAGATCATCGCTTTTCTATGCAATTGGTGTTCCTATGCAGGAGCGGATTTGGCCGGGGTGAGCAGATACCAGTATCCTACCAACACGAGAACTGTAAGAGTTATGTGCAGTTCCAGAGTGGATCCGGCTCTTATACTGGAGATGTTCATTCACGGTGCAGATGGAGTTCTGGTTGGTGGTTGCCATCTTGGTGACTGCCATTATATCACAGGTAACTATTATACAGAAAAAAAGGTTAAACTCGTAAAAAAGTTGATGGAAAAGGCGGGAATGGAAGTTCAAAGGCTGCGTCTGGAATGGGTATCGGCCTCCGAGGGGGAGAGATTTTCCAAGGTTGTGGCCGATTTTGTCAACGAGATAAAATCCCTAGGGCCGAGCCCGTTGGCGGGTGACAAACCTGATGAACAAAAACTCGAGGGGCTTTACGTTGCCACTAATGCCGCAAGGGATTTCAGATTGAGATCATTAGTTGCCCGAGAAATCAATCTAACCGAGAAAGGCAATGTTTATGATAAAAAAATTTCACAAGAGGAGTTCGATAACCTAATGGACACTGCCATAGAAGAGGAGATGGCCAGGCAGAAGATATTATTCACCACCATGGACAAGCCCTTTTCCGTTCTGGACATCGCTTCGCAAGTGAACCTCTCGCCACAAAAGGTACTTGAGCATATCGTAACACTCAAAGATAGAGGACTGATCGTCGTGGACAGATACGAGGGAGTGATGCCTCTTTATGTGGCACCCAAAGAGGAGGTGTTGAGATGAAGGCCAAGGAAGTAAAACCAGAAGCCCAGCAAGACACGAACAAGGCTAAGATAAGGATGATAAAGAATTCATGGCGAAATCAGGATAGAATATCCACCCTTCCCAGATGGGGACAGGTTCAAACCAAAATCATTCAGGAATGCCTGGCCTCTTTACCAGAGATCGATGAAGAGACAAAGAAAAAAATCACAAGAAATATGTTATTAACATTGAGGTGTCACAGTTGTGAGAGGGCAAGAAGCGATGAGTGCAATTTCTCAGTTTGTATTCGCGGCCTTCTTTCTGGAAGGGAGGTGATTTAATGGGGGATAAAGTTGGAGCCGTACTCGTCATAGGAGGAGGTATAGCTGGTATGCAGTCCGCATTGGATCTGGCTGACTCAGGTTTTTATGTTTATATCGTTGATTACTCTCCCAGCATAGGGGGTGCAATGGCCCAACTGGATAAGACCTTCCCAACCAACGACTGCGCCATGTGCATCATGGCCCCAAAATTAGTAGAAACTGGAAGACATCAAAATATCAAGCTCGTTACCAATGCCAATGTGGAAAAAGTGGAAGGGGATGCAGGTAATTTCAAGGTCACCATCAATAAGAGACCCAGGTATGTTGACGAGAGTAAATGTACAGGCTGCGGCCTTTGTACACAGCGCTGCCCTGTTGAGGTTAAGGACGAGTATAACAGAGGCTTTAAGATAAGAAAGGCGGTTTATATAAAATATCCACAGGCCGTTCCCCCCATTCACTGCATAGATCAGGATCACTGTATAGGCTGTGGTATCTGTGAAACCCAATGCAGAGCAGGAGCAATACAATACTCACAAGAGCAGGAAAAAATTGATCTGAAGGTAGGATCCATTATAGTCTCTCCAGGTTTTGAAGAGTTCGATTTGAGTGTAAAGAGAAGAGAATATGGTTACGGTAGATTTCCAAATGTTGTGTCAAGCCTTGAGTTGGAGCGGATGCTCAGTGCAACAGGGCCATACGGCGGAGTTGTTCTAAGGCCCTCGGATGGAATGATAGCCCAAAAAATCGCCTTCATCCAATGTGTGGGCTCAAGGGATCGGAGCATTGGCAATCCATACTGCTCCTCGGTATGCTGTATGTTCGCCATAAAGGAGGCGGTGATCGCACAGGAACATACACCTGGTTTGAACTCAACCATATTCTTCATGGACATGCGGGCCTTTGGAAAGGAGTTCGACGATTATTACATCAGAGCTGCCAAGGAGCACAGAGTCCGATTTGTGAGTAACAACCGAATTTCATCAGTTGAGGAGGATTCCAAAACAAAGAATCTAAAGATCGTTTATATAAAGGGCGGGGAATTGCAGGAGGAAGAATTCGATTTGGTCGTACTTTCTGTGGGCATGGAGAAACCAAAGGGCGCAAAAGAACTGGGTGAAAAATTAGGGATAGAACTGAACGATTTCGATTTCTGCTCAACGACCATCTTTTCTCCCATCAGTACAAATAAACCAGGGATATACGTTTGCGGTGTATTCCAGGATCCACAGGACAGTCCCGACAGTGTGGCACAGGCCAGTGGTGCCGCAGCCAGGGCATCAAGTATTATAACCTCAGAAAGGAATACACTCACAACAGTTAAAGAATATCCCCCTGAAAGAGTAGTGGGAGAAGAGGAGCCGCGCATTGGAGCTTTCATCTGTCACTGCGGTATAAATATAGGTGGTGTTGTAAATGTTCCTTCTGTAGTGGAATATGTCAAAACTCTACCCAATGTTGCCTATGCAGAAGAGAACTTGTACACCTGTTCCCAAGATACCCAGGAGCATATTAAAGAGAAGATCAAAGAACACAATCTCAACCGCGTCGTGGTGGCAAGCTGCACTCCAAGAACCCATGGACCATTGTTCCAAAATACTGTGGCTGAATCGGGTTTGAATCCCTATCTTTTTGAGATGGCCAACATTCGGGATCAGTGCTCATGGGTTCACATGGATGAGCCAGAAAAAGCTACAGAGAAGGCAAAGGACCTAGTCAGAATGGCTTTGGCCAAGGCCAGGTTGAACGCCGCATTACCCAAGGTCCCCATCGATGTAAAACCTTCAGCATTGGTAATAGGGGGCGGGATCTCAGGGATGAACGCGGCCTTGGAGCTGGCGAATCAAGGATTTGAAGCACATCTTATCGAGAAAGAAGGAAAGCTTGGAGGCCTTGTGAATAGACTGCATTATGGTTTGAAGGGAGAGGATATACCGGGATGGCTCGGTAAAATCGTAGAAAATGTTGAGGCGAGCGACAAAATATCGGTTTATAAAAATACCACGGTAAAGGATGTTTCCGGCTATGTCGGTAACTTCGTCACTACCTTAAATCAAAATGGAGAGGAAAAAAACGTCGAACACGGAGCCATAATCGTCGCCACAGGTGGTGTAGAATACAAACCCACAGAGTTTCTTTACGGGAAAAATGACAAAGTGCTCACTCAGCTGGAATTCGACAATATAATGTATAACAATGAGATAAACCCCCAGGCCAAGACAGTGGTTATGATCCAATGTGTGGGTTGCAGAGATGAGGTTAGAACATACTGCAGCAGGGTATGCTGTGTGGAAGCTGTAAAAAACGCTTTGAAGGCCAAAGAAAAGAATCCGAATATTGATATCTTTATCCTGTTCAAAGATATGAGAACCTATGGATTCAGAGAAATATACTACGAGGAGGCCGCAAGGCAGGGTATCAAGTTCATCAGATTCTTCGATGACACAAAACCCGTAGTTACTGATGATAACGGTCTGGAAGTTAAAATATACGATCATTTTCTAAATGAGGATGTCATCTTAAAGCCGGATTACTTGGTATTAAGTGTTGCAACCATTCCCAACCCCGATAATTATGATCTGGCACCACTCTTGAAGGTGCCATTGACAAAAGATGGATTCTTCTTAGAGGCCCATATGAAACTCCGTCCTGTAGAATTTGCCACCGAGGGTATTTTCGTTTGTGGTTTGGCCCATTCACCAAAATTCTTAAACGAATGTGTTTCACAGTCGAGCGCAGCCGTTTCAAGAGCCGCCACTATTTTATCGAAGGAGAAACTCTTTGTCGAGGGAACGGTATCCTCCGTTGATGAGGAACTGTGCATCGGGTGCAGAACCTGTGAATTCGTTTGTCCGTATGGTGCAATATACAAAGACGAAGAGAAACTTGTGGCAAAGGTGATGGAAGTACTATGTAAAGGCTGTGGTATCTGTGGGGCATCATGTCCGGAGAACGCAATATTGATTCGTAACTATACGGATCTACAACTTACCGCTCAAGCTATGGCTGCATTAAAAGGAGGGATATAATGGCGGCAAAATTTGAGCCAAAACTCATAGGTTTTCTTTGTAATTGGTGCTCGTACGCAGGTGCTGATCTTGCTGGTGTGAGCAGATATCAGTATCCTGCAAATCTCAGGATAGTGAGGGTAATGTGCAGTGGAAGGATGGAGCCATCCCTTATATTGGAGATGTTTATACAAGGTGCAGATGGGGTGTTAATAGGAGGATGTCATCCTGGAGATTGCCATTATCTGGAAGGAAATTATCAGGCCGAGAGAAAAGTAAAGATGACAAAAAAATTGGTGAAAAGAGCCGGATTGGAACCTGAGAGGCTCAGACTAGAATGGATTTCTGCTGCTGAAGGAGAACGATTTGCGGAAACCATCCGAGATTTTACCAAGCAATTAAAAGAGATGGGGCCCTCCCCTGTTAGTGGGGACGCACCGGATATAGATAAACTAATGGTATTATTCGCTGCAAAAAATGCCGCGAAAGACTTTAGATTAAAATTACTCGTTTCAAGAGAATTGGGCTTGGTTGAAGAGGGAAATGTATATGATGAAAAGATCCCTCAGAAAGAAATGGATGATTTACTAGAATCCGCTATCGGCTATGAAATGGCGAGATGTAGTATTATTTTCTCTATTAGGGATAAAGCGTTATCTGTGGAAGAGCTATCCGAACGCTTGGATCTTCCTACTGACAAGGTGCTACAACACATTGTAACCTTAAGGGATCGAGGTTTGGTAATCCTTGATAGGATTGAGGAGGATACTCCACTTTACCTAGCTCAAGAGGAGGGGATCAAGTGACCGGTAGGACAAAAAGCAAATTGAGTGATGAGGAAAAGAAAATTGTGGATGATATCAGAGGAAGATGGAATTATAAAAGTCGCATATCCACCGTTCCAAGTTGGGGACAAACCCAAAATAAGATCATTCAACTGTGTAAAACAAGTCTCCCTGATGTTGACGAGGAAACGAAGAAAAAAATAACCAGAGAACTACTCTTAACCCTTAGATGCCATAGTTGCGAGCGGGCAAGAACAGACCAATGTAACTTCTCAATCTGCATTCGTGGCCTTTTGTCCGGGACAGATATAGGGGGGATCTATTAATGAACGATGATAAAGTCGGTGCGGTCTTGGTTATAGGTGGAGGTATTGCAGGTATGCAATCATCTCTTGACCTCGCAGATTCTGGATTTAAAGTCTATTTATTGGAAAAATCACCCACAATAGGAGGGGCCATGTCACAGTTAGATAAGACCTTTCCTACCAACGATTGTGCAATGTGTATCATGGCTCCGAAATTGGTGGAAACAGGAAGGCATCAAAATATAAAATTAATAACCAATGCGGATTTGGACCAGGTGGAGGGTGAAGCAGGATATTTTAAAGTAACCATATCAAAACACTCCCGCAGGGTCGACGAGACAAAGTGCACAGGTTGCGGAATATGTACCCAGAGATGCCCCGTGGAAGTGCCAGATGATTACAATAGAGGATTCAAATTAAGGAAAGCAATCTATGTTAAATATCCCCAGGCTGTGCCATCAGTTTATGCTATCGATAAAGACATATGCATCGGTTGTGGCGTCTGCTCTGAGGTATGTGGAGCAGGGGCTGTAACGTACGACCAAACTGAGGAAAAAACCCAGCTGGATGTGGGTTCTATTATCATCACGCCTGGCTTTGAGGAATTTGACCTCACAAAAAAACGAAAAGAGTACGGCTATGGTAAATATCTAAATGTGGTGTCAAGCCTTGAATTGGAGCGCATGTTGAGCGCAACAGGTCCTTATGGGGGAATGGTTCTACGACCCTCTGATGGAAAAGTATCTAAGAAAATGGCCTTCATCCAATGTGTAGGTTCTAGAGATAGATCCATTGGCAACCCATACTGCTCCTCAGTATGTTGTATGTTCGCGATAAAGGAAGCGGTAATTGCTCAGGAGCATAATCCTGGACAAGAGGCAACTATATTTTTCATGGATATTCGTGCTTTTGGCAAGGAGTTCGATGACTATTATATCAGAGCTGAGAAAGAACACGGTATAAGATTCGTAAAAAACAATAGGATATCCTCCATCGCCGAAAATCCAAAAACCAATAATTTAATTATAACCTATATCAGTGATGGAGAACTTGTCACAGAAGAATTCGATCTTGTGACATTGGCCGTGGGAATGACAGCACCTAAAGATGCAAAGACACTGAGCGAGAAACTTGGTGTGGATTTGAATGAATATAACTTTTGCTCAACAGATATTTTATTCTCTCCTTTGGAGACCTCACATCCAGGAATATTTGTTGGCGGAGCATTTGGCGCACCAAAGGACATTCCTGACAGTGTTTCAGAAGCAAGTGGAGCGGCAGCAAAGGCATCGTCAATTATCGCCTCTGAGCGGGGAAAATTGGTCACTGTAAAGGAGTACCCTTCTGAGAGAGAGGTAAGCGATAAGGAGCCACGCATTGGCGTTTTTGTTTGCCATTGTGGTATCAACATCGGTGGTGTGGTGGATGTACCTAATGTGGTTGAGTATGCAAAGGTATTACCAAATGTGGCCTATGCCGAGAACAACCTCTATACTTGCTCACAAGATACACAGCAGAAGATCAAGGAAAAAATCGAGGAGCACGGACTGAATAGGGTGATAGTTGCTTCTTGCACACCTCGAACTCATCAGCCATTATTTCAAAATACAGTGGCTGAAGCGGGACTGAATCCGTATCTTTTTGAGATGGCAAATATTCGTGATCAATGCTCATGGGTACACATGCGGGAGCCTGAGAAAGCCACAGAGAAAGCTAGGGACCTGGTTAGAATGGCTGTAACCAAAGCAAGATTGAACTCACCGTTGCCAAAAGTTCCCATTGAGGTAAAACCATCCGCTTTGATCGTTGGTGGTGGGATCAGCGGTATGACCGCAGCCTTAGAACTGTCCAAACAAGGTTATGAGACCTTTATCGTTGAGAGAGAGGATGAGCTAGGAGGACTCATGAAAAGAATTCATTATGAGTTGATGGGTGAGGAAAAAGATATACAAAAGAAATTGAAAGAAATGGTTAAAAACATCGATTCTGATGAAAAGATCCATACATTTACAAATAGCACTGTAAAGGATGTTTCAGGATATGTCGGAAACTTCAAAACGGTCATCGATCATAATGGTGAAGATAAGGAAATCGATCATGGAATCGTCATAGTTACCACTGGTGGGCAGGAGTACAAACCCTCGGAATACCTCTATAATAAAAACGAAAACGTTTTAACTCAGCTGGAGTTTGAAGAAAAACTGGCCAAAGAGGGGAAAGTCGATGCAAACACAATAGTGATGATTCAATGTGTTGGTTCCAGAACAGAAGAGAGACCCTATTGCAGTAGGGTATGCTGCACCGAGGCCATGAAAAATTCCTTGAAAATTAAAGAAATGAAACCTGATGCAAATGTGTATATGATATATAAGGACATCAGAACCTATGGATTCAGCGAGATATTTTATGAAGAGGCCGCAAGAAATGGTATAAAGTTCATCAGATACGATGACGAATCCAAGCCGAAGGTCAGCGATAAAAAGGGATTGGAAGTGAAAATTATGGAACCTTTTTTAGGGGAGGAAATTCTCATCAAACCGGATCTTTTAATTTTAAGCGCTGCCACAATACCGCACCCTGATAATACAGATTTAGCACAGATGTTGAAAGTGCCGCTTAGCAAACATAGATTCTTTTTAGAGGCGCATATGAAATTACGTCCTGTAGAATTTGCAACAGAAGGTATATTCCTATGTGGGCTCGCACATTCGCCAAAGTTCTTTGAGGAATGTATCGCTCAAGCGAGCGCAGCCGTTTCAAGAGCCGCCACTATTTTATCGAAGGACAAAATCTTCGTTGAAGGGACTGTTTCTTCAGTCAATGAAGAAAAATGCACAGGATGCGGGACTTGTGAGATGGTATGTCCGTACGGTGCAATTAGGGTTGATATGGAGGAATTGAAGGCAAAGGTTGCCGAGGTTTTATGCAAGGGATGCGGCACTTGTGGCGCAGCGTGTCCTGAAAAAGCCATTGAGATCGCGCACTTTACGGATATGCAGCTCCTTTCACAGGCCATTGCAGCACTTAAGGAGGGATCAACTTGAGCGAATTAAACGAAGAAGAACAAAAAAAGATCGAGGATATGAGGAATGCATGGAAAAAGAGAAAGCATCTCTCGACACAACCAAAATGGAAAGATGTACAGAGTAAAAGTATAGAAGAAATAAAAAAGAACCTTCCTAATGTGGATGACGAGACAAAAGAATGGATTGTTAGGGAGATATTATTGACATTGAGATGCCATTATTGCGAAAGGGCTAGGACAGATGAATGTAATTTTTCAGTTTGTGTTAGAGGTTTGATGTCAGGGGTTGAAGATGAGTAATTATAATTGATGGGGGCGTAGAAAATGAAAGCATTTGAACCGAAGATCGTTGGTTTCTTGTGTAATTGGTGTAGTTACGCAGGAGCGGATTTAGCAGGTGTGAGCAGATTTCAGTATCCATCAAATATCAGAATCGTCAGGGTTATGTGCTCTGGCAGGATTGACCCTCTTTTTGTGATCGAGATGTTCATCCAAGGTGCCGATGGGGTACTCATAGGAGGGTGTCACCCAGGTGATTGCCATTACATGGAGGGCAATTATCATACCGAGAGAAGGGTGAAAATGCTGAAGAAAGTACTTGAAAAATCCAACCTCGAGCTGGAAAGATTGGGTCTTGAATGGATCGCTGCCTCCGAGGGTGAGAGATTTGCAGAGACTATAAAGAATTTCACAGAGCAGATCAGATCCTTGGGACCTAATCCCGTAGCCGGAGAAAAACCCGACTTGCAGATCATGGAATCCCTTTATGCTGCAAGAAACGCCGTTGAAGACTTCAGGTTAAGAACACTGGTGGGTAAAGAGCTCGTTCTGGTGGAGAAGGAAAATGTCTATGATGAAAAAATATCCCAAGAGAAGATAGATGAGTTGATGGAAAATGCAATTTCCGAAGAACTTGTACGTACAAGAATTCTACTTCTCGCCAAAGAAAAACCACAATCTGTCAAAGGACTTGCCGATAAAATGAAAGTACCTTCCAGGGAAATATTAAAACAAATCGTTACTCTAAGGGATAGGAATTTGATCAGATTGGAAGGAATAGAGGGCACTACACCCCTTTATGTAGCCCAAGCCCAGGAGGTGGAGGCATGACCGATTCCGTGGGAGCAGTTATGGTAGTAGGGGGCGGTATTGCAGGCATGCAGTCCTCATTGGATTTGGCCGACTCAGGATATCGAGTTTATCTTGTGGACAAGAGTCCCAGCATCGGTGGAGCCATGGCCCAGTTAGACAAGACCTTTCCAACCAACGACTGCGCCATGTGTATAATGGCTCCAAAATTGGTGGAAACTGGTAGACACCGAAATATCGATTTGATTACCAATTCAACAATTGATAAAATCGATGGAGAAGCAGGAAATTTCAAGGTCACCGTTTCCAAGAAATCAAGATACGTGGATGAAAGTAAATGTACGGGCTGCGGCATATGTACACAAAAGTGTCCTGTTCAGGTAATGGATGATTACAATAAAGGCCTCAAAGTTCGCAAGGCCATATATGTAAAATATCCTCAAGCCGTACCACTGATTTTTTCAATAGATAGAGATCATTGTATCGGATGTGGTAACTGTGAGAGACTTTGCAAGGCAGGTGCAATCGTTTACAGCCAGGAGCCCGAGACAAAGGTATTTGATGTAGGATCAATCATTCTTTCCCCTGGTTTTGACGAGTTCGATTTAATTCAAAAGAGGAAAGAGTATGGCTATGGTAGGTATCCAAACGTTGTATCAAGCCTTGAACTGGAGAGAATGCTCTCGGCCACCGGTCCTTATGGCGGATTGGTATTAAGGCCTTCTGATGGTGAGGTTGTCAGGAAGATAGCCTTCATCCAGTGTGTTGGCTCTCGAGACAGAAGCATAGGCAATCCCTATTGCTCATCTGTCTGCTGCATGTTCGCAATAAAAGAGGCCGTTATCGCACAGGAGCATAATCCGGGTTTGGAGGCCACCATATTCTTTATGGATATGCGGGCCTTTGGTAAGGAGTTCGATGATTATTACGTTAGGGCTGAAAAAGAGCATGGTATTAGATTCGTGAAAAACAACAGAATATCCTCAATCGCTGAGGACCCTGTGACCAATAATCTACTCGTAACCTATATCGACAAGGGTAACCTCGTCTCAGAGGTATTCGATATGGTAGCCCTGGCCGTTGGGATGACAGCACCAAAGGATGCAAAGGACCTTTCCGAAAAACTTAGTGTGGAATTAAATCCTTATGATTTTTGCGCGACAGATATCCTGTTCTCACCACTGGAGACCTCTCGTCCTGGCATATTCGTTGGTGGTGCATTCGGGGCTCCAAAGGACATACCCGACAGTGTATCGGAGGCAAGTGGAGCGGCAGCAAAAGCCTCTTCTGTGGTGGCCTCTGAGCGAGGAAAACTTGTGACTGTGAAGGAGTACCCGCCTGAGAAAGACATTAGTGGTGAAGAACCGCGTATTGGGGTATTCATATGTCACTGCGGAATCAATATCGGCGGTGTGGTTGATGTACCCGGTGTAGTTGAATATGCGAAAACACTGCCCAATGTGGCTTATGCCGAGAACAACCTTTACACCTGCTCACAGGATACACAAAAGAAAATCCGAGAAAAAATCGAAGAAAATAACTTGAACAGGGTGATAGTTGCCTCCTGCACTCCAAGAACCCATCAGCCTTTGTTCCAAAATACATGTGCTGAGGCAGGTTTGAATCCTTATCTTTTCGAGATGGCCAACATTCGCGACCAATGCTCATGGGTTCACATGCATGAACCTGAGAAAGCTACACAGAAGGCAAAAGACCTTGTTCGAATGGTGGTTGCAAAGGCAGGATTATTAGAACCGCTTACAAGGGTCCCAATAGAAGTCAAACCATCGGGTCTAGTAATAGGTGGTGGTCTCTCTGGCATCACAGCGGCACAGGAGCTGTCAAAACAAGGCTTTGAGGCTTTCGTAGTAGAAAGAGAAAAGGAACTTGGAGGCCTCATGAAGAGGATCCATTATGAAATGGTGGGTGCAAAGAAGGATGTCCAGAAAAAATTGAAAGAATTGATCAAAAATGTAAATTCAGATGAGAAGATCCATGTGTTTACAAACAGCACAGTAAAAGATATATCAGGATACATTGGAAACTTCAAAACAACAATAGACCAAAATGGCGAAGATAAGGAAATCGAACACGGTATTGTTATAGTTGCCACAGGAGGGGAGGAGTACAAACCAAAGGAGTACCTTTACGGGAAGAACGACAAGGTAATGACTCAACTTGAGTTTGAAGGAAAGCTTGCAAAGAAGAAGATGGATGCAGACACGGTTGTGATGATCCAGTGTGTTGGATGCAGAAACGATGAAAGACCCTATTGCAGTCGGGTATGCTGTACCGAGGCCGTGAAAAACGCCTTGAAGGTCAAGGAATTGAATCCGAAAGCAAGTGTTTACATCTTGTTCAAGGATATCAGAACCTACGGATTCAGCGAGGTATTTTATGAGGAGGCAGCAAAAAATGGTGTTAAGTTCATAAGATACGATGACGAATCCAAACCGAAGGTCAGCGATAAAAAGGGATTGGAAGTAAGAATTATGGAACCTTTTTTAGGTGAGGAAATTCTCATCAAACCGGATCTTTTAGTATTAAGTGCGGCCACTATACCTCATTCTGATAATGCGGATTTAGCGCAGATGTTGAAGGTCCCGCTCAGCAAGCACAAGTTCTTCTTGGAGGCGCATATGAAACTGCGTCCCGTGGAATTTGCCACAGAGGGTATATTCCTATGTGGCCTTGCCCATTCGCCAAAGTTCTTCGAAGAATGTGTTTCCCAGGCAAGTGCAGCCGTTTCCAGGGCCTCTACCATCCTCTCAAAGAAAACCCTTGAGGCTGAAGGAATGGTCTCCACAATCGATGAAAATATCTGCACAGGATGTGGTACATGCGTTGTGATATGTCCCTTCAACGCCATTGATAAGGACGAAAATGGAATTGCGAGGGTAACCGAAGTGCTCTGCAAAGGCTGTGGGACATGTGCCGCAAGCTGTCCAGAGAAGGCAGCTTCCATTAAACAGTTTACAGACGAGCAACTGATTGCACAAGTTGTTGCTGCTGTCAAGGAGGGGAGCTAGATGGCCGAGTTCGAACCTAAGCTCGTAGGTTTCTTATGCAATTGGTGCTCCTATGCTGGAGCTGATCTTGCTGGTGTTTCCAGATTCCAATATCCACCGAACATCAGGATCATCAGGGTGATGTGCTCGGGAAGAATAGACCCGTATATCGTACTCGAGGCCTTCGCTCAGGGTATCGATGGTGTGTTCATAGGAGGGTGTCATCCCGGGGACTGCCATTATCTTGAGGGTAATTATCAGGCGCAGAGGAAAATAAAGATGACAAGACAGCTGGTTAAGAGAGCCGGCTTAGAACCTGAGAGGCTAAGAATGGAGTGGGTGGCGGCCTCTGAAGGGGAGAGGTTCGCGATACTAATGAGGGAATTCCCCAAGCAGATCCAGGAACTGGGGCCGAGCCCGTTATCTGGTGAAAAACCCGATGAGAAACTCCTTGCGAATATCAATGCGGCCAAGCTCGCTGCCCTTGACTTCCGGCTCAGAGCAATAGTGGCAAAGGAGAGAAAGATCGTGGAGCAGGGCAATGTCTACGGTGAAACCAAACCCCAGGAGGAGTGGGACGAGTTCATGGAGGATGCCATAGAAGCCGAGTTTGAGAGAAAGAGGCTGCTTGCTATGATAACCGGCAAATCGATGTCTGTAAAGGAACTCGCATCAGAGGTAAATCTGCCCACGGATAGGGTCCTCGATCACATCGTATTTCTTAGAAAGAGAAATCAGCTTGCACTTGACTCAATCGACGGATTCACTCCCAAATACATCTCCATCGTACCGGAGGTGAAACCATGAGTGATGATAAGGTTGGATCGGTTCTTGTGGTGGGAGGAGGGATTTCCGGCATGCAGTCCTCCCTTGATCTTGCAGATTCTGGATTCAAGGTTTATTTAATCGATAAACTACCAAGCATTGGAGGTGTGATGTCCCAACTGGACAAGACCTTCCCTACCAACGACTGCGCCATGTGCATCATGGCCCCGAAACTGGTGGGGACAGGCCGGCATCATAACATCGATGTTATCAGCAATACGGAGATCGAATCCATTGAAGGCAACGCTGGAAATTTCAATGTAAAACTCGTAAGAAGGCCGAGAAGAATCAACGAAGAAAAATGTACAGGTTGTGGGGTTTGCGGTGGTAAATGTCCTGTTGAGGCAATAGACGAGTACAACTGGGGATTGACAAGGAGGGGGGCGACTTTCATACGGTATCCTCAATCAGTTCCTTTGAAATTCATGATCGACAAAGAAAAATGCATAGGTTGCGGCATCTGCCAAGAAGAGTGTAAGGCCGAGGCAGTTGAATATGACCAAGAGGAGCAGAAGTTCGATTTGAATGTAGGCTCAATCATTCTATCCCCTGGATATAGCATGTTCGACCCATCACTAAAAACCGAATACGGTTACGGATTATACAAAAATGTGGTATCTAGCATGGAGTTCGAGAGGTTCCTTTCTGCAACAGGACCCTTTGCAGGTACTGTGATGCGTCCCTCTGACGGAGATATTCCTGAAAAGGTGGCATTCCTTCAGTGCGTGGGAAGCAGGGACAGCCAAGCAGTAAGCGAATATTGCTCTTCTGTGTGCTGCATGTTCGCGATGAAGGAAGCGATAATAGCACAGGAGCACTCTGAGGGCCTGAAATCCCATATATTCTTCATGGATCTTCGGGCCTTTGGCAAGGAGTTCGATGATTATTATACGAGAGCCCAAGATGAGCATAAGATCAAGTTCACAAGATGCAGGGTTGCAGAGGTTCGCGAGGTGCCAGAAACCAATAATCTAATAATCAAATATGTAGAAGATGGGGAAGTAAAAGAAGAAGAATTCAACATGGTTGTACTTTCGACAGGATTTAGACCCCCGGAAAAGGTGAAGGAATTTTCTAAGACCCTCGGTATTGATCTGAACAAGTACGATTTCTGTTCAACCGGGGTTTTCTCGCCTCTGGAAACTTCAAGGGAAGGTGTCTATGTCAGCGGTGTCTTCAACGGTCCCAAAGATATCCCAGACACCGTAGCACAGGCAAGTGGGGCGGCAGCTAAAGCATCATCGATAATCTCCACCGAGAGAGGGAAGATGATCACACCAAAAGAATATCCTCCAGAAAGGGATGTTCTAGGGGAAGAGGCCAGAATCGGTGTCTTCATATGTCACTGCGGAATCAACATCGGGGGTGTGGTGAATGTACCTGATGTCGTGGAATATGCAAAGTCGTTGCCTAATGTGGAGCACTCTGAGCACAATCTCTACACATGCTCTGAGGACACACAAAAGGGGATCAAGGAGAAGATCGTGGAGCATAATCTGAATCGCGTGATAGTCGCCTCATGCACACCCAGAACCCATGAGCCTCTCTTCAGGAGCACCACCAAGGAAGGCGGGTTGAATCCATATCTCTTTGAAATGGCCAATATCAGAGACCAGTGCTCATGGGTACACATGCATGATGCCGAGAACGCAACCAAAAAGGCCAAGGACCTCGTTCGAATGGCCGTGGCAAAATCAAGATTACTTGAACCTTTGTATAAACTAGAATTGAAAGTTTTTCAGAAGGGACTCGTAATAGGTGGTGGGCTTTCTGGTATGACCTCAGCCTTGGAGATGGCGAGGCAGGGATTTGAAGTTCATCTTGTGGAAAGAAAGAAGGAGCTCGGCGGAAACCTGAGAAATATACACCATGTGTTAAGCGAGAAGGGTGAGGACCCGCAAAAGATGTTAAATGAAATTATCGAGAAGGTTAAAAACAACGATAAAATAAAGTTACATCTGGAAACCACTGTAAAAAGCATCGAAGGATTCATGGGCAACTTCACAACGAAGCTCTCTGATGATACCGAAATCGAGCATGGAGTTGTTATCGTCGCTACAGGAGGTCAAGAATACAAACCATCCGAATACCTTTACGGACAGGATGATCGTGTTCTGACCCAGATGGACCTTGAAGGAAAACTAGCAAAGGACGAAATCAAACCAAACAGCGTGATCATGATCCAGTGCGTTGGTTCAAGAATAGAGGAACGACCCTATTGCAGCAGGATATGCTGTGCTGATGCCATAAAAAACGCTTTGAAGATCAAAGAGAAGAATCCGGATGCCCAAATAATTGTACTCTACAAGGACATACGATCATACGGTTTCAGAGAGGATTACTACAGGGAAGCTGCGGATAAGGGTGTGAGGTTCATCAGATACGATGACCAAAACAAACCTGAGGTTGCAAAGGAAGGTGAAGATCTGGTCGTGACCATAAGAGACCCAATTCTAGGGGAGCAGATTGCGGTCAAACCAGAATATGTGGTGCTGAGCGCAGCCACTTTACCGCAGCCTGATAATGAAGAATTGGCCAAAATGCTTAAAATTCCGCTCTCCAAGGATAAATTCTTCTTGGAGGCTCACATGAAGCTACGCCCTGTTGATTTTGCAACCGAGGGTGTATTCCTATGCGGCCTGGCCCACAGCCCGAAATTCATCGATGAGAGCATATCCCAGGCATGCGGTGCTGTATCAAGGGCATGCACGATTTTATCTGATGAAATCATGGAGCTTGAACCTACGATATCCGAGGTTATAGATGCAAACTGTGACGGATGTGCTTACTGTATAGACCCTTGTCCGTTTAATGCCCTGACCTTGATAGAGTACATGAGAAACAAAAATGTCAAAAAAACAGTTGAGAGAAATGAGGCTGCATGCAAGGGCTGCGGTGTATGCATGGCAACTTGCCCCAAAAAGGGAATTGTGGTCAAAGGATTTAAAATGGAGCAATTGGGGGCGATGGTTGATGCTGCCCTGGAGGTGGCTTAGATGACAGAAGGAGAAGCAACTGGGGAAACGGCACAAGAGGAAGAGTTCGAGCCTTTGATATTAGCATTTTGCTGCAACTGGTGCTCCTATACAGGAGCTGATCTTGCAGGCACTTCTAGACTGCAATACCCACATAACATACGGATAATCCGTGTCATGTGCTCAGGCATGGTCCATCCCAATCTGGTGATCGATGCGCTTTCAAAAGGTGCTGATGGAGTTATTATGTGCGGCTGCCATCCTGGGGACTGTCATTACCTAGAGGGGAACCTGAAGGCAGAGAAAAGGGCAGAGGCCATCGACCTTCTTTTGGAGGATCTAGGCATCGAGCCCGAGCGTTATCGACTGGAATGGGTTTCTGCATCAGAAGGGCAAAAATTCGCCCAAGTGATGAAGGAAATGACAGACACAATTAAGTCTTTGGGACCGAGCCCTTATCGGATGTATTAAATAATTATTACCACAAAATTATTAGTAAATCAGGATTGCAGGCTGAATTCACAGGAGGGAGAAGTGATTTTCATTTTTACCTCTGGACGATAATATTGAACAAAGACTTAAATAACATTAACATGTAATTTCTGATGATCGTAAAATTGGTTTTTTACTACTTTTGCGATCAAGGAGATGACTACATGCCAGTAAAGAACGGAGACAAAGTAAAGGTCGAGTATAAAGGAATTTTAAATGATGGGACAGTTTTTGATAGTTCTGATAAATGTGGTGAGCCATTGGAATTTGAAGTGGGCGCTGGTAGAATAATATCTGGCTTCGAAAACGCCATTTTAGGAATGGAAAAAGGAGAGGAAAAGGAATTCGAGCTTCAACCAAAAGATGCGTACGGTGATTATAATCCTCAATTGATTCAAAAGGTTCCAAGAGATAAAATACCTTTGAAGGTCGTTCCTGGGATGATGTTGGAGATCACTTTACCAGATGGCCAACAGATGCCTGTTAAAGTCTCAGAAGTAACAGATGAATGGATATCCATCGATATGAACCATCCATTGGCAGGAAAGGTACTGATTTTTAAAATTAAAATACTGGATATAGCTTCCTAAATAAGGGATGATTTGAGAAAAAGAAAAAAAGAAAAAAAAGAAGTTTAGTTTTTATAGGTTTTCAAGAGTTGTCCCTTGTGATCCAATATGTCAACTTTTACCGGTATTGTACCGTCCAAGTTGTGGGTTGCGCAGGAAAGGCATGGATCGTACGCCCTGATGCTCATTTCCACCTGGTTTAAAATGCCCTCGTCGTAAGCGCCGTTCTTGATAAGGGTTGTTGCTGCCTGTTTCACCGACATATTTATGGGTGCGTTGTTGTGGGTGGTGCCGACGATCAGATTCACGTTCTTTACCATACCCTTCTCATCGGTTTCATAGTCGTGTATCAGCGTTCCCCTTGGAGCCTCAACACAACCTACTCCTCTGGCTGCCCTTGGTGTGACCGCGCTTCTGGTCTCGGTGCTTGTGATCTCAGAGTCATTTAAAAGGTCCACCATGTGCTCAGCATGATAAAGCAGTTCGATGAGCCTGGCCCAGTGATAGAGCAAAGTCAGTTGTGCGGGCCTTCCAAACTGGTTCCTGAATTCCGTAAATTCTTCCTGTGCCAGCGGGGTTGCCATCTTGTCTGCAACGTTTATTCTTGCAAGGGTGTTTGTCCTGTATATTCCTTTTGGAGCTTCCAGATTCATATCGAATCCTTCACCCCATTTCTTGGCGTATGGAAACTTCAGGTAGCTCCAGGGTTGAACCATCTCACCGATGAAGTCGGTGTATTGGTCGTATGTGAAGTCCTCAAAGCTTCCGTCCGGTTTCATCATTTGGAGTTTACCATCATAGCAGTTCAAGGATCCGTCTTCTGCTACCGTTCCCAAGAAGCCTGTGTTGATCACACCTAAAGTCTTCACGGTATCCAGGTATTTTGGGAAGATGTTCTCTTTTGCGAACTTTATTGTGAACTTCGCAAACTCCAAAACCTCTTCTGCCATGGGTAGGACTTTTTGTCTCTCATCCTCTGTTAATGGTTTGCTGTAACCGCCAGGAACTCCGGTAACTGGGTGAATTGACTTTCCGGAAATGATCTCAAGCATGCGTGCGCCCAGATGTCGGTTTCTTACGACTTTTTTAGCAATATCAGGATGCGCTCCTGCAATGCCTATCACATTCCTTACTGCGTAAGCAGCCGAGGGCCCCATTACGAAATCTGCACCTGCAAGGAAATAGAAGTGCAGTATGTGCTCCTCTGTATAGGCGATGCTGTTGCTCAGGTCCCTTAATTTCTTACCAGCGCTTGGAGGTTCCACACCGTACACCGCATCATTTGCCTTCGCAGAGGCAAGATGATGTGACCATGGGCAAACACCGCAGATGCTTGTAACGATCCTTGGCAGTTCCTCAACAGGCCTTCCGATGCAGAACTTCTCGAATCCTCTCAGCTCCACGACATTTACGAATGAATCCGATACATTGCCTGCATCATCCAATTGTATCGTTACTTTTGCGTGTCCTTCAATTCTCGATACCGGTGCTATTGTTAGTGTTTTTGCCATTCCTATCACCTCCCTGGCCTTGCAGGAAGCGGCCTAAGCCTCTTCTGTCCTCCTATGTACCTGTTTAGGAGTGCTCGTCTGTCGTCTACCTGCTTGGCATCCAAACCGATGCTTGACATTGCGCTCATCATGTCCACCAATGGGTTCGCCCCCTTCCTAATGGGTCCAAAGCAACCTCTGCAAGGCATATACCCTTTGACGCATCGTGGTACCAACTGTTCCCCTTCTGTTACTGATTTGCCGCATCCGGATTTTGTCACTGGGCCCAAGCAGATTATACCCTGTTCATTGAAGCAACGCATCGTGTCGTACTGACCGGGGGTGAACTCCGCATCCTGCAGTGGTCTTTTTATTGCCACCTCTGCTTTCTTCTCCCTCTTAACCGGGCAGTCATCGCATACGCTTCTTTCAGGCAGTGTAAAGGGTTTACCCTCTAAAAGAGCCGTCAAAGCCTCAACCACAAGTACCGGGTTTGTTGGACAACCAGGAATGTAAAGATCCACATTCACGACCTCGTCCACAGCATAAACTCTGTCCAAAAGGGGAGGTAAGTTGTCCTTTGGAGTGTCTGATGCCTCCGTTGTAACTGATTCCCTGTATACTTTTTTATATAAATCATCAAGTGTATACATGTTCGCCAATGCTGGAATACCGCCATAACAAGCGCATGAACCGAGAGCGATCAATGTCTTACAGTTCTTTCGCATTGCCTCTGCCACATGTTTTTCCTTCTCGTTTCTTACGCCGCCGGAGATAATTCCGACATCTGCCTCTGGTATCTGTATCACGTTTGGATCGTCCTCACCAGTCTGTCCAAAATACTTATGGTCCATGAGCACTGGTATATGAACGAACTCCAAGGATGGAAGCAAATCCAACAACGGTTCGCCGATGTCCAAAACAGTCACTTCACAACCGCCACAAATGTTTAACCATTCTTCTGCTACTTTTACCATTCTCTCCCTCCTTTCGAAGGTAGGGATGGGTATAGCGTGAAAGTATATAGAATTTACTGCGAAATATCTTATCTTCTCAACGATTTAAGAGTAATCAGATGAGAGAAATAAATTGAATTCGTTGTAATATGACATGATAATGCTATTATCCGATAATTATGTTCTTAATCCAAATCTGGACTTCACCGCAAACTTTATTAGAACCTTGAATGTAGCGGGGAAAAGGGGGCAGTGAATTTGGATGACATGCCAGAATACCATAATAAATCAATAATAATCTTCGGATGCGGAAATGTCCTTTTCGGAGATGATGGCTTCGGGCCCGTCGTAGTGGAGGAACTCCTGAGTAAATACAACATTCCTGAGCATGTCTGTGTGATCAATGCCGGCCTATCTGTGAGGGAGTTATTGTTCAACATCACCCTGGACGAACAAAGACCTGATACGATAATCATCGTTGATGCAGTGGATTTCGGAAAAGAAAAAGGAGAGATATTTGAGATCGACTTGGATGAATTGCCGGAGAATAAGATCGACGATTTCTCCATGCACCAGATACCGACTTCCAACCTTTTAAGGGAGCTTAGGGATTTATGCGGTGTCGATGTTAGGATTTTATCTTGTCAGGTTGAGAAGATACCAGAAGAGGTGGAGCCAGGATTGTCAAAAACCTTGGAGGAGAAGGTTAAGAAGATGTGTAAATTGATCGTTGATAATTACTTTTAATACCGTGTTTTGATACAAAAAAAATAAAGGTCAGTTAAAATGATATATAATGAAGATATTACCATGTCAAAGAACTCAACTGGGGGATGTGAGTAATGCCCGACAGCTTCAAAATCTTAGATGGAAAGAAGTTCATGTGGGACGGAGAAACCTACGAGGGAATGGAGCAGGCCAAATCTGCTGAAGAGTCGTACAAAAAAGAAAAATTTGAGACCAGAATAATCGAGGAGGAAGGAAAACCCTTGGTATATACAAGGAGAGAGGTAACCGAGATCGTGTTGGAAGGTGAAGCTCCACCAGCCTAATGTTGCCATTTTAAATAAATCCTCAATATCCCTTGTAAAGAGAAAAGGTGAATATTGTTCCTGTAAGTGATTCTATGGATGAAGAACGAATAACTCTTTCCCACGGTGCCGGCGGAGCGATCATGCAAAAATTGATCGCGAAGACGATTTTAGAGCGTATCGGAGAATTTGAATCGACTCGAAATATAGAAATCCAACTTGCACAGCTAGAAGATGCAGGTGTTGTTGACGGTATAATATTCACCACGGACTCATATGTTGTAAAACCCATCTTTTTTCCGGGGGGCAACATCGGAAGTTTGGCCGTGTCAGGTACGATAAACGACCTATCTGTTATGGGTGCCGAGCCATTGGCCTTATCTCTCGGACTCATACTTGAAGAAGGATTCCTGATTTCTGACCTTAATAAGATCCTTGAAAGTATAGGAGATGTTTCCAAGAAAACCGGGATACCTATAATCACAGGTGACACCAAGGTCATGGAAAAGGGCGCATTGGATAAGATCTGCATAAATACTTCGGGAGTGGGCAGAAAATCAAAATTATTGATCTCCAACATAGAAGAAGTAAGAAAATACCGAGATTTCCAGGGAGAATGGCCTTTGGACTCCAATCTCAGGGAGGGAGACAAAATACTGATCTCCGGCTCCATCGGAGACCATGGTGTATCCATCCTCTCGGCACGAGAGGGTTACGGATACGAGACCAAGTTGATAAGTGATACCTGTCCACTAAATCTCATGATTTCGAAAACCCTTGAAATAGGTGGTGTCGTGGCCATGAAGGATCCCACCCGCGGGGGGCTTGCTAATACACTAAACGAGTGGAGCCAGAAGTCAGGGATTAATATTGAAATCCATGAGGATGCAATACCGATAAAGGAGCCGGTAATCGCTGCCTGTGAGATGTTGGGTATAGAGCCTTTGAACATTGCCAACGAGGGGAAGGTCGTTTTTGGCGTGGTTGCAGAGAAGGCAAAGGAGGTCCTTGAAGGTCTGAGAATGACAAAAGAAGGGAAGGACGCGGCGATAATCGGGGAGGTAAAAAGGGGCGATGGAACCGTTGTTTTGAATACCTCTGTGGGTGGTAAGAGGATAGTTGATATGCCGATCGGAGATCCGGTTCCGAGGATATGCTGATGCTGTCTTGTTTTAATTTTGGTCAATTTATTCATAAGTTCACCAATGAGAAGGAGTGTATAATAGAAAGTAGATTGCGAAGGATTTAAGGATAGGTAAGTTATTGTCTGAAAAATCAGAACTCTGATTTCTGGTCAACCCTCCTGATTAAGAGGTATATCCGATGAACGACGATGAAAAATCCGAATCTATTGTCACGGAAAATGAACTTCAAGAGGATAACAAGTGGTACGGTGTTCCGCCAAAAGGTGAAAAGCCTTTACCTGAAAAACAGAAGTATGTATTGTGGATTTTGGGGATTATAGTCCTCGAGATTTGTATTTGGGCCGTTTATCGAAACCTGAGCGCACCGTATATCAGCCCTTTCGGCAGCGTGAAGTTCTATATCGCCCATATCATTTTTGCACCCACCATCCATTTGATACCCATACTCATATTCTGGCGTTACATCAGAAAGGAAAGAGGCTTTCCCTTCGTATTCACCAAGAAGCTCCTTATGAGCGCAATTATCGTTGGTTTCGTCGGTGCCATTATCTGGCGGCTATTAGAGGAATTCTCTTACGATGCCATGGCCGGTGCAGCAGGAGGTACGGTTCCGGGAACTATGACTTTCTTCAATCTACTCGATCCTCCTTTACTGTTCAGCATCATGACCTTTGTTCAGTTCTTCATCGTAGGACCCGTAGAAGAACTGGAGTTTAGGAGCTTTGCACAGGATCAGTCATCCCGGGTTTTACCCAACTGGCAGGCACTGGTATTCTCGTCGGTACTGTTTGGATGCAGCCATATCCCCATCGCTCTTTTCGTCTATCAACTTCCTCCCCACATATTCGTGGCCGCGCTTTGGAGTTGGATATCAGCCGGCTTTGTCTTCGGGGTTCTTTACATCTATTCTAGAAATATCTTTGCATGCATAATCATGCACGGCATGGGCAATTGGCAGCTTTCTGTTTTCTATTTTCAAAGTGCAGAAACCACAATGGATCCCACAAGCTACGCTTTAGTGAATATCGCCACCAGTCTCATTGCGGATGTGATAATGATCTTGATTTTCTTTTTCATCCACAAATACTATTGGCAGCCCCACAGGCGAGGGGAGCCTGCTTTCAAGGGCAAATTAATAGAACTACAGAATTTCATCAGAAATCATGATTTTGGTAAGGAGCCGATCAAGAAGACTGCGGCTTTCCTGGTAGCCTTTTGTGTCGTTATCTGTGGCATCATAATGGGCACAACCTATGCTTTGGGTGAAACCGACCTATCAAAAATGTCATCTCTCTCAGAGGAGGAGGGAGCAAAGGATATAAGCCATCTTGAATCACTCTCGGAAACCACCGAACATGATTCCGGGTCCCAAACGCTCAATGAGGGCGAGTCAGAGACCATCACCTTGGTATCAGAATCCGATAAATACCTAAAAGAAGTCAGCGTTACAGTCATCTGGACCGACGAGGAAGATATGAGTTACATTCTCAGAACCTATGAGAACCAGCCCGATACTTTCTCCGTTACCATCAACGGGCCAAATGCGACTGAAAAAGAAAGTGGTGAAAATCCGAGAAACGGTGAAGGGAGTATAACTGCAACGCTCTCTTTCAGCATCGAGGAGATATCCGACATCATTTCCACAGATGTCGATGAATACGAGGTTATCATTGAGATCACCATGGAGGATGCGGGGGATTATGAATCGTTCGGATTGATAGGTTTCGTGGACGACGGAAATCAGTATGATTACGAAATAGAAAGCGTTTGGCTAGTACCCGAAGAATAGAGTTAACCGAGAAAATAAATCGACCCAAACATGAAAATAGTAATTCAGCTGAATGTACCTACAAGGTGGATTTTCATAAACTTTTTCCGCCGTACTTCAAAAGTATGTTACAGCTTCCCTCGGCGCTCACCATACAGGGTCCAACAGGATGCTCGGGAGTACATGCCGTGCCGAAAAGCGGGCATTCGTCAGAGGATATCAAACCCCTCAATACCTCGCCGCACTTGCAGCCCGCAGGCTCTGAAAACTCCATATCCTGGATTTCTTTCAGCTCGTTGGCATAAAGAGATCGTGCATCGTATTCCTTGAATTCTTTTCTTAACCTCAAGCCGCTCTCTGGTATCACTGGAAAACCTCTCCACTTGATGTCATAGGGTTCGAAGACCTCGTCGATCACTTGAATGGCCTTGGGATTACCTTCGTATCTCACGCTTCGAACATACTCTATCTCTACCTTCGCCTCACCCGCTTTGACCTGTCTGGCCAGCATGTATATTCCCATTAGAAGATCCAATGGCTCGAAGCCTGCAATCACCTGCGGCACATGATATTTTTCCGAGAGGAATTCGTAGGGTGCGGCACCTATGATGGTGCTCACATGAACGGGCTCGATCAATCCGTGGAGCCGAACCTCTCCGAGTTCGATCAAAGTCTTTAGGGCCGGAGGTACGATTCTGTGGCAGCATAAAATCGAAAAATTGTGGGTCTTTTCACCTTCAGGGCTCTCATGTATCCTTTTTATGGCCATTGCTATGCTCGGTATCGTAGTCTCAAAGCCCACTGCCATGAACACAATTTCTTTATCGGAAGAAGAGGCAATCTTTACAGCATCATCCACACCGTATGCGATCTGTACGTCGCTTTCTCTGGCTCTTGCCTCTGATAAGGAACCTGAGGCTCCTGGCACCTTCATCATGTCCCCAAAAGCAACCAGTTTTTTTCCTTTCTTAGAAAGGAGTATGGCCTCCTCGATCTCCTTGGGAGTGGTGACGCAGACTGGGCATCCTGGCCCCTGTCTTATTTCCACACCCACATTTTTCAGATTCTCCTCCAATCCG
>CP070739.1:3096905-3106465 GCA_020347705.1 Methanomassiliicoccales archaeon | reverse complement strand
CTGTCATCACCTGTGCTTCCTGTAAACTCCTGCCCATAACCGATTCGACCTGACGTCCTTGTTGGCGAGTCACCCCTAGTTCCGTAATTAGATAAAGATACCGCGTTCTCTATACTTCCACTTTCTTCTATCATGTGATAAACACCAACGTAACCGTTGCTCCAAACATCATATGGTAGCTCTGTTGGAGTGCTCTGATCGCTCTTTCCGTAATACATCTGGATTACTTTGTCTTCTGTGGGTGAGAGCCAGGGGACCTTTACCCATGCGAGCAATTGACCAGTCGTGCTGTTGTAGCTCTCGATCTCGTGATGAAGCATCGTTTGCCCTTGCACGAATATTATGTCGTTTCCGTCCGAGCGTGCATCGCTTGCTAGATCGGAATCTGTGAGATTTACGAGAACCGGAAAGTCGGTGACACCTCCTGAGACCTTGGAGGAGTTAATTGTGATGTTCTTGCGATTACTCCAATCCGTGTCAAACCAATATTCAATAATTTCTTGTGTTCCCACAGAGCAGAAATCCATGGAGTATTCAATATTCATATAAGAGGTGTTGATCCAGTCATAGCTTCTTATGGTTTTGGATATTCGTACTTCATCGATTAAACCGTCCCATGTATCGATGTTGTCACTGATAATAAAGTCTCGTGTAGGATTACTGAGATCCTTACCTTCTTTAGCACTGGCGGCCTTGAGATTATCGAGTTCTCCATCGAGATAAATTATAGCGGGACCATCCCTATCCACCGACACTACTATATGATGCCATTGGTCATCCTTTATATCGGCTTTGCTGTCTGTATAAACCCTGGAAACACCGTCACCATCCCCGAAGTACATTCTATAATCATTGTTCGTGTCATATATAAAGAACCAATATCCTGCATTACTGGCTGCTGTTCCACCTTTATCTACGATGGTTGGATAGGATGCAGCTGGTGAGGAGACGCTTTGGACCCAGGCCTCTATCGTGAAATCGCTGTAACCCATGTCCAAACTCTCTGCACAATAGTTATCCCTGTATAGATATTCACCAACTCCATCGAAGGTATAGGCACTATCAATTCTGCCGTTCACCTTATTCGTGTAATCCATTGAACCTAATGAATCCAGGTGGTTCACATAGGATGAACTGTCTTTGATCGTACCATCATATCCATCCCTTGGTAGCTCATTTAAATGCCACACTCCTCGAAAGTCATCATCGTACACGCCCTTAGGATTGGAATGATCCCCTGCAAAAGGATTGTTGTAGTACATGTAAATCGTAGTATCTACAGTAGAAGAAAGTGAAGGTATGCGCACCCAAGCTTTCAAAGCACCTGAGCTTCCGTTGTAGCTGACAACCTCATGATGGAGCCTGGTTCCATCCGAGCCTTTAAAGTGAATATCGTACCCGTCCCCTCGTGCATTTGCAGAAAGGTCCGAATCGGTAATGTTTATGAAAACAGGAAAATCTGTGAGGTCGCCTGAGGCGAGGGAGGAATTGAGAGTTATCGGCTTATAATTATTGCAATCGCCAATGGAGAAGAATGCACTTGGGTCGAGCTGGTTGTACCACTCTGTTGCGATCCATTCAAGTGAGCGATTAACATTGCTAATGCGTACCTCGTCGATGATACCACCAAAGTTAGTTGAGGGACCATCGTTCGCGCCAATGGTCACTGGCCATGTTGAGCTTGAAAGAGCACCGGACGAATCACCATCTTCAATAGTCTCGGTTCCATTGATATAGAAAGTTTTTAAGGTGCCGTTATATGTGCCTGCTAGGTGCACCCAAACCTCCTTTGCTACATCCTGATAGCCGGTAGCATCCGTATTGATTAAATGGTACATTTGTCTATCAGACCCACTCCAGTCAAAACCTAAAGAGTAGATATAATTATCGTCGGCGGCATTTCTTTTTGAGATGATCCTACCACCATCTTCACATGCAGTGTCATTGATTTTCGCCCATGTGGAAATTGTAAGGAACTCATTTGACCCATCACAAAGACCAAGATCACCAAAGCTGATCATATCGTCTAAACCATTACCGCTGAACTCCTGGCCGTAACCGAGCAGAGAGGTAGCTCTCGTGGGTGAGTTGTACTTTGCACCATAATTGAGCCTTGAGACCGAATTTACATAAGGATTGTCATCCTCTTTCAGGTGATAGACACCAACGAACCCGTTGGTCCAAACCTCATAAGGCTGCTGCTGATTTGTAGTGCTAGAATTACCGAAGTACATGTATATGGTGGTATCCTCAGTGGATGATAGATATGGTATTTTTATCCATACCAATAGTCTACCTGTTGTACTGTTAAAGATCTCTATCTCGTGGGCCAGCTTCGTATCATTGTCAGCACCAACGAACAAGATATCGTCACCATCCGACTGTGCATAGTGTGCCAAATCCGAGAGCGTCATATCCAGAACCACAGGAAAATCGGTGAGGTCTCCTGCCACCTTACCTGCGTGAATCGTGATCTTCTTGCGGTGGTCCCATCCATTATCGTATGGATTCCCGTCGGGTTTGAACATGATTTCGTTGATTAATATGAACTGGTCCAAGTTAACAGCACCCTGGGTCCATGAACCGGAATGTATACCGAAGGGATCGGCCTTATTCGTCTCGGGTCCCTCCCAGTCAGAGGATGAATTGGTATCTGTGGAATACCTATCTCTCCCGAATGACTGATTCTCAGAAATAGAAGAGATGTCGATGTAATCACCTGCTGCCCAATGATTAGCGGCAACAGCATCGTCATCGCCCGAGCCTGGAGAACCTCCCCATGCAACATAGTCCATAACAGTATCCGAACTATGATATAGATAAAGACCGTCTGTATAATCCAGCATACGGGTCGTCGTTAAATTAACTATGAGTTTTGGTCTCAAGCTGGGATCGGTTATGTAATCGCTGGAATAGAAATACTGATAATATCCTACAGAATCTGCTGTGAATATCATCCCATAATTCGGATAAGTTCCACTCATCCACCCACTGACTATATCGGTGACATCCCATGAATACCATGCGGTGGAACCGCCGAGAACCGTGGTGGTATCCTCCTTTGTAGAATCGTAATCTCCGCCGTCATCTGCAACTGGCCAATCGTTTACATTGTCATATGTATCCCAATCCGAGCCACCTGGGTCTGCCTCTGTCCAGTTTTGTGTTACCCTGTGGACATTGACATCGGCATCGTTGCTTGCATCACCATCGTACCTGTATAAATATACCTTGGCCTCCTCTACTTTTCCCTGTGGCAGGCTTGATAGGTTGAATTGGATAATAGGTCTTCTTTCATTGGTATTGTTTTCCACCCATAAATAAGTGGCAGTGCCGAAGTTGATCACCGCAGCAGAATCATCCAAATAATTGTCTTTTCCTTCCACAGAGCCTGGTTGAATCACGGAACTATATATCGAGCCGTAGACATCCGTGGAGCTGTTCGTTCCAGATTTACCCAGATGACAAGTAAGATATCCACCAGCAGGGATACTTCCTGCACCGCTCAAATCAAAGGTGTTTCCCTGATGATCCTTGAGATACCAGCCGGTAAGATCCACCGATGAACTTTCGGCGTTGTAAAGCTCTACCCATTCGTAACCCGATGACGATAAGCTGCTTGTGGATTCTTCACTGCCTAAGGTAATGAATGTAGAAGGTGAGTACTGATTGTTGTATTCTGTCTTGATCCAACCCGGGGAGCGAGCCCCAAGTGAAACCCGAACCTCATCGAGCCAACCCTCAGGTGTATCTTCACCATCTCCTATTTCAAAATCCTCATCTGTGGCGTCAATGCCTCCAAAGCCACCTGCAATGTTTGAACCATCATCAATAAAATGTAGATCACCATTTACATAGGCCAGCGCATAGGCGTTTGTCCTATCGCAAACACCCACGTTGTAAACCCAGGTTTCGTTTCCCCACCACACATTGTGGTACTCTCGTGTTGCGCCGTCCGCAACTGCAAAAAAGCCTCTATCGCCATCCGGCCTGTGACAGATGGCATAACCTCCAGTCCCTGCGGAACGACCTCCCTTCCTGACGAGATTCTGGTAACCTGCGGTTTCGTTAACCTTGGCCCAGACGCTGACAGTCATGCTGTTCGTACCAAAATCGAGATGACCGTCTGGAACGGTAAGATAATCCACCTCGGCATCCAAACCGTCGAATAGGTACGAATAACCTATTTGACCTGGTTCCCCCCGAGTTATGGATGCGTCAGGCGTCGCTAATATCCCATAAGATGTGGAATCGTAGGTATCACCGCTGGTCTCGTCGAGATGTGCTACGAACCTGTAATTGTTGCTCCAAACATCGGCCGCGTTCTGCTGATCCGTGGCATTCGGGTTGTTGTAATACATATAGATTATCGTATCATGAATTGAAGAAACCAGGGGGACCTTCACCCATGAGACTAATTCACCGGTACCACTTGTGTAAATCTCAATTTCATGGCTCAGTTTTGTCTCTCCATCAGAGGCAACGAACAAGATATCGTCCCCGTCAGATTGTGCCTTGCCGGAAAGGTCAGAATCCGTAATATCGATTAAAACAGGGAAATCTTCCAAATCCTCTACCACCTTCGTATGATCGATGGTGATCTTCTTCCGGTACGCCCAGTCCTCGTCGAAGGGTCCACTGCCAACGGGATCTGACATGATCTCGTTTATCCTCAAATCATAATAATAATAGGTATAATTTACCGTGAAATATAGATAATCCAAATAGAAAGTATCTGGACCTCCTGTGGTATCTGCCCCGATAACTTGTATGTATAATCCACTATTAATCTCACTCACTGTTGGTAAATTGGTCGTTATCGTGTACACCTCATCGTTATCAGATGTTGCATTTGAATAATTGGCAATTGGATTCTCGGTTCCATCACTGGTTGTGCTCCAAACGACACCCCAATGATTACTATCTTTTACCCAATCTGATGAGTGATAGTATCCCATATAAACTGTCATTGCGGTGATTGTTGCACTACTAGGTACCGACCCTGAGCCATATTCGCACTCACCCCACATATTCGTACCCTTCCCTCCCCAGGATTCATAATCGCCACCACCATTACCGGGTTCATCCTCGTCCATTATCGTTTCATCGAGATCGTTGCTGTTATAATCAATACCATTTACCGGATGGAAATGATTGGAAGTAACCTCTGCGCGGGTGCCCCGCTCCCGCCCCAGCAGCAAGTCCATTAAAGTCTGGTTCAATGAAAATGGTAGAGTGTTATCCGAATGATCCGAGTTTTTCTTCTCCCAGTCAGTAGTCATAAAGTAGGCCTCGAAATATTCATTATGCGGATCTATACCGATATCGTTCCAGTCGATGCCTATCTCCATCCTCACTGAATCCAAGCCTACATCAACTGAGCCGCGTTCTGCCCAGTCCCAATCAGCAGCATGATTTCCTGTCCATTCGTAATAATTACTGCCTAACACTCTGTTATGCCTTCCTTTAATCTCGATCATAAGGCTGGCATTTATGGGAAGTAAACCTCTGTATCCGGTCCCTGAGTTGGTATCTATGAAGATGTAAACTACGTCCTCCCCGGTCTTGGGTTGTATTTCGGGAATGGAGACCGCTTCACCTCCTGGGCCCTCTGCAATTATGGGTTTGGAGTGGGTTTTCCTGTTCCAATATGGGACCTTTATCCCACCGCACATCTCGTCATCCACATTCAGATAGAACGCTGCACCGATCTCGGTGTTCGAGACACCGTATTTCAGAATATCCAAGTTAGCACTATCTACGTCCTGGCTGGTGTCATTGCGTATAAACTTACCGGCCCAATCAGCAAAGGCCCCGTCGATGGTCACATTATCTGGAACGCTGATTATGTAGCTGTTCTCATTGTCCAGTTCTTCAGGTTTTATCAGTTCCAAAGACACGGTACCCTTATCGGTTACCATATCGTGAATGCTCATGATCCTGAATCCAATACTATTTTCAGGATTCGCATTATCGCTGATGAATACAACAATATAGAGCGTTATACTCTCTCCCTTAGTAAGCCCAACATTTAGTACGAATGTGACCTGCCCATTATTCATTGAGCCAAAGGCAACTGTATTGCCATTTCCATCATCAAGCCTTATCGCTGCGATGTCGTTATCAGTTCCTACACCTGTTCTTTGAGCCCTAAGCTCGGTTACGGTTATATCGGCATTTAATGCTTCCATCTCCAGTTTAAGTATCTTATTACCGTTGGTGTTTATTCCAATAACATTTTCTCCCACACCCTGCTGCGTAACAGATAGGACTCCCTTCTCATTGCTTATTACCGTATCCGAGAAGTCCTCGAATCCGTCCCAGCTCTGCATATAGAACAGGGCATCCACCGAATCATGATTCCTAAGATATAGTGCACTGTAAGGCACCTGCAATTCCAGCTCTGAATCGCTGGCCGCAGCTGCGATTTCACCTAATTCCTTCCAAAGGTTCCAATCCTGGCCCTCAGCTGTATATGTGTATAGACCGCTTTTCAGAACCTCACCATCCCATCCATATATCTCCAGCATATAATCCCCACCTATACCTTTGATGTAATAGCCAGAATCCGGATTTTGGTCGGTATCTATGAATATATATGCGGTATCAACATATTTTTCACCACCAGGCTCGCCCGCCAACATCCTCCCGTAAACCTGTAAATAGAATGAAAGCTCCACCTGCCTTCCATCAACACGGTAATCCACAATATCCACATTTGGATTGAAGGGTGCGGCCTCACCGATATCGGAAGTGGTCGCTACGTTGTTCCAATCCTTGAATCTACCGTCGATTGTTATTCCTTCAGGTGATTTTGTGAAATTTGCAATTAAGTAGGGAGAAAACACCAGTATGAGTACAACTAAAGGCACCACAACCAGTTTTAATCGATTCTGCTTTCCTTCAACAATAGCAGGTTTTGTTTTGATACCATTGGTTATACCGTTGCCGTTGGTAATACCGTTTGTTATTCCAGCTTTCAAGGCCCGAAGGCCGTTGGTAATGCCGTTTGTCAGGCCATTTGTGAGACCGTTTGTCATTCCCACTTGGAGTTTCTTCGATCCATTTGTCAGCCCCCTCCTGTCTATTATTAGTCCATTGGTCAATCCGTTTGTTAGGCCAGCAGTGTACTCAGGTGCGCTCTCATCTGTTAAAGGTTTATATGTCTCGAGGCTTTCCATTGGCTCCTTGCTCTCCGGAATTACCTCTGGTTCAACAACTACGATATCATCTGCATGCTCCACAGATTCGATGTGTTCCTTAAATCCAGTGATTATTACCTCTTCTTCTATTTTTTCTGCTATTTTCTCGGCTTCGAGGTGCTCCTCAGGCTTTACAACTACTAATTGTGCAGTTAGTTGCTCTTCATCAGTTACGGAGGGCACAGGGGTTTCATGGGGTTCTGGGAGCTCAGAGATTTCTTTTACTTCCTCCTCTTCAAGGGCCTCGTCTAGAGCCCTAGCCAATTCATCCTCGTCTGAGATGAATTCGGTTTTACAACTTGGACATATTGAGGCTGAAGAATCCACTATCTCATCACAGGAGGGGCATACGAACAGTTCGTCCTCCCCTTCGACGAACATCGTGCCGCATTCTGGGCACTGGGAGTCATCAGCATCGATTTGAAATCCACATTCAGAGCATTCGAATTTCTCTTTTTCCTTTTCGATTTTGAACTCCTCGGGTACTTCTTCTATTTCAACGAATTTGACGGCGCATGCCGGACAAGTTTTGGCATCGATTTCGATTTCAGTGCCACATTCTGGGCAGTTGTATGTGTCCGAAATCTCATCATCCGAACCTGCCAATATCCTATCTATCTCATCGGATAATGTCTCGAGCCTACCTTCCAAATCATGAAGTTTTTCTTTAGAGGTCCACTTGGAGTAAGATATTATATCGCTTTCCAAGCCCTCCATTTCTCCAAGACTGAATCCACATTCTTTGCATTTGAAGTCTTTTCTCAGATCATTTTTAGAAATGCGTTGTATTTTTAATTTGCAATCTGGGCATCTTGGTGTGTCATCCTCTTCTAAAATGACCTTATCATCTGTATGATAATTATTACAATTTTTACATTTGAAAGAAGGATATTTCAATTTGGTTCCGCATAGGGGACATCTTTCCGGCATATCCTTGTTTTTAGCCATATATACACCTTATTTAGGTTTCATTTTTCGCACTATTGCGCTTGCTGCTTCTTTCAGATACCTTTCATACGGTACCGTAGGTTATGAGGCCTACGTTTTTCGTTTTCATTTTCTTGCGATTCACGGGCTATTTACTATTCCACCAATAGTTGATTAATCCTGATTTTGAGGGATTGGAGGCTCCTTCGGCTCCTTCTTTTTGTACCGTTTTCTCCTCCAAACTGCGACGATTAGAATCATAAAAGCAAAGGGAATCACGATCTCTTCGAACTCGGGAATGATGAAATCGACATTGCAGGCATTGGGTGAGGAGCCGTTCTCGATGCTCCTGTCGATACCGAAGGGGTCTGCCTTGTCAGATGCGTTCTGCCAATCTTCCGGCTCATCGGTATCGTTTTCGTTTTGATCGCGTCCGAGAGTTTGATTTTCAAGAAGGGAGGAAGAATCGATATAATCTCCAGCAGTCCACTGCCTCCAAGCGGCAGCGCTATCATCGTCTACCCCAATATCAGCACCCCATACCAGATAATCGATCATATTACCGTCATCATCGTAAAGAGTGAGGTCGTCGGTGTTCTCTAGCATGAAGTACTGGGTAGGTGTTGGGACCGTGTAGTTGATGATCAATCGTGGTCGATAAGCAGTAACATCATAATCGCTAGGCCTGAGCTGAGCCCAATCAGCCTCGTCATTACCCACCAAGATCATACCATAATTCGGATAGGTTCCGTCCTTCCAGCCATCCATCAATCCCGTGATATTCCATTTATACCATCCATTGTTGTCCTGATAGACCCGTACATAATCGTAAATATCAGGATTGAAATCTCCGCCTGCCATGTACCAATTGTTGGTGCCGTCATATGTGTTCCATGTAGCCCCTGTTTCTGTCCAGCTTTGAGTTACTCTGCATGCGCTGAAATTTCCATCATATGAAGTACTGCCGTCGTATCTGTACATCCAGTAATTTGCGTCGATTATATCATTTGCGGAAAAAATTGATAAATCGAACTGGAATAGACCGTTGTCAACCGCGGTAGCGGAATCCCAGTCCATCAGCTCCATCCAACCGTCATATCCGATATTTCTGTTGGGTTCATTGATCCATATTCCTGTATCGTTACAGGTCGCAGGTCCTAGTTCCCATGTAAGCGATGTGACGGTGTCTTCCGAGATTATTGGTCCGTAAACGTTAGTGGAGCTGTTCGTTCCAGATTCTGCAAGATGAGCGACCAGGTAACCTCCTGCAGGTATTTCACCTGCACCTGTTATGTAGAACTTATTGCCGTCATTATCTGTAATGTACCAGCCTGAGACGTTAATCGCCGTGCTGCCCTTATTGCAGAGCTCCACCCACTCGTATTCCACCGAGGAACCCGACGGCTCCTCACTGCCCACACTGATAAATGT
>CP070739.1:3092492-3096805 GCA_020347705.1 Methanomassiliicoccales archaeon | reverse complement strand
TTTTTTCTATCAAAAAAAAGTGTGTTAGGTAGGTAGATGTCAGTATTTTGCTTCTGGATGCACTTGTAACTGCTCATCTTTCGACGGTGAAAATAAAATCTGCGATTGTAGAAAGTTATATAAAGGAGAAGTAGCTATATTATATGAACTCTAAAAAACACAAATACACTACTATCGTAGATACAGTGTAGGATAGCCTGTAAGGCCACGCACGGGGCGAGGCTAAATTTATCGAATATAAATTCGAATTAAATAGGGCACTGTTCTACAGTTGAGTACGCGGGCTTTTGGCACGACTCAAAAGCGACCATATAACTTAAAGGAGGTTGATGTATGTCCATATTAGCTCCAGCAAAAATGAGGCTATGGATTGAATTGTGGAAAGAGGAAGTCATGGCCTCGATTCCTACTGAAGAATTAAAACAACAATTTCAGAGTAAGCAAATTAAGAAAGGACGAATACCAGCAAAACCACCTGATAAGATCCAGCCAAAATTGGACGGAGGAGGACAGGTTTTGTAATCCTACGAACAGCTTCCTCTTTTTAGGGGCTTAAAGATTTAGGCGGTTTGGCAACAGAAATAGGTATCGTACTATCATGTAACGGTTTCAATTCCGGGGGGAGTGAATCGTCATGGAAAATAGATGGCAGAAATGCTGGGACGCAAGTACAGAGATATATACACTTTTAAAAGAAAGCGATACGTTCGAAGCGGCAAGGGAAAAGCTCATTCATCAATTAGAGGCGTTGGACTGGTCATATAGAAGAGATGTCGTTAAGATAAGGTCCTGGGATTATATAGTACTGAAAGAGGCCGTTCGATGCTTTAAAAATATAATCTCACCAAGAAACGAACGCCTTTCGGAATCATCTGCGTTGGAGCATCTCTGGGCAGCCGCAGTTGAAGGTGACTCAGATGTGAGTGACGATTTTATCGTTGAGTTCGAGCACCTGTTCAGGGCGATAAAGGGTCAGGCTGACATATATCCATCTTCGTTGATGAACGGTATAGAATATCCTGATTTTGAAAAATACAAGGGCAGAGAAGCAGGGAAAATGCGCTCGGATTTTCTTGATATCATGGGTCAAGAGATGGAAAAATTTATCAAGAAATACCCAAGTGGATTACAATCAGAGATTGTTAAAAAACGAGTTGAAAATAAAAAACGAATATTGGATCTTTTAAATTCCGAACAGGGGGACTGGGATGATTGGAAATGGCAGTATAAACATGTTTTCAAGAGATTAGAACATATAGATAATATCGATAAACTCATTAGATTAACGGAAGAAGAAGAAAAGGCCATTAAGCTTGCCATAGAGAACGGCGTACCATTTGGTGTGACACCCCATTATTTACATCTCATGGATTTCGAACCCAATGGTAATGATTATGCCGTAAGGAGGCAGGTGTTTCCCCCATTAAGTTATGTCGAGAATATGATGGCTCACAAGGAAGATAGAGCTTCGGCATTTGATTTTATGCGTGAGCATGATACATCTCCTTTAGATTTGATCACTCGGCGCTACCCCAAAGTGGCCATAATAAAACCCTACGATTCCTGTCCCCAAATATGTGTGTATTGTCAACGCAACTGGGAGATCACAGAACCTTTAATGGAGTCTGCTGAAGCACCAAAGGGAAGGTTGGATGAGGCTTTAAACTGGTTCTCCGAGCACGAGGAGATGATGGATGTATTGGTTACCGGCGGTGACCCATTGGTCATGAACGACCATAAAGTTGAATATATCGTAAAGAGGCTAACCGATATTCCTCACATCAGTAGTATAAGGATAGCTACCCGCATTCCCATAACGGTTCCGCAAAGGATAACCAATGAACTGTGCGAGATGTTTGGAAATTATTACGAGGTGGGCAAGCAGACGATATGCATGGTCACGCATTTCACCCATCCATACGAGGTCACGTTGGACACTGCAAAAGCCATTCAAAGGATAAAGAAACAGGGGATACATGTATACAATCAGCAGGTCTTTTCATTTGCCAGTAGTAGGCGATTCGAGACGGCAGCATTGAGAATCGCTATAAAACAGATTGGCGTGGATCCTTACTATAACTTCAACATGAAGGGAAAATCAGAGATCGAGGATTACGCCGTTCCAGTTGCTAGGATCTTGCAGGAACGCAAGGAAGAGGCTCGGCTGTTACCAGGTATTTTCCGTTCCGATGAACCCGTATTCAATGTGCCGTTTTTGGGGAAAAACCACCTCAGGGCCTGGGAGGACCATGAGCTGATATCGATTTTACCAGATGGAAGAAGGGTGTATTCGTTCCATCCATGGGAAAAGAACATCAACAAGGTTAAACCATATCTTTATGTGGATGTCCCCATAAGAAGCTACCTTGAAAAATTAAAGAATCGCGGGGAGAATCCACGGGATTATAGGAGCATCTGGTATTATTATTGAGAAAAGATATTACAGCCTCATCTCACGCCTTTGTAATCTGACTGCCCTATCCTTGGCCTTTTTTGCATAATTTATCGCTTCCCTAAAGTCTCCTTCTTTGAGGAGCGAGTCAGCCTTTACTAAAAAGTTCTCCACGATGGTAAGGTCGGTGGTTCCTCTCATTCCAGAAAGAACCTCTTTCGCCTCTTTGATGGCGGATATGGCCTCATCCCGTTTTGCCATGAGGTTCTTTAATCGTTCACTTGCATAACCGAGATACTGTTTTGCCTTGTTGTGATTGCCGTCCGAGAGGCTCTTTTTAGCAGTTTTTAGGAGTTGATCGATATTCGTGGTGTCGACGCCAAATGATTTGGTCTTATCGAGTTGTTCTTGTACCCTCGACATCTCAACTTTCAACTCATTCTCCACTTTTAGATCCTCTGGCTCCCTTGGGGGGGCGCTCTCCTTTTTATAGGGTTCGCTTATCCTCTCAGGCGGGGGACGACGGGCTCTTTCTTCCCGTCTTTCATCCCTTCTTTCATCCCGCCATCGCTCATCTCTGCGCTCCCTGGGTTCCGGGGTCATGCCATAGGCACCAAAGGGCCTTTTATCCTCCTCTTCGACGCCAAGTTGCGGTTCCTCGTCGGGTAATTCTTCAGGGTACTCTTCTTGCGCCCCTTCCTCAGAGGTTTCAGCATAATGGTTTAGATGGGGGATTGCTCCTCCGTAACGCAGTCCGAATATACTGGATATGACAGCGGCAGCGAGGATCACCACGATGATCACATAGATGATCAGATAATACGGTTGCCAATTGATTTTTACATCGATCCCCTGGATCTCCTCAGATATGTCGATTCCGTGGGACGAGAAGTTACCCACGCCGGCAACATCTATGGCGACCCTTATGCTCCTATTCCCGAAATCTGAAGGTGTCCAATCTATCTCTGCGATGGCACTTTCGGTGGCATTGATTGAATCTAAATGCACCTCGCCGATCTTCTTCGAGCCATCATAGAACCTGACAGTTACATCTGTGGCATCCACGTAACCTACGTTTTCTATGGTTGCAGTTAGGGTCACCGTCTTGTATTGAAGGGGTTCGGATACTGATACAGCTATATCCGTTATATTCAGCTCGGGGACGATGATATAATAAAACTCAGTGGATCCTATTAGCTCGTTTGTCTCGTTGGCCCATGCAGTGAGGTTGATGGTGTAGTTTCCCAAAGGTGCGTCAGCAGCTGTGCTTACAATGAGTGAATTTTTTCTAGGGTCCTGATCGGTTTTAATTATTAACTGGGTATATGCAATGTATACGTCGAGGATATAGTCCTTCTCCATTTCGAAATCTACAAGGACATCCTTATTTCCAGAATTTTCTATGGTGAAGTTGAAAAATGTACCAGCGGACGTCACATTCCCCACGGTTATATCCCGATTGAACGTAACTGCCAATATGGTTTTTACGATGGTTGTTATGGTTATTTTTGGAGAGGTCCAACCTTCATCTTCTTTCTCCCCCCATATCTCGATGATCATCATCTCCGCAGGTTGGGCGTTGGAAGGAGCGGAGATAGTGATATTCACATTCTCCACGGCCTCGGTTCGATTCGAATAATATGCCTTGTCCAATGTTACTTTCCCATTGAAATATTTTGGTGGAAACGCAACCTCCCAACCTGCCTTTGGGGCGGTGTGCTTTAATGTTATCGTTACATTTACATTTCCTTTATTTTTTAAGGTGAGGGTGTAATTCGTCACATCTGGAGGATCAATACTAGAGGTCTTTTTATATCCGCCTTCGATATCTATGTTTAAAACAAATGCTTCCTTTACTGAGGTGTTCACCTCAACATAGTCTTGGGGATAGGGAACCGACTTAGAGTGGGCGGTAAAAGTG
>CP070739.1:3088910-3092392 GCA_020347705.1 Methanomassiliicoccales archaeon | reverse complement strand
AGGAGTCTCGTTGTTCCCCAACAAATCAATGCTGCCATAATACATAGTATATGTTCCATCAGCAAGAGTAAGACCCGCTAGAGTAAACGGGTTCACCTCAGAATAATTGCCAGGATCGTTGATGTACCACCACTCGAAATCCACACCAACGCCGAAGTCATCGGTACCAGTCAAAGTAAATTGAGTGGTGTCTGTCACATTAATCTCACCATTATCGATGTTACCATATGAAGGCCCTCCTGTGACTGCAACATCTGTGTTAGGCTGAGTGTTATCCACGATCACTGTCAATGTATTAGCGGTCTCGTTGTTGCCTAACAGATCGATACTGCCATAATACAAAGTATACGTTCCATCATCAAGAGAAAGACTGGCTAATGTAAACGGATTTACCTCAGAATAGTTGTCAAGATCGGTAATGTACCACCACTCAAAATCCACGCCAACGCCGGAATTATCGTTCCCTGTCAAAGTAAATTGAGTGGTGTCTGTTACATTAATCTCATCATTATCGATATTACCGTATGAAGGCCCTCCTGTTACGGCCGCATCTGTGTCAGGCTGAGTGTTATCTACGATTACCGTAAAGCTTTGAGTATCCTCCACACCGCCGAGATTGTCTGTGCTGTTGAAATAGATTACATGCATGCCTTCAGTGGCTAACGTAAACGGCCCGGTATATGGTCCAAAAGGAGGGTTGTCGATATAGTAGTACGTATTATAACCTGTTTCGCTGTAATCAGTGACCGAGAACCAGAATTGAGTAGATGAGTTTACGTACATCGGGATACCACCGTATTGTGGTGTGCCTATGTTAATGGTGGTTTCAGGTTTGCCTGTAACATTGAACTCTATGGTATAAGTATTGTTGTCCTCATTCAGTTCATCGATATCGCTATCGTAATCCACCTCGATCGTGACGTAGTAAATTCCTGCTGTGAGCGGAGCGTCCCATATCGCATTGAATTCCTGAGAAATCTCACTTATATTCAAGGGCGAAACTGTATGAGTTTCGAAGGGAGATAAAGGCGTGCTTTGATTATAGAATGCCACAATTGACCAAACAGAGGCATTGTAATCTCCTATGTTTTTTACCTGCGAGGAAATATTAACAAGATTGCCCACACTGACTTTTTGCGGGGAAGTCGATGGGTTCCAAAGGATATAATCGGGAGCAAGAATTTCGATGGTTCTATTGACGATGTTGTTCGACTCGTTGTACTCTGCTATGGTATCCAGTGGATCTACAACCACGAATATCTTGTGGAACTTAGGCAAAGCTGATGTCCAAATAACTTCAACTGATTCATTTTCCCCAATTTTAATTAAGGGAATGAACTGATCAGCCCCTATCTGAACACCGGGGCCGGACCCAATTGGATCGCCTGGGTCTCCATCATAGAACCTGACAAGGACGCTAGATGCGTTCGCCCAACCGATGTTATGGATTGTGGCGTTAACGGTAACAGAGGTACCTCTGGGGATGGGACCAGGAGGATCAAGTACTAGTCTGTCAACAGTTACCTCGAGATCTGCTGGAAGGAACCGCCTATAATAAACGCTCCAATCTCCATCCTCTTTATCACCCCAAACAACATGCACCACCCCGTTTTCCACTGCAATAGAAGGTTCGTCTTGTCTTTCATCAGCGATATCCGAGCTGATCTCCAATTCCGGCTCCCAAGCTGTACCGTTGAAAAACCTATAATAGATGTCATAGTCCGGGCCAGCTGCCCTTGTCATCCAAGCTACATATGCCCTGCCGTTTTCTACATCTATAACCGGGGAATGAGAGGTATTAAGATTGGCATAGATCGGAACCTCCGTTTGCCATGAAAGACCATCGTAATGGCGATAAATAATATCTGCTAAGCCACCACTTGATAAATCACTTTCACTCCATACAACATGCAATTCTCCATTTTCTACAGCAATTTGAGGTCCTCTTTGGTGGAGATAAATATTATCAGTGCTTATTTTCTGCTCAGGCTGCCATTCACTTCCATTGTAATGTCTATAATAAGCATCCCAATTGGAATTGCCATAATCCATCCACACTATATGAACCTCATCATTTTCCACCGCAATAGAAGGAAGGTGTTGAGCCTCTGATCCAGTATCAGAACTGATTTCGAGTTCCGACTGCCATGCGGTTCCGTTAAAATATCTATAATAGATATCTTCGTCTCCATCGCCTTCATCCCCCCAGACCACATGTACCTCCCCGTTTTCCGCTGCTACAGTGGGTTGTGACTGATTTTCCGTTCCAATATCAGTACTTATTTCCAATTCAGGTTCCCAAGATGTTCCATTGAAATGCCTGTAGTAGACATCCCAATCACCGTCACCGAAATCTCCCCAAACAACGTGAATATTACCATTATCTATTGCAATGTTGGGTCTTGCCTGATCCTCCATACTAATATCTGTGCTAATAATCTGTTCTGGCTCCCAAGATGTTCCATTGAAATACCTATAATAAATATCAAAATCCCCATCATCATCCCCATGCCAAACAACATGCACTTCGTCACCTTCCACTGCGATCGAAGGAGTTCCTTGAGATTCAGATGCAAGGTCAGTGCTCAGCTCTATTTCCGGCTCCCAATCACCTAGAGCCTGATCTTTCATTTCTTTATCGGTGATTCCTATGGACAAGAATATAATAAATAAACTAATGTATACCATGATAATTATTTTTTTAATTATCCAATCACCCTCCATATTTCTGTCTATCTTTATTATTTTCTTATATCTGGAAGACTATATAAGTATACCGTTACCTTATTTTAACTATTAAGAAAGAAGATTTGTTGAGAATTCTTTGTTAAGATTGTTCCAAGTAGGTGTGGTCTGGCTGATTAGAGGTGAGATATTTGATATTTTAAACAAACTCATAGTCGAACGATGCTTCATGGGTCTCATAGAAATTTGGGCCATCTGCTGTCGCATTGTAAGTAATGTTAATTGTTGCCGGGGTTGAAACGCTCAATACTGTGACACTTAGTAGGTTCCAATCTGAAACACCGCCATAAGTAGTGATAGGTCCCCAATCATCATAATAATAATCACTGTTATACTTTGCTGTCAAATTGAAATAAAATAGGACAGGGAACTGCTGGCCTGATTGTCTTTGATCATCATGAGAACAATTGTATCGTACTAAAACATCATCACCGTCGTCACAATCATAATTTACGGGTGGGGGGGTTGGGTAGTATGATTCAATCACTGCGTCATCATTATCATATACTATTATATCTGAATCAGCTACAGGAAAGCCTGTGAACAATTTTGCAGTTGTATTTGTAGTCATAAGTATGAGTAGAATCGAAATAATGAGAACACCTATTACTTTAAATTTTGTTTGCGTTTTTATCACCTCCTTTCTCCTATTGGAATATTCTCAGTCCCCCACCTCGGGACTCTCCGCCAACCCGCCTCTATCATCGACACTATGTAATCCGATAATATTTATTATT
>CP070739.1:3079846-3088810 GCA_020347705.1 Methanomassiliicoccales archaeon | reverse complement strand
AGGGGACAGGATAATCAACCTGGAGAGAGCGATAAACACACGCATTGGAATCAGAAGAAAGGACGACACCCTGCCCCAAAGGTTCATGAAGGATCCGCTGCCGTCAGGCCCCGCAAAAGGCGAGACATTTCAAAAGAAGCAATTGGATAAGATGGTTGACAATTACTATGAACTAAGGGGCTGGGACAAGGCCACAGGACTGCATTTAAAAGATAAATTATCGGAACTGGATATGAAGGACGTGCTTTCGGATTTACAGAAGCGAAAACTCGTAGTCTCTTCAAAAAAGGGGAAGAAAACCAAGTCCAAGAAAAAAAGGTGATATGTCATGCCTGCCTGCAGAATATGTAAAGAGAGAATCGATCTGTCGATTACCGGTGTGAGGGCCCACAAATGCAAGGAATGTGACAGGGTAGTGTGCAGAGATCATTACGATTATGTCTCGGACGTTTGTTACGAGTGTGCCGGTTTACCTGTTTCCTACGGAGGCATCGCCTTTTCGTTCATAAGAAAAACCCCAAAAAAACCCAAGGACGAACCCAAGAAAGGATGATCGCATGCCCCAGGTGACTGTTAAATATCTCATGGTATTTTCCCAGGTGACAGGTAAACAAAGCGAAAGACTGGAAATTACAAAAGACGCCACTTTAAAGGACCTCCTTGATTCCCTGTACAACCGCTACGGAAGAAAGTTCAGAAAGCTTGTTGAATCAGATTTCGAGAACAGAAGCGTGATATTTGTGGTCAACGGTGAATCGAAGGATCCGTCCACAACTCTTGTCGAGGGTGATGAGGTCTTGATATCTTATCCCGTGGGCGGGGGATGAGCAGCAAACAAAAATGAGGAGGGACTGAGAATGGGAATAAACGAATTTCTTTCCAATTTGACCGTGGTTTCCGTGGAGCAGGCGGTGTCACTGCCGTACTGCACATGGAGATTGGCCGTAAGCGGCGCGAAGGTCATCAGAATAGAGTCACTTTTAGGAGATCCCAACCGAAAGGTGGGAAGGAAGATACTGGATGAGGAGCAGATGAACTCGTACTTCTTGTCTGTCAATTCAGGAAAAAAGGCCATCACGTTGAACCTGAAAAGCGAGAAAGGCCAGAAGATATTATGGAATCTCATCGAAAATATGAATGTGGATATCTTCGCAACCAATCAATTGCCTGGTAACTACCAGAAATTGGGAATCGACTACGAGCAGCTGAAAGCAGTCAAGGATGACATCATCTGGGCGGGTGTCTCAGGCTTTGGTCCTGAAAGAAGTGAGGCCGCATACGATCCCATGATACAGGCATACTCGGGCATCATGGACACCAACGGCGAACCAGAAAGCGGACCCTTAAAGTTCGGGGTCTCCATTGCAGATATCGAGGCCGCAAACCAGGCCTATTCCGAGATCATGAAGGCCCTGCTTCACAGGGAGAGAACAGGTGAGGGATCCAGAATAGACATCTCGATGTTGGAATGCTGCATGTCACTTTTAGCCCTTCACATTCCCATGACCGGCTTGAACCTTCCCATGGTAAAATCCGGAAACGCCCATCCGATTTTTTCACCGGTTGGAGTGTACAAAACAGCGGACGGTTATGTTTCGATTGCTGTTGGCAACGACGCCCAGTGGGAGGCCATCGTGAACTGCAAAGGTTTTGAGGCTTTGAACAAAACCGAATACAAAACAAACAATCAAAGAAAGACAAACGAAGAAGAGATGAACAAGGAGCTTCAAGAAGCTATGTCCAAAATGAGTACCGAGGATGTACTTTCCGCTTTCAGAGGGGCAAAGATACCGATCTCCAAGGTCAATTCGGTTTCCGAAATTTTACAGGACTCATATCTGAGTGCGAAACTCTTGGGAATTACGGATCCCAAATCAGGTCTTGAAGTTACCCTAGCCCCGCCGCCTGTTGCCTGCGCCCACAAGGTTTCACTGAGCTTTCCCCCGAGATTCGGCCAACATAACGAGGAGATTTTTTCCAGTCTCGGGTACGATGTTGGGGAGTTGAGGAAGGACGGTGTGATTTGAGGGGGAGAGGTTAGGCTTACTATTTTTTTTCAAAGGGGAACTTCCTCTTACTAACTCCGCATGGAATTCCTAGAGCTCAAAAAGGAGAATAAAGATAAGTTATGGGCTCCCTCCATTTATCACGGTTCGGTTGTTTAGGGATTCGAGGTTGTCGAGAATTATATCAAATCTCAAGATGATCATCATCGAAGATGATGGTGGACAATTGGACTTTTTTCTTAGAGGGGGAGTTACGTAACTTAAAACTTCCATCCTTCTAACCTAAACATGTCGAGAATGTCGATAGCCTCAATAGTATATTCCTGGCACACATATGGAATCTTGACCTTATTTCCCCTAATCTTTTCCTCTGTGACAACAATACGTTTTATTTCAACAAGGGTTTTTTGAGGACTTCGAATCATTTCTATTGCTAATGCAATAACCCATGGATCTGCAGCATATCTTTTCCCCTTTTTAATTAAGCTCGGATATTTCTTTAAAATTTCTTTTACAATTTTAATTTGCTCTTCTGTGGGTTCTACAAACATTTTGCTATATTTTTTCGCCCATTTAGAAAGCACATCATCAAATCGATTAATTTCATCTAATACCTCTCTTGGGGCGTATAATCTATCAGATTTAACAAGTCCAGCCATTTTCTTCCAAGGAGTATGATAAATGTCCATAGGGTTGTGTTTGTTCAATTCAATTAATGAAGAGGTGTCAATAATATATACAGTCCTGGTCATTTCCTCGCCTTTGCTAGTACTTGATCAAAATTTTTAGACCTTATAGAGAGATAATTTAAGGCGTCTGTGAAGGTTATGTAATTCCTGTCATAGTTATTTGCTACAATAGAAATAAATTTGTTACCTACTTCAGATAAGCATCTTCTATCTGAAGGAATTCCACCACCTTTCTTCTCTTCTTTATCCTCATCACCTTCATCAACAGGCTCTGTTTCTTCTGGCCGATATCTTTCAAGGATTGCTTCATATTCTTTTCTGGTTATGAAATTTTGTTTGAGCATATTATATAGGAGCATGGCCTTGCTTACTTTGTATTTTCTTGATAACCGATTAAGTGTGTTAGTTTCTGTAAGAGCCTTACGTTCAGTTTTGAATACACTATTTGCTATTTTCTTTGGAAGTAAAAATGAAGATGCAAATGTATTACACCATAATTCCTTCCTATTATCCACTAAAATAGAAATATCTGGGAAATCGATAACAGTTTCACCGAGAAGGACATGTCCAAATTCATGCATTAATGAAAATAATCGTGCCTCAATAGTGTCCTTTTTATTAACGACAATGACATTAGGCAAATCATCAGTGAGAGCAAAGGCCCTAGCGTCATCAATCGGCATTGGAAACTGGAAAATAAGAATGTTCATTTCCTCAAAATTATCCCGCAAATATCTAAACATCTCATAGGGTGTTCCATATTTTCTCTGTTTTTTCTCAGTTAACTCGAAAAGCTCACGATAATACGCTGAAATATCCTCAGGGTTCTGTTTTATCGTCACTCTCTTTACTTTTGGTTTTGTTGGATAATTAATGTTAATAGATAGCTCTTTACTGATTTCTTGTAGATTCCTGACCTTCCTTATGATATATATCGTAGATTTATCAAACACATCCTTTTTGCCTGAAAGCATGCGATAATCTTTAGGCAAAGGCCGTTCTTTAATTGGCACTGATAATAAAAACGAAGCCAGCGGTCTTTTATAGGCATTAGATAATTCCTTAAGCTGTCTAAATGTTGGCTGTCTTTCACCTTTTTCGATGGCTTCCACTACTTCAATACTAGACTTGAGACGCTTGGCCACATCCTCAATAGACCATCCAGAGCTCTCTCTGAGCCACTTGAAAACCTTTGGATTTACCTCAACTTTTAATGACCTTGGCACTATAGACACCTATCTTTTTTACTCATTTGAGGAGTTCCATTTATTTTTTATTAAATTTTATCTGGATGCTTAAACACATTGTTCGCAACTTTAATATTAATTATTGAGATGTTAGGTAAACATGATTACATTTTTGGTTAAATATACTTCTTATGTTTGCTTGTAGGGGATATAATTGTATTCTATTTATAAATAGTTAAGGGAAAGAGGTTAGTAAAAATATTAGAAAAGATGTTAACTTTATCAATCACAACGGAACGATCCATGTTTTCGTAACCTTGGCATGAATCCAATATCCTCTTCCAAGTTCAAAATAATCAGAGGGACCAATTTCTTTCCATTTTTGTGTGGAGGCATTATAGGCCCATACGCCATCAACATCCGTGCTAAAATTGATATTATTGAGGGCGTTGGGCCTTATTCTATTCATTAGCGAAGGATACCCCACATGATTCCAACCTGGGTACAGGGTGATGGATTGGTTGGAGGTTGGCTGAGTGCCATTATAGAGGAAAATCGTATCTCCTGGCTGAGTGATGTGAATCCAAAAACCCATTGTTTCATTGAGCTCGAATAGGTCGTTTCCGAAAGGTTTACCAACTTTATGGTGTTTCCAGGGATCACCTGTATCAGTAATATCATACCACTGGACTGCATCATACCAGCTATCAATTGAACCGAGAACTCTAGTCAGGTTCTGTTCCTGCTGGATCAGGGGAATTGAGATGAGATTCCAACCCTGTCTTAAAATTGTATAGTTTTCAATAGACCTGAAAGGGTTCATAAGAGGGTAATTATCAATCGAATCTGCATCAATTGGGTAGTTCATATCTCCTATATCATCATTTCCAGGGATGTTTTGATTTGGGCCTTTAAAGTCATCAACACCAATATAATTCGACCAGTAATTGCCTCCTAATGGATAGCCATTATCCCATTGATTACCATAACTTGTATCATCATAAGCTTGAACTGTATTGCTAACAAAATTATTGTGAAAGATATAATTATTTATTGAGGCTGTGATATATACTCCATAATTATCATTTGATGAAATTGTATTATTTGTGATCACGTTATCATAGGATGACCCTTTGATGTATACCCCATATTTGTTATTATAAATGGTACTATGAATTATGTGATTATTACTTGAATCTTCAATAAATATCCCACCATACTGATTCGAATTATGTTCAACTGAACAATTAGATATAACATTATTGGATGATTGTTGGACTATCTCAATATTTGCATAGTAATTAAAATTAGAACTACAATTTGTAATAGTGTTTTTGCTTGATTTTACCAGAAACACTCCCCTGCGATTATTGGGACCTATTATGTTATCTATCAATGTATCGGTCGTATTCACAAGTAAAACTGCTTGACCGTTATTAAATAAAGTGTGATTCTTTACGATAATGTTGTGACAAGAAACTAATCCCATAAAACCTATGTCTATAGTCTCATTAAATTCTAAATCACTATGCCCTATGAGATAATATATCGGTTTTCCGTTGACGGTGTTGGTGGTATCAATATCCTGATAGAAGTTGTATATATTATTAGCTCCAACTACAACGAAATTATAGGTATTATTTGTAAAGCTACAATTTCTCAAGGTGTTATTTTGGGATACAGCCATTCTTATACCATAAACTCCGTCCTTACTTGTGCAGTTTAAGATTGTATTACCGGATGATTCATAAACACTAATTCCATAAAACTCTTCTATAGCAGTGTAATTTCGTAATGTAGTATTTGGAGAATAAAAAATTGTTACACCATATAGTCCGTTATTGTATGCCGTACAGTTTATTACTTTGATGTCCCTAGAGTAAGATAAGTAAACACCTGCTCCAGTTATGTAGGAATTATTAGAAAACCAACTATCACCAACAGTAATATTTGAAGATTTATCAATATATATTCCATCTACATTATCTGAGGCATTGTGGCTTGTAATAGACGTGTTATTAGTAAAATATAAATAAATTCCTCGATTATTATTAGTAAGATTGTTATTAGTCATATTAATGAATGAAGAGTAAGCGATCTCTATTGCTACATCAGTGTTTATAATATACAAGTTACTAACATTAATATTTACACAATTTACGAGAATGAGTTGTCCGATAGGTATACCGTTAATATCAATATTTGATGTATTTTTATAATAATATAATGGATCTCCATTGACAATATTATCAGTAAGAATGTTATGGGTTTCAAAATGTGATAACTCAAATCCTCTTAGATATAAACCGCTATTAATAAAACTGTTGTTTGCGATATCACAATTTCGAACATAGTTCAGATGAATCCCTGATTCTCCTCTATTATTTCCACTATTTAATATTTTAAAACCTGAAATATTCACTCCATCAGCAACGATCATAAAAACATTTTCATTTTCCTCGCCATCAACAATTGTATTACTTCTATTTTCACCTATTAAATCTATTGATTTATCAACCCACACATTCTCGTAATAAGTCCCGTTATAAACATACACAGTATCCCCAGGAGTTGCATTATCTACACCAGCCTGGATAGTCCATTTATGTGTGTCATCCTCAGATGGAAAGCTGTCATCTACCCAAATCGTTCCAGCCGAAACAGGTGTGGGCATCTCGACTACGATAACCACAAAGCCGAACAACATCGCCAAACTTAACAAGGTTACGGCTATCTTCTTACTATGCATCAATAAAAGTTATGGATTTGGCGAGATAAATAGGTTTTGCTACTACTGCGTGCGGTTACGGCCAAGCCTACCACTTTCCTCCTGAATGTTCTATTTCTTTTCTTCAACAATAACCACCTCGCCCTTCACCTCATCTTCAGCAAATTTTTCAGGAGAGATTCCCAATTGTGCGGGCACTGTCTGCACAATCGCTGGGCAGGTACGGTATAGTGTAAGATAATGGTATAAGTGCCTTCTTCCAGTGCTGCTGACATTCAACATTTTCAGTTCCCGAGAAAGCTCAGACAGAAGTTTCTCCCCGTATTACTGAGTGCCCTTAGATTCGTATCTATCTGCTTTTCAAGCACTCTCTGTAACTCCATATCATTCGATTATCTCCCAGTGCCCGCCTTTTGCAGGGCCAACACGCCTGAGCAGACCTTTCTTCTTGAGCTTGGTAATATTATTTTCCACAGAAGTTGTGCTGATACCAATTTTCTCGGCAAGTTTGGGGATGGTGATGTGTGGGTCCGCTTTCATGAGTTGAAGGATGCGCTTTTGGTTTTCACCCAACCTTTCACCCAACTTTTCACCCAACCTTTCTACCCGCCCTTTAATGCTCTACCACTTTCCCCCTGAATGTTCTATTCCTTTTGTTCAACTAAAACCACCTCCCCCTTCGTCCCGTTCACCACAACCTCCTGCCCATCACTGAACAAATCCGTGGCCCTGTTCACCCTGGCCACCGTGGGGATGCCGAACTCCCTTGCCAATATCGCCCCGTGAGATAATACCCCTCCGACCTCAAGAATCATACCTCCTGCAGATGAGAACACCTGGGTTTGGCCGGGATCGATGCTTTTCGTGACAAGGACAATACCTGGTAAAATATTAGAGCCTGAATCGATGTGCTCAATCACCTTGACCTTTCCCTTGTAAACACCTGCTGATACAGCTTCACCTTGGATCACGTTATCATATATGTGATCCGCCTCAAAAGAGGGTAATTCGTCGAAATCTACTTTGTTGCGCAGGTAAAGCCTGGGTTTCTCAGGGTTTTCGCGGAAGGACATTCTTCTGAAGGCCGCGATGTACCTCAGGTTCCTTTTTTTACCTTTTAGGTATTCCTCGATTTCATTGATTTCCAGAAAGAAAACATCCTGCGAATCTTCTATGAAACCCTCTTTTGCCATCCTTTCCCCCACCAAAAGAAAAAGAGACCTCAATCTTGTTAGGATCATGTCCAGGTAAAAACGCTGTAATTCACGAAATGACAGATATCTGATAAGATAACGTGAATTCGATTTGAACCTGCGTCTTTTGTAAATCGGGATCTGTTTTAGGATTTCATCTGTTGCTTTTCTGCGCTTTGTGGCACCGATTTCTCTTGCCGTAAAAAGTTTAAGTTGATCCTGGTAGAGGACCATGTTTCTCAGCATGTTGAATGGAATCATTGGTTCTTCGTACCATGACGATTCGATTAAATCCCTGGCAAGCCTCCTGTGGCCGTATCGAAAGAGTATGGATTCGAAGGCTTCTGTGAATCTGCGGCCTTGGGTACTTCTTAAGAGTTCCTCCCGGTATCTTCCATATTCCTCCAATTTGGGATTGAGTGCACCATGCACTTGCTCGTCCATCTTATATTTCTTGGCCAGAATCTGAAGCTCCCTTATGCCTTCACTCGTTTTCTCGTTAGGAAGACCAGACATCAGGGCAAGGAGTTTTGCCTCAGGCTCCTCGATATGAGCCTTTTCCAAAGACCGCTGCACGAGACTGGATAGCATGATGCAGTACGCCATACCATATTTCGAGGACCTGATATGTTGTATAAATAGCTCCATGAGCATCCTGTAATGACGCTCCATCTCTTCTTTGGTTTTGGGTTGCCCTCCCAATGCCTCGAGACCCATTAATATCTGAGGCACGGTTGTTCTTATGTATTCCCTGTCCACCTTGGATTTCCGAAGTGAAGGCCGCTTTAACAACAGCAAGAGAATTTTCGAAAGCAGGCCTATTGCGCTCAGTATGCTTTTACGTTGCGAGTCCTCGAATTCGCGTCTTATATCTTCGGGCAGGACTTTGAGCTGCTGCTGAAAATCGCCTAAACCACCGGCCTTCCTCAAGAGGCATTCGGTGGGGTAGGTGTTGACGTACATGTGATCCTTGTGCTTGACGAGAAGCGGCTTTTTTGGCAGTACATCCAAACCCACTTCGCGGGCCGTTTCCCCAGCATAATAATTTTCAAAAAGATATTTGAACAATGAAAATAAAAGCGGCGAAGAAGGGCCCGAGAAGAACTGCTCTGCCAGGACCATGCTGTAGGTGGATTGGGGCTCTTTCGGAGGGACAGGCAG
>CP070739.1:3074154-3079746 GCA_020347705.1 Methanomassiliicoccales archaeon | reverse complement strand
GGATATCATAGAAGCCTGCGGAGCTTCATACCCGGGTTCAAATGCCATGGTGGGAACTCCACCATCAAATTTCCTCCCATGGCTGGGAGTCCCGGCTCGGGCGCTTCTTTTATATTTTATTCTCAGGGATACCTACTGACCCCACAACCTTCACATCCCCAGGTGGAAGAATCCTCTGCACCTCTTCGTGCTCCACATCCAAAATCTCACATATCTTACGTATAAATGTACTCTTTTTCATATCGCCAGGTTCGAAGATTACATAACCTTTTGACTGCGATTCCATTGCAGAGATCGGAGCGCACATCACTTTTTGTGCGCCCTCGTATTCGATTACCCCGATCCCCAGTCTCAATTCGATATAGGTTATTGAATTCTTTCTCCCCCTTACCATAAATGAGCCTCTTGGAAGGAACTCCCCAGAGGGAGGGGTCTTGCTCACCTGATCAGGCAGGACCCAATAAGCCGTCCCTGAACCTATATTGGCATTCCAGGCCTTTGAGTGGCAGAAGGCGAATTCACATGCTTCCTTTAATGTCTGCTCTGATATCTCCCCGTCCCTATTCTTGACTACCACACTGGGGGCCCCGTGTATCTCGGCATGTGCGTATCTGTCTTTGTCAGTGAGGTATTTCTTCACCACTTTATCGTTGGTTTTGGCATCCCTTCCAGCGATCACTATATTACCGTCACTTGAGATGAACCACCTGTACTTCTCGAACCAGAACATTTTTACCTGTCTTTTGGCACTTTTTATTTTCATTTTCTTCTCAGTTTCTATGCCGGCCAATTTGTTCTTGGTTTGCTTAAGGGATTTTTTAGCGCCTTCCAGTTTCTCCTTGGCCTTCTTGGCCTTGTCGTAGTAAATGCCTGCATTTTCCTCGAGGGATTTTTTATAATTTATAATTAAATCTATCTCATTTCCTTCCTCGTCGAAAAGACCCATTGTCACCTCATTCTTTTCAGCATCCAGTGCCTTAAATGAGGTGGTCTCTTTTAGTTGGGAGGTCAATTCTTCCATGTTCTTATTTTTGATTCCCTCTCTCAATACTTCCATAACTTTTTCGCAATTTGCATAGTTGTTGTATATCAGCTCAGCTGTATTTTTGAGCTTCTCTGCCTTTTTCATCTGATTTATAACAGCCTTTTTCTGTTGAGCTAGTTGCCTTTCATATTTTCCTCTGATATCTTCGTATTCTACATCTTCGGGTTCTTCTTCCTTTTTAATTGTGAGATATTTCTCGATGGCCATGCTGAGATTATCGAAGGTAACAGATTTTTTATCTTTGTAGCCTTCAAGTTCAAATGGAATGATGTCCTTTGAGGCATCCCCCTTAAAAATCATATGACCTCCTTTTGAAGTGTCAAGGGATTCCACAAGCTTCTTTGTGATCTCAAATGTTTTTCCAACCTCTTTACTACCCAAATCTGCTGCTTTCTTATCCTTTTCAATTCCAGATAATAGGCACACCTCTTCGGCATATATGCCTCCAAGGTTGACATCCATTGCCAGGGTCCTGACTATGTCCTTCTTTGAAGCGCTCAATATTTTCCAAAAGTCCTCCAGATCAAATTTTCTTACATCCTGTCTTGATGGCGGAAACACGTACTCCCTTTTTGCCCTTACTTCCCAGTCACACCAGGATATGGGGATTAGAGGCTGGATTATCTTACCCTCTTGGACAAGCACAACATTTCCCTCGCCAAATATCTCGCATATCAGTTGGTAACTTTCTTTTTTTTCGATATGAAAAACCACTATCCTGTCAAATTCATGCTGCTCTATCTTGGTTATCTTTCCGTTGCTCAGATGTTTTCTTAGCAGCATCGCAAAGGAGGATGGGGTCTTGGGTGTTTCCTGTGGCTGGGATGCAAGGTAAAGCCATTTTCCAACCACGATCACCAGGTCCTTTCTGCCCTCCTCAGGAACGCGGATGCGCAGAAGGAGTTTATCCCTGTCTGGTTGATAGGCCTTGTCGATGCGCCCTCCTAAGAGGCACTGCAATTCCTTTACCATGGCAGCGATATCGAAACTCGACATTCCTTCTTTCATCGGGGGGTTATATGCTTATGTCATATAAAAATCAGTTACATTGCATCGCATTCTATAAGAAATAAGTCGCATTCTTTACGAAATATTACCCACAAAACATAAGTATCGCTAATACGTTAGACGTCTGGATGATTTACCTTTAGGAGGGAGTAAGTATGCAAAAGATGGGCGGCAGAAATCGAAATTCTGCGATAGAATTTCTAGAAGGTGATCCTTTTCTTTTGATAATCCCTTTTGGTAAAACTCTTTAAAAATAGATAGGAGGAAGAAAATATGAAGAGAATTAATAAAATCTGTGTGATGGTTTTAACGGGAATGCTTGTTGGCGCAGGCCTATTCGTTGCATTGGGCGGTGAAGAGTATGATAGACATGATAGACGGAACGAGGATATCGCTGCCCAGGACGTTGAGGCTTCGGCTCCAATCGCACCACCTAGGGGATATTTCACTGAGAATGTTGGGCAGCTGGCCAATGAGGATGTCCATTTTTATCTCTCCTCAGAGGGTATGCAAGTCGGATTTGCTGAGAGTGCAGTGGTCCTCAAAATCACGGATTTTTCTAATTGGCCCTCAAATGAGCTTGATATAAGTGAAGGCCCGTTTTCTGACGTCCCTTCTTTACAAACAGGAGACATAGTGCGCGGGGTTCTTGTCCGAATAACTTTCGAAAATTCTAACCATGTTGCACCACAGGGCCGAGGAGAGCTCTCACATCGAAACAATTACTTCATAGGGAATGACCCCGACAAGTGGTATCCTGATGTCCACAATTACCGCGAGGTCGTATATGAGAACCTGTACGACGGTATCGATCTTGTCTATCGAACCTCTGAGAAAGGTCTGAAATATGATTTCATCGTGGATTCGGGTGGCAATCCCGAGACAATAAGGGTGGTTTACGAGGGTATAGAAGAACTTCAGATAGATGGAGAAGACCTTGTGATAGGCACGGCAATTGGAGACCTTAGGGACTCTGCCCCCTATTCATATCAGGAATCAGGAATTGAAGTCAAATGCGATTTCGTCCTGCAAGGTCAATTCTCTTACGGTTTTAAATGTGAGGGTTGGGACGGTTTGAGCACATTGGTCATCGACCCCCTGGTTTACTCCACATTCCTGGGTGGAAGCGGTTATGATTATGGATGGGGTATCGCCGTGGATTCGGATAAAAACGCCTATGTGACCGGTTGGGTACAAGAGTCATATGACTTTCCCACGACTCCCGGAGCCTTCAACACCACTGGGGATAGCGGAAATGACACTTTTGTTTCGAAGTTCACCCCGGATGGAAGCAACCTAGTATACTCCACTTTTCTGGGGGGCAATGGCCTGGATATGGGATACACAATCGAGGTGGATTCGGTGGGTTGTGCTTACGTTGCAGGTGTAACCATATCCGATGATTTTCCCACCACGAACGGTTCCTATGATCCCACATACAATGGATATGCTGACGCCTTCATAACCAAACTTAACGCAAACGGTAGTGGCTTGCTGGGTTCCACATATCTCGGAGGTTCTAAGGATGAAGCTATATTAGACATTACTTTGGGACTTTCGGACTCAATTTATGTAACAGGTGGAACTTTGTCAACCGACTTTCCCACCACAAATGGTTCCTATAGTTCTACACTAACCGGCATTGAAGATGCCTTCGTTACACATCTTAACATTTCTGGAGGGGGTTTATTTTACTCAACCTTCTTAGGTGGTAGTTTATATGACAGGGGTCATTCTATCGCGGTTGAGGGTGGAAATGCCTATATCGCAGGGGTGACATGGTCTTCCGATTATCCCACGACAAACGGCTCCTTTGATACAACATACAATGGTAACGATGATGGCTTCGTAACGAAACTCAATCTGTTGGGAAGTTCGCTTGTCTATTCCACCTTCTTAGGTGGAACTGGCAAGGATGTGGCAAGTTCCATAGATATAGATGTAAATAACAGTGTTTATGTAACCGGTCAAACAGAATCGGCGGACTTTCCTGTGATCAATGGATCCTACGACACGACATACAATGGTGTTGGCGATGTTTACATAATAAAACTGGATGTTGATGGCAGTGCCCTGCTGTATTCCACTTTCCTCGGTGGTAGTGGATTCGATATCGGATACTCCATAGCTGTGGACTATAACGGGAGATCCTATGTTACGGGTCGAGTAGGGGTAGGCTCAGATACCTTCCCTACGACTTCGGGATCCTTTGATCCCTCTTACAATGGAGGAAACGACACATTCGTTACTGTCCTGGATGAAACTGGATCCTCCCTGCTTTATTCCACTTTCTTGGCTGTTGATATAAACGGAATTTCAAATACCGGATTATCCCTTGCATTGGATGATTCGCACAATGTTTATATTACAGGTGTTACACAGGCTAGCGGCTTTCCTGTCACTAATGGTTCTTTTGATACCACATTCAATGGTTTAGTAGACGCCTTTGTATTGAAACTCGGAATAGATCTGGGGGGAGGGCCAGGAACTGGTCCAGGACCGGCACAAGGCGACACACTGATTTCAGATAGCGGAAACGACCGTGTGATTCGAGTTGATTACAACGGCACCATCGTGTGGGAATATGGTAACCTGAACCATCCCATGGATGCCGAAAGATTGGCTGACAACCATACACTGATAGCAGATACAAGTAACGGCCTTGTAACCGAGCTCGATAGTACCGATGCCATCGTATGGCAATACTATATCCCGGCAATGCCTGTTGATGTGGAGAGAATCGGCAATAACACCCTGATTACTCTCCTTTCGAACAACAGCGTAGGGGAAGTTGACAGCGTCGGTAGTTGGGTATGGTACAAGTTCGGATTGAATTCCCCAATGGACGCCGAGAGACTGAGCAACGGCAACACGCTCATCGCAGAAGAGGGCAACAATCGTGTAATCGAGGTGAACCCCCTCGGTAATATTGTATGGACATACAATACCCAGACAGGACCAAGGGATGTGGAAGAAGTCGGCGGCAACATACTGATCACAGAGTGGTATCGTATAATCGAGGTAAACCTCATGGGCACCATTGTGTGGGAATATCCGAACGTGATCAATGCAACAGATGCGGAAAGACTGGAGAACGGCAACACCCTGATAACCGATCTAAGCGGAGCTCGGGTGTTCGAGATCAATCTAACCGGTGATGTTGTATGGGAGAAGACAGGATTGAATAATCCCTGGGATGCCGAAAGGGTCGCTGACATAGGTGCGGAGACTCCGGAGCCTCCCGAACCTCCCACAGCAGGTGAGGCCATCGAAGCAGTAGAGGATCTTATAGAAGATATAGAGGGTATGGGTCTACACCATGGCATGGAGAAAAGCTTGACCAAAAAGCTGGAGACTGCAATAAAATCATTGGAGTAGGGAAATTATAACTCTGCAATAAACAAGTTGAACGCTTTCATAAACCATGTGGAGGCTCAAAGGGGCAAGAAGCTCACAGAGCAACAGGCAGATTATCTTATTGCAACCGCAGAGTCAATAATTGATATGATCGAAGCCATCATTGGATAAGATCTTACTAG
>CP070739.1:3067335-3074054 GCA_020347705.1 Methanomassiliicoccales archaeon | reverse complement strand
TAGCGATTATCGCTTCCTGAGCTTATAGATGGAATAAGTCATGTGTCAAATGATGGTTTAGTAATTTAAAAACTGAATATTGGATATAAGTGATTCACCCACCCAACATCTTCTTGAAAAATCCCTTTGTGGAGGTATCATCAGGAGCAGGAATATCGCCTTTGACGACCACCCCGGATGCCCCGTCGAAAATCAGCTCATAGAGCTTTTGTTTGTACTCGTATTTGAGAAACCAGGCCGGGGCATGCACGAACTCCGTGTTCTTGATTTCAAGGTCCGTTTTAATGGTTTGAATCACATCCATCTCGGATGACAATAGAAATTTATGATGCTCCTCGATCTCCTGCCGAAGCCGGGTTTGGGCCTCTCTTTCATCCATCTCCGCGTTTAGGAACTTCGCATTCTTCGAGACATGGGCCAGATCAAAATCCACCTTTCCGGAAAGGGGAATCTCGTACTCCTTGGTGGGGAACGCCGAGGCTCTCCTTCCAAGAATCTTCCAGTGGTATTCCCTTGTAAAGTCCCCCTTCTTCGGTATGTTTTGGCCTGTTCGCGTGAGCACACCTTCATACTTGGAGCTCGCTGCAACATGGACCACGAAGAAGGGAAGGAACGTCAGGAACAACTCCCTGATCTGTGCTTTTCTGGCCAAATCCTCCGGCTTTAGAAAACCTCCTCCCATCCACTGTCTTGCCATGGCAGATACCTGCTCTGGGGAATATCTGTTAGGAATAATCGCATGACGAAGGAAGTACTTCTTGCCAACGGCCATGTTCAGTGCGGCACCGCAGTACTCGCATGTGACAATGACCTCCCCGGCCTCGAGTTTCAGAGGGCCACCGCAGTTTGTACAGTTCACCTTCTCTGCAATTTCCGTCATACGTATTCCTCCATATATCGAGAAGATACGATATAATACTTGCTAATAAATCTTCGGTTGCTGGCAATTTCAAATGTAGTAGTTTATGGTTAGGATCTTATCTTTCTAAAATAGATGAATACCGAAATAGCTATTAAAAATATCGCAGCAATACCTACTCCTATCAATAATCTGTTATCTTCTGAGGAATCATCCGAATCCCCCTCTTTCGGATGAATATACTCCACGATCTCATCTGAAAGAATATTGTTTCCCACGAATCCGCCAAATATATATGTGGCATTTCCGGTCCACACCGCGGATGTGCCCTCTCTCCCCGAAGGAAGGCGTTCGGGCATGATGGTCAGCTTATCCTCCTTGGGGTCGTATCTCAGGATTTCGTCCGAGTACTTCCATTCCTCGTTCTCCCAGTAGCTTCCCCCGAAAACATAGGCGTACTGGCCGTCCCAAACCGCAGAGGTGCGGATCCTGGATCCCGGTAATTTCGTTTTCATCACCTCCACCGTGTTTTCATAGGGTGTAAAACGAAGGATCTGTTTATAATCGTAATCTTCATCTGAACCGGAACCTCCGAAGATGTAGACAGATTCTCCATCCCAAACCGCGGATGACCTGGTTATGTCGGCGGGAAGGGTGACATCCAGATGCACAGCATAATATATGGATGTATTGAATTGAACTATTTGGTCTTGGGGAGAGAAACCCGAGCCCCCAAAAATAAAGACATTTTGTCCATCGTATACCGCAGAGGCGCCGTAATTTTCCATAGGTAGATTCATAAAGGTGACATTCCAGGAACGATCGGTTTCGATTTCATACATGATTACTTCATCGAAAAGCTGCCGCCCCATCTCATCCATCAATTCCCCACCTAGGATATAGGCATATTTTCCGCTCCAAACCGCAGAAGTGGATGCTCTTGGTTTGGAGAGGGTTGCGTTCATAATTTTAATTTTTTTCGTTTTTGGATTGAACCGCACAATCTCATCCAATACAACCGCGAACTCTGGATAGGAGCCGTTTTGATCGGAAACGCCTCCGAAAATATATGCGTTTTCACCATCCCATACGGCCGATGTTATGAACCTGTTCGATGGCAGTGTTTCAGATAGGAGGCTGATTCTCCCGGGCTCATCGGCCTTGGTGGGGGATGTAAAGAGGCCAAAAAGAGAGGTAAATAATATAAGATCGATTACTGCGATCACGATGATCTTTTTTATGGTGTGATGACTTTTCATGTAAATCATCGCCTCTTAGCTATTTTATAAAGAGATGATTTATATAAGAGGATTATCGCATTCAAACATTCACCCATATAGATAAGCCTTGTCATCAATACTATAAAGGAAGCACCCATATTTATAACCTCTTTATGACATTATTTAAAATACTACGTACCTCACAAGCAGGTATATGGTTGAAATCAACACAGTAATTACGGTCACAGGCAGGCTGATTTTCAGAAACTCCCTGAAAGTGATCACATGTTCAGTCCTCTCGGAATAACCCACCACCACCAAACTGGCCGCGGTCCCAATTGGAGTCCCGTTTCCTCCAAGACAAGCACCCAGACTCAATGCCCAGTATAGTGTGGTAACGCCTCCTATGCTCTCCAGATCCCCCAGGCTCAGGGCCAAAGCGCTCACAATTGGTATCATGGTAGCAGTGGATGGGATAGCACCTATTATGGAGGATGTGAATGCTGCAATCCAGATGATCAGAACGATGGCCAAAACGAGGTTCCCTCCGATGAGGTTCATGGTGCCATCCGCGAAAACACCGATTAAACCCATCTCGATTGCACCCGCGATGATAACGAACAAGGCGGCAAAGAAAAGCAGTGTGGACCACTCCACGCTCTCCAAGGCCTCGTGGATGTCTACACCGCTCAACAACAACAATAAAACTGCACCCATAAGGGCTGACTCGGCAAGGGTTATTCCAATATAATCGTGTATCACGAAAAGTACGATCACGATACCGAAGATGAATATGGATCTTTTAAAGAGCTTCATATCACTTATAGCGTATTTTTCATGCAGATCCTCCATTTCCTCCAAACTTTTAGCCTCGCCCAGTTTTCCCTTAAAAAATATTTTTATCAGGAAAATAAAAACTATCATGTTCAGCACGATTATGGGACCGATATTCACGATGAAGTCCACAAAGGTCAGTTGAAAAGCCGAGCCTATCAATATGTTGGGGGGATCCCCGATAACGGTGGCCGTCCCCCCAATGTTCGATGCCAGGGCCTCGGATATGAGCATTGGAACCGGATTTATTTTCAATACCAAGGCCAGCTCTATGGTCACCGGTACCATCAGCAACACCGTGGTAACGTTATCCAGAAATGCGGATAAAAAGGCGGTAAAGATAATCAGCATCATCATCAATTTCCAGGGATCACCCTTGGCAATTTCATAGGATTTTAGCGCAGTCCACTGAAAAAAGCCTGTTTTGCTCAATATTCCCACTATTATCATCATGCCCATGAGAAGGCCTATTGTCTCGATGATGGTGCCAAGTGTTATCGCACCGTATTCTCCCCCGTTATATAAGGTTAAGAAACCCAAATCAAAGGCCTTCATCGCTATGATAGTCAAAGCCGCGCCTACCAAGGCTGCCACAGTGCTGTGGAGGTACTCTGTTATTATGAGCGCGAATGTGAAGACCAATATGATGAGGGCTACGATTACCTGTATATCTACCGTAGATGGTGCCTCCTTACTAGAATTATCGGTACCGGTGAGGGAGCGCAGATTTCCCTGGCCACATGGCCCAGGACAACCCTTCGAAAGACGCCCTTCTTACCAGCACCCATGATAATCAGATCATGTGAATCTGCATAATGAAGAATAATATCCCCGGGATCTCCTTGTTCTATTGCCTTCCTCAATCGTATATCGAAATGTTTAGCCTTCCACGCCGCGTTTTCCAGTATCTTTTGGGCATGTGCTCTTCCTTTTCCCTTCCTTCCGCCCTCGATAACATATAATGCGGTGAGCTGTGCATTGAAACTCTTGGCAGTATTCATAGCGACATTTTCCAAGGCCTTCTGCTCCAGATGTGCACCGCCTATTGGCAGCAGAATTCTCTTTGGCTCCCGCTGGGTTGCCGATGTGGTTATGATCAAAACAGGGCAATGGATGTGTCTTAGCACATTTTCTATGGTCGTACCCAGTCGGTAGCTTAGCACACCTGATTTACAGTAGGAGCGCATCACCAAAAGCTCCATGTCTTCAGATTTCGCATATTTGATTATCTCCTTTGACGGGATTCCAAAAAGCACCTTTTTCTTTTGTATCTCGATGCCCTCCCCAAGCAACAGTTTCTCTGCATGGGATATAGCCTTCTTTGCACTTTCTTCGAGCATCTGTCTCAAGAGCTTGGTAAGATGCGTACCCCTAACGTTAGGTTGGATGACGCTTATGACATGGTACCGTGCGAACGGGAAGGCCATTGCAGTGTATCTGATGGCATGATCCTCAAGGCCTGATCCGTCCGTTGGTATCAGGATTTTGTTGAACATGTACTCAATCCTCGGATTCGCATCAATAAAACTACAGGTAGATTACTTTTTCCTTTATATCAAGAAAATATGCCACTGAGAGGAAAAAATTGATAATAAGCGTATAAAAGCCTCTAGGAGGGAGGAGTTTTTGGCCTATTATCTGATGTCCTCAGTGGCGAGATATTTTATACCCCTTAAAGTTTATAAAGTTTACTATTGATAGGAGATTTTACCGTCAATTGATAGAAATCGAATTAATGAACTCTAAAATCATGCATCGATTTTACGAGACCAAAAAAGAGAGCGCCAATTCAAGGAGCTTTCTCCTCCATTCTGCTTAAAGTCAGGGTGGGTGGAGGGGGAAAAACTTGACATCCATCTCGAAATAACCGAAAGGTTTATATAGTATTAACGGTGTTAAATAAAGTGGTGTTCCCAAAATCTATTTATACAGAATACGAACTCCTACATAAACATACCGATAAGCATATATATACGGAGTTGCATTACGCCCAAAAAAGAGGGGGAGAAAGTGCATCATTTAGGAGATGTCAAGGGCTTGGGATACGATGGTAAGCTTGTTGTGAAGGGGAAATTCGCACCAAAGCTCAATTTGGAGGTCATGGAAAGATCCAAGAAAGTGATAGGTACAATCGCAAGGGTGTTCGGACCTGTAAATTCCCCGTACATTTCTGTAAAACCCGCGAAGAATTACAGGCCTTCTATTGACATCGTTGGGAAACCGGTTTATATTCGTGAGAATCAAAGAATTAAATGATTTGAAGGAGTGAATGAAAATGGTAAAAAGAAGTGCAACAACTGATGAATTAACTACATGCCCTGAATGCAACAGTTCGCATTTGACCAGGGCCTATGATAGGGGCGAGTTGGTATGTGAAGATTGTGGCTTGGTGTTGGATGAGCAGTTGATAGATCAAGGGCCAGAATGGAGGGCGTTCGATTCTGAGCAAGGGGAGAAGAGGGCCCGAACGGGGGCACCCATGACCTATACTATACATGACAAGGGTCTTTCAACGGAGATAGGTTGGAAGAATAAGGATTCATACGGAAAGAGCATTCCGACAAGAAATAGGGCGCAACTCTACAGACTTCGAAAATGGCAGCGTAGAATTCGAGTTTCAAATGCAACTGAAAGAAATCTGGCCTTCGCATTGAGCGAATTGGATAGAATGGCCTCGGGTATGGGATTACCCAGAAATGTACGGGAAACTGCTGCCATGATCTATAGGAAGGCAGTTAATAAAAACCTCATTCGAGGAAGGAGCATCGAGGGTGTTGTGGCCGCTTCCTTGTACGGGGCCTGCAGACAGTGCGGACTGCCTCGAACGTTGGATGAGATCGCATCATCTTCGAGAGTGGGAAGAAAGGAGATCGGGAGAACCTACAGGTTCATGACCCGAGAGTTGAAACTGAAGTTGATGCCCACAAGACCGCAGGATTACATATCGAGATTCTGCAGTGAACTTAAGCTCTCAGGCGAGGTTCAGACCAAGGCCGCTGAGATTTTAAAGGATGCTTCCGATAAAGAACTGACCTCAGGAAGAGGTCCTACTGGTGTGGCCGCAGCAGCGATATACATATCTTCGATAATCTGCAATGAGAGAAGAACCCAAAGAGAAGTAGCGGACATCGCTGGTGTGACCGAGGTGACAATAAGGAACCGCTACAAGGAGCTTACCGATAAGCTGGGAATCGAAATCCAGCTTTAATTATTTTTTATTTTTCGGGGTCCATTATGGGAGCGAAAGAGCAAATATCCAATTTCCTTTCGACTCATCCAGAACTCAGGACCGATTGCGGTCTGTATAAACCCGATAGTGATTCGATAAAAAGGATACGATTCCATACCCATGGATTAAAAATCAAGATTTTTACTGGAGATTGGTGCCCCGATTGCAGGATTCAATTGCCGAGATTCCTCGCCTTGATTCTAGCTTTGGATCAGGAGAATATCGACCTGGAATTCATAGAGATGAAAAGAGATATGAAGGATGAGCTGGGTGCAGCCGAAATGATGAACATCCTTGCCATCCCCACATTCATATTCATTCGCAACGAAAAGGAGCTGGGCAGGATAATAGAAAGGCCCAGAAGAAGGATGGAGGAAGATATAGCCGAGATTCTTGATAACAGGTCCTAAGTTACAATCCATTACTATATATAACCGGGATTTTAATTTATGCGCCACGGCTGGGTAGCAAAGCTTAAGAAATATTTATTTTCTCAGTATAACTTTGCTACGAAGCCGGGGATTATAATTAAAAAATGAACGCCCCGGCTGGGATTTGAACCCAAGTCCCGGGCTAT
>CP070739.1:3051954-3067235 GCA_020347705.1 Methanomassiliicoccales archaeon | reverse complement strand
TGGTATTGGATGGTGACGAGCTCTGATTGCACTCCCTTGGGTGTGGTGACCCAAGTAATTTCAGGCGGTTGGTTGGGAATCGAGCTGAAGGGAACGATAACGTACACCTTCTTCGTCATGTTCATGGTGGGCTCAGGATCTGCAAAACCCCAAACCGAGTAGTTCATGGCCGAGACATTGAAGGGGCTGAAGTGCGAAATGCTGTCGTTGTACAGGATCAGTTCCGTGACTATGAACCATTCTGCCCATGCGTTTTCATCTGTGTATTTGCAATGTGGTTGGGCAGGGTCGCGGTTGCGGTCTTCAACCCAAACCGGGGCGTTTGGTATGGGATTATCGTCTGGGTCCCGGGCGTTGACGTGCATGAACCATTGGAGTGTGACGCTGGAACCACCGGTGGCATTGATAGAAGTATTATCGAAACTACCGGTTATGCATTTAGGATTCAGAATTATAGGATGGGCAGGAACTCCATATTTATCGTTGGCAACCACGGAATCGCAATGATAAGTATCAAATGTGCAATTGTCAAAAAGGGGTGTGGCACCGTCGACTTTAATAAGATAATCATCTGACGCACCGTACCTGAAGTTGCAATCTTCAAATATCGTCCCGTTGGAATTTCCCCTCCAACCGCCCCCATAAAAATCCTCAATATGTACCAAATTACCGGTCTGACCGCCCCCATAGAAATAATTTTGATAAGAATAAACGTTGGAATTTGAAATATAAAGGTTGAATTTGTTTGCTTTATGACGGTAAAACAAACACCCTTTCAAATTAATATCTGTCATTATAACCTTCATACCTATTGCTGAATCATCGAGGTCATCGAATGTACATGATTCTATATTCCAATAGCCCGATGGATCTCCTTCACTTATTCGCACGCAGTAATCTTTACAATCGAATTTGGTCTGTTCTATCCCGGGGCTAATAAGTCTTGAATTTTGTAAAAATACAAGGGCGGTTTTAGCATCCTGAAACCAGCAGTCCGTGATGCAGCCCTCGCTGCCGCTCATGAAATATATACCTTTCCAATTATATTTGTTCTCGCCCCAAAAGAAGGTTCGTGACCATTCATTACCGTCATTATGGGTGATAAATCTACCAAATACTATTATGCTCGTATCATTATTGGTAAAGGTTATTTTTTTAGAACCCATGGCAGGTATATCAAGGGTATAACCCGCATTGACTTTGTAATTATCAGATATATGGTGATCTTCGTTAGGGTTCCAAACCACGATATTGTTTTTCAAACCATCTATGTCATACGGTGAAACACCGTCCTCATCCGCGGTGTTGGATTTGTGGACGATTGGAGGTGCTTTAACATTCGGTGCAGTCAATGGAAAAAATACTACCACGCTCGTGGCCACGAGCGTGAATACCAATAGAATCGATTCCAACTGCCTTTTTTTGTTCATGTTTACTAACCCCCGCTCAAATCGCCATTCCTCCTTTTTCAGGATTTTTATCCCTAGTGATGGAAATATCGTATTTATTCTTGGTAATACTTACGGTTATTTATATACTTAGAGTTTTCTGTCGGATAGGCCTGATTCATAGCACCCTTCGAATGAATCTCCAGGTCCTCGATTCCAGACAGTGAATTTGATGTAATCAAACATAATACACATTCCAATCATGTGTATTCTGACAATGTATCCAGTATCCTCTTCCCATTTCCATATGCGTGAGGTCCCCGTCTGTACCGTCCCAGGTAAGCCATTGGCCGGATGCGGCATCGTAGGTCTGCACCCAATCGCACGGCACACCCGATAGCGCATCGCCGATTGCCATAGTCTTCACAGAAGGATATCCGACGAAGTTCCATCCAACTTCCAAGGGGATGGTGGAATACCCTGGCCACATGAGTGTTGGGGTAGGGTCTTTGTGGTCGAGAATAAAAATATCCGGACTTGTCATATGAATCCAAAGGCCCATCACAAATTCGATATATATCAAATCGTTACCGAAAGGTTTGCCTACAAGATAGTGTTTCCAGGGATCATCCGTATCGAAGGCGATATAGGCCTGGACTTTGTCGTAATTTCCGTCAACTGGCGAAAGGACATCGGCCACAAGAAAATAATCTAATATGGGCGGTAGCGAGATCATATTCCAGCCCGCAATCAATTCTATGTGAATCTCAGTCTCGAACGAATAGGTGAACGGAAAAGAGGAGACTTTGTTACCCAGTTGATCGGTTGAATTCATGACGAAAGAGTAATTCCTTCCCGGTGTAAGGTCAGTGAGAGTAACCATCTGCGTCATGTCAAACACAGCGACGGTTTCCTCCATTACTAGATCAAACTCTGTTCCAGAAACGTAAGGCCCGTACCAGACCGTGGCGTTGGCAAGTTCATCCGTCATCCATACGATGACAGCTGAGGTATTGGAGGGCGTGACCGTTGGTTTTGACATCCCAGGTGGCTTGTTATCAACCTCGAATATCCCTGTTTCATTCCATGGACCCCATTGTTTGGATTTATCTTGCGCTCTAATCCGAATTTTAACATCCATCCTTTGTTTGTTTCCAAAGTCCTTGGAATTATTTGACTCCCATACGAAGTAATAAAGCGTTCCGTTATCCAAATAATCGGTAGGTGGGCAGGTGGCATGGGCAGTGGCGAGCTTCCATTGGCCAGGGCTAGTACCATCCCAGAATTCCACCATTATGCTCAGGTTTCCGTTATCACCTATGTCCGGATCAATGAGCATATACTCGATGGTGATAGGCCCTGTTTGTGGCCCGCTTGGTGTGGATAGAGAGGTTACATTGGTTAGCGTATTTTTTACGGGGTTGAATGGAACGACAACGGTGACCTCTTTTGACATGTTCATCATAATCTCAGGATCCAGGTATCCTTTTATAGTATTGTTCAAGGCCGATACATTGAAAGAATTGAAGTTGTCCACGCTATCATTGTATAGGATCAGCTCCGTGAGTGTGGTCCAGTTTGCCCAGCCGTCTGTTCCAGTATATTTGGAGGGAGGCTCAGCAGGATTTTCATCGCGATCCACAACCCAAACAGGTGCGTTATCTATTGAGTTGCCATCCGGATCCCTGACGTTGACGTTCATGTACCATTGAAGGGTGATGTTCGAATTACCTGTGGCGTTGAGGGTGGAATTATCGAAAGAATCGTCCCAAAATCCAGGGGTGCGTTCAGAGGGATTCCGAATCGTGGGGCAGGCAGGCACCGCATCTTTTTCGTTTGCGATTACAGAAAGTTCGCCGTGCGTTGTTTCGAAGGTGCAATTGTCTAAAAAAGGAGAGGAGCCGTCAATGTTGACGAAATATTCATCAGGAGCCCCGTTCTTGAAAGTGCATCTCTCCAGAACCGTCCCATGAGAATTCCCCTCTATATGGACCTCGTTACCAGGTGTATTGTTACCGTCGAATGTAGACTGGGTACAGTGTACATTGGCATTTTTAATGAAAAGGTTAGGTTTGTTATTGCCATGATAATTGAATGTACAACCGTACATATTCAAACCCATATCCTCAACCCTTAAACTGTTGGCTGAATTCAAGGTATCTGTGAAATAACAGTACTCCATATTCGTATAACCCTTGACTCCGTTCAATCGCGCGCCCCAGATCCCCATATCTATGAAGTTAGACTTGGTTATGCCAGGAGCTATCAGGTATGGGTACGAACCGGGAGCCATCCAAAGGAACACAAGGGCGTTATCAGCGCCCATGAACATGCATTCGGTGATATTCCCCGTGCTACCAGGACGGAAATATATCCCTTTCCAATTCACCGATCCCTCGCCCCAGAAGAGCGTTCTTATAAATTCGTCTGTATGTGTATTGGTGACCAATGTTCCAAACACTTCTATCATCGTGTTATCGGTTTTGAAGGTTATTTCGTTCCCCGAATCTGGATCAAAAAGGTTGGAGTTCAATGCGGGAATTACAAGGGTGGTTCCTCCACTGACGGTGTAATCCTCAACGATATGATGATCCTCATTGGGGTCCCAAACAACGATACCGTCCGGATTTGGATTACCATCGACATCCCAGGGCCATTGCCCATCCTCCTGCATGGTATTAGGTCTGTGAACAATCGGCTGTGCCTTTGCCTTCGGTGCACTCATTGGTAAAATTATGACTATGCTGCCAGCAATTAGAACACATACTAACAAAATCGATTCCAATTTTTTTTGGGCTTTCATGTGCAGTATACCTCCCAAATCTTCCTGAATAGTGGATTAAAAACGCCCACTGTATAACCTTATGTTAAATGTTCTTTATAGACTTTTCTACATATCCCGTCAAACATACCAAATTTATGTGGTGATTCGCGTAATAATCCTTGAACATTCACTTTACCCTCCCACTTACATTAAAATACCTCGATAAAAGATTCTTTCTTATGGAGGAGAACATCAGATTCTACAACTTCAGCAGAACAACAAACGAGCAACTGATCCTGAATATCATCGAAAACCACGGTGAATACGTGCTTCATGCCACCGAGGCAGTTCTGGCCCGCCATTTCATGGATTGGGATGGAGTTTGTTATCTTGCGGATATTCTCACCATCTTCAGGAAGAACAACAGGGATTTTTTAATCGGCATCGAGATCAAAGATTGGAAGCACACAGTGCATCCTAAACTATGCTGGCGGTATCTTAAGACCTACAGAAAAAGCTGCGAATACTTCTATCTTGCGGCAAGGAAATTCTCCCAGGTCGCACCTGAAATCAAGGAGATAGGCCTTATCAACCTGAACACCATGAAAATTATAAAAAGGGCCGAGTACCTCTTTCCAACAAAGGAATTTAGAGCCGGTGTCGTAAGGGGTCTAAAGAGATGCACCTCGTACAAAAGAGACATCATTGAGGACCCGTACCAGATGAGCCTCGATATGTATTTATGAAAATGTAAATACACCGACAAATCCTTATTAATCCTTCCACGCATTCAGTACATTCATGAATATCATCCTCCTCGACGGGTATGTTGACGAGCCGAGCTGCCTGGGTGTGCCTCCCTACATCTCGTTCTACATCCGCTATTGCGCAGGAGCAATCTGGGAAGCAGGACATGATCTCATCTATTTAACTATTGATGAATACCGCCAAGAGTCCCCGAAAATCAGGGCATTCAAAAAAGCAAATATGCTCATGGTAATCGGCGGTGCCATCGTACCCGGAAAATATCTTGGAGGCACTCCTGCCTCGATTCCCGAAATCAGGCATTTGGCCGAGGATTTTAAAGGAACGAGAATTCTGGGGGGACCCATTGCTAGGTTCGAATACAGCGGTGCAAAAAGAGCAAAGAAGCTCCGCGATGTGTTCGATTTCATGCCTAAAATGGATTTGGACGCCTTCGTATATGACCTTTTAGTACATAATTCAACGAGGGACAGGCTTAGGAATGAAAAAGAATGGCGTACATGGGCCATAAAGGGCAGCAACGTCATAACCCAGCATCCAGACTTTCCCAAGCCCCTTATAATTGAGTTAGAAAGTTACCGTGGATGTGTAAGATACTTTACGGGCGGCTGCTCGTTTTGCATCGAACCACTGTTTGGAGAGCCAGTATTCAGACACCCGGAGGATATTATCGAGGAGATCGCTGCTTTAAGCCGCATGGGGGCCATGAATTATCGATTGGGAGGGCAGTCCTGCATCTTCTCTTACAAAGCGAAAGAGCTTGGCAAAACCGAGACCCCGAAACCGGACCCATTGAAAATCGAGAATTTGCTGAAGGGAATCAGAAGAGCGGCTCCCAACATAGAGGTGCTTCACACCGATAACGCAAATCCGGCCGTGATCGCCGAGCACCCCGATGAGGTAAAAAGGATCTTAAAGTCCCTTGTAAAATATTGCACCAGCGGTAATGTCCTGGCATTGGGGATGGAAAGCGCCGACCCGAAGGTGATAAAGGCCAACAACCTCAACGCAACTCCTGATCAGGTGATGAAGGCCGTTTCCCTCATAAACGAATTCGGAGCCGAAAGAGGTGAAAACGGCATGCCTAAACTCCTTCCAGGCATCAATATTCTATGCGGTCTTTCCGGGGAGACTAAAAGCACATACGAACACAATTTTCGATTTCTAATGGATATCCTCGAAGCCGGCCAGCTCTTGCGGAGAGTGAACATTAGACAGGTATCACCTGTAAGAACGAATTTCGATGTGAAAATGTCCCATACTGAATTTCTGCGTTTTAAAAAGCGGGTCAGGGAGCGATTTGACAACAAAATGCTGAAACTCATGGTACCCATCGACACGATATTACGAAGGATCTATATCGAGAAAATCCAGGGTAATTTAAGCTACGGCAGGCAAGTTGGTACTTATCCGTTGTTGGTTGGTATACCTTATCAGATAAAGGAAGGTAGAATCATCGATGTTATCATTACAGATCACGGTCAGAGAAGCGTCACTGGAATCGAGCATCCCATGAACGTGAATTTAGCCTCCTTAAAGGCACTTTCCAGTCTTCCAAATATTGGTAAAAAAAGAGCGGCTAGGATAATACGTTCTCGACCTTTTCGCTCAAAACAGGAATTTTTATCGGCCCTTGATGATGAAACCGTGGCGAGAAATCTCCTCGGCTATATCACCTTTTAATCGATGACGCCTCTCGTGCCGCAGGTCGGACACTGCACCTGCATTGGCCTGTATTCTGTTGACACACCGAATACTGTTGCGCATGACGGACATGATATGTCTTCCAGCTCGGGTGCCACGATTGGGGCGAACACTGGCTCTGCCGCTACTGGTTCTGCCATTACTGGCTCTGCGACTACTGGCTGTGCAACCTGCACAACAGGTGCGGCCGCCTGCGCAGTAGGGGTTGGTTTGGCTTTGCTGCTCGGTCTTGCGAACACACCTATCAAAACAGCACAGACGATGATAACTATGATCATTACCAGGATAATATACCTGGCGTCCTCTGATTCGTACCAGGGAGCCTCTTCCTCCCCAGCATGTTGCGAACTCCATCTCGTGGGATCCGTTGGATACTCATCGGGATTGTTGCCATCGGGGTTGTCACCATAGCCATCGCCGTCTGTGTCCTCCCATTGTGTCGGGTCGTCTGGGAATGGATCGTCATCGTCGGGCACGCCGTCACCATCAGTGTCATCTGCTGTTGACGATAATGAAACCGTGAGATGATGGACATCTGAGATATGTTCTTCATCTTTTGAATCCCGGACTATCACCTCATATTCATAATCTCCCTCTGATAGGGGACCCATTGTGTTTTCATATATATCGTCCCCGGTATCTTCCATCATCCCGAAAGAGCAAGTCTCGTTTACTTTGCAGATGCTTAACTTAACGTTTTGAATATCTCCAGTGATGGTTGCGTAGAACGTGATTTCATCGGAAACTGTGGGATTGGTAGGTTCGTGATACACATTTGATATCTCTGGGGCACTCAATTGTGTGCTGGGAGCTATGGCATTGGCCGAATTTGATAACTCGGACAGGTTCGGGACCTCATCTTCTGTCTTTATTGCAAAATAATATTTTTTATCGGGGTCCAGATCGGATACGGTGTAGCTTTCTTTATTTCCAGGATTTTTCGGAGAAGGCTCGCCTGAGGCATCGGTTGCAGAGTCCCAATCAGATTGACTTGTGATATCCGAGAAAGAATACCTTACATGATATCTGCTGGCCTTTCCTCCGGAATCTCCATCATCACCAGGGGCCGTCCAAGATAGATCGATATCTCCTATATTAACTCCTGGCTCTGCCTCCAAATCAGTTATTTTTGCAGGAGCCGTTATGTCGCTTGCAGGTACAACAACATTTGGACTGTTGGAGATTGGGGACTTGAGTCCCTTGTCATCCTCGGCCTTGATAGCGAAATATAAAGTTGCGTCGGGTGTAAGATCTGTTACTGTTAAACTCTCGGAGCTCCCTCCGGATTTGGGTGACGGAGGATCCGCTACGGCCGTTGCAGAATCCCAATTCTCATCCGATGTTATCTCCGTGCTCGAATGTTTAATATAATATTTTACAGCGGTCCCGGTACTTCCATCGTCACCGGAGGCCGTCCAAGTCAATTCCACTTCACCTTCGTTATCACCAGCTTTCGCCTTCAGGTCGCTGATTTTTCCTGGAGGAGTCGTATCATCGGGGTCCGTGGGAACCTTCGCACTTGGGCTGTTCGATACCTCAGCGAGATTGTTCGCTTCATCCTCTGCCCTGATAGCGAAATAAAATGTCGCGTCAGGGGTAAGTCCCTCGGCGGTAAAGCTCTCTGGACTTCCTGCGGAACTGGGTGTAGGGACGTTGGATATCTGTATCGCATCGTCCCAATTATCTAATGTTATTTGGGCACTGTGATACCTCAATTTATATAGGTAAGCAGTCCCTGTGTCTCCATCATCCCCAGGGGCCGTCCATGTTAAATCCACCTCTCCTTCGGACGAGCCCGACACCGCCTCAAGATCGTCAATTTGGGCCGGTGGAGTCGAGTCGTCACTGAGGTGAATCGTATGTTCCTCAAGGGGGCTTTCGCTTCCTAAATGATCATTATCATAGGCCAACACCTTGTAATTCACGATGGTTCCCTCGCTCTCCGTAAGAACCACCTCTGCATGACCCTGTCCATCGAGATCCATCTCCAAAATCTGCCAGTCATAGGTGGTATCTGAGGTGTTGTACACCGCCCAGACTGAGGATACACCGTCTGAATCGGAGATATCCGCGGAAATTTGGGAATCAGTTAGACGGTCAGTGATCCGTAAATTGGAGATCTGGGGAACATCCTCTTCAAGATCCCAGATTGTAGACTTATAACTTGCAGAATTCGAAAGTCTGGGCATTTGAATGGCTGTTTCACCAGAAGTAGTGTCTTCTTCATCGAACACACCAATGATTCCCATGACCTCGTGAGGCTGTATAGGAACAGTGGGTTCTTGTGAGGGCCAATCCCAAATAATCGAGTTGTTGTACCATTCACCCTCCTCCATTGTTAATTGTTCATCTTCAACTGCGTATTCTCTGAAAACATTATGGCATAGATAGTTATCCTCAAGTATCGAGCTATAGGCGATTACATCATCCTCAACCACGAAGATATAGATTGAGGCATCTATATCGTCAATCGTTGGGGTAGAGTCAGGATATAGCGCCTCCCCACCTAGGTAATGAACTTGATAATGGAATTCTATACCATCAGCTGTAAATTCCTGTTCGATATATACCTCAATATCCCTTATCACATCTCTTCTACCGGAATCGTTGATGTATCCTTTGGATTCCTCCACAGGATACCCATCTCCATCAATATAACCGCCGTCATAAATCACGGTCGGGTTGGTATATATTGGATTACCGTTGTTGTAATCCACTTGTCTATCTGCTGCCTCTGATGTCGAGAGATCGTCTCCGCTAGGTGCGTATGTATGAAATACAATCCAATTATATCGAACCGCGGGGTCGTGGCCCCAGTCCTCCCATATCTCATCCTGTGCAGGATCCGCGTTATTTATGCATGGCCCACATGAAAGGCTGGTAAAAAATTCATTTATTGGCCTGTGGTTGTATCCGGCTGGAGGATCGGCTCTCGCATTGGTGGAGTAAGTATCTAAATCAATTAAACAGGCTGCAAAAACACTAATTGACATGATCAATATGACTGTTACTGCACATATGCGATTGTGAATCCTTAGTCTTTTCATGCAAAACCCCCTTTACTTCTCAATCATTAGGGATTACTTTTCCGGATTCATTATAATGTGGTCAAAGTATAATTAAGTTTTCGGTCTTGGAGGCGGTATGTCCTGTCCCGGATGCAACTTCTGGCATTTATATTATATAGGATTCGTACGAATCCTATTGGATCACCCCCATAAAAGACATGTAAGGTTGTGTACCATCTTATCCATGACAAATAAAAATTAGAAAAATAAAAAAATACAAAAAAGAATGGATGGGGATTATAGTTCCTCATTCACTATCTGGCAGATGCTAGTAACATCCCTTGTTTCGTCCAGGATCTCCTGAACCTTAGAAAGATTGATGACAAGGCCGACATACTCTTTTCCGTCCTGGGAAAGGTATCTCTGTGCGTCGTCGAATGCCTCTTTCGAGATGCTGAGCTTCAAGGCGTTGCCGCCCTTGCTCTTGCGCACATATCCAATCAATTCAGATTGTACCATACAATATCACCTCCGTTTGGCTTATTTTCTGTCAATGGTAAACGGGCGCCAATGACAGTACATATAATATCCTGATTATTATATAAATAAAAGGAACAGGGATTGGTGAAAGTATTGTGCGGTTTAAACAACTTTTGGTTGAAAATCCTGATTCCAATGTTTTTTTCCTTTATTATCCACAATGTGAATAACCGCAAATTCTGCACATCGAGCATCCACAGGAGGCCTGCATGCTTCCCCCGCAATCAGGGCAGAGGTTTTGATGATCTTCAAATTGCCGAACTGAATCGTATTCGTTGTTTCCCACTCTACCACATCTTGATTACAGGTTTGGATTCGATGGTATATAAGCTAGGGCCGCAGAGGTCAATGAAAATATTAAAACTCAATTTCTTGCTGCATTCCTTGCACTTGTCGCCAGGGCGTGGGCCTTTCTTATGGGTTCCGGGAGCTTATATTTGCAGAACCGCGAAACAACCTCCAATGCGGTTTCAAAGGAAACCTTATGCCCTGGTGAGATGTAGATGGGTTTGTTGGTACGAGGAGAGCTTTTATATGCATAACCAACCAACCTTCCTTCATACAGAACCTGTGTAAAATCGCCTACTTCTTCCACTTCACCCATCAATTCCCCGCAAAGCAGTGTTTTCGCCACTCCGATGGTGGGTATGTCTAATTTCACGCCTACATGGGAGGCTATACCCATTCCATAGGGATGCAGAACACCGTTTCCGTCGACGAGAAGGACAGATGGTTTGACCTTCATTTTTTTTATCAAGTCCTCGATAATAGGCAATTCCCGGAAGGCTAAATACGTCGGGATATAGGGAACCTCAACCTCCTTTTTTACTGTCTTGGAATTCAATATCTTCATACTGTCATAACCGAAAACTGCACACGCGCCAAGAGCAGTATCGTTATAAGCGACATCCACGCCAGCCACCGACTCAATACCTTTAAAATCATCCTCGATCTTCACGAGTTCTTTTAATCTGTTCTGTTCGTCCCTCATTTTTTTCAAGGGAAAATCGCTTTTAAAATCGGTAAATAAAATATTCTGAAAATTCTCGATGAGGTTGTTTGAAGCAAAAACACCTTCTTTTTTCAGCCGCTTGATTTTCTCATGGATGCCCGCACCAAATCCCCCCAGGGAGCCATCGCGCATGACCACCCTGTGACATGGAACAATCGGAGCGTAGGGGTTGGCATTCAGCATCCGGCCCACAGCCCTGGAGGCCCTAATATCACCGAGGGCCTTGGCCAATTCACCGTAGGTGCTCACTTTTCCCTTGGGTATCTGCTTCACAAGTGAATAGAAATACTCCACAAACTCCATGGCATTTGGAATCTCGTAATACCACTTTAAGGTTTTGCAGTTTATAAAATTCCGGCGATCAATATTCCTGTCAATATCGCCCCAAGCAAAAGGAGATATCCGAGAAGATTGAAGGAAAGATGTAATGTTCTAAGATATTTTATGCCTGGCTTGAATTTAATAACATATCCAAGCACTGCCCCCGAAACGGCCAAAATCACGACTATCAAAGCTAGAACTCCATGGCTCGTATTCGGGAAATTACCCCTTTTATCGTACGCGTTAATCATCCATAATAAGGCCACAGAGATCAACAATATGTTGTATATTTGAGAGGTCCTTATATGGAATTTTCTCGAGAACATATCAGGCAGTTTCCTTCCGAACTTCACATGCTTGGAAAATCTAAAACCTGAAAGAAGGGACAATGAGCCGAAGAAGGCGGATACGGTAAGCAGCACGCTGTGAATCCACCAATCCGAAATTATGGTAACATCTGCATCATCACTCCAACCCCTACTCTCCCAATATCCTTTGTAATCGTAATCCACAACCTGGATATGGGTGATCCACTTGACCCATTTATAACCGTATTTTCCGGGAACGACCAACCGAACAGGGTATCCGTGATCAACTGGCAGGGTCTCGCCATTCATCTCATAGGCCAAAATCACATCCGGGCTGGTGGCCTCCTGAATCGTAAGGCTGCTTGAATATCCATCTTCACCGAAAACCACAACTTCTCTGGCACCTTCCGAGATTCCCACCAAATCCAATATGGCCTTCAGCCTCACCCCTGTCCAATTCGCGGTTCCCTGGGGACCATCAACACACTTTAGAGTGACGACCTCGCTCGTAATAGGGAAAGAGGTGATATTCTCATATGTAAAGTTCAATGGGGTCTCAACAAGGCCTTCCACCTTAAGGGTCCAATCATCCAAAGCAATATCTGGGGATTCACCGATGGAAACCACGAAAAACTCATCGTTGGGAGTGATTTCTTTATACGCTTCATTATTCAATACTATCCACGAGATTATAATTCCAAACACTATTGCCAAAGCGATGATAATTTTCCAGCCATGATCCATTTTACTACGCCCTTTCGATATGCATACAAATTTAACAATCATCCGCGGCAATACAGTATATAGCGATTTTCTTTATATCTTTTTATATGTTCCTTTGTTAGGGTACAAACCTTATTTTTAATTGCTTATTGTCATAGCCGTCATGGCTCGATAAAAACATTTAAATAGTAATAATAGTTATATCTGAATATAATTTAACTATCATCTAGGTGTAATGATGGGTCGAGTCCAGTGGAAAAGAAGGATACAAAAACGAGGCGGCTCGCTTCAGGTTACCTTGCCCAATGAGATATGTAGGGCATTGGATTTGAGTGACAAGGATGAAGTGCTAATTTACTGCGAAGAGGATTCGTTGATCATAAGAAAAGAATCTGATCGCTGCCCGCACTGCTTTGGAACCGGGACATGTAGATGTAGTGCATGCGCAAAGAAGTTCAGACTTTTGGAAAGACCTGTTCTGATCCCCGTGACTTGCAGTGTATGCCAAGGAAGCGGGAAGCTGAAAACGAAGTTAAATGAAGGCCATCCGGATTGAATAATACAAATATAATATGATACGGTGATGCGAAATGGAAGGTCCAATCCCAGACGACATCCAAACCGTTCACCACAATATATTTACCCCTTCACCTCATTACTATAAACCAGTCCAGATAAGGCGGTGAGAATGCCCGAAAAGAGATGTCCAAAATGCGGAAAAACTTTCGAGGAGACTTGGCAGCTCTGTGACGATTGTGGTATAGAGCTTGTTGTCCCGCAGGAGGACGCGGGCACAGGCACAAAAACATCTTTCGTTTTCGCCTCGAAAATAAAAGAAAGGCTTCGCAACATAGATCGGGCTTTGGATTCCAAAGTTGGAAAGGCCGTTGAGACCGCCGATGATGCGAAGAAAGGTATTGCAGGTATGAGTAAACAGGCAGCTGTTGTGGCAACAGAAATTACCGAGAAAGCGGAAGAAAAAGCACAAATCATCGAGAAAAAAGGTATGGACATCACCAGGAGGATGCGAAGGGCAGGCTCCCCATCTGCCATAATGGATACGGTCCTCGATTATCCAAAGGGTATTCTAGTTGCGGTTCTTCTGATCACCTTGATCATAGGCGTAAGCGGCATTCCGGCCATGCTATCCAATATCAGCGGTGACATGACCATCTATCTTCCCCAAGATGATGAAACATCTATCATCATGAATGAGGTTAATGAGGACTGGTCCACGGAGATGATCGTGATCTTCGTGGAAACCCCCAATAAATTCGATCCCACCTATGGAACGAATATCACCCATAAATCCGTGTTGGACGAAATAAGCACCATCGAGGAGATCATGGATCCCGTGAAGGACGATTACGGGGAGCAGGACCAAATATCATTCGTTCTCAGCATTTCCACGTTGATAAAGGAGATAAACGTTGCGCCAAAAAATATCGCGAATGCCGTGGTAGAAGAGCTTGAACCCGTCGTCGACCCAGGGGATCCACCCGGAGAACATGAGTATGAAATCCCCGCTGATCAGGATGAGATAAACCGGATCGTTGGTCAGATACCTGAGGATACAAAGAAAATGCTGGTAACGGACACCAATGGTGACGGAGTTTGGGACAGTGCTGGCATCATCATGGGTGTAGTGAGCGAGGATCAAGAAGGTCTGATGAGAGAGGTTTACGAGTTGATCAAACCATATTACATCGATAACCGGGCAGAAAAAGGAGATTATAACAGTAGGGAGGAATGGTGGAAAAGAATAGATACCGGGGCTGTCCACTGCGCAATGACCCCCACAGGCCCAGTCCCCATGACGGAAGCGTTAACTGCTCGCACTTATCAGGAGTTTTCCATCGTACTTCCCGCTGCATTGGCCCTCATATGCGCTATGCTCTTATTCCTGCACAGAACCCCGAAGATAATACTGATATCAGGGATACCGATTTTTTGCTCCCTAGTGATCACCCTTGGTATAATGGGTCTTACAGGGTGGGTGCTTTCTCCGCAGGTGATCCTGGTGGCCCCGGTTCTGCTCGCTCTGGGAGTCGCTTACGGTTTATACATTGCCAACAGATATTCCGATGAAAGAGAGGGTATCAAAGATAATAAGAATAGAATGAGGGTGGCCGTAAATACAACCGGTAAGGCGATCTTCCTCTCCGCGGCCACCACAGCGGTTGGCTTTTCTTCACTGATGTTCGTGAATATGGTACCCATGAGAGTATTGGGTTTTGGCCTGACCGTGGGCATTCTTATATGTTATGTTGTGACGATGCTCATGGTACCTAGTTTGGTGATGTTATTAAAGTACGAGAAGAAAAGAAAAATGCGCTCGGCTCAGAAGTTAGGTATGGTGCCCATCAGACACAGAAAAAAGATCATCATCGTGGCAATTGGTATCACGATACTCTCACTTGCGTGGATACCTTCAATTCAAGCCAATATGAACCTCACGGAAATGTCACCTCAGGATGAGCCCAGTATAGTGAAAATGAACGAGTATTCAGAGGATTTCGGCGGCGGACAATTGGGTATGGTTTTAATTTACGGAGATCCCGCTCCCCAAGAAAAGAATGAGCCAACAAAAGGCGGGGGCTCCATGAAGGACATCGAGGTTTTGGATGCCATAGAACGTCTGGAGGAGGATCTGAAACAAATCAAGGATGAAAACGGCGACCCCATGGTAAATCCTCCAATCAGTGTCGTGGATGTCATGAAGATGATCAAGGTTCCAGAGAGCATGGT
>CP070739.1:3042959-3051854 GCA_020347705.1 Methanomassiliicoccales archaeon | reverse complement strand
AACTCAAAGCAGGCGAATCCGCAGAGCTTTCTGTCCTGGAACCGCCAATATAAGCATTCACACCCACCTCGATAAAGGTAAGGGAAATGGTATTTTCTATGTCAGGGACATCTGTCCTCCCAGCACTGCATGATGTGAGTATTTGCACAGAAGGCCCCATATCCCAGTTCCTAACATCACTGGATTCAACACCATCCGTCATTTGATAACTATCGGCAGATCCATGCGCCATGACATATATCATACTTGAGGATGAGTAATAGCATAAAATATCCTGAGAAACCGTTGCCCCAGTGGCTCTTCTTTGCGTCGTATGAACTGTGTAGCCCTTACTCTGCAGGTAATTAACCTCATACCAATAATCAGGGGTCATGACCCACATGGCACCGTTCCAGTCATCACCCTTTGCCGCGTAAGCGGTGTCCTTCCACTCAGCATTCTTGGCCTCGCTCATAGTGGAATCGGCCTTCCATCCCTTGATGTAGTCGTTGTAGAATAAAGATCTTGATATTAATGCGCTGACACCCCCTACAGAGAGCGCTAACACTCGTGCTGGTGCGAGTTCGATTTGGTGTGACTCGTTGTCCAAGTTGGCATAGTAATCATCGGTTGCTACCCAAGCGTCATCGGACTGTGTACTTGTGCTCGGATTAGGATTTTTAAAATAATAAAAAGGTATCGAATAAGGATCACCAAGGATCGCAAGGTATGGAGTTGCATTCAGATAATTCGCATACAATCCTTGATTTTTCAGCTTACCCAGTAACTTCTCAAGATCGGTTTTGATGCAAAGATTCGCTTCATTTGCGGCCTGTTCAATCTTTTCATCCGAGTCCTGAAAAATGCTAGAAGATAATCTCGGTTGTGGGCAGTTCAACACCACGCCTTCATAAAAGGATGATAGGTATGCGGCGAGACATGAAATTTTAGAGATACCGTATTGAGATGAAACGTCCTCGGAATTCGTGATCGTGATGTATGATACCCTGCCGAACCGCTCTTTGAGAAATCCCAGGGAAAGGTCGTACACTTCGTCTAATGATGAGAGATAATAGGTTTCACCATAACCGTTGACGTTTCCGCATATTATTGTGTAACTCACACCCAGCTTCGATAAAGTCTGCTGAACAGCGGAATCTAAAGTATTCGTGACTATTATGGGGATGTTGAGATATGAAGCCAAAACAGTGGCAGCAACACCCAGCTCATAGCCATTTTTATTTTTCTCGATAATCAAAGCACCTGAGCTATAACTCCAGATATTCTCAGCTGCGTTAAGGGATGCGCTTTTCTCATCTCCCGAGAACTGGAGATTAGTGGAAACCCCCCCAACATCACCGAGGGTAATAATGTTCGTTGCGTTGTATACCTCCAGAAATTTTGATGACGCGCCACTGGATACAAGTAGAGGGCTTGCCTCCATGGTTGTGCCTTGATAATCGATGGCGATAGGCGTACCAATTAAGGAAAAAAACTCCGAGTTTGAGGAAACGACGGTGGTTTGGCTACCAATTTTTCGTCCTGATGAGGATGAGAGAATCCGTTTAAGCATTTGGCTAATGGGTTTGCTTATTCCGGGATGATCATCTGGTGAATCTGGACCATTTGAATCCTCCCACTCATCTTTACCGTCTCTTTCGTCTTTATCAATTATGTTTTCGTAGAATTCCTGGACTTTTTCAAGATTGGTTAAAATAACCGCGCTTATTCCGGCGATTATCACAATAATAGCAACGACGATAACCAGAACCTTGTTAGGTGGGCTATCCATATCTCACCCCTCTCAGATAATATTCCGAGAATATTAATGGTTCTCATTTGATTTATATTTTTTGAGGGATAACCCACAAATTCCATTAAAAACGGATTTTATGTTCACCTCAATAATGGGATGAATCCCTTTTTATGTATTCTTGGATAAAAATAGAATATAACCCTCATGTTAACTTTTTATTATAGTAAAGGACAGGGATAAGATAGCGGAAAAATAGCAAATAAATTTAAGAATGCGAAGTTGGGCTTAGCTAAATGGCCTTAAAATGAGGTTGAGGCTTCTGAAAACGATTTTTATAGCTTTTCTGAGCGCTTAGATAGGAACAGAATAAATGCGCTGAGGGAGGGATTTGAACCCTCGTGTCTGCGAAGACAAACCGATCAGAAGTCGGACGCATTAGACCTGGCTTTGCTACCTCAGCTTGGAAACGATCATTCTGGCACAATAGCATCAAAGTTATTAAATACTTCGAGTGATATTATATGTATCGAAGTCGGATTCTGCGAAGACAATCCGAATTTGGGAGAAGGACTGATTCGTCGGCTCTTCTCCCAAGACTTCAACTTTTATTACAACCATCTTCAATCGCTTAAAGTTTTAAAAAACCCTTAAAAATATATAACTATAGAAGTCAGGTTTTGTGAGGTGAGGTATATTTATCTAGTTATTCCTCTTTAGATTTTTTTATTAATAACTCCATTAACCAATCAGTGAGAAGTTGGAGAACATGGACATCAGTTCATTCATCTCTCAGAACTTTCAGCCCTCTCCACAACAACCTCCCCGCCCTTCACCACGGTCTCCACCAAATTCCCTCCGAATCGGTAGGGGATGTGCAGATGATTGGGTGCATCCAAGATTATGATGTCCGCTTTTTTCCCCACCTCTATGCTTCCCACCTCATCCGCCCTGTTGATCGCATGCGCCGCATTGATCGTGGAAGCCACTATGGCCTCGGATGGCAGCATTCCCATGTTGTAACATGCTAGGGCTATCATGAACTGCATGGATTCTGTCCAACAGTTGGGATTGAAATCGGTGGCCAATGCTACAGGTACACCTGAATCGATCATGTACCTTGCCCGGGGATATTCCTTTTGCATCAATGCGAATGGAGTCCCAGGCACAAGAACCCCGATAACACCCTTCAAAGCCATCTCCATAATGCCTATCTCAGATGATTCCATCAAATGGCTTGCAGATATTGCACCGACCTCGCACGCAAGCTCAGTCCCGCCCAAACGCACGATCTCATCGGCATGAATCTTCGGTGTCATCCCGTATTCTTTTCCTGCCAAAAGTACCCTTTTGGACTGCTCCACAGAGAACACGTCCTGCTCGCAAAAAACATCGCAGAACTCTGCAAGTTTTTTCTCTCCTACCTTCGGTATCATATCCCCCACGACGAGATTCACATAACCATCAGGATTGCCCTCGTACTCATGGGGAATCGCATGTGCACCAAGAAAAGTGGCAACGAGATCCATGGTATGCTCCTCATTCAACCTCTTTATCACCTCTAAGCTCCTGATTTCTGTTTCTGTTTCCAATCCATATCCTGATTTCGCTTCCACGGTTGTGGTGCCAAAGTTCAGCATTCGATCCAAAACCTTCTGCGCAGTTTCAAACAGCTTATCCTCGCCTGCGAATCTGGTGTCTCTTACGGTGCGGAGTATTCCCCCTCCTATGCTCAGTATCTCAAGATAGCTCTTACCCTCCAATTTCATATGCAGCTCATCCTCTCTGGAACCTGAAAATATCAAATGCGTATGCGGATCCACAAAGCCCGGCATCACGGTTTTTCCTTTCGCATCTATTACCTTTGTATCAGTAGAAACCTCAACGATCCACTCTATCTCCTCATCTGTTGCCACAGCATGTATTTTGCCGTCGCATACGGCAACACTTCCTCCTTTTATTATACCAAGCTCATTCATCTCCCATTGTGTCCTGGCCTTGTTCTCCCCCTTGAGCGTCAATAGCTCGGACGCATTCCTGATGAGCAGATCGATTTTCTCTTCCATATTCTCCTGACCCTTTTCGGACTATTTATTAATTTGAATATCTATTCAATTGAATGCCCATCAAACATAACAGGTTGGTATAACCTTCTAAAGACCACATTGGACCTGTATAGATTTTTTATCATTTCACCTACACCCGAATAGCCCTTTGTCTTTACCGTCCCAACCATGATCTTCCTGAGTCTCCTTAATACGGTTCTTCTCGGATTCGCGCGGTTGAAACCATAATAGAGCAGCTCTTCCATTTCCTTGGGCGGTATTGTGGGGTGGTTCCAGACGAGATGTTTTGTGTTAAACTTATGCCAGTCCTTTTCAAATATACCGTAATTTTCCTCGATATCATCCCACAAAGGTGTTTGGGGAAGCGGTGTAATTATGCACAACTGGGTTGCATCCAGCTTCAACTCTCCTAGCCTTCTGAGTGATTGCTTTATTGAATCGCGGGTTTCGATGTCGAATCCGATCATGTAGTAGCCGATCACACCTATTCCTCTTTTCTGTACCTCCTTGACACTACTTACCACTTCCTCTGCTTCCTCCTTTTTGTTGATCTTCTCGAGCACCTCGGGATCGAAGCTTTCCAGGCCAAGCCCCACTCCTGCCAATCCCAGCTTTCCGTCATCCCATGCATCCAACTTCTTGGTGATAAAATCAGCCCGGGTCATGGTCCACCAAAGCAGTTTATATTTTTTAAATAGAGCGACCACGGCATCGGCATGTTTTGGAACCATGCCAAAATATTCGTCCAAAATCACAACATTGCCAACACCCATTTTCTTGTAAAAGGCTAAGACCCTTTCTATGCTCTCTATCGGGATTTTTTTCACCTTTTTTTCGAAACTCGGGCTTTGACAGAAGGTGCATTTGACGGTACAGCCCCTTGTGGTGAATAAAACTCCCATCCAATTCAGATTCAGGCCAGGAATGCCCGCAGGAACGATGAGGGGAGGATGAATAATCTCTTTGACTTCATGCCCAAGAGCCTTGGCGATTTCATGCTCTGAGTAGCCTATAAAGATCCTGTCGAAGTAGGGTTGAACTTCCTTTGTCAGGACCCCGTAATTTCCACCCCATATCTCCTTGATGCCCATCTCCCTTGCCTTGTTGACCATCCTTATGACCTCGTGGGTTTCGTTTAGGAAAAAAGAGAAACCAACGATATCCCAACCTTCCCTGAGCTTGGCTATGAATTCGTCCCATAAGGGGTACTCCAGGATCTCGATTTGGGGGACATTTTGTTTTATGAAACGCAGCCCTGCTGATACGCTGCGTTCGGCATGCAGCCTGGATTTATAAGTTACATTGGTCTGCATCCAGTTGTAGATGTCGCTTTTTTCTCTGATGTATGCTGTGGTGAACAGCACCCTCTTTTGGCCCCTCAGAAATCTCCCCGTACTACGAAGTTCAATGAATTATTTAAACATTTTGCAGAAATAGGGGATGTTTAGGGATTTGGGACAATTCGTCGAAAAAAACAAACCATCGCATGACCATTTCCCAATAGCTTTAAATAACAACACAAATATCATTCAACAGGTGGTTTTACTGGAACTGGGAATTGAATTTCGTATCTTCACTGATATCATTTTAATTGCGAGTTTAATCGGTCTGGGCCTGGGTTACTATCTCAAGGACAACGACTGCCACAAGTTCAGGATGGCAGGTCTATTTTTATTTGGTTTATTTTGGGTGCTGCAAACGCCATATTTTGTGGCCATCGGGGACTTATTCAACGCCGTAGTTTGCATTTTGGCCCTACCCTTCTACGCCTATCTGGGCTACCATGAGTATCTCTCATATGAATGGAATGAGGAAAACGAGAGCTTGAAATGGGTTGCAGGAGCCTCCTTCTTGGCAGGTGGTTTGTACTTTCTGATAGACAAGATACCCCTTCTCTCGGGATATCTGATTTTAGGTGTTGCAGTTCAGACGGTATGGCTGATCAACTTATTCGGTTATGGTTACGGAGTTGGAGAGATCAACTACGCAGATAATCCTTTATGGTATCGGACGAACTTCAACGAAATTTCTGTAGAGATTGTAGGCTCGAATGTGTCCATAATTCAATCCTGCACCGCTATTCAAAGCATGTTGATTTTTATTGCGGCTATATACTGTGTCCAGGCCCAGACCAGGCGCAAATGGAACGCGTTTTTCGCAACTGTCCCTATCATCTATTTTTTGAATTTGATCAGAAACATAAGTGTAATTTATATGATGGATGATTTGGGCTGGAGTTACGAATTTTCACATCATACCGTAGGAAAAGGGGCCAGTTTTTTGGCCCTTATCGTGCTTGCATTCATCGCTTTTAAACTGTTGCCCAAACTGCTTGATAACATCTTGGGAATCATCGACCTGAAGGATAGAGAGAAGAAAAAAGAAGCAGGTGAGAAGGAGCTTCGAAAAGAGGATGAAAGTGAACAAGAGAGTAAAAATGAACAAGAGAGTGAAGGTGAAAAAGAGAGTGAGGATGAAATAGAAACCGAAGAAGAAAAATCAGTTGCTGAAGAGGAGGATTAGCCTCCAGATACGATCCTTATGATGTCGATTCTCTCTCCTTCTTTTATCTCATCATCCAAGGGTATAGGATTGCCTTCTCTGGTTATGATATGGGCGTCAGGTGCGAGGCTCAATTTCGCAAGAAGTTCCTGCCCTGTTGATCCGTCCTGGATGATCACATCCTCTATTTTCTTACCCACGGGCAGGAGTTTTACTTTCACATGCACAACTCTCTCTCCTTATGTCACAACATTTCCTCGCAATATTTGCAGAGCAATGCGTCGGGTTTGTTTTCACCACCGCATCCAGGGCAGATTTTTTTCTTCGCATCCAGCAATTCCTTCTTTCTTCTCCTGCCACCCACGATCCAGCTGATTATACCAAAAACTATTGTAAGAGCCAATATGGCGATGATGACATAGCAAAACGTCTGTGAGACACCCAGGTCCTGACTAATGTCATCGATGATGTTGGCGGTAATAGGCCCTATCAATCTTAAGTCCTCCATTTGGATATTTGGAGATGCGGGGATTGGGTTGAATACATAAAAAACTACCGATAAGCGAAAAAAAAATTGTATATGAAAAAATAAATATTAAAAGCCCAATCATTTATTGGGCAGCATTTTTGAGGGCCATGCGTAATTGCTTTGCATGAAACCAGGCGTTGTTCTCTTTGAGCCATCGGTATACATTCCATGCTCCTTCCCTGTTTCCTTCGGCAATATCGCGTTTGGCCACAGAGTACCAGTACTTTGCCTGTTCCTTGGTTATATTCATCTTGGAACCGATTCCCTCATCTACTTTCGACACATCATCTATTTTTTTTATTTCTTCCATATTTTTACCTCCGTTTGTCTTTTTGATTTTTCGCTGAATAACGGCACTTCAGCGGAGATCACCATGGAATCTCAAACTTATATTGGGATTATCATTAATATAGCTTACAAGGGGAGGGAAGCGAAAGTAAATCCATAAAAAGCGTATAATGCTCCATAGCTTACAACGATAAAAGTTGAAGAACGATATTTAATTCTCATTGTAAGGGCCCATTCTCCTCAAAAGAGCAGTGACGAATCTTTCGGGTTCATCAACATCGAATAAAATCTTTTTAGTCTTTTTAAAGGGTGGAAGGCCCATTGTAAACAGGTTCTGGGGATTCTTTAAGGTGATCAATACCCTATGACCGAAGTACGAAGAAACTGCCCGATACCTTCTGGGTATTTTCAGGTCCTTGGGCAGATCCGGAAGGCGATTGTCATCCGCTTTCACAGATTCGATATTGGTAATTGGAATGTAAAGTTCGATGAAACTCACCCTTATAAGGAGCGTCTTTCCCAATATTTCGTGAGCAGTGACATTCTTTGTTACGGTGAGCATGACCCCAAAGGCCACCTCGGGTATTGAAAAGTACAGCGGGATATCCATATATTCACTGATCACATATGATATGCCCATGAAAATCGAGCCTGAAATGAGGACCGTCAGAATGAGATTTAAGTAAGAGCCCGCATGATGGAACCGTAGGGGCTCGACACCCTGGATATATAAAAGCACCTTCCGCTGATTGATATGATTGAAATATGCAAAAAAACCGATTACGGCAACAGCTATTGATAGAGAGAGGATCGTATAGCCTTTTCTCGGAAGGTCGAAGCTTATAAGGACAACTACAACCTCTAAAATCAGGGTGATTCCCAATATGATGGTGAGCAGATTCCAGTTTAAAAGCCATTCTGGTTTTTTCTTGGATTTTCCCCTCTTCATTTCTTACACCTAATTCGTCAGGAATTGGGTATAGGATGTAACTTTAAATATCTAGGCCTATTATTATTGGAAAATTTACCGATAAGCTGGAAGGGAAACCAGAAGGTGGTAGGCCAAGCATAGCAACCTGAGTAAATCCACTATTTTACATGCTGGCTGATAAATCACCAAAAATAACACAGAAACCTATTTAAAATGGAATTGTGATATCTATCTGGGGCGTGAAAGATTGGAAAACCTGACATTACTAGGTGTAATATATGTGATTGTGGGCGGGATTTTAGCGATTTTTACCTTAATAACGCTTATATTACTGTTTGTTGGGCTCCTCCTTTTATATATGGGAAAACGGAACGTATCGTACGGATATGCTCCCTACCCGATGTTCATGTCCTGTGCCGGATGCGGTCGTCAGATCGATGCAACATCAATGGCCTGTCCGCACTGCAATGAACCCACAATATCGCAATAGCCAGTGGAAATCCCCCGAAATTAAAAATTTTTTAGTTTTATAAATTGGGGGCACTGGGATGTTCGAGGTTAAGATATAATTTGAATCTCAACATAACTCGAACATTAAGTACCCCCACGAATCAAATTAATGATAAAACAGAGTGGGGGCACTGGGATTTTAACCCAGATCAGCGGGTTTCCACCGTATAGAGAGCTACTCTATACAAGTTCTTTGGGCTTTTTTGCTAATTATTGGGTCATTGCTCCAGTTAGTCGTCATTTTACACAGAATGCGGACATCCTGCGAATCGGTAAACCCGTTGGCAATCACTCCCAATTATAACTGGAGCCCGCGAGGATCCCTGTCTACCCCATG
>CP070739.1:3039017-3042859 GCA_020347705.1 Methanomassiliicoccales archaeon | reverse complement strand
CGCCAGTTCGATTCTGGCCGGGGCTGTTTCTCTAATTCTAATTGTAGTAATACGAAACAGCCCCTGCACCGTCGTGTTATGCTTGTAATCGTTGATGTCTTAAGCACGACGATGGCCGGGGCTTTTGTCCGTACTTTAGTTTGTTTTTAAACCCCCTTTCCCTTCGTGTTATGCTTGTAAACGCTTGTATCTTAAGCACGAAGAGCCCGGGTTTTTTTCATAATTTATTTTGCTTCTTTGTCGTCCTGCATCATGCCGAATATATTACCTTCGGAATCTTTGAAAACTGCATACCAGCCAATTCCAGGGATTGCCATTTTTGGCGCGACAATTGTTGCTCCGTTTTCCTCCACTTTTTGGATGTACTCGTCCAGGTTTGGGACATCGATAGTATTGATATCCATGTTCTGTTCTCCCCTCTTTGACATTCCTCCATCAATTCCAGGTCCCTCCCCTGTCATGATCATCCAGTATTCCATGGGTCCTTCCCATTTGTCGAATTTCCATCCAAAGACCGTCTCATAGAATTTTTTCAGTTCCTCTGGTTTTTCAGCACTAATATCGAAATGTACTACTCTTGCTATGTTAACACCTCCAAGAGCAGAGGAAGTCATAGCCAATATAATAATTTGACTGTTGGAGAGGTGAGTGAAAATATTTATTCTTAGTTTCCTACCCAAAAACTTACAACAAAATAATTATAATGGTAAACATTCCTAACCCAAGGTCAATACAGGTGAATGAATATGGGTTCCAAGGAGCATGAGGTTCACGATTTCATCCGTGATATCATCAATAAAGACTTAAAGACGAACAAGTACGGAGGTAGAGTACACACACGTTTTCCCCCTGAGCCCAATGGCTACCTCCACATCGGACATGCGAAATCTATCTGCCTGAACTTCGGTATTGCCGAGGACTACAAGGGTGAATGCAACCTACGCTTTGATGACACCAATCCTTCAAAGGAGGAAAAAGAATATGTACGGTCCATAATCGAGGACGTGCGATGGCTTGGTTTCGATTGGGAAGACCGGCTCTTCTTCGCGTCCGATTATTTTGATCAAATGTATGAATATGCGGTGCAATTAACTAAGAAAGGAAAGGCTTACGTAGACGATTTAAATGCTGAAGAGATCAGCAGAATGCGTGGAACCTTGACAACCCCTGGGGAGGAGAGTCCTTTTAGGGATCGTCCTATTGAAGAAAACCTCGACCTTCTAAACCGGATGAAAGCCGGTGAGTTCGCCGATGGTGAGAAGGTGCTCCGCGCCAGGATCGACATGACCCATCCAAACATGAACATGCGGGACCCAGTGATATATAGAATCCTACATGCGAGCCATCACAATACAGGGGATAAATGGTGCATCTATCCGATGTACGATTGGGCCCATGGCTTGGAGGACTCAATAGAAAACATAACCCACTCCATCTGCACACTGGAATTCGAGAACCACAGGCCTCTTTACGATTGGTTCCTTGATGAACTAGGTGTTTATCATCCCCAGCAGATCGAATTTGCCCGTTTAAATCTCACCTATACAGTTATGAGCAAGCGGAAGCTACTGGAGTTGGTGGAAGGAGGGCACGTGAAAGGTTGGGATGATCCAAGAATGCCCACCATAAGCGGGATGAGAAGACGCGGATACTCTCCTTCAGCGATTCGAACTTTCTGTACGAGAATCGGTGTGGCCAAGGTCAACAGTATCGTTGATTTCGAATTTCTAGAGCATTGCATCAGAGACGATTTAAATAAAACCGCCACACGGTTTATGGGCGTCTTGCGCCCCCTGAAAGTGGTCATCGAGAATTATCCGGAAGATCAAGTGGAGGAGATGGAAGCCATAAACAACCCTGAGGACCCAAACGCTGGTAAACGCAAGGTCCCATTCTCAAAGGTTCTATACATCGAGCAGGACGATTTTATGGAGGAGCCTCCCAAAAAGTTCTACCGTTTGGCTCCTGATAGAGAGGTCAGGTTCAGGTATGCATATTTCGTCACCTGCACGGAGGTAATTAAGGAGAACGAAGAGGTCGTGGAGCTTCGGTGTACAGTGGATCCCGCAACGAGAGGGGGCGCAGCTCCAGATAACAGAAAGGTGAAATCGACCCTGCATTGGGTTTCAGCGGCCCATGCTATGGATGCAGAGGTTCACCTCTATGACAAACTGTTCACAGTTCAAGATCCTCTAGGTCAAAAAGATACCGATTTTAAGGAACTCTTAAATCCAGATTCTATCGAGGTGCTCACCTCATGCAAGGTGGAGCCTGCAGTGAAAAACCTAAAACATTTCGATAGGTTCCAGTTCGAGCGGCTTGGATATTTCTGTGTGGACCCCGATACAACAGAAGATAATCTCGTTTTGAATAGAACCGTGGGACTCAGAGACACATGGGCTAAAATCCAAAAGCAGCAGCAGATGAACAAGTAACCCATTTGCATTTAGGGAATAATTTATTATTTCATCTTTCCTTTTACTCAAAATATAATTATTACTAAAAAGCCCCGTAGTGGTAAAAAAAGTAATCTAATTAACACCATACTCTTTTTTTATTGCAAGGGGATTTAATATAAAGCAAAATGCACAGGAAGCCCCGTAGTAGTAAGAAAAGAAATCTATGCGACTTAAATGCTCTTTTCTTACTGCCAGGGGATGCGAATACAAGAATAAATTATCAGAGCAGCCCCGTAGTGTAGGTGGTCAATCATTCGGGATTCTGGATCTCGTAACGGTGGTTCGAATCCACCCGGGGCTATTCTTTTCTCTATTTCATAAAAAATCGAGCAGGTGAGGGCGAGTTACTTTTTCCCCCAGGTTTTTCCTTGCGAGCCCGAGCCAGAGAAGATTTTTTCCCAAGGAAAAAGGCGGGTTCCCGAATCCACCCGAGGCTACTTTTTTCTATGGATAGCAAAGTAAATCTACAAGAATCATATTCTCGATATCGATTGAAAATGGACTCAATTAAAAGGTTGCTTATGAGATGCCCCCCCCAAACCCTCGTGCTAATTTTATTTTTCTCAACCAGCCTTTTCCTAATCTGTTTCGCTTTTATGGACCACGATACCACAAAGAATCTTGTGAGGGAAGATGGGATCATAGAGAATATGCAGGCGATTTTGTACCTATTCGGTGCTGGTCTATGGGGCATGGCACTTTTCATGTCCTTAAAAGTCAAGGAAAGTGAGAAGAAAAGGCGCATCTTCTATGTTCTTTTCTTGGTGTTATTTCTTTTCTTCTTCTTTGAGGAGATCAGCTGGGGACAGCGATTTTTTGGTTTCTCAACACCCGAATCTCTTCGGGAGGTGAATATACAAGATGAGACAAATATTCATAACATCGGTATTCTTAACTCGGGGATATGGTTTTATATTCTTATGACTATTTTTTTATTAGGAATTTTATTCCCATTCCTTAAACTAGGATCTAAAAAGGTAACCGAGTTTTTCGAGAGAATCAAATTCCCCGTGATCCACCATGACCTAATTGCATGTTTCGGTATATCTCTTTCTTTCTATTCATACCAAGGATTCTTTTGGGAAATACCTTTAAGAATAATCGTCTATATCCTCCCAATAATCCTCATTCTATCGGGGAAATTGCGATATATTTTCGATAATTTCAAATATCCTCTAATCCAGTTCTTTGCAGTGTTGATAATCGGTTTTCTGGTTATCGCAATAAATATCAACTTAGATACCGCGGACTACCTCTCCGATAATATCGCATTTGAAATAAGAGAACTTCTTATCGCCATGGCATTGTTCTTCTTTTCAGCCTATGAGGCATATGGGGCCTGGAAGAGGAAAAAGGATGTTGCAACTCAAGACATTCAATCAT
>CP070739.1:3015809-3038917 GCA_020347705.1 Methanomassiliicoccales archaeon | reverse complement strand
CTTTACCTTTTTTAGCAGTTTATACTTGTTCTGCCTGGCGGTCTCACCCACTGTAAAATAATCTTTGCCAACCTCTGACCACTTGGCCTTCTCAAATGGTTTACGGGATAACGGTTCTGTTTCTACAATACCGCTTTGATGGTTCACCCTGGTTGTTGTCCTTATAACTACGATGCTTTTATGCCGCTCTGAAATTTCGAAGGCCGCTTTTACCATTCTTCTAGCCTCCGAGGGATTAGACGGCTCAAGCATCGGTATGTAGGCATTGGGTCCGAAGAACCTGCCGTCCTCCTCGCTTTGAGAGGAATGGCAGGAAGGATCATCGGCCACGACCATCACAAGTCCCGCATTTATACCTGTGTAAGCAAGAGAGAAGAATGCATCAGAAGCTACATTGAGGCCCACGGATTTCATAGAGGTAAAAGACCGAAAGCCGGACATGGAAGCACCGGCAGCAGTTTCCAGAGCGACCTTTTCATTGATAGCTGTGGTGAATTTGTAATCGAACTGATTGCGAAGCGTAAAGAACGTGTCAAGTATTTCGCTTGTAGGTGACCCGGGATAAAACGAGACTACCTTTACATCAGCCTCCAACGCACCTCTTACTATAGCTTCATTGCACATCATGAATGCTTTCGTGGATTCTTTGTTTATCAGATATTCCTTTGCCATTTTCCTTCCCCCTATGGTTCTATTGAGGGTACATGAATTGAACTTATCGATTGTCGAACTGATTCGGGTTCATATCAAAGGTGATGATTTACCCCTCTAGGATCGGGGTATAACCGTACCAGACGCCCTCATCCTTTAGGCTGCGAAGATTCTCCTTTAAGAGTGCAAGATGCTCCTTTTCCCAGTTCGAAAGATCGCTAAATAAAGTTGCGATGTCCGACTCAGTGGTCTTATCAGCATTTTGCTTGTAGAAATCGATGGATCTTGCCTCCACATCCATACCCAATTTAATGGCCTCGATGGCATCTACTGTTTCGAGCTTGTCCTTCTTCATAAGGTCTTTGAATATCTTCTGGATGCCCTCATCCATTAGAATCTCGGCCATAAGGGTATCGATTTCCGTTTTCCTTGCCTCGGCACCGTATTTACTGAGAATGCCCGTCAAGTGATCCTTGTGTTCATTTTCCGCATTGGCAAGATAACCAAGCAACGCGCTTCCCTCTCTGTCGTCAACGGCACCTTTGAGTTTGTTGTAATATTCCAGTCCGAACGCCTCTATCTCTATCGCCTTTTGAAGTATCTCTATGCTCTCTTCCTCCATGGTACCACATCCAAATTAACTCGTGTTAATTTGTATCTTTTTTGGTTTTACATGTGTTTTGTGAACAGGAAACACTAGTAGCCCTCAGTCAGAAAATACTCGTCATATTCCATTTCTAACCGCAGCTTGTGCTTCGCCTCTTCCTGGGCCAATCCATGCATAAGCGACTGCAGATTACCGTCCTCGGTTGTGGCCGCTAAATCGGTGTACAGCCGAAAAGATGCCTTCTCCTTTTTCATTGCAAGAATTAAAGCGTCCTGGTAGTCCATATCAGGGCCGGCTGGAACGTCCACGAGATAGTCACCGATTTTCAGGTCGATTACCTTTTGCTCTGCAGGCATCAACTGTTTTCCTTCTTTGACGCCCGTAAGTTTTTCCTTGTGCTTCTGCTCCTCGGCGGCAAAGTCCTGAAAAACCTTTCGCATGGATTCTCTTTCCATTTTTTTCGCCAAACCAATATAGAACATGTTGGCTTCTTGCTCCTTCTCGATGGCAAAGTCCAATAACTCGTTAACAGATCCGAATTTTTCCATTTTTTCATCCTCCTATTCTCATTACCAGTTCTCTCCGAGCAGTTCGAAGTAATCTTGTGGATGCTTACATGCCGGGCATATCTCCGGTGCTTCGGGGCCTTCATGAAGATATCCGCAGTTTCTACAGCGCCATACCACTGAGCTGTCCTTTTTAAATACCTTGTTGGATTCAACGTTTGCCAATAGGCCGTTGTATCTTTTTTCGTGCTGTTTCTCAGCAACGGAAATGGCCTTAAATGTTGCTGCCACCTCGGGAAACCCCTCTTCCTCTGCCTTGGCTGCGAATCCCGAGTACAGTTTTGTCCATTCGAAATTCTCACCCTCTGCAGCTGCCTTAAGGTTCTCGGCTGTTGTTCCGATCACTCCCGCGGGGTATACGGCAACTATTTCCACATCCCCACCTTCAAGGAATTTAAAAAACCTTTTGGCATGCTCTTTTTCTTGATCTGCGGTCTCCCCAAAGACATCGGCAATCTGCATGTATCCGTCCTTTTTTGCCTGGCTCGCAAAATAGGTGTACCTGTTTCTTGCCTGTGATTCACCTGCAAATGCTTTCAACAAATTCTTTTCTGTCTCTGTTCCTTTTAAACTTGGCATTTTTTAACCTCCCTAAATTCACTTTGTCGGCGCGTAGTAGCACCTTTTCGGGGAAGTCACCTTCCCCTTTTCCTTAAGGCCTTTTATGGCCGTGGAAACCTCTTTACTATCAAGTCCTGTCATCTTTGCCACATCACCTGGCCTTACAGGTTTATTGGCTTTCTTCATGGCTGTAAGTACCTTTTGTTCTACATTTACCATATCATCACCTCCTTTTGACTCCGATCTTTAACGAGTAGATCTATTTCTGGGGTAATTCCCAGCTCCCTTTTGTCTCCAAACTTTTTAGGTTGTTTTTTAGAATCGTTATATGATCCTTTTCGAAATCAGCCAGTTTCCTGAACAATTCCCTCAAATTATCATCGTCGCCTAAATCCATGTTCTTTTCGTAAAAAGCAACAGATCTCTTTTCGATTTCGATTCCGTAATTGAGAGCTGATTTGGGATCAAAATCTTTGAAAACTTCAGGCAATTTGGGATCACCCAGGAATATCTCCTGTTTGGCCAATAATGAAATATCCACTTCCCGGTTTTCATGTAACTCCTGCAATTTCGCAAGCTGTCTTTCGTATTCCTCCTCTAGCCATTTTATGTGATCAACCTCCAGCTTGGCGAGATACGAAATGAACCGCTGTCCCTTGCTGTCTTTAACAAACGATCTCATGCTGTCATAGAATTCATAACCAAATTTCTCGATTTTTATGGCCTGCTCGACGATCCCAAGAACCATGTCTATCTCCGTCATAAACTCACTCCTTTCTATTTTTCAAATTACCTACCAGAAACTACCTCAACCGCCAGCAAGGTCGAACTCGCGGAAATCGAACCAATATCCTGGCCCGCTGAGGTAATCGATTTCTGCCTGGACCATGGCCAGATGGCCTTCTTCGATTTCTACGAAACGTGCAAAGAGTTTTTGTCCCTCTTCTGTCAGCTCATCCACCATCTTCTTGTAGAACTCGCTGGTTTCCATCTCCACTTCAAGGGCTTTATTAAGCATCTTTAGTTCAGAATCACGATGTGAGCTCGGGCTCTGCATCCTATCCTTGAGTTTATCCACCTCAGATTCTATGATCACCTTGGTGGGAACCATGCTTTCAAGACGCACAGCTGTCACCTTGCCTGTTTTTTGCCACTCATCGAGCCGGCTCTTTAGGTAATCTAGATGATCCTGTTCTTCATTCGCCAAGACCTTCACCACATGTTTTCCAGTTGGATCTGTTACCTGTTTTTCAGCCTCGCAATAGACGTCTTTTACCTTGGACTCGTATTCCAAGGCCATCTTAATCGCTTCTTCCATGGTTATACTCATATTCAACACCTTTTTCCTTCTACTCTCAAACCCAGATTTAACGTATTTTCTGATGATTCAGCTCCCTTTTGCGGGGCAGCGATTTCCTTGAGGGTGACTATTCCCCCGCGCTCGTTGACGTAGTCATAGGATTTCATTGTATGCATCAGCTCTTCCATAAACCGTGGACATTGCAGTATTCCCTTGCAAACGAAATATCGCCTGCAAATTCGAATACCGCCTCTGGGGCTTCACCTGGTTTAAGGAATTTTCGAACCACTCCTGAGTCGGTTACGATCTCTATCCATTCGATGTAGTGGGCATCTTCCATGGGATGTGGCACCGAGCCCACCTTGACACTTGTACCGGACTCAGTCTTCTCCACAACAGGTACGTGTTTTTCCTGGGCCGCATCCGCTGTTTTTTCTTCGAACAGCTTCATGGGCTGTCCGCAGCATACGAGTGTTCCTCCACCGGTGTGTAATACTTCCACTATGTTACCACATATTTCACACTTATAGACTTCCAATCTCTTAGTCATTATTCCACCTCTTTTTTGGTATGTACATGGTTCTATCCTATACGATTTTCCGAATTAGAACCACATAGTCGTTCCCGCGTCCAGGGCCAGGTCGTTTAGGGTTCCAGCACCCACTATCTTGACTCCTGGTATCAAATCCACCTTTTCCCAGCCCAGCATCTGCTTGGACGCCTCGCAAACGTATATCTCGATCCCCATTTCAAGTGTTTTTTGTATCATCTCCGCGAGACTTGGGAATGAGCCGAGTTTTATGTTTTCAGCCTCTCCAGGACGCAGAATTTTCAAACCCTGGCCCAAATAATAGACCTTTGCCTCGATGTCCATCATCTTCGCGGTCTGAGCCAGCACCAACGGTGAATACTGCCTCTCAGGCAGGTCGCTGGTCTGCACATATAGAATCGAGTTCTCGTCTTTCATATCATCTATCCCCCTTTGATTTTATTTCTTATGATTTTAATGCATTCTTCTTATAAAGAAGGTCAACATCGTCCCCTCCTTTTTAAATTGCAGAATCTCGTGCCCGGTCCTCTTGGCCCATCGTGTTATATCCTCTTCGGCTGCTGGATCGTCTGCCTCCACCTTCAGAACCTGCCCGATATTTATCTTTTCTATCTCTTCCTTTGTCTTGGCAATGGGCATGGGACAGAAGAGGCCTACGCAGTCTAGTTCCGCATCAGGGACGATATCTGATTCCATGATCTTACCTTTCTAATTTTTCTACAATCTTTTATCACTGCCCGTGTCTCCGCATTCTGGAATGTAACATGTTACGTTCAAGAACTCACATTTGTGTTTGCATGACGGGCATTCCTCGGGCGGAGTGTCGGCAGTCAGTGTATAACCACAATGCGAGCATTTCCATTCCATGGTATTCTCACCTCTTTTCAGTCTGGCAATCTCACGAACTTAGAGGCTGGGGCGCCGCATTTGGGACATTTTGCAGGAGGCGCATCACCCTCATGTATGTAGTTGCATACTATGCATTTCCATCTTGCCATGTCCATCTCCTCATTTTACTCTCTTCATGGGTGCACCGCAGCAGTACGGGACGGCCTTGGGCTCCTCATCGAACTCGATGGTGCCGCAGCCACAGTCTTCTCCACAGTCGCATTTGTACTGCACCGGTTTTCCGGTGACTCCACATCCGCATGTATCACACATCTTTTTCACCTCCATTTTCAAGTTTCCATTCGTTTTCCTAATTCACTTCCTAGTTCTTTTACCTTCATTAACTCATCATCATCCGGAATATAATCGATTTTCTTACCTTCGATTGGCAACTCCCACTTGAGCTCTTTCATGACCTTTTCTATTTCTCCCACCGCCTGTCCGCTCCATCCGTAAGAACCGAAGGAAAAACCTTTCCTATTTCTCGGCCTCAGCCCCTTGATGTAAGTGAGAAAACCTCCCACAGACGGGAGAACACCGTTGTTCAAGGTTGGGGAGCCTATCAAAATCATCTTCGATGTCAGAACATCGGTCATCACGTCCGAGATATGGTTCGTCTTGAGACATCTCACGGTTGTATGAATCTTCTCCTCTATCAAACCCTCCATGAGCTTATAGGCCATCTTCTCTGTGGAGCCCCACATGGAATCGTACACGATCAGGGCTTTATTGTCGGTCTTATGGTTCGCCCATTTTGTGTATTCTTCCAATATCTTTGGAATGAAGGAGCGCCAGATGATGCCATGGCTTGGCGCGATCATATCGATTTTTAGTCCTGAAAGTGCCTCAATGGCCTTTTTCACTTGGTCGCCAAAGGGCAGGACGATATTGGCATAGTACTTACCTGCTTCTTCCCTTAGGATCTCCCACCCAATCTCGTCGTCGAATCTCTCCGATGTGGCGATATGCTGTCCGAAGCCATCGTTGGGCAGAAGGAGCTTGTCCTCAGGAATATACGTAACCATGGAGTCCGGCCAATGGACCATGGGTGTGTGAACAAAATGCAATGTGCGTTTTCCTATGTTCAAGGTATCCCCCGATTTGACAACGTGAAAGTCCCAGTCTTTTTTGAAGTGCCGAGACAGTCCTTTCTCTCCCTTTGTCGATGTGATCACCTTGGCATTTTTCGCGAATTCCAATATCTTCGGAATCGAGCCTGAATGATCCATTTCCACGTGATTGGAGAGAACAAAATCGATTTTTGAGGGATCGATTATCTCTTTGATCCGTGCAAGCATCTCATCAAAAAGATAGTGCTTCACCGTATCCACTAGAACGACCTTTTCGTCTAATATCAGATAGGCATTGTATGTCGTTCCCCTCTGGGTGAGGTAACCATGGAAGTTTCTGATGTCCCAGTCTATGCCGCCGACCCAATAGATATCTGGCTTTATTTCGGTTGTATTCAATATATCACCATAGTATTCTCATTACTCGACCTTTTTAAAATCCCCTTTTTCCGCTCCACAGATAGGGCAAACCCAATCATCTGGTAAATCTTCGAATTTCGTTCCTGGTGCTACGCCATTGTCGGGATCGCCTGCTTCCGGGTCGTAGATGTATCCACAAAGTGTGCATTCATATTTGTCCATAGCTCAAACCCCCTTATTTCTTCCTTTTTTCTTCTTTCTCCCTACATGCTTTACATTCACCTTTAAAATATCCGTGGACCTCGTCAACCCTGTATTCATCTTTCAACATTTTGTTGAGATTCGGACATTCAACATCTATATCGAATATCTGGCCGCATTCCTTACATAGGAAGTGATGATGAACAGAGTTCTTAAAGTCGTATCTAAGCTCATTTCCAGAAATGGTGAGTGCTTGAATGATATTGTGTTCCCTCAGTGTCTCAAGGGTATTGTAAATGGTGGTTTTGGATAGCGAGGGATTCTTCTTTTTTAGAGCCGAGTATATTTTATCTACGTTTGGATGCTCCCTGTGCTCGTCAAGGTACTTCATTATCTCCAACCTCTGAGGGGTCACCTTTATCTCGTGTTCTTTTAAGATATTTACATACTTATTCAATGAATCGCACCTCTGAATTTGTTATGATTCTCAGTTCGTAACTACTACAACCTTACACCAAATACAGGCTCGGATATTTATATTTTTCTATTGAACTGTGGTGACACTCATTTATCATATTGTCTTCATCCTAATGCTGATGTTCATGTCCATGTTCGTGGCCATGTTGATGTCCATGGGCATGTCCCGGTGGTCTTAAATTAGCGAAAGCATTGATAACGACTTCACTTAAGGCAGGATGAATTATCTGTGAACTCGCTAGGGGCATGTAATCCTGCTTCCCAACATTCATCAGGTAAACTACCTGCTGTACCAGATCCGAGGCCTCGGAGCCCACAATGTGGCAGCCGAGTATCCTTCTTGACTCTCCATCCACGATAACCTTAACAAGACTGTCCTTTTCACCCATGGCAAAGCCCTTTGCCACATCGGTGTACATGGCCCTACCGACGAGGATATTGTAACCCGCGGCCTTTGCCTCAGCTTCGGTCATCCCCACGGATCCCACCTGCGGATAGCCGAACACAGCATGGGGCACTGCATGATAGTCTGTCTTCATCTTATGGTCTGTGAAGGCGTTTCGCCATACCACACCAGACTCGTAATTCGCGGTGTGCCTGAACATGTGCTTGCCTGTCGCATCGCCCAGGGCCCAGATGTTCGGCTTGGTGGTTTCGAGAAATTCGTTGACCTTGATCCAGCCGGCCTTGTCCGTTTCCACACCTGTCTTTTCAGGTTTTAGCAGGTCTGTATTGGATCTTCGGCCCATGGCCAGCATGATCTCCTCGGCCTTGAATTTATAGATCTTGTTGTCCTTTTTGCTTCGTGCCAATACGACCTTGTTTGCCCCTTTTTTTCTCACCTCCACAGCCTCGTAACCTGTGTGTATTTTGGCGTACTTTGAGAATCGGCGGCGAACCAACTCTGATATCTCAGGTTCCTCCCTTTTCAATAACCTAGGATTCCTGCCCAATATCGTGACCTCTGTGCCGATTGCGGAGAAGAAATGCCCGTACTCGCACGCTATGTATCCACCGCCCAAAATTATCAGACTCTTAGGCTGTTTTTTAAGATCGAGTACGGATATATTGTCGATATAACCTATCTTCTGAAGTCCTGGTATCGCGGGCACGAGTTGTCTTGCACCTGATGCTATCACTATCTTGGGGGCTGATACCTTTTTATTTCCCACCTTCAAAGTGTAATCCTCGATGAACTCCCCTGTTTCTCGGTGCCAAATCAGCATTTCAGTGGATGCGATGCCTTTCTCCATTTCTTCACGACCTTCTCCAACGAAGGAGCTCATTCGATTCATTATAAAAGGAAAATCGATATCGGTGATGGTTCCCTTTACTCCGATGCTTGCAGCCTCGCTCAGTTCACGAATCACATCGGCAGGATGCAAAAGGATTTTGGAAGGAATGCAGCCGTTGTTGAGGCATGTCCCTCCCATCAAGAAGTGCTCAATGACGGCCACTCTCATACCTGAATTCACAGCATTGGAAGCGACATTCATACCTGCTCCTGAGCCAATTACTATGAGATCGTATTCTTCCACAAAACCACCTGGGTCTTAAAGGGATTTTTCACTACCTCCGCCCTTTGCAGGATAACATACATACATCAATAAAGTTTTTTTGCTAAAAGGGCGATACACTCTTCGGGATTTACATGCAAAAGGTTCCTGGAAAGAAGAAAGATCATAAAGTCGTGGCATTCACAATCAGCACTTGCGGCTGGTGCAACAAGATGAAAAAACTGCTACAGGATATGGAAGTGGAGTACGAATATGCCAATATCGACCTTTTATCAGGGGAGGAACTCGAACAGGTCCGTGAGGAATTGAGAAAGTACAACCCCAGGATGAGCGCACCCACTTTGGTTGTGGATGATGGCAAGGAGGTCATCATAGGTTTCAAAGAGGATGAAGTTCGGAGGTGCCTTGGTAATGAGGAATAGAGAGGGCATTTTGGAGCGCATGAAAAAGGATGCCGAAACAAATGGTTATTATATCTGCCCTGATGAAGACCTTTTAAACGACCTCATCGATGGACTGGCCAAAAACGAGGAGAGGTACGGATACGGCGCCTGTCCATGTCGAATATCCAGCGGGCTTAAACTCTATGATTCCGATATCATATGCCCATGCGAGTACAGGGATGCAGACGTGAACGAGTTTGGAATGTGCTATTGCGGTTTATTTGTGTCAGATGAAATAAATGAGGACCCCTCCAAAATGGGTGCGATTACAGAAAGACGACCTGTGGAGGTCCAGGACGCGGCAATGGAGGCCAAGGAGAAGAAAGAAAAGGGTAAGGATGTCCTTCAACCCTCAGCTCCAAGTACAGAATCCAAGCCCGGTGAGCAAGTCAAGGCAGAAGACCGTGGGAAGGGCCTTCCCGTATGGCGATGCAAGGTATGCGGCTACCTTTGCGCAAGAGAACTTCCGCCACCCATATGCCCCATCTGCAAGGCCAAGGCCGATAAGTTCGAGCGTTTTGAATTTGGGTGAGCATCAGGGTAATAAAAATAGACGTCGATTCGGAATGTCGTCTTCAACTTCCATTAGGCCTTTTAGAGGACCCCTCCCTCCCTCAATATTTTTTCCAAGGCTTCCCCTATTTGATTCTCGATCAAGATCTTGTGTTTCTCACCCTCGACCTCAACAAATATTGACGACTCTTTCTTACCGTGTTTGATCTTCTTAACCTCATCATGTGGGATTTCAAAGAACTCGTTTGTACCAGCGGCTTTAGCTCTGTCAGCTTTATCAGGCCAGTATTGTCCGTCACTAAAGGAATATAATCGCTTTGCTATCTTGTCATCACCACCTGCGTAGGTCTTGGGTGTTCTCAAAAATACCGTCCTATGATCGGTGATAAAAAAGCACCCTGGTCCGTACATGAATATGACCTTCCATCCCGCTTTATGCCTCTTATAAATGCCGTTGCACATACCATTTAATGTCTTGACCAGACATTCGCCTTCCTGTAAAACCATCTGGCCTGAGTCATCATATATCGTTCCCTTGCCTTCAATATCCCCTAGTTTCATGACACCACCTTTTCATGAATCATGATTTTTAACATATAAAATCTTTTGGAAGCATGTTTTTCCTTGAGGGCATAGGATGGAATCTCATTCAGGTTGTTTTGATTAATCGCAGAGGATCGCAAATAAAAGAATTATTTCTACTCCGTCGATATCCATCTGCTTCCCCTTCGTACTATCCTCGAACTCTTGTTCAGCACCTCTTCAATATCCTCGATATCGGCATCCTTGTTATCGATGAGGATGCTTTTGATTGCTAATGGCGAGCTCACACCAGATGGAAAGAAAGCTAGATGATATAATATCTCGTCCTCGAGATCGGCGTAAAAATCGTCATCGTCCGCTTCGGATGTTTCTTGGGCCTTTTCATTAGCTTCAACTTCCACTTCCCCATCAGGATTAAGGTCCTCATACTTTTTCAGGGCATCCTCGACCAGGCTTTCGTTCACGAAACATTTTGCTACCGGATTTCCCCTGTCCTTTTTTACCCAACCTCTGACCTTTTCCTTGTCCAGGCCAAGGTTTTTAGCGATTTTCGAATAGCTCCAATTATGACAGTTATACAGTGCTTTTGCGATGTGATAATCCATATGTTCTATGGTGAGTTCGTCAACGATTTTTCTGTATTCGCTTTCTATGAGGTCATTGTCCTTGAACGCTTTATAGGCATTTTTCGGTGTTCTTCTTCCATCTATCCAACAGGTTATTGTTTCCTTGGGTATCGGCCTTATGAATCTGAAATGCTTCGTCAAAATCATGCTGATGGTCTTTCCTCCGATCCTCCTTCTTCCCATTCTTTGCCTACCTGTCTCGCTGAGAGCAAGAGAGAGGTAATATATGAGGTTCTCTCTCGTGTTCTTATCCCTCATAAACTTCATAAGCTTGGAAAATTCTCTGTCCAATATGGCTCTGTCTATGAACAATTTCTTCACGCCTTTAGGAGAAACTCCTTCCTTCCAGGATCTAACGGTGCTCAGAGGGATGCCTAGATGCCGCCCCACGTATTCTGGAGGGATGTCGAGATCCAACAGTCTCATGGCCAAAAGATAGTAGATGTTCTCCCTCGTTACCTTCTCTCTTACCTTTCGTAGTTTCCTTTCAAAAGATCTCAGTTGGAACTTCCTTTCGGCCAGGGCATGGGCTTCTCCGGACTGCATCCAGCTTTGAACCAGACCCCGAGGTTTTCCCAGATATCTCGCGGCTATGTTGGAACCGAACTTGTATCGTTTAAGCAGTAATGCAACCCTAAATGGTATGACATCCTCATTGGCTTCGATATACATATTTCCAACTCTGTTTTAATATTAAATAGCATCGGAATTTTTTACATCCGACGTCATTGTTCATCTTATATCCAAGGAGAAATAAAATGTCGTTTGTCACCTGGTTAAGTGACGTGAGAAAATAATTAACTGGCATGGAAATAATAATCCCTTTTAGTCCCCTTTCTGAGAAACTTTTAAATACGGACGTCCTATTCATCAACCGGGGATAGCTATGATCACCTACTTCGAGAGGTTAAAGAAGCTAGAGGAATTTGGATTGACAGAATACCAGGCTAGGGTTTATCTGGCCCTGTTGGAGTTCGATGTTGCCACGGCCAGCCAGATCCCCTCAGCGTCAAAAGTCCCCAGGACAAAAATCTACGGCATCATGAGACAGCTTCACGATAAGGGTATGGTGCAAATAATTCCCGAGACACCATTGAAGTACAGGGCCGTGCCCTTTGGCCAATTCCTCAAAAAGAACATAAAAGATATGAGGGAAAAGGCCGACGAATTGGAGACGAATATCGAAGACATATCAAAGGATTTTACCCTCGGTCATAAAAAACCTGAAAAACAGGGAAAATTCGAGGTGCTTTACGGCCGAAGGAATGTCAGGGACAGGCTTGCGAAGCTCTACTCCTCGGCAAAAAAAGAGATACTATCTATTGGCACCTCAAACAGCCCGGCAAGAATAGTGAACACCACGCTTTGGTATATAGAGGACAAGAAAAAGGAGGGGGTGGCTGTAAGGTACGCTTTTCCAGTGAACTTGGGAAACAAGGAAAAGGTGGAAAAAATCGCCAAGTATGCCGAAATAAGGCATATAGATCGAAATCCCCCCATGCATTTCGTGGTTGTTGATATGAAGGAGTGCATGTTGATTCATCGTGTACCCGACGATCCGGATCCTGTTCGAGGGGAGGATGTGGCAATATGGACGGACGATGAGGCCATTGTTAATGCTATGGATGAGATCGCGCACAGTTTTTTAAATGGAGGTATCGGGTATTCCTCGTTCAATGCACTGGGTCCCATCATGGGAACGATAGGTACCTGGGTGGAATCCATTGGGATAAATCTGGATGATGTCTTAAAAACCTTAGGAAAGGATATAGGGGAGCAGATATCTGGCCTTCTGAAATCCACGAACAAAACCGCTCTTTTGAAAGAAATAAAGGAATTTTGGAAAAAGAACAACCTTGGAGAAATTAGGGTAGAGCAGAGAAAACCTTTGATAATAACCATGGAGAACTACATGAACTGCAGGGAGAGCCCTCAAATCGCAAAATCACTCTGCACTTTTGTCAAGTCGAGCATGGAAATCATCGTCAAATCAAGATTGAACGCAGAATGTAATGTAAAGAAAATGAGCTGCCCTGATCAAGGCAGGACATTTTGCAGATTGGAAATCGACATCAAAAAGTGAGAAAGAGAGATTTCAAAGAACCCCGGCCTTGACCTTCATCCATAGCCGTCCATCTCAAAGGCGAGGGTAGTGGATTTTGAAAAGCATTCATTGCGGTGCTTGATCAGGTCCTTGATGGTGTTCCGAAGTATCGTGGCATGGATCGCCCCAACCAGTTCTCCGATGGGTTTCGTTTTGCAGAAGAACTTGAAGGTTGGAACGCCCATAATACCGTATCGCATGGCGAGCTCGGTATTTATCTGGGAATTCACCTTTGCGAATAATGCCTCCTTTTGAAGCTCTTTCGATAGTTCCGTGTACACCGGAGCTATGGCCCGGCAGTTCGGGCAGGTGGTTGTGTAGAATTCCACGATAATGAGCTTGTCGGTGCTATTTAGGATTTCATCGAAAGAGTTCTTATCCAGTTCTTTGACTTTTTCGTCCATACTAAAAACCCTCAATATCTCGATCAACCGTACATGCCAGGTGGAGTATCCGGTAGTTCTTCGGGTGACATGGGTTTTATCTGGGACATGGCTTTCTTTACCTGCTCCTCGATAATCTCCGCCTCCTTCAGCAACGGCTCTGGGTCCATCTTAATCTGAGGAATCATTTTATCGATGACACCAAGGACTGTTGCAGCAGAACGACTGTCCGGAAATTCAACATGCGCTTCTGAAAGCAAACACAGGACACTGAAATCCTCCAGGTTTCCCTTGTATAGTAAAAGTCCTGAAAGGCCGCTTACCATCCCGGATTCCAATGGTTCCGAAGCCATTCCTTCCATTTGCTTTATCGCTTCCTCATTACTTCCCACATGATACACCTTTACCTCATCATCGATGGGGCCTGGACTGTTCGTTCCCTCGATTGTGACCACGACCTTGCACTTGTGCTCCCTGCACCACTTGATTATAGTATTCGCCAAAGGTGCAAAGGATGTGGTCTTTAGGGGCAACTCTGAGGCTATCACCACCAATTGATCGCAGGAATTCGCGGGGCCGCATACATTGTCCCCTGCAAATATTCTAACAGGTGGTGTGGGTACTCCGTCCTGAACCACTGCTGCAGGATAGAAATCGTCAGAGATCAGTGCCCCGATGCGCTCGAGCTTCAAGTTGGACACGATATAATTTGCTACGATGGTGCTGATCAATCCCACCGTGGGAAAGCTTATTACAACCATGGCATTCTCTACATCTTTCTTCTTGTATTCGTGGAAGTGTATTTCGGTCATCTAAATCCCCCTTTGGTCATTGCTTTTATGTTTTATATTCTTTCTGCTTCATGGATTAGGCTCCTTTTACGATGGTACATATTTCCACCCAAAACATTCATTATTCCGATACCTCATTCACATCCTGATGCCCGAAAAAGACAGAAAGACCATCGCAAGCAAGGCCCAGAACGTGGCAGGATTCACAGTCTTCATTCTCGTGGTATTGGGTATAATCCAGATCATCCTGGGCGAAACCATCTCAAAGAGCGTGGCCCTCACCGCAAACGGAATAGATTGTATAGGTGACGGATTTGTATCTGGCATCGTGTGGGTGGGCCTGAGGTTCTTCAGAAAGCCTGCGGATCACAAATTCCACTACGGGTACTACAAATTCGAGAACCTGGCCGCTATTGCTGCAGCGATAGTCATGATCGTGCTCGCAATTTTCATAGGTTATCGCTCGTACCTGCAGCTCACCGACCCACATGAAATAAAGGTGCCGATTCTCGGTGCGACAGTGGCACTTATTGCGGCCTTGATCGCCTGGGGCCTTGGGATCAAAAAATATTTTGAAGGGAAACAGTCCAATCTCAGCTCTGTAAAACTCGATGCCATAAACACCATCAAGGATGGAACGGCATCGTTTTTAGCCGTGATCGCCCTAGTTCTATCAAGCTACGGTTATCCTGTTGCCGATGCTGTGGTGGGATTCATAATCGGGGGGATAATTCTGAGCATTGGGTTTGCCACCATAAAAGAATCGAGCTATATACTCGTGGACGCGTGCGATACCGAGTGCATGGAGCAGGGACAGGTGATAAGAGGCCTGGCAGATAAAATAGAAGGAGTGGGGTTTGCCCATGTGGTGCGCCTTCGACGCTCAGGCCCCATAATCCAAGGGGAGGTCGAAATTCACGTACCTGCTGATATGTCCATCGCCGAGGTGGATAAAATCAGATCCGAGATCAACAGATTGGCAAAGGAAAGAGTCCCTGATATCGAGCGGCTCACCGTTGTTGCCCTACCTCAGAAAAAGGAATGAAAGAAGCAGATTATAAATTTTATACTCCAATAAAAGTAAATTTAGTATTTTGAGAAGTGGATAATTGATATCCTTCGGTCATCACAAGTACAGGATCATATGCTCCTTCAGGCATCCTCGTAGTGTGCCAGCCCCATCGTTGATCGCTGTAAATAAAATAATTTATTCCCACAATGTCATGTATGTTATCGCAGTACCAACTTGCCCTCTGATAATTACTTATTTTCAATGGTATCCCAAATGTGTCGTACTGAGACAGATACCCTTGCGTAATAATCCCTATGCTGTATGTGCTCGCACCTCTAATCCCACTTACATTAAAGGGGACGACCATATAATACAATTGAACCATTGGATTATTGGCTTGGGCATTCGCGTGGGTAGCGGTATTTGTTCCAAAGGGGACTATGGGACATGCCAGGAAATAATCCACATCAAATGTACCAAAGAAGCCATCTCTTGTGTGCGAATAATACACTATGTACCGATCTCCAATATCCATACTTCCTGGTTCCTGCCAAGTCAGGTTTACATCTCCATTTGGCTCAACGCTGACTATAAGAGTTTTGGCTTCGTTTGCATGTTCGAAACCTGAAAATCCTGTATCGTCATCGTAGATTATCATAGCACCTGGCATGCCTGTGAATGTGAACTTTTTATCGCTATTGAACTCCACCTCGAACCCTTTTCCTACCACCATATCAGAATTGTTAATCCAAGTTGGATCGCCAAGGTTGTGCTTCTTCCAGACATGTGCCCCCGGGTCCATCCATTTTATGTAATTTGCCCCCATATCGTTTATTAAGGTACAAGTATCAATTTTTTGCAACAGTTCCAACGGTAGAGAAAAGGATGAGATACGTTTTTTAAAGACCCTCGTGTACTTTCCAACTGTCCTGGATGTGAAGCTTTTTTCGCCCCACTCAAAAACGGCTCTAATCGTATAATAGTACTCTCGAGGAGCAGTATGTGATGCAGCGCCCGTGTCATTCCATACGGTTCTAAGCGGTATGGGAGCTGGCTCGCCAGATTCATTGTCACTTGAGGTATTCACCCATATGTTAGTAAAATCGAAACTTGTCTGAGATGTAGAGCGGTAAATGAGATAATGCGACAGTCCTATAGTTGTAGGTTGAGTCCAATTGAGTACTACGTCATCTCCAATTGCTTTGATATAAAGTATAGGCGGTGAGATATCGATTACATTCATGGTTTTTGATGCAATATTGTTTGTCTCGTTGGTTTCTGCTATCCTGTTTTTGGGATCAACGACAACATAGATATTATGGGTCCCTGCTGGGGTGCCTACCCATTCAATCTCTGCATAGCCAATTCCTCCAAAGCGTTGGATGAAGGATATAGTTTGATCTTCACCTATCTGATTGCCCAAGGCTGGTGGCCCATCATAAAATCTAACTTGAACGCTGGATGTATTTTTGTAGCCAATATTGTGAACAGTCGCATTAATCGTTATCAAAGTGTGGTTCTCCACAGGTGTAGATGGAGTAAATACAATATCAGAATTGGAGATTGCGAGATCAGGTAGTAGGTTGAAGTGAACGAATTTATTTCCGTAAAGTATGCTTGCGAATGTTCTCGAATCAGAACCCTCCGCCTGATGACCAGGTTCGAAAATTGTCCCCTCTACGATTCCACCATTTTTACCGTAGGGGAAGTATAATGCTGCATCGTTGAAAGTAGGGTCATTGGTCGTCCAGACGACCCTCACGTCCGGATGAATCGCATCCATTTCCGCCCATATATCTGTGAAGGTCACATTAGTTGGACCATAATATTGCGCAGGAAACTCTGCGATTGAGTGGAAATTACAGGCTTCTGTGTGCTTGCTCACTAGATTCCCATCAACATAACCAGGAAAGATCTGTATCATAGTTTGGGTTGCAAAGCAATTGAACATGGCCTCGCCGCCGTTTTCGACCAGTATTCGAATGGCGTCAACTACATTTTGGGGTGCGTTCCCCGACCATCCTGTACAATCCACAACAACAAGATTATGTGGCGGTCCTATTAGAGACGAATTGGCATGTGCCTCTCCTGTTGTGATCAATGTATAAGGTATTCCCATTTCATCTAATATCGTATCGGTAAGACCCCAAGATCCGTAGATAACAAGTATATTCGTTGGCTCTGCCACTGCGAACACCATTTCTGATATAAATGACTCGGTTAATGTGTCTAATGTGACGGATGGAAAGGAAGTAATGACTGAGTTTACTATGGACTGATATTCGGGAAGAACCATAACAGGCCCTCCGTAATAAACCGCTCCTCCAAGGAAGGTCGTAGTTTTTATAGTCACATTGGGCGGTTCGATGATTCTGTGTATCATGCTATCGTTTCTAAGAAGGGCATGCATGAATCCAAACGCTTTTATTACATCGTTTTGTTTATCATCCATTGGAATAACAAAACTACCTACTGGGAATGTGATATTCTCGAACGCTCCCAGATAATCAACTATGGTATTTAATGTAGCGTTATCCGTATATAAAGGATTGCATGTGGATTCTACTGTTATAATCGTGGTCTCCATATCGCCTGCAGATTGCCCCATGGGAACCCTAACCACCACACTTATGTTCACCTGGCTAAACGCAGGAACGAAAATATCGGGTATGCCGTTCCCATTCGAATCGTTGAGGGGGTAACCGCTTTCATTCAGAATAACGACCTGCCATCCCCAAGGGCCGGAGACATTATTAATCTCCACCAAGTCATCGTTGTCATGCTTGTTCATTATAGTAAGATTGTATGTAGCATTCTTGCCTTGGTCACAGAACCGCTCAATATCTGGTTTTATCTCTATTAGAGAAAATGAAGGGATCTGATCAAATCGCCATCCTGCCGCCACTGACGAATCATCATCGTACCCATCGCTTGTGCCGTTTCCATCCGGCACCCTGGAGACAGAGGTATTGACGGTATGTTCAGAGCTCCAGCCCACCATATCCAGTAGAATTCCGTATTCGTCGTACAGGTAAACATTGTCTCCGGATGAGTTCATGCCATTGGTAGGATCATCAAAGAAGTCATTATCCATACTGTAAGATAGGTAAAAGTATCTATTGTCCTTATCGAGTGAAGTATTGTTTGGTACTATGTATTCTTTATCGCCGACTATCCTATACTCCGAGATATCAATTGTAGATGAATCTCTATAATATATCTCCACAAAGTGATCCTCCTTGAGCTCTGGATTGAACATCACCTCATTCAGGACAACCTGAGAAAAGGGATAAATCCCTCCTACATCGTTTAGGGCCCCCCAAGTTGGGCCTGTAGAGGCGTTGCGGACCCACTCATCTGTATACTCCAGCACATAACGTCTTTCAACGGACTCCCCAGCCAAAGGATCAGGGGTAATACCTTCCTGCCCAAAGGAAACTTCATCCAATAAAACATTGTCTCCTCCAACCTTCTGATATAGACCGATTGTACCGCCTTCTGGACCAATGGTTCCCCCTGTAACATTGAACACTGCATGTTCATAGCTTGGTAGAGGATTGTTGCTCCAAGTTCCGGTCAAAGCGTTTGCTCCCCCATCTACAGAAAGAAAATATCCCTCTGCCACCAAATCGGTTATGGGTCTTCCAAAATTGTACACCTCGATCTGTTGATATTCAGAGTCGGAATCCGAAAACTCAGTTATGAGAAATCCTGTTGTTTCATTCAAATAATATTCTCGTCCATCATCTATGGCTGCAATCATATCATTGTATGTTTTATTCATTGCTATTACCAATGCTACTGTTATGGATTCATCAATACCTAAATGGAGGTCATTCCATCCAACGGTAGAGGTGCGGTTTCCTGGTATGGCTCCCTCTACAGCGCTCGGTGATCTGAGCCGGTTGTACAACCATTCATCGTCTTCAAAGAAACGGCAGTAGGTATCGTACTCGACATGATAATCCCTCGAATAGTAATGTGTCAGTGGCTCTAAATATGCGGCAGAGGCGAATCCTATCGTCGTGCCATCATCATCGGAAGCCCAATAGACAGAATTTATTGAGTCGTATCCATCGATGTCGTCTCCGCTATCTCCCCCCAAACCAAATTCTGCTCCTTGCTGAGAAAGGGGCAATTCAAGGCCGATACAGACTCCTGTGATATCAATGCCTTTTATGTTGGTCATTTTCCACTGAATAATTGCCCAATCTTTGTTTACAACCGTCCAGACGGTTTGATCTATAAGGATATCGAAAGGATCTTTTGTTCCCGTATTCAGATAAGAAGCGATACTTTTTTGTGTAATTCCGTCATCTATGACCCATTCAATTGGGTAGACTGATCTAAAGTCATCTGGCTCATCGTATGGATATAGGTAATAAGAATCTGCAATATCTGTAGATCCAAAGGTATGATCGTAGTTGTCCTGATCCACCACCAAACCGATGAACCCGAGTCCAGAGAAGTCGAGAACGGTCTGATGTCTAGCACCCCAAGATAAGGGTCCCATTACCCTACCAAAATCGCTGAGCCCATGGATGTCAAGATTACCCACATCATGGGTTAGAATGGCGGATGCTTTGGGTATCTGTAAGGATATTCCTATGAGCATGGTGCCCAATACTAAGGATATGGTCATTAAGAAAGGAATAATTCTTTTTCGTCTGTTCATATCTCTTTTTCTTGGCATATTATCAGTGATAACCCCCTCCTAGAGGCTTTAATTGTAACCATTCCTATTTTTTGAAGGAACGCCAGTACATAATTATTATAAATAATACATAAACAGATTGGTACACTTTTTTGCCTTTTTTAAGCGTTTAAAGGTTAATTGTGGTTATATTGCTATTGTTTATGTATCTCCCAAAATTGTAAAATAGAGAAGGGGGAATCCATTCGAAACATTTACATAGCCACTTATTATTTGGGTGAATAGATATGTTGAACAACTCGAAAAACGACTAATACAGAGGGGGAACATGACAGAGAAAAAGATCAGAGTTTTGGTGGCAAAGCCTGGCCTAGACGGACATGACAGGGGTGCCAAGGTGGTGGCCAGAGCCTTAAGGGATGCCGGCATGGAAGTGATATATGTCGGTCTAAAGCAGACACCGGAGCAGATCGTGGAAACCGCGATTCAGGAGGATGTGGATGTCATCGGTCTGAGCTGTTTGTCCGGTGCCCACACCTATCTCTTTCCTAAGGTTATGGAACTGTTAAAGGAGAACGGAGTTGAGGATATCTTAGTAACTTGTGGCGGGATAATACCTGACGATGATGTGAATATGCTCAAAGAATGTGGTATCGAAGGCATTTTCGGTCCAGGCTGCTCGACAGAGGATATAGTGGAGTTCATAAAGAAGAATGTTAAAAAATGATTTTGATTTCCAGGTGCCAAAATGAAGCTTGCGGAAAGTATTTTAAAGAAAGATAGAAGAGCACTTGCGAGGCTCATAACCCTGGTTGAGAACGATTCTAAGGAGGCAATCGAAGCCCTGCGTATCCTCCATTCACATACTGGAAATGCACATATAATCGGGATCACCGGCCCTCCCGGTGGAGGGAAAAGCACGGTGGTGGACAGGCTTGCCAAAGAGCTGAGAAGCCGAAATAAAACCGTTGGAATAGTGGCTGTTGACCCCACCAGCCCTTTCACAGGCGGTGCCCTTTTAGGTGACAGAATAAGGATGTCGGAGCTGAGCACAGACAAGGATGTATTCATAAGGAGCATGGGCACAAGAGGCGCCCTCGGCGGTGTAGCGAGAGCCACTGCGGATGTCGTCAAACTTCTCGACGCCTTCGGAAAGGACATGATCTTGATAGAAACCGTTGGAACCGGGCAGGCTGAGGTTGACGTCGTAAAAATAGCACACACCACCATCATAATCACGATGCCGGGCCTAGGTGACGACATACAGACGATAAAGGCAGGCATCATGGAAATCGGGGATATATTCGTCGTGAATAAAGCGGACAGGGAAGGGACTGACAGGAGGGTAATGGAGCTCGAAGCCATGCTGGAGCTGGGTCAAATGTCAAGCTCGTGGAAACCTCCTGTTCTCAAAACCATCGCCAGAGATGGCGAGGGCATCATTGAACTGCTCGATGCTGCAGAGAGCCATTACAAATGGTTGAAGGACTCAGGCCTTCTTTCGGAGAGGGGTGTTGAGAGAAGCAGGGACGAATTATTTCAAATAATAGGGGAAAAGATTGAAAAGGCAGTCGTCGATAAGGTAGACCGCCAAGAAATGGATGATTTGAGCCGAAGAATAGCCAACAGAGAAATCGATCCCTATACCGCTGCAAATGAGTTGCTAGCCAGAATTGGACTTGAAGAAAAAAAATAATTCCGATTATGAGGTAATCACATGGCCGATAATAACCATAAAAAAAAACACAAGGAGTGGGAGGAGGACACGCTGAAAAAACATTTGGAGAAACACCCTGAATGGAAGGACGAATTTATCACCACCTCCAGCGTGCCCATAAACCGTTTATATTCACCTGATGACATTAAGGACTTCGATTACCTGAAAGACCTGAACTTTCCTAACCAGTACCCGTTCACAAGAGGTGTCCAACCCACGATGTACCGTGGGAAGCTGTGGACCATGAGGATGTTCTCAGGTTTTGGGACTGCTGAGGAATCCAACAAACGCTACAAGTATTTGCTGGACCATGGCGAAACCGGATTGAGCGTCGCCTTCGATTTCCCAACTCTCTACGGCTTCGATACGGACCATGAGATGGCCAAGGGGGAGTTCGGAAAATGCGGTGTCGCCGTGTCGTCCCTTAAGGACATGGAGATACTGTTTTCCGGCATTCCTCTGGATAAGATCACCACATCCATGACCATCAACGGACCTGCCGCAATTTTATGGGCGATGTACATCGTTTGTGCAGAGAATCAGGGCGCGTCAAAGGACCAGATCGGAGGTACCATTCAGAACGATATTCTCAAGGAGTATATAGCACAAAAATCATACATATTCCCTCCCAAGCCCAGCATGAGATTGATCGTGGACACATTCGAATACGGATACAAGCATGTTCCAAAATGGAACACCATAAGCATCTCGGGTTACCATATCAGGGAGGCGGGTTCCACCGCGGTGCAGGAGCTGGCCTTTACACTCGCTGACGGCCTGACTTATGTGGAGGAGGCCGTAAATCGTGGACTGAAAGTAGATGATTTCGCACCGAGGCTGAGCTTCTTCTTTAACGCTCACAACGACCTGTTCGAAGAGGTGGCCAAGTACAGGGCCGCGAGAAGGATCTGGGCCAGGGAGATGAAGGAGCGCTTCAAGGCCGCAAATCCCCGTTCGTGGTGGCTCAGGTTCCACACCCAAACCGCGGGCTGCGCTCTCACTGCGCAGCAGCCTGAGAACAATATCGTGCGGGTGACCATCCAGGCACTTGCCGCGGTGCTTGGAGGAACCCAGTCACTGCATACCAATTCCATGGACGAGGCCTTGGCATTACCCTCTGAAAAGGCCGTTAGAATAGCGCTTCGGACCCAGCAGATTCTGGCCCATGAAAGCGGTGTGGCAAACACAATCGATCCTGTGGGCGGGAGTTATTTCATAGAGGCTCTAACCAACCAAATGGAGGAGGAGTGCTACAAGTACTTCGACAAAATAGATGCCATGGGCGGTGTCATTCCCGCACTCGAAAGGGGATTTTTCCAGATGGAGATCGCCAATGCAGCCTACCAGTACCAAAAGGAGATCGAGAAGAAGAAGAGAACAATAGTGGGTGTCAACGATTATGTCCTTGACGAGCATGTGAGAATTGAACTCCTGGAGATGGACCCGGAAGGCGAGAAAAGACAGCTCACAAGACTGAGGGAGACCAAAGAAAAGCGGGACAACAAGAAAGCAAAGGAAGTCATGGACACCCTAAGAAGCAAGGCTGATACAGATGAAAACCTAATGCCTTATAT
>CP070739.1:3010950-3015709 GCA_020347705.1 Methanomassiliicoccales archaeon | reverse complement strand
GGTCGAAGACCTGTCTAAAAACGCTAAAAAACGTGTGTGTATAATATCGGATCAGGTCATGAGGGCCATGATGAATATCAACCTTCAGAAGGCTAAAAAAGGCGTTGAATTCAGGTACATATATCCTAAAAATTCGGATGTGCCAGAGGAGTTACGAGCAAAAAAACGATTACCCATAGAGGTGAGATTCCTCGACGAAGTACATTTGAGCATGAAATTCAATGAGAAAAGTGGAGGCCTTGCTCTACCTGGTCTGGACAATAAAATCGATTACGGCTTTGGTCTAATGGGTTCTGAGTCGCAATTCCTCAGATGGATGGAATTGTTATTTGATTACTATTGGGAAAAAGCAGAATCCACCTTTTAGTAGAATGAAATTTGGCCTGGGGTGATGACCTAGGCACTTTTTTTCCATCGCATAAGAAGATGCACAAGGTCCTTATGAAAGCCGGTTTTTATATAAGTGATATTCACAACCGAATCTATGAGATAAATGCTCAGATGATGATTTTCCCTTAATATAGGTAGGCACTCCTTAACGAAGAGAAAGCTAATAGGATCGTTGTTGAAGCTGATCCCATCCAAAATTACCTTTTCGCCTATCTTTTGAATCTCCCTGAAGAGCACGGGATCATAAAGCATTTGTTTTATATCGTCAATCCTTAAATCATCCGGGCTTATATCATCCAATGAAGAGAGGAAATTTCTGTTGTCCTCAATTATCGCAGTAGATTTTGATTCTAAAAATCGAGCTATCTTCAAGTTCAATATAAACATTGTGTCAATCGCCATTAAATTGACATCCTGCCCTGAGATCAGCTGCGAGACAGCGCTTCTTACGGCCTCTTCCTGTCTATTCGTGATATTGCCGCCTTCTATCGGGTAACTGATATTTTCCCCTGCTCCAAGGTCTTTTAAATCAGAAAATACTCCATCTCTCTCCTTTTCATGTTCACCCATTGGAGATATTACAGTCAGGTAATTATTCTCGTTCTCATGGGATGTAATAGAGGTCGTGATGAATCCCCTCTCCTTTCCAACGGATTCCCCAATCACCTTGGAAATGATCTCCATCTCCTCCACAGATTCATCCACCTCGCCTTCCCTCACCCCTTCCAGGTACTTCTTTGCGGCATCTGGGGTGGCTATTACAGTATCTATGGTTTCTTTCAATCCGGAATATACATCCTCCATTTCCACTTCTAAAATTTCTTCAAGTAGGAGGGCACCGCATTCGCTGCATTCTTCCTCGTATGAGTATACAATTCCCATGCATAAGGGGCATTTGAATTTCTCTGTTGGGATGTCTTCATCCCCTACGCTTAAAAATTGGGATAGAATCTTGTAGTTTAGTATGTCTACCAAACCTTTGGCCTTCGCCTCATCATCGAGGGAGAATGCTAAAAATTCCTTGAGATGTTTAAACCCGATATCATACAGTTTTTGAGCCTTCTCAAGGCTCAAATCAGGTATGCATGTGAACTCAATTACCGCTCGTTCGCTTTCTTTGATTTCCACCATATTCAAGCCTGGGAGGCAGTATACTTTCGCGTAATAAAAAACTAACGGTTTTTAGGAGTTTCCTTGGGTTTTGCCAATGAGCAGCAATGAATAGAAACGTTTTATTTATTTCTGAAATTGATACTTATGGCGCAAGGTGTATAAGTAATTATACTGGTACCCATATTATACACCAATAATATCTATTATATTGGAATTATGATTATCGGGGGCTTTATACGGAGAACAAATTAACAGCGATTATCACGGCATTTCTGCTTTTTATCAGCATTTTTTTAGGTCTTTTAAATTTCGAAAGCGACAACGCCGTTTCCACCGATGTCGGTGGAATCATTATGCCACCAGGGGAAACCTGGACTCCTGCAGGCAGCCCCTATATCGTCACCGACATGATTTACGTTGCACCTGGAGCCACATTAACCATCGAGCCGGGAGTTGATGTGAGGTTTGACGGGTATTATGGCATAAACGTATACGGCACCATCATTGCTGTTGGAACTGATGCCGATAGAATCAACATAACATCGAATTCGGCAACACCTAATCCAGCTGACTGGGAAAGGATCCGTATAATTGCTACGATGAACTGCGATATCAAATATTGCGACATCAGTTACGGTACTGCGGCAATCCACCTAGAATCATCCTCAAACAACAACATAACAGACAACAACATCTCTTTTTGTTCCGAATACAGCATCTATCTCGATTCCTCCAGCGGCAACAATATAACGAACAATGCCATGCTCGATAATGGAATCGTTGTTTTTGGAGATTTACTCGAGCACTGGAATACCCATATCATCGACACGAACAATTCCGTCAATGGCAAACCTGTACACTACTGGAAAAACATAATGGGGGGGACGATTCCCGCCGACGCAGGCCAGGTGATACTTGGGAATTGTACCAATGTTAGAATAGAAGATCAGGTCCTCAACTTCGGTTCCATTCCCATTGAACTCGGATTCTCTGACAACAACATAATCACCGGCAACAACGTTTCCTCGACAAATTGGTTTGGTATATATCTTTCCAATTCCAGCTCAAACGATATTATCGATAACAATGCCTCGAGCAATGCTGAGCATGGTATATATCTTCATTATTCAATCCAGAACAACATCACATCCAATACCGCATCCTCTAACGGCCAAAACGGCATTTACCTTCATAATTCCGATGGTAACAATCTCACCGGTAACACCGCATCCCATAACTTCTTCGGTATCTATCTGTATAATTCGTGCGCAGACGAGCTTTCGGGAAACACGATGGTCGCAGATGGTATCGTAATCGTGGGGGATTTAAAAAAGCACTGGAACACCCATGATATCGATCCTCTTAACACCGTCAACGGCAAACCGGTTCGCTATTGGAAAAACCAAACACAGGGCTCTATCCCTTCGGGTGCGGGGGAGGTGATCCTCGCCAACTGCACCAATGTGACCGTAGAGAACCAGAACCTTACCCACGGCTCAGTGGGTTGCGAGATCGGATTCTCTTCCAACAATACCTTAATAGGGAACAATGTATCTTCAAATAACTGGCATGGTATTTATCTTTATAATTCCAGCGAAAACCGCATCCTGGAAAATAACGCCTCCGATAACGAATACGGCCTCGGCGTTTACTATTCCACCGGAAATACAATGCAGTCAAACACCGCTTCCGGTAACACTTATGATGGCATTTATATATACAATTCCAACGATAACCATGTGTTGATCAATACGATATACTCGAACGGCCAGAACGGCGTTTATCTTTCTTACTCAACTGGTAATACCGTTTCCGAAAACGATATTTTTCTCAATTCCATCGACGGTATATTACTCTTTTATTCAGATGGTAACATGATCCATGCAAACGAACTAGATTCCAACATTGTCGACGGAATCTATGTCTATTTTTCAAACGGCAACAATCTCACAGGAAACTCGGCTTCAAATAATATGTATGGCATTTCCCTCTTCAATTCTATTGGGAATGACATAGTAGGCAACAGCGCTTTCGGGAACACATGGTTTGGCCTGCGTCTCTCATCCTCGAACGACAATAACGTAACGGGTAATACAATCTCGAATAATAACGACGGTATAATTTTCATGTCATCCGATGATAACAATGTCACAGACAACATAGTTTCAGAAAATATCAACGGTTTCTTTCTATGGTTTTCAAACGGTAATCTGATCTACCACAACCAATTCATTAACAACGAAAATCAATCCTTTGATAACACAAATTCGGCCAATTACTGGGACAATGGATATCCATCCGGCGGCAACTACTGGTCCGACTATAACGGCCCCGACAATTTCCGCGGCCCCGATCAGGATATTCAAGGAAGTGATGGCATAGGAGACACCCGATATGACATACCGGGAGGTACCAACCAGGACCGCTACCCGTTGGTTCCTTTACAACCAAACCTCTACATAAATGTAAGCCCGGATGGACGGGACGTGATACTCTATTGGGATTCTCCCGTAATCTCAGGCATCGATCATTATTTGATATATCGCTCGAAATCTCAAATCGATTTCGATTTTGACACGATATGGGTAGATACCTCGGTGGATAAGGAGCCCGGTGAATCCACTCCCATTCCAAAAAGAACCATATGGAACGATACAAACGCGGCCGACCCAGGTAATATCACCAACTATGCTGAGCAGTACTACTATGTAATTCGGTCCGTGAACAATTTCGGCGAGAAAAGCAGAACCAGCAGAACCGTGGGGAAGTGGACAAAGATATTCATGCAAGAGGTATCAACATTTTCTTTACCTCTTGAGCCAATGGATCCTCTGGATGTGGACTACTGCACATTGCGTATGAACGCCGACTATATCAAATACATGGATTATTCAACACGTACCTGGCGGCAGCACAACTTGGGGGATGGTGGCACCAACAATACTCTTTTAAAATTGGGAGAAGGTTTTGAGGTGAAGTTAAGCAGCCTGATTAACCACACTTTCTGCGGATTGCCAGGAGCCATGATAATATACGATGATGACAGCGGTTTTTCAGGATTTGACCATAAGGATGAAGCGAAAAATCTCACGGTGTCATTGGATTCAAATGGAAATGTGACCCTGATTTGGCAAGAGCCAACTAGTATGAATCCCGGGGATTGGTACGAGGTATATTACTCGAATTCAAGGGATGGTTTCTTTGGATATCTCAATATGGACTACTTCCTTGCCGGCCCTCGTGTGGATTATGGAAT
>CP070739.1:3004693-3010850 GCA_020347705.1 Methanomassiliicoccales archaeon | reverse complement strand
CTGTAACGTCATACCATTGGATGGCATCGTATTTTCCGGTTATGGAAGAAAGAACAGAATCGATATTCTCCTCGGACTGGATCAAGGGAACGGAAATGAGGTTCCAGCCCTGTTGCAGGATTCGGCAGTCGACCGAGGTCATTCCAGTCTCGTCGGTATGGCCTGCTCCATCATCTGCTGTTATTGTGCCATAGCTGGGTGCCGTGGATGGGCTGAAAGTGATGTTCACAGAAGGTCCTGCAGAAGGGGAATCAAGGGAACCGGTGCGGTCCCATGTGCAGCTCACCTCCCCTTTATAATTATCATGGGAGTCGAAACCGACTGCGTACAATTCAAGGGAATCGTTTAGCATCATGGACCAATCACCGAACTCAACGTCATTCGTGTATTTCACTTCCATATAGAGTTGACTGCAGTATGCGGTAAATGGGTTGACATAGTTCGAAAGTTCTATGCCCACTTGGAGATTGCATAAATCCTCGAAGCTCCAAGAGCCGCCTCCAGGTCGTGACAGAACCTGAGAGTACGTGGTGAATGCATCCTGTGTGTGCGGTTGCATGGTTCCGTTGGAAAACTCCCCAGAAAGATAGAGAATCGGAGTACCGTTCGTTCCAAGGGCATCGCCCTGTGAGCTGATCCGAAAGTAGACCCTGACCTCTTCGATGGGGCCCGGGATTGGTTGCGGGAAGTCTATTTTGTACAGATCATATCCCCAATCAAAACCATCATTACCACCGAGCGCAACATACTCTCCCAATAGATAGTCGGTAGGAGGATCGTTGTTCACCATATCCCAATTATCCCATCCGAAGGCCAGGCCTATATGATCTCCATCGGCCCTTGGCCAAAGCTTCAATGTGTTTGTTGCACCACCGCCTGGTCGTTTGACTATCCATATGTGGTCCAATGCTCCCGGTAGTACCAATATATCCCCGGTCTCGTCAGCATGACCGCTACCATCATCTGTGATCAAAATGCCGCCTCCAACGATAGTGGGTGCATATATTAAATTGGTTGAAGGTCCTGGTGATGGCGGAGGCAGGGTGCCGGTGCTCGACCAATTGCACACGATATCGTCAATAAAGTTGTTCTCTGCATCGTATCCGGCCGCCCAAATCTGGTAGGTGTCGTCGGTTGTCATGGAATGGGAGGTGACCTCCGAGCCTCCACCAAGCGGAGCATCTCTGATTACGATACAATAAAGTGCTCCCGGATTGACGGTTATGGTGCCTGTTGAGGCGGTATGTCCGTCACCGTCATCTGCTATTATGGTTCCACTGGTAGGTGCCGTGCTGGGAGAGAACGTCATGTGGGTGGACGGTTCTGCTGAAACGGAATCTAGAGTACCTGTCGTATCCCACGTCACAAGGATATCAGCAACATACTGGTTGTTGGGATCATAACCCGCGGCATATACTATCAATTCATCGTCGGCCGTCATTGTATATGTGGTTATCTCTGAGCCTGCACCGTTGGGCGCGTCGACTATCAGGATATGGTCCGGCAGACTCGAATTGACGATCACATTGACGAAGTCCGTATGCCCGTAACTATCGGTGCAGGTTATCGTACCGCTGGTAAAATCGGTGGTAGGTGTGTATCTCACCCATCGGGATGGACCAGTATTTACAGGATCAAGGGAACCTGTTACGCTCCATGTTACGAAGGAATCGGCCTTCACGGTTGTCCCGCCATCTCGCGTGCCCAGCGCATAAAGGTCAAGACTTTGACCGGGTTCTAACAGTACATTGATTATAGGCTCGCCTCTTTCTGCCAATGATGTTTTTGTAATGTAACCTTTAGATTCTATTTCCACGGAATCCCATGGAGGTTCCGAAATTCTGAGCAGTGGATCACCGAAAGTATGCAGACCTACTAGGCCTGCGTAATCTACGACGTTTATCGCATCTCCCATCTTTTTAAATTGCTCCAGTTCTTTTATCTTTATCGGTCCCTGGCTCCACATAATTTGGGATGAGGCGAATGTGGCAAGTCCATAGTTGTTTGTGAATGTATGCATGTTTGCGATATTACCAGGCTTATTCGGATCGGCATAATAGCCGCACGTACAACTATGAAGCGCATAAAAAAGGCAAGGTGGATCCAAATCCCTGATCTCCGTATTACTCGCAAGATTATATGCAGTGATCATTCCATGAGCGTTTACCCATACAGATTCATAACCATCGCTTAGCTTGTTTTGATAATCGGTTTTGTTGCCGTTCGATACAGTCAAGGTTTCATCATATAAGTTCGACCACTTATCGGTCATGCTGAATTCACCATATGATAGACCCCGATAGTTCACAGTTAATGTTCCGGTTCGATAAGCGTTGTTCTTTTCAAAGTAATTATTTAGCAGCCATTTCTCAGTTTTTCCTGTCAGGGTGGTGATACATGAGGGTGAAAGGCGTCCGATGATGATGTCCGGTTCGGTGGCCCCAGTATGGGCGTCATATTTTCCATCGGAATCGGAATCCGTCCATGTACCGTCCAAATCCATATAATAAAAATCCATAGGGAACTCTTCCCAATTCGATTTAAAATTACCTTCGTACCAAGGAGCAGGTACATCACCTACGAGAACGGCACCTATCAGGTTGTTATTGTTGTAGTCGTCTATCAGGATATCTTTCACTTCGCTTTCATTCGCCCAGGTCCTGTTGTAAACGCTTACGGAATAGGGTTTGTACGGGTCTGTTTCAATATCGTTCACATATCTGGTTAAGTTCGTCTGGATGTTCTCTGGTCCCAAATAAACGCTGTCATTCACTATGATATCTATGGTGCCGTCTCTTTCGGGGTCTGGAAACGGCCACCACACGGTTATATTGCCGGTTCTGTTGTATTCGCTTGGGAAGTCGTATTTGTTCAGCATGTCCTCAACCGAAAACCAGTACGACTCCACGCCAACATAGGTCTGATCTGGCTTGAATCTGTAACTGGGTGTATCATGTATATATGAAATTGAGCCTCCAGAATGAAAACCCCAGCTCATATTCAAATCCTCAACATAGCCGCCTTCGGAGTCGTATCCAACTGCATACAACATTAATGTGTCCTCAAAGGTTATAATGACATCCTGGATTACAGAGCCGACACCTCCAGGGGCGTCTTCGATATTTACATGGTCCAACACACCAGGTCCCCTTGCACCGGATTGTTCTGGCCTAACGGTCTGTTCCTTATTCTCAGGGAACTCTCCCATATTACCATCAGGCTCATTGAGCGATTTTGAACCATCTAAAGATTCAATATCTTTTATCAGTTCGTTATTGTATGGGAAAGTGTACACAACTGGAATGAGGATTATGAGAGCAAGAAACACGCAGAGTGCCTTTTGAATAGGCGATACAGTTGCTACCCTCTTCTTCAACCTCTTACTCATGTTATTTCTTAGCATATTCTTACACCAATATGTAGCCCTACATTGCGAAATTTCTCTATCGTTTTGTCTGAATCCCCACTCCGCTCCAATGAAGATGATTTCCTCCTTTTGATCCTAGAGGTACATTAATGTACACGTTTTAAGATTATTTATATTTTTTAGAGCAATTGTTGAATTATAATAATTATAATATTATCATTTAAATTAGGACAGGATGAAAGAGGCCTTAAAGTCACTCCTTTTCTACCTCGTACCTCAAATTCGAGATAATGGAGCCCTCCCAATCCATCATCTTACCAGGATTCATGATGTTGTTAGGATCCAGAGCGCTTTTTATTGCCTTCATTGTCGCAAGTGCAGAGGATCTTTCAGTCTGCATGTAAGGGGCTTTTGAGATTGCTACTCCGTGCTCTCCGGTTACTGTACCTCCAAGTTCCAATACGGCATCAAAGATCCCTTTCACTGCCTTTTCCCCGTTCTCCCAATATTTCTTTGACTTAGGGTCTAAAAGCATCTTGGTATGAAGGTTGCCATCAGCTGCATGGCCATAGGTTCCCACTATCACATTGTTCTTCTTTGCTATCTCCTGGAATGCCTTCACTGCCTTTGGAATCTGAGACATGGGCACTGCCATATCATCTGCTAAAGAGACAGATACGAACTTCTCGCCGTACCTTGAAAGGGAAGGTAATACGGCCTTTCTTCCTGCAATCCACTTTGCCATGGTGTCCTTGTCTGTGGAGAACTCAACATTCACTGCCCCGCTCTTTTCACAGATTTCGGAAACTAGTTTTATCTCTTCCTCTACAACGTTTGGATGGCCGTCCACCTCAACAAGAAGCATTGCCTCCACATCAGGAAATCCCACTTTCATGGCATTGTTAACGGCCTTAATACAGACGTTGTCAATGATCTCAATTGCAGAAGGAATCAATGGATGGGCAATCAAATTGGAAACGCACTGCCCTGCCTTTACCAGGTCATCAAAGGCAACCAGGGCCAAGGCCCTTGCTTTTGGCAATGGAGCAACCCTCAAGTTAATCTTGGTTATCACACCCAATGTTCCTTCGCTTCCCACAAAAAGGCGATCCAATTGATAACCTGAGGAGTTCTTCAACGTTCTTGTGCCTGTTTCCATGATTTCTCCGTTGGGAAGCACGACCTCAAGGCCGAGAACATAATCCCTTGTGGCTCCGTATTTTATAGCCCTCATACCTGAAGCATTTACTGCTACCATTCCACCTATGGTGCACACATCACCGCTACCAGGTGTAGGAGGGAAGAAGAAGTTCTTTTTGGCGAGCTCCTTGTTAAGCTTTGCATATATCACTCCCGGCTCTACCACGCAATATAGATCCTCAACTTGGACCTCCTTGATATTGTTCATTTTACACATATCAAGAACTATTCCCTTTTTCAAGGGGACGGCATGGCCGCACAGACCTGTTCCTGCTCCCCTGGCCAAAATAGGTATCTTGTGTCTATTAGCCACTTTGACTATCTTGCTGACCTGTTCTGTTGTTTTCGGCATTACCACGATATCTGGATTTTCGTGATGAACCGAGGCGTCAAAGCCATATACATAAAGATCAGCAGTCTTTGTGGTGCAGTTTTCTTCACCAGCAATTCCCTTGATTTCTTCTATCACAGCAGAGTCCATGTTACCACAGCCCTATTCTGTCTGGGATGGGCTTAAGCCTATTTAAAATTGGCGAGAGGAACTCTTGAAATTCTTATAATCCATCGCGTGATAGGATATTTGCGTCCTCTATGTCCTGTTTTCTTCCAACTTCTCGAAGTATCCGGATTTGATCATCTTTGGAAATAACATTTATCATTATCCCCTCATAGATTACACTTTCTCTACGTTCCCAGAGAACCATAAAATCATTTTTTCCCGGCATATCAGTAATCACATCGACTTCCATATCCTTCGAAAAAGTAATGCCTCCTTGAGCAAGGATATCCTCGATGTTTTCAGTATCGCAGGAAAGACCTAAGTTTTTCATTGTTTCAATGGTTTTTGCTACATTCTCCTTGGAAGAACTGATTGCGATATCAAAATCTAAAGTGGTTCGAGGGACACCATATAAAATACTGGCCATACCACCAATCAGTAGATATTTGATATTTGCATCATTAAGAGCATTAAAAATTTCCTCAAGTTTTAACAAACCTTGCCTCCCTCCTGAACTTTTCAACTTGAAGTGCGATTTTCAGTCGTTGCTCCGGAGTTAGCTTGCTGAACCATTCCTGAAGGTTCTTTTTATTGTGCCATTTTTGGGATTTTGACATGATATCAGCAAACCTTTATAGCAATTCGTCCTTTATTAATTTGTTGAGAGAAATATAAATGTATATAAGCATTCCCGAATTTTAGCAACTAGAATTAAGGGTGCGAGGGATTGCGAAGCTTAAGAATAATTAAATGCGAGGGGTGTGGATGTTTAAGACTTAAGCATATCCAAGTATAACATACACTGACTCGCACTCCGTAATCTGATATAAAAAAGATAAGGAGTGCGAGGGACCGGATTCACCGAGCTGCTCGTTTTACTCACAGCTCTTGCTCGCAAATTTTTCAAATTTGCTCATGAACCGAGGTTCAAATCCGGAATGCTATAAGATAATTGTAGTCCCTCTCAACTTATAAAATAATTTAATGCGAGGGACCGGATTTGAACCGGCGAACCACTTCTGGAACAGATGTCCCATCAAAGGCACGCAATCAAGATCTTGAGTCTGTCGCCTTTGACCATGCTTAGCTAC
>CP070739.1:2999466-3004593 GCA_020347705.1 Methanomassiliicoccales archaeon | reverse complement strand
TTCAGCCTTCAACTTTTCCTCGATATCACCGTTCTCCAACAGTTTTTTTGCTAGGGAATCATCGTAACTTAAAACCCTTTCCCAAAGACCGAGAGGCTCTAAAAGCTCCTTTAATCTTACCTCATCAAATCCTTTTCTTTCGGAGCAAATCCTAGTCACAGCATGGTCCTTGCCAAACACCCTACCCAAACCCTCTTTTTCGCAGTATTCATGAATGTTCTCGGCGAGCTCCTTGATCTTCTTGCCCAATCTCCTTTCCTCATCTTTCAGTTGACTGTACTCCTCGATGGTCTGCTGGATATTCACCTTTGTCTTGGTTACTTTTTCCTCTTCTTTGAGATATTGATGTTTGTAAAATGGACAGTGCTGGGGAAAATCGCAGGGGCAGAACCTGCCTTCCTTGGCCTCGAATTCACCTTTTTCTATAAGCCTAGCCACGTTCAGAATTTTCGATTTCAATGCATCGATTCTATCCTTGCTTCTTGCATCCACGCTAACAGGGGTCTGCGAGGGAAGATGATACAAAGTGAGCCTTTCAACCTCAAGGCCTATTGACTCCTCGACGGCCAATTGATAAAGGGCCAACTGCTCGTTCTCCTCAACTTGGGATTTGTCAAAAATGTTCTTGCCTGATTTGTAGTCGATGATCTCGACCTTGTTGTTTCCGAATCTATCTACCCTATCGATAAACCCTGTGATAGGCACTCCCGAAATATCTATATCGAATTTATATTCCACTGCGATTGGAGGTTTGAGGTCCTTGACATGGAGCTCATAGAATTCCTTCAATATTCCTTTACCGTACGAAAAATATCCTTCTTCTTCCTCGGGGTTTGCATATCCTTCGTCTATCCAGTTGTCTTCGTAGTACTTCAATACCGCATCGAGGCTGGGTGGTGGAGGGCGATAAGAATACATGAACTGCAATGCTTCATGAAGAGAGCTTCCAAAAGAGAGATAGGGTTTTGGCTTCTCCTTCAAGCCATCAATGTACTTCAACTTGAATTTAAGGGGGCATTCGAGATAAGTTGATATGGAGGAATAGCTGAGAGGGCGCATGGCCTCACCGTATATCCTGCTCGCCACCCTGTTCCGCTCTCCTTGCGGCCAGTAGTTGCTTATAAAACCTCCGCCTTCGTAAAATGACTGTAGCTACGATTATACCCACGATTGCGGCAATAATCAGGACAAAACCTACGGCAGCGTATAAACTAACCTTTCCCAGTCCAAAGGGAAGATCTATTTTCGGAGGCCCTTCGTCGGATGGCAATCCGTCGTCTCCTCCCGAGCTCCCTGAGTTATATACAGTCACATCCACAGATGTTATAGCAGTGTATTGTCCGCTTGTAGCTTTCGCATAAATGGTGCGCCTTCCGTTCCAGCCCCATGTATCCCAGGATACACTCCATGAGGTTGTCTCCTCTGATGTCAGGGTATAAGTCTCGAATTTGGGATCATCGATGGAGACCTCCACTGAACTTATACTGCCACTGCCCATCAAAATATACGCATTGCCTGATATCTCAACGGTGCCGCGAACTTCGGTATCTTCAACCGGATGATTAATATCAATTCCTATATCAACAAAACCCCTTGCTAATTCGACTGCTTTATACGCATCAACGATACCCCAACCGTAATGTGTATTATATTTTGGGTCTAAGGATGGAAAGGAAGGAGTTCCTCTCTGCTCAGCGCTATCGTGAAGTATCTTCTTTACATTCTCTGGACTCAGTGATGGATTTGCTTCCAGTATAAGCGCAACTACACCAGCGACATGGGGGCAAGCCATGGATGTTCCTGAGTGGGTTATGGTGCCGGAGGCTGTGTTTGCCTGTGCCGAGGTGATGTCTTCTCCATAGGCAACGACATCAGGTTTCAACTCGTCGTATGGATCATCATCACCATCGTCAAGTCTTGGGCCTGTATGTGAGAAATCAGAAAGTGTATCATCACTTCTGTCAATTGTTTCATGATCATAAACAGAACCTACCGTGATTGCCTTGTCAGCAGCTGCAGGTCTTGAAATAAGGTTTGAGTTATCGGCGACTCCATCCCCTTGGGGGGGGAGATCACCGTCATTACCTATTGACACAACAACAACTAAACCAGCATCAACAGCAGTATTAACCATTTGAGATTCCTCGTCACTACCATCGCTGTTTTGTGACCCTCCCAAGCTGAGGCTTAATATCTTAATATTATACTCATTCATATGATCGATACACCATTCCAAACCTGCCATCGTATCCCCAGTGTTTCCTTTGCCCCAATTTTCTATTACTTTTACATCTACTAATCTTGCTTGAGGTGCCATTCCAATATACTGCTTATCACTTCCCCCTGTTCCTAATGCAATACCTGCACAATGCGTCCCGTGGCCGTATGTATCATCTGGATCGTAACTACCATCCCTAGGAACCAAAATAGTCTCTTCTTGTGTAAAATCAACCCCTGCTATTCGTTTTCGATCACTAACCTCGTTTGTAACTGGATTGTCGTCCAGGTCATCAAGGAAATCATGTTTTTGGCCAGGTGCCCAACCCCCGTCATCTACGCCAGTATCGAGTATAGCGATTGAGACACCGGCTCCTGTGAAGCCCATTTCAAAAGCAGTGGTCGGTGAGTAGTTGTCAGATTCCCTGGTTTTAATGGCCCTTGCACTTACATCAAGTGCGGGATATACCTTGGTTTCAAGCTTGACCATAACAACATGTGGGAGTCGGGATACAGCCATCACATCCTCAAAATCCACATTTCTTGCACATATCACATCGATGTATTTGTAGACATATTTAATGTCGATATCGAACTTCGAAAGCCTGTTTATATCCTCCTTTGTGGGATGGCGGTCATAGTTTATGAAAATCCCGATCTTTTCCTCAGGCGCAATTTCCTCGATAACATCATCGATTTTGTTGTGATTTTTATCTCTATTCCAATCATCCCACCAATTGGATTCTCCGTCCTGTTTTTCACGAGTATTATCATTGGATGCCAGGCCTGCTCCATCCATAAATGAGCATGTGATCAGGAGGATAGTCAAGAGTAGGGCCATGTTTTTAGACAAATTCATGCTTCGAATCTCCAAATTATCCTATATGACTGAGTACTTATTAAAATTTTGTTTTAAAGGGATATAAATGAGGGGCGCTCCTGGTGAGCTTCCATATTATTCATAATCAAATAATTAAGTATATATACTCATAGATACTTTTATACACAACCGTTGCCAGGAGTCACGCTGGAGGTTTTTGAATTGCCTCAGAAAAGAAACGGGGAGAGGGATGATAACATACCAGAAAATGTGTGTCGGTACTGTGGGAAGGAACTGGGCAATATCGAAGATAGAAAGAAGCATGAATGGCTCTGTGAAAAGAAACCCACATTAGATACTGTGGTTGTTGCGGGGATCCCAATCCAGGAAGAATATGAATGTCCAGATTGCGGCCGCATATTTTCTGAAAAGGTCTCTGTGTGTCCGGATTGCGGTTTAGAATTTGAAGAACTTGAAGATTTATCTGAATTTATTGATGAAGAAAAAATCTCCCTTGAGGTTCCAACGAGAACTATGAGGATTGTACCTAGGAAGAGTCTTTCGGTAAAATTTGTAAGGACGTCAATGGAGAAAGAACGTATAAGGACCGATTTCCTGCAAAGAACAAAGCAGGGTAAAATAAACGGAATTACAAATGGTTTGACCAATGGCCTAACAAATGGCCTGACCAATGGTCTTACAAACGGTCTTAACGCGCTGAAGTTTGGGATCACAAACGGAATAACAAACGGTAATGGAATTACCAACGGCCTTGATAGAAGAAAAAGACTTCTGGAAAAAAAAAGGGGTAAATGGAAGTTTATCATCATTCCCGCAGTAATTTTGATACTCGTTATCTCACCATATGTAGCTGTTAGATTGTCCACATCTGAAGAAGAGATGGGTATCGATGGCCGATTCGAGGATTGGAGGGGCGTAGGAAGTTACGAGGATGAGATTCGGGATGCTCCCTCAGATGACACAGATATAATTGAGTACCGTATAAAAGAGGATATTCCCTACATATTTTTTTATATGAGGGTGAAGGGAGATATGCTAAAAGGAGATGCCCATGGCCATATGGATACAGTCCACATCTTCATCGATGTGGACAGGGATTCAACCAGCGGTTTTCAAATAGGTGGCATGGGCGCCGATTTCATGGTTCAGATCTTCGGAAGGGAAGGCATGGTGCTTTCCTCCCATCTTTTCGAATTCACCTCAGCCGATTCTTACGATTGGGATGGTTTCGCAAGAATTGGTAAAGTACAAAGCAGTGTGTCAGGGAGTGAGCTGGAGGCCAAAATGGAGCGCTCGTATCTTGGACCGCCAAATTCGGTTTCTTTTGAATTCTATTTCCATATTCAGGATAATATGGGGAATGATGACTTCTCCGATACCGTAATCACCAACACCGGGGGTGTTCTGGCCATCATCCAGAGTCCAACCCAAAAGGGGGATATTGTATCACCCAGTCAAAATCAACATGTACTGGAATTGAATCTGAATAGCATTCATGATAATATTATGGTGAAGACCATCACCGTAACGAAACTAAAGCGGGCCGCTGCCGTACCTTTGCATATGGAGGGGTATTTTAGCGCAACCGCTGATTTCCAAGGCAACAGGGCCACTTTCCATATCAATAAGAGGGTAGAGGACTTTGCAAATGTCATAATTTATGCGAACACTCGAGATATAGATGGCGAGTTGTTAGGCTTTAAAATCGAAAGTAAGTACGATGTGGTTGTGGATTCGGGCATCGTCTTTCTGACCACTGATAAAATGAGACATACCTATGTAAATACACCCAAAAAGATCGCGGTTGACGGTGGGTTTGGAGATTGGGATATTGCGGCCGCCCTGAACGATCCATCAAGCGATGTAGACAATCCCAATATAGACATCACGAAATACAACGCTTCATACGATAACGAATCGGACAGACTTTATTTCTTTTTTCAAGTTATGGGGGAGATGCTGAATGGGAAGCTGGTGCCTTTTATAAACAATATGGTTTACAAGGAGCCAGCACCTTTGATTGATATAGATAAGGATAGGGATACGATCCCAGATTCCATGGATCCATA
>CP070739.1:2980445-2999366 GCA_020347705.1 Methanomassiliicoccales archaeon | reverse complement strand
CTATATTCTATATAAATAGTTCTGATGGTGGCCTAACCTGGTCTGAAGATTTTAATCTAACCGCAATGAATCTAGATGCAGATTATCCACATATTACTGTTAATGGAGATAATGTTCATGTTATATATTGTGAAGATCGAGATGGAATATGGCAGATACATTATAGACGAAGCGAAAATAATGGCCTAACATGGACAGATGATGTAAAACTATCATATTCTACAGATGATGTTTATTTATCAGCAATTGCATTGAGAGATAACGAAGTCCATGTAGTATGGACTGATGAAAGGGATGGCAATAGAGAAATTTATTATAAATACAGTCTTGATAACGGCGAAAATTGGTCCGAAGATATTAGATTGACCCATGATCCAGCCCAGTCTATTACTCAAGATATTGCTGTAAATAACGATGTTCATGTTGTTTTTAGTGATGACCGATCAGGGGATATGGAGATTTACTATAAGTACTACCCAGTCCCTTCCTCACCAACCAACCTCACAATCGAGATCCAGGGAACAATCCTTACTGTCAACTGGACAGCCCCCCAGAACAGCCCAAGCCCTGTGGATCATTATCTTATTTATCGCAGTACAACATGGAATGGCTTCGATTTCTCATCACCATGGATTGATACGTCCGTCAATTTCGATCCCATTGATAGTATGAACATTCCTTTGAGAACCTCTTGGAATGACACAACAGCATTTTTGGATGAAGGAAACAATTACTATTATATCGTCAGAGCAATCGATGCTGAGGGTTGGAACGATACCAATCGGAATATTGTGGGGAAGTTTGTGATACCGTTAAATATGGATTGGAACCTGATTTCTCTACCTCTAGCTCAAAACGATACGAAAATCTCTGAGGTTCTAAAATCAATAGATGGAAGCTACGATATGATCCAATGGTACGATGCAAAAGATGGAATTTGGCGTACTTCCCCATCTAGTTTAACTGATATCAATCGAACAATGGGTATATGGATTCATATGAAAAACAAATGCAATCTGAGTGTTGTGGGCGCTGTTCCTGAATCCACAGACATTGCATTGTATGAGGGTTGGAATTTGGTTGGGTACCCAAGTCTAAAAACAAGAAACCTCAATGATGCTTTAAGTGGAATATATTGGTATGCGATGCAGCATTTTGATGCCTTCGATATCAATGACCATTGGAAACATAATTGCACGGCCAAGCCTGAATGGATGAACGATTTGAAAGAAATGAGACCTGGCGGTGGATATTGGGTGTTCGTTACGATAAATGAAACTTGGGCTAGAACTCGAACCGTTGAGGATGGAAAAGTTGTGATATGGCGGGTTCATGGGTTAGACCAAATGGAATGTGATCGACTAAGTTATGAATCAATGTTTGAAGATCCGATAGAAAGATGGGAGGAGGACGATTACAAAGTTAATATCGTTCCCGATCAGCCAACTGATAAAGACAAGAAGGATAACTTCGCTATCTCCCTTTTCCCACTAATAATTTTGATTACATTTATCTTTGGAGAAATCGTATTAATTCATAAAAAGGTAATAAAGTGACCTAAGATCCGCGGTTCTCCTGTAATATTTCATTAATGGAATTTACTAGTTGGCGCACGAAGACCGTTCTAATCCCCTTTGTCCTCCTCTTCTTCCTCTTCCTCCCCGGGTGCCTCCTTTGGCAGCTCCCCTCTCACATAGTAAAGGTCGCTGTCTCCGTTGCCGGGTCCCACATAGTACTGGTACGCGATATTGAAGGCTCCGTCGGGGCTGATGCAGTTCTCGTGAAAATCGTGAAGCGCATGGTAATCGGTGCCGACGTAACAGGGATTGGGATCGGCGCGGGTGATGTTGATTTCGATTTCGTCCATATCAACTCCATCCGTATTTATGGTCATGCCGCCGTAGATGTACCACTCGCTGTTATCATCAACTGGAAGATCCTCTGTGGAGTAGAACGATACGCCCACTGAACCGTTTGGACCCGCAGAAACCCAGAAGTAATCATGAACTCCCTGGAAAGGGGTGATCTCCGAGACATTCCACGTCTGGCCGTAATCTTGACTCCTGCCCAGAAACAGTTTCGAGCCGTTGTCAGCGGCGTCTTCGTAATCTCCCCATAAAACCCAGACGGTGCCGTTCTCCCCTGCTGCAACAACAGGCCACCTGCTTCCCTCCCCGGGGGGACCGCCTGGGCCGTCCCTGTGCCCGATATAGACAGGGTCATTCCAATTCCATGAAACGCCCTGATCATCGGTGATGTGGATGACTATATCGGCATCTATACCGGTTGTGGTTTCCTTCACGATGTACGCATGATCACCGTATCGTTCGGTGTCGATGTGCAGCCAACCGTTTCCGGGTATATCCTGCTGTATTGTAAAGGTCATGGCCCCGTTGGTGGAGCGGTAATAGATATACCTTCCTTGATGGCCCGGGAAGGTCACAGCATTGTTGCCGAGGTAGTGTACGATTCCGTTCCCCTGGGCTGCTATCCAAGGTCTGTCGTCAAGTTCCTCGCTGGCTTTCCGAAAGACATTGGAGTACTGCCAATCTCCCTGGTTCGCATAAACATGGATGTTGATGTCTCTGAGCGTGGTATCAACATAGTAGACGTAATCCCTTGAGTCAACGCCGATGTCTCCTTCATCGCCAAGGGCGTACTTCCATATCTCTCCATACGGGTCCGGTTCAGAGGGGACCGACCATGTCTGGCCGTTGTCAACGCTGTAGAAGAACCACGAAGCGAACTGGTTGCCCCATGTGTTGAGCCTGTCCTGGTAGCCTCGGTCCACGTTCTTGTGCGCGGTGTAGTAAAGCACTCCGTAGGAATCAGATGCAATACTTGGCTCGTAACCCTCCTCGTTGAAGGCGTAGACCTCGCCCCATTCCAAAATTAGGGGCACCTCCTCTTTTATTTCCTCCTTTTTTGTTTTCTCTCCCCCTCTCGGAATAGCTAAAAAACCTATGGCGGCCAATATGATCATGAGGATGACAAAATAAATAAGAAGCCGCTTTGGCGGTGTTTTTTTCAGGCTACCATTCATGTTTGTTAATCTGTTTACAGTCATAAATAATTTTGGTATTATTATGGATTTAATGCGGGCTTTTAGGCATTTTCCTAGTTGGATTTTCTCAGATCAATAACCCGCACCGCCTTTCCCACGCTTCTTGGTATGGTTTTTGGTTCCAGAAGCTCTATCTTCGGCCTTATGGTGATTACGGCCACAAGCTCCTCCGAGATTCTTTTGAGCAGGGCATTTCTATCGAGGTTCTTGTCGGTTGCCGCTTCCTGGGAAAGCTCCACCTTTATTGTCATCTTGTCCAATATCTTTCTGTCCACAAGAATCTGGTACTGATCGCCCAGTTTCGGAATTTTAAAAAGCACATCCTCGATTTGGGAAGGGAACACGTTCACACCGCCTATGATCAGCATGTCATCCGACCTTCCTGAAACCCGCAATATTCGGGGGTGGTACCTTCCGCACTCGCATTCTTCATAGCTTATTTGGGCCAGATCCTTTGTTCTGTACCGAAGCAGCGGCATGGCCTCCCTGGTCAGCATGGTGAACACCAGCTCGCCTCTTTTTCCAGGGGGAAGAACCTCACCTGTATCAGGATTTGTTGTTTCAACTAAAAATTCGTCGCTCCAGATATGCAAACCATTCTGATGCTCGCACTCCATGGCCACTCCAGGGCCATACAATTCCGAAAGACCGTAGCAGTCGTAGGCCCCAAGACCCAGAGTATCCTGGATTTTCTTTCTTGCCTCCTCGGACCAGGCCTCGGCCCCGAACAGGCCGTACTTCAGATCGAAATCCTCCTTTGGTTTGTAGCCCTCATCGATTGCGGCTTCGGATAGATAGAGGGCATAAGAAGGTGTACATGCGATGGCCGTGGTTTTCATATCGCGCATGATCTTAAGCTGTCTTTTCGTGTTTCCGGTGCTCGTGGGTATCACCGACACTCCTAAAAGCTCGGCGCCGTAATGAAAACCCAGGCCCCCTGTGAAAAGCCCGTAGCCGTAGATGTTCTGCATGATGTCCCCTTTTTTTGTACCAGGACAGGCGATGGTTCGGGCCATCAATCTCGACCATGTTTCAAGGTCCTTTCTCGTATAGCCCACAACGGTTGGAATGCCTGTGGTGCCGGATGAAGAGTGGAACCTCACTATTTCCTCCCTGGGCACGGCTAAGATTCCGTAGGGATAATGATCTCTGAGATCGTCTTTTACTGTGAACGGAACTTTATGTAAATCATCAGAGCTTTTTATATCATCGGGCGAGATTCCCTTCTCTTTGAATTTCTTTTTATAAAAAGGCACATTGTCATAGGCGTATCTTATCATTTTTTTTAGTCTTTCGTTCTGAAGCTCTAATAGAGCCTCGGGCTTCATCAATTCGATTGCAGGTTCGAACATAAGGCCATCCCCGTTATTATGAATCCAACGAGTAAAACATCAACGAACTTAATAATTTTTTGATTACATGGTAGAGGATTTAAAATTAACCCCTCCACCTTTCCCCCACCACCCACCCTGATTTTTTAGGCAGTTTGGAGGAGAAAGCATCTTAAGCTGCCAATCTTACAAGGTATGAGGTGGTTTTGGTTCACATTGCATCAAAATCAGCGACAATTTCAGAATTAAACGCATCAACGTAATAATAGTGAACAAATATACTTCCAATAAAACTAACGTCATATCCACCAAATCCTACCACCCAGATATAATGGTCTTGTCCATCATGAGGTTCTTCCCCTCCCCAAGGTCCCTTTAAAAATTCGCCTGTTTCATAATCAGCTTCATAGTACGTGCCGTTTGAGGAAATGTGTGCAAATCGTGTAATAATTCTTCGTCCACCGAAATTTTCCCCGTGTTGTTCTCCATATACCCATGCAGCATTGATCGCTTCCCCTCGGGTTATGAATCCTTCTTCATTCCGAATGAAATATGGGCCGCAAAAGAGCGCAAGGATCACACAAACTGAGACTATCACGCAGGCCAATACCAATAGAGGCTGTGGTCTTTTATTAAATACAGGTTTTTCTAATTTTTCGGCAATCGTATCCATCATAAGAAAGCCCAAACATAATAAAAATACCTCAAGGGATACGATAAAAAACACCATCCCTACCCATCCATGCTGCCACACCAAACCTGGGTTTAAGAACATGGTAATAACAGCAACAACACCAGCGATGAATTCGATGATGATTTTGAAAAGATATGTCTTCATTACCTTCTTGAATTTAGGTGAAAAAAAGATAAAGATAATAAAAGGTGTCACAAGAGAAGGAATAGCATAACAAAAAGGAGTGACAAAACAGAATATTGTAGAAAAAGAAAAAAACAATAAAATTATGAAAACTAGGGCAATGAACTTTAGGATGATAAGTAAGGCCAATTTTAGAGTAATCATGGGTTCTTCTAGATCATTAATTTCCTTTCCTGATCCAACTTCTGTACCCATTATTACCCTGTCTTACATTTACTTCTCCTTATAAAAAGTTGTTCAACATGGCCTCAGCCATCCTCCACAACCTCCTTCCCACTGAATATCTCGAATCTCTTACCTCTCAAATATCCAATAAGGCAGAGGTTGTACTTCCTGGCAAGGGATATGGCTGTATAAAGAGGGCTGTTTTTCGATACCACCACAGGGATTCTCGCTCTGAGACATTTCACTACAATATCCGAAGAAATTCTGCCAGTGGTGAACAGTACCTTATCCTTAAAATCCTCACCGGCCAATAGGTTCTTGCCTATTACCTTGTCCACCGCATTGTGCCTTCCTACATCGAAGGAAAAATGCCTCATACGGAGATCGTTGGTAAAGAGTGCAGAGAAATGCACTCCCCCGGTCTTTTCTATCCCTGAAATCCTGTCCCTCATCTTTTTCTGTATACCAAGGATATCCTTTGCTCTCAGCTTAAAATCGCATTGGATTTTTTTCAATCGCTCCCCCTTTCTTTTTTGTATCTCGGGCACGCTGCCGCATTCCGTCCAGACTATGTTGTAGTTCTTTCTGAGAAAGGAGGGCTCAAAAGTCCTGAGTTTCAGCAATACGTAAATGAGATCCCCTTTGCGTTTTTCCTTGTAGCTCGTCACATCATCCGGGCCCCTGATGAAGCCCTCTGAAAGCAGATTACCGTAAACGAACTCCGTAATCTCGGAGGGCGAAATGATGACATCGTAGCCCATGTCGTTTATTTCGACGTGGAGAATCGCTTCTTCTGCGATCTTAAGCGATGTGGAAGCAAAACCATCTCTGTACTCCGTAACATCTACGGTTTTCATGTCAAAAGCCTTCTTTTTAATATGAATTCAACACGTCATAGTCTTTATGGACTTTTAGCTTTACCATAAGCCCCTTTCCACCAAAGCCAAAGTTTTATATTCAGAAGAACATTTTCATCCAGGTGCACTGATTGGATACAACTGGCCTTCTAGGTTTCTACTTGCTCACGGCCTTTATTTCGCTTTCAGGCGTGATGATGCCAGGCCCCGTGTTCGCAGGCACGGTGGCCAAGGGATATAAAGATAAGAATGCTGGCATGCAGATCGCTTTGGGTCACGGCTTGGTGGAGTTTCCGTTGATAGGTTTAATAGGTCTTGGTCTCGGTTCTTTTTTTGAGAATCAAGGCGTGAGGTTGGCCATCGGTGTGATCGGGGGCGCGGTGCTGATATATATCGGTTACAACATGGTAAGAATGAGAAAGGAGACCGACGAGACCGAGAAATACCTCCCGTATCACCCCATCATCGTTGGTGTGATAACCACCGTTTCGAATCCGTATTTTTTCCTGTGGTGGGCCACGGTGGGACTCTTTTTGATAGTCTTTGCCCTAGGCTTTGGCCTGCTGGCCCTGGTGGTTTTTGCGGTGGTGCACTGGCTGTGCGATTTCATATGGGACTATTTCGTCTCCTTTACGGTGTTCAAATCCAAGAGACTGTGGTCAGAGAAGGGTCACAATATCGTTTTTGGTATATGTGGAGCCATCATGGTCATATTCGGTGTGTGGTTTATAATCTCGTCGATATGAACGGCATGCAGATGGGTAGTGGATACTGGGTCAGAGTGGACAGCGATTGCGATTGGGTCGTAATAAATGATTAGCCCGCAAAAGTTGCCCAATCATTCAAAAAACGTTCTATAAACCTTTTATATTCGAAGATACAATAGATAATGTTGTCTGCCTAGAAAAGGGGGGAAAAGCAGAATATAATGCAAAAAGGGGGAGGAATCCATTCCAAAAGAGGATAAAAAAAAGAGGGAGAACGTCAGGGAATACGACCCACAGAAGGATGACGCCTGTCTTATTATTGGAGGGTACTCTATTTACAGGCGAAAAAAGAAAATTTTGGCTGAAAGCAACTAGGAACTGCTTTCTCGTTTTCCCAGTAACTTCCAACATTTTATTAAAAGAGCATCCAGATTGGATATTATCATAGAGGTCAATCTAAAGGAAAAAGTTAAGTCCCAATAAATATTTAAAGAATGTCGATGGGTTCCGAGGAAAATGCCTTTAAGTGTGATTCGTGCGGTGATTCACTCGTGAGGTCAAGAAAATTCATGGCCTCGACCTATATGTACTGGAACCGGCCGTGGGGCTCAGCCCTAAAAATGAGTGCTCCGGTGATTCCGTATGCATGCATGTCCTGCGGAAGGGTCTACCTTTATATAGGCGACAGAAAAAAGATCCTCAGGGAGTTCAACGACCAGCCGGAGGCCGATAGAAAGAAATACAAGGAAGAATAATCTTTTTCAAAAAAAAACAGCCATATGCCTAATGTTATCACATAATTTTTCCTCGAAAAACATGAAGTTTTTTTTCTATTATGTCTTATCTAGATAATTATATAAACCTCATCTAAAAGGATGGGAAAAACCATCCCCCCAACCCCTTAGGAGGAAAATTATCGGGTCAGATAGCCGCGAAATATTATGCGAGGAAGGGTTAGTTAGGATTGGGGGGTGTTCGTTTCTCCTGTATCGTTTCATAGGTATTAAATCTACCGGAGCACCGACATTAACACTTGAGGTTTAATCCTTATAATTTTACATGAATTAAAAATCGGTTCCTACCTTACAAAACTCGTAATATCTGGCAGAATTAACGACATAAAAAAACCCGCCCCCAATCCCCCAACATAGGAGGAAAAATTCTATGGGTCAGATAGCCGCGATTTTGCGAGGAAGGGTTACATGGGGAATCGAGGGCAAGTTCCTCTATGTAAAAGTCCATATTTATCTCCTAGCTTGTCACCGAATAAAGAGACAATAAATTCAGAGTGCCGTGGAATATTTTCCACACGTAATTTCAATCTAATGAATGAAATGTTTGACTATACGTACCCTGTTTCCTCACTGGCCTTTTTGTATTCTCTTCGGGCTATTCCCCCTTCCAATTCCTTCCCGATGACCTCGTAGAACTTTATGGTATTCTCATCCACCGATGGTCTTGCTTTGCTGAGGGCCTTGTCGTAGTGCTCTTTTGTTACCTTGTTCGCCTCCATATCCTGTCTCAATGCCAATATCCCCGCTTCCCTACAAATGTTTTCCAGGTCCGCACCAACAAAGCCGTCGGTTTTGTCCGCGATTTCCTCCAAGTCCACAGAGTCATCCAGAGGCATGTCCTTTGTATGTATTTTGAGTATCTGCAGCCTTGCTTCCCTGTCCGGGGCAGGGATCAGAATCAGTCTATCAAACCGTCCTGCTCTAAGCAACGCCGTGTCCACTATATCTGGTCTGTTGGTGGCGGCCAGAACCACCACCCCCTCCATGCTCTCCAATCCGTCTATGGAGGTCAGAAGCTGGTTCACGAGGCGCTCGGTGACATGCGAATCGGTTCCCATTCCTCTCCTCGGAGCAATGGCATCGATTTCATCCAGAAAGACGATGGAGGGAGAAGCCTGCTTGGCCTTTTTGAATATCTCTCTTACGGCCTTTTCAGATTCACCCACCCACTTCGACAGTATCTCCGGACCTTTGACAGATATGTAATTTGCCTCGGATTCATTGGCCACGGCTTTTGCAAGGAGGGTTTTTCCGGTCCCGGGGGGGCCGTATAGCAGTACACCTCTTGGCACCTTAATACCCATGCGTTTGAAGGCCTCGGGATTCTTAAGTGGAAGCTCCACCACCTCCTTGAGGCTCTGTTTCACTGCCACAAGACCTCCTACATCGTCCCAGGTTACCCGCGGAATCTCAATGAGCACTTCCCTTAGGCTCGAGGGCTCGATTTCCTTGAAGGCGTTTTTAAAATCATCTCCTGTTACCTTCATCTTTTCAAGAACATCCGCAGGAATCGGTTTTTCCAAATCGATTTCAGGTAAATAACGTCTTAGGCTCTTCATGGCAGCCTCTCTGGCCAATGCTGCCAGATCGGCACCGACGAATCCATGGGTGATATTGGAGAGATAATCCAAATCGAAGCCCTCGCCCACAGGCATGCCTCGGGTGTGGATCTGCAATACTTCCTTTCTACCCTTTCTGTCAGGAACACCGATCTCGATCTCCCTATCGAATCGTCCCGGTCTTCTTAGAGCTGGGTCAACGGCATCCTCTCTATTGGTGGCCCCGATCACTATCAAATTTCCTCTGGCCTTCAAACCGTCCATGAGGGTCAATAATTGAGCTACCACCCTTCTTTCCACCTCTCCAGACACCTCCTCCCGCTTTGGTGCAACGGAATCCAATTCGTCTATGAAGATCACGGAGGGAGCGTTTTTCTCTGCCTCCTCGAACCTCTGTCTCAGTCTTTCCTCACTTTCTCCGTAGTACTTCGACATGATCTCAGGTCCTTGGATGGAGTAGAAGTTAGCGCCCGCCTCGTTGGCCACAGCCTTGGCAATAAGGGTTTTTCCTGTGCCGGGAGGTCCGTACAGGAGCACACCTTTCGGGGGGTCGATGCCGAGCCTGTCGAACAGTTCGGGATGCTTTAAGGGCAGTTCGATGGTTTCTCTTACCTTCTGCAGCTCCTCCTTCAGGCCTCCGATATCCTCGTACGATACGGCGGAAACCTCGATTTCCCCCTCTTTTACAGCCTCCTCCTTGACTACCATCTCCGACTCTTCTGTGATCTCGATGATCCCTTTTGGTTTTGTGCTGGCCACCACGAAGGGTAGTGAGCCCCCCATCAGCGCGATACCGGGTACAATAATGGTATCTCCCTTCGTTAGAGGACGCTTTAGTAGGCCTCTTTTTACAAAATTCTCGATGCCCGGTCCGAATCGTATCCTATGTGTTTCGGATATCAGAGGGGAGATGGTCACGCTTTGAGCAGGCTGCATCTCAGCCTTCTTTATGACGACCTTATCCCCGATGGAGACGCCAGCGTTCTTTCTTACCAAACCATCTATCCGAATAATGCCGATGCCCTCATCGTCCTGGTTCACTCTAAATACCTTGGCTGCCGTGCTTTTCTTTCCTTTGATTTCGATTATATCACCGGGTTCCAGATTCAGGGACACCCTCGTGGAAGTATCGATTCTAGCCCTACCGTGACCTACATCAGATTGCAGGGCTTCCGCCACTTTGAGAATCATCTCATCTGCCAATTTTATCCCCGTCTCGGACATAGAGATTATTGAATAAAAAGGTTTTTCTGTTACAAAAAATAGGGACATAAATACCTAATTTCCGTGATGTTCCCCTTTTTGGATCTCACTGAGATTGGATTAAATATAATAAAAATGGAATGGGCGAGGATTCGCCCAAACCTTGGAAATTGTTATTTTCGTGTTCTTTACAAACTCAGTAACCTGGTTGTTGTGGTGGTTGCTGTGGTGGATATCCAGGCGGCGGCTGCTGCGGTGGATAACCAGGCTGCTGTGGCGGATAACCAGGTGCCTGTGGCGGATATGCCGGTCCTGGTGGCTGCTCAGGTGGCCTAACTACCAACCAAATGATTAAACCGATTAATCCCAGGATGATCACGACAAGTAGCCATAATATACCGCTTTTTCCTCTTTTCTCGGCGTCCTTATAGACCCAGACGGCTATCAGGATCCATATAATCAGCCATATTATTGGGAAGAAACACAAGGCACCGGTTAAACACCAAAGTCCTGCCAGATCTTCCTCATCATCGTCTTCATCCTGAGCGACTGCACTCATTCCCACAAATGACATGGTCAACATCATGAAAATCATCGTAATGACCAAAAACTTGCCCAATCGTTTATCTTTCCTCATGAGAACACCGAAACGGGAATGCGTTTCAGATAAAAAAGGTTTTCTACCCGCATTATTTTCTTTTTTTTAGATACTAATGTCCTTTTTTTGGATTGCAATAGGATTTAGAAATATCATAATAATTGAATGCGACTCAAATAATTGAAAAAACCTAAGGCCATCAACTGAGAGCCGAAAATATTCTTTCGGCTCTCAGTATCATAAGGCGTTGGAGGTGATAAATCAGGATTCACTCCGCATAAAAAGTTTCTCTTCTCATTATCTTTAAAGATAATCAATACTCGTGATATTACGAAACTGGGAATGGGGATTGTGAATGTTGAATCTAAAAACAATGCATAAAAATTTAAAATTCATCAACTCTGATATCCTTAAGTGAAGTATATCATAGCAATAAATGCCAATATAAGGGAGAGCATGGCCATTATAAAGAGTAAAATCAAAGCGAATCTAGGGCCTCTTCTCCTTCTTCTATATTTATCCGAATAATGAAGGCGATCGTGGTGTATTTCATCTATCGGCATATTCACCCAATTTTCCTCATGGGTATTATCATTAATAAATATGGTGTCCCTCGTTTGAAAGGGAGGTGTGGGTGACATAAAAAACTTTTTTCAAAATATACGATGAAATGCAAACAGAAATCTTTTTCCATTTGAAAGCGTTACAGCATTTGATGAGCTCGTATACCGCATATCCGAGAGGAAAAAGTGTATTCAAGAACTATAAGGCCCTTGATTTCGACTACGTACCAAAAGACCTTCCTCACCGCGACATGCAGCAAAAACGCCTCTTTACTATATTCGGTCCCATCGTGGATTCCAATGTATCCCAAAACGCCTTCATAACCGGTCCAACGGGGACAGGCAAAACAGTGCTTTCGAAGAAGTTCTGCATGGACTTCCAAGATTTTGCGAGGAAGGGGGGAAAAAACGTTCAGTTCGTACTGGTCAACTGCAGGCAGAGAAACACTGAGAATGCGGTTATGTTGAGGGTCTTAACCAATTTCAAACCCTTTTTTCCTGACAGAGGTTTTTCGATCAATGAGATGATGGAGAGCCTGCGAAAGGAGCTTGAAAAGGAAAAAGCGCATCTAATCGTTGTGCTGGATGAGGTTGATGTCCTTTTAAAAAAGACAAAAAGCTCTGATATAATATATCATTTTTCTCGATTCAATGAGGAGGGGATAGAAGCTAAAAAACTTCTTTCCCTCATTCTCATCTCCCAAAAGAATGTTTTGGAGATGCTGGATTCACCTTCCCTTTCGACGTTCAAGAGAGGGAATATTGTTAGATTGGATAAATATCTGAGAGATGAGCTACTCGCAATCCTTGAGCAGAGGATAGAACTCGCCTTTCATCCGGATGCCGTAGATCTGGGTGTAAGCGATCTAATCGCCGATATAGCTTCGGAGTTAGGTGATGCAAGATATGCGATCGAGCTGCTCGAAAAGGCAGGTATGCTTGCCGACGAGAAGAAGGAAGGGCTCGTGACACCAGAACATACAAGGGCCGCAAAGGCGGAGATATACTCCACTGTTACAGAAAGCAAACTTTCAGATTTGGACAAGAACAGAAAGCTGATTCTCATCGCTATATCCCGAAGCCTGAGGAAAAAAGCGTATACCACCACTGGTGATGCCGAGAAGATGTACGCACTGATCTGCGAGGAATTCCAGGAGAAAAAGCTTGGCCACACCCAGTTCTGGAAATATCTGAAGGAGCTTGACAACGTTGGCATCATTCAAGCCAAGAAGTCAAGCAAGGGCCTTGTGGGTACAACCACTTTGATTTCATTACCTGATATTCCGGCCAAGGTGCTGGAGGAAAAGCTCGTGGACATGATATGATCCTCTCTGTATTTTACCCATGTTGTAAAAAAGAAAAAAAATTGAGGGGATGACCCTCTATAAGCGATCGAGGGAATGCCTCATTTCCTGGGCGTATACTTCCTACACTCCCTGCACCAATATCTGTCGTACTTCTCAACGTATCTCGTACTCGAATCGCACCACGGACATAGCTCTTCTTGGGCCTTGGTCTCTGCTTCGTCCTCGGAGGGTTTTGCGGCTTCCATTTCTGTTCTGGACTTCATCATCGCCGCTCTCTTTTCCTTCAAAGCCAGTACCTTTTCTATATGCTCATCCTGTAGTTTCAAGGTTATTTCTTCCGCTTCTTTATTGAGTTCCGAGCATTTCTGATAGTCACCCTTGGCAAAGGCTTTTTTCGCCTCCTTGTATAACTCATCTGGCTCTTTGGTATCCACACCCATATCTTTCGATTCATCGATGACCGAACGGGTGAACAATAGTGCGTCTGAGGTGGTTTGAATCCGTTGCTCTTTTGCTTTTTCAGCGGCTTCTTTTGCTTCGTTCGTAAGATTCGCCACCTGTGAGTAATCTCCTTTTTCGAAGAGCTCTTTTGCCTGTAAAAGAGACCTTTCTGCACCGTTTACGCTGGCTCCTATGCTCTTGCCCTCTTCGATAAGCTTCTCGGCGGTTGAGATTCTATTTTCTGCGGCCTCTTTTTGTTCTTCTTCGAGTTCTGTGATCATGGCTCTAACCTCATCGATGGTCTCATCTGCCTTTAAAAAATCGCTTGATTCAAAATGTTCTTTTGCTTTTGTAATAAGCTCTTCCACCTTCTGGATATCGACACCAACCTCACCCAAGGTCGAGACCCATCTGCTGGCGGCAGAAATCGAAAGGGCCATGCCCATCTTCATGAACTCTTGTGTTGGCTGCTCCATTATAGCAAGCATTTTTTTACTATTTGCCAAAGTGACTGTGTAACTCTTATCTTCGAATGAGTCGTACAGGTCTTTGAGCAAGTTCGTAGGCCCGCTAAAAATATTTTCTAAAGTCTCTGTATCTTCCGTGAGCCTCACTACTTCATCTATATTGTCTTTTTCTTTGTTTTGATTCTCTTCATCCATATTACTCTCCCCCGTAATTGGCATATATTGAGGCTTTATGCGACAGCGAAAACCGTTTAAACATCCTTTATTCCTATCGTTTAAGCCCCCTTTAGTGCAAAAGTCCCTAACTCCATATGAATTCTTAAAGTTTTCTATTGATTTGAAGGGGCTATCCCGCAAATATCCTTTGAAATCCGGGTTTTGGGTATATAGTGAGGCAGAACCATATCAAAGAAGTATGAGGTCATTATCGCATCTTGGCACTGCGAAAAGAATTAATATCCACTTTCGCATTATTAGAATCTAGCAACAAATAATACCATTTGGGAATGAGAAGACGTCATTCAACAAGTTGTCACCTAGGTTAATTCGAGGAAATGAAATGAAAATTAAGTCGGTAGAGGAGATTATAGCCGAAATCAAGGAATGCTACGATCAGGAACCAGAGGGATGGAAATTGCTCAGGGGCAGGGACCGTGCAGGGCATTATGACACCTACATCATGAACAAAAAAAACCTGTGGCAAATGAAAACCGAGTTTAAAACCCCGTTTCAGCCAAAGGGTGTGGGGATAAGAATAATGGATAAACCCGACGAGGAGGTGGAGGTTCTAATGGAAAAGGGCACCGCACTTCCATTCGGAGAGATCTACCAGCAACGAAAAAACCATCCCATATTTGCCCTGGGCATCGGTAGATATTCTCCCAAAGCCACCAGCGAAATGAAAGGTATCTTATCCTCAAAACAGGAAGAGCTCGAGAAAAACCTATCCGAGAACCTAGACAAACTTCTCTTTAGAGAGGGTATTTATAAGGAGTATCTGTAGGTACGAAGACAATAATTTATTATTTTTTAGGCTTAGTTATCTGTTTTTGGTATTTTATTCCACTCAAAACAAGCGAATATTCCAAAATTATGGAGAAATCCGTTGCTATATGATTTGCTCCAGAGTCTTGTAAATCGAGGGGTCAAATGATAGCCATACAGGGAAAGAATTATATATGGATTAAGTCTATTCAGGTAACTGGGTCATCTGGCTATTGCTGAACCTTAACGTTGGAGATAGAGACCGTATTCAAGGTAATAGCCTTATATGTCGTTAAGGCCGAAGTAAACCTTGTTGACCCAAAAACAAACGGAGGAAGCGATATGGTAATGGAAGAAATAACATTGGATAGGGCGAAAACCATCGCCAAAAGAAAGGGCCTTAAACCAGGCAGAGTGAAAGGTACAAACGGTGTACAATTCACCAAGGGGAGGAATCCGCGCTTGGAGACCATTGAATGGGACGAGTTCGAAAAGACTCTTAAGAGGAGAAGATTGGCGGTCTACGAGAGCGGTGGGTGGATGAAAATAATGAAGAGAAGAAGGTAAACTTCTCTTTTTTTGTTTTTTTTATTTTTTTATATATAAGTTTTGAAAAAAATTTTATGGAACTAATCAACACTACGTGGTTTCCTCCATTGCTTGCAGATATTTGTACTCAACATTGAGAGTCCAGTCGTTCCCTGAATCCGCCCAAAATATAAAAATGCCGAGACCAGGACCTCCACTGCTCCCCTCACCTGGTTCGCATGTGATTTTAACTTTCCAGCCAACACTATTTTCCATTGGTTCCTCGAGATTTTGAGCGGAGTCAATATCGAGGGTTACAGAGCTACCTGCCCCAGAGTTCTTTGCCGGTTCTCCGCTTCCATTAGGAGGTGTAACCTCAATTGTAAAAGTATCATCTTGGGAGGATTCCGGATCACCATTATTATTGGTGTCGGTCCAGGTTAATTTGAAGGTAGCTTGAACTATATAAGTATGGTTGAAATTGATATCAACGGTGGTTTCATCGTTTTCCCCTGTGTAACCTGAATAAGGGCCATCCTTTCCCCCAGCCTTCACTACGTACGTAATTACAGGTTCCTTTGTATCTTCTTCTCCGCCTCCAAGGCACCCAGAGATGGCTGTCGCAAATACGATTAGAATGATCAAAAGACCAATCTTCAATTTCATTATATCACCAGTAAATAGTCTATATACTATCATTCAAATATAAAGTTTTCTTATATATTTCCCGTTTTTTCAGGATTTGAAACATAAAAAAAATTCCCTAGAATGCAGGATATTAACGGTTTTTGAGGGGATTTGAAAAGTTGGTGCAAGTTAAAGTGTATTTTGGGAATCAAGTAGGACTCTAAGCCTCCCTACGGTTCTTAAGGTATCTTATAAGGAATACAATGACCACAACAGCGATTATTATAATGATGATAACAGGTAGCAATCCCATGATCATGCCTATGATACCGCCATCCTCATCACCACCTGGAAATGCAATCATGTATGTTCCCATGGCTCTGAAATCGTTCTCTTCGCAATAGGACAGGGAAATCGTTATTGTGTATTCACCATCTCTTGCTCCGTCTGATTTGTAGTCCCAAATCCAAGTCACAGCCGAGCCATTTGCACCGCCACTGACGGTTGGTAGGGAAAGCGTTTCAACATCCACACTCCCGTCCACCCTCAATAGAGCATTTAATTTTGTGGACGAAAAAGCATCGATATAAGTCGCCGAGAATGTCGCAAAGTCCCCACTTATTACTGGTTCATCGACACTGACGGTAATGGGGCTCGTGATGACGGTGAGGTGGGAATCATACTAAGGTTTTATCCCGTTTTTAATAATTAATGACATTATCCAGAATTATTTGAAAATTCATTTTTTAAAAAGAAATATTAAGGATGCAATTCATAATATCAATTTCGCATATGGCTAATGATCTTAATCTGTTATTCAGGACGGAAAGATAGGATTTAGGCTTCGGAGGCCATGGCACTTCTTCTGGCCAAAATAAACTTGAGAGCAACGGCAACGACTGCAATAATGACCACAACAATGATTACGGGCAGCAGCCATCCCATTTCATCAAAGATACCGCCTCCCTCGTCGCTTTTTGGGAATACTATCGTAAATGCTCCTTGGGCCATAAACTCGTTTTCTTCACTGTAGCAGATGAAAACTGTAATTTGGTACTCGCCATCTCTTCCTTTGTCTGTGATATAGTCCCATTGCCACGAGACAGAGGAGCCGTTCACGCCAGGGGCAAAAGTTGGATCTGACAGGGTAGCAACCTCTACCTTCCCATCAACCATTATATGCGCATTCAATTTAGTGGATGCGAAAGCATCGGTATAGGTTGCAGAAAAGATTACCAAGGTATCGGTGACGCCAGGTGATTTTACACTGACGGTAATTGGACTCGTGATGACGGTGAGGTGGGAATCATACTCATCCCCGCCGACGAGGAGCTTGGAATTAGCACCCGGACCCACAAAATATTTTGGATCAGAAAAATAGGCATATCGCACTCCCAATGTATCGCCTGCCTGGAGTTCAAGAGTCTCATCGTGGTTTCCCTCACCCCTGATCTCAACCGGGGTCGATGAGACGCTTGAACTTTCAGTAAAGAAGTCATACTTTTGGTCCCCGTTAATAAATATTTGTACCCTGAACCGTACATTACTGGCGCCCTCAGTGCTGTAAACCCAAAGGCTGGTGGAGAATTTTGCACCCAGCGTGATTGCAGCTGTCAGCTGGGGGGTAGTCCAGGTTCCGATGTAATATCCAAACCTTCTCGAAACTGGATGACCTGGACAGTCCACTTCAGTTGTAGAATTCCCTTCTGGTACTTCCGCCCTGAGCTCCCCCCCATCACCTCCATTTAAATAAAGATTTATAGGTTGGGGTTCTGATACGTTTTCCTCCTGCTTTATTCTCTCAAAATAGATGGTATTACCCATCACCTCGGTATCTCCAGCTGGTTGTCCTGCTACAGAGCAACCTAATGCTGCTAGGATAATCATATTAAATACTGTGGCGAAGGTTAAGGCTTTTCTCAAATTATCGCCCTCCCTTAGGTTATTATTCAACTAACTAAAAACAATATGTATACGGTGCTTCAAATATTTTTCGCAACCACCTTTATAATTTCCATTGTTTTCACCCAGTTTCCAAATAAACAGCAAATTTCTTTTCCACATACCCCTCGTCCTTCAATTTGTAGGCTTTCATCTCGGTTTTTAAGGGATCCACAACCAGGGCCATATGATAGGGTTTGTTGAACGTACGTTTTTGGGTTTCGATGTCCTTTTTCGACATAAAGCATCCCAGTCCTGGATGGGAGTGATACCATCCTACGATCAAATAATCATAGTTCAGACCGTCCAGCTCCTCGAACAAGGGTTCAAAACCCTCTTTTGCGAATCGGACCGATATATTGGTAGCTTTTAGATCCGTGGAAACAACATCCTTGACCAGGGAAAAGAAGCGGTTCTTCCATCTTAAAACGTCACCTATGAGAAAACCCATGACCTCGAGTTTCTGATCTGCAAAGGCATTACAGTGCTCTAATATCTTATCCTTGGAGGTTTTTGTCAAATATAACTCAAAAGTACCTTTAGAAACATCCACAGGGTGTACAATCATGTCCTGTGGAGGAGGAGGAATTACCCGAAATTCTTTCTTATGTTCCCCAACGATTTTTGGAGGTTTTGCCATGAAATCCCTCGCTGAAGTAAAATGAAACCGGAACATCATGTGTGTATCCATTTCAAATGCGAAGATCGAATTTATATTCCACCTTCAGGATCCGGGATCAGTTCCAGTGTGTCGCCGTCCCTAATCCCTGCATCGCTGATCATCAACCCTCCACGCAGCAGTTTTCTGCCCCATTTCAGCACATAGGCCCCCGGGTCCTTGGACCAGAAGGATGCGGCGCTCTCGATGATCTCCTCAACCGTGTTATCCGATTCTAAATCCATATCTA
>CP070739.1:2972885-2980345 GCA_020347705.1 Methanomassiliicoccales archaeon | reverse complement strand
CTCCTATCTGGTTGGAGATCGAGAATATATGGCTTGTTTATAAGAGCATAGATGATGAGAAGCGGGACTTTTTGTGGTTTCGGTACCACGGGAATATAGTGCAGAAGCTTCATCTTCCCATCCTGATAAACAACCTCGCAAGGGGCCGTACCGACATCCACCTCTGGAGGATTCATAAGAAGCTTGGCCGCTTTTATTATTTTCCGTTCGAAGTTTCGGGACTCGTTTAAAGTGGACCGCAAATTCGCTCCCTCGATAGGTTTCATAAATATCACCAGGGTACCATCTCTTTCCCTATGATGCCGCTTTATTTCTTGCCTTTGGAGTTGACGGCCCGGGAGATTTCGCTGATCTTCCTGTCCATATCATGGAGTTTGAGATAAATGTCGTTGAGATTCTCCTTCGTGGGAAGGCCCATTGCGGCAAGGTACTGACTCATGAAACGATTGTTTGCTTGTATCATCTCCAGATTGCTGTTTAGAATGTTACCATCCATCTCGGCAAAATCAGGACTTTTTAGGAGGTTCATGACCATTTTGGAATAGGCCTTTGTCCAGAACTCGTTCATTTCCCTGTATTTTTGATAATAGCCCACATCATTTTCTCGGATCGGCGGGAACATGTCCTTTGATTTCAGCCACATGTCCAACCAAAATTGGTTCATATTTTTGTATATCCCTGTGAGATCTTCCTCATGGCCAATATCCTTCATCCCGAAGGTGTCCATCCAAAGTTCGTAAAGATCGTGCTGCTCCCTTAGGCTGTCGCTCATAAACTCCGAGAACTGATCACCCATCCTTGAAGAATAATCCGTCCATATTTGATAGAGATTCTGATATGGCCCTTTTTCATTCTTTAGGATATCTACAAATCTTTCGCCAAGCTCTTCCGAGTAATTCTTCCAGATTTTCTGCATTTCTTTATAGGCCGACTCGTCCTCGGGTGTGAACTTTGCCAGCTGATCTGTCATTTTTTGGGCGTACTCGCTCCATATCTCATACAGATCGTTATATTCCTGGGCGCTTTCCTTTGCAATCTCATTGATCCTATCCCCGATATCTCTCGAAAAATCTATCCAAACATCGTATATTTCGTTATGCTCCCGCGAGCTCTGCTTCTTTTTTTTGCCTTTTGTCAAACGATTCACCTCCATGTATCACTCATCTGAACATCCATTGTAATAAATAGGAAGAGAGAGTTTTTCGAACCTGTTTATTCAATCTTCCTCTCAAGATCATCTATTTTCTTTCTTAACTCAGACACCTCGTCTGTAAGGCTCTGAACACCTACATATGGGAACATCCATGGATTTCTCTGGATCGCGGCAGTTCTTTGGAAGTACATCTTGTAGAGGTTCTCATAATCGGGGCCGAACTCTTTCATGACATCTGTTAAGTGTTCATTGATTTCTCGTGTTTTATCCAGCCATGTGTTATAGACATTCTCGTATCCAATATTGTAGTCGTCGATGACACCGGTGATGGTGTTTCCAAATTTCTCGGACAGCTCGTCCCACGCAGTATAGACCTCGTTGACATGCGTCTCGCTCTCGGATGCTATGGTGCTCATGAGTCCGCCGATTCGATCAGTAAACTCGTTCCACATGGTGATTACATTGGTGTTCTCCTGTTGGTTGACGCTGATAAGTCTGGTTATTTCATCGTTCATCTGGGTTGAAAAATCGAACCAAGTGATGTAAAGATCCTGTACTGCGGCCATCTCTGGTCTGTCGCTCTTCACGATGTTATTCATGATTTTAGTTGAATATTGTCTGTATCTCTCGGTCAAGGTTTCTACATTGGACTTGTTCTCTTCAACCAACCTAGTCAACCGTGTGCCCATCTTGTTGGAATAATTCTTCCAGACATTGAAGAGCTCTTTATATTCTGGGTTCTCCTCCCCTACTGTGGTGGTGATCCTCATTCCCATGCTCTTTGAAAAGTCTGTCCAACCGCTATACAATCTCTCATACTGGTTCTTGTTCTCTTCAAGCACATCCACTATTTGGTTCTCCAACTGCTTGGTATAGTCGATCCATGAATCGAAGATACCTAGGTTGGTAGATCTGGCTATTTTCTCGGAACTCGTTCTCCTTATATTCCCTCGGGGTTTCCCCCCTTTCTTCGTACTCTTTCCGGTTTTTTTCATACAATTTCCTCCATCTTTTTGTATTATTATCCATGGAGCCTAACTAAAGATACATGCCTCCGTTTATGTTCAATACATGGCCTGTGATGTAGGCCGCATCATCGGATGCAAGATATGCCACGGCCTTGGCCACCTCGGATGGCTGTCCGAACCTTCCAAGGGGAATCTGGGCCAGGACTTTCTCCTTAACCTTGTCAGGTATACCTCTTACCATGTCCGTTTCGATGAAGCCAGGTGCTATGGCATTTACAGTCACATTCTTTCTTGCCATTTCCCTTGCCAAGGCCTTGGTCATGCCTATGATTCCGGCCTTTGACGCGGCATAGTTCACCTGGCCGATGTTGCCCATCTGCCCCACGATCGAGGTGATGTTGATTACCCTTCCATGCTCTGACTCAAGGATTCTATCGATGAACGCGTTTGTGCAGTTGAAAACGCCTGTGAGGTTCACAGAGATCACCTGATCCCACATCTTTTGGTCCATCTTTACGAAGAGCTTGTCTACATTTATTCCTGCATTGTTCACAAGAATGTCAATGCCACCGAAATATTTCTCCAAACAGCGTTTCATCTCCTTTACGCTGTTCATGTCACTGACATCGGCAGGATAGACCCAGGTGTTGACACCAAGGCCTTCCAGCCACCTGGCCACCTCATCTGCTGCCACCTCGCTTGACCGATAGTTGATCGCAACATCTGCCCCATCTTTGGCCAATGCCAAGGCGATATCTCTTCCTATGCCCTTTGAGGCCCCTGTCACCAGGGCCCTTCTGCCTTTTAATCTGCCTTGGACATCACGGATTCTGGATTTGGGTCCCGTCGTATTTTTACTTTCTATGTCATATTCATTATTCACTATATCCATACTTCCTCACCGTCGGTAGTCAAGGATTGTAAATGAGGATAGCCACAACCAGCTATCGAATTAAAACCTGGGAATATATATAAGCTACTTGTGGTGTGATTATCTATTTTGATAACATGATTAGATCTCGCACACATCTTTAAATTCACCGTCCTGAGCATTTTTGTGTGAAGTCGGGGGAATGTTTTTGAGGTATTTATATGTTTCGTATTTCGAAATATATTTTTATTTTTTTTTATTTTTTATAAATATTTTGATAATTTTTACGATAAAAAAGCAAAAATAATTTCATTATTTTTAATATAAGAAAAATATATATATTGCTTATTACCTAATGGCTATTGGGAAATTACCTATTTATTAGCACTCCTGGGATGATGAAAATATGGCAGAATTTGAATTGGACAATATAGATAAAAAAATCATCAAAATGCTGCATGATAACAGCCGAATACATGTGGCCGATATCGCACGAAAAATCGGTAACCTGACGGAGAATGCTATACGATATAGAATCGATAAATTGGAATCTGCAGGATATATATCGAATTACACGATCCGTCTCGATCCGAAAAAGTTCGGGAAAAATATCTCTGCGATCTTCAATCTCAATGTTTTACCTGAGAATATTAATCGTGCATTGGACCTTTTAAAATCCATGGATTGCTTGACTGAGATCTACTTAACAACAGGATCTTTTTCCATAATCGCAATAGGTTTTTTCGAGGATAGAGACGAATTGACGCGGTTTATCACCGAGAATTTAAAGAAAGTAAAAATGATAGACTACGATGTTATCACTGTCCTTAATAGAATCAAGCACGAATTATATTCTATCTGAGATTTGGGGCCATTAGATCTCAACCTCCATATCCAACAGTAGAAAGCTCAGTGTTTTTCCGTGCTTATCCAATCTCAAGGACTGCGTTACTCCCCCAGAAAGCGCATCATAAAGCACGAAGTTGAAGGCCTTTATATTATCCAAATCATAACGCTTAACTTCACCTTTTAAGAGGTCCCCGAAATGCTCCTTCACCCTGTGGGCCGTAACGTTCTCCTTTAGGATTGTATAGTCCTTCTCGTCATATGGAATAAGAGAGATGTTGAGAATGTCACCTTTATCTCCGCTCCTTGCATGTGCGATTTTTCTCAGTTTAACCAGACCCATTTTCAACCTCCAGAGTTTTGGTTTGTGGGATGACCTTTTCCCTTGGAATGAATGATGAGACAATTGCGATGTTTTCCTTTACCTTCCTGCTCACACCTCCTCCACCTGCAGGACCATTTGTGTAAAGGGCCTCCACCTCATTGCACAGTCCTTCAGCATCATGTCTTGTCTTGGTCCTGCCAACAACGCGCAGCCTGATCTCTTTAGGTATATGGGAAGGTGAACCTCCTGGCCAGAGCGAACCTGCACCTATAAAATCGAACCGTAATCCTTCGAATTTCAAATTGAGGATCCTTAGCCTCTCCATCAATATCTGGGCGGCTAATTTGGCTCTTTTTTCGGCCCCTTCGCCACCATAGGAAATCTGTGCCTCACCAATAAAACCGTTATTAAAACCGATGCTCACTTTCAATTCGTTGGGTTGTGTCTTGCCTCCTCCACCTGATACTTTCACCCGGTTCTTACCGATTTCCTCCAACCTGATTTTCGTGAAATCCGCTATGCCATCTGCCGTGATGTAATTGGCCGGATCGTGCACCTCGTAAAGAAGCTGCTCCTTTACTGTTCTTAGACTCACCTCTCCTCCTGAATCTGACAATTTTGTTATCACTGCGTCACCGTTGACGTTAACTTCGGCAATGGGGAAACCCAAATCTGCAAGCCCACTTACATCCTTGTAACCAGGGTCTGCAAAATAACCACCTGTCACCTGGGCCCCGCATTCCATAAGATGCGCAACCGCGATGCCCTTTCCGATTCTTTCTATTTCGTCTTCTTTCATTTCGAATCCGAACATCATAGGTGCCAAAAATAAAGATGAATCGCATGATCTGCCTGTTATGATGATATCTGCTTTTTCCTTGAGCAATCTGATGATAGGTTCAGCTCCGAGATAGGCATTGGCCGAGATGATCTTATCCCTATTCGCAAGGATTTTTTCCCGGCCTTTTGAAAGCGGAAAATCCTCGGCCTCGAGATATTCCAGGATGTCATCCCCGGTCACCAACCCGACCTTTTGATGTGCAAGGTCCATTTCCTCAATCAGCTCAACGACTTTTGCGTAAGCGGCCTCGGGATTGGCCGCACCCATGTTCGTGATAATCCTCGTTTTATTCTCTGCGCATGGGCCTAGGATTTTTCTCATTCTCTTTTCGAGCAGGGGATCATAACCTTTGCTGGGATCGCTTAATTTACGCTGCTGCGCAAGCGCTATGGTTCTCTCTGCGAGACACTCGAAAACCAAATAATCTAAATCACCGAATTCTGCCAGTTTAACTGCAGGTACTATCCTGTCACCTGAATAACCTGCACCTGTTCCAATTCTGATTTGTTTGGGCATTTCAAATACCTGCCGCATTACCTGCTGTATTCAACATAATATCCCCCACATTGATAACGATTTCCTTGATATAAATTGAGTAGGTTTAAAAGTACGCAGCCATAGCTACCTTTCAGTCAACCCGCAATAAGGACACTGAATTTTAACAGCGTTCTTCTGTACAGAAAACGAGTGTGAACATTTCGGACATTTGAATCGGTCGAAATGAGTTTCCATTACCTCAGGTGGATATTGCCTTTGATCATCATGACGAAGTTGTGATGTATCCGATGAAAGAGGGCGAACACGGGGCCGTTGATTTTCATCCGAATCATCCGAATAAAGATCACCTGCTGCGGCCTTTTTACGTCGCTTTATGGCCATGACGGCCAAAACTAGTAAAACCACGATAACAATCGCAATCAAAAGAAAATATATCGGTACATCCCCGCCAAAGGGACCTTGGGAATCCCCATCCTGCTCTTCTTCTTTTTTTATGTATGATTCAAGCTCGATTTCATAGGTAATTTCCCGGTTTGGACCGTAGTACTCTGTTTTTACGGGGAAGCCGAGCTTTGGAGAGAAGTAGTCCAAGGTGCATTCAATGCCAGTGCTGGGAGATAATATGTCCTTGCTCCAGAGTACATAAGTCTCGAAAGTTCCTGCAGATACAGTGACGTTCTCTACATGGAGTGCCTCAAAATCGGACGAGATTTCATGGGTTTCATTCCATGTCTCAGAACCGCTATCGATAAACATCTTTATGGTGCACGATTTGCTCCATTTTTCGCCTATGTTCACTGGAAAGTCGTAGTTTTCAAATGGCGGATAGTAGATCGTCGTGGTGTTGTAATAGGTGATGGAAACATCATCGTCCTTCGTAATTGTGGTGGTGGTGCTCATCTGTGATTTTACACCGGCGAAGTCCGACGTTCTGATCCATTGAGTGCCCTTTTGGATAGCACTGGAGGAGTATCCCATGGTCTCCGTGATTTGGGTTCCTTCAACTTCGATTACGAACACCTCATAAGTAGAACCTTCTACCTCGATTTCATTGATTGCTATAACCTGGAGGCTCATGGTGCCAGAGGATTCGATTCCAAGGGATGCACCTTGAATTTGAACATCAAAGGAGTATCGGAATGTATCACCCACATATATCTTCGGCATCCCCATGGTCCTTGGAAAAAGTGCATTTTTCTGATCGACATAGATGGTAATCGAATCGTAAAAATATTCGGAACCGTTGAAGGCCCTGGTGTTGAGCGTATGTTTTCCATCTGTGAGGCTCGTTGTGTCCCACTCATAGCTCCAGTTACCCCAGTTGTCGTTGGTTGAGGTTAAAATCCAGCCTTCTTCTGACTTTGAATCGAACTGTAATTCCACAAAGCTCATTTCATAATCGCCTCTGGTTCTGCCTAAAATGGTTTTCGTTTCGCTCACCGTTGCCCCGTGTTTTGGCTCTACTATGCTCAGCGGCATCTCCTTATAGCCCATCAAGTCATTGTAAAAAAAGGGCCCCAAACCAGTATCAGGAACAGAATCCAAGAAGTACAGTTCATCGGTCTCATTATAATCCAATGTCATACCATTAATATCAAATAGGATTATGTCACCGAGATCGGATGTTTTGACCCTGACTTCCAATGTATTGGTTCCTGTGCCTTGCGCCTGCAAAACATCCGTGCTCCCATCATCCATATTGACTCCTGTGCAAATGCCATTATTGTAGGTAATATAATATGCCAATTCACCACCATCAAAAATGCTAAATGAATAAATAATATCATCTGAGTTCGTTATCACACCCACAACAGTCATATCAAGTAGAAGTTGGGTCCCTAAAATCGATTCTGAGGAGGATATTCCCAGGATATCGATATACTGGTATCCCTGAACCTGTCCCCCATCACTGTCAGTCACATCACCTTGTGCATCTTCGTAGGTGATATCGTAGCCCT
>CP070739.1:2964168-2972785 GCA_020347705.1 Methanomassiliicoccales archaeon | reverse complement strand
ATCATAGAAGCTGAGATATTTAATGGAGTGATCTATTATCAAAAGCTTCATCATATGGTCGCTGGAAAACATCATGTGCGTTCTAGGGGCCCTGTGCAGATTCTCACACGTCAACCCACAGAAGGCCGAGCAAGGCAGGGGGGACTCAGATTCGGTGAGATGGAAAGGGACTGTTTAATAGGTCATGGAGCCGCCATGGTGATAAAAGATCGGCTTCTCGATGAATCCGACGGTACGATCCAGTATGTTTGTGGTAACTATGAATGCGGCCATATCGCGTTAGCGGATCGACAGGGAGCGCTACGCTGTCCAGTCTGTGGTAATAATGCGAGTATTCACCCAATTCAAACGAGCTACGCGTTCAAGCTTCTGTTAGATGAATTGTTGTCGCTTGGTGTTGCCATGAGATTACAACTGGAGGACTTAAGATGAACATATTCAAAGCTCACAACAATTCGAGCAGGCGAGACCCGAGTTTTTGGAAGGCCGAAACTTTTTGCGAGGGTCGAGCCAGCACAGAATTGTGTCAAAAAGTTTTAGAAAGGGAGGACTTAAGATGATAGGACGCGGGGTTTCCAAAAGGATCAAGAGTATCAAGTTCGCTTTTCTCTCACCTGAGGAAATGAGAAGATTATCTGCAACCAAGATAATAACGGCGGACACATACGATGATGATGGTTTTCCCATAGACATGGGGCTTATGGATCCGCACCTAGGTGTGATCGAACCAGGTTTGAGATGTAAAACCTGCGGTAAAAAAGTCGACGATTGCCCAGGTCACTTCGGCCACATTGATTTGGCGATGCCAGTAATTCATGTGGGTTATATAAAGGACATAAAGAATCTGCTGAAAGCAACCTGTAGGGAATGCGGCAGACTCCTTTTAACTGAAGCCCAAGCTGAGGAGTATAAGAACGATATGAACAGAATCGGGGGTTCTGGTGGAGATTTCCTGGATGTGATGCTCGTTACAAAAGAAACTGCTAAGGATGCAAGCAAGAAACAAACTTGCCCCCACTGCAGTGCATTACAGACCAAGATCACTTTAGACAAACCCACCACTTTCAGAGAGGATGGTCATAAGCTCACACCAAAAGAGGTAAGAGAGCGATTGGAAAAGATACCCGATGCGGACCTCGTACCCCTTGGGATACATCCAAATATTGCCAGACCGGAATGGATGGTCTTAACCGCCCTGCTCGTGCCTCCGGTCACAGTTAGGCCTTCCATAACACTGGAATCGGGTGATAGATCTGAGGATGACTTGACTCATAAACTCGTGGACGTGCTCAGGATCAACCAGCGACTAAGAGAAAACAGAGATGCTGGTGCACCCCAACTCATCGTTGAAGACCTTTGGGAATTGCTCCAATACCATGTGACAACATACTTCGACAATCAGACATCTGGCATTCCACCAGCCAGACACCGCTCGGGAAGACCCTTAAAAACCCTTGCACAGCGTTTAAAAGGAAAGGAGGGGAGATTCAGGTCAAACCTATCCGGTAAAAGGGTGAATTTCTCCGCGAGAACGGTGATCTCTCCTGATCCACTGCTATCCATAAATGAGGTGGGCATACCTGTGGAAACCGCAAGAGAACTTACGGTACCCATAAGGGTCACATCCTACAATATCGATACCATCAAAGAACTCATCAGGAAAACCGTTAATCCCCCTGAAAATGTCTTTTATAGCGCCGGTGCAAATTACGTGATAAGGCCGGACAACCGCAGGGTAAAGGTAACAGATAAGAATGCCGAGTTACTTGCTGATTCCATCGACATAGGTTATACGGTTGAGAGGCAGCTCGTTGACGGTGATATCGTTCTTTTCAATAGACAGCCCTCACTGCATAGAATGTCTATGATGGCCCATGAGGTCAGGGTAATGCCCTACAAGACCTTTAGATTTAACCTCGCAGTTTGCCCGCCGTATAATGCGGATTTCGATGGGGATGAAATGAATCTCCATGTGTTGCAGAGTGAAGAGGCAAGGGTCGAAGCGAAGGTGCTGATGAGAGTCCAGGAACATATAATCTCACCCAGATTCGGTGGGCCAGTAATAGGGGCCATCCATGATTATGTAACAGGCTGTTTTCTCCTCACGTATAAGGATACCAATTTCTCTAAGGAGCAGCTGATAAGTATCCTCTCTAGGTTGGATTATGAAAAATTGCCGCGCTCACATGAAAAGGACGGTAAAAAATGTTGGTACGGCAAGGAGATCTTCAACATGGCTTTACCAAAAGACCTGAGTATGGAATTCAAGGCCTCCATATGTCAACATTGTGATGACTGTAAGAAAATGGAATGTGATGTCGATGCCTTCGTGAACATCAAGGATGGAAAGATAATCTGCGGTACCATAGACGAAAAAGCTGTGGGTGCGTTCAAAGGCAGGATCCTTGATAAAATTGCCCGAGACTACGGTTCTGATAGGGCAAGGGAGTTCATTGATACGATAACAAAACTTGCATTAGGTACCATCATGGTTAAAGGCTTCACAACCGGTATTGACGACGAGGACATCCCGAGCGAGGCAAAGATACAGGTAGAGGACCTTCTGAAGAATGCCAAGAAAGAGGTGGATGAACTCGTTTCGGCTTATAGGGAAGGGATATTGGAACAGATGCCGGGAAGAAGCTTGGAGGAGACACTAGAGGTGGAGGTCATGAAGGTTTTGGGTCGTGCTAGGGACACAGCAGGCCAAATCGCAGGTAAACATCTAGGTCTTGAAAATTCGGCTGTGATCATGGCAAAATCCGGGGCAAGAGGTTCCATGTTGAATCTCAGCCAGATGGCCGGTTCAATCGGACAGCAGGCTGTTCGAGGAGAGAGAATCAACAGGGGATATTGGGGCAGAACCTTGCCTCATTTCAGGAAGAACGATTTAGGTGCGGAGGCAAAAGGATTCGTGGAATCCAGTTATAAAAGCGGTCTTGGACCTACGGAGTACTTCTTCAACAGCATGGGTGGAAGAGAAGGCCTTGTGGACACGGCCGTGAGAACCTCTCGATCGGGATATATGCAGAGAAGGTTAATCAACGCACTGGAAGATCTCAAAGTGAAGCAGGACGGCACCGTGAGGAATACCGCGGATACCATCATCCAGTTTAGATACGGGGAGGATGGTGTGGATCCAAGCAGGAGCATAAGAGGAGAGGCAATAGATGTGGATGATATCCTTTTAGAGGTTCTTGGAGAGAAATATTGGGAACTTTATACTGGGGAAAAGGAAAAGGCCCTAGCTGGATATGGCTCACACGAGAAGGACATGTTCGCCATAGCATTTGAAGAGGATGTAGAAGAGGAGGAATAGTTCATGGCCAAAGCAGATTCGATTAAGGCACTCATAAAAAGGGGCATATCAAAAAAAGATGCTGAGAAATTGGTGGAATTGGGTTATAACCTCAGCTCATTGAAAAAGGCCAGTGAAAGCGATATCAACAAGCACTTTTCAAAGAAGAAGACCACTGAGTTCCTAAAGAAAGTCGGCAAAAAAACCACCGCCAAAAAGGAACAAAAGAAAACCAAAAAAGAGGAGAAGAAAACTCCCCAAAAACCAAAAATCGAAATCGTCATACCCAAAAAAATTGCTGAGTTGAAAGATTCCGAGAAAATGATTCAGGATATGGCCCAAAAGATGGGAGCGAATATGCCCTTGAGTATCATATCCTCCATAGCTGAAAGAATTGGAGGGAAGAGACTTACCAAGAAGGAGATCAATTCTGTGGTCAAAAAGGCGTATGAGCGCTATCAGGAGCATCTCATCGACCCTCATGAATCGGCCGGTATAATAGCAGCGCAGTCCATCGGCGAACCAGGCACCCAGATGACCATGAGGACTTTTCACTATGCTGGTGTCGCTGAAATAAATGTTACATTGGGACTTCCACGGTTAATTGAGATAGTGGATGCAAGAAGGGTACCCAGCACCCCGATGATGGAGATATTTCTCGATGACAGCGTGAAATATGATCGGGATGAGGTGCGAAAAATCGCATCTGATATTGAGATAACAAAAATAGTCGATATTGCTTCAATTGAGACGGACATGGTGAATTTGCAGGTAGTTATACATACGGATCAAAAAAAGATGCAAAAGAAAGAACTGACATTGAAGGATATTGAAGCAAAACTCGGGAAGCTCAGGGAAGCCAAGGGAAATTTCTCCCAGGAAGATACTAAGTTCTTTGTACACTGTGATGAGTCCTCATATAAAAAGCTACAGAGGATCTCCGAGGCCGTAAGAGACCTGAAGATCAAAGGTATTGAAGGTATCGAAAGGGCCATCATCAGGAAATCGGATGAGGAGTACGTGATATATACCGCGGGTTCGAACCTGCTTAAGGTAATGCAGTTACCCCATGTGGATATATCCAGGACCCTAACGAACAGTATATCGGAAATTTATAACGTACTGGGCATCGAGGCCGCAAGAAATGCGATCATCAGGGAAGCGAGCAAGACTTTAGAAGAGCAAGGATTGACTGTGGATATAAGACACATAATGCTTGTTTCCGATATCATGACCAACGACGGCGATGTCAAAGCCATCGGTAGACATGGTATATCTGGAAGGAAATCCAGTGTCTTAGCCAGGGCTGCTTTCGAAATAACTTCAACGCATTTGCTACGTGCTGGAATGACCGGCGAGGTGGACACCCTGGATGGAGTTGCTGAGAACATCATCGTGGGACAGCCAGTTACTCTAGGTACAGGAGCTGTGAACCTGATTTACACACCTGTTAAAAAGAAATCAAAGCCATGACTGGATAAGGGCAAAGATTGAAATACTTCTTTGAGAATCTAAGGGGGAATAGATATGGACATAAACAAGGCATTGAAAACCGCTGTATTAACAGGTAAAGTCCTTTTTGGCTTCGAGCAAACCATGAAAGCTGTTTCAACTGGCAAGGCGAAATTGATCATAGTTTCACAAAACTGCCCCGATGAACATCTGTCTATGATTAAGAAACATAAAAAAATCCCGTATTTTAAATTCGACGGTACGAACATCGAGCTTGGAAGTGCGTGTGGAAAACCATTCTCAGTCTCTATGCTATCCATTTTGAGTGCAGGTGAATCGGAAATTTTGGCATTGGGGACCAGGAAATGACCAACATTACCTTGGATGGAAACGCATTACGGTATATTTCTGCTTTTGAAAAGGTTACCAAGACAGTAGTAAAGGACTGCATAGAAACCCCTGATAAACTCGTTTTCATCGTGGCGAAGGGACAGATCGGAGCTGCTATAGGAAAGAAGGGAGAGAATATTAGGCGCCTTCATGAAATGTTCAAGAAGAACCTGGATGTAATCGAATACTCGGATGATCCTGAAAGGTTTCTTAGAAACATCTTCCACAATTATAAAATCAAGGGAATCGAGATAGAAAAGCGGGGCACGAAAAACCATGCCATCGTGAGCGTGGAAAGCAAGGATAAAGGCAAGATCATCGGTAAAGATGGCAGGAACCTCAAGCTCGCGAAGGATATTTTAAACAGGCATCATGATATCGAAGGCCTAAGTATAGATTAGGGTCGGTTATAAATCTTACCCCTTGAGCTCCTCCAAATACTCGCATTTTCCAGTTTTCAAGAATTCATCGATGAGCTTCGCGGTTGTCTTGCCAATGCCTTTGATATCACTCAACTTGCCAGCTTTGTAAATGTCCAGGATGTTTTCATCCATATCCTCTATGGTTTGGGCCAGCTTATTAAACGCTCTGATTTTGTATCCGCTTGCACCCCCCAAACCGAGAAAGTAGGAGATGAGAAATAGCATTGTTGAGGTCTCGATATTCTTCTTCAATTCTATATCAGGTATGTATCGTGGTATGTAATTCAAGATGTCGTATTCATTGCACATCGCCTTAATCCTGCTGTGAAGCTCCTGCAAATATTTTCCGTCAGGTTCGTAACCTCGCCAATACAATGCTTTGTATTTATCCCGCAGCTCAGGATAGTGCTCATCTAATATCTTATAGAACCTCTTGGCCTGCAAATCCCTCATCGTCATGCTACCTGCCAATACATATCCCGCTCCGAATTCCTTGGAGGTTTTTATCGTTTCCTTTACCTGCTCATGGGAATCCGTGATGTAGGGAATAATAGGAATGTAGGTAATCCCAGCTAAAATTCCTTCAGCGGAAATGATTCCAAGTGCCTCCATTCTTTTTTGGGGGGGCGACGCCCTGGGCTCAAAAAGACGAGCTATATCCCTATCTAATGTTGAAACTGAGAACGATACTGTGCACCACGTTCTTTCATTTATCTTTTTTAACAGATCCAGATCCCTAAGCACCAAATCCGATTTCGTCATGATATGAGTTGGCACCTCGTAGTCCAAAAAAAGTTCGAGAATTTTTCTGGTGAGTCCATACTTCTTTTCTGCAGGTTGGTAAGCGTCTGATATCCCGCTTGATACGGCCACCGTGGGTTTCAGTTTCCTGTCTCTCCCACTTCCACCCGATCCGAAATAAGAAAGGGATTTCTGCCTGGGAAAAGTTCTGTCCAACTCCTTTTTTAATATCTCTGGAGCGTTGGTCTTTATATGCACTATATGACCGAAATCCTCGGAGGCATGGTACTTTTTACTCCGTCCGTCACAGTAATTGCATGCATGCTCGCAAGCACGGTAGGGTGACACAGAGGCAGATGTCCAAAACCAGTTGTCAACATACTTATGCATTCTGAGCATGCTCTTACAATTATACTCCTTGTATGTGACGGTCATATGAAAACCTCTAAATCAATTTTAAAAGATCACCTTGGGTTTTCGTAAAACATTCGATATTGAGTATATCCTCCCACAGGTTCTTACATTCGCAATCAGGAGCATCCAAATACGAAATATCCTGGGTAAGGGAAAATTCCTCGATTGCCTTTAGAACTTCCTTATCGCATTTCCCGCAGTTGAAAGGCCCTTTTTTTGTTCCTCCCGCAGTGGGAGATGACATGATCCTGAGACCCTTTAGTGTGCGGCTTTGCCTCAGCACTTCCACCACCGACCAAAGCCAGGGTGTACGATATTCTCCATTTCGCCAGAGTTTCTCCACCAGGGTGAACCTCTGCACGTTCACAGGATTGAAGGAGATGGTTTGTGTGTAATCAGCTACTGTCTTTGCGGAATTCACAGCGTCTAATATGGCTTCTCTTTCCGAGAGAAATGGAGGTTTTACAAGTAGGTAGGTTTTGACACCGATACCAAGATCTTTAAGTATGGATGCGGCTTTGATATAGTCCTTCAGTTTAAATCCCTTGTTTATGGAATTCTCCAGCACGAAGTCGTTTGCAGATTCTAGACCCAAGGCCACCTCGAGGTTCTCGATTCCTTCCAATCCCTTTCTTGTTACGAACTCCGGCCTTGTCTCAACGATGATCTTCTTAGATTTTTCGGCGAGCTTTTTTAATATTTTATCCTGTACATTCTTTGGTACCTCTTCTTCATCAAAAAAACTTCCAGAGGTATATATCTTCACGATTTTCTCATTAGAATATTGCTTCATGGCATTTTCGAATTGAAGCAAAAGGTCCTTTTCTTCCACCTTCTTTTTTTGGGCATCGTTTAGGTAGCCGCACATAGAGCAACCGCTTTTAAGGGCCCATGCACATCCTCTGGTGCGTAAAATCAAGACGAAGGCATCCACAATCTCTTCATCCAGAACGTCCTTTTCAATCCAGGTGCTGATGTACTCTTTAGGGTTTCTTGGCCTCGGGTGCTTGTCCCCTATAGTTTTTATCCGATCCGTAAGTTCCCTCATGATGTTCAACCCAGTATCTTTTTGTACTCCTTGGCTTTTTCCTTCACCCGATTATGATATCCTCTGACCCGCTGGAAGTCCTCCTCCGTTACCGCCCTTAAAACCTTGCCAGGCGAACCGATAAAAATCGACCTCGGAGGTATGATCTTGCCTTCCGGTACAAGGGAAGCGGCACCGATTATGGACCCCTCACCCACAACTGCACCGTCCAGAACTATTGCCCCTATGCCAACCATAGTTTCTTTTAAAACACTGCAGCCGTGAAGTATGGCCCCATGGGCAACCAGCGTTCCCTTCTCTATTATCAATTCGAATTCCCTGGGAGCCTCCAGGAAAGCGTTTTCCAGCACGGCTACCTCGCTTTCTATTCTTATGCTATTTTCATCGGCCCTGAGTACGGCGCCGGTCCACACACTTGCATGCTTTCCTATGTCCACGTCACCTATGATCTTTGCAGAAGCATCGATATATGCTGAGGGATCAATTTTAGGGGTTTTGCCCTTGAAAGAAACGATATTATCCATAACAGCACCGCTTACGCAATAGCACTCAAGGTTTTTGAAGGTTTTCGAAAAGATGTAAAAAAGAGTCTGCGAATCCATATGGTCCATATTACATGGTCTTACTTGTTAATAGTTGTCCAGTAAATTATTAATATTCCAAGAACGATATTTGGTATTGAATTAGGAGGTTTACATAATAAAATGAACATGAAAAAAATTACCGGTTTTATCATCTGTATTTTGTTGATAGCGCCTCTTCTTACTGTCAAGATGAGTGCATACCCTCCAGGGTGGGACGATGATATGAGGCTCACCTATGCCAGTGGAAAATCACTTTGTCCTGACGCGG
>CP070739.1:2949314-2964068 GCA_020347705.1 Methanomassiliicoccales archaeon | reverse complement strand
AGCCTATTCTCAGATCCTCGGGATTATCCAGTGTCAACTTGACCTCAAGGCCTGAAAGCACACTGGCCGATACAATCTCTCCAATGATTCCTATCCTATCTTCATTCATGTTCATATCTCCCTGCTCACTTGATCCAGATATTCATGGAAGGCACCTTTTCTGTTGCCTTCAAGATGCGTTAATGCGTTTATCGCTTCTGCAATGGAAATATCATAATCACTGGCCATATTGAGAATCATATCCTCGTAAAGGGTGTGGAAGTACCTTACGGTGACGACGTATCTGTGGGCCTCTAATAAAGGGTATATGTAACCAAGGCAGAGTCTCGATTTAGAATAATGGGCAAGCTGCGAAAAGACCATATCTGGCTTGCGCTTGAATGTTCCGATATCTATCCTGAACCATTTACTTGCATCTGGATGTAGCTTTGCAAAATAAACATCTCCCAACATCTTGTCGTAAAGCAGGCTGTCCTTGTTGGCTCTCCTCGCTAAAGGTGCAGGGACGTATCCAATACCTCCATATTCCAAGTTCGAAAGCACCTCTTCATCGGTCCTGTAGGATTTGAACGCATGTGTATACGAATCCTTGGACACCCCCAATAGTATGTTGTTGTTATCGGTGCAAGATTGAACAGCTCTCTCAAGAATATTGGTGGACTTAAGGGGGGTCAAGGTGCCGTCCATGGCTATGATCACATTGCTTTTGGACTTTGCCAGCTCGCTTGCCATCTCCTCCTCCATGAGGCGTCTGAGCTGATTCACCATTTCCCTGTGCTGCTCAGAGGCGTATCGTGTGGCCTCGTACAATTTTCCATGCATTTCACCCATTTTTTCCATGATATCCTTCTTTGTGGATACCAATACGGGTTTCTCTTTTACCCTGGAATCGATGAGCTCGTAACCTTTATCTTCTGAGAACCTGTAATGTAATGCCCCTACCCTGATCACCGCAAGCCACATGCTGGAGAGGTTCAGAATAAAAGAATATGAGCCATCGACGGCCACAAGGTCCATGACCTTATCGGAAGGAACAAAACTCTTCACATCTATGTTCAAGGATTCATTTGCAGCGTCGGGAAATAAACGATATTTTTGTATGATCTGGAGATTCTGGGCAATGAGCTTTCTCACACTCCCGTTTTCATCATTCTTATCTGTCAAGCCATCACCTTGATCCTCGATTCTTCTTCTGGTGTCATGTACACCATGATCCTGCCCGGGAATTTTTCAGCAACCTCAGAAAGATGTGTGATGAGAATTATTTTTTCGAAGAACTCACCCATAGAAAACAACTTTTTCACGAAGAGCTGTCTGCTGCTTTCGGTATCAAGGGATCCCAGATCCCCCTCATCGATAAAAAGTGTCTTCATTCTACCGTAGGTTCTGCCTACCTGGGGCATGCTCGCAAGCTCCTTTGCGATGGCGAATCTCAAAGCCGCGTTTATTTGCGTCTTCTCCCCACCGGAAAACTCCTGAACGTCATGCCACTTGCCGTCGGCACCAGCAACCTCTATCCTGATGCCGTATCTGTTGTTCTCCTGGTATGAGCCAAGCTTGACCTTGGAAAACCTACCGTCGGTCATGTCAAAGAGATTGGTGGATGTCTCCAATGAAAGTTGGGGTAGCAGCTGGTCAATAGCGTACATCACAATGCCTCTTTTGTGAAACACCTTCTCCTTCAGTATCGAGTAAATCTCATTTTTCTCCCTCAATTCCTTTAATTCCTTCTCTTTCTCTGCCATTTGCTTCTTGAGGTTCTTAAGCTCATTAATCTGATCTTCCAGGCGATTTATCTCACCCTCTTCTCTGGACATTTCACCAAACAATTTTTCCTTGTCTTTCTGCATCTTTTCAAATCTTTGCTTGGTTTTCTGGTACCTCTCCTCCTCGCTTTTCAACTTGATAATTCTTTCCTTGAGTTTCTCTAGTTCATCTTCCATGCTCTTCTTTTGTGTTTCGAGATCCTCAATCAAGCTGGTTGGATCTCCTATCTCATCCAGTTTCCTTCGTTTCTTTTCCAACTCGTTCTTACTTTTCTGCATCTTGGCTACTTTACTCCGGATCTCAGCGATTTTCTTTTTTTCCTCCCCTCCAAAGCCCAGCTTCTTTATGTTCCTTCCCCCCCCTGTTATCTCCTCGTCTATATCCTTGATCTTTTTCTCGTAATTCTTATTCAACTCCTCGATGTCCTTCCTCGTCTGCGTTATGTTGGCCTCTATCTCCGAGAGTATGAATGAATCCTCGTTGATGCTTTTGGTCTTCCTGCTCAGTACATACAACTCTTTTTCTGCCTCTCCCCTCTCCTTTTTCAACTTCGTGACGAATTCTTTCTTCTCATTAAGCCATCGGATTTCCTTTTCTATCCTCGTTATTCTCTCGGAAAGCGATCCTTCATTTCTCAGCATCGCAAATGCCTCATCCTTTCCGATTTCGGTGGAAAGATTGGAGATTCTCTTTTCGTTTTCGTCTATTCGCTTGAACAGCCTTTTTATCCCGGCATCTCTTTCCGTAATCAGGGATTTCTTTAGTGCGATATCCCTATCCAATTCTCTCTTAATTGTCTGGTGATTATGCTGTTTTTCCCTAAGTTTCTCACCCTGGTTGTGAAGAGCCTCATAATCTTTTATACTCTCTTTCAGGGCCGCGATTTCCTTTCTAAGGGGCATTATATTCTTCCCATCTTTGTTTGCCTTCGCGAGCCTTTTCTCAGTCTTTTTAAGCCTTTCATTTATACTCTCTCGCTTGCCTTTTAAAGCTGAAAACTCATCATGCTTCTCTGCTAATACTTCCAACTCTTCATTCAGGTTTTCGATCTTTTGGCCCAATTCCTTTAGCTTTTTTTTCTCAGCATCGATAAAGTTCCTCTTTTGGCCCAGCTCCTTTTCCATCAAAGACAGTTTTACAATTTGCTCGTTCCTGATATTCATTTCAGTCTCGAGGTTGCCTGCATTCTTCTTAATTATCTCCGATTTCTCGGATGCCAATGCCTGGGCCTTCTCAAAGGTCTCGAGTCTGAACAGTTTTTGGAATATCTCCAGTCTCTTTGCCGCGCTTTCGGCACCAAGCTCCTTCATCTCCTCCTGTCGAACGAAAGTGGAATTTCTAAAACCATCGTAATCCAGGCCTATTACCTCCTCTATGATCTTCTCGAGTTCCTTTATGTTGCCCTCAATGGCCTTATTGTTCCTTCTCAGGGTCAAGTACGGTGATGAGGAGGATGAAAAACCCCTTTCAACCTCGTATTCTTCACCATTCTGGAAGAACGAAACCTTGACATGGCCTTGCGGCCTGCACACATCTGAGATTTTGATATTTTGGATATCAGTCCTGGATGTTCTTTTGTAGAGTGCGAAGGTTATGGCATCCAAAATCGAGGTCTTTCCGCTGCCTGTTTTTCCTGTGATTACCGTGAACTTGTTTGGGAAGGTTATACTTGGAACCGTTTTTTCAACATACCTCATGAATCCCTTCATCTCTATTTCCTTGATGATGAAGCCCTCGGCAGGCTCAGCAATTATCTTGGTCTCCGGGATCTGCTCCTCCAAAGGCTGCACAGGGATGCTCTCATCTGAAATGAAATCCTCCAGGGTCTTCATCCCAGCACCTCGCTTAACACGCCCTCGCCCTCCTTTAAAATTTGCTCGTATTTCGGATGTTCCTTGTAATTCGTCTTCAAGAAAGTGCGAAGCAACTGGTATGGATTCATGGTGAATTCCATATAACCAAGCTTCTGAGTACCCAGCTCCTTCCATCTTACATCATAGTGAAAGGCACCTTTTAATTTTTCAGTGATACGCGACTCCGAGATGAGTTCCCTCATGCCCTCATCCAGTCCGATCTCCAAGCGAAGCATCTTTTCCTCCACTTCATCTGGTATTGCGTCGAGTATCTTTTTTGTGGCATCTTCACCTGCCTTGATTTCCAGGGAGATTTTCACCATATCCCGGACAGGGGCCTCCGTAAAACGCCATAGCTCCTTTGCTAGCGGAGTGATCTCTACAAAGCCTTTTTTATCCTCCCTTTCCCCCCAGTCAATCCGTTCTATTGCTCCCGTATAAACCAGCTCAGGGGATACGCCGATAACCTGATGTAGATGTACATGACCAAAAACCACGAGGTCCAAGTCCTGGGGTATCATGTCCCGTGTAAACGAGAACTCGCCAGGCAGGACTTCCGGACTTGACGTCTCTCTGAGCTTCGCTCCTTCCAGATAATAATGTCCGAGCATGATTTTATAATCGGAAGAAAGCTCATCGTACCTATTTGATATCCACTGCCTCAACAGTTTTTGACCCAATAAAAACATCTGCTCTCTGCCTATTTCCGTACCTTCCCTCTCCCTGACCAGCCTAGCTATCTGTTCTGGATGCAGGTAGGGTACGATAATAAAGCCGAGTCTCTTTCCCTCTATTTCTACCTCCTCTACGCTTGGTTTGCGGAATACCTTCACATTTTTATATCCGCGAAAATCATCGATGGAGGTGCCTTTCTTCTCGCCGTGTGGCTGGTCATGGTTGCCTGCCAGAATCCATACCTCGATACCCTCTTTCTCCAACGGCTCGATGACATCCCGTCTTATCAATTCCCTAAAGGTGGGGCTCACATGCGTTCTATCGAACATATCCCCAAGGACGATAAATAGCCTGGCATTGTTCTTAATGGCATATTTGGCGGAATAAGCGAAGTTGTTGTGGATGTCTAACGCTCTTTTTGATATACCTGTTTCAGCATCTATATTGAATCCAAAATTGATGCCTTCGTGTATGTCCCCCACAACAACGATCCTGCTCAACACAATACCTGCAACATAATCGCTTTGAGTTTATAAATAGGTTTAGGGGAGGGGGGAGTGAATTTATAATCCAGTTCAATAGACAAGAACACGAATGATGATATAAAAATCACATACCTCCATTATTCTCAGAACCCTGTACCCACGGGCAAAACCATTAAATCGATGAAAACAATATAGATTTGAGTGGGTAAAGTGAGCGGTTTGGACATCCCGGAAGGTACCAAAATCAAAAAGGTTATGGCCGGCGGAGAAAAGACTCTACAAATTATTATGGACCTCCTTGGCAAAAAGCCCTTCAACGGATATGTTCTGGTGAAGTTGGAGATAGAAAATGAGGTGATAACCTCCTATCTTCTTTTGGAGAATTCAGAACCGAAGTGCGGTGTAAGGGAGGTCTTGTCAAAGAATGAGAAGAGCCCAGAGAAGATGGTAAGGAGGGTATACGCGGGTGAGAACACAATCGATGATATTAAACAGGATTCGTACGATGAAAATGCCTCGATCGAGATTCATTCGGTAGTTGATATAAAGGATATCATAGAACGCTACACAAAAGAAGAAAAAGGTGATGAAGAAGGCCCACAAATGGATAGCGAGGCGAGAAAAGATTCCAGAAGAATCGGGCTGTTCTGGGGAGGCAAAGACGATGAAGAATCCCTTGAGAGGGAGGTTTTGGGGGAGAAATTGAGAAATTGGGAAAGCAGAGGATACGAAGTGTCGGGCTTGAAAGAGATTTTATCAAAGGACTACAAAGATGTGAAGGCCGCCTTTGATCGATTCGAAGGGGATGTAACGATATTGGAGGAGATGGCAGCGGAGATCGAGATTCTCACTCTCGCAGGTTTCGAGAAGGAAGTAAGAAACCTAAAGGAGAAACTGAAGGACCCCAGTCAGATCCCGAACATAAGAGCACAAATAGAGGCTATGGAGCATGAAGCAAGCAAGATGGAAACTGAGACCAAGCCTGAAGATATGGATAGAAGGAGGGTGTGCATTGTCTGCGGCTTTCCCTTGAATGATGATGTGAAATGCCCCAGATGCGGAGCGCTCTCGGTGAGAAAGAAGGCCGAGAAAACGGGTGACGAAGACATAGAACTCTTAAGCGGCCGCTGCTATCTGATAGAGGAAGAAAAACTGAATAGAAGCCTGAGTTTTTTTATTGCGATGTTGAACAAAGGATATAAAGGATTTTGTATTACGAGGACACATCCGAAGTATTTGAATGTAAAAAAGGGACTAAAAGATGCATCGATAGTGTGGCTCACAGACAGGGAAAGTGCCACAGAGGCCACTATTTCGCCCAGTCTCGAAAGGATCATCTATGAGATCGGTGATTTTTTAAAAAAAGAAGAGAAAGGGTGCGTTGTTTTAGACGGTATCGAGTACCTCGTTAGCAACAACAGTTTTGATCCTGTACTGAGATTCATCAGAAGGATTATCGACGATATATCGGAAGGCGAAAGCATCTTACTTGTTGCAGTGGGCCCCCATACATTGAAGGAGCAAGAATTGAAGATTTTAGAAAGAGAGATGGAGTTAATTACATATGAGGATAATACGTAATCATTTTTTGAATCTATCCCATATATTGCTTCATCTCCGCCCTGTAGCGCTTTATCGCATTAAGGGCGTCAAGATAGTTGTTGAGTTTCAGTGCAGTGCTTGCCTCTTTTAGGAGTTTGATGCTCGGTTTGATATCCACGCCCTGCATTTTTGCTTTGTATAACATGGGTTTTGAATTGGCTATAATATCAGTTATCTGCTTCGGCAATTCTTTTAAAAAGTCCTCCTTGGCTTTTACTAGGTATTCCTCAGCTTTGTCATATTCGTTCTTTTTAATGGCCATCCGTGCCTGGGTCAATAGGGCAATGGTACCTTTGACATTGACTTTGACCTCCTCCCCGCTTTTTATCAGCTCCACAAGGCCTTTTACCTTCTCGGTGACATCTTTTTCTTCTTCTGTCTCCCTTTTTTTCAAAACGGACTTTAATTTAATTACCGCGGATTCCGTGTCTTCAGCTGCAGCTTTTGCGAGTTTTACGGCCTCGATATATCTTTTCTCATTAAACAGCCCTTGTACCTCATTTAGCTTACTCTCAAGCTCAGTTACTTCCCCCCCGGCCTTACGGACAGCATCGATCTTTAATTGGGTTCCTTGGATATTATCTATGATATGCTGGCCTATTTTATCCTCAATGATCTTTTTGCTATCCTTAACCAAACTAATGGCGCTCTCAAAATCCCTTTGTTTACCCGCGGTAATGGCCTGATCGATCAAACTTCTGCCTTCAAAAACGTTGATACCATATTGTCTTGCACCGGCCAATAGCGGTTTTACCTCTGATACACACAGAGTGAGTTCCTTACGTAACGCTTTCTCACCCGAGGTCCCTACAACCTCGGGTTTTACAGATGGAGCTGCGATAGGCTCTTCCTTTTTCTTTTTTTTGCCGATTTTGAACCTCTTCTTCTTCGGTTCAGGAGTGACCTCTTCTTCAATCGGTGCCGCTGCTTCTTCGGGTTGTATTACTTCACCTGGTGCGATTACTTCAGTTTCTGAGGGGGGGATTGAAATTCCCTCTTCCTCCGCAACTTCTGTTTTCACTTCTTCCTCTCCTGAGGCAAAAATCGCGCCGCAGCCAGAGCAGGATTTCGCATCCTCATTCACTAGGGTATTGCATAGAGGACACTCAAACATAACGGCTCCTTCAGTCGCCTTCTCCACTTCCTTCTCCACTCCTTCCTCTACACCTACCCTCTCCTCAACTTCCGTTCCAATGGCCCCTTCCTTCTGTGGTATTGTATCTGAATTATCAACCGCGGCCATTATCTCTTCAAATATCTCATGTTCCTTTTTACCGTTCTTTTTGCCGATTTCCCCCAACAGCTTCTCTAGTGATTCTTCATCTGTGATATCGACATCATGAGCTTCTTCCCCCTCGGTGGTTTTGACTCCAAACAGAGATAAATCTGCCTTGCACTCTGGACATTTTTTCGCATCCAATTCCACTCTGGAATCGCATATAGGGCAAAGCCCTCCCTTTTTCTCTTCTTCTGCGGGCAAAACTTGCACCTCTTAAATACTCCCCTTTTCGTTTGATAGGATGGTTACCCTAGAGATGCTCTCCGTATCAAGTGTATATCTTAACATAGTGAACGTCAGCCTTTTATATTTTTCGATTTCGTAACCTAAACGGCAATATAGCATTGTTTCCAATAAAGTTTTTGGGTCTCAGTGTAAAATTTTAAGTATAATTCCAAGAATATCATCTCAAGGTAGTTTAATCTCGTACTCTAGAAAATCCGCTGCAACAAATGAATATTTAAAGATTTTCTTTGCTTCATCTTCGAGCAGCTGGGCATCGTCGTATCTGGGACTTATATGAGTCAAAAACAGCACCTTTGCCTTGGATCGTTTGGCAATATTTGCAGCTTGGGCTGCCGAGGAATGGCCGTATTTTTTTGCCTTCTCCTCCAAATCATCGCTTAAAGTGGCATCATGTACCAGAACATCGCAGTTTTTGGCGAGGTCCTCAATGGTCTTACTTGGCCTCGTATCCCCCGAATATACGATCTTTCTTCCTTTACGTGGTTTGCCCATTACATCCTCCGGTTTGACGATCCTATCCCCAACCTGCACAGAATGTCCATTTTGTAGTTTTCTGAAAAGCGGACCCTCTTCGATACCCAGGGCTAGGGCCTTCTCAGGATGGAATTTTCCTTTACGCTGATGTTCCTCGATACAGTAAGCCAAGGCCGGGATGTCATGATCTGCGGTCCTAACCTTGAGGGTGTATTCCTCGAAGGAAACTTCATCTCCGTCGTTTAGGTCCTGGGTCAATATCTCAAATGTTGGGCTGAAGTAACCCAAAGTTAGGATACCTCCAACGATTTTTGTGGTGCCCTTTGGGCCAAATATGTGAAGAGGTTTGGTCCTATCATTGAGGTACATGCTCTGAATAAGGCCTGGTATGCCCAGAAAATGATCCCCATGGAAATGGGATATCAAAATCTTGTCCACATGCATGAAATTCAGGCTGGATTGGAACAATTGTCGCTGTGTCCCCTCAGCACAGTCGAAAAGGATAATCTCACCGTTCATCTTCAGAGCCACAGAGGACAGATTCCTTTCTTTAGAGGGCCAACTTCCGCCTGAGCCCAGAAACACCAATTTCATGCTTGGCGAATATTAATGAAATGGTATATGCTTTTTGCCCAGGTTTTTTATGTCACTTAATGGACTGCGACTTCCCCCTCTTTTTACATATACGACACTGGTAGTACCATCGCACATTTGAAAGACGAACCTTCACCATGAGATGACCGTACTTCCCGCATAATCCATCATCTACAAATCGTATAGGCTCCCTTAATTTTCCCTCGATTCCTTTTATTTTTTCGAGAAACTCACGGTACCACTGGGACTCTTTGATAGTGTCAGCTTGAGAAAGCTCCTTTTCCGCTATGCTCCATGTACCTTGCTCGAAGAATTTGCTGGCCCTTTCAAGGAGCTTTTTACCTTCCGCTAGGTCCTTTATGCCTTTGTTCTCTGCGTATAATATTGCATCCTCAAGCGTGGAAAGCTCATTTCGCAGTTTTTCTTCCCTGTTTTTTGACATTTCCTTCACTCAGACTGTTAAGATTATCGTGTACGTTCATCGAACGATAACGATATGTACATCGGATTCAGTCCCACCGGTATTATAGATGACATTGTTTCTTTCTAGGGTGTTGTTGAATGTGTCTTTTGATATCAGGATAGGCTCCATAGGTGACATCTGGGCCCCCTCCCTTAGCCACTTTTCTTCCATGAACAGCATGGAGCCGCGTTCAAGAGATCTACTGTACTTTAGTTTCCAGGGCAGGGTTTTATCGCACTCCAAATCGAAATATGGGGCCATGATATCGTTAAGTCGCTCATCCGTACTTACATGGGATTCGGCACCGTTTTCGGAAAGCCAATTCATTGCCGTAAACTCGTAACTATAGGTTGCATCCTGAACACCGTAGAATTCTTGGCCCTGGTAGGCTAAGGGTACGGTAGAAAGACAGATTGCGAGGAAAACGATGGATAATGTGGCCTTAAGCCCAAACGAGGTTTTTGAAGTGTTGTCCTTCCTTATCAATATCTTTACAATCGTCTTGATGAGGTACCCCGCTCCTATCCCCGCGCATATGGCAAGTCCGAAATCGATATAGTCATAGCTTCTGTAAATCAAGATAAAAGTGAAGGCATCAAAGCCCTTTAAAAATGCAAAAAGGATGACAAGAAAAGGGGCCACGATTATCGCTGCGATAAAGGGCTTGTGCTCCGTTTTTTTAGCGCCCACCACATTTATTCCTATAAGGGCTATGGAGCAAAGTAGAAGATATGGTATTAAATATATTAAAAAAGGTGTTGAGGTCCTAATCGTGCCGGGAAAGACGGTTTTATAATGGTTTAGCACGATGAACGCAAGACCTACCACTGGGATAATGAGGGGTTTATTAAATATGATATTCCTCGGTTTCTTTCTTTTCTTTGGTATGGAAAATGAGATACAAATCAACATTCCTAACAAAAATACCGATGCGAACAATGCGACATCGTTTATGCTTGACACTTGATTGAAAAAGCTCAATTTCACCGATTCATAGTATAAGATAACAAAAACGAAGAGAAACGGGCCTGAGAGGATATCTATTATAAGGCGCTTTTTTTGGAATGTACCGTCCTGCCATTGTAAGGCATTGGAGGTGAGCACAAAAAGTGTGACCATAATAAAAGCAATCCATGTGGTAAGATGATGGGTTAATGCTATAAGTAACAGTAACATACCAGCTAAGATTCTTTTTCTTGGGTCCTCCCGATTTAGATATAGATATAAGCACAAAATCAGCAGTACCAATCCTACGGTTTCCTTCATCACGGCCGCACCCAAATAGACATAAAAGCCGTTCAAAGCCAAGGCAAGCCCAGCAAAGAACGATACCAACTCGTTCTTCGTTATCTTGTAAGCAGCTGCATATATGATCACTATTGCGCAGCAGGATATGAGGGGCATGATAACCTGGGCGATCTCCAAAGGTGTCCTACCGAATACCAGAGCAAACGTCGATATTAACAAAGAGATCACTGGCAACTTAGAGTTGTAGGTTACAAAAGCAGATGTATTTTCTGGATAGGAAATCTGCCAATGGCCGGTCTCGATAATATCTTCTGATATCCTTACCAAGGGAAAACCATCGATATTGAAGGGAAGTGTGGAGTATAGCAACGGTACGAACCTAACGGCCACACTTATGGTCAAAAGGGCGATTATAGGGAGTATGTGCCTGTTTACTCTCATACCTTATACCCCTATGGACTCTGAGAGAGTTTCCGTCTCAAAAGCCTCCTCAACATCCTCTACATCCTGCATGAGTTTGCTGGGTCTCGTGGCAAGAATTATAGAGCTTACCATCAAGCCTGAGGTGCAGCCGATCAATATCGCTACCAGGAAAGTGATTATTAAAAGGGTTAGGTCTATAGCAGGCTGTATAATGATACCAAAGGCCACAATTATACCCAAATCCTGTATAATTACAGCAGATATGAATCCCAGTAGAACACCGATTCCTGAGGCAATGATGGAGATGATCAGCAGATCTTTTAAAAGCAGCAGGTATATCGCCTTTTTATCGGCACCGATTGCGGCAAGAATCCCTATGTCCTTTCTCCTCTCTATCACCGCCCTTGCAAGGATTGCCGTGATACCGATAAATGTGAGTAAGGCATTTAATGTTATGAAACCAAGAACCACGACACCTATGGTTCCTGCCCCTCTTTGAATGAAAGTGCTGATGAAACTCTGGTTCGAGGCGCTGAACTCGGCCGTATCGGTCCATTTTATCGCCAGTTCCTCAGCTAATTTTTCCTCATAAGTCTTGTTTTCGTTGACTGATATGGGTATGCCGCTTTTTGTGCTGACCACGACACTGTACTCTTGATCTGTCAAAAAGTCAATAAGCATCTGTTCGTTATCAGTTTTTACTCGTATAGAGATTACATCGTCTTTAGATAAGCCCATGAACTTTCTCGCAGAGTCGAGAGGGATCAATATATGGTCATTTGCAGATGTGCTGCTGGAGAATATGCCTGTTGTGGTGGATTCCAATATAGCCGGGACCGTGGAACCTGTAATCGTCACATTATGACCGACTTGGACGCCTAACCTCCTTGAAAGTCCTTCCCCAACAAGCATAAAATTGCCATCATATCCTCCTTTCAAAAGACGAGCACTCTCGATCTGTAAAAAAATAGCAGGCTCTACACCTCTTACAATCACAGGTTCATAATCCTTATTTCTTCTGTTTATAGTGTAGGAAAATGCGTGTATCTCTGGGCTGGCCACTACCACAAAGTCCTGTTCATTTAGCTTCTGGGCCAAACTGGCACTGATCGGTGTATTCGTATTGGCCTGGGTGAGCGTCAGAATATCCTCACCTTGGAACATGGAATCAGGACTGGATTTCACACCCATCAAGATGGGTACGGAGGCTGAAAAAAGCATGATACAGAGTATCATCCCTATGATGTTCTTTTTCTGTATGAGCAATTACAAAACCTCCCTTGATGTCCTGATCACGGTCTTAGATGCCTTGTAAGCTGGAAAGAATCCTCCGGCCAAACCTGCCAATAGAGCCATCGCTATCGGAAGACCGATTATATAGAGTGTTACCTGTGGAACCAAGACAGAGGTGAATCCGAGCAGTTGACTCAGAGACACTATAGCATTTGCGGCAATTATTCCCAAGGCGAGTCCTAAAATCGACCCTACACCCGATATAAAAAGAGCCTGGGATAAAAATACATATAACACCGTCCTTGGGGAGGCACCAAGATACTTGATGATCTTTATGTCTGGCACTCGATATTGTGTTTCTATTTTCATGATATTGTAAATGAGTATCACGATGATCACTGCTGAGGAAATGACAACCCCCCAGAGATTACCTTCCACCTGATAAAAACCCAATTCAAAAAACTCTACGATGCTCACCGATTGCATCATCGTGTATCCCTTTTTCTCTAGATATCCTGTGGCCTGTTTGTTGTCTGAAGGGACTACAATAAAGGAACATCCGTCTTCAAGTGTGGGTTTTAGGGTTCTTAAGGTGATTTCTGAGGCAAGAATCCAGTTATCGGGAAATACGGCCGAAGTGAAGGGTTTATACTGGGAGGTGATATTCATCGACAATAAGGCATATTCTGTGGAAATATTGAGCTTTGTTGCATTTCCTATTCCAAAATTTGCCCCTGGTAACACCTCATCGAAAAGCGTCATATTTCCTCCGCCTAGGATGTTGTGTGGATCCTCTATCGCCAATACTCTGGTTTCGATGCCTGAGACATTTGCTACTGTGATCATACACACGGCGAATTGACCAGGGATCATTTCAATTGTTTCAGCATCGATTTCACTCTCGCTTAAGGAGTAACCATCATATACTACAAAAAATCCCTTTTCGAACATGTCTGCCGCACTTTTCGTGCTGTTATGGAGTCCTGTGACCATCGTCATGGTGCCCACAAGATACATCACACAAAGCGATATTCCTATCGTTGTTACGAAAATTCTTTTATTCATGTTGATGATCATTTTCGCAAGGATATTTTGCAATCCTCTCACCTTTTCCCTATTTACCCTAGTATTATGATTTTAATGGTCTAAATGTTCCTTGGAACAGTTTACGCCTCAATAGACTATTGTATTTATAGCATTGTCGCTTCTTTGTGAATCAGTTGGCCCCCTTTTTAGCAATCACAAAGGTTATAAACATCTTTTTGACCCAGTAGGGCAAATCCTATTGTAAAAAAACCATACTTTAATATATCATGATTGCGTATCGGATAGACGGATGCATGCGTTTACCGTCAAAATATTGGACCTCTGGAAAACGTATGACGGGCAAAGACAGATATTGAATGGCGTGAGCCTCACCGTTGAGCCGGAGGAAACGATTTTAATTAGGGGTAGGTCAGGCAGTGGAAAGACCACGTTATTGAGCATTATCGGATGTATTGATACACCAACCAAAGGCAGCATCCTTCTCAACGGCTACGACGCTTCAAAGTTGAGCCAGAAGGAGCTGGCAAAGATAAGGCTAAAACGTATTGGTATAGTTTTTCAATCACACAACCTGATACACGATCTAACGGTTTTTGATAATGTACTACTCCCTCTGAAGTTCGCCAAGAGCAAGGATGGAGTTGATAGAGTCAATAAACTGCTTGAGACCTTTGAAATCCTGGATTTGGCCCACAATAAACCGGCCGAAATCAGCGGCGGGGAGAGGCAGCGTGTGGCCATCGCCAGGGCCCTGGCCAATAATCCCTCCATTCTCCTAGCAGATGAACCCACCAGTGCACTTGATATGGACAACTGCAACATCGTGACTCAGGCTTTTTTAAAAGCAAACCGGGAGTTTGGGACAACCGTGATAATCGCATCCCATGATCTGGATCTAGATAATCATGTGCATACGAAATATGTTTTAAGGGATGGGCAGATTTTTGAGGGTGATTAACCAAACAGGGGTTAGGTATACATATCACCTAGTTATTACCCTCTGTGAAGCTCTGGGCAAGAACTGAGAGGTAAATGATTAATATGCTCTCAGAACACGTGATAAGGAGGCATGAGGATTAATACTGTTAAAAAAATAATCAAAAGAGTACAGGACAGTTTTGGTTTAGATTTAGCCATCGTCGTACTCCTCGCCACTTTTCTTACATTATCATCTCTCACACTCCCTGAAGGTAATTTATTGCGAATCATATTTGGGATTCCTTTCCTTTTGTTCTTACCTGGTTATTCTTTGATAAGCGCCTTGTGGACAAGGAATTCAGACCTTGAAGGACTTGAGAGGATCGCCCTGAGTCTTGGATTGAGCATAGCGATAGTTGCATTGACCGGGCTTGGATTGAACTACAC
>CP070739.1:2934573-2949214 GCA_020347705.1 Methanomassiliicoccales archaeon | reverse complement strand
ATAGATTGGTCGACGAGGGGAAGAGGATTCATCAGAGCCTCCAGGTTAGATACTGCATCACCTCCATTGTCACGAAGGGTTGCCAGCGCTTCCCGAATTGCGTTCCGAACGTGAGGTTCGAGTATCTCGTCACCCTGGGGAGGCTGCGTGCTGAAGTGAATATGGTTCCATAATTCACCTATATTTCTCAGATTGTTGCCTGGGTCAGGATACTCGATCAGGCCGAACTCCGTCACTAGAATGTAGCGGACCCCTGCATGCTCCTTGTCTCCGCTTCCAGGGGAGCCCCCAACACGCACCTTCTGAAATTGCGTCCCGGCAGCTTCGATGAGGGCAACGATATCCAGGGCGGCATCCCACTCTTCTTGGGTGAGATTGTCGGTATCAACTTCCTCATTCCCTGGCAGGGAAGCTTCGTCCAGCTCCCAATCGATATCCAGACCGCCTCTGTGCTCAGCGTGCATCGTATCCAGTGGGTGTGAAGTCAAGGCCGTTGCCCCGAGCACCTCCAGGCCCACCCGCATTAGTTCGGGTCGGGCTGCAACAGCCGACTCTATGATCCTAAGAGTCCAGCTCGTTGCCCAAACCTTGTTTTCAATATAGTTGAGGTTCCCTGAGCCATCATCGGAGGTCGGCACCTTTTGTAGTGCTTTTCGCAACTGGGCCCAGAAGGGGGCAAGAGTCGAGTTCAGCCATCGATTGGTCTCAAGACCCACGTCAACGATTCCGTCTTCAGTGGCTGGATCACCCTCTCCATCGGACTGTATGGCCGCCTGGAACAGTCTGATGGCATTCCTGGTATGCGACCCCGCGCTTCCATCCACTTCAACTTGGTCCCCTGTATTGTAGTCAAGGAAACCCAAATATCTAAGTCGCTGTTGGACTCGGTAGACATCCAGGGTTTCGTCACCAACTCCATCCACTTCTTTGCTTAGGATGACTGAATGCGGACCTTCTGTGGAGTAGTCGTCTACTACAATGATACGCATCTCTTTATCATCGCCATCTACGTTTATAGTGAAGTTCTCTATGTAATGAAAATCGACCTGAAAACCTGTGGATTCTATTGCTGGTACGAAGTAGAAACGCCCAGTTTCTTCAAATTCTTGGTCGCTGGGAGTGGAGGGGATCATTGTCTCGATCAATACGGTCTCCCCAAAAGAGGTGGTATCATCTGAAACACCCCCAAACGAAGTTCCGCCTGCAACCTCACCAAGATTGATCAAGGTCACATCACCGGCCTTCACCTCAAAGACATAACCTCCGAGCCTTATGTTGTCCACAAGGACCTGGGAGTTGATACCATCACCGCCATCATTGATTTCAAATGTCAAGGTGTGAACATCACCAGTCATCCCGGCAGTGAGGGTGAACTTGTATTCTTCGAAGTCTGCGGTCAACATGTTCAAGCTGACCTGATCGATGAGGGTGTCATCCAATTTAACGTCCAACATATCGTTGCCGCTAGGGTCTGTGATTTTCAGGTCAAATATCAGATTCTGGGCCTCGGAAGGAACATAGAACCAGTTATGGATCATCCTGGATGAGCCGCTTTCGAGAATGAGAGCCAGGTCATCGGTGTCAACATTTGCTTCTTCACTCACGGCCGCAAGCACGCCTGCATGATTTGTCCAACCTGGAATAGTGCGGTTACCTGAGCCAACCTCGTCGCCGAGATGAGTGAAATCCCCATTGAACAACATCAAAGGATTCCATCGCGGCTGCCACCGTGCCTTGGTGATGGCCTTGCATGTACTATATGGAGTGAGGTCGCAAGGATCATCGGTATCAAATTGCGATAGACGCAGTGTAAAGAGTCCTGCCATGTTGGGAGCACCGGTTGTAATGTTCGCAATCAAAGGTGAAGTGTAAGTATGATCCTGTTTTAGGGGCTTACCTCCATCCAGGGGTATTCCGAGATCGACAACATCTATCCAATAGTCAGAATTCGTGGGATCGTTGGCCACGGGCTCGGGTGGGAAATCTCCTGTTACGGTACCGTCTGTCGAGGTATGGGTCCTATTGGCTATGTAGTAATCACCACTGTACTCCACCAAATCGAATTCAAGGTAGAACTCTCCTACCGCCCATAAACCACGGTCAGGATGCCCAAAGAATGTTGGATTAGGACGGACCGCGGTGTCTTTGATTCGGCCGTAACCGTAACCGGTGTCATCAGGAGGAATGGCGGTGGTAGGCGAGGGTGTGTCCTCAGTAACCTCGTTCACTTCATTGGTTGCAGGGTCATCACTATTCACTGTGGTCAGGTAGAATCCTTCCCACACATAGCGGTGGTCCCCGAACTGGTTCAAATCATCATATGGATCAGTAGGAAGGTAATTACTCTCGTCCAAGAGAAAGTTGTACGCTCCAGGGATGGGGCGGCCTTTTAAAACGGGAGTGCTCGATAGATCCTCCCCGTTCTCGCCTCTGGTCTGGTAGTACACATCAGCGAACTCCACGTTGTCCCAAACTGCCGCGCCATATTGCTCCGGTTCTCCAAGGGTGTGCAATCGCTGACCGCTGTCAAAAACCAGCCCGGAATCGAAGTCATGGGGATCCAGATACGTCAAATGGTCCACCTCGACTTCATAGTAGGCCAGACGCTTTACAGCCTCGCTAGTAACAACCGCGCCAAATCCGTGCCCGATGAAGTGTAATGGAGCAGACTGGCCCGGATCTTGCAGGTCAACCAATTCCAATTCCACCAGCATGTTAAAAAGTGCGTCTCCAGCTGCTTCGGCCCAACCTGGAGATGGGTGACGTGAGTCTAATGACCAGTCGAATAAAAGGACTACCTCGCCTGAGTGACCTGCGTTGTCATCAGTGGGTAAAATCGAATCTTCAGTATCGAATCCGCATTTTTGAATGTCATAATCAAGGAGCCAGGCATAGTCATTTCCATATGATATTTCCGCTTCGTCCCGTATCGCCTGCGCAAGGGCCAACATGGAATCACCCTCATCGTCCAGCGGCTCAAAGCCGTGGGTGATAATGGTGGCGCCAGTGATGGCGAGATTGAGGGGGGCCGTGGAAAAGCGCTCTGTGAGTTGAGAAGAAAGCACATTGTGCTTTAAGTTGAGTGTCCAGGCACCCCGACCGAGCGTTCCAGCCACTAGGACATCGTCTTCTTCCGGATTCGAGGCCTGACTGTAATCGAGATCGTATACGAGCCCATTTGGCAGATTTGCACCCAGTCGCTTCCATTGCGGATTTGCTATGTTGGCGGCAGATAGAAGCAGGTAGGAAACACCTCCTGTTCCGCCGACAACGAGCATGTCTAAAGCAGAACAGCCTTCCCCTACTTCGATAACGTCTGGAATGAATTCGATGGTCCGTGCGTTGTTGTCATGAAAGAGTAAGTTCCCAGTAATATCAGTCCAAACCGTGGCACCTGCGTCAGTTGTTTGGTATACATCGCCATTTGAATCGATGACATAAGCGGTCTCTACATCATTTGGATCGAGCAAGATGTCACGTACATCTCCGCCTGGAAAAGGTGTTGCAGTTTCCTCGAGGTCCCCAAATAAACCCTCGGTGTGCGCACGATAATACACATGATTATCCGAACCATAATAGAGGACATATTGGTTTGATCCCCCTGGGTAGTCTCCGTATGCGAATGCGTTCTGGTTTGGCACACCAGGAGCCTCTCCTCCCCCATCTAGGTCAAGTACACGGAGAGTATCTCCTTGATCATCCGATTCATAGATGGTGACACTTCCTCCTATAATCATGTGAGTTGGATCGTTTGCATTCAACACCACAGGTGTGGTGAACGGTGCATTTCCTCCATTATCCGGGAAGTTGACAACCAATGCCGTTCCACCACCCACTGTAACCAGGGCCGGTGTGGCTTGGCTTATGAAATTGTTACTGCTACCGTAAGTTCGTCTCCGAAATGAGAATAGATATTGATTGCTAACATACCTAATAGACTGTCCAACGATTGAGACTGTATCCACTGCTACGTCACCACCGTCGTTGAAGTTGACGGTATCCCAAGTGAGTGAGCCTGTCTGAGCCTGTTCGGATGTTCCCACATCCTGTGCGCCGCCTATAATGATATTGGAATTACTATCATAAGCGATGTCGTGGAATTCCGTCACCTGGAGAAGCCCATTTACCGAGAACCAATCGCCAGCGTTGTTCTGCGGACTCGTTCTGCGATATATCCCGCCGTCATCCACCTCGATAAGATCGCCCTCGGCATCGAATGTCATGTCCCGTGAGTCAACATGAGGGGCGCTGCCGCTCGCCGTGTTCGAATGCGTCAGATGTTGCCACTGCGGTGAGGGAACTGCATTGTTAGCAGTTTCACTGGTATTTCCCCGGAAAAGGCGGCCTGTGAATTCATTAGCTCCTATCGAATTCGGCCAGACATCGTCAATTGTTCCAAGAGTTCCATCGAGTCCGGGATCCATTGGTTGACGATCCCCACCAACATAAACGAAATTGGGAATATTTGGGTCGGCGACCATGGAAAAATGAATCCAACCTTGAGTACCAGGTTTCGCCCTCGGGTGAATGCCAACATGGTTTCCCCCCTCGTTTGTCTGGGGGACATCCATGGCCGTCCAATTATCACCTTGGTTATCAGACCAGAAAATTCCAGCGAGCTGACCGGTATTCACGATGCCAACATATACTATATTATTCCCTAGGCTGTCATGGATAGCGAACTCTATGTTGTTGGTCGCTGCGCTGATGATGGCGTTGGGGGTGTCGGGGATACCTAGGGCAGCCGCATTCGATATAAGGTTATTTCCAATGTTTTCCCAGGTCGATCCCGCGTCAGTGGTGCGGTATATACCTGGGCTGCCGCCTCCTCCTCCCACTCCCACATAGAATCTGTTATGAGTCAGATCGCCAGGGTCACGGATAAGATCAAAGGCACGACCAACTCCTACGGGATCTATGCCCACACCCGATATCAGATTGAAGTTGGCGCCTGTGTCCGTGCTCCTGTAAACGCCCGGAAGAAGACCGTCGCCAAAGTCGTTGGCTGAGACCATGATTATTTGGTTGCTTGAATCAATTGGACCGATACCTAAACCTGAGATGTTTCTGTTTGATAAAGAGGCCTGGCCGATAGGCGTCCACGTCTCACCTCCATCCGTGGTCCGGAGCAGACCTGTTAGGGGGCCACCCGCGAATCCATAAGCGCTGGCGCGCCCGATACCGGCTATCAACGTATTATGTGTCGCATCGTTAGGATCCAATTCTAGGTGAGTGATGGATAAGGAGGATTGAAAATCGGTAAGCGGCTTCCAATGAATCTCATCCTCCTCGTCGGTTGCTCCGTCACCGTCATTGTTTATACCGTCGGTTCCGTAGGTGGCTGTAAAGATTTCATTTGGATCATCAATACCGTTTACGCCATCGTTATCTATGCCGTCGCTTCCATATGTCTCAGATTCTGACTTCCATATCCCGCCATTGACGGTGCCAATCCAGAGGATATCCGGGTCGGTTGGATGAGCGACTATCGCATGGATCGCTCCCGATACTGGGTTGTCGTTGGGGATGTTCTCCATCTGACCATCGATAATAGGACTCGGACCTGCCGGAACCCATGTCATTACCTCCAACAACAAAACCGTGGGATCGATAACCACTGGGTATTTGGCCTCGAGTAACCAATCAACTGGCGTCTGCACGCTGATGTAAATCTCGTTTCCCTCGATTGAGACCTGATAGGTGCTTAATTCCTTGACGGTGGATGTACTGCTGTCATAGGTCAGGGGGGGCAGAATTTGGAACCTGGCATTCCCAGAAGCATCCCGCAGCTCGATGGTTCTCCACGTCTCAAAATCATTCGCCTTCTCTTCTCCATTTACGAACATCGCCATATTTTCGGGTAGCTTTAATACACCCTCGAAATCCAATGTCAAAGTCGATGGATTTTCCCCGTCTGGAACATCTGGTGGTTGATGTAATATGATATTGTGTTTCAACTGATTCTCGAAAACGATGAACTGGTAATCGGCGTGTGGGAAGGCGTCAGCATATGTTGCTACATTTTTAGAGAAGTCACCTTCTGTTTCCTGAAACTCGGTTCTTGTTACTATATCCCCGTTATTGTCTTGAAGCATCATATAGGTTGGTTCGTACTCAACGAAAGCGGCCTGCCCATCCGTGGGAGCAGCAGACACCATCACCGCAGCATCCGCAACGAGCTTTTCAGCGAAATATGATTCAAGAGGAGTTTGGGTGACTGCGAACTGGTATCTAGGACTACCGCTGTATGGGAGAATGGTTGGTCCTTGGATGATGGGTTTGGATTCTAGAACCGAGGAAACTATCTCATCTCGTTGGGAATCGTTGTCTTCATTATCAGAATCCGAGTCAGGGAGGTCTGTCTCGTCTTGTATTTCATCCGGATCAAAAACATCTTCGAATGGAAAATCTTCATCTTGCCAGTCATGGGAATCAGTCTCAGAGTCAACAAACGAATCGCCTTCAGATATGGACATGTCGCTAATAGAAGGGGCTCTATTCGAGCCCACATAGGCACCTGGCTGCTCGATTTTAAATATGACATTCCCATTGTATTCAAAGAAGGGTAAGTTCGTAGACACCCATTCATCACATGTAAAGGAAATGGGTTTAAATGCTGGACAGTATAAAATAGAGCGAACATCACCATGAACTGGGAGTGTTACGGTTGCCCTATCCATTTCGATCTGCTCAATATAGAAGATATCAGTGACCAACTCATCGTAGTCACTGGTATCAATGGTCAATCCCCAGCTTTTTAAAAGTTCCATTAATTTCAGAGTATCATCATCGATAGCTGAATCGATCCTCACGCGCAGCCCTAAAGGAGGTTCATTAAGGCCTTTTATATCCGCATGAGCATCTGAATCTTCCGTCCAGATGTGAAGATCATACCTCCCGTCCTCACGCTCCTCCAATTCATAATGACCGATTTGGTTACCATCCCTATCCTCCACGATCACCATTTGCCGGTCCTGTTCCAGGTCATTGGCCTCATCATGTGTCAACAGAGCGCCATCCGTGTATTTCAAGAGATACGAGACCGGAGCTGTGGGAGAACCCCCCGGTTGTGTGGATCCGAGGATTCCCACCACCTGCTCCACCTTTGCTCCCCTCCAAGCATCTTTGGCCACATCAGCAAAAAAGAGCGCTTGGAATCCCGCGCCCATTAGGACTCCCAGGACGAATAGGGAACACATTCTTTGGGATATCTTCATCTTCTTTTTTCCTCGCTGGATTTTTCTGTTGTCATCGTTATATCCGAGAATAATCGCTAAAATAATAATACATATAGTAATAATCAATAATAGGGCGGCATAATATTCAATATTCTCTAACTTCCCGGAAGCCGTACGATTTTCCTCGGTGGGAGTTGTGGATTCTGTATCTTGGTCTATAATGTCTTCACCGTCTGCAATGGTATCTTCGTGGGCACCTTCTGCATCTTGAGACGTTGGGTCGATAACTTCATAGCCATTGAACATCCAGGCATCGATTCCTCCTTCCATGTTGTGAACGTTTTCAAATCCATTTTGTACCAAAATTTCGCATGCTACCTCGCTCTTACCCTCCGACTTGCTGTGAACGATTATGAAGTCGTCTTTTTCAAGCTCATCGAGTCTTTGATCTAACTCGGAAAGTGGAATTGATACGGCTTTGTATATGTGTCGAACCTCATATTCCGAGGAAGGTCTTACATCCAGGATCACAACATCTTCAAAAGATTCGATTACCCATTTTGCATCTTCAACTGGTAGGTTGTTATAACCTATCTCGCCGTCCCAGGATGATACTTCTTCTGCATTCTCGTTTAGATTCTCTTCAGGGTAATCTTTAGGGAATCCTTCCGTGGTATCTTCCGTTTCAGAAGAAGGCTTAACATCTTGGATCAATTTCTCTATTATGGTTCTGAATTCGTTTTCCTCTGCGAGCAGGTCATTTTGGTTCTCATATGCATTACCTATTCGCCAGTACTTGCCACCAAATACGAATGTCGGAACCGATAAATCCGGACTGAAGGTATTAAAAATATCCCGTTCGCTTTGGGGGACATCTGTCTCTTTATTATTCGTAAGGGTGTTATCTCCGGTATTGAGCTCCCAATGATAAGCCACGACTTGACCTGACTGGATATATTCTCTTGCGACGTTATCGAATGTATCTCTGATCCACCTGCAATGCGGACACCAGGTAGTCGAGAATAATCTGATTACAGGCTTTCCATTCTCGTATTCTATTTCTTGCTGCCCCACATTAAAGGAGCCGTATTTTACGATAGTTTGGGGATTGTACCCTGTACCTTCACTGGACGTTTCGGTTTCCTCTACCCCTTGATAAGGGCATGTTTCTTCGCTCACACTCGTCGGCACCGCTACTGTAAACACAATAGCGACCAACAGAACACCGAGCATTAAGCTCGATAATTTTCTATTTTTTTTCATATTTTCATACCTCCTAATTTTATAACGGTTGAACTTAACAGGGAATGGTTCGAAAAGTCGGGAAGATTCACTGGTCTAAGTGAACTCATTTGCAAAATCTTTTGATTCCTCCCATTTTTGCTCTACTTCTCCCCCCATTGATGTCTCTTGAAGAGCCTAACGAGTTTTAAACTTATATATTTTTCTGGCATATAACTGGCGAAAAGGTCCATATAACCTGGATTACTGCTTTGGGCCTCTTCAGATATCATATCGATTTTGTTATACCTTCCTCGCTGAAATGAAGGAGCTTTTAAGCCTGGCTGGACTTAGAATCTCATCTTTCAATTTTAATCACGGTCTTAACAATCCCATCATGCCCAGAGTGAGAACGATCATGAGCACCGCTAAAACGAAGAACATCGCTGCAGTGAGTATCTTTATCAATCCCACATGCTTTTTCAATACGGCCTTCAGCCTCTTGGTGCTGACACCAAAATATGCCGCAAGAAATATCACGATGAGAGGGACAATGAACATGAGATTATACAATACCAGATAACCGAAGGCCTGCAATTTGTAATCCGGCAATCCCATGATATAGATTATCGTTGGTAAATACACCTGGCCTGTGCAGACGAACTCGAAAATGGAAATGAGCATGCCAGTGAAGAAAGCGAATGCAGTGAAATATTTTAGATTCGCCTGTTTTTCGATTATCCAATGTATGATCGCTTTGATCCTTTTTGGGAGCTTCAATACCATTTCCCTGGTTTTGCCCTTTTTAATTTTTGTGTAATCGTAGACGCTGTATGCACCGAATATGATCGCCACCACGCCGGCTATGGGATAGATGATCATGGACACCGTGGCGGCTTCATTGGCCGTCTCGATGCCTCTGAGGATGCCGATGCCTAGAAGTAGATAAGTGATAAAAACACCGAGGACGAATGAGATCCCGATAATAAGTATCTCCTTCTCGCTTCTTTTTGTGGCCGAGAGATAGGAAATGAAGAAAATCAGGGTGGCAAAAGCGCAAGGATTGAGACCGTCGATCAACCCAGCGGCCATGATGGTGATGATGCTGAATGATTGAAATGTGCTGATCACCACACCTTCATCGGGATTGACAACCGTGCAGGGAACCCCATCTTCATATCTTTTTACCTGCTCTTCAAACCCATCTACAAGATCATCAACGGTTGTAAAATATTTGTCACCAATAAAAACCACCAGTGTCCCCCTTTTCTCCAATGGCACATCGTAATATTCGCAGTACGACTGCTTCAACACCTCGTTGTCCTCTTCAAGGATGTTGTAATATGTGATATTAAGATCAGGATATTTTGCATCCATTTCCCTTAGGAATTTCCTTGCGTTGAAGCATTCTCCGCACGTTGAACTGTAAAACACGATAACACATATATCCCCTGTATCTTCCAGCTCTGAGATCTCCTTGCAGGGTGTGCTTGTGCCCGAATATTCGAAGAGTAGAGCCTCAATGTTCGGCTCAGTTATCTCATCGTCCATTAAAAGGTCATCTCCAATAAAAACAGCGGCATCATCTGAAATATTTGAAGAGTCATAGGCCTCTAAAAAGAGTGTGAGCAATGATGAATTGTATGGGCTGTCGTGAATATCATATATGCCCAATTGTAAATTGGTTTGATCAAGTGAATGAATCGTATTGTAAGCTATCAAGCCCCCAGAAGTTGTCGAGTCGTAAAACAGAATAACACATGTGGTCCATTTGACATCCCCCCAATCAGGCCATAGCTTTACATCTTGATCTTGATAAGAATCCAATATCTGGCTAACGCTGACATTGGTTATTTTTTCGTTTACTAGAAAGTTATCCCGGATAAAAAAAAACGGGAAATCGGTACGTTCTTCCTGCAAAACGTTATACGCACCAAAGAAATCCTGCACGAGCGTCCAGTTCTCATCGATATCGACGTTGTACCTGTAAACTTCAAAATCAGAATAGTTCGCTTCAAGTTGAGAAAGTATTTCCTCGGATCTATTGGTGCATGGGCAGTCTGGGCTGAAGAAGAACGCTGCACGGATTTTAGTATCCTCCTGCCCTTTGTAATTCGTGGGTAAGACGATTAAAATAATGAGAACAATGAGGCAACAGAATGTGATTATTTTACTTTTCATAGGATTCCTCAACCCCATTCAATGGTGTCATAAGGGCGTCGCTTTTTAAATACTTTGCTGGATGTACGGGTCATCTGAACGAAAATCGATGCTTTTAATTAAGATAAGATGTATTATATCCCAAAGCCCACAAAAAGGGCAGGGGAGGTTTCGCTTGGTGAACCTGAGAGTAATTACGGGATTGACGATTATTGTCATGCTCATTTTATCATCCAATGTAATTCCCGCAGGTCCCGCAGGGACAAGAGCTCAGTATGGAGTATCAATGGAATGTGAAAGCAACGAGCATTACACTGAAGTGGAACAGTTCACCTACTATATGATCAAAATCACAAATACCGGGGATTCGGATGATTCATATAATTTGACGTGCGATCCTTCTCCGGAATATTGGATTGCAAATCTGAGTGTATCCAATATCTCTATCCCCGCCGGTGAGTATAAAAATGTGATGTTGAAGGTAATACCTACCTGTGAATGCGAATTTGGAGCGAGAGTCGTATATAATGTCACCGCAACTTCCCGCTCAAACGCAAGTGTATCTGCTAAAGTCACCACTATAACAACCTACGCTACCGTGGGAGTCACGCTGGATACAAAAATGGATTACGCACAACTTGAAGGAGGCGAATCTTACATTCACGAGATTACCGTAACAAATGACGGATCAGAAAGTGATACTTTTTTGTTAACCGCCTCTCAAAGCCCTGAGCTATCCACCTCCCTGGATCGCGAATATATAACCTTACAAAGGGCCGATAATGATACCATTAACTTGATTACATCGGCCGTGCCTTCTGCTCCTTATGGATATTACGAACTGAATGTTGAAGCCGAATCAGTCCACAACTCAGATAAATTTGATATATTGACTATTACGGTAATTATAGGGAAATTAGAATTTATCGCCGAGGACATTAGGCTTTCAAGAAAAAACCCGAAAGAGGGGGATCCAGTCACTATTTCCTTTGATCTGGTAAACACTGGTACGGTGAATGCCACGGATTTGATGATTACGGTCTATAGAGTGACAAAGGCCGGGGAAGAGATAGAAATCGGATCAGATCTTACTTCTGTTGGTAAGGGGGACAAGATTAGCGTACAGAGGGATATGAACTATCCATCAAATTTCAACGGCATAACAATCGAGGCTAGGATAAAGGGACAATATGAAATCTGGCAAGAATCCTTCACTACCGAAGAAATCGAATTTGGAGAGGAGGAAAGCGATGATGTCCCCTACCTCCTTATCGTCTTATTAATCCTAGTACTGATTGTGATCGTCGTGATCGCTCTAAGGGTAATGAAGAGAAATGCGGATTGAGGAATAAATTAAGCTTGTGATGTATTTTATTTTTTCAATCACAGTAGGGCATGTCACGGCCTTGACTGTTATTGAAGAATTTTCCCGCTATTCTATCGACTATTATCTCAGCTATTCTCTCTACTATTCTCTCAGCTATCCTACTCTGGCTTTCCAAGCGTATAACGCTTTACATAAGTAATATTTACAGGTTCCTGATTGCTAAGCTTATCGTGTAGGTTTTCCCAATAGGGCTGCACAGCAAGGTTGATGGAATATAGTTCGATGGCATAGAGGATGGCAACCAGCTCCTCAGAAGCGGATGAAATGCTGCTCTCGGGAAGAGGGCGCATCCCGGGCTCCAGGGTCGGGGCCATCAGCCCTTCCTGGGTGTGCTCCAACTGCAACACATGCCCTAGTTCGTGCATTACAACTGTTAGCAGGTCCATATGGCCAGCTGCTGAACTTGTATAAAGGGGCTCCAGCCCGCTATCTTCGTACGAGGAGAACTCTTTATCTTCGAACGGGGTGGTATCTACGAACCAACCCCATCCCGCTGCATCCATATCGATGAGTACGGTGGTTCCTGTACTGTAACCCAAAGCCAAACTATCGAGGTCGACTATCTCGAAGTTCACATTACTCAGGAGGGCCAATGTGGTAATATCAATCTGGCCGGAAGTGATCCAGCGGGCTATTGCCGCTTCTGCAATCGAAGCCAATTCCTCCTGAGTTAAGGGACTCACATCCACAGGGTCCTTTGGTATTGTCTTAGCCATAAGGTGGTCCCCATCATCGAGGAAAGCCGGGTCGTCGTTCCTCGCCGTCACCTCGTCGAAAGAACTGGCTCCATTCACGGTGAGCAGCCCGAAGTAACCATCCACTGTGATGGCATTGAACACATGGCCCCAAACCATGTAGCCGTCCAGGGAAACGCTCACGGTGGAGCCTTTGAGCGAAACAAAGAGCGTGTAGTCGGCCCCGGCTTTAAGGGATTTGTCCACAATGATATCGTAAGACATGCCCTCTTTCGATGTGTGATGTCCGATAATCACCTGGTCCGTGATCGTCGAAATTATTACAAACTTGAAGTCCTGTGGTCCGTAGTAATCGAAAACGAAGCCCCCTATAGTTTGGGTGCTGAATGTGGCTTCGAGCTCAAGGAGGCAATTCGCCTCCAGTCCTCTGCCCAGTCCAAGATCGATGAGGCTGATAGCCGTTTCTTGCACCGGAGTACCTTCGTAGCGATAATCTACAACCTGCCAATCGCCAGTAACCGGTGCAAAGACCAGATCGTCATTAAAATCTGTAAAATCTTCCGTTTCTTCGAAGGTGTACTCAGGAGGTAAAACCTGAACCACGATGTTGTCGAAGGTTCCGCGGGAGTTGTCGGAACCCATACCTACCATGCCCTGATTCAGGCCGTAGGCGTACCCTTCGATGATTCTTGGCTCGAAGACATGGTGGAACACCTCAGAGCTGTCAACCACAACCGTGACCACAGTTCCATTAATGGCAACGAGCATGTTGTAGTTCGTATCCGGCTTGAGTTTACAGGATTTCTGCACGTCCACGATCCAACCATCGGATGTGCGACGCCCCATCTGGATCTTGTCGATGGATATGTTGATGCCCGCAAATTTAAAGTCGGTTGGGCTGTGGTAATCGAATATCACATAGGCATTGGACTTCCAGCCTCCGGTTGGCTTCACAGCGTTTATTGTAGCCTGTATCTCGTAATAGATGGGCAGCATATCACCGACATGGAACACGCTCACCGCATCCCCTCCGATGGACTCGGCCGATACCTTCAGTTTACCACTGTTTACTTCCCAGACACCGCTGTCAGGTGCAAAGGCCTCCATACTTCCATCGTTGAAGCTTGCGGATCGCAGCACATCCCGACTGCCGCCCGGAATGTTGCCTGGCTGAGGATCGTCAGGTGCACCTGTTTGATCTCTCCAATCGAAGTCCTGCTGTTTCACAAGGCCAAGTTCACCCTCCGGTTCTCCGTTACGGGCCGAATCGGCTCCTGTATCATCCGACCTGGTGGAATCTGCACCGTCGCTCTTAGACAAATCGTAGAGGAACTGCATGAGTTGCGGCTGTGGAGCGCGGCTGACCGTAAAGAATCCGAACGGAGCGTAGGGCACGATGTAGCTGTTGAACTCACCGGCCCAGTCAGTTAATCTGTCACCGCCGGTGTTGGCGATGAGCACATCCCGACCTGCCCCGCCGTACGCGAAGTCCTCGTAGGAGAGATCCGTATCTGGGGCATCGTTGGCGCCGCCGTTTGTGTCCAGGTCATCATCGGCGTTCAGCAGGTCGCAGCCGTAGCCTCCATACAGATGATCCTGTCCAGTTCCACCAACCAGCCAGTCGTTGCCCAGATCGCCAAAGATCACGTCGTTGCCGTCGCTGTTTTCACCTAAAGATCCATTCTCATCGATATCTTTAGCATGGAAGTTGAGCAAGAAGTCAATTCCCGCTCCCACGAAAATCCTGATGCGCGGATAATACTCGTCGTAGAGAGCGAACTCCTCGGCCCGGTAGGCCTCGAAGCTCAGAACATTGCCCGGATTGTACGGCTCGTTGTAGGAGCTAGAAATCACCGTACCTTGGCGGTTCGGATCAGGATAATTATACTCTTCAAAGATCAGCACCGCGGAGTCTTCAAGTGCCTCAGCACCTGAAATGGCATCGTCGCCGTCTCCGCCATGCAAAAAGTCACTGCCCCAACCGCCGTAGATGATATCAT
>CP070739.1:2913432-2934473 GCA_020347705.1 Methanomassiliicoccales archaeon | reverse complement strand
TAATCCAGGCCCCGGTATTCTTTGGATCCAGGGAAATGGCCTTATCGAAAATTTTCAGGGCGTCTCTTTGCCTTTTTACTTCTATGAGTGCCTCTCCGAGGTCATTGTACACACCCGAGATGTAACCTTTGTAGGAGGTAATGTCATCCTTATGCGATTCCAAATAATCTATGAGCTTAGTGTACTGGGCAGAGGCCTTGGTGTCATTGCTCTTGGCCTGATATTGTTTACCTTTTTCCAACAGCTTTCGTGATTTATCGTGGATGTACTTCTCCTTTTTGGAGCCGCTTAAAATCTTTTCCATGATCTCCATGCCATCGCCCCTTTGACAATGGGTTAATCATATCTGTAAGCATAAAGCCTTCGGTGATTTTGAGAGGCGAGGCTAGGGTAGAAAGAGTTGTTTTAAAAAAAATCCTCTTTTTTTATTCCCGGTTTTTTCGTCGCATCAACTTCTTATTCATCATGTGTTTTGGTTCCTGCCTTCGGCACGTCTGCGAAAGCAAATTCAAGGCTGCTATTACATTTTTCAAGGTAAGACGCAGCGTCGATATAATTTTTATTTTCAAGGGAGGATTCTCCGCTTTTGAACATTATGGTGGCTTCTTGGATATCTACACCTTTATTTCTGGCCTCATCCAATTTTTCCTTTGTCGAGGTTAGTTTTTCGAATAAATATCCTTTGATCTCCCTCTCTGCGAGTTTCTTGCTGTTTTCTGTGAATAAAGGCACCTGCGTGAAAAATTCCTCCTCCAAAGCCTCTTTCGCTTCCAAAAGGATATTCTTTGCACGAATAACATCCGCACCCAAGTCTTCAGCGGTTCTAATGAGCTGTTCACAGTTCTCGATGGGTTTAGAAAGGTATTCTTTATATAACCGCTTCGAATTATTGATGGTCTTACTGACGATCTCTTGGGCTTGGAAGTAATTACCACCATTGAATTCCTTCTTTCCCTTCTCATATAGTGCCTTAATCTCTTTTATATCAGCTCCGATATTTTCAATTTCGTTTATTCTGGCCTCAGCTGCCAGTAAGGAGATAGATACTTTTTCATACTCCTCGTTGATCATCGATAATTCCTTGATGCCCATAACCGCGCAATCGAGGGCAATAACATAATCGTTGTTCTTTTGAGCATTTTCCGCATTGGAAAGATGGGATCTTACGATTTCAGATTCGGCTCCTCTTTTCTCTGCTTCCTTCGCCCTGGTTTTGAGCCGGGTTATGATCTCAAGCACTAACTTCTTTTGAAGATCAGCGGACCCTGTCTCGCTTTCGCTCATCATCGCAAGCTTCAAAGCTTTGAAATAATTATCTTCCCCAATTACGATCTCAGCTTCCTTTAACATTTTCTCGGCATTTAATATGTCTTTACCCTCGCTTTTAAATTTATCAATTTTTGGCCTGATCAAAGCTATCACATTCAAAATCCGTTGTTCTTTCGCTTTCTTTAGGGTACCTATGCACTTATTTGCGAGTTCTATGGAGGATGAATATTGGTTGGCCTTCAATTGAGAAAATGCCTTTTCAAGCAGCTCTTTTGCGGGGCTTACATCCGCATTAATATCCACGGCCTCATGTAAATATGTTCCTGCAAGATGGATCAAGTTTGCAGCTCTCTGGCTCTCATCCCTTATCTCCTCTATCTCGTTCAGGCTCTTATAGGCATATTTTAGCGCCATTTTGTATCGACCAGACAAATGGTCCTCCTCAGCCTTTTTGTATAGTACTTCAACGGTCAACACCTCTTGCCCGATTTTCTTTTCTTCTATAATTCGGGATTTGATCTGGGTAAGTATCTCCAATATCTTTAAATTGCAAAATTTTTCGGCCATTTCTAGGGTTTGGTTTGCCGAGTCGAGAGCGGCCTCAAGCTCGCCCTTGGTGAAGAACGATACCGTATTCTCCAGATGGGATTCCACACCAGAAGTGCCCATATCCAGTTCTTTTAAAACTTCGATCAATTCCTTACTATGGGATATTTTCTCACCAATGGAATACTCGAGCGTAAGTTTCTCCATAATATCGTTACATTCTTTTAGTAATCCGGATACGATCTCAAAATCATTGTTCTTTTTAGCTTTCTCTACTTCGCCAAGTTTCAAATCGACACTTGAAGTGTCAATGCCCTTAATTCTAGCTTCCTCCGATTTTCTTCTTTGAGAATTTATGGCCTCAGATAGCTCCCTATGTTTTTCAATCATTGTGTTGATCTCTTCTTTCGTTTGATTTATGAGGGCATAAGCATTTTTAAAGGACTTCTTTTGCGCCTCCTCTCTCGCTTCGGAGAGCCTCTGTTGTAGCTCTGAGACCTCTATACCAGAATCTTTTACTTCTTTGATCTTTTCCCTGACATTATTGTATTCATTGGATACTATCTTGTACTGTTCTTTACCAGCCTCTTTTTTAATTTTTTCGGATAGAGGGTAGGCCTTTTGGTAATCTTTGTTCTCAAGCAGGGTTTTCATGTCACTCAGCATCCACGTAAATTCTGATGTTTCACCCTCCATTTCTTCCAGGGCCGATATAGCGCCTTCTGCATCATCTACTGTGCTCTTCGTATATCTATCAATGATGTTTTTACATTCTGCGGAAAATCCATGAGCTTTTTCGTAATCTTCATTGTCCAAGGCCTTCTTGGCATCGGAAAGGGCCCTAAGGCTCGTCTCCTTTTCGTCCTTATTTTCAATGACCTCGGAGATTTTCTTAAATACATTGATCTCAGCAATTAATCCCTTTTTAATTCCCTCATTCGCCCCTTCTATTTTTTTGCTAAGATCCAAGGCCGCATCCATTGCACCCAATGCCTCATCGTATGCATCCATCTCATAAAGAGTGAGTGTTTTGTTTATCCAAATATCGATATCTTCAGGATCCAGTTTCAACGCGGTATTAAAGCACTCCTTTGCATACTCATACTTGCCCATTTTAGTGAGCAATACCCCTTTATAATTCAGCAGGGATTTATCCCCCTTCTCCAGCTTCAAGGCCAAATCAAAGGTTTTTAAGGATTCTTCATGTTGCCCATTTTTACAAAGCATCCTACCCTTTCTTTGCAGGGCCGCCACATCCTCTGGATTTGAGTCTAAAATGAGGTTGTAGACCGAAATGGCCTCGTCATTTTTCTTTAAATTTTCAAGGGTATCTCCTTTATCCAACAAGGCCTCGATATTGTTTGGCTCAAGTTCTAAAATCTTATTTATCGTATTGATTACATCCTCATATCTCTCCAGGATCTTCAATATCTCCTTCTTCTGTACCCATAATTTCAGGTTCTCGGGCTCGATGATAATGGCTTTATCGTACACTAAATTGGCATCATTTAGTTTGCCGAGCTTCGTCAAAGCAAATGCTTTTTCCTCCCATATCCTGGCGTTTTTAGTATCAAGCTCAAGGATTTTATCGCATGTGGCATTCAATTCTTCGTAATTCTCAAGCTTCAAAAGGACCTTTTTTGTTCCGAGCAATGCTTCCATGTTTTTGGGATTGATTTCAAGCACCTTATCAAAAGTTTTCAAAGCTTCGCTTTCCCTTTCAACCATTCCCAATAAAAGGCCTTTGGCCAAATGCGCATCTTCATAATTCGCCCTCAGACCTAATGCCGAATCATAGGATATCAAAGCTTCATCATATCTGTTTAATTCTTCCAGAGATTTTCCCTGCAAATACAGGTATCTTGCTTCCTTTGGATCTATAGCAATTGCCCTTTTATATGAGTTAAAAGCCTCATTGTATCTCTTTAGGTTGAACTGAATATTACCCCTTTTGTCCCACAGTATAGCATCCATATCATCGATCTTTAACGCATCGTCATAGCATTTCATGGCCTCATGGAAATTATCTAAATATCGAAATGCATCACCCTTATTTTCCAAAGCCTCCTTGTTCTTTGGATCGATTTTCAAGGCCTCGTTGTAGCATTTAATGGCCTCTTCATATGAATCCAACTGAGCCAGAACGATACCTTTCTGGACGAGAGCACCCACATTCTTAGAATCCACTGAAAGCAGTTTATCAAATATCTCGATGGCCTCTTCGTTTCTTTTAAGAACCACCAAGGAAGCGCTTTTATCCCCAAGAGCCTCCATGTTATTTGGTTCGATGCTTAAAATATTGTCACAAGTTTTTATTATCTCCTCATCTTTGCCTGATCCTTTTAAGACATTTTTCTTTTTGAAAAGAACATCCAAGTTTTCAGGTGCTATATTCAAGGCCTTATCATAGGAGGAGAGGGCCTTTTCCCGCTGATTCAGCTCTTCAAGGGCCATGCCCATATCGACCCATGCGTCCAACTCCTCTGGATATAATTTTACGATGGTTTCACAGGTTTTTTGCACATTTTCTGGTTGATTCAGTTTCTTAAAGGCCTGTTTTTTATTGGTCAGGGCATAAAGGTTTTTTGAATCGATTTTTAAAACATTGTCAAAAAGCTCCATGGCCTGTTCCGGTTTTTCCATGGACAGTAATATCGAACCCTTATCGATTAATGCCGAAATATCGTTTGGTACGAGTATTAGGATCTTATCGCATACCTTTAATATTTCTTCATAGCTTTCAAGTGCCCTAAGCGTCTCTTTGATATTGTTGAGGTAAGATAGGTCCACCGGAGCCAGTTCATGTGCTTTTTCATAGGATTTTAAGGCCTCCTTGGTCTTATTCAATTCTAGTAAAATTGTACCCTTACTATTCCATGATTCATGATCCTCGTCATCCAGTTTTATTGCACTTTCATAGGCCGCAAGTGCATCTTCTAATATACCGTTTTTTTGTAGCATCAGACCTAGCCCTTTCCAAAGGGACTTGTCCTTATCATCGATATCAATTCCCTTCTTGAAGGTTAAAACGGCCTCTTCGTACCTATTTTGCTTGCTGAGAATCCATGCTCTACCGCCAAATAAATCCTTATCCTCAGAATCAATTATTAATGCCTTATCATAGCAAGTCAAAGCTTCTTCGTATTCCTCAAGCTCGCCCAAGACCTCACCTTTTTTTTGCCAAATCGTTTTATCGTTTGGCGTGAGTTTCAAAATCAGGTCATAGAATTTCAATTCCTTTGGATAGTTATCGATTAACTCAAGGTAGCATTCCTTGGCCATTTCAGTTTGATTCATGGTTTCCAGGGCTTCTCCTTTGGAACTCAAGGCCAGCTTATTTTTAGGGTCTATTTTGAGTGCAGAGTTGAATGATTTTAACGCTTTATCGTACATATTTATGGTAAGAAAAGTAAGAACGTTGCCCCTGTTGATCCAGGCTTCTGTGTTTTTTGGGTCCAGATTAAGGGCCTTATCAAAAATTCTCAGGGCATCATTTTGCTTATTAACCTTGACCAGGGCTTGACCAAGCTCGTTGAGCATCCTTGAGACTTGGATTTTATCAGCGGAAATATAATCCTTCTGGGATTCCAAGTAATATATTGCCTTATTGTAGTGATTGAAAGCTTCTGTTTCGTTTCCCTTGGCGAGATATTCGTTACCCCTGGAAAGGAGAATTCGAGATTTTTCCAAGGGGTGTGTTTCCATTTTTGACCCGGTAGGTTTTTTCTGTTTTTTCTTCATACTCCCCCACCAAATGCGAAAATAATAATAACAAGGGGTATCTTTAAGTTTTCTGCTATATTTTAACAAATGCGCCTTTAATTGATAAATATATCGTCAAAAATATCAACCAATGTGTTTAAATAATTGTCAGAAAGGTTCACCAAACTGCTTATTTTGGATGTAGACAATGTATTTTCAATGAGCTGCGAAAGAAAATGGATTGTAAGTCTGGCCGTGGTCTTTCTCATTCTATATGCCTTATATTTTTCATCTTCTTCCTTTTCTTCTTCCCCAACTCCATTAATCTACCCTGAACCTCCGGATTGGGGGATAATAATAGAATTCGACTTCGATAAACCGCTTTACAACCTAAGTGAGAGCAACGATCCTATCACATTTCACGGATGGGTGAATTATACGGGTGTTCCGACTATACCATTTACGCTTCATATTTCTGCACAATCCGATATCGGGGAGGTGTACCTGTCGCAATCCGATTTCACATTTCGCGCATCTGATAGCATTCCATTCAATGGGTTAAATCAGATTCAGCAGGAAGGGAATTTCACCACCGAACCCCAGTTGACGATTTCCGGCTATATCCAAAAGGGGGGCCTAACCTACGAAGTACCCCCTTCAACTTCCATTATACCTATTGTCTATTACGAGGAGGAGGTTGAGGAGCAAAATGAGACCAGGGAATTCAAACAAAAGATCGATTCCTTCTTCATTTTAGGGATTCCCTCCCTTCTTATCCTATATGGTTTCTACATAGCTTTTGTTAGACGGAAATTATGGCCATAATCGTGAATTCAGTCGTTTTGACCTGATAGAGCATTAGGATTCTTAGGAATATTAATGTTTTGTCAGACAAATTCTTGATTTTCGTCATAAAAATTGGCAATATTTAGCGTCTCGCCCAGCGCTTAAGTGGCAAATTACCAAAAACTATATATATTATTATATACATATAGGTGAATGACAGACAAAATGTCTGACAAGATATGTGCAGACAAACGAACATAGCACATTGATAAACACAAATGGATGGGATGCGCATGAAAACTGTGAAGAAAAGAAGAGTAAGAAGAGCAAAAGGTTCAATGAATCCGTATCTCTGCGAGGCAACACCCGAACAGCGAAGGTGGCTTCAAACCCACACAATTTCCGATCTGGAAGACATAGCTGAAATTTTGGAGTACCAAGGAGAAAATGTGGACGGGATAAGGCAGGTCATCAAGGATCTTAACACCGTTGCCGCGAATCTGGGAATAGTGGTTAAGAGACACGCCGAACATGATCTCCTTGAGTTCGTTAGGGCCGAGGAGACAAAGGCCGAGGCTTGATACTCTAAAATACGGGTGGAGCGAAGCTGAAGCTCGCTTCATCCTCTATATTTCTAGGGGTGTTTTAGCTTGACTGAGGACGGACGACGAGAGTACATCATTCTCCGGAGCCTATACAAAAAGTATGTGATGCCCTATAAAAACTGGGAGCAGGGCCGTCTATACTGAGGCATACTTTTATTAGTGGCGATTCTTTTATGCCACTGGTAAAATAATGCCTGCCAGCGCCGTGAGACAATGGCTTAAACTGGCCAGATTACAGGCAGGTTGTGCCACGGCCATAACGAGCGTTTTTGGCGCCATTCTTTTGATGCCCAGATATGGAATTGATGTTGTCCATCTTTTTATTTTGTTTATTATCGGGCTGCTTTTTCACTTCTATGGATTCGTTTTGAACGAGTACTCCGATATAGAAGTCGACATGTATGCCAAGGAGCTTACGGACAAACCGCTGATTAAGGGGACCATTAAAAAAAAACACGCACTTTATGCGGCGATTGTGGCAATTATGATAGCTTTGGGAGCGGAGATTATCATTTTTAAAAGCGTCTTGGCCACTTCTGCTTTCCTTGTTGCCATCATACTGGGAGCGATCTACGACCTTTACGGAAAACGATTCTTCGGAGCGGATTTCGTTTTGGGGGGCAGCATCTTCTTTTTCACGCTCTTCGGGGCTTTCACCGTCTCAAATAACCTTACGCCCGTGGTCTTTCTTGCCGCCTTTCTTTTTTTCATACAGCTTGCCTTTCAAACCGGCTTTACAGGGGGCATGAAGGACATACCACACGACTATCTTGCAGGGGCCAAAACCTCCCCTGTTTATCTGGGATGCAGGGTTGTGGGGAAGAAATTGATCATCACAAGGGAATTCAGAATTTATGTCATCGGAACAAAAACCGTTCACACATCTGCGGTCTTCATACCGTTTTTGGTCGAATGGTTCGATTCCTATGATCCAGTAATTTTACAAATTCCTATTTTGATTCTACTTGTATTATTGATGTGGGGGGCGGCCTTGAAGGCAGTTTCCTTTAAGGAGTTTAAGCGCGAAAAACTCATGAGAATCTTAGGGGCCCATGAGGTCGTGACTTATCCCATGGTGGCCATTTTAGTAATGGGCTTCATTGGCATCTTAAACGCGGTAATTCTCCTTCTGCTCCCTATCATATGGTATGCCGGCTTCTTATACATCATATACGGAAGGTTCATGCCCGATGTTTGAAAGAAGAAGCATGGGCGGGAATATGTCTTGTTACCCTTTGAGCAAAGGTTTCCTGCCCATTCCAGTAAGGCCTTGAAAAAGAGATGATGGATCTGCCCAAAACTGAGAACATGAGTAAAAGGGCCATTTCCTTGGATCCTCTAGGCCGTGAGTAGAATCTGTGAAATATGCTCCTTGTGCTGTAACTTTCCTCGAAGGCATGATAGCAACCAGAAAGGAGTTCTTCACCTGTCATGTTCTTGGGTTCGAAAACGCAGTGGTGCCAATTGTAATTGGACCAGTCGGTTGTTGTTATCCTCCCTTGGGCCGAAAAGCAATTGAAGATGTCCGTCCCTGGAAAAGGAGTTAAGGGCAGGTACGCTGGTATGTCGATATCGGCATCGCATGCAAACTCCACCGTATTCTTGAAGACATCCTTGGTATCTGTGTCCCATCCGAATATAAAGGAGCCTCCAACCTCGATTCCCAAGTCATGGCATTTTTTGATAAGCAGCCTGTAGTCGCTTTTTGTGTTGAAGGACTTGTTCATGCTTTTTAGGGTCTCCTTGGATATGCTGTCGAATCCGAACTGCAACACCATGCAACCTGCATCTGCAACCTTTGCAAGCACATCCTCATGATGGAGAATGTCCACACTGCACGGGCTCCACCAACGCAGATTAAAGTCCGAAATTCGCTTCATGATCTCATTGGTCTTCCTTGGACTGGCTATCAAATTCGTATTCGTGAAGTGAGCGATTCTCCTTTTCGAGTTCCAGTTCTCGATTTCGGCCACGAGGTTGTCGACATTCTTGTACCTGTATCTTCTTCCACTGTACATCGTGGCTCCGCAGAACCTGCAGTTGTGAGGACAGCCTCTGACGATCTCGGCCAACTTCGTGGTAAAGAACCTGTATTTTCTATAAATCGAAAGATCAGGAATCGGGAAATCCTCAGGTTCAGTCACGGCACCCCTGTAGAAGGGTGAAAGCGCATTTTTTTGTATATCTGAAAGGATCTTGCTCCAGATGTACTCGGCCTCGCCTAGCATTACAGAATCGCAGTGACCTTTTGCTTCCTTTGGCATCACGTAGGCATGAATTCCCCCTATTACACATTTTACACCCGCATCCCTTGCCATGTCTCCGATTCTATAAGCATCATTCGCATTGCTCGTGAGAGCTGAAATACCCACGACATCGTACTTCGCAAGTTTTTTTCTTGTGGGTCTTTCATGTCCGCAATGTAAAAAATCGACTTCGTGCTCATTAGGCGTAAGTGATGCAAGGATGCTGGGCCACAAAGGAGGGGCCAAATTATCCCCACTCAGAACCTCTGTTGTCGGCTGCACTAAAAGGATTTTCAACGACATGTTTTATACCTCTATTCTTACTTTCATGCGTTGAAAATCGAATAAAATTTTGGTTTACATGTAAATGCTTTTATATATGAATGGGGGAGTATTATTCTTTTTACCAATAATTCTAAAGAAAAATCCTTCGATTTTTCAAAGGATCAAATTGTGGTTGCGATGCTCCCCGGTTTAGTCCAATAGGGTTTGGAAAAGGACATCACGAACCTGCCGGATGCAGAAATTATCATTAACATGATGATCTCCTTTATACCTCTGGGCCTTGAAAAGAGCCTGTGTAGGATATTACTGGTGCTGTAGCTCTCCTCGAATGCGTAATAACATCCTTCAAGAAGTTCCTCTCCTGTCATATTTTTCGGCTTGTACACGCAGGTGTTCCAGTTGTACTTGGACCAGTCATGGGTGAGAATCCTGCCCTGGGCCTTGAAGGTTTCGTAGATATCAGTTCCAGGGAAGGGTGTCAAGGGAAAGAACACAGGCATGTCGATGTCGGCATCCAAAACGAAGTCCACCGTTTCTTTGAACACGTCCTTGTTGTCTGTATCCCACCCGAATATAAAGGAGCCTGAAACCTCGATGCCGTAATCATGACACTTTTTGATGAGCGTTCTGTAATCCCTTTTGATGTTGAACTGCTTGTTCATGCTCTTTAACGTTTCCGCGGAAAGACTGTCGAAACCGAACTGCAAAACCATGCAACCGGAATCGGCAACGGCCTTGATCAAATCCTCGTGGTCGAGGATATCCACGCTGCATGGACTCCACCACCTCAGGTTGAATTCCTTGATGCGGTCCATGATCTCCTTGGTTTTTTTGGGACTGGCGATTAAATTGGTGTTGGTGAAGTGGGCAATTCTTCCGCTTTTTTCCCAGGATTTTATCTCGGCCACAAGATTGTCTACTTGCTTGTATCTGTACTTTTTTCCGCTGTACATGGTGGCCCCGCAGAATCTGCAGTTGTGGGGGCAGCCGCGGACGATCTCCGCGAGTTTCGTGGTGAAGAATTTATATTTCTTATAGATGGAAAGATCAGGTATGGGAAAATCCTCGGGCCTTGTGAGGCTTCCCTCATAATAAGGCTTTAAGGAGTTACTCTCGGCATCCTCTAAAATCCGGTGCCAGGTGTACTCGGCCTCCCCCATCATCACCGAATCGCAGTGCAGCCTCGCCTCCTCTGGAAAAAGAAAGACATGAATTCCGCCCATCACACATTTTACACCCAGCTTCCTGCACATGTCCCCAACCCTATAGGCGTCATTGGCCATGGTGGTCAGAACCGAGATTCCCACCAGGTCGTAATTGGCGAGTTTCTTTTCAGTGGGCTTTTCGAATCCCGAGTGTAAAAAATCCACCTCGTATTTTTCTGGGGTAAGTGATGATAGAACCGAGGCCCAAAGAGGGGGTACGAGGCGGTCTCCACTTTGAACTTCGTTTGTAGGCTGTAGAAGCAGGACTTTCAAAGGCATCTAATTCACTTAAGTGGTTTTGTTTATTTATGCTTTGGGAGGGAATAGACGGTTGTGGGTGCTTTACTCCAGCAATCCAGGTCCTATAACCTTCACGATCTGAACAAAAACCTCCTCTATGGACGCCCTATCCGAAAGGCGGGTCAAAACCACAGGGGCATCGTATTTTTTAGCGTAGTTGAGCATTAAATCCACTTCGCTTCCCTCGGCAGTATCGACGTTGTTTCCCACGAATATAAAAGGAACCTCCCCGATTCCCTTTTTTATCGATTTGGCCCATTTTTTCATCTTCTTTACAGTTTTACCCTTTGTGAGATCACATACGATAACTGCTGCCTTGCTGCCCTGAATATATGAGGTGTCCTTGGGCCTACCCTCGGCTAAAGTCCATGTGATGAACGTCATACAACACTGGGTTTCCTCATCTTCCAAAGTCTTTAAGCCGATGGAAACCCCCAATCCCTTCAAAGAGATACAGGCGTCGTTTACCTCGCTTATTATCGATTTGCCTGAGCCTGGTTCTCCTGCTACTATCACTTTTATCTGGATCTCTTTCATAAAAAATCCTCTTCATCTTTCATCTTCGTCTTCCTATCAGGTTCATGATAAGGAAGAAAGCAACAATAATCACGATTGCTGCAATACAATAGGTCTCTCCATAACCTAAATAATAGCGCAGAGCGTAAAGAATGACGATTAAAATGGCAGAAAAAATAAGTGAACGCCTCCAATCGATCCTAAATGCCATACACAACATAAATGGTTGTTGAAGGTATTAAAAGTACCCCCTAAGAATGGTGGATTCCATTTTATATGAAATCAACTATGAATTAGTCATGCTTATCATAATGTTTATAGTACATTAATATATACAGGGTTTTACCCAAAGGGGGGAGAAAAAGCACATGTATGAAGTTAGGTTTCATGGAAGAGGGGGCCAAGGTGCTGTAATGGCTGCACAGGCTCTTGCCAGTGCGGCCCATATCGATGGTGACTATGGCGTTGCCTTCCCTTTTTTCGGCGCTGAAAGAAGGGGCGCACCTGTTTTGGCCTTCACCAGAGTCGATAAGGATAGAATATACACAAAGACACAGATTTACGAGCCTGATTACGTGGTGGTTTTGGACGACAGGCTCATCGAACTTGTGAATGTTGCACAGGGTTTAAAGGAAAGTGCAGGTGCTGTTGTGAACAGCCAAAAAAAACCCGAAGAGCTGGATTTGGGTATACCCATAAAAACCGGGGTTGTGGATGCGACCTCTGTGGCTTTAGAGGTGCTCGGCGCTCCTATTACGAATTCCTCCATTCTCGGTGCCTTTGCCAAGGCAACAGGCGAGGTTACAATCGAGTCTATCGAGGATGGAATACGCGATATTTTCGGGCACAGAATCGGAGAAGAGCTGGGCGAGAAGAATGCCAAGGCCGCAAGGACGGCATACGATAGAACCGTGGTTGGCACCTGCAAAGGTGAAAGGAAAATAGAGATGAAGAAGCAGTGGCTCCCAACATACAAGGAGCTTCCCCTTGGCGCTGCTACAAGGCCAATGAAAACGGACGCAGGTCTAGTGGGCCCTGGAAGTTTCATCGACAACAAGACAGGAAGCTGGAGGACATTCAAGCCTGTATATGATTTAGAGAAATGCAACATGTGCAGATTCTGCTGGTTCTTTTGCCCAGAAGGATGCATCTACGATAAAAAGGAGGAGATGGTGTTCGATTTCGACTACTGCAAGGGCTGCGGGATTTGTGCAAACGAATGTCCCAAAGAGGCCATAGTGATGGTGAGGGATTGAAATGGTGGAAAGAAGAGTGGTTACAGGAAATTACGCTGCCGCATACGGCGCACTGCTTGCAAGAGTGGATCTGATTGCTGCATATCCTATTACACCGCAAACCTTCGTTGTGGAGCATGCGTCAGAGTTCGTGAACAACGGAATGCTGGATGCGGAGTTCATGAGATGCGAGTCGGAGCATTCTGCAATGAGCGCATGCGTTTCCGCCACGGCCACGGGAGCAAGGACCTTCACGGCCACGGCCTCGCAAGGGCTGGCTCTGATGCACGAGGTTCTCTTTATTGCAGGCTCAGCGCATCTTCCCATCGTGATGCCTGTGATTAACAGGACCGTTGCAGGACCGATCGGAATCTGGGCAGAGCACAACGACACGATGCCCCAGAGGGACACAGGCTGGTTGCAGTGCTACATAGAATCCAACCAGGAGGTCCTGGACATGGTGATCCAGGCCTACAAGATAGCAGAGAACAAGAAGGTCCTTTTGCCAATGATGGTGAATCTGGATGCGTTCATTTTGTCCCATACGGTTGAGCCTGTGGAGTTTCCAGACATAGAGATGGTGGACAAGTTCCTTCCAAAGTACAAGCCAGAACATGCAAGACTCTGGCCTGAGGATCCAATGATAATAGGCTCCTTCTCACCTCCCGGGTACATACAGGAGATAAGATACCAGACAGAGGAGTCAATGAACAATTCAAGGGAGATAATCGCAGAGGTCAACAAGGATTTTACCAATGCTTTCGGGCGGGATTATCACGGCATGATTGAGGAGTACAAAACCGATGATGCCGATGCTATACTGATAACACTTGGTACCGTGACTTCCACCGCAAGACCTATAGTGGACGAGTACCGGGCCCAGGGAAAGAAGGTAGGGCTTGTGAAGCTGAGATTCTTTAGGCCGTACCCAACAGAGGAAATTAAAAAAATCGCTGAGAAGACAAAGGCAATAGGAGTATATGACAGGGCGATTTCCTTTGGGACAGGTGGTCCGTCCTGGATAGATGCAAGATGCGCCCTTTACGGATACAACATCCCTGTAATCAATTACCTGGCAGGGCTTGGAGGAAGGGATGTGATGGCAAGTGATGTAAGGCTCATGTTCGACAGGACCCTAGAGGCAGCGAAGGAAGGTAAGGCTAAAAAAGATATTGTCTGGATCGGAACAAGGGGGGTGGAACCATAGCCATAAAAATGAAGGATCTACCTGATGAGGAATTATTCACAGCAGGCCATACAGCATGTCCTGGTTGCGGCTGTCCGATCATGGTCAGGGCCGCAATGAAGATATTTGGAAAAGACACTGTCCTCTACTTCCCTGCAAATTGCCTTCTGGTTTTTGGAGCGACCTATCCTCAGGACGCATTTAAGGTACCTTATCTTCATGTCCTGTTTGAGAACTCGGCCGTGTGCGCAGCAGGGATAAAGCGGGCTTTGAAAAGGCTGGGCAAGGACCATGTCAATGTCGTGGCCTTCGCAGGAGACGGGGGCACGGCGGATATCGGTATCCAGGCTCTATCCGGTGCTGCGGAAAGGAACGAGGACATCATCTACATCTGCTACGACAATGAAGCGTACATGAACACGGGAATCCAAAGAAGCGGCTCCACACCCCACGGTGCCTGGACAACAACGACCCCAGTGGGCAGTAAAATCGCGGGAAAGGAGCTTTTCAAAAAGGATATACCGAGAATAATGATCGCCCACGACGTGCCCTATGTGGCAACGGCCTCAATCGGCCATCCTGCTGACATGCTGAGAAAATTGGAGAAGGCAAGGGACAAGAAGGGATTCCGATATCTTCAGATATTTGCACCATGCCCCACAGGATGGAGATTCGACCCCGCAAAGACCGTGGAGATCGCCAAGATGGCCGTGGACTGCGGATTGTGGACGCTGTACGAAGCCGAGGACGGCAAGGTGACCATCAACAAGAAACCCAAGATGACACCAGTTGCGGATTATGTGAAATTACAGGGAAGGTTCAGGCATATAACCGACGAGCAGATCGCTACTTTGCAGGAATGGGCCAATAAAAAATGGGAGCGAGATTCCGCAATGGTTAGGGAATGATGGAATTTATAAGGGAGAGATAAAGTGACGGAAATAAAGAGTAAAGAGACTGCTGTCGTTTTTAAGGAACCTCCAATTGAGGTTCTCAGGGTAAGATGCGCCAAATGCCTAACATGTATTAGGTCCTGTCCTTATGAGGCAATTCTCTATGATGATGAGAATAAGATAGCAATTGACCTGAACAAATGCCAGCTGTGCGGTATCTGCGCAGGTGTTTGTCCCGAATATAATATTGAGATCAAGTATTATAATATAGATGCACTAGTTGATCATATTAAATCTGAAAAGGAAAAACTGGACTCAGACAACCTGGTTGTTATGTGCAGGGGATCATCCCCACAGTCATGCGAGATATTGGAGGTTCTAAAAGAGAAGAACATCGACAGATTCGTTCCCCTTCGACTTCCATGCGTGGGTCGAATACCGGTTGAGTTCTATCTGAAGGCCTTTTATGAAGGTATCAAAAATATATCCATCATTCAATGTGATGAGAACTTCTGTCGAATGGAAAGGGGTTCTGAGGTCGCCCAAAAGAATGTCATGCGAACCCAGGAAATCCTCAAGACATTGGGTCTTGAAGAGGGGGCCATAGAGATTATCAAGAATCCCCAGAAGGCCGTGTACTTCACAGAAGAATGTGTGGGCTGCGACAAGTGTGGATTCATATGTCCGTACGATGCCATAGAGCTCGAGGAGCTTGCCACTCCAAAGATAGTACTTGAGAAGTGCAACGGGTGCGGTGCATGCGCCCTGGTATGCCCCCATATGGCTATACAGCTGAGAGGTTTTGAATACAAGGATTCCTCCCGGAAACTGGAAGATTATAAGGCCCAGACAGAAGGTAAAGCACCCTCGATATTGGCCTTCTGCTGTCAGTGGTCGGAATTCTCGGCACTTGACAGGTCACAATGCGAGGTTTCGGATTCCGCGCAGATTGTTGAGGTGCCCTGCGCAAACGGCCTGGACCCCACATTGGTTCTCGGTGCACTTTCTCGTGGATACGATGGGGTCATTGCGTTCATCTGCTCTGAAGAGGACTGCAAATCAAAGGAGGGCAGGGACACATACAATTCCAATGCCTCTGCGCTTCTCAACGTTTTAAAGAACCTCGACCTTGGTCATAGGTTCGAGCTGCATCTCACTTCACCAAGGGATATCGGGAATTTTAATGCCAAACTCAAATCCTTTGTAAAGAGGATAGGTTCACAATCAAAATAAAAGGTGAAATTATATGTACAAAATCGTTTCTAAAAGGGAACTGGCTCCAAAAATAAAGCAAATTGAGATAGAGGCTCTCCGGCTAGCAAAAAAGGCTCTGCCAGGACAATTTGTGATAATCAGAGTCGATGAGGAGGGTGAGCGGTTTCCCATTACAATAACAGATACAGATTCTGAATCTGGGACAATAAAGATCGCATTCAATGAGGTGGGAAAATCAAGTAAGCAGCTTGGCAATCTCAACCAGGGGGACAGCATACTCGATGTTGTGGGTCCTCTGGGAAGGCCTTCAGAGGTTTCCAATTTCGGCACCGTCCTATGCATTGGCGGTGGTGTCATGGTCCCAGGACTTCATTATCTTGCAAGAGCTCTTCGTGATGCAGGTTGCGATGTCATCGGAGTTGTTGGTGCAAGAACCAAGGAGCTTCTCATCTACACGAAGGAGATGAAGGAGGTATGCAGTGAGGTTTTTATTTCAACTGATGATGGTTCTGAGGGGTTCAAGGGTCTTGAGTTCATAAAAGATGAAATCTTGGAGAAGAAGAAAATAGATAGGGTTGTGGCCTGGAGCGTGGCCGAGGTAACGCTCAAGACTGTTTCTGATATCACCAAACCCTATGAGATTCCCACAATGGTGCTTCTTTCCACGATCATGGTGGACGGAACAGGCATGTGCGGATGCTGCAGGGCCGATGTAGGGGGTTCAACAAAATTCGCATGCGTGGACGGACCTGAGTTTGATGGTCATCAGGTTGATTGGCAACTGCTTACCTCGCGAAAACGCATGTACCTTCCTGAGGAGAGGCTTGCGGCCTTGACCTATGAGGGATTTTCGAAATAACAGGAAAGGGAGCATACCATGGCAAAGTTGAATTTAAATCGGGTCTCAATGCCAAAGCAGACACCTGAAGAAAGGGGTAAGAATTTCAATGAGGTAGCGTTCGGATATACACATGAGCAGGCCTTGGAAGAAGCAGGTCGGTGCATTCAGTGCAAGAAAAGAAATTGTATAGTTGGATGCCCCGTGGGAGTTGATATTCCAGAATTTATATTGGCTTTACGGGAAGACAATATGGTTGAGGCAGTAAAATCTCTCAAGGCAAAGAATGCATTACCCGGTATATGTGGAAGGGTCTGTCCCCAGGAAACCCAGTGTGAGGACGTCTGCACACTTGGGAAAAAGAAGGCCCCTATTGCCATTGGAAGGTTGGAACGGTACGTAGCTGACTGGGAAATTGTCCATAAGGATGAGATTCCAAAGGATATTGAAAAAGCCGAACCCACAGGTAAAAAAGTGGCCGTTGTGGGTTCTGGACCCGCAGGACTCACCGTGGCAGCTGATATGGCCAAATTGGGGCATGAGGTCACGATGTTCGAAGCCCTTCATGTGGCTGGCGGGGTTCTGATGTACGGTATCCCGGAATTCAGATTACCGAAAAAGATAGTCCAGGGCGAGGTGGATTACGTCAAATCCTTGGGTGTAGACCTAAAGCTCGATTCTGTGATTGGAAAGATCGCTTTGGTTGACGAGCTCTTTGAGGAGGGATACGAGGCCGTCTTTTTAGGAACGGGAGCTGGACTTCCAATTTTCATGAAACTTCCCGGGGAGAATCTCAACGGCATCTACTCTGCAAATGAATTTCTCACAAGAATCAATCTCATGAAGGCCTATCAGTTTCCAAAATACGACACACCCATTATGATCGGGAAAAGGGTGGCCGTGATAGGAGGAGGCAATGTTGCCATGGATTCTGCACGATGCGCCCTTCGCCTGGGTGCCGAAGAGGTGTATATTGCCTATCGAAGATCCCAGACAGAGCTCCCTGCAAGGGCAGAAGAAGTGGAGAATGCCATGGAAGAGGGAATCGTTTTCAAATTCCTAACTGCTCCTGTTAGGTATCATTCAGATAAAAGAGGTTGGGTTCGGGCAATGGAATGCATTCAGATGGAGCTGGGGGAGCCTGACGATTCGGGAAGAAGAAGGCCTATTCCCATAGAAGGCAGTGAATTCACCTTGGATGTGGATGTGGTTGTAATAGCCATTGGAAACAGGCCAAATCCACTTGTTCCTTCCACAACCGAGGGACTTGATACCACGAAATGGGGAACCCTGGTTGCGGATGAGGAGACTGGAAAGACAACAAAAGATATGGTATGGGCAGGTGGTGATATCGTAACCGGTGCTGCCACCGTGATTTCGGCAATGGGAGCTGGAAAAAATGCTGTCACTGCTATGCATAAAAAACTTATGAACATCGAAGGTGAGGAGTAGGTGAATGAGAAAGCCGACAAAGTCATAGTGATAGGAGGGGGAATAGCTGGTGTTCAGGCCGCTTTAGATCTTGCGGATTCCGGAATCAAAACTTTCATCGTTGAAAAATCCCCTTCCATCGGTGGAAGGATGGCGCAGCTTGATAAAACCTTTCCCACCAACGATTGCTCCATGTGCATTCTCTCTCCAAAACTGGTTGCCGCAGGAAGGCATCCAAATATCACGATCATCACACACGCTGAATTAAAGGAGCTTACTGGGGAAGAAGGAAACTTTACAGCTAAAATATCCAAAAGACCGAGATATATCGATTTTGAAAAATGTACGGCATGCGGACTTTGCGCACAGGCCTGTCCAGTAAAAATAGAGAGTGAATTTGACCAGGGATTAGGATCACGATCTGCTGCGTACATTCCCTTTCCCCAGGCGGTTCCACTGAAATATTCTATAGAAAGAAGGGGGACACCACCTTGTCAGGCAACATGTCCTGCAAATGTTCATGCCCAGGGTTATATAGCCTTGATTTCCCAAGATAAATACAAGGAGGCCCTGGAATCCCACAGGGAGTACAATCCACTACCCCTGATATGCGGAAGGGTATGTCCCCATCCATGTGAGGATGCATGCAACAGGGGGGAGGTGGATTCTCCCATCGCAATTTCCGCTCTAAAACGATTTATGGCCGATTGGGAGCTTGAGCATCAGGAAGACGAGGTTATCCCTTTTGAAAAAACCAGTGATAAGAAAGTGGCTGTAATCGGAGCAGGCCCCGCAGGCCTTACCTGTGCATATTACCTTGCTAAGTTGGGACACACACCTACAATTTTTGAGGCACTCCCCGTTGCAGGGGGTATGCTTGCAGTTGGAATTCCTGAGTACAGATTGCCCAAAGATATCCTCAATGCCGAAATCGATTATATCAAAAAGAAAGGCGTGGAAATTAAACTGAATACAGAATTTGGAAAGGATATCACTTTAGAGAGCCTGAAAAATGACGGCTATGACGCTTTTTTCTTGGGAGTGGGAGCCCACGGCTCAAAGAGGCTGGCCATTCCAGGGGAGGATTTAGAAGGTGTGATTCCAGGAGTGGATTTTTTAAGGGACATCAACCTAGGAAAGGATGTTGCTATTGGAAAGCGCGTAGCCGTAATTGGTGGGGGGGATGTAGCAATTGATTCGGTTCGGGTTTCAGCCCGCATGGGAAGCGAGGCCTTCATTTTGTACAGAAGGACAATGGCCGAGATGCCGGCCCATGCCTCGGAAATTATAGCTACCCAAGAGGAGGGAATCGAGATTCAATTCCTTACCCAACCAGTGGAAATCATTGGTGAAAACGGCAAGGTAGTTGGTGTAAAATGCATTAAAATGGAGCTTGGAGAGCCTGATGATTCCGGAAGAAGAAGACCTGTTCCCATTCAGGGCTCGGAATTCACAATTGAAGTTGACACCATCATGCCGGCAATTGGCCAGATCCCGAATATGGAATTTGCCAAGGAACTTGGATTGAATCTGTCAAAACTAGGTACGATTATCGTGGATGAGAAAACATATTCCACCAATATCGAGGGAGTCTTTTCTGCAGGTGATGTGCAATCAGGCCCTTCAACAGTTGTTTCTGCAGTTGGTGCTGCAAGAAAGGCGGCCTTGGCAATTGATGTGTATCTGAAGGGTGAACAGTTCCAGGGAGAGCCCGAAATCGAGGATGTTGTGGCCTTTGAAGACCTTGAACTCGATGAAAAAATCGAAACCAAAGAAAGGGTAATGGAACCCGAACTTCCCCCCCAAGAAAGAAAGAGCAATTTCAAGGAAGTTGTATCAGGTCTTTCTGAGGAGGAGGCGAAAGCAGAGGCCTTACGCTGCCTAAATTGCGGAATATGCTCAGGATGCTATCAGTGCATAGCTGCATGCGAGCCCAAGGCAGTGGATTTCACACAAACTGAAGAAGAGATAGAACTTAAGGCAAGCTCTGTTGTTGTTATGCCTGGCTATGATGATCTTGATCCCATGACAAGACCTGAATATGGATATGATAAAACAGATAACGTGATTACTGCACTTGAGCTCGAGCGGATTCTTTCTGCATCAGGTCCCTATGCAGGTCATATAAAAAGAATTTCAGATGGAATGGAGCCAAAATCAATGGCCTTTATCCAGTGTGTTGGCTCAAGGGACAGGAATCGCGGAGTAGGTTACTGCTCATCTGTATGCTGTATGTATGCAATTAAGGAGGCAATAATTGCTAAGGAGCATTCCCCAGGTCTTGATGTCACAATATTCCATATGGATGTCCGGGCCTTCGGGAAAGAGTTTGATTACTATTATCAGAGAGCCCAGGACCTTGGAATCAAATTTGTACGGTCTAGAGTGGCCGATATTACTGAGAACACAGATAATAATCTCATTGTAAATTTTGTAGATGAGAAAAAGGAACCCAAACAGGAAACCTTTGACATGGTGGTTTTGTCAAACGGAATCGGCAAGCCTGAAAGTTACGAAAAATTGGGCAAGGCCCTGGGAATCGAATTAAATGAATACGGATTTTGCAGGACATCCACATTCGATCCATTGTCAACTAGTAGGCCGGGAGTTTACGTTGGAGGTGCCTTCTCCGAGCCTAAGGATATCCCGGACAGTGTGGCCCAGGCGTCAGGTGCCGCGCAAATGGCTTCGCAGGCAATATCATCTGCAGGATTGAGAATCCCCCAAACCCATGAGGAGCTCCCAGAAAAGGATATATCATCTGAAGAGCCCAGAGTCGGGGT
>CP070739.1:2901151-2913332 GCA_020347705.1 Methanomassiliicoccales archaeon | reverse complement strand
CCTTCATGAAGGATTTTGAGGTGTATTTCGTTATAGATGCAACCGCTACCCAAAACGAAAATCTGCATCTTTCCTCTTTGAGAACACTCTCCAATGGCTTCTCAATTCCAGTCACCACAAAAAAGATACTTGAAGAACTTGAGGGGATGCAGCCTTGAACGATGTTGTCATAGTTGGAGCAGGGCCAGCGGGAATTGCGGCAGGAATCTACCTGAAAAGAGCAGGTTTCGAACCTCTCGTATTCGAGAAAGAAGATATCGGAGGCCTGCTTTTGAACGCCAACTTCGTGGAGAATTACCCTGGTTTCCCTGAGGGAATCGGGGGTGAAGACCTTGCAGGGCTTTTTAAAAAGCAGCTCTCACGTTTGGGAATCGAGGTGAAAAGAAAAGAAGTAATAAAAATATCACCACAAAAAGGTTTATTCAAGTTGATCACAGATGATGACGAAATCATTTCACAAGCTGTGATAATGGCCACTGGGACCACTCCGAAAAGCATCGATATCCAAGGGCAAACCCCTCTAATCGGGAGAAAGCTTTTTTATGAAATAAAGAATATTCCCCCGCCCAAAAAGGGGGACATTGTGATGATCATCGGCGGTGGAGATGCGGCATTCGATTACGCCCTCAATATCGCAAAAGATGTTGAGCGGGTAGATATAATCTATAGAAGCGAAAAAGACAAATGCCTTGCTCTACTCAGAGAGAGGGTTAAGGATCGTTCGAATATTCATGTCCATCCTACAACCAAGCCTTTAACAGTGAGAGAAGAAAAAGAACACGTCATAGTGAAGTGTGAATCACAGGGAAAAGAAATCGTTTTTCCCTCAGATTATGTCCTCATAGCTTGCGGCAGGAGACCCAACCTAAAGGTACTGTCAGAAGATATGGTCCGGGACCTATCCATTGGAGAAAATGGAGGCACGAATATTCCGGGTTTATTTATTGCAGGCGATGTTAAAAGAGGACGATACAGACAGACAGGAATCGCAGTGGGCGATGGGATTTTATGCGCTATGTCGGTCGTGGATTATCTAATGGGAGATGAAAGAAAATGAGGATCTTGGATGTCTATGGTAAGGAGGAACTGGCAAAGGTATATATTGCTGCAATGAGAAACGATGATAGGCATCTTGTCGAGTTCGTGGAATCCACCCAACCCCCGATCCCAAGGGATAAGAAATGGGTTTTAATCGTCTCTTCGCTGTTCGGCTGCCCTGTAAAATGCAGGATGTGCGATGCCGGTGGTACATTCCATGGAAAGCTAGACTGCGACGAGATACTGGAGCAGATCGATTTTATGGTCAGAAGGCGTTTTCCTGATGGTGTCATACCAGTTCCCAAATTCAAGATCCAGTTCGCGAGAATGGGTGAGCCGTCCTTGAATCCAAATGTCCTAAAGGCACTATCTAGACTCCATGATATTTACGATGCTCCAGGACTTCTTCCCTCTCTTTCTTCAGTGGCCCCCAAAAGCAGCAGAGATTTCTTTGATCACTTGATCGAAATCAAGGACAGTTATTATCCTAAGGGAAGATTCCAGCTCCAGTTTTCGATACATACCACAGATTCCGCTAAGAGAGACGAGCTCATCCCCTTGAAAAAATGGAGTTTCGAGGAAATCGCGGAATATGGGGCAAGGTTCCACAAGAAGGGGGACAAGAAGCTCACCCTCAACTTCGCTGCCGCGAAGGGTTATGAAGTGGATCCCAAGGTGGCGCGGGAGTATTTCGATCCAGGTACTTTCTTAATAAAGTTGACTCCACTCAACCCAACGGTAAGGGTGGAGGAAAGCAGGCTTGAATCTGCGATCGATCCCTACGACACCTCTTCTGCCTCTCAAATTGTGGATGGTTTTAAGAATCAGGGTTTCGATGTGATTCTAAGTATAGGCGAGGTGGAGGAGAACAAGATTGGTTCAAACTGCGGGCAGTTCGTGACCCAGTTTCGGGCCGCCCAGACAAGGATCAAAGAGGGCTATGAAACCGATAGGTACCAGATATCATCCAGTTGAGTAGCGGGTGTTAAACATGGCCGTGTTTCAATTCGAGGATAGGATACCCAGGATAGGAAAGGAGACTTACATTGCCGAATCGGCTGAGGTCATTGGTAAGGTGATGATTGGCGATCACTGCTATATCGGCCCCGGGGCCAGGCTCAGGGGTGATTACGGTACCATCGAAATCGGCGATTACTCCATTGTGGAAGACAACTGCGTTTTACATGCCAGGCCTGACGATACATGCAAAATTGGAGAGCATGTGACTGTTGGACATGGGGCCATCGTCCATAATGCAACAATCCGCGATTGGGCCATGATAGGGATGGGCTCCATAGTAAGTGATTTTGCTGTGGTTGGCGAATGGAGTGTGATCGGCGAGGGTGCAGTTGTGAGAAACAACCAAAAGATACCTGATGAGAAGGTGGCTGTTGGCGTGCCTGCCAAGGTCATAGCCGATGTGAAAGAGGATTATAAAGAGCTGTGGATGAAATACAAAGGGATGTATACAGAGCTTGCTAAAAGGTATCCCAGGGGTTTGAAGAGGCTTTAGCAAAATTTATTTATATAGACCAATTATAGTCCAGATAGAAGGCGATGAGCATGCCAAAAGAAACAAACGAATCAGAAATCGAGAAAGCGGTGAAGGATAGATACTCAAAATTAGCAAAATCGGAGGTGAATAAAGAGCCCTCTACAAGCTGCTGCATCCCGGTTAAAATCCCGGAGCTCAAGGTCAGGTACCTGGGTTATTCTGCGGAAGAATTGAAAAGCCTGCCCGACTCGGTCAAAGGACTCTCCCTTGGCTGCGGAAACCCGGTTGCCATGGCGAATCTTAAAGAGGGTGAGACCGTCCTCGATCTAGGCTCCGGCGGAGGTATAGATGTGTTTCTTGCCGCGGAAAAGGTGGGCACTTCTGGAAAGGTCATTGGACTAGACATGACCCCGGAAATGATCGAGCGCGCGAGAATGAACGCCGATAAGCTCAATTTTAACAATGTCGAATTTCGCCTTGGAAAAAATGAGGATATGCCCTTAGAGGATTATTCAGTTGATGTCATAATTAGCAACTGCGTGATCAACCTCAGTATCGACAAGGACAGGGTCTTCAAAGAAGCTTTCAGGGTGCTCAAACCCAAGGGAAGGATGCATATCTCTGATATCGTTACGCAAGGAAAGCTGCCTGAGAAAGTGAAGAACAATTTAGCGGCATGGTCAGGCTGTGTCGCGGGTGCTTTAGACGAAAAAGAATATCTACAGAAGATAAAAAATGCAGGGTTTTCTGAGGTTAAAGTCGAGTCTAGGTACACCTTTTCCGAAAGGGATGCTGAGATAGCTGGATTATTCTCAGGATGCTGCGGGGAGAAATCTGAACAAAACGATATTTGGGCCTTAATCCCGGAACTCTTAGGTAAAATCAGCAGCGTGAAAATCAGCGCCTACAAATCCTGAGCCTTTTTTAAAAACTTCTCGTCGAACTCCTCCAAGGCCTTTTCCATGCTGGTATTCCACTGCTCGACGCAATCCTGTATCTTCTTTTTAACTAAGCCGGGGCTGATGGCGCTGTACACATGATAATAACCTCCCCGATCTATGGTTTTAGTCTCTCTGAAACAAAGCCCGCAGGAGATGAGCTTTTGCAGGGCCCGATATACCGTGGTTCCGTCCTTTTTAACTTTCTTTGCCAAGGTGTCAGACCTCTGCGGTCCGTCCTTGGCAAGGTTCAGGTACAACGAGATTTCGAACTCGTTCAGATTAAAAAAGCACTGCATCACATCCTCGCATGTCGCTGCGCCCGAAAACAACTTTTGAGGATCCATATGAATATCACTATTTCACGATATTGTCTTGTTCATACTTAACCGTTACTATAAAAAACAACAAAAGTATAAATACTATATCGGATATTAGGATATTGTTGGATTATGTCAAAACCGTGAAAATTCAAATAGGTGTTAAATATGGAGAAAGATGCGATACTGGATTGTAGAGGTCTTTCGTGCCCGATGCCTATTGTAAAGCTCGCCCAGAAGATAAAAGAGCTTTCGTCAGGACAGGTTTTAAAACTGCTCGTAGACGATGTCGGTGCGAAGGAGGATGTGCCCGCATGGTGCAGAAGAACAGGGAACGAGTTGATGGGAATGGAGGAAAAGGAAGGATCGTTGAGTTTCCGAATCAAGAAAACCTAATCGAAGTAATGGAGGTGACGTAGATATGGCAAAAGAAGGTCCAAAGAAAGTGAGCATGGTCGTGGCTGAAGGCTCCTTTGACAAGGCCATGATGCCCTTCATCGTCGGAACGACAGCGGCCAGCATGGGTATGGAAGTCCATATATTCTTCACTTTTTTCGGTTTGCAACTCCTAAAGAAAGGAACGAAACCAAAATTACCAGGCATGATGCGTTTCTTTACTGGAATGATCCTGAAGAAGATGAAGAAACTAAAAATCCCTGATTTTGAAGAGATGAAAACACAGGCGATTGACTTAGGTGTACATCTTTACGCCTGCAGCACATCCATGACCATAATGAACATAAAGAAGGAAGACCTTATAGATGGCGCAGAGATTCTGGGGGCAGCAGCATTCCTCGATATTGCTGCCGACTCCGAGGTTCAGCTGTTCATCGGATAATCCCGAAACCATGGGCAATGGGAGGTACACTCATGCCGCGCATACTCTTTACATTGCTTAAATCACCGTTCGAAAAGAACGAGATCCATAATATGGAGATAATCGCAGGGAGCAATGAAAAATGTGTCATTCTTTTTGAGGATGCGGTATATTATGCCACTGTAAAGGAAATAAGAGAGAACCTACTCTCCAAGAATTACATTATATACGCAATAAAGGACGAATTAAAAGCAAGGGGTTATGATGCCTTCTCAGAAGAAGGGGTAGAGAAAATAGACTATGAAATGGCGATTGAGTTGATAATGGAGAGTTACGATAAAGTGGTCTCAATGTAGGAGGGAGCATGTGGCAAAAGGACTTACAATTCTGTTAAAAACCGGGCCCATGATGAGCATGGAACCAAACACCGCGATAAAACTGGCAAAAGCGGCCTTGAATAGGGGCTATAATGTGAACATTTTCTGCTATGGCGAGGGAGTGCTTTCCATCAAAAAGAATCAGGCTCCCAAACGCTTCCCCAATGTAGGTCAGGAACTTGTCGAGCTGGCAGAAAAAGGAGTAAAGATAGCTGTATGCGAAACCTGCTCCATTGCAAGAGGTCTGCACCACGGGGAGGAAATAGCGGGAACGAAGATAGGCAGCTTGACAAAGGATTTCGTTGAGTTCTTGGATGGTACGGATAGGTTGATAACGTTAGGAAGGTGAGGCTGTGGCAAATTCCATATGTGTTCTGATAAGAAAGGCACCATACGGCATGGAGGATGCCTTCGCAGGCCTCAGACTGGGTTTGGCAACCATAGCATCCGGTATAGAAACGAAAATCGTTCTCTTGGAGGATGGTGTGTTTTGCGGAATGAAGCGACAAATCACTGAAAACATCGGTATGCCTTGCTTAATGAACACCTTAGATGACCTTGTGAGTCTGGATGTTAAAATCTACTGTGTGGAGGATGATTTAGAGCCCCGAGAAATCGAAAAATCGAAATTAATGGATGAGATGAAATTTATTACGGAAAATGAACTTTCTGACCTGATTCTTAGCTGTGATGCTGTAACATCATTTTAAAACTGGACTTAAAAGAGATATCCACTAATCCACGATACCTTCCAAACTACAATAGGGGCATCTTATATGCAGGTGTCTTTTCTTCAAGGCGACGATGAAGATCTGACCGCACTCAGGGCATTGAAATTCGTCACCCTTTGGTTTTTCAACAGGCTGGGCAATTGGAATATCGGACATGGATGTTTTTTGCTTAACCCTTCTTCCAGAACCTTGAGAACCCTGCATCGTAAATCACTCCATATTACCACAGAAAGCCTATTTCGCTTTCTTGTCCATGTGAGTTTCCTACATATAGTAGACATATATAAACCTGTCTCTGTGTATGGTAACGAAGCATAAAATAAATAATCCTAAAGCCTAAAAATTCCAGGTATTAAGATGTCTGGCTTTCACTGTCAAAAACCTTTAATTAGTTGGAGACCAATGCCGTCAAAGCTGCCCCCCCAGCAGCAAAAAAATGGCATGTGGTTGAAGGAAAAAAATTGATGTCTGGATAGGTGTCAAATAGGTGGCGAGAACATAAGAATCACACTCACCGCAGAGGATTTAAAAAGCGATTTTATCAAGGAAATCGAGGAGCTTTCAGGGCAGAAGCTCTTAAAATGTTATCAGTGTGGAAAATGTTCGGCTGGGTGCCCCATGGTTGAAGCAATGGACCTGCTCCCCAACCAGATCATTCGACTGCTACAGCTGGGTCAGGCTGAGGATGTAAAGGATTCCAAGACCATCTGGATTTGTGCGTCGTGCTTTACCTGTGAGGCTAGGTGTCCCAAAGGAGTTGATCTCTCCAAGATCATGGAGGCATTGAGGGTTTTACTTCTGAGAAAAGGGGTGGACTTCATAGAGGTCTCAAAGCTTTCGGACGATGAACTTGAGGAGGCCCCCCAGCAGCTTCTTGTATGCAGCTCTCGAAAGTTCACTCGATAACACTCGGTGTAAAAATGAAGGTTACCTACTATCCTGGTTGTACATTATATACAAAAGCCAAAAACCTTGGCGACTTGGCAGTGGCCTCTTCCAAAGAACTTGGAATAGAACTGGTTGAGCTTGAAGACTGGACCTGCTGCCAGGCAGCGTTTCCTTTGGTTGATGACAATATCATGGGTATGATATCCTCTGCAAGAATCATAATAAATGCCGAAAAACTGGGGAGCAAGCTCACCACGCTGTGTTCCTTTTGTTATAATGTCCTTAAACGAACAAATGAAGTCCTAAAAAATGACCCAGAGAAAAAGGCTAAAATATGTGAATTCTTAGAAGAGGAATATAGGGGCGAAATCGAGGTCGTGCATTTTTTGGAGATCCTAAGGGACGACGTGGGATTTGACAAATTGAAGAAGGCTGTAAAAAGGAAACTAAAGGGACTTGCGGTTGTTCCTTACTACGGCTGCCAGATAATAAGACCCGCTTCTATACTTAAATTTGATGATCCTGAAAATCCCATGACGCTGGATGATTTTCTGGAAAGTCTGGGTTGTGATGTTGTGGACTTTCCGTTCAAGGTGGAGTGCTGTGGCTCCTTTCAAATAATCCATCCCGAAGTGAAGGACACCGCATTGGGATGCTCGTATAACATATTAAAATCAGCACATCTAAATGGAGCCGAAGCAGTGGCCCTAAGCTGTCCTGTATGTTATTTCAACCTCGACAAAAAGCAGAATGAGATCGCCGATTCCTTCGGTGATTTTGAAAGGATTCCCATTATGTACTTCACAGAGCTTCTAGGTCTGGCTTTGGATGTTGATTATCAACTGTTCGATTTTTCAAAACATGCAATCGATCCCAGACCATTGTTAACTGAAAAGGGACTGATTGAGGATAAGCGAATAACCGTAAAAGAGGAGGCCAAATGAAGAGAATAGGAGTCTTCGTTTGCCACTGCGGCACGAATATCGCAGGCACCGTGGATGTTAAGAAGGTCGTTGAGGAGGTTAAAAAGCATCCTGCCGTGGTCTATGCCGTGGAATACACCTACATGTGCTCAGATCCTGGCCAGGCAATGATAAAAGAAGCGATTTCAAAAATGGGTCTTGAGGGTGTGATCGTTGCATCTTGCTCCCCAAGCCTCCATGAGAATACCTTCAGAAAGACAGTATCCTCGGAGGAGGTCAATCCTTACCTTATGGAATGCGCCAATATCAGGGAGCAATGCAGCTGGGTGCACAAGGATAGGGAGGCCGCCACCCAAAAGGCCGTAAAAATCATAATGAGCATGGTTGAAAAGCTTCAGGCAAACAAACCGCTTAAGCCAATAAGCATCCCAGTCACCAAAAGGGCTCTGGTTGTAGGAGCTGGTATTGCGGGTATGCAGGCCGCCTTGGATATAGCCAATTCCGGCTATGAGACCATTTTACTGGAAAAGGAATCAAGTATCGGAGGAAAGATGTCACAGCTTGCAGAGACCTTCCCCACCCTGGACTGTGCATCATGCATACTCACACCTAAGATGGTGGAGGTGTCCCAGCATCCAAATATTAAGCTCATGACCTATTCCGAATTGGAGGAGGTTTCAGGCTATGTGGGGAACTTCAAGGTCAAGGTGCGGAAAAAAGCACGATCGATAAAGGAGGATATTTGTACAGGCTGCGGTGAGTGTGTAACAAATTGTTTGGTTGGCAACGAGATTCAGCTTCCAGAGGTTGGTAGTGTTGAAAAGGACCTGAGCGTGGAAATGAAATCCGAACTTGATGAGATCATCGATGAATATTCAGATGAAGTAGGACCGCTGATTCCGGTTTTACAGGATATCAACCAGAAGTATAACTATCTGCCTGAACTTGCCTTAAGATATGCCTCGGAGCGTCTGAAGGTCCCCCTTGCACAGGTCTACAATGTGGCCACGTTCTACACCGCGTTTTCACTGACCCCACGGGGTAAACATCTGATCAGGGTCTGCCAAGGCACGGCATGCCATGTCCGAGGCGGAGCTGCGGTGCTGGATGAACTCAAAAGAAGCCTGGGAATAGGAGACGGTGAAACAACTGAGGATATGAATTTCACACTAGAAACTGTAAATTGTCTAGGGGCCTGTGCACTGGGACCTGTAGTTGTCATAGACGAGGAATACCATCCCACATCCCCTGCAAAGGTGGACAAGCTACTTAAAAAATACAAAGAGAATGGTGGGGAGGTGGGGAAATGAAACCGCTTAAATCCCAGAAGGAGCTTGAGCAACTAAGAACGAAATTGATGGACGAAATGGATCCAAAGAAACTCTGCATCACAGTATGCGGAGGAACGGGCTGTCACGCTTATGGAGCAGGGGAGATAGCGGCTCTTTTTAAAAAGGAAATTGAAGACCAGAAACTGGAAGGCAAGGTTGACCTTCTGGTTACGGGATGTCACGGTTTTTGCGAGCGTGGGTCCATTGTGGTTATCAGACCCAAGAATATATTCTATTGCAGTATTAAACCGGATGACGTGACAGAAATAATAAGTGAAACGGTTCTCAATGAGAATGTGATCGATCGCCTGCTATATGTGGACCCAAAAACAGAAAAGAAAATCCTTTATGAGCACGACATACCGTTTTACAAGAATCAGACCCGCACAATATTCGGGAAAAACGGAATAATCGATCCAAAGTCCATCGAGGATTCCATACGCATTGGCGGGTATTCCGCCCTGTCCAAGGCTCTGTTTGAAATGAAGCCAACCCAGATAATCGAGGAGGTTAAAAAGGCCAATCTCAGAGGACGAGGTGGTGCCGGTTTTCCCGCAGGCTACAAATGGGAATCATGCAGGAAGGCCCAAGGGGATATTAAATATGTGATCTGCAATGCGGACGAGGGCGATCCAGGGGCCTATGCAAATCGCAGTCTCTTGGAAGGCAATCCCCACTCTGTCCTTGAAGGTATGATCATAGGGGCTTATGCCATCGGTGCCTCTGAAGGATACATCTATGTCCGTTCTGAATACCCTCTTGCTGTAAAGCTGTTTAAAACAGCCGTTAAAAAGGCCAGGGAATACGGCCTTCTGGGTAAGAACATATTGGGTTCTGAATTTTCTTTTGACGTGAAAATCGCACGAGGAGGAGGGGCCTTTGTATGTGGTGAATCCACAGCACTCATGGCTTCGATAGAAGGAAAGCCTGGAGAGCCCAGGGCCAAGCATATACATACAACACAAAAAGGTCTTTGGGGCCGACCAAGCAACCTCAACAATGTGGAAACATGGGCCAATGTACCACTTATCATCAACAACGGCGCAGATAGGTATTCGAAAATCGGCACCGAGAAAAGTAAAGGAACGAAGATATTCTCCATGGTAGGGAAAATCAACAACACTGGTTTGGTAGAGGTTCCAATGGGCATCACCCTCCGGGAAATGATACAGGACATAGGCGGAGGAATCCCGAATAACAGGAAATTTAAAGCGATACAGATCGGTGGTCCCTCTGGTGGGTGCATCCCTGATGAATTGATACATCTTCCCGTTGATTTTGACAGCTTAACGGATGCAGGGGCCATGATGGGGTCAGGCGGTATGATAGTAATGGATGATCGGACCTGCATGGTGGATGTGGCCAAATATTTTGTTAATTTTCTTAAAGATGAATCCTGCGGTAAGTGTACGCCCTGCCGAGAAGGCCTTATTCAGATGCATTCCATTCTCACGAACATCAGTGAAGGTCAGGGAATACCTGAAGATATCGAATTGCTTGAAAGCCTGGCTGCTGTTGTGAAAAAGGTGTCCTTATGTCAGCTGGGTGCCACTGCACCCAATCCAGTATTGACGACACTGAGATATTTCAAAGATGAATACATCGCGCATATAGATGATAAAACCTGCCCTGCCGGTGTATGTAAATCGTTGATTCAATATGAAGTCGATTCTGAAAAATGTACAGGTTGCGGAGTATGTCTTAAGCGCTGCCCGCAGGAGGCAATAAGTGGTGAGAAGAAGAAGGTGCACAAAATCGATCAAGACAACTGTATCAAGTGTGGAATCTGTTACGATTCCTGTAAATTTGATGCCGTAAAGGTGGTGTGATATGGCGCAGGGGAAGACCATTAAATTTACAATAGACGGCGAGGAAGTGGAATGTCAAGTCGGCGAGATACTCCTGGATGTAGCCCGGCGTTATGGGATCAACATCCCCACACTCTGTTACTACAAGGCGATCACAGGATACGGTGCTTGCAGATTGTGCATTGTAGAGGTAACTAGAAAGGGGCGCACAAAAATCACCGCATCCTGCACATATCCGGTGGAAGAAGAAATCGAGGTCAAGACAGATACCGACGAGGTGATAGAATCACGAAAGATGCTCATGGAACTACTTATGGCCAGGTGTCCGGAATCTGATGAAGTAAAAGAATTGGCTAAGGAGATAGGAGTTGAAAAAACAAGATTCAAACCCAATGAAGACAAGGAAAATAAATGCATACTCTGCGGATTATGCGTCCGGGTCTGTCAGGAGGTCATGCGTGCCAATGTCCTATGCTTTGCAAACCGCGGTGCCAACCGTAAGGTGACAGAACCATTTGATGAATATTCTGAATTATGCACCACATGCGGGGCCTGTGAGAAGGTATGCCCCACCGATGCCATTCATATATCAGATATAACAAAGAAGATACCAATACCTATAGAATCCGAACATAATCGAGGCATGGCCGGTAGGAATGCGAACTACATCCCGTTCCCACAGGCAGTTCCAAACAAGCCAGTAATCGACAGGGAGCATTGCATGCATTTTCTTACCGACAACTGCGGTGCCTGTGAAAAGTTCTGTGATATCAAAGCAATAGACTATGAGCAAAAGGAGAAGATAGAGGAGCTCGATGTTGGTGCAATCGTTGTTGCCACTGGATTCGACCTCTACGACATGGAGGATCTAAAGGAATACGGAGGGGGCAAATACAAGAACGTCATCGATTCACTGCAGTTCGAGCGTCTTCTTTCAGCATCAGGCCCCACTGGAGGGCAGATAAGGCGTCCTTCAGATAGAAAGATCCCAAAGGAAGTGGTTTTCATCCAGTGTGCAGGTTCGAGGGATCCCGAGCTCGGGGTTTCTTACTGCTCAAAAATATGCTGCATGTACACGCCAAAGCACGCCTTCTTGTACAAGCACGTGGTTCCGGATGGGCAAGCCTACATATTCTATATCGACATAAGATCTTCAGGAAAGAGTTACGAGGAGTTCGTTCAAAGGGCAATTGAAGAGGAGGATTTGATCTACCTCAGGGGAAAGGTATCAAAGGTGTTTGAGGAGGACGACAAAGTGATTGTCTGGGGTGTGGATACCCTGACGGGAAAGAAGATAGAAATCAAGGCGGACATGGTGGTTCTGGCCACCGCCTCAGTGCCTAGCAAGGGAACACTGGATGTGGCCAAAAAGCTGAGAATCGCATCTGACGAGCACGGCTGGCTTACCGAGGCCCACCCCAAACTCAGGCCACTTGAGACCATGACCGCAGGAATCTTCCTTGCAGGCACGGCCCAAGGACCAAAAGATATTCCGGAGACCGTATCCCAGGCAAG
>CP070739.1:2883172-2901051 GCA_020347705.1 Methanomassiliicoccales archaeon | reverse complement strand
CTCTTTGATAGGCTTCATAAGGGCACCGAGGAGTACAAGTGGATGTTAACCACCACCTTCATTTTAACCTTTATTTTCGCCTTGGTTGCAACTTGGGTTGGATTGCATTATGTGATCGGTGCGTATATTGCGGGACTTATTATAGGTAAGTGGGGATCCAAGATCGGGCCCTTGCTAAGGCGTCATATAAGCTGGCATAAGCTTGTTGAGGACATCGATCCCCCTCTTCGGGCCATCTTTGGCCCCATCTTCTTTGGATACATTGGCCTTTCGGCGAGTATCATCGTCCACGAGGGAAATATCGCCTTTTGGGAGGTGGTACCGCTGATTTTGGTACTGTCGATTTTGGTGTTCTTTGGAAAGATATTGGGTTGCGGAATCGCTGCAAGGATTTGTAAGTTCGACAACAAGGAGTCCCTTACCTTAGGCATGGCGATGTGCGGGCGGGGTGCCCTGGAACTGGTACTGCTTAGTTTCGGCCTTGAGATAGGGGCCATTACCGAACCTCGGTTCATATCCCTTGTCATCGTGACCTTGATCACCATCATACTAACACCCATTTTATACTCGCTATCATTAAAGAGATCCGAAAGGAAAGGGAAATAACCTCAAAAGAGCTGGAGAATTTATGGAAAAGAAAATAATAGCAGGTTTACTGGCGGGAGCGGTCATTATAATTGTTGTGATGATTGCGATTTACATTGAATACGGCACACAAGATGAAGAAAATGAAGAAACCTTACCTTTGGCTATTGTTAGCTTTGAGCTTCAGGATTCCAGTTACCTCAACATAACCTGCGAGGTTGCCTCCACTTCTGAGGAACGTTCCCGTGGCTTGATGTACAGGGAGGAACTCCCTATGGATAGGGGGATGCTCTTCGTGTACCGCCAGACCAAAGAGGTTCGATTTACCATGAAAAACACGCTGATACCCCTTGATATCATTTTTATCGATGATAACGGGAAAGTCCTAAATGTGGAAGAGGCCGCTGTGGAGCTGGATACCCCAGATTCTAAGCTTACAAGATACAACAGTTCGGGGCCTGTTGCATGGGTTTTAGAAATAAACCAGGGTCTGTGCGCATCGCATCAAATTGAGGAACAGACATCGGTTAATATCGAATATTTGGATTGATGGCCTATCAAATAAAAATCAGCCCTAAGTCCCTATTACTTGGATCACGATGGTCCCTGTGAATTCCTCGAAGGAGTAGTTAACCTTCCACTCACCCTCCTTTGCATCCTCTGTCTTTTGGTCGGTAACCTGATCCTCCCCCGAAACCTCCACCGAGTACACAACCTCCCCCTCCGGGTCTTCGATATCCAGGGTCATACTCCCGGCCCCAGAGGAGATCTCCACCTGGATAAGCAGGCTTTCGTACTCCTCTCCCACATCGAATGTATCTGTTTCATCCCCGCTCTCGCCTGATAAGGTTTTAATCTGCTGGTAGAGCATATCGCCTTCTCCTCCTGTGGCGTTACCGCTCTCATGATAATACAGTATTTCCAAGGTATATTGTACGTTAACAGCTGCAAAAGGATCTATCGACGCTGTCCATGTTCCAGGTTTGAGGTTCTTCCCCTTTATCCTTATGCTCTCAGGCTCACCTGGTGCGTTGCCTGATGAGCCTTTCGAAGCTCCATCAGGGTCGAAAATTTCAAGGTCCAAATCCATGCTCTGGGGATCCCAGGTGAGGGTGATATCCATCTGTACCACCGTGTCCTCCACCTGAAAGTCAACCTCTTCATTGGGCATAACAGTCATGGGTCCCCCGGCCGCTATACTCCCATCGATGGTTTCTGTGTCCTCCCATTTTGTTACTCCCCCACTTCCCGCCTCATCTTCATCCTTATTTGAGTCCTTCTCCCCCCCAGACATCACCCCTGATAAAGCAACAGCGGCGATGATTATACCCACTACGGCTATGACGATTATTACGGGAAGAATCGGTAACTTTTTTGCCTTAGAAGGTGGCGGCATTCCGGTAGCAGGGGGAGGTGTCGGTTCTGCAAAGGCGGCCTTTTCGCCCGTGAGCTCTGATTTCAGTTCATTGTAGGTTTTATCCGAGATTTCCCCTTTCTTGTGGCGCTCCTCAAGGAGTTTAAGGCGCTCGTTGTGGGAAAGTTGGGTTGAGGTTCCTTGGGAAGGGGTTGAAACGACCATTGGTTGTGCCTCCTTTTCCATGAGCTCTTTTTTTAGGCTCTCGTAGGTTTCCTTGGATATCTCCTTTTTCTTGTACCTCTTTTCCAAAAGGTCGAGGCGTTCCTTATTGGTGAGATCCTTGTTTTTTCCTCGCATTTCATCACCTTCAAATCAGGTTTCTTTAGCAAATTTTTCTTTCTCACTCAAATATTCCTTCTCTGTGATGTCCCCTAAAAGGAACTTGTCCCTTAACTCCCTCAACTTATCCTCTTTATTCGAAGCGGAAGCGGCCATTGGGGTCACCGCCTTGGGCTCGGGTGTAATTGCTGGTGCAGAAGTAGCTGGAGGTGTGGTCGCAGTTGTGGGCTCCGAAGAAGGTGCTCCCTGGGTTGGCTCGGAAGCGGAAACTCCAGTAGCAGTTAAGTTCGAGGGGGCGCCAGGTATTGGTCCCGGCTTATAGGGTGTGGGCGGCGGGGGCATTGGGGCGAAGGTCTCGGTAGTATCTGTTCGGATTACGGTGGTACCGGCTATAAAATCGGTGAACTTCCTTCTCGGGTCCTCGCCTTTATCCAGGCCGAGATATGCATCAAAAAGAACAATGATGGATGCTATTATAACTCCGATGAACATGATTCCGACTAAGTTTTCCACCATGGCACCTATGAATCCTCCCACGATTTTAGAGCCGTTTCTTATAGCGGCCTTGACATAGGTCATGTCCCCTTCTAATGCCACTGGTCTCAGGTTCATGATCTTCTTACCAGGCGTGCCTCCATGGGCATCGAAGTACACCCAGTAGATTATACTGAATAAAATTGCGACCAAAATGAGAAATATTAATATTAGCAATCCTCCGACGACACCTGCCAAGGCATTCCCAGTCATTGCACCGCCGATGGCAGCACCAACTAGAATCACGACTCCGATCAGGATTATTATAAACATCACAACGTATATTATCACTTCGTCTATGATATAACCAACAACCCTTTTTATCCAATGGTCCTTTAGCTGCTGGTCGTTCATAATCCTATCCCAAACGTTGTCGCCCATTTAATGGACCTCCCTCTATGAGTTCGCTCAGAAATCCTTATAGTCATATCCACATTAATAGGTTTCTATTTGTGGGTAGGAGATGAAAAAATACAATCAGAGTAAGTTAAGTTATACCCCTTTCTTCTCACTCCATATCAGTTTATGAAGCTGCGGCAGGACCCTTACCTTCAGCCCGTCTTCAAGAACCCAATCTGCGAGTTTCTGTAAATCTGTACCGCTTACTGGCATCATTATCAGGCTGCATAGGGGTTTATGCTCAGCGATGATCTTTTTTGCATATTCGTAGTCCTTTCTATCACCGATCACGAACTTCAACTGGTCGTTTAGGCTCAGTAGATCTAAATTCGAGAAGTCCATCTCCTTCTGCATTCCTGAGGACGGACACTTGATGTCCATGCTGATCATAAGGGATTCAAGGCAGGGAAGCTCCTCAATGGATTTCGATCCGTTTGTTTCAATGGATACCTGGTACCTGTTTTGGGACAGTTTTTGCACGAGTCCGATAATATCTTTTTGAAGCAAGGGCTCTCCACCTGTAATACAGATGTGGGTTGACGGATATTCTTTCGTTTTTTTCAAGATTTCTTCAAGGGACATCTCATGGCCCTCTTCATAGGCATATTTCGTGTCACACCAGCTGCATCGGAGATTGCAGCCTGAGGTTCTGATAAAAATGGTTGGGACACCTATCAGTTCCCCCTCCCCCTGGATAGAGTAGAAAATCTCGTTTATTTTCATGCTCCTCCCCCGCTTTTAATGTATTCAATGGGGTCTGTAATACCTGCCTCTTTAAAGCCCTTCATCCGCAGTAAACATGAATCACATTTTCCGCAGGCCTTTTCCTGGCCATAGTAGCATGACCATGTAAGATGAAACGGGACATTTAGTCTAGTCCCTTCTTTAACGATCTCGGCCTTTGTCATGTTGATCAGGGGATATTTAATTACAATTGCCCGGCCCTCTACTCCGGCTTTTGTTCCTAATTCGGCAACCTTCTGGAAAGCCTCGAAATATTCTGGCCTGCAGTCAGGATATCCGCTGTAATCCAGCGCGTTCGCTCCGATGAAAATCGCATCCGCTTTCATCACCTCGGCATAACCCAAGGCAAGTGTATGAAGTATGGTGTTCCTGTCTGGAACATAGGTTGCGGGAATGTCCTCTCCGATTTCTTCGAGGTCCCTTTTTTCGGGAATGGCAATACTCACATCCGTCAGAGCGGATCCTCCAATCTGACCGAGGTCGATTTTTAATATCTTATGTTCCTGAGCTTCATAATACCTTGCGATCTTACCTGCACACTCCAACTCCTTTTTATGCCTTTGACCGTAATCGAATGATAGCGGATAAAGCATGTAACCCTCTTCTTTTGCCCTTGCCATGGTTACAGTTGAATCGAGTCCGCCGGAGAGGAGCACAACTGCCCTTGTCATCGCAGGCATCACCATTTGCTCCTTTACAGTTTAGGAGTATAAAAAATATTGGTAGATATTTTGTTGACGCTTTTTAGGTTAGCATTATATACGCCTATTTCATTGCGCACATCACTTATTCCGTAGGAATTATTCATCTAAAAAAGGATTCGGAGGTGATGAAAATGTCAATAGTGATTGTACTTGCCATGCATGGAGCACCACCAAAGGATTTTCCGAAAGATGAGCTTTCGGAGTTCTTTAGCCTGCATACCCAACTGGGGCATGTTCCCCAGCATGTTCGTGATAAGATAAAACCAAGATATGACGAGCTCGATTATAAAATGCGCACATGGCCAAGAAGTGAAAAAAACGACCCGTTCTACATCGGTGCCCATAAAATGGCCCAACATCTAGGGGAGGCAACAGGGTTTGAAGTGATTATTGGTTATAACGAATTTTGCGCACCGGAATTGATTGAAGCCATCACCTTTGCACAAAAGAAATCTCCTGAAAAAATCATCGTTATCACTCCTATGATGACCCGCGGAGGCGAGCATTCGGAAATCGAGATTCCCAAAGCGATAGAACTCGCACAAAAACTCGATCCAGGGATACCCATTGTTTATGCCTGGCCTTTTGATGTGTCAGAATTGGCCCAATTTCTATATTCCCAGATAAAACGATTTATTTAGAACTCCATATCTTCCGGAAATAAAAGGAGGGAAGCGCAATATCTTCCAAAAAAAAGTCACCCAGTAAATTGACTCGGGCGTTGTGGACCGCAGCGGGCACGGTCTTTTTATGCCTGGGAATAATCGGAATAGTACTTCCTCTTCTTCCTACAACACCCTTTCTTTTACTTGCGGCCGCATGTTATCTCAGGGGTTCAAAGAAGATGCACGACTGGCTTTTGAACCAAAAATGGTTTGGGAAATATATCAGGAACTATCAGGAAGGAAGGGGAATACCTTTGAAGGTCAAGATTCTGGCGATTTCTTTTTTGTGGATCACCATCACATTTTCAGCTCTATTCGTGATTGACTTCCTTTGGGGAAAAATCCTTTTGTTTATAATCGCAGTGGCAGTGAGTATACACATCATTAGAATAAAAACGTTAAAGTAGGGACATATATATCAATATTATTGCTGCAACCATGACAATTAAGGCAAGGACCACAAGCACTATTGTGGTTTTTGCGTCCGAGCCGAATATTATCGGTATCGGGCCGATGAGAACAACTCCTCCTCCCTTTACACTTTTTTGGATTCTAGGAGCAGTGGATTGAGCGGATCTTGGTTCATTCCCCTCCTGCTCTACCATACGCTCTGCGAATCCAATAAATCCCAATATCATGGCTGCCATGATGCAAAGAACTCCCATGAAGGCGAACAAACCAGAACCGTAAAATACAGGAATAAAAAGTATAATGCCTGCATTCCCTTCCCCTGATGCCACACTGTACCCGATTAGAACGATCCCTGCTATACCAAGGATAACGGCCAAAATCAAGTTCCTGTTCATATCAAACTTGGCCTCCTTTGCGATTAATATGTTCGGATTTATAATTAAGGTTTATGCCCTCAGTTTTTACTGATTTTTTCGATATCCTTTTTTATAGCCTCCTCGAGGGTCAGCTCACCAATGGCCACCCTTCTGGCCTCCTCCTTGGATATAGTCACCCTACCTTCACTTGCGATCCGACTCCTTCTTTGGATATCCCTGAGCTCTCCTTGTGTAGGCTCCACCTTGAAACTTCCCTTGGCCTCGACACCGCTTTTCAGGGCGATGTCAATGGCCGCGTCTATATCAGGAGACTCGGAGATTCTCGTTGTCCTGGTCTCATCCGATATCTCGATTTTAAGACCGATCTTTGCGAGTGAATTGATGATTCTATTCCTATTGGTTGTATCGCCGTGTCCTATTCTTATGATGGTGACATCCGCGGGGTAGGTTTTCACCGCTCTTTTCACCATCTCCCTCACCTTTTCAGGAGATGATACCTGAGCGGTATAGAGGATCTCTCCATCACCGATAACGGCCAAACCAGGCCGCTTCCCGGGGTCTATTCCAATTATCAGTTTTATATACCTCTCCTTCCCTTTCAAGGTTCTCTGGGCTATTTCTATTGTGAGGTCTATGTCCTCCTTAACCAGTACCAATTTTGGAAAATCGATTCTATCCTCCTCGTCTTTTGTGGTGATAATCGCTCCTATGTTCATAGGAATCGGTTCATCAAATGAGAGACTGGCGAAGGGCAGATCCCTGTTCTTAAGGCCTTTGATCAGCTCATAATACACACGAAAGTCAGAAGTGAGTATGCCCAGGATCTTCATCATGTAAGTGATAGGACACAGAGGTTAAATAATATTTCTCTGGGATTACTGGCTGGTTGTAATTAATATTCTATCTTATTGGAAAGCTTTATAATAAATAACACCATTGTGAAAAAAACATATTTCGGAGGATCCCTTTGATAATAAGAAGCAAGGCACCTTTGAGGATAAGTTTCGCGGGCGGGGGCACCGATGTCCCTCCCTACCCTGAAGAGAGGGGTGGGGCAGTGCTGAGCACCACGATCAATAAATATGCTTACGCGACCCTGATTCCAAGGGATGACGATATGATCAATGTCAAATCGTTGGATTATGACATCGTGGCCAAGTACCGCACCGATGAGAAGCTCTTTTACGATGGCGAACTGGACCTGGTGAAGGCGGTTATCAACAATGTGGAAGCAAAACACGGACTGGATTTGTTCATGCACAGCGACGCCCCTCCAGGCTCGGGTTTGGGTTCCTCCTCAACGGTGGTGGTGACCCTTGTAGGTTTGTTCCAGAAATGGCTCAATATGCCGTTGACAGACTACGACATCGCTGAGCTGGCATACAAGATAGAGAGGATGGACCTGGGTGTTCGGGGTGGAAAACAGGATCAGTACGCAGCGACTTTCGGGGGGTTCAATTATATCGAATTTCATAGCAACTCAACCATCGTCAACCCCCTGAGAATAAAGAGGGACATATTAAACGAGCTGGAATATAGGCTCCTTCTCTGCTATACAGGGAGGACGAGGCTATCTGCAAACATCATCAAGGAGCAGGTGGATAAATACGTTAAAAAGGAGAAGAAGTCCGTGGAAGCACTGGACGAATTAAAGGAAATCTGCATAGATATGAAGAACGCGCTCTTACAAGGTCATCTTCATAAGTTCGGGGAGCTTCTCCATCAGGGATGGATGAATAAGAAGAAGCTTGCCTCCAAGATATCCAGTCCAGAAATCGACAAACTCTACGAAGCGGCCAGAGAAAATGGAGCTATTGGGGGAAAGATACTTGGTGCCGGAGGTGGCGGATACCTCCTTTTGTTCTGCGAATTCGATAAAAAGCATATACTGGCCGAGAAACTGGAGCAATTCGGCGGTCAGATCGTCGATTTCGGCTTCGATTTCAAGGGGTTACAAAGCTGGGGTGCGGAGTAGGGGGAAATCAGAAATGGAAGATGTTGTGAGATATAAGCTGAAAGAAAGCGCTGATATCAAACTTAAACTCGATGTAGGAGTTATAATCCAGATAGCGAATGCGATTATAACTGCTTATAAAAAGAATAAGAAGGTCGTACTCTTCGGAAACGGAGGAAGTGCTGCTGATGCACAACATATCGCTGCTGAGCTGGTGGGCAAGTACAAGTTGATAAGGGAACCCCTCCCTGCACTGGCACTGTCCACCAACACTTCAATATTGACGGCGTGTGGAAACGATTATGGTTATGATACTGTTTTTTTGAAACAGGTTCAGGCATTGGTTGAAAATGGTGATGTGGTAATAGGCATTTCCACAAGTGGAACATCCCCGAACGTCGTATAGGCAATAAAGGCCGCAAAGAAAAAAGGTGCCATCACCGTGGGTTTTACTGGCGAGGGCAGTTCCGGTCTGGGTTCAATAGTGGATATCTGGCTATCGGTACCCTCCAGAGATACACCCAGGATCCAGGAATCCCATATTACAGCGGGCCACATTATCTGTTTTTTAGTGGAAAACGCTCTTTTCGGTGGGTGAAGCCAAAGGAAGGTCCAGATGACGAACAAGGCCGTTTTTTTAGATAGGGATGGTACGGTAAACGAAGAGGTTAACTATCTAAGCTCAATTGAGCAGATTAAGATCCTGCCGAAAGCGTCAAAGGCCATTAAACTCCTAAACGAAAATGGTTTTAAAGTCATCATAATCACCAACCAGTCAGGAGTGGCAAGGGGGTATTTCTCTATTCAAACGTTAAAGGGAGTTCATGACCATCTGCAAAATCTACTTTTTCGGGAAGGTGCCAAAATAGATGCGATTTACTTTTGTCCGCACCATCCGGATGATGGATGCAGCTGTAGAAAGCCCAAAACCGAATCGATAAAAAAGGCACAAGATGAATTTAAAATCGATTTATCTAAGTCATACATGATAGGCGATAAGTACATCGATTTGGAGACAGGCCATAATGCCGGGCTCAAAACGGTGCTCGTACTCACAGGATACGGAGCCGATGCGATACAAGAGAAAGAAAATTGGCGAGTTCAACCCGATCATATCGCACAGAACCTTTTCGATGCCGTGATTTGGATACTCGAAGGAAAATAGGCCATAAAAAATGACAAGTTCGGAGAGCACCAAAGATGATATCGGTTGTATGTTTGCGTTACTATCCAGCCTTGGGCGGGGTCGAGACACGGGTTTTGGAGGTTACGAGCAGGCTCGTAAAATCGTACAAGCTGAATGTGGTAACATCCGATCTTAAAATGGAAAGGCCCTATCAAAAGTTATCCCAGAAAGAAAACGTAACCCGATACAAAGATGTGCCCATCACCCGCCTTCCAACGAAAAAAATCCTGCCCTTGGAAGGATACGGTGTAACATTAAAGGGATTGAAGGAGGCATTGCAGCCAGCGGAGCTGATCGATACTCACACTTACGGAACATATCACTCGGACAAGGCCGTAAAAATCGCAAAAAAGCGGGGTATCCCATCCATTCTCACCACCCACCTTCACCCTGCTGCGTTTGCTCGTCACAAGATGCTTCGAACCTTATATGACGGTGCGGTGGGAAAGAAGACCTTACAAAGATGCAACATTATAATCACGATGACCGAAATTGAGAAGGATTATCTAGTGAAGAGATTTGGCATCTCAAGGGATAAAATGGAAACGATACCCAGCGGGATAGACCTCACAAGATTCCGGGATATGGGATACGAGAGGGAGGATAACTCTTTGCTCTTCGTTGGCCGGCTCTCTCCAGTAAAAAGGCTCGATATGCTGTTTAGAGCCATAGCTAAGGTCAAGAGGACTATACCTGATGTTAAACTGAAAATCATCGGTAAAGACTGGGGTGTGAAGGAACAATTGGTGCAGCTATCAGCCCAATTGGATATCAAGGACAATGTGGAATTTCTAGGGCAGGTAACTGCCGAAGAACTCATCGAGCACTACAATCGTACAAAAGCATATGTGTTGGTTTCAAAATACGAGGCCCTGGGCGTCACTATAATGGAGGCCATCGGATGCGGAACCCCCGCGGTGGTAACTGGTGTGGGAGGCGTTCCCGAGGTGGTTGGCGACTGTGGAATCCTCTGTGAGGAAAACAAGGAGAGTGTGGAACAGGCCATAAGCGAAATCCTCAGGGATGAAAATAAATATAGAGTGTTGAAAGATAATACGAAGAAGAGAAGAAAACAGTTCGATTGGAATCACATCGCTTTGAAGGTCAAAGCGGTTTATGATAGAACCCTCGAATTGACATAATATGGTTGGTGAAAAAAACACATGAAGATCAATTGGGTAGCACCTCATTTCTATCCTGAGACAGGCGGTGTCGAAACACATGTTAAGCAGATATCAAACCAGCTTATCGAAAGGGGCCATGAGGTGTTGGTTCACACGAGTGCGCAAACTGTAAATAAAAAAACATTACATCCCACAGGCGAGCTTGGGGATATTAAAATTAAAAGATACGAGCCATCGCTAAACAGAGGTTTTTACCTCTGTCTTTGGAAGCCGGATATCAGGGAAGGGGATTTAGTGGCTATGGAGGGCTACCCCAGCCTGACAAACGATTACGTCAGGAGGAAATACAGCACGGATTTCCCCTTGGTGATTTACGCGCAGGGTGTGGTTCTTCCTGTAACCGGTTTTGCTGCTTTAGCAAAGCGCATATATGATGCCACATCGGGGGTAAAGACCCTAAAAAAGGCGAACAGGATCATCGCAATGACGGAGCTGGAGAAGAACTGGTGTAGAGAAAAAGGTATAGATATAAAGAAAATTTCCATCATACCGAACGGTGTTTTTGACGAGGCCTTCAATAAATATGACACGCAGATTGCCAAAGAGAAATATGGACTTGACGACTACATGCTATTCATAGGCAGGATGTATCATGAAAAATCACCCACACATCTGGTCAGAGCTTTAGCATCGTTGCACGATGATTTCAAGGAGCTGGGGGTAATATTTATCGGACCTGACCAAGGCGAGGCAGCCAAGGTTAAAGCGGTATCTAAGGAATTGGGATTGGAAAAAAGGGTGGTTTATGCGGGCCAGGTCTCTGAGAAAGAGAAGTACGAACTTTTGGCAGGCTGCAAGTTCTTCGCCCTTCCCAGCCAACATGAGTCTCAAGGTATAGTGTTCGTCGAGGCATGGGCACAAAAGAAGGCCGTGATCGGCACCAAGGTAGGCGGTGTGCCTTACATCATCGAAGACGGCGAGACCGGGCTTTTGTATAACCATGGTGATTTAGAATCCCTCACCAAGCATATCAAATTCTTTCTCGAAAATCCGGATCGGGCAAAGGCAATAGGTGAAAAAGGTTTTGAGATCGCCTCCCGGGAGTGGAGATGGAAAAACGTCATCGACAGAATAGAAAAGCTATATAACGAATGCGTAGCGGAGTTCAAAAAGAAAGCTTAGTACGTTTTAGCTAGCAAAGTAATAAATACAAATAATAATTTCACTATGCCGGAGAGTGGTCCCATAAGGGCTCTTATCACTGGCATGACAGGATTCATTGGCAGCCATCTCGCGGAATTTCTGTTAAAAAAAGGTCTGGAAGTAACCGGCACGGTTTGGGACAAAAGCGAGCTAAAAAATGTTGAAACAATAAAGGACAAGGTTAAAATTCTTGAATGCGATGTTAGGGACGGAGCCAGGGTAAGGGAAATCATAAATGAGATCGCGCCTGAGAGAATATATCATCTTGCGGCCCAGAGTTATCCGACAGTGTCATGGGACGAGCCGGAAAGGACCCTGGATACGAACATAATAGGCACGACTCACGTTTTTGAGGCCGTAAGAAAAAGCGATTTTGACCCCGTTGTGTTTGTGGCCTGCTCCAGTGCCGAATACGGTTTCGTCTCTGAAAACGAAGTGCCTGTTAAGGAGAGCCACGTGCTCTTACCACTTCATCCCTACGGTGTGAGCAAGGTGGGGCAGGATCTGCTTGCCTATCAATATTTTCAAAATTTTGGAATCAAGACGGTGAGGGCCAGGATTTTCAACACCACTGGCCCGAGAAAAACAAACGATGTCTGTTCGGATTTCACTAGCAGGATCGTCAAAATTGAAAAAGGCCTTGAAAAAGAACTGTACGTGGGCAACCTCGAACCAAAAAGGGATATCACGGATGTGGAGGATGTGGTCAATGCACTGTGGCTTTTGTGTGAAAAGGGAAAGATGGGAGAGGTTTATAACGTATGTTCCTCCCGGGCCTATAGGATCAAGGATATACTGAATATCTCAATTTCCCTAGCAAAAGATAAAATACAGGTTGAAATCGATCCGAACAAGCTCAGACCAACAGATGAACCGATAATCATGGGAGACAATACGAGGATAAAAGAAACATGCGGCTGGATTCCAAAGATGAAAATGGAGGAGACATTGAGCCGGATGTTGGATTACTGGCGCGGGGCAATTTTATAGCAGTGGGTGGATTAAGCGGTTTTTAGATTTAGAAAAATCAGTGTTGTAACCGAAGCCACCATCTTATTTCTTTTTTATCACAGACAGACAAATCCCAAAGGTTTATTAAACAGAAATATATGCGAGATTCATGAAACTTACAAGGAAAGATAGCGTGTCCTCGCTAAATGAAGTTTCTACCTATTATGATGGTTTACGCAGCAGTAGCGACGATACGCGAGACAGAACGAAAAGATACATAAAATTTAATCACTGGATTATAGATATTTTAAAGGTAAAGGCCGGAAAAAGACTTCTTGATGTCGCTTGCGGGAATGGGCTTTTGCTGAACATCGCTGAGCCTCTAGGATTAAAAACTTACGGTTTGGATATATCTACAGCTAGGGTAGGGAACGCTATAAAAAGGGCTCCAAAGTCCAACATAGTTGTTGCTGCTGGTGAATGTATTCCATATCAATCGAATTATTTTGATTATGTCACTTGCTTAGGAAGTTTAGAACATTTTTTAAATCCTGATAAGGGGTGCCAAGAAATAGCGCGAGTTCTAAAAAAAGATGGTATCAGCTGTATTTATGTGCCTAATACTTTTTGGATTAAGCATGTAATAAATGCGTGGTTCAAGGGAGCCCCTCCCTCTCAAACCCAAGATATTGAAAGATTCGCAACCAAAAATGAATGGCAGGAACTATTCAAAGATAACGGTCTAAAAGTGGTAAAACTCTGTAAATACAATTTAACACCGATCAATCTCTCTTATTCTTTTACATTCCTTTGTAAAAAACGGGAATGAAAGGGCAAATTTATTTACGAAAACAACACACCGTTATTATATTTTATATGACGTAATGTTCATTAAAACAAAAATAATGTGTGGGGTGGTGGAAATGAACAAGGAAGCGGAGTGGGCTAAAACCGCACCTTACTGTGAGCTCCACCGCCCCACTAGGAGGTATACTCACAGCAATAGGATTATTGTCTTACCTCTGTTATATAGTTTTCGCAGAATCAAAAGGAAGTCATGTTTTTTCAACATAGTCATCACCTCTTACGGTAAAATTCGATAATCGAGCACAGCAAAATTTAATAACTCCCCGTCAATTTACGCATACAGGGGGTTGTCTAGCGAAGTGATGGAATAAATACATACGATTAATATCCCCCTGTTGTGCGACGATATGTCGCCTGTAGTTGCGAATAGTAAATATATAATGGTTATGGTGAGAACATGACGATCAAAAGCGAAGAAGTAAATATCAACACGAGATTTGAAGGGGACATCGTGGATATCACACAGCAGGTCCAAAAGGCAATATCAAAATCTCGTCTTTCGGACGGCATAGCCTGTGTGTTCGTACCTGGCGCCACAGGGGCAGTTACCACAATCGAATACGAGTCAGGCCTGCTTCAGGATATGCCCGCCGCTCTCGATAGATTGTTTCCTAGGGATATCACATATCAGCATCAGCTCAGATGGCATGACGGCAACGGTCATTCCCATGTGAGAGCGTCGTTTATCGGACCTAGTATCACTGTACCCTTCAAGGAAAAGAAGCTCATTCTGGGCACTTGGCAGCAGATCGTTTTTTTAGAACTGGACAACAGTGCCAGGCGAAGAAAAATCATAGTACAGATGTTAGGTGAGTGAACTTATGGCAAGGCTCATAATCCGAGTAAAAGAAATTAAAGGCCAGTGTGCGGTGCATTCTCTTGGAGACAGAATAGTAATCCACGGCCCTGAAATAGACCTAAAAACAACGGATAAGATATGCATACATGCGTTACCCTCATTACTTCATTATGCAGTGGCCCTAAGAGAAGGTATCGAACCCGAAAAATTGGGTCTTTCGAAAGAGGGGAATAAAGCGTACATTCATTGTCCAGATCCAGGGGAACCATACACGGATGGCGGGGAGGTCGTTTTCGAGGTTGAGATGGTGGAGGATTGAACAATATCTTCAGGTCCCAACCATTTTTTTCTTTATTTATTCCTCTCTTGGTCTGGTGTTTTTTGCCCATTTTGGAGATTTTGCATTAATTACAAAGTCGTGTTTCATGGAGTAAGGTTTAATATCTAGAACTGGGGTTCCGTTCAATGCATCAAGGCCTTTTACTTTTAGTACGTTTTCTTCTTTTCCCAATAATTTCACGGCCCTGATTCCGATGGGATTCGGCCGCATCGGACTTCGTGTGGCAAAAACTCCCATGAGGGGAAGGTCCTTTCTCCCTTTGGGGTGAACTCTCAAGGTTTTACGGTCCTTACCTTCAACCCTGTCCATCCAAAAGATTACTAAGATGTGGGAGTTGACCTCTATTCTGTGCAGCGCTTTTGAGTATTCAGAGCTTATCACGACCTCTGAGATATGGTTTTCATAATCTTTGGGAATCTCATCTTCAAAACCGCAAATGACCCTACCTATCGGTTCTATTCTCATGCCTCTTTTCTTTTCGCGCATGAATATCCACCTAGATGTACGCAATCGCATCGAGCTCGATTCTGGCACCGAAAGGAAGATGAGCCACTTCAACGCAGCTTCGAGCAGGAGGTTCCTTTGGAAAGTATTTTTTATAGGCTTCATTGAACCTTTGAAATTCTCCCATATCCGTTAAAAATACCGTTACCTTGAGAACCTTTTCAAGAGAGGAGCCCATTTCCTCAAGCAGGGATCTTAGATTACCCATTATTTGCTCAACCTCTTGCTCCATACTGCCAGAAATCATCTCTTTTAAAACTGGGTCCATTGCTACTTGACCGGATACGAAGATTAGATCCCCCTTTATCACTGCCTGTGAATATGGAGCTCCTGTTGCTGCCACCTTCTCTGAGTTGAATATCCTCTTTTCCATGGTTCTTTTCCCTCCTTCTTCCTGAAAACAGTATCCTTATAAAAGCTATTTGATTTAGATGATAAAATCACCTATCGAGCTATCACACTCGGAGGATTATCACAATCTCAATATCTTAAATCTGCTTCACTGGATACATATACCGCCTCCGCAACTACGGGTTCTGCAACCAATACCGGTGCTCCCGTCCCAGTTGCGGGTTCGGCAACTGGTATGAATTCCTCCGTCTGCTCACCTGTATATAAAAACTGAGGAGGTGCTTCTTCAGGCTTGGAGGGTCTAAATTTTAATGCCACGGCGGTAAGTACGATCACTGCTCCCAATGCGGCAGCGATCAAAACGAGCCACATAAGGATGTTCTCCTCATTTTCCACTTCCACGGATAATGAGTACTCCTCTGAGTAATTTCTCCCATCGTACGCCCTGACATATATGATATGTTGTCCGTTGTCATAATCGGTGGTATCCAATTCATAGCTCCAGGCCTTAAGGCCATCTGCGATATCCCAATCCTCATCATCTATCTTGATCTCCACGAACTGAAGGGTACCGTCGCCGTCCGGATCCGATGCCTCACCGAGGATCGTTATGGTCCCACTGATGGTTTCATCCTGCTTAAGGGATGTTATCTCAACCTCGGGAAGGTTGTTTGGAACCTGTTTTGTTTTGAAGGTGTTATCTTCACTTTCTATAGGCCCGTTTCCATATGGATCAGTTGAGCTGACACAGAAATGGTAAGTGGTCTCGGCGTCCAATGAACTCAGGGTGAGAGAATGGGATGTTGTGTTCAGAGTACCGCTTTCCGAGTTACCGTAATTACTGCCGATTCCGTAGCGAACCACGGTATCGCTGGGCTCATCGGTATTCCATGTGATGGTTGCGGTTTCATGGGTTAAGGAGCTCACCGTGGGTCCTGAGGTGATATCTGGTGCTTTGTTATCCAGATGGAAGGAGGAAGTTGTGTCGCCTAAGCCCTCCTCATTGTCCGTGGGTGTTATCCTGAAGTAAACAGAGGACTCATCCTTATCCTTAAGGTCTTGGTATGAATCCCAAATGAAAGTGTAGGATATTCCTGCAGATGAACTTTCCAATTCCGATGTTTTATCGCTTTTTAGGGCTATACTGGCCTTGTAATATGTTGTTTTATCCGTACTATAATCCGCATTTATTGAAATTACATCCGATTCCTCGTCCTTGAGCGTGTATGAGATATTGACACTTCCTGATTGAACATCGGTTATCGGATCTATCTCGACCTCGGGAAGTGCGTTGTTGTCAACTTGGAATGCCCCCGTTGTGTAAAGCTCGCCGAACTGACAATCCTTCGGCAAGATTCTGAAATATACTTTTGATTTATCGACACCTGAAATATTCAAGTTGGATGCCCAGTTAAAGGTATGTGTGATTCCTGTTGCCGAGGAACTAAGATTTTCGACACTATCGCCCCCTGTCCCTTGCGCTGCATCGTAAAATGTATTCCCATCGAGGCTGTACAGTGGGACGATATCGCATAGGTCGTGACCGGAATCTGAAAGAGTATATTGAATGGGTATATTACCGCTTTGTTCTCCTGCAGGAGTGGTGATGGACACCGATGGCGGTTCGTTGTTTATTTTATAGCTTATCCATATATTATAATCCCAATATGAATCCAAATCTCTCCATGCGATCCAGAAGGTTTCATTGGAATCCTGAATCAACGAAGGATAGAACTTACTTGTGGATGGATTATCGATTTCAGTTACATTTTCTGGGGTTGACCACGTGCTCCAATCCCATGAGCCAGAGAACCATATTTCATTATAATATGTTCTATCTGAATACCAGGTAATATTGAATCCTCCATCCACGTTTTCGATTAAAGAGGGTGCATAATCCTCATAAGAATCGACCGTAATTTGAGTGGGCGTCATCCAAGAATTATCAGGATCATTTGAGTAACTGAGACATATGTCGCGGTAGTTGGTTCTATATGAGCTCCACGCGATTCTATAGGTTCCTGCTGAATCCTGGATCAAAGAAGGTTCTGAGTCGTAATAATCATCGGATGTAACATTCGTGGGGGTGTCATCCCAGTTGATACCATCTGAGGAGCTGGTTATTTGAATATCAAATTCATATGGATATGTTTCTAAATTCCTATTGCGCCATGCGATCCAATAGGTGCCATCTGAATCCTGAATCATGGAGGGGTAAGTATGCTCACCGTACTGGGTAACAACCGGCGCCGGGTCTTCCCATGTCTCCCCATCATTGGAGCTGCTGACCCAAATTCGATCCCATCCACCCCAGTTCGATTTCCAGGCCAGCCAATACACTCCGTTTGAATCCTGAATCATGCATGGTTGTTCTTCATAACTATTGTTCTCGAAAACCCTATGTGCGGATCCCCAGTTGATCCCATCGTTGGAATTTTTAACATATAAATTATAATAAGTCGGTTAGCCATCGTCTCTTGCATAT
>CP070739.1:2872094-2883072 GCA_020347705.1 Methanomassiliicoccales archaeon | reverse complement strand
CGATTACGATAATGATGGTGATGTTGATCTATTCAAGATCAGAGGTGAGGACTGGAATGACGGTGATCCCATATACTTCCCCAAATCATTTTGGAGGAACAATGGTGACGGCACATTCACCAATGTCACGGTGGAGGCCGGAGTGGATGAATCTTCTGATCCTAAGTATTCAAGGGGAGTGGAATGGGCTGACTACAATGATGACAGTTGGCTGGACATCTATATTTCGAATTACCGACAGCTTCCCAACTATCTTTACGAAAACAACGGTGACGGCACCTTTACAGACGTTGGTTCACAAAAAGGTGTCGCAGACGGCCCCCCATATGGTGAAGGTGGAAATTTGGATCCTTACAATCGCGGCGGACACAGCGTAGGCTCCGTTTGGGGGGATTACGATAACGACGGCTATCTGGATTTATGGGTGACTAACCTGAATCACAAGGACGCCAGGACATCAGATGACTCACTGCTCTACCATAACGACGGACCGCCGGACTATACCTTTACGAACATGAGGGGGCCATCTGGGATTCCGGTAAAGCCCTATGTGTTCCCTAACGAAGGTGATGAGCTGTTCGTGGGATGTGCATGGGCTGATTACGACAACGACGGCGATCTCGATCTATACCTTCCTCAGATTTATGACATCGATTACGCCTATTCTTTTCTTTATATGAATAACGGCGACGGCACGTTTACGGACGTGACACAAGAAGCCGCTGTCCGGGTTTGGGACACGTATGCTGGATGCTGGTGTGATTACGATAATGACGGTGATCAGGACCTGATAACCTCAGGCAGGGATTCAGGAGGAGACGCGGCGCCCCATTTTGTACACCTGTTCAAAAATGTGGGAATACCTGGAAACTGGCTGCAAATCGAGCTTGAAGGAGATGGTGTATATTCCAATCGTGCGGCCATCGGAGCAAGAGTAACCGTGACAACAGAAAACGGTGATATTCAAATCAGGGAAGTTGAAGGTGGGATGGGATGTCACGGTATGCAGAATTCCCTTATATTGGAGTTCGGCTTCGGCTTTTATACGGGAACCGTAGATATCGAGATCAGATGGCCTCAAAACAAGGTTCAATTCCTTGAGGATGTGAGCATCAATCAGAAAATAAACATCCTGGATGAATCCACAGGGGATCTCGTGATAACTGATATGTCATTTGACAACACCCATCCCATCATGGGCGAGGTCGTCAGGATAGACGCGATAGTAAAAAATATAGGTCTGACCCTGATCAACTCCGCGGAAGTGAAATTCTATCTCGATAGTATTAGCGGTATGACGCAGATATTGCCCACGCAAACCCTTAATGATATCTATCCCGATGAGGAGCAGGCCGCGTTTGTGGATTTTAACACAGACACAATCTCAGGATCGCATACCATCTACACCACTGTCGATATCATCGATCCTCCACCGTCAGGTACCACCAATATTCTGAGTAAAAATATGTACATACGCACCGAAAATGCACTGCCCATTGCCGTGCTTTCGGCCAATCCAACAGTTATTGAAAAGGGAGGCTCGGTATTTTTCGACGCTGCAGATTCGACTGATGACACAACTATCATCGAATATTATTTCGACTACGGAGACGGTAATAACAGCGACTGGGTGACCGAAGATACAATAACCTTTCAATATGAATTTGGTGGCGATTACACAGCATCACTTACAGTGAGAGATGACGATGGAGGAGAAAGCCAGAACATAGCAGAGATTTTAATCGAGGTGAAGGCAAAGCCCCAGGCCGTGCTCTCTGCCAATTTGACATCGATATTCAAAGGTCAAAGTATTACATTGAACGGCTCTGATTCGTACGATGAGGACGGCACAATAGCCGAATATTATTTCGATTTCGGCGATGGGGAATACACCGGCTGGATAACCGATTCCTTTGTTTCTCATCAATATTCTGAGTACGGCGATTACACAGCATTCCTAATGGTTGAAGACGATGAAGGACAGACATGCGAAAATCCATCGGAGGTGACAATCGAGGTGAGAGCGAAACCATATGCCATCCTCTTTGCAGATACAACGATAATATATGCAGGACAGACAGTCCTTTTCAACGGCTCCCAGTCGTATGACGAGGATGGGACCGTCGTGGAGTATGATTACGATTTTGGCGATGGAAGCTCCTCGGGATGGAATCCCCACTCTGAGATACCTCACAGCTATACCTCGCCAGGACAATATCTCGCATCACTAACGGTTAGAGACGATGATGGGGATGAGAGTGAGAATCCGGCCGAGGTGACCATCTATGTGAGGGCGGTTCCCACGGCCGTACTATCTGCCGCTCCGACCACAATATACAAAGGCGAGTCAGTCCTCTTTGACGCATCACTGTCCACGGATGAGGGGGGGACAATAGTAGAATATTATTTCGATTATGGTGATAATTATTTCTCAGGGTGGATTTCCAGTCCAACAAGAACTCATTTTTACAACACAGGAGGATACTACACGGCCTATCTTACAGTAATGGATAATGATGATGATGTGAGCGTAAACCTTGCCGAGGTAGTCATACAGGTAAAGGCCAAACCAACCGCTGATTTATCGGTATCATCTATAACCATCTACAAGGGGGAGAACATCACCTTTAACGCATCACAGTCCACAGATGAAGGAGGGACGATACTGTCATATTATTTCAACTTCGGGGACGGGCAGAATTCCAGCTGGATTCAAACTCCCAACGCCACTCATCAATACGATACCCCGGGAGAATATACGGCATATTTGAGGGTAATGGACGATGACGGTGATATAAGTGAAAACCTGGTCGAAGTTGTAATCGAAGTGAAGGCCAAACCCAAGGCCGTGCTATCTGCAAGTTCTACCGTCACCTATAAAGGGGAAGCGGTCACCTTTAACGCAACAGGTTCTTCGGATGAGGATGGATTCGTTTCTGAGTATTATTTCGACTTCGGTGATGGTCACTATACTGGATGGACAACGGATTCCCAAACTACCCATGTTTACACATTGTTGGGAACTTACGATGTCTATCTTATTGTCAAGGACGATGATGAAGATATCTGCGAAATCGCGGCCAAGGTTATCATCCAAGTTAGAGCAAGGCCCACTGCCATATTGATTGCAAACGAAACCAAAGTATTCGAAGAGGAATCCGTGACTTTCGACGCCTCGAAATCAAGGGATAAGGACGGGACCATAGAGGAATATTATTTCGATTTCGGAGACGGAGAAAATACTGGCTGGATATCGGAGGCTGTGGTGACCCATGTGTATCTTCTTTCAGATACTTATTCTGTATCACTTATGGTGAAGGATAATGACAGCGAGATAAGCACGAACAAGGCTGTAGTTAGGGTCTATGTCAACGTCCCTAATTCAAGACCCACGGCCGTAATCGATCTCATCTCTCCAAAACCTGCCACAGCAGGATACGATGTGTCGTTCACCGGCCACGGAGAAGACGAAGACGGAAGTATAATCTCGTATCTCTGGCGCTCCAATATCGACGGAGAGTTGAGCAATGCCCAGTCATTCTCAACATCGTTATCCTGGGGCACACATGTTATATATTTCAAAGCACAAGATGATGATGAGGATTGGTCGGAAGAGGTTTCCGAGGTACTGTATGTCAAAGAATTCAACGAGAAACCGGTCTTGTTCGTGAAATTCCCTCAAGACAACAACAGAGTGGAAGGGATGATAATTATTTCCGGAAATGCCGAGGATCCTGATGGTGATATCCAGGGAATAGAAATCAGTATTGACGGCGGGTCCTGGGAGGAAATCGAGGCCAAAGATTTCTGGAGCTATGAGCTGGACACTTCAGATCTCAGCGATGGTGAACATATGGTCCTAGTGAAGGCCTACGACGGAGAGGATTACTCGGAAGTGGAGTACATCACCATCATCGTCGGAGAGGAAGAGGAAGAGGAGCAGTTCGAGGTATGGTATATTTTATTGGCCTTGGTTATTGTCATTGCCATTGTTGTCCTGGCCATTGTAACGAAGGGACCTTCTAAGAAGAAAGGGATCAATAAACGGCCTTCACAGATAGCCGAACAATCTAGGGAAGATGGGTCTCAAAAAGAGACTCCAGGTACTAGAATGAATTTATAAAATAAAACATATACCAGCAAAAGATAAATACCTTTATCATCAATTTACTTCCCACATCAAATACGATTATCCTGTATACCGTCCCCCTTCGGAGGTCTTCAGTCTCATTATCCAGACAACCCTGGGTTGCCCTCATAACAAGTGCCGATTTTGCTTCATGTATAAGAATAAGAAATTCAAGATCAGAAACGTCGAAGACATCAAGGATGATATTACCTCCGCTAAATTGTTGTATGGAGATTCTGTGCGAACCATCTTTTTAGCCGACGGCAACTCGATAATTGTAAGAACACCACAACTGAAAGAGATTCTCGCATTCTGCTACGGTATGTTTCCAAATCTAGAGCGTGTTACGAGCTACGGTGCTGCCAAGTTCGTTCTCAAGACCAAGACCCTAGATGATTTGAAGGAGCTGAGAAAGGCCGGATTGACGAGGATCCACATGGGAATGGAAAGCGGTGATAAAAAAGTACTTGAGAGCATCGAAAAAGGCGCGACACCAAAGGAGATGATAAAAACCAGTAAATTGGTCATTGAGGCGGGAATCGAGCTTTCTCAGTACGTTCTTCTGGGAATTGGAGGAAAAGATGCCTGGAAAAGACATGCGTATAATACTTCAAATGTCCTTTCAGCTATGAATCCCGACTTCATCAGGGCAAGAACCCTGGTACTCAGGGAGGGCGCGCCGCTTTTTATGGATGCCCAAAAAGGTGACTTTGTACCATGCACCCCAGAGGAGGTCCTCAAGGAAACGCAGATACTGATTGAAAACCTGGATGTCACGAGCCATTTTTTCAGCGACCATGTGTCTAATTACGCCAATATCAACGGAAAGCTGCCTGGGGATAAAGCGAGGATGCTCGAGGACCTGTCTAAGGTGAAGAAAAAGGTTGAAGAGGATCCTACTTTCAGGGCACATCTTATGGATTCGAACAGATGTATGAATTTGTGATCTTCACTGTTTCTTCATGCTAAAAATAAAATAATCGAGATCATTTTCAATGAATTCCGGCCAATCCCAGAGCTCGTTATTTACGAGGTAGGACACCTCCTTTGTCATGTCCTTGGTCTCGAGAATCGCAAATTTCGCTCCTTTTGAAAGCTCAATAAACTCTGCTTTCGTAGGAGCCCCAGACACACAGGCGCTCCACAGTCCATCATCTGCATAAATATCACCTTTGCATCTTTTGTCTTCCCTTGCTATACAATCTGCAATTACTATGCTTCCACCCACTTTTGTTACCCTTGCTATCTCGCTGAATCCTTTTTTCTTGTCAGGAAGAAGATTCATTGTTGCATTAGAAACCACGGCGTCAAAACACTCTCTCTGAAAAGGAAGAAACTCGACGTCACCTTCGACAAGATGAATAGAATCACCAAAATCCATGCTTTGAATAACCTTGTTGCCCAATTGTAGCGCTTCCCTTGAGATATCTATGTCGTAAATCATAAAGCCCGAGTCTTTGTTAAAATCCTGTATCATCCTAATTGGTATGATCCCAGGGCCCGAACCTATATCGAGGATTCTTGCACCAGGCTTTACTAAAATCCGGGAGATTATGGGGTCGAGTATACATCTGAGATTTTCCACCCTCTTCTTCACATCCTTTATGGTGTAGCTTTCCCACTGCCTCTGATAATGTTGATTCACTTCCTTCTTTCTGTTTTTACATGTGGGTTTTACCAACATATCACATCACATACCTTTGTACATCTCCCGCAGTTTATATTTATATATCTTCGCGGAACCTGTCTTGGGGAGATCGTCTGAGAAGATGACCTTCTTAGGAGCTTTGAAGTGGGCCAGGTGCTCCTTGCAGAATTCGATTATCTCGCTTTCGTTTGCATCTTCCCCTTTTTTGAGAACCACAACTGCAGTGACCCTCTCACCCCATATGGGATCAGAAAGGCCTATCACCGCAGCCTCCAGGATACCAGGATGAGAGTACAGCACATCCTCAACCTCTATGGAATATACGTTCTCACCACCTGTTATTATCATATCGTCTTTCCTGTCTACAATAGTCACGTATCCCGAAGAATCCACCACTGCTAGATCCCTTGTATGTAGCCAGCCATCCACAATTCGCATTTTTGTCTCCTCTGGCAGCTCCCAGTAGGCGGGCGTAATGGTCTCGCCTTTTACTATGATCTCTCCCACATCCTCCCCGTTTGGGTCAACCTCCTTCCCATTGTCCTTTACCACTTTTAGCTTCACATTGAAAAATGGCCTGCCTGTGGTCACCATGTATCCCAGCCTTTCTTCAAAGGGAAGGCCCTTCATCTCATCCTTTAGAATCGACATGGTCAGGAAGGGGCTGGTTTCGGTGAGGCCGTAGGTCTGTATGTATTCACACTCAAAAATTTTAATCACTTTTCTCACCACTTCTTTTGCGATGGGCGCTCCCCCGCTCATGATCAATCTCAGCGAAGAGAGGTCGTAGTTCTTTACTTCAGGAATATTGACCAGGATGTTGAGCATCGTTGGTATGAAGTTGCTCAAGGTCACTTTATGATTTTCAATGGCTCTTAGCACTTTTATTGGCTCGAAAGCAGGAACCATAACATGGCAAGCCGCAACTTTCGTAATGGACCACACGGCCCATGCATCGGCTAGATGAAACATGGGCGAGACGTGAAGCCATCTGTCGTTTTGGGACAATCCAAGCTCGACTATGGTTCCTTGTGCATGCACATGATTGTTTTTATGGGTCAATATCACGCCTTTCGGCCTTCCCGTGGTGCCGCTGGTGTAATATATTTGGGTGCAATCTGTATCTTTTATTGCCTCTGCCTGTCCTTCCTCAAAATCCACATCCTCCAACAAAGATTCGTATTCCAAATACTCTTTAGTCTGGCCCTCAGTTCTCGAAGGTTCTGTCAGGATGATATTTCTCAGTAAGGGTATATCCTCCTTTCTCTCGTGATACCATGAAAGAAATTGAGGTTGGGCCATCAAGACTTTGGCTTTGGAGTTGTTCAGAATGTACACGTAATCAGCGGGAGATAGTCGATAGTTCACAGGTACGAGCACGGCACCAAGTTTTGTTGCAGCGAAGTAGACCTCCAAAAAGCGGTGGCAGTTTTCATGGATGATTGCAATTTTATCTTCTTTTTCTATACCGATATGTCTTAAACCAGATGCGAGCCTGTCCACCCTGTCCTTAAGCTGACCGTAGTCAAGTCGTTCATTTTCACATATCACTGCCAGATTATCTGGATGATTTTGGGCTGTTTGATAGAGGATATCATACAATCCTATTATGTCGAAACCTCCAGGACAAGAAGGCCATCTAAGGATGGTTATATAAGGTTAGTGGTGGGCGAGATTAAGATTCAATGAAAAAATATATAGGGTGCCAAATCAATAACTTCCATAGGACCATTGGATAGGGGGAGTTAGAAATGTCTCAAGAGGAGGAGATCAAGAAGTTAATAGAGATCGGTACAGAAACAGCGGATCTGAACATCGTGAACAACATCATTTACAATTTGGCAGCTTACGGGCCCAAATCCATACCAGCGATAAACGAACTCGTAGATCGTCATCCAAACACGGAAATCCGGGATTACGGAATGGAGACCATCAAGAAAATCAAAGAGCACAGCTACCCAAGGAGGAGGTTTTGAGGATTTTTTATTCCTTGTGGAATTAGATGTATTTCTAGAGCAGGTTTTATTTTAAAATGATACAAGTTCTATGTTTAGAAAGGGCATGACTGCTTGTGAAGATCATAAACCAATCTTCCTAAACGATCCAAGCATCGGGCACTTGAAAGTGTGCGATTACAGGGGCATGATCCGATTCTGGGAACTTCTTGTCATCCGCATACTGCAGGGACTCGTCCGGTAAGACCTCGTTGAAAATCGAAGTATCCACCCAATGTGGGTATAGCGCCGGGGAAACAATCAGGTGATCGAGCATATTACCCTTGCCGTGGTGAAAGAGAGTATATCGCTGCTCTGGTGGTACGTTGTACTCGCAGGGAACCATGACATGGTCTCTTATAGCCGGATTCTGTGTGTCCTGCACACCTCCCACGATGGCCTTGAAAGGAACCGATCCGATTTCCGCATTGAAATCCCCTCCTACAACGATGAGCGAATCCCCGCCACTTTTATCGAAAATATCATCGAGCAATACGCGGGTTTCAAGAGCCTGTCCCACCCGTTTGATGGCCGAAAGGAAGAATCCTTCAGCCCATCCTGAATGCGAAGCCCAAATATACCAGGTCGGGTTCTGGCCCTTGATCGCAGTGGGATTCATTGACTTCAAATGCAGGTTGATAACATGAAGGGTCTTGTTATCTCCCAATCCAATCTTCGCGTAAAGAATGGGTCGCTCCCAGCCTATCTCATCCGCTTCTTTTTCCGGAGGCTGTGTCGTGATCTTTCTCCACATGGGCTTGTCTGTGAATACATGGAAATATTGGTCATGGTGCTGAATTGGCCAGCGGCTCATTATCACAAGGTTTCGCTGCTTATAAGGTTGGCCCTGCTGAGTGACTGTATGCACCTTGTTAAAATTCTTATAGGGCGTAGTATCCAATAAATCATCCAATGCATCGAGACTGTGCACCTCTTGGAGCAATAATACATCAGCGTTCATCCTCGCAAGCATTGGCCGCAACACCTTGATGCGGGTAGGCCATAAATTTTTCGCTGCGGTACTGCCGCTATTATCCAAATTCTCCATATTAAACGTTGCTATCGTTAGCTTTTTCGTACTCATCTATCTTACCTCCTTCTATCTTTATGCTCCCCTCTGCACCTTTATTGGGGTTATTTTATCCTCGAGCCGTTTTAGTTGTCGTATTATAAATACTTTGTTAGTTAATTAACCCGGAAGGTTTTTATATAAGAAAATGCACGCCTAATCGAAGGCGTTTGTAGGGTAAATTCAAATTAAGTCACTGCCAGAATATGAGATTTTAGCCTAGTTAAAAAACATCTAAAATCTTGTCTCAGAACAAAATGGGTGCCCCCAATCCCAAAAAAAATTTATTCGGGTCAGATAGCCGCGATAAATTATGCGAGGAAGGGTTAGTGGGGTCGGGGGCGATATCTATATAAGATTTCCAAGCTCTTATGTTTTTCTATTGATTTAAAAAAGGTTCAATATCTTTTTCTTCTTAACAAACATTAATCCCTAAGCTTAGAGATCACGATCAGAAAGTAAGTTTACCAAAATCTTCATAGGTTTCGAAACGCATATACCCTTTTATGAAGGGGGGAAAATATCTTTTCAGGAAAAATTCAAAACGATGAAAGGGCCAGGATATCCTTCGCGGTGATGGGTGTTATAATTCTTATCATGGGTAGCTTCAGCGTGGTTTACATCGCTTCAATAAACAGGGATCATGTGGTTGACAGAATCGAAGATTCGGATTTTCACAGGATAAAGAACGTCGTGAGCCTGGTTCACGAAGAGGTGAAGACACAGGCGTATTACAGGGCATTAAGCGCTGTGTACACCGCGACACAGGTTAAAAACGACCAGAAGAAGATCACGCCCTTGTTCAATGCGTCCTTCAGCCAATACATAAACGAGAGCTTCCCAAAAGAAGAGAACAACTACCTCATCAAGGTTGAAAATTACACCACTGGTTTGTTCTTTTGTGCTATGAACACAAAGGATATAGTCCCAACCAACGAGTCCGAGCCCCAAACTTTGAAAGGCAAGGAAAAGGAGGTCGAGTCAACAACTGTGAGTAACGAAAAGGCCGGAGAATTCAACGAGACCTCAGGCATCGCGTATTACAGCCTAAACGGTATGATCAATTATACACTTCAAGATACGAAATCAGCAAGATATCTAAGAAAGAGCATGCACATGGAAAAGAGGGTGGATTCGGCCTTTCCATTACTTTCGAGTAAATTGAATGCCTTGGATTTCGGCACAAAAGGTTCATCCTCCCCCGTTCCCAGAACAGTAAAATATATCCTGACAACCCTGGCCCAGTACAGGGTGTTGCAGGGATACGGCATGAGCCCTCTGGCCAGCCTGACTTTTGATATACCGCAAAAGGATACCTCTTCGATCCTTACCTCCAATGATGTTGAACTCGCATTGAACTTGGCCTTGCTTTTGGAGACCGCAAGACTCTATCGAACATATGACGAGGAGGCCCTAAAGGCCATGGATGAGGGAGTGTTAAACTGGAAGGATGGAGATTACGTCACCATAAGCCGCACGGGCGTGCAGGACCTTGTTAAGGAATACGTGAACAACGGCACCATCGATGCAGCAGATATCATCGCCATCTATCTCTCTTTCGAAGAAAAATCCATCAACATCGAGGCGATCTTGGCCCAGGCCTTGAATGCGGTGGCGGATCAGTTCATACTCAAATATCTTGAATACTATCATATGATGGGGCTGGCTGATTTCTATCTCTTTCAATGCCAGCTGTGGGAGCAAGCCTTTGATCTCGCAGGAGAGGTAGTGGAAGATATCATGGGATTACTCACAGGCCAATCCGATAACTCTGAAAATTTCGAAAGAATAAAAAACTGGGTGACTAAAACCCTTACGCAAGAGGCCGGTCTACCAGATGCCAATGTGATGCACGATACGAAAACCGAAATCCATGAAACCACTTATACGATAACCCTCTCGGACAGTGGCGAATGCCAGCACGAAGAAGATGTGGACGCTGATCCTGAAACCCCAGATGAACTAGTCACACATTCATGGAGCACGGAATTGAATTACGAAATTAAAATTCAATCCGGAGATTATCCCGTGGAGTTCACTGAAAAAAATATTCTCAGAGATGATGTGTCAGAGCTATGGTACGATCCAGATACGAACTCCGACTTCTATAACCTGATATACGGCAAGAATACAAACCT
>CP070739.1:2843608-2871994 GCA_020347705.1 Methanomassiliicoccales archaeon | reverse complement strand
TCAACCAAATAAAATAAAAAAGCCCAGCCACTATAAATAAAAAATTGGATGTCATTTTTATGGGTATCTTATCATCAAACCAACTTTTAATTTCCTTTGCATCTATGGATATAAGAAATCCAATCAATAAATAAAATGATAATCCCAGGATTGCGCAATACACCAAAAATAGTGCATTGAAATGAACACCAAAACAATAAACTGTATACGAATAGACTGTATATATCAAAGATCCAAGCCAGACAAAGTGCCATAGTTTTGACCCTCTCCGCATCAGAAAAGTTGCTACTAATAAAATCGGTGTTACAACAAAAAGTTTTATGATGTCTTGTCCAACTCCTTGTGCTGCATACTCAGGTGCTTCTTTTGAGTAAATATCTTCAACAAGTATCCCAATAATGCTTGATATAGCGATCAATACCGCTAAAGGCAAGGTTAGAATTATTAAATTTTCTATGTGAAGGTCTTCCTTTATCACTTCTTTGATCGGGAGCATTTTTATCCACCAAGTGCTTCTAAGATATTACATATTAGAAACGGAACACAGCCTTTGTATATTAGCTCCTCACCTTCAAACTCCATCTCTAAAACCATTATTATTCTTCAGGAGATAAAGGTTTTGTCAATTTATTCTATTTGATTACTTTTAAGGGGAAAATATTAAGCACCTTGAATAATGTCATTGGCCGCGTGAAGTAAATGAATCGTCAAAAATCCCAAGAATTAAACTTAGCTGCCCCATGTGGAATGTATTGTGGAACTTGCAGACACTATCTAGCGAGAAAAATGGGGTTGTTAAAAGAAAGAAACCTGAAACACGGATGTAAGGGATGCAGAATACAGGATAAAAATTGTGCTTGGGTTAAAAAGGATTGTTCATTATTGAGAAAAAAACGGATAGATTTCTGTTTTGAATGCAAGGATTTCCATTGTTGTAATCTTAAAAAACTCGACGAGCGTCATTTAAGAGATGATAACATTAGTCTTATTGATAATCTCATAAGAATAAATAGGATAGGCCCAAAAAAATGGCTTTTAGAACAAGAAGAATTATGGACATGTCCCAAATGCGGAGGACATCTATGTGTCATTGATAAGGAATGTTATGATTGTGGGTATAAAATCAAATGAGAAAAGTCGATGTTCTGAATTTTAAGTCTCTAAGTATATTGCTTCGTATTTGGGGTGGTAATTCTCGATCCTCATTGGCTCCATCGAAATAAGGCTATCGTCGAACTAGACTTCGACAGTTTTATATACAGGATCCGCTATTGCCATGCCAGATGAAAATCGAGCTCAAAGAGAAGATCGCAGGGGAAATCTCCCTGTCAGACGAGCCAGGTGTGACCATCAGGAAGTGGAGGGAGGCCTTCGACCTGAGCCAGCAGGAACTTGCCCAGGAACTCGGAATATCTCCTTCCGTGATCTCTGACTACGAATCAGGTAGGCGGAAATCACCGGGGGTCGCCACCGTCAAGAAGATCGTGGACGCACTGATAAACCTGGATGAAAAGGCAGGAGGAAGGATACTCAAGCGCTACGAATCTGAAAGAACAAACAAAGCGATCTTGAGTATGAAGGAGTTCCCTGTGCCAATTCAAGCTGAAAAATTCGTGGCATCCATAAAGGGGAAGAACCTCTCCGAGAATGCACTTGAAAGCGATGTTCACGGATACACTGTAATAGACAGTCTTAAAGCTATCTTATCATTGGATTCATCTGATTACCTCAAGATATACGGTTGGAGCAGCCAGAGGGCCCTGATATTCACTGGAGTGAAGTACGGCAGATCGCCCATGGTGGCCATAAGGGCCCATCCTCTGAAGCCGGCCATGGTTGTTTTTCATTCGCCGGATCGCGTGGATCATTTAGCCATAAAACTCGCGAACTTGGAGAGAATCCCTCTCGTTGTAACCGATTTGTCTATGCAGGCCTTGATTTCCAACCTTATGGCTCTATAAAAGGAAGTGATGAAAATGGAAGTCGGAATAGTGAGCTACGGTGCGTATGTTCCCAGGTTCAGGATCAAACCCCATGAGATCGCAGAGGTCTGGGGAGTAGATGGGGAAAGCATGAGCAAGGGATTGGGGATAAAAAGCAAGTCAGTCCCAGGTCCTGACGAGGATGTGATCACAATCGCGGTTGAGGCAGCGAGAATCGCTCTTTCAAGAATCGATATAGATACCTCAGATATTGGCTCGATATACGTGGGCTCAGAGTCGCATCCTTATGCTGTAAAACCATCTGCCACAATAGTGGCCGAGGCCATTGGCGCTACGCCAGATCTTACAGCGGCCGATTACGAGTTCGCATGCAAGGCCGGAACGGCCGCGATTCAAACCTGCTCTGGTCTTGTGGGGTCAAACGCCATAAGATACGGGATGGCCATCGGAGCTGACACATCCCAGGGTGCCCCAGGAGATGCCCTGGAATATACGGCATCGGCAGGAGGTGCAGCTTACATCATCGGAAGGGAGAATGTGATAGCAAAAATTAACAAGACCTATTCGTACACCACGGACACCCCTGATTTTTGGAGAAGAGAAGGCGAGAAATACCCAAGCCACGGGGGAAGGTTCACAGGCGAGCCGGCCTACTTCAAGCATATACTTTCCTGCGCGAACAACCTCATGGAGATAGTAGGCACAAAACCCTCTGATTATGATTATGCGGTCTTTCACCAGCCCAACGGAAAGTTCCCGGTTTCCGCGGCCAAAAAACTGGGTTTTTCAAAGGAGCAGGTCTCATGCGGCCTTCTGACACCTGTTATCGGCAACACATATTCTGGAGCAGTCTTGATAGGTCTTGCGGCCGTCCTTGATGTTGCTAAGCCAAATGATAGGATCATGATGGTGGCCTACGGCTCTGGTGCAGGATCCGATAGCTTCGATATCTCGGTGACAGACGAAATAAAAACTTTCAACCGAAACGACTCAAACACCGTTTCATCCATCATCCAGAACCACAAGTTCGTTTCCTATGCCACGTACGCGAAATACATGGGTAAAATTCATCTCAGGGGGGCTTAAATGAGGGAAGTGGCTGTGATAGGAATCGGAGAGACCAGGTTCGGGGAGCTGTGGGACAAATCGTTCAGGGAGATCGGAATCGAAGCCGGTCTTTTTGCAATCCAGGATTCAAAGACAAAGGGCGAGGAAATAGACGCACTTTACATCGGCAACATGTCGGCCGGAAGGTTCATTGACCAGGAGCACATTGCACCCTTGGTTGCGGATTATGTAGGCCTGGCCGGGGCCAACCTTCCAGCTACAAGAATCGAAGGTGCCGGCGCTTCAGGTGGTCTTGCACTTTCACAGGCCTATATGGCCGTTGCCTCCGAGGTTCATGACATCGTGGTGGTTGGAGGGGCAGAGAAGATGACGGATGTCAGTGAGGTGTACGCCCAGGAGATTCTGGCCTCTACTGCGGATCAGGAATGGGAATCAGTGTTCGGGGCAACATTTGCAGGACTGCATGCCATGATCGCCAGAAGGCATATGCACGAGTACGGCACCACAAAAAAACAGCTGGCCATGGTCGCTGTCAAGAATCATAAGAACGCTGCCTTGAATCCCAACGCACAGTACAGAAGGGAGCTTTCCCTGGAAACGGTACTTAAAGCACCCATGGTGGCCGAACCCCTGGGCCTATTCGACTGTGCACCTCTTTCCGACGGTGCGGCGGCCCTTGTCTTATGCCCTCTCGATAGGGCCAAGGAATACACCGACAACCCGGTGAGAATCGCAAGCTGCGGGCAGGCCGGGGATTACATGGCCCTGCATGATAGAAAAGACATCTGCACCATGGATGCCACGGTAGTAGCGGCCAAAAAGGCCTTCAAGTACGCGGGCATCACTCCAAAGGATGTAGATTTGGCCGAGGTACACGACAACTACACCATATCCGAGATTCTGGCAATCGAGGATATCGGATTCTTTAACAAGGGCGATGGCGGCAAGGCAACAGAAGATGGACAAACCGCATTGAACTCTGAGATATCCGTGAATCCATCTGGTGGACTCAAGGCCAGGGGACAGCCCGTGGGTGCAACAGGTGTCGCACAGGCCGTGGAAGTTGTAAGACAGCTTAGGGGTGAGGCAGGTGAAAGACAGGTAAAAAATGCAAGATACGGCTTGACCCATAATGTCGGAGGTACTGGTGCCAGCGTGATCGTACACATCTTCGATGGGGGTGTATGATATGGCCATACCGAGATTCTGGCGCGAGATTCCAAGCAGGTACAACCTCATAGGCACGGAATGCGGTAACTGCGGTAAGAGGTACTTTCCCCCGAGAATAATATGCCCTGAGTGCCACAGGAAAAGCGTGGGCAAGATGAAGGATGTGAAATTCCAGGGAAAAGGAGAGGTCGTTACCTACTCCATCATCCACCATGCACCAAAGGCCTATGAGATGCAGGTACCATACATCATCGCGATAATCGAATTCGAAGAGGGAGTGAGGGCCACAGGACAGATAATAGATTGCGAGCCTGAAGACGTCGAGGTGGGCATGAGGGTAGAACCTGCTTTCAGAAAGATAGGTGAGGACGGAAAATCTGGTGTGATTTACTACGGGTACAAGTTCAAACCTGCGTAAGACCCTTTAAGCCTCCCTTAATATGTCCAAATAATAAATTCAGAATAACAGGTGTTCCTATGACTGATAGAAAAAAAATTCCAATGTATCTTGTGGATGCATTTACAGACGAACAATTTAAAGGAAATCCAGCGGCCGTATGTGTTTTAAATCAACCTCTGGAAGATGAAGTAATGCAGGGTATCGCCGCCGAGATGAACCTGTCCGAGACCGCTTTTTTATTACCCGAAGGAGAAAAGCCGATAAAAGAATCCATTACATTCTCCCTGCGGTGGTTCACTCCAAAAGTTGAAGTACCCCTGTGCGGACATGCGACACTGGCTACAGCATTTGTGTTATTTTCTGAGATAGGTCTCGCAACAAAGGAGATAAACTTTGAAACGAAAAGCGGGAGGTTGGTGGCCAAATTGGAAAATGAAATGATACTTCTTAACTTCCCTTCTCATGAGCCTGTGCCTATCGACCCTCCCTCCGAATTGTTGGAAGCTATGGGGATTTCAGAATTTAAAAATGTTGTTTTCGCAAAAAATGCCAAAAAACTTCTTGTGCATCTTAAAGACGAAGACTCCGTGAAAAATCTTAAACCCAATTTCGGACGGATGACGGGCGTAGGTACAAACGAAGATATCATAGGTATCATCACAACCTCAGAAGGCTCTCCCCCCTATGATTTCATATCACGATTCTTTGCTCCTTGGGTCGGAGTCGATGAAGATCCTGTAACAGGCTCGGCCCATACCGTTTTAACTCCGTATTGGTCAAAGATACTGAGCAAGAAAAAGATGTGGGCCTATCAGGCCTCCCAAAGGGGCGGCAAGCTTATGGTGTGTCTTTGCCCAGATAACAGGGTGGATTTATTGGGTAATGCGGTCATGGCCGGAAAAGGGGAATTATTTGTGTAAAAAAATTCATGCATCATGCTTTTTTATGATCAACTTGAGTTTTTCCAGGACATAAGATGGATTCTTCCCCAGTATCCTTATCATGGGCTCCTTTCCTATTCCTCCTTCATCGTAGATGATATCCGGGACTTTACCCAATCGTTTTATGGCGCTCTCAGTTCCCCATTCCATGGTGGTTGTCACATCTGGCTCCTCTTTCCGATCGAAGGTTCCAATTGATAAATCCAAGGAAGAGCAGATGTCTATGATATCTTGATTATATCTTATGTTCATGGCGCTTCTTTTATCTGATTCGAACCTCATGGCCGTCAATATGATCCTTGCGATGTGCTTCGAAGCGCCGAATTTGAATCCTCCGACACCACCGATTCTTTCACCGACTCTGATGAGCCTTCCTTCTAAAGCACACACCTCATCAAGTGATTGTGCCCCAGGGAGTGCAAAGCCTATGTTTATTCCAACCTCTGGCATGAATGAAATTGGAACGATATCCTGAAGTTCATACATGGTATTTTGAAGCTCCTCAATCACCTCAAGTTCTTCTGGGGAGAAGGAAGGTTGCGAAGTAAGACCTGCCACACCGATGCCCTTTCCAATGGAGTACCCATGCCCTATGATATTGCTTATCTGGATCTTGGCCTCTGAGACAGCTTCTTCGATTTTTTTACCTTTGGCCAACAAAGCGGTGATGAGCGCTGAAAAAGTACATCCTGTGCCATGCAAATCCTTAGGGTAAACCTTGGATAGGTACAACCTGAAATCCTTGCCGTCGAAAAGGACATCCATGGCCTTCTGTTCCTCCAAATGCCCGCCGGTAAGCAGCACATGACTGCAACCAAGGGCGTGGATATTCCTGCAGGCCTCTTTCATATCCTCCAAATCTTTGATCTTTTGACCTGTGATGGCCTCGGCCTCAGGGATGTTGGGAGTGACCAATTCGGCCTTTGGAATGAGTTTGGAGGATAAGGCTTCGATGAATCCAGATTCATAGAGATTTTCTCCTACAGTGGCCTTCATGACAGGGTCCACAACAACAGGAAAATCGAAAGCTTCGGATTTCTTTGCAACCAACTCTACAATTTTAGGGGAATAGAGCATACCTGTTTTGCATGCAAGGATGTTTATATCATCCAAAAGGGCATCCAACTGGGCTTCGATGACCTCTATAGGCACCTCATGTATTTTCGTGACTTTCTGGGTGCTCTGGGCCGTAACGCAGGTGATCACGCTGCATCCGTGTACACCCGCAAACGAGAAGGCCTTTAGATCGGCCGATACACCTGCTCCTCCTGAGGAATCGGATGCTGCGATAGTGAGTGCCGATTTCATGGATGGTGATAGGAAGTTGTAATAGAAAAGGTTTGGCTTGAGTAGGTGGTATTTTTGTCATCGCGCCCCACCTAGGCTCTCAGGGTCAAGGGGTAGTTTTGGAGAAAGGGCTTGCTACCTATAACGTTGGATGTAAAACATCGGGATAGATGCATGACCTATCGGTTTCGGATTACCATTCCCTCTCGTAAACCGCCCCCCAAAGGCTTTCGCCTTATACATAAATCGCATCCCAGATATATAATGTTTATGGAGAAATCCTGAGCAAATCGGCCTTTTTCCTGTTAATGGCTGTACATATAACCTGTTCTTTAGAGCCGATGACCGCGCAAATCACCTCTTTTTTTTCATGCTCTGCTAAAATCACGGTAGCAGGTCCAGTGCCGCTGATTCCCGCGCAAAGGGCCCCCGCATCCAGGGCCCTGGTAATGATCTCGGTGTTCAAGCCCATGGCCTTGCCGTAAGCCATACCATTTATCGAGATGGCTTTTTGGAAATTTCCCTTGAGGGCCAAGTGATGAGCCATTTTCAATGTCTCTCTGATCCCCTTCAACTTCTGAATATCAACATCCGATTTTCTGATTTTCTTATCGGGGACATGAATGATCACATCAAAATCCTCTTCGATTTGGTATTGGTTCAAAATCTCCCGAATGAGGTTGTCAGTCACCACCACCCCTCCGAAATAGGTAGCACATGCATCATCGAAGGCCCCTGTAATTGTCACCCTGGCCATAATCGAGGCTTCGATTCCCAGGTTGATGATCTTCATATCAGAATATTTCTTATCCAAGGCCTTGTGGGTTGCAAGCACGATGGCATTTGCCGCCGCGCTTGAGCTTTTCAATCCTCTCGATATTGGTATGTCCGATCTCGTCGTGATTTTCGCACCGTATTTCGTTTCAAGGCCGAATTCTTTTAAAACGAGATACACACAGTTTTCTGCGAGCTTTGGATTTTCCTTTTCATCACCTTCGATAATAACCTCAAAATCACCAGGTTTTTCCGTAAGAAGTACATCGGCTTCGGTTCTGAGAGCTATTCCGAAGGCTGCTCCAAGGCCAAGAGGTATGCCGTTTATGATGGTGGCAGCACCGTGACAGTACGCTTTACCCTCCAATTTATTGCCTCCTGGTTTTCATGCATCCAATTCTTTCATAACGATATCCAGCATCACAGATACCGGGGCACCGATTCCTGTCCAAAGCTCGAAAGCTAAAGCCCCTTGCGACACCAGCATCTCATATCCGGGTATGACAATAGCTCCTTTCCTTGTTGCGGCCAAAACAAGGGGGGTGTTTTTAGGGGAGTACACCATGTCAAAGACTATCTTGTCCTTGCTCAGCAGCTCTTCTGGGAGGGGAATGCCTTTTGGGCCTCCTTTCATGCCGACACATGTTGCGTTTATTATGATGTCTATCTTGTCAATCACTCCGGGAATTTCTTGAATTTTTAATGCCTTTGCCTCGCTATATTTCTGTAAAATACTTGTCAGTTCCTCCCCTCTTTGATATGTTCGGTTAGCTACTATGATATCGTTTCCCATCTTGGCAAGGGGTATTGCCGCGGCGCGTGCTGCTCCTCCCGCTCCAAGAATCAGTATCCTTTTTCGTGAACTATCCAATTGAATCCCATGACTTCTTAGGGTTTTTATTGCGCCAAAGGAGTCGGTGTTATATCCTATGAGCTCTTTCTGCTCGTAGACAATGGTATTTACAGCCCCGATCTCATGGGCCAGCTCGTGAATCTCGTCCAGGTAATCCATTATCTTTATCTTATAGGGATGGGTCACGCTCAATCCCCGAAAGTTCTTATCTTTCAGTGAATCCAAAAGATGGCCCAATCCGTCCTCCGAAACCTCATAAGTCAAATATTCATAATCGAGTTTCAACTTCGAAAATGCAGCGTTGTGCATGGCAGGGGACAGGGTGTGGCCCAAAGGGAAACCTATTATGCCACAGATTTTTTTCTTTTTGGTTTTCGTTTCCATTTAATATCACCTTGTTTGTGTGGAATCAAAGAGGCTCCATAATTCCTTTAAGATCGAGATAGGAACCTGAGCTTCATCCACTTTTATTTCATGATCGAGTGCTGCATACATGAATTCACATCCCGCAAAGGGAGCCAGGATCCTGGTGATGTGCCCAAAAGGCCCCATGCCCATCACTGAATATGGAATATCGAGTTTTTTTGCGGCAAGGCCGGCTCTTAGCACGCGATAGGCCTCATCGAAAGTTTTGTTGTAACAGGCCACCTTGGCTATATCTGCGTGAGCATTCTGGCATTCTATAATTTTTTCGAGTATATCCTTTTCAGAAGGTGTATTCTCGAAATCGTGGTATGAGACGATGGCTTTAACTCCCATATCACGAGCCATCTGAACAAGAAAATTCAAATTTTCTATGTCCATCTTCAGCTCCAAATCCACGTAATCGAATCCAGATTCCACGGCCTTTTTTAAAAGAGATATTCTGTTTTCTTCATCACCTTCGAATTTTCCTCCTTCCCATGTTGGCCTTATGGTGAGTATCACTGGCAGGCTGATATTCTCTTTTAATTTTGACATTTCTCCCAGATTAGATTCAGTTTGCGCGGCTAATCCATCGAATCGCACCTCGATTATATCGGCACCCAGAGATTTGCATTTATCTGCGGAAGCGAAGACATCAGATGCTGTTTTTTCCATCAAAGAGACGCAGATGAGGCTCATTATCTCACCATTCACTTTTCGATGATGCTCTCATCAACCTTCATTCCGAAGTGTCTGCCTTTATCGTCGATCCAAATGAGTATGGAATCACCTTCCTTCAGATCAACGATGGATTTCGGTTTGCCTTCAGAGACAAGGCGGATGGTCTCAGCATTCTGCAAAATTATGTTGAAACTCTTATTTTCGTACCGAGCCTCCACGAGTATCAAAGGCCTTTTTTCCACCTTCACCCTGCCAAGAATCACGGATCTGGTGCTTCCTTTTCTGTTTACAGCCAATATTTCATCCCCGGCCTTCAAATCGGACAGATACCTGGTTTTATCTGAAGATGCCAGTATGTACGAATGAACAGGACCTGCATTCACCCGGAACGGCCTGGTATCCACATACTCGGATTCAACTGATTCGGAATGCACCAGGAACAAACCATTGGACTGAGAGCCTATGAGCATGCCCTCGCCCACATTCAAAATAGAGCATGTATCGACGCACACCCTGTCGCCCGTTCCAAGGGATTTTATCTTCGTGATTCTCGCAGAAACTAGTTCAAGTGTATTTATCATGAGTTCGTCCGCTAGTTTCCGAAGGTCGAAGATGTTTTGTTTGTCTGTGGAGTTCAAAACTACACCATCCACCCCCACTTCAAGGGTTTCGAAGAACAACCTCATATCGTCGGAATCCTTCACCTCCACCAACAATTTGGTGTTGGAGTTCTGGTATGCAGCGATGAGATTTTCCACAGGAATGACCATCCAATTCTTGGTAGAGACATATACATAATCAGTTTTTTCTGCAAGGCTCAGGGCCTTTTCCTCATCTTCCTTGCCTTCTATAGATATAAATTCTCCTTCTCTACCATCCACCCTAATCTTACCGTCTTTTACGAGGATTGCATTGAATTTTCCCAGCTTTTCGAATGTCTCCTTATCATCCTCCCGCACGATGATGTCAATGAAGTTGTTCTCTAGGGCGCAGGTGACAATGTTCTTTCTATCATCGTGGCTTTCAGCGATGTCTGATCTTATCCAAATGATCTTCTCCAACCTCATCACCCAGTTATCAATTTATAGGCTTCATCCACCTCCATATCCTCCAAGATGATCTTTGCAAGTGCCCTGGTCATACCTACGATGTTCTCATGCTGAAAAACATTACGTCCTATGGACATGCCTGCGCAGCCGGCCTGCTTGGCCTCGAAGACCATCTTGAGCACATCGCGGTCCGAATCCACCTTGGGCCCTCCTGCAATGATGATTGGTTTTGGGCATCCTGATATCACCTCTTTGAACGTATCCACGGTCCCTGTATAATTGGTTTTGATGATATCTGCACCGAGCTCAGCTCCAAGTCTTGCTGCATGCTTCACAAGCTCCACATCGAAGGGGTCTTTGATCTCAGGCCCCCTGGGATACATCATTGCCAATAGAGGTACTCCCCATTCTCTGCATGCACTGGATATAAAGCCCAAATCAGAAAGCATCTCTCCTTCAGTCTCGCAACCCACATTCACATGTATGGAAACAGAATCTGCACCCATCTGCAGGGCCTCCTCAACACTGGTTACCAGGACTTTTGCGTTTGGATCAGGGCCCAATTTCGTGCTTGCGGAAAGATGAAGAATGAATCCAATGTCACCATGGAATCTCTGAATACTGCCTGCCATGCCCTTATGAAGAACAACGGCAGTTGCTCCTCCTTCTGCGACTTTTCCCACAGTATCCTCCATATCGATGATGCCTGAAATCGGACCAGAGCTAACTCCATGATCCATAGGCACGATCACAAACCTTCCTTTTGCATCTCCTATTCTTCGCAGACGGACGCTCTTTCCTAACTCCGACATTATTTCACCGCCATTCTTCCATTATACACATGATCATAAAACCCCCGCCAGAAATGATAGCGTTAAAACCATTGTGAACGTCAAAATAAAGCCCTTGTGCAGTTTTCTTGCCTTCCCCTTGGTATAATTCCTGTATATGGATTTGCATAGAAAAAAGCACAGAATGTTCCAAAGCACAACTATCAGCATGATAAGGCCTTTTAATACGAGATGGGTGTCGTAAACCGTGAAATAGGGTGTGGCCCAGAACAATAATCCAAAAACTGAGAATATGAATGAAACCACGGCCGCGCTTTTGGGTCCGAAATGTGCTGGAGTTGTTATCTTTCCACCGGCCCTGTCGTTCTCAAGGTCCCTTAAGTCTTTTGCCAATGTCTCTGCCATGGCCATAAACAGTATCAGCGCAACTAGGAAGTAAAGTCCGAAATAATAGTTCTCCATGGGTATAGTCTCGTACCTGAAAAGATAGGCAAAGATCGCGAAATAATAAAGCAGTCCAAAGCCGATCCAGAAAAACTGCGATATTATGTGGCGGCTGTTCATCTTAAGGGGTTTCATGGAATATTGATGGGATAACAGGATCAAAAACAAAGCGGCAAGAAATACGAAAAAATCTAGGTACAATGCTAAAATCAATCCTATGGCATACAATACATAGGCCTGTTTTTTCGCGGTCTTCCTTGATACCACCCCGGTACATAGAGGTCTTTTTCTCCTTGAAGGCTCTTTACTTCGGCAATCCGATTCCTGATCACCCACGTCGTTTATGGTGCATGCACCTGCATCTGCGATAACAGCACAGAGTATGAAAAGAAGGTAATGGAAGGTGGGGACATGCCGAGCGATAATGGCGTAAAAACCCATGGCCCCGAAAATATCCAGCCATAAAAGCTGTTGCGGCCTGGTTAGAATGAAATGGCCCTTTAGCTTTTGGCCTAAAGTGAATTTATTCTTCTGTTCCTTCGATTCACTCATGCGCCTTCCACCACTTCTGATTTTCCTTTCTTGACATCCACCACCCTTGAAAGGGGTTTTCCTGGCCTTATCTTCCTGTAATCGTACAAGGTCCCTGGAGGACCCAGTTTTACCTCGACTTTTTTATTCAACTCTTTCTCGAGATTTGTTTTTATTTCATTTGCGAGTCTGGGATAATCGGCTTTATCCCTGTGTTCGGCGGAAATCATCACGCTATCCTCAGCTAATTTGATTTGATACCAAACTCCGTTCAGATTAGACTGGTAGAGAAAATTCTCAAGCTCGATTGGGAAAAATTTCTTTGAGCCGATGGATATCTCGGTGCGTTTTCGGCCCAGTATCTCCATTGTGGGAAGGGGAAGTCCGCACTCACATGGCTCCTTGTTGATCTTCACCACATCCCCTGTTCTATATCTCAAAAGTGGCATGGCCTCCCGCCAGGTTGGAGTTACTATGGAGTTTGCCCTCTCACCGAATCCGGCCTCGGTGCCGTCATCATGATACAGTTCCGTGAACATGACAAAGGAGGGCAGATGCAGGATATTCTTTTCACAGGGTATGGCCCCACCAATTTCGTTTTGCCCAAGTAGGGATAGGAAGGTTGCACCGTACAATTCACCCAGCACCTTTCCGCGATTATCGGCACAGGGCTCGGCCCCTGATACTATCAATTTGATGCCTATTTTTTTTGGATCGATACCCTGGTCCATGAGAATGTTGGCATAGGAGAACGCATCAGTTGCCGCAGCGCCGAGTATGGTGGGCTTAAGCCGAATAAGCGCGTCCGCAACTTCCAAGGGCGGATACATGTTGTTGCGCGTGCCCATGGGAATGATGGTGACGCCTGCTTTCTGGTTTATGAGATCCGCGGTTCTACCGGCCAAAGTACGAGTGTAGGGGTAGCACAGCGCGACTTTATCCTTGGGGCTTAACAATTTCTGGAAAACCGGCAGGCAAACCGCCAAATCGATGTTTTTTTCCAGTTCGTCCTTCGTCACCCAAACTGGAACATGACCACCTGTTGTTCCGCTCGTCTGGGAATATATCAGACATTTGCTTCCTGGGGAGACAGCAAGAATATCATATGGATCCACCTCAACAAGCTCGGATCTGGTGGTTTGAGGCACCTTCTCTTTGAAATCCCTGATGCTTTTGATATCTGCACCTTTTACCCCGGCCTTCTTCAATTTTCGTGCATAGAACTTGCTCTTGTAGGCGTAGTCCACCGCCTTTTTCAATCTCCGAAGGATCGAACTCTCCTTGTCCGCATATTTTATTATGCCTGGAAACTTCTTGAGCATTTGAGCTTGAAAACCCATAGAACTCACCCTATGACTCATTTTCTCTCAGACCGTATTGCAGTCGCTCTCTTCTTGGAATGATGGAGTCACATGGAATATATCCTGCGAGCATCAAATGATCCACCGTGATAATGGCTGAGACGGCCTCTGCAACCACCTGTACCCTCGGAGTGAAGTTCGCATCGAACCTCCCTTCTGTGGACATCATGGCACTTTTCATGGTTCTTAAGTTCACGCTTTTTTGGGGTTTAAGAATGGAGGGCGTGGGCTTTACTGCAAATCTGAATACCACAGGAACGCCATATGTGATGCCTCCGAGAACCCCACCTGCCCTGTTGGATTCGGTGGTAACGGCTCCGCCTTTTACTACAAGAGGATCGTTGAAATCCGAGGCCTTCATGCGTGCTGCCTCTTCACCTGCCCCCAGCTCGAAGGTCTTAATTCCTGGTATGTTCAGGATTCCGTGACCCAAATCAGCGTGATATCTGTTGAAAAACGGTACGCCGAGACCATGGGGAATGTTTGCGATCTCAACCTCAATAATGCCCCCTGTGGTATCGTTGTTTCTTTTTGATTCTTCTGCAAGTTTTTCTATCACATTCTTGAGATTCTTATCATCTACTTTATGACCCCCCATCTCCAATATCCTGCTTGTTATCAGGATTTTCTTGAGCATGCAAACCCTTTTGGCCACTGCGCCTGCGGCGATAATGGATATCCATGTACGGCCGCTTGCTCTAGAGCCTCCCCTCCAGTCCACATGCCCGTACTTCAATCTGTAGGTGAGGTCTGCATGCCCTGGTCTGGGGGTATGCATGATCTTTTTGTATTTTTCACTCTCTACATTGGAATTCCTAATGATTATAGATATGGGTGTTCCGATGGTTGTGCCCTCGAAAACACCGCTTAAAATCTGAAATGCATTTTCCTCCACGCGTCTGGTCAAAACAGGATATGGAATATCCTTGTCCAATTCATCCTTTATATGTTTACGAGTGAGTTTTATACCTGCAGGACAACCGTCGATTACGCAGCCTATGGAATCCCCATGTGATTCACCCCAAGTTGTAACCCTAAAGAGGGTACCCAATGTACTCCCAACCAACGGTTTTCACCTCGTTTTTTACTGAATAAAAACCAATTTTCTTCCTTGGGAAGAATCGCCAACGAGCTCCTTTACGAAAAACTTGCCTTTGGATCCGGTTTCGTAGAGCGTCACGATTATTAATGGAAATATCGCTGCCAGAAAGAATCCGGTACTGAACTTCCAAGCCGTGGCTATGGATTCGAAAAGCGCTAATGCAATCAGTATCACGATAAATGGAACATATGCAACCAATCCCACCTTTACATTGAGATTGCATCCACTTTTTCCATTCTTTTTAGCCCGTATCAGATTGGCAATGGTAATGCTCGATATCGCAAAAAAACCCAGAATAAAACCACCGAGGATTATCATGATTTCCAGCTCAATATAATCAGAAAACTGGAGTTTGTAATTATTGAGTAGTTGAAGGGATATTACGCCGTATAAAATCGGCAAAATACAGCCTTTTAACATTTGGGTTCTGTACCGATATTTCGAGTACCTTTTTTTATGCTTGGACTTCGAACGTTTTTTAGATTTTTTGGGTTTTTTTGGTTTGACTTCCTCTTGGATTTCCGTAAGTTCGGTGGATTCGAGCTCGGGTGTGTAATCGAAATCTTCCTCTTCTTCTATTAGAGTTGGTTCCGTATCTGTTACCATGGTATTTTCATCTGGTTCTTCTGTTATTTCATCGGTAACACTGGATGTGACGCCGGTATCTTCTATTATTTTATCGATATCTCGGGTAGTTACTACAGTATCTTCAGGTATTTCTTCTATATCTCGGATTAGTTCGTCCATTTTATTGACTTGTTCGCCTGTTTGGTCGGTAAATGGCTCGAGATACTCATGGCATGTGAAGCAATAATATTTACCAGATTCCTCCACGAATGAAGGCACTTTTCCGCAGCCGGGACACTCCACTTCCGCTTCTTTTGTTGGAGACATATCTAGGCCTCATACCAAAATCGACGATTTTAAGGGTGTTAATAAGACGACAACGAAAGGAAGTAATCCTCCCTAATTAATTTTTTGTCGTGATTTTCATTTTCATATTTTATCCTCAAAAACCGGTAATAATACCCTGTGACCCCCTTAAAAGTATCAGAATACCTCTACTATCGATCTTCTTCCAACGGCGATCATGAGGACATCTGCTGCGATGATCATCCCTGCAACCGCGACGATTAGGGTTGGTGGATCAGGTAAACCCCGTTTTGTGGGGGGTGTAAGTCCTGGTATCAGGTCGATTCCATGGGGGTAATACCATTCGTCCTTATTGTGATTGATGAAAAGTAGAACTGGATGGGAGGATTTCACGTTTACATATGAGCCCTTTGTAATGTTCTCCCAAGTAAGTGATATCAAATCCTCATCGCCATCATCCACCGCCAATCTCGGTTTATCATCAACGGCATACCTATTATGTGGATCACTGTATGTCCATTCTGGGGGTTGTTTGAAACCTGTATCTGGTAGAACCATATCCATATAATAGTAGCTGTCCTCAGAAAAATCCAGGGTCACGGCCTTGTAGGGGGCCATTTTAGTTTTAAAGGGCTTGATTAGAAGGGGGTAATCCACCTCGATTTCGTTGTCCTTTTTATCAAGGTTTACGACCGTGAGATAGGTTCTGCTACGAACAGGTATCTTGAATTCTGTGGACGCGGGGTATGGTACCCATCCGTGGGGATAAAATTCTGTAATTTTTTTGTACACCGAGATATATTCCTCGCCAGATAGGAGTCCGTAATCATCCTCATCCAGATACCATTCATTGTTTGCGAATGTATAGACCATAATTGGATCGCTTGAGCGCAGATGCGCCCACTCGAAGGAGGAATGCCGCCTTAATTTGTAGGCAACTTTGAAATCGAACATTTTAATCTCGTCAGGGGCCAGGTACCCTTTGAACGAGCCTTGATTGCCGCTTTTATCTTCAAGGTCGATGGAAGCACCTGAGGGAGCGTGGATTAGGATTTTTCCAAAACAGGGAAATAGAAAGTCTCTACCATCCTTCCCAAAAATCTGAACGAAGCCCTGATCCGACTGCAGGCCCGCTACTATTGAAACAGGTTTGTCGGCACTGATTAAAACGAGATCATCGTCGAATCCATACTGCTCGAAAATCGGGTTCCTACAGTAAGCCCAGCCCTCGAACCTGTCGAGGCTGAGTATCGCATCATCGTTTTTATCAGAGTAGTCCCATACATGAACCGTGGTATCGGCTTCTAGGGCTGAAATCCAGCAATCACCAGTAATACGCGTGAATATCTTCTTTCCATAAGCGGAATACACCCCGTCCCACCTGTCGTATTCAATTTCATATCCCTCGGTATCCATTAACCCTATTGGGTACAGTTTGTGATGCATAACCGAGATGGGCAAGTCACTTGTGATCTTGACTATTCCGCTTAAAATCCGAAAATCCTTGTAAACCATCCATGAATTAAGCTGTATCTGCATTGATTCATATTCACCGAGCCTAATGTTTCTGGTAAGCTTCCTTGGCTGCGGCAACTCGTCGAACCATTTTATTGTGGAGTGATCCTCAAGCTCCCATCTGCTGTCGTCATAATCGAACCATGTACCGTTTATCGCGGTTCCATTCAACCACTGGATATCGACCTTAGCACCGTTTTCATAGGAAAAAAGCTGAATCGAGCTCAAATTTGCCACTACGTAGTCCCCTGTCCTGTAGGTATAACCGCCCCAGTTAAAGGGTCGATCCTGTTGCCTTATGGTTGCCGGGGGAACGTAGAATATGAAATTGTCGTTGACGAACGTGGAGATATCGGATGAATGATAGTCGGTATGCTCCACTTCCTCGGATGTCACCCGCACAAAATCATCCACAGACGTATCCATGGACCTGGAGTACAAGAAGATTCCGCTCATGGGTAAAAAAAACAAACCCACGATACATATCGTCAAAAGGACCGGTTTTATGGACCGAAGAAGCATGGTCTTCCTCCTTCTTCATTTATTTTGCTAAAGACTTCATAAATTTACTCTTTCCCGTAAAGGATAGGGTTCCTACAATTCCCTTCCCGCCCATTGTTACTATGCCAATATCGGTTGCTAGCAAAATTGATAGGATAGGCGGCAGCAGCCAAAAAGGATCACCTGTTGTCGTTCTCTGGAAAGTAGGTTTATTACTCAGAACGATGTCCATGTCCTGGGGCTCACATGAAAAATCTCGTGCATATCTCACTTCAAGCATAACATCCTTATCTGCATGAACATGAATCATTTGTATTACGGATTCCAGTTCATCCTGGTTGTCTGGCTCGGTGTCATCCCTTTCGTCCCCGTTGTAATCCTCGTTGGAATCCACCACGATCCTGTATATTTCATATTCATCAAGCTCGGCCCCTGAAGGCTGATTATCAAGCCAGGTTCCGTCCCAGCCCACGAAGGTATCGTTTTCCAAGGCGATTATGTATATGAGGCATCTGTGATGGATGGCCAGATCCCATTTTTCCTGGGCCGGATAATAATCGTATCCCTCTTCGAACGTGGATATCTGTGTCTCGTCGAAGGCATTATCGTCGTTGGCCATCCAGAGCTCCACTCTTATGGGCCAATCAGATACGATCCTAACCCATTGAACTTCGGCTACGTAGTTATTGGAGAAAGGTCTCGGAGACATGGAGCATATGGTAACCTGCTCCCCTGGCTTTACCGAAAACTCATCATCACCCTCAGAGGTGTCGTCAAAGTCCAATTCCACATGGGCCTCCCTTTCGAGCCCGGTAATGGTGATGGCCGCGGACATTGGCACATAGTATCGAGAGCCCAGAAAACCGTAGGCCTGGGTATGGAAATTGTTGTCCCAAAGCCCTCCGTAAATGGTTACTGGCTTGTCGGATTTCACAACCACCCAATCTGCCTCGAAATTGCCTGAATCCGTGGCCCTTTTTACGAGATCGCTTCCCATGGCCTCCCTAGCGGCTGATAAATCCGACCAGTCGATATCGAAATTGTGATTGTAGTCCAATTCGTTGTTGTCACCAGCATCATCGCCGCCACACCATGTTTCTTCCACAAATGTACTGGCCCATTGAAAATTCTCCCATACGTCCAACGTGACCTCTTGGGTATCATCCCCGTCGGATTTATCGATAATCGTAATATGATTGTCGTCATCGTAGCTGGCGATCATGAGGTCACGATGAACGAATCCGAAGAACTCATCGCCGTAGAATGACCAGATGGCATCATCGCTCATACCGTTGGCAAACCAGGCTGTATCCACTCCGTGGGCCACTTCATAATCACCGTTGTTGTCATCAGGGTCCACATCATCCTCCAGATCTGGTATTCCGTTGCCGTTTTTATCGATATAACCGTCGGTCACAGTCATCTTCTGGACTGTAACTCGTCCTGTTGATTCAACTTTGATCGTCCCATCCCATAACCTCCAATCGCGTGTCGTATAGTGGATCATGCCCCTGTATTTATTCAGGACACCTTGGTATAGCACCACATTCTCAACCTTCACCAAATCCGGGGAATTCAAGGGTGCTCTGGCTGGGTCGTGGAGGTTGATCTTCTCACACGTGGGATCGCGGTCTGGTTTTCCGTTGTTGTTCTCGTCCGCAAGATACACCTCACCGTCACAGCTGTGTATCGTGTTCTCCGGATATTCGTTCATGAACCGCTGGGTAAATCTATGCCCTTTCAACAAAGTGACTGTGATCCTATTTTTATCATCGTAGCTTCCGATTGCGATTGCACCTTCATCACTGATATACGAATCACCGTAGAAGGATATGCCCCTCCGCTCCTCATCATCTGTCTGGCCGTTATTATTATCGTCATTTACACCGTTTTCGATGCCCCAAGGGCATTGCTGCTCAGTATCTGCCTGATCATACAGGGGATCGATTGGACTCCAATAGAATATGAATTCGTTGTTGACAAAGGGGGTATAGGTGCTGGTTTTCACATCCTCAGTAACCTCTTCGATCAATCCTTTTTCATGGGATATCACATGGGTGGACGGTAAAAGTAGGATGCCGAAAAGCATGAGCATTATCGCTAAAACTGTAAAGTACCCGAGGATCATCTGTTTCGGGCTCGGCCCCATGTTCTTTTCAGGTTTAGAGCTTACCATCCTTTCTTCACCCCCAATACCGGTTGAATATGGTACAGCACTCCGATTCGTGTATTATCGAAGTACGCCAATGATGTTTATGTGATAGAGATTTGATAAATGTTTCTATCCAGTTTCCTTGTCTGATTCTGTTGATACTATCACCAAAGCCTCTTTTTACCGCATCGCGGTTTTGAACCGATATGTATCGAATATGATAATTATCGAGTTTAATTTATTCCTTCTTGCTCCCGATAAATGTGCCGCCCAGAACTGTTTTGATGGATAGTGCATTGGATTTGCATTCCCTTGCGCATCTGCCGCATTTTATACAATCCAGTTTGCTGTGGAGGTCGTCCTCTGTTGGATCCAATCCCATGGGGCAGACTTTTTTACACCGTTCACACTGGGTGCACCATTTCCAATCGTATCTTCGTTTGAGGGAGGAGAAGGGATTCAACAGGGAGAAGATGGCACCTAATGGGCAGAAATACCTGCACCAGGCGCGCCCGTGGGTGAAGTAGCTGAACGTGAAATAGAATGCGAATACGCATAGATGGTAGATCAACCAAAACGCGCTCACCGTCTGCCACGTCAACCAGTAAGGCACTATTCCCAACAGGGCCCCGAAGCACAAGTAACGACACCAAAATATCGAGGTCGATAAAATGGCTAAAATGACCACCCCTACCAGATAGAAATACTTGAAATATCTCAATTTATCAGGGGGTTTGTATTTGTGTGTGCACACCTTATTGCACGTGTCGAGTATCAGCCCGAAAGGACAGAGCCAGCCGCAGATCGCACGACCCAAAGCTGTCCCGAAAGTAAGTACCACTCCGAAGACATATAGCGGAAGGCGAAAATTGAGGACGTACTGCTGCAGCATGCCGACGGGACAGCCCAGCCACGCTAGCTCACAGGCCTGGCAGTTGAGAGTGCAGGTAATGCCGCTTGTTCTCGGGATCGGCGCATGCCAGCCCCCTGGTAGTTTTCTGAAGATGCCGATTCTGTGAAAACCGAAGGTGAAAACCTGGGAAACCAGGCGAAATTTCGGGCCCCCGAAGAGGATGAAGGACATTACTATAATTATAATTAGGATCATTCCCCCGAAAATGAGCGCGAAATCTCCTGCCATTATACGTCCCCGCGATCCTTTTTTGTGGTCAATTCAGTCCTTTTATTCTCCAACTTACTTACAATCGTACATCCTATCCCATCAATACCCGATCTGTCGGGCCCAATCGTAATTAGCAAATTCTCTCACGAACCAGTCATCACCCACCTCGAAGGCCAAAAACAGCAGTAAAAAGGCCAAAACGAAGAGTATCCAACGAATTCGAGTTTTAAATTCGGGTGTGGACCTGAACTCAGAAATCCTTTTTTTCAGGGATTTTCGATTTTTTTTACTGCCTTTTGATGCATCCCGGTCTTTTTTCATGAGGAAAACCCCTGGATAGTGAACTTAACAAGTTCCTTATTTATTTAAATTTCTCCGTAATTATCCTCAGGTGATATTAGAAATTTTTTTATTTTAATGAGCATATTAAGTCGAGGACGGCTCCTCACAAAAGGCCCTGTGTATCGCCTCTATCGTCCTTTTGAGACCCTCTTTTTTGATGATGAAGTGAGCTGCCACCTCAGATGCACCTGCCGACATCATCTCCACGTTCACATCTGAAGAAGCAACGGCCGAAAAAATTTTCCCAGCAAGTCCTTTTATGTTGCGTGAGCCTTCCCCCACCACACATACCAAAGCGATATCCTTTTGATGCTCGATACCTTCTATTACACCGCTTTGGATATCCTTTAAAGCCTTTAAACATCCTTCAAGATCGTTTTTATGGATCAACATGGAAAGGTAAGTCTGTGACGTGTTCACCGAATAGATATTGATATTAGAGCTGCTCAGGGTGCTTGAAACCAGGGACAACACACCAGATCTATATCCCGCACCTGGGCCTGAAACCTTGATTTCCACAAGATCATTGGTATACACCACGCTCTTTATCACGTTCTTCGATTTAAATCCCTTTTTCATGATAATGGTGCCTTTTTTTTGCGGCTGTATTATGTTTTTGATGACGATGGGAATGTCCTTCAACCTGACGGGACCCACTGTCCTCGGGTGCAATAAACCGATGCCAAAATATGCCAGCTCGGCGGCCTCGTCGTAGGACAATTTATCCATGGTGTGTGCGTTGGGAACCAATATCGGATCGGCACTCATAAATCCATTAACATCCTTCCATAGCTCCAATACATCTGCGGATAGTGCATATGCGATTACGGCCGCGCTGTAGTCGGACCCGTTTTTTCCAAAGGTGGTGGTTCTTCCCTCGGAATCCCTCCCAAAAAAACCAGTGATCACTGGCACAACACCTTTTTTAATATCAGCATCGAGAACCTCACAAAGATTTTTTTCGGTCTCTTGAAGGTTCGCGGTGGCATTATAGAAGATACCATCGGTTACAATCCCAATTTGATCGGCCTCGTATGCGCAGGCTGGAACAACCATAGAATTCAGCACTCCCTCCATTAGGTATGCACTCATTCGCTCGGCAGAGCTCAAAATCAAATCCTGTGTTTTCGGAGTGAGCTCTTCCGTATAGGCCACACCGTATAATAGGCGCTCCAATTTCAGTATGATGTTTTTAATCTTCACGATAACTTCCTTTTGAATTTTCTCGTTTGATATCGCGGTTTTTACCATGTTTTCATGTTTTTCTAGGATATTGGCGATAAAGGAATCGATGTCATTTGATTCGGTTTCCACAGTCTTAAGATACTCCCTGATTTCATTGGTCTGGCCGTGCAGAGCGGAAACTACAACGACCTTTACATCCTCCTCATTTTTTATGATGTCTGCGACCTTTTTTATCATATCAGGGGTTTTTATGGTGGAACCGCCGAACTTCATTATTTTCATTGGGACACCATATTCACTCTTATATTCTAACTTGGTGTCATTCAATATTAACTTTAGCTTGAAAATATTTATAAAAATAATTTACAAAAAACCTTCAAGCTTTGCCAGCTCGGCGTTCATTATCGTGCATCCTGCAGCGCCACGAATCGTATTGTGTACCAACAGAAAAAAGCGTATCTGATCACCGATTTTCTTTATCCTGCCCACCGTAATTGACATGCCTTTTGCTCGTTTCGGTGAGCCGGAATAAATATCAAAAAGGGGCTGCGGTCTGTCTTTTTCCTCTGTTACAATAATGGGTTTTTCCGGGGCAGAAGGTAATTTTTCACTTTTTTTACTTTTATAAAGGTAGAAGGCCTTCAATATCTCCTCTAGGCTCGCATCTGATTTTGGGCGCACCAGCACAGATTCTAGGTGTCCGTCCCTTACAGGCACCCTTGCGCAGCTCGCGATGACATTCACAGATGAGGGCTCTATGGATGACTCTGAAATCCTGCCCAAAATCTTCTTGCATTCGCTTTCCACCTTTTCTTCTTCACCTGGGATATATGGAATGATGTTTCCAACTATATCCAGAGAGGGAACCCCTGGATACCCTGCTCCAGAGAGAGCCTGATAGGACGTCATGACCACATCATTTATTCCAAATTCAACATCCAGAGGTTTCAAACCCGTTATAAAACCAGTAACAGTGCAATTGGGATTGGTCACGATATATCCAGGCCTGGATTTTCTCTGATGCGCAACAAGGGCCAGGTGATCGGGGTTGATATCAGCCACGAGAAGTGGAACATCCGGGTCCATTCGATGTGCGCTTGCATTCGAAAAAACAAAAAATCCGGCCGAGGCCAGTTCCAATTCGATATCTCCTGCGATACTCCCCGGAAGAGCGCTGAATACCAGCTCTATGGACTCGTCCTTTAGGATTTTGGGGTGGATTTCCTCGACCTTTTCATCCCTTACAGGCTCAGGTATTTTTTCTTGGAGCCGCCAATCCACTGCATCTATGTATCTTTTGCCAGCAGATTTTCCAGAGGCTAAAAGAACTTTCAATTCGAACCATGGATGGTCCTGAAGAAGCTGAACGAATCTCTGTCCTACGGCGCCTGTGGCCCCTAAAACCGCAACTTGGGTCCTATCCAGATTCCCACAATCCTGTCTTCTTCCCTATTTTGTTGGATATTATCCCTAATAATACATAAATGTTGTACTATTAATTTAGATTCTTGAGAATACCAAAAGCATTGAAAAGGGTAGGTGGTATTTGTGTCATCACGCCCCACCAAGGCGCTCGTTAGTAAGGGGAGTCTGTTATGGAAAGAGCAAAAGAGTTCCTTAGCGTTGGAGATGAAGAGGATTATGGTTATCTGATCTACCAGATAGGTCAGCTTGCTCTCTTTCCATTACCTCCCCTTTAGGCTCTAGGCCTTGGTACTAAATGTTTCCCAAAATATATAAAATTTTCGAAAATTTTTTTTATTAAAATGTTCATTATTATTAAATTTTTTAACTTTTTTTTATTTTTTCATATGTAAACAATAGCCCTTTTCCTCAGTATAAACCCTTGAAAAGGATAGAAAAGTATTTATCCAGGGGATAGCATGTGATTCTGGGGGAGTCGTATATTAAAAATGAGGGGTTCTTATAATAGAATCGTTCGTAAAATGCTATTGGCATGGATTTTAAGCCTTTTTATGCTGCTACCCGCACAAATAGCCGGTGATTTCGAATTCAGGGCAGATTACTCCACTGGCGACGGCCCTCATTCAGCTTGCCTTGGGGATTTGGACGATGACGGTGATTTGGACATCGTAACAGCAGATTATTACGAAGATAAGGTTTCGATATTGCTGAATGACGGGGAGGGTGTATTTGTAAGAACATATATGTATCAAACAGGTGAAGGGCCTCGTTCAGTCTTTCTCGCCGATGTTGACAGCGACGATGATATCGATATCACTACTGCCAATTACTATGATGACACCGTTTCCGTATTGAAAAACAACGGAGACGGCACCTTCGCCTCAAAGATCGACTATGATGTGGGTGAAGGTCCGTTTTCGCTTTTTTTGGTGGATGTGGGCGAGGATTCAAGCGGAGATGTGGACCTGATAACTGCAGATGAGCAATCCTTCAGGGTCTCGGTGCTGGAAAATGATGGTAGCGGGGCTTTTGGAAACAGTAAAACCTATCAAGTGGGAACAAAGCCAAAGGGTCTGTTTCTTGCGGATTTAGACGATGATGGATATAATGACATAACCACGGCGAATTGGGCCGATGATACCGTTTCTGTTTTGATGAACAAGAAAGATGGAACCTTTGAAAAAGATGTCGAGTATGACACTGGGAACGCACCACGCTCCATTTTCTTGGCAGATATTGACGGCGATATGCTGCCCGATATCATTACTACCAATCAATATGTTGACAGCATTTCAATTATACTAAACAATGGGGACGGGACCTTTGGCTCGAAAACTGATTATCCAGTGGGCACAAGGCCCATATCCTTGTTTTCAGGAGATATCGACGGTGATAGCGATAACGATGTACTAACCACGAATCTTGGCGCCGATACGATTTCCATATTGGAAAATGATGAAAACGGGAATCTCGGCAACAGGGTCGATCATGACACAGATCATGGACCATATTGTGTTCTATTGGGCGAGGTCAATGGTGATGAAAAAATCGATATAATCACAGCGAACAACTACGATGATACCGTCTCAGTGCATTATTCGAATTTCCCCCCGTCAATCTGGATATGGGAACCCGACGGTATAGATGACGTCGCCAACAATGAATATACGATAACATGGGAGGATTTCGATCCTTATGAGGACGCGGCCATCACGATTTACTGGGACGATGATAATCAGGGATTTGATGGAACCGAGATTGCATCCGGCCTTTCAGAAGACGATAATGGAATCGGTGGTATGTATACCTGGGATATCTCTGCAGTACCCGAGGGTGAATATTGGATCTACGCAAAGATAGATGATGGAGTGTTTGAGCCAGCATACGATTACAGTGCAGGCAAAATGACAGTTAACCATTCCATTGTGTCGAATTCCCCACCCACATTTCAACTCACAGAGCCGGACGGAAACAATGATTTCGCGGATCTCGAGTTCACGATCATGTGGATGGATTCTGACCCCGATGACGACGCCTTAATTTCCCTTTTTTATGATACAGATGATCAAGGGTTCAACGGAGTACTCATTGTAGAGGGCCTCGGCGAGGATGCAGACGGAGGTTCAGGATTCTATAATTGGGCTACGAGTGGGATTTCCGAAGGAGAGTATTATATATATGGCATCTGTGATGATGGCAACAATGAGGCGGTAAGGCGGTACAGCTCATATTTCGTGACGGTGAATCATACAACTTCCCAAAATAATATTCCCTCCATCCAGATAGTTGAGCCTGATGGTGTAGATGATCAAGTAAATACCGAGTACATGATATCGTGGATAGATTCAGATGCAGATGACGATGCATCCATTTCACTCTATTATGATTCTGATTCTTCGGGTCATGATGGGACTGTAATTGTAAGTGGACTCAGCGAGGATGAGCATGGCAGCTCAGGAGTATATCTCTGGGACACGAGTTCCGTTTCAGAAGGTGAATATTGGATATATGCAAAGATATGGGATGATTCGTCGGTACCAAAGTATAATTACTGCTCAGGACCGCTTACAATCTCCCATTCGTCCACATCGAATACACCTCCGTCATTTTATATAACAGAGCCAGACGGCCAAAGTGATTTTGCGAACAGGAAGTTCACCATCATGTGGGTGGACTCGGATCCTGACGATGACGCCTCGATTTCTCTGTATTATGACATGGATAATATGGGATTCGATGGAGTCGAAATTGTCACAGGAATAAGCGAGAATTCTGACGGTAGCTCAGGTTATTTCTCTTGGAACACCACCAATGTTCAATTAGGGGAGTACTATATATACGGTATATGCGACGATGGCAACAATGAAGCAATAAAACGATACAGCAACTTCCCTGTGGTAATAGACCACAACCCCTCAAAAAATAATCCTCCTCTGATACAGCTCGTTGAGCCCGATGGTGAGGAGGACTACGCCAACACAGAATATATGATAATATGGATTGATTCGGACAATGACGATGATGCATCAATTTCGCTTTACTACGATCCAGATGCCGCAGGTTTTAATGGGAAATCTATCGCAAACGACTTGAGCGAGGATGCGCTTGGAAATTCGGGTGTGTATATTTGGGACACTACAAACATTCCTGAGGGAGAATACTTCGTCTATGCCATCATTGAGGACGGTATAGATATATCCAGGGATTACAGCCCAGGTAAGATCACAATCGATCACTCGGGAGCCTTCAACTGCGCTCCTACTATCGTACTTATTACTCCTGAGAAAGGCGTTAAAATGGCAGATTCGAGCTACATGATTCGATGGATAGACAGCGATTCTGACGATGATGCATCAATATCGCTGTTCTATGATACCGACCAGAATGGTTACGATGGGACATTGATAGTCTCTGAATTAAGCGAAAATGACGAAGATGACAGCTACGTCTGGGACACGACAGGTATTATCGAAGGGGAATATTATCTGTACGGAATAATCACTGACGGCCATCATAAGGAGGTCTACGATTACAGCGATGGAAAGTTACGCATATATCACGGATCAAATGAAGATGAGAACCAAAATGGGGATGATGATCCTGGGAGATCCACTCCTTCCAATTCCCTGCTCCTTGGGCTTTTGGCCGTGATTATTATAATAGCGCTGATACTTTTTTTACTTATGAAGCGAAAAACCAGAGAAAGCGAAGAGGAGCCCTCGGAAGAAGAGGAGGATTTTGAGGAAACTGAAAAGGAACATCCGACCTCGCAGGAAGATATCGAAGGGGATGAAATCGACGAGGAGCTTCTTCCCTCGGATGAGGATCTAAAGGGCGAGGATTTCGATGAGGATCTATTACCTCCACCCGAAGATTTCGAAGGAGGGGAATTAGATGAGGAGCCTCCTCCACCTGAGGATGTCGAGGATGTATAAAATCTTCAATTAATCAAAAGATTTATTATCTGATAGATTACTATTATAGCGTAGCTAAGGGGCGAAAAAAATGAGAGTATGGCCGCTTGTCGTATCTCTAATACTGGTTTCTGCATTATTTAACCTTGGATTCGCCTCCATGAATTCAATATCAGAAGAAAATCCGCAAGACCCTGAGCAGGTATCATTTGTGAACGTTACCTTTGACGTGGGTTTGCAGGGTGTGGGCGGCCATTTCCTGGCATGGGGTGATTATAACGACGATGGCTACCAGGACCTCCTGGCAAACGGCAACAGGCTCTTTAAAAACAACGGCCCCCCTGACTGGGACTTCACCGAGGTGACAGGGCAGGTGGGAATTGCCGGAGGAAGCTACGGAACCTGGGCCGACTGGAACAACGACGGTTATCTGGATTTTTTCTGCGCAGGCTCTGACAAGTTATACAGGAACAACGGCCCTCCCAATTGGGATTTCACAGATGTATCTGCCCAGGGAAACATCCTCAAGGAAAGTTATTCCACAGGAGCGGGATGG
>CP070739.1:2826240-2843508 GCA_020347705.1 Methanomassiliicoccales archaeon | reverse complement strand
AGGCTCTTCGGAATCTATGTATATCGTGATGGTGGATTCTGTTTTTTGACCCACCGAATCTGTAACATATAATGTGAAGGTATGTGGTCCGCTTTCAAGGCTTCTAGTGTCCCAGAACTTGTATTCCCAATGGTCTTCGGCCAATTTACTTGTAATGTCCACCTTGGATGCATCCTCCAATTCCAATAGCACTTTATCGATATCCCAATCGTCGGAGGCCATACCCTGTAAAACGATGGGGTCACCTGCTTTGAATATCTGATGTTCCTCCGGGAGAATGAACATGGCCTCAGGTGCTTTACCGTCCACAATGACCTCGATTTCATCGGTTCCAATGTTACCGGAGCCATCGGTGGCCTTTACCGTAATCGTATGTTCATACTGTGTGGTAACTGACCTTGTGTCCCATTCGTAAACCCAAGAACCGTCCTCCTTCAAACTGGAGGTGATGTTTATCGGTGCTTTATTATCTATCACGATTTCTAAGTAACTGATCTCTATGTTATCTTGTGCGAGCCCGGAAATTGAAATTTTATCCCCCCGCTTTAAAATCAAACCTGTTTTTGGGGATTCGATTTTTACCTCCGGCTCAACGCTCTCCAGAACCGCGATATTCCTCGTAATGGATACCGAATTGGAGGCTAAATCATTGGCCCTCACCGTTATGGTATGCTGTCCGTAGTCCAGTTCATTTTCGGATATCTCGTACATCCAGAAGTCATCGATGAGGTATGAGGTGATGTCGGTACGATTGGCCTCGTCGGAATCGATGATCAATTCCAAGGAGTGTATCCCTGTGTTATCAGTGGCCGTCCCGTTCACGATTATAGTTTCTCCAACCCAGTGTTTGGAATCCTGAAGCGGATTGTCGATTATAAGCCCAGGGATAGTTCCGTCAAATACCACAGTCGTTGTGTCTGAAGCCTCGTTGCCTGAGCCGTCGGTGGCATTTACCTGGATAATATGTTCTCCTTCGGAAAACGATGAATCTGTCTCCCAATCGTATTCCCATAAACCATATTCATTCAACTGTGATATGATATCTATGGGCTCATCGTCATCAATGTATATTTCCAGGGACAGGATTTCCTGGTTGTCGGTTGCGATGCCCGAAATATAAACCGTATCTCCAGGTTTAAAGATTTGTCCTTCCGAGGGTGAAGAGATCCATACATTTGGGTCGATGGCCTCATGGACCCTGATGTTTCTTGTAACGGAAGCGTAATTTAAGGCGGAGTCACTGGTCCAGACATTAATGGTATGATCGCCATAACCCAAATCGTTGACGTTTAAATCGTACGTCCAGAAGTCAGCGGAAAGGAAAGGAATAAGATCGATTTTGTTGTCCTCATCGGAGTCAATGATCAATTCCAGCACATCGATTTCCCCGTTGTCGGTTACGGTTCCGCTCACCGTCATTATCTCGCCCAACCAGTAGATGGAACCTTCGGCCGGGCTTTCAACTACAAGATCTGGATCTGTAACATCGTTTAAAGTGATGTTGATCCACATGACTGATGTATTTTCATCACGTTTGGCCCTGGCCATAATTGCGTGTACACCAGGTTCGATGCTGTTTGTGTCGAGGGTAAACTCCCAAGAACTGTAGGGGTCATCACCTGAACCCGAGGTGTCTGTGGCAGGGGCCCAATCATCGAGATTATCGATGTCTATCTCGACATTGTCCACTCCCCAGGGTCCCCAGGCCGTGCCGGATATGGTAATTGCGGCACCGTGATCAAACTGTGAATTATCTGCCGGTGAGGTTATATCAACCTTGATTCTGCTATGTATGTTTACGGTTATTTTCACGATCTTCGTGGTTTCCTGTGAGAACTCGTTGGACATGACCGCATAGTGCCTGCTCTCATCGGGGAGGACAAAAGACACATCTCCTGAGATGGATCTTTCATTAACTTCATAGGCGTTGAAAGAGAGGTCGTTTGCATATAAATTGTAGTTGAGAATATCAGCAATAAAGAAATCGATGTTTCCCGAAGGGCCGTATAGATCGCCGTGCTCATTCGTGTATGAGTTTTCAACTCTCAGAATGTTGGCCATCACCTCGTAACTTATCTCCATCCTGAAATGCTCGTCAATATTTCCTGGAGGCGTTATTTCAGAGACTTTCAGAGCAGGGGCGCTCAAAGGTAAATTGAAGGTATATGCGTAATTTTCATCTACGGACGAATTGGTTATCACTTGCTCGGAGCCGTAGGAGGGATCGGAACCCAGGTCGTCTGACTCCGCATTTGACCAAAAATTTCTTTGATCGCCAAGAGGTATTGTAACGGTACCAGTATAATCGGTTGTTCCCCAGGTGGTCAAGGAAAGCAGATCATCTGGAAAGTAATAGTTTTCAGTTAGCATATTAACCAAAGCCCCGTCAACAGGCATTCCTGAGTCGTCTAGGACCGTGGCCGTAAAGTTGCATGTCTTGGTGTATTTATTGGTAACGGACCATATAGAGCTGTCACCCCTCGAGTTCCAGACAGAGGATATCTTCTTTCCCCAGCCGTTTTCGTACATCATGGGATTATCCACTCCTCCGTCCCAATGTATCCACCTTTGATCCCAAAATTCGTTCCAGACATGATCCTCCGCAACGTTATGCGCGCAGGTAGAAGGTATGAGTCCTGCCCTTGCAGCAGCGTTGCGCATGTCCTGGTACTCACCGCATCTTCCGTAGTGCTTGCGGTAGATTCTAACAGGTTGTATGGGTCTTTCGTTGTCGCTTGTGAACCTCATGGAGCCGCCGATCCAGCTATTACACGCTGAGATGGCCTCCCATAATGTATATGCCCCCTGCAATTTTTCCCTAAGTAATGGATAACCTGAATCGTTGAGGTAGAACAGCCAATCCCTCCAGAACTTGCCGGTGGGTGGGGGCACTCCGTAATTCTTTTCGTTTATCGGCGGGTCTGATGTGTAGTTGTGATCAGGATCCACATAAGTAGGAAGCTCATCGCTTAGCTTCGGGTGAACGATATACCAGTAATATATGTCCTTGGGAAGCTCCATGCTCTCGTTGTCCTTGTCCTTGTAAATCACGGTGGTGTAGTTATCCCTTTCAACAACATCCACATAATTGAGGTATTGATCGTTTGCGTAGATCAGCTGCGCGTTGTGGGTGATGAGCTCCGGAAAAAAGTATTCGTCCTGTAAATTCTCCACGGCCGAGTGGGCGATCACGAAGGCGATCTCGTCGATATAAATATCATCCGGTGAATCCAGAATAAGGTTCGCGTATGTGATTTGAAAATCGGAGTCCAGTTGCCTGAACTTGTTGGAGAGGTTGCCCCTAAGCCATTTGGGGACAGCGGCCAAGGCCTGATCGCATTCCTCTGGTAGATCTATAGGGGGTTTTTCAACGAGTTCCAAGTCCTCGGGATCGAAGTAGATATAGAACATGTCCCCTGGATCGATCTGGACGGTGGAGGTAATGGTGGTTATAAGATCTGATTCCTGGGTATCCATGGTTCCTTCTGCAGAGCTGATATCAAACGAAAAAGAATTGACTAATATCAGTATAGTAAGTATCCATGCAAATTTTAGGTTATTCTGGTATTTTAACATGCAACCCAATCCACTTCTTGATGAGGATCATTAACTTTATGGATATCACGATACATAAAATTTTGCACAATATGGGAAATGACACCTTAAGTCATTAATAGGGCCCTTTTTTCTATTTTATCCAATAACTGGTACCGTAATTTCCTTATCAGGGTAATCCGATTTCTGAGCTTTAACGGTAATACTGCTTGTAGAACCTTTCGTTACCTCTAGATGAAGACCCGTAAAAACCGCTTCACCGTTTTCATTTGTTTCGGCCCATGCTGTGCCGCCGCTTGAAAATCTCGCATCACAGCCTGATAAGGTTACAGTCGCACCCTTGATCCTGTTATCATCGGAATCCCGTACGGTTACGGTCAATGATCCGGTTTCAGTGGATGAAATGTCGTCTCCATCATCATCCGTTAAGGTAATCTGCGAAGGGGATGGTGTGATAGTACCAAAAGTCTTAGGGGTGCTTATGCTGCCTAACCACGATATTATGACCACAATGGATATCGCAGCTATCACAACAAGTATAATTAAATAAAGAGGCAATCCCTCCAACGCGCCTTTATTATCCCAAGATAATTTTCTTTTTATTTTGGATTTTTTCATTTTTTCTCCCCCCTTTTATCATAATTAGATTCCAAATATTTAATACTTTTTCTTTTGCATCGAAACTCAAGCGAAGGATTCGGCGGGATGTTCGAGCTATGGCAGGAATTTGTGGGTTTCCCACCATGGGACTCAAAAGCTTAAGAACTCAGCTTCATTAAAACATAACTTTTAAGCAAGCCGAGCCCTTAAATTGAAATAAAATAGAATACGGACTCGGCGGGATTCGAACCCGCGATCCCCGGCTTAGAAGGCCGGTGCCTTATCCAGACTAGGCCACGAGCCCACTTCTTTATCTGAGACCCAAAATGAGTTTTATTTATTAAATGTATCCCTTACCGAAATTGGATATAACCGGAGATTTGAAGCCGGAGAGAAAGGTGCTACTCATTGCTCTTCATCTTCTTTCCTCCTTTTCAAATCGCGCCCTACGATAAAAATACAATATGGACCGGTCGGGATTTGAACCCGAGGCCTCCACCAATCTGGTCAATGGGTTGATGCTTCTTTTTCGATTTACCAACCAATCGATGCCAAGGTGGCGATCTTCCAACTGATCTACCGGCCCGTATTGAATTACCTTGTTATTTGAGGGACGGGAGAGCGAGTGGCAACTTGTCTGCCACGGGGATCTACCGGCCCATATTGATACGTTTATTCAAGGTTTCTGGCTTTCGGTTGATATACCTTATTCACATAAATATCTTGCCCTTTTATCATTCTTCGCTGTCATACGGAATGGGATAACAACCATAACAATTTCCAACCGGTTATTCATAATCCTGTATCGTGTGCTGAAATCTATGCTTCTCGGGAGGAATATCAATTGGATATTTCTCTGTGACACACCCCAAACAGAGATCGCTTTTTGAAAACAATAGGGCCTCGAGAAGACCGCATACACTAATGTACCCCAAAGAATCCGCATCTAAATTCTTTCTGATCTCCTCAATGGTGTTCTTGTGGGCAATGAATTGATCCCTGGTGGTCATGTCAATACCCAGGTAACAAGGCGAAATCAGCGGCGGAGTCCCGATCCTTACATGAACCTCTCTTGCATTGGCATTTCTTACCATGTTCACTATCCGTTTCATTGTTGTTCCTCGTACTATACTGTCGTCCACCAAAACCACACGTTTTCCTTCAACCTCGCTTTTTATAGGGTTGACCTTTTCCCTCACGGTGAGATCCCTTAGTTTCTGCGTCGGCATAATAAAAGTTCGTGCAACATACCTATTCTTCATCAAACCCTCAGCCAATGGAATACCCGAGCCCAGGGAAAATCCGAAGGCATGGGCCCTTCCTGAGTCCGGGACGGGAATAACGATGTCGGCTGAAACAGGATGTTCCTTGGCCAACCTCCATCCAATGCGTTTTCTTGTTTCGTATACGCTTCTTCCATCAATTTCCGAATCAGCCCTTGCGAAGTAGGTGTACTCGAAGAAACAATGGGCTCTGTGCTTTTTATTGAACAGTTGATGGGATTCAAATCCATCTTGGTTTATTTCCACCAACTCACCTGGATAGACATCCCTTATCATATTCGCATCTATCACATCTAAAGCCACACTTTCGGAGACAATTACATGTCCATCTTTAAATTTGCCCAAGCACAAGGGTTTTATTCCAAGGGGATCCCGGATCCCGAAGACCCTGCCGTTGAGCATCATAGTGAAGGAATAAGAGCCTTGAATCTCAGATAAGGTACTTTTTATTGCCTTTATAAGATCCCCGGATGATCGTAGGTGATCGGCCAAAAGATAACCAACTACCTCCTCTTCGCAACCAAGTGTAAAGTCATGACCTTTTTTTTTCAGCTGTTTTCTCAATTTTTCTGCGTTAACCAGGATACCGTTATGGGCTAAGGCGATTTCCCCGACCTCGGTCTTTATAATGGTAGGCTGGGCATTCTCGGGTTTGGACAATTTTATGGAGTAATAGGTATGACCTATTCCGGTTTTGCCTTTCAAGGATTTTATTTTTTTATCGTCAAAAACATTTGCGGCCAAACCTATACCTTTATAAGATTCGATTTTCTTGTTGAAGACAGCAATGCCCACAGCTTCCTGACCGCGATGTTGAAGGGCCCGAAGGCAATAATAGATATAACTGGATGCCTTGGATTTAGAGGCGATGGCAGCGACACCACATTGCTCTTTAATTTCGTGTTTAAATGCGGTATTTGAATGTTCGTACAAATGCCCAAGCCTCCTGTAAAAGTGAGCGCGAAGGCCCTTTCCTATAAGTTGGTCTATTTCCCGCACCAGCAATACAAACACAAATGCTCTCTTGGAAGGCCAATCGCCCTGATCATATCATCCAAAGTCTGGTATTGCAGTGATGTAACACCAAGATCTTTTTTGATCCATTCCACCATCTGTTCGAATTTTTTTGAGTTTGAATCGATATAATCACCTACATCTTCGATATCATTACCTTCTAATGCCCTTATTGCTCTCCGAGCTGCAAGTTCATTTGTGCTCCTTGTCGAAAGGGTATATCTACATGGATACATCAGGGGAGGGCATGCGACCCTAATATGAACCTCTTTTGCATTATTGTCCCATAATTTCTGGACAGTAAAATTCCGAAGTTGGGTTCCCCTGACGATGGAATCCTCGCACAGAACCATTTTGTTGCCTTTTATTACCTCTTTTATGGGAATCAGTTTCATGGTAGCCACCATGTCCCTGATCTCCTGTGATGGGGGGGTGTAACTTCTTCCGTACCCAGAGGTGTACTTTACGAGAGGTCTTCTAAAAGGAACTCCTGCTCCCATTGCGTACCCTATGCCATGAGCGGTGCCAGAGTCCGGAACACCAGAGGCAAAATCCACCTTGACATCATCATTTTTTGCGAGGCACTTGCCAGTTCTCTCCCTCACAGACTCAACACTTATTCCCTCGTAGGTTGAAGCTGGATATCCGGTATAAATCCATAAAAAAGCACAAATCTGGTTAGTTGAGTCAGCATCCTTTTGCTGTTTGAGGCCGTTTTCCGAAAGCAACACTACCTCGCCGGGGCCCACATATTTTTCGATCTTGAATCCCAGGTTGAAAAAAGAGCAGGTCTCTGATCCAACAGCATAGGCCCCCGCTTTTTTCCCTATCACAAGGGGGGTATGTCCCTTCCTATCCCTTGCAGCATAGATTCCTTCTTCTGTCAACAATAATATGGAAACCGAACCCTCGATTTTATCGAACATTCTCTCAATACCGTCTATTATGTTATCCCCACGGGTGATCAATTTCCCGATAATCTCTGTTGAATTTATAATCCCGTCATCCATATTGGTAAAAGAGAGACCTTCCTTTTGTAATTGCAAGGCCAGTTCCTCCCTGTTTTCGATAAGGCCTGCGGTTGCTATTGCAAAGTTTCCGAATGATGAAGAAATAATTATGGGTTGAGAATCCTTATCGCTGATAACACCTATACCGCTGTTTCCATCCATATCCTTGTAATCATCGAAAAATTTGGATTTAAATTGTGATTGGGTTATGTCGTGGATCTTCCTGTGTATCATTTTTTTTTCTTTCTCGAAGACCGCCAATCCCCCGCGCTCTGTTCCTAAATGAGAATGGTAGTCGACACCATAAAATAACGTATTTTTACAATTATCCTTACCAATAACCCCAAAGAGACCGCTCATGCTCTAATGCCCCTTGGCCCAGTTATATGCCCTCAACTTTGTCGAGAAACCGAATCCACAGGCAGCACATCTCTTCTTTCTTACATGATAAGACCTCTTACCGCACCGTCTACAGCGGATATGCGTTTTTTTCTGTCTTTTGCCCATGGAAGGGGTGCCCTTGCTCATCTTCCTCAACCCATTTTATTATGGAGAAATGTATATCACATTGTCGCCGCGTACTATGGCGAGATCGAGCTTTCTTCTCAGCTCTTTTTCGATATACTCTTCTGCGTTCTTCAGCACAAGGTTCATGTGGGGGTCGTAGCCCTCCAACACACCGCGATACTCTCGGTTGGCCTTGAGTTCAACCAGAACCTTGTTGTTAAGATTTTTGTTCAACATGTTCAAAGGTTTCTGCATGGGTTTCCCCCTTGAAGTCCACATATATACAAAGGTACTTAAATCTTTGTTATAAATTTTCCATTATTGGTAAAACGATTCCGTTACCCTTTAATAAGTCCTTTCAAGTACTTGGGAAGGCCTGAGGATTCCCTCGGTCCCACGAGTACCTCTCTTCCCGATTTCTCGTTCAGTTTCGCGCTCATCCTCGCAACCATGCCCGGTATGACGATCTGGTTGTGTTTTACCTTTGTGTTGGCACCGGATTTTTCCAAGGCTTCTACGACCATCTCGGGGGTCAGCTTTCCCGCGGCAAAAGCCGTCATTACAGATAATCCCTCGGTATCAACAACCTGAAGGTAGCTTGGTATCTTGCTGTTCTCGATATCACCTGCCACGGTGAAATAGGTCAATGAGAAGTTGGTGGTGAAAAGCAGAGGTGAGTTCTCATTGGGATTGTTTATCTCATAGAGCTCGGGCTTCACTTGGATCGGGATCTGAGGATCAGTATAGATGTTCTGCCTGAGCGTGAACAACGGGAACATCTTCCACTTGGAGATGTCGTTCAACATCAATGCCGCAGTGTACTTCATTGTAAAAATCGTTGCATGCAGCGCCTCCTTCGCAGGATCGCCTTCAAGACTCAATATGACTGGGTATCCCAATGGCCTGAAGTTTTTCTTGGCAGAAAGCCTTCTGATAATTGTAAGGAGTCTCATGGCCTCGCCGAGGGACTTCTTGCCAAAATCGAGCATGATATCGGCCACTCCCGCCTTCTTTATGTTCTGTGTAAGCTCCGCCAGTTCATCCAGTCCTCTATCATCGAAGGCAACTAGTGGACATTCATATTGCTTCGCTAGGTTCGCCATGGCCTCCCAATTATCCTTGTTGGCTGCATGAATCAAGGGCTTTTTACCTGATGCTATTTTCAAACCCTCTTCCATAATCCCTGGATTATCGGAAATAAGTATCAACGGCAAAGAGGTCTTACTGGAAACGGTCTTTACGGCCTCAGCGAATTTTGCAGGATCTCCGGAGACGGCCTTTACCGCCAGCATCCCCATCTTCAAGATTTGACCAACCCTCTCGAATCCAAGTTCGCTTGCCTCTTTTACCTTGGCCTCCAGTTCCTCTGGGCTCAGTGTATCCTCGATGATGAGGGAATAGGCTGTTGGATGGTAGAAGGTCTTCTCATGCCGAAATAGCTCGGTTTCGTTTCCCATTTCCACAGCTTGCTCGCCTGTTCCCACCGTGACTAACCTGATAGGCGGTGCAGCGGATTCCTGAAGCTGTGTTTTTGCATCTTCAGATACGTCTGGACAGGCGGAAAGCTCGGCCTGTTTGTTGGCCAGTTTCATTGCGAAAGCAAGACAGGTTGGCACACCGCATTTGCCGCAGTTCGTCTTTGGAAGGAGCTTGTATATCTCAATGGCTGTAAGTGCCATTTCTAAGCACCTCCATTGGTGGCAAGTTCTGCTACTGCCTCTCTCACCATGGCAACGGCCTTGGGGTGCCTCATAATCAGCATGTCAGCTCCGGCTGTTATTGCGGACATAGCCGTGGTCGCCTCCCAGTAAGGTCCTCTAAGGATTTTATCCCCCCACTCAGGATTATCCTGATGAGCTTCCCTGGGCTTCCAAGCCAAGGCCGTGTCGCATAGTATGGGCATCTGAAGCATCTGATCCCCCATCAGGGCAGCAAGTCTTATCCTCTCTATCACGGAGTACGAGTACTCCAAACCATAGCCCAACCCAGCCTGTAATGGATCCATGACGATATTCTCGGGCTTGACTCCAAAATCGGTCAGCAGGATATTCAACTGCTTTGCCAGGTTGATGTCCAGGTTCGAGAAGGCAACGATTCCATGGTCGTTGGCCATGGTGGCCACGGAAATGGACTTGTACTTCTCCTCCTCGGCCAGTCCAAGCAAACATCTCTCGCCTTTGGTAGCGTCCGAGACCAACTGCATCACCTTGGCAACCTTTTGCTCGTTCCCGCAGCCGTATATTAACAAAGGAACTGATACAGCTGAGAGCACCTCCTTTACCGTCTCAACAGCCTCTTCCGGACTCTTGTCCTCCTCCTCAGGATTCGTACCCTCAAGTTTTAGGCAGATGGCCTCGGCACCATGCTGTTCACAGCAGGCCTTTGCCCATTTGGATACAGAGTCGATTACACCTTCAAAGGGCTCTCTCGCCAATGGTGCATAATCCTCCCTCACCACATCCCTGACCTCCATTGCTATCACAGGTTTGCGGGGCATTTCACCTTCGAAAAATAAGAAAGGTAATGTATTTACACCGCCGAGTGTAATGCTGTTGGATCTCGTGCCGCCTTCCTCAGAAGTTGCACCTAACTTAACCTCTCTTATCTTTCCAGTCCATTTTTCCTTAGGTATCGTAACTACCATGTATCTCACCTAATCCTCGTTGCCATTATCTTCTATTCAATCATTATTTTTTATTCAATACTACATCAATGGTGGCATCTTCATAGCCGGATGACCGACTTTTTGACAATACTCCATGAGCTCTTCAGGTGCAGTTGCATTTTCTTCAGTGGCGATCATACCATAGAAATCAGGAGTGCCCAATTCTTCACATCGTTTTTGTAAATCCTCCTTCATGGCCTCTTTGAGTTCTTTTGGCATCCACATGATTCTATGGAAACCGCCGTTAGCACGAATGAATTTTTTGCTTAATAAGAATTTCCTGCCGACACCTATAAAGCCAGGGGTCTGGAGCCCGCCGCCCACGGAGCCGGCCAGGGTTGAGAACTTCATACCAAGTGGTGTTATTCCTGGGTGCTCTCTATTGACTACGATAACACCCTGCATATCCGGAGTTATGGCCACTATGCACTCGAAACAACCGCATGAAGTCATAGGAAAGTCCATTAGATCGTATTGGTTGAAGATATCCAATTTGCCGTGGCTGAACTCTTTAACCGCGGAATTTACGCCGGCCCATTGCCCTTTATTTTCATCGATGGTGTCGCCTTTATCAACGGGTTGATTTGGTCCAGTTGGTGAAAGTTGGTTGGCAGCTTTTGCATCCATCCAGTTTATGGCACCGCATAATCCCAATCTCTCCGGACTGATGATGCACACATGCTGCGGTGCGAAGGATTGACAAAGCGTGCATGTATAGAAGGTATCCACGGCCTCGTCGGTCAATCCTGCCATCTTCTGATCCCTGGCCTCGTATGTTTCCAAAGCTTCAGGCAGCCTTTTCTGAAGCTCGTCTGAATCTGTGATGATGGTGACCTGCACCCTGTTTAAAATCGCGCCGAACTCCTGATGCATCCTGGTGTAAATGATCTCCCCGAAATCTCTGAATTTGAGGCCGTTTTTCACGCCATTTTTGCTCAATCTGATCCATACCAAGTTCCGCTGACCTGTGTGCCATGCACCCTCAGCAAAGTTGATGAACTGATGAATCCTTCGCTCGAGCACGGATTCGAAGTCCTCTATCATCTTCTTGCCGTAAACGTCGACAAACATGCCTAGTACCGTCTTTCCTCCCTCTTCCATCTCGTCCACGTCCGGACCGATCAGTTCGATCTTGTGATCTTCCACTTCTTCAGCGGTGCGCATCTTGCACAGCTCCATACAAAGGGTCTTGGCCGCACCGCCTGCCTCGATATATGTCTGAGGTCTTCGAACTGTTTCGCCCTCGAAAGCAGGACCGTACGCCACAGGTATATCAACTGTGCCCATCTTGATGATCATGTCTCTTACCTCGATGGCCGTGGAGATCATCTGGGTATAGTCCTTTTGAACCACATATTTGCCTGGGATCTCCTCCACATTCTGATCGGTTATGGTCGGAGAGCCGTTGAAAAGTACAGCGAATTCTGCTGCAGTTTTTATATCGTCTATGGGTCCAAGTTGAAGTACCACAACCTTGGGTCTCTTTGAAAGGTAATTGTAAATTCCCTCTCTATCGCCGGGTTTTATTCCACCAAATACCATGGCCGCTCTTATGGCGAAACTGAGGCCATGAATAGCCTGTGTGAATTCACCTATGCAAAACATCATTCTGTCCAGTCCTTTCTTTTCTCCGATCTCAATGCCTGATTCCCTTATCTGTTGGATGATATCGAAAGTTGGTATGATCAACATACCCTTGTTTTGTGCATCACGGATGATCTTCTTCAGTGCCTCAGGATCGCTGGCCTTTCCAACCAATACGATGGCCCCTGGAATCGTATCGTCCACAAACGCTATTCCCAGCTCTCTGAGTATAACATCGGATACGAAACCCGAATAATACGGATGCTCCTTATACGGATCGGCTTCACCTTTGATATATTTCACAGCTTCAACGATCTCTGCTGCGATCATGGTGGCTTCACCTGACGCAACCGCATTTTCATATGTAAGTTCATCTTCGACTATTTTCCGCCTTGCATCCCCCAAAATAATCGGTAGTTCACCTAATGTCTTAACCTTCTCCCCCGTCCATGCCATTATACACGGTAAAAAGTATCCTGTGTCAGGATACTCGATCTCCTTATCTCTGCCGTACTTCTTGATGGCCCGATTTAGGAGGTAATCCGCATAGCCTGTGGCTATAATTGAGCCGTCGATGGCCTTTTTAAATAATTGTTTTTGTGTTATTTTCGGCCGCTCATCCTGCGGTGTGGTTCCATCCCAATATATTCTTTCTGGGTCGTCACCGATTCCCAAACGCCATCTTCGGTATTTGACAATATTGTTGAGCTTTCGAGCGGCCTTTTCAGGGTCTGGCTCGAAAATGAAAAAGCCACCGTAGACATCCTGTGCAGTGACCTCAGCTATCTCTGTAACTATTGGACTGCCCTTGTGGAAGGCGTAGACTCCAACATGGGTGGGCCATCCTGTGGCCACAAGCCATGTTCCTATGGCCACCGCCTTTTCACTCATGGCTTCTGGAGCAGAGCCAACCATGGGTAACTGGTGCATGTCCACACCCAACTTATCCGCAAGCTCGCTTACCAGGTTTTCCACTCTTGAGTTATCCACACATGAGCCCATGTGCAAGACCAAGGGCAGTGGACCGCCTAATCCTGCTTTTTCTCCGAGCTCGGTGAGGAAACCTTTCAGAGATTCCCCTGCATATTCGTTGGTGGCCTCTGGGGTTAGATAACCATGCTTAGCCAGTGCCTGTGCAGCACAGCCGGTTGCCACAACAAGCACGTTGTTCTTTGCAAGCTCCTTTGCAATGGTCAAATGACCTGCATCATGTAGGGTTTTGACATTATTACATCCTGCTATCAAACATATTCCAGCCACGGTGCCATCCTTGATCTTTTCTGCAAGGTACTGCATCGGTTCATCTGCGTTGAAGTTACCCAGTATCCTCTTGAAAGTCTCCAGGCTGAAACCTGCTGTAACTTTGTTCTTGATGTCTGGAATGCTTATCTTGCTTGGGTCTCGATTCTTGTACGCACCAATGGCCAGTTTAACGATTTCTTTTGCTGATTCGGCCGCACCTTCCTCAGTGAATTCTATGTGGGTATCCGTGGGAATCCTCGTAATTGGCATGGTTGAGATGAGCCTTGTATGGAAGCATTGGGACCAATATCCAAGGGACGGTGATATGCACTGGTAATCCACGACAATAGCATCTAAAACCCCGGTGAGGACAGCCAATTCTGAACAAGCGAAGTTCGTGGCAATGGGAACACCCCTTCTCATTAGTAGTTCATTTGCGGTGCAGCATATTCCCACTATGTTAATGCCTTTGGCTCCGGCCGCAATTGCCTCGTCCTTTAACTCCTCTGCCGCATCACAAACAACCTCACTGAGCACGGGATTATGTCCATGGACGCATATATTCACATGATCTTCTTTCAATGCACCGAGATTAGCCTCGCTTTGCACAATATCGGGGGTTCCGAATAGAATATCTGAAAGATCTGTGCTGATATTCTCCCCGGTAAGATCACCCATGGCGCATTTTATTCCACCAAATATCAACGGTACAGGATCTGCATCACAGCCCTGATGGGAACGGTGCATGAGCTCCGATATTCCTCTATCTATATTTGTTGTCATTACATCATGAGAATCCACAATTTTCATCCTTTTCTCGGGGATCATGGTTTTCAGCCATGTGCATGGCTCATCATTCTGCCTCGAAAAATCCTCGAGAGCCGATTCGGCCAGCTCCTTAGCAATGGCCATGGTGTCCTTACCCTCGATTTCTATTCCAACCTTTTTAGCAACGCTTTTGAGTTTTTCTTCGTCCTTTATTTTATATGCGGGAGCCTTTCCTTCGGCCAGTGCATGGAGTGTATGGGCAAGGTGCCTTCCGTGGTCCGAGTGGGCTGCCGCTCCTCCGCCGATCATCCGAAGGATATTTCTTGCTACGATGGTGTAATCCTTCGCGCCGCATATGCCCTCCTTGGGTCCGCGCCCAAAAGGATCGATCCTACACGGTCCTTGCAGGCACAGCCTGCAGCATAATCCTGATTCTCCAAAACCACATTGTGGGTCCATCTTTTCTTTTCGGTCCCAATAGGTTTCCATATTCGCTTCAGCAGCTTTCTCTAGCATGACCAAACCTGCTGGGTCAACGGTTTTATTCTTATGTTTTTCAGATTTTTCCGTAACTTCGCTCATTCAAAGCCTCCGAATTGATTTTATAAATCTCATCCCGTAAGTTGAGATTAATTTTTCACGTATAACGCCTGGGTGGGACATGATGATATGCATGCCTGGTATTCTCCTCCTCCACATAAATCGCACTTTATGGAGATGTTCTTCTCCTCCAATTTATTTATGGCATCGAACGGACAGGCTTCAATGCACTCCCAACATCCGGTGCATTTCTCCTCGTCCAATACGACGGTGCCATCTTCCAATCTTGTAATGGCATCGACTTCGCAAGCATCAACGCATTTGGGTTTCTTGCAGTTTACACACACCTGCGCGTGGGGTTTATCCTTTTTGAGTACGATGAGTATTCTTTGATGCATTTCTGGGTTTATCATCATCGCCTCGTCGATATCGTTTGCGTCAGAATGATTCAGTACACACGCAATCTCGCATGTGTGGCAGGTTTCGCATCTCTCAGGGTCTAGTTTTATTACTTTCAAGTAAACACCTCTACGCTGAAGATTTTTGGATTAAAAGATTAATCCCCCCAGATACCAGCATGTCGATGCGGGTTATACTTATTAATATACTAAAAGGTTTCTGTGTCCTACTGTTGAAAATCGTCATACACCTTAAAAGAAATGACAGCTTGTGACCGAATGCGATTCATAAACATTATAATTCTTTCAAATTCGTTATCATACTGGGCCCAAATAGTAAAATTCATGATTAGAGATATTGGACAGTTGTTGTTCATCTGATGGTCGCGAATTTTAAAATCGCGCCTGTACCTTTCAGCTTCGTCTGTATATTGTCAACGAAACGTAGAACCTCGGGTAAAGTCACATTGTTCTTCCATTTGTACTCGAAGTCATGCTCACCGAAGGATGTTTCAAGTCCCATTTCCGTCAATTTTTGGGTTATCACCGATCCTTTCTCGCCATCCGCGCTGACGTACACCTCGATATAGGTCTTCATGAATTCACCATTCGTAAAGAGAACACTTAGGATAAAAGGCTTGTGCATCCATTATCAATAAACAAGTTTTAATAGCAGCCATGCATTGCCTAGCCTGGTGATCAATTGGTAACCGAAGTAAGAGCAAGCCATATTCTAGTTAAAACCCAACAGGAATGTGAGGATCTGTTGGCACGGATCAAAAACGGTGAGGACTTCGCCCACCTGGCGAAAAAACATTCCCAATGCCCATCAGGCTCCAGAGGCGGAGATCTTGGCTTCTTCCAAAGAGGCTCGATGGTAAAGGAATTCGATGATGCGGCCTTCGGCATGGAGAAGAACCAGGTCTCAGAACCTGTAAAAACGCAATTCGGGTATCATCTTATCAAGGTGACAGACACGAAATAAAACTTTTAGTGCCCTTATAATTTCTTTTTTATTATTAAACTGAAAATTATTTCAATTTATTTTAATAATCCACTTGCCATTCTGATGTATCTGTGCAATGTATCCAGTACCCTCTCCCCATTTCCATATGCGTGAGGTCCCCTGAGGTGCCATCCCAGGAGAGCCATTGATCTGTTGCTGCATCGTAGGCTTGGACCAGGTCGTACGATACACCTGACAGTGCGGAACCAATGGACCTGGTTCTCACAGAAGGATATCCAACGAAGTTCCAACCGCTCTCCAACGGGATGGTGGATCCTTCCCACATGGGCATTGTTGTAGGATCGTAGTGATCAGGTATCAACACATCGTCATTTAGCATGTGTACCCAAAGGCCCATCCAAGATTCAATATAGGTTAAATCGTTTCCAAAGGGTTTGCCCACGAGGTAGTGCTTCCATGGATCGTCAGTATCGAAGACGATAAAGGTCTGGACAATGTCATAGTTACCGTCTATGGTCTCGAGGACTTCCTCCACTTGCCAATCACGCAATATAGGCGGTAGCGATATCATATTCCAGCCTGCATACAGTTGTATATGAACCTCAGTCTCGAATGAATATATTTCGGATGAGGCCTTGTTACCGCATGCGTCCGTTGAGTTCACAAGGAATGTGTAATTCCTGCCCGGTGTAAGGCCTGTAAGAGATACGGATTGGTAGGTCGTTAATATGCTGCCTGTAGCCTCGGTTGTCAAATCTGATATTCTACCATTAACATAAGGTCCATACCATACGGTAGCGTTGGCAGGTTCGTCCACCTCCCATTCCACAAAGGCTGTGGTGTTGGTAACCGTCACCGTGGGTAATTTTATAAAATCGATTGCTTTATTGTCCACCGTGAAGTTCCCGGTAATACCGGGTGTCCCTTGTCCACCCCTGTCATACGGTACGATTTTCAGGAACACCGTGGTATTGTAAGTATCCGGAATATTCTTAGGTGCCGTTGAATCCCACACGAACGTATATACCGTATCATTTTCTAGTAACTCGGTAGGATCGCTGCCTGGCCCAGGTGTGGCGTCAAACCAATTTATTCCATCAGTTGTGAACTTCACTTTCACGCTCAGATTACCGTT
>CP070739.1:2821059-2826140 GCA_020347705.1 Methanomassiliicoccales archaeon | reverse complement strand
TCCCCCTCCTCCCACCCTTACCTATAGTAGTTTGAGGAGAAATCCTCCTACATTGACAATTTCTATCATCAATAATCTAACTTTATCGACTATCTGATCTATATAAAATTAGAATGAAATTCGATCTATGATAATCAGATACCGGAATACATCGAAAGTATAAAAATTCCAAATCGCTATTCCCCTTTCAGGTGTTTGAATGATAATCGTTCCTGGTTCTGCTTCTTTATCTTTGTCGAAGGCTTTAGCTTCCGAGCTGGGTGTAAAACTTGCCAATGTGGAATCGAGGCGTTTTCCAGATGACGAGGGCTATGTCAGAATTCATGATGACCTGGATGGCGAGGAGGTGGTGCTGGTTCAAACCGCCTATCCTGATGAGAAGATCATAGAGCTGTTTCTGCTTCAGGACGCTGCAAGGGAGTTCAATGTAAATAAAATCATAACGGTGGTCCCTTACTTCGGCTATGCAAGACAGGATCGTAAATTCAACACTGGAGAGCCCATCAGCGCCAAGACATTGGCCAAACATATGCAGCTCTCCTCAGATTCCTTGCTCACCGTGGATATTCATGAAGAGAGCATCATGGACTGGTTCGATATACCCAGTAAAAACATCTCTGGCATGCCGCAAATTGGGGTACATCTCAAAGATATCGGTCCTGAGATAATAATAGGGCCAGACAAGGGGGCCTTGGAGCTTGCAAAAAGCGTGGCCGAGGCAATGGGCGCATCCTGGGACTATCTTGAAAAGACGCGCATAGACGGTGAAAATGTTGAGATGAAGGCCAAGAACCTGTCTGTCTCCGGCAAGAAGGTGGCCATCGTTGATGACATCATAGCCACTGGCGGTACGATAGTGAAGGCTACAGAGCAGTTGAAATCCCAAGGAGCAACAGAAGTCTACGCAGCCTGTACCCACGGTCTTTTTGCTAAAAATGCCCTTTCAAAACTGCAGAACGTATGCGATAGGGTAATCTCAACTGACACCATTGAGAACGCAACCAGTGTCGTCTCAGTGGCGTACGAGATCGCAAAAGAAATTAGGAAGGGCTGAAAGTGTGGGTATTTTGTGTGCCTTTATGGACCTACGGGATTCAGGGTCAAGAGCAGGGGTAGATTCATCAAATGTGCGAGGAAGAACAGTTCTAAAGCCAGCACTATGCTTCCTGCGATGATCATCCCAAGGCGAGCGTAAGGGTCCATATCGCTGTTCATTATCCCGCCGCCCAGAAGGGCGATAACCAGGAGCATGAGTCCGATTTCCAAAAGGACAGCACCTGCGATAAGGCCTACTGCTCGCATAGTTTTATAGTTTCTGAAATCCCTGAGATAGTCGTCATATTCTCCCTGGTCAATATTCCTATTTTCGTCATTATCGTACTTTTCATCCCATTGATCGGGAGGTCTTGACACCAACGTTGCAGTTAAGATTGCTGCGCCAATGAACAAAAGGAACAGGCCAAAAGCCACCAGTTTAGCTATTTTTTCGGGATCAGTCAATCCCTTTAGGCCGCCTTTCTTCTGGGGATAACCGGTTTGTACAGGTGCTGGATATTGATCAGAGGGTTGGGTATATCCTGGGGGTGGTGGATAACTGGATTGTCCACTCTCTTGTGATCCTTCATCTTGATGTGGGTTTTGACTCTCCATAAGATCACCGTCTCACCATACATGAGGTAGTAAATAAATTTTATCGCATCGGTTACATATAAAATATTATCAAAATAACATGAATATTTTCGATAAAAAAGGGGAAAAAAGGCTTAATATCCCTTATTTTCATGCCTTTATTCAATTTCCCGATACAATAAATCCCGAAACAATAAATACTGAGAATATCTTATACATCTACCCAATAAGGAGAGAGGTTGTTTCGTGGATTACTTAAAGCAGCTAATGGAGATAGTGGGGGAGCAGAACGTCGTATCAGACGAAATCGAGCTGATATGCTATTCAAGGGACATGTCGGTTCACGAGGGGAAACCCGATGTAATCGTATTTCCGGGCACGACCAATGAAGTGTCTCAGATATTAACCCTGGCAAATGAAAAGAAAATACCTGTTACGGCAAGAGGGTCTGGGACCAGCGTAACCGGGGCGGTTTTACCTGTTTTTGGTGGCATACTCCTTGACATGAGTAAAATGAACCGCATAAAGGAGATAAAGCCTGAAGATAGGTACATAGTGGTTGAGCCAGGTGTGATTTGTCAGAATCTGAACAAAGCACTGGCACCCAATTACTTCTTCCCACCTGATCCGGGCAGTTCTTCGATATGCACGGTTGGAGGAATGGTTTCGACCAACGCAAGCGGTGTAAGGGCCATAAAATACGGTACCACAAAGGATTATGTACTCGCCCTTGAGGTTGTGCTTGCCGATGGACAAATCATCAAAACTGGCACGAAAGCTCCAAAAACATCCTCAGGCTACGATTTAACCAGGCTTTTCGTGAGCGCCGAAGGAACACTCGGTGTGATAACCGAGATCACGTTCAGAATAGTCCCTGTACCCGAGTATGTGGCATTCACGGTGGCTTCCTTTTCTAGTATGGATTGCGCAGGGTCCGCAATAGCCGAGATTTTCTCATCTGGAATACCTCTTTCTGCATGTGAGATTTTGGATGACATCAGCATCAAGGTGGTAAGCGAATCCATGAGCCTGGATTTGAAAGACATCGAAGGCATGCTCATGATGGAGGTGGACGGTAACAAAGAGGCCGTGATGCGCCATGTCAATACGATCCAGGAGATCTGCAAAAAGCACGGTGGAAAGGATCTGAGATGGTCTGACGATCCCAATGAAAGGGCGGAGATTTGGAAGGTCAGATCAGGTCTTGTTTCGGCCTTGTCAAGGTTTCGGGAGGGTTTTAGACTGATACCTATTGCCGAGGATTTCGGGATTCCCATATCCAAGATTCCTCGCGCCATATCCGAGGCACATAAAATTTCCAAAGCAAACGATATCATCATCGCATCCTTCGGACACATCGGTGATGGCAATCTGCATACCACATTTATTTTGGATGTGAGAAATAAGGACGAATGGAGCAAGATAAGGAAGGTGGCTGACGAGCTCATCAGCATACCCATGAAATACCAGGGCACCGTAACTGCCGAGCACGGTGTCGGAAGGGCCAGAGCCCCTTTCCTAGCAAAGGAGCACGGCAATGCCGTTGAGGTCATGAGAAAAATAAAGGGTGCACTGGATCCGAACAACATATTGAATCCTGGTAAACTGTCCCTGGATGGCGAGAAAACCGATGTCTTCGACTTTTTTGCCTACACGGATCTTCTGGAAAGTCCCGAGAAGGTAAAGAGTTTTGGCAAACATGCAGACAATGAGATTTTAATCTGTGTGAAATGCGGATTCTGCAGGGGAGGTTGTCCAGTTTTTGGAGAAACGTCTTTGGAATCTACAAACGCCAGGGGTAAGGTCATCCTTGCCTACAATCTTTTAACAGGCAAACTTGAGCCTTCCACAGAATTGGCCGACAAGCTCTATCAATGCACCACATGTATGAACTGTACGATATCTTGTCCGTCCCAGATAAAGGTCCCAGACATCGTGGAAAACATCAGGGCATATCTTGTTGATAGCGGCTTTGGGCACGAAAGCCATAAGAAGATCGCAGATAACATAAGAAATTTCCACAACCCGTTTGGAGAGGATGATAAACCAAGAAAAGAACTCGCTGACCTGGCCAAGGAGGTGGATTCTTGATGCTCTACTTCCCAGGCTGCATGGCCACATATCGTGCAAAGGATATAGCAAAAAGCACCATCGAGCTTCTGAAAAAAGGGGGTGTAGAGTTCAAATTACTGGGTGAAGATGAATGGTGCTGCGGTTCAGTCATGCTCAGAACCGGCAATATTGAGGTTGGAAGGGAAATGATAAAGCACAATGTGGATGCCATCCAAAAAAGTGGTGTCGATGTGGTTGTGACTTCCTGCTCGGGATGCTTTCGCACTCTAAAACAGGATTACGAGAAGATGACTGGCTCCATGGATTTTACGGTCAAGCATGTACTGGAGATTTTGGAGGAACTCATTGAACAGGGAAAGTTGAAATTTCCAGAAGCGAAAATGAAGGTCACCTATCATGACCCATGCCATTTGGGCAGACATTCTGGTTTGTACGATGTCCCGCGAAAGATACTTGCAAGCATATCCGGCCTGGAACTTCTGGAGATGACCAGAAACAGAAGGAATGCAAGATGCTGCGGAGCCGGAGGAGGAGTTAGGGCAGGTTTCAAGGACCTCTCCGATCAGATGGCCGATACGAGACTCAAAGAGGCCGAGGAAACCGGGGCAGAAGTGCTTACCAGTGCCTGTCCGTTCTGCACGTTCGCCTTGAGGGAGGCCGCAGAAAGAAATGGATCAAAGATGAGGGTGCTGGATCTGCCTGAATTGTTGGTTGAGATCATAAATAAAAAGGCTGGGTAATTTTTTACCTTTTTACAGTTCAGATGTTAAAACGAAGGTGAATCTTTCATCGGGGAGCTTTTTTATCTGAAGCTTCAAGGCCATCCCGATACTGAGGGCTGCCTCGTTTAAACCTTCTATCCAACCCATAGCCCTTCCCCACTCCTCCAAATCCACCATGGCCAGGGTGTATGGTTTGTCTTCCTCGAAACCTGAAGGAGCCGCATGAATCGTTGTGTAGGTAACGAGCTTACAGTTACCGGAAATCTCCTTCCAGTCAATTTCCGATGATGGGCAGGAAACGCAATCTCCTCGGGGAGGAAAATGGAACGTACCGCATTTTTTGCATACCGTACCTTTTATCTTTCCCTCATCAAGGAAATCAACGAACTTGGATACCTTGGTAAAGGGAGCAAAAGACACCTTGCCGAACCTCTCGAAACCCATTTCCCATCACCTCCTGTATATGTTAACGAAGCAGTACTGGCCTATTCCTCCAACGTTATGGGTCAAGGCGATCTCAGCTCCATCAACCTGTCTTTCTTTTGCCTCACCCCGAAGTTGTTTCACGGCCTCATACGCCATAGAAGTTCCGGTAGCACCAACTGGGTGGCCCTTTGACTTCAGGCCGCCATCTATATTCACAGGGGTCTTTCCACC
>CP070739.1:2817739-2820959 GCA_020347705.1 Methanomassiliicoccales archaeon | reverse complement strand
GGGAATTTGGTTGATTCTTAGAAGGATAAAATCTTCCAGTGACCAAACTTCGTCATCGTCCTGGACACTGAAGTATATGAGGTGAAGTCCTATGGAAAGCGAAGAGGTGGAAAATGATTGGGAGTCGCTGAGAAAATCGTCAATACTGGATCGCCAGTTGTAGGCCATGATCTCCCCATCATCCAATCCAAATCCAAAAAAGTTAATGTTCACTTCTTCGTTAAAAACAGAGGATGAAGGGTAATCGATATGGGCGATTGGAATTTGGTTAATCCTAATAAAAAGGGTCACGAAATCCGACCAGATTCCATCGTTATCCATCACCCTGAATGAAATCTCATGCTCCCCTATTATTAAATTTGAGGTGGAAAACGAGGCTGAATTGCTCAGTGTTCCATTGATATTCGAGAACCATTCGTAGGAAGCAATGAACCCGTCGTCCCAACCGTGCCCATCAAAGTCCACATCCTCGCCTTCATTGGCAGGGATGGGAGAAATCGAATCGATATAGGCAACGGGCCTTTCGTGGATTCGTAGATCCTGGGTAATCTCTTGGGACCAGACGTAGTCGGTATCCTGCACCTTGAAGAATATGATGTGATCGCCCGGGGACAGTAGGTTTGTGGGAAAACTGGAGGAATAACTGAGAATATCGTTTTCAAGGTTTGAACGCCAGCTGTAGTTAATTATGTCTATATCATCATCCCCGTGACCCTCGAACACCACTTCTTCGCCTAGAAGGGCCGGATTCGGAGTGATGGTATCTATTGTTGCTATGGGTCCACCATTGATCCTCAAAACCTCAAAGACCTCTTCAGACCAAACCCCTTTATCGTTTTGAACCATGAAATAAATCGTATAGGTGTCAGGGGAGAGGTCTGGTGTGCTGAAAGAGGCCAAATTAGAAAGAAATGTATCCTCTGAGCGCCAGTTGTAACCGATAATTTGGCCGATATCCTCCCCATGCCCAGTGAATGTCACGCTTTCACCCTCATTGGCAGGATTCGGAGAGATGGAATCAATAAAAGCGATGGGAACTGGCAAAATCTCCAGGTCCTGATATACATAATCGGACCAGACGTCGTCATCGTCCATCACCCTGAATGATATTACATGTATGCCAGCGGTAAGTGATGAATTCGTAAAGGATGATAAAGTGCTTAGGGGTCCGTCTAAATCGGAAATCCATTCGTATTCCTCGATATTGTTATCGTCGACTCCATGGCCCACGAAATTCACGTCTTCGTCTTCCCTTGCAGGATTGGGTAAAATCGCGTCAATAAATGCCACGGGAATCTGGTTTATCCTGAGGTTCCGCATGGCTTCCTCGGACCAAACTCCGTCATCATCCTGAACTCTAAGGAATATAGCGTGCTCTCCCAGGGATAATGAAGAAGTGGAAAAGGCGGTTGAGGTGGATAGAACACCATCTATGTTGGATCGCCAGTTGTAGGCAATGATAGTACCATCATCACTTCCGTGACCCGAAAAGGAGATGACATCGCCTTCGTTCGCAGGATTTGGTGAAATGGAATCGATGAAGGCCACAGGGATTTGGTTGATTCGCAGGTTCGTCTTGGCCTTTTGAGACCACACCCCATCATTATCCTTCACCCTAAACGAAATCTCGTGTATTCCCACCGTGAGGGTTGAGGTGGAAAATGTATCCGCAGCACTCAAAAAGCCTTCTATATTTGAGCTCCATTCATATTCCACGAGGTAGCCGTCATCATCCACACCATGTCCTGCAAGGGACACCTCTTCTCCTTCATTTGCAGGGTTGGGGGAGATAGAATCGATTATGGCCGCAGGCTGCAGATTCAAGTTGTCCAAATACACAGAGATGTTAAAGAACTCAGAGTACTCCTCCCCATCGAAGGATCGGACACTGATTGCGTACCAGCCATTGTTGAGTGTGATGGTATCCCACTCGTACTCCCAATCCGTCGTGCCAGAGGCCGTTTCCCAATCACCGTCGCTGATCTTGATCTCGACCAGCTCCACCAAATCCCCGATATCAGGGTCATATGCGATACCTTCGATGGTCACGGTGCCCGAAACCGGTTCTCCTTCCGTTGGATTTTCGATAATCACTTGTGGTGGGTCCTGATTGTCCACTGTAATGTTCTTTATCTCCCTTGAGGCGTTGATACCATTCAGCGTTATATTCAGGAAAAAAGAATAGCTGGTATCGAGGTCCACGTCAGATGTGGTGGAGTTGAACATCAACTTGGGTGTCGCCTCCGTGGGCTCTGTCACGTCTTCGCTGTAGTGAAACTCCGCCTCCAATATCCACCTGCCATCCTCATACCGCGGCACTGAAGGAACCGCCTCGTATTCCATATCACCTTCAGAGGTGACGGATATGTTCGTGGGTATACCCCAACTGGCGGGTATGGAAACTTCGAATAAAAGCTCATCATCACCTATTAGCCTCATACCGTCCAGGCCTTTATCGGTGTAGAATGTACGGGTGTATGTGGTATTGGCTGTAAATTGTATAGTATCGCCCTCATGAACTATTGGAGGTCCCTGGATGAAGGTCATTGCCAGATCTCTTGCCCTTTTCACGGCTCCAAAGGCCTCCACAACGCCCCAGCCGTATCCGTTGTTCGGAGAGACAGGGAATCTCGCATCAGTATTATGCTCGGAGGTCTCATGATAGATCTGCTTGACCTCATCGGGTGTAAGATCAGGATTGGCTTGTAGCATCAACGCTCCAAGACCGGCGGCCATGGGGCATGCCGCGCTGGTTCCGCCGAACCAGCTGTATTGGGTGGGTGAGTTCGCCCTTGGAGATGTGACCTCCTCTCCCACGGCGCAGACATCGGGTTTTATCCTGCCATCAGATGTGGGGCCTTGGCTAGAGAAATAGGAAAGCACGTGCTCATCATTGACGCTGCCCACGGTGATGACCTTCTCCGCATCGCCCGGAGCGAGTACCTGAAGGTTTATAGCGGTATTGCCTGCCGCGACAAAAACCACCAGACCAGCCTCCACAGCCTCATCCATAAGTCTGGAGATATCGCTTTGGCCGTTATGGCCGTTAGGCCCCCCGATGACATAGCCCCAACTGCAGCTCATGATATCGATGCCGAACTTGTCCTTGTTGGCAATAACCCATTCAACACCGGCCATCGCCTTGCCCTGCGGGATACCATCCCCGGTGCCTATCCTCACACCCACCAGGGTGGCTTTAGGAGCAACGCCGATATGATTG
>CP070739.1:2814646-2817639 GCA_020347705.1 Methanomassiliicoccales archaeon | reverse complement strand
ATAATTAAATATTTATTATTCAAGGAAATGATTGAATGGAATAATATTCAAGAAATCAAAGAGATAGGTATGTTTAGAAAATATGATCATTTAATATTAAAGGATGGAAGAAAAATCTCGCTAGAGTTTGTTCCAGAGGTACACATTAAAGATATAATAAGAGTAAAAAACAATATTGTTTAATAATTTAAAGATGAATTCAAAAAATTCTCATTTAATCAATTGTCAATAAGCAGATTTGGAATTATTAATTGTATATGAAAATGTAATTCCAATAAAATCTCCTTTTTCTACCGACTCATCGTCGCTTCACTCCTTGCTCGCACAAACCTAAGGATTTCCCCCCATGATAAATATTTAATAACATTTCCCATTCCCCAGCGGTTGCTATCCATCCAATTACTCCGCAACCGCTTAAACACTATGTTTGCGCGAGTAGTTTAACACGCGCGTATGCGGTTCTTTATACTATTGGCTCAATCACCCAAATGCCACCACTAAATTTATATGATGAGATAATGATTCAATATGTTGGGGGTGGTGGCACTTCGCATACCCGCGAGCCGTTAAGACCAATTGGCCAGGTAGAATTACATTTTGGATATTACTGTATTACCCCACCCCGAAACACGTTGGGTTTTTTGGAAAGAAAAGGTTGAGGGTTTAAAAATATGGGATTTGGAGAAAAGAAAGGGAAAAATATGGGTTACTGCATGTACGCAATATTGCTGTGCTGTAAAACTTTAAATTTAGAACTATAAAGTAAGTAATATTCCAGTTGTAAGACTATATTTAAGAGTATTTAAAGGATTTATGGTACAAACATTGTTTAATTATCACGGTTCTTTTTTCTGTTTTTCTTATGTTCTATGGCTTCCTCATCCACCTCATCTTCTCCTGAAATTCCTGATCCCGTCTTCTTGTTCATTACCAACAAAGCTAGAATGCCAATAACTATCACTATTATCAAGATCACGATCCCAACCAACATGATCATAACGATATCGAATCCCTTGTCATCATCCACCTCTCCATTGCCTTTCCCCTGATCCTTGTCATTTCCCTCAGCACCGAATGGTCCCTCGATCTGTACGTTATATTTGACCTCTGCAGGGATCATTGCGGATTCGTATTCACCATCGCCATCAGCATCTATATCCACCTGAACACCCGATATGTTGCCGGTTTTGACGGTGGTCCAATCGATGTTGAATCTGTGTAAGCTCCCTCTTGAGATGACAACATTGTTCTCCGGGTCGGTTGTGTTAACATAAAGGATGCTATTACCATCAAAGTAGGTTACCTCCAAAATGTACGGCCAGCCATACGGATTGATCAGGGGATCAGAATCCACTATATAGTTAAGGCTATGCAAATTCCGTGATCCGTCATCATATATGACGAATACTGTCTTCCAATCGTTCCTCATGATGGTCTTTGCAGTATCATCTCCCATGGAGTTAGTCAACCGCATGTTCTCGAATCCGATCTTCTGTCCGTTTTTTGTGTTCTCAACCAGAATCCCCTCCCAACCGATCATTGCGAGAAATATATACTTCGTATTTGGTCTCGGTGTCCATTTTTCCATGATGTCCTTTTTCACGAACCAAACACGCTCGCCGGGAATTGAAGAATCAGGGACACCACCACTGCTCGAGTCATCTGAACCAAGTGTCAAATTGGTATATGCGTGTATCCCTGGATTATTCGTTTCCCAACCGCAGCTGACGATGTCTGTATTGCCATCCTTGTCGAGGTCTCCCAGGGCCAACCCCACGGAAACCTCCTCGGACAACCCAATACCGATCCTCTTCCATGAATACGAGTCAGCATCCGCCATATCTCCCGAATTCGACCAGACACTAAGCGCCGAACTGATATCGGTTTTTCCATCATTGTCGATATCGCCCACACCTAGTTGATAATAAGTGCCTGATGTGGGCAGACCGTCGCTCACATCCACCCACCAGGTGCTTCTATCACCTGAATTGCCGTTGCCCAAAAATACGCGTATTCCGTTCTTGGCAGTAACTATTAGATCAAGATGGGGATCTCCATTTAAGTCTGTCAATACCACATCCCATGTGTTGGTTTTGAGGCTAGCCAATGGGGTTCTGTTATGAGCTTCTATCCAGGAGATATCGCCGGTTTCACTACAGGTATAGACCTGTACACCAGGCCCTTCCTCTTGACCGGTAACAATATCCAATCGGCCGTCATGGTTCACATCGGCCAATTTTATTCCGCTCACATGATGGATCGAATCAGGTATCCCTGTGCTGGCATCGGTCCAATTTAAAACACCTCCGGCATGAATACCCTTCCAGACGTTCAGACCGTATGCACCACCTGCAACCAGATCGAGATGGTCATCACCATCGATGTCACCGCAGGCCACCCCGGACCAGCTGCCGTAAAGTCCAGGCCCTTCCGCTGGCGTCCATTTCATTGAACCGCCCTTTCCGCCGTTGCCAAGATATATGGATATTAGGCTCTCAGATTGATGGCTTAGCCATTCCGCAGCAACTATGTCAGGATTGGAATCTTTGTTAATATCGATCACCTGGAGCTGAGAATGTGTTGCATGAAAATTATCTCCCCCGGGTTGGGGTAGACCAACAGAGTCGTTGACGAATGAAGTACCGTTCATGTTCGTGTAAACATGAATTCCGCCCGGTGCGGCCTCATAATAACCGCCTCTACCTGCACCGCTTACAACGATGTCAAGATAGGTGTCTTTGTTCACATCTGCGAGAACAACATAATTGTAATTTCCCTCCTTTGGAAGTTCTGGAAGTTCCATGTTACTAGTCTCATCTTTTTGTTCATCTTTTACTTCCTGGGCTATTGAACAAAAACCGATAAAACCTGAGAAAACCATTGTAAAAACTATAAAAATACTAAGAATCCACGGTTTATAATTACGCTGCTTTTTAATCATATAATTCTTCCATTGTCTATGGTTAATAATTTGTTCTTGAAAGACTACTTTT
>CP070739.1:2795856-2814546 GCA_020347705.1 Methanomassiliicoccales archaeon | reverse complement strand
GCTTATCATCAAAATTCAACTTGATAGCACTCAACAATATTTCATATAACGAACAAGAGGGGATCATCCTTGGCGGATCATCATATAACAACATAGCGAACAACAATGTATCATCGAACTATTACAAAGGTATCACTGTTCTTGATTCGTCATATAATAACACAATAAAAGATAACGATGTCTTGAACCACTGGGCCGATTTCGGGATTGGGCTTACAGATTCCTTTAATAATTCCATTCGGAAAAACAACATCTCTGGGAACAAATGGGGAATACAATTCTCCTCATCATCAAATAACAGTATAAAATGTAACAATATTTCGGATAATTTGGAGATGGGCATCCATTTTAAGTCAGCATCAAACAACAACACGATAACAGGCAATAACGTTTCGAACGATGTCAATGGTATCTTTATTGAAGGTTCTAATAGGAATCAAATAATGGGCAACAATATAACTTGGAATACCCAGGACGGCATGTATTTCGAGTCAGCATCAAACAACACAATCAAAACAAACAATCTTTCATTCAATGGAAACGGGACCTATCTTTTCTTATCATCAAACAACATTATAACAGGTAACACGGCCTTCGATCAGGTTAGACATGGATTTGTCGTTACAGGTTCGAATGATAATACTCTCGCAAATAATACAGCTTATAATAATTACCATGGAATTACAATAACTGGTTCCAATAATACGGCAGCTTACAATGAATTATACAGCAATCAGCATGAGGGAATGGTTCTGTCAGGGGCCGAATACAGTACTGTAAGAAATAATACCGCCTACCTAAACGGCTGGCGCGGGATATATCTCAGAAATTCCACACGCAATACCATAATCAACAACACACTGTTCGACAACACAAACGGTGGAATGATAATCTGGGATACCTCTTCAAACAATACTGTAAAGAAAAACGACATTTCCTTTAACCGTAAATATGGCATATGGGTTTATTCTTTTTCTACTGATAATAACATCACCGAAAACGATATTATCGATAATTGGAACGAAGGATTACTATTTGAGGTGGTATCTTACAACAATATAACGAAAAATCTTGTATTAAACAACGATTATGGTATCTATCTTACTTCCTCCACAAACAATAGAATCCATCATAACTACATTATTGACAATACGAATCAAGCCTATGATGATTCAAATAATGGTAATTTTTGGGATAATGGTTATCCTTCTGGAGGAAATTACTGGTCCGATTTTGACGAACCAAGCGAGGGAGCGTTTGATGATTTTAAAGGATCAAATCAAATGGTAATAGGATGGGACGGAATAGTCGATAATGGAATAGTTGGTGGGGGCGGCATGAATCCATATATCATTGATTCAAATTCCCATGATGAATACCCACTGATAGAACCCATTAAGAATCGCACCTTCCTCTATGAAGGTTGGAACCTCATCTCCATACCATTAATACAATCTGAAACGAACCTAGGTATTGTTCTAAAATCTATTACCGGATATTATGATGCAGTTCAATGGTTTAATACCACAGATGTTAATGACCCCTGGAAGCACAACCATACCTTAAAACCTACTCATATGAACGACCTAGATACCCTTGATCACACCATGGGCTTCTGGATACATATCACCGAACCAGGTGGTGTTTTGTTCCAGTACTTCGGCACCCAGCCCACCCAAAACCAGACTATCCCCCTCCACCCGGGCTGGAACCTTGTTGGCTATCCCTCTCTGAAAAGCTACAACAGAACAACAGGATTGAACAACATCACCTTTGGGGCTGATATAGATTTCATACAATGGTATGACGCTAGCACTAAAACCTGGCATACGATGGGGAAGGACGATTATTTTGTTTCTGGTAGAGGCTATTGGCTTCATGTCATATCCGAATGTGAGTGGGAAGTCCCGCTGTAAAAATACATTCCACAACCTTTACATCATGCAATTTCTATCCTCGACCCTCGTATTCAAGCATGTTTTTTCCTCACCCTCCAGTCATTAAATTTTTTATAACAGCGTGAATTCTGGCTCAAAACCATTTTATACTGGCAGACCGTTTAGGATTCCACTGGAGGGACATAATATGGTAAAAAATAATAATAGAGCATTAAAGAGTGTCACTATAGGTTTTGTACTTCTGTGCTCTGCCATGATCATATCATCAGGGCTTATAGAAGAACAAGTACCAGAGATAGAAGAATCGAACGAACAGACAATTGTCGAAGATATGGATGGACAGCCAACGGACGTTGACATCGAGGTGGAAATCGATGACCCAGGTCCAGAAGAGGCATCCTTACCTGCGACTCAAACACCCATCGAACAGGTTGAAGTTGAAAAGACAGAGGGTATAAAAATCGAAGTAGGAATTGATGACGCAGAAAAGCAGGATGAGGAACCGGAGACTCCTGCCCAGGTGGGTAATCCGCAAGTAATCGGATATCTTTCTGCGAATCAACCACCAGTCGCAGATGCCGGAGCAGACCGGACGGTGGATACGAATGAGGCGGTACAATTCGACGGCTCTGATTCGTACGATCCGGACGGATGGATCGTCAGCTACACTTGGTATTTTCAAGATGATAGCATCGGCAGCGGTGTAAACCCGACACACAGCTACACCATCGAGGGATTCTATTCCGTGATCCTGGTAGTCGAAGACAACTCGGGCGCCACGGCTCAAGACAACGTGATAATAACCGTACACAATACATATCCAAAGGCGGACACAGGTATTGAGTTGCATGTGGCCGAGGATATCCTAGTGTCTTTCGATGCGAGCGGCTCGATAGATACACCCTCGGATCAATCAGCGCTCATCTATGTATGGGAATTTGGGGATGGCTCGATGGGAATCGGCAAGACCGCAACCCATACATATACAGCAGCAGGATCGTACCCAGTCATACTGTCTGTAACCGATGATGATGGAGTTATAGACCAGGATACCATGGCCGTGAGCGTGGAGAACTTACCGCCTGTCGCGGACGCAGGTCCTGATCAAACCGTAAACGAGGACAGTACGGTTGTGTTCGACGCAAGCGGTTCAACTGATTCGGCCTCGGATATGTCGACTCTCAGGTATTCCTGGAACTTCGGCGACGATTCCACAGGAAGCGGGATCGCTCCAACGCATGTTTACATGAAGGCCGGTACTTACACCGTGTATCTCACGGTGACGGACGATAACGGTGCCACCGATATCGATACCATGATCGTCACCGTGGAAAATGTACAACCGCAAGCAGATGCTGGAGCTGATCAAATCGTCAATGAAGACCAGCTGGTTTTCTTCAGCGGCACAGGGATGGACACACAGTCCGATGAACCACTTCTCACATACAATTGGGAATTTGGTGACGGGGCGGTTGGCTTTGGACAGAATCCAGTTCACGCCTTTCAGGATCAAGGTACCTATTCGGTCATCCTATGGGTCATAGATGATGATGGAGATTATGCTACGGACATAGTGCATGTTACCGTGATGAATATTGGACCTTGGGTGGATGCCGGGCCTGATGTAGAGGTAAACGAGGATGTGCCTGTTCAGTTCATAGGCTACGCTTATGATACTCCATCCGATGAGCAGTCCTACTCATATTCATGGGATTACGGGAATGGCGACACAGGATCTGGAGAATATACCACCTATACATACACAACCGAAGGAATGTATACAGTTACTCTAATAGTCATGGACGATGATTCGGAGATCGGCACAGATACCTTGACCGTGACGGTCAAGAACATACCACCCACGGTGGTCGTTACTTACACATCACCATGTCCAACTATTATTGCAGGTGATGTGCTGACTTTCGATGCCATGGTTTTCGATTCACCTTCTGATATGGCCACACTCACATACTCCTGGAACTTCGGGGATGGAACTATAGTCTCAGGCCCACCACCAGTGACCCATGCATACACCGCCCCGGGAATCTATCTTGTCACCTTGACTGTAACAGACGATGATGGAGCTGTAGGGCAAGATATGGTATTGATCATCGTAGAGCAGCATACAATGAAACTGGAGATCGCTTCCTTGGTGGATGAAGTGATGCCAGGTGAGAAAGCTGAATTCGTAATAACTCTCATAAATACCGGGACCATCGACGATGCCTATTCCCTCACTCTCACAACATCTACAGACCCATTATGGGCCGGTTGCCCGCCATGTAAATTCCATCTTGGAGTATTACACATTTTAGTCCCGGCAAAGAGCGAGAAAAAGATAACATTGCCTTTCATGCCACTCGAGGACCTTCCTTTGGATGCGGACGCTACACTTGGGTTTGAGGTCACTGCCACCTGCGTTCATCAGGCTAATGAGGTAAGCAATGCTCCCTTGTATGATTCTGTTGGGGACGATCTTACTATTCTAGCCACATATGAAAGCAGACTACGGTGGGCTCAGGTCGAAATCGAGGCTTTGATTACTGACTTCTCAGGCGGAAACCCCACCGATGCCACACTCCTTAAGGCCTTGGAAGAGGTAAGCGAAGCCCTGTTCTTTGCATCGACAACTGACTCTCCGGAGTTCGACTACGTGATGTCTATTGAGCATGTGAAGGAAGGACTGCATAATCTGGATATGGTGAGTGATTCCGCGCCAATAGATCCCATATTTGAACTATTACTGATAGCAGTGGATAAAATGGTCGAAGATACAGTCACCATTGCGGAGATTCAAGCAGGTGCAAATAATATCCATGTGATGGACGCCTGGGATCTCCATTCCACAGCACAGGATAGGATCGCGGTAGATGACATTGAGAATGGCATGGAGCAGTATAAGAATGCCCACATGGAGGCCGAGCGGGCTGAGGGTGAGTGGATACCAAGGGAGTACTCAAACGCTCTTGCTCAGGCCATCAATGATATCGATAATTTATTATCAGGTCCTTATTCTGCTGCGGCTTTAAACAAACTACAACTGGCAAAGGATGAATTGATTGTGGCACAGGATAAATCAGAATACGGACTAATGAAGGACTCATTTGTAAATGTAAAAACCGCGATTGTGCATCTTCAGGTCGCAGAAAGCCAAGGAGCGCCTACGTCTGGTATCGTGATGGACCTAGCCGATGCCATAGAAACAGCCACAGAGATGTTGATCTCAGAAACCGAGACCCATGTGGGTATGGAGGTAAACGACATTAAGCAGGCATGGAACAAATTCTATCAAGGCAAGTCATTCGCCGTGGTAGGCCAGTACCTTCAGGCCATAGATAAATTCGATGGGGCCTACAAACATGCCCTTCTTGCTGAGGACTGGATACCTATTGCAGATGCAGGAGCAGATCAAAACGCAATCGAGGACGAAGTGGTATACCTGGATGCCTCGAACTCAAGAGACAGGGACGGCATCGTGGTATTTTACGAATGGAGCTTTGGAGACGGATGCATGGATTACGGCGTCTTTACAAGTCATGCCTACAAGGATGCTGGGATTTACACTGTCACACTATTGGTCACGGATAATGAAGGCCTCAAGGACATTGATACCATGATCGTGACTGTGAACAATGTTGCACCTACCGCTGATATTATACTGGATTATATCCCAGCAGAAACTTCACCCCCGAATCCCGTATACATGGACGATATTGTAATCTTCGATGCGGTATACTCAGACACTCCGTCCGATCTGCCAGGCTTGGTATTCAAGTGGAATTTCGGTGATGATACAATTGGATTTGGCGCGCATATCCACCATGCCTACACATACCCGGGAACGTTTTTAGTGACTCTGACCGTGACAGATGAAGACGGGGATTTCGCAACCGCAACTGAGATCATAACAGTCCATAATGTCATACCAATAGCTGATGTTACCTATTCCCAAATCGCCTATGAGGATGAGGTCGTGTATCTAAGCGGCACTGGCCATGATTCTCTCTCGGACATAGACACCCTCACCTACTCTTGGAACTTCGGTGACGGCACAACTGGTTACGGAAAGGATGTTATCCATGTGTACACCGATGAAGGGATCTACACCGTGACCCTTACCGTAACAGATACTCATGGAGGAGCAGGAACCGACACAATCACGGTTTCGGTTATTAATCCACCCCCTTCGGCGGATGCGGGTTGGGTTCAATATGGTGATGAAGACAGTACAGTGAATTTCTATGGAACCGGTTTGGACACTCCATCAGATCAATCTTCATTGACCTTCTCCTGGGAATTCGGTGATGGTAGTATGGGTAGCGGTCAAACTCAATCACATACATATTCCCTTGCAGGCGCTTATATGGTCACCTTAACAGTAACAGACGATAATGGAGATATAGGAGTGGATAGAATACCTGTTTTTGTGGAGAATGTTGAGCCCACCGCAGATGCTGGACCCGATCAAATCGTAAATGAGGATGATGTCGTGGTCCTCATCGGTAGCGGCTCAGATACTTCTTCAGACATTTCATCCCTCCAGGTAATCCTGTGCATGCATCCAATATGCGTGGGCTTAACAACTATCCCCGCCACCCATGTTTTCACCCAAGAGGGCGTATACACAGGACTTCTCAGGGTTATAGATGATGACGGAGCGCAAGCCAACGGCGAGATGACCGTTACAGTAAACAATGTTGCACCTGTTGCCGATGCAGGATCGGATCAAACCGTTTATGAAGACGAATTGGTGTTTTTCAGTGGTTCTGCAACAGATACGCCTTCTGATCAACCATTGCTTGATTACGCCTGGGACTACGATGGCGATGGAGATACAGAGGCATATGGAAGGGACGTTATGCACGCCTTTTCATCAGGTACATACACAGTAACTCTGATCGTAACCGATGATGATGGCGCAGTAGGCACTGATACTGTCACAATAACAGTAAACAATGCGGCGCCAACCGCTTTTGCAGGACCTGATCTCATAGTCACAGGCCGCCAAAGATACCTGGACTTCCATGGCTTAGGCTTTGACACCCCATCGGATCAACCTTCGCTCTCGTATTCCTGGAATTTCGGTGATGGTGGAACCGCAACTGAAATGTTCGCACAGCACCTTTACGCAGCCTCGGGGACTTACACCGTTACCCTGACAGTCACGGATAATGATGGTGCTTTCGCTATGGATACCGCCATTATTACAATGTTAATTGATTCCGATGAGGATGGACTGCCTGATATCTGGTAAATATTATACGGAATTTATCCAAACGACCCCACCGGAAATAACGGCGGGCAGGGAGATCCCGATAATGACGCGCTGGTAAACCTAGATGAATATTATTACGGCCTGTCTCCAATTGATCCTGATACAGATGATGATAGTCACTACAATAACTTCTGGGACGGGACAGAGATAGCATATTGGTTAGCTCACGGAAAGAGCCACTCCGAGGCAGCAGCAAATGCCAAGACATGGGACGTGGATGGAGATGGAATGCCTGACGGTTGGGAAGTATGGTATGCAAACAACCCAGCAGGTGGAGCAGCCAATAATCTACTTGACCCGGATGACGCCTCAGATAAGAATCAAGACCCTGACAACGACGGATTGACCAATATCCAAGAGTACAATGCCGGAACAGATCCCACCAACCCAGACACGGACGGTGATGGGATGCCTGACGGCTGGGAAGTGCAGCACGGACTCAATCCACTTAATTATTGGGACCGCTACTCAGACCCGGATGGCGACGGATTGAACAACATTGGAGAGTATCAGTACGATACAGATCCAAATGACCCAGATACAGATGGAGATACGATGTACGACGGCTGGGAAGTGGACAACGGGCTTGACCCCAAGTCGAGTTCAGACAAAGAAGGGGACCCTGATAGTGACGGGTTGAAAAATTACCAAGAATTCAATCTCAGGAGTAAGGGCTCTGATCCAAACAGCCAGGACCTATTCGTCGAGATAGACTATATGTCAGGGCATTATCCCACCCAGTCTGTTCTTGATTATATAGAAGGCTATTACAGTGCCAGGGGCATCCATCTGGTCTTTGAAATAGATGAACAGATTCCCCATGACAACACAGTGACCGATTCCGAATGGAGTACGCTTCATAGTACATATCTGGATAACCTTGGCACCCATAAACATGTGATCTATGCCCACAAATACGATGGCGGTTCCCTTGGAGTCCAGTGGGGTTATGTTGGACATCCCAGTGATCAAGTGATAATTCTCGATCAAGAATGTGAAGATTCAGTGGTCGCAATAAATGTCTTGGCCGGAATTGCGGCTGCTGCGGCAGGTGCTGCCGCGGCTGCAGCTGCGGCTTGGCTGGGTCCGATTGCTGCAGCCATCGCCTATGCTGCTGCCTTTGCTGCGGTTTGGTCATTAATGTCCGCAACCAATTGGCAGATTGAGGCCGTGGTTCTGATGCATGAGCTGGGGCATTCAATAGAAATCATCAATTTGGATTCAAATGATGACGAGATATACTGCCCCAAAGGTTGGTGTGTAATGGCCAAGGGGTCCTTTACTAACTGCGATAATAATCCAAAATACTGCAGCCAACACTGGGGCCTAAGGGACCTGAGTTCTGTTACTGGGCCTTGATATTAACATATAGAGATAAATGGCCCATATAACTCTAAAGACAACCCTGGTATCTTTAACCTTCGTTGGAGAGCCGAAGTAGATACGTCTATGACTCATCAATTAAAGTTAGAAAGCGAAAGTAATACCAAATACACATATGTATGACTTGTAGTATAGGAGTAACATGCAAAAAGAAATAAAGGCCTTAATTATCGGGCTTATCGTCGTATTTATCGTTATAGCCTCGATAGGGGGGTTTATATATCTAATAATAGTAGCCGAGACTGTTGAGAGGGGGCAATCAAGTGAATATAAATTGGAAATAATTACCAATGATACAGCGAATTACATCCTCCATGTTCCCCTGGCAGTAAATGATGACGAATCCGTATCAGAACTCATGGATGACCTACATATAACAGAGGGAAAGGCTACGCATGAAACTATTCAAACTGAACACGGAATGGCACTCAAAATAGAAGCAAACGAAAGCGTGTGTTTGATGGCAAGTGAAACGAAGCAGATTCTCCGGCCGCATCTTAGTATGTTAAACGATACATCAGAAGATGGAGCTCCAGACTACAGTAATTTGGAATTTTGGTTGTATTGTGATAAATCTGTAGACTCGACCAACATCACTTTGAGCATACATCTTACTATAGAATCCTGGAGAGATTGGTATAATGGGCTGGGTATGCATAAGTGGTATAGTTCCTCTACAAGAGAGGAACAGATAAAGGATGTCACAGTAACCTCCGGATGGCAAAAGGTTCCAGGATATATATTAATGGAATTGGCGAATTAGACTGATATTGAGGAAGATTAAATTACATATGCTTAGGTAGTTGTGAGAAAGTAACTTATTTATCCCATTAATGTGTTCAAGAGACGGTGAGAAAATGAAAAGGATGATCGGGATTTCACTGGCTTTGTTAATAATCCTAAGTGGGTTTTACTTCATTTCCCCAACTCCCAGTGCCACACCGTATTCCACTCCAGATTCTAGCGTGACATGGACCATGGACGATCTTGTCCTCAATTCCCCCGGAACTGTAACTGGAGGATCAGGAACTTATGTGATAACAGACCACTTGTATATATCGCCAACCGATACAATAACTATCAATCCAGGGGAGATTATTAAATTCGATTCTGATGTCAATCTCACCGTATTCGGAACGCTTATCGCAGATGGGGATGAAACAAATAGAATCACATTCACGTCGAACGCGTCATCTCCGGCCCAAGGGGATTGGGGATGTATCAAGTTCGAGGACTCGAGTGATGACGCATACTGTATCATTAACTGCAGCAATATCGAGTACTCAAACTATGGAATCTATTGTGAACATGCTTCACCGACAATCACGAACAATACGATCACATTGAATTTGTGGTTTGGAATCGTATGCAACGCTTCCTCTCCTCTAATAGATAATAATACAATCTCATCCAATTTTTACTATGGTATTAGTTGTGGTTACCCCTCCAAACCTATTATTAAAAACAACATCATCTCAAACCATTTGGTATCTGGTATTTTCAATATGGAATCAGATGCCGAGATCGACAACAACACCATCACAGGCGGCATAATGGGCATCATAACAATTTTGGGCGCCCCCACCATCAAAAACTGTAACATATCGAGTAATGACCCCATGGGTATTATGTGCACAAACGCCAGTGGCATTAACGTCACTGATAATACAATGATCGACTGCGAAATGATGTTTGTCAACTCAACGATAAATAAACTGTGGCTTGTGGATTCAATTGCGACCACCATCAATTGTACCTATCCCATACCCAATCTCGATGTAGACTCCAGTTCGGTACTTTATGTTCAGAATTATCTCCACGTTAAAGTGATCGACGACGGTGATGCCCCCATGAAAGGCGCATTGGTTAATGTGACCGATGGGGGAACGGAGATCTTTTCGGGAGAAACTGGCGCAGATGGCTATATCAGGTGGATAAGGGTGACGGATAGGACATATTTGTATAGCAATAGTCCAACTGAAAACAAGACTGGAATCAATGTAAAAAACGGGTCTATTACATTCACCTGTCTAACAAGTGCGGACCCAAGCGATATAAATATGTTCACATCCCATCTTGAAATATTCAAAGGATCTCCTGGCCTTGCCATCAGTTTGGTTTACGGCTGGAATCTAATCTCCATCCCCACTATTCAATCCGACACCAACATCGGCTCTGTTCTATCCACGATATCTGGATCTTATGACGCTGTGCAGTGGTTTGATGCCAGCGATACTTTAGATCCATGGAAGCACAATCATACCCAAAAACCTCCCAATATGAACGACCTTGATGATATCGATCAGAGGATAGGATTTTGGATACATGTAACAGAACCAGGAGGCGTTCTATTTGAATATCCTGGAACCCCACCCGCCCAAAACCAGAAAATAGCTCTTCACCCTGGCTGGAACCTTGTAGGATACCCCTCCCTCACAAGCTACAACCGAACAGATGGATTGAACAATATCACCTTCGGTCCCGATGTTGATTTCATTCAATGGTACGACGCTTCCACTAAAACATGGCATGTGATGGGTAAAGATGATTATTTTGTGAAGGAAAGAGGATATTGGCTTCACGTCACTCACGAATGCGAGTGGGAAGTCCCATTGTAAATTCCCCAACCTGCTTATTTTATCAGGACATCAACAAAATATTTATAACCATATTGATATTTATCGGATTGGGGGCGTTGTAGGTATGCTTGTCAAGGATATCATGGTAAAAGAGGTCGTCACTTTAAAGCTCGATGAGACCCTGAAAGAAGCTGCTTTGAAGTTTTCGAAGAACAATATCAGCGGTGCACCTGTAATTGATGATGAAGGCAAGGTCATCGGTATTTTGAGTGAAACTGATATTGTCACCACCTTGGAAAGGAATCTCAAGGAACTGAAGATGGTACATCTCTTCCCTGAACTCTCCATGGTGGGGCTTTCATTCGTCGAGACCCCATCAGACAAGAAAACCGAGGAAATCTTCGAAGAAGTGGGCGATATCAAGATCTCCGAGATGATGAAACGCTCTGTGAAAACCGTGGGTCCTGACGACCAGATAAAGGCCGTCATCGACATCGTCGCATCAGGTAAGATAAACAGGGTACCTGTTGTAGAGGACGGGAAACTTATAGGCATAGTCACCAGGGGAGATATTATCAAAGGAATGAGCAGGCTGGTAAAGTAACTGATCTGCCCAGCACATGAATATTATCAAAATCCACAAAAGAGTTATATCCACAAGAACCTTTATAGAGAGAGTTATACATAGGCATTGTAGATGTGAATTATGGGTGATTATATGACTTCGATTGGGGAGAAGGCCGAGGATATCATGACCACGGATGTGGTGACAGTCAAACCAAAGGACAGTCTACATATCGTTTCAAGGGTACTTTCGGAAGCCAAGACCAGCGGTGCTCCTGTGGTTGACGATATAGGAAGGATCGTGGGTGTCATCAGCGAACATGACATCGTGGCGTATCTGTCCACATTTGAGGATAATGACCAGGATATGGTCGATTCCACTGATTTGCCTTATCTGGCCCACAGTTACCTTCAAGCCAGTGCAAAGCCTGTGGAAGATATAATGACTACAGGTATCATCACAGCTAAACCCGATACAAGCATAGAGATACTAGCTAGGCTCATGACGGATAACAACATCAACAGGATACCAATAGTGGTGAAGGGGAAGCTGGTGGGCATGGTGAGCAGGATAGACATCCTGCGCAATATCGGGCAAGTGGATTTGGATAAGGTGTAGATACCTATAATGTCATCCTAAGAGATGATGGAACGAAATAGGGAGAGCTGACCAATGGATTATGCTATATGCGGTATCGCGATTTTAATCATAGTTCTTTTAATCATTCTTCTTTTGATATTCATCGCACTGCCGTTGTACCTCACGGCAAGATTTTTGGATGAGGATGAAGGGCTACCCAAGGCCCTGGGCACCACGATACTTCTTATTATCAGCTTCGCCATTCTGTCTTCCCTTGGATGGATAGGTTTTATAATCGCTATCATCGTAAATCTGTTCATCATCAAGGCGGTATACGAAACATCATGGGGCAAGGCCCTCGTGATGTGGATCGTCACCATCATCATGGCCGTCGTCATAGCCGTAATTGTGATCGTCTTGGTGGGCCTGAGCATTTGGGCTTTAATGGGGGTTTAAAGGCGCAATCAACACATTTATATACCTCCAATGCTGTTTTACACATAACTCAAGGAGGGCAAACATGGCAAAAAATTACTTGAAAATAATATGTATTGTAATCGGTATTTTATTCCTTGTATCGGTTGCAATGCCAGCAATAGCGAGTGCTAGCGACGATACTGGAAACGAAAAAACAGGAGACGGATTCAGAGGCGTTTTTGAAAAGGGGAAACCTGAAGGCAAACCAGATAACCCCAATAAGCCAGACAAACCACCCAAAGAAGATGATGATAAAGAAGACCCATCTGTAGACAAATGGGCAGTGGTCATTGGTATCGCTGACTACAAGGGCAGGATGGACGACCTCATGTATACAGACGACGATGCGCAGGATATGTACGACTATCTTATTGGGCAGGGTTATCCAGCTGGCAATATCAAACTGCTGCTCAACAGGCAAGCAAAGGGCGATGCCATCTACGAGGCAATCGACTGGATGGAGCAATGGGAAGGACCAAACTCGGAGTGTGTGTTCTTCTACAGCGGACACGGTAGTTACTATGATGGCTACAATGACGGCGACACAGAGATCAGAGATGAGTCAATCATCTGCTGGGAACTCAAGCACATTCTCGACGGTTTTCTGAGAGACGCATTCTCATCATTCGAGAGCCATAAGATCGCTTTCATATTCGACTCCTGCTTCTCTGGAGGAATGGACGACCTGGCAGGCTCCGGAAGGGTCGTTGTGACAGCATGTGATGAGGACGAACTGTCCTGGGATGGTGCAGACTGGCAGCAAAACGGGGCTTTCACATACTATTACCTGGAAGGCCTAGACATCTATAACACAGTTGAAGGAGCATTTACCTATGGAACTCCACTGGCACATGATTTTGTGCTATCGGAATACAGCTACGACATGAACCCACAAATATACGACCAGTATGACGGCGATTGGGCGTTTTAGATAAAGACTCCCATTCTTTTTTTTTTTATTTTTCTTAATAATTCAATAATGTAGATTTTTATTCACAAATTCTTTAAGTTGTAATACTTATTCACTCCTCAGGATATTAGATAAAATGTTCGATGAGGTGTATCAGATCTACGAAGGCACGGTTTTCCGCCCTCCCTCAGAAGCGAGAAGCCTGATACTCCAGGCCACAATCGGATGCTCCCACAACAGATGCACGTTCTGCATATCGTATCGTGATAAGAAGTTCAGGATCAAGAGCTTCGAGGAGGTAAAACAGGACGTGGAGAACGTACTCCCATACTACAAAAACACTAAACGAATTTTTCTTGCGGATGGAAACGCCCTGAAAATTCCCACAAACGATCTTTCGAAAATACTTCACCTCTTAGAGGATAATTTTCCTAAATTAGAGAGGGTGGGTATCTATGCCTGCCCCCATGATGTGTTAAAAAAATCGGTTTCCGAATTGAAGGAATTGAAAAAGGCCGGTTTGGGCATCATATACATCGGACTCGAGTCCGGCTCGGATTTCATTCTCAAAAAGGTGAGAAAAGGGGCCCTCTCAAAACAGATGATCGAAGCGGTAGGAAAGGTGAAGGAAGCCGATATACTTCTTTCCGTGATTTTCATCCTTGGATTGGGAGGAAAAAAACTAAGCGAGGAGCATGCAAAGGAAACTGCAAAGGTGCTTTCCGAGATGGACCCGGATTACGCGGGGGCCCTGACCCTAATGGTGGTAAAGGGCACCGAGATTTACGATGAAGTAAAAAACGGAGAGTTGGAGCTCCTGGATCCAAGGGGGGTTTTTCAAGAATTGCGGATACTGATTCAAAACATGAACCTGTCACATTGCGTATTCAGGGCAAACCACGCGTCAAACTATCTACCCGTGGGAGGAACCTTCCCTGAGGATAAGAAGAATATCCTCGATAGAATAGATAGAATCCTAAAAAAGAAGGACGTGAGTTTCAAGCCTGAGTGGCTTCGGGCGCTGTAATCGAAATAACTATTTCGCACCGATTTTCTCGGCCAGGAACTTCTTTATTTCATCGGGCCTTTTGGCATCGATTCCGAAATGCTCCAAAAACTTCTTTGTGGTGCGTAGAACTTTTGTGGCGCCATAGGGTTTTGTCGAAATCAGACCCAGCTCTTTTAGGGCTTTCACATGCTCGTAACCTTTTCCGCCCACCATCTCAACAAGGTCGCTTTGCTTTATCGGCTGATGATATGCGATCAAGGACGCGGTCTTCAGATACTTTTTTGGAACCTCTGTCTTGGCCAGCATATCAGCAGGTGAAGAATAGGATTCCTTTATCTGCATCACATACTTCCCGCTGACCCTGGCAACCTCAATGGCCGTGTCCCTATCTTCGTATTCAGAAATGAGCTTCTTCAACGTTTTTCTAATGGTATCGCTGCCGATACCTGTGGCCGCGGCTATTTCAGAGACCTTCAAAGGTCGTCCCGCAGAGAACAGCGACGCCTCAACGATTCTCTCGGATTTCATGGCGAGCACCTACCTAAGTTACTATTATCCCATCTGCCAACGGTTTATCAGTGGCCGCCTCACCCTCCTTAACTACCAATTCAACTGTTGGCACCTTCAAGCGATCCTCAACTGGTGTGATGTTCTTTATAACGATCTCTCCATAAGGAAATCTTCTCTGGGTGATTCGTATCCTGTCATCCATGGCCAGGAACAATATGGAAACGAATCTTGCTATCAGATCATCCTGGCTTCCATCGATTAAATCGTCCAAAAGCATGGAGTCCTCCTCGATCATACATATCCTCTGCCAGGTGACATAGATGTCCTCCTCCAGGTCCTCTTTATGAACCTTTTCATCGAAATTCTCATCGATCTTCATCAACTCCCGAAGCTGCGCCCTCCGCTCGTTGAGAATTTTTTGCTTTTTCACGTCTTTTTTGGCTTCGCTGAAGGCTGAAACGAGTTCCATCAGCGTCACTGGACGGTTTTTCTTATGCCGTATCTTCTCCTTAATTGGTATCCGCTCTTCGGAAACCACGGCCTGTGTGTAATCCAGGGCCTCAGTGCTATTATAAAATTCCTCGGGCATGATATTCCATCCCTCGAAATAGAATTCTTCCTCCTCCGGAACATCGGCCCTCGTAAGCAGTTCATCGCTTTGAAGCTTCAAGATGGACCATGCCATAAAAACGATCTTACCAGCGGTGATCAGGTCAACTTCCTTCTCCTTTCTGATCTTCTTAAGGTAGAGCTTAGAGAATTTTATTAAGTCGATATCCCAGGGATTGAAGTGCTGCTCCATAACGAGCTCGAAGACCAGCGATATGGATTTCTCGAACTCATCGGAAATCGCGATATGCATTCCTGAATCGATGTTCCTTACAAGCTGCAGGTATTCCTCGATTCTCTCTCCACCATCGCTCTCTGAAATCAGAGCCTTATGAAACAGTAGATGATTGATCAATTCGTTCGTGTTCTTTTCAGGCATGTGTCTCACCTTCGGTATCTGTAACGTTGCCTTCCTCGACAATTTCCTGTACTTTTTCCTCGGGCATGCTCTCCTTTGAATCGGATAATGAATCCACTTCGTCAACCTCGGTCTGGCCCTCTTCCTCTGCCAGTTGAGGTATCTCCAAAGAGACATCGTGCAAAGATACGTTTCCAACCACGTCTGAGATGCTGTCAGCGCGCATGGTTACACCGTAGATGCAGTCGGCCTCCTTCAATGTCACCTTTCTAAGTGATACCATGACGAACTGCGCTCTTCTGGAGTTCTTCTTCACCATCCTCGCCACTCGCTCGGCATTTATTGCATCCAAGAACATGTCCACCTCGTCCAGAAGATAAAACGGTGACGGCTCGTAGTGCTGAATCGCAAATATGAGGGCCAACGCGGTCAAACTTTTTTCCCCGCCCGAAAGCGACTCCAGCCGCAGAATCTTCTTACCTCTGGGTCGGGCCTTGATTATCAATCCTCCTTCGAAGGGGCTTTCTGGATTTTCTAGAAGCAGTTCCGCCTCTCCACCTATGGAAAGCTCTGCGAATATCTTCTTGAAGTTCTCGTTTATAGCCACGAAGACCTTGGAAAACTCCTCCTTCTTTTTCTTATCGAGCTCCTTTACAACAGCTATCAGATTCCGCCTCTGATCCTTGAGCTGCTTGACCTCGACGATCAACTCATCGAGCCTTTTCTGCTGCCCATCATAATCATCGATGGCTCTCATGTTGATGGGCTCCAGGTTCCTCATTCTCCTCTCGGAGCTTGAGATGGTTTCCTTAAGACTTTCCAAGGAAGGTAATTTATCCTCGGGATTTATATCGATGTTGTAATCCTTAAGCTCAATTTCCACCTCTTTTAACCTCTCCTCCGCGTTTTTCCCTTTTGTGCGAAGCCCGATTGTAAAGTCCCTAGAGGTTTCCAGCTTCGTATTTATCTTGTCTATGGCAAGCTCGCAGTCGTTCTTCCCCTTGTAGATCTCATCCCTTTTTTCTCCAAGCTTTCTCATCTGCTTGTTCATGTTCTGCTCCACTTTCAAGAGGGCTTCCAGTTCATTTTCAAAATTCTTTTGTTTCTCTTGGCATTTTTTGATGTTCCCAGATTGTTTCTTTTGCTCCTTTTCTATCTCCTTAAGATCGCTTTCGATCTCCGCGTATCTCTCCTCCTGAATCTTTATCTGGGTTCCCAGCGTTTCACTGGAGGATTCCAGCTTTGACATCTCGTTTGTTAAATCGTGAATCCTTTTCTGCATTTCCTTTATCTGCTTTGCATATTCCTGGGGCGTTGCCTTTGCCAACAACTTTCTTTGTTCCTCACGCTGCTTTTTTTGTTCCTCGATTGCCTCCTCACAGGATTTTAAGTCCGCGGCCAGTTTTTGTAAGGTTTCTTCAGCCTCACCAAGCTCGTTTGTCTTATCCTCAAGGCTCTTTTCAATTGCCTTCAGCTTTTTCTTATATTCGGCCCGCCTGGATTTCAGATCATCGATTTTTAATAACGACATGTCATCCTTGCCGCCGTGCTCCCTTGCCTGGTTCTCGAGCTCTATTATGAGGTCCTTTGCCTCCCTTAGTTTTTCTGATATCTTATCTGAGTGCTCGATGGCGGTGCGCAGCTCGCGACCTACCTTCTCGATTTCGCTTTGGGAGGGAGCTCCGAATTTCAATGGCTGATTTCGCAACTTTCCTCCTATCATGGCCCCTGCTGCCTCGATGAGCTCCCCTTCCAGCGTCACGATCCTGATTCCACCCATTAGCTCCCTGGCGGTTTTCAGGTTCTCCACCACGATGGTATCACCCAAAACATACCAGAAGGCGGTCCTGTATTCGGGCTTGAAATTAACGAGATCGATTGCATAACCCAGGGACTTCGAGTTGCGATGGGCCATGATGGCCTTGCCCCTGGGCCTGCCTTCCCGCATCTTGTTCAAAGGAAGGAACGTGGCCCTGCCGATATTCTTCTTTTTCAGATAGTCTATGGCTTTGGAGGCGTACTCATCGTTGTCTACCACTATCGATTGCAGCCTCGCCCCTGCTGCGATGCTTAAGGCGGTTTCGTATTTATCCTCCACCTCTGCAAGCTCGGCAATGGTTCCATGAACGCCTTTCAGTTTTCCCCTGTCCCTTGCCTCCAGTATCGCATTCACTGCCATATTGTAGCCTTTTTTAATGGATTCAGCGGCCTCTGCCTCGGCCTTGAGTCGGTTGTATTCCCGGTTCAACCTGGTTATCGCGGCTTCAAGTTCCTGGGATTCCTTGTGCAGTCTCTGCTCCTCTTCCTTTTTCTTCTCCAGCTCCTCTGAAATGGACATAAAGGATTTTCCGGATTCCTTGGCAGTCTTGGAAATCTCCTTGAGCTGAAACTCCACATCCTTGATTTCGAACTTATACGTGTTTTGGGATTCCTCGAACTCCGCCAGGTCCATGCGGAGCCTTTCTTCCTTCTCGATGGTTCTGTCCTCTTCGATCTTATATTTTCGAAGTTCATCCTCCTTGGCTTCTATTTCCTTAT
>CP070739.1:2784140-2795756 GCA_020347705.1 Methanomassiliicoccales archaeon | reverse complement strand
CCACCGTTCTGGGAGTTATCCCCTCCTCTACCCCCTTGGATGAGGATATTGTCTAAGATATATACCCTTCCATCTAAATTGACATCGAAGATACCGAACCCGCCCCTGCCACCTGGAGTAGATGCTGTGCTATCACCTCCGTTTCCACCAATTATAGTATTGTTGGAAATCGTGACCTGGAAGCAAAATCCGGTCAAGTATATACCATGGCCTCCGGAAATCCCTGCACTACCATTGCGGCCGAAAACATCACTGTTGTTTATTAATGCACTCGAAAATTCGCAGTATATACCTGAAGTTGTTCCGTTTGCTACGTAGCTGTCTTCAACCGTGAGTGTGGAGGCCAGGACATAGATTCCAGGCTGGTCAGTGTTTGCTATGGTGCAGTTCGTCAAAGTAACAGTCGAACCTGTGGCATCGATACCGAAGGAATCCATGTCCATTACCGAGCAGTTGATCATATCCAGAGTGGAATTCAGCGCGTAGATCCTTCCACCACCGTCCACGTCGGTGTTTTCCATATACCCATAGCTCCCCTCCAATATCTCTATGCTGTACCACGGTGAGCCCGAGCTGTATTGAGTAATTATAATCCGGTTATCTGTCGTCCCGTTACAGTAGATGGTTCCTCCGCCTGTTACGCTATCTCCAATTCGAATGAAATACCCGGAATCGATTCTGACATCAGCACCTGCTTCTATTTCCAAAATATAGCCGTCCTGAACGATAAAATTATCGGTTACGAAATGAGTGTTGTTCACCTCACGCCAGGTCACCTTCATATCCCCTGCCGGACCTCCATTATAGTCCAGGCCATTGCCGGGATTGCCATCACTGGCATCACTATCCTCCCATTGTGCAGATTGGTCGTGCACCAGGTCGCCCTTCACAGTTGGGAAGCTGAAGGGAAGCATCATCATAAATCCGCTTACTACCAAAACCCAGACGATAAGTGCGGAAAATATTTTTTTTCCTTTTATATATCCATTATCCTCTTCTGTTCTCTTCATGGCCATCAGTCCTCACAATTTTTTAACTATTAAAATCGTGTGTAAAACCTTTGCAAATATAATCACGGTTCTACTACTTAAGGATTATAGAACAATTTTTGAATCCTACATACCGCTGTGAGTTTCTATCGCGGTTTGAGCATATTTATTACCCTATTCTCATCGTCGGATTCTAGCAAAACAATAGCCTTTTTCACGATTCTAATGATGTATTCCTCGGATTTATAGGCTTAGATAATACACGCCATATCCGTGATTATCAAATTTTGAATACCCTCTTTTATAAGGCGTTTGGTTGTCGCTGCCTTGATCTTCATACATGAAAAAACTATGTTATTATTTCCTTAAAAATGGCTCGAAACATAGGTTTTAACGGGATTTCCGTAAAAACATAGGTTTCGGCGGTTTTAAATAATTGAAGTATTCAATTTGAAAATTGAAATATCAAGAGACTCTCTCTTGCTCAATTCGCCTGTTAAACATGGAACATGGACACTTTAAGCCCAATCTACCAGGTGAAATCGAATCGTAAAATCTGTTGGTCAAGAAGGCGAATCTTAAAAAATTTTGAAAAACTGAAGGATTTTAAGCCATGGTGGTGAGGAACATATCTCAAAGGTAAAAGAAATAGCTAAAATGCTGAGAGGTGATTGGTGGTATGTTAGGATTGAAGAGGACGATTGCGATATAAAAGCAGAAAAAGGAGGAGCTAAATTAGCAGTTGAGGTTGAGACCGGCAAGAGGAAGAAATACGACCATATCTTGAGAAACCTTAAAAGGGATCTAAAATGGGCAGATAGAGTAGTAATCGTTTGTCCCAATAAACAGATTGAACAGAAGATTTCACAACTAGTTAGAGACAAATCCGAGAACACTGACGTATTCACCTATAGCGAGTTTAAGCTGTCTAATATTTTTACCCAGTAAATCCCCGCATTTTTCGTGTCTAACCCTATAAAATGAATAAATTGGGAAATAAAATAAATACTGAGCCACAAAAAGTTTTATTAATTCTTATAATAATATCTATCAATTGGACAAAGGGTGGGGAGTTAGCTATGAGAAAAAAATTAAATTGCATAATATTGGTTTTGGCAGTTGGACTAAGTAGTATCTCAATAACCACAGCATCCACAGATACAAGTGATTGGAGTGAGGATATCAGGCTAACATTTAATGATGCCCGCTCTTTAGCTCCAGCCATTGCAGTAGAAGGCAATAACGTCCATGTGGCGTATATTGACGATGAAGGTGCTGGATACCTCGAAATGTTTTTATGGTACATAAACAGCAGCGACCGCGGAAATACATGGAACTCCCCAATCTGCTTGGTAAATGGACCATCGACAAAAATATAATCACCAAAAATAGCAGTCAATGGGAGTAATATTCATGTGATATGGCTTGAACGAAATGATGATAAAATACACTATATTCACAGTACAGATAATGGGAATACCTGGAGTACCGATATGGCAATATCCTTCATGGTTTACCCCTGGTTTATTAATTGGGATATCGCCGTATACGGAAACAACTTGCACGTTGTCTACTCGGACTCAAATCATAAACTCTCTTACGTTCAAAGCAATGATAACGGCCTTACTTGGAGTGTCCCCGAAATACTAATGTCTAACAAAAGTGTAACATTAGAGACGGCCATAGCTGTCAATGGGAGCAACGTACACATAGTTTGGATGGATACCGAAAGGGCGGGACACTTAATTCCGGATATCTTTTATATAAAAAGCAGAGATAATGGTGTGACGTGGGAAAGGGATATAAACATCACTAGTACACCAACAAACAGAAATTATTATGTAGATATTGCTATAAATAATGATTTCATCTATGTTGTTTATGGTCATAAAGAGACCAAGAGACAGGTCTATTTTAGCTATAGCGAAGATAACGGAAACACGTGGGTTAGAAATATTAAACTCTCGAATTCTACTCACAATATTTTTAATCCGGCAATAGCTGCAGAGAACAACAATATCGGCATAGTGTGGATGGATGGCCGGGATAAGGGAGGGAGTTTTGAAATTTACTTCAAAAGCAGTTTTGATAGAGGCAATACATGGGGTGCTGACACAAGACTTACGATTGCCCCTGAGACTTCCAATTGGCCGGATATCGTAATTAATGAAAACATGGTTCATGTTGTCTGGTCGGATTATAGAGATGGTAATGAGGAAATATATTACAAAAGTAGGTTAGTATCTTCACCTTTAATTACGGCTGGAGTAGATATAAAACCCGACACAATAAATTTAAAAAGCAAAGGCAGGTGGATTACTGCTTATATTGAACTACCCAATGGCTATGACGTGAACGATATAAACATTTCCACAATTCTACTTGAAAGTTCCATCTCCCCAGAAAATCGTCCTACCGGAATAGGAGATTACGATAATGATAACATCCCTAATCTGATGGTCAAATTTGATAGATCAGAGGTTGAAGATATTTTAACTATAGGTGATTCGATAACTCTCACTATTAAAGGAAATCTTGTGGATAACAAGTCATTCGAAGGCAGCGATACTATTCGAGCAATTCTACCCCCGTGAGTTCTTTCTATAGAACTGTTGATAAATTTCCAGCTTAATGTTTGAGTAATTTTATCCAAGTGAAACCTTGTGCTTAGGGATCGATTAACACCTCCCATTCTGGTGGGGAGGGTAGTGGTAGAATCATGGCGAACCAATATCCCCGCCCTAGTTCAAAATATTCGGTACTTTTTAGCTTACGCTCTACACCTAAACTCGTACCATAAATCCAAACTGAGTCGATGTCAATGCCATACAATAAGTTATTCAAAGCAGCATCGCGTAACACACCCACTTTATTAGAAGGATACCCTACCATATTCCATATGCCCGCATCATCGTACAATGTAACTGGGACATAGTTTGCGAAATTTACTGGGAAGTCCAGACCATATACATAAAAAGTTATCTCGGGAATGCCCAAAATATAGATATAGAATCCCATCTCATGATTTAGATCCGTCAAGTCATTCATTCCCGGAGGTTTATCCCTCTTCCAATGTTTCCAGGGATCAGCGGGATCGTGGGCATCAAAATACTGCACGGCATCATAATATGGGTCGATGGACCGCAATACCATCTCTAATGTTGTGTCCTCTTGGTCCAATGGTAATGAGATTAACTGCCAACCTTCTATTAGAGGGACTTCTAAAGCAGGGAAATAGGATGCAACGAGTGCGTAATTTTGGTCTAACTCGGGCGTTCCTAGATCTCCGTCAGCATTAATAGTTTGAGCAATTATCTCAATCTGCCAAGGTCCACTCGTTGGGTTCTCGATGAAAACATTCTCGACATTGTTCAAGCTATCTGCTGTGCCTCCCGGCGAAGACCATTTTGAGGTAATGAGCCCGTTATTGCCCCAATATATCGTACCTGTTGTGAGGTCTGTGACTTTTAAGTCTAAATTGTTATAAACATCTCGTATTGCTGGTGCGTATGAACCTGGAGGATCTGTCCAAACAAGCGAAATCTTTAATGGTTTAAGGCTATTTCTGACATGGATAGTATAGGTATCACTTTCGCTTTCTTGTAAATTAGAAGCCTCATCCACTATTAAATGGTCTAGGTCAGAATCATGTATCCTATCCAAATCAACCATACCCCATCCCTGCTGATATCTACTGTCACCTTGGGAAGAATCCAAAGAATGGTCGTTATTAATATCAATTTGATGTGCACTGTTAATAAGAAGGGCTTTTACAGTTGCGGCGTTCGGTTTTGCCCCAATAGGATTGTTCTCAAACCAATTCTCCATATACATTTGATTGACGATACCACTAGCCCCTGAGACGACCGCTGTAGCACCGCTCGTGAGTCCAAAATAGCTGATGTAGTTACCCACAACGTAACCGTCGTTGCCATCCCCATCCACACTATCCGTTGTGTATATCCAGTCGGATGGGCCCGCGATGTCAGGTTTGATTCTCTCGTCAGCTGATGGCCCTTGGCCTGGTGTGTTTCCTACACCTCCATTGACCCATCTATCATCATCTTGTTCTGGGGTATTTTGGTGGTTCAACCCACCGACACCTATAACATTTTTGGCTACAGAGTCTTGGGAAAGGGTTTTTGGTCCAACGCCATCGTCGCTATTGCCTGCTGAATATACCATGGTGATATCGTAAGTAAAAATGAGCAAATCATCCTCCATCGAATATGTCGAGTACTGAGAATTTAGATCTCCCTGGAACCAGCTGTTACTTTGGAATACGCCCTCCCAGGTATGAAGTTGTACGATAGTTTCAGTTCGTGATAATTCATACATATTTGCAAAGGCACCGACAGCTTCTGGAAGCATCCCCTTGGCATTTTCATCGTTCGCACCCGTGGAGAATACTATACCGCTGGTGCAGGTACCGTGTTCCGCCATGGGATAACTTTCATCTGCTGTCCCGTGAGTATAGACTATGTTGGAAAGGTCGGGGTGTGTTAAATCTATCCCAGTATCTTTCACCTCACCGACGATGTATCCACCTCCATCAAAATCAAGGGGAGGAGTTTGCAAATATTTTGCTCCTGTAAAATCCCTGATATAATTCATGCAAGGGATGGGCGAACTAGACTCATCTATCCACGCCACATCAGGGATAAAGGCAAGTTCATCGATCATTTCCGCGTTTATTTCTGCTACAATTATGTAATTGTCCTTCCCATCATGAATGATCTTTCCACCTAGAGCCTTAATCTCGTTTGTTACTCCGATAATATTTTCTCGACTTCCGTCATCTCTAAAGACTACTACATTTACTTCGATCCGGCTACTATTTTCCATTAAACCCTGATCTATCTTGTATGCAGGATGATATAACCCTACCCACCTGACATAAGGCATATCCTCGACTACCTTTTTCACATCTTCGCTCATTTTTACGAGAAAAGCATTATTTGGAATATAGCTGTATATTGTTCCATCTATTACCTGCAAGGTATCATACCATTCTTGATTAAGGGGTGAAATCAATTGGACAAGGTAATATTCTTGAGATTCATAAATTTTCAATTCAGACGGAATTTCAGGCTCTTCGAAAAGAGGATCGAACACGTCAGCTTTTATAAGGATTTCATAGTCCATCTTTCTCGGTTCTGACCAGCTTTTCCCCTTATCCCTACTTATAGAGGTATATATAAAATTGCCTTCTAAGCTCACTTCTGTCCATGTTATAAACATGGTTCCGGAAATTGAATCTATACCAAAATCAGGCTCGATAGAATCCGATAATGTATCAGTTATCTTGGTCGAAGGATTCCACTCGCCCTTCTTAAGCCCTATATTGTTCGTATAAAAAATTTCAAAACTGCCAGGCTCAAATTCATCTTGGTAGGCCATATGTAGATGTCCTTTCGAATCCTTCTCAATGTCCCTTCCATCACTTTTTCCAATCACAATTACCGCTTCGGCCATGCATACTGGCGTAGCCGTCATTACCAGACCGACCACAACAAAAATTATTAGGAATATTGTGGTTTTTCCATTTCTATTATGTTTTTCCATGTTTCTTTCCTCCTATTTTGTGTTTTTTTCCGCCTTTTGGAGAGTATGAGTTCTCCTGAAAAACAAAGGTAAGTATCATCCTAAGCTTTCTTACCCTCCCCTTTATCGGTAGATACTATAAGATGATTGAAGTATTGTTATTTAAATATTTCGTAACTTCGGCGTTTAATTTTAAGACAACTGGTTTTTAGCCAGTAACCTACATTTCCTAATAAGGTATTGAAAACGAGACCGAACTTTTTTCTCATCGTCTTTACAAGGCTCCAGAAGCTCAAATGATTTTTCGGCATATTCACCTGAACGAGTTAAAAACGATAATGAATGATTTTTATTGGTTTTCGCATTTTTCAATGAACGAGTTATGCGGTAATTTAGGCGGCTTTGGGGCTTAATTTTTGTCTCTCCAAAACATCAATAAGCGTTTTCGTGATTTGATTTAAATAAATCCCGAGACTGTATAGGGACATAAAGGGGACACATAACGGCCAATATTAGACAAAAATGGGGGGGTTTTGGACACGAGAGCATTTAAAGAGGAACATAAGAGTATTTAAAGAAATGTCCCTAATGTCCCCTTCCATAAAAGTATCTGGACGTGTCTTTAATGTCCATTTTAAACGATTTTGATTCTTAAGCTGGACATAAAGCCAAACAAATTTTTGACGACATTATTGATTGTACTAGAGAAGCTTTCGGTCTAATTTCATGTCCCTTTGATGTCACTTTTTACTAAAATTGGTTAAAAGTATGCTAACTTTTACTAAGATCTGCTAACTTTTTCCATAAAAGTATTTAAAAAAATATCCCTCTGTCACTCCCAATTTTCCCTATCCGGACTTTTTTCTAATGTCACCAAAGCTTTTTTTTTATTATGCACGCTCAAGAGATTTTTATACGGTTTTTATTCCCCCAATGTTATTACTATGAAGAATTCTTAATCCTTCTCAAACATCCATATTTTGCGATATTTGGCTATGAATGTTATTTGAATCCTGCATACAGCTGAATATGTATTCCTAAATCTTTATCTACCATCTTACACTTATGTGGATGTAATTCCCAAATTCCTAAATAAAAACTTGGTAGGGTGGGTATGAAGGTATATATTACCTTGACAGGTCTTTCCGATTGGGCCGTATTCAACAGCCTTTGGGCCGCGATCCGTTTGAGGAATTACATACCAGATAAGATCTACATTTTCACCATTAAAAAGAGAAGAAAGCAGGCAGAGCTCGCCAAAAGGAGATTCAGGGTTCTGCTTGGAGAGTACGGAAAGAGGAGCCAAATCGACATAGTCGAGGTAAAAGAAGCGGACTTTGTGGCCTCAGGAAAACGTATAAATGAGATAGTAAAAAAGGAAAAAAATCTGGGGAACACCATCGCAATCGAAATCACTCCTGGAAGAAAGGCCATGGTGGCAGGGGCCCTTGCATCTGGTATTCAAGGAAGAGCGGATTTTGTTTTTTATCTTTACCTTGAAAATATCGATTACGCGGACAACCTATTCCTTAGAATACCCTTGATGGTCCAGCATTCCCACGAGTTCATGGAGGAGATCAAAAGTGCAAACAAGTAGAATAATTTCAAGGAAGGACTTAATGATACTCCTAAACGAGATCTATCTCTCCGAAAAAAGGATCTTTAATGTGAAGTTTCCATTCTATAATATAAATCTCTTCACCGTAGATGTAGGGGGATTTAAAATCAGGAATATCGTGACGGGGAAGAAGTATTCCGACGCAAGGGAAAAAAATATGCCTGATAACGATTTTTTGAGAAGCGATCTGCCCAGGTTCGCAGATTTAAGAGACTGCCTGATAACCTCAGCCTTTCTGCCGTTTTCAAACTACGAGGGTGTGAGTAAGAGGTTGATTGATCTTGCTCAGATCATTAAAAGTCCTGGTGGGAGGTCAAAACCGCTATATCTGGCCCTGGATACGAACCTCGTTTACCTCAAGTTCTTTTCCAGATACTTCCCCTTAAAAAGCCGTGAAAATGATGAAAAGGTCACGGCCATTGATTTCAGAATAGCCTTAAGCGATACAGTAAAAGAGGAGATCGATGCGAATATAAAATATAAATACCGAGCATCCAACCTCGATAGAATGAAAAAATCCTTTGGTCATCCACATATAGTGAATGAATTCTTCAATTGCTCGACAAGGAAAACGAGGATGGCCAAGAGCGCCCAAAACGAAATTAAACTGCTTTTCGCGGAGCTGGAGGCCGAATGGGCCAAGGCCGAGAAGTTTTCGAAGGATAAAGAGGAGAGAGACAGGCAAATTGCTAAGTCTTATTCCAACTTCGAGAAGGAGCGAAATGGGGAGGTATTACTTCTAACTGCAGATGAGGATATGGCCTATCACGCAAAGAACGCTGGCTTGCTGGAAGAAACCTTGATCATTCCACATGAAATAGTGCCAAAAGGTGAAATTGCACCCAATCAATTGGTTGACCTGCTTTATGATATCGCCATCAACTTCGGCGTGGTTCGACTCAGCGGGCAGGGAGTGATTATATTCGGAGAATGGAAGGGTAAAAGTTATAATGATTATTCAAGGGAGCACCTGAAACTAACAATCGAAGAGGACAGCAGGATAAGAGATGAATTTGATAGGGATTTAAGGATTGCTGGGAAAATTGACCAGTTATCTTGAGAAAGCGATGGAAAATGATTCTTAAGTGAAGTAAAAATATACACTAGAATCCTTTATGACAAATATATGGGCCCTGAGGCGAAAATTTTATATGAATTAGTCTCGTATACCTGTAGGGTTTAGTATGACCGAAGAAGAAGCAGTAGTGATTTTGGCTATAGGCTTTATGGTCATTGTGGGAATATGGCTTTCAGCTCTGACATACTTGGTTCTGAGAAGTGCTAAAAAAGTTGAGGAAGAAAAAATCAAAGAAACACAAAAGCCCGAAGAAGAGACGATCCCAGAGGAAAAGGAAGAAACAAAGGGCCCAGAAGAGGAACCGACTGGCGATGAGGCGAAAAAGGAACCATAAGAGTTTGGTTCGCAAGGAAAAATAATGTCAATTTCGCGCACCAAAAATGACTTTCATACAACCAATTTGATACCTATCGAAAGACCATTCTATTTAGCATATTCTATTGAGGATTTATATTGGCACCCTATTAATCTTCTTTGAGTCTCATTTCTTCCAACGAAACTCGCGCTTACAATGGGGACATACACCTTTTCCATCCAAGAAAAACTGAAGATTCTTACTATCGCACTGAGAACATATGAACTGTTTGTGCTTCTGTTTTGATCTGAGCGTGGTGGGCCTTGAGCTGTACCTGAACCGTTGCCCGCATCCTGGGCAGCGTCCCAGGCCATCTGCAAAGAACTGGAGGCTTGGATTTCCACAGTTCTCGCATACGAGCCTGTCCAATACCTTCTCTTTTTTACTCCCTCTTCTCTCTGTTTCAGCCTTGTACCAAGTTCTTCTATCCTCACCCCGGGGTGCCGCCCTTCTTCCCCTCATCCTTTCCTCGACTTGTCTTTCCCAGTCATCAGGAGGTTGTCTTCTTTGCATTTCTCGCCGATATCCTTCATCTCTTCTTGGCGGATACCTTCCTCTGGGATCATCCCGGGGAGGTGCTCTCCTCTCCTCGGCTGTTCTGCTCCAACCACAGAGCACGCAGTTATCAGGGTCCGTAAAAATTTCCCTACCGCAGTTTGGGCAATAATTCTTCCTTCTTCCTACAAGTCCTCCCTCTGCTCCCCCATAAGATCTTCTTTCCTCTTCATAACCATATCTTGGGCCAGGTCTTTCCCTGGCCATTCTTCCAGGGTATTGGTTTTTTCTCCTTTCATCATAATGGGCAGGTCTTTCTCCTCTTGGCGGGAAACGGCCATCTCGATCCTCCATACCTCTTTCTCTGGGACCTCTTTCCGTGGGTCGCTCCCTTCTCGGCATTCTTTGATAATATCTATCGTCTTCGGGATATCGGGTTCTCGGTCTGTCTGAATATCCTCTGTCCGGCGGCCTTCGACCATCATACATTCTGCCTTGTGGTCCTCTATCTCTACTCTCATATCTTCTTTCAGGATATCTATCGGGAGGTGGTCTTTGTGCAGGGGGTCTTCTACCGTAATCCATATCCTTTTCCCCCCTTCGTTCCCCTGGTGAGGGGGAGCCTCTCTGCCACCCGCACATAACACAGGAGTCAGGGTCCGAGAAAATCTCCCTCCCACAATTTGGACAAAGCACCACCATAATTTCTCTCCGTTATCATAATTGAAAAGGGGTTATTTCAATTTTGGGGTGTTATTTTCTCTATGTTTAAAATATTGTTAAACGCCAAGTTCTTTCGATTATTATGGATGAAAGGCTCAAACTGACGATATTATCGTTAATAATCCCTCCGAAATGGTTAAATCCAATCAACTCATATGCTTTTTAAGTGCGGAGAAAAGTGCGGAGAAAGCATAGATGGAATTGGATTATCTCTATTGGTTGATACTTCTTCTTCTTTTTGGACGGGTAATCGGGGAGGTATTTCGCCGCTTTGGATTTCAACCTCTAATAGGTGAGGTTTTAGCGGGTTTGATTTTAGGTCCCGCGGTACTCGGTCTGATTGCGATATCCTCAGGTGAAGAAAATCCATTGGAATACTTCAGTCTGTTCGGTATTTTGATGCTGATGCTCTTGGCAGGTCTTATAACTGATTTCGAATCGTTTTCCGAAAACAAGATGTCCAGTATATTCATCGGGGCAATGGGGGTTTTGGTTTCTTTCGTAATCGTGTTTTTGCCTCTATATTTCCTTTTTAGCATCGATTTTCTTGCCTCGCTGTTCATCGCTGCCGTTCTCAGCAACACTGCCATAGAGGTCTGTGCTGGGATAATGATTCACAGCAGTAATCAGAAGATAAAAAATATTGTATTGGGCGCAAGTTTTGTGGATGATATAATCGCTGTATTCCTTATAGGTATCGTCTCATCAATGGTATTCTTGGGAGAGACCCCTAAAATATTGGATATAGCATGGTTAAGCTTGAGGGTCATCATATTTCTTATAGTGGCACTTCTCATAGTGGCTCGGCTCCTTG
>CP070739.1:2739173-2784040 GCA_020347705.1 Methanomassiliicoccales archaeon | reverse complement strand
ACGGAGCTGGCCGAAATCTATGAAGGTGTGGCCAACTATAATATAGCTATAAAGGAGGACGAAGAGGGCATTATTTTCCTTAGAAAGGTTGTACCAGGTGGGACGAACAAGAGCTACGGCATCGAGGTGGCCAAGCTTGCTGGGCTGCCCTCCGAGGTGATAAATAGAGCAAACGAGGTTCTTAAGACCATCGAGGAGGAGAACATCGTCAGGGTCAGCGATGAAACCGGCGGAAAAGGTACGGGGGAGCAAGCGGCGGTATTGTTACCTACAAAGAAAAAGCTAACACAGCTGGTGCTCTTCGAGCCCAATCCGGTTTTGCATCCCATAATCGAGGATATCAAAAAACTTGATTTGGATTCCCTGACACCTTTGGAGGCCTTGAATAAACTCAACGAGATGAAGAAAAAAGTAAAAGAAGAGAAAGAAAAGTGAGTAACATGGTGTTGATCCAAAAGTATTGATTAATCTAAATTAAAAAATTTGCATACCGTCATTCTAATATTTTCCTGAACCTCATTTTTACCTTTGCTTCCATCTAATATCCGCACGTTATCAAAATCCTTCATGCTCAAAAAAAGTTCCCGCACTTTTTTTTGATATTCCATTGTCTCGAAATAGTTCAGGTCCTCATTTCTTTGGTTTTTTATTCTCCCAAGACCAGTCTCTGGTGGGGCATCCAGGATTATCACCAAATCGGGTTTTACCGCGAACTTCTCGTTCTCTTCTCGAATTCTTTTTTTGTTCAATCCTAAAGCGCCCTGATAGGCCATATTTGAATAATAGTACCTGTCCATTATCACGATATTCCCGGATTCCAATGCGGGATTTATATTGTTCTTTACATCCTCCATCCTATCTTTTAAGAACCATTGACATTCCTCTTTTGGGGTGACGTTTCTTCCTTTTTTTGTGAGATTCCTGATCTTCTTTCCCCAAAAGCCGTCCGTGGGTTCCTTCAGCTCCACCACTCGGTATCCTTTTCCCCGTAAAAATTCGGCCAGCATTGCAGCCTGGGTTGTCTTACCAACGCCATCGATCCCCTCTATAGTGATCAATAACCCTCTCTCTGAGGCTCCCATGTCCTCCCACAGAGAGTTTTTGCAATTTAAAAGTTACTAAATTAAGTTAAAGCAAGAATTTTAATTTTATGAGTCATCTTAATGGGATCACATAAAATATCCTTTTTTACCCCAGTATCTTCAGATCCCTTTTGAGTAGGGCCACCTTGCCCTTCTCCATGGTAAGGGGATTAAATGGCATAACCAGCACAGCATCGTTTATTGCCACCATCTCATTTAGACCATGAACCAGTTTGAGCACCTTCTGAAAATCGTTGTGCACCATTAAATACTCTAAACCATCCAACAAGATAACGGCACGCTCATTTTCTTCCATAAAATCCTGTGCGGAGCGTAATACTGCCCCCAGGTTTGTGGGCAGGATGGTGTCCTTTTCCCTGGCCCTGCTCAACCATATTATCGAAACGCCTTCAAATGAATAATTCAATTTCACCCTTCCCGGAAAAGCTCTGGTTATGCACAATCCTGTATTCCCTAGATCAATCAGGTCCGAAAATAGACCATAACTCTTTTTGGGATTATCTTCCATCACCAGATATCCTATCCCCCTCTCCACATCCTCAACGGATATTCTCTCTTCGACCTCCTCGCCCGCCCTTATTCTTTGAATTATAATAACTACAAGGATAATAATAATGGCAGCGATTATTGCGATAAGGCTGATGATGAATAGAATATCCATTGCCGGAGTCACTTTTATTATGATGGTATTGGAAATGACACCCTCATAAACATTACCGCCAACGTCGGTATAATTCATTATTGCATAGATGGACAATTCAGTTTCTTCATTTAAGGACTTTACCTGAGTATCAACAATAAACGATCTGTTAGCAGGTTCAACAACCTCGAAATGCCATTTTCTTATACTTTCAGTCTCTATCGTCGAGGGGGCACCGCTATTATCCCCTTTATAAGTCAAGTTGGAGTCCAATGAAAAGGCGATACTCACATCCTTCGCACTTCCTATGCCTTTATTGCGATAAAAGATCTCGAAATAGATCATATCCCCCGGATTCACGTTAATTTTATCGGCTTCTATAAACAACTCCATCTCAGGTGTTGCGGTTGAATAGGTAAGGGTTATTTCTGCGATGACAGGTGTAACCGTGGTATCCTCTGTTGACAGGTTCATTTTAAACCGTATCCTGCCCTCGAGAACGCTCACGGAGGACATGCCCCCGTTATTAGGAATTCCGCTCCATGTTTCACCGGAGTCCAAGGAGTAATAATAGTCGATGGTTTGCCCGTTTAGATTAACCGATGGGGAAAAATCCAGCCATTGGGCCACGCGTGCGCCCGGGATAAAGTCGTTTATCACAACCCCTCCATCGGCCGAATATTTTCTATATGATATGGAAACATTGTAAAGCGTTGGAGTATAAGGCTGCTTTTCGGTGGTCAAAGTGGCCTTGAATTGAATATATCTGGCATATGGACTATTTATTTTATTAGAGCCGTTTGGATTCGAAAAAGGAGATGACCACAAACTCCAAGAGCTATCTGAGGTATCAGAGGAATTTCCGCTTCGTGTCTGCAAAGAGATTTCAACATCCAAGATTGATTCATCCTCCCCCCAATGGATCTCATCCCAGATCGCAGGTGATTCGGCATCATAAACTCGGGAAATTAGGTTACCTTCTCGATTGACAAAGGTACCCTTAGCACTTATAGAGTAGGTGAAATCTGTTTTGGTCCAGCTCGAATTCGGTGAAGGCCATTTAATATCATGTGTTGTATTGACAAATGCGGTTCCCCCGGTATCTTTCCAAATTTGCGCGTTCTCGCTGTACCATCCAATATAATCTCCAGCCTCGACCTCGATATAACATTCGAAGGTGTTCACTTCGCCCGTCTTCACCTCTTCAGGTAGTGTTTCACCCACAAATAGGAATTCTTCATTATCTTCTATCCATCGGAACACCTTCATTTTACCCTCACCGTCTGTTGAGGTAAACACCGTCCATTCAGTTAGAGCACCGTCAGAGTTTATGGGATTATTTGCATCAATTATCGTGTAGTTGGTGTTCCCTTGTTCTACATTGGATGGATCGTTTCCACCCGTGATTCCTCTTGAGTCCAGCTCAACTTCACCGTCGGAAAACGTGGTGCTCGTTATCTCCACATCGTCCACATACCAGCCATAGTCTGACTCTTGGCCGTTTGTGGCAAAGCGAAACCTGAAGGTGAAATTTTTATTGCCGTCATACTTCGATAAATCGAATTGAGATTGGATCCATCTGGTACTGTTTCCTCCAAAACAATCTGTTGGATGGAGAGGATTTTTGTCGTCTTCTATATGGCTTCCATAACCTGCTTTAGGCCATATCTGTTCCCAGTTTTTGCCGTTGTCAGTGGATACCTCAATTATACCTCCATCATTCGTATTGGTATCATTGTCAAAGAGATAATAATGCCAAAAGCTCATCTCGGTCCTTTCGGAAGTGCTTAGATCTATCGATGGAGATTTCAAATAATAATTGCTTGATTCTCCTCCTGAATCGGCATATTTTCCTTTTAAATTCGTTCCCCAAACATAGATACCCGAATCATGTGTTCCTATAAAACCGGGAATATTTGAAACTAACCCGTGCTCCCACTGATCGTTTGTTCCACTAACTATCCCGGTTTCCCAAGGGCCCTTGCCTGAGTACTCAAAACCATCATCCCAAACCACAACAGTATTTGGTATCTGAGTGAGCGTGACATTATTTTTACTCCCCTCATCGAATTCACTCTTTGTGCTCTGGTTCCAAATGAAGTCGTGAGTTTTTAGACTCACCTCGCTGTTCGCAATCGTAGTCTCTGTTGTGTTAAAATAGGAGGCATTATTGAAGGTCCATGTGGTTGTGAATGCCCCAGACCCTTGATCAGAAGGAATAGAGGGCTCGGCGGCCTCTCCATATAATGGGAATTGAACAATAATGGAGCATAAAAACACAAAAATAGTCGTAAGGGCAATAAAGCGTTTTCTCATCCTGTGTTTTTTAGATTGTTTAAAATGATTTTTTCCGGAAGCATTAAAGCCCTTGCTGAGTGGGAGAGGGTACCCTCTAAGAGGGCATGACGGATTTGTGCATGCCCCGTTTGTGGTTTTGCGGTTCGGAAACATCCTAACCCCTAAAGATGCATCCCTTTTTTAGGGCTTTTTCGCCTATTTACATCGATTCGCACAAGTTAAGGCTGAATACTTACCTCAACTTAGCACGTGTTTACATCACGTTTTAGGGATGTTTTGGTATATAAACATATAGGTAATAACCTGATTGTACCTTTTATTTGGGCTCTGCAACCCGTTTTAAGGGCAACAGCGGTGGTTTTATAAATAAAATAATAATTTGAAAAATATGATACGCAAAGAAAAAATCATTTGATTTTTCTTTAGGAAAAGATAAAATAAATCATCGTAGAAATTATATACTCATAAGGGTATTACATGATGAAACGGGGGGAGATAAATAATAATCCGTTGGCATGGTCATGCATGTTTTGAGATAGGAGAGGACGTAACAATAGTAACGGATCCACATGATGGAAAGTCAATTGGTATAAAACCACCTTACACAAAAGCGGACATAATTTTAATAAGTCACGACCATTTTGACCATAACTTTTTTAAAGCAGTTGAAGGGCGAAAGACGAAGATTTTTAAAAGGGAAATTGACACCACGAAAAATGGGATCAAAATCAAAGGCTTAAAAACGTACCATGACGATGCCATGGGTGCTAAACGCGGTGATAATATCCTGTTTAAGTTTACATTGGGAGGGATAAATTTTTGCCATCTTGGCGATCTAGGGCATGTGCTTGATGGAGATTTACTCAAACAAATAGGTAATGTGGATATCTTATTCGTTCCTGTGGGAAATGTTTTTACGATAGGGCCTAAGGAGGCGTGGGAAGTCATACATACCATCAAACCCGCAGTTGCGATACCGATGCATTATAGGGTAGGAGGGCTTTCACTTTCCATAAAACCTGTAGAACCTTTTTTGGATTTTGTGGACGAGGATAGTATAGTGAGGGTAGGAAACGAGATAGACTTTGAAAGCGAGGATCTGCCTGGTGAATTCGAGGTTTGGGTATTCACGCTGTGACCCAGGAGAATTTTATATTTCTACATTTTAAAGTTCCAAAGCCTCTTCAATTCTTCCCAGCTCTATAGGGGTCGTTGTGGAGCCTACAATCGCACCTTTTGAATTTGCTATAATGCAGGCGCCTACCAATGGGGTGCCGTAGTTTGCAGTTCCAATCGCGGCATTCACCCCAAACCTATTTTTTAACACATCTAGGTCATCCGTGGAGATATGAGGATGACATAAAAGGCCCTTGTTTGTTACAACACCGGCCGCACCTACGGTTTTCACATTCGCAATATTGCCCCTTTTGACCTCGACGTCCAATGTATCTTCGATTTCCTTTACGGTTTCCTTCTTGAGATCAGGATGCACCATAGCGTATCTATCATTGGCTAGGATGTTGTTTCCTACTGCATTTAAAACATCAGATATGTAAAGAATATTTAATCTGTTTTTAATGGGTTTAAGCTCCCTTTCTTCTGCGAAATTCGTAACGATGATGCCATTAGAATTGGAGCAAACCAAAACTCCTATAATCGACGCGCTTGCAATTGTGGTCTGAATGACCTCAACATCCAAACTTTCCTCGATTCTTGATATCATTTCCTTGGTAAGTTCTGGAGGGACAATAGCAAATTCCTCGTTTGCATGACAATAAACACCGATAAATGGATTGCCATTGATATCCAGTTTCCTAAGCAAAAGAACCCTACCTCATGTGGTTTTTAAATCATCCTTCGAGTGTGGATACCTCCACCAATCCATCCTCGAATTTGATGGCCTTCACACGAATTCTTGAGGGCGGCTTTGAAATCCCCCTTGACCAAATGCTGTCATTTACACTGGCATCCACCCAAACATCCTTTTCTGGTACCTTCATATGGGAAGCGATATAGCTCCTTACCGTGCTCATAGCGACCCGCGCCCGCTTCGTCCTTGGCAGGTTTTTACATTTGGACAGTGGGACCGTGAATATATGCTCTTCTTCCTCATCTTCTGGCATCGTTCACACCCCCCTTTTATCTTTTCAATTTCGAACTTCGCCAGGAATGCCGCTTCGGATGTCTTGCGAACCTACGATTCGTACGCATCATCACCCATGTTGGCACTCTCCGATTTCTTTTCGTGGCCTTAATCAACCTTAACTTTTTACCAAACGGTTTATTCCTTGCCATGGGAACCCTCATCTCCTTTCGATTTTAATCTCCCTCTTTTTGGGTGTAAGCTTGCTTAAAAGTTTGCGAAGCTCATCATCGTCGATTTGACCCACAACCCGTCCTGCTCTTGCAAGGGCAATGAGCTGCTCCTCGATTGCTTGAACCAATTCCGGACGGGCGGTTTTCAATCTGCCCAGCCTCTCCCTTGCCTTTGGTGTTAATATCTGCCGCATTATCGTCTGTCTTTGGGCCTCCATAAGGCGCTGCTGCTCCTCAAAGGCCGCCTGCTGCTGGGATTGCAATTGGAGTTCTTCTAGTTTTTTTTTCCTTATCACCTCCAATTCATCCTCTTCTTCCATGGAAATCACTTAGCCTCAGTATTTACCAAGTTCAACATTTTCTTTTGCCAGTTCCTTGAATATGTCGTACGAGATGTTGTCTAAAAGCGACCTTCCGGGCGGGGAGATCATCCTGCCTCGGCCCTTTTCATTTACTACGAGCCCCTGCTCTTCCAACTGCTTCAGCGCGGTTCTAATGATGGATTTGCCCCCTTTTCGTGCTTTATAGGGCTTTGAGCCGCGATCCACCCTCCCGCCGAATTCCGAGCTCAGCCTAGACACACCGATCGGGCCTTTTATATAGAGTTTTCTGAGGACGGCCGCTACCCTCCGATACCACCAGTCATCCTGATTTGGTGCTTTTTCTCTGTGCACACCTGTCTTGACAAAATCCGCCCACTCAGGGGGCTTGATCTTGCCTTCGGCTTTCAGTTTCTCTGCAACCTTATCGATGAGAATATCTGGGGGAACATCGTATACATTCACCATTCTCATTCCTCTTTTGGTTTTTCTGGCTTTGGTAAATTGGGTATTCCGTCCTTAATCGTTTCATCATATTTGATTGTTTCTATGGGTTTTTTCCCATAAAAGATGTTAATGCGAATTTCCGGGTGAGGTCCGGGAAGAAGTTAATCTGGAATGTCGAGTAAAGTAATGTCAAATATGAGGATTTCAGTGGCAAGCTCGTGGGAACCTTTGTTATATTTTATTTTGATTTGCTCCTCATCAACAGTAAGTACCTCGGCAGGGAAGTTTTGATATTGGGTCTGCATACCGTTTTGTGCATAATGTTTCACTCGTATTCTGCCCTCACCGCCATTGTCCGATCTGTTCTTGTAGACGATCTCCGTATCCCAACCATATGGAGTGACGATTTGGTTCAAATAAGGCTCGTTGAGTATCCTCACAACATCCTCAGTTTCGTTTACATAATCGACACTTAAATCCCATTCCCAGAAGTGATGCTTCATGGATACGCCCTCTATGGGTTCTTCGTTGGGATAGTAGCTCTCAAATTCGCTGAATGAAAACGTCTGTATCATGGGAATGTCCTCGGTGACGTTTATCGTGGCATTTGCGTATTCACCGTAACCTTTGGCGGGTGTCAGAACCACTGTGCGGGACTGCCCAACTTTCATTCCGACTACAGCCTCCCAGAATCCCTCAACTGTGGTTATATAATCATCGTTATCATCCAGGTCGGTTGGGCCAACATACACATTTAACGGTTGGTATCCATGAGGCGAGAAGGTGGAGCCTTTTCTTATGCTGGCTTCCCGTGCAATAGCCTCAATTGATGTGTCGAAAACAGCATAATCTACCTGATAACCGATATAGTCTGTCTGTACTTTGTCACCTATCCTTACCGTTACTCCATCTGACCCTATCACCTTTGTTGTTATGGTTTTGGATTGTTTTGCGCCCGTTTCCGATTCTGCCTCGATCTTGACCTTATAATCGTCTTTTGAGGCATCCTTCGAGGCGTTAACTACCAAAAAGACACCCAAGGTACCTTTATCCTTCAGGTGTACGGAGGTTTGGTTCAGTGTCACATCCCAGCCGGATGGCTGACCGGAAAGGCCGAGGGTGATATTATCGGCTTCGTCCTGATTGTTTTTGATAAGTAGGATATAAGTGGTGGAATGCCCAGCATAGATTTTATGGGAGCCACCTATAAGTTCGATTTCAATGGAGGGTTCTTTCTCTTCCTCCTCCTCGAAACATCCTGTTAAGGTGATGTTAAGTATCAACACCAACACCAGCAAAGCGACGTACTTTACCTTTTCCATAATTTCGTCTCTCCTCAAGATATTGGATAAGAAGGTGTGTATTAGCCTTTCCCTTTTATATTTTTTGCCTTCATTTTTCATACGAATATTCCTGGTTACCATCCCCTCTCCTGTAGCCTCTGGTCCTTTGGAATCTCGGATATCTCAATACCTCGCATGGCTCCTCCCAGCCCCCGAGAAACCTCTGCTATCACTTTGGGATCATTAAAATGTGTTACCGCTTCAACGATGGCCTTGGCCCTTGGTTCAGGTTCCGAGGACTTGAATATCCCCGAGCCCACAAAGACTCCATCGTTACCCAACTGCATCATCATGGCCGCGTCCGCAGGCGTTGCTATTCCTCCAGCCGCGAAATTCACCACAGGCAAACGTTGCAGTTCGGCCACCTCTTTTACGAGCTGTATTGGTGCCTCGATCTTCCTCGCAATAGAGGTCATCTCCTCGTTATCTTTTCCCAAAAGTTCTCTGATCTGACCCATGATCAGCCTTTGATGCCTCACGGCTTCGATGACATTGCCTGTGCCTGCTTCACCTTTGGTGCGTATCATTGCAGCGCCCTCGGAGATCCTTCTTAATGCCTCACCTAAATCCCTTGCGCCGCAGACGAAGGGCACGGTGAATTTGGTTTTATCCACATGGTAGAACGGATCCGCGGGCGTAAGAACCTCTGATTCGTCTATCATGTCCACACCTAAAGATTCTAATACCTGGGCTTCTACAAAATGGCCGATCCTCACCTTTGCCATAACAGGTATCGTGACGACATCAATGATCTCTTGGATTACCTTGGGGTCGGCCATCCTGGCCACCCCACCTGCTTCTCGGATATCCGCCGGAACGCGCTCCAGCGCCATCACAGCCACTGCACCAGCATTCTCCGCGATGCCTGCCTGCTCGGCATTGGTGACGTCCATGATCACGCCGCCTTTTTGCATCTTAGCAAATCCTCTTTTCAGCAATTCCGTGCCATGTTTCAGCTTCGTTAAATCGAGATTAAGAGACATATTCTCCCCCTCTTTGATTTTAGCGGGTAATATCCCTAATGGCGGGTAGAGATATTTAAATTTTGGTAGGATTGGTCTTATCAACATCATTTATAACTCGATATATCCATAGAAAAAACAAAAAACCTTTAAGGGTATACCTTCGAACCGTGCATTGTTCCTACAATGCGGGGGTAGCCACACTGAGGCGACCTAAAGTCACCTCTGCGCCTCGACAAACCATTGGTTTGTCTACGGAGCGAGCTTGGCTATCCCCAGCGATGGTATCCGCTTTGAAGCGGGGGTAGCCAAGCTTGGCCAACGGCGCAGGACTTAAGATCCAAGGTGTAAGGGTTCAATCATTGCGCTGGTTTGGACATCCTGTCCAGAAGTGGTTCAAGGGTTCGAATCCCTTCCCCCGCATTTCATTATTTTATAATTTAAGGGGGATTACAATTGAAATTAAATTGATAGGGGTTCGATAGGATGAAAGCAGAGATAATAGTAATCTGAAGTAAGCTTTCTATCCGTGTCGAATCCCTTCCCCCGCATCTTTAATTGTTTACTGATATGCGAACCGAGCAGGTTCATGCGAGGTTTTTGGATGACTGAAACTTTTTGAGGAGCATGAGCCAGCGCAGGTGAGCCTCAAAAAGTTTTAGGTCCCGAATCCCTTCCCCCGCACTTCCTTTTTTAATATAATTAAATACAGTGCAGGGGACTCGTGTTCAAGTTATGCCTGTACATCACTCGTATCTTAAGCTTGAACACCCTTCCCCCGCATCTTTAATTGGTTTATAATTAGATTCGATGCGTGTCAGTGGATGTTATAATTTAATATCAATTATGTCTTAAACATCCACATCCCCCGCACCCTTAGCCACATATATTTAAATTCGGGAACGCTTGTATTACATGCGTGTCAGTGGATGTTATAATTTTACATCAATTATATCTTAAACACCCTTCCCCCGCATTCCTAATATCTACCTTATTAAAGCTCTTTCTGACAAACAGGGCAGACAATGCTTCCCTTAGGAATCTGGGTATTGCAGAACCTGCAGCTTATGACCTCAGCAGTTTCCCTGGGAACCTCTTTTGGCTGCACTGGTACGCCTGCTGGAGGTTGAGAGGGTGGTGTTCCTCCTTCCGGGGGAGTAACCGGTGGTTGCTGTGGGGGGTACTGTGGTGGATAGGGCTGCTGATAAGGTGGTTGCTGGTACGGTCCAGGTTGATAAGGTAGATATGGTTGGTATGGGTATTGTGCAGGATACGGTGGTGCACCGTAAGGTTGGGTAGGGAGCATAACTGGTTTCAGTTCACCCTTTTTGATCCTATCATATGGTATGTAATAACCTATCAACAGCAATAAGGTTCCAATAATGGCTATGCCATTTAAATAACTGAGTCCGCTTAAACCCTCAAGAAATTCGTCCTCTTGTTGATCTTCAGGTGTTTCCTCCAACTTGTTTGCAAGGTCATTTACCGCAGATGAAATGAGTATTATACTCACAATAGCAATAATTATTGAGACTATCAAGGCTAGATAGAGAATTTTTATACCCACCTCATTTTCAAGACGGAAGACCAGTAGTATGGCACCCAGGGTAAAAATTATACCACCTATTTGTGAGATTATCAATCCTGTCATCATGCCCCTTGCCATGGCAGGGTAATCCACAGTTTCCTCGGTACTTATACTTCCTAAACCTCCAGCCATCATTCCAAAGGCCATAATAATTCCGCCAATTATGACTACGATAAAACCCACAATGAATGCAACTAATGAGTACATCGTGAACTGGGCGTGTTCCTCTCCGAATTCCTTCCTGCCCAACATCATAAGTATCCAGCCAACCAATAGCAAGATAAATGCTAAGAAGCCAAAAATAGCTGGTATTATGGCACTTGCAGAAACAGAAGTCCCTCCAAAATCCCCTGTTGCAACACTTCCTAGGGTGGAAATTATACTCAATATCAATCCAAAAATTATGAGCAGAAGCCCCATCTCGGTTTTATTCTCCATGTTTCTCCCTCATATCATCTGTACTACGTCTGATTTATTATATAAAATTGTTCTTGTTTAGCTACTAATTATTTATAAATATATGGAGACCAAAATCTATAACCATAACTAAACCTATTACCCCAACACATAAATCGGAGGGCAAGGTATGAAAGTTTTGTCTGTTGGAGGTGGAGCAAGAGAGCATGCTATTGTGAAAGCTTTGGACAAAAGTGATGTGGAGATTTTCTCGGTTATGAAGAACCGCAACCCGGGAATTGCAAAGTTGAGCAAGGATATTCTATATACGAAAGAAACCGAAGTCGATAAGATTACAGAGTGGGCACAATCCAAGGCGATAGATTGGGCCATAATAGGACCCGAGGGGCCCTTGGGTGTGGGAATCGTGGATGTGCTTGAAAAAGTGGGTATCCAAAGCGTTGGACCAAGCCAGAAAGCCTCCCAAATAGAGATATCAAAGCAATATATGCGGGATCTCATGGCAAAACATGATTTGCCAGGAATGGTGGATTATAAGATCTTTGATAACACCGAAGAAGTGGAGAAATTTTTAAAAGATTACGGTAAGCAGGTGGTAGTAAAACCCATTGGACTTACCGGAGGCAAAGGTGTTAAGATTATGGGGGAGCATTTGTTGAGCACGGAGGATGTGATAGATTACTGCCAGGACATCATCGACAATAAAATAGGCGGCTCATCAAGCTTCGTAATCGAGGAGAAGATGGTTGGAGAGGAGCTCACACTCCAGGCATTTTGCGATGGTAAACACCTCATGCCCATGCCGGCCGTACAGGATCATAAGAGAGCCTACGAAGGGGATATCGGGCCGAATACAGGAGGTATGGGTTCTTATTCCCAAGAGGACGGCTTACTTCCTTTCCTCACCAAAGATGAGTACGACGAATGTGTCGATATCATGCAGAATATTATAAATGCCATGGCCAAGGAGGGAACTCCGTACAAAGGAATACTCTACGGTCAGTTCATACTCACCTCCCAAGGTCCGAAGGTCATTGAGTGCAACGCCAGATTCGGAGATCCAGAAGCCATGAACGTACTGCCCCTTTTGACCTCGGATTTCAAAGAAATCTGCAGTGGGATTATAGACGGTAATCTATCTTCGAAGAAGGCCTCGTTTACGAACAAGGCCACCGTATGCAAATACATAGTCCCCATGGGTTACGGAGTACAATCGCTCGTGGGAGAGAAGGTGGAAGTTAACGAAGTAAAAATAAAAAAAAGCGGTGCAGAACTGTTCTACGCCTCGGTGGACAAACGGGATGATCAGATCTATACGACCTCATCAAGATCCTTGGCAGTGGTGGGAGTGGAGGACAGTATATTCGAGGCCGAGAAGATCACGGAGAGGGCGTTATCCCATGTGAAGGGTAATGTTTTTATGAGACATGACATAGGGAAGAAAGACCTGATAGAGAAGAGAATCAAACACATGAAGGAGCTCAGGGGAGAATAGAAGCAGAAGAGAAAGATACCTCAGATGATAAGGTGACCTTATTCTATTTTAAAACTTATTTTGCTTGTATGAGCGCTCTATTTTAATTCTTGCATCAACAACATTACAGCATCTGCCCTTTTCAAACACAACGAAAGGATTGATATCCATTTCCTCTATCTCCGGGAAATCTTCGACCAATCTGGATAACCTCTGTATGTATTTTTCAATCTCCTCGATGTCAACAGGTTTTTCTCCACGGACACCCTTCAAAAGAGGATAGCTTTTTACGCTCTTGACCATGTCGGAAGCATCCAAATCCGTAATCGGCGCTATCCTGAAGCTTACATCCTTGAGAACCTCCACATAGATCCCGCCCAACCCAAACATGATTAAGGGGCCAAAGCTCGCATCAAGACTCATTCCTAAAATCGTTTCCCTTCCACCTTTAACCATCTTCTGAACCATGACTCCATCTATTTTCGCTTCCGGAGCATTACTTTTCACATTTGAGATGACTTTTTTGAAAGCTGCTCTAAGATCTCCTTCATCCTCCAAGTCTATCACTACTCCCCCGGCATCGGATTTATGGATTATATCCAGGGAGGCGATCTTCAATACTACCGGGAAGCCTATACGATTTGCACTGTTTACGGCCTCTTCCTCATTTTTTACAAGTTGTGTCTCAGGGTATTTGAAGCCGTACGCCTCAAGGATGCCTCTCACTTCATCCTGAGATAGGTATCCTTTCCCGGCCGAAAGAGCGTTGTCTATGATGCTTTTTACCTTTTTTTTCTCAACCTCAAAATGTACTATATTTCCTTCACTTCTCTTACTCAGTTCGCGATATTTGTACATTCCTGCAATAGATTTCGCAGCTGATTCAGGGAAAAGATAAGCGGGAATGTTGTTTTTCTCCAGTTCCTGGATACTGGTTAAAACCTCCTCTCTCCCCATGAAACAACCGAGAACCGGTTTATCGTAGTTAGCACTCACCTTCGAGATAGCAACAGCCACATCCAATGCCTTGCTCATCAGAGGGGGTACGAATATCGTGATCACAGAATCCACATTGATATCTTTCAAAACCACATCCAGGGCCTTTTCATATCTCTTTGGCCCTCCATCTCCCAATATATCCACAGGATTTTGTGTGCTTGCCTCCTCAGGCAGTATTTCTTCCAATTTTTTATAAGTCTCTTTATCGAACGTGCTCATCTTCAGACCCAGGCTTACACAGGCGTCAGTGGCAATGATTCCAGGTCCCCCGGCGTTGGTAACGATTGCCACTTTCTTGCCTTTCGGTAGGGGTTGATTTGAAAAGGCCACGGCATAATCGAATAGCTCCTCGATGGATGTCGCTCTCAGAACACCGCACTGCTCAAACAGCGCATCCACCGCTACATCGAGGCCAGCGAGGGCTCCTGTATGGGAGGAAGCGGCCCTTGCTCCCGCCAAGGTTCTGCCCGCTTTCACCGCAATTATCGGTTTTTTCTTTGTAAGCCTTCTAGCTATCTTTGTGAATTTCCTTGGATTGCCGAAGCTCTCCAGGTACATCAAAATTATTTTTGTATTTTCATCGTCCTCGAAATCCATCAAGAGATCGTTACCCGACACATCCGCCTTATTTCCCATGCTCACGAACTTGGAAAAACCGATTTTAAGTTCATCGGCATATTCCAGGATGATATTGCCCAGGGCACCACTTTGGGACATGAAGCCCACTTGGCCGTCGAGTGGTAAGGTGGAACCGAAAGTGGCGTCCATCCTGATATCCTTCGCCGTGTTGATTACACCCATGCAGTTCGGTCCCACAAGGCGGATACCGTATTTCTTTATCATTCGGACCAGTTCCTTCTCCAGCTGGATTCCTTTTTCCCCTATCTCCTTGAAACCTGCCGATATCACGACAATGCCCTTCACACCCTTTTCCCCGCATTCCTCAACAACAGACAGCACCTGTTCCTTGGGAATAACGATAATGGCTAAATCCACCTTGTCAGGGATCGCAGAAATACTTGGGTAACATTTTATGCTATTCACATATGCGGCCTTTGGATTAACCGGGTAAACAGGACCGTTGAAGCCGTAGGCAACGAGGTTGTAAAGTATCTCCCTGCCTATAGTTCCATCCTTGCGCGATGTGCCTACCACAGCAATTGAACGCGGTTTGAATATGGCGTCTAGATTCTCGGGCATGTAATTTCACCGTTTAGGTTTAATGTCTAACTGCAATGATACGATTGAGGTTAATAATTTTTTCTTTGCAGTGCTTGAGTGATAACGATTAATATGATACATCAGTATTTTTTTAATATAAATTACTATAGTACAAAATATTTACAAATTATATCTGTAAAAACCCAAAAGATTTTATAAGGAACTCGTAGATTACGCGGTAATGTCCATAATCTCTCTAAAAAGTCTCCAAAAAAGATATGGAAGAAAGAAGGTTTTAAACGACCTGAATTTGGAGGTAACAGAAGGCGAGTTCGTGGTGATGTTCGGGCCTAACGGCGCCGGAAAAACTACACTGATAAGAATATTATCCACCCTTTCGAGACCCACCTCTGGAAAGGTTGTCATCAATGGATTTGACCTGGCAGAGGAATCAATCGATGTGAGGAACAGCATAGGGGTTCTATCCCATAATCCATTTTTATATGACGATCTGACTCTCAGAGAGAATCTTTTCTTCTATTCGAGAATGTACGGTCTAAAAAAGGATGAAAAGACGATCAAGGCTACTGCAGATGATATAGGCCTTCTCCACAGATTGAACGATAGAGTTGGGCAGTTCTCAAGGGGCATGAAACAGAGGGCTGCAGTGGCGAGGGTGGTTCTTCACAATCCTCCTGTCCTTCTTTTGGACGAGCCCTACACGGGCCTTGACTTTAAAGCATGGGGGACGGTAACCGATATGCTGATGAAATTTCACAAGCAGGGGAAAACGATTTTCTTGATAACGCATAACGTTGAGCTTGGGCACAAAATTGGAGAAAGACTCTTGATATTGGTTAATGGGAGGATAGCTTTCGATTCAAAAAAGTCGGATATGGATTTGGAGGGCTTCAAAGAGAAATATCACGGCCTGATGGAGGCACAGCGATGATGGGCCAGGCGCTTACCATAGCGAAAAAGGATATAAAGACCGAGTTTCGAACCAAGGAGATGATCTTCTCCATGTTCATTTTTTCTCTGTTCATTATGGTGGCCTTTTATTTCGCGTTTTATTTCTATAGTATAGGTCAAGAGAAACTCGAGCCTTTGGTTCCCCCGATTTTATGGATTACCTTTTGCTTTGCTGGTATGTTCGGGCTTCATACCTCTTTTTCAAAGGAAAAGGACCGCGGCTCTTTGGATGGCCTTATGCTATGTCCCATGGACAGGTCAGCGATTTATTTCGGCAAAATCATATCCAACTACTTTTTGATCCTTCTCGTGGACATCTCCTCTGTTATATTCTTTACCATGTTTTTTTCATATGACTATAACGGAAATATCATACCAGTTCTCATAGTGGTACTGCTAGGCACCTTTTCTTTTGTTATATCAGGAACACTGGTATCCGGCATCGCGGTAAATTCTAGGTCCATCCGAGGGGTGCTCATACCAATATTATTAATACCGGTAATATTATTAACAGTGTTAATGCCATCGATAAACGCCACTTCCAAGGCCTTGGAGGGCAACATCCTTGATGCGATACCCGAATTGAGAATACTGGGAATGTTCGCTGTGATATATATCGCCTTAGCATATCTTCTGTTCGACTTTGTACTCGAGGAATGAAAATGAAATTCGATAAAAAAATGGATACAATGGTTTTGGTACTAGCCCTTGTATTCGTACTACTTGCCATTTACATGGCCCTGATTTATACACCAGTTGTCGATGATCCCGGGTGGAACGCACCAAAGGCACAGAAGATATTTTATTTCCATGTATCGGCCGCATGGGTTTCGTTTCTTGCCTTCGGAGTCGTTTTTATCATGAGCATACTTTACCTTGCTAAAGGCTTAAAAAAATGGGATGATTTGGCCTTCGCTTCAGCTGAGGTTGGCGTGGTCTTCTGCACCCTGGCCATAGTAACAGGCCCTATATGGGGAAGTGCGGAGTGGGGTGTGTACTGGCGTTGGGAAGATACGAAGTTAACAATAACATTCGTCCTCTGGCTGATATTTGTGGCCTATTTGGTTTTAAGAGGCGGCGTGGAAAGCGAGGACAAATCTCGATTGGCGGCCATATTTGGTATCATCGGCTTTGTGTGCGTACCGTTATCATTCGTTTCTTCTAGGATATGGCAGAGTATGCATCCAAATGTGGTTGCCACGAGCGAGGGTTCGATGTCAGCTGAGACGGGAATGGGTCTTTTAGCAGGTGTTGTTGCCTTTACCTTTCTTTATTTATTTATATTGAAAAAACGATTGAATATAATCGAAATGACATCAAAAATCGAAGATCTGAAAGAAAAGATAGGAGGGTTATAATGGGTGAACTAGAAGCGTTATACCTTGCATATACGATCATCTGGGCGGGATTATTCGGCTATTTGGCCTACCTGCATATGAAGCAAATGAAGCTATCAAAGGATCTGAAATTACTAGAAGAGATGGTGAAAAAGAATGAGCGAAAGTGATGAAACAATAGAAGAAAATGCTGATGATAAAGGAAACGAAATTGACTCTTCATCGGAATCATTGGATGAACCCAAATCGAAGAAGAAGCGAAAAGGTCTTTCCTCCAAAAGAAACAAGGTGTTGATCGTTGTGGCAATCATTTCTGTGGCATTGATAATTGTCCTTTGGGGTGCCGCCCCTGGAGATTATTTGACAATGGAAGAGGTTGTTGAAAATAGTGATTCTTATATAGGAAAAGAGGTTGAGGTTATCGGAAAGGTGGGCAACTGGACCGGTGGTCAAAACTTTACTCTTGTCGGTAGAGACAATGAATCAGTTGAAATGTTCGTGGTCCACGAAAAGGCCTTACCCGACGGATTTGAGGAGGGTAAGGACGTGGTGGTAAAAGGAAAGCTCGAAAATGTTGATGGTGTTTTAACGTTCAGATCAAATCATCCGATTCAGGTGGGCTGCCCCTCGAAGTATTGAGCTTCTTATAATCCTGACCAAGGGCACGACTTGAACGATTTTGTGACGATATAATAATCCATCTTTTCCACATCGGGATTATTGGAGAGTTTATCGGTGAATTCCTGGAGTTCAAGTATATTGTTAAAAATCAGCTCACAGAAAAGGTTGTAATCCCCGATCACCTGACAAAGCATATGCACATTTTTGGATTTTTTAAGGGAGTTGGCTACCCTTTCTAGATTATCCTTTTCCACTTTAGCGAGCACATTGGCCTTTACAGCATTACCCATTCTTTTATAGTCTAAAAGAGCTGCAAAGGACCGTATATATCCTCTGTCCATCAAGTTGTTGATTCTTCTTCTTACTGTGGCCTCGCTTGTGTTCAATTTTTCAGCAATCTCGATATTTGTCATTCTGGCATTTTTTTGTAAAAGCTGCAGCAAACTCATATCAGTCTTGTCGATAGGGGGCTGATCCAGTAATTCCGAGAACAGCGGCGGGATATTCTTTTCCGTTTTTAGTTTTTCTTTTGTCTCCTCGGATGATCTTTTCTTTTTGCTTTTCTTTTTCATGTAATCGACTTCCTGTTGAGAATATTATTTGATCTTCAATATGGTTTTAGAACCCTTATCCGAATACTCTGAATCTGCCAAATCCATGTATGCGCCTTCCTTCATCACTCCCGATAAGATTGCGGCCACGGCCAAAGCAAAGGGGCAGACTCCTCCATGCAGTTTTAATATATCGTGAACTCCCGAAACTGCAAAAGAGCATTCCTCTATTTCAAATACATAGGTATCATCATCGATCTTCTTAAAAGATATTCCTTTTAATAGGTCGTCATTGGATAGGAATATCCTCAGTCCATCCATGTTGTCCTCCAATGATTGCTCCGAATCCACCACGGCAAGATCCTGACCGCTTAGCACCTTTGTCATATCTTCGATTATATACGGGAAAAGTATCTTGTGTTTGCCTTTATACAGTTCAGCAACCACTTTCTCGTATGCAAATAGAATGCCGTGCAGTAAAGCTCCCATCTCAGGAAAGGTGATGGGTCTTAACTCTTTATCCTTTGTCACAATAACAACCTCCATCGTCCCTATTTTTATACTTATTTTCTATCGTAATAGACTAGTTGCAGTATAATACTTCGTCGGATTTATAGTTTTCTAAACCGAAAACAATCGTTTTATTGACGAAATATGTATATCAAATTCCTTCTCAATAAAAACCAGAATTCAAAATCAATCTATATCCCGTTAAAGATTAATCGTAAAATAAATCACGAATATCGTCGTTTATCCTCGGAAGGCGTAAAAAGGTATGTACATAACATTTAAATACTTCCCTAACATATTAACCCCAAACTTTGGGTAAAGATGGGGTATTACTATGAACAGGCGAAACGCAGTATTGATATTCGGCATTTTAGCTATTGTTGCCGTGATCGCAATTGTTGCCGCTGCAGATTCGGATGAAGAAAGAGGCACAAGGGCCGGAGAAACATATGTTGGCTCTGAAGTATGCAATGGCTGCAAACATGCATCCACAACCAATGAATATGTAAATTGGTCCGAGACCGCGCATGCTATAGATTTTGCCAATAATTGGACCTACCGTGGTAACTATTTAAACAAATATATTATGGAAGAAGTCGCACCCCATGTATATGAGAATGCCAGCGACGATTTACCTGGCGATTGTGCGATATGTCACGTTGTTGGATACAACGAGACAGATATCGGTGGTTTCGATCCTGATGAAGTGTGGAACAGCACGAACAACTCAAAGCTCTTGAGAATCGGCTGCGAGAACTGCCACGGACCTGGAAGCGGGCATGCACCTTCACCACCAGGTACAGCGTCCAAAAACACCATCAACCTTGGACCTGATAGATATTATGAAGCATGCGGTGGTACAGCCCAAGCTGAATGCCATGGAGGATACCGCCAGTGGGGAAATGAATCGATATCAGGATGGAATGTTTCTTTGCATGCACCATGGGAAAATGATCCTGAAGAGGACGATGGAATGAACAACTACTGTGCGAGATGCAAATCGCCTTCTCAATGGGATCCCACCACAAACAGAACAGTAAATGATGATATCCCCAAAGCAGAATATAGGGGCATCACCTGCGGTGACTGCCACGATCCTCATCCCGACCCCGATAACACCCATGAATATCAATTGAGGTGGGAACTAGAGGAAGTATGTGATGCATGCCACAACGGCGGTCATCACGAAACCATGAGAACAGCAGAACTCAATAGTGAACCCTCTGTCAACCGCACCGATTATCCATACATGGAGGAGGTCACTTGCGCCGAATGCCATATGTGGAGCTCTTCCCGAGATTTGCGGGGCACTGAATATGAGCATGTTGGCCACGGCTTTGAAGCAACAATCGATGCTTGCCTGGAGTGCCACTCAACCATATTTGAGGACATTCCAAAAACAACTGATACTGTAAATTGGACCGCCTGGGAGACATATTATGACGAAAACTATACACAATGGCATGAGGTAGTCGAGGCAGCGCAGGAAAGACATAAAAAGCTGAATGAAGAGGTTTCCGGTCTCATCGATATTATTGCAGGTATTGAGGATGACGATCATAATATAATACAAAGAGGATTAATGGACAAAGCTGATGAGAACGGTACCTGGACCGAACACTTGGAGGAGCTGTTCGAGCAGGCGGAATATGACTGGGAGCTTGCGGATCATGCATCAACGGGTTCACACAACCCGGCATACGGAATAGCCCTTTTGAACGCCGCTAAATTAAATTTAACGGAGATTATCGAGGAACTCAGCGTGGGCGTCCTCAAAGGCAATGTAACGGACGAGTCAAATGCCGGAATAGCGGACGTTTACATATCGGTAAACGGTCACGGCACAAAAACTGCATCAGACGGGACCTATACACTTACCCTGGCACCCGGCACTTACACCGTGACGGCAATCAAGGCCGGAACCATTGAGCAGTCAGCCTCTGATGTGGTTATTACTGCCCCAGGAGTTACCAAGCAGGACTTCACTTTGGCTCCTGACTTCGACGGTGACGGCACCCCAGATTCAACAGACACGGATGACGACAACGATGGTCTCCCTGATTCATGGGAGACGAATAATAGCCTAGATCCAAAAGACCCGAGTGATGCCTATGAGGATGACGACAATGACGGAATGACCAACTATCAGGAGTACATGGACCAGACCGATCCCCAGGATGCTAACGACTTCAAGAAGACGGGAGAAGAGGACGATGAAGAGGAGGACAACATGATCTACCTGGTAATAATCATTGTTCTCATAATAGTCATCGTGCTTCTTGGATTGCTTTTTGTTATGAAAGGCAAAGGGGCACCTGCCCCGACACCGGAACCTGAACCAGAGCCCGAGCCTGAGGAGGCCGTAGAAGAGGAAGCTCCTGCAGAAGAGGAACCAGTTGAGGAAACTGGGGCAGAAGAAGAGGCTCCAATGGAAGAAGGTGAGGAAGAAGAAATTTAATACTCGCCTTCCCCTTTAATTATTTTTATTAAGTTCTTTTTTAAAATACCTAGGTCAATATAGATACAATTAGATATGGCCATATACTTTTTCTCAAGTTTCATATCCCGGTCCAAGGGACACCCTTATGGGCTTTCATCACGATCTGCGAGTTCGTTTCAATTACGCCGTCGATTTCTAAAAAATAATCGATGAACTCATGCAGTCCGTTCATGGAGGTAAAAAGCGTCACACAGAGCAGATCGTATTCACCGGTGACCCGATACAATGCCAACAGCATCTCATGTGACTTGATCTTATCCACCACGGTTTTCATTTTCTCTGTCCTGACCTTGAGATGAATGTAGGCCTTCACAGGATTTTCTATGAGTGAGTAGTCGATGAACGAGGAGAATCCTGCTATGATGCCCTTGTCTATCATTCCTTTGATCCTTCGTCTAATCGTGGCCTCGCTGGTATCCAACATCCTAGCTATCTCGGCATTGCTCGTTCTCGAATTATCACGAAGTATGCAGAGTATGCTCACGTCCAATTTATCGATGGGAAGAAGATCCAAATCCAGTCCCTCCCAGCGTTTAGCCAGTTCGCATTTTTCCTTGATTTTCCTAGGTTTAATCATCTCTGATCACCATTGAGTTTTGACACCCTGTAACACCTTTTTATCATTTAAAGCTATTGTCGAGGTTCGTTAAATGTTGTGCCTAATTTTACAGAATCGGGGAATTTCGCTATGCCCAATGCCGAGAACAGGCCACTAAAAGGGTATCTGATGTATAATTATGGTATATCTTTAGGTTTTTCAATCTATTTCATCTCTTCTAGTTCTTTTTCGATCAGGGATTCATAATATTCCTGGGTCTTTTGCATTTCACTCCTTGTTTTTGCTCTTATCTCCACCCTTTTTTCGGTTTTCTTTTTTGATCTACTTAACTCTACTATCAATCTCATCAATATCCCGATGGCAAGAAGCCACATACCGAGCCAAAGCACATTCATCAGGGGTAATATTTTCACCTGCAAATTCGCGTTCGTCACAGTACTGCCTTCTGCATCTGCATCAACGAAAATGATGTAGACATCCTCTGTGGGCATTGCGGAAACAGCAATTTCGTTCCGCCATTGATCTTCCAGGTAAATCGCCCCAGGCTCTGATGTGGCCACCACGTTTCCATCTCGTAAAATCTCAATGGTAACATAAAAATGGTCTCCAGCGGAATATCTGCCATCCACCATTTTGAACTCATAATCCCCTACTTTTTCAGCCTGGCCATTTCTTACTAGGGTGATATCCTTCTCCGTCACCAAAAAATTACTGCCAACAAAACCTATTATAATAAAAACCACACCTAAATGAACGATATGCGGTGCCGTTTTATTGATACTTGCCCTGAGGCTCTTGGGATTAATGGATTTTATTATTTTGTAAATGGATGCAACCACGGCCAGTGCCAAAAAGGGGAATGTCACACCCACCATCCATTGATCTGGCATGGCAATTCCCAATACAAGCGATACCACACCTGCAAGGAGAACTGAATATGAGGTGGTTCTTCGACCCAAATATTTCCAAGCAAGACAGAAAACCAGCACTATTATTCCGATAATGGCGAAAATTCCCACCTTGGTATCGAACTGCATTCTATCGACACCGTTGATGGCCATAATCAAAAGAAGCAGTGTAACAATTGTGGTTATGGTGAACAGGATCAGGGTGATGAACATCAGGGACTTATCGTTTATTATATCCTCCAAGATATTGCGTTTTGACTCGGAATTGCTATCTTCCTCTGATTCCCCAATTCTCATTAAAGCAAACAACAGGAGGATTATCCCTATAATCGTCAATCCTATCATCAGAATAAAATAACCCAGGATGATGTTATCGGATGTCACAACATCCACGAACCTATCGTATGCACTTACATTCACATCCGCCTCACCGAAGGCATGAACTGACAGCCAAATCCCTCCCGCCCTGGTGGTGAACGTTGCGAAAATCACCATAACGAATGTGAATATCCCCAAGGCCGGTGCCGCTAATCTATAATCTCCCTTCCTTTTGAACATAAGTTGGGCATGTAATAATGCAGTGAGTAATAACCAAGGCAGGAACGAGGAGGTCTCAACCGGATCCCAGGCCCAATATCCGCCCCATCCGAGAACGACATAGGCCCATAGCCCACCGATACCGATGCCCAGGGTTAAAAAGAGCCAGGCCCACCTGCTCCAGGGCATGGAAAGTTTGACCCAGTTTTTATCATTGCAGATGAGATAGGCCATGGCGGAGGCCAGACATATGACCATAAAACCATAGGCTAAAAATACGATAGGCGGATGAACTATCATAAGGGGCGTCTGAAGGAGCGGGTTCAAACTTTGCCCCTCCGGCATGGCGTTAATATAGTTTTGAGGGGTTTCTTCAAAGAGATCCCTTATTATTAAAAAATATAGGAATATTGATATTATAATCATCATAGTTGCCCTCGTCAAACCCATCAAAATACCGTTTTTTGGTCTTCTAAAATCCTTGATCTCCTCCACAAACCAACTGAAGGCCATACACCATATCCAGAATAACAGGGAGCCTGCCATACCGGCCAAAACCCCAGAGATCTTGTATTCCATGGGTAAAGATTTTGAGGAATATTCCCACACATATTTTATATTCATGTTTGAAGTGATAAAATAAACATAAAGGAGCAGTAGTGCCCCCGTGACCATTACAAAAAGGAATATGGAGGCCAATTTCGCGTATAAGGGGAGCTCTTCTGAGAATCTGCTAATGCCCTTTTTATTGAATATCAGGTCGATAATTGCCAACGCTCCCGCCAGTATAGCCAATATAAGGGAAATATACAACAGAACCGTCCCTATATCCATTCAAATCAGGGGGTGTAATAACATGGCGGTTATTAATATTTGTTCGGTGTAGACTGATTTCGCAATTAGAAGAACGAAAATAGAAATACGTAAAAAAGAGTCTATATCTATTTTGTCAATATCATGCCGAGGATTTCCCCTAATGAAAATCATAAGATTCCAGTTGCCGCTGATCATGTTATTTTTTGTAGCTTTGATTGTAATCATTTCAGTCATATCATCCTATGTTTCCGGCACTCATGATAGGAGATACAACACTTACGGCATCCACAAACGTGAATAAAAAATGGCCACACCTCAAGGTTCCAATAATCGCGAAGATAGACATAAATGGATATACCCTGATTCGAGTCCGCGAGTCCGGATGCATCGGGGATTATAGGTCATTTAAGCGAGGGACAAGGTTATGATTGAGGTTCTTATAATATTTGGTCTACTGCGTGATACCGTGGATGTGGAATTTGATCAGTTGCCTTCCAGTTCCTTCATCACCTCAACAGCTTTCTCCTTGTAGCTTTGCCTCAATTCTTTATACACGTCCTCATCGAGTATTCCATCTTTGTAATCCGAATCAAGCTTTTTAATGCTCTTTAAGATCTTCTTCTTCTTTGACAACAAAGTTTTTCTTTCGTCTGATATTTCTGGTTCTTCCGGTTCCTTGGCCGAGGGGACGGCAGCTGCGGTTAATGCATCCATTTGGCTCATCACCTCTGCAGCTTTCTTTTTATATGTGCTTCTTAGCTCGTTGTAAATATCCTCGTCCAAGTTGCCCTCCTCAAAGTCGCTGTCCAGCTCTTTTAAGGCCGTAAGAAGTCCTTCCTTTTTCCGAGCGAGTTCCTCCATATCCCCGTTGTCCGCTGTAGCTGTTTGACCCTCTGCTGATTTGGTCATCTCCCTTTTTCTTGCCCTTCCCATTAAAAATGCACCAACAAATATTATGATCAATATTAGAGGGAAAATTAAAAGCCAGGATATTTGGGATTCCTCTTCAACCTTTTGAACCGTAATCGCCGCCTCAGGCGAAAAGGATCCCGCCATAAAGATATATACATCCTTACCAGGATATTCTGATTGAGATCCATATAGGGTAAGTGGAATATCTTCGGACTCAACGATATGGTCCTTATCGGTATATATCAGAATATGTGGTACCACACCATCATCGTAATCCTTATACAGGTCCATCGTGAACTCGAACTTATCCGATTTTCTTTCAAGGACATAATCGAGTTGAAGAATGATGTCTGAGTACATTGGGGTATAAGTCACATTGATCCAAAGATCAGTCAAAACAGGTGTATTGTTCAATGTTATGTTTTGCGTCATGTTAATTTTCCATATCAGCTCGTTGCCCTGAACCGAAAAGTTCACCTCCTCGCCTTTGTGTGATGTCATATCCAACCAATTCGTTCCATTGTTGTTAGATATCAAAAAAGTGACATTCTCCTTGTGCATCGAAATATTCCAGTCGATTTCCACTTTCGGTATATGAGCACCCATCTTAGTGGCCGTAGAAATATATTCACCAGAATATTCCCCCATTTTCAATTTCATGGTATCTTCAGAAAAATTCCAAACATCAATTGATCTGGAATCATCCATATTCTCTTTAAACGCAGAACCTGTGTCCAGGTGAATATCTTGTGATTGGTTTCTATCCGCACCCTTGGGAAAACCCCAAACAAAGCTGTGTGCAATGCAGCAGGTCATATCCTCCATATTCCTGAACTCCTTATATGGTGAATCGCCGGGGTTCATGTAGAGACTGTACTGCCCTGGGACATATCCAAACATATCACTGTAACCTACATGATCAATATCTTGACTGCCTATCTTCATGGCCAATGGAACGGGCAAATCGACGAAGGACTCATTCCAAGGTACCAATAAAAAGAAACGCTCTATTGCCAACATCTCGTTTCCAGGTTCTATTTCTGCAGTATCGGGATCATTCCCCTGGATCATGATTACATGATGCCTGTACAAGAAAGGATCTGCACTGGAATTTTCGGTATTAAGTTGGATAAAAATAATAAATACCATCAGGAGAACCAGCCATCCCGATGTAATTTTAAAGAAATTCCCTTTAGGCATTACCATGTCAATACACCCTTGTATGATAAATATTTATCTACATTACCGTCTAAATTATACTTGGAAGAACGGTCAAATAAATCTGTAAGGATTCATTATGTCATGAGGATCTATTGCGGATTTGATATCCAGAATGGTGTTTAATTCCTCACCATTGACCTGTTTTATACCTGAGATCAAGGACATCGTCGTACCAATAGGTCTTCCCCCGTGTTTGACAACCAACTCCCCATACTTTTGTGCAAAAACCGCTGGCATCCTCGATTTTTTGGTGGATGATTTCTCGGATAATAGATATGGTATCAAGAGGACCGTACTTCTGTCACAAAGTATTCCTATGATAGCTGCCTTTTGCTTAATTTTACCAATGAGGGAGTAGGTACCGTTTGCCATCTCATAGAGCTTGGATGCAGGAATTAAGGCCTCGAAAAAAACAGGTCTAATCCCGGCCCGAGTGGATGGTACCTCAAAGAATCGTTCCCTCCATAGGACCTTGGCAATATCGCTGCTCACCTTTATTGCGTTGTGCCCTTTCATTATCGCATCGATGTTTTCCTCCTCGTGATCTACTACAGATCTTAGGCCTGTTAAAGTTACATTCATTACGACACCCTTGAGATCTGGAATATCCTTACGAAACATCTTCAAAGATTGAAGATGATTTGCGCTGAAGAACGATATGTTCATGGGTGTTGTCTTTATTTTGGTGAGGGCTCGCAGGGCTTCGGTGGTATCTTTTAGCTCAGAAAATGTGTAATACAGAGGTCGAGTTTCTTCTGGCTTGGGAAATATCTTAAGTGTGATTTTGGTGATTATTCCCAGGGTGCTTTCTGCACCAATAAACAATCCATTGAGGTTATAACCTGAGCTGTTTGAAAGTACCTTTTCGAATCCTGTGTTTATGACTTTACCATCAGGGAGTACAACCTCCAAGGTTCTGACCTGATCCCCTGCAAAACCTTTGCCGTAAGAACCAATGCCCCCACCGCCTGTATCCACCCATTCCCCAACGGTAGGTATCGAAGAAAATGGATAGGCACCTATTAAATATCCCCTTTTCAAAAGTGCTTTATATAGATCCTTCCATAAAACTCCTGGTCCCACGGTTACGGCCAAATTCTCTTCATCGATTTTGAAAATTCCATTCATATCAAGGGTATTTATCAATAGATGTTCATCGCTATATTTATCCTCCACTGCCCATATTAAATGTCTATTTGGAACGATGGGAACACCCTCTTTTAATGCGATCTTTACTATTCTGCAGACATCATCACTAGTTCTTGGTCTTACAATAGCTCTATTAGGTGCCTTGGGATCGATTTCAGCGTTAGAACCGCCAACTATCTTAACGATTTTAGAAATAATTTTATCCAAATCATCGTTACCTTTAGCCATATAATAGCCCCCCAATTGGTCTTTTAATCATATATCAACGAGAATGACATCGTCGTGTTTAAACTTAACGGTGTTATGTTTTTGGAAAAAGACTGTTGTTATTTTCAAAGTACTTTCAATACAAGTTCCATTAAATCATAGGTGGGGATCCCATTTTCCATAATCTCTGCCCCGTGCGTTAAGTTGGTCTTACAGAAGGGGCAGGTTGTAATTATGCACTCAGCTTCTGTATCCACGGCCTCTTTGACTCTCTTTGAAGCAATGACTGTGGCCTTATCGTTGAATGCGATTTTGAAACCTCCCCCTGCACCGCAGCATCTTGAGCCCATGCGATTTCTCGGCATCTCAACGAACTCCACACCTGGTACTGCGGTAAGCAATCTTCGCGGCTCTTCAAAAACTCCGACATGGCGACCGAGATGGCACGGATCATGATAGGTAACCTTTTTTTCAAATTCTTTTTCGAACTGGATTTTCTCCTCATCTAATAGGCGTTTTATATATTGGGATATATGCAGGACCTCAAAGGGAAGTGGGCCAAGAACCCTGGGATAATCATTAGTTAAGGTTTGAAAGCAACCCGAGCAGGCGGTAACCACGGTTTCAATTCCAACCTTCTTCATGTTCTCGATATTCTGGGGCATGAGCACCTCTTTCACTATATCTGTTTGACCTGTCCTCAGAAGCGGGGAGCCACAGCATTGCTCGAAAGTTCCCAAGATCGTAAATTCAACATCGGCCTTCTGCAATATTCTGGCGGTGGCAGAGGCTATCTCTTGTCTTCGGTACGATTCGGTACAACCGACAAAGTACAGTATTTCTGGATTGGTAGATAGTTTCACATCCTCAGGAACCCAATTGGTTCTATTTGGGATGGGCTCATTATACGGATTTTTTACACCCCTGACTCTTTCCAGAAGAGGTTTATGATTCTCCATGGGCGCATACCCCTCAAAGAAAAGCCACTCTTTCAGTTCCTCCCACCTGTGTGAAAGTTCTATTCTTACAGGGCATATCTTGTTACAAGCCCCGCAGCCCGCACAGATGTACAAGCTTTTCACAAATCCTTGTTTATATTCATGGTTTTTGATGAACTTCTCGATGATATTTAAAAAATAAAAGCGTTTTAGAAAATATATTTTGCCCCTTGGGGATGCGGATTCCCACTTGAACTCCTCATAGGTAGGACATACAGCGTTGCAGTACCCGCATTGAATACATGCCAACAAATCCTCCTCGATATCAGGAATCTTGGTCATATACTGCCCCTAGCCTTTTTTGTCATTCAAGCTGGCAAATAAGTCGAATCCACCCACAGTCTTTCCAGGATTTAAGATGTTGCCAGGATCGATGCACCTTTTTATCGCACGCATAACTGCAACGCTTCCCTCATCGTGAATATGCGAAAGACTTGAAGAAAAGAATAATCCCAAACCAACCCTTCTTCCACCAACCGAAAGAGCAAGCTCACCCAACCGTCTGTGGAATTCCATGAAAGTTCCGCTCTCCTTTTGCTCCTGGATATAGTATGGCATGATCATCGTAGTTCTTCTATCTACCATACTACCGATAACTCCAGCTTGAAGGCCCATCTCGTCGAAAAGATCGTATATTTTAGAAAGGGCTTCTTCGAACCTGTTCAATCCTACGAATATCTCACCTGGTACGGGATAAACATTAATTCTACTTCCCCTAAATTCAATTGTGCACTCCTCGCATTCTTCGTGGGACTTTCCGTCGCAGCATTTCATACATCCTCCTGTCGATGTGAATTCCTCGTCCAATTTCTTCAATCCATAGTCGATGATCCCCTTCTCGCCTTCTAGTGTAATACAGAGCACAATCTCCCCGTCTGGCACGGGTTTCCCCATGGACGCAAGAAACATAAAATGCCTTTTATCCCCAAAGGCTATATGATGTGGCAACAGCCTGCTTGAAACCACCTTCTTTATTGCCTCGGCACAGCCACTTAATTCAGAGAATGCATACGAAACATGGTACGGCCCCGCTTCGTGTCTCGGGATTATTTTTAATGTGGCCTTGGTTATCACACCAAGGGTTCCCTCACTCCCGATAAACAGCCTGTTCAGATTGTATCCTGAGCCATGACCTGCCAAATCCTTGTTTTGGGTTTGGATTATTTCACCCGAGGGAAGCACTACTTCAAGTGATCTCACGAGATCCCCGACAGAGCCGTATTTGTAAGAGCCTATCCCTACTCCTCCAGTGCTTATCCATCCTCCTACGGTGGCCGAAGCTGCACTGCCCGGGCGCGTTCCAAGAAAATAGGAATGCCTTTCCAGTACATCCTCGATTTCCTTCCATGTTACTCCGCAATCGACGGTGATCGTAAGGTTATTTTCATCCATATCTATCAGATTATTCATACTCGTTAAGTCTAAGACGATGCCCCCCTTGTACGGTACAGACCCTCCTAGCCACCAGCTAGCGCCGCCCCGTGGAATGATTGGGATCTTGTTTTGAGAGGCCACGGCCATGATTTTGGAGACCTCTTGTGCGTTTTTGGGCCTTGCGACGATATCCGGAACCGTACCCCATTTCTCCTGTAATTCAGTTGGAATAGGAGAGACGTCTCTACTGTAGAAGAACCTCTCGAATTCGCTTTCTGTAACATAATCCTCACCTACGATGTCTTTGATTTTTTTATACAAATCAGAACTCATGTTCTGTCCCTCCATTATTAACCCGAGAAAGTATAGTCTCTGTTTACTTATATTTTGCGTTTTCTAATAAATCAACCGCTAAATGAAAGATTTATAAGATAGTAAAGGATACATCAAATTCCTGATGATAAGATGGTAAAAAAAGTCAAAATTGCTACGATATTCATCATTACTATAATGATAACCATTGGGAATCTCAGTGTAACTGCACAGCCCCCGCACGGCGATGGAGAGGAGCAGACGAAGACTATTTCCTTCAATGGATATTGCGATGTTGGAGCATCCTGGGAAAAGGAAGTTAACCTCGGAGAGGTCTCTTTAACCAATATCGTATTCGAGTTAACATGGGAGGACGACGAAGGCTCGGATTCAGAACCTGACTCCTTCAGCCTTGCCACAGACGACGGCGAGCATGAACTAAAAAGCGACCAGGGTGCGAGCGGTAAGATATCAGTTTCCTGGGAGGAAGATATGCTGAACAACACCTGGAATGTGGTGTCGACATGCGAGTCCGCAGGACCTACAAATGTCCCAGTAGGACCCATCGGTTTGGTGACACAGGAGGAAGCGGATCCAGGTAACAGCTGGAACTTGGATGTCACTTACACCTATACCGAAAGTATGGGCGGTGGAGGACCTCCTCCCAATGTCGCAGCAGTTTTAGAATCCCCTGTCTTCAAGGTCCATATTGCCTTAATGGTTGCTTCCGTCTTTCTGTTTCTAATTACAGGCCTTGTCGCAGGTGCATTTATTTTTACGAGGATTACATCTAAGAGTCCAAAAGGTTTTACCTCCTTTATGGAGCGATTGTTTAATCCACCCCTTTTGCTCTTTTTATTGGTGATCGTCACCTTTATCGTGTTTTTTTTAGCTTCTGTGCCAATTGGAATGTGGGTCGCAGGGATGTTCTATGGGTGGAACAAGGCCTGGACAGGTTTTCCTGCCATCTGGAATCCCGAAGCATTTGATATGACGAACGCAGATAATGTATCTTTCATTGTGCTCTTATTGTGGTTCATTCCAATGTATATTAACAGAGCACAGATAATGAGAAGCAAATATTTTAAAAAGCTATTTGGCTGGAGTAAATTCGCCATGAAAAGGGCCGAGATGGCCCCAAATCCAAAGCTGTCAATTGGAGTTTTGGCATTATGCTACTGCCTCATGGGAATATTCACCTTCGTGGTTTTCGAAGTTCAGCCTCATGGAAGTGGGTGATGGAAAAACTCATTATATTGGTAAACCCCTAATAATAACAATTGAAAGTTGATGATCTTCAGCTATCTGAGGGCTTTGGCGATCTGGGAACAGGTTTTTCATTGGTTACTATTTCTCCTTTCTCAGTTTTTTTACCTTCTTCCTTGGGTTTTCCAACTTTCTCAGGTTCTTTTTTCTTGGGCTCCTTAATCCCGCCCTTTGGCCCTTTTGGTTCTTTATGTTCTGTAACACCTCTACCTTTTAATGCATCGTACCAAGCCCTGTGATTCTTCTTTATATACCATTCAGGCATTGTGCCCGTGACAAGAATGCTTCTTAAGGCTATCTTGTCCCTTTTTCTGATAATAAGAGCGGAACGATGAATCCCCACCAGTAAAACAAGAACCCCGGCAATTATGTGGGCGATTAACATCTGCTCTCCAAGTAAATTGCTTTTATATAAGAATCCGGTAATGGCTGCAAGCCCTAATACGTAAATGGTAAATGCATAGATGATTCTCTGGCTCTTAAGATATTTTTCTCCACTTCCCCTCTCTTGCTTCTTAGTTAAAAAGATAAGGTACATTAGGGAATATAATCCCGCCTTTAGCTCTACCATGGAGTTTTTTGGCAGGATTGGCTTTTCCTTCTGTCCCCCATGGGCCATCAGATGTATTGCGCCCAAAACAAGGATTCCAAATGCGGCAAAAAGATGAAAAGAACGGGCGAATGATGGGGTGGGAATATAATTTTCTGCACCATAAATTTGAAACTCTGAAATAAACCAATCTCTTACCAAGAATAACCCGGTGATCATTAAAATGAAAATTATCAAAATCCCGAGCCAATGCTCGAAGATCACGATTTTCCCGTATCTTTTTATTTCCGATTGGGATCTCATTTCATTTCACCATTATAGTCATTACATGTTATTACCATGGCATTCGAAGCAGGGTGATTCATCGATTATCCTGGGATCATGTCCGCTTTTATGGCAATCGTAGCAACCGCCATTTATCGGAGCCCCATAATAAACGCCAGTTTTATGGCAGACCTCCCAGCATCCAGTTCCCGAACCTGGATCACCCAGATAATCTTTGTGCCTCTCATGAATCACACCACTATCGGAAACGAATCCCCACCCATGGCAATCCTGATTGAGACATAAAGCGATATCCCCGTGTCCTGATCCGTCGAACACCGGGCTTTCGGGATCTGATTGATGGCAGTAACCAGCACAACCTCCATCAGTCTCGTTATCGAACAAGTCAGCGTGCTTTCCCCACTTGGTCTCAGAAGTGAGAAGCGTAAAGGGGTCACCTGTGGATACCGGATCTATCCATGAATGACAACTTGTACTGCAGTCGGTCCCGCTCGCATTCATAAGTCCCAAAGCAGCAGCCGGATAACTCGTCTCCTCGGGACTTATGTGACATTCACTGCAATCATCGCTCACGGGGTGATTTCCTCTTTTCGTCCAGTTAAAGTTATTGGCTGTGTAGTTTTCGTCTACCTGAAAGTATACGCTCATATAGTCTCGTTGAGAAAGATTGTAGCCTGGATGAAGAGCTCTATTCGTGGGATCATGGGCAGAATTATGGCATCCCAGACACTGATCGTTATCGTAAGGGCCCAGGTGGTCCTTGGGCGTTTTACTATGACAATCGTTACATGTATCCACTGTCAATTTCTGTTCATAAGAGATGTGGATGTTATGACAAAAGTTACAGTCGTAATTTTTATGATAGGCACCGTAATTCTCGAGTTGATAGACCTGGCCTTCGGTACCATCATGACATGACACCGCAGCACAAAAATCTTTTTCAAGAGCGAACTGTCCAGACTCGGGGAATGTAATATTTTTTGGGGCGTGGCCTGATACATGGCAGTTTGTACATTCCTCATATTGATATTCTGTTTCGTGGGAAGGTAAGAAAGCGATGTCATCGACCCCATGACAGGAGAGGCAGTCTACCTCCTCTTTATCATGTGTCTTGTGACATGAGGAGCAGTTATTGGATTCATGACCCATCCCGTAATTCTGGAGCTGCCCAGTCTGTCCTTCGTGACAGTAAATGCAGAAGTCGTCCTCAATTAGGAAATCATTTGCGGTTTCAAATGATGTGAAATTCAATTTATTCGGTGTGTGCCCATGGGTATGGCAATTGATGCAATCATCAAAGGGTTGTGTGATGTTGTGATCCGGTGAATCGGCCAACCCTCCGAAACCTCCTGAGATATGGCACTTGGAACATTCAACTTCGGCCACATGGGCATCATGGCAGGAGAGACAGTCCTCTGTGAACTCCTTTCTTGTATGAAGGGTGCCATCAACAAAAGTATCATAAATATCGCTTTCATGGCAGCTGTTGCAGAAATCTTTTGAGACTATCTCGCTGTTCTCGGATTCAATCTGGGTCTGGAAATTGATCTTCCTGGGATTATGACCTCCGTGTTCGTGACAGCTCTCGCATTCATCAAAGGGTTCTGTAACGTTATGAATAGGTGCGATACCGCTTTCCTGATCGTGACACATGAGGCAGTCAGGTCGAGTTTTGTGCGCAAGATGACATTCAGTACAGTCAGTATCAGTATTATGCTTGGAACCGTTATTAGCAAGCTCTTCGTAGGTTTCGTGATGGCAGTTTTTGCAGAAACTGCTGTTTATATTCAAGGTCTTCCCCTCGGAATTGGTGATGATATAAGGAACAAAAGCATCGCCAGGGTGATTTCTTGAGTGACATTCCATACAGTGATCAGTTACTGTGTTGTGCCCTGTGAGTTTGGGTTGAACAGGTTCACCCTGTTCATTTCTATGGCAAGTTGCCATATCACATGTTGATTCACCATGGTGCTCCAGTTCTTCTTCATCGACATCATGGCAGATGGGACATGCTTCTGCTGTAAAACCAAAACTGTTATGCCTAGGATCATGGCATGAAAGACAGGTATCCAGCTCTTTTAGTTCATGTAAATTCGTTCCATTTTCTGTTAATGGGTGATAGATTTCTCGTCTTTCCCACACCATGACTCTATCGACCTCGGAATATCCTTCACCCTTGGGTTTTGGAGCTTCGAATTTCCAGTCCACTCCTTCTTCCTGATGACAGCCTTTTATACAGTTTTCAGCTGGAACATGACCACCGAAATCGTTCTCATCATAACCTAGGATATATTCTTTCAGGCCCTCATTAGGAACCACTAAAAACGATTTACCAAGGCCCGTCAATCCTGGCCCGGAATGACATTGTGCACAATGGACACTCTGATTGTAATGCGTCTCCATGAAGGTATTGTTATCAGGTTTTGTATAACTGGCATATGGCCCGTCCATAGAGTGACAGAAAGTTCCGCAGAACTCATTGGTGTCATGCCATTCAAGAAAGTGTCCTAAAATGAAAATCACAGCAGCAACGGCGACAAAAGCAAGAAGAATTAAGATTACTCCTTTAATTCTCGCCTTGTTCAGTTTCTTAAATATGACCAACGTTACTAACATCCAAATTAAGGCAATAATGACGAAAATGAGCAGTGATTCAACGAATATCATCGTTTGGTCTCCTATTGTCAACAATGATTTTGAAGTTGCTGAGTAAATATTTTACTTCAATTTAATCTTTTGCCATGTTAACAATGGGATTTTAACAAAATTCAAGGCATTATTGTATAAGTTATCGTCCTTTTATGCCTATACATCTCATAAAAGAGAGCAGCATTCCTCTTTGAAATTCGTCTTCAACCCAAGACCGTGTGCATAGTCGATTGCCTCATCTGCTGGGTAGGCTATAGAATTGACACCCGCTTTAATCAGCTGTTTTTCTGTTTCGATTTTTAGGGGGCCTGAGGGCCTTGCACAGCCCAATGTGATCCTTGTTCTTGGATTGATTATTCTCGCAATGGCGGCGATTTTGGCCACATCTTCGGGTGATGGGGTTTTCACGCCGTACATTGGGGTTCCGTACATTGGAGATAGGATAACCAGCACGATCACCTCTGGCTTAAATTCCGAGGTCATGCGGAGTGCGTTATATTCACCAGTTATCCTTCCAAAGTCCAGACCTATTATGATATGTGGTGCGATCTCAAGGCCCGCACCCTTTAATATTTCCAGCGATTTTTCAAAATCTTCGGGTGCTTTATCAAGATGGTAGACCTTATTAATGGTTTCTTTATCACCTATGATGTCTATAAGCACTTGGTCGACATCCACGGCCTTCAATTTCCTGGCGATGTCCTCGTTTACAAGGCCGGTATGAACAATGACCTTAAATCCCCTTTGCTTCAAATACCAAATCGATTCTATATAGTCGTCAAGGGGGACCATACCATCTGCCAATGCACCACCGCTTATTAGAATACCTTTACAACCCTTTTCGATGAGGGCATCTCCAATTTCTTTTAACTTGCTTGGATTCTGAGCAGGTATCATCGATTCCAGTAACCTTCCCTTGCAGTGCTCACAGTTCAAAGCACATTTATCCCCAGTGACACTAATGTTGACAAACACATCTCTTTTATTTCTATAATGATCCGTAATATACGTTTTGGCGCTCGGAACAGATATATTTAGGGCATGTGGGAAATTTTTCGTTCTGATGTCCCATGCCTTTTCCAAAAGAGAATCGAGGGATAGAGAAAGCAATTCTTCAATGTCGGTCCAAATACTTTTCACTAACATTCACCACTTGGAGAATCGGAACCATCTATTTTATAGCTTTTCCTTTGAACAATAAAAACACTTAAGCCTCCATTGCGATTATGCTATTTGATACTGGTGATGAAATGTGATGTATGATGTAGTAATCGTCGGTGCTGGTCCTGCTGGAGCATCCACAGCTTATGTTCTGGAAAACTCTGGTTATAAGATTGCGTTGTTGGACAAAGAACAATTTCCAAGGACTAAACCCTGTGCTGGTGTCATACCGCCTAAAGTTTATTCGGAGCTCGAAATTCCGGATAACATCATGGAAAGACCTTTGGAAGGATATCGCATTTTCTCACCTTCAGGTGCTATGGTGCAGTCTTCTTTTCCCACAAGAGGGTTGATCGTCAGGAGAGAGAGGTTCGATAATTTCCTTATAAAAAGATTAAAAAACCAACCCAAGCGGATTCGAGTTTCAAGATATGAGATAAAAAAGGAATTTGTGGAGGTAGGGGGAAAAGGAGGCTCCTTTCGTACAAACTTGGTGGTAGGTGCGGATGGTGTTAATTCTGTTGTGAGAAAGATTAGCGGAATAAACGATTGCGGTAAAAACAGATCATCGGACATGGCGGTGGCAATGCAATATGAAATCTCGCTTTCAAAAGAAAGAGTTGACGATATGATAGGGAATTGGTTTGAAGTGTATTACTCAATACCATACGGATACGCCTGGATAAGTCCTTTAAAAGATGCAGTGAAACTCGGAGTGGGCGGTCTGTCACCGAGTTTTAAGAAAAATTGTAAGAAAAATCTCGACGAGTTTCTTAAGCGCAAAGATATAAAAGAGAAAATCTCGGACGGGAAAATTGTAAGGACGGAGGCCCACCTGATACCGATGAGGGGCCCCTTTGATATATTGACGGCTGACAGGACCATTTTGGTGGGAGATGCAGGGGGTTTCGTTTTTCCTGGAACTGGGGAGGGAATATTCTATGCCATGAAAAGCGGAAGAATCGCAGCAGAGGTCATAATCCAGGCAATAAAGGAGCAAAGATTCGAATTAAAGTTTCTTGGAACTTCATATACCGAGAAGTTAAAAAAGAATGGCTTGACCTCGCTCAGAAAGGTAGATTTTGTAGAAAGGGTTCTCTCAAGCCCAGAGAAAGCAGAAAAATATTTGAAGAGATTAAAATTATTTAGCTAATGGAGATTTTTACATATTGATCAAGTAGCGTCGATTGTATGATTTATATTTTCTCGGTTTCCAGACAACTAAACATCGTATTTTGTATTTATAATGACGAATAACGCAAGTTTTATATTTAATATTCGCCATAAGGCATATTAATAAAGGTATTCTGAGAATATTATTTGAATTTAATTTCCCAAAAGAAAATGTGTCCTATCTTCCGGTAACAGAATAATGGATATATATTGCGATTAAGATGGTATCAGACAACGAGGATGCAATTTCCTATCGGCAAGAAAACGAGGATGAAGTATGGCTGAAGAAGCAAGTGCAGAAAAGAGAAATCAAATTGAAAATGACACTGCAGAGATAATCCATACCGAGCTGTTCGAATCGTTGGCCAAAATAGTTAGCGAATCCCGAGTAAGTGATGAAACACTTGAACGAAGGTTATATGGCCATGATTTGGCTCCTCTACCAAAAATGATGGAGATGGGATTTAAGATGCTCCCAGATGCAGTCGTGAGACCGAAAACTGCGCTTGAGGTTTCCCGGATAATCAAGCTTGCCGTGGAAAAACAATTACCGGTGATCCCAAGGGGAGGTGCATCCTGGGCCTTGGGAGGCGCAGTGCCTGTAATGGGGGGAATCGTATTGGACTTGGCCACGATGAGCTCCATTATCGAGATTGATGAAGAAAATCTCACCGTTACTGTGGAGCCTGGTATAACTTGGGCAGATTTATACAGGGCCTTACTGAGAAAAGGCTATTTGATTGGAGCATATCCCAGCAGCGCCCTCGCTGCTACGGTGGGAGGTTGGATCAACACCGGTGGTGTTGGTGTAGGTTCCTATAAGTACGGGGGAGTGGAAAAACAGATCTTGGCCCTTGAGATGGTCCTTCCCAAAGGTGAGATCATTACTTTCGGAAGTCCCAACGTGAAATCAGGTTCATTCGGTGACAACCTACGGTTATTTTTTACTGGGTCAGAGGGTACTTTGGGAATTATTACCAAAGTCACTTTAAGGATTTACCCAGCCCCCGAAGAAATCCGTCCGATAGCATACACCTTCCTTAATACAAAAGATATGTGTGAAGCTATATCTGATATCACCCGTTCTACCATAACGCCATTACACATTTCATTTTTTGACAAAAATCATTTCGATTTTCTAAGGCAAATGGGCAAAGAGACTCCTGAGATAGACTCCATGATAGTCCTTGCCCTGGAGGGGACCAAGGTGTCATTGGACCATGAGGAAGCCGCATTGGACATAATCGCAAGGCGGCATGGTGGAGAAAAACAAGACAAAAAATTGTCTAATCATGAATGGGAGGAGCGCTTTTTTGAGATGAGAGTAAAGAGACTTGGACCCACCATCGTGCTTGCAGAAGGGATGATCCCAGTTTCAAAAATGCATGAGATGATCACAGGTTCATCGAAGGTAATAAAGAGAATGAAATTGAGGGCGGCAATAACGGGAATGGTGTCAGATAGAAACACTGTTACGTTCATGCCCTATTGCCTGACCGACGAAAGAAAATTCAGATCCATGATGACCATGTCCTTCATCAAGAAAATCGGAGATTTGGCCTTTAAAGCGGGTGGGCGCCCGGCTGGTCTGGGTATTTTCTTTGCCTCGAACTTGAAGAAATTGCACGCAAACGGAGCTAACGTGATGGTGAGCGTTAAATCCATGATGGACCCTCATGATATCATGAATCCCGGGAAGACAACAGAAGGAATGACCAGGTTCGGGATCCCAATTCCCGCCTTTGGAATGAACTTGGGAATGAATATGATGGCATTTATGAAAAGATTGCCTGGTATGAGAATTAAGCCAAAAATGAAAGTGATACAAAACCCCCACACTGAGTGATTCAATGACCATGGCGGTACCGAATATCAATGATGTATACGCATGTCTCCAATGCGGATACTGCAGAACGGTTTGTCCCGTGTACAGGGAAACAGGATGGGAGTCATTAACCCCAAGGGGGAAAGTGTACTGGTTAAAACAGCTCTCTTCAAAGGGCCTTTTGGATAGAATCCTGAGACGGAAAATCGAAATAACGGATGAATGGATGCAGAAGATGTTTACCTGTACATTGTGTTGTCGATGTGAGTCGTTATGTCAGGTTGATATCGAATTCCATGAATTCTGGGAAGAGGCCAGGAAATGGTTGGTGGAAAACGATTACGGTCCTCCCCAAGCCGCAAAGGACATGTACAAAAATATCGAAAACAAGGAATTTAAAAATCCCTTCATGGAACCTCTCTCAAAAAGGGACGAATGGTACAGGGATGATTACAAACTTCCCTCCCAGGCCGAAGTCGTTTTTTTTCCGGGTTGCATGACATCATTTTATGAATACCAGGTCCTATTGAGCATGATGAAGGTCCTTACCAAAACCGGGGTTGATTTTACCACTCTAGGCACGGATGAAATGTGTTGTGGTGCAATAAACGCAATGACTGGTCAATTCGATAATTTCAAACAGATCGCTAAACATAATGTAGACCAAATCGAAAAACGTAAAGCAAGTACCGTGGTAACAGGTTGTCCAGGCTGTTTGCGGGCCTTGAAGAAGTACAAAAAATACGTTGGGAAATTGAATTTTGAAGTGGTTCATACCACAGAATTGATTGCAAGATTAATCAACGAGGGGAAGCTCGAATTCTCAAAGGAATTCAAGAAAAAGAACCTACCCCTCGTATACCACGATCCGTGTGAACTGGGAAGGATCTCAGAATTGGAAGGAAGGGGCATCTTTGACGAACCTAGAACCATTCTTAACAGCGTTCCGGGTGTGGATTCAATACTGGAATACAATAACAACAGGATGGACAGTGTATGCTGCGGTGGAGGGGGGGGCTTAAAAGCAGTTGATTATGATCTGACAACAAAAATAACCGCAAGAAAGGTCGATGAGGCCATCGAACTGGGGGCAAAGACCATAATCTCAAGCTGTCCGAACTGTAAGGCTCAAATAAGCGTTGGGGTCGAGGCCAAGAAAGAGGAGCTCAAAGCGAAAGGTGAAAAATTTAAAATGAAGGTAATGGATATCGCTGATGTCGTGGCCAAATCGCTATGACCTCTTTCGAGCTGATGACATGTCCTTCGAGGATGAATCTTATACCATCTCCCCATTGAAAATTTTAAGATACCTGATGAAGCATATGGTTCCTATATTCTGGGGAGTGTCCGTTATCCCCTTCTATATAGGTTGGGTTTTTGCCACTCGCAAACTGTTCCCAACCTATATTCTGGACATTCTATCCTCCCGCACCCCTACAACAGCCAGCGTCGATGAGTTCATCATTTTTATCATTTGTTTGATGGTAATGGGGCCTTTTCTTGGAGGCTCGACCCTGCTGTATAATGATTATTGGGACAGCGAGATCGACAAGATCAGCAGGAGAAAAGGACTATTTCCCCTGCCGCAGGGTTTGTTGGAAGGAAAAACGGTTCTAAAAACCTCCATTTTATTTATGGGCCTTGCTTTGGTATTAGCGATTTTCGTCTCTTTACTATTCTGGCTCCTGGTCACCTCGTGTATCATACTATCCTTATCATATTCAACACCCCCAATAAGATTGAAAAATAGGGCGGGTTTAGATGTACTCACCAATATTTTCGGCAGCGGTCTTTTATGTTCCATAGCAGGTTGGATCGTTGCACAACCGATTCACGAATATCCATGGGTTTGGGGTTTGACGTCAATGAGCGGTGTAGGTGCAATCTACATCCCCACCACGATAATTGACTACAAAAGTGACAAGGTTGCAGGCCTCTATACCTTTGCGGTGAGATTTGGAAAAAAAACTGCATTTATTTTTGGGATCCTGTGCGTCGTCATAGCAAATTCCCTAGTAATATACATGGGCATGACAAATTATCTGTTCACACCTGAATTGGTTATGGTGATCTGGCCAATAGCGCTTGCACAGGTAATCCTCTACCCGATAATATTGAGAAAAATGACCTTTAAAGGTATATACTGGACGATTCTCACCCTATGTGTTCTCTTGGTTATCGGAAATGGATTGTTGTTGACATATTATGTCGGATTATGGAGAATATTTTAATTATTGAATATTCAAAGCGTTTATCTTTTTAAAAAATAAAAAGCAATAATGTAAAATAATAAAAAAGATATCACCTAAAAATCATAAAATAAGATTCGGTGACTTGACAGTGGTTTGGAGTTGATGTATCTGGCAACCTCAAAAATAAAAGGACTCATAATCACAATGAGACCGATTATCGGTATCGTCACACTCCCATGGGTTGCCGCAATTGCGCTGTTTGCATCCATTGAGTACGGTGACTTTTCTTCCCCTCTTCATGCAGATCAGAGTTTTATCATAAAATTACTCCTTATCATGCTGGGTTCGTATCTCGGGGTTACATCCGGTTATGCTGTAAACGATTATTTCGATGCCGACCTTGATTTTGCATCTGGGATAAGAAAAGACAAAGCTGTCACCCACGGAATAAAGAAGAGTATCCTTTTGGCCTACGCTGCAATACTGGGCATCCCATCCCTTGCGATATTGTTTTATCTGAACATCCTAACCGGAATGATCGGAATCATACAGATGTTGTGTATCTTACAGTATTCCATGATGAAGTATAAGAGCCCATTCTCCCACTTCTTCGTGGTCTTGGCCACCGCCCTTATGCCCATGGGTGTTTTCTTTGTCTATACATACCAGATAACGTTTGAAGCCATAATGCTCTTTATCCTGTATTTCTTATATGAACCGGGATTCACATTAAGCGGCGTATGCAAGGATGTCGAAGGGGACAAAAAAACGGGGATCCCCACCCTTCCAGTTAAATACGGAATAAGAGCCACGGCAAAGCTGATTTTCGCATGTTGGACACTGGTCCTTTTCATGTCTATCATGATCTTCCTTTTTACAAACCTGGGAATCGTTTACATGATAGGCTCTGGCCTGGCAGCCATATTGTTGATAATACTTGCAGATAATCTAATAAAAAATCCAGATCCGAAAATTGGGGCTAATACATTCTTCAAGTCGGCAGGTTGGTTCTGGTTCTTCAGCATCGCCATGATCACAGATATAGTTTTAAGGATGGCAGGTTTAGAATTACCAGGAGTCAATTTGCTTTTTTGATGGCCCTGTTAGATGGCCCTAAGCCCCAATCCCTTTCAGTCTCTTTTTAAAATTAGATACTTCCAATTTTCTCAGTGCAGAGATCAGGTTTTCCTTGCCTGCAAGGTCCGCTGCAAACCTATCAGCTTTTATATCGTCCCTATAACTCTTAAACCACAGCGATGCTACTGCAAGAGTGTTGGCCATGAACCTGTTGGGGGTGTTCCTGACATGATACAGTTCATGAGCTGCCACGGCCTTTATCTCATCAGGTTCGAGAAGCTCAAGCAGGCCCACCGAGAGGTATATTTTCCGCTTATAGGAATAGGCCTTGATCTTTTGTGTGTCCAACAAATATATGTCGGTTCCAAGCTCGAAAGAAAGATTCCTTGAAAAACGTGAGCCTTCGATTTCGAGGTTCTGAATATGCCTATCGAAGCCCACCTGTACCAATCCCAATAAAACCATGGCGCCTGATATCAATCCCAAATAGATCCATACATAACCTGCCATGGGGCAGGACATCTGTAAAAATCCCTCTACCAGTGCAACACTTGTGACGATCTGGGAAAGGAATATGTGATTCGGTTTTTTTGAGAAAAGAAAGATGATGCCCATTGTTAAAGCTATGATTACGAGAGCGAATAGAATGAAGTTCGTGTTCGATCGTGCAATGCAGCTGAAGTAGCACTCAATGGCCTCTAACATGGATTCACTTCTTCTTCTTATATTTGCCAAACGTGTCCGTAACCGTATCACCGAAGGTATCGATGAGGCTTTCTATAACCCTTTCGGAAATTAGTGTCCCCATCTCCGCTTTGGTATGAGCAGGACGATAGATGTACTTGATCTTCGATTCGGTATCAATGAGCTCTCTTTCCACGAACCCGGACTTCACCAATCTATCTAGCGTACCCGCGATGCATGCAAGCGAGAGGTCATTTATGCATTCGTTGATTTCGGTTGAGGTCGACTTTTCCTTTTCCCACAACAACTGCAGGATCCTCACCTCGTTTGGGCTAAAGAATTTATTAAGACCCTCGGATTCGATATTGATCCTTGAAAATTTCACCATCTTTCATCAACCTCTGGGAACAATCCAGTATTTATTTACATTAATTGTAAACAGTGGTTTTTCCTATATATAATTTTTGAATAGATTTAATATATTACCTTGACATATCATATGCTTTACAACAGGTGTAAACATGCTTCTTCGTATCCTTTGGAAATCCCTTTCCCGGCGGAAGACAAGGGTTGCCATTGCCATCATTGCTGTGATTATGGGCGCATCCATAACAGGCGCTCTGGTCACGACATCCCTTAATGTCAAAGAAAAAGTGGGTTTGGAATTCAGGCAGTACGGTGCAAACATCCTTCTCGTACCAAGGACGGAGAGCATACCTGTATCCATTGGAGATGTGGATTATGGTTCTGTAACAGAGCAGAGATTTTTGGAGGAATCGGATCTTCCCAAAATCAAGGAAATAGGCTGGGCAAAGAACATATTGGGATATGCTCCCTATCTTTATTCCATGGTGACTATTGAGGGGCAAAAAACAGTTTTATCAGGGGTGTGGTTCGACGAGGTTCAAACCATCAGTCCCTGGTGGGATTTGAGGGGGGAATGGATCGGGGACAGAAACGATACCCAAAGTGCGATAATAGGTGTGAGCATCTCAGAAATTCTCAATGTGAATATAGGGGATTCTCTGATGATTTATTATAACGATACTGCAAACGAAACTGCCCAATCACTCGATATTGTGGGAATAGTCGAAACCGGCAGTTCTGAGGATTCCCAAATATTCGTGACCCTTTCCTTGGCTCAAAATATAACGCGTCTATGGGGTAAGGTGAGTACAGTCCAGGTGAGCGCTTTATGTATAGGCTGCCCTGTTGAAGTAATTGCTGCGGAAATCGAGGAGAAGATACCCTATGCCCAGGCAAAATCAGTGAAGCAGATGGTAAGGGCTGAGATGGAAATACTGGAAAAGATCGAGGAATTGATGCTGCTCGTTGCCGTGGTTGCCCTTTTGGCTTCAGCCTTGGGAGTCATGACCACCATGACCACCTCGGTTGTAGAACGGACAAAGGAAATAGGTATGATGAAGGCCATCGGTGCAGAGAATACCAAGAT
>CP070739.1:2727620-2739073 GCA_020347705.1 Methanomassiliicoccales archaeon | reverse complement strand
GAGTATCGCAGGGTCCTCCAGACCAGCCAGTGGTTCGGAGCACAAATTCTCCCATGCCATGGACGAGATAGCCGAGAAACCCGCGCTACACGGGGAGCAGTGCGGTGTGGGGTCCATCATGATGATGTATCTTCATGGCGGTGATTGGAATAAGATCCGGGAAGCCCTACTAAACATAGGGGCACCTACAAATGCCAAGAGGCTTGGAGTGAATGATGATGAAGTTGTCCGTGCCCTTACTTATGCACATGAAATTAAACCGGAAAGATATACGATATTGGGTGATAATGGGCTCAGTCATGAGGCCGCTGAGAATTTAGCCAGGATTACCAAAGTTATTTAAAATGTAAAGGAGGTAAAGATCATGGTAGTGACTTTAGTTGGAGAAACCCAAGCCAAGGTTGGCACTGCCTTCATGTTCCATGGACCCCTTCCGGAATGCAGGGATTGTAAAAGAAAAACCGTCTGCTTCAATCTTGAGGAAGGAACACTCTACGAGATCATTGGTGTAAGGGATAAACACCATGACTGTAATGTACATGAGGGAGGTGTACGAGTCGTGGAGCTTAAAAAAGCGCCAATCGAAACAACGATCGATTCAAAGCATGCAATAGAAGGCTCCACAGTGAACATCGATAGAGAGGCATGTCTTCATAGGGGATGCGAACACTATAAAGCCTGTTTTATTCTCGGCACAAGAAACAATAAGAAATACAGGGTGGCGAGGGTGAAAGGTGATGTGAATTGCCCAGATCACAGGGCCCTTAAAATTGTGCTTTTGGAAGTATAGTTATCCCTTGAACATGAACTCAAAAAAAGCGTCTTTTCTTCCCTTTTGAATCCTTATCCTGACCTTCCAGCTCAAGGAGCAACTGCTTTTGTCTTTCAGAGAGCCTTGTGGGAGTTTTTACTATGACCCTCACAAATTCATCGCCTTTTCCCCGTCCGTGAACATCGGGAATACCTTCCCCTTTTAGACGGAAGGTGGTATGGGTTTGTGTGCCCTTTGGTATCTTCAGCTTGGCCTTGCTTTTCAAGGTGGGCACTTCGATCTCATCTCCCAATGCGGCCTGAGCAAATGTGATCTCAACATCATATATTATATGGTTTCCCTCCCTATGGAAGGTATCGTGGGGTTTAACATAAATCACGACGAACAAATCACCAGAAGGCCCGCCGTTGTTTCCGGCCTCGCCCTCCCCGGGAAGTCTTATCCTGTTACCTGTATCCACACCACGAGGAACATCCACCGATATCTTCCTGTATCTTCTAACCTTACCTCCCCCGCGACAATTTGTGCAGGGATGTTCGATCTTCTCACCTGAGCCGTTACAATACCTGCATGGAGTAATTCTTACGAACTGACCAAAACCGCTGCTTCTAACATCCCTTATCTGCCCTGTTCCTTGGCAGCTTGCGCATTTTTTGGGTGATGTACCTGGTTTTGCGCCTGTTCCATTGCATTGGTCGCACCATTCAATTCTCGGCACCTTTATGGTTTTCTTCGTCCCGAAAGCGGCCTCCTCAAGGCTTATTTCAAGGTCCTGAAACAGATTGTTACCTTTGATAGGGCCGCGTCTTCTTGTTCTCGCTCCTCCAAAAAACGTGTCGAAGATACCCTCAAATCCGCCAAACCCAAAACCCATGTCGCCGAATATGTCCTCAAAATTGATGGTTCTGAATATGTCCTCCCTGGAATATCTGCCCTCTATTCCTGCATGTCCATACATATCGTATTGCCTTCGCTTTGTATCGTCGCTCAGCACCCCGTACGCCTCTGATATCTCCTTGAACTTCTCTTCGGCTTCTTTTGGATTGTCCTTGTTCATGTCTGGATGGTATTTCTTCGCGAGCTTACGATAAACCTTTTTTATCTCATCCTTCGAGGCGGTTTTTTCCACTCCCAGCACTTCGTAGTAATCACGTTTGACCACCAGTCAACCTCCGGATAGTATTTTAAGTTTCGAATATATTTCGGACTTTGGATACAGTGTTGAGATTTATGGACGAGAAAGTTAAGGAAGTAATAAAAAAGTTGCGGTATCAATACAGCTATTTATCCTCCTCATCGTCATCCACTATCTTGTAGTCTGCATCGACGTATTCCTTGTCACCCTTGTCTTCCTCAGTAGCACTGGCCTGCTCCTTTGCCTGTTTTTCCGCCTGCTCCTTTGCTACCTGCTGATAGATGGCAGATCCTATCTTCTGGACCTCATTTTGCACGTTCTCGACATCCTTTTTGATCTTCGTAATATCATCGCCTTTCATGGACTCTTTCAAATCCTCTATAGCCTTTTCGATGCTCTTTTTATCCTCGGAACTCACCTTGTCGCCGTATTCCTTTATCGTCTTTTCGGCGTTGTATACCAGGCTTTCCGCCTGATTTTTCGTTTCAATGGCCTCTCTGTGCTTCTTATCATCCTCTGAGTATCTCTCAGCATCCTTGATCTTCTTTTCTATCTCATCCTGGCTGAGATTGGTTGAACCTGTGATCGTAATACTCTGCTCTTTGCCCGTGCCCAGATCCTTCGCCGAGGCGTTCACTATGCCATTTGCATCGATATCAAAGGTGACTTCGATTTGCGGAACGCCCCTTGGTGCAGGAGGTATCCCGGTCAGGTGAAAACGTCCGAGACTGATATTATCCGCGGCCATATCCCTCTCACCCTGAAAGACATGGATCTCCACACTGGTTTGAAAATCAGCGGCCGTTGAGAATACCTGACTTCTTCGGGTGGGGATGGTAGTGTTCCTCTCGATGAGCTTAGTGGCTATACCTCCAAGGGTCTCCACACCCAACGAAAGCGGCGTCACATCCAGCAGCAAAAGATCCTTAACCTCTCCAGCCAAAACTCCAGCTTGGATCGCTGCACCCATGGCCACGCACTGCATGGGATCAACACCCCTTTCCGCCTTCTTGCCGATGATCCTCTCGAATCTCTCCCTAACAACGGGCATTCTCGTGGGTCCACCAACGAGTATGACCTTGTTGATATCTCTAGATTTCAATTTGGCATCTTTGAATGCTCTTTTTATGGGCCCCTCGCAGCGGGCAAGAACAGGCTCTACAAGTTCCTCGAGCTTCGCCCTGGTCAGTTTCATCTCGAGATGCTTCGGACCGGCCGAATCGGAAGCGATGAAGGGTAGATTTATGGTGGTGGTTAGTGTGCTGGAAAGCTCTATCTTAGCCCTTTCCGCTGCATCCCTCAGTCTCTGAAGCGCCGCTCGGTCACCAAAAAGGTCTATCCCCTCCTTGGTCTTGAATTCTAAAATCAAATACTCCATGATCTTCTCGTCCATGTCGCTTCCGCCGAGCTTGGTATCCCCCGATGTCGAGGCCACTTCGAATACCCCTTCACCTATGTCCATGATGGTGACATCAAAGGTTCCTCCACCCAAATCCAGAACCACAATTTTCTGATCTTCACTTTTATCCATGCCATAGGCCAATGATGCTGCCGTAGGCTCGTTTATTATCCTCAGAACCTCCAATCCCGCAATGGTTCCTGCGTCCTTCGTTGCCTGCCGCTGATTATCGTTGAAGTAAGCAGGAACGGTAATAACGGCCTGTTTCACCTCTTCACCAAGATAGGACTCGGAATCCCTCTTTATCTTTTGCAGAATCATGGCCGAGATCTCCTGAGGCGTGTAGGTCTTGTCGTCTATTGTCACCGTGTAGTTCGTACCCATCTTTCTCTTGATGCGGGTGATGGTCCTTTCGGGATTGAGCACTGCCTGTCGTTTTGCAGGTTCACCCACCAGTCTTTCCCCGTCCTTCGTGAACGCCACCACGGACGGAAACATCTTTCCACCGAAGGTGCTTCCCTCTGCACTCGGTATGATAACAGGTCTGCCCCCTTCCATATGGGCCGCTTCTGAGTTGGTCGTTCCCAGATCTATTCCTATAATTTTTGCCATAATGCATATCCTCCATCAATCCTTTTTTTCAATTGTATTACTCTTTCTCATCATTATTTTTCTTTCCTGCTTCCTTAGACTTTTCTTCATCAACTTTCGGTTGGGTTGCCACCTGAACCTTTGCGGGCCTTAAAATCTTGTCCTTATATTTGTAACCAGGGGAAACAACACCCAACACGGTGTGTTCCGGTTGATCTTCCCTTGGAATTATCTCAACCGCCTCATGCTTATAAGGGTCGAACTTCTCGTTTTGCGCCTTTATTTCGCTAACCCCTTCTCTTTCGAGGACTCCATAGAAATTCTTGTATATCAGTTCAAAACCTCTTTTATACTTCACATCCGAATCTTCATTATCTGATGTGAGTGCGTTTTGAAAGTCGTCCAAAACCAACAGAAGATCCTGGATCAATTTGGCGTTGGCATAGGCTCTATATTCCGCTAATTCCTTTTCTGTCCTCTTTTTGTAGTTTTCAAACTCGGCCTGGATCCTCAATAACCTATCATAGTACTCCTCGGCCAGTTTATCTTTTTCGTCCAATTCAGATTTTAATTCCTCGATGCTCAGCTCTTTCCTATCGACATTAGCGGGAGCCTCAGGTTCCAAATCGCTTTGGGGTTCTTTCCCGGGGGCTTCATTTTCATCTGCATCAGAGGTGGTTTTGCCTTTGTTTAGATTTTTTCTCTGGCCTTCCTCCTCAGTTTCACCCTGTTTCATACTTTCTCCCTTCGAAGATGTAATCCATTGTTAAGAATCATCCATAAACGGGCAGGCTCTATTGGATTTTAACCTTTTTGCCCTTCTTTTCTTTTGTGGGCACTTTCTTTAGGATAATATCCAAGACCCCGTTTTTATATGTGGCCTTTGATGTCTTTGGATCCACCTTTATCTTCAACGGTATCTCCTTGAAATATCTGCGCTCGGGTGTATCCACGTTTATGGAAACCTTATCTTCCTCAACCGTGAGTTCTATTTCATCCTTTCCAACACCAGGTATCTCCAGTGTAATGGAGATGGAATCCTTGCTCTCTATCACGTCCGTCATTGGTTCTCTTTCTGCGATTTCGAATTGCTCGTCTGCACCCCTTTCCAACCTCCTCGATGGTCTGGTATTGCCGAATTCCTGAATATTGGGTTTTCCGTCAGGCCCGACCCGCATTGAGAACCCATAAACATATGGGCCTTGCTCTTTTTGTCCCAACTCACCCCGGGCCGCCCTTTTTGTGATCCTGTCCATATACTCTCTCATACGTTCGAACTCCCGGTCTATATCCCCGAATTCAAAGAAATCGTCGAAAAAAGGATCCCGTTCGGGCCAGTGATCGTCGTCATCAAAATTTCTTTTTCTCTTCTTTTTCGTCATTTCTCCTCACCCAGTGGGCACAAATTGCTGGATTTTTATCCGAAATTTAATGCAGATATATAAGTTCTTCTATATAAAGGTTGTTTATATCCAAACGGAACGTACCATATGCTCGTTGGCACCTTTTCTTCCTCAGTAATATTTGCTATAAAGGCCAGGCTTGATCCGAAAAATCATACCCCCGAAATGGTTTTAACACCCTTCTCCGATGCGGAGCAGGATGAAGGATTTAAAATTATTCACCCAAAGAGTAGGTTTGATTGGTATAACCAATATCATCGTCACTTTCAAGGGAATTATCCTTCTTCCCATCCTCACCAAGACGATAGCCGAGGAGGGCTATGGTATATGGACGCAGATACTGGTGACCATAGGTTTGATATCACCCATTGCAACGTTGAATTTATCACCCGCGGTGGTTAGGTTTTTATCCAGCAAAACCGACAAATCGCAGATCAAGGAGGCTTTCTCTTTGATATTTTTTACAGTATTGATTTCCGGTACGGTATTCACACTCGCTCTATATTTAATATCTGAACCTCTTTCAACTTCATTCTTTAAATTTTCGTCCCATTACCTACAAATATCCTCCATTCTCGTATTGATTACAGCACTGAACATTGTAACCTTAGAGTTTTTTAGGCCACTGGGTCAAATGAAGAACTACGCGTACCTCATTATCCTACGCACGATACTCGAGATTGTGTTCATTGCATACACCGTCCTGTCCGGGTATGGTGTGGAAGGTGCTATTATCTCGTTAATTATCGCGGCTGTGATCGTACAGGTCATGGCCCTGGGCATAATTTTTTCCAAGTACGGTTGCGCCGTCCCGCGATTTTCTCATCTTAGACCCTATTTGGTATTTGGCCTGCCGATTCTGCTTCTACCGTTAATAGGCTGGATCATTCACAGCAGTGACAGGTATGTTATCGGTTATATTATGAATGTGGATGATGTTGGTATTTACTCTGCGGCTTACAATATCGGGGCCGTTGTCTTAGCTTTTATTGCGCCCATTCAGTTCGTCTTGTATCCCACCGTTTCGAAACTTCGGGATGAGAAAAATTTCAAAGGAGCAAGAAGTTATCTAAACTATTCGTTGAAATTCTTTTTGATGTTATCCATCCCTTCGGCATTTGGCCTGTCCGTTCTCTCCCGGGAACTTTTATTGGTGATTACACAGGAGTCGTTTACCGAAGCCTATCTCATCGTCGCATTGGTTTCATTCGGTTGCATAACCTATGGGGTGCATTCCATATATTCGTACATACTGCTTATCGAAAACAAAACGAAAATTCTCGGATTCATAATGGGTTTCGGCGCGATTTTTAATCTGGCTCTGAATATTATTCTGGTTCCTGAAATCGGTATCGACGGTGCTGCGATATCGACTCTGTTGACATTCGTTATTATCGCCATTTTTGCCATACTGATATCGAGGAGGTACCTGCCTCTCAAACCAGATATTAAATTCATAGGCAAGTGCATCCTTGCCTCATCGGTAATGGCCCTCATCGTATGGAAAATAAGCGAATGGGGCACCCCGAGCGTGTTACACTTTTTATTGGAGATGGTATTGGGAATCGGCATATATTTCGGACTTCTTATGGCATTGAGGGGATTTGGAAAAAGGGAACTTGACCTTTTCAAAAAAATGTTAATACCATAAAGAATCGTAAATTGCCAGGAGCTTTTTCTCAAATGACTCCCACAGGTGATATTTTTCTATGTGCTTCCTGGCATTTATACCCATTTTTTTTCTTATTTTCTCATTTCTCATCAGATATATCGCAGCATTGGCAATCTGCCTTGGATCGTTGTGATCCACGAGAATGCCGCACTTTGCTGAATTAACGGTTTTTTCCATCTCTGGGAAATTCCTTGGTCCAATCACAGGTTTGCCACAGGCCATGTAATCTATCAACTTATTTGAGACGCCGATTACGTAACTGTACGACCAAGGTTTATAGATACATATCCCCAAATCGCCCAAATTGATGTACTTGGGGACGTCTGTATGCTTCATCCAACCTGTTATTTCTATATGCTCCTTCAAACCGTATTTCTCGATCATTGATAGTATCAGCTCTTTTTCATCGCTTCTTATCTCCCCGATCAATAGCAATTTCACGGATTTTATTTCCTTTAACACCAATGACAGGGCCTTTAATATCTCGATTATACCTTTTTTACTTTGGATCTGTCCCTCAAACACGAGTACGTAATCAACTTCTTTCTTAGAGCTCATTACATTGTTTGGATTGAAGCTTGGATCTGGTGTATGGGGGATGACCTCGATATTCTTGGTATATTTGATCCTGTCTTTTTTCAGAGACTTGCTCAATACGATTATTGTATCGTAATATTTCAACAGATGACCTTCCAAAGATCTGATGATCCATTGGACGAAACCAGGAAAATTGTTGTAACTCGGGAAGTCGTCCCCGATGTCATATATAACCTTCTTACCTTTGATAGTCTTGAGAAAAAAACCAACCAATATATTATCCATGTCAATGATATGATATACATCAGCTTTAGTTCGCAGCGCTCTCGAGTATAATTTATAAACGAGCACGGGGTTATTCAATAATGGGAGCTTGGGCCTTTTTATTCCTTCATCAGAAACTCGCAGTAAAATTGTATGCTCCAAAGTTTCTTCTTTGGGTAGGTTCTTATTACCTAAAGCGATGGTGACGACATCGTAACCGTTTGATGAAAGTATCTTGGCCTTATCGTATGTTCTACAATGCGGGGGAGAAAATCGATGCTGTGTTACGATGCAGACCTTTTTCATTATGTCATCTCCAATCGGACGATTTCCCCTTTCTCGATTCTATCGATGTTTATAGAGAAGGTATCATCTTTTATAATGTCCACAGAACCTTTGCATTTTATTACACACCCTCCCTCTCTGAGATTGTAGATCCTGAGAGTCATATTTTCCACATCACTTTTTGCCCTGTATACCACCTCTTGCCCTCCGTCTTTTTTGCTGATATTCTCGCATAAAAGGTTTTGCCTACCCCTCCACCATGTGTGCACGTCTTCGGCTTTCACCACCCAGGCATTTGTATTTTTCAGATAAGCCAGTATTTTTTTATACAAGGCTTCCCAACCAGGGAACCTATTATCATCAAATAGTTCGTTGTGCCACAACAAAGTCATCATGCCATTGTATCTCTCGATGTTTTTTATGATTTTTCCAATTGCATCCCAAGCTTCTTCTGCGTTTTTGTTTTCGTATTCTGACAAAGTCTTGTCCATAACTGTCAATGGAATCTCCAGAATCTTCATTCTCTCGCCAGTATCGCGATTATAGGGAAAAAAAGGATGTGCAAGGCCGCCTCTAAAACCCACGGTGTCCGCATAGCATAAGGTGGAATCGTAACCAAAATTAGCCTTCTCCTGAGACTCCCAGGTATCCCTATCAAACCGTAGGTAATGCTGCCTTGCACCCGTAATCTTTCCAACTACCTTTTCCAGTTTTCTTTTCTCATTCATTAGCATGACCGTGTTATCGTATGAATTGAACGAGCCGTGAAGACCGATTTCGAACCCCGCATTTTTTAACCCGAGGAATGCTCCTTTCATTTTATTAATATCATATGGATAGTCATGTCTACTTCGTCCGCCGGCAGTGAAGAAAAATGTAGATCTGAACCCTGAGGCTTTTTCACTCTCCGCAATTTTTATGTAATCCCAGGGATTGATGGCTCTGCCGCATATAAGTGGCCAAGTTCGTTTAAGTGCGCAAACCGCCCTTTTAAAATCCAATTTATACAGACATTTGAATGGAAGAAGTAAGTGGTACAGGATACCAGGTTCTAGGAAGTCAATGTCATGAGTAAGGCATACCGCAAAGTCCCGATTGGAAGGCCAGTACCATTTTTGAACCAAAGGAAGATACAATTTATCATGCATATATCGAACCGAATCAAATAAGATGTGAAGGTAACTGTTTACCACGGGTTGTCCTGCAAATCTTGATGACAGGTTGCCATTATGTGCCAAAAACCTATCGTGTACATCCGTATTAATAAAATCCTCTTCTTCTTTCAGCCACAAAAAGTAAAATGCAGATGCTGCCAAATCAAATCCGATGTATATCACATTTTTTTTGCTATCATACACCACCGCAGTTTCCCCATTTTTATACCTAAAGAGCGGCTCTCCGAAATCCAAGGAAAGATTGTTGTAAAGCACTGGGGTTTTAGACTCAAGCATACGAAAGTTAGGTGGTATTAGGAAATTCTTTCTACCCATACTGTCAGGTAAATCCTTTATCTTTGAGGAACATAATATGTTTACCCCGTTTTTTTTCACGTCGTAACCATAGGAAATTGGTATGTTCGGATGTATGCCCAATGTAGAGAAAAGAGTATTCATTGTATAATCGATCTGTTTTTTATCCAACATATCTACAACCTGTTATCGTCTCAATCAGCATGATATTCAAGACATCTTATTTACCTTGATCTCCTCGCCTAACCGTTGGTAAAGACCGACCAGTTTCTTTCCCTGGCTCTCCCAGTTGTACCCTCTTTCAGCGGCTTTCAATCCGTTTTCTCCCAGTTTATTGCGTAGTTCTGGATTTTTCACCAATTCCATTACAATCTGTATTAACCTGTGGATATCACCATAGGGAACCACAACTCCACATTCTTCCTTTTTCACCACCCCTGCATAAAGAGTACCAGAACTGGCGATAATGGGTTTACCGGCTGCCATGGCCTCGAAGAGCTTGTTCGGCATGGCTATTTTATGCCATTCTTCCTTTGGATTCATCATCATAAACACGCAGTCGCAGGCCTTCGTATATAACGGCACATCATGGGTTGACACCTCACCTATAAAAAAGGCGTTTTCTATATCTTCCATGGCTGCTTTCAGCTCATCTTGTATTGAACCATGGCCACCTATCACGAGAATTACATTTTCCTTTGCGTCTAGCGATTTTACGGCCGCCAAAAGTTCTCTCAGTCCTCGATTTTCCCCAAGGGAGCCGATGTATAAAAGTATGAACTTTGAATCGACATCATCCACTCCACTATGGGCATTGCTAATTCCAATTTCAGAGGCCTTTGTGTCGGCACTATGGATCAACTTCTTTCTTGCACCTATGATCCTATCTCTAGGAATATCATAATCCTTCAAATCTTTGCAATTCAAAATAAGCTCGCTTTTTTTGATGCCTAATTTGGTCAGTCTCTTGAGGATGGGAGGGCTTACGGTGATTACGGCATCAGCATGGTTCTTTACGATGTATCTCTCAAACCGAGCAGCGATTTTTGCCAGGGTATGTGGAACGGCACTTTTTATCATAGAAGGATAATCCTCATGGGAATCGTACAATATTTTTGGGCCGCCTTTTTTTCCTCCAAATACAATTGAAAAAAGGGTATTGAAATCGTTATAATGTATGACATCTGGTTTTGTCTCTTTTATCTTTTTTGCCATTTTCCGCATACCCTTCAGATGCTGGATGATCCTTATAATCAACATGCTCTTTGTGGGTGAGATGTTTTGGTATATCCTGTGAACCTGGATGCCCTTATACTCGGTGACGGGCGGAAGATGGTCCAAAGACCTGTTCGTGATGGTCCTGGCCCAGCACACCAAGCTCACTTCCCATCCCTCTCTTTTTAAGGTGACGGCCTCCCGAAAGACCCTATCATCCAGATATGGAAATAGGAAGTCATCTCCCAGTACCATGGTCACCCTCATAATATATCACTCATTCCCAAGCTTTCTCGTCCCTTAATAGATAACGCTGATTCACACGATGATTAATATCTATCGCCTATTCAAGGTTTCGATGGGCGTATTGTTGTTGGACACATAGTTAAATTTATAAGTTCACATTCTTTTACTATCCCTTAATCAGCTTGGAGGCTTTCCTAGGATGAGAAAAGCGCATTTTCTTTTAATTGGGATGCTGTTTATATCGTGTATCACAGTGAATATTTTCGCACCCATCGGTGCAGAGGAGCCTCACGGCACCAGAAGCCCAGGTCCAGATGTGAGTGTCACATCCCAAACAGCAAACCAGACAGGAGTTCCCACGGATAACATAAGCTATGATTTCACCGTTAGAAATACTGGAGATGAGCTGGATAATTTCACGGTCTCAGCATATTCTGAGCACGGTTGGTTGGTGAATTGGACAAA
>CP070739.1:2716991-2727520 GCA_020347705.1 Methanomassiliicoccales archaeon | reverse complement strand
TTTCCGTCGGTTTTTGGATCCCCGGAGGTGGAGTTGTATATCTCTGTTGTACCCTCCTTCACTAACACATCTGCCCCCGAGACAGGGGTGCCTCCCGAGCCCTCAACACGAACCTCCAGGTAATTTTTCACGATGAGAAGTGCATCTGCTGTGGAGATGACAACGCTCCCGTAGTCGAAACTAGTATTCACCAGGGTAAGACGATCCATTCCCATTAGAATATCGGCGAAACCGGAATTGGTAATAATGGAATTGTATATCGTGCCCGTGGAAAAATCAAAAAAGTACACACCGTAATCCGAACCGTCGATAGTAGTAGAGGTTACGGTTATATCGGTGGACCATGAGATGGCCAAGCCCCTTGCCGAGTTATCGTGTAGGTAATTCCCGTGGATCTCGGCCTCATTCGCATGATCGAGGTATATGCCATATGTGAATTCTTCGACTGAATTATTCTCGGAAGTGAAACTGGTTGTGTAGCTCGCCTCGATACCGCTTCCGGAGCCTGATCCTGATAACTCAGACTCTGAGATCTTTATGCCATTGGAATTAGCAACATATACACCTTTATCATCACAATCGGTGATTTTAACCGATTTTATCACTACGCCCTCCGAATCGGAGATGTATACACCCCTACTACCGTTTTTTATAGTGAACTGGGCCAGACCCACAAAAAAAGCATCATCTATATAAACCACATTTGATGCGCCCAAGCCATCGATTATGGTGGTGCCTTCGTTTTCACCCACGAGTATCACGCTTTGGGTTATGGTCAGGTTCTCTTGGTAGGTTCCGCTAAAAACGACGATTGAAGCACCTGCGCTCGCGTTTTCTAGGGCATGTCGTATGCATGTGTAGTTGTCACCCCCTGATCCTCCCACGAATAGCGTCTCTCCCTGGACCTCACCAGTAAAGCCGCTCATGAGCATAGCCGCAAAGAGCGCATTTGCAAAAAGGAACACGCCTAAACCTAGGTGGAGAACCTTTTTTGCCACGGGACACCTCGAATCCTGTAGTGTTTATGGGGTATATAATTTTTGATGCCGGGCCCAGGTTCAATTCAGCGCCGTAATAATAGTGCAAAGCCCTGGGAGAAAGCTGATCAAATGACACAGGACAACGCTAATAAACTCCGATTCCATTCGCTTTCTTCGGTGAGTTTCATGAGGTTGACATGGCTGGGACATGCCGCCTTTCTCATCGTAAGCGGATACCGAGGTACTGATATGCGAGCCTGGGCGTGCGCAAGAGGTGCAATGTTACCATGACCGAGATTTTAACACCAGAGGAAGTTACGCAGCGTTTCGGAAGGATGTTCTCCTTGGGTTTTTTTACGCTGGTCGACGAAAAAAACGGTATCGCGCAGGTGATAGAGCACTGCACAGCAAAAGGTCCTGTGGAATGGGACGCATTGAACAGGATGAGGGCCGGTGGTGTGGTCGAAAACACTTTCGTAGACGGAAACACCCTTATCATGAACACCAAAATCGGGGAGCGGGAAGTGAAATTCGGCCCTGCATCTAAGGACCTAGGAGCCCAGGCCCTGAAATCCCTGAAGGTGATCGGAGAGGAGGTTCACACCACTTGGCTCGGTCTTGCAGGGGCCAGTATCGGAGTGGGTGCGTGCCTTCCCCAGGCCCCAGGAGTGATTCGGGCGATTTATCCTGATCTAGAGGGACTAGGTGGGGCCAAGGAAGTGGAGATCATCATCGTGTCCAAAAAATTAAAACGCCTGGTTTTGGGAGTGGACGACACGGACTCAAAGGAAAAAGGGGCTTCATGGGTTTTAATGCTTGAACTGATGAATTCCATGCCGCATGCAGAACCGCTTCTGCACAAGATAATCCAGCTCAATCCCAAAGTGCCGGAAAAAACCACGAGCTGCGTGTCAATAGGCGCCTCCTTCGCCGTGGAGGAAGAGAAGATCCCCTCTGCAGTGGATTTCGCAGTTGATTTTATAGGGGATCATTCCCTCTCCAAACATACGTCCTTAGCCGTGTTCGAGGGATTATCGGTACCAGAGGAGTTAAAGGCCTATGGACTTGAGGCCAAATCCAGGATAATCTCCATAGTGGAGGCGGAGGAGGTAGCAGAAAAAAACGGTGTGAGGATGATAGAGATCACGGGGAACAGAGGTAAAATCGGTGCACGGGCAGCAATCGGCTGTTTCGATTGGGGCCTTCAGGCCGCGGGCTTGAAGGAAGATTTTAAGGAATAAAAAAAGACTTAATATCTTATATTTTAGGTGTCTTCCCCAAAGAGCCTGTTCACCATCCACTTCGGGTTGAAAGTGACAAGATCATCATATTCCTGACCAATACCCACGAATGCTATAGGCTTCCCCACGGCATAGGCTATGGATAGTGCTGCCCCGCCCTTGGCATCGGCGTCTATTTTCGTTAAAACCGCACAGTCAATACCCACGGTTTCGTCGAACTTCTGTGCCTGTATCACGGTGTCGTTTCCAGACAGAGCATCCCCCACGAATATTATCATATGAGGGGGTGCGATTCTTTTTATCTTCTTCATCTCGTCCATCAAGTTGATGTTGGAATGCATCCTGCCGGCCGTATCGACGAGCACCACATCCTTGTGCCTTGCCTTTGCATGCTCTATGGCATCGTAGGCCACGGCCGCCGGATCGGCACCGGCCTGATGTTTGATCAACTTCACTCCGAGTTTTTCGGAATGCCTTTGAAGCTGTTCGATGGCACCGGCTCTGAATGTGTCGGCCGCTGCCATAACGCATGAAATTCTGCCTTTTTGCAATCTGTGTGCGATCTTTGCGATCACCGTGGTCTTTCCCGTGCCGTTTACCCCCACGAACATCAGGATAACGGGTTTTTCGTGTGACTTGATGAAAGCATCAAAATTCACGGGATTCTGAGCCAGAACTTCGGCTATTGCATGCTTGAGCGATGCCTCCACCGCACTTCCCAGATCTACGCCCCGCCTCACCTTTCTTCCCAGCAGGTCGTCCTTGACGCTGGATTTTATCTTCTCCACAACTGGAAGGGCCACATCGGATTCTAAGAGCGCCATCTCAAGGTCCCACAGCAGATCGTCCAGTTTGCCGTCTCTCAGTTTTTTCCCGGTTCTTTTCTCGGCGAACATGTCTTCTTCATCTGCAACAGGTTTTTTTGCCCTTTTCTCCCCCTTTGATTTTTTCGGAGGCTTTTCCTTTTTCGCCTTTTTCTTTTTTTCGCCCTTCTCCTCCTTGACTTTACCGTTATCCTTTCCCTCCTCTAAATCCTCCAACTCCTTACTTGCTTTAGTGGTGAATGATTTGAGCTTATCCTTCAGGCTACGAAACATATCCTCTCTTCCTAAAAATTATTTGCCTTCATAGGCGTTTTGGATTTTTGCCGTGAGCTCGGCTGCCTTATCCGCAATCTCCTGATACTTCTCACTGAGGCTTTTCATACCCTCCTCGATTTCCTTTATCCTGTCATCCAGCTTGGCCGTGGCATCGTCCATATCAGTCTCGATTACGACATTGGCTCCCATGCCCACCATGGCCTTGTTTGGATCCGCAACTTTGGCAAACAAAAAGGAACCTGCGCCTATTGGAATCAGCGTGATTGATCCTTCCTTGAGCTCCTTGTAGCCCGTCATAGTTTCTTTTGCACTGTTGTGCTCCTTTACTTGGGCACCCAAAAATCCAAACTGTTGGTCATAGTTTTCCATCTGGGCCCTGTAAAATTCCAATGTTCTTATTGACTCCTGCAGTTCTGTCTCATCCATTTTTCTCACCTTTTTCAGTTCTTTTCTTTCTCACGATCTTTTTTTTGGTGCTCGCCTTCTCCAAATGATATTTTGTGATGGGATCGGAAACCTCCTTTGATGGGATTTCCATTACCTCTGATATCTGGATTTTGCCCCTCTTGACCCTGTGTTTGCTTCCCAGGCGGGAATATATTTCCTCGCAGACAGCATTCTCATCTCTTCCTACTACCTCCTTTGTGAACTCCTGCCACCTGTCACCCATGAGGAATTCCCCTTTAACCCTGAAGGCCTTCATGTATCTCACCATCTTCTATCTTCTTTTATTTAGCAGTCCTACCTGAGATTCTGGCCGGACTTATCATTGCAGCCTTGGTAATGGCATTTTATCATTTAATAGTTTTAGCATGGGTGGAAGGATTAAATGTGTGATGATTTTTTTTAAAAGTGAATATAACACAGTTTTCAAACCTCTTCTTCCTATGCAAATATAAGCTTTGCGTGTTAATTAACCCGAAAGGTATTTTAAGGGGGGGGGGGGGGGCATTATTGATACCAAGCCTTTTGGTGGAAGAGGCTACGATTAATGTAAAGGGGGGGTGATGGAAAAGACAAGAGGGCCTAAAAATAGTTTGTCATTCTTTCTATTTAGTGATTTTCTCGCTATGATTTTTTTGGCAGTGCCTACGCTTGCCAGTTTATGAAAGCTTGGGCAAGGAAAACGGTCTTGCCTATATAGAAAATTAGGAGGAAAAAAAATGAAAGAAAGTAAAATGGAGGGATTGAGAAGGAGATTGCAAACCTCAGTGGTAATTGCCATGATGCTCCTTTTGAGTGTGAGTATGATGGCCATGGGTGCCAACCAACTTCACTGGGGTTTTGGAGACGGAGAGGACCTGCCCTTGAATCTCACAGGTCAGGACAGGGGCGTTTCGTATTTCGTGGACGGAATAAACGGCAATGATGCGTGGAGTGGTTTGACCTGGGCCACTGCGAAGAAGACGATCCAGGCCGCGGTAAATGTGGCTACAATGGGGAACGGGGACTACATCTTCGTTAAACAAACTGAGTATCCTGAGAACGTCATCGTGAACAAATCGAATTTGCACATTATCGGGGAGGATCAACAATTGACTCATGTTACATCATTTAATGTGCAAGTCGTAAATGTGGAGATTACCGGCTTTGGAATAGGTTCTGATTTAAGCGGAACTACATCGGTCACATCAACAGTCACTAATCTAGTTCTTCATGAGAACGTCATAAAAATCCCTACCTCGGGTATTGGATTAGATATAGCAAGTCATTACTCGCGGGTATACTCTAACTATTTTAAAGGAGTCACCGGAGGTGGCATTGGGATAGAGCTATCAGCCTCAAAACATGATTTAATGATATATGACAACGAATTTACTCGGTTTGCCATCGGGATTAAATTGACAGCCGGTTACCAGAATTTCATATACAATAACCGATTTGATGGTAGAGACGAAGCAACATATGGTATTCAAATCACATCAGGCTATAAGAACATAATCTCTCAGAACTGGATAGGATACTGTGGAACCCCGATCGATGATGCCGGCACGAACAATGTCTGGCTGGACAACCATTGGGATGGATGGGAAGGAGATTGGACGATGCTTCCTGCGCATGGAAATAATAATCCACAAACCGTATTATCAAACGCCGATATCCCGAGTGAGGGAAAGGTTACAGTACGATTCACATTCAACCCAGCAGCCGCAGGATTCCCTGCAGGGACAGTGATCACTGTGCGTATGTGTCACCCGACCTATACTTCCGTCTTGTTATGCTCTCCCAGTCAATGGAGACAAGGTGGAATCGATCAAGTCTTTCCAACGGTTGAAGCCACGGTTGACGGCGGTAAGGACCAATTTACACTGACGATAGATACGACCAATACTGCTACTCAAGCTGTACCAATGGAATACCAAATTATGGATGCCTAAGTTCAGACGGTAGAGTAGGTGACCATGAATAAAACTTTCTTACTATTTTTTTATTTTTTAATCAAAGCTGACAATAAAATATAGAAAATAGGCAAAATTTAGAAATAAGAGAGGTGACATATATAATTGATACCAGTATGTGAATTGTAAAAGAGGGAGGTTGATATGAAATCGAAAAGACTTACCCATATTTTATTAATTTCGGTATTAGCCAGCATTGTTTTTACGGGCGGTTTGCCGATAATTCCCGCAAATATTACAAACAACGATCCAATCGTTGAAATTGAAGATTTCAAATATAACGATATTTCGCTACTTAACGAAAACGTAATTTCTTTTAAGGGCACCACAGAATTGAACCGCTTGGGTATTAGCGTATCAAATGCAGGCGATGTCAATAACGACGGGTTCGATGATGTGATTATTGGGGCACCCGGTGTAGAGCAATACGGAGATAAAGGAAACGCCTACATACATCTAGGAGGCTACTCAATGAATGATATTCCAGATACTATCCTCACTGGTGAGGAAGTGGGAGATTGGTTTGGGGTATCTGTGTCAGCAGCAGGTGATGTCAATAACGATGGGTTCGATGATGTGATAGTCGGGGCCTTCACAAATGACGCAGGTGGATACAACGCTGGTAGGGCCTATATTTATTTTGGTGGGAACCCTATGGACAATATACCTGACGTTATCATGACCGGTAATGAATCCGAAGGTTTTTTCGGCTCTTGTGTCTCAGATGCAGGGGACGTAAATGACGACGGTTTTGATGATGTATTGGTTGTTGCCCGATATGCCAATAATGATGTAGGCTACTACGGTGAAGGAAATGTTACAATATACCTCGGCGGGGACCCAATGGACAATATTACCGACATTGTAATCTCATTTATCCCAAACATTAATACGAGTGGAAGTACAATGATTGATTATGCTTCCGGTGCCGGTGATGTAAACGGTGATGGCTTTGATGATGTTATAGTTGGAAGACCACTCGAGAGCGGATCAAATAAAGGAGGGAGAGTTTATCTATATTTTGGAGGTGATCCCATGGATAACCAGAATGATTTTATAATGGCAGGTGAGGCTTTATGGGATAACTTCGGATTTTCTGTTGCAGGAGCTGGGGATGTAAATAACGATGGCTTTGACGATTTTATTATTGGGGGTCCTGGATATGATCCACAACACAGTTTTTCCATCGCTAATGGTAGAACCTATTTATTTTATGGTGGTAATCCCTTAGATGATGTAGCTGACGTGATTTTTGATGCTGAGGTGATCGCACCAAATGACGGATTTGGCACCTCAGTTTCCGGGGCATGTGATATAAATAATGATGGATATTCAGATGTTATTGTGGGAGCTAGTCATTGTTATGAAGGCAGAACCTATGTCTTCTATGGTGGAGAATCGATGGACAATACCTCCGATATTACCCTGATTGGAGAAGGTATATGGGACCGATTTGGTGTGTCTGTTTCATCTGCAGGAGATGTTAATAAAGACGGTTATGATGACTTTATTATTGGCGCACCAGTGAACGGCTCTGAAGCATACGATGCAGGCAAAGCCTACCTCCGCATCTCTCCATATGTCGTAGTAAACGAAGGCGACAACCTCGATTTCATTGGCAACTTCACAGATCCCGATATAAACGACATGCATACTATAGAGTGGAATTTTGATGATGGTAACACAGCAACAGGCACGCTAACTCCCTCTCACGCCTACGGTGATAACGGTGTGTATATGCCGACCTTGACAGTAACAGACAACAATGGTGGTACGGGCAACAAACATGTGCAGGTCATCGTCAAGAACGTCCCGCCTGTTGCCGATGCAGGCGACCACTATTATGGGATTGTGGGCATACCAGTGACTATCCAGGGAAGCCATTTCGATCCGGGTTGTCTCGATACCCATACCTATTATTGGGATATGGACGGAGACGGTATATACGATGACGGAACCGGTACCACGCTTTCATGGACATGGTACGTGGCGGGTACTTACCATGTACGATTAATAGTGATAGATGACGACGGTGGTTATGACTACGATACGGCGCTGGTGACGATTCAACCTCTCAATCAACCACCTGTCGCCGATGCCGGGGGCCCCTATTCTGGAAATGAGGGTTCGCCCATAACCTTTAACGCATCCCTATCTTACGATCCTGACGGTGACAATCTGCAATATCGCTGGGACTTCCACAACGATGGCATATGGGATACAGGATGGTCTTCGAGTCCATACGTAGAGCACACATGGGGCGATGATTATGATGGTGAGGTGGTTCTGGAAGTTACAGATGGACAATTAACAGATATAGACACTTGCAACGTAGAGGTACTCAACGTTGATCCAACAGTAACCATAGAATCAGCAACAATGGATGTGGAAATCGGCCTGAGAGTTGCAGGCAGAAAATTCAACGATGTGGGTATGACTTTGTATGAGGAAGGAATTCCCATTGGCTATTTGTCAATCGAGCGAATGCCTGGTTCACCGAATGCTCAGATGGCCTGGATACCGATAATCCTTGACATGACAAAAACGTATTCGGCTACCCTTACATATATTCCTGAAGACCCACCGAACATAGGCTCAAACCCAGTATGGATTTACATAAAATTCGAGGATAGCAGTATAGAGAAGATACACCACACGTTCAACGTCCAACAATCTAAGAAAAGGGACAGTGACCATTGGAATCATGTCGAGCCCTGGGAAGTGGATTTGATGGCCGCGTTAACGGGGCATCCTTTCGAGGTCACATCCCATATCACGGATCCAGGCAGTGATGATGAAACCCTCACCTATAACTACGGTTCACAGAGCCTTACCTACACATATCTGAACAATCCCCCGAATCCGGACCCGTACCCTTCGCCAGAACTCAGTCCGAGGGATATAATCGACTTCACATCATTATCATATGAAGGTCCAGGTCTATTGGAACTTACAGTAGAAGATGATGACGGCGGTTCAGTCACGGCAACGATAGAATTGAGGTAAAATATCCAAAATTTCGTGGATTATACCCATAGACGGGATTCACTCGTAAATCGAGGTCTTTTCATATCTCTTTTTCATAGGTAATAGAGATATCACCCAGACCGCGTTGATTATGGCAAATATTCCCGAAAAAATCGTGATATAGGGAATTAGCGTCGGAGAAACAACGCTTTCTATAGTGTAGGTCACACTCGCATTCTGGCCATGGGAGTTGATATGGATTACATAGGTATCCTGGGGCAGTATCTCCTCTCTTTCGTAATGCAAACTTACTATGTTTATGCTTTGATCATCAGCTAGATTCAACCTTCTACTATAATCCTCATTACGAAAGTCTTTTTCCCTTAATATGTAAACATCCAAGGGGATGCCGTCGTCCGAGGTGAGGGTAATGGCCTTTGCACCGGTGAGGTCAAATGCATCGCGGCTCGAGAATGTGATGTTATACATCCCTTCCACCAATGCAGACTCCGTATTATCGATGTTCTCGTCCGCTATGGGAACCATGATATTCAACAAGGCGATTATGACGATAGCTACTATTATGATGATAATGCCCTTTTTCATATAATCCTTGGCCATGAGAAATCTCTCGCTGTCGCTTTTTGCCCACTTGATGCCGAAAAGCTTGAAAAAGAAACCCTCTGCAACCACCACCAAAAGCATCAGGGCAATTATGAAAAAGTAAAGCTCGAAAGGAAGGTATAATGGATCCAATCCGGCACCTGGCGTTATAATGGTGATAATTATGATCAGGACGATAACAAGTACGATTTGGATTATAAAAACAGAGGATCTCACCTTTTTCATTCTTCCGGAGCGATATGTGCTTTCCAGAACCTCGCGGGAAGTAGGCATGTCAAATCACACCTTAAATTCAACGGTATAATTAATATTTGCGGCATTTTGCGGGATATCGGGCCGTTTTCTATAATTCTATAGTTTGGTTATATTATATAAATGTATAAGGTTTGATTATTTATTATCGCATCTCATACCTTAGGGATAAAGCAAATTGAAAACTATGAATCGGAAACAATTTCGGCGCATCTTCGGCACATAAGAAAAATCGCTGCAAACTCTGGCACCTCAATTTCCCCCTTCTTTAAATCGAAGGCCTCGCCTCTGAGTTTTATGCTCGTACGTTTTGTAACCTCGATTTTAACTGGTTCATCCGAGAAGATTTTCGGAACGGCATCCCTAAGGGGCTCAAAATCATCAAGATCATCTCTGGAAAGCGGTGTTACCACCAAAGCTGTTTTGCCGTGGAGGGAGGACGGAAGTCTGATGAGTCTTTTTACATCGGAGGTTACAGGCTCGTCTGTTTCGCCTTCCAGTTTGGGCTTGACAGAGAGAATTTCCTCTATTTCCGCATCTCGCTCTCCTGCCCCCCCTTCGATTGTTGCGCCTATTTCCCCCTTTACGAGGTCCAAGAATATATCGCGGTGTTTATTGCTGGAGAATACCTCCAGGTTATTTTCGCTCCACATCCTGTCTACGCCTCTTTTATCCCTCTCCCCTAAAAAGAGATCATCATATATTCCCCTAGCGGTTTTTTCACCCACACCCTCGAATGTCCTCAACCTTCTTACCGCCTCCGCATCACCCATGCTCTCCAGTTCTTTCGTGAACTTTTTTATACCCTCCCTCATCTTTATTTTCCATCCACCGGAATCGAGATCAGGCATTTTCACCTTACGCTTTACATTGACGTGAGCTCCGTATCTTGTGCTGTCGAATGCCTCTTTTGGGAAGACCGAGTCAAAGTCCAAATCCTTTCCAGTGATGTAGTCCACAATCTCC
>CP070739.1:2708112-2716891 GCA_020347705.1 Methanomassiliicoccales archaeon | reverse complement strand
GTGATTATACCGAAGCCCGTGCCCATAAGAGTGAACAAGATAACTACCAATAGTAAAATCGCGGCGTTCATGCATTTGGGGTAAGTAAAGCTAATGTAAAAAATTTGCGTTTATGGGGTCTAAATATGCTTTTTCGCAGGTTTTTAGGATATCATGAGCGATACCGATAATAGGGTTGTACTGGATTACCTGGTTAGACACGCCGAGATGCCACAGTGCCCGAGATGCGGGGATAATATTGCTATGAGAAAGTGGGGATTCAAGGATTCACCAACTTCTGGGAGGCTGCAGGTATATTTGTGTATGCCTAGCAATTATGAGTTTATGATTTATCCAAAACAACCTACAAGGAAGGATGTCGATAACTGCCCCAAATGTAAATCAAAGGAGTTTGTGAGAAAGGAAGGTATGTTTAAGCCAAAAACAGGAGGGACAGTTCAGAAGTACTACTGCAGTAGATGTAGGTATTGGTTTCAGAGGAGTTCACGAATCAAAAGGAACATCTGATAGATATTTTCTATTAAATTAAGGGACTCTCTTAAACTCAATAAATTGAAAGTAAATAAATTTTAATAAAATCTTCTCAATACTTTTTTAAACCCCCATGAGCAGAGGGTCCCCATTTGGCGGTTTTTGGGAACCAATTTTTAATCTCATCAAAATTAGTTAAAGCAATTTCCTTTCGCTTTTTGATTCCATCGCTAATCTCTTCTATAACTTCACTTAGGTCTTCATCGATCGCATCTATCCCAAATTCTATTGCGTTATAAGTTTGCTTAGCCTTACTCTCTGAAATAGTCCAAGCCATACCATACATATTTGCATGTGTTCTTACATGTCGAACCGAGTTCACTTGAACAGCCAAGCGAGAGGGGGGTATTCCAGATTTACGGATTGAATCGGTTATTGGTGGTAAATATGAATTTAAAATCGCATTCCATCCTCTTGGTAATTCTATTAATGTGCCTTCTAAGTCGACACCAACATAACCATGATCACATATATGTTCAGATAATAAATCATTGAACAAATCAACTGATACCAAAATGGGGATGCCATTCGCTACTTCATAGTTACTTCCCCCAAGCAAATAATTACTACCGTCATTTCCCAGTCTGACATTAGATGTTCCTAGTGCGAATAAATGGCTAAATTTCTGGATCTCAGCCTCGCTTGGTGGTGAAACACTCTGAATAATTTCATCAAATATCAAGCAGGCTTCAAATCCTAATTCCGTTGACATGAATCCTGGAAATAATGGTACCCATCTACTTAGTCCCATATTTCTAAACTTTATGATAGAACCAGGTCGCAGTTTTGGAATTTTTGGAATTGATTTTCCATATCTATACATCCCTGGTTCCCACCCAGAGTAGGCTTCGCCTAGTAATTCACTATGAAACTTACCCATCCCAGAATCGTTAGAAAGGTCATATTCAAAATACCGACCTTCAAGTCTTTTACTTATCTTTTTGGAGGCAACTAAAAAATAATCTTTTAATCCTAAAATCGCTCCTAAAGCAGGTCCAAGATAATTTAGTTCGACCATAAATTATATTAATATGATATTTTTATAAAAACTTTATGCTATATTGATTGTTTTTATCGCATATTGGATAAATAATCTCGTGAGAAGATACATCGGTACTGGAAGTGTCTGGAGTGCGGGAGGTGTTGGGGGAGAAGAACCTAGTTCAATGGCAACCCATCCTATCAAATAGGGAAGAACGACCCGAATTTGTTTTTATTTTCAAAAAGCATCGCCCCAGCAATATCCTTGTCGATTTCCCTGGCAAATTCGATAAAAAAAAATAATTGATATCCCTAAAAAAACTAGAAATCAGCCGAATAGATAGGGAAAGATGATGAAATCAACCATATAGGATTATAGTGACAAATCCATTTTCATCAGTTCAATCACCTGCAGAAGAAGTTCTGAGTTGGTAATTCCTTTCCTATCGTTAATCTCACGCTTGATTTTCAAGGATTCTTCCACGCACTTCTTAGCCTTGTCTAACTCCTTCATACCGATATACATATCGCCAAGGGAGTGAAGCGAATGTGCCAGGTCTAGTTTGGCCCCTGCACTCCGTTCGTATTCTATCGCTTTTTTGAACCAGTGTGCGGCTCCTATATAGTCCTTTTCCATTGCTAGAATATAACCATATGTGTGATGTGTTATCCCTAGTCCAGTATTGTCACCATAGAGATTGTATATCCTAATTGCTTTACCTATGTAAACCTTCGCCTCGTCAAAATTCCCCTTTTCTGTCAGTGCTCTAGCAATCTCATTATAACCGATTGCCACTCCAGTCAGGTCTCCAATCCTCTCTGCAATCTTAACTGATGACTCGATGCACTTTATTGCTTCGTCGTTGTTTTCTGTATCGATATAGATTCTTCCTCGCTCATGAAAGCAATCAGCGATCCTACCCAAATCGTTCCCTTGTTTGAATATCTTCATGGCTGCGTTGATATACATCTCAGCTTCTGCGTATTGGCCCATGTTAGTGTTGATTCTTGCAAGGTTGAAGTAGGCAAAACCCTTCAACGAGATTCCTTCGATTTTTTGCTGAGATTCGGCTATCTCGGACAAGCTTAAAATAGCCCGCTTATTGTCGTTCAAGTATACATACAAGCAGCTAAGGATGAGGTATAATGCCCCAAGTTGCTCCTGAGATAGTGTATCACGCGAAATGTCCTCCAAGGTTTCGGCGCCTTCCTCAAATCTATCTAGTTTGATTAAAATCTGTCCAAGGAGTAAGCGCCTGTGAGCCTCCGAGACCAGGTACTTTTCAGACCAATTCGCGAACATATTGGTCCAGTCGTAGCGTTCATTAGTGTTAACCTCGTTCATATCAATCCCCAAGATTGTCGCTGTGCTGCCACGAATAATCTTAATATCTGACTGCTTTTGACTATGTTCAGCCAACAAACGATATGGAGGAAGATCAGGCGAGTCTTGAGGTGGCTGCCTAAGGACTTCGACTGGCTGATCGCTATGATCGATCCAAGTAAGCCCCTTAAGTGGGCGTTCTTCCATTATGCCAGGCATGATATCGAAATCATCGCATCCTGAATATCCAATTATGACCATATGTCGGGTCCTAATTACGGTAGAAAGGGCGGAAGTAAGCTGATTCGGTCTACTACTCAAATAAACCTTACCGACTTGTTCAAGTGTGGTTTTGACATTCTCGGCTCCTTGTCGCTTACGTCCCCTCGAATCTATCAGGTCGAAACCTCCATGCAGTTTGATTACCGGATTTTTAAAAGATGAAGGGTTTGCGCTGAAGGTTTCGAGCTTCTCGTCGCTCACCACAAGAGAGTAGTCAACACCACTAGTCCGACACGCAATCTCGATTAAATTATCGAAGTTGGTTGTAAGAACTATTGCCCCTCGGTTCAGTTGATTGGCCAGGTAGAAGTGGTATGAATTGGGAGTATTACTGTCGCTATAGATTCGAAGAATCTGAAGTTCAGGATCGATTGCGAGCTTAATACAACCCATTACCGCTTCAAAGCGTAGGAAATCGCCTACAAAGCGCTTATCGGAATCCGAAGTGAAGGTGCGATCTAGAATCGCTGTCTGAAGGTTTGGATCTTTGGTAATCGTATTAGCAAGTGACGAGATGAACGCTGAGGCAGATGGAAGCGCTGAGGGTGGTGGGATTGATATCCCAGCCCCCGCCAGATAGGCAATATCAGAAGGCCGCTTACAGAGGATATCATCCATTCTCACACTAGTCCTCAAGATTAGACAATATCGCCAGGGTTGTGTTTATTGCCTTGGAATCACCCCTGCGCTTGAAGAGTTTTAAAGCTTTTCGAAGATCCTTAATCGCCTCAGCCTTTTTACCGATTTGAACCATTGCTAGAGCCCGCCCTTGGAGTAGAAACCCGATCTCATCTTCATTCTTCAACTTACGAAATTGTTTGAGGCTTTTTAAAGTGTATGGGAGCCCGCGCTTCACATCACCTTTAGCTATCAGTGCGTTTCCAAGGAGGCCCTGGCATTTTGCGATCTCTGCCTTCATAGAGAGATCGCGGAAACCTGTTAACGCAGATTCGATGTGTGTAATCACCTCCGAGTACTCAGCTCGTTGGAAATGTGCCTCAGCCCTGCTATATTTTGCTGCTGAACTATAGTACGTGCTTGCGTTCGATCTAGGTAATTTCGAAACCACCTTCAGGGTGGTATTGACGAGGGACATCACATTATCATAATTATCATTCGACAGGTGATATATCATCAGTCGATTGTTAACGGTAAGCGTTAGCCATGGATTCTGGGTCTTATACAATGCACCATTTAATAGGTTGATGCCTTGTTCATCATCGCCAATTGCCAGTGCGAGGGAACCTATATAGAAAAAACAGGAAGCTTCCAGTTCATCGAGGCCCACATCAAAGACGTCTCCTACTGACTTGTAGATTTTCTCGATTGCTTTCTGCACATCACCATGGTTTATATGCTCTATGACATCATCGAAACTACTCATCGCAGCGGTAATTTTAGGTGCTAGGGAAGGCTCGCGCCGTATCACTTGGTCACATTGTTCACGAATGATGTTCATGTCAGGTTTAAAGATAAACTGCTGTGTCTTGAGAGTTGCCATGAAAACCTCCAGTCGAATAAATCGGTTTCTCTTCAGTCTATCCGCCTATCTGCCCAAGATTTATTTTTTATTTTAATGTATCATAGTACCTTTCTCATATATTATATAATTTACGATTCTTTCTTACACTTCAGATCCACCCTTCCAAGGAAGCTCGATAGGATAAGGCCGAAATGCCCTTACTATGAGGCCAAAAAAGTTTACAGCCACGGAAAGAAGAGGTTTAGAGGGAAGGAGTAACGGTACTGGGACTGTCAGGAGTGCGGGAGGTGTTGGGATAGAGGAGCTATGTTGATTTTAAAAGTTCAGATTTCAAATGTTCACGCCATTCTCTTAATATCTCTTTCATAATTTCTGTAATCTTTTCATTATTATCGAGTTCCTTTAGTACTTTTTCATTATCTTTGAATAACCTTCTACAAGCCTCAATCCCCATTGAAATTCCGAGAAAATGATTCGACCATCCTATGTATAAACTATGACCCGTCCAATATCCATATTCTGACATTTTTGCTAGTTCCCTTAGGGTATCGTTTGTTAGTAAATGAAAATTATTTGAAAAATAATAACTATCCACCTCTTCTATCCATAATAAATCATCGATAACCTCTTCGACACTAATATTACCAATCCATTCACTATGTACCTTTGCTGCTAAAGCTATCCCGGATATCAAACTAATTATTTCGAATATATAATCAATACCGGTGAAGCTTCTTATGTCGGTTGGGAATTCAATATTATTGATAATTTCCCTTTTAAAGAAATCTCTAAATCCCCTTGAATTTAAAATTTTAGCAAGAATCTTACCCTCTTCCTTAGATATGTCGATCTCATTTTTTATAATGCTTAAAAGGGCATTCATATTTGCAACGTACCCGCTAGCCTCACGTGATTTTTTTATATATCCATATTTAATGAGTCCTTTTCTGCCATTAGTACCGTTAATCCATTCGTAAATTTTTGTAGAACTACTTCCCGTAATCTTTGACATTCTATATCCCGTTATAGGGTTCGGTATTGATAATATATATATTGCTGAAGGAAGACCACTTTCAATCAGATTATCTCGATCAAGCATCTAATCAACCTACCTCAATTGGAAATTGGTGTTATCACTCCTTCTTTAATTTTAGGTATCCTAGGGGTATATATACCCTTAGGACTATATATGTATTATGGATTACAATAAAAAAGGAGTGTGAAAAAAATGGCAGAGTTTGATGCTACATTCAAGCGTGTGAAGGAAGAAATTAATAGAATTAGACAAGATGATCCAGAAATACAAAATGCTTTGGATAGATATCATGGTAGGAGTTTCGTTCTTACTGTTAATGGTGATGGGATCTACGTATTTCATATAAGTGGTGGAGGGATAGAATACGATTTGAATCCTAGTTCAATTCCTAATGATATGCATGCAAAAATGGATATTGGGACTGCTAGAAAATTGGTAAAAACGCAAACTCTAGGGATTTTTGATATTCCTCGTATTGAATATAGAAATATTGGATTAAACGATATTCAATTTGTGAGACAGTTGTTCTCAAGAAAAAGAATATGACCTGGGATTGTGAGAGGTTCTAGTGCCATAATATCAATTGTTACGCAACAGTCTAGAGCCTTTAATACCTTTTATATATATGGTTATCGAAAGTTATATAATAATACACTTAACATTGTTCACATGGATCCCCGGGATCAGACCCGTGATTATACCGAAGCCCGTGCCCATAAGAGTGAAGAAGATAACTACTAAAAGCAAAATCGCGGCGTTCATGCATTTGGGGTAAGTAAAGCTAATGTAAAAGATTTGCGTTTATGGGGTCTAGATATGCTTTTTCGCAGGTTTTTGGGATATCATGTCCCTGGAAATTTTACCTCTTTTACGGTGGTGTAAGTGGGCCCTTTCCCGGAGAGCACGCTCTTTTTCAACCTGATGCATTCGACCCTTTGGGAGCTGAATGTCTCCTTTTCATATTCCCTCAATATCTCCTGCACTCTGTTCTTGTTTCTTGCACCCTTAACCCTTGCCAATGTTACATGGGGGCGGAAGCCTTTTTTCTCCTTTTGAAATCCCAGTTTTTCCAACTCGCGGTTCAACGTCTTCGCGATATCGACAAGGCCCTCTGCATTTTCCAACCCAACCCAGATGACTTTCATGTAGTTCAGATTGGGAAAAGCCCCTGTGCCTTTGAGTTCCACTGTAAAGGGCTCTGTACTCTCAACACTTAGAGCCATAACTCCAGCTATATCATCTATCAGTTTTTCATCGGTGTCACCAAGAAATTTCAGGGTCATATGTATGTTTTCCAACTCAACCAATTTCATGGGAGCGTTACTTCCTTTCAGTTTCTCCCAAAATTCTTCTAGTTTGGATTGAACTTCAACATCCACCGAGATAAACGCCCTAAAGGTCATGTTTGGCGTATGGGCTCGTCTCAATAAATCTTTTTCTAAATAGGGGAGTAGGGGAGGATTTATTAATTCCGATTCCATATCTCTTTTTAGATGAGAATACTGATCTTCGGCGCTGGAGCAATGGGTACCTTCCTTGCAGGGTGCCTTTCCCAAAAACATGATGTCACATTGTACGGAAGAGGTAAGAAGCTAAAGGCCATAAAGGAAAACGGTATCAGGATCAATGGGATAACCGAACTGACCGCGAAATTAAACACTGCTGATGATTTAAAGGTTTTTGAGAGCGAATTATTCGACCTCATCGTTTTATCTGTAAAATCCTATGATACTCCACAAGCTTTGCAGACGATAATGGACATGAAAGGACAGGCACCTTTGTTATCCCTCCAGAACGGGCTCGATAATGAGGAGAAAATCGCAAAGGCGGTGGGTGTTAAAAGGACGTTAGGAGGGGTGACGAGTCATGGTCTCACCTACATTTCGCCAGGTCAAGTTCATCATGCAGGAGTCGGTGAGACGATAATCGGAGAATTGGATGGAAGTAAAACTGATAGGATATCAGAAATTGCGGGAGCCTTAAGCTCTGTAGGAATAAAGACTTCGATTTCAAAGAACATAAAAACCGAGATATGGGTAAAAGGTGTTGTGAACTCAGGAATAAATCCCCTCACAGCCCTCACAGGTCTGAAAAACGGCTTTCTTTTAAAAATCCCGAGTCTCACTCGACTGCTAGAAAACACATGTTTAGAGGGTGTCACCGTGGCGCAGAGGGCCGGAGTCGATCTGCAGGGAATGGATGTAATAAAAAAGACGAAGAACGTGGCAAAGCTGACGGCCGAGAACAAATCCAGCATGCTCCAGGATATCCAGAGTAAAAGGAGAACCGAGATCGATTCAATAAACGGCGCCATCGTGGAGAGTGGGAAAAAATACGATGTTGACACCCCTATTAACTCAACATTGGTTGCCCTCATAAAGGGAATCGAGGAAGGCGGGAACAGGTAGATAAAATCCGAAAACATTTTACACTCCCATAACATTACCCGCTTTGGATGCACCTGGATGGGAACCGCTGGAATTTTACAAGGAAGTTTGCGGCAAAGAAAGGACAATCGAGATTCTTAAAACGCCTTGATGAGGCGAGAAGCTATTTCCCGGAGCTAGACGGACATACAGTGAAAGTAGGGATAACCATCAACGCAGATGGGAAGGCAGATTTGAAGGGACGCGCAGTGTATTTCAGAAGCAGGAACGTGAGCTTCTATGTAATGGGTCATGAACTAACGCATCTTCTTCAGGAAATAAAAGGATTGCCTAAAAGTGAAAGAAGCTGTGACCTCTACACCATGGCCAGGAGGGTGGAGTTCTGCGATGAGGCCCCGAATTATGTGAAGGTTCCCAGGGGGATGCTTGATGAGAAAGGTTTCATTCAAAAACAGTATCAAACCTTTGTCCATGATTCGGCCAAGAGGGCCGTTTCCCTTAGGGAATCCGGGATGCGACGATACATATTATGGTTCGAGAAGGCCTTGGAGGAGGTTTGGAAAAAAGACGAGCCTGGTGAAAGAATGTCATCCGAGATGCAATTAAAAACGGAGTTGCTAATACAAACCAAGCTTGAAGATTTTCTCGGGTCAGGATAGAATATCCAAACTGTAAATAATTGGGAGTAAAACATCCTTGAGATAATTATCTTGAAAAAATTTTTCCATTTGAAATTTTTTTAATTGATATAACCT
>CP070739.1:2703880-2708012 GCA_020347705.1 Methanomassiliicoccales archaeon | reverse complement strand
CCAGGGAGAGCCTGATTACTTGGAAACTCTCGATATCGAATATTGAATATGGCCATAATTCAATTCCTCCTTGATAAGAAAATGATCCTAATTTAGAAAATATGGATATGAACTCTTATAAAATAAACTCAAATGGGGATAAGTATTTTTCACTACATGACAAGATGCTTATTTCTTGATGATTATAAAATTGATCCCTCCGATTACCTGTCGGTCAATGAAAGCAGTGAGTGCGAATTCGGCCTGCTGGCCCGATGGGACATCCGGAGGTGGATCAATGATCACCCAGGCTTCCCTACTGTCACCAGGAGGAATTACCTGCGGATCTGGATGCCGAATCCAGCTCGGCCAAAGCTTTTCCTCTTCTTCCTGACCGGATTTGATAAATTGGCGCAATTCCAGATTAACTGAGGCCGGTTTATTGGTCGGGTTATACACAAGGAAACGTACCTGGGCCGGGGAAGATGATGGCCCAATATGTAAGTTTTCCTGTCCTATATTATCGCTCGTCTTAATATCTTCTATATGATAGATTTCAGCAATAATACAAACATGTCCAGTACGGGGGGGCGTCCAACCCGAGAGTTCTGCCACGCTTTTGCTGTTAGCAGAGACATCCAGAGTAACTGTCTTTATGGCATTCCAAAGGGGTTGACCAACGCCATAATCAGCCCATTTAAAAGTCACTCTAACATTCTTTGCAGCATATTTGGAACGGTTATAAATGTTGGCTTTGATCGTATAAATCCCGCTGGTCTTAAGGTTATTCGAATCAACAGGCTTATTACTCTCGTAAAGCTGGATCTCCGGATTATCCCAGGTCGGATTGTCCCCGGAACTGTGAAGATGCCAGGTACTGGAGTCCTTCTGACTATAGGTATAGAGGTCGACCGGGTTAGCTGAACGTACATGGAAAACATCAATGGCATAAAGGTCAGGATTCTGCCCATGGGTAAGGATATTAACAGGGCCCAACGGATAGGGTGACGGCACCTTGAACTTCACATCTGCTGCACCCGGCTGGCCAAAGCTGCCATTTTTCGTCTGCGTAGTCAGCTTATCCTTTCCATCAAAGGAGATGGTCACTTTCTGGGTGCCTATAAACTTTATGCCACCGACATGGACTTCCGTGTTTTCTACCCCATCCTCAGGGGCAAGGCGGTTCAGAACCGCTCCGCCGGCACTAACCATGATCTGACTGATATAGGGGCGATAGTTATGGGCAGTCACTGTAATGTTTATATCGCCGATACCCGGTGAATATAAGGTAAAACGTGCGATTCCACCTAAATTTGTCTGTTTGGAATCTAAGATTTTGTCACCCCGTGTAAGTCCGACCACAGCGATCTGTACCGCTTTTTTGCTGCTGTTATCCATTACCTTAATAACAAAATCCTGTGTATCAATAGATCCGATGCCCTTAGGGTGCTGGACCTTCAACGTGGCGGGCATCTTAGTCCAAACCGGCATTTCCGGGTCTCCAAAGACATGGCTCATCTCAAATTCAGTCTTCCGGTATTTATCATATTTGCTAATATAGTTAGCCATATATACCTTACTAAACGTATTTATCTGGCCTATCCTAACCAATGGACCCATCTGGACATTAGGGAGTTCCCCGGTTGCCATTGGGTCTTTTGAAATCGGGGGATTGGGTTTGAACTCGGGCCAAAGCGCCTCGTATACACCTAATGTCAGATAGCTAATAAGAGTAGAACTAACTCGAGTGGCCCCCATAATCGCCACAGCACCTCCCTTGTCATGTCTAAGGAAGTGTTCACCAAGGCATTCTAACTTGTTGTCGGTTCTCCAATCGATTGGAACAGGCCCATCATTGTCGGTTTCGTTGTCGAACCAGGAAATTGCACACGCATGTGCGAATAGGACCGGTGTCAAAGCCCCATTTTTCAATCCCTGGACATGGTTTCTTAGAAAAGTAGGGGGACCGATTCCGCCTCTGCCGCCATGGGTAAGAAAGTGGAGAATAAAAGTCCCATTATTGACGGCATCCGCAAGCTTCTTTGTGGTGCCATCCCAAGCAAACTGAGGCATCTGCAGGTATTTGGGTATAGAGGTACCATTCTCGTATTTTTTCGGTCCATCTTTATAAGTGCCGAGTTTCGTATAGATACGCTGTGGATTGTATCCCTTGTTCTTTAAAAATTGATAAACCTCTTCCATAACCTCTATAAAGATAAAATATTGATCCTCTTGGCCATCACTTCCCTCTTGATTTTTACTTTTCTTTCTGTCTTCAAAAACAGACACCAAGGTCCCATTTTTATAATAATCTGATTGAGTTGGCGGTTTACGTTCATAATCGAGTATTTTATTGATTACAATCCGGGCCTCTTCTAGGGTATCATTGGGCAAACGTCCAATATAAATATCCTGAAAATAGTCGTCTCCATCTACTGTGGTGTAATAAAGATCTGTACCGGTTTTTGTGCCAAAATGATATTTTGAATATGGATGCACTGTTTCGTAATTGGTGGGGATCAAGACTTTTCCCGTGTCATCCCCGGCGTCTCCCACCAGCAAGATGTATGTAGGCACTGGTTTCCATGTATCGTATGCCGTCTGTATAAAATTTTTGATGTCGCTTGCTGTGCCTTTACCAATATTGGCAATATCCACCACCTTGGTCTTGAGACCTTTTTGTTGCTTCCAATTACGAAACCGGACAATTGGGTTGGTTGGGTCATTCTTTTTGTAGAACCTGCCATGAGTGATAATCAGATAATCCGCACCCTCCGTCCAGTCTCCTGGGGAGTCGTATTGAGTCATGCGGCCGGAAGATTTATAGTTTAAGACAGCTGACCGAAGTAATCCCTCAAAAGCCATTGATTCGAGTCTTTTATCGATTCTCTGTATCTGAGCAGGATGATCGTACTTCAAGCGGACTTCAATATTGGAGAAAGCAGTGATTTCTTTCGTAAGAGGATTGTATCGAATCGGGTTTACCTTCAGAAACGCCAACCGATGGCCCCGAATCACAGCAATATCGTCTGCTGTGATAAAAGTCGATTCTGGAGGATATTTGGCATTCGTCAGATAAGTGGCCTTATTTAAGGCAAAATTCTTTTGTTGTATTCTGTCAAAAGGGATTTCAATTTCCTGAGCTGGCAAGATGTTATAGCCTTGCAATGGAACAGATTTTGACTTGACAATCTCGACGTTGAAATTTACTCCATAGGGTACTTCTAAAGTTTGCCCTAAGATAGGCAATTCCGGATTGCCAAGGTCAAAGTTAGTGGCGTATCCAGGAATGGAGAGGCGATGATATGTCACTCCATCGACCTTCACTTCTTGGACGAACATGCCAGGGATATCAAAGTTAATCATCATGCCCATAGTCGTCTCGTCTTTCATATATGAACGTGGCTCATCACCCGGTATTGATCCAGTTTCGAAGGGAATCCATCCAATATTCGATCTATGCAGTACGGCGGTTTCCACCGTGTTGGTTTGGATATCCTGACGATCCTGTGTCTGGATGACAGCCTTGTTGCGAATCAACTCAGCTTTGCCAACGATTGCTTCAAACTCAACAAAACCACCCTGACCTGCCGCGACATTTTTTATTTCCCAGATGACCATATGGGATTGTTTGTCATACTTGCCGTTATTGAATACTTTCACTATGGACAGGTGAGCATCTAATTCGTCTATGATAGTTAAGTCATTGTTTTGATTTAAATTATTAACATAATAAATCCTATATCTTATAGAATCGTCGACGTATCTCGTATCATGGATGACTTCTCCAATATGAGAAACTATAACCTTTTTATTCGTAAGCTGCATAGAAAGGGTTGGTGGCCTCCGTGCGCATCCTAATGTGATCACTAATGACAAAACAATAAACAAACAGATGAATATATGAAATAGCGAAAATAAATTCCTTTTCATTGTCTTCTCCTTTTTTTGCTCGGGGAATTACATATCTTGGATCGCACTTATTAAGATCTGATGAAAAATGGGACAGGATAATTTCTTTGGCCTTTAAGGAGCATTTATCATTAAATTAAAAATTTCGAGAGATAATAAAATTAATTAAAATTGAATTCCTTTATGATACACACCTCTGAAATGGCGCCTCCTTCTTATTATGAATGATAGGCAATAAGTT
>CP070739.1:2693880-2703780 GCA_020347705.1 Methanomassiliicoccales archaeon | reverse complement strand
CTTTACCTCTCCTTAAAAAATGTGGTTCTAACGGACGGAAAAAGGTGGTACGACCTCCCGATAAAGGACCTGGAAAATGTGCAGGTGATCTGCGAGGATCCCGTAAAATTGAGGTTTTCCCTACCGTCATTAGAGGTAATAGTCTCGGGAAAATACGCGGAGAGATTGCTGGCTTTAAGGCACTTTTTATTGCCCTACATTCAGCCGAAAAGGGAGGAATTAATGGAGGGCAACATAAAAAACCTCATCAAATTCTGGAGCCTCGGTGTAAGAAGCCCCACGGCTTTAAGAACTCTTTTACCCCTGACCAGCGAGGAGATACATCAACTCATTACATCAGCAAAGAAGAATGATCTGATCACTTCCGAAGGAACGCTTACAGATAAGGCGTATCAGATGTTCACACCCGAGGAGAGGGAACTGCTCAAGAACTTGGAGGTAATCGATGGATGAGGTCAATGATCAAGAGGTAGAGCCATTTGACAGTTTTGCCGAGGCCGTATCGTCCCTTGAGAAGCTCACAAAAATCGAAACCAAGATAGCCGTGGGTATCGAAAAGTCCCTTGTGCCCTGGAAGGAGTCCAGAAAGCTGCTTAAGTGCATGAATCCGGACCAGGTATCCAATACGAGCCTCTTCCAATTCATGCAAAATCTGTTCCTTCAGATGGGATTGGGCAAGCTTGGTATATCGAATGTGAGCAGGTTCCAGCTTACCCTGGTTTTAACCGATTGTCAGGTCTGCAAGATCTACCGCACACAAAAGAGTGGTAGGATATGCTTTATAACCTCGGATGCCATCCTCAAATTCTTTGTAAAGGGCCTCGATTTACCCTGTGTGGTGGAGGAAACGAAATGTGCCAAGGAGGGAAGCGAAAACTGTGAATTCAAGGTGGATCTACAGCCCTTAGGAGTTTATAAGATCGCCTTGGATGAAATGGACAGGGTATTGATTGGCTGCATATTGAGCTCTAAGTTCGCTGTCAAGGATTTCGCTGATGATAACGGAATCGAGGAGGGTGAGGTACTATATAGACTGAAGGTGCTTAAGAGCTATCAAATCGTGGACGAGAACCATAATATTACGGAGATAGGCTCGACATATTATAAATTCGCCCAAGGTCTTAGAGCATTGGAGGAGGACTTCGATCCTCCATGGAAGAGCTTGGCCGATATAACCACTGCCATCGCGGCGAAGAACTCCTTTGCCGAGGCCATGAGCGAGACTGTGGGTTCAGAACCTGTCATCGATGTTGATAGCTCAGAGATCGTGAATTTAGCTGAGGAGGCAAAGAAGAGCAAAAGCTTTGCCGAACTCATATCAAAATATGTGAAGTTAAATGAATAATGAAATGGAGGAATGCAAGATGGAAAACGAAGGTGAAAGATTAAGCACTGGGATATATGGACTGGATCAAATAATCGAGGGTGGATTTCGAGACAAGTTCTCGATAGTCTGTGTGGGCTCCAGCGGAACAGGAAAAACCACTTTCGGAATACAGTTTCTGATGCACGGTATAGACAAAGGGGAACAGGGATTGTACGTCACCATGGAAGAATCTCCGGAACAGATCATGAGAGAAGCCGAATGGATGGGGTGGGACATGAAAAAACATTTTGAAAAGAGCCTGTTCTTCATCCATCTAAAAGGTAAGAACTTTAAGAAGATGATCGAGGAGCAATTGCCTCAACTCGTCAAGGCAAGAAGCGATTATGACATCAAGACCAGGGTGGTAATCGATCCAATGACCCCAGTTATTTGGGCAACCCAGGATAAACTGCTGCAGAGGGAACTCATCGGTAAGCTCTTTTACACCTTGAAGGAGCTGGGAGTGGTATTCGCTACGGTGGAGGAGCACTCAAGACCAGGAGAAACCATAGGAGAGGATGTTCTTTTGCCCATCTATTTGGCAGACGGTGCGTTACATCTGGAATACTACCCCATAGGGGGTGCGTTCAACAGGACTCTGAAAATCATAAAGATGAGAGGAACCCACCACGGCGAGAGCGTGTATCCCTACATATTTGCCAGGGGATTGGGTGCCATCATCAGGACCACGCCCATCGATGTAGTGAAGGAAGATGCCAAGAGCTTCAGTGCCGTGTTCGACAAGGCCATTAAAACCGCAAAGGAATTGAAGGCTTCAGAGGAAGTAGTCAACCAACTGCAGATCACGAAAGAGAGCTGGACTTACGATTATTCACCCGAGGAAATCCTGCAGATAATGTTCGACTCCCTGAAATTGAAATGATAACTTAAAGGAAAATAACGAATCCAAAAGGCAAAAATCGCTAAATGTGAAAGATCAAGGGGGAAATCCGGTGAAAAAGAAGATCGATAAAACCCTAGAGGCGGAGAACATAACCCTGTTAAAGCACCTACTCGGCATCGAACTTAGAAGGCTGTGTTCCGAGAATGAAATAGACATGGCATTCTTCATGGGCGTCGATGGACGGACCTTCTCCTCCCATATCCCAGAGCATCTCACCCCCATGCAGTTCCACCTTTTAAACCTCATTAAAATGAACATCAAGCACATCTGCGGGCAGCTTCAATCTGAAAACATGAAGGTATCCATTCAGCAATATAAACATGGAACCATCATGATCTCAGGAGTGGGCGACAACGCCTTTTTGGTTTCCATCATCGCAAAAGGCCTGGAAGTATCCCAAATTCGAGATTTAATGGGTGCGGCTACCACCACGAGCGCTGTTCTCAAGCATATTTTAGAGGTAAAACCCATCAACAAGGAGACCATAGCCGAATATCCACAAGAGGTTTCAGATGAGCTTAAAAAATTGAGCAGGCTGCTTTTCAAGGAGCAGTTCGAGCATACCAGAGATTATAAGAAGAACATCGAAATAATGAATTTTCTAAAGGACAAGATCAAGAGCGTGGTCGGTGTTGGGGCCGTGGATGAGATCGTCACTTTGGTGCTCAATGAACTGGGCACTGCTCCCGCCTATATGAACGACAAATTGTGGATAACGTTCGTGGAAAAGGTCATCGATGAGCACATAGGGAAGCAGAGGGGAGACATCGTTGCGGACGAGTGCAAGAAGACCTGGATCCCGGAAGTAGAGAGAAAAATAAAGTCCTTTGTGTGAGGCGAAACCAATGACCGAGGTTCGGGAGGAGAAGTCAAAATCTGGTTCTGGAAATATAGAGGATGTCGCCAGCCATAAATCGGGCTCTCAAAAGGAGTCTTCGGAAGAAAACTCGGATCTAAAGAGCAGAACCTGTGGTTTGTGCGGTAAGGTTTTTAAGAACGAGCGCTCCCGTAAGGCCCATGAGCATCACTGCAAGAGAAAAAAGACACAAGGGGAAAAAGAAGGCCAAATCAAGGGGAGCAGCAAAGAAATAATAGAAGGATCCAAAGACCTTGTCAAGCTCCGAGAGGAACTGATGCACGCATTTCGCGAGGAGATGGAAGCCGAACTAGAGAAGATAAGGGAAGAACGAATGGAATTGGATCGTCCCCTGGCTGAGGGTACAGAATACGAGGAGGCCGAGACCTCTGGAGTCGTAGTACTCGAGGCCGACGAAGAAATGGGCCTGGGAGAGGAGATAGAGGAAATAGAAGAGGATTTAGAAGAACTCGAACCTCAGGTTGCAAAGGTAGATGAAGGTTCATCCGACATAGATTTAGAGGAACTATCCGTGGAGCTGGAGAACATCGAGTCTGAATTGAATAGGAAGGTAGGATTTGATGCACTGAGCAAGATGTCGGAAGATTATGAGATGGCCATCAAGCGAATTCAGGATTCAATAATCGATATAGATCGCAGGATCGATTCCGTTAATCAGGAGATGGAGGAAAGCGGAAGCAGGTACGGTTCCTATCAAAATATGGTAAAGGAACTGAAAAAACTGGATGAAAAGACCCTTGAGATATTGGAGGAGATCGGCTTCGGAGAGAGTATGAATGTGGCGAAGATCCCTCCGAATATACTCGAAAGCGTTTACGAAACCACCATTGAAGATATCGTCAATGAGATTCGCCGCAATCGCGGTTCCCATGATGCCGAGAGCATAATCAAGAGCACTTTAGAGGATATCAGAACGAGGACCAGCGGCAGCGAGCTCTTTTATTTCGACGGAAGGATGATGAGGACAAGAAATCTGGCCAAGGCGATACAGCACAAACTCATCTCGGCAAAACAGGTTCAAACCACCTATGACGAACTCCTCAGCAAGCTTTTGGAATATATCCCCGGATATAAGGCAAAGAATTTCAGGGCAATGATAAAATTGAAGAGCCAGGAGTATGCGGTGGACAAAACGACTCTTCTTCTGGAAACTTTCGAGCTGCTCAAGGAGGACATCAATCATCTGAAGAACATGGTGGGAAGCGTTTCGAACCGCCAAAACACCATTGAATTGGAGATCAACAACATGCTAAAATCTAAGGTTGAGATAGAGGATATAGAACGCATAAAAGCCCTATTAGAAGAAATTTCTGGAAGGCAAAACCAATTTGACGAGGCCCTTGTGGATATTAAAAAGGAGCAAGAGGATCAGAAAGAGGACTTATCCAGACAGCTTGAGGCCATTTCCAATAAACTGAAGGGGTTGGAGGAAAAACCCTCTGCAGAGGAAAAGGAGGACCATCTCAAACCTATTGTTAAAAAAGCTAAAAAGGGTGCCGATAAGAAGAAAACCGCAAAGAAGGCTAAAAAGGAGCATTCCGAAGATGAGAGCAGGATTCTTTCCATCATTCCTGACAAGGGTTTCACTCTGAACAGAATACAAAAGGAAATTCAGGGTGAGATAGAGGAAGGGAGAGTAGAAGAATGTGTCGAGTCATTGGTAAACAAAGGGATTGTGTCCACCGTGAAGCGCGGAAGGCATACCCTTTACATAGTAAAAAAGGAAACGGAGGTGAAAAAAAGTGCTTGATGTAGCATTGGTTTCACTCATCCAGGATATGAGTGAAAAAGCTGGTGTAGAAGGAACGATACAGTACTGGGCAAGAGTAGGCGACAGCTTGGCAAAACGCATGGGAAAGGAGGCATACATGGGATGGCCTTCTTTCAATGTGGCCCTCAGAGAGGGTAGAACTGCCTTCTCAATTGAGGGAGAGGTGACCGCACTCACCGATCTTGCGATCACCGACGCTGATGGAGATGTTGTCGGTTACATATATGCCCTAAAGGAATGTGTTTTCGTTCCTACTATACTGAGAATTCGATACAGTGTTGGCGAGGTGCCAAAAGCGGATCAGGCAGTGGCCGAGGAATACAACAGCAGCATTCGGGATACAGCGGTATGTAACTTCTGTGTGATTCACCAGAGGTTCAGGGAAGAGGTCTCAAAGAATATAACCATTGGAGAACAGCCATTGGAATGCTCTCAGCTTGCGGCCCGTGGATTTACAGGTGACACGAAGATCGCCGAGGACAGTCTGAGGACCATCGGGATAAATCCGGAATACGTCAGGAGCCTGCTTCGCAACTATGCCTGCGTATATGCCATACTGATGAAAGGTGCAAGGCTGAGAGGTGAGGAGGTAGAAGAATGAAAACCTCCGGAGATAAACACTACGAAAAGAGGTGTGTCAAATGAGCGACAATAACGATGATCAAAAACCCACCACCACCTACTTGATAGACGACAATCCCTTAGTGGACGTTGCCGCTTACCTATTTTTGGAGGACATCGCTGATAAACAGGGAGCGGCCGGCATGAACACGTATCTCATGAGTCTCGCCACATCCTTGGCAAAGAGCATGCCTGAGGAGGAGTACAGCACATGGGATGATTTTCTGGATGCGCTGAAAAAGGGTGAATCCATAATATCTTCCTTCGAGGTGGTGAAGACCAGAACAGAGAACTGCATGATCACCCAGGAATGCCCCTTCGCAAGGGGTTGGATGGAGTACACAAAAAGAATCGGCAGTTTTTCTGCCGTGCATTACGATGTCGCCGATTACTACAACAGCAATGTGAAACCAGGTACCATCAACACGGCATGTATCATCCATCAGACGTTCAGAAGTGCCGCAGCCGAGCGCATCAAGGTGGCGGGTAAAACCATCAAATATGCGCAAATCGCGGCTGTATGGGGTGATGGGGTAAAAAAGATAGCCCCTGATGAATGGCTTCCGATCTTGCTCAATAAGGCTAAAATAACGAGAACAGAACTGAACATGATCCTCAGAAACAATGCAGATATATTCGTGCTTTATATCGAGTGATGTTACCCGATAAATGGACCTCGACTTTATGTCCCCAATACACCAGAGGTTCATCCATTTAAAGGGAAAAAGTTCAAACAGAAGGGGAAACAGTGAAACAACTCGCGGTGAGCGGCGTTTACACCTTTTTCAAAGTGGAGAGCGCAGATGATGTCGACAAATTCGAGATAGGCTTAGCCCAAGCAAAATCTGAGAGTGAATTCGGATTTTTCAAGGGCCTTGGGATGGTGGATTACTCGAAAACCTTTAAAACATGGCTTCGAGAATTTCCAAGGCCGATATTTATTGTCGCGGTCAAAGAAAATTCCATAGTGGCCTGGGTTTACATTACGGACTGGAAGTCTTTTTCCAAGGACGGGGATTCGATCTATGTATTGAGGGCCATTGAAACCCTTGAGCGTTTTCGAAGCAGAAAGCTCGGTTTTAGACTCCTTGTGCTGGGCCTGAACCAGACCGCAGGGTTCATGATCACTAAACCTTTAAACGAGAAGTCCGAGGCCTTCTTCAGAAAGGCAGGATTCATGGCCGAGAACGAGTTCAAAAGATGCCCAATTGACCTGTCAAGGCACCATGGATATCTCATGTTACCCCCCTTTAAAAAATACGGGATATTGGAGCATTCCCATCGCTACTTTTCAGAACCCATAGGGAAGTAACATCAGTCATTCTTTTTGGATTTGATGGTTTTTTAGGGCCTGAGCATGTTTTAAATATTGCCTAACATATTCCTGACTTTGCTTACATATATGAGGGGGATGATAATATGCAGAACAAGGTGGAGGTGCACGGTAAAACCTTCTTAAAAGAGACTGTGGAATTAATTTCGGGAGAGCGTGGAGCAACGGATGTGGATTCTGAGCTGCTCCCTTTGCTTGAGGCCATAGACAACCCCAATGAGCTTCCCTTTCTTTTGGATAAGTTAAACACTCTCGAACCTACAGAGGATCTACGCCTCGCGTTGGTCAGGGTCCAAGTGCAGTCCGACCTCTTCATGCACGAGGATCTGAATCTGCATCAAAAAAGGCTTTATGTGGCCCAAACCATCGAAAAGCTCCTGTGGGGAGAGCTTCTTTTGGACGGAGGCGGAGACAAAAAGAAGAAGGACGAAGATAAAAAGTAGCCAATGAAAATACCGCGGAATTGATTGTATGAAAACTCCAGAGCAGTACAAAGAAAGCCTGAGGAAAATGAGGCCCAACATCTACAAATTTGGAGAGCTCATAGAGGATGTGACATCACATCCTGCCACGAAGGCCACAATCGAAGGACATGCCCAGATATTCGAATTTGCACAGAATCCCCAGTATCAGGATATTTTTACCACCACCTCGAATCTCACAGGGAAGAGGATATCACGCTACCTCTCAGTTATCATGAGCGCGGAAGACATGATAGCCAATGTAAAAATGAAAAGAATGATGTTCAATCTCACAGGAACATGCACAGGTGGAAGGTGTGTGGGCTGGAACGCGATAAACGCGATGTGGGCCACGACCTATGACATGGATGAGAAATTGGGCACGGAATATCATAAAAGGCTCAAAAATTGGCTTGCCAAGGCCCAGGGCCAGGATATAACCCTTGCTGGGGCCCTCACTGACCCTAAGGGCGATAGGACGAAACCCCCTTCAAAACAGGATGACCTGGATATGAGTCTTCATGTCGTGGAAAGCAGTGATGAGAAAATCGTTGTGAGGGGAGCCAAGGTCATGATATGCGGAGTGTGTGCCGCAAACGAGATCTTCGTATTGCCTGGTACTGGCTATAAAAAGGAGGACGAGGATTATGCCGTGTCCTTCGTCATTCCAAGGGATATAGAGGGATTGACCATAGTTGAGGCGAGGCATCCTTCTGATCTTAGGGAATTCGAAAAAGGGTTCGATTGCCCAGTTAAGATCGGCGGTATCACACAGGCTTATCTACTATTCGAAGATGTTTCAGTTCCGAAGGAAAGGGTCTTTATGTGCCGCAAGCACGAGTTCTCATCAAAAGCGGTCATGAACTTCATCATGCCATACAGAGCGGCGATAGGTGCATGCGTTGCAGGTCAGGGTGATGCCATGATCGGAGCTGCCATGCTCCTGGCCAGGGCCAACGGCCTGTCTGAAAAAGCTTTCAAGGAGAAGCTGACTGCGATGAGCATCAACAACGAGACCACTTTCGGCATGGGCATTGCAGCGGCCGCCATGGGGAGGAAGCATCCCTCGGGTGCATGGCTCTGCGATCCTTTGCTTGCCAATGTGAACAAGGTGCATACTGCCAGCCTACCCTACGAGACGAAAGTGCTGGCCCAGGACATAAGCGGCGGCATAGCAGAGACAGGTTGTATGCCGTCATTTTTGGATTTCAGCAGCGAGAAGTACGGCCATCTCTTACAGAAGTACCTCAAGGCCTGCTCCTCTGCAGAGGATAGGGTGAAGGCCGCGAGGCTCGTCGAATGGCTCACAGTCGGAGCTGGTATACCTGGCTGCATGCACGGAGGGGGGTCGCCTGAGGGTGCGAAGCTCATAATCAGGGCGAACTTGGACTTGGAGGAAAAGGTCAAGATGGCCCAAAGGTTGATCGGAATCGAGGAAGGGGAAATGCAGAAGAAGGACGAGGATTGAGGTTGAGTCTTTTAAAAGGTATTTACGCCCTGCTTTTACATCTAGAAGAAGAAAAGGATATCAGTATCAGGGGCAGGAGGGCGACATTCGAAAGAATTAAGAGGTATCTTTACAATATACTTTATCACGGGTCATTGTGCAGGGGCATGACATGGTAAGAAAACATAATAATAAATATACTAAAACTCGCAACCTGATGTGTATTTGGATATCCATAATAATGATTATCATGTTTATTTTCATTCAATGCGAGATTGAAACACGAGCCCAACAAACCATAATTTCTGAAGATACTACATGGACTTTAGGAAACAGCCCATATATTATTACTGGGAACGTTTTAGTAGAACACGGAGCAACTCTTACAATAGAACCTGGAGTGAAAGTGAAGTTTGATGGATTTTATTATATGCAAATTGAGGGAAAACTGGTTGCCGAAGGTACTGAAAATAATATGATTACTTTCACATCGAATAAGGATTCACCAGCACCTAAGGACTGGAGATCAATAAAATTTATGAAAAATGCTGATTATGGTTCCTCATTTAAGTATTGTAAAATTGAATATGCCTATACTGGGATTGTGTTGGATGATATAATCTTTTACGCGGCCCCAAATATAACTAATAGTATTATTCAAGATAATAGCTGGGGAGGAATCGAATATTATACCTCCGGCGATTCTACAATCAACTCCAATAAACAAATAACGAACAATACAATTATGAATACTGCTGAGGGACATTCGATCGATATTCACTTTTATGTTAATAGTGCAAATGCAAGTTTATTGGTAAGTAATAATTTGGTAAAATATAATGTTGGGAATGCAATAGCATGCACCTCTAATGAGGGAAGCATGATATTATCTAACAATATAATAATTAAAAACGATTGCCCAGGAATTGTATGCCATGGTGATAATGTTAGTATTAAATATAATTTAATTGCTGGAAATGAAGGTCCGGGTATTGTTATAGCTGGAGCAGAGAGAGATACTTATCTCATCGAACATAATACAATATTAAATAATAGTGATTCGAATGATAAATATGGGGGAGGAATAAATTTCGAACAACATGAATATACCACAAATATT
>CP070739.1:2689413-2693780 GCA_020347705.1 Methanomassiliicoccales archaeon | reverse complement strand
CTGCCTGAACCTCATCATCCACCATCAATATTCCATGTTTTTTGACGATCTTACTTATCTCCGTAACAAACCTCTTGGGCGGGACGATGTAACCGCCTTCGCCTTGAACTGGCTCTATAAACAAAGCCGCCACCTCATCCGGAGGAACAATGGTGTTAAAGTACACCTCGTCCAGGATCTTGGCGCACCAGACATCACATTCAGGATATTCCAGTTTATACCTGCACCTGTAACAGTATGCATAAGGTATATGCGTCACCCCTGCCATCATGGGAAAATACCTGTTTCTATGAATGACCTTACTTCCCGTAAGGGAAAGCGACCCCATGGTCCTCCCGTGGAACGCATTGATAAAGGCGATTAATCGGTTCCTATTGGTCGACCACTTGGCAAGCTTTATTGCGCATTCGTTGGATTCGGTACCCGAGTTGGTGAAGAAGACCTTCTTTTCGAAATTACCCGGTGTGATATTTACCAGTGTTTCGGCCAGTTTGTTTTGGGTATCATAGTAAAAATCCGTTCCTGCAAAATGCATCAGCTCTTCTGCCTGTTTCTGCACGGCTTTTACTATCATTGGATGACAGTGGCCACAATTGACAACGGCGACACCGCTTGTGAAATCTATATAAGTATTTCCGTCCACATCCTCCACCATGGCTCCTTTTGCCCTGCAGGCGGCGATAGGCGAGGTTTTTGTGGCCGTTGCTATTAATTTTCTATCTTTGGATATGATCCTTTTCGCTTTTGGTCCCGGGGGAGTTGTCTTTATACTTGCCCGTTTCTGCATAGCTTGAACCTCCTTGGCGTTAACCTCTGTATATGAAGGGAAGATAAAAAAGTTGTGTTCAATGGCTGTGTTATGAATGTGAATCATAAACGTCCCTTTCTCTTTGTCTCAACATATAATCATAACCATTTTTTTCTTAGACTCTATAATAAAAAGTTGGAATAATAATAAAATATATAAAGAGAAACTCATATAATGTCAACAATGTCCAAGAAAAAACTAACTAAAAAGGAACAAGACACGCTTTGGGCTTTGATAAATTATCCCACATTAAATGACAATGCTTTGGCAAAGAAGACACGGTTAAAGCTCTCCACGATAACCGCGATACGCAGAAGACTTTGGGAAAGGGGATTCTATCGAACCGTGAACATCCCAAATTTTTTTCGCCTGGGTTATGAGCTGTTTACCGTTCATTACGGCACTTTTAACGAGGCCGTACCGGTTGAGAAAAGGATAAAGTACTTTAAAAACTACATTGATGGGAGCCCAAACATCATATTCTCAATGATGGGCAGAGCTAACGGAATTGTGCTCAACGTCGAGAGGAATTACGCAGAGGCCAACGAGCATTACGAGAACCTGGAAATGTTCTTCAACTCACATCATCTTACAGATGAAGGGGGCTGGAAAAAGGCGATATTTCCCTTTCAGACAGCAAAGTTCTGGAATTTCTTTGATTTTTCACCCACAGTTCGCTATGCATATGATATCAAAAGGAAGATCAACCTTCCGGAATTCATATCCGATAAGAATAAAAAGGTTATAAGATTGAGCAAAAAAGAGAAAAGGGTGCTAAGAGGTCTTGTGAAATATCCCGAGGATTCCGATAACAGCATAGCAGATAAAACCGATGTCTCCCGTCAAGCGGTTTCGAATATAAAAAAGAGGTTCATGAGTGAGCATTTGTTGTACGTAAGGAGGATCATGAATTTCGAACATATGGGATGCAACCTGATACCTTTTGCTTATACGTACTTCGGCCCCATGACACCCATGGAAGCGAGGAAAGACGGTCTCGACTACACGAAAAGATCCGTTCCGATATTTCTTGGAATCTCAAGCAACTTTGAGAACATTGTGTTCGCAACCACAAAAAACTATCCTGAGTACGAAAAATTAAGGGAAAAGCTCCTGTCGTTCTATAAAACGCATTTATCAATCGCCAAACCCCCGGAAGCACTGCTGTTCACTGTGGATGATCTTTGTTATTGTAAAAATTTGACATTTGCCGATCTTTTAGATGATATGTTCGAAAGGGAGGAAGAAATGTCAGGCCCTTGAATTCTTGATGAGATTTTACCGTTTTATACTTCCATCACAAAATGACGTCCACTTCCCTTTCCAAAAGCTTGAGTTGACTGCCCTCAAGGATATGAGGATTCACAGGAATTATCAGAATCGAATTGCTCACGGCCACTTGGTCCCTTAGAGACTGTATCAATCTCAATACGGTTAGGAAATTGTTGTTCGTTATCAAGTATTCGATACCCGATAGCAGAATTACGCCCTCCTTACCCTTTGCTAGAAACTGTTCCATAGACAGACTCAGTTTTTCCACGTTTCTTGGCCGGATGGTATCCTCCTTGCCGATGTTGGACAGCCAGTATATCTTAATATCCTCAAATTTGTACTCTTTTCTCAATTTCTTCGGAAAATCCCTTGTGAAACAAATCGCCGAGTATCCTTTGGATACAGCCTCTTCTATGAGTTGATAAGGAGTGCTTGTGATCTCGCTTTTTATGAGGTGGGTCCCTCCCCAGAACAGGGAATCCATATCTATTACTTCACCTTCCTCCTCCTCCTCTTCAACCTCTTCAATTGGCTCTTCGACTTCCTTCTCCTCCACAACCGCCGGCTCCTCGACCTCACCTCCCTCTAAGGGTGTACCACATCTAATGCAAACCGTGGCATCCTCTGCTAGGGCCGCTCCACATAATGAACAATGTTGCAGCTCAGAAACTTCAGCGGGAGGCCTCTCGGGCAGGTCAGCTTCCTCTGGAGCCTCCTCAGGGGCGTACTTTTTACATTCGTAGCAATACCATCGGTTGTACTCCTCTATATAATTTAAGGCATTTCCGCAAAGTTGACAGTTTTTCGGGGGCTCTTCTGGCAAGGGCATCTCCTTTAATTCCTCGAGTTCTTCCTTTTTCTTCTTTTCCTCCTCCTTGGCGGCCGATACGATGCTTATGGTGAAACTCTCCCCCTCAGCGTTCCATTCCACAATATAACCCTCCGTGAGCTCATCCGTCACAAAATCGAGGGTGGAAGACCTTGTCTCCTGTGTCATATAGTCCTTTTTACCTTCTATGATATCATACAATTGATCTTCCATCTTGATTTTCGTGTAGATCTCCTCATTCACCTTCAGGTCCATCTCCTTCCGCATCTCCTGTATCCGACGTATCATTTCTTTTGCGAAGCCCTCGGACCTTATTTCATCTGTAATCTCGGTATCCAAAAAGATCAGCCCATTTGAAAATTCCTCCTGGATCACACCCTTCGGCAGGGTTTCCATGAACGAGACCATGTTCGGCATGATCCTCACTTGCTGTCCTTCTATTCCAAGGCTGTACTCTCCCTTCTCTATACCTTCTTTTATCCTCCTTGCAGATTGATATTGAAGGAGAGCGGCAATTTTGCTGGACCACTGCCTGAATACTGGACCTATGACCTCCATGTTGGGCTTGACCTCGAGCTCCATACCCTTCCATTCATCCCCCATTCTCACAAGTTCAATGGATTTTGCATTGGTTTGACGAAGTAATACACTCTCCAAGGCCTCCACTGCATCCTCCACTTCGGGGGAGTTCGCCTTAATCACCACGAGTTTAACGGGCCATCTCAACTTAATTCCGGCCCTCTGCCGAGCACTTGAAACACGCTCAACGATCTCCCGCACGATACCCATCTGCTGGTCCAACTCAGCATTGAGTAGGGCCTTGTCGAATTTGATCGCAGGGGACATGAAGATGGTGGGCTGTTTTCCATCCAGATTCTGGTAAATATCCTCAGTTATATGTGGTGTGAACGGGGCCAAAAGGTTGGTCAGTGTTAAAAGCACCTCGTGCAATATCTTGTATACGGCCAATTTGTCCGGGTCCTCACTTTCCACCCATGTTCTGTCTCTGACAAGCCTTACGTACCATCTGGATAGATCCTCGAGTATGAAATTCTCAAGGGCCCGACAGGCCATATGAATATCATATATCTCCATAGCGTCCTTTACTTCCTTTTTCAGGGTTTCGGTCCTTGATAGGAGCCATTTGTCTTCAAGCCGTATGTATTTCCTCAACGACCTAAATGATACTTTTTCGGGGTCGAAAGAATCCAAGGCCATATAGGTTGTACTGAACACATAGACATTCCATAAGATATTCAAGGTTCTTTTTGCGTTTTTCACACCTTCATATGAAAAGGTGAGGTCGTCCCAGGGTGCAGAAGTTTTCATCAGGTAAAGACGCAGTGTATCTACACCATAATCCTTGATGATATCAAAGGGCTCTATTATGTTCCCACTGCTTTTGGACATCCTCTTGCCCTGATCATCCAAGGCCCATCCATGCATGAGAACGGACTT
>CP070739.1:2681922-2689313 GCA_020347705.1 Methanomassiliicoccales archaeon | reverse complement strand
GGCCTCCTTTCTCCAGAAAAAATCGTAAAAAAGGCCCTTAAAAAAGGCCCTGGAGGCCTCGCGATAACAGACCATGATACGATCAAGGGAGGATTGGAGGCAAAAAAATACGAAACAAAGGATTTTAAGGTGATAATTGGCTCAGAAATAATGACTAAACGAGGTGAGATAATAGGCCTATTTTTATCCGATGAAATCGTATCGAAAGGAGTTCATGAAGTCGTCGCTGAAATAAAAGAGCAAAATGGCATCGCTATAATACCACATCCCTTCGATGAGCTGCGTCATTCCACATTATGTCCAACAGAAGATGATGGAAAAATCGTTGATGCCATCGAAGTGTTCAATTCCAGGTGTGTATATAAAGAGTACAATAAAAAGGCAATGGAGTTCGCAAAGAAGTGTAATCTGGGGATGACCGCCGGAAGCGATGCCCATTATGCCAATGAAATCGGAATCGGAGGGATTGTTTGCGAAACAGAAAATATCCGGGAAGCTATCTTAAAAAATGAAGTAGAGGTGTTCGGGAAAAGATCGTCCCTTGTGAATCATGGATTTACGAAGGCGTTGAAACTATGGCGAAAAATAAAATCTGGTTGATAATCATATTCGCAGTCATCGTATATCTGATTATGGGCATGTATGCCGACTTCGATTCACTCCTTGAGGCACTAAAAGATTTTAACCCGGCCATTCTCCTCGTACTGTTCCTTTTAACGTTCGTTAACTATTCCATCAGATTTATCAAATGGGATTTTTTTCTCAAGCGGGCCGGCGTTCATCTGAATTTAAAGGATAACCTGTTCGTCTTCTTCAGTGGTCTTTCCATGATCATAACGCCGGGAAAAATCGGAGAAATATGGAAAGGATGGCTGATTAAAGATATCAACGGGGAGAAATTAAGTAAAACCATCCCGGTGGTAATTGTCGAGCGAATTACAGATGTCACGGGTTTGATTATTTTGGCCATTTTTGGTGTTTTATACTATAAAGAGGGCATTTATCTGATAATTATCTTGCTTTTGGTACTGGTAGGATTTTTTGTTATGATCAGATCTAAAAGAATCTCATCCAAGTTAATTTCAATATTGGAGCGTAGAGCCGGAAAACATGCTGAGAACATCAAAACAATGCACGAAACATTCACAAAAACCATGGAGCCAAAGGGTTTGATCGGAATGTCGTTTTTGAGTGCTTTTGCATGGTTTTTCGAATGCCTTGGATTTTATCTCGTAGTCCATGGATTTGGTGAATCCATCAGTATAACACAGGGGACCTTCATCTTCAGCTTCGCTTCATTGGCCGGTGCGGTAAGCATGATCCCGGGAGGATTGGGTGTTGCAGAAGCAACTATTTCTGGTTTATTGCAACTGTATGGCATACCCGCCGCAACCTCCATCGGGATCGCCATCATCGTGAGGTTCGGAACCCTGTGGTTTGGGGCGATTTTAGGATTTTCAGTATATCTACTTTTTAAGAAAAAAATTATGAAGGGGACAAAAAAGTTATAAAAGGAGGGACCAATAAAAGGTGTGAAAGAATGTCCAAGGTAGCTGTATTAAAAACATCCCCGAAGACCGTGATCGGTGACTACGGTCGTTTAATGCACCTCGCAGAATACGAGAAATTCCTGCCCAAAGGCAATAAAACCATCATTAAACTCAATCTCTCATGGACTTTATATTATCCTGCCTGCTCTTCCGCACCTTGGCAGCTCGAAGGGCTTATTAAAACCATCAAAGATGATGGATATGAGGATGTTATTGCGGTAGAAAATCAGACTGTTGTCACTCACCCCTGGAAGGGTGCATACAGTAACAAATGGCTTCCGATCTTAAATAGAAACAAGATAAAATTCCAACCTCTCACAAATGTAAAATGGATTCCTTTCAAACCAAAATCAGAGATACTGGCTTTGAACGAAATATTCTATGAAAAATCCAATGAATTTCTAATTCCAAATATTTTCATTGGAAGCAACATCATTCACCTTCCCACAGTAAAGACCCATGGACATACCACAACAACAGGTGCAATGAAAGATGCTTTCGGGGGGTTGATCCCGAAATACCGGCATCATGCCCATAAGAAAATCCATGAAATACTCGTGGATTTACTTACAATTCAAAAAGAGATCCATAAGGGTATCTTTGCAGTGATGGACGGATGTGTCTGCGGCGATGGCGCTGGTCCAAGAACAATGGAGCCGTTTTATGGGAATATCATCTTGGCAAGCGAGGATCAAGTTGCTGTGGATGCCGTATCCGCAAAGATCATGGGATTCGACCCCTTGAAAATAGATTATATCAAAATGGCCCATGACAAAGGACTTGGTGTAGGCGATATCCATCAAATAGAAATAGTGGGAATAGACGAGAATGATTTTAAAAAACTCAACTTCGGTTTCAAGACCAAGAGGAGCCCGATAATAAAATGGGACCAGAGATTGAGGAAGAAAACGGCGAATATCAAATGGTTACATAGGTTATTATTTCATTCCCCGGTATTCATATCGTTCATTTTCGCATCAGAATTTTATCATGATTGGTGTTGGTATCCTCTAATCGGACAAAAGAGGATTAAGGAGTTTTCGAAGACTGAGTGGGGCCGACTATTTGAAGAATACAAATATGGAAAGCTCCCCAAATATGAAAGGGTTTTTAACTGGGACCCTTATTAATTTTTAAATATTTGCCCATATGAAGAAGAACCAGGGCAATGGAACATGTGAAAGTGATTTTTATGATTATGAGTATATTATCATCCCCAAATGCGCCCACCAGCGCACAAACATCGGTGAGAGCGGACAGGGCTATTGCCGAAAACGGCGATAGAAGGATGAGTTTTGATATGCTGTTGTAAGAGGTTTGGAATCTGTGCATTAAATAGATTAATAAAGGTGTTATCAACCATACCATCTGCTCGTAATTAAAAAGTGGGATTACCAGGGCCAAAGCACAAATGATAAAAACGGAAAGCCCAATGCAATCCGTTTTTATTTTAAAAAACACAGGGAAGAGACATATTATCGCCATTATAATAATCACACCAAAAAGACCGATATCACCGAACAACGAGAAGGAAATAAAGGCTGTGGCATCCCTTCCAGTTAGGATATACAGATACGCTCGCTGATAGAAATCAAAGCCGTATAAAAAGTATGTAAGAAGAAATATTATAAGATAGGATATAGCTAGGAATATTGCGCAATGAAAATAACGACGCACAGATTTTTGAACTCTTTTATCGGAGATGATCAGTGCAAAGAGAATCAATGAAAATACCAATACGGAGATATATTTCAAATGCCCCAGAACGCCGGCCATTATTCCCGCTTCGATGAATCTTTCTTTTTTTAGTAAAAGAAGAGGAATGAAAATAGCCGGAACTATGAACAGATCATCTTGTATGTATCGTGCATCAAAGAATATTATCCCTGGTATGAATATCGATAGCAGTGCGGCGTAAACCCGTAAAAGGTTGTCTTTGATGTATTCCTTGCACAGCAGGTAGACCAATGAGGGGATGAGGAATCCGATAAAACTCCATACTATCGCAACTCCCAAAAGATCCCCTATCAAAACGCCTATCCCATTTATCAGGGGAAATAAGATACCATGGGATATACCGCCTTTTATTCCTTCTGCCTCGGTAAGATTGGAATATGGATTTTCTCCAGAAATAAGGTGCTCTCCGCTGGGCACATAGTAATTCAACGCATCCTCATAGTAATCTGGAGCGGCATCTATGGTTATATAGTGCACCGCAGCAAAAACCGCGAAAAATATCATTGATATGACGACTATGTGTTTGAGGTTCCATTTCTTTAGGTTCCCGTTTATCCAATCAACTAATTTGTATATTTTGTTTAGAACCTTAAATTTGCCCTTCCAAATAAGGAGATTCAGGGCCAACAAGATTGAGATTGCATAAAAAGCAAGGCCAATGAATCTCCAATATACAAACGGGTCCATCATATCTCGCAAAGTATGTAGGTATAAATCAATTTTATGGTACAATAAAATTTTATTCACAATAGAATCGTCAAAAATGATGTGTGATTACCCTAATAAAATATATACAGAAAATGTTACTTCTTTCAACTTAAGCATTTATTCTCTCAGATGCTCAAATCGGCCCTTATCTTTAAGATACCGGCCCCGAGAATACCGATGGTTATTAATTCTCCAATGAGAATCGCCGTATGGAATTTATCGGAGAAATCCAGGACCAAAATCGACAGTACTACCGCTAAAATGAGCACCCCCAGTCCGATAGCAACAAATATCAATATTATAACACCATCACTATCATCCATGTTTCTCACCTATGTGTGTAACTAACCCGGTTTTTTTAAGTGTCTTCCCTTCTCTTATGCAATTGAAATCTATAAATGTTTCTCTCCAATTATAGATAATAGAGTTTTTGATTATCCCATTTTCTTTACAACCTCATTGGCCACATCAAGTGTAGAGCTGGTGCCTCCCATATCATATGTGCGGACTTTACCCTCACCGATAACGTTGGCAACGCCTGTTTCTACCTGTTTGGCGTATTTGATCTCCCCTAGCCATTCCAGCATGAGCTTTGAGGCAAGGATCATGGCTGTGGGATTCACCTTGTACTGTCCCGCATATTTCGGTGCTGACCCGTGGGTGGGCTCGAACAGTGCATAGTCATCACCCATATTGGCACTTGACGCGAAGCCCAATCCTCCGACTATCTGTGCGGACAGATCCGAGATGATGTCCCCGAACATGTTGGAGGCCACGAGGACGTCGTAGTCCTGAGGATTCTTCACAAGCCACATGCACATCGCGTCCACGTTGGTCTCCCAAAGTTCGATCCCAGGATATTCCTTGGCTATCTTCCTGGCCTCCCTTATCATCAGGCCAGAGGTTTCGCGAATCACATTTGGTTTTTCCACAACCGTTACGCTTTTTCTTTGGAATTTCTTTGCATATTCGAAGGCATCCCGAACTATGGTCTGACAGGCCGATCGTGTAAATACCCTGCACGATAGCGCCAAATCGTCCAGAGGTACGGCCTTGAACTTCTGCATTTTTTTGTGATGCTCAAGAAGTGCGTTCATGACATCAGGATTCATTGGGTGGAACTCCACACCGGCGTAGAGCCCCTCAGTATTCTCCCTGAAAACCACCAAATCAATATCATCTCTGTAATTTAAGGGGTTGCCCTTGAAAGCCTTGCAGGGCCTCATGTTCGTGTGTAAATTGAGCAGCTGTCTGATTCCAACGATGGGACTGGAATAGACATGTCCCTTGTCCTGAAGCTCGGGAACAAGTTCCTTTGCGGCCTCGTCCTTGGGCTTGGAGGTAATGGCTCCAAACAGGCAGCAATTTGTTGATTTGAGAAGCTCGATGGTCCTTTCAGGCAGGGGATTGCCCTCGGCCTTCCAAAATTCCCATCCTACATCTCCTTTGATGTACTCGGCATCCAAACCAACTGCGTCCAACACCAACTTTGCAGCTTCCATCACTTCCTTTCCTACTCCGTCACCTTCAAGCCATGCGATCTTGTATTTCGCCATATTCTCATTCTCCTTACTTAACTTTCCATACCGTATCCACTATCGTTCCATCCCGGTATTCGATCAATGCAATAATATCCTCGGTAAGCTCAAGGGGCTGAGGCCCACCAGTTGCCTCATAGGCCATGTCCCTCAGTTCCCCAATGGTTTTTAGGGGTAGATTCGATCCCTTGACTTTATCCATCAAATCCTGTCTTTTGGGATTTATCGCGATTCCAGAATCTGTTACAATGACATCCACATCTGATCCCGGGGTGGTTATCGTTGTAACCTCATCTCTTATAATGGGATTTTTCTTCCTGTAAACAGGTGCGACAATAAAGCATATCCTGGAGCCAGAAGCAGCATCTGAATGACCCCCTGTCCCGTGCAAAAGGATTCCGTTGGAATGGGTGTTCACGTTGACATTGAAGTTCACGTCGACCTCTGTTGCCCCTAAAAAGCACACGTCCTGGTGACTCACAACACAGCTTCTTGTGTGTGGATTCATGAGATGGTAGTGGGAAACCTCCACATGGTTTCTGTCTTCTCGAAGCGATTCCACTGCAGCAAGGTCAAAGGCCTGTGCATCTATTATGGCCTTTATGGTCCCGTCATGTAGCATATCGGTCACGAGCTGGGTCACACCACCAACAGCAAAGCTTCCTGTAATACTCTTATCCCTCATTCTCTCGTGAAGGAACTTCACCACGGCAAGTGACGTTCCCCCTGCTCCTGCTTGGAAGGAAAAACCGTCCTTGAGAAGGCCCGAGAGCTCGATTATGTCCACAACCTGCTCAGCTATCCTCAACCTGTCTGGATCATCAGTTACCTTCGTTGTTCCTGATGCAATCCCTTCTGGTGAGCCAATGCTGTCTACAGAAACCACATAATCTGTGTACGATTCCTGTATACTTATTGGAAGAGAGGGATATGGAACCAAGTTATCTGTTACAACCACCACCTTATCAGCGTACCAGGCATCGGCAAAGGCAAAGCCCATAGGTCCAAAGGCCGATTTCCCCACAATACCTGTGAAATTGCCATGTTCGTCGGCCTGGGAAGCCGCTAAAAAGGCAACATCTATCTTCAATTCTCCAGTCTCGATGGCTCTTGACCTGCCCCCGTGGGTTCTTAAAACGGCGGGAGCCTTCAGGGTCCCCTTGGATGCCTCTGCACCCACTGGCCCGTTCATGCTACCCTCGATTCTTGATATTACGCCGCTTCTCATTAATTCTACCAATGGCTCCTGCTTCGGAAAAACAGCTGTCGATGCGAATCTTAAATTCTTTATGCCCATATTTCCTATGGTCTGCATCACTGTATTTATAACATCGTCGCCGTTTCTCAGACAGTGGTGAAATGAGACAGTCATACCGTCTTTTAGGCCCACCTTCATTATTGCCTCCTTTAATGAACCAACCACCTTATCGTCACCCTGCCACATTTTCACCTTCTTCTGAAGTGTAGGGTAGATGGGATCAGCCAACTTTCCTTCATAAGGTCTGAGCTTTCTTCCAGCCAGTTCCGTGGGGACCTTTCTTCCCGCTGCATTGGTTGTAAAGTCCATAAAAATCACTCCCTACCATAGATGATCCTTAAATGGTTCGAAGGTCATGAAATCAACATGATGTAGGATGTAGCCTTCTGGTGTTCTTTTCGCCATGTCTCCTTCCTTGGAATGGTATGCTATCGCATGAACCACCCTTGGGGGCAAATCGTACTTCATTGCAAGGCCTGCTCCCGAGAATGAGTGCCTGAGAACCTTACCGGTTTCGCTAGTTACGAGCTTTTCTTCCACTCTATCGTATTCTAATAGTTTTCCAACATCAACAAGGATCGCAGCAGCAGTGAGAATGTC
>CP070739.1:2673450-2681822 GCA_020347705.1 Methanomassiliicoccales archaeon | reverse complement strand
GATCAACTCTCCATAACCCTCCGGGGCCAGCATGTCGAAACATCTTGCCACAGGGCCCGGTGCATCGACATTTTTTTCCACGGGTTTGTAGAACGCCATGACCTCCTTGGGATAATGCGTCACAAGTAAAGGAGTGTCGAAATGATTCAGGAGCTCGTCCTCTTCCACAGTTCGAAGGTCCTTACCCCACGGAATTTCCAAATCGCTATTTTCTTTGAGGATGTCAAGGGCCTCGGTGTATGTTATCGTCGGAAAGGGCTTTTTCAGGCAGATCTTAAGCTTTGCCAGATCCCGCTCAAGCAGATTCAGCTCGTTTTCGTTCTTTTTTAAAACCTGCTTCACGATGTATTTGACCTCCTCCTTGGCCACCTCAGTGCACTCCTCAAGCTCCATCCAGGCGGCCTCCATCTCGGCCATCCAGAACTCACAAAGATGCCTTGAGGTTTTGGATTTCTCGGCCCGGAACGTAGGGCCAACATCATATACCTTCTCCAGTGCGAAGATGGCGGCCTCCGCGTACAGCTGCCAGGACTGGGAAAGATATGTCTTGGTGTCGTAGTACTTCACCTCGAAAAGAGTGGCACCGCCTTCGCATTGCATAGGCTGGAAGATTGGGGGAGTGAACTCGAAATAACCCTTGTCCCTGAAGAATTGATGAATCGCGCCTGTTACCGTGCTTCTTATTTTCATCATGGCAGTGATCTTTCTCGAGCGCAGCCACAGATGCCTGTTATCCCTCAAAAATTCCTCGCTTTGATCCTTTGTTATGGGAAAAGGCTCTGCAAAAGCAACCACTTTGAAGCTCTTTGCCTGGATCTCGTATCCTCCGGGTGCCCTCTCATCCTTTCTCACCAACCCGTTCACGATGACAGAGGATTCCACCAGAGCCTTCTGGGCGTCATCAAAATCGGGGTCACTTGCAACGTTTTTTATCACCGTTGTTTGAATCACTCCTGTGTGATCCCTGATTAAGGCGAATACTATCTTCCCACTGCTTCGACTCCGGTATATCCATCCCCTGATTTCCACCTCCTTTTCCGTAAGTCGGCCGCTTTGCACTTCTTCGATGGGGATCCAAGTCTGCATGCGATTCCTATCTCCTGTCTTCGGATTAAAAGGCAAATGTATAATACCGCATATATTCATTTTGGTCACATGAAATTCGGGGTAGTGTTATGTCCACACTGCAAAGCGGCGAGGGGGGTGAGGCTAAAAGCAAAGACTGGAACCTGCTCCAAATGCGGAAAGAAAATCGATTTGAGTAAAGCGAGAATTATCTGCAGGGTAAAAACCGAAAAAGAGCTTGCCTTGGCCGTTATGGAGTATAATATAAAAAATACGGATTTCGAGGATATTTATGAGGAGGATAAAAAGCTTATCAAAGGTAAGGACGGAAGGATCGTTTCGGTGGGGCAAAAAAAATCCTATAATGTATATGATGAGGTTGCCAGCGTGCTCGTCCGAATCAGAGGGAAGGATGAAAAGGTCATTGCCGCTGCAAATGAACTCTGCCGTCATCAGATGGTATTCACGGAGAATGATCTTTTTGAAGTGCTCAAACGAATTGGTATCAAAACCCCCGAGGATTGCCAAAAATACATCGTGAAGCTGCTGTCGGAAAATGTGATATACGAACCAAAAACCGGGATTTACAAATGCCTTGGAGGAAACTAGCAATAAATCAGATGAAGAATATAATTATGACCGTTTTTTTCTTCTCAGGATAACAGCTGCAATCAGGATGGCCGTAACACCAACAATTCCTTCAAATCCAGGTACGGTCTCTTCAACTGGCCTTCCACTCTCACTGATCCTGATCGTATCCGATGACACCTCCATGCTTAAGGTGTTATAATACTCATCGTAGTTGAAGTTGCGCCCGGTGGAATGATAATAATCCTCAAGGTGAGAGCCATTACCATCACTTTCCCACTCAGAAAATTTAAAGGCATCCCTGAACAGGAAATGATCGTTTACGATGTCGATGATGAAAACATGCCCTCCCCCATAATAGTACGGGATATAGGCTCTTACCCATGCATGACCCCCCCATGAATTTTGTTTTTGGTTGTACAACGCGCCGAACTCTAGCCAGGTGGGTATCCCTGCAGCCCTGGCCAATGAGATGAACAGCACCGATTGATCGTCGCAGTCTCCTGAGCGCAAGTTATATGTCTCGTAGCAATATTTCGGCTCCCCGGTTCTTGCGGTGACATAATCATAATTTTCGTTGAGATAATCGAATATTGCCTTCAGCTTATCGTATATCGTTATCTTTCCACCTGTCAATTGATCGGATAGGCTTTTTATCTGGGAATGTGCCGGTAATATCTTCCATTCCTCTTTTGTTCTGTTACCGTACTTATCCGCAAGCCATTTCGGGACATCAGCCACTGTACCTGAATCGCTGGGTTCGAGATCCCACACCGCACTCTCTGTGCGTATGGAATAGGTAATCGAGAGAGATCGTTGGGAACTGGCATCGGTTTCATTCCAGAGAAACCATGTGTAGTTACCAGGATACCCCTTCTTGATTTCATTTGCACTAGGATTGGTGGCGATGCTTCTCACATCCTGCAACCAAGGATCCGTTGAATTGGGAATATCTTCGGGTTTAGGGATATCGATCTCATATTCCATGGTAAAACTGGAACTTTGAGGTGTCACGGTTATGACCCTTTGCACGTCATACACCGCCCACTCAGGATATTCCCTGTACCCCTCCACATCGGGTGTGAATATGTTCTTAACAGCCTCTCTGAAACCTGCATCCGCCACTAAAAGAAGCAAGATGACGATTATCGCAATAATTACTATTGTACTTATCACGTCACCAGCACGCCTACGGGACCTCCTCTTTTTTTTCTTATCATAATAGTCATAATCGTCCTCGTAGTAGTCTGAATCGTCATATCCTCTTTTTGAGCCTGAGCGGGTCATGGCATTCGTTATAAGAATTTTCTCTGTATTAATGTTTCGGTAATCATTTCCTTTTTTGAAATTGACCTAAAGAAAATAGGCTAATAATTATATCCTCAGAAAATCAAAGCATCTCATAGTTGTCTGACGATTTGTCCGAAAATTATATAAATACATATATGCATTACCTTCTACCTTTCTTTTAGAGAAAAGGATGGGAAAAAAAGGGATGGTGATGAAAAATGATACCAGTATTGGTAGCAATAGGTGTAGTTATAGCTGGCTTGGTTATAACAACGACCTACATGGTTCTAGTGGTACAAAAAAAGAATGAAAATAGCGATGAGATGGATTTTAGATGCCCGGAATGTGGAGCGTCTGTTGACGGAACCGTGGAGATCTGTCCGGAATGCAGTGCTGAATTTAAATCCGGAGAGTTCGAATGTCCTGTCTGCAGGACAGCCGTATCGGCGGACATGAAGATGTGCAATGTTTGTAGTGAGAGATTCGAGGAAGAGGAGACATTCGAATGCCCGCACTGTGGCTCACCCATACCTCCGGACACCATAGTTTGCGCAAAATGCGATGAGGAATTCTGGAGCCCGATTAAGCCGGCTGAAGTAACCGAAGTAGAAGCTATAACAGATATGGAGGAGTCCGAAGAAAGTAATACCGAACCCACACCCTCCTAATACTATTTTTTTTTATTACTATAATTTTTCCTTGATGATCCTAACGACGTTCCTTTCGGAACCGCATTTAGGGCATAAAGCAGTGTACACTGCAGATACGAACGTACCGCACTTTTCTTTTCCTCTACACAAAATCTCATAGAAAATCTCTGTATCCTCACCTAGGTCTTCCAGAAACAAGACGCTGGAATCAAGGGTGCTTGCTGCGAACTTCTTACAATCCTTAGATGCGGCCAGTTTTATGAGACTCTCCTTTAGACCCTGTTGCCAAAGCATCTCGCCAGATTCATCCAAACAAAAAATGACATCGTCAATGGCACTTACCACGATATTCATTGACATCCCACAGATGTCCAGGGCCAATATTAGGTTTCCCATTTCTCTCTCCCATTTAATATCACCTTTATCATCGAATACGTGGACTTTTGAGTCAGCGGCCACTGAGATCAACCTTCCGTCCGACGAGAGGGCCAGGTCTATGAACTCACCCTTAAGCGTTCTCTTCCACAGTAATTCTCCCCTGAAATCGAAGCAGTGGATTATGTTGTTTTTCGTCGCCGCAAGGATTATATCCCCAGAATCGGAGATGGCAACACTTTCGATTCTATCATCCAGTGAGCAATTCCATCGGGATTCCCCTTCATTGCTCAAGTTGTAAAGGACATTCTCGTTGGATCCCGCAACAACGATCTTACCTTCTTCAGAATAACCGATGCAAGAGGCGGACCCGTCGGTTTTAAAGTTCCAAATCCTCTCACCGTTTTTATCGAGACACAAGATCCTATCGTCTGACGATGATGTGAATGTAAATCTCCCATCCCTGGATATCGTCACCACTCTTGCCTCTCCGCTAACCTGAGCCGACCAGACGGTCTTTCCGATCTTGTCGAGACAGTAGATTTCTCCCTTCTTGGATCCAACAACCGTCAGACCCGCTTTCTTGGCCAATGCCAAATCAAGTATCTCCCCTCCAAGATGGCGTCTCCAGATTTCCTTCAGATTGGACATTCACATAAGCTCCGGTGGTATTTTGTCATGCAGGATTTGGTGTCGCCCACGAGAATTAATTTTCCTCCCCAACAAGGTTCTCAATTATTTCTGTTAATATCTCCTTGTGCTCCTCTGCGATACCTTTCGCCTTCGCGAGTTCATCCGCCTCGGCAAAGACTCTGTAAATCGGCTCGGTACCAGAAGGTCTTACCAACAACCATGCACCATCATACAGAATTTTTACGCCGTCTGTCCTGTCTATCTTTTGTCCTTCCATTCTTTGTGCAAATGCATCAAGTGCAGGTTCTTTCTTTTCGTGAGGGCATTTTACCTTGGTCTTATATAGGTGATATGTTGGCAACTCAGCAATTAGCTCGGAAAGAGGTTTCCCCTTCTTTGCGATGATCTCCACCACCTTACAAGCGGCTATTCCACCGTCACGACAATACTGGTGTTTCGGAAATATCAGGCCGCCGTTCTCCTCCCCCCCGAAGATAGAATTTATTTCTATCATCTTTCTTGCTACAATGGGGGATCCCACTTTGGTGAAAATTACGGTTCCATTGTTATCCCTTGTAACATCATCTATTGCCTGTGATGAGGCCACCGTGGTTACGATGGTACCTCCCCCCGCTTCATTGAGCATTTCTTTGGCCACCAGGGCCAAGATCTTATCGCCATAGAGATAGTTCCCTTTCTCGTCGATTATTATGGTTCTGTCAGCGTCGCCGTCATGGGCTATGCCCACATCAGCGCCGAAGCTGACGGTTGCTTTAATTAAATCTTTTAGATTCTCAGGAGTGGGTTCTGATTCGTGGCCAGGAAACGTGCCCTGGGGATGGGCGTTTAGGGTTACAACTTTACATCCCAATCTTCAAGGAGGTACGGGGAAACCAGGCTTCCTGCGCCATTTCCGCAGTCCAGCACAACCTTTGGTCGCGCCTTTCTCACGGCTTCAGAATCGATATTTTTTATAATACCCCTGATATAGGGCTCTATTGCATTCGCCTCTTTCGTAACTCCACCTATCCTATTCCATGGCACCTCGTTGAAAGACTTGCTGAAATAGAGAGCCTCTATCTTCTCTTCGTTTTCTCGAGACAGCTCGGTGCCGTCGCCGTCCACACACTTGATACCGTTGAAGTTCGGTGGATTGTGAGATGCCGTGATCACTATTCCGTGCTGTGTTTCCGAGTTCTTGACATAATATTGAAGAACCGGGGTGGGAACTATTCCCAGATCCACGATGCTCGATCCCGTGGTAAGCAGTCCCGAAAAAACCGCGCTTTTCAACATATCGTTGGAGGTTCTCGTGTCGGTGGCTATGGCTACTTTCCCTCCTTCAATGTATGTGCCAATGGCCATGCCTATATTCAAAGCAAGGTCGGTATTCATATCCTCGTTCACAATACCTCTGATACCGTTTGTGCCAAACAGTCTAGGCAATTCATCTCACCTTTTTTACCCTGGTTTGGTATGAACTCCTTGGCAATAAAGATTTCTTTAACTCTATTCCGCCCTCAGGGCATAGCTCGTAGCAGCAGTAGCATATTATACATTTATTGTAATCGAAATATAGCTCATTCGATACTTTGATGGCATCAACAGGGCAATTCTCCTCACAGATTTTACATCTTGTACATTTCTTTTTTATAGGGAAGGGAAGTCTCGGTTTTTCCACGAAAAGATTTCTTATTGACGACGGAAGGAACATCAGGCTTTTGTATATCTTATAAGGTTTTTTGAATCCGACTTTTACATCATCAAGATTCTCACCCACAATGTCTATTTTATCAAGGTCTATCGTCCCCAGTCCCCTTTCTTTTGCGATTCTCAGCATTGGTATATCATGAGGAGAAAAGTCCATTACGGAACTGGCCACTGCATCCAATGCCACAAGTTCCTTGCTTGCAAGGATCACATCGCTTCGCTTCGGCGTTCCCATATGCGGTCCAAGCCCTTCCATTCCCACAATGCCGTCCATCACGGCAAGGTGAACCGGCAATACGGAATATATATCGATTAAGGCCTCTGAAAAACGCTCAGAGCTTCCGGTGATGCCGTGGATGAGCGATTTATTACCGCCTGGTATTGTGCCAAAGAGATTCTTTACTGCTCCCGTGTAAAGCGTGAGGGCATGGGTCTTCAGTTTGGGCATGGACACCACCACATCTGCGTCCATTACAGGCTTTGCGACATACAACTTGCTAAGCTCCTTTCCCATGGGTATATCGACGGTATATGTTCCAGCGGAATCGAAATTTATCACCTTCGCACCCAGCTTTTCTGCAACACCCCTGATGCCTGAGACTTCCAAGGCCTTGTCTGTCAGCCCCAATCCCCCGGAGCTGTCACCTACGAGAGCCTCCCCGGAGGCCGAGTGGACGATATTTATCATGGCCTCAACCATCTTCGGGTGTGTTGTTATTGCAGCTTCGGGAGGCTTTGGAGTCAGGAGATTGACCTTGAGAAGAACCGAATCGCCTGGCTTAACGAAGCTTTTGATTCCTCCGATCAAATCCAGGGCCTTTTTCACACCTATTTCGGCATGGTCGTAGCTGTCACATTTTACTATCGAGACCTTTACCATAAAACCTCATCTCACATCTCGCCCATAGTTGAGTTATCAGGAACGGTAGTTCCTTTCTTCAAAATCTGGTTGTCACCTACCACGACCCCTGATCCCATGGTGACTTCATCCTCAATCGTACATCCATAACCGATGATGACTTCCTTTAGATGATTGGACCTTCCTATCAATGTGTTGCCGAGAACAACGCTGTTTGTTATTTTCGTTTCGCTGAGCACCTCGATGGAGTTGCCAAGGCAGGTGTAAGGACCGATTTCCGAGTTCTCACCTATCCAGCACTCATCCCCTATGAGGACCGGGGGTACGATCCGTACGTTCTCATAGGGATATGAAAGAGCCAGCGATACTCCCTTATCCAAAAGAGTTCTGTGGGCCGAAAGGTATGCTTCTGGAGTTCCCGCATCCACCCAGAAGCCGTAGAATTTGAATCCAAAAAGTTTTCCCTCACTCGCAAGAGGTGGGAAGATTTCCTTCTCTATGGAGATTATTTTATCGGGCTCGATGAAATTAAAAATTTCCGGCTCTAGAATATAGACACCAGCATTTATCCAATTTGAAAAGACCTCCTTTGGGGCCGGTTTTTCAAGAAATCTTGAGATTTTTAGTTGAGAGTCAAAGCCGATGATTCCGTATCTTGTGGGATCTTTTACCTCCCACAGAGATATGGTTCCAATTCCTCCACTATCTTTATGAAAATCCCTCATTGAAGTATAATCCAAGGAGGAAATCACATCTCCGTTGATTGCAATGAAAGTATCGTCGACATGTTTCTGCACATTCTTGATGGCCCCTCCTGTTCCCAAAGGCTCCTTTTCCTCGACTATTACCACCTTTCGTCCTATATCATTCTCCTTAAAGTGCTCCCTCAACCTGTCCACCATATAGCTTGCTGCGATCACAACTCTATCGATTTCCTTTGGCAGGGTATTTATCAATCGCTCCACCATGGGCTCGTTCATAATAGGGAGCAAGGATTTTGGTGTCGTGTAGGTCAGGGGTCTCATTCTCGTGCCGAGCCCGCCTGCGAGAATTACTGCCTGCATTCTATCGATTCATCGTAAATGTAAGGCCGTTTAATAAGTTTGCTGTAGGATAGATTATTGGATTGAAAATATCTGAAGGGATCATATCCCAACGAAGCTGAACCATGTTGTTGAGGAGGTGGATATTTGGTATCCAAT
>CP070739.1:2658516-2673350 GCA_020347705.1 Methanomassiliicoccales archaeon | reverse complement strand
TTCTATATAACCTAGGAACATATTAAAGAATGAGGGGATGAGAGTATGGGTGAGCTGATATTCATTGGCCTTGGATTGTATGACGAAAACGATGTTTCTTTAAATGGCCTTGATATCGCAAAAGAATGCGATATACTATATACGGAATTCTATACGGCTAAGCTTACTGGCACGACCCTTGACAAGATTCAAAACCTGATTGATAAGAAAATAAAGGTATTAAGCAGGGAGGAGATGGAAAAGGGTGATATCATTATCGATGCCGCAAAACAGTCGAGAGTCGGAGTGCTGGTGGCCGGTGATCCAATGACGGCAACAACCCACTTGTCCCTAAGATTGAGGGGAAAACAGAATGGCATAAATACAAGGCTCGTTCACGGGGCCTCGATAATCACCGCGGCCCCAGCATTGGCAGGGCTTCACATCTATAAATTCGGCAGAACGGCCAGCCTACCTTTCCCAAAAGAAAAATACTTTCCAACAAGTCCTTATGATATGGTGAAAAAAAACCTTGAAAACGAGCTGCACACGTTGATACTACTGGATATCGATGAACAAGCCCAGAAATTCATGCGGGCTAATTCGGGTCTGAGATTGTTATTGGACATGGAAGACGAGAGAAGGGAAGGTGTGATAACCAAAGATACACTGGTTTGTGTATTGGGCGGGGTGGGATCAAAGAACCCGGTAATCAGAGCGGATTATCTGAATGAGTTGCTAGAAGAGGAGTTCGGAGAGGGGCTGCATTGTCTGATCATTCCCGCGAAGTTGCATTTTATGGAGGCCGAGGCACTCTTTGAATTTGCAGGTGCACCGAGAGAAATACTTGATGAGGTGTGAGGCTCTTTGGGGTGAACCCAGATTCATATCCTAGATTTATTCCCCTCCCTCAAAAACCTAAAAATACTTCTAACCCTATCTCCCCCATGGAGGGAATTCTCATGACAAAATCGAACCAAGAAAGCCCCGTGTGTCCCCTTGAGTACAGATATGGAAGAGAAAAGATGAAGGCCATCTTCACCGAGGCCAACAAGCTTGCGAAGTTCTTGGAAGTGGAAGCGGCTTTGGCCGAAGCCCATGCAGAACTCGGAAACATCCCAAAAGAGGACGCCTTTAAGATAAGAAGCAATGCAAACCTCAATTCGGTGACCGTGGAAGAGGTCAACGCCATAGAGGCCGAGATAAAGCACGACGTCATGGCAGTTGTGAAGGCCCTTGCAAACAAATGCGGAAAGGCAGGAAAATCTATCCACCTGGGTGCCACCTCAAACGACATCATAGACACGGGAACCGCATTGCAGTTGAAGGAGGCAGTGGAGATCATTTACGATGATTTGGTGGCCTTGAAAATATCCCTTTTAGCCCTCGCAAAGGAACATAAAAACACCCTCCAGGTGGGAAGAACCCACGGTCAATTCGCAGTTCCAACCACCTTCGGGTTGAAGATGGCGGTATACGCATCCGAGGTGGCAAGACATATCGAGAGAATCGACGAATCCAAAAAAAGGCTTCTTGTTGGAAAGATGACAGGTGCGGTAGGAACAGGGGCCGCATTGGGAGATCAGGCCCTTTTGATTCAAGATAAGGTTATGGAAAAACTGGGGATTTCGGCCGAAAAGGCCTCCCTTCAAATAATAGGTAGGGATAGATACATCGAAATCATCTCCATCATCGCAAACATTGCCACCTCATTGGAAAAGTTCGCGACCGAGGTGAGAAATCTGCAGAGAAGTGAAATTAAGGAGGCTTCCGAGGCCTTTGATACAAAAAAGCAGGTTGGAAGCTCCACAATGCCCAATAAGAAGAATCCCATCACTTCAGAGAACATATGCGGTCTTGCAAGGGTGACAAGGGGATTTTTACTGCCTGCCTTCGAGAATAATATTCTCTGGCACGAGCGGGACCTGGCAAATTCATCGGGAGAACGGTTCATCATACCTCATACCTGTGTTTTGATAGACGACATAATCTGCAAGATGACCAACGTTTTTGACAACTTGGCGGTATTCCCTGAAAATATGAAGAAAAATCTGGAATCATCGAAGGGATTGATCATGGGTGAATCCGTGATGATGGCCCTAACAAAAAAAGGTGTGGGAAGGCAAAAAGGGCATGAGATCGTCAGGCAGGCGGCAATGAAAGCCGTGTCCGAGGGTCTGAGTTTCAAGGATGTTCTAGGAGAGGATGAAACCGTTTCCCAGGTTCTTTCAAAAGAGGAGTTAATGGACGCCTTGAACCCCGAAAATTATACTGGGAAAGCTGCGGAAATCGTGGATAAAGTGATTGAAAAATATGGTCAATAGATAAATCTCATATCCCTAAAAGGGAGATGATTATCGCCAAAATGAACACGATCAAAATTAGTATTGCCATATGTACATGAGGCTCCATTGTCTCATCATGTAGGGTCTGCTTCATCATTTCCTTGTCGGTCAGTGTTTTGAATATCTTATCAGTGGGTATTTTGGGCACTTGAAACCCTTTGCGCGGGGTTTGAGACGGTTGAGATTCCGAAGGTGAAGCCTCGGGTTTTCCGATTATCTTTTCATCCACCTTTGTTTCGATCTCCTCGTTATTCTTCACAACCGGCCTCACAACTTGTTCCTTATCCTCTGCCATAGGTTCACAATCTCATGATTGGGTCAAGATGTATTAAACCTTTCGACATTCTAAATAGGGTCCTCTCGTCTGTCCTTGTCGAGCTTATGGCCCCCTGGTCCTCCCCTCCTCTTCCTGGCTTTTTCTATGCATTCGTCAGAATCGCAAACTAAGGCCGCGAACAGGAAATTCACGGCAGGCTTTCCACAGAACTCGCAATTCTGTCCTTTGAAAATTCCTTCGGACATGACAACCCTCATGTCAGGTTTATCGGTATTAATATAATTTCATAGATTCCGCTAACATCCTTCGCCTTTGTACTATTCTTTTGGTTCTGAGAGAACCACAACTATTGAAAAGGAATCATGATAGGATATCTCATCCGTTACTTCGTAGCCGCCACCTGAGCCCTCAACCTCTATTGTCCATTCTCCTTCACCAGGGCTGGACAAGGGAGTATCCTCCGGGAAATCAATACTTTCGGTATCGTTGAATTTGTAGCTGAACCATTCCACCTCATCAGGTGATTTTATTGTGATCTGGATATATCTTTGACTGGCTATTTCGAGCATCTGTTCAATGAGCTCCTCAATCTCATCCGGGATATCAACCGGGATGCTCTCGTTTATCGTCTCCCAGATTTCCTCCCCTGAACGCATCACCACATCGATGTCGAACCGCATGTTCTCTGTTAAAGGCTTGACAGGCACCACGAAGACCTCGTTATAGATCTCAATGGGATCGTTGGGGGAGGAGGTGAAACTGTGGGTAAAATTATATTCTGTCACCACATAATCTATCTTCTCCTCTTTTGGCGGCACAAGCATATCCCTTATAAGATAGATGTCTATGCATCCTGCAGTTGATACTAATATCAGCAGAAAGACCACAAGAAAGGCCAGATATTTCCTCATTTTTATCCTTAAAACTCATATCAACTTGGGTTTTATTAAAAGTTTTGGTGATTTTTGGTGCTGTGCATCCAAATAACCATTCTATGGATCGTTATTATTCACTTTAAATTTCTTCTTTTTCGATCTCTATTTCACCACCGCTTTTATCCTCTTTTATTACTCCCTCTTTTTCCACCCCTTTACCTTGCATTTTTTTATACTTCTTTTCTTCTCCCCTAACACTACTTTTTTCCTCGTACATTATCTTTCGTCTTTTAAAATAAAATTCATAGAAAGTTAAAACGAGTATAATCGTAACTATTCCAATAAAGAGCCAAAAGAAGAGCACATCCCAAGGGAACGGAGTGGAAGACGATGTTTTGTCAGATTCGGTCTCGAATTCCCAACTGTAATTCCCCTCTATAGAATTTCCAGCTAAATCCTCGGCGCCGCTTGTGATGGTTACATTATAAACCGTTTTTTTTGCCAGCCGGCCATTTGGTACATAACCCATAGAACCCCCTTCAAGGACTATTGAACCCGGTATAAAAGGCTCGATTTTGAAGGAGCCATATAGGGTGCTCAGATTCATTTTTTCGCTGAACGTAACGATAATTGAGGTTTCTATAGGAACATCGGAGCCATGTGGAGATACCTCTATGATAAAAGGCGGATACGGATCCCTTTTGGTGGTAAACGAGAATTGGTAGGAAGACACAAGTCCATTACCGGCTAAATCAGAGCCCCCCTCTCCTATCCTGACAATATAAAGAGTATTATTGGTGAGTTCAACAGGATTAAAAATTATCGTATTGTCATCCCAAATGAAGTTACCTTCGACTTCAGGCTCAATTGAGAAGGCCCCCTCAACAGAAGGATAGTCCATAGCCTCGCTGAATGTGATAGATACATTGGTGTTCAAATCAACCTCGATCCCACTGGGGAAATGGACGATGACGAAGGGAGGATATGTATCAAGCTCCGTTGTGAAGTTGAAAGTATACGGAAATGCCAACACATTGCCTGCAGCATCCTTCATATCTATTCCTATTGTAATATAATATGTGGTATCATATTCAAGTCGGGTGCCAGGTGTAAAAATGAGAGTGTTTTCCTCCCAAGCAAAACTGCCGTTGATGAAGGGGACGATGATAAATGCCTCTTCAGAAAATATAGTGGCCATGGCTTCATCGAACGTTACGGATATAATCGTATCCACGGTAACACTTCCCCCCATAGGTGAATGGACTATGATGCTCGGGGGAATATTATCGCGTTCGGTTTTGAAGGTCCAGGTATAGCTTTCCACCAGGGAATTACCCGAGATATCGCTTCCAAAAGCTGAGAGCGTTACAGAATACTCGGTATCGAAAACGAATAACTTTCGAGGGGTGAAGGTCGTTGTATTTTTATTCCATATGAAATCTCCTTCGTTTGAGCCAAAAATGGTGTTTCCATCGGTGTAACTGAAGGCGATATCTATGCTTATCTCGTTCATTATCTCGGAAAACTCTATGACGATATCCGAATCAATGGGCACATCCTGGGCATTTTCTGAGGGAGATACGCCCACAATGGTTGGTGGTTCGAAATCTGGTTTTTCTCTGGTCTCAAAATTCCAAGAATATGTATCGCTCTCACCTTCGTATATTCCGTCTCCGTCTCCATCGAGTTCGTTGCCGATGCTATCAGTGGCCAAAGTGTTTATCCGGACCTCGTAGAATGTACCGTACAAGAGATTTTCGTAAGGGTAAAAAGACATAACGTTATGATTCCAGTTGAAGAATCCATGGTTATAATCCCACACCTGCACACCGTTAGTGTAGCTGAAGGCAAGCTCCACTGAACTGTGGTTGACATCCTCATTGAAAATTACCTGAATAAAGGAAGTGTGCGCATTGCCGGAACCCGAGGGTGACGAGAATATTATTTTCGGCGATGTACCATCAAGTATCACCCTCTCCTCATTTGAAAATTCCAAGTTACCGAGATTATCCCTGGCCCAGAACCTGATCGTATACGGGCCATCTCCCCCCAGTCCAAATAGGTCAAAAGGTTGAGTGTATTTGACAGAAGACACAACCTCGGAATTGGTATCGTTTATGATGGAATAATATATTCCCTCTATACCGCACCCTGCGCCGTCTTGTCCCTGAAGGATAAATAGAGTGTTGTCTGCTACCTTCCAATCATCAGCGGTTCTTCTGTAATATTTCGGGTCATCGATGGATATGAACGATTCCGGCCTACTGTTGTCCAGATATATATACAAATATCCGATATACCCTATATTCGAGAGGTTGTCTACGGCATAGTATTCGATGGTATAATTTCCGTCAAGCAGAAGAATTGAGAAAGAAACCGAAGAGATCCAACCTGAATAATAGAAACCTGTGTCGTTTCCATAAATGCGATGCCATATCGTTTTGATGCCGCTTCCGGAACCATCAATAGCGCTTTTTACGAACACACTTGAGCTGCTCACATATTTTCCATAGGCTATTCCCATGATCGATAAATAACTCTCTGGCTCGGAATTGTCCAATCTCAGCATCATGGTATTTTGGCCCTCGACATTGCCAAGGTTGTCATGCGCGCGAAAGCGAATGTTATAATCACCGTCTGACCATGAAATGTCGAGATAAAAGACACCTGTATACAACATCCAGTCTGTATCAAATGTAGAGTTGGTTATCCTATATTCCATGTATGCCAATCCGGACCCGTTTTCATAATGGATATACACGGATAGAGGTGTTGATGATGTGATATTCCATTTATCAGACTGGCCACCACGATGTTTTGGATCACCCACATCGAGTGCAGTTACTGGGGATTCAAGATCGAGAAAGATATCGGCGCTCATGGTAATTGAGTTTCCAAGACCATCAGTTCCATTGTATTGAATCGTATATGGCCCAGGACCGAACCCAAAGAGGGTGAACTCATCAAGATAGGAGATCCAACCGCTGTCATATGAGGCATTGAACATCCTATATGTTAGAGTTGAAATACCACAGCCATTTCCGTCTTCACATGAAATATTTATCACAGTGCTATCAGTTATGTTATATACATCTGTTGAGAAATCCCTGTGATTTGGCCCTAATAGATCCAGGGTGACTTTCGGAGGAGAGTCGTCCACATATACGAAAATGATGCCCGGACTTTGTATATTGCCTAGGTTATCTTTACCGTTGTACTCGATGGTGTAATTTCCTTCACCCTGCATAAATGCGGAGTGAATGTCAAAAGAAAATCCAGTGACCCATCCTGATGATATATCTCCGTCTGTGTATGTTATCTTGTACTGGATGGTTGATATATCCGCACCGCTTCCTACATTCTCAAAGGCGTTCAAGGTGAAGAGGGTGGTGGATTTCACATACCAATCATAGACAGGGTGCGGATGCTTTGGATTTTCAACATTTATTGTAATCGTGGGGCCGGTGTTGTCCCGGTCAACCTCGGTGTAGTTTAGGTTTTCTTTCTGTCCCAGGCAATCCGTACTGTTGAACCATATTCTGTACAATCCATCATCTAAGAGCGTATCGAAGTAGAAGGGAATGCCCTCCAGAGCCAGTGTCCAATTTATCACGAAGATGCCATCGCTTAGGTTCTGAATGCAGTAATAGGTGGTTTTTACACCGGAAGCATTTGGGATAGGTGAAGTGTGACTCACCCCGAAGGGGAGATCGTATGCCGAAAATAAAATAGGTATTGTGGATGTGATATTGACCACATCTGTTGGGATTTCCGGGTATCTGGGATGGTCAATGTTTATGTTGGTTTGAGGTACCGTATCATCCACCATGACGATTTTGGATCTAACGATTTCTTTTTTTCCGGTTCCGTCGGTGCTGTTGAACTCAATTTTAAAGGTCCCCTCACCCCAAAGCATAAAGAAGTTCGTATTTTCCTTGGTATAATTGGTCCATCCTCTGGCCTCTGAGCCATTCGTGAGATTGAGTATTCTATACCATGTGACAAACGGCGGACTCGCACCGCTTACGTTGAACTTGAGCTCTGTACTGGAGTTTACGTAAAGGGCAGGGCCCGAGTACGATGGCTCTAAGGCCTGAAGCTGGGTTGTGGGAAAATCCGTGATATTGATTATTATTGTGAATGTGTTATTGTACTCGTTAAATTCTGCTATTTTGTTGCCAATGTCGATGGTGATGTTGAGGTACCATAATCCAATTACACCAGGATTTGTCCATTGCGCAAATATCGTCTGTCCCATATCCGAGGTTTGGTCCGATGTTGGGGAGGTTCTGCCGTCAAGTAAAATCCAAGAAGGTAAGGTTTCATAAAAGGGTGTTGCGTTAGGCTCACCGAAAAGAAAGCTCGTGTTGTAGAGGGTGACATTCGTTCCAATGGCCTGATTTCGTCCACCAACATTAATGACATCGAAGATAATAGTGATGTCGGAGTCCAAAGGAACGGATATTTCCTCGGTGACAAAGCTTGAAGCTTGGGGGTCTTCGTAAACATAATATAATCCACTATCAACTGTCTCAATGGCGATCCTATCTGGAGTGAGATCAGGTGCATCCACCCTGATATGGAGGATATAATGGTTGTTTGTTTCATCTTCTTCCGGGACCCCAAGGTCATAATCAACAGATATGTTTATGTAATAATCAGTTGGTTTGACGGGGTAAGGGGCGCGCCAATTGTGGGAAACATCGGGAGTGAATCCATTCTTTTCCAACGGGCCCATAAAATCCCAGAAAGCGAACTGCTGCTTGAGATTCACGCCTTGTCCAGTGGAATTGTAAAATGCTATACCAAACTGTACAATACCTGTGCTAGAGTCGCCGATGTTCCTTGCACCTGCTCCGATTAAGATGCTCTGCCCAGGTATTACAAAAACGATTTCATCGGCAAGGGAGGAGATAGGTAGGCCGTCAACCGTGATATTGTTAAAAATGAGATCAGGGGATACGACAAATGTGAGTACCCAAAAATTGTTGTTCTCATCACTCTCATCACATAGTCCTGAGAGATCTGTGAAAACGATAACATAATACAATCCTTGTGCCAATGGTGATAACCAATAGGCCGAAATTGAACCGGAATCGGAACCAGGGCTATCCATGGAAGACAACGTTGGGACAAGAAGATTGAAATAGGGCTGGCTGAGCATTACTCCATCCCTTGTGCCGTTGTATAGGGCCAGATAAAAGTCCGTGCCTGTTCCCGAGAATCCCAAATTAGTAGCGTTCACCTCAATATCCACGATTTCTTTTGGGCCGACATAAATGGGGGAAGAAGGGGATTTTGGTATTTCCACCCCATTCACTAACACCCTCGCGGGTATTATGTCAGGTCCGATTTTAAAATGCAGTACGAACCGATTATTATCCTTATTTTCTTCGTAAAGAATATTATCTGCTTCTATAATGATGACTACAAAATGGTCTCCGGCCGAATTGGGAGGGTGCCACAGGGCTGTTACCTCTTGCGACAATTCACCTGAAGCGAGTCCTGGAAGATTAACGTAATAAAACGGCTCCTCAAGAGGTGTCCCTCTGTTGGTGGAATTGTAGAAGGAGATACGGTAGGTAATAGAATCGGTAATGCCCGAGAGCCCGAGGTTCGTAGCGGTAGCATCTATGGAAACCTGTTCTTCGGCCGTGGCATTCCAAGATTGGCCAGGATCATTTGCATCGTTATCATCAACAAGGATACTTGCTACAGCATAATCAAAAGAGAAGGCAAAATGCAGAATAAAGAGATTGTTGCCTTCATTTACCTCTACTGTTGTGTCGTCATAGTCTATTATTATAGCGACATAAAAATCGTTTACTTCATTGGGCACATACCAAAATCCTGTTTGAGTGCCTGAGGACTCCCCTGCGTTCAATCCTAAAAGGCCGGTGACAAGCTCAAAAGGAGACGAGCCTATAAGGCTTCCATCGGCCGTGGAATTCCAAAATGCGATACTATAGGTGATATCCGAAGATACTCCAGAGAAACCCATGTTCTTTGCCTTTACTCCGATTTTTACAGGCACACCCAGATCCACATACCATACCTCACCTGGAATAGAAGCATCCACATCGTCAACTGTGATGTTTTGGGGAGTGTAATCCGGCCCTATTGCGAAATGGATTGTGAAGAAGTTGTTGTTCTCGTTTGCCTCCAGTATTTCATTATCTGGATCCACGACTATCTTTACAAAGTGATCTCCCAATGATGTTGGGGCAGGCCATGAGAAAATACAGGTTCCCGAATCCTGATTCACATCGAGAGCTGTGAATGTCAGGTTTATTGGTTCTCCTTCACCACTCAGGTTCAAAAGACTCACTTCGAAGCTCGTGCCCGTGGATATATAACCCATGTTGCTGACATTCACTCCAATGTGTATATTAGCACCAGAATCTGCATACCATATCTGGTTTGGGTCCTCGACCTTTGTACCGTTGATCTTGATATGTGAAAATAATAGATCGGCCAAGGCCTTTGTCTTAAAGCTCCAGGAATATGCATCCAGGGCCTCGCCTTCTGGAATTCCGTTTGCGTTGCCGTCCAATTGCTGACCAAGGATGTTCTTGGCGGTGGTGCTTATCTTAACAGTATAGGTGGTATCGTAATCGAAGGTGAAGCTCGGAATAAAGATCGTCCTGTTCTCCTCCCACAAGAAGGTGCCATTGTCCTCGGTCCATGTTACTGTACCATCCGTAATCGTAAAAGCCTCTTTAACCGAGGTTTGATTCATGGTTTGGCTGAAGTTGACAGATATCTCAGAATCGATGTCTGCGTCAATTCCTGTGGGACTCGCTTCGATTACAAAAGGAAGACCAATATCAGGGTCATAGGTGGTTTTGAAGCTCCATGAGAAATCATCCTTTGGCGATCCTTCAGCGGTTCCATTTGCGTTTCCATCAAGAGAGTTGTCGTACAGATCCGTGGCAGAGGATTTTATTGTTACAGTATAAACCTGGCTGTATTCAAAAGGCTCAGAAGGAATGAAGGTCATAACATAAGCGCTCCTTCCCCAGGTTCCGTCATCCGATGACCAGGTAACCGTTCCGTTGGTATAACTGAAAGCAGATTCCACAGTTGATTTATTCATAAGTTCGCTGAAATACACCTTGAGGTGCGAGTTGATATCAACCATGTTCCCTGTAGGTTCCACCTTATATATCACAGGCGGAGTAAAATCATATCTTGCAGTTTTGAACTGCCATATATAATCATCTTCTGGAGAACCTTGAGACATACTATCGGTATTACCGTCTAAAAGATGACCTACGGCATCCTTGGCTACGCTGCCATTTAAGGTTATGGTGTACTGCGTAAGCTCCATAAGTTCCATGGTAGGATGAAATTGTAAAGTCGTGTTCTCCCATGTGAAATATCCCGGAACCCAAGGCTCAATAGAGAACGCTTGCTCTGTTGTACTTCGATGCATCGTCTCGGAGAAAGTTACGTTAATGGATGACAGATCAACTGGAACGTCGAGGCCGGAGGGAAATACATCGGTGACTTGTGGTGGATCCGAATCCGATGGATTCTCGGTGTAAAACGTCAAAACATAGGGATTTCGGAGACTGCGTCCTGTTACTCCCGTGGCATTTGTATAGACGATAACCGTGTAGAATTCCCCCAAGCTCAAGGTTGATAAGGTTAGAGCAACGTTTTTATTAGAGTCCTCCCAGGTATAGGAAAGAATGGTAGCAGATGGTGTTATCGTGATGTTACCGATAAAGGTTCCCTTTATTACTCCTTCTGAAAAAAAGAGTTTTATTTTAGTATCGATTGGTACATGGGTGGATTCGTTGGATGGAGTGGAGCTCAAAACTTTAAACACCGTATTGTTAAAATCAACAAGGGGGTACCTGTCCTCACCTTTAGGATTGATAGGATACGGATCATCACCTATACCGTTTTTATCAGCATCGATACCGTCGTAATCTCCCCAGTAGTTGCCCTGTGCTCCATCATCCCATTGATTGGACAGGCTTGCACCGTAAGCATAGTACATATGATCTTTTACAGTATTATGATGTATTATATTGTTGCTTGAGGGGGCCAAAAGAAATATCCCGTAGTAATTATCAAAGAGCTCGTTTTCGGTGATCTCCCCGTTGGATGAACCAATGAATGAGAGTCCATAATAGTCGTTATAGGATATGTTGTTGCCTGTTATGCGGATATTTTCGCACTCTTGTGCTATAATCGCATTGGTATTAGTTTTGATATAACCATCTTCCACGGTGTTGTTTTCTGAGAATCTCATTGTGATGCCGTACAAATTATCTGAGATGCTCGTTTTCGAGATGGTGTTGTGTGAGGAGCCAGCTTTTAAAATGGGGTCCCTCGTCAGTAAAATTCCATAGTTACCACTTGAATAGATATCGAGATTATCGAGAGTATTCAGGGATGAATCCATCAACGTAATGCCTGATTGGGAGTTGCTGTAAATTTCTGAATTTTGTACTGATATAAGCGATGAATTGAATAGATAAAGGCCGTTTTTTTGATCATATAAATTGCAATTTTTTATTGCGCAGCTTAAGCTATCAGGTAAATAAATACCATCCTCACCATTCGAGAAAATATCGCAGGTATCGATTGAGATATCGGTTGCCGATTTTAAAATGATGCCATATTTAATATTTTCATGTACCTGGGAATTGGAGAGTGTTAGGTTTGAGGTCGAAAAAACATGAATCCCATCGCCATAATTTGACTTGAAGTCAGAGTCAGCGATGTTAATATATGAGGAGTCTGCCAAGGAAATCCCCTCATAAGCATTTGAGTATGCATCACAGTTGTTGATCTCAATATTCAAAGAGCTCAAAAAGTAGATGCCATTCCAAAGATTGGTGGAAATTACTGAGTTCTTGATCTTGGTGTATGATGAGTATCTAACAAATATCCCATGCCTGCTGCTGTATGACACCGTGGAATTTTCGATGATGTTATCCTCCGAACCGTAGATATTGATAGAATACGTTCCGTATGAAACATCGCAGTAGTTCATTCTAAGACGGCCTGTGGAGTTTATTTTTATGGATTTCCAATCACCCTCAGATGGTTTTCCTTTATCAGATGTGAAGGTGATATGGTTGGCTGTAGCGCCAAAAGCCCTTAGGGTGCCTTCGATATATAAATAGTAAGCACCTGAGAATCTTACAACAACACCTGATTCTATCGTTAGAATCGTACCAAAATCAACGACAATGTCACCGTTGATGATATACGGACTGTTTGCCTCAGTCCAGGTGGTATCCGTAGAAATGTGGCCGCCCGCAACATTGGTGCCGCTTGTATCTTCGTTTAAAAAAAACATCATATGAATAAAGCCGCCGAAAATCAGGAGGAATACCAGAATTATTGTGAGTGTTCTTTGAAGCCTCAACTTCCTCCCCAATTCATTCACCATATAGAGCATATATCGATTCCCTCTAAATAGCTTTTGATGTGATTATATAAAATCTGTTTATAGAATAGAATAAAATGTATATAGAAAAAAATAAAAAAAAGAGGGATTTTGGCATTATTCAGGGCCTGAGTTGTTCAATGTGTCTAGGTAGTCCTTCCAGTACTCATCGTTTGTGGGATCGCTGTCCAGGAAAGCTGCTTCAGCTTGCTGGATGACTCCCAGTATGCTCTCATCGGGCGTACCATCTCCATTGGAATCCCACATATCGTTCCCAGAGACATAATTCAACCATGTTGCCAACAGCTGCTGAATACCCTTATCGTACATGCTGTGCTTTCCTCTCAGCTCCAGAATCGCAAGAGCGGCAAACATGTCGGTATCCATGTCCTGCAGCTCGGGAATCTGGCTTTGTGTATATATCTCAGTCAGATAGAACAGCAAATTTTCTGTTGGAACATGCTGATGGCCCTTGTTTAAACCCAGGGCCGTACTGAACTGATGTTTCCAGAAACCGATGGTTCTGATGCCCCATTCACCGGGTTCCGGTGGTTCGGGGCTGATTAAATCTCCAACGCATATTTCAGTTGAAAGGAACGATCCCTTCATTTTCGGAGGTCTGTCTGGGAAGGTTGTCGTTTCTGTACCACCATTGCCGGGTTTTACGATTTCGATATGGATCGTTATATAGAACGGAGACTGACAGACACCATAAAAGTCGTCGATATAGGGTATCGCCCATTCCACTCCTGTTGGTGTCCACGCAAATTCGGTTGAATAGTTCAGTCTGTTTACGCTGTTGCCGTTGTGATCATCGAAATCGATGGTATCATTCTGGTCCCAATCGATCACCACCCAATTACCGTCATGGTGTATGGTATAACCGTTTAGGGCCTTCACACCGATGTAGAAGTAGTATCCCTGCTCGTCCTCTGGTCCATATCCTGCGGGTGGAACATCCGTTCTCGTATATCCAGTCAGATCATCGAACAGCAGGTAGACATCCGTGGTTGCTATCCCCCCTCCTTGTTGTGCTATATAAGTATGTCCAACCCAGGATTCCACCGGCCATGTCAGTCCCACATTAACGACACCGTCGATAAGAGGTGAGGTGTCTGTCTGGTATGGAGCATGCGTATTTCCATCAGGATCGTACATATTGCCCCCGATGGGGTGACTTATCACTGAGAACACTGCTGCGAATAGGACTGCTACTGCCAAAAGCGCCACATATTTTGTCTTGCTCATGTTTTCTTGCCTCCCTCCTAAGGCTTTGGGTATTTCAAAATTGGAATGTCTTGGAAGGTCGTTTGCGAGTTCTCCCAATTTTGCCTATCATCTTAGGATATCATTGCGCCCCTCCTTGGCGCTCGGATATTTGTTTTTCGATTAACAGTAACATGTATATACATTAACATATTTAAAACCTTCTCAATACTTTAAGGTAAAATGGGTCATTTTAGGGATAAACCCTATAATATTGGGGGTAATCAGGATAACTCAATAAATCAGGATTTCATAGAATATCCTCCTAAAATCACCTGAACGTTATTATCTTTAAAGATAATAAAATGCTAAACCTTTAAAGGATAAGAAAGCGTTTTTGGCGCTACAGGGTTATAAAACCAAAGCAATAGGAGACGAGGGTTGGTCGTGTCTGAATTAAAACCCTTCAAATTAAAGCTCTGCCTGATTGGTGAAAGTAGCGTCGGGAAGACCAGTTTAATCAAAAGGTTTGTTTTCGACCAATTCGATGATGAATATATCTGTACGATAGGTACTAAAATCACTAAAAAAGAAATGAAGGTTCAATTACAGGGAAACGGGGGACCCAAGGAGGTCCAATTCCTGATATGGGACATTATAGGCCATCAGAGCTTCCGTCAGTTACTGCAGCAGGCTTATTTCTATGGTACACATGGTTTGATTGCGGTGTGCGATATAACGAG
>CP070739.1:2639728-2658416 GCA_020347705.1 Methanomassiliicoccales archaeon | reverse complement strand
ATCAAATACATCACCATCATCCAGTTCAATGTTATCGACGCCGTTGCCATCGTTTGTTACCTGGAGTGTAAATGTAATTTGCTGCTCAGGTTCCGTGAATTTAGTGTCCTGCAGCACAACTAGATTCACATCGAAGGTCTGGTTTACTTGTACTGTACACTGTCTGTATCTAGTTTTTGTTGAGTCTCCCTCTGAAGTGATATTAACATAAAAGTAATAAGGTTGATTCAATGCATCTGAACCTGCGGTTACAGTGATTTCAATTATCTTAAATTCATCAGGACCTAATTCCCCTACGGAATCGATATTAGGTAAAGGCCAACCAGCGGGGAAACCAGTTACCTCTATATCGATTGTATCCTCGCCATTTCCTTTGTTAGTTACATTGACCTTAAATATGCCTATATCATCTGGTAGAAGGTTTCTTGTAAGAACTATGCCTGTCATATCTATCTTGTAGACCTGCGATACAATTGCTGTCAGTTCCAGGGGAAAAGTTTGGGGCGACGGGCCACCTGTGGTTGCATTGACGTTGAAGATGACCACTTCGTTCTTTAATGCATCACTGGATGCGATAAGTGTCACGGATATAGGTGATGTGGCACCAGGATCGATGTCTATGGGGGAACCAGCCGTTATGAGCGTCCATCCCGAAGGAACGGTTGATTTTGTAATTGTGAAACTATCCACCCCGTTTCCTTTATTCTCGAGTGTTACGTTATAATTGATAGTTTCACCAGGAAGTATTTGTTTATTGGAATAATCAGCGGAAAGGGACACACTGTATGTTTGATTTACCACAACTGAGACGCCAATTGTCCATGAAGGAGCACCATTTTCGGATGTAGCTGTGATAGATAGGGGGTAACTGCCCTTTAACTCTCCTTCAGGCACGTCGCAAGTTAATTTCTTATCATTTCTATAGCTGAAAGCCTCTATGGTCACGGGATTCTGATCAAACCAGCAATTCCAACCTGGACGAGCACCCGTAACATTCATTACGATGCTATCTTGACCGTTGCCTGTATTTGAAACATTTAATATGAAGTGAGTGTCCTCACCAGGAAGGACGCTTTTGGATGAGGCATCTGGGGTCAATCCAACACCATAAACCTGGTCGACTATCACTGTTACGCTCAAATACACATCTAAATCGTTGTCGTTGTCCCTCATCTTGATGGTAATTGACAATCCTGCTGGTTCATCTGTTTGATTTTCAGGACACCACACCGTTAATTCACAGAGCTTTGAACCTCCTCCTGATCCTAGTTTAATATTCTGCGAAGGTTGAATATTAGCAGTCCAGTATTGGGGCAGACTCGTTATCGTTAGGTTTACAGTGGAGGATGTGGTACCGTCATTTGTGCAATACAGGGCGTCATTCGTGGTTGAAGTCCACGTGACCGTGGTATCTGGTTCAATATGCTTTGAATAGGTCTGACCATCTTGAATATCCAAATCCAGTATCGGTGTCGCTTCAGCTGGCTGTGACATAATAGCTAATAGAGCTATTATCGCCAAAAACGCCAGTGCGCCGAATATCGTTGCATACAATATCTTTCTTGACGTTACGTTCACTTTTCTTTTATCATTCTTACTTTCATTATTTTCTATTATATTCTCTTTTTTTGCCCGTGACATAATAAGACCTCAGATACGCCATATCTGCTAATATATTATAAAAGTTTCGGAAATTCGGTTAAAAAAAGGTATAATTTGTATTTAGCTTTTATTAGAAAAGTATTTAACTTATCATCGACATATTGTTTTACTATTGTAAAACGGGATAAGCGAAAAAAATAGGTGATTTGCCCTCCTGGCATATGGTGGATCGCCTAAGGAAAAACACCCCTAAGGGAGGTGAGAGTATGGAGAAGAAGATGTTTGCAATAAAGGTCCCTGCAAAGGAGAAGGATGCCATGGACCTGGTTGCAAGGGAGACCAGACGCACCCTGGCCAATATCTATTTTACCCCGATAGAAGGATTTATACATGAATCCTTAGGTGCTATCATTTTGGGGAGATTGGATGAGGTAAGAGGCAACGAAAGGAAGGATGAAGTCATAAGATACCTGTTAAACGGCTCAAATATGACTGCAAAAGTCGCACCCACAATTATTAAGGATTTTATAAAATTGATGACGGTGGAGGGCGGGGGAAGAAAGTTCAAAATGCTGTTCTCCGACCTCAATTTCAGCGATAAAAGCTTTCTTTTGCATGAAATCGACCTCCATGAACTCGCTCGGCACCTGGGCCAGGAATATCTCGAAAGGGGTGGAAGTCTCAACACCATTGAACTTGAGCTCGCATATGAACTGTTCTTTGAACGCATGCTCTCCATCTACTACAGCCTCACCGCCGAAGGTTCCCTTGACGTTCTTCACAGTGCCTGGAACGATAACTATCCAAAGATATCCATGTTCAAAAACTCTCTTCTTCGGGATTACAAGGCGAAATACGGAAAGAGTTTTGTTGAGATACTCGAGGTTGAGCCTGAATACGAGGCCAAAAAAAGATTCAAAAAACAGAAATCCGAAGCGATCTAATCATCGGTATATCGAGGGTGCGTATGCAGGCTTCCTGGGTTTGACGGGCTTTGCCTGGGCGTGAATGGATTTCAACTGTCCCTCTATCTTTTCTGCCTCGATATAAAGGGGTTTTGCATCCAGATGGATATGTAAAAGCATCTTGTCTATGGTTTCTATGACCTTTGCAGCGGCCCTGGCATCAGGATAATCAGGGTGTGCCTCGGCCATGACGCTTACTACATCGAAATCCCTGCTTTTTCCTTCATTTAATAGAACTCCGGCCACGCCGGTGATAACTCCTTCTGTGAACAGGGCGATGTTGTGGGATTTCAGTAGTTTTCTTGCTCTTTCTGTGCTGCCTATACCATAAACATCCACTAGTTCTTCATTTACCCCGCCGTTTTCTTGTGTCTCTTTGTCCTCTGGGGGAGACTCCTCCTCGTCACCCTTGTCTATGACCAGTCCTTCTGGGGAGATTAGGAGCTTGCATTTTTGTTCCTCTGCCCAGTCGAGCATCGTATGAGCGATAGGTTTGACGAGGTTTGGAGGAGGTTGGAATTCTGAGATAAAGGCCACGACCTGATCGGATTCTCCATCTTGGGATGAAATTTTTTCACTGGCATAAATACGCACCGGGTTAAGAGGCTCGGCCTCCCTCACAAGGGACACTGTGGGGAAGTAAATTGAATCCATTATTCCGATTTGGGTCAGTTTTAAGAAGTTGATTAGATAATTGGCCACGATGGAGCTGACCAATCCAACACTTGGGAAGCCGTCTATCACTGTTGCTCCCTTCAGATCCACCTTTTTCAGCTCATAAACCTTTATTTCTTCCATCTAATTCCCAACTCCTTATCCTGATCGTCTCATCCATTTTTGGGTATCGACCTTAACATCATACAGGTACTTAAATTTGCCTGATATAATATCACAATCGAAAAGATAGTCTTTCGGTAAATCTATCACCCTATCATGTTGCCTAAAGTAATTATCAACTGTGCGATGTCGGCCGATGGAAAGATAGCACTGCCTACCAGGAGGCAAACACGAATATCCAACGAAAAGGACATGATAAGGGTTCACGAGCTGAGAAACCAGTGTGATGCGGTCCTGGTGGGTATAGGAACCGTGTTATCCGATAATCCGAAACTGACAGTAAAAGAATCGTATGTACCCAATCCCCAACAACCGATAAGAATCGTGTTGGATTCAAAAGGAAGGATCCCAAAGGACGCAAAGGTGCTCAGTCCGGATGCACCAACCATAGTGGCCGTCTCAGAAGAATGCGAGCATAAAATCGAAGGTGCGGAGATCATAGTATGCGGAAAGCGGCAGGTTGACATCCCTTTGCTCTTGAGTATTTTGGGTGAGAAAGGTATCGGATCCATTCTCGTTGAGGGCGGTGAAAAAGTGATATGGTCCTTTTTGAGGCAAGGACTAGCCCATGAATTCCATGTTTTTATCGGCAGTATGGTGATAGGTGGTGAGAATTCCCCCACCCCTGCCGGAGGGGAAGGGGTCATACGCGAGGAGGATATAATCCCCCTCATATTAAATAACGTAGAGAGAGTGGGTGACGGAGTTCTATTGCATTATGGTGTGGAAAAATGAGGTTTTGCGCCGATCACATGTTGGGCTCTTTGGCCAGGTGGCTGAGGTTCTTGGGCTTTGACACGGCCTATCCCGAGGTGCTTTCCGATAAAGAGCTCATCAACCTCGCCGAAAGTGAAAAAAGAGTCATTCTGACAAGGGACAAGGAGTTGGCGAAAAAAAGAAACATCGAAGCCCTTTACATCGAAAGCACCGATTTGGAAGAGCAGTTGATTCAGGTCATAGTTGGATTCAATTTGAAGATAACAGACGCCTTTTCCCGATGTTCTATTTGCAACTCTATATTAGTTCCAGTAAAAAAGGCACTTGTGAAGGGGAAGGTTCCTGAGAAGGTCTACGCTTGGCAGAATGAGTACTGGGAATGTCAAAAATGCCAAAAATACTATTGGCAGGGAACGCATTTTCAAGGGATCAAGGCGAAATTGGAGGAGCTAAAAGGAAAAACCTCTGCTACTTGAGCGGGGATATATATCATCGCTCTCTCTGTATATGTCCTCTTTTATAACCTTCCCTGTTGTTGCGTTTATAATCATTACACCATTTGAGCCCTCGACACACCAAACAGGCAAGTAAACAAGCCCTCTTTTTTGTATATCAATGGCCCCCTCCTTTGGCCTCACTTTCTTTTTTTCATATATCGTTACCGCCCCTCTGTCATCCACGGTCTGAATCTCCCTGGTATTCAGGGCAATGGCGCTTTCTTTCGCGGTTTCGTATGCCTTGTTTTCATCGAATCTCGGCTCCAGTTTCGTATGGGTGGCTTCTACCTCGGGAACGGTTTCGAAATCAAAATCCCAGCTCTCTACATTATTAGTGAGACCATTTATAGCAAGCGTGCCTTGACTGATTTGAGGCGCGGTTTTTCCCTCCACGATAAGCTCGCAAAAATAGTCGAAGACATAATAGGGAACCAGCTCCAAATCGAACCTGAATCCTTGGACGATTCTCTTTGAGATCTCGCTGACGTCGCTCATGGTCACCTGTGGCTTTATAATGGCCTCCCCCGTATCATCGGCATGTTTTGATTCGATCCTCACCGTGACCTGCTCGGTATCATCAGGTAAAAGCACCTCCTTTGAGGCGATTTCCTCTCCTGGGACACTCAACATATCACCAACAATTTCCCCTAAAAGTCCCTCACCTGGAGATTCTCCTTGGGCACTGCTTAGAACCGCTCTTCCGATTTCCTCTTCCAATCTCTTTTTACCCCAGAGAAGGATATTCTCCTCTCTTGCCGAATCCTCCAATTCCAAAGAGACATCCAAAGGTGTTGCTAATATGATCTTATCAAGCTCAGGTGGCAATTCATCTTTTCGGGCGAGGATATCTGAAAATGTAACCTCCCCTTTTGCGGACAGTAAAGCACAGCCTACTTGCGAATCGTCCTTACTTGCCAATACGTAATCCGGGTGCTCTTCGATTATATTAAAATCATAGGATTTTAGTATCTTTTTAAGAATTTCCATAAGATTTGGCAAATCGATTCACCTCAAATTTCACAATCTCCAACATCACGATATTGTCTTCTTAACCCTAAATGCACCTTTTGGCTTAAAAGGCTTGTGTTTTTCTATCTGATAAGGAGATGGGTGGGGGATTATTGCTCACAAAGGTTGGTAAGAAAACGTGGCCCGTGACAACTTTATTCCAATTATTATTTTGTATTAATGAGGCTATCTTTTAGATGTATTTTTTTCTGTTATTCGTTGAATATATTTTTTGTATGATTTAAGATCTCGAGACTGTGGAGCTCGCCAACGATTCTATCCTCGTCATCTATAATGGGCAGGTCGTTTAGATGATGCTCCACCATCATTCTGAGGGCATCAAGGATTTTATGTCTATCGGTCACTGTTACCGGTTTATCCATGAACTCAGCGACATTTTCCTTGAAAATGCCGCTTAAGAACTTGAAAAAAGAAATCATCCCTGTCTCCCTCACGCCGACCCTGTATCCAACTTGTCTTAGCAATGTCTCAATTGTGATCACGCCTTTTAATTTTCCGGCACCATCCACGACGTAGACCTTTCGAGAAATCATATTATGCGTTAAGGCCTCAACGGCATCCTTGAGTTGCGCGTCTTCATTCACAAGAGCGGGCTTGCCTATCATACTCTCGTGCACCTCTCCAACCCTAAGATCCTTTATGTCTACTTCCGACATTATGCTCACCTCTATTCCTTTTTAACATAAACCACCCTTTGTGGGAACGGAATCTCGATTCCTTCCTCATTGAATCTCTTATAGATCTCTGTATTGAGGTAGTCAACCACGCCCAGCTTATTATCTCTATCGTCCACAATCACCTGTATGAAGAAATCGATACTGGATTCACTGAGTTCATCGAATCTGATATCAGGTTTTAATTTCTCATCGTCAGTAATAATATGCGGATTTTCGTTGAAAACCTCTGTGAGTATCGTTTTAACTTTTTCAACATCGGTTCCATAGGCCACGCCAATGGTCTTCCTTATCCTGACCTTGTCATAGGGGTTGGAGTAATTGATTATCTTATCTCCGGCAAGTTTGTTGTTTGGAATACTGATCAGACTAGCGTCTTTATATCTGAATAAGCGTGTGCTTCTCAATCCTATATTTCTAACCTCGTACCAATCGCCATCGGGAAGGATTATCGTATCTCCCTCTATAAATGGTCTATCAGTGAGAATGAAAATGCCGGAAAAGAAATTGGAGAGGGTCTCCTGTGCAGCAAATGCAATTACCATACTTATTACCACACCCCCTGCCACAAACACCGTCAAATCGATGTTAAGATAGCCAAGAAGATATCCTAAGGCAACAAGTCCGATGACCACGACCCCGATCTTTTCAACGATGGGTATGATCACGTTATCTATATTGGAAGATGTCTTCTCTGCGATTATTTCACCGTAATAGACGAGTATATCCTTGAAGAGCTTATAGGCAACATAAAAGAGTATCAGTACAGCAACCACTCCATAAAGGCTGTTTACTGCATCGATAACCGACTTCGGAATATGGTCTTCAAGTATAATCAGAGAGGAGACAACCCCGTAGAAGAAGACCAAAACAAGTATGGGGGTCCTGATGATCCTCAATATGATATCATCGACCTCGGTTTTTGTTCTCTTGGTGAAGGCCTTTACAAAGGGATCAAGAATAAAAACAAGGATTATGGAGAAGGCAAGCCAGATCAACACGGTTAAAAGGAAGATTCCCCATTCATTATCCAGGGGATCTGGTAGCGGGTTATCAAACCAATCCATAACCTTCTTTTCTTCGATTACTGGAGCTGTTAGGGAAGTTGTTGTATTTCTGATTTCATATTGCATAGTCTGTCCTTCATGCTCTACTATAAATGTTAAAGTCACCTTGGTTGAGCCCTCGTTCTTATTTGGAGCGGTTACAATCAACCTGACTTGTTTTACATCCCCCTCGGATGGAAGGGTAATTACGCCTTCAGGATCGAGCCTTGCACGCCATTCGCTATCGATATTCGAGATGCTGATAGTTACATCGAGAGTTCTATTGTAAGAATCGATATTTTCTAGGGTCCAATCGTAGGTAGCATCCTGCCCAGGGGAAACCACGTTCGAATATCCATCGATATCGATATCGAGGATATTGATATAATTTGATTCTGCACTGACGATAGGTGCAAGGGTAGTTATTTGAATCAAAGCGATTGTAACGACAATAAGAATACTTCTTTTGAATACTTGATTTCTTATATATCCCATGGTGTCTCTCCCCCTATAATCAACTATTGATTAGCACCACTAATGTCAATATGATATGTATATCTTTCTATCTCTTTCGATTTCTTTCTATCCTGTTTTTCTATCCAATATTATTCATTTATTATTCATATTTTAGTGGTAAAATCTAAATACTAAGAACAACATATGTCTTATGTGCAGTAATATAGTAAACATATAATTTGGAAATGATGCAATATCGGGATGAAAAGGAAGCGGAGTGGGCATTCCCGGTTATCGAGGATCATAATATCTCAGGAAAAACCGAAAGAGAAAGGTTAAAGTGGTTATAGAATTATAATATACCTTAAGATACCAAAAGCACAGCCTTTGCCGATTCCAAAAGGTTTTATCGATGCTGTGGGATATGATCATCAACAAAATGATGAAAATTAAAAAGAAAGAAACGTAAGTTCAAATAAAGAACAGAGTGTGTTGACGGTAATGAACAGAAAACAATATAAAAAAAAGGGATACAGAATCACATCGATTTTTATGGTTGTTTTGTTGATTTTAGGAGGAGCGATCGTGATAGACCCCTTTGAGTTTTTGGTAAACAAAAAAAATGCCTCTGCGGCCTCCATGACCGTGTTCTATGAGGATTTCGACACTGGAACAGGGGCTTTACCTTGGGTAGGCGCAAGCGGTATTTGGACCGACAGAGTGAACTACCCCTCTGGCTTTGGGACAAGCAACTGGCAGGTCATTGCTGGGCCATCACCACCGAGTCCATCCAACTGCCTCTACAGTGGTCCTGAGCAGTGGGGATTTTATGATGGCATCGCAGAATGGTATTACGGCACATGCACTAATGCTGAAACACCGTCGATAGATCTGAGAAATGCTTCCAGTGCTACTCTTTCATTCATGCATCTTTATAATTTTCCGGGAACTGCTCTGACAGGGAGTGATGGTGGAACGGCCATTGGATACGGAGATGGAGGTATGGTGTTCTTATCAAAAGACTATGGTGCCACCTGGGATTATATTGAGCCCATTGAGAAATATCCCGGTTATGTGGGGGGCCAGCCCACATGGGTAACAGGGGGGGGTATCATTTGGGGAGGAATGAATCCATACGAGCCGTTTGGGGATCACGACGCACTGGTGAACATCCGGGGTGCAGATCAACTGCTTTTATCTAATCAAGGAGGAGGCGCTTATGTGGATGATAGCTTTGGATGGGTGCCTGCTACCTTCGACCTGAGCGCTTACGTGGGTTATGAGGTCACAATAAGTTTCAGATACACCCAGAATTACATAGATCAGGGCCTTACCAGCACTTGGTGGTATATAGATGATGTTCAGGTTGACAAGGATATTATAGATGGACCGAGCATTCAGGTGATAGGAAGCGATTCGCAGGTAGTGGATCAAGGTCAAACCTATTCTTATATATTAAATATAACGAACTGGAAAGATATTGCTGATTGGATCGATTTGAACTTCTTTTCCACATTGGGTTGGACCACCGAGCTTTTGAACTACACGACGTTTGCCCCGTTAACCGACGATGGTGGTATAGGAGGCCTTGTGGATATCGGTTGGCTCGGGCCTGGTAATTGGATTTGGATAAGGGTCAATATCTCCGTCCCATTAGGTGAGGAATGGAACACAAAGGAGGTCACTTACATAACTGCAACCTCTTTTCTCGATCCAACAAAATCCGCGTCTGAGGAGTTGCATACAAGCACTCCTAATCCCGATGTTGGTGTATACGAGATTTATATTCCGGCCGAAAAACCCCCTGGAGAGCCGATACAAGTTGACGCCATTATCATGAATTACGGTACCGTTACAGCCACATTTCTGGTTCGATGTACTGTTGAAGGAGATCTGCTTATTCAGCCGACCATACTCAACAGCACAGGAGATCCCAGTGAATATAATTGGGTAATCAGTTTAGACCCAGGAGATTGGATAATTGTGAACTGGACATTTACCCCAACCATCGTCAGCACTTACACCATCACCGTGACCACATTGCTTGTGGACGATCAGGAACCTGCTAACAACATATCCTCCGGGATATGCTATGTCCAGTTGGCAGCCTGGAGCGACGATTGCGAAATCGGAGGTCCTTCCGATCCGGGTGCCCCAGGAGGACGGGAATGGGTGATATGGGACAGCGGGGTTGGCGACACCTGGGAATGGGGCTTTCCTGATCCCTCGTGGGGTGGAGGACCTGTTGCGGCTCAAGAGGGGATCAGATGTTGGGGTGTTGATTTAGACAACGATTACGATGACGATACGCAGACCATTATCTACACACCTATGTTCAATTTTTCAAACGCAGTTGAGGTGACTATTACATTCTGGCATTGGTACGACCTACAGGGACAGGGCCCCAATAACGAGGATTACTGTGATTTTACATTCGATACATCTGGAACAGATGGCACATACGTCACACCACCGATTCAGAGATTCAAATCGGACACGGAGACATATACTTGGGAGCAATACACAAGAGTCGTGACATCCATTGCCGCAGGTCAGCCTCAAATAAGGTTCGCTTGGTACCTCAATGAAAGGAATAATCCGCAGAGCGGCCAGGCAGGTTGGTATATCGATAATGTAACGATCTATGCCTACATTCCTGAGGCCGAACTCGTTATTACGGAGATAATGGATAATGATTCTTCTTTGCCTGTTTCCAACGAATATATCGAGGTTTATAACGAGGGAAATGCAAACGCCTCTTTAGCTGATTTTGCTTTCAGTTCCGATGGTGGCATCACGTGGCTCACCGGTACATGGAGCGGAACCGCGATTCCTGGGATATTACAACAAGGTGAATACGCCATATTCACCGTGGATCAAGTGGTAAATCCAAATGCCCTTGACGATGAAGGCGGGAAGATATGGCTTGTGAACATAAGTGGATTACCGCAAGGGATAATACACGATAAGGTGGAATACGGTCAGGAGGGCCTTGTGCCCGATCCCATAACTGGAGAGTCTGTGGCCAGATGGTGGAATGGAGTGATTTATACCGATGATTGGGCAAGGGAATCTTCACCTTCCATGGGCAGCGCCCATATTGGTAATAGGACCGTGGTCAATCCACTTGTTGTGCTTAATGAGGTTTATTTCAATCCAGATTCAGGGGAGCGGTTTATCGAACTGATATATGCGGGTAAATCAGGGGATCCGGACGTCGATTGCGCGGGTTGGGTGATCGTGGTAGATGGAATCCCTTACACGATTCCTGCGGGACCGTGGGAGACGAATCTTAATTCCACCCACAGCCTGTATGTGGTAAATGAGACCATGGCCCAATCTGCGGGTTCAGATATTTTCACATTCATGGATGTAGATGGGGACAATATTTATCTATTCAACAGCACAGGTTCGTTAGTGGATATGGTGGGATGGAGCCAGCCGCATCCACCAGGGACATCGATTTCAAGAGTTCCAGACGGTTATGGTATCACAATAGGTTTTGAAAGTTATGCAAAGGATGGATATGATGATCCTACCTCTATTGAGGCCGGTTGGCAGTTTGTGGATAATCCAACAATGGGCATCATCGTCTTGGAAAGTGATCAGACAAAGGTTGGCGATTTAGGCCAGACCATTTCATATCAATTAACCTTAATAAACGATGTCTATGGAGATGTAATCGATCTATTCAATCAAACCTTCGGTGAGGGCTGGCTTGTGGAATTATATAACGGGGATGGTACAACCAAACTGGAAGATACGAACAATAACGGGATTATCGACACGGGCATCTTAGGTCCTTTGACTTCTGGTCAGATAATTAACTTGACAGTAAAAGTAAGCATCCCCACTCAAAAAGCAGGAGACTATATGGATACTATTATCACCGCAGTTCCTCAGCATAATCAAAACGGTTCTGATATTGTGACATTGAGAACCGAAACCTATCCCCATATCGAGGTGGATAAATACGCAGCTCCCACAGAGATTTGGGTGAACGGCAGCGCACCTTCCTATGCCCCTCAGGAAACAACAATAACCATTAAGGCATGGGGTGCTGGGTTGGAGCAGTTTCTGCAGTTTCCGCAGGATGTGGTGTTCGTTATCGATAAATCGTACAGTATGGAACCCAACCCTGGTGAGGGCAACGACCCGGATCCTGATGGAGCAGGGCCGCGTCGTCCCGCAAGAATCGAAGCTGCGTGGGATTATATTGATAACATGTCTGAGCCTGACAGAGCAGCCGTCGTCAAGTTCAGCGACAACGCTATCCTCGTGGATGGCCCTGACGATGTTCCTACTTTTGGCGACGGTGAGCAGACGGTATGGAACCTCAGTTCACAGTACAGCGACATAAAAAACAACACTAATGAATGTGGGACTGCAACAGGTGGAACGGCTTTGGGTTTTGCACTAGAGATAGCTGTTGATCAGCTCATAGCCAATGGCAACAGCAGCCATATACAGGTTATCATCGCCTTAACCGATGGAGAGACGTGGGATGCCACCAGGGCTTATCAGCAGGCCAAAAGAGCCGCTGACAACGGTATCGTTATATACACAATCGGATTAGGTGACGGTTTGTTCTCAACTGGTCTGCCCATTTGGTTCCTTGAGCATTTCATTGCCAATACGACGGGAGGAAAATATTACCCAGCTGCAACTCCAGAGGCACTCTTTGGAATATATGCCCAAATCGGTCAGGAGATCAACGAGATAGCAGGAAAGCAGATAACCGTGGGGATGGAAAAATATCTCGTTAGGGATGTTCTTATGCCGGGGATACATTTCGTCCCAGGAACATTCACGATTCCTCCAGATAACATAACAGTGAACGCAACAGGATATACATGGCTGCAATGGGAGAAGCAGTACATCACCATCAATGAAAGCTGGATATGTTCATTCAAGGTAAGGTCGGATTTACCTGGTCATGTGCAAACAAACGATTATGAAAATTCAAGGGTCAGATATAAGAACTGGAATAATATTACAATCAATGAGAATTTTCCGCATGTCAATATTACTGTTAAACCACCAATGCCCGACCCACCGGAATTACGTATTTTTTACAACGGTATCACTGTCATTTTGGATTGGACCCCTCCCCTTTCACAGATCATCGACTATTATCTGATATACAGGTCCCCCACAAGGGACGATTTTGGGGATTTCAGCTCACCTTGGAGAAATACCTCCTTTCACCCAGATCCCTTGGATCCGCCATTGGCTAAAGGGGATCGTACATCCTGGAACGATACCACGGCCTTTTCCTCTTCCGAATATTATTATATCGTGAGGGCTGTGAATTCTGCGGGTGAGATATCCGCAACCTCGAACACCGTGGGTAAATATAATAGAACCTTTTTATCTGGCACCAGCACGTTCTCGTTACCCTTGGAACCCAGTTATTCTAAAAACGTGAGCTGGTACATAGAACAAATCGGTTCTTCCCCTTCCGATTACATTAAATGGTGCGACCCGGCAACCCAGACATGGGTGACCCATCACTTGACTGATGGTGAGGGTGTGAACGACTCGCAAATGAAGATTGGGGAGGGTTATGAAATCTATCTGGAAAATCCCACAGAATATACCTTCTGGGGAAAACCTGCAAGTTCCATTAGATTCCTTGAAGGCCAGATGCCGCGGCCTGGTAATTTCGGGTTGAGCGTAAATTCCGGGGATGTTTTCTTGAGTTGGGATGAGGTGCCCGGGGCCGATCATTACATCATTTACAGAGCGCCCACAAGAGAAGGCTTGAATAACCGTTTGCTCTCACCCGCTGCCGAGACCGGTTCTTTTGGGCCAAACGCTTGGATGGATCCTGATCCGTACTTGAACATCGGCGGGACCGAGTTCTATTACGCTGTTGGCGCTGTGAATTCATCTACGATGCACACCACCTACAACACAACGTATGCAATTGGTGTTTGGATAGGTGACTATCCGGCAGGATACAGTGCAATTGGTTTACCTGTTAAGACCTATGATTCAGATTCCAAAACCATAGACGAGTACTGTGATGATATCCCCAACACCGTTGGGATCAATTACTACTTGCGCAGTGAAGGGAGATGGATTTGGCATAGGTTCAATATGCCATATGGAGTATACGATGTTATCATGGGTTATACAGATGGATACCAACTCAGCACGTCCGCCTCTGCGGTATATCATTTTATGGGAAGATAGATAGTTGGTATTTTTGGATAAAACCAATCCAAACATTTTTCCATATACCCTATTCTCTTTATTTTTTTACATTTTTTAGATATTCCCGATTTTTAAAAAGAATATTGTAAAACTCAGTTTATATTTTGTATATTTTTTGAAAGGGATCATAAGCTCCCTTTTTCCCCCAAATGTTAGAGAATCAGGGTATAAAATCTCTCTCTTTTTATATTCATATAATTATAGTATCTATCGTACTCCATGTTAGGATGAAAGAGAGGAGTAGGAAACTTAATAAAAAGGACATAAGTGATCGTAATCAACAACTCCTATAATTATTTGGTTATAGGTGAGTATCATTCTTTCATACCCTCTTCCATGCTGTGTATCCTCATGAATAACTTCTCCTTCATCCAGTCGAATAGTTAAGGTCATGACATCTACCCCAACTAAATACAACTCCCCATCAATAATGTTTTCTGGTGGGAAAATCGTGACGTTTAATATATCCTGATCCGTAGAGTTGATATGAAACTCAATGGACAAATTATAGGGATTATAACTATATCTTCCTTCAAAATTCGTGATTTTAGGCACCTTACTATGTTGATCAATTCTTAGATTAGTGAGGTTGTCGATGGTAGACTCGAACAAATAGTCAAATCTTATTGAGTAATCTAGATCGGGAATTGAAAGTATTAAAAAATATGTTTCATTCGTTACATTTAAACGACTATTTGTATCCAAATTGTAGTATAATCTATCCAGGAGTACATCATTTAATTCAGCATCTGAATCGAAAGTAAAATAAATCGATTCAACCGAATTAAATGGGCCTGAGCAAACTAAAAAAAGGCCGATCAGTGATAATATTAACGAAATTACTACGAACCAAAAAATAATAGTTTTAATCTTAGGTGGGACGTAAGCTGGTCTGGGTTGATATTGTTGTTGAGGATATGGTTGTTGGGGGTATATATAAACTTTACAATAATCACAGTACCAATTTTTGTATTGGGGTATATATCTTAAACTCTTTTTACAATTTGGGCATATATAATGGATTTGAGCCATAATCTTACCCCCTATTTACTCCCTCACCATAAATAATATGATAAGCGTATTATTAATATTTTATTGCCCTAAATTAGTAACTTACACTATCTCTTTTTCCTTCTTAACTCCTCATAATCCTTTAGCTCTGGATCATATAAGCCCCCTTATTTACTCAAGAAGTGGCAAAATATCAGCGAAAATTTCCTTCATATTTTTTTTTATTTTTGTACCTGGCTTAATTTTTTTTAATTTGAGGACAAATCACGATTTTGTCACCTTTGAGCGAATTTGCCTTTTCATCCGTAAGTTTGTATCCACAAGTGGCCCAATCGGATCGATATTGTCTTCATATTTCAATCTAATTAATAGTTGTTGAAATCATCCTTTCTAATTCAATCCATTTGGCGTATATCCTAACCGTGGATCACCTCCTATTTCAGTTCATCGAACTGTTATCTTATCCAGAACCATTTTTACCATTCAACTAAACAAAAACCTGGCATCCCGTCCCCACCGACTTGACCATCCTTTCCATCAACAAAGGAGTCTCCACCACCACCACCTGTTCCATAGCCAACACCATCTTCTCCATCTTGATTTTTAGCTGCACCCCAACCACCTTCTCCAAAAGGCGAACTTCCACCATAACCACCATAATAACCATAATAAGCATCTCCTCCGTTCGATCCTTTATGTCCTATTCCAGGTACTCTACCACTTGGTTGACCGCCACCGGCACCACCACTGAATGGATATTGTCCTCCTTTACCGCCTTCTACTGTTGCCAAAACACCAAAAGTAGTATTTCCTCCGTCAGAACCATCTGTTTTATTTCCCCCTGCACCTCCGGCGCCAATAGTGACATCATAACTACTTCCAGGAGTTACGGTAAGTGGATACTTAATAACATAACTACTGCTGCCACCTCCACCTGCACCATAAGGTTTTACGCTTCCTCCACCCCCACCGCCACCGCCTATCATGGTAACAAAAACGGTGGTAACATTTTCTGGGACAGTAAAAGTTCCAGAAGAGGTAAATAATTCAAATCCCGAGTAACCGCCTTGAATATCGTTTATCTGTGCTTGAAGGTTGTCAATTTGAGCCTGTAAATCATCATCTGCGGCTATTCTGGCAAAAATCTCATTATCCAATTGTGTCTGGAGATTATCAATCTGGTTTTGCAGGCCATCTATCTGTGCTTGAAGGTTGTCAATTTGAGCCTGTAAATCATCATCTGCGGCTATTCTGGCAACAATCTCATTATCCAATTGAGTTTGAAGAGCATCTATCTGAGCCTGTAAGTCATCAATCTGTGCTTGTAATGCGTTATCGGCAGCAATCCTTGCGGCTTCCTCAGCGTCTATATTGCCCTGTAATATGATATCCGCAGCGATTCTTGCGGCTTCCTCTACATCGATATTGTTTTGAAGGGCTATGTCCGCAGCGATCCGTGCAGCCTCTTCCGCATCGATATTATTTTGCAGCAGTATATCAGCTGCAATCCTTGCGGCTTCCTCGGCATCAATGTCGTTCTGCAAGGCGGTATCTGCTGCTATTCTGGCTGCCTCTTCTGCATCGATATTAGCTTGTAACAGAATATCTGCTGCTATTCTCGCAGCCTCCTCAGCGTCGATATTGTTCTGCAATAGAATGTCCGCTGCTATTCTGGCAGCTTCCTCAGCATCGAGGCCGTTCTGTAATGCAATATCCGCTGCAACCCTTGCAGCCGTTTCCGCATTTAATTGGGCCTGAAGGTCATCGATTTGCGATTGCAGATCGGCCATCTCCACCGATAGGTTTTCTAATATCGATTCTTGTTCTTCCAGCTCGTCCCATATCTCCTGAAATGGTTTCCCGTTGGGTTTATTCCCGTTTCCTGCTAAAGCCGTAATGGGAGTCCCGATAATTAGCAGTAATACCATTCCGCACACTATTACAATCCGGTTGTAGTTACTCATATTCTTCTCCCCCGTTTTATTCATCTAAGAGTTAGCCTCAGTCTTGTGAAAAAATTAAATGATTTTTTAATTCCACTAATTTCGCTTGGGCTCCCCCCTATATACTGGTAAATGTAAATATGGATATAAATAGGTTATTATGGGATATAAGCCCCCTTTTTCCCTCAAATGTTTGAGAATTTGGGTATATATTACCTCTCTTTTTCGTATTTACTATATCTGATTGGAACATCAAATGGACTATATTATTCGTTTGAAAAATATGGTTCAAAGCAATATCGATCAATCATTTCCCTATTAACAATCCAAACATTTTTATTTATCCTACCGCTTTTCAGTTCGAATCAACGGTGACATGGATGAGATTGCTCTTTATTCACGCAGACTTCATGGAGTTCGAGTCAAGAAAAAAGACGAAGTTCGCAGAGAAGATAAAGGAAGCCGCGAAAAAGCACCGAGTAGAGGAGGTTTTAGTGGTATTCACCTCCGTGGAAAAAGAAGATGAAGGTGTCGGTGATGAGGTTATAATACAATATGTAGAGAATCTGAAGGAAATTGCAGACCAACTTCAGGTCAACAGGGTTCTCATCTATCCCTATGTTCACCTTACGAATTCTCCGTCCGATCCTGTATTTGCACGGGATATGGTAAAGAAGCTCGAAGAGGAGGTAAAAAACAAAGGTTACGAGGTTACAAGGGCACCCTTTGGATGGTACAAGAGCTTTACTATCTCTGCAAAGGGTCACCCTCTATCAGAATTATCACGGGAAATAAGGGTAGGGGAGGACAAGGAAAAAGAGGAAAAGGTCCCCGAGGCACTAAAAAAGGAGAGGGAGCTTCACTCTGAATGGTTTGTTCTTACACCAGAAGGAGAACTGATTAAGGCGGAAGATTACGATTTTTCGGGCAACGACGAGCTCAGAACTTTCTACAAATACGAGATAGGAAAGGACAGAACAACGAAAACAGAGCCCTCCCATGTGAAATTAATGCAGGAGTTGGAGCTTGTTGACTACGAACCTGGATCAGATTCAGGTAATTTCAGATGGTATCCAAAGGGATATCTGATAAAGAAACTCTTGGAACGGCATGCCTCAGATATGCTCAGGGAATACGGTGCCATGCAGGTTGAAACCCCGATCATGTACGATTTTTCCCATCCCCAGTTGAGTAAATACCTAAACAGATTCCCTGCAAGGCAGTACCTGGTTAAATCCGATGAAAAACCCTACTTCCTCCGGTTTGCTGCCTGTTTTGGCCAATATCTTATGGGTCAGAACATGACGATATCGTACAAACATCTGCCACTGAGACTCTACGAGCTCACACATTACAGCTTCAGGAGGGAGCAAAGGGGTGAGTTATCGGGACTGAGGCGGCTTCGTGCATTCACCATGCCTGATATGCATACCATGTGCAAGGACCTTACCCAGGCCAAATTGGAGTTTTCGAGGCAGTACGATTTGAGCATGAGATGGATGAAGGCCATAGATGTCGATTACGAGGTGGCCATCCGTTCGGTTTCGGATTTTTATCATGAAAATGAGGAATTCGCCAATGAACTGGTGAAAAAAATCGGTAAACCAGTACTTATAGAATTGTGGAACGAGAGGTTCTTCTACTTCGTCATGAAGTTCGAATTCAGCGTTAATGATGCCTTGGACAACTCAT
>CP070739.1:2632154-2639628 GCA_020347705.1 Methanomassiliicoccales archaeon | reverse complement strand
AGTCGACCATTTTCGAAAACAGCGCCTTGCCACGAAATACACTTGTACATCAATTATGGCTTATTTCGTAGGCTCGGCGTTTTACTTTATTTTACAATTGAAACCAAGGGATACAAGCAACGTACAATTTATGGAGTTTGAACTAGTATGCAAGCGCAGCGACGCATACGGTGTTCCAATATCCCGCTTAATAATTGATGAAAGGCAAAAGGCTTAAAACAATTTGGTAACATTACAGGTTGGCATCATCGTAAAAAGTAGGGGAATAGTAGAATGAAAAATACATGGATTATAGGGCTAGTTCTGATGATCATAATGAGCGGATTTACAGTGAGTTTAACCTTTTTATCACCCACAGTGAGGGCCTATACACCTCATGATCCGATATCTATCAATGGTGATGCCGATTTTGCTATAAAAGCGACAGCTGAGGGATGGCCAGGTAACGGGACGGTTGGTAATCCATATATCATTAATGGATTGGAAATCGATGGATCTGAGGGTAATGGTATCGAAATAAGACACACAAACGCCTATTTCATTATTGAAGATTCGAAGATTGATAACGGAAAACATGGTATATATTTAAAAGACGTTACACACGGAACAATAGATAACTGCATGATGGAAGACAATACTCATGCCCTTTATCTCGAATCTTCCGATGAAAACAACCTGATCAACAACATCCTAACATTCAACTGGATAGGTATACGCCTAGAAACTTCTTCCGATAATCAAATTGTTGACAACAGCGTTTCGAATAACAGCGGTGGAATCGCTTTATGGAATTCCACTGAAAACGATATCACGGATAATAATGTCTTGAACAATGGGAATGGTATCTATCTATGGAATTCTGATGGAAATAATGTCACGGGAAACAGCGCTATAAATTGTGATGCTGGTATCTGGATAAAATTCTGTATTAATAACAATATAGCCAATAATATTATGATAGAGGATGGAATATTATTAGAAGGCAACCTTATTGAGCAGTGGAATACTCACCACATTGATATTTCCAATTCAGTAAATAGCAAACCTGTATTCTATTGGAAAAACTTAACCAGTGGTATAGTTCCATCCGGGGCAGGTCAAATAATCCTTGCCAACTGCACCAATATAAAAGTAGAAAACCAAATGGTCACCCATGGGTCAGCTGGCATCGAGCTTGGCTTTTCTTCCATCAATAATATCCTCAAAAACGAGGCTTCCTCCAATAAAAAATACGGTATTTATTTATATTCATCTAATGGGAATACCATTTTGAATAACAACGCTTCAAACAACGGTGTGGGCCTTTACATAGAAAATTCCAATGAGAATTCTATATTAAATAACAACGCCTCCTCAAACGATAATGAAGGTGTTATCCTGAGAACCTCCGAGGGTAACGATATCACAAATAATACCGCCAACAACAACCATCACGGTATCGATTTATACGAGGCCATTGGTAACAATCTCACCGATAACCCCGTCTCTGATAATGTGGTTGGTGTCCAACTCTATACCTCCCATTCAAACAATCTAACGAACAACGTGTTCTCCGATAACAATATCGGCCTTTATCTTATTACCAATTCCACCAAGAATCTCATGGTTGGAAATGATGTCTCATCGAATCGTGGAAGAGGTGTAGTTCTTTCCTTCTCTAATAATAATATTTTCTACCATAATAATATTCGTAACAATGGTGCTCAGCTCCATCTGACTTTAAGCTTCAATACCTGGGATAATGGTAACCAAGAAGGCAATTACTGGAGTGATTATATAGGTGACGATAACGATGGAGATGGTATAGGTGATACAGATATTCCACATCATGGTGTAGATCACTACCCATTGATGGAACCTTTTGATATATCTGGTGAGGAGGATGAGTCAAATGACAACGGTCAGGCATTAATATTTTATGAGAGATGGTTCATAATCTTGATGGCGATTATAGTGCTTGTAATTATTATGTTCTTGGCCTTTTCACTGGGTAGGAAAAGAAAATACGCCGAAATACCTCCTGAGAAAGAAAAAAAAGAATGATGAGAAAACATTAAAATCTACCGAAATTTTAATTTATACCTACATTATAATCCCCTACATTAATTCCATCAATTAGGGAGGTTTTAAGCATGAAACATAAGGGGAGACACCTCTTTACTTCAGAGTCGGTAACGGAAGGCCATCCGGACAAAATGGCGGATCAAATATCAGACGGAATACTAGATGCAATTTTAAAAGAGGATCCCAAAGGCCGTGTGGCCTGCGAAACCCTGGTAACCACTGGCATGGTTTTCGTGGCAGGAGAGATCACAACAACTTGTTATGTTGATATTCCAAAAATAGTGCGGGAAACCATCAGGGAAATAGGCTATGATGATCCCAAAATGGGCTTTGATTGGCAGAGCTGCGCGATTATGACCTCTATCGATGAGCAATCACCTGACATTGCCCAGGGCGTGGATGACACATCAGACCACGAACAGGGTGCTGGAGACCAAGGCCTAATGTTCGGTTACGCTTCTAATGAGACCGATGTTCTTATGCCATTGCCTATAATCTTAGCACACAGACTGACACAAAAGCTTGCAGAAGTCAGGAAGAAGGGCATAATCGATTACATAGGCCCAGATGGTAAGTCCCAGGTAACTGTAGAGTATAAAGATGGCATCCCTAAAAGAGTCGAAGCCGTGGTAGTTGCAACTCAGCATAAAGAGGGCATAACCCATGATCAAATCAAATCTGAGATTGTAGAAAAGGTGATCAACGATATACTCCCGCCTGAAATGCTCGATGAAAAAACGAAATATCATGTCAACGAAACAGGAGCGTTCGTACTCGGCGGTCCCCATGCGGATTGCGGTCTTACCGGCAGGAAAATCATCGTGGATACCTACGGTGGAGTGGGAAGTCACGGAGGGGGTTGTTTTTCTGGAAAGGATCCCTCAAAAGTCGATAGATCTGCATCATATGCAGCAAGGCATATCGCGAAGAACGTTGTGGCAGCAGGCCTGGCTGACAAATGTGAAGTTCAAGTGGCCTATGCAATCGGTATCGCAAAACCTCTATCCATAATGATAGATACATTTGGCACGAATAAGATAAATGAAGAGCAAATTGAGACATTGATTGAAAAGCATTTTGATATGAGGCCTAAGATTATCATAAATAGACTTGACCTATTGAGACCTATATACAAGAAGACAGCAGCCTACGGCCACTTCGGAAGAGAGGATCCAGATTTTACATGGGAGAAAAGGGATTTGGCGGAGGTTTTAAGAAAAGAGGCAGGTCTGTAGTCACAGAGTCTTAAAGAATCTATATCAAAGCCTTCCCGTGTTGGTAACCCCTTTCGAACGCGCTTTCGTTGAGCTTCTCGGTTCCCTTTGGAACAGAGGATAGGATGGCATTCTTCATGGCTTCATAGCTGACCACACCAGTCACCGCTGTAAAGAATCCGAGCATCACGATGTTGGCAACGATTTTCTTTCCTAACTCTTCTGCGAATCTCGTGGCAGGGATCTTATACACCTTCCATTTCCTCGACTTAGTTTCCATATCAACTAGATCTTCATCGATGAGCAATATTCCGTTTTTTCCCAACTTCTTGGTATAGGTGCCATAGGCCTCCTGGCTCATGACAACCAGTACGTTAACGTCCTTGAGATAAGGATAATCTATCTTAGCCTCGGATATTACAACATCTGCACTGCAAGCTCCTCCCCTGGCCTCGGGGCCGTAACTCTGCGTGAGCACGGCCTCCTTCTTATCGAATATAGATGCGGCCTTGCCTAATATATAACCTGATAAAACGATGCCTTGCCCTCCGAAGCCGCAGAGCTTGACATCCACACGGCTCATTTTTTACTCCCTCCCTTGCCAGACATGACATCCAATGTACCCTCTTTTTGCATATCCAGAAAAGTGGGTTTCTCTTCATCTCGAAACTTGCCAACCAATATGTCGCCGCCTAAAACCAGCTCAGCCTCAGCAGGATCTGCATTGTGCCTGATCACGCTGTGCTCCTTGTAGTATTTCATCTCGTTTAAACCGGTGCCCAGCCTGTTTCTTCTCCCGTAGGCCGTGGGACAGGGGGCGATGATCTCGATGAAGCAGAATCCTTTCTTAAGCAGCGCCTCCTTTATGGAGGCCTTCAATCTTCTTGCATGCAACGTCGTCCATCTCGCCACATAAACGGCACCGCTTGCTACGGCAACATGGGGCAAATTGAAAGCCTGCTCGAAATTGCCGTACGGCGTCGTGGTTGTCCTTGCCTTCAGATGGGTGGTGGGTCCCACCTGCCCTCCTGTCATGCCGTAATTGAAATTGTTTACACAGATTACATTGATATCCACGTTGCGTCTCGCAGCGTGTATGAAATGATTTCCCCCGATGGCAAACAGATCGCCATCACCGGAAAAGACAGTGACCGTAAGCTCGGGATTACCCAGTTTCAGTCCCGTTGCAAAGGGAATGGGCCTGCCGTGTGTCGTGTGGTAGGAATCCAGTTTCAGATAACCCGCAACTCTGCCTGTGCACCCTATTCCCGAGACAACGCAGTTCTTATCCAAGGGGAGGCCGCTTTCCTCCAAGGCACTGATAAAACAGGTCATGGAAATGCCTAAACCGCAGCCGCTGCACCATATGTGGGGAATCCTCCCTGGTCTGAGATACTTATCTATGGGATGCGCTCCATAATCCCCCAATTTCCATTTTTCGTGCTCCAGATAATGTGGAGCGAACCTGTCCCTGCTGCGCTCTATATCCATTTTCTTGCGGACGATTATATCATCTCCTTGATACCCTTGAAGATGTCCTCGGGCGTGTGAATATCCCCGCCCATCTTTGGTAGTAATAGAGTTTGAGAGTTGCTTGCCACACAGCGCTCCACTTCGAAGGCGATCTGACCGTAGTTCACCTCCGGAACAACAAAGGCCTTAACCTTTTCCGATAGCTTTCTCAACCTTTTTTCCGGAAACGGCCAAATGGTAAGGGGTCTGAGCAGCCCCACATTCATTTTTTCAGCTCTGGCCATTCGCACCGCTTCTTTTCCACATCTTGATACGCTTCCATAGGCCACAACCACCACATCCGAACCACGAGTTTTTATTTCCTCATACTCGATGATCTTATTCGCGTTCTTCCTGATTTTATCCACGATCCTACCCACCAATTTCTCTTGAGCCTCGGCGTTTATTACGGGATATCCTCTCTCATCGTGTGTAAGGCCAGTAACATGCACATTGTAACCTTCACCAGCACAAGCCATTGGCGGTACCAAATCATCATCCGGGGCAAAGGGCAGATAATTATTCGGTTTTACCTTTGGTTTCCTTCGGGAGTATAACTTAATATCTTCCTTTTTTGGTATAACGACCTTCTCTGTCATATGACCAACGATTTCATCCCCAAGAACCACCACAGGTAGCCTGAACTGCTCTGAGAGATTGAAGGCCTTTATCGTGCAGTCGAACATCTCTTGAGGCGAAGACGGTGTGAACGCAATAACTCCTATATCACCATGGGTCCCCCATCGAGATTGCATCACATCTCCTTGGGAAACGAGTGTAGGAAGGCCCGTTGAAGGTCCACCCCGCATGATATCCACGATGACACAGGGTGTTTCTGTCATGACTCCCAGACCATAATTTTCCATCATGAGGGAAAAACCAGGACCTGAGGTGGCTGTCATCGTCTTAACGCCTGCCCATGATGCGCCCAATATAGCACCCATTGAAGCGAGTTCGTCCTCCATCTGAATATATATTCCCCCCACCTCGGGAAGTCTTCTTGACATTCGCTCCGCTATTTCGGTGGCAGGTGTTATGGGATAACCTGCAAAGAACCTACAGCCTGCAGCTATCGCACCCTCAGCACTTGCCTCGTCACCGTTCATGAAATGCTCGCCAGTCAGAATTTCCCTTTGGTTCATTTTCTGCCTCCCTTTTTGGTTTTTTTGCTGGTTTGCTTCTTGCTCGACTTTTTTTTTTGGCTTGTTTTTTTAGATCCACCACCCTTCCCTCGTTTCTTTTTTGGCTTTTTGCTCTCCATCTCTTTGGCATCCAAAACGAATATCGCAAACTCAGGGCAAATCAGCTCACACAGCTCGCAATGCACGCAATCATCTGGGTTCACTACCTCAGGAGGATGATAGCCTCTTGAATTGTACTTGTCTGATTCCTCCAGAACCTTTCTGGGACAAAATTCCTCGCAGAATCCACACCCTTTACACCGCTCCTCGATGATGTAAATCTTGCCTTTTGGCGGTTCCCAATCATCCGCATCTAGGGGCTTTCTCCACAGCTTCATTTAATCCACCTTCTTAGAGCCTTTTTCATCTCCGTTCTTTTTTGCCTTCTTTGCCTTTTTAGCCTTCCTGTCCTTCAACCATCTTACCGTCTTGTCGATCTCGGTTTTACTCACCGATTTTACTATTTGGTCCATCTCCTTGGTTTTCTCGGCAAATTTCTCACCTTCTGCGGCAGATATCCATGCCAATTGAAGACGGTTCTTGTCTATATCGTTTTTTTCTAAGAGGTTCCAGAGTTTCTCTACCCTCCTCTTTGTATGATGGTTTGCATCTATATAGTGGCAGTCACCAATATGACAACCTGAAACCAGCACAGCAGCAGCACCCCTTTCGAAGGCCCTTAAAACGAACTTCTCTGCCACCCTACCGCTGCACATGGTTCTTATGATTCTAACATTTGGAGGATACTGCATTCTGCTCACACCAGCGAAATCTGCACCAGCATAAGAACACCAGTTGCAGCAAAAAGCCACAGCTTTTTTATCGGCGTCTTTTTCTGTTGCGGCATCTATCTGGGAATAAATTTGTTGGTCAGTGAAGTGTCGCATGGTTATGGCCTCGAATGGACACTCGGCACCGCAGGTTCCACAACCCGAGCATGCGGCCTCAATCACCCTCGCTGTCTTCTTCTCCTTATCCACCTCTATCGCATGATAGGGACATACCTTTGCACATCTTCCGCACCCTGTGCAAGTCTCGGGATTGATCCTGGATGTGATTGCCTCAACAGTTACCTTTCCCTTTGCCATGAGTATGTTCGCCCTTGACGCAGCTGCACTGGCCTGTGTAACGCTGTCCTTGATATCCTTAGGCCCTTCTGCACAGCCGCACATAAAAACACCTGGTGTAGGGGCATCCACAGGTCTTAGCTTGGGATGTGCTTCCATAAAGAATCCATCGCTGGTTCTTGATAATGTGAGCAGTTTCTGCACCACATCGCTGTCATGTCTTGGCTCAATGCCAATGCTCAGAATGATCATATCAAATTCCCTTTCAATTATCTTCCCCATGGCAGTTTCTTCCACCTTCAATCTTAGATTCTTTGTTTCCTTGTCCTCCTCGATCTCTGCGGGAATTCCCCTTATGAATGCCACACCTTCCTCCTTTGCCCTCTTATAAAGGTCCTCAAAGCCCTTGCCAAAGGCTCTGATATCGATGTAAAAC
>CP070739.1:2628612-2632054 GCA_020347705.1 Methanomassiliicoccales archaeon | reverse complement strand
TCAGCTTGGCCGTATAAGTTCCTCTATTTTGATAAGTGTGAGTGACTGTGGTCCCTGAGCCGGCATTACCATCTCCAAAATCCCATGCATAAGAGGTTATATTCCCATCTGGATCATAGGAGGCTGAAGCATCGAAACTTACTTCTAAAGGAGGAATTCCTTCAGCAGGGTAAGCAGAGAAAGAGGCTACTGGTACTGGGCTGCCATTGGTTTCTTCTTGACATTCTTGGGCTCCGATGTCGACACCCCAACCTGTAGGTACTGGATCCCCATCATAGTCTCTTGATAAACCCATATCTGTTCCAATATCAATACATTTTGAATCAGGTTGAAGGCGAAAACCAGAACCTCTCGTACTGACAAATAATGGATTTGAATTTATGGAATTTATTTCTTTTGTATTCCATTCTGCCCAGCTCACAAATCCTGTTTCGTTATATCCCATATTGGCTGAATCAGACCAGCCAAAATAACAATTATAGTTGGTTGAGAGATTCGAGTTATCATCAAAATAAAACGTGTACTTCGTATTTGATAAGATAATGTTGTTCTTGAAATTCGTGCCTTTCGTATATCGAAGATAAACTATGTAACTTTTAGATGAAGAGCCGTTTCCATATATGACATTATTGTAGATATTCGCGGATATAGTATGAGAGCCATTATGTTCACAGCGGATAGAGTATGTATCTGTTTTAATAATATTATAATAAACATTGGCATTAGAAATATTTGCATCCCAGGCAGATAAATAAATATCTCCATGACCGTCAGAATGTTCAACATTGTTCTCATGCAAATAATTTTGATAAATCTTTACGTCATTATTTCCAAGTATCATGATTCCTGAATTCCAACATGAGTAGACTTCATTCTTGTAAATTTTCCAAGAATTGCATCCTTTATCAATATAAATACCATGTTCTGGTGTAGATAATTCAACTCCACAATGATGAATAGTATTTCTTCTTATGGTTCCATAATTCGAATGATTACCAGTACCGCAGCCAGCATATATTCCCCTTTTTGTGGTACGCGAAATTAGACAATCTTGAATAATGCAGTTATCCGAGTTCCAAATATTTATTCCATGACATTGCGGGTTTTTAAGTTCCAGATTTTCTATGGTGATATAATCTTTTCCATTGACAGTTATACAACTCTCGCCGCTGGAATCTGATATCTCAACTCCTTGATTTGCATAAGCAGTGTCAGGATTGGATACTGAATACACACAAAGGAAGCCATTATCCCAATACCAATCATACTCAGAAATTATCTTGGTAGGGCTTGTTTGCTTATTTCCTCTTACGCCGTTAAAAAATATTTGGCTAGGTTCATTGACTGAAATAACGTACCAAATATTGGAACCTAAGTTCCTCCAGGCATTAGTGGCGTTGGCTCCATTAATAACGGGCTTATTACCATTTCCGTATGCACCGAAGGTGATAGGACTTCCAGCGGTTCCAGAGGAAGGGATTATGAGTGGTTCCCGCCAAACCTCTCCTCTCTTGAAAAGGATTTTATCACCAGGAGAAAAGGATTGACTGTTAACTTTGGCTATGGTCTTCCAGGCCGTTGCTTCAGAAGTGCCAAGGCTAGAATCATCGCCACCTGTGATATTTACATAATAAACAGTGCCAGCAAAGAGTGGGGAAGAGATTACGATTATGGAGAAGAAACATCCCAATATTCTTTTAATTCTGGTTGCTTTAAATAAGCAAAATGAGGTTTTCATTTTAACGCGTTCCTTTAGTCGAGAGACAAGAGAAGGAGTGAGCCACCTTAGGAGATGATTTTTAAGAGGATTTTTTTATGACTCCCTTTCACCCTTTTAGGCTAATTAAATTGGTGTGGTTCGGGTAAGTGAATGAATCCCCAAAGAAAAATCAGCAAATTGAGTCGAGCTATCAAAGTGCTCCATGTCGTGGGAGCCCGCCCGAACTTTGTAAAAGTCGCTCCCCTTATGAGGGAGATGTCAAAATACAAACAAAAGTTTGAACAGAAGCTTGTCCATACTGGTCAACATTATGATGAAGAGATGTCAAAATTATTTTTCGATGACCTCGGATTGAATGAGCCAGATATTTATCTTGGAGTTGGATCAGGAACTCATGCCGAGCAAACAGGAAAAATCATGATTGAGTTTGAAAAAGTATGCCTTGAGGAGAAACCTGATTTGGTTATTGTTGCAGGAGATGTCAATTCAACAATTGCCTGCGCTCTGGTCGCAGTAAAACTTCACATTCCTGTGGCTCATGTTGAAGCCGGGTTGAGGAGCTTTGACAAAACCATGCCTGAAGAGATTAACCGTTTGCTCACTGACCAAATAACAGATTATCTTTTTACGACCTGCAAGGACGCAAATCAAAATTTGATCAAGGAAGGGATAACGAGAGACAAGATTTTCTTTGTAGGAAATACCATGATAGACACCTTGTTGCAGCAAGCGGAAATTGCTAAAAAGTCGATGATTTTGGAAAATTTAGGATTACGAGATAATGACAACCTAAAAAGATATGCTGTGGTAACTCTTCACCGTCCATCAAACGTTGACAATCCAACAGTTCTGGAAGGAATTTTAACCGCATTGAACGAACTGGCTAAAGAGATTCCAGTAATTTTTCCAGCCCATCCCAGGACAATAAAGCAGATTAGAAATTTTAAGCTCCAAGAAATGATAAATTATGAAGAGAATTCTAAAGCTGTGGGAGTGAAAAAAGCCAGTCGAAAAATTTTTGCCATACCTCCGCTGGGTTATCTCGATTTTCTTCGTTTAATGTCCGAGGCTTCAGTTGTATTAACGGACTCCGGCGGTATTCAGGAAGAAACCACGATTTTGGGAATTCCCTGTTTGACCCTTCGCGCTAATACGGAAAGACCAATAACAACTACAGCAGGAACCAATTCTTTGGTTGGGAATGATTCACAAGAGATTTTAGGAAGGGCACTTGACGTGTTAAAGAATAGAATTCAAAGGAAGAAAATACCCAAGCATTGGGACGGTAAAGCTGCCGTGAGAATAGCGAGGGTTTTAAGGAAAAAAGCGAAAGCTGGTTTTTGAGATCAAGGTAACTTTATGAAGCAAGTGTTAATCAAAAAAGGAAAAGCCTACACAGAGGAAGTTCCTGCGCCGCTGGTCAATGAGAATACTGTGTTGGTTCAAGTCAAGTATTCTTGTATAAGTACTGGAACCGAGACATCGGCTGTTGCGGCCTCGAGTGAATCCATGTTGAGGAAGGTATTAAGAAAGCCAGAAATAGTTGGAAAGGCAATTGATAGCTTAAAAAAAGAAGGTTTCTTGAGAAGAGTCCAAAGAGCTCAGCGTAAATTAGAGGAAGGCGTTCAAACGGGTTATAGTGCTTCTGGCGTGATTATTGATGTTGGAGAAAATATAAAGGGTGTAGAAATTGGAGATAGAGTAGCCTGTGCAGGAGCAGGT
>CP070739.1:2625339-2628512 GCA_020347705.1 Methanomassiliicoccales archaeon | reverse complement strand
TCTACCTCGATGGCAAAGACAAAAATACTAAGAGGGAAGCGAGGCCAGTATTGAGATACTGATTGATACTGAACAAAGTCGTTGACATCAAAGGCTATAGGATGGATCGATACAATAGAATATTGGGTGTCCTCTACCTCGATGGCAAAGACAAAAATACTAAGAGGGAAGCGAGGCCAGTATTGAGAGGAATGTGGAGCCTTGGTGATGAATATATAGTCCCAATTGATTGGCGAAGGATGCAACGTGGGAAATGAGCATGAGACAGGGGATGGACCAGGGCTAAAAGTTTTGACCTGTTCTCTGTGTCAAATATGAGAGCGTTTTCCAAAGGATAAATTTTGCTGTTTGTCACAGGACGAAGATGATTTTAAAATAATCAAAATTGTAAATTTACTTGGCTTGACAACCACCATTGATGATATCTGTGATTTTACCAGATTTGGGATAATCTCAATATACCTCAACATTACATCGGGTTAATATACTGGCAGTGTTCTTTTGATTGAATGTTTTAATTCTCAGACGGATTCTGGAATTTCAGTATAATAGTGGATTTTTATACAGTTTGGAAAATCATCTAATAGATATTTTTTATTGACTAATGATATTTTAATTCGAAGATATGCAGAAACCATATAATCACTTGCCGCTTATATCTTTTAACAAATAGACGAGAGGAGGACTAAAATGGCTTCTGTAACAAAGGTGTTTGATGCTGAGGTTGAACGAGCCAAGATAGTTAAGCTACTGAAAGAGAACATTGAAGCAGAAAAGAACAAGGACATTGAAGGTTCATTGAAGTTCTATGATGAGGAGGTTTACACGCTTGCCCCTGAAATGAAGTTAATGAAAGGTCGAAGAGACCTTGAAGGCCTATGCAAGACGATCATGGAGTCGCTCGTGGACATGGAGAATGATGTCATAGATATCCAGTTCTCCGAAAAAGGTGACATGGCGTACATGATTGGCAGCTACCGCATGTTGATGAAGGGGGAATACGGCACTCACGATGAGATTGGCAAGTTCGTGTCAGTCCTCACAAAGAAGACTGGTGAATGGAAGACTGTCGCCGTATGCTATAATTCCGATCGGCACAACAAGGTAGTCCTAGCGGAGCACCGCCTGAGACCAACGAACCTTCGGATTCAAAAACACCCCCGGGGTCAACCCACCTCTTTGTGAGGAGTGAGAACAGTCCTCACCAAAAGTAAGCCTAACTTTTTTACAACCAGAATGGGGGTAACACCAAGGCGGAAACCAAGGAAAGTTCGTTTGCGGGGAAGCAAAATTATCTCCTACCTCCAGGAGATTGACTTCGAAACGGGTATGGTTTCCAAGTATTGTCATTGTAATCAAAACCAAATCATAGACCTCGAAAATTGACACTACAATAAGAATTGTTGAGCGAAGGGAGCGCTTGGAAAGTCCAGGATCATTTGGGAAGTCATGACCTGGGTGATTTTTGAGTATTGTGATGCTAATCGAAACTCGCGGGGTATTTTGACAACCCCAAGATCTTGTGGGTTAGGTCACCAAAGACCTATATCCTCAATCTATATCATTGCTTGGCTGATCTACCAACACCAGAACTGCTGCATTCATTTATGTGAAGAACCGCTTTATAAATGAAGTTTTTATCTTGAAAAGCCCGGGGCCATGCACTAATCATAAGCGAACAAAAACGTTAAAAAACGGTTAATTTTTGCACCACGTCTAATCACCCGGTTTTTGTAGAAAGGACCTCGGTTGGGAAATATGTCTAATTTTAAAAGTGAGAGTTTACAACAGCTTTTCTACCCCGCTTCCATTGCGCTTGCCGGGGTTACGGTAGATAATCCTCAGCATTGGACTAGAACTTTCTTAGACTCGCTCCTCGAATTTCAATTTGAAGGTCCACTGTACCTAGTAAATCCAAAGGGCGGAGAGATTAGGGGAATCAAGGTCTATCGAAGGTTTGCGGATATCCCCCAAAACGTTGATTATGTAATCAGCACCGTGCCGGCCAAAGCGGCTCCAGGACTTATTGAGGAATGTGCTCACAAAGGAGTGAAAGCAGTCCATTTTTGTACCGCAGGTTTTAGTGAGACCGGTGAAGAAGACGGGGTCAGGTTGGAGGCTGAATTGTCTGATCTTTCTCGAAGAACTGGGATTCGGATTATAGGCCCCAATTGCTTGGGCATTTACTGTCCTGGATCACGCATGTCTTTCAACACAGATTTACCAAAGGAAAGCGGTCCGGTAGGATTTATTAGCCAGAGCGGCGGTAATACTAGCAGCCTGATCCGTCGAGTAATGTCACGGGGCGTTCGATTTAGCAAAGTCATAAGCTATGGCAATGCCTGTGATCTAAACGAAAGCGACTTTCTAGAATATCTCGCGGCTGATTCCGAAACTAAGATAATTGGTTTATACATCGAAGGAGTTAAGGACGGCGGAAGGTTTCGCCAAGCGCTGCACAAGGCAGCACGAGAAAAGGCCATAATACTGCTCAAAGGAGGAATCACTGAAGGAGGTGCCAGAGCAGCTGTTAGTCATACGGGATCCCTCGCTGGAAGTGAAGTGATCTGGGATTCACTCTGTAAGCACTTGGGCATAATTCACGTCCACTCGCTTGAAGAATTTGCTGATTCATTGGTCACGCTGAGGTTTATGCCCTCTCCTAGAGGGAGGAGGGTTGCATTGATAGGTGGTGGCGGTGGATCCAGTGTTCTTATAACAGATGAATTTGAAAAAAAAGGGCTAAGGGTTCCACCGCTCCCTCAGGAAATGAGGAATTGGATAGGCGAATTTACACCGCTTGCAGGAAATATTTTGCGGAATCCTATAGACTATTCACAAAACTGGAAGGAACCTGAGAAACTGCTTAGAACTGTTCGCATTATTTCCCAATGGGAAGAGATTGACTTCTTAATCTGGTTTCTTGACCTTGCCTGGGCCGAATTAAGTGAAATGGACCGCATACATGAAATCCTTAATGGGATTCTGACAGAAAGCAGAGTGGCTTCGAAGCCAATAGCTATTGTAATCCGAACAGATATCTCGCCAGAACAGGCAAAAAAGGTCTATTCCTTTATACAAGAATGTGTCTTTTTTGAGCTACCCATTTATTACTCTTTTGCTAGCGCTGCCAATGCCATTAATTTGGTGTTGAGCCATAATGAGAGACGACT
>CP070739.1:2616247-2625239 GCA_020347705.1 Methanomassiliicoccales archaeon | reverse complement strand
TTCAACCATTACTCCGTTTTCTTTGCAGATGCGCTATCGGTTTTGGAGGTGCAGTGGTATCTTCATATACTGGTTCTAAATTCCAGCGGTCCTGTGGCCTCGGCCGATGTCATGGTCTCCGATAACGAGAACGGCACATGGAACGGTTCATATATTACAAATTCCATGGGCGAGGTCAAATGGATAAAAGCGACAGAATACATAAGAACTCTAACAGATTGGGTATTTTATACCCCTCATAACATAACCGCGAGCAAGGACTCAGAGGTCGGCTTTGCAGAGCCTTTAATGGATATCAGCAAATGGGTGATTGTGGACCTTTCGCCTGGTGTTCCACCTCCTGTGCCGCCTTTACCGCCTGTGGATTTATCCATCGTACTCCTTGGGCCTGATTTGGAGCTTTCTTGGGGTGCGTCACCTGATGACGGCGGCGGTGCAGGCGATGTGAGAAGTTACGAGATCTACAGGTCTGAGTCGGTAAACGGTCCATTTACATTTGTTGCCAATGTTACTGCGGACGGTTCACCATCCTATTCATGGATCGATCCCGGTCTGGGTGACGGAGAATACAACAACTACTTCTACATCGTCAGGGCTAAGGATGAAGAAGGTTTGGAGGACGATAACGAGAATAAAGTTGGCAAATTCGTGAGTTCCCTCGACGAGGGATGGAACATGATCTCGGTTCCTCTCGTCCAAAGCGACACCTCAAGGGAAGTGGTCCTGCAGACGCTAGGAGAAAATTATTCGACGGTGCAGGGCTACCATGCAGGTAAATCCAGGCCGTGGCTACACTGGCACAGATACAAACCCAATTATTTCAACGATGTCATAGAGATAAATCACAAGGAAGCCTACTATATCGATATGATAATACCCAAATACCTCATCACCGTGGGCAGAGTGGCGGATGAGGTCGAGATAGATATCAAATCCGGCTGGAATCTGGTAGGTTATCCATGCCTTACCGAGAAAACCAGGGATGACGCGCTATCCTCAATCGATGGTAATTACAACTTGGTGGAGCGCTACGATACCATCCTGGATAAAGAGGTCAGGCTCGGACCTGATGATATAATGGAGCCCGGCCTTGGATATTGGATACACGCCACAGATAACTGTGTATTGACGATGTCCAATTAATAAGGTGGATGAGAAAAAGAAGGCATAAGAAAAGGAGCACAAACCATGCTAAATGCGATTGAATATTCAAAAATTGTTCTAAAACACTTAAGTAGTTTAAAGTTGTATTCGAAGAGAAGAGAGAGTGAAACGAGTCCTCGATTTTCCGGAGGAATGATTTGAAGACCATCAAACTGTGTTTAGGGACACTAATCGTAATAATGCTCATGTTGGCAGCATTGCCATCCGCTTCTGCAAACCTTACCCTTCAGGGTCAAGTACCTGATATTGTAATAGATGAGGATGAGGTGGCCGAGAACAGGTTGAATTTAAACGACTATTTTTCCAGTGATAATGAGCAAATTCATTTTTCCTCAGTAAGCTTGGACAATAAGATCGATGTGAGCATTCATGAAGATGGCAGTGTGGACTTTACCGCACCAAAGGATTGGTACGGCACAGAAGAGGTGACCGTGATAGCCTCGGATGGGGAGCAAGAGGTCAGTGAAACGCTCATTGTGACGGTTGAGCCAATAAACGATCCTCCATTGCTTTTAACTCCTCAATCGGATTTGACTTTCGATGAGGATTATGGACTTGAGGGAGCGCTAAATCTCAACTCGCATTTTCAGGATATAGACAGTGTACTGAGTTACTCATATTCCAGCAATTCTGTCCTGGTAACCATCGATAAAGACGGTTCTGTGGATTTTTCTGCACCTGAAAATTGGTTTGGAGAAGAAGAGGTAACATTCATAGCCTCGGACGGGGAATTCGAGGTATCAGACGTTGTTTTAGTAACAGTGAATCCTATCAACGACGCTCCGAAATCCAAGGTGAACCTCGATTCAATGGATTTAAATGCAGCTACTCCCTCGAAAACATTGCTACTGGAGGATTATTTTGAGGATGTTGACGATGAGGTTCTTACCTACGAAATCTCGGGAAATGTTCATATCGAATCCAAGATCGACACCCAAAAAGGAGAATTGATATTGTCCGCACCAGAGGATTGGAGCGGCGAGGAGGTGATAACCCTCTCTGCTACCGATTCTTCGGGCAAAGAAAGCAGCGTACAGATAGTGGTCCTGGTGGCCCGTGGATCAGATTCCTCGGGACAGATATTTTATCTGTTCGGACTGGTTTTGGCCGTGGCGATAGCCGGTATAAGGCTGCAATTTTCGAGCAGGGGACGCGCTGTTAAATCACCTGTAAGATTGGACAGCTACAGGCATTATAAAGGCCGGTAGGACTCCTTTGTTTTTCACCTTTTTTATTACCAATTTTGGTAAAATTCTACTCGATATTAACGTTCATTTTAATTTTTGTTTTTTTTCAATTATTGTACATATGGCAGTCTTATATTTATATAATCAAAACAGTTAAGTACCCTTTTGTCAATTACTCAGAAGAACTATGGTGAAGAGGTAGGCAGCATACATGTACTGTTTCCTACAACATTGTAACAGAATATTTAAATAACTCAAGGATGATATGTGTATGATACAAATGCTCAAAGTTTTAAACCCGAACTTGCTGGCACTACCACAAGTTCCACCATAATAATATACCCGATAACGGAGGGAAGGAGATGGAAAGGAAAACCATTAGCATCTTAAGTGTCTTGGTAATAGGAATAATGTTCGTTTCGGCGTTTCCGCCTGTGGGTTTGGTAGGAATAGTGGCCGCACCCCCAGGAAAGCAGTTCAACATATGGGAGGACGACGGGCAGTATGGGACAGATCCCGATGGGGTGGGCGCCTCTTTAAACGACGGAAGTGAGTTAACAGGTTGGATCGACGGTGTAAGCTATGGGCTCAACACCACGGTAGGCTCACAGGTCGACTTGTTCATAGACGGAGACTGGTCGGGACCTCCAAGTGACAACGCTGTCAAGGACGGAGGCTATAACGGTGACGAGATAACATGCTTCCTGGACTATGATCCCACCGATTATACCTTTTCGATTTCTGACAAGACATTCTTCTTTGAAGGTGGAGAATATGTGGAAGAGACCAACATCTTTTTCGACACACAGACCGATTTCGATCCAAATTATAATACAGGCACGGGCACCAACCTGAGAGGCTTGAAAATAAACGAGATAGTGCTCGACCCAAGTGATACTTACCCGCAGTACCTGTTCATCTGGGATCCAATGGGTCAGCTGGACGAGGCGGCACTGGAGGATTCGACCCACGGTTACTACCTCCAGAAGGATGACCCATGGCCAACGAACCCCCCTGATCCTCTTGGACCCATCTTTGATTTCAGCCTCAATCCGAGTAGCGTGGTCAATTATCCTACAGGAACCGACTTCTACTACATCAATCTAACCGGCGGGTTCACTCTGGGCACAACAGCCGACGAATTGAAACTCGTCTGGAAGAACCCTGCAAACTGGGCAGGTACTCCCACCGACGATAACATCGCCAACGGCACCGATGTTATAGTAGACAGGGTGGAATGGGGCAACCATATCAACTACAACAACTCGGACTGGACAGTTCGAGACTACGACAACACCACACTGTTGGACTGTGCCGGGTACCTTTCCACGGGTGAGAGCTTCATCCGATACCCCAACGGCACCGATAGCGATGACTGTGAGAGTGACTTCATTATCAATGCCACGGCCACCGAGCGTTCCTCTGAGTATGTTCCACCACCACCTGCCGGAGTCCCGGGGTCACCAACGGATCTGAGAGTGCACAAGGGTGATCAAGATTGGGGCGGCGGACCAAACGACCTTGTGTTGAATTGGACTGCTCCATTTATCAACTATACTCACTTAAAATATAATATCGTCTATTGGGATGACAACATGGCAAATGGATTCCAGTATGGGAACTATATATTATTCAAGCCAAATAACACAGGAGCGGGAACCGGTGATTATTGCATTCTTGAGGATTTCCAGTTGAATTCCGGGAACTATGCATTCAAGGTGCATACGACCAACGACACCACCCATCAGCTCGCCGGCCAATACGAGAATATGACAGGGACGAACGTGGGTTATATGGTCGAAATCGTACTGGACGATACAATGGACTTCGTATGGATATCAATCCCCTATCATTCCGACTATAAAAATTCTACTCATATCACTGATGACGGTTTCCCAGATAACACTGTGATCGATTCGGTTCGAAGATGGAACTACTCAATGCAAAGTTACGATAAACGTCTTTATTTCCTCTCAAAATGGAACGGAGATTTCGATATTGAAAAAGGTGATGCGATATTGATCTTTGTGACTGTACCCTCTCTCTCGACATATACATGGAAGATCGTCGGTGCTCACGACCCAGATTTTGAATTCGCTCTTGAATATAATGCGGGTCCATTATCGGATTTCAAAATGGTCTCTCTACCTTATCATAGAACCTATAAAAATGCAACACATATTACAGAAGATCCCGTCTTCATAAGCGGTACTGTAGCGGAGACTGTAGGCCAGTATAATTATATAACCGAGAAATGGGAGACAAGGGTTTACACTCCCATGACCGATTGGATTGGAAAGTTCGACATACTTCCCTCTCCAGCAGACGCAATACTATTATCGATAGTCACATCCTCAACAACCATGTGGACACCAGATGTTCAATCTTTCTAGTGTAACTATGTTATTATTTGAATATTTGGGATCGGTAGAATTCAAAAATAGGATGCATAAAACGACAATATAATGAAAAAAAGTCGAGTTGATAAATATGAACGGGAAAAAGGGATTTGGTATATTTGCGATGCTATTGCTGATTGCGGGTTTGGTCATACCAATTACTACAACTGTGGTAATAGCCGATATGGAACCATACGACATCCTGGGAGTAGTATTAGAGAATTCAACCACCAGCGTAAGAGCCTATGATTCAAATGCAGCCGAGAACGGTTGGGTTCATATCTATATCCAAAATAGGACGGAAAATGGAACTGATGAAGAAAGAATGGAATATTGGAGTCCGGACGATTTATATTGGAACGATATATATGGCAGTATTGATCTTTGGATGCACGGCGACCCAGCCGTAGTGATTGTTGACAGAGAAGAGGGAACTGGCCTTAACAGAGCAGGATATGTTGCATATGTTAGGGGCACCATTGATATGGGAGCCTCTCTAGTACAATTCAGCGATACAGAACTTAGAAAGATACCTATTCCCCAGTTCGACAGCAGCAGTACGAACGTTATAAATATCTCTTGGACCCCCCTGGAAGATCCCCAGGTATTGATAGCGGGTTACACCATTTATAGAAGCTTGAATAATATCACTTGGACACCTGTATGGGACGATAAAGACAATCCGATTACCGTTTCCTATTACAACGACACTTCGGTTGCCGCCGGAACAGATTATTACTATGCGCTGAGGGTATGCTTTGAAGGTTGGGAGGATGATAATCCATCCAATATCACCAACTATGAGAGCATGTTCTATGGTGAAGGATCATCACTTATGAGCTCTGTTTCAACCACCCAAGGTATAAATTATATTCTTATCGAAGATCTTGCCGGAACGGAGATAACCCAACTCTGGGTAGATATAGGGAAAAGCACACCCACGCTCTATGCCCGAGGTTACAACGGCACCTACCCCACAGGGACATTGGTGAGCAGTGTGGAGGCAGATTGGACTGTGAACCCCTCTGCCCTTGGAAGCTGCGATCCCACTCCAGACACACAGACGGTCTTCACAGCGAATTACCAAGGTGGGGCTGCCACCGTGCAGGCCCAGAACGATACAATGACCGATACCATCATTGTAAATATCAATTTCCCAACGGTTGATTACATCATATTATCGTATTCAAATGGAACCGAGATACCAGACAATACCAATCAGACTATAGGTAATCCTCTTCTTATCCACGCCCGAGGCTACAATATTACAGGAGATACATTTGTCGATTTAGAAGTGGTACAATGGACTTATACCCCGATTTCCCCACCAAATGATGGTGATGGAAGTTTTGATAATGCTACGTGGAATTCCTCATCGTTTACCGGTACCGACGTAGGCTGGGTGGAAATAAAAGGAGAAAGTGTAGCTGATCCAACAATAGATGATACCTTTAACCTCAGGATCGACTGGGGAATAGCACCTGTTATCGATTACATCCGAATCACCGATGTTAATCGAAATATATTTACAACAGTAAATCTGCTCATTGGCGGCCAGGTCAGGGCCTACGCGGCCGGATTTAACGAATCATCCGGGAATTTTGTGAATTTTGTCGAGGTTGGTTGGACCATAGATCCCACCACTTTAGGCACTATTGATGTTGCGACAGGACTTTCGACTAACTTCACTGCCGGTACCTCGGGTGGCTATGTTGATGTCAACGGCACCAGCGGCTCCAATCCGAATTGGGCAGACAATTTCACGATATATATAATACCGCCCACTACGGACTACATAAAGATCACCGATGCACCCGATGGTGCAGAACTGACACATGTTATAAGAAGCACAGTGGGCTCAATTACGGTCTTCGCATCAGGCTACAATAACACTGGAGATACCTATGTGGATGTGGTGGATGTAACATGGAGCGCAGTTCCAGATGATCTGGGAGACTTTACAACGACCTCAGGCAATTCCACGAAGTTCACGGGAGGTGGATCTGAAGGAAGCGTGAACATAACGGCAACCTATTCCGGTGTCACACCTGCTGCAACCCATAACTTCACCTTCGAAATGCAGATCTTCTCTTTGGACTATATCAATCTCACGGATGCCTTTGACGGGAATAATCTCGTAGATGTTCCTCTGGATGTTGGTCAGCAGGTCACGATCTATGCCTCAGGATACAACAACACAGGTGGCTATGTAGGACCCACTGATGTCGATTGGAGCCAATCGCCTTCTCTCGGCTCTTTCAGCGTAACCTCCGGCAGCTCAACAGTATTCACAGCCGGTATGGCAGGTGGTACCACGGCCATAACCGGGGCCCATGCAGATGTAAGTCCCAATCCCACTTTCGACATCATTATCGCTCCGCCCACAATCGATTACGTCATGATAAGAAATGCGAGCAACGGCGGAGGCGGAGTTGTTCTCACGGATACCTTCACCCTTGGAGGGGATGTGACAAAGACATACTATTGCGCCGGTTATAATCGTACAGCTGGTTACTTAAATGATGTCTCGGCAATTTGGACCGTAGAGGGTGACATTGGCACTGTAGATCCGGCCATAGGTACCTTAACACAGTTTGAAGCCACAACAGCTAATTCAGGACTAATCAAGGCCAATTATACAGGTATAGCCAATACCACTACAATAACAGTAGACGAAGAGGTGGATACCACACCGCCTGCAGCACCAACAGGACTGCAGGTTGCAACGGTTCCCGAAGGAGGCGCTTTGAGGCTCACATGGAACGCCAATACAGATGATGCTGTTGGATATAATATCTATCGGTCGACCACAAACAACCCCCAGGATTTCGTCAAGATAAATTCCGTGCTGATCACAGCGACAACCTATTTGGATACGGGACTCGTCAATGGAACGACGTATTACTACTACGTCACCGCAGTTGACGGCGCGACGATACCCAATGAGTCCGGAGGTTCTGCAACAGGGCACCAGACTGTCACGGCAGACGAAGGAGAAGAACCAGAACCTGAGGATGAAGATGAGTTCCCAATTGCCCTGCTGTTGATACCCATAATAATCATCATAATCCTGATATTGTTGTTCTTCCTCATGAAAAAGCGCAAACCAGAGGCTGCTCCACCGGTACCAGAGGAAAAGGTGGAGGAAGAAATGCCACCAACTGCTGAAGAAGAGGCCCCTGTGGAGGAAGAAGAGATTCCACCGAGCGAAGAGGAAGGCCTACCACCTGAGGAGGAGGAATTACCACCTCCTGAGGAAGAAGAGATACCACCGGGAGAGGGAGAAGGCCTACCACCCGCGGAGGAAATGCCACCTGAAGAAGAGGGCATTCCACCCCCTGACGAGGGGCCTGGGGGAGAGGAAATACCACCCTCCGAGAAGGATTCAACTCCTCCATAAGGTATAAAATAACTAATCCACCGCACAGGCGGTGTTTGCCATAATACCATATCACTATCTTAGAATCACTTGGTAAGGTGAGTTACAGAATCGATATAGGGTAAAATATTGAGGTGAAGAAGATGAGAGGAGAAAGAAAGATTTGGAGCATGTTAGTGGCTTGTATACTGTTGGTGGCAATATTTGTCACGGTTCCGATCGTAGTGCAGGCAGACTGGCCTAAAACGGTCTATGGCAATGTAGAACCAAATTCGACCACTGGAGTAAGGGCATGGGATCCCACACAGTATGGAAACATGGTTTTCTATATACAAAACTGGATGAACAACGGGACTTCGACCGAGGATGTTCAAGAAAATACAAGTAGTGCAAGGGATTACTACGTTAATACTCACGTTGGAGATGATGTCACTTGGTACGATAGTGTGGGAGAACTAGGCGTGGTAATCATAAATAGAGAGGACGGAACGGGAGCGGATAGGGAAGGATACGTAGCTTATACCTCCGCTGCTCTTACAGCAAATAATCAGAAATTCCCAGACTGCGAATTACGAAAAATACCTGTTCCGACATTTGTAAACAATGGTACCGATTTCATCAACATATCATGGGAAGGTTTAACTGATCCTGATAATCTTATAGCTGGATATACCGTTTACAGGAGCACAGACAACAGCACTTGGACCCGAGTCAGCGGGGATAAAGACAGCCCGGTTCCGAAAAATCAACTATATTTCAACGACTCTGTATCACAAGATGATTATTATTATTGTATTAAGGTTTGCTTTATTGGCTATGAGGATGACGATCCAGGTATCGTAAATAACTACGAGTGCATGTAT
>CP070739.1:2612761-2616147 GCA_020347705.1 Methanomassiliicoccales archaeon | reverse complement strand
GGTATGGGAGGCGCGCTGCTCAGAGAGAAAATCGTGGCTTCGGCTTCGGAGATGGAAGTCATAGTTGTGGACCCATCAAAGATGGTGGATATTTTAGGGACCAAGTCGCCCCTTCCTGTTGAGGTTACAGCTTACGGATGGAAGAACTGTCGAGAGAGGCTAATAAAATTTGGCTGCGATGCAAGACTCAGAATGAAGAATGAAGATATATACACCACTGACAACAATAACTACATAATCGACTGCTCCTTTGAGCAAATAGAGAATCCAAAGACCTTAGAATCTGAGATAAACAACATTCCCGGAGTGATGGAGAACGGTCTGTTTTTAGGGATCGCGGATATCGTGATAATTGGCACCGAGGACGGGGGAAAATTATTTAGCAAACCGCTTTAAACGGGCGATCTTCTTTTTCATATCCTCTATTTCCTTGAGCTTTTCGCCCTCGATTTCTTTGATTATTCTTCTTAGTGAGATTTTTAATCTGTACAGCTGTGTGGGCCTTCCCTTCCCCTTTCTTTTGAGGCTTTTCGAGGTCACCCCACCTCTTCCCCTCATATTTTTTAACGCGATGGATACCTCGGATTGCCTCAGGCCCATGGATATTTCTATCTTTTGTGAGGTGGCTTCACCTTTCTTTGAAAGAAACAAAAGTACCTTTGATATATTTCTGGGCATTCCCAAAGAGATCATCAATCCAAGAGTTTCATTTTCTCTGGCATTGAAAGCGAGTTCATTGGGTTCGTCACGCATGATTTATCATATAACTATGCTACTATATTTACGTTTTGTCCGAAGGAGGATTTGTGAGGATATTATTTATTTCGGTGAAAAATAAATTGATAAAAAAATTCCAAACTTAATTGCCAACCGATTTGTTGATAGTCTCCAAACAGGTTGTGGAGCATTGTAAATTCATTAGTAAATCATACTTGTAATACTTTTAATACTTATAGCTTTTTACAGAGAGGAAAATAACTCTTACTCAATCCTCTCGCTCTTGAATCCTGGTGATCCATATATGATATAAATAGACCAGCGAAAAGAAAATTATAGTAAAAGAGACCATGAAGAATATATTGGCATATCTATCACCAAAGCTTGGCCCGAGAAGAAATATATAGGCTAGACCAGACAAGAAGGAGAGAAACAATAAAAGCGCGGTGATCACAATGATGACGATCAACTTTTCTTTTTCTAAGTATTCTTTCATGTATTAAGGAATGACGCAGTTTCTTATATTAATATTTTTCATTCTTTTTCTAAAACGTATCAGATCCATGCCTTCATCTTTTTTTCATCTGCATCACTATACTATCAGCTATCTTCGGCCCTATCGAGGGAATTGTGGCCAATCTTCCGCTCTCAACCCCTCTTAAATCCTCAAGAGTATGATAGCCTACAGAAAAAAGCGCTCTCGCCCTCACCCTCCCTATTTGCTCCAGTGTTATGAGGCTCAAAAGCTCTCTTTTTACACCGTATCGAATCCTCGTAACCAGCTCCTCTATGCACCTGTAGTTCGGGCATTTGAACAGCTTCGCCAATTCCAGCATCGAATAGGTGATCCATTCCGCGGTTTCGATCTTGTTCCTGATGTCTCCAGGGCCCACGTTGAACTTGCGTACGATTTCATCCTCGGAAATCTCGGTGGTCCATGCTTCAAGGAGTGATGCCGTCTTCACCTCTGCTAAAAACCAATCGAACTCGTTTTCATCTTTGGGCACGGAAAGTAGAAAATCCTCCTCATGCTCCATCACCTTTGCTGAGACCCAAGAATAATCCCCCCTACCGAGATAGAGCTTCAGCATATCCGGGGTTGCTGAAACCGCTTGAAGTATCGCAAGATCTGTTACCTTTTTATCTACTATATTTTCTATGGCGGCCTTTAGCTTGACTGCGGACAAGGGATCGATATACAGGGAGGATGTCTTCCTACCGAAATTTGTGGCGCGATATCTTCCATTCCCAACGATGAGTTCGTTCTCCTCAAGGAACATCAGGGTGGATTGTACTCTACCAGATATCGTCCACAGCTCCTCAAGATGTGCAAAGAACGTGCCTGCAATGAACCTCTCGATCTCCTCCTCGGTCTCCGCTATCTCCGAGGCTATCAACGCCAAAAGATGGTTTCTTAAGGCGGGTTCTGTCCCCAGCTTCGAGGTGATTGCCTCCGTATCGCTTAAAAGGTAGTGGTCCAACAGAAAGTCCTTCTCCTTTGAAGATTTGGCCAGAAGCACACCTTCACCAACATCATCATATCTTGGCCTTCCTGCCCTGCCCATCATCTGCTTTATTTCAAGGTTCGGAATGGGAATGCTCCCGAAGTTGGGATCATAGCGTCTGTAATCTCGGACGATCACCCTTCTTGCCGGAAGATTTATTCCAGCGGCCAAAGTCGGTGTGGCCACGATGCATCTGATATGCCCCTCTTTGAAGGCCTTTTCCACACCTTTCCTCTGCTCGTTCGTAAGCCCTGCATTGTGGAAGGCGGCGCCGTTTCTGACGAATGAAGACAGCCTCTTTCCGATGATGGTGGGCTCGGCCTGTCTTTCAAAGATTTCTTCGGCCACTTTTTTTAGATTCTCTTTTTCATCCTCCTTGAGGATATCGGCGATCTTCTTCCCTACTTTCCCTGCCAGGCTCTCTGTTGATTTGCGGTTGTTCACGAACACCAGGCATTGGTATCCATTTTTCACGGTGTCCAGAATGACCGAGTGTACATCCTCTCCTTTGGATTCAACGCTATAAGTTGAGCTGTCCAAAAAATGTATCTCGTTGCTAAAAAAAATTCCTTCCTTCAGGGGTACAGGTCTCCAATCACTTTTTATGTGCACGGCCTCAAGCCAATCTGCCAAATCGGAGGAATTCTTTATGGTTGCAGAAAGAGCGATGATCTGGGCATTGGGATTGATCTGTTTGAATCTGGCAAGAGTCACCTCCAAGGTCGGTCCCCTTGAGGAATCATTTATGAGATGCACTTCATCGGCCACGATGAGTTTTAATTTGTTCAACCACTCCACTTTATGCCGAAGCAGTGAATCTGCTTTTTCTGATGTGGCCACGAGAATGTCGAACTTCTCCAATGAAACATCTGGTATGTCGTAGTCTCCTATGGAGATGCCCACCTTCACACCTATGGATTCGAACTCCTTCAGGTCCTCGTATTTCTCAGAGGCCAAGGCTCTCAGTGGTACGATGTAGAGCACTTTACCTTCCTGCAGTGCCCATTTCAATGCTGCCAGGTATGCCACAAGCGATTTTCCAGAGGCAGTAGGCACGGCCATCACCAGGTTCATGCCCTGAAGCGAGTATTCGATGGCCTCCTCCTGGGGAGGATAAAGCTCCTCGATTCCCTGGGCTTTAAGTGACTGGATGATTCCCTTGTC
>CP070739.1:2607483-2612661 GCA_020347705.1 Methanomassiliicoccales archaeon | reverse complement strand
GTCAATCGCCATAAGAGATGTTTATATGGTGAAGATAACCGTAAACGATGTGGAAAAGGCCCTTATGAACACGTTGGGTAAGAAGGGTATAGAGGAGGTCGAAATCAAAAAACTGGCAACGAATGTGATGAACTTTTTTGGATTCAGCGACACGATCTCAGACAACCTCTTAAAAGTAAAAGACAGGGATGTCTTCTATACCTTGCAAGATGTTGGAATACTGACCACATCCCGAGATCAAATACGCATCAAGAAAGGTAGAATTTGGCGCATACATTATTGGGTACTGAAAAAGAATGAGATATTAAGGTTAGCAAATACCCAGGACGAGGATGGAATAGAAAACGATTATAAGAGAATCTACAACGAGGTATCCAACGAGATATGGAGAAGGAATGAGGTAGAGCATTGAAGAGGAGACGACATACCTGGTGCATTTTATCGTGGGGATTCAATGATGACTTGAAAGATCGTCACCAAAGTTACTGATTCTCCGACTTTACAGGCACTATCCTTTAACCTTTGTTACAACGATACTTCCATCCCTAAATAGTATCCATCTTATCTTATCCCCATGCTTCAACCGAAGTTTTTCAACAATTGCTTTTGGCACGGTGGTACGTCTTCTTGATCCCCTAATTGTTAGGCTGGTTTCCGAAATGTATTCCACATCATCCATATTTACCTGCAATCAGTCACCGTTACATTTATGGTATTTTCACTATTTAAGTTTGGTGTTAGACCAATAACGTTTGGTGTAGAACAATTCAATGTATCTTAATCCACGAACTAATTTAAATAAGGATAACGGACAGACGCACATATCATAATTTGCAGGCTTTTTATACAGACAGTCTTGTAAAAATAGCCGCTCCAAGTTGGAATCCTATTATTGGGAAGCTAATGGCTATTATAATCGAGATGGATATCTTCTCTCTTATATTCACTGCCCTTATTCTCGAGGTATGTGTGTAATTCATCCTTGAGTTTATTTATAGCGAGTTCTATATCTTCAATCTGTTTTGCACCAGTACAAATGACTTTTCCGCTTTGGAAAAGTAAAATTACAGTTCTAGGCTCAACTATTCGATACACAAGGCCAGGAAATTGCTCAGGTTCGTATTCTATATTTTCTAGGCCCAGTCCAATTGCCACTTCATTTAAATCCAACCGAACGTCTAAATTGTATGTTGCTACGATGTTCTGAATGGTGATGTTTGGATTCTTAAATACCTCAAGATTTGCTCCTTTAAGAACCTTGATGAGAGTTTTTATACTTCGATTAATGTCCTCATTATATTTTGCACCAGTGCACACAACTTGTCCACTTTTGAAGAGCAGTAGAGTGGTTCCCAGTTCTTTTAAACGATAGATAAGTCCCGGAAATATCACAGGATTATATTTCATCCCACTTGTAATCTGATTAATATATTCCAAATTTAGGTTTTCTGCTATCTGTAATGTTGCAACGAGGTTTTGTATTCTTATATTCTTCACAATAACATCCTCCATTACAGTCATTATAGAAGGCTTGAAGCATTCATCCTTTTGACCACCTCTATAGTATGGTCCAAACCAACGGTTCCTCTTCCCTAGGATATGGCTTTCATTTTATTGTTTTGATACAATAATCTTTCTCTCACCATTACACCTCATATGTATTTTTTGCACCTCACCTAAAAACTTCTTCGCTGATTTTCGAGGAATCAGTTCGATGAAATATGTATCACTTTTAAAATCCCTGCATACGAGTGTTAGACGGAATATGCTTCTCCTACATACTATAATCTCATCGAGGGGCACTTCGATACATACATCATCTTCCACAACACCTTCATCCAGAATTTTGGTGCATACAATTCTTTGATCGGTTCTGTATATAAATCCTGGATCCGAATAGAAAATCGTGGCCGGGGTGAAGCCTTTTTTAAGCAGAAGACCCTTTAAATATATCATACATAAGAGTTTCTTTTTTGCCAATAATCTCTCATTAGGCATGAGTTTTAGATTCCCACGAACGTCAAAAACACTCTGTTCTAAGGTCAATTTCATTTCTTTCCCCTCAAAGCCGATTTCCCTTATTTTCTACCATATCTTAACATTCTGTTAATTTTTAATATTGTTCTGTGCCAATGGAATCTTTTTTTAAGTGAGCACTGCTTCTCTTTTTGCGGAAGTCTCTTATCGCTACGAGTAACGCATCTACAACCAAATTGGAGCAATAAATTTTCACTGGTGGTATGCCCCCAAGTTCATGAACTATATCCTCCCCCGTAATCTTCATAGCCTCATCCAAGGTTTTGCCTTTCACCATCTCTGTGATTATGCTACTCGCGGCAATTGCAGCGGCACAACCAAAGGTGTTGAATTTGATATTGGTAATGATATCATTCTCGATCCTTATGTATAATTCAATCACATCACCACACTTTGGATTTTCTATCTTTGCCACACCATCTGGGTCTTCGATTTTTCCTATGTTCTTTGGATTCTTGAACAGTTCCATGATCTTCTCGCTGTACATTCAACCACCGATTTTTAGTTTATTTTATAATCCCCTCCTTGCTACCAGATCATCAAATAATTCTTGGATTCTGTAAGTTTTCTTACTCTATAATCCTCCATCACCCTATCCTTCCTTCCTCACTACAAAGTGAGAAGGTTCATTTCGAGGTTCAGGTGTACCTTTGGGTATTGGATCAAAATATCCACTTTCTTTGATCATAAAACCGCATCTTTTACATCTCAGAGCTTTACCACTCGTAGGGATATGCCTAATTATCTCAAAATCCCTATGTCCGCAAAACAGGCAAGTGAGATACACGGATCCTCGTCTAAACACCGTCATGTTTTCTCCTCAGATGTCTGGGAAAATTCTCTTCCTTGAACACGCATTCTTGCTTTCCTCCACTCTTCGTTAATCCTTTTTTTGACTTCCTCCGCACCCATTTTCTCCTCCTCTAATAATTCTATTACTGGCTCATCATCATCTGTGATCATCCTGCCTTTTCCCAACGAAAATCCCCGTCTGACTATCCCATCCTTTCTACCATTTATGGCAATACCGAAATCCTTGATTTCATAACTCACATTCGATGGCGTAATTGTAACAACTGATAGAATTAGCCTATGTCCTTCCGGTGCTGAGTAATACAGATAACCATCTTCTTGCGTTTCAATTAGCTCTTTAGGAGCGTTCTCCACGATTTCTTTTATTCCTTTCCATTTTTTAACCATTATAAGGCCTCCAGCTTTTAAGAGGGCTTAGCTCAATGAAATATTTATTATCTTCAATAACATTATATATTTAAAACAACATAGAGATTTGTTATTACATCGTGTAACGGGTGGTTAAAAAATGACAAATAAAACATCAATTAGTAACAAAAAGGTGTATAACAATGAAATACTACATGCCCTTCTTGAGGACCCTACAAAGAGTTTAAGGATTATAGCAAAAGAGCTCAAGAGTTATAGGCAAAAAATATGGCGTGAGAAAAAAAAGTTGGAGGAAGAGCATGTAATATGGGGTTATACCGCAGTTATTGATGAAGGAAAGTTGAATCATGTCTCGTATGTCATGCTACTAAAAATGAAACCCATGACTAAAGAGTTGGTAGACCTTATGTTAGGCAGGTTGTATAGAAAAGAACAAGAAAAACAGAATGTGCGACTTCAAGATCTATGGATAGTAAATGGAGAGTATGACTGGGTTTTGAGATTCTCTGCCCAAAATCACCCAATTGCACGGAGGTATTATGAGACTATACGATCTCTATATGATGAATATCTTCTTGAGAAACCTGTTATGATCGATGTGAATTTCTGCCTCGTTGCGGAGGGCAAGGTAAATCCTGAGTTGGAAAAACTAAGGGAGTTCATACCTTAATCGAAGATGATTTAAAACCTCTCAGCCCGACCTTTTTACAGTTTCAATGAGTTCTCTACCATGCAACCATTTCTTTTTTTGCCTAATAATATTGAGAGAGACCTTTTGCTGATCTATTGAGGCGGTCATCTGCGGAGATAAAACTATCTTCTTCATCGCACCAATACTATCGGGAAATCTGTTGTCATATCTCTCTTCCCATTTAAAATGATCTTCAACACTAAAAAAAACTTTGAACAATAACAGATTGTATCTTCCCATGCTTGTTTCTAGAGCCAATGGGATACATGGATCCAATTTAATTGCTTTTATTATTTTGTCCTTTGACTTTTTGATTTCTACTAAACAATATACTAAAATCTGGTTCGGAGGAACGAAAAATTTAGGGAATCTACATGCAGGTCCCGAGATTATATTTTCCCTTAAAAGATTTGAAATACGTCGCTCGATGGTTTTTCTATGGACATTCAGGTTTTGTGCCAACAAATTTTCGTTAGTCCGAATACCATTACCTAATACCAATGTTTTCAATATCTGAAAGCAAAGTTTATTCATCTTGTAGCCATTGATTTCCAATTCTTTTCCACTTTTGTATTTCTCCTCCATAGTGAAAATAGGGGAATGAGGTTGATATTTGATAATGTGTTTATTACTGAAAAAAAGGGCGTGAGCAGGGTATCTGATTTCACGAGGGGGGATTTTATGTTCTTCTACAATTTTCTTCTTCCATTCACCATACGAGTGTAAGTTGCTGTGATATTCAATCAACAAAGTATTATATTCTTCGTCTCTGACATAAAAAGCTCCAAAAATATGTTGATCCTCCCTAAGAAATCTATCGATTTCTTCAGTCCTTGGTAGATCCGCTCTCACAATTACCAGTAAAGGGTATTCCTGGTAAAGCCAAATAAATGGATAGATTGGTGTGTTTATTATTCTATATTCAAATAATGCCCTGACCTGATTTTGTATGGTATTTCGATGTTTTTTAAAAGTTTTGGATAAAGCACTAATATTTACCTCGACTCCTGCTCCAGAGCAAATATTTTCCAGGATATCCAGATTTAATCTGTCTTTTAGCAATTCTGACATAGAAAGGGCATTATTTTGATAATATAAATACTTTTTAGGTAAAATAGTATCAATTCAGTCATTTCACTTAATTTAATCCATACAACATTATTGTACATAATTCTTGTAAAAAGCATCATTATATAATAAAATAAATTTTGATTATTAGCATTAATGACACAATAACTTCATAATAATATCTATGGTATTGAAATATG
>CP070739.1:2582770-2607383 GCA_020347705.1 Methanomassiliicoccales archaeon | reverse complement strand
AACCACATATATATCATGGGAACCCTTGGATGGGGATGGCCATTGGACCTGAACATCAGCATCCACATCTTCTCCTAGGGAGGGAACTTGGTATGTATCGATCAAGCTCCCACCTGCATTTGGATCGCCATCATAGAAGGCAACATCGAAACCACCTGCATTTGTTCCTCCCGAGTTGAGAACTTTAGCATATATATCGATTGGGTAGCCTTCATAGGGTGAATTGTCGCTGAACCAGATATCCTCCACACTGATGTCGGCTCTCAGTGTTACGTTGATGTCTTTGGATAAACTGTTATTATCGCGTATTAGCTCTTTGTTGATATCCATGGTCACCTCAACTGAGATTTCATGCACTTGCCATTTCCCAGTAGGTGTGGGTGCAGTCCAATATACGTAGGCCTCTCCTTCACCACCATTCGCCGTGATGAGTGATATGGTTTGGGGCGTTCCAATCAATGTGCCCTCATCATAGAACTTCACAACGACATTCGCTGCATTGGTCTCACCCATATTTTTCACGGTTGCGGTGATCTTAACCGAAGAGGTGTCAGAAACCTTATCATCAGGGGGAGCTACATCGTTCACCGTGAAACCTATTCCAGTTGGAGTGACGTCTGCAAATTTCTTTAAGGTGATGCTGATGCTCGCGTTGTTGTTATCGTTACCATCTGGCAATGGTTCCTCAATAATATCATCTGGATCTACCAAAACCCAAATAGTATACATACCTGGAACCGTCGTTCCGGTAGGCAGTGTATCCTTATCCCATGTGAATGTTGTTTGCTTGGTCTGTCCAGCTGCTATTCCTCCTGAGATGTTGGCCCAGCCGAGGAAGGTAGTTGGAGTGCTGCCTAAATAGAAAGCAACTGGTAGGTCCCCTGCACCAGCAGGAGCATTCGTCTCCCCGATGTTGGTTATGGACGCGTAAATCACTATCGTATCGTTTTGAGTCGGCCCATACGGGTTGTTCATCACACTGTACCACATGTTCTGGTTGGTTACCAATAAATCGGCCTTTCGCGGTGTTACATATATCGGGGGATCCGTCCAATTGATGTTGTTGTCTTCGTCCTCCTCTATTATCCAATCGTAAGGATCGACGACGATACTGATATTGTGATATCCAACGGTATCTGGAATCCATTCGACTTGTATGAACCAAGATCCTCCTGGTAGCAGATAATTTCTATATACGGATATTGGGAAGTCGCTCTCTGAGGTGACGTTATCGTAGAATTTTACCCAGATACCTGTTGCATTGCCTGGTCCTGTGTTGTTGACCCAGGCCTCGATGGTGGCCGTATCACCCACAGATAGTGTTTGACCGGTCCAAGTTACACTCAAAGGCGGATCCAGATCCGGCTTCACGGAGGAGAACTTCAACGTCTTCTGCTTGTTCATGGTCATCTCAACAGTTACATTGGAATCGGGGTACAAAGTGGTCCAAGCTGGGGTTGTGTACTGCGAGCTGAAGTTGGCCGTGATCTTGTAGCTCCCTATATCATAGACGATCTCATCGGCCGTGATATTCATACCTCTTAACCTGAATAACACAACGCCCCCAGATGATGAGACGTGTGTGCCTGTGTTCGTCCAGGGAGGAGAGCGGTACCAGGTAACATCTGCACCATCAATGGGTGCATTGTTCTTGTCCACAACACTCACGGTAAGGAACCAATCTATATGAACCAGCGCGTTCTCGGTAACAGAGACAACATCATCACTTGCTGGCTGGCCTGCGATGTACATGCCTATTAGCTCCACGAAGGTGTTTCCGCCGAGGTTGTCCAATTTGTTGGTGAGCGTGGAGTTAGTGGCCCTGATCATAACATCCGAATCTGAATCATCGGCATAGATATCTCCGGAAATCGTACTGTCCTCATCGATATATATCTTGGAGTTATCCATGGCAATGATATCTATATCGCTATCTATTGTGGAACCTGTGACGTGCAGCTCTGCTTCGTCATACAGATAGATATTAACATGGTAGCCGTCGGAGGTTATTAGGGAATCATCCTCGATAAACAATTTGCCAGTATTCTTCACAACGATATTGAATTCATCGTCCTTGGTCTGACCCACCACCTCGAATATGGTGTTCTTGATGGTGAGTTCACCAGTTTCCTCCACCAAGGTAAAGCCGTCCCTTATATATGGATCGTTGGAATCCCAGTAATCCTCTAATACGAGCGTTCCATAAGTCGAGGTGTTCACTATCAAATCCGAGGGGACCTTGAATATTATGATGGTGGCCGATTGCGTGTTGTCTGTTTCGTCCGTCTCTTTTACGGTGTTGTTGTAATCTACCCTCACCAAAATGAGATGTTTTCCAGGGGGAGTGACCGAATTCCAATCAAAATCTCTATACACATAGCCATCCGCTGCAATGGTCTCGGTTATGGTCATGTTTGAAAGTGAGGTGCCCGAGCCGCCTATTTCATCAAGCCAGACCTGGACATAGAAAGTGTCAACAACGTCGGATTTCCCTGTATTGCTAATGGTGATGTTGATGTTCACGTTCGATCCGTTCATTGGGTAGGCATCTGAAAAAACGATATCACCGGTCTTCACTTCCAGATTAGGCCTGGGACTGACGACATAGGATATTGAATCCTCATTGTTGGTCTCATCGCTCTCTTCGACCTTACCAACCTGCGGATATCCTCCCTCATCTGGATAGTAGTCAACCCTGACGTAGAAGGTATAGGTCCCTGGCGTATCCACCGTCCATGTAATGGATGCCTCCTCGCTTTCTCCTGAGGGAACTGAGAACCCGCCTACTACAGGGATCGTATCTTGCCCCAATAAGTTCGCCTCATTGTCAGGGTCGGTGTGGTAGAACCTCGCGTTCACGGCCTCTGTTGCATTCCATCCCGGATTGGTAACTATGGCTTTTAAGGTGATCTCTGTTCCCTGATAAACCGGGCTTGTAGGTTCAATAACAAGATTGGGAATGAGATCGGCCCTGGCCTTGACAGTCAAGGTCCTTGAAGCATTATTATTATCCTCGTCCTTTTCCAGGAATAATTTCTCTTCGTCCACGATGACCCAAACTTGGTGAGCTCCAACGATGGGCTGCCAGCCAATGGAAGCGATGGCATAATCTCCGGCCGCAACCGTGACCTTGACCGGGCTCCCTATGATGGGGCCTGATAACGAGCCGTCTCGGAATGTGACGTTCACACCGCTGGCAGTTGAACCGCCCAGGTTCTGAATCCGGGCCGTGATAGTCACCGCTGTTCCGTTTACCACCTGGTTTGAGGGGCTGAAAGAGATGTCGGTGCCATTGACAAAGAGATCTGGTCTTTCCAAAACAGATATCGTGAAGGAGATCATGTTGTTGTTCTCGTATATCTCTGGGATCAAGTTGTCGTTGAAATCATCTTCAAAATCCCTGTCAATAGCGATGTATATCGTGTGGACCCCTGGATTCTCTGCGTCCCATTCGACATATCTGGTCCGGTTATCATCCGGATCAATGGAATTTATGGTGCCTTCCCCTATTTTTGTGGATGTGTTGAGTGTAGGATTTCCGTCCCAGCATTGGTAGTATACATTATTGGCCGCAAGGCCGCCTGTTCCTATGATGTCCACATTCCAGACCTTAAAGGTTATGTTCACATTTGTGTCCTCGAGAGGTGATGGATTGGAGATGCTGACCAACGTTGGATAAAGCTCTGGATGCGGTGCTGCGAAATCGAAGGGCGGCAGTATGAAGTTAACGAAGTTGTCACCTGGATACACCCTTGGGAAGTTCTGAAAATCGACATTGCCCTGGCTGCTGTCTGTTATCGGTGGAACAATGCTGGAATAATTGGCCTCCACGTTGTATCCATCAGGGAATTGATCCGAATTCGGCCACCCCCCTTCTGTGAGCAAGTCGCTGGCCAAGGCGAATATCACCTTTCCTGATTTGCCGGTGATGCCCTGTATGTAATCGATTGAAGGTTGGCGTATCACAGCGTCTGGTAATATCCTCCTCACATAGGCAGTTGACCACTCGTTTGCAGAAAGGGCGTTCAGGTTGTTCACTGTCGTGGCAGGCGTGCCAGGTGCCTTGGTTGTGGTGATATTCACCCATGCGCCATCCACAGGCACGCTCAGGTTGTCCACAGGATAGACTGCCAGCCATCTGAACATCGTGGCATCAGATGCGGTGTCCAGAATCTCAATGGCCGTCTGTCCGTTTTGGGGTATTACATTACCTGTCTCGCTCATATCCACTGTTATGCCGTAGAACCTGACCTCAGAATCGCCGTCTATCACTAGCGTGTTCTTGTAACCGTTCACCATCCAGGGATAATGATTGTAAGTATCATCGTCATTTTCTGGATCCTTATTGAGCACCTCGTCCGGATCTGTCCAATTCCTGTAATCGATATCGAAGAAGGTGTTTAATATATGCACCTCGGAATTAACACCTATGTAGTGGTTGTTGTACATTATCACATTACCAGGTGGCCCCCCATCATCTGTAGGATCGGTGTACGAGATTCCTTGGAACCAGGGGCTGTCCTCAACCCTTGAATCTGCAAAAACCACGTCCGAATCAAATATCCGAAGCACGACACCCCAATTCTTTACGCCGGAATAAGGAACATAGGCCGCGCTCAGCACAGAATCATTTATCAATGCTGTGCTCCCGTCTATGTAAAGCTCGCCGTCGTACATCAACGCCGAATCATGGCTCATGTCCAATATTGCACCCGTTTCTATTGTGACGTTGAAAGGAATCAGCCTGGTGAACCTTGCTTTTGAATTATTGGAGTTGAACCAATAAGCAGTTTCATAATTGTGGAACATGTCGGAGGTCTTCACTGTGATCGTGGAGTTCTCGAGGATGAGTCTCGAGCCTGCTTCATGAACCTTCAACCAGAACCTGTGCTCGGTATCGTACTGGAAGACTACCGTCGTGTTGATTATCCTCAGCGTTCTTCCGTTTTCGACGGTGATGTTGGCATCAACTCCCCAGGTGTTGTTCTCCCATATAGATCCGTCTATCGTAAGATCCGTAGTATCGACTACTATGTTGTATTCATCTTGCCACGGTATTTCCACGGCCTCTACGGTACCGCTCTCTTCAACGAGCATCAAACCCAGTAATCCGCCGAAGGCCAGGTTCAATACCACTACCATGCTTATATACTTTAGAATCCTATCGTATACCTCTTCTCTCATGTTCACACCTCGAACAATCTCCAAGCCGATTTTTCGAATATGGTTCTTCACGACATACAATTATAATAATGTATAATTATTATATCCATGTGAAATCACTTCATATTATTAAATGTTATGCTCTTAGTGTTAAACGAAGGTAAAATCATGGTAAGACATAATTTGGCGTATTTGTTTCGCATCAATCGTCGTTTTTTTATGCGATTTCTTCCCATTCCAGTCTTCCCCCGAAATATTTTTTAAGCGATTATTATGTTTTTTTCGGAACGTATACCCTATGCGGAAACATGACCAGCTTAAATACACACCTTTTTTTACCCTCGGAGATGCACTCAGTCTCCACACAGTAGAACTTCTTTTTTTCAAGGATGCTCGCGATTCCAGCCAGATACCCTCTTGTATAATCGCATGAGGGCTCGGAGGCTCGCCCTATGGAATTGGCCTCAGTGGAATCCTCCTGCTCGATCTCTATTTCTTTCTCTGATATATCCGTTATATTCACAATGTTGCCAAGACCTGTTTGTTCCCAAATCTCCCTGAGGGCCCCGTCCATTCCCTTTTCTGTGGATTCTCCTCGGTTTTTTTTCTCGGATAGGGCCTCACCGCATCGAAATCCGAACCTGAAAAGCACTCCGGCTGCAAGTTTATCTCCCAGCAGATTTCCGAGCTCCAATCGAAGGGACTTGATGGCCTCTTTTGGCATGTATATGGTAGTCTCTAAGCCACCTTTTCTAACACCATCTTCCTGCATCATTTTCCCTCGAATCAATTCAAATTCTCGATTCGACCCCTTTTCTATATCATTACCTTGTTTTGGGAGCTTCTTCTCATTCCTCGTAAAGTACGGAGCGTTCATAACTCTCTATCACTTTACCCAGCATATCGCTTTTCTCCATCTGCGATTCCTTGTAGATCCTTTGTATCTCCTTTTGCTTCTCTAACCAATCGGCTATTGCCCCCCTCATAACCTCTGAGGGATTATACCCTAGCTCCCTGCAAAACCTGAAAAATTCTGTGGCTGTGTCGGCAAAATCCTTGGTCACCGAGATATGGATCTGATCACCGTTTCTATATCGTTTATATTTGGTGTCTCTGACCATGAATGTTTCTCCTAAAACGGTTTTCCACTTAGTGTATGTAGGTACTAATATTTATATCATTCGTACAAGATTGTAGAAATATGTACAATATTATCCATACATTTAATTTATTGATAATTTCAAAAATTTTAGTCAATTAATAATTAAAACAAATTATGCAGAAAGGGATTATAAAAATAATCGAAAAAAGATCTACAAGACCTTCTTCTTTTTTACGACCTTCTTTACCCTGGCAACGGGTTTTACCGGTTTCTTCGCTGTATTCGCCGCAGGTGCAGGTGCAGCTGTCGGTTCTCCTCCGCTTATCTCAGCACCGCAGGCGTAGCACATCGTGGCATCAGAGGATATCATGGTTCCACAGCTGGGACAAGCGATCTCTTCCTCCTCCGAAGACTCTTCACCTCCGCCTTCTGGCTCGGCCGCTGGCTTCGCTTCGGCTTCGACACCTTCGGCTTCTTCTCCCCCAATTTCAGAACCACAAGCGTAGCACATGGTGGCATCATGGGAGATCATAGTTCCGCATTTCGGACAGGGGATCTCTCCTTCGGCTGGTTCAGCAGCCACCTCTTCCTCTTCTGCCTCCTCTTCCTCGGTCTCCTCCTCTGCCTCCTCTTCTTCCTCCTCTTCTTCCTCGGCCACCTCTGGGGATGCTTCTGCTTCGGCCTCCTCCGCCTCCTCTGCTTCAGGCTCAGGGGCCGGTTCTTCTGCTTCGACTGCTGAGGTCTCGATATCGATTCCGGAAACCTCTACAGCACCGCTTTTTATGCTCTCCATCAGTTCACTTTCCTTTGCCAGCATCCTCTTCTCGGCCTCTGCAAGGGCTTCCCTTTTGTCGGACAGCTCCTTCTCCAGTGTACCGATCTTTTTCTCCCTCTCAATCAATCCTTCTCTGGTATTTATAACACTTTCAAGGGTACTTTTTAGCTCCCCCTCCTGGGCTGCAAGAGTAGATTCTCTTTCTGTCAGTTCCTCGCGCCTTGTAATGAGGCTTTCTTCGTCGGTTTTGATGCGATCCTCTTTCTCCTTTAGTGAATCCTCCCTGGTTTTGATTGAGTTGACCTTGGCGGCAACCTCTGCTTCCTTGGCCTTAATACCATCCAACTTACCGTTGATTTCGCTCATCTTCTGATTAAGTTCATCTTCCCTTTCTTTGAGGGAAGCTTGGCTTTTCTCAAATTCTGTTTCTCTCCCCTCAAGCTCCGCAGTCTGGATTTTAAGTTTTTCCTCTTCCTCTTTGAACTTCGCGCTCATTTTTTGCATCATGTCCCACATTGATTCGCCATTTTCTTCTGCCATTGCAATCGCCTCTTGACTTCAGGACTAAATGGTAATTCTAACCCCTTTTTGGACATCAATTCGTGGATTTATCTTCGGTATACCATTTCTGTTTTAATAATCTTTTGGATTGTGTTTTTCTCTCATTTCACACGCTGAGAACCGGGCCCAGAACGGCAATGCCACCATCAACACCGACGACCAGGGCATGTTTTTCCATACTGTGAGAAACGGCCCTCATCTTTTCCACCTGTAAATATCGAACGATTTTACCTGTATTTCTTTCCATACCCAAATTAATGATCCCATCCACTAAAAAACCTTCGTTTCCCAACAAATGCGACTTACCTTGAAGGGAACTTTCCATGACCACGAAGGATATTAAATTGTTGTCTCTAAGTATCCTGAAGAAATAATACATCTTCTTGCGTAAATTCTCAACATTCTCCATGAGGGAATATAACGCACCCAATGAATCAAGGGCAAAAGTGGTGAATTTATCACCTTTTTGCTTCTTCAAATGCATAATCATTCTCTCAGTAAATTCGATGTAGTTGGTGGTCTCCTCCTCCGAGACTAAAAGATCGATATCCCTTAAATCTGTCAAATCCGATATCTGCATATTCATGGAAAGATTGATTCCCAGGGCCTCCATGTTTTCCAGGTGACTTTCCACTCTCTCCTCTAAAGTGGTGTAAAGACCGAATTCACCTGTCCTTTCAACATATTGGGATATCAACGCATAGACAAAACTGCTTTTCATGGCCCCGGGAGGGCCTGTAACGAGAATGATTTTAGGAGGCTTTATATCCGTTTTAAAGAGTTTGTCAAGACCTCTTATCGTGTCCCTAAACATGCCTATCCCCGATTTTTTTTATTAAACGATTTCCAAACAAAGCGAGCGAATATATGAAAGGAAACTCTCGGATATAACCTTTCCGATATTATTTGCGTAATGAGATAATGTTGAGATGTCGGGCAATTTGTCTGGGTTTTCGATTCTATAGTAATTGCGGTGACTAGTAAATTTTCCATGGCTTAGAATGCCAGTGTTTGGGAGAATCACCGGTAAAACGGGATTAATTCTCAATTCTCGATTTTAAGGCGATAAAATGTAAATAGGCAGGCCCAAAATATACGTTTAATGTAGTTTACGGGGGAAATGATGCCATCTTATCCTCGCGAAAAATCGAAAAAAAATCCGATATCAGGATCGTCTTCGAATCAGCCTAACATTCAAGAGCTGAAGAATTGGATTGAAACGGCTAATGCTCTTTCGAACGCAAATAAATTCGAAGAGGTGCTCAATTTATGCGATAAAGTCCTTGCAGATGACGAAAAAAACATAGAAGCATGGATACTCAAAGGTGAGGCGCTGGATGACCTCGGCAGGTTCGAAGAGGCCATCGAATGCTATGACAAGGTTCTGAGTATAAATCAAGAAATGACAAATCTGGGATTGGAGGGTGTGGAAGATGAAAATGGGGGAACCACCGAACTCGAGGGTGATTTCACAGATTTCGAACATAGAAGCAATACGATATACGAGAAAGGAACGGTCCTATTAAAGGAAAAACAATATGCGAAGGCCATTGAGTACATTGACGAAGCTGTGCAAAAGAATCCTCCTTCCGAACTGGACTATAAATTTGGAGCTTTGATGGCCCTCAAAGAAAGCAATCTTGAACGTCGAAAGGCATTAACCTCTAGGGATATACCTGAAGATTTGAAATTGAACATAGAATACTGTGATAAGAGATTGGCAGAAAATCCCAATGACGAGAAGGCATGGAACACCAAAGGGGCTATTTTACTGCGATATGAGAACATCCAAACTGCAATGGGGTGTTTTAACAGGGCCATTCAATTGGTGCCAAATTACTTTAATGCTTGGGTAGGAAAAGGGGTTGCTTTAAGAAAAAAAAAGGAGACGGAGGAGGCCCTCAAGAGCTTCAATAAGGCCCTGGAAATCCAACCTGGAAATTTGTATGCGATATTTGCCAAAGGCTGCACACTCCTGGATGTGAAGCGTATCGATGAAGCTCTGCAATATTTCGATATGGCTCTTAAGATAAATCCAGAGTATGCGGATGCTTGGTTTGAAAAGGGTAACGGTCTTTACTTTAAAGGGGATTTAAACGGTTCAATTAAATGTTTCGAAAAGGCCACATCTTTGGACCCCACCGATGGTGACGCTTGGTTTCAGAAGGGGAACTCGGAATTCAAGGCCAAGAGATATGAAGATGCCATCAAATCCTATCAGAAGGCCATATTGCTGAATCCAAATGATTCAGGAGCACTGTTCCAAATGGGTAATACGTATTATGATCTTAGAAACTTCGAATCCGCCCTAGAATCTTATGATAAAGCTTTAAAACTGAGACCGCATGATGAGAATGTAATGAACAATAAGGCCGTGGTATTGAGAAGGCTAGGAAGATTCGAAGAGGCGCAAGAGTTATGTCAAAAAGCTCTGGAAATCAATCAAAAAAACGAGAAATTCTGGTTCAACATGGGCAAGATACTCCAGGCCCAAAACAGGCATAAAGAGGCGGGAATTTGCTTTGATAAGGCAGCAGAGCTCGGATTGCAGAGTAAATGAGCAAATTGAGATTATTTTTAATAAGGATTTTCATTATTCTTCATCGTTTATTTTTTGGTACGTACCGCAAAATATGCCGCAAGATGGGATGATAACGCTAAAATTAATATAATAAAAACATATGCAGTGTAAATTTGTAATCATCCCTAAAAATGCTCTTTGGAGACATAAAAATGGCCAAGAAGAAAATCGTGATCATGGGGGCGGCAGGACGGGATTTTCACAATTTTAACATCTTCTTCAGAGATAATCCTGATTATGAGGTTGTCGCATTTACTGCCACCCAGATACCAGGTATCGATGACAAGAAATATCCTCCCGAGCTTGCGGGCTCGCTTTATCCTCAAGGCATACAGATTTTCTCGGAAGACAAGCTGACTGAAATCATAAAAAAGCATGATGTCTCCGAGGTGATACTGGCCTACAGCGACCTTTCACATGAGGAGGTGATGCATAAGGCCTCGCTGGTATTGTCCAATGGTGCCGACTTCAGGTTGATGGGCACCAAAAATACAATGCTTGAATCGAAGGTGCCTGTGATATCCATCTGTGCTGTGAGGACAGGATGCGGAAAGAGCCAAACAACGAGAAAGATATGCAATATCCTCAGGCAGAAGGGGAAGAGGGTTGTGGCCATTCGACATCCTATGCCGTACGGCGACCTGGTGAAACAGGCCGTTCAGCGGTTCGAGACCATGGAGGATCTGGATCTGCACGACTGCACTATAGAGGAGAGGGAGGAATACGAACCCCTCATCAACCAGGGCACGGTGGTTTATGCAGGTGTGGATTACGGTAGAATCCTAGCCGAGGCGGAGAAGGAGGCCGATATCATCGTGTGGGACGGAGGTAACAACGACTTCCCTTTTTTTAAACCAAACCTTCATATGGTGGTTTTAGACCCCCATAGGCCGAACCACGAGATACGGTACCATCCTGGTGAAACGAATTTCAGGATGGCGGATGTAATAATAATAAACAAAATCGGGACTGCGAGCAGGGAGAATGTAAACATCCTACGCAATAATATCGAATCCATCAATCCAAAGGCAGTTGTCATAGAGGCTGAATCCACCATAAGTGTGGATGATCCGGCCGAAATCAAAGGAAAAAGGGTTCTGGTGGTGGAGGACGGTCCAAGCGTTACCCACGGCGAGATGCCCTACGGAGCTGGAGAGATAGCAGTGGAGAAGTATCACGCGGCGGAGGTCGTCGATCCAAGGATTCATGCCACAGGATCGATTCGAAATACCTTTGAGAAATATCCTCATCTGACAAAGATACTCCCAGCAATGGGTTACTCCGATGAGCAGATAGACGAACTTCAGCAAACCATGAATGCAAGCGATTGCGATGTGGTGGTGGCAGGGACACCCATTGACCTGGCAAGGGTTGTGAAGGCCAACAAGCCAGTTGTCAGGGTAAAATATGAGTTGCAGGAGATGGGGGAACCGAATCTAGAAACAGTATTAAGGGACTTTTAGGCCCAAGGATATATTATAAAATTCGTTTGAATAATTCTCTTTTTCAGTTGTATGATATCCTAATAGAAAGATACATTAACATATACTCAGTTATGAGGGCGTAAGCTAAAAAACAACTGGATGAATTGACGGTTCACAGCCCGAAGGATAAAAAAGGGATGTGATATGACAACGATAACCGTAAATGATGTTGAGCGCGCCCTTCTAAATACCCTGGGTAAGAAAGGGATGGACAAGGAGGAAGTAAAGAAACTGGCCGAGTACGTGATGAACTTCTTTGGATTTGACGATACGGTTTCAGATAACCTTCTTAAAGCTAGAGATAGGGACGTCTTTTATACTCTACAGGATGTCGGGATACTGACGACCTTTCAGGATCAGATAACCATCAAAAAAGGTAAAATCTGGCGGATACATTACTGGGTCCTGAAGAAAGACGAGATATTGAGGCTTGCCAATCTCAAAGAAAACGATAAAAAAAAGGGCGAATACAGCATATACGACGAGATATCCAACGATGTATGGAGCAGAGATGAAGAGGCGGAGTAAAAAAGCCATCTTAATATCACATTATTAATTTTCCAAACCAAAGGGCAAATCATATCAATTACTACTGCTTTTTGGGTGTTACAATGGAACCAGATTTATGGATATATGTATTGGAGGGCGTAGTATTCATCGCATTACCAGTTCTACTGTTCGTAGAAATGTATATCGGTCATATGGATTACACTGGCCTGCTTGAAAAATGCGGATTCGGGAAAAGGGAGGTTGGTCTGCTTCTTGTGGGCGGACTGGTGGGCATCGTTTTGGGCCCTCTGGGGCTGTTCGGTGTGCCCCTATTCATCTACCAAAGCTCCTATTTGGCCATAGATCTTGGGGGTGCAATCATCCCTATCGTTCTTTCTTTATACCTGATAAAAATTAAAAAAATCAATATCCCTGCATTCCTGGGCGCGGTTTGCATAATAGGCATTCTAACCTATATGACCACGGAATTCAGACCGTCCTTAGGCATCGTCTCCGAATTTCCGTACTACCTCTTCCCGTCGTTTACGGCCATCGCCATCACGTTGGTGATATATCGACGTAATATCACATCCGGTATTCCTTTCGCCTACTCCACAACCACCTTTGGGGTGCTCATAGGAGCCGATATCGTACGCATACCCCAGGTAATGGTGGGCCTGGAGGAAATCAGAGAGGAAATGGGCCTTCCTATTGCCGGAGGGTCCATAGGGGGTGCAGGAGGTCTTGATTTGGTGTTCTTGGCCGGGCTTTTAGCCATTGCACCCTTGTTATTCCTGGCGCCCCGTATCCTGAGGCACTCTGAGGCACATACCCCCCCTTCAAAGGCCTTTTCCAAAACGCTTTCAAAAACCATATTGTTGGCGGAAGAGATGTTCGAAGCCGGGGATTACGAGAAAACCATGGAGAACGCACTAAGGGCAGTGGATATGAAGATAAAGGATGTGGGACTCAAATTCCACATCGATCAAAGCCCGTACATTACCCTGGATATGCTTTATGTGCATCCTTACATAAGAAACGATTATTGGCTTCTTTTTAACGCATCGAAATCTGTCTATAAAACGAGGGAGGAGGCGTTCAGGGCCATTTTAACGGCGAAGTACATAATAAGGGAGTTGGAGAGGGTGGAGATGAGAATGTACGCTACCCACTCCCAAAGGTTTGTCGCTTTCCTTATAGACATGATATTAATCAGTGTCGCAATTATAATTCTTTTTATTATTGGCGGTATAATAGGGCTATACGACCTGACAGACATATTGGCCCCCCAAAACCTCGTCTGGTTGTGGGCCTTCGCATTATGGCTTTGGGTGGCCCAGGCAGTGTATTTCACGATTTTCGAGGGCTGGTGGGGGCAAACCCCTGGTAAGAGAATGATAAGAATAATCGTATCAACTGACGAGCGGGAAAAATGCGGTTTCATGGACGCTTTCACCAGGAATGTGGTGCGTCTGCTGGACACGGTGCTGTTTTTTTATATAATCAGTGTAATAATGATGAGCATATATCCCAAAAAGCAGAGAATCGGGGATATGGTGGCCAAAACTGTGGTATTAAAGGTTTAGGTGGTTTTTCGATATGACGGCCGCGGCAATGAAAGCAGACCCCGAAAAGAGCCCCTACGATCTAAAACTCGAAAAAGTATGCAAAACCATACAAGAAAATCGGTACAAAACCGTGTTGCTCCAGTTCCCCGAGGGGCTCAAGAACCAGGCCATGAAGGTGAAGGATATCGTTGAAGAGAAAACCGATGCTGCAATTTACATATCGGCCGATCTCTGTTACGGAGCCTGCGATATCCCCCTGGGTGTCCATCAAGTGGACATAGACCTTATAGTTCAGTTCGGTCATGCAGATATTCCAAATGTCGAATACCCGTGTAAAGTGATATTCATTGAGGCCTGCTCCAAACTGGAGGTCATGCCAGTTGTTAAATCTTCCACCTCTCATCTGAAAGGCAAAGTAGGTATCATAACCACGATCCAGCACATCCATTGGCTGGATGAGGTTAAACAATATCTTACTGAAAAGGGCTTTAAGGCGTTGATTGGAAAGGGATCAGATAGGGTGTTATACAACGGACAAGTGCTGGGATGCGATCTTTCCTCGGCCACATCGATCTCCTCTGAAGTTGATTGTTATCTCTTCATTGGAAGTGGTAACTTCCACGCAATAGGTGTGGCCATGGCCACAAAGAAACCAGTGATTATCGCTGACCCCTATCTCAACGAGGTGAGGGAAACAGAGGAGATAAAAGATAGACTTTTAAGACAAAGACACGGTGCAATCACAAAGGCACAGAAGGCGAAAACCATCGGGATTATCGTCGGGACAAAACCAGGGCAAATCCGCCAAAGGATGGCATTCGACCTCCAAAAGCTCGCAAGGAAGCACGAAAAGAAGGGATACGTTCTCTTGATGAACGAGATCGCTTTTATAAATCTTTCGGCCTTCAAAATAGATGCATATGTCTCAACTGCATGCCCGAGAATCGCAATAGACGATTACCTCAAGTTCCAAGCACCTGTTCTAACCCCGCAGGAATTTAAAATCGCTCTGGGCGAGCTTGACTGGGAGGATTACACATTCGATGAAATCCTTTGAATCAAGGCCGTAAAAATCAAAAAGAAAGTACGATTAAAAAGTGCCCAAGTGGTATTATAGGGCCTTAAGTTGAGCCTTTCAATTTCGCTATGTTGTCCCCGATGGACCCTGCTCCCCGAAACACGGCACTGCCTGCAACGAGGATATTGGCCCCGGCGTCCACCACGAGCTTTGAGTTCTCTGGATTTATTCCTCCATCAACCTCTAAATCGATGTCATGGCCGCTTCTTTCTATTATCTTCCTGGCTTCGTTTATCTTCGGCAGCATGGTTTTTATGAAGCCCTGGCCCCCGAAGCCAGGATTGACAGTCATAACAACGATCATATCAACATCTTCCATGATATTTTCTACCACACCTATTGGTGTTGATGGATTCAGGGCGACACCTGCCCTCACTTTTTGCTTCTTTATGAGTTGGATGGCCCCGTGGAGGTGGTTCGTGGCCTCGGTATGAACCGTGATGATATCACTTCCAGCTTTTATAAAATCGGGTATGTATTTCTCTGGGTTGCTGATCATTAGGTGCACGTCAAAAGGTAGCTTTGTTATACTTCGAATGCCCTTAATAACAACTGGGCCAATGGTTATATTGGATACAAATTGGCCGTCCATAACATCGATATGGATAAGGTCCGCTCCTCCCTGCTCGGCCTCTTTTATTGCTTCTGCAAGATTCCCGAAATCTGCTGAAAGTATTGATGGGGCGATTTTGATCATGGTTCACCTTGGGATTCCAAAAGGTTTGGGCGCTTATTAAATTTTTGTAATAGAGACCAAAAGACCCAAAATTGAATGAATTGATTCCCTGGATTTCACAAGGGCTGTTTCACTAGACATGTATGTATACCAGTCTTCGAATATCTAAGCCAACAGCTACTCGGCTTCGCTAAACAACATTTAGCACACTGTAATCCTGGTTATTTGTGTCGTCGTACTCTTCGATATCATCCTTGGGATCGATTACCACCCATATGTCGTGGTAACCAGCCTCTCCTGTGGTGTCGAAGGTTATTGTTATCGTTGCTGTCCCCCCAGCAGCTATTGTCGGTATGGTAACGCTTCCGATCAGGGCCTTCTTTTTGATCTCGTTATCATAGATATTGACCACGACATCATTGGCATCCTGTCCACCATAATTATGGATCACCACGGTTATCGTGACGATGGTTCCCTCCGCAACAGGATTCTCTGAGAATGATATATCTGTGAAGTCAACTGCAAGGTCAGGTCCAACGCTCATCACATCTGCAACGATATTGTTGGTTTCTATGGCTTCCAATATCAATCCATCTTGATTTGGCTGTACTGCCGGATCAACCCATACTGAGATTGCATAATTACCAACCCCAGAGGGCGACCATATGATTGAAACTTGTATCGTTTGACCAGGCGCGAGGCTCGGTATAATCACATCACCTATCTGAGTTGCACTTGGATCCTCGAAGCCATCGTCGTTTGCATCAGGGTCTTCCTCGTAGAACCTAACGAGAACGTTGGTTACCGTGGTTCCCCCTTCATTCGTGACATCCACGTAGATCGTGACCGTGTCTCCCTCGCCTACAGGGCTTTCAGGTGAGAATACCAGGTTGCTGGGAACAAGATCCGGTCCGACAAGAATCATATCAAATGCGCGGTTGTTCGTGTTGTCGTATTCAGGTATACCATCATCGGGATCAACCCAGACATAGATTTCGTGGTATCCAAATGTTGATGTCCAGGTCACAGATGCAATGACTGTATCTTCCGATGCGATTGTTGGGAATACGATATCGCTTCCTATTTGAACCGCACCAGTATCAGGGCTGCCATCATCATTCTCGTCTGGGTCGCCGTCATAGAACCTAACAACCACATTTGTAGCATCGGTGATGCCGAAATTGGTGATCCCGGCGGAAATGTTCACGGTAACACCCTCATCCACAGGGCTTTCAGGTGAAAATGTAACTTCGCTTGGGATCAGATCCACTCCTGGAGCAAGTACTGTGATTATCGCGGTATCTGTATCTGTACTCCCATCATCATCGGTCACAGTTAAAACCACGGTATATTCACCTACCGTATCGAAGACATGCGTTACCTCAAGCCCAGTGAGATCAAACTCCCCATCGCCGTCGTAGTCCCACCCATATAATGTCATGGGATCTGGATAGCTCGATGACCCAGAGGCATTGAAGGTCACCACATCTATTATGGTCACCGTTTGGTCAGGGCCTGCATCTGCCACTGGCGGTAGGTCAAGGACGTATATCGTTAAGGTCGTGGTGTCTGAGTCGCCGTCATCATCTGTTACTGTGAGATATACTGTGTACACACCGTTATCCATATAGGTATAGATTGGGTTTTGTTCTGTGCTTGTGCTGCCATCACCGAACTCCCAAAGATATGTGAATGTATCAGCTCCAGGATCAATTTGACTTCCGTAGAAGCTCACAGGAGAGCCTTCATCTACAACATATTGCGAAGCATCGGCCATTGCTATCGGCGCAACGTTGTACACAGTGACAGTTAGGGTGTCCAATGCCACAGCTCCATCATCATCTGTTACCCTCAATGCTACAATATAGACGCTGTTGTCCGTATACACTGTGCTCGGGGTTAATGAGCCAGAATCATCCACAGTAAATGTTACCCCATCGTAGTTGTAATCCCATTCAATCGTGTGAGTATCTTCAGAACCGGGATCTGTGAACGAACCCGAGAATGAAACCGTGTCTCCTTCATTTGCTGATTGATCAAGGCCTGCATCCACTGAGGGTGCCACATTGTTTACCGTGACATCAGTCGTATATTCGGTATACCCACCGTCCTTGTCCTTGATCCTACCCCTCACTGTGAAAATTCCGTTATCGTTCCAAGTATGGGTAGCTGACGCACTTACCTGGTCTACTATCTCATATGTACCGTCATTGTTCCAGTCAAAGGAGTAAGTAAAGGTTGTGTCTAAAACTCCAGGATCGTACTGATTGGTGAATGATACGGTCACGGTACTGCCCTCATCCTTGGGTCCATCATTACCAAAATCTGCTGTTGGTGCAACATTGTTCACGGTGACATCGGTCCAGTGAGTATCTGTATATGTTCCATCAGACACCTCAACTATAACAATCCCGGAATAATCGTCGTTCCAAGTATATGTCGCATAGGGGCTGGAGCTCCAACCGGTATCCCATATGCCGTCACCATCGAGATCCCATCTGTATTGTATTGGATCGCCGTCTAGGTCGTAGGAGAGTGAGGCGTCGAAAGTAATGGGTGAGCCTTCGTTTCCGATGTATGGACCATTGGCACAAGCATAAGGCGCATGTTCTATTCCTGATATCCAGGCATTTTCTATGGTATACGGATAGACGTCATAGCATCCCCACGGTAAGTGTGTATCACCTATTGCATCACCTGCAATTGCATGTTTTCCAGTCCCGCTTCCATCGTCAGCACCTGGATAATCGGACCAGTAATTGCCTACAAGCAGATCAGGATGATGCCAAAAGTTATCATTATCAGCACAACCGCAGTCTGGCTCGCAACATGCTTGTTGTACGTTATTGACGAAATTGTTGTGATATATCAAATTACCCACAGATTCCTCCACGTTAATGCCCAGTTGATTGTAGATGACCATGTTGTCATATAGAATATTGTAATTTGAGGGGTCTATGTCGATTGCTACGGTGTTTCCCATAAAGAAATTGAAGCTGATAACATTGAAATGGCCGAAGTCCAATTTCAACCCGATATAGTTGTTAATGATCGTATTGTTGTCCACGGTGTTATAATCAGACCTTTCCAAGGTGATACCATTTTCATTGTTTTCACTGGCATTGTTGAATGATATCATGTTGTAATCGCTGTACCAATCGAGGTAAATACCAAATTCACTGTAGCATGCGATATTGTCAGTTACTGTATTGTTGTGACTGTACCATTCCATCATGATACTTACATTGTTGTTGCTCGCATCATTTTCAGCGATAAGATTCCACGCGGACCATTCTACCGAGATGCCGATGATACCACCAGTAGCATCATTGTTCACTATCTGATTATTATCACTGAACCATTCGACACATATGCCTACTACATTATTATTAGCGGTGTTGTTCCTGACTATATTGTTGTTATCTGACCAGTCCAGATGTATGCCCACAATGCTTCCTGATGCCTGGTTGTCCTCCACAAGATTGTTCTCCGAATATGAGATACGGATGCTTTCGTTCACGTTGTTGTTGGCATTGTTGTTGATGATGGTATTGCTATTGCTGTACCAGAACACAGCAATGCCTATCAGATTATTCAAGGTAGCGGTATTTGTATCTATAACATTGTCTTCCGACCAATCCAGATATATACCGATTCCGCAAGAATTGGCATCGTTATCGATTATGTCGTTATGATTTGAAGAGTAGAGATGGATACCGTAGTTGGGGTTATTATCCACAGAGTTGTCGATTATATCGTTGCTGTCAGAGAGCCATATATCTATTCCTATGTTGTCGTTATTGTTCACCTCATTATCAATTATATCATTATGATGTGACCATCTTAAGGAGATTCCGATGTCACAATTCTCTGCTGCATTTTTATACATCAAGTTCAAATCGGATTCAAAGAGGCTGATACCATAATTTGATGCAAACATCACATTATTGTCGGTTATATCGTTATCGTCGGATCGCTCCAGATAGGCTCCGATACCAGTGGAACTTTCAAAATCATTTTCATCTACTGTGTTGTGATGGGCTCTGTACAAATATGCGCCGTAATCTATGCAAAATCTCACATCATTTAGATAAACCGTGTTATGATTGCTCGACCATACTAATGAGATGCCGAAGTAGTTGGATTTCGCATAATTATGAGATATGTTATTATGGCTTGAAGAGCTCAGATAGATACCGTAAGTACCTGCTCCACCCACTCTTTCAGCATAGTTATCGTATAGTTCGCAATGGTTTGATCCACCCAAATAGATACCGTAGCCGTTACTGTCTGCGATATTGTCGGTTATGACAACATAATGGGATGAATGAAGTGAAATGCCACGGGAGTTGAAGGTTGCGGTGTTGATATCTATATCCACATAGCTCGACTGTAATAGAGAAATGCCGCTACCACCGTTTGAATTCGCGGTATTGTCATAGATAAGTGGCCTGGTGATGGTTTTACCGCTGTACTCCAAGGAGATGCCGGATCTCGAGTTATTATTCACATCGTTATGTTGTATCGTGCTATCATGAGAGTGCCACAGTTTTAATCCATGCCAATTTGCGAGGATGTCGTTGGATGTGATTTCCGGGTTATCTGAAAACGAAAGATAGACTCCTACTGAATCCCATTCGCCTGAATTGAATAACACGTCGTTATCGGTTATAGTGTTGTCATCTGAATAATAGAGATGGATACCGTACCAAGTGTTTTCAATGACCTCATTATCGAATATGTCGCAACTATCAGAGTTTTGGACATACATTCCCCGCCAGTTGAGATTCACTTCATTATGTTTTATTTCTGTTTCGTCTGAAGTTAGAACCACGATACCTGTGCCGATATCCACTGCAACATCATTTTGATTTGCGAAGTTGTTGCTTATCACGCACTTCGCAGAACCGCTTACAATAATTCCATCATCTCCGCAGAAATTTGCATAGTTGTTGTCTATTAAGGTTCTGGGAGATACACCCACGTAAATGCCGTGACCGCTAAAGCTTGCCGTATTATTTATTATTGTACTGTCATCGGAATGGGTTAACCTGATTCCCACATGACCACTGTCAATGGCCGTTATATTAAATATATCAGTCCTTAGTGATGTGGTTACAGACACACCATCGCCATTATTATTACAAGCCATGTTGTCCTTGATTATCGAATCCGGTGAATTGGATAACACGATGCCATCGTCTCCATTGTCATATGCTGAATTGTTATGTATCGTTATATTATGTGAAGATGATACCGCAATTCCGTCGTCACCATTATGAATTACCGTATTATGATGTAGCATTATATTAGGGGATGTTGTAATAGAAATCCCGTCATGACCGTTATCATTTGCAGTGTTGTTATATATGATATCGACAGTTGGTGCAGTAATTCCTGAATAACCGTTGTCATTAGCGGTATTATTTGTAATAGTACTGTGGTAGGCCAGGTACAGTTCGATCCCGTGATCTCCGGAATTATCATTTACAGCATTGTTACTTATTGTGCAGTAGTCCGAGTCCTGGATGTACATTCCGCGCCAATTCTCTTCTAGAATGTTGAATTTTATTTGACAACCATCCGAGTTCAACACCACAAGGCCAGTGCCATCATCAACCGGGACATCGTTGTACTTGGCCACATTTTCGTATATTTCGCTGTTCGGTGAATTCGTTACATAAATACCATCGTCCCCGCTATTTTCCACGATGTTGGCAATGATAAGGGCATTCGGTGAATTGCTTACTACGATTCCATCATTACCACTTTCGGTAACCACATTGCCTATTATCTGGGTGCCAGAAGATACACTGATACCATTGTGATTGTTTGAATGAACGTTGTTGTTATTGATGACGGAGTTCGCAGCGTTGGAAAGGGATATACCGTTCCAACCGTTATCACATATATCGTTATCATCGATATAATTATTCTGTGAATTCTTTCCCCAGATACCGCTCCAAGAGTTGTTGTGTATGGTGCAATTAATTACATGGTGACCGCTGGAGTTGTAGACTATGAGCCCATGGAAATTGTTGTGGTGTATCTCGCTGTTATGGATAATAACGTTGTCTGTATTAATCCAAAGCCCTGCCTCGTTATAATTAGGAAGATTCCAAGCATGCCCTGCTCTTTTCACCTCACTGTCAAGCATCTCGAAAGTTGAGCCATCATTTACCTGGAATTCATAGTATGCTGATGCGTTACCCCCTGGAGCGTCCTCACCGTTTGTGATGACAGACGGTATGCCTCCTTTAAAGCCCATGATAATCAATCCACCACCGTTATTTACATATATCCCAAACTCACCCATAACCGTGGAGTTCATAATCAATTTAAAACCTTTCAGAATTAGACATCCACCGCTATTGATCGTGAGGTCACCGCCTAAACTGGCACCTTGGGAATCTCCATAGAATGTAAGTAATTTATTTATCACGACATCCTCATTGTATGTGCCATTGAAAATAAAGATATTATACCCGGATGGCGCATAATTCACGGCCTCGGAAATCGTGTTGTACGGATGTGCAAGTGATCCATCCTCAATGCCTGTATTATCGTCATCCACAAAAATCATATCAAACGGTGCGCTCAACCAAGGTTCATATTCAACATAGTCTGTTACATTGTCGCCTAGCCCAGTAGGATTATACCAGCCAGTTGGTCTATCATCCGATGGATCGTAAGGACCACTGGGATGTCCCCACCAGTTATGGGTGGCATCTACCGGTGCGTCTGAGGTTGTGCTTATTCCATAATGCTTGTTATCATCACCGTTGATGTTGTTGTAGTGAACCTCAGTATTTATGCTTGAAGAAGAGTCTAAAAAGATACCGTAACCGTTGTTCGTGATTGTATTGAATGTTATGGTGGTGTCGTCACTTTTTACTTGGAATTCAATACCGTATAGATTACTTTTGGTTATTTCATTGTGAGTGATCAAGTTCCAGTCGGCGTTTCCTAAAGCAATCCCACGACTATTATTGGTGATGATATTATTCTTAGCAACATTTTCATCACAATTAAACCAAAAGATTATTCCGTAGACCTCGTTATTAATTATCTGATTGAATTCCACTGAATTGTGATCGCATTCCACGTACATATATACTCCAAAATAATTGGAAATTATCGTGTTGTTTGCAATTGTACCATAATCTGAGTACTCCATATTTACAGCAAACATATTACCTGTGATATTATTATCAGTACAATTCACATAATCCGCATTATCGATATTAATACCTGCATAGGTGGGTAAAAAGTTGGTCGCTCCAGTTATTTTAAATCCACTGATGGTCACGTGGTCGGCGGTAACATCGATTACATGGTCGCTCGGATCAAATGCGTCAACCGTGGTTACGTCAGCTCCCACTCCTATTATGTCCAACTCTTTATACACATCCACGTTTTCATTGAATGTACCCCCGAACACCATGAGGGTATGTCCATTCAGGGTATTCGAATCGTCTATTGCGGGTTGTATAGCAGGGAATATCTCTCCTGTATCTACATTTAGGACAGACCCCCAGGGATGAACCAATGGATAGAAATCGTAATCAGTGGTTGGATGAGGAATAAGGGTATCACCGATACCGTCCCCTTGGTCCGCGTGTTTCCCAACTCCAGAGCCATCGTCCACTCCAGTATAGTCAGACCAGTAGTTACCCTCAAGGAGGGTGGGGTGATGCCAATCGTTGTCTCCAGGTGCATCGTCTTGAGCTTGAACTGTGTTGTCGATGAAGTTATTATGATAAAAAAGATTATTTTCACTGAATTCCAATTTAATACCTACATCGTTGTTAGAGATAACACTGTCTCTAATGGTTATGTCCTCGCTGTCATACATAAAGATACCCGGATCGTTGGTAGTATCGCTAACATTACAATCAACGAAAGTAAGATTATTCGAGTAACCGATATTGAAGCCGAAATAATTATTGTGATTGTATGCCTTAAGATCGTACATCCAGCAATAACTAACATCATAGAAATGGACTCCGAAATTCCCGTTATCATGACTGTCTGAATTAAAGATCTGAACTCCGCTGAGATGATATACATATAGACCAGACCGAATGTTGTTGTAGAATTGCGAGTTTATGACCATGCTATTATCCGCTCCTCTGAGATTGAGGCCGATAAAATTATTTGTGAAAATCGAATCCTCAATATATGCCCAATCAGTATAGATGCATAACCCAATTGTGGAATAAAAACCACTATAGTATCCGCATTCCTCTATTGAAGATTCACTCATGTAGAATGTCGAGCCGCTCAGAACCTCGAATGTGTAATGATAATCTGGATCCACTGCTGTTACTTTACTTCCATTTATGATATACATGGCAGCTGAGCTATTCACCTGTATACCGAATTGACCATGATAGGCACAGTTCATCAACCATGTGGTGGCATCCAGTGTCAGTGACGTGCCCCCATCTACATAGACATCATGGCTTATCACCACGCTCGGATCGATCCAAAACTTACCTCCTTCTTTTAGATGTACATCATGGCACTCAAGCTCCACGTTCTTCAGAATCAAAGAGCCCGTCGAAGTTACCACGATATCGCCGTCAACCGTTATCCGAGTGTTTTCTATGATTATCTCTTCCGAGACGACCCAGTCACTGGAATGAATCTCTTCTTTGAGTTCTTCGACAGGGAGCTCTTCAAGTTGATCTTCGGATACGATTTGGCCATCTGATTCAACTTCATCATCCCCATCATCATCCACCTCATAGTGGGTCTCGGTTGGGATTTCGTCCTCGGGCACAGCTTCAGGTAACTCTTGTGCAGGTCGAGGCTGCACGTTCGTATCCATATCTCCCCCATCGATCTCATTCGGTGCCCTATCCTCATATTGCACACCGACGTTCAATGCCACCGAAATAACGGCAGCTGCCACAAATACACACAAAATTCCAAGTAATATCTTTGGTTTCATATTTCTTACCCTCCTGTATATTTTTCTTGGGGATCAGTAAAAAGGAAGCGGTTTAAGGAGAAGAGGATTATTTCTCGTTCATAGTTTAATATTCTCGCATGAATGAAGACCGCGCCCCCCCTTTTTTCACGCTCTGCTTTAGACTCCTCCCCAATGTTACATGGAATACATTATCCATAT
>CP070739.1:2578923-2582670 GCA_020347705.1 Methanomassiliicoccales archaeon | reverse complement strand
GACAATGTTGGAAATGTAGACTACCTGAATTATGCAACAGCCACCCTATACCTAGACACAACACCTCCTATGGCTCCTATCGATCTAACACCAACGCCGGACACATGGACTAATATCAATTCGTTCAGCCTGGCCTGGAATGACCCCACGGATGATTCAGGCGTAAAAACAGGTGCCTGGTACAAGATCGGGGGTGCTCCGACCTCTAATTCTGATGGGACATGGATTGCTAACAAACAGTTTACAATACACAGTATAGAAGGTGAGCAGCCAATTTATGTATGGCTTGAGGACAATCTAGGCAATGTGGATTACAGCAACTACGCAACAGTAAATTTGTATCTGGATACGGTGGCCCCTCCACCACCCGGCAGTGTAATGGCATCACCAAGCGGTTGGACAATTGCGAACTCGTTTTCCATTGACTGGATAAATCCTGCCGATGATTCGGGTGTAAAAACCGGGGGTTGGTACAAACTTGACAGTCCTCCATCATCCGAATCCGAGGGAACATGGCTTGCTACCAAACCGATGTCAATATCAAGCCTGCAAGGTGAGCACACCCTCTATGTATGGGTCGAGGACAACGTAGGAAATAAAAATCACCTCAATTATTCCACTGTGGATCTTCATCTGGACAGTTTCGCACCAAATATAACCCATTCACCTGTGACAGAGGCGGATTCCGGAAAAGTAATCATAATCACCGCAACCGTAACCGACAATGTTGCTGTAAAAAGTGTTATGCTACATTATAGAAAACATGGAGATGATGCATTTGAAATCATCAATATGTCGAAGCTGGGAGATGTATACTCCGCTGTAATCCCCTCATCATCTGTAACAACAAAAGGAATAGAATACTATATTTCTGCTAGTGATGAAATAAATACAGCTACCTATCCGAGTTCGAATGCAGTAACCGAACCTCTACCTGTCGATATAAAGGACGATTCAGAACCATGGTTTGAATCCTGGTGGTGGCTTCTCTTATTGTTAGCCATCGTGCTCATAGTACTCTTTTTGTTATTTATTCTAAGGAGACCTGAGGAAGAAGGGGAAGTTGGGGTAATAGAACCGGAAGAGACCCAGGTAACCTCAACAGAAGACATGGAAGGTGATCTGGGGGAATCTGAATCTTCAGAGGGTGATGAGGATATTGGAATAATTTCCACCAAAGAACCTCATCAGATTCCTTCTACATCCCCCCAGGAATTGTCTGATAATGAAATATATGATAAGATAAAGCAATTATACGAGGAAGGTAAGGTGTCGGAAGAAACCTTTGAAGATATTAAAAAGCGATTTAGTAAGTAATATTCATATCCAGTACTTGGAATTGTCTCCTTAGTGTGAATGCGCCCTCTACTCCACCCTTTCGTGGCTCACTGACATAAAGCCCTTGGAAGGCCACCCAGTAGTTTATGGTAAGGAAGCTGACAAATACCAGATATAATCGAAAGGTTGGAGCCTCGGAAATAAATGTCGGTGTGGCAAATTATGGCATTCTTAATTAGCAAAATATTCAAATCTGCCCGATTTTCTTGCGAACCTCCCCCTTTCTTGCTTTCATATAAACCATAGGCCTGGAAATGGGGTTGGGGGCGCTTTCTTTTCATCATCTCCCTCGATCTCAAAATATTCCAGCCGCATCCTCTCATCCCTTCCTCCTCCCCCCCTTTCCTATCCCCGAACCATCCTCCCGACTCCCCTGGTTTTCTCTAACCCCCCACCAAATTCCCCACACTCCTAGCCCCATTTTGGGTCGATGTTCGCGGTTTTTCAGGCGGTTTTTGGGGTTGAAGACGCCTATTTCTATCCAGATTTTTAATCGATAAAAAAAATGAAAATCCGAAATAATTATTAGACACGAAATCGATTCACCTTCAAGCTTTGGAAGGGAATCGCTTGGAAGGGCGTTCTCATAAGAGCTAATAACAGGAGGGTAATAAAATGAAAAGAAGAATATCAAGTCTACTTTTGTGTCTCGTGATGGTGACTGCTGTTTTTACGGTGGTAGTGCCGGTGAATGTGATGACGAGTTCAAGTGAGGAAGGATTGGTCGGCTACTGGAATTTCGATGAGGGATTTGGTACAATAGCTCACGATTCCAGTGGAAATGATAATCATGGCACTTTTAGTGGGGATCCACAGTGGGTCGACGGAGTAAAGGGTGGAGCTTTGGAATTTGATGGCAACTATGATTGGGTTGAAATCGGACATTCCCAAATTTTAAAGCCTGCTACACAAATTACATTCTCCGCTTGGGTGAAATTATATTATAACTATGAGGCCGTTTACATAGTATCGGGATATTACAGTGACCGTGTTGGCGGATTCGCTCTGTGCCCTCACATGTATATGAAGGATTTCTATAGTTCGGTTTATACCACATCGGGATGGGTGAATGTCAACTATGACTCCTTCAAACCAGTATCTCAGGATATATGGTATTTCTTGGCTTGCACATATGACGGTACTATTGCAAAATTGTATATCAATGGCATGAAGGTTGATGAGCTTCCTATCAGTGGTGATTTAAAATATTCATCCAACCCATTTAGAATAGGTACGAAATCTAATTACCAACGCATTTATGATGTCAATGGAGTCATCGATGAAGTTCGTGTCTATAATAGAGCTCTTAATTCTATGGAAATCTGGCGAGTTTACAATTCAGTATTTCCTAAATTACCAGATCTCTCGATAATGACAGAGGACATCACATTCTCGAACCCGAATCCCGAAATAGGAGAGACAATTACAATTAAAGCAGATATTCACAATCTCGGTTTTACTAATACATGGATCGAATATCCGGGAAATCCATTATCAAGCTCTCTTCCAATGACCGGTCCTTCAGTGTTATTCGACGGTAGTATCTATCATATGTGGTACCATAATTATCCTTATGGGAAAAATATATGCTACGCGAACTCAAGCGATGGTGTTACATGGAATGAATATTCTGGTAATCCCCTATTTGGAAGTAATAATGTAATAGCTCCGTTTGTGATGTTCAAAGATGGGGAGTACAAAATGTGGTATACCAAACAAATCGGATCTACCGATTTTATCCATTATGCCACCTCACCAGATGGTGTAACTTGGACACAATATCTTGGAAATCCTGTTTTAAGCCTAGGAAATAGTGGTGAATGGGATGATACATATCTTGATCATCCCACAGTCCTTTTCGATGAGGGTGAATATAAAATGTGGTATGTGGGAACTAAAGCCTATTTTGGTTATGGTATCGGTTACGCAAATTCAACAGACGGAATAAATTGGCATAAATATGATAATCCAGCAACTACAAATCCGCCCTACCAATACAGTGACCCAGTTTTTACAACTGGACCAAGTGGTACATGGGACTACAATGCATTGGCTGAGCCTATGGTAATCAAAGAGGGGGACACTTATTTAATGTGGTACGTTGGCACTCATGATCAATCAATATGGCGTATCGGTTTTGCATCCTCAGGGGATGGAATTAACTGGATCAAATCTGCTGACAATCCTATTTTCGACGTAAAAGCGGGGACCTGGTACAGCAAATATGTGACATCTCCTTCAATTCTTAAGATTGATAATACCCTTAAAATGTGGTATAACGGATGGGATGGTAGCGCATATAGAATCGGTCTTGCAACTCTTGATCCAACTACCACTGCAACAGTCTTCTTTTATGATGGCAACCCTGATAATGGAGGTAATGAGATAGGCCATGATGATATCGTAGTC
>CP070739.1:2541157-2578823 GCA_020347705.1 Methanomassiliicoccales archaeon | reverse complement strand
ATACGTCATCGATTAAATATTTTTGTGCTCCCGATCCAGGGGGATGGTCTGAGAGTTGGAGCAGTGGTGATACGGTTGTGACTTTTTCACACAATCAGATTGCTTTTCAAACCCTCTATGATTTTTATATTATCGATGGGAGGGATATTGCGGGAAATGACCTTGATCCCGATGGAGCTCAGAATCCCTGGAGATTTACCACTTTGGGAGACCTGGTTGCACCTATAATTATTTCCACTTCACCAGCTGATGATGAGGCCAATGTAAATCTGAGCACGCATATTATCGTAACATTCAGCGAAAAAATGGATACTTCCTCTATCGATTATGTATGTTCTCCTGATCCGGGAGGATGGTTTGTAGGTTGGAGCAATGGAAACATAGTTCTTACATTACTCCATAATCCATTTGCTCTGGGAACCACCTACACGTTCCAAATTACCACGGGAAAAGATATGGCTGGTAATGATTTGACTTCTGGGTTGATTCCTCACTCATGGGATTTTTCAACAATCTCCGTGAATTCTATTATTATCACTCCATCCGAGGTGAGCATTAATGCAAACGAAACAGTGGTTTTATTGGCCCAGGCCTACGATTCGCAAAACAATCCCATAGACGATATTACCTATACCTGGAGTATAAATAATGATCTTGGAACAATCACCTCACAGGATTTACAGATTGCAGCTTTCAAGGCATCATCGGTTACAGGGACCTGTTATGTGAACGTAACAGCCGGTGGAAAGAGTGCAAGTGTCATGATAACGATAAAATCCAAAGACATAGTTGAAGAAGAGCCCGAGGACTCTAAGCCAGAGGATCTATTGTGGATTTGGTTCTTAATAATTGTAATAATCGTTTTGTTTGTCATCAACCTTTGGGTTGCTTTGAGGAAAAGGGGCCCCGAGATAAAACAAAGCCCGGAACCAGTAGATGGTGAGGATGCACAATTAGAGGAAACCGCTGATGAAAGCCAAGAAGCGGCTCAAGAACCTTCACCTGAAACCCCATCTGAACCTCCATCTAAACCCCCGTCTGAGCCCCCATCTGAACCCCTGCCTCCCCCTCCTGAGGATTTGAGTGAGGAAATTCCACCTCCTCCTGAAGATTAAGATTTAGGTTGAATAATAACATAACTCGGACAAACAGCTTTTTTGGGTGACCGAGTTTGACAGATTTAATTGGAACCAAGTGTTAGGTGTTTGAGTTTAAGACATAGCAACGTCCCAGCATAACTCAAACACGAAACCCTCGCATCTTTGACTATATAAAAATTTAATACGATGCGAGGGTTGGGATTTGAACCCAAGAACCTCTATGGACAGGACCCTCAATCCTGCGCCGTTGACCAAGCTTAGCTACCCTCGCTAAAAGAAGGCGATAACCCTAATAGACAAGGTTGTTTAAGTCAATTGCTGTTGATTTTTTATGGACGTCCGTCTCAGTAAAACCACAAATTACAAATCAATACACACTTATACGGAAAATTCATGAGTGAGAAAGAGAGAGAAAAAGATGAGCTTAAATTCGTGCATATCAAGGCCTTCAGCCTCCCCGATGCATGGTATCAATGCTTAACCAAGATATTTGAAAGCGGGCACGAATACACAATCGACAGGGGAAGCTATGAGGGCCAGAGGCGGCTCGAATTCGATTACATAACTGTCCAAATAACGCACCCTTTTGTCAAGCCCTTGGTTCCTGACATCCCAGAGGGCCTGGGCGTTCCTCCACCGTCCTCCATGGAGTATGTCGAGAAGTATCTGGAGAAGATCATCACCTCGATAAAAAGTCCAGAGGAAGACTACACCTATGGCGAAGATCTGGAGAGGCAGATCCCGAGAGTTATCGAGATGTACAAGAAGGACGGTTTCGGCACCAATCAGGCCTACATGGCCGTGGGAAATGCAGATTCCCTTCTATTAAACGACCCGCAGTGTCTGAGAGGAGTGGATACGAGGATTAGGTACGGCAAACTGCATTTCATGCTATATTTCAGATCATGGGATCTCTGGGCCGGTTTTCCGTCCAATCTGGCCGCACTGCAAATGGTCAAGGAATGGATGGCAAAAGAAATCGGAGTTGAAGACGGAGAGATCATAGCCTCAAGTAAAGGCCTGCACCTCTACGATTATGCTTGGGATATGGCAAAAAAGAGGTTGAGGAAGTTGTGAAATAATAAAAACCTACTTGAAAACTTATTGGTCTTCAAGTAGGTGCGAGTTTTGCCCACGCCGCTTATTATTCACTTCACGCAGTAAGAGGTTGGGTAGGATACTGCGAAGTGCGTTGACTATGTCTTAATGCTGCATCTACTACTTAACGGTTTTAGAACATTTTTTGAATTGTAAAAAAAATTAAGGCCATGGATATGTTAATGATTAGACAAGAATGAATAGGTGAAGCAGTTTATGATCTGCACTTTTACAGATTCCTCGATATGCCAGCTTTCGTTTTGGGCCCTTTACTTTCATTCCCCTCCAAGCCTCAGGATTAATAGGGTTTCCTTCCATAGTAACTTTTTGCCTACATAGAAGAAAAACGGTAGGAGGTGAAAAAAGTATGTTCATTGTCCCCAAGGACAGAGGTTATGTACTTCTTACGGCTTTTGAGGCCTTGAACCATTTGGCATCTGAAACTGTTGAGGCGCATTACAATGGCTGGAAGCGTATCGGATCGTGATTTGATATTGGACAGGTGGGACTCGACATGAGACCCAATATACTTATTGGAAAATTGAATGTAAAATATTGTCCTTTCAGGTTGCATCAAGATTCTTCTCAAAAAAGCTACCATCAACTATAAGCACGTTTTTAGGCAAATGCACTCCTTCGATGAAACCGAACCAATAGACCACCATGCCCTCCCCGAAAAGTTCGGTGTAGGCCTTAAGCTGTCTTTTCATGTTCTTTCGAATTTCGATTTCATCTCCAAAGCTGGCCTTTGATTCAATCCAGTGAATGTTCATGCCGTTGGTTTTAATGGGTTTACTTAAAAGTGCATCCGGAGTTTTTTGGTAATGGCCTTTCAATTGATCCTCGGTTCGATATTTTAGGTCCTGCCTATCCAGCCACTCACAAAGCCGCTTCTCGCCGCTCTTCCCCCGTGTATACTGCATCTGGTTTCCTTCAGGCGAGTACACAATATCGTTTTTTACCACCTCTGTAATCTCCTTTCTCAGGCGGTTGTCCTTGATGTTATCAGGGTTTTTTACGTAATCCCAAAATCGTTTTCTGGTGATGTTGCTCTCCAGAAGTATGAGATACGCCGTGAGAATGGGAGGGAATTCCAGTTCCTTCGAGAGTCTCAAGAAAGTTCTGCCCTCATTCCATTTTTTAAGAAGGTTCTTGGCTCTGTGCTTGACCTTGTAGAACCTTTTCGTGGCCCTTCGAACCGTTTTTTGGGTATAGAGAACCAGAATCAACTCCCTGTCCAAACCTGTTTTTTGGGCGATACGTGGTACATCCTCTTGGCTATTCAGCTGTTCACATAGACGTTTGTATTCGTTTTTTTTCATTGAAACACATTCCAACCTAAAACGTGTATTTGTTGCGATTTTGATACAATTATATGATATAGATTTTTGGTATAAGAATATTTCTGGTATGATTATCTTATATGAATTTGCGGAGCCAATCCTTTCACTCACCCCTCTCCCTCAATTATATAAACGGATACAGCATTCAGGTTCTCTGACAATTCCTATAAAGATAAGGAGGAATCCAAATGATGAGAAATGAAGAAATCGCACCCCATGTAGAAGACATTGCACGGGTGCTGAAAGATAAGATCGATAGTGAAGATATAGAGAAGGAGCTGAGACAGTATTTGACAGAATACAGAATACCACTTGGCACGGCCAAGCAGATGCTTGTTAAAAAGTACGGCGGCACACCATCTGAACTTGGGCTAGGTGTTTCAAAGACGATAGAACAGCTTGCTCCAAACGAGTCAAGTGTCGATTTACTATGCAGGTTGATAGCTGTAAACCACAAAGAGGTGGACGTGGGTGGAGAGAAGAAACCGATAGTGTATGGCATCTTAGGGGATCAAACCGCCAGTGTGTCATTCACGGCCTGGGAGGTTTCCGATTGGCAGTTCCAGAAAGGGGATGTTATCAGAGTTCACAATGCGTACACAAAAGAATGGAAAGGCCAACCTCAAATTAATTTCGGTGAAAGGACGACGATAAAACTGGAGCCGAAGGATGCGCTGCCGAAGTTCGTAGCCCCCTCCTTTTCGAATCCCAAGAGTTTTGAGGTTAAGGACCTTAGGGGAGGAATCAGCAATGTATCACTTACTGCCAGAGTGCTTTTTGTGGAATCACGTACAGTAAATGTAGGTGGTGAGGAGAAAAAGGTCTTCTCTGGAGTTATGGCAGATAAGACAGGAAAGGTCCAGTTCTCTGCATGGCATGACTTCAAAATGAAGGAGGGAATGGTGATCAGGATAGAAGGAGGTTATGTTAAAACCTGGCGCGGTATTCCTCAGTTCAGTTTCGACGAAAGGGCCAAGGTTGAGGTTCTGGAAAAGGATGAACTGCCTCCATTAAAAGAACTGGCAGAGAGGGAGGTTCACAGTATAGAGGAATTAATGGAAAGGGGCGGGGCAATTGACGTGGACGTTGAGGGGATAATAATAGATGTTAGATGCGGAAGTGGGCTGATATTCAGATGTCCTGAATGCAAACGTGTGCTTCAAAAAGGAGTGTGCAGAATCCACGGCGAGGTGGAGGGAAAAGCGGATTTGAGGATCAAAGCGGTGCTGGATGACGGAACAGGGGCCCTGACTGCCGTTATGGGAAGGGAGATTACCGAAAAGTTACTTGGCAAGGACGTGGATGAATGCAGGAAAATGGCCAAGGATGCCATGGATCACAGTGTGATAGAGGACGAGCTTAAAAAATTGCTCATTGCCACGCCTATCAGAATCACCGGGGATGCCACCTCAGATGATTTTGGCATAATGTTAATTTCGAAGGACGCGCAATTGATGAGCATCGACGTACAAGCAGAGGCACAAGCAATGCTCGAGAAGCTGGAGGGATGAAAATGATCACCAGGGAGACTGCTTGGCGGATTTTTGCAGGTGAGTATAACTCCTCCACACATATCGAAATAAGTGCGGAAGAAAGAGCTCCAAGTTATGTTATAACCCCTTTAGGTGCGAAGATCAACCGACTTTTGGTCGTGGGCGTCATAACCGACGTGGAAAATATTGGGACCGATACCGAACCTATGTGGAGAGCGAGACTCGCCGATCCCACAGGTGTTTTCTATATCTCCGCAGGCCAGTACCAACCCGAGGCTGCGCAGGTGCTGTCCAAGATCAAACCCCCTAAGTTCGTTGCTGTAATCGGTAAAAGCCGCACCTACTCCCCGGAAGAAGGTGTGATATATGTTTCCATAAGACCTGAGACCGTCAAGGAGGTCAACTCACAGATACGTGATTACTGGATTATGGATGCATGCCGGAATCTCCAAAAAAGACTGGATATCATGGGCGAAGCCCTCCGGATGGAAAAACCTGAGGTTGAGAATATAATCTCTCTTGGTGCAAGTCGGAATAATGCAGAGGGGATCCTTTCGGCAATCGAGCACTACGATTACATCGATATTGCGAGGTTCAACGGCATGTTGCAGGACGCCCTCAAATGCCTTCTACCAGAATATCAAGACATCAAAAGCGAAAAAATCACCGAGGCAGAGGGGCAAGAAGAGCCTGAGAGCCCCGAGGGCAATTTGGAGAACGAGAATTTATTCATGGAGATAATAGAGGCCCTAGACACGAATGTAAAGGGAGCATCTTGGGAAGAGATCGTCGAAAAAGCCGAGAAGAAGGGCATGAACAAAATGCAAATCGAGGAAGCCACAAATTCCCTCCTGGATAAAGGACTGATATACGAACCTGTGTTGGGTAGAATTAAAAAAATATAGCCCATTTGTGGTGAAATCAGGTTTCAACAATCCATTCCTTTATTGGAAATGCCTTTTGGCAGGCACTGCATACAACTTTATCAAAGAGTTGATTTTGGCACTGGCTGCATTTTTCCTTCCCATAAAGGGACATGCTCCCGCATTTGGTACAGGGTAGGACATAAGCTTCGGAAGTCACACACCAACCGAATTTCTGGGTGTTGTTGCAGGATGGACATATCTTTTTCTCAATCCTTAACTTCGAGCCACACTCGGGGCAGATCTTTTTCGTCATTACAACCTTTTTCCTTATGGCCTTGGATTTATCGGTAATGAACTTCGCGGCCGTTGATTCTGGCAGTTTTTCGCCGCTCCAGTCGATATTTCTGTCCGGAAGCCATAGAGTATAAACCAGCAGGAATGCGATCACTGGCTCAAAGATTTGGTAGAATCGAATCCCCCCTCCACCCGAGTCGGCCCATAATGCCCAACCTAGGATGGACAGAATCGAAAAAATGACGAAGGAAAATACCCCTATACTCCAAAAACCCAGGGTAGGATAACCATCTTTCTTTACTGACGCATCTCTAACCTTCTTGATATTTTGAATGATGTGGAAAGCTATATAAAATGCAGATGCAATAAAAAAAAACCCGATCAACAAGGGGATGGAAATCCCAAATAACATCACCAAGTCATACCAAAAGACGATAAAAATCACCCCGAAGGCAGAGATTCCGTAGCTAGCATATAAAAGCAGCCCGGACTGCCACATATGGGGAAAGGCGAAATATATGCAGATTAGGGCTGCCAGACCTGTGGCCGCCCACAAAATGGCGTACAATCCTCCGGGCTGAAGGCCGAAAAAAAAGGAAATGATAAGGCAAGCGAATACCACTAAAACGAGTTGGTCTTCGGTTTTATCTAAAGAAAGAAATTCAACGCCCTCTAGCCTTGCCATCAATATCAGCGAGTATACCGATAAGATTGTATTAATGAATTTCGGTAATATGGAAGAGAGACTCGCTTAGTCAAGGTCGTTGAATAACCTGAGGTTGCCACTCAGATCGCCCATCACTCATCATCTTTCAGATTAGCGTTCTTCTTCATCGTGGCGCAATACGTATCACTTAAAAGCAGATAGAATTTACGATGCCCGTCTTTTAAAAAAGCAGATGAATCGATATCGTATGCGAGAACCTGCTGAGGATTAAAAAAAGGTGGAGGTTATTTTAGTTTGCCTGCCAGATCACGCAATTCCTCGAACTCATCCTCCAAAATGACCAGTGCCCGGGTTATAGCCTCTTTTGCGGAGAGCGCCCCATCGGTTTCGAATTGGAAAATGAACTTTGAATCGTCGCCATCAACTTTGACAGCCCCAAGGGAACACACCTCTTCGCAAGTTCCACACATATTACAATTCTCCAGATTAGCAACAATGATTTCCTTTTTCTTTTGCTCAAGTACATTTTTGGGGCAGCTTTCCACACATGAGCCACCGCTGTCACATTTCTTTTTATCGATATTTATGATTGGATAATACTGGTAACCCACCGCCTGTGCTACCTGCCATTTTGCATGGTCGTTTCCCCTGCCCAATTCAGCTGTGGCATATAGTAATAATGCCTGGCTCTTGTTCAACCTAACAAGAGGTATTTTTTTATTGATTTGGAACTTTTCAGCATATTTTTTCTCGGAAACTCCTTCAACCTTTTGGACCACAAGCTGCAATTCATCGGAATATACGGTAAGATTTTCCTTCTTATCGTCCTCTGACGGGCCCTTTTTATTGAGGGAGTACATGATGGTACAATTCGGGCATCCCTCTCCTTTGCAAACGCAATCATCTCTGAATACGAATAAATCAAGATCAGTGGGAATGGGAACCATTCCAAGTCTGTGGGCAATGATCTCATCGAATAATGGAGTGATACTTTCATATTCCTTCCCGTGCTCGTTTCTGATGGGACCAAGGTGAAATTCCACATTATCGATGGCCATCTTTGGGACATCCGCAATCAACGTCCTTCTCAGTGCATTGATAGCTGGAGGTGATATTTCGGAGACGATGAACTTTGCTTTTGTATCCGTCAATTCTAAAATTTCGAGTTCCATATCAATCCCCTTCTGTTTTATAAATCGTTGAATTTTCTATCATAAATGCTAATATTGATTCGTGCGAGCCATCTACAGCTTTAGACCCTTCTGCCTCTCCGTCCACCTTTCTTTTTCGTTCCATTATGTGGAATCGGGGTGACATCCTCTATACGGCCGATTCGAATTCCGGCCCTTGCCAAGGCCCTTATCGCGGCCTGTGCACCCGGGCCTGGGGAGGTGGATTTATTACCCCCAGGAGCTCTTATTTTAATGTGTATGGTATCTATCCCCTTCTCTTTTGCAGCGTCTGCGGCTTTTTCCGCGGCTTTCATTGCAGCATAAGGGGAAGCTTCATCCTTTGCGGCCTTTACAACCATTCCCCCTGAGCAACGGGTGATGGTCTCGGCCCCTGTTAAATCGGTTATGGTGATGATTATATTATTGAATGAGGCATGGATATGGGCAATACCGCGCTTTCCCATTAGGTGGCACCTCCTGCGGCGGTTTTATCACTTTCTTTTTTCCTACCTGTTTTCTCCTCGTCCTTAGGTTTAGGTCCTGTTTCTTTTACCACTTTTTCCTCACCCTTATCCTTGGGAGTATCTACCATCTTCTCTTCCTCTACCAAAGCGTCTTTCTGCCCAGAGAACTCTCTTGTCACTCTTTCTACATGTTCGGGTGTAGGTCTTATCGGATGCAATTCATTTGCTATTGGTGAGTATGGATTGTAAGAGATGGTCGGCTCTTCGTTTCTCTTAACTAAATATCCCGGTACAGTGACCTTTCGATCATTAACAACGGTATGCCCGTGAACGATGAGCTGTCTCGCTTGGGAAGGTGTATATGCAAGACCTTTCATATAAACCAGGGTTTGCAGCCTTCGTTCCAATATCCGTTCCAGTTCCAGGCCCAATACATCGTCCAATGATGCGTCATCTGGTAGCAACCCAAGGTTAGCGAGCTTCGTAAGTAAACCTTTTCTCTCCTTTTCTGCCTGCACATCACCGTACCGGAGTCTAGCCAATACGTTTCTTCCCTGTCTCCGATAATTCCTGAGCATGGATTGTGCCTTCCAAAGTTCACGTTTATTTTTCAGCCCATATTTTTTTAAAAGCTCATTCTCCTCCTTGATTCTCTCCCCCTGCCAAGGATGCGAGGGCGTATCGTATTTTCTCCTGCTGAATTTCGGGTCGCCCATTCATTCACTTATCCTATGAAATCCAATTTGATCTCGATCAACGAATATCTATTAAGTTTTACCTGGCTTCTGCGCTTTTTTCACCACACCAACGGTTAGGCCTGTTCTACCGTGTGCCTTTGTTCTCTGTCCCCTTACCTTCTGGCCCTTTTCATGCCTTATCCCTCTGTAGCATCTGATCTTTTTCAATATATTGATGTCCTCTTGTATTCGCATTTCCATTTCAGAGCCTAAAATATGTATATCTTCCCCTGTCCATACATCGTTTTGCTTGTTCATCAGCCATCCTGGAGTGTTGTCCGAGAGTTCTAAAACGAAATTTTCGAGTTTCTCTATATCCTCATCCGATAGATTACCTATCTTTTCATTTTTCGGGATTTTGGTCCTATTGACCACAACCTTCGCCACACGATCTCCGATGCCCTTTATTGCGGTTAATGCTTGGACCACAACCTTGTCCCCATCCAAATCCGTATTTGCAATCCTCACGATGTATTTAAAATCGTCCTTTTGATCCTTCTCTTTCTCAGACTGCTTAGCTGGGTCTTTGACGTCTGCATTTTCCTTTTTTTCATCTGCCAAACCGTATCCTCCAGGTTTTACAAGATAATTTGGAAAGCAAGTCCCCCTTAAGCGATTTTTATTATATAAGGTTATTGGAGTTTATTGGGGGGTTTTTAAAAGAATAAAGGGGTAATTTAAAGATAAAAAAAATTACAAGGACAATTGAAGGTCAAGAATGAGCGATGAAGAATTACCCTATTGAAATTATTGTATCCAAAATTGTTAACATTTTGGTATTATCAAATTATTTAATTCTATATAGATTCCTTACCAATATATAGAGACTATATTTTATATAAGCTACTATAATATACTGGGTATGCTTTTCTCCAATCGGGTTTTGAATTCTTATGGAGCACTCATCAAACGAGGGTAATACAGGGACAACAGGCCCAGCAAATGGTCAGAATGTGACCTCCCCCAAAGATTCCATACCCCCCAGAAAAAAGAAGTATCGAGTATTAAAAGACGATTATTTCCTGAGGAAACCTCGATCCAAGTTAAAGGCAGGGATTTTGGAAATAAACAAGAGGATTTCCCCATACCTGAACAATAGGTATGTGAGGGCTGTTATCCTCATCCTGGCCCTCTATTTCTTCATTGTCGGCATAAAAACCATGAGCGGCGGTTTCAAGGATATGGGCTCTGGGTTCTCCGAAGGGATGATTAAAACCGCTTCGAACCCGTTGGTGGGTTTGTTCATAGGGATTTTGGCCACATCTATTATACAAAGCTCCTCAGCCACCACATCAATGGTTGTGGGGATGGTGGCCGCAGAGCCGGATTTTCTCCCTTTGGCCATCCCCATCATAATCGGAGCGAACATTGGCACATCGGTTACGAACATAATCGTTTCTTTTGGACATATCACCAGAGGTAAAGAGTTTGAGCGAGCGTTCTCCGGAGCGGTGGTGCATGATTTTTTCAATGTTATAGCCGCATCGATACTCTTTCCCGTAGAGTTGATCACCCAGTTTTTCTGGGGTGGTAAAGGCCTTCTTCAAAGGCTCTCCACCTATTTTGCTGAAAGGTTCGTGGGAAGTGTGGGTGTGGGGAAATTCACCCTGATTAACGATCTTGTCAAACCTATTGAAACCCCGATTAGAGAATTTTCAAAAAGTGCCAATGCAGAATGGCTTTCCGTGGTAATCGGTATAATTCTACTCTTCATTGCATTGAAATTCATAACGAGTTCTATGAGGATATTGATAGAGGGCAGACTTCAGATCATCATCAGCAAATATCTGTTCAAAACCTCGTATATCAGCTTTGGTTTCGGGGTGTTGTTAACCGCTCTCATTCAAAGCAGCTCCATTACAACCTCCCTAGTTGTCCCGTTGGTCGGGGGCGGGGTGTTAACTGTAGAGCAAATATTCCCCTACACTTTAGGAGCCAATATTGGAACTACGGTAACCGCTTTATTGGCAGCATTTGTGGAATGGGGTAGTACAAGTCAAACAGGCAGTGCTGTAGCGGCACTTTCAATTGCATTCGCCCATTTGTTATTCAATACCATAGCCATTTGCATAATCTATCCTTTTAAAAGGGTGCCAATAGGGATGGCAAAGAAAATCGGTGCCTATGTAATCAATAATAAGAAGGTCGCGATAATATATATATTCATTGCCTTCTATATCATACCGGGTTTGATCATATTGCTTCTTAGTTGAGAGGTTTCATGAGAGTCATAATTCACATCATATGTGAGGTGGAAAGAACATGGCGTTCAAAAAAATTTACGATGCTTTGACGAAAGCCCCACTGCTTGAAAAGGCCTATGACGATGCCTGGAACATGCATAAGCTCGCGAAGGAGATGTTCGAGGAATCTTCAAAATGCCTGATTGGATGCGATATAGATGTGGCAAAAAGACTCTCTTTGGAGGACAAACGCATCAATAAATGCGAGAAAATGATTCGAAGGGAGGTCATGGAATACCTGGCCGTCACTTCCGCACCCAACCTTAATGCTTCATTGGTCCTGATCAGCATCGTTATAGATTATGAAAGAATCGGAGACCTGTGCAAAAACATAGCCCAGCTTTGCATAGAGTACCCTGCAGATTTCGGGGACGAAAGATATGTCATGGATATCAACAGCATGAAAAATCATCTTTCCAAAATGTTCGATTTGACGTTGATAGCCATAGAGCAATCTGATGATGAGAAGGCAAAAGAAGTCATAGGCTTACACGATAGAGTCAAAGAAATCCACAACAACATAATAAAAAGGCTGAATGAAGATGAGAAAATCTCTACGACAAATGCGATAAGTTACGCACTTTTAACAGGTTATTTCAGGAGGGTCAATGCCCACTTGGCCAATATTTGTACCGGTGTACTTTACCCATTCCCTGCCCTTGGATTCGGCTATGAGGTCGGTGGGGATTTGGAAGGCCCTTAAATCTTGTTACACCTATTAAGAAATGATACACAAAATGAAAATCTTTTTTATCTGTAAACACAGCATATGCAATATTCAACGTGAAATCACTACCCAGCAGCCGCCAAATAGAACCAGATTAGATACACTCCCACCACTACCAATACGGCGCCGCTTATCTTCTTGATCTTCTCAGTATGCTTAGAGAGTTTCTGTGCAGCTCCAGCCCCGAAATATGCTATAGCCATGGTCACAGCCAGCATCAGGAGGGCAGCAGTCACAGTGTAAAGAATGAGGATTAGGATGCCCATAAGAAACGACCCGATTGCCATGGCTGCAAGCACCACAGCAATAAACAAAGGTGCGGTGCATCCCGCTGCGGCCGCGCCATACCCGAGACCGTATAAGAAAAGGCCTGAGTAAAAACCTGGTTCGCTTGCTCCCGTGGTAATTGAATCAGTTTCTTTACCCTCTTTTTCCTTGCTCTTTTTTTTACCAAGGCCTTTTAATCGGGCCCAAAGGTTTTGGAATGGACGCACGATCTTCCAGTACTGCAACGGTGTGAACATCAGCACACCGAGTGCGATCAAAATAATGCCCACGATGAGAGTAAAGAATGCAGTATATTCTTCTATAGATGTCCCAGCGAACACCATAATAATCCCAATGATAAGATATACTATGATAATACCGGTCGCTGAGATGGTTCCTGACAGCGCAGCCCTCTTCATGGGGATCTTTCCCCCTGCCTCGACATCCTTTCTAAGATAATAGGCGATATAACCTGGGAGCATGGGAAAGGCGCATGGAGAGAAGAAGGAGGCGATCCCTGCAAAGATGGCGAGACTGAAAAGGCTTGCCTCAGTGATGGATATAGCCTGAGCCTCACCTGATATGGCTCGATCAAGCTCGCTTTTCAACTCGCTCTTATCAGTGGTGCCAGTGTGTTCGTAAGTTGCGTAGCCGTCTGCGTCGATGATCACGATCTTTGGTATGGCCTCGGAGCTGTACTTTAAAATGATCTCGTCGGTATCCCTTGCTATGGTCCACTCTATATCGTGAGAAACCCTATAATCGCGAAGCATTTCGTCTGTATCGTCGGCGAGAATGTCTATGCTGATGAAGACAACCTCATCCTTGTACTCAGGATATATATCCTTTAGATCCTTCTCAACTATTTTGCAGCTCTCACAGGGAATGGACATCATGTCCAAAAGGACCACCTGGCCCCTGAAATCCGTGAGATTGAAAGTATTGCCATCGATATCTGCTAATGTGAAATCAGGGGCTTCTTCGATTTCACCGCTCTCTTGACCAAGAAAGAAAAGAATGACCGCTGCACCGGATAATATGAGAAATATAGCAACTAAAACCACAGTTAATTTTTTGTTACCAGATGTGGCCTTCTTCTTGTTTCTCACATGCCTCAGGATCAGAAAAACTAAAACAACTATTATTGCCCCTCCCAAAACCTGCAAGGCGAGAAGGTTCTCAGCGGGACTGGGTGGTGTTTTATCTTCCCCGCCCGTTATATTCAGGTAATGATAAGTGCCCTCTTCGGGAGAGTATTCCTTGGAGCCGTTGTCATATAATATGGTGATGTTGTAACCCAATCGAGTGATGCCCTCAAGATTTTGCGTGATGCTGGCCGTGTAGTTATCGTTTGCATCGAGAGTCATCTCAAGTGGGGTGTAGCATAAATAAGAAGGCTCGATTTGGCAGTATAGCAGACTTACCTTGGAGATATTGGTGGTATCGTTTATATCGACAAAAACGGTGATAACTTGATCTACTTCTGGATTTTGAGGGGTATGTCTAACAGTTTTGATGTTGGACTCAGCCAGGGCGTTGGGAAGGGGAAGCAGTAGACATATGATTATCCCTATCAGAATCCATCCCCTTAATAGCTTGGTATAATTCATCACGATACCTCATGACATTTTGGCTGTGCCCTAATACCGTATAATACCGTTTCTTTCTGTTATCACGGTAGATGGGGTATAACTGACCTCGTATTTATTTGCTACATTCATCAGTGTCCCTTACAAATGGCCGATTATCTTAATAATCCAATTTGAATGATCTTCTCCTTTTTTTACCAGGTTTTTTTCTACCTTGGGGTTAAAAACGCTGTTTATCGAATATAAGTTTTACTGGTGATTGCCGGGGCGGTAAAGGCTTAAAACCGTGATTTTTATGTGATATTCCTCGGTTTATAGGTTTTTTTTAATCCAATTTCGGGTTGTTATTATCTATTTTGGTAATGAGAGGATAGAGTTTATCTTATCATATTTAAATATTAATTTGCCACAGAGCACTCGCTTTAATGGTATTTCCACTTAAATCGCAGATAAGAGATGAAAACATGACCTCCCTCATACCTCCCGGGAAGGACATTTCAGTGTTGCACCTCAATGCAGATTGGGGTTACATAGCTTATATCGAAAAGAAGAAGGATGTACATGGGGAGCCCACCTACCAGGTTGTAAGGGTTCCATTGGGTGATGGTTACAGACGTAAAAGGCCTAAAAGGCGGACCGAAGAGCCTACATTTTGAACAAGTTTTTCAGATAACACTAATATATGATTAGCATTGGCAATGTACTCATGTCTTGATATTTCATATGTTTGGGTAGAATATGATGCAGAGCAATCATTTTAAGGTATTATCTCATTCAACCATAAAAATGGCCCTGTGGGGTAGTTTGGTCAATCCTATGGCGTTCGGGACGCTGTGACTCCGATTCAAATTCGGGCAGGGCCATCATTCAAATTTTATTATCTTAAATACATGATGGCCCTTAGCGCTTCGGTTATGTTTATATTTACTCCTGTCTTAAGCCGAAGCACGGGCAGGTCCATCATTCTAAATTTATGATTTACCCAAAATGGTATATCCATCATTTGTTGATTAAGAAACAATAAAATACAAAGAAGTGGATTATCCGAATGATAGGGGGATATCACAATCAAGCTGACAGTAAACGAACGCATACTCCTTCATCTCAGAAGATATTACACCGCAAAAAAGGAGGTGGAGGTTCCACAAGCTGTAACCCAAAAGGGCATAGCGGACGCCATCGATATCAGGGTAACCCATGTTCCAAGGTCTGTAAAAAAATTGGATGATGAGGGCCTCATATATGAAAGTGTGATGCATATTGAGGGATTGGACAAGAGGCGCAAGGCATATTTTTTAACGGAAAAGGGGATGTACCAGGCCAATGAGATCAAGAGAAATCTCGAGGAAAGAAGGATACCATTAAGAGACTTAAACGGAAAGGTAAAAAATGTAAAGATATCCGATATAGGGGATATCACGGGGATAAAACTCGACATATTAGATCTGGTAAGGCTTATAGACAGGGAGGGCATTATCAACCAACGATCCATGGAATTATTGTCAAAAGTCCCGAAAACGGATGCAGATCTGGAGGAAAAAAGACTCTTTGATATTCCGCATAAGGTACCGATAACAAAGAATTTTATCGGAAGGAAAAACGAGATGGCCACACTGCAAAAATGGCTTGCGGATGAGAAGGTCGCGCTGATATCGGTGCACGGAAATAAAGGAATAGGCAAATCCGCTCTCATTGCCCAGACTCTCTTGAGTTTTAAAAACAAAGCCAGCGTTTTTTGGTTCGGATTCGAAAAAGGTGAGAAATATGATAAGATGATGGAGTATCTATCCGAATTCTTTGTCAGACTCAATCGAGGGGAGCTAAAGGCGGCTCTTAGGGTAAAAGAAAAAGGTATTGGGGAGCTTCTGAAGGGGACGCAATCGGCCATTTGCGGTACGAACTCATTGCTGGTATTCGATTCCCTGGATGAAGTTGACGAACGATCTAAAAGATTTTTGTTACTTTTGTCTTCTGATCTAAATGTGTTTGGTGGAGCAAAAATAATATTCTTACACAGAAAACCTGTCAAGTATTATACCAAAGAAGTCATGGATTCTGAGCGTTTCAGAGAAATGCACCTAAAAGGCCTGGACAGAACCAGTTGTAAGGTCATTTTAGGCAAGAAGAAGCTCGAAAAGGATGAATTCGAGAGAATATTCAGGTTGACGGAGGGCAATCCCCTGGCTTTGAAATTGATCAAATCAGAGGATGTAGGTGAACTTGAGAAGAGCGGTAAGTATACTCCTGATGAGCTGACCCTCATTAAGTATCTTAAAACCATGGATAAGATATGAATGGTCTTATATCATTTTAGATCGCTTGGCTGGCCTGAAACGCATCGTCTTTGAACTCCAATGTGAAATAGCCTGTATTGTGGTTTACTCCCCTCATTTTAACACATCTGATGCGGCGGTGTACATCCACCTCGTTGACCCTTTCCATGGTCAACAGTATGATGCCATCGGTCAAGAACTCTTCGGGATATACCTTTGTGGGATCAGTGGATATCTCCGAGATGATGAAGGTTGTAACTTTCAGATCTCGTAGCCATTCAAAAAAGTAAAACAGATAAGCACGGGCGTCCTCGACCTTTGAAATCATCTCCACGACAGGCAATGAATCGATCACCAGTAAGTCGAAGCTGAGGGTTTCTTTCAGGTAATTCAGATGTCTTTTCAAAACATCGAGCCAGGGTTTCTCCCTGGTCATGTCCACCTCCTTGCGGATTTTTGCCATGTCTAAAATAGTGAGTTTGAGCTCCTCCACATCCTGCAGTCCCAAACTATTTATTTGGAACAAAAGGTTCTCTCTGCTCTGCTCGAGAGAAACATACACACCCACGGAGTCTTCGTGTTTGATGTTATTATAGAGTATATTGTAGGCCACAGACGACTTCATTGTACCCGGTGTACCGGATATTAGGATTATATGGCCCTCGGGTATGCCTCCACCCAGTTCTTCATCAAAGCCTCTTATATAACTTTTGTATCGATGAACCATGTAAATTCCCTCTGAACACAAAGAGGGTTATTTGATTATTTAACTTTTTGTAACCTGGGCTCTAAACCTGTAAATATCCATGTGCGTACAACTTCTTATTCAACAGGATATCTCCAGTTTTCACCACCTTCATCAATTCTTCATCGTTTGGATCCATGATTGCAGCCGTCAAGCCTGCACCCATGAGCATGGATAGATATGTTCTGTTGATAAGTGATCTCTGTTTTGTTCCGTTGGAGATGTTGCTCAGTCCCACCACGGTTTTAGGTGGAGGATCGGAAAGCATCTTGAACATGTTTATGGCATCGATCACCGCAGGACCTTGATTCTGCGCCGCCCCCACAGGAAGAATTAAAGGGTCTATGAAGATATTGTCCACAGGGATATCGTACCCCATGGCTGTGGTAATCATCAGCATGGCGAGCTCGTTCCTTTTCATGGCATCGTTGGGTATGCCCTTCTCGTCAAGTGTGAGACACACTATCTCAGCATCGTATTCCTTAACAAGAGGAAAAAGGGCCTCCATTCTATTCAGCTCAGCTGTTGTGGAATTCAGCATGGCCCTCTTGTTCACCGCTTTTAAACCGGCCTCCATAGCCTCGGGTTTTGGTGTATCTATGGAGAGCTGGGCATCTGTGACATCCTGAATCGTTTTCACCAGCCATGCCATGACCTCTGGTTCGTTGTCCATACCGGGACCTGTATTCAGATCCAGAACGTCTGCGCCTGCCTTAATCTGATCCAATGCTAACTGTTGTATCGCCTTTTCGTCTTTAGTTTCGATGGCTTTCCCAACAGACCTGAACAAACCGTTGATACGTTCGCTTATTACAATCATCTTAGCTCCTCTCCTTGAGCCACGCTAATGCCTTTTTGATTTAAATATGCTTCGGCTATTTATGTGTGTTCGCTTATCATGTGAGAGAATTGCGATAACAGGTTTTAGCAACAAGTTTTTTTACTAACATCCCATTATGGTAAAAGGCCCACAAGGGGGGTAAAACGAAAGGGAAGTGAGAAAATTGATCAACATAAGACGCGCTTTGATTAGTGTTTCGGATAAGAATGGAATCGTCGAATTTGCACAAGGCTTAACGGATCATGATGTGGAAATACTTTCTACCGGGGGAACTGCAAAACTCTTGAAAGAAAAAGGAGTTCCGGTCACACTGGTATCTGAATATACTAAGTTCCCAGAGATGTTGAACGGACGTGTAAAGACATTACATCCAGCAGTCCACGGCGGGATACTTGCGATAAGGAATTCTGAAGAACATATGTCACAGCTGGAGGAACATGGCATCACACCTATTGATATGGTCGTGGTGAATCTCTACCCGTTCGAGCAGACGATTAAAAAGAAGGACGTCAGTGTGGAGGAGGCCGTTGAGAATATAGATATAGGCGGACCCACGATGATACGATCGGCCGCGAAGAATCATAATGGAGTCGCAGTGGTAGTAAACCCAGGAAGATACAATGATGTGCTTGAAGAATTGAAGAGCAACGGAGGGGGAATTTCCGCTGAGTTTTCCTCCAAGCTGGCCCTGGAAGCTTTTGAGCATACTGCAAAATACGACAGCGTGATATCTGATTATCTTCAGAAGATCTTCACACCCACAATACCCTTCCCGGAGGTTATAAACCTGGGATACGAGAAGGCAATGGACCTCAGATATGGGGAAAATCCGCATCAGAAGGCCGCGTTCTACAAAAACACGAGGTTCACTGGTGTATGCGTAGGCAATGCGCAAAAGCTACATGGAAAGGAACTCTCCTTCAACAACATCATCGATTTGGATTCAGCCTTGGATATAGTGATGGACTTTACAAGGCCCACGTCATCGGTCATAAAACATACGAATCCTTGCGGCGTGGCAAGTGCCGAGACCATCTCCGAGGCCTATATCATCGCGGAGGCAGCAGATTCCCTATCTGCCTTTGGCAGTGTGGTGGGATTGAACAGGGATTGCGACCTTGCCACTGCAGAAGAGATCAAAAAGCACTTCGTCGAGGCGGTGATCGCCCCAGATTTTCATCCAGATGCCCTCAGCCTACTATCGAAAAAGAAGAGCATAAGACTGCTTAAAACCGGAACGCCAATCATCAGGGAATCTCCTGTTGAGCACAAGGTGATGAAGGTAAAAGGTGGTTTGCTCATTCAAACTGGCGATTTTCCAGATTTAAAAGTTGAGGAGCTGAAGGTGGTCACAGAGAAGAAACCCACCGAGGCTGAACTTAAAACAATGGTATTTGCCTGGAAGGTTTTAAAACATGTGAAATCGAATTCCATCCTTCTGGCCCAAGGGGAGCGGACGGTGGGAATCGGTGCAGGGCAGATGAGCAGGGTGGATGCCTCCATGATCGCAGCGCGCAAGGCAAAGGAAGCGGCCAAGGGCAGCGTGATGGCTTCTGACGCCTTCTTCCCCTTCAGGGATGGTGTGGATGCCGCGGCAAAAGTCGGGGTTTCAGCGATAATCCAGCCAGGAGGGTCGGTGAGAGACGAGGAGGTCATTGCAGCTGCAAACGAGCACGGCATGTCCATGGTATTCTCGGGTGTAAGGCTGTTTAAACATTGAGGGTTATTGAAAATATTGAAAAAGAAACCTTCAGCTGAGAATCTCATCAAGTCTGTCCAATTCGCAGGCGATATTGATTTCCTGTGCGATCCGTCTTCCTGTCGAGAGATTTGGTTCTATAAAATCGGAATACGGTGACCCTGAAATAAATGGATTCGTTCCGGCAACTATCCTGGCGGATACCTCGAACACCTTGAATTCAAGTTTGTCGTTCACTATGGTTTCAAGGCAGAACGGTCCGATTATGCCTCCGAACAGGTCGAAGGATTTTTCCACCACCTTTTCTCCCATATTAAAAACCTCGGCAAGTAACGATTCTCGAATGGTCAACGGGACATTGCCAGTGACCACAAAACTCGGATAGAGGTCCAATTTCTTCAATTCCTCCTGGGAGCCAAGTTTGTACATCTCGTCTATGTTCGTCTCGTCCCGCCTGTCGATACTGAGGAGCTCCAAGGAACCATTAGAGAGGCGATATCCCTCCTCCTTTAGAGGCGAGAAAAAATAGTGCAGGTAATATCTTGTCCCAAGAACGTATTCTTGTATCGTGTACCTCTGTGTTGGTCCTACCTTGTTGAATTCCTCATAGTCCTTGACTATGAAGAAACCCCTGCCCCCTTTTGCACCGTCGAACTTGACCACAACAGGCCTATCGATTTCTTCGGGTTTGGTGAACAGCCTCGGCATTTTTATACCTGCGCCCTCCAGCCACTCCCTTTCCTTGATTCTGGAGGATTCCCATTTGAGAACCTTTCTGTTCCCGAAGGTGGGGACCGTTAGATTCTCGAAGTTATCTGGCCCTAGGTATTCCACAAATGAGCCGTGAGGGATCAATATCGCGTTTTTGGCACACAGCTCATCAGCTTTTGATAGGATATCCACATGGTTATCCACAACCAGGAATTCATCAGGCCTTGCATTTGGAAAGGCATCGTAATATTTGGATGGAGGGCCAATGGAGATGCCAAGAGTTTTGAATCCCTCCTTTCGGGCACCGTCAAAAATCTGCAGACTGGTATGAGAGCACAACGTGGCTATTACCAAGTCGTCCATATCATAACTTTCAAGCCTTTTCAACGCCTCGCTGTCTCCAACCATTATAGGGATATGAGCATTCTAGTAAATGAAATTTTTGCGAAAAAATATATATGACCAAGGTAATCGTTTTTCTGCCGCAAACAGTTTTAAGAAACCCTCATCATAATTTTAAATTATTGTCTTAACTGCTTTTCGGGAAGGAATGAAAACATTTATAGTGAAGATAGCAAATATGTTACTGCGGTTGAGGAATATGAACATCAAGAGGAAGATATCGGTTTCCATGTTGACTATAATCGTTATCTTCATAGTGGGATTTTTATTGGGGGGTGCTATTCTTACTGGATATATCGAGTACTCGGATGAGGGCCAGGTGCCATCGGAAATTTCCCTTCCAACATGGGAGAAGGGGCAGTATTGGACTTATTCCTTCAAGACCCCGGATACAGAGGACTTAGTCTCAAGAATCGTGGTGGCCTCGGACGATGGAACTGATTATCAAGTAGGTGTATCTTCAAGAACCGACGCGCAGCGTCATGGAGTGCTCAACTACAATCCAATGCTCGGCAGGGTGGTGATGGAGGATTTGGGGATATATGAGAAGGGAATACCCCAATCCCTGTTATCCTTTCCCCTGAAAAAAGGGAAGGAATGGACTTTTACGATGTTCGGCATCAATGATCTTAAGGCCTACATAAGCGAAATAGGAACCGCGGACCTACCCGATGGTGGAACCACCTATATCGTGGACATTCTCGCGACATCTCCATCAGGTGAGAGGCTCACCTATTCGTACGATTCCCAGGCCCAATGGATTCATTCGCTTGTTCTGGAAGACGCAAACGGATCCCCACAAGTCGAAATGACCCTGGTGTCCTGTGGGAAGGGCTTTTCTGGGGATGTGTTCTTCGTCCGTGGGGTAGACCTTATTGATCAGATGTATACAGCACCCGTATTACAGGTTGACAATACCTTGATAGAAGGACATCCTGATTGGGGACCCTTTGAATCCCTAATCTATCACTTCGAGGTTTCAACCGGGGACGGTTCTGGGGGAACCCTTATATTAAAAGACCCCACCTCCTCTTCAGAGGCCATGAGACGAGTTTTCGGTCCAAATATCTTCGAAAATTCTCTCGGAACCATCCCAAGTCCATCCGAGGAATTGAGCACCCAAGTAACCCTCATGGGAAATGCGTACCTGAGGTTGAGGATTGCAGGCGGGATCGAGTACGTTTGGACCGTATAGCCGCAATCTGAATCCGATGATAACTCAATTTTATAAATGATGTAGCAAAAAACATTAATTCAATTCATTACAATCACCTTGATATGCATGTTCCAAAATCCCATCCAAGATATGAATCCCTTAAAAAGAGAGAGAAGATCATCGATGGGATGAAGGCTGGCATTGTGGCCGAGGCAGGATTGATTGCACACGGCCGCGGGGAGGCATTTGATTATCTTATTGGAGAGAGGACGATACCGGAAGCCGAATTGGCCGAAAAAATCGCCGCCTATCATCTTATTATGGCAAAACATCCTGTGATCTCGGTGAACGGAAACACTGCGGTACTGGTCCCGGATGAGTTGGTAAAGCTTTCAGAGCTACTTCCTGCGAATTTGGAAATCAATCTGTTTTACAGAAGCGAAAAAAGGGTGAGGATAATCGCCGAACTTTTAATAAAACACGGTGCAAAGAAGGTGTTGGGAGAGAAACCTGACGCGACAATCCCAGGATTGGAGCACAAAAGGGGCGTATGCTCAGAGGAGGGCACGATGAGGGCCGATGTCATTCTAATCCCCTTGGAGGACGGAGACAGGGCCATGGCCCTCAAGAAAATGGGGAAGACCGTGATAGCAATAGACCTAAATCCTCTTTCCAGGACCTCAAAGGCGGCCAATATCACCATCGTTGACGATGTTGTGAGGGCCATGCCTAGGATCATCGAAGATATCAAGAGGGCCAGAGAAAAAGGATTGGGTAAAGAAGTGATGAAGGGTGATATAGAAGCATTCGACAATTCAAAGAACCTAATTTGTACATTAAAACGAATAAAAAATGGGGATTTATCGTTATATTAAACCCCCTTATATACATCTTTAAAATTTTCAATTTGGGTTCACACACACGAAAAATATAAATATACCTACCTAGTAATATCTGTAGCGTGACCTAAACAAGTACTCAGATATATGTGAGGTAAGGAGCTGTTGAAAATGGCATTTAAGACAAAACTAAAAAAAGGACCTGTAGACACGTTGACTGTCGAGGACCTAACCAAAGCGATCAAAAACAGTATCGACAAAAGCGGTATGGAGACCGAGGCAGCAAGAGCCATGGCAAAACATGTTTTGAATTTCTTCGGTTACAGCGACAGGATCATAGACAATGTTTTAGAGCCTGAGGATAGGGACGCTTTCTACATGCTTGAAGATTCAGGCCTTCTTACTACTGAGAGGGAAGAAACCACTCTTTATGATGGAAGGGAATGGCGGATACATTACTGGCTGTTCAGAAAGGAAAAGATCAGAGAGCTCGTGGAGGCCGCAGAGGAGAAGGAAAGAATCAAGGCCGAAGAGGAAAATCTCGTATACTCGGAAATTCCGGATGATATCTGGAAAAGGAATGAAGAAGAGTAAACATTTTTATTCTGGCCCATTGATTCACCTGCTATGGTGGATTCTTTATTTCCCTACGAATTAAGAAAGAAACAGTCCGAGATAATGACAATTATCGCGGATAGCGTTGAGGGGAAATCGCATCTTGTCATGGAATCAGGAACAGGCTCGGGCAAGACGATATGTACTCTTGTGCCTACATTAGGATACGCTCTAAAGCAGGATAAAAGGGTGCTTTACCTAACACGAACAAATTCTCAGCAGAGGCAGGTCATATACGAGCTGAGGAAAATAAATGCAAAGGAGAAGATATTTGGTTTGGGCATTCAAGGCAGGCATCAGATGTGTCCCTCCTTAAAGCAGGATTCGATGATGGCAAAAGGATCTCCTGATGAGCTTTCAAAGATATGCGGCAAAAGAAAGATGGAAGTTTTAAAATCCATTTCCGAGGGTACTAAACCAAAATCCTGCAAATACTATGCGAAGGTGTGCATCGAAGATACGTCCTCTATAAGAAATTGGGCATTTGAAACACATCCAACCGTGGAGGAGTTCACTAAGCGATGTGAAGATGAAGGTATCTGTCCCTATGAAGCGAATAAATCCTTAGTGAGGGATGCCGTTTTAGTGACCGCACCATACATATATTTCTTCAATCAGTTCATCAGAACCCGGGTCCTCGAATGGATGGGCTGCACTGAAAGCGATATCATATTGATCGTGGATGAAGCCCACAACCTGCCCGATTACGCAAGAGATATCGAATCAATGGAACTCGGTATCAAAACATTGGATATGGCCAAATCCGAGGCAAGGGAATTCGGGGATTTACGCACCTCGGATGGCTTTCATATTGCTAAACTGATGAGGCGAATAAAGGATATTATCTCCGTTTTTCAGAAGGATTACTTAAAGGAAGAAGAGGATGCCTTTATTCCTCCTGGGGAATTTCTTGGTGAACTGATGCACGAGTATAACATCACGAGCAGGAAGTTAAAAGCCATGGCAAGCGATCTCATCATTCACGGTGAGATAATAAAAGATGTTAGATTAAAAGACGGAGTCCTTCCCCGTTCCTATATCCACTCAGTTGGGCATTTTTTATCGTTCTGGATTGAGCAGCAGAACGGAGAATTCGTGAAATTGATACACAATCACGGAAAAACGCAGCTTCAGATATACTGTCTTGAACCCGCAATTGCATCAAAAGCAGTGCTTGAGTGTCACTCTTCAATCCATATGTCGGGAACACTTACGCCGCTTGAGGAATATCGTGACTCAGTGGGCCTTCCATCAGATTCAATTTTGGCTTCATTTCCCTCGCCCTTTCCCATGGAAAATAGGGTTGTTATATATGTAGAGGATGTGACAACGAGGTATGAGGATTTGTCAAAGGACCGCACTTTAATTCCGAAAATGGAGGATTATCTTCTGGGTTTGAGCACCGCATTTAAGAGAAATACGGCCATCTTCTTTCCGAGCTTTCGGATCATGAAGCTTTTTCTTGCCGACGGTTTATATTTTGGGATTAATAAAAGGTTTTATGTGGAAGAACAGGGTATGAACCAAAGGGAGATAATGGATCTCGTAGAGGGGTTTAAATCACGATCCCAAGAAGGTGCCGTACTTCTCTCTGTTGTCGGTGGAAGGCTGAGCGAGGGTATAGACTACCCCTCAGAGCAGATGGAAATACTGGTGATCGTGGGCATTCCCTATCCCAAACCCTCGGCAAAACAAAAAGCACAGGAGATATTCTATGATAGGAAATTCAAAAAGGGCTGGGAGTACGCAGTCAAGGCCCCTACCACAAGAAGACTCCTTCAAACCATAGGTAGACTCATCAGAGACGAGAAGGACAGGGGTGTGGCTGTAATTCTCGACAAAAGAGCAAGTCATTTTAAGGAATTTTTACCAGATCTGAAATTAAGTCCTGATGTAATAAAAGAATGCAGGGATTTTTTCAAAAATGGATGAGCTGGGATTGGTAAATATATATGAATTGACTTTCTATTCTCCTAGTTTGTCATTCCCTCCAATCTCCTTATCTATACCTTGTCCTTCCTCCATTGGTTCTTCACCCCCCTCCACACCCTCATCTAATCCATCTCCTTCCCCCTTTTCATCCATCTGCAACCCTTCACCTTCTGCCTTTTCCTCCTCATCCAACCCTTCTCCTTCCCCTTTTTCCTCTACTTCTACCGCTTCACCTTCTGTCTTTTCCTCCACTACTTGCCCTTCTTCCTCTCTCTTTTCACCCTCTCCCCTCTTTCTCCCTATCAATATCAAAATCATGATGATCGCGATAATGAGTAGCAGTGCACCCAGAACGGTCCACCAGGGAAAGGGTCCAATTCCATCATCAGTTTCGCCATTCTCTTCAGGCAGGTCTTTATTATCGAATACGAGAACTATGGTAATAACCATGCTCTCTGTAGCATTGTCAACGGCCATCACAGATATATTGTGTTCGCCATTGGAATAGTCTGTTGTGTCTATTTCAATGCTCCATTCTGACCAATTCCAGGTTAATTTGTCTGCAGTTTTCCATTTCTCGAAATCGATTCTTACATCCACATAATTAACTGTTCCATCGTAATCAAAAGCGGTTCCCTCCAATACAATGGTACCGTTTACCGCATCATGAGAGTTGTGTGATGTAATAGATACCATTGGGGGCTTGTTGCCGATATTATCCACCAGAACCTCGATAGAGGTTTCATTGGTATGGTATTGGGTAGAAACCCTAACCAAAATATTGTGGTATCCATCAGCAAGTGTTTGCGTATCAAGCTCGAACCACCAGAAAGACCAATCGCCGCCAGTTCGATTTGCCAAGAACCATTCCCCTCCACCCACGCTCACCTCAACCTTTATAATTTGGCCGCTTTGGCTTGAGGCCGTACCTGTGATATTGATAATTTCAAAAACCAAGGAATTGTTTGCAGGGTAGACTATTTCCAGGGATAAAGGATTGCCTGGACTGAATACTTCGAGATGAGAATATGACATATCCACTTCCCTGGGATTATCAAGGAGAAATACATTGCCGCTATTTACCTCCACGACACTGATATTTTCAATGGGTGTGGTGCTTCCGGAATAGGTTCTGTCTGTGAGCAGTAAATATCTACAGTATCCCTCGTCATCAGTTAGGATAGAGTAAATCGTTTTCTCACCATCCCTGATTTCAACCTCCGCACCTTGAAATGGATGGAAGGTTGAGTTTTGGACGAATATATGGAGGTAATTTTTCACTGTGAGCTCACATCCACCGGACACCAGTAATTTCTCGTCATGGAAAGATGAGTTTATGGCAATCAATCCCGAGTTTTGGGTCAAATAGATATCCCTATCAGAGCTGCTTGAAAACGTGCAATTCGCGATATTCGCGCTGGCTGAGTACAGAAAAACACCATGTTTGTTTTCTGAAAAGAAATTTTCCTCGAAGGTGTTTCCAATTGAGTTATAGGCGAATAGGGCCCTCTCTGTGTTGTTGGAGGCGATATTTAAATTCAAAACTACAAAATCTGTGTCCTTGATATTGATTCCATTTTCGTTGCCATCTATGATGTTGTTCGATATGTCGATATCCGTACAATCTTCGAGGTAGATACCGTCTTTTATGCTGTTGTTCACCCCATTTCCGAATATTACTAAAATGTCCGAGGATTTTCCGTGTATCCCTCTTTCATTCTCCTCGAAATTATTGTTCAGAACGAATACGTTTTGGCAATGGTATAAATATATTCCACTGTCCCCATTGCCTGAAATGAGGTTATTGAGTATCCTCAACGAGGAACCTCCGCTGCGAATCCCTTTTTGATAACAATCAGATATCGTGTTGTTCGCTATCAGTACATCCTCGCAACCATCTATCCAAATCCCATCTGCGGCGTCTGTCAACGTATTTTTTTCAATAATGGAATTGCTCTGATTACAGTATATATTATATATGCTTCCGGAAATATAATTCTCTTTTACAATTGGTTCCGAGTCCTTGATTTTTATACCGTATTCCTGCACATCTGTTATCGTGTTTTTGTAGATCGTAACATCGCATTCACCCAATAGATTGATACCTTTGTTGCTGGCATAATCATAAACAATGTGGGTGATTGTATTGTAAGCGATATAAGAAGAGCTTTTGTAGGCCTGTATCCCTGCACGGTTCACATCCCTGATCAGGTTATTGGTTATCGTTGGGGAGGAATCGAAGATATCGATACAGATATTGGAGTATTCTATCCTGGCATAACTGATTTCTGAGCTCGAATGCGCATTGTTAAATTCAATACCTTGCCAATCCCCTGGTTCTGGGTTTGTGTTGTTCGAGGTGAATGTGATCATATTTGTTTCGGTTCCTCTCGCAATAATGGTACCGTTTATTTTCAGGACCGTATCATTATAAAATTCCACAACAACACCAGGCTCGATTGTCAATGTGACTCCGAGCTCCACGAATAGATCACCAACCACTATGTATGGGCCATCAGAGGAGCGCCATATAGTATCGACAGTTATTGGGCCGCTCACCTCGTTTATTAGAGGAGGATCTATGACATCAAAACTGGTTTCATCGAATTTCGTCTCATCTCCTGAGTATGTAGCGTTTACGACATAGTTATTGCCGATTTCGTCTAACCACCATGAGCTATAAGCCACACCCCCACCATCAGGCATAACTTCCAAATCCGATTTTGCGACTGTGCCGTTGGGGTAATACCAAGTGAAATTCACGCCAAGTAGATCCTTTTTTGCACCTGTGAAGTCCAGCTCGGCCCTTGCAATGGCCTCCGTTCCCAATGGGTACTCGCTTTTATCAGTGGTAACGGTTACACTGTGTACCGTGACCTTTGCCTCCACGATTGGAATCAAACCTATTGTTGGTATCATTATCAGAATCGTCAACGCGAACGTTAGACCGAAATCCCGATTCACAGTTCTCCTCCCCGTTTTTGGGTCCTTATTAACCCAATGGTAGGCATATGGCTTAATAATTTCTATTAAAACTAAAAGATAGCAAAAATAAAGGTTTTAAAAAAAAATTTGAAAAAGAAAAAAAAGAAAAAAAGGGCCAATTATGGGAACGCAATTGGGGTTGAGGGCGATGCCTCTTACACCCATTTTGGTTTAGCTTAGAACAGCCCCAAGGTCTTGCCGGTTTTATCGATATCCACATTCTCTGAGGCAGGGTGAGAAGGCATTCCTGGCATTGTCCTCATCTCGCCGGCTAGTGGATAGAGGAAGCCAGCACCAGCTGAAGGTCTGATATCCCTTACAGGAAACATGTAGCCGCTGGGTGCACCCAATTTAGATGGATCGTGGCTTATGGAAAGATGTGTCTTTGCCATGCAGATGGGTAACTTATCAAGACCCCACTCTGTATACAGCTTCATCTTCTCCTCAGCAAGCTCCGAGAATTCCACACCGTCTGCACCGTAGATCTCCTTTGCCAATGTCTCGATCTTCTCCCTAATTGTTGCTTCATCAGGGTACAGGAATTTGAAGTTGTTTGGTTTGTCACATGCTTCAACAACTGCTTTGGCAAGCTCAATTCCTCCATCACCGCCGTCTGCATGAACAGTTACTGGAACACAGGCCTCGGCACCAGCTTTTTTCGCTTCCTCGATTACAGCCTCAACCTCAGCATCGGTATCTGGTGTGAATCTGTTTATGCAAACCACGGTTGGAACACCGAATTTGTTCATGTTTTCGATATGCTTAGCAAGGTTCAAACAGCCTTTTCTTACAGCTTCAACATTCTCGCCGAACATGACCTCTTTTGGTGGGGTCTTACCCGGTGGGAACTCATAACCGCCGCCATGCATCTTAAGTGATCTGATTGTGGTGTTAAGAACTATGCAGTCCGGTTTAAGTCCGCTTGCACGGCACTTGATATCCAGGAACTTCTCTGCCCCGCAGTCCGCAGCAAATCCAGATTCAGTTACCACATAATCCGCGAGTTTCAGAGCGATTCGATCGGCAATTATTGAGTTGTTTCCAATTGCAATGTTCGCAAAAGGACCTGCATGCATTATGCATGGAACATTGTCCACTGTCTGAACGAGATTTGGCTTTATTGCCTCCTTCATCACGACACACATGGCGCCTGCAGCTTTCAGGTCCTCTGCGGTAACAGGTTTGCCTTCCTTGTTCTTTGCCACGATTATTTTTCCTAGTTTCTGTCGAAGATCTTTTAGATCATTTGCCAGAGACAAAATTGCCATTACCTCGGATGCCACAGTGATATCAAATCCTGTGTCTCTCGGGTATCCTTCAGTCTCAAATCTAGCTTTTGTTCCAAGGTCCACGTTGGTAGATGCAGAATCGTTTAAGTCCACAACTCTTCTCCAGGTAATGGAATCTGGATCGATGTTCAGAAGATTTTTTCTCTTGAATCTCGGGTGGAATATCTGGTTATCTATCATGGCTGCAAGGAGATTGTTTGCCACACCCACGGCATGGATATCCCCTGTAAAATGCAGGTTTATATCCTCCATTGGTACAACCTGTGCATAACCTCCACCTGCAGCACCCCCCTTGATTCCGAAAACAGGTCCCATACTGGGTTCCCTGAGCGTGCTTATAACATTCTTTCCTATCTTTGCCAGAGCTTGTGTAAGACCGATGTTGATTACGGTCTTTCCTTCACCAAGAGGTGTAGGTGTTGTCGCTGTTACGTCTATGTATTTACCGTTTGGTCTGTCTTTCAGTTTCTCGAGAACTTCCAGCTTTATTTTCGCCTTGTATTTCCCATACAGCTCTATGTCATCTTCATCCAATCCAATTTTCTTCGCAATTTCGACAACCGGTTTTAGCTTCGCTTCTTGTGCTATTTCAAGGTCAGATTTCATATTCACCTCCCCTGTGTTGCGGGGCATACATCTATGAATATATAAAAATTATCGTCAAATGACGAAACATTATTTTCTGTAAAACAACAATTTTTCAAACGTTTTCGACGTTTTTTACCCGTTAGAAATACTGATTTCGTTACCAATAAAAATAGAATAATTAGCGGTTTTTTATTATTCCCATTCTATAGTCGCAGGAGGCTTATTGGTTATATCATAAACGATTCGGTTGACCTTATCCTTCATGGTATTAGTGATCCTTGTTGATATACGTTCTAACACATTATGGGGGATTTTCGAATAAGCTGCTGTCATTCCATCGACGGATTGAACGGATCTCACCACAATGGTATACCCATATGCCCGAACATCCCCTTGCACACCTACACTCTTTACTGGGAGAAGAACTGCAAAGTACTGCCATGGTCTTTCCATTTCACCTTTTTCAGAGGCAGAATCGATTTCTTCCTCTACAATAGCACAGGCCTCTCTGATGGTGTCAGTGGCCTCGGGGGTGCATTCCCCTATTATTCTAATGGCCAATCCTGGCCCAGGAAACGGTTGCCTTTCAGCCACAGGAACCCCCAATTTTCTTGCAACCTTTCTTACTTCATCTTTGTAGATATCCCTCAGTGGCTCAACGAGTTTCAAACCAATATCTTTCGGCAGGGCACCCACATTATGATGTGATTTAATAGTGTCTCTCAAACCACCACCAGATTCTATCCAATCTGGAGCTATTGTCCCTTGGACCAGATACTCCGCCGTCTCGTCTTTTGCCACCTGCTCGAAATTACGTATGAATTTCTCACCTATGATCTTTCTTTTTTCTTCGGGATCCGATACCCCCTTTAACGCTTCAAAATATTCGTTTTCCGCATCATAGACCTTAAAATTCACGTTGAGTTCACGGAGCATATTGGAAACGAATTCGGTTTCTCCTTTTCTCATAAAGCCAGTATCAACATATACGGCCATGAGATTTTCTTTGATGGCCCTGCTTACCAACACAGCGGCTACGGTGCTGTCTACACCGCCAGATGCACCGATTATGGCCTTACCTTCAATTTGCTCTCCTAGTTCTGAAATCTTCTCTTCTATAAATTTTTCAGGATCGAACATAATGAAGACACCTTCATCATTTAATGAGGATCAGGTGGTAGCAATCTCCCATGTATTTTTATCAATTTGAGGAAATCTTTTTTGAATCGGCAATCACTTTATCTTTCATCCGTTTTCTGTATTCCATCAACTTTCTATCGATTTTTTTATTTTTAATAGCCAATATTTCAGCGGCAAATAATGCAGCGTTCTGCCCGTTGTCAAGTCCAACAGCACCCACAGGAACGCCAGGAGGCATTTGAAGAATCGAAAAAACCGCATCTATGTTCAGTTTTCCACTGACTGGCACTCCTATCACGGGTTTCAATGTGTAGGAGGCAATAACCCCTGGTAACGCAGCCGATAAGCCAGCAATTGCTATGAATATTTTTGCTTTCGAGTCTTTCACGAGCTTCTTAACTCGCTCGGGGGTTCTATGCGCCGAGGCGATGTTGATCTCATAATCCACACCCAGGAGATCAAAAACGCTCATGGCCTTCTCTGCCACTTCCATATCGGTCTCGCTGCCCAAAATTATCATGACATCCATGAATATCACCCAATGAAATCGCTGCAGGCCTCCAATTTTATGTAATAAATAGAATTCAGTTTAAGATTTCATTATCGCACCAAGGAACAGCGCCAAAGCACATACTGCTCCGATTATGGCAGCGACAAGGATTATCACCGCGTCGATGATGATGGAAGATATGTCCACCCCAACTACCACACCAGTCACCTCCCTTATAGGAGGGAGCGTATAGAACAGGCCCACGATGAGCGCAATGATGATTAATACTCCGCCGATTTTTCTACTCTTCCCAGCCCCGAAATAGGCTGTAAAAATCCCGGCAATGAGTGTAAAGAGTGCAAAAGTCAATATTAAAACCGTTATGAAATGCCAAGTTCCAACCATTTTTTATCCCTCCTTTCTAGAACTTTATCCCAGTTAGTGTTTTCGTATCGACCACACCCGGTATGGTGCGGATTTTGTCCACCACTATCTGGCCCAGCAAATTGAAGTTCTTTGCCTCAAGTTTCGCAATGAGATCGTACTCTCCAAACAGAGGATGTAATTCCACGATCTCCTTAATCTTTTTCAACTCGTTGTAGACCTCATGTTCCTTTGCTGGAGCGGTGCTAATCAGGATAAAACCTATCGCCATCGATTCACCTGTGATGGTAAAAGTCATATCAAAGTATAAATCTTTCTATACAATCTTGAATCTAAATCGAAAGTATCCAGGGAATATTCTCGTAAATCTCCTATATATTGGTATTGGTGTATTAACTTTGAAATGATACGATGTATTATAATAGTTCATGCGAAGGAATTAAATTATTAAAATCATATGGGGGTTAAATAAACACTTGGGCCAATGTCGGTCAAGATCTTGATAGGTGATATTGATGTCAGAATCCGTTGAAAATAGGTTTCTCAGATACGTTAAAATCGATACACAATCGCAGGATGATGTGGAAAAAGTTCCTTCAACTGACAAGCAGTTCACTTTAGCTAATATGCTGGTTGAGGAGTTAAAGGCAATAGGACTTGAGGATGTCGATGTAGACAAGCACTGCTATGTCATGGCCACCCTTCCTGCCAGCCCTGGCTTTGAGAAGAAGCCGGTAGTTGGCTTCATAGCTCATATGGATACCTCGCCTGAGGCCCCCGGTGGTGCAAATCCGGTAGTCTGGAAAGATTACAACGGGAAGGAATTAAAACTTCCAAAAGAAGACATAGTAATATCCCCGAATGAAAACCCGGAGCTTAAGAATTACGTAGGCCAGACCATCATAACTTCGGATGGCACTTCTTTACTGGGTGCGGATAATAAAGCCGGTGTGGCTGAAATAATGACCGCACTGGAATTGATGGTTAAAGATCCAACTATAAAGCATGGCAAAATACGGATTGCTTTCACGCCTGATGAAGAGGTGGGAAAGGGCACGGAATTTTTTGATGTGGACAGGTTCGGTGCCAAATTCGCATATACCATAGATGGCGGTGAGTTGGGTGAGGTTGAAAACGAGACTTTTAATGCGGCCACTGCCATATGCAAATTTAAAGGTTATAATGTTCACCCGGGTTATGCCAAGAATAAGATGAGAAACTCGATTAGGGCCGCAGGTTATTTTATTACCCTGCTTCCAGAGGATATGGCCCCTGAGACCACCGAAGGATGGGAGGGATATCTCCATCCAAACAATTTTAAAGGTGCTGTCGAGGAGACTACAATAAAGGTGCTTATCCGTGATTTTAAGAACGAAGGAATGGAAGAGAAGAAGAAAGAATTAGAAGCCATAAAGGGAAGGGTGAATGAAAGATATCAAGATATAGACATTAATTTGGAAATCAAAGAGTCCTACAAGAACATGAAGATCATTTTAGACAAACATCCGCATGTTATGGATATGGCCTTTGAGGCCTGTAGGAGAGCGGGTATCGAGCCGAAGCTGAGAAATATTCGAGGAGGTACAGATGGTGCCAGGTTGTGCTTTATGGGAGTTCCCACTCCCAATATTTTTGCAGGGGGCATTAATTTCCACGGTAAAAAGGAATTTATACCAGTCCAATCCATGGAAAAAACCGTTGAGGTGATTATAGAGCTCGCAAAGCTGGTCTCGGAAAGATAAAAAGAAAGTTACTTCAATGTGAGGGGCTTTCCTTTGGGATTTGCCAATGTGCTTTATTCTATTTCTGCTTCCCCTTCCTCCACATCCTCCCCTTCCTTCTCCTCCTGAATTTTAAGCCATTCCTTGTACGGCATTCCGGAGTTGGATTTTACCCATTTCATCTCTATCTCCGAGAGGGGGCCGAGATCGCGTAATTCCTTTATGATATTGTTTTCATCATCCACCAGGAAGACCTTCTTACGTCCCGCCAATGTCCAGCATATCTTTTCGGGCATGGGAATTACCGGTCATGAAGAGGCCAGCCTCTTATTTAATGCTTGTTATTCTTACATGAAATTCTGATAATGCCACCAGATGTAGTTATTTTCCAATAATGGCAGTTATTAGTGAAGAAGCCCCACAAAATAGCCTTGTTGTGAAAAACCGCCATAGATCATTATCAAAATAGTCATTATTAGCAAAAATCATATCTATACCGTAAAGATTTTCAACGGATAAGGTTTGATGAAGGTAGAATTTGAGGTAAAAAATAGCAGGAGGATCGTTCATATGAGAAAGCTGACATCTGTAATTATCGTGTTAGTGATGCTCTTTTCGTATATGTTGATTTCTCAGCATCGGGATTCCAATGCACAGGACGGTAACGAGAGTTCCTGGCGGGACGCATCTGGCGATCTTCCAAAATCAGGAACCTATTTTGGGGTCACTTTCCAAGATATAAATAACGATGGCCATTTGGATGTGATTGCCGCATCGGATGGAAACGGCCTTCGTGTTTTTTTGGGTGATGGGGCCGGAAACTGGGCACCAGTAGCTTCGCATCCTGCCACAAGCGGTGGTTTCGGTGGTGTGGCCTGCGGGGATTATGATGCAGACGGGAATTTGGACATATTTGCAGGTTCACCGGGTAACAGTGCCTCGACTCCAACCGGCCTTCATGTTTTCAAAGGGGATGGTTCAGGAGGATTTACCGAGGTTACATCCTCAACATCATTGCCGACCTCGGATTATTGGAGAGGTGTTGCGGTAGGTGATGTCAACAACGATGGCAATCTTGATCTGGCCGCAACAAGCGGCTATCAATCGACGGAAGGAATAAATGTTTTTACTGGTGACGGAACCGGTGTATTCACCGACAATTCGGCCGGTATACCCCATGATCAGGACAGGGACAGCGGTGTTGTACTCGTGGATTTCGATGGTGATGGCGATCTAGATCTTGCAGCCGGTGGCAGTGCAGGTGTTTCCGTCTTTCTCGGCAATGTGGGGACCGGCGGCACCATGTCATGGATTGAATCATCCACTGGATTACCTTCCCAAAGGTTTACAGGAATCAATGCAACGGATATAGATAATGATGGACAAATGGACTTGGTTATTTCTTCCTACGGAGCAGGTTCTGGGAAAGGAATACGGGCCTTCAGGAACGTCAACCATGCAACATCATGGACCAGCGTATCCGGAAATCTTCCCACATCGGGTGACTATCTAGATATATCTGCCGATGATTTTGACGGTGATGGAAACACAGACATTGCCACCGGAGGGGGTTATGGAACCACAGGCATCCATGTGTATCACGGGGATGGAGCGGGATCATGGACCGAGAACTCCGGGGATTTTCCAGCCGATAACGAGTATGTCGGCAATCACGTTGGTGATATGAACGGTGACGGAAAATTGGACCTGCTCTTTGGAAGATACAAAGGAGGAGGGTTGGAAGTCTGGCAAAATTCACCGGGCCAAGTTGCTCCACCCACCATTTCCTCTACTTCTCCAAATGACGGTGCAACAGATGTTCCCCTCAATACCGGGATCTCCATTTCATTCAGCAAGTCCATGGATACCTCAACAACAGAGAATGCCATCTCGAGCTCCCCCTCTATTACCTGGACATCAGCTTGGACAGAGCAAGATACAATTATTACGCTTACTCCTTCTTCTGTTCTGGACCAGGATACTCAGTACACCTTTACGATCAGCACCGCTGCTAAGTGCACCGATGATATGAATCTTGCATCACCGTATTCATTCTCGTTTACCTCGGGATCAATTGAGGATCTCACTTCACCGACAGTTGTTAATACGAACCCAGCGAATGATGCAAACGAAGTTGATTCGACGATAGACATTACAATAACATTCAGCGAGTCCATGGATACGGCTGCAACAGAAAGCGCAGTATCGATTTCACCAGGGTCGATTTCAGAAAGGACTTGGAGCGCTGACGGAACCAGGCTAACTTTAAAGGCATCGCTTACGGGAGGAACAACATATACTGTATCGATATCTGAAAATGCCCAGGATTTTGCAGGAAACAGGATATCCTCTGGTTATTCGTTCACATTCACAACTGAAAGCGGATCTGCACCAGCCGAAGATAAGGGGGAATTTGATCCCACTTACCTCATTTTGATAATAATCCCGATAATTGTGATAGTCCTTATTTTATTGGTAATCCTTTTTAAGAAAAAAGGTAAAGGATAACCTCAGTTACTGATATCACAACAAAAATAATATCCTACATCGTTATTCTCAATGCATGTTCGAGCTAAAGGCCAGAGATGGACTAGGCAGGATAGGAATACTCCATACCAGGCATCAGGATGTTGACACCCCTGCAGTATTACCGGTAATCAATCCCAATCAAATGATCATCTCCCCCTCGGAAATGAAGAAGTTGTTTGGCGTTAAGATGGTGATAACGAACGCTTACATCATCCACAAAGATGATGCGTTGAGGGAACAATCAGAAAAAAGTGGAGTTCACGAGCTTTTAGACTTTGATGGCGCTATAATGACCGATTCCGGCACATTCCAAACCCATGTTTATAAGGATGTGGAAGTGGACCCCCTGCAGATAGTGGATTTCCAAAAAAGGATAGGCTCGGATGTGGGGACGATACTCGATGTATTTTCCGAAATAGGGGATGATGAAGACAAAGTGAGGGAAGATATGAACGAGACCCTGAGAAGGGCCGCAGAGGCGGTGAATATCAAAGGAGATATGGCCCTGGCCTTAACCGTCCAGGGAGGTAACTTCCCCGAGATCAGGAGATACTGTGCACAGAGGTTGTCGGAGCTGAAAAGCGAGCTTTATCCTATTGGGGGGGTGGTTCCATTAATGGAAAGTTACAGGTACAGGGAAATAGTGGATATCATCATCGCATCCAAAAAAGGTCTGAGCCCTGGAAAGGCAGTGCATCTTTTCGGTTGCGGTCATCCGATGTTCCTGGGTCTGGCGGTGCTCTTGGGATGCGATTTATTCGACTCAGCCTCATATGTAAAATTCGCCAAGGACGGACGCCTCCTTTTTTCAGATGGTACGAGACGACTTACTGAGATGATGGAGTTGCCATGCTCATGTCCTGTATGCAGCGAGAATGATGTTAATAGTCTTCAAAAATCCCACAAGGAAGGTGATTATAAGCCCCTTGCAATGCACAATCTTTATGTCATTTTCGCTGAAATCGCGGGGATCAAACAGAGCATTTACGAGGGAAGGTTATGGGAGTACGTTGAGGTGCGTGCAAGAAATCATCCTAGCCTGCTGTCGGCATTAAAAAAGCTTCGTCGATACAAAAAATACCTTGAGAGGTTCGAAAATACCAGTAAGAGCAGTGCATTTTTTTACACAGGACCTGAATCCATCCACCGCCCCATCGTATACCGCTACGAAAAAAGATTCTTTGAACGTTATCGCCATCCGAAAATGCCGGTACAAATCGGTTTTGAGGAGGGCCCCAGGCCTTATTCCAAGTATTATAAAAATGAG
>CP070739.1:2516218-2541057 GCA_020347705.1 Methanomassiliicoccales archaeon | reverse complement strand
GGTTCTGGCTGGGTGGAGGTATATAATTCAAGCGGAACAGGTGAAGATAAAGCCAATTATTGGGTGGATGTAAATGCGGCCTCGGATTGGACAACCTACTGGTACAAGGTCCAGGCCGTGGACAATAGCTCCCAAAAAAGTATCTTTTCAAATATCGCGAGATGCGGTGATTGGGCCGTACCGGATATACAAGCATACGATAATTTCACTGTTCAGCTCAACGGTTCACTCATCATTCTGCCAACAGGTAACCTGACCTTTAAACATGTCGATCTTATTTTAAACTGTTCCTATAAGGCCGAATTTGGTATCGATGTCAGACCTGGTGGGCAGTTATTTATTTTGGATATTGACGATGATCCTGAGACTACATATGATCGAACCAACATATCTGCTCTTAAAACTGACAACACCTTTTACTTCGTTGTGAATGGAGCAAAGTTCGAGATGAAAAACAGCCATCTTTCATATTGCGGTTCCAATAAACAACTGACATATATGTGGTGGAACATTTACGATTACGCACCAAAGGTAATGCAGCAAGACGATCCTTGGACCAGAGGATTATATGTTATCGGTAACGATGCACTCATAACAAATAATGTATTCTCAAATAACTTCGTATCAATATTGATAGATGGAGGCAATAATTGTAAGGTACTAAACAACACATTCTCGGATAACGTTTTTGGGCTTTATCTAAATAATGCGCAGGATAATACCTTGAACAACAATACCTTCGAAATAAATCAGGCGTATCCAATCTACCTATTTAACTCTGAGGATAATACGATTAATTCCAATAATTTCTCATCATACAACAATGTTCAAATTGTCCTCTATGATAATGGTTGTAACCTCAACGCAATAAGATACAATAATATCTCGGATGGCATGTACGGTATTTGCCTCTATGAAGCTGGTGTTAATAATAATGTCTCAAACAATGATTTCAAGGATATTGGTACGGCCATTCAGGTTTTTAATTCCCCTCAGAGTTATTTTTTCGATAATAATTTCACCAATACTGGCGGCATATATGTAGAAAGTTCGGATTTTATAACCATCAATGGCGGGTATTCGAACGGGGACACGACATCATTTTATCTGGAGCATTCGAATAATTCCGTGATATCCAATATTATCGTTGAAAATAGCCTCTCGTTTGCAGTTGTATTGGTATTTTCAAGGGATTTTCAGGCAACAAACCTTTCTATAAACAATTCTTACATGGGTGGAATGGGATTTATGAGTGTAAGTAATGTGATCTTAAAAGACATTAACATCGAAAATTGTCCCATGGGAATAGCAGTTTTATCATACCCAGACATTGAAATATCCCAAGATATAGAATGTTATAATATCACTGTCTGTGAGGGTATCCAGCAAAGTATAATCCTGGATAGATGTGAGAATTTTGTTCTTTACAACTGCTCCCTCAACGCTTCAGGATATATATTTAATCTTACCAGCTCTTCGGCAATTCTGTATAATATCTCCTTCAATCAAAAACGTGTGAAAATAAACGATTCCAGCATTTCTTTTAATTGGCTTGTGGATGTAATGGTGAAGGACTGGCTCGATAATCCGGTGGCAAATGCTCATGTTCAGATCAGGAAAGCCTTGGGAACTTTGGTTTTTGATGGATATACCGATATCGATGGTTATATAAGATGGATATGGATATTTGAGCGTACACAGTTTTCCCATTCAAACGATACGGCCAATCCCCATTTCTTTATTGCGGATTTGGGCAACCATTCAGGTTCTTTAACAACGGTGGTGAATCGATCCGAGGAAAAAACTGTCCACTTGGAAAACGAGCCTCCCACGGCCTCGAATGTTATCATCAGTCCTTCATATCCCACGACCGTTAACGATTTGACATTATCCTATCAGTATACGGACCCTGAGAATGACCTGCAAGGTCAAACCATGATATTATGGTATATAGACGGATTACATAACTCCACTTTCAACAATCTGACAACCATTGACAGCCAATATACAAAAAAGGACCAGACCTGGTTCTGCGAGGTCATACCTCATGACGGTTCGGTATATGGTGTCCCCATGACCTCAATACCTGTTTCGATCCAGAACACGCCCCCGGAAGTAACCGGTGTATATATTGAAGAGACCAATCCGAGAAGTTCCGACAGCCTTCATGTTAATTACACTTTTTCGGATATCGATGGCGATCTCGAAACATGGTCCTTATACAGATGGTACGTGGACAATGGCACCGGCTGGGTATATTCCGGTGTTGATTCCTTAGAACTGAGTCCCATCTACACCAAAAAGGGAGATAGATGGAAATGTAATGTAACACCAGGTGATGGCGATGACTACGGAACCCCCATGGAATCTGCTCCTGTGACGATAAATAACTCGGCTCCTGAGGCATATGATTTATCCTTCACTCCTGGCTCTCCGAATAGCAACGAGACTTTTTATGCGAGCTATGAATACGATGATTTAGATGGCGATTCGCAATCAGGTAGTATAATAGGATGGTATCGAAATACCTTCGAAGTGACGGATTTGAACGGAAGTTTCTCCGTGGACCCATCGCGGACCCAACAGGGCGATGTTTGGTATTATATTTTAATTCCAAGCGACGGCGAGGATTATGGTACTTTAGTGCAGTCTGAGTCGATCGTTATCGGAAACACTCCGCCCAGTGTGTCCAATGTGCTGATAAGCCCCCTAAATCCCGATACCGCGGACGATTTGACTGTGGGATACTCCTTTAACGACGAGGATGATGATCTCGAAAGCGATGACACGATAATAAAATGGTACCGAAAAAGAGAAGGGGACATCGAATTCACTTACACTGGATATCAGGGTAAGACTCTGTCCTCTGCCTTCACCACAAAAAACGAGGTTTGGAAGTGTGAGGTCATTCCTCATGATGGATTGAGTTATGGAACCAGCGTGTTTTCGACACAAGAAATCGCCATCGAAAATTCCCCGCCAACGGCCTCCGATGTTTATATTTCTCCTACGAGTCCTACCACGGAAACGGATCTCGTTGCACATTATGATTATTCTGATTTGGATTTCGATTCCGAAGCCGGTACTGAGATCATTTGGTATCGAGATGGAGTTGCTGTACCCGAGCTTAATAATCAGTTGACAGTATCCCGCAACCATACTGAAAAGGGTCAGGTCTGGAATTTCACGGTGCGTCTGCGGGATGGTTTCGATTTCGGTGAGGTGATGGTGTCATCGGATATAACGATCCAAAATAGTCCTCCAATGGCGTCGGACCTAATTATAACGCCGAGATTCCCCTTGGGTGATGAGAACCTTGTTGCCTCGTACACATACTTTGATGATGATGGGGATACCGAGGCCTCATTCGAGATCAGATGGTATAAAAACGGCCTGCTCCAGACATTTTATAACGATAAATTGGAAGTGGAGAATGCCGCAACAGAAAAGGGCGATCTTTGGTATTACACCCTTAGAGTATCCGACGGTGTGGAATTCAGCGAGGGGAACAGCTCACATTATATTATAATCGAGAATTCAAAGCCTGTAATCAATTCCATCACGCCCCAACCTGCCCAGCTGGTTATCAACGAGACCGAATCGTTGGAATTTTTTGTGGATGCTCACGACCCTGATGGTGATATATTGTTGTTCAAATGGAGACTCGATAAATCCAGTGTAGGAGATGACGAGTTCTATCAATTTACCACTGATTATGAAAGTGACGGCACCTACACCTTGAATCTGACTGTTCAGGATGTAGGTGAGAAATCCTATACCTTATCTTATGAATGGGATATCACAGTGAACAATGTGAATCTGCTGCCCCAAATCGAGGTCTTGGAGCCTATAACCAAGAATGTAAAGATGAAAGAAGACACATCCTTGAAATTCATGATAGACGAAAGCGACCCTGATCCCGATGATACGCTTCAAATAACCTGGTACTTCGACGATGTTGTGGTCCAGACATCAGGGACTTCATACACTTATTTTGCAGATTATGCTGCAGCAGGTGACCATGTAGTTACAGCGGTGGTCAGCGATGGAACAGACGATGTCGAACACAGCTGGAATCTCACAGTGGCCGATGTTGCAGCAGAGGAGTTCCTTGGATTAAACTATGACCTATGGGGTATACTACTTGAGGTCTTGGTGATCGCAGCTACAGGCTTTTTGGCCTTCATTGGATACAGGAAGATCAGAAAGAAAAAAGGCGCGCTTAAAACGTATATGGCTGAAATCGATGAGATCTCAGCCGGCCTCTATGAGGACCCTGAGGAATACGAGCGTAAACTAAATGAGTTGGAGGAAAAAATCAACAGCGAGTTCAAAGAGGGTAATATAGAGGATTTACATTACCTTATGCTTCAGGAAATCATAGCAAGCAAGCGCGGCGAGGTTCGAAAAGCTGAGGTCAGCAGGAAATTCGAAAAATTACCCGAGGGAGTGGTAAAAGATCTGAATGATATGCTCAAGGACGGCAAAATAAGTCGGGAAGAATACGAGAGTTTTGTTGCCACAATTTCAATGACAAAAGCCCTCACGCCCTATCAAAAGAAAGAACTATCCAAAATGATCGAAAAATGGGAGGTAAAGGATAAGGGTTCCGTCGAAGAGGAAGCTGCTGCCGAAAAGGTTGAGCCAAAGAAAGATGAAACAGATAAGGAAATCGACGAAATTATCAATTCTCTTAATAATAAGTGATATTCGGTGTATATGATGCCCTATAATCCATTTTCTTGGTAAATTCTCCATTTCAAATGGCCATATTCAGTTTGACAGTGCAAGTTATATATAATCAATCGTATTTATACCATGAGACGATTTGGGAGGTATCTGAATGGAGAAGAATCAAGCAATCTCGATGTTTCTAGTGGTGGGCTTAATAATAACGACCCTATCCCTCATCATCAACCCGTATATTATCGATGAGGTCTCTGGGCAGCCGAATGATAGTATCGACGGATATCAGGAACTCCACGATGATTGGACAGTGACAGGTTATGAGGAATATACCGACGAAATTATAGCTCTTTTCGGTGATCTTACCATACAGGGCGGCGGCCGCTTGGTTCTCAACAACTGCACCCTCATGATGATGTCCATGTACCTTCAGCCCTACGACATAATCGTGAATAACAAGGGCACCTTGGAGATGTACGATTGTTACATCACCGACACACCGGATGATGACGATACCGAATTTTTGTCATCTTACTACTACCTTATCGCCAGGGAAGGCTCTACCCTCATCATAGAAAATTCAACGGTGAGGCAATGCGGTTTTGTAGATCTCTTAAATCCGGAACATCTCGGATTGTCAATATCAACGAATCAAGGACATATTTCAAATTCCACGATAAACAACAGCCTCATAGCCCTCTCCTTTTGGGGCGACAACGCAGGTTTTTATGTCGATGGTCTGCACATATCCCAAATCAGTATGATGTCTATATTCCTTACAAATTCCGAAGGTCTTGTATTAAACGATGTCTCGTATAGTGAGCTTGGAGAAAACCAGGCTATTGATGTAGATGGTTCTAGCAACTTCAGAATAGAGAACTTTTCCCTTGAAGGGGAGGAGCGTATTAGCATTGTAAACTCCCAAGGATTCAGTTTAAAAAACATAAATAGCGATGATTCAGAAAGATTCCTCAGAATCACGTACAGCAACAATTTCGAGGTAAAGGATGTGAAAATAAATGGAACTGATGTATGGGAAGGCAGAATAGATATATCCAGGTCCTCGAACTTTATCGTCGATAATATTACGGCCGAAGATGATATCAATTCACTCTCTATAGAGGAGAGTTCTTATGGTAAAATCACCAACATGACTGGTTACAATGTTTCAAGGATTCTTAATTGTAGGAATGCGGAAAATATAGAGATAGCGGACCTAAGAGTTGAAAACGGCTCTAATCCTATGAGTGTCTGGGATTCCAACCGAATAACAATCAAGGATATCGAAATGTCCAATGTGTCGTTTGCAATGGAGATAGAGAACACCGACAACTCGGTAATTTCGAACCTGACGATATTGGGGCTTGAAGATTATGGGCCGAGGATACGGTCCAGCTCGAATAACGTTACCATCTCCAATGTTTACATCGAAACAGACGAAATGGTCTTAACTCACGGGCTCGAGGTCGATTCTTCCAACGCCTATATATCCAATTTGGAAACTTTCAATGTCAACAATAGCCTCTCCTGCTTTTATGGTGATATCTATGGAGAGAACATTTACACAGATGGTCTATATGATGGTGACGTTGGAGTCGACTTCTATAAAACAAAAAATGCTTACCTATCGAACATCACCTTACAAAACCGGATTTGGGAGGGAGTTAGAATCAGGGACTGCGATCAAGGGCATATTAGAATAGACAATCTCTACATCGAGGATTCAGAAAGGGGGGGCAACATCGAGGGATCAAATGTAACGTTCTCAAACTTCATGGTCAATAATGCCGATTGGGCGGATTTATGGGTTAAAAAAAGTTGGCAAACCGGTAATAGCAGCCATGTAACGATAATGAACTCGACCAATATCGGTTATATGTATATTGATTACTCTGATGTGGTATGTATAAACGCAACGAACACTACTGCTGCTGGTGTGTGGACCTCAACATTGACGTGGAAATGGTGGGTTGATGTCTTTGTTTACGATACCGAAGGCCCTATAAACGGGGCCACTGTCGAGATATATAATAAGACCTCAAGCCTTGAGATCACCTCAATAACCGAATCGGACGGCTTTGCAAGGAACATACCAGTTACAGATTCCGTGTGGACCGCCTCTTTTGCCGTTGAGTCTATGAACAATCATACCTCCAAGGCCAAGGGACCGGGATGGCTCGCTGAAAACTTCACAGAATATACAGTAAACACGAACATGCAGGTCAATGTATTTTACAGTAAGAATGCACCCCCGCACCCTCCCAAAAACATACTTGCACTATCCGATGAGGAGAGCAACACAGTTCTCACATGGGAACCTTCCATTTCCTCGGATGTAAAAGGTTATAACGTATATTATGCAACAGATTATAATGACTTTAAGTTCTATGTAGATTCTGGAATTCCCAACGCTACAGTCTACGGTTTTTGTAATTACACCCATATAAGTGGCTCGGAAGACTGGCAGAAATATTGGTATGGAGTGAGGGCCTTTGATGAAGAGAACGAGAGTGTCATGTATGACAAGACAACCTGCGGTGATTGGGTAATCAATAAAACATCACCACAATACGTTGACGGTGGAGATATCACTCTCGAAGGCTCGCTTCTGGTGTACGGTCATATCGACCTTTATAATACGACCTTGAAAATAGATTCACCCTCCGACGGCCTTTTCGGCATATGGATAAACAATAGTGGCTCTTTTACAGGTGAAAATATTACTATAAAACGAAACAGCTATGTACCCTATACCTTCAAAGTCGGACCTGATGCTGTTGTCTATATTAATGGTTCGTATATCGAACGTCCAGGTATCGATGATTACAGCGATGAGGAATCTATAAAAGGTATATATTCGCAATCCAGAAATCTGACAATAACGAACACCACCATCGATGTTAGATACGGGGGCTTGGGTTTTTATGATGTAACCGATTTCCAAGGGCTGTTATACAATATCTCCTTTACAACAAGCTATTTTGAACATGCCGAGTTTCTGATGTGCATAAAGCGCTCTTCCGGTGTGAGCATTTCAAATTGCATTCTGGAAAGGGAGGTACTATACGGAATATATGCGGAGTCATCATCTGACCTCCATATATCCAGTTGCTATATATGGGCAGAGCCATACAATGATCAGGATCCTGTATGGGGAATATACTTTGTTGAGTGTATGAACTCACAAATAATCGATAATACCTTGATTCGTGGCGAGCCACCAATACATATCTTTTCCTCGGTAAACATTACTATTGAATCTAATAATATCTCGGCACATCGCCAATTCGGGATATACTGTGTCTCATCCTGGTACACCAAGATCAGGGAATGTTTTTATGATGTGAGTGGGGACAGACCTGATATTGGAATATATACCTCTTGGTGCAGAAGAAGCGTAATCGAGAACATGTTCGCGGAGGAGATAGATTATTTCTTGGTAATGGAGAACGAATCCCAGTCCGAGATTGTAAATTTGACAGTTACTGAGGGGAGTACCGGGCTCAGGTTGATAAACTCCGATAATATCTTTTTAAATGACACATACGTATATTATATTCAACAGGGTATAGACATAATCGGATGCCGGGATATAACTCTTTTCAACACCACGGTAAATCTCACGTTTGTCGGATTATATATTCAAAGCCCAGGTCCTGTGAATTTAAAAAGATGCGTGATTAAAAACTGCATCGCAGGCGAGATTACTGCAAAGGGATTTGAAGGCGAACTGGGAATTGTTAACATATTAAATTCCACCATAAGCCCAATATCTGATATATCCCTTATCTTGAACAACTCCGCAGTTGTATCTCTGATAAACACGTCCCTCAACCTCTCGAAGATCAGTATTGAAGACTCCACCTCGAGAGTTGAGCTCTATCATTTTGTCTCGATTCAGGTATACGATATCGAGAAAAACATACCCTTCATTGCCGATATTTCCATCCTAAATTTCAATAACGATCTCGTCTATACCAAGATTGCCGTATTCGGTTTTGCGGATTGGATTACAATACACGAGAAAACCATGTTCCGGGATGAGGAATATCTGGATAATCCTCATGTAATATATGTGTTCGACGGCAGCCATGTGGGCAACCTGATGGTGAACGTCACCCAAAGCCAACATATTGATGTATATGTCTCAAACCAAATGCCCTGGGTTTCGGATAGGGAAATCATCGGATATTATGACAATCCCGATCCCCAGCAGGATTACACTTACCTACCTACCACCAAATACGATATCATTTTAAATTACACGTATGAGGACTATGAAAGCGATCCCGAAACCGGGACCATCATACATTGGTACATAAACGGAGTCTACAATTCCACCTTTGACAACCTTATGACCATCAGTTACCAGTACACCCAAAAAGGTCAGTTATGGCAGGCCATCATCTATCCGTCGGATAAATACAACGGCACCTACCCAACATATCCTTACGAAACCAATATTATCCATATAATCAACACACCACCCCAGATAAGCAATGTGATAATATCTCCATCCGATCCCACAGGCGGTGATGACCTGTACGTTGACTACAATGTCTTCGACCTGGATGGAGATGGTTTGGATTCCTCTAAAACCACCCATAAATGGTACAAATACAACGAAACAAGCGGCTATTGGGAATTCTCCACAATAGACAGTTACTATCTTTCTAGCCAGTACACCTCAAAGGGCGAGCAGTGGAGGTGCAATGTAACGCCTCACGATGGAGATGACGAGGGATCATATGCCTTATCTATAGTAGTGATCATAGGCAACAGTCCGCCCTCGATCTCGAATCCCAGGATCACTTCGGAGGCTGGGAGCATGATAATTACAGGTTCTGACAACCTGTTGGTCCAGTATAACTTCACTGATCCCGATGGCGATGGGGAGAGTGGCTCGTCATATGGATGGTATCTTTGGGTGGATGGTACTGGATGGACACAATATGGTGGCAATTCCAACATATTATCTTATACATACACCCTTCGCGGTGATCTGTGGAGGTGCAGGATAGTTCCAATGGACGGAGAAGATGCAGGGGAAGAGGCCTGGACAGAGGCTGTGGAGATATTCAATACACCTCCTGTTGTTTCGAATGTAATCATCCTGCCTCAATCCGCAACCTCATCCGACTCTCTTGAGGTGACATACAATTTCTATGATTATGATGATGACACAGATAACGGCACTTCATTCAGGTGGGTGTACGAAGACGCTTTTGGCGTCGGATGGGACAGCGGAATAACCGGCAATGTGACACAAGCAGAAAGGACCTTGAAGGGGCAAACATGGTTTTGCTACGTCACACCAAGCGATGGCTTTAATGTTGGTAATGAGGTGGGATCGCAAGGAGTCCTTATCGGCAATTCCCCACCAGATTTAGATTATGCGGAAATAATAATCGACGAAGATGTAGGTAACAGGTGGCTGACATTGGCATATACCCATGAAGATGTGGACGGGGACAGCATTGAAAATGTTGAGATCCTGTGGTTTGCCGATTCCGCTTCCATGCCCCAGTTCGACGACAATCAAACCGTCCCAGGAGACTATCTCGAAAAAGACCAGATATGGAATGCAACCCTAAGAGCATTCGATGGAGAGGACTGGAGCGATTGGATTACGGCTGACTCCATATCCATTCCCAACATGGCTCCATACATAAACGGGACCGTGGCCCTCACTCCGCAGAAGGCGCTTTCCAACCAGAACCTCACACCGATTTTCCAGAATCTATATCAGGACGATGATGGCGATGCTCTCTTGTCATGGGAGGTCAAGTGGTACAGGGATAACGGCCATATGGAGGACTATGACGACCATAAGGAGCTTTCCTGGGAACTGACCCGGAAAGGTGAGATTTGGTTCTGCAAAATAAGGGTATCGGACGGTGAGGACGTAAGTGATTGGTTTTCCAGCACCACCACCGTAATCAAAAACAGCCCGCCTTCCAATGTAACAAAGAGTCCGGAAGTAACTGATGTTACCATGACCGAGACGGAGACCAGGGAATTCAATGTTTCCGCCGATGATATGGATGATGATACATTATCCTTTAGATGGACACTTGACGGCAGGATCGTTTTATTGGATGAGGAAGTGGATAGCTCCATCTATCTTTTTAAAACCGACTACGATTCTGAGGGCGAGTACATACTCAGACTCATAATAACTGATGGCGACGATACCAATGAAATCACATGGACTGTAGGTGTCCAAAAAATGAACAGGCTACCTAAAATAACGGTGGTAGAACCCGAAGGCAGGACTGCAAAGATAAAAGAGAAGGAAAGCCTCAATTTCGCAATAACCAAAACGGATTCCGATGGAGATAGCATGGATGTACGCTGGTACCTTGATGGTACTCCCGTATGGGAGGGCTCGGATAAATATACATACAATCCTGATTATTATTCAAGCGGTAAGCACAACATCACAGCAGAGGTTTATGAGACAGCAACCGGTGCAAACTCCACATACACATGGGAGGTAGAAGTGGAGGACATCGCAGAGGCCACGGAAACATTCTTTGGATTAAACTGGGACCAATGGGGTATAATTCTTGAAGTTCTAGTAATTGCAGCAACAGGACTTTTGGCCTTCGTGGGATACAGCAGGATCAGGAAGAAAAAAGGTGCTCTAAAAACATATATGGCCGAGATCGATGAGCTTTCATCCAGTGAAGAGATGGATTTGGATGAGTATACGCAGAAACTAAACGAGCTGGAAGCGAAAATAAATGAAGAGTTCAAGATTGGTAAAATCGAGGATTTACATTACCTAATGCTTCAGGAGATCATCGTCAGCAAACGCGGGGAGTTCCGAAAAGCCGAGGTCAGCAGGAAGTTCGAAAGACTGCCAGAAGGGATTGTAAAGGACTTGGATGAAATGCTCAAGGACGGTAAAATAAGCAGAAAGGAATATGAGAGTTTTGTGGGGACCATTTCAAAGTCCGAAACCCTCACGCCCTATCAAAAGGAAGAGCTATCCAAGACCATCGAAAAATGGGAGGTCGAGGATAAGGATTCCATCCAAGAAGAATCCCTGGAGGATGAAATCGAGCCCAAAGAATCTCCAGAAGCGGAAAACGGCTCTGAGTCAGAGGAAAAAATCGATGACGGGAATAAAGGTCAGGACTCTACCTCGGAGGAATCCTCCGACGAAAAGGGCGAATCTGAAGAATAGGAAATTTATAAGGACATTGGTGATAAATCCTAGGATTTGGATAAGGAACATAGTATTGACGGTTGCCGAATACGAGGATTGACCCGAAAAAAGGGATATTTCCCGTCATTTTCCGAAATAACCTGGTTCATGTGAATAAAGAGATATTTATTAATAGGAAGAAATACATTGAACTGGCATATCAAAAGGGGGGCAAGCATCCAAAATCTATGGGCCCTTTTAAAATAATTACTGAGGTGAGGAGCATGAGAAAGCCGATACTCTTCCTTATAGTAGTCATGCTGGTTATGGGATATGTACAAATAGATGTTCCATGGAATAACTCGAATGTAGAAGCAGGCACACCTGATGACCTTGTAGACGGGTTACAGTACATCCAAGGCGATTGGATCGTAAGCACCCCAGAGAGCTATACTGATGAGATAATAGTGTTGTCTGGCAACCTTACCATAGAACCAACTGGATCGTTGACTTTGAGAAATGTCACCGTGGCAATCAACTGCACAACAGAAAACGGGACTTACACCATCGAGGTCATGGGTGGAGGATCCCTTGATATTTCTGATGGGGATGATAATCCAGCTACCACATTAGATCGCTCGAACATCACTGACAGCCCCTTCGATGACGATGATGGGGGCTCTGGTGACTTTAGAACCGCGATCAAAGTGAATTCAGGTGCCTCACTATCCATTGAGAACACGATTATCCGTGAATGTGGTTACTCATGGGATGATGATAATGTTGGTCTTTACCTCGATTACGTGGATGATGTTAATATCCAGAATTGTACATTTGAAAATGGTTGGTATGGGTTATACTCTCGTTGGGGGAATAATTATCGAATAGGATATAACGAATTCAGGTATTTTAAGAACTATGGCCTCTATTTAAATAGGGGCAATTATGCAGAAGTGTACAATAATATAATCCATCATAATGACTATGGGGCATGGCTTGCAAAAAGTTACATGACAGCATGTAATAATTATATCCATAACAATTCCAATATCTTCGAATCGGGTTCGAGCCAATTTGGATTAAATATTCAGTGGGCCAGCAACTGTCAAATCTACAATAACACAGTTGAATACAATGGTAATAACTGGGGGGGTTACAATCTCCAACTTTTGGCTTGCTCAAATATCGAGTTCTACAATAATACCGTTTCAAATGCCAAACTTTGGTCTGGCTACAGCATTCATATTTATCAGGTATCTAATTCGGTATTTCACAATAATTCCATAGTAAACAATACCGTATCTGGAATATATTTTTACACGCCAGGAATCGTCGGAGAATCCGTAAACAATAAATTCATTGATAACAATATTTCGAACAATAATGGAATTGGTATGTATTTGAATTCATGGGGAGATGGTTCGGAAGTTAACTATTTTCTTGTCAAGAATAATACTCTTATAAATAATTCTGTCGGGATGCGCCTTGAGGAACTCAGAACCTATAATATAACAAACAACCTGATCACCCAGTGCTCTGGTACCGGTATTTATGTATATGATGTAGATGGAAGCGATCACTCCAGTTTTTCCAATAACACGATCAGTGCCACCAACTATGATTTTACACTACGAGATAGTAATACAATATTCAAGGTCCTCAATTGTACATGCGACCCCTCAAAAACTGATTTCGCAGGGGGGAACCCCAAGCTGGTAATCTTGAATTTTCTTCATCTCAACGTCACGGATGACAACAGTTGGGTCCCCGGTGCATATGTGGTTGTAAGAAACAACACAGACACCATAGTATTCGAGGGAGAATCCGATGAAAATGGTCAAATACAGTTCATTAAGATCAAGAACCAGACAAAAGATGCGCAAGGAACAATCTATTATGACCCTCACAACATTACCGCCACATTAGATGTTCACACCGCATATGGGGAAATCGAGCCGACTATGAACAAGTCACAGACAGTGAACGTCCATTTCGATATAGACCTACCACCCCTACCGCCTGCGAATTTTATCGCCGTAAGCAATAAAACAGATGTGGATCTCAGTTGGGACTCCTCAAAATCCACGGATGTGGATCACTACCTGCTTTATAGAAATGATACGAGTGGAGGTTGGGAAATAATATACGATTCAAATGATACGGCCGAAGAAAAGGCAACTTACTGGACCGATACTGAGGCCGCCTCGAATTGGATCACATATAGATATAAGGTCACTGCCGTGGATTTACTGTTTCAGGAAAGCCAGCCATCAAATATTGCCTCCTGTGGAGATTGGATAGTGAATAGCACGATAACTGTGACCAATCTTACTGCCATCATGAATGGTTCACTCACTATTCTTTCCACGGGACACCTCACCTTAAAAAATGTTAAACTACAGTTCAATTCAAGTTTCAATAATGAATTCGGAATTCATGTGGAGCCCGGTGGAAAAATATGGATTTTGGACAATGATGACAATAATCTGACCACAGCCGATCGATCATCGTTCTCCGCACTTGATACGAATTATCCATTCTTCTTTATTGTGGAGGGGTCTGAAATAATAATGAAAAACAGCAAACTCTCGGATTGCGGTTGGGATGCAGGATTGCCATATAGTGCCTGGCGCCATGATATAGAAGGCCCTGATGTCATACTAGATGGTAGTAACACACCCGCTAGAGGATTATACATTCACTCATCTGTTTCAAATGTTGAGATTCGGAATAATGAGTTTTCGGAAAATTTTGTTGCAGTATTATTAACTGATCATAATTACAGCAATATTACTGGAAATACATTTTCCAACAACACTTTTGACATCTATCTTTATAATTCACATAATAATACAATAGATGACAATACACATAATGGAGCCTATGCCTTCCCCATATATTTAATGAGTTCAAGAAATAATACAATAACTCATAATGTATTTACAAATATTTCCAATTCGGAAGGCCAACTGGTATTGATTTTTAGTGAATGTGTTCAAAATACGATAACACACAATGATTTCAGCGGTGGAAAAGATTACGGGATCGTAACCTATTCTGCAGGATCGAACAACAATATCTCAAGCAATAACTTTTCCGATCAAGGTTGGGGAATTTTTCTTCGATATACCCCATCAACATTTCTTTTTGACAATCATTTCGATTCTATAACTATTTACGATTGCGATCTTCGTTATTCTGACTCTGCAACGATTTCTGGGGGGACCTCAAATTGGGGAGATGGGGGATACTACCTTTACAATTCAGACGATGTAGATATTTCAAATGTTCTCATAGAGAATGCAACTGGAGCTGGAGTTCAGCTATCAAGTTCAAATTTATTCCAAATGACAAATGCAACCATAAAGTCCAGCGAAACAGGTGTGGATATTTCACAGGGCTGGTCAATCACTCTCGATGATATACAAATCGAGGACTGCACCACTGGAATAGACATTGTTCAAAATCCCACAAATATCCGGCTGAAAAATTCCATAATTCATGATGAGACAGAAACGGCAATTAAAATCAATACGATAGAAAACCTCATAATCAACAATTGCTCTTTAAATGCCACGACCTATAATTTTAACCTCCAGGATGCTAAAGTGACTTCCTACAATACAACATTTGATCAAACCAAAATTACACTGGACAGCACCTCACATATCTCATTTTGGTGGCTTGTGAATGTTCGTGTATTTCATTGGCTAGGAAACCCCCAGGAAAATGCCTTAGTCCAGATAAGGAATGTCGCCGGGACAATAAAATTTGAAGGCTTCACCGATTCAAATGGATATACTGGATGGGTTTGGGTTCAGGAGCGAATACAATTCTCGAACTCGAAAGAGTCGTACACGCCCCACTCCTTCCATGCATTTTTAGGCAGTCACGCAGGTTCAAATGGTATTCAATTGAACCAATCTACGGTGGTACCTGTGTTGCTGGAGAATATACCCCCACAAGTGTCCAATGTAATTATCGATCCTTCATATCCCACAACCACAGATGATCTGAACCTAAGCTATTTATATTCGGATGACGAGGGTGATCTTGAAGGCAGCACTATGATCATATGGTATATAGATGGAGTCAACGATACCTCACTCAATAATCTGCTAGAAATTAACGCCTCTAATACTAGCAAAGGACAGACATGGTTCTGTGAGGTAATACCACATGATGGTACCACATACGGTATACCTATGACCTCGACACCTGTTTCCATCCAAAATACTCCACCTGAGGTATCTTTGGTAACTATAAAGGAAACGAATCCCACAAGCTCCGACAATCTTCATGTGAACTACACTTTCTATGATATAGATGGTGATTTGGAGGCCCAATCTCAATACCGATGGTACGTAAATGATGGCTCTGGGTACGTATATTCTGGCGTAGACTCCCTAGAACTTGATTCAAGCTACACCAAAAAAGGAGATCTGTGGAAGTGCATCGTAACACCCAATGATGGTGATGATCTAGGAACCCCAGAACAATCCCCCGAAGTTCTTATAGATAACTCGGCTCCCGAGGTCTCAAATGTAATAATTCTCCCGGTTTCCCCTAAAAGCAATGAAAGCCTAATAGTAAATTATACCTACTTTGACCTTGACAACGACCTGGAGTCAGGTAGCACGATCAGATGGTATAAAGATAATGTAGAGCAGTGGAATTTGAACGATAGTATTTCCGTTGATTCCTCACTGACATTAAAAGGTGAAACCTGGCATTACATAATCACCCCCTCGGATGGTGAGGATTTCGGGGTTCCAATAGTATCAGACCCTATCACCATCGGAAATACACCGCCATCTGTATCCAACATCACCATCTCTCCATTAGATCCCACAACCGAGGATGACTTGAGTGTAAGTTATGATTTCTTTGATAACGATGGTGACGATGAGAGCTTAGATACAGTTGTAAAATGGCTCAGGTGGAGTGGCTCTGAATATTTCGATACCGGCCTTCGAGGAAAGAACTTATCAGCGGAACACACGCATAAGGGCGAAAGATGGACTTGTGAGGTCATACCTCATGATGGTATTAACGAGGGGCTGGTTAATCGTAGCAGTATGAATGTAACCATAAACAATTCAGCACCAGAGGTTTTATCTGCAAATATCATACCCTCGAATCCCACATCAGATTCGGATCTGGAAGTGGATTACGTATACTTCGATGTGGATATGGATTTAGAGTCGGAGAGTACGATCCGTTGGTATAAAAATAATCAAGAGCAGTGGAATCTAAACGACAGCACTATTGTGGATTCATCGCTGACTTTAAAAGGTGAGATTTGGCATTACATAATCACTCCTTCGGATGGCGAGGATGTCGGGGATCCCTTCATCTCTGTAACCATTACTATAGGCAACACCCCCCCGTATGTTAAAAATATTACGATAGCTCCATTAAATCCAGATACAGAAGATATCTTGAAGGCTTCTTACGAGTTCTATGACAACGATGGGGATTCCGAGAGCTTGGATACGGTGATAAAATGGCTCAGGTGGAGCGGCTCTGATTATTTCGATACTGGTCTTCGAGGAAAGAACTTATCAGCGGAACACACACACAAGGGCGAGAGATGGACCTGTGAAGTAATACCGCATGATGGAATTGGTGAGGGGCTAGTTAATCGTAGCAGTATGAACGTAACCATAAACAATTCGGCACCAGTGGTTCTATCCGCATATATCACACCAACAAATCCCACATCAGATTCGGATTTGGTGGTGGATTATGATTATTGGGATGTGGATTCGGATTTAGAGTCAGGAAGTACGATCAGATGGTATAAAAATAATCAAGAGCAGTGGAATTTAAACGATAGTACCACTGTGGATTCATCGCTGACTTTAAAAGGTGAGATTTGGCATTACATAATCACTCCTTCGGATGGCGAGGATGTCGGGGATCCCTTCATCTCTGTAACCATTACCATAGGCAACACTCCGCCGTATGTTCTTAATATAACAATAGCTCCTTTGGATCCAGATACAGAAGATGTCCTAAAGGTTTCTTACGAGTTCCATGATAGTGACGGAGATTCCGAAAGCTTGGATACCGTGGTAAAATGGCTTAGGTGGAGCGGCTCCGAGTATTTCGATACAGGCCTTCGAGGGAAGAACCTTTCAGCGGAGCATACACAAAAGGGCGAGAGATGGACCTGCGAAGTAATACCACATGATGGAATTAGTGAAGGATTAGCCAATCGTAGCGATATGAATGTGACGATAGTCAATTCTGAGCCATGGGTTTCAGATGCTTACATAACGCCCTCTGAGCCAACAGCCGACTCAGACCTTTTGGCTGATTACCAATTCAATGACCCTGATATGGATCTGGAATCTGGGAGTAAAATCAGGTGGTATAAAAACGGTGTGGAGCAGTGGAATTTAAACGATAGCTTATCTGTAGATCACTCATTAACATGGGGAAACGAAGAATGGTACTATAATATAACGCCGTCGGACGGGGTGGATTTCGGACCTACGGTTCAATCAGAAATCGTCACAATCGGTAACACTCCACCATACGTATCTAATGTCACAATATCTCCGTTGAATCCTGATACAGAAGATGATTTGACAGTTACATATGACTACAACGATACTGATGGGGATTCAGAGAGTCTGGATACCGTGATAAGATGGCTACGTAAAAGTGGCAGTATTTTCTTCGACACAGGACTTCGAGGTAAAACATTACCCTCAGAATACACCTCAAAAGGCGAGGTATGGATCTGTGAAGTTATACCGCACGACGGTATTGACGCAGGAGCGGCCAACCGTAGCAGCATGAACGTGACCATAGGAAATACAGCACCCTCTGTTATAAATGCATATGTAACTCCTTCTTCCCCCACGGCCGATTCCGATCTTATAGCCGATTATGATTATTTTGATCCAGATGATGATTTAGAATCAGGTAGTAAAATCAGATGGTATAAAAATGGCGTGGAACAATGGAATCTAAACGATAGTATTTCCGTGGATCACTCGTTAACCCAAGGGAACGAAGTGTGGTACTACAACATCACACCCTCGGATGGTGAGGATAACGGAGCTTTAGTACAATCTGATTTTGTGGTAATAGGCAATACTCCACCATACGTGACCAATATAATAATATCGCCATCCAATCCAACTACCGGGGATGATTTGAGTGTTACCTATGATTTCAATGATAGTGATGGTGATTCAGAGAGCCTTAACACCACAGTAAAATGGTTGCGTTTAAGTGGGGATGAATTTTTCGATACAGGCCTTAGAGGTAAAACATTATCCTCGGATCATACATCAAAAGGTGAGACGTGGACCTGCCAGGTTATACCACATGATGGTATTGAATATGGAATGGCCAATATAAGTAGCATGAATGTAAGTATAGGAAACTCAGCACCGTCGGTTTTGGACGCTTCTGTAACTCCGCTAAATCCTACAGCGGATTCAGATCTTATAGCTGATTATGATTACTTTGATCCGGATGACGACCTAGAATCAGGTAGCAAAATCAGATGGTATAAAAATGGCATGGAACAATGGAATCTAAACGATAGTATTTCCGTGGATCACTCGCTCACCCAAGGGAACGAAGTGTGGTACTACAACATCACACCCTCGGATGGTGAAGATAACGGAACCTTAGTACAATCCGATTTTGTGGTAATAGGCAATACTCCACCATATGTGACCAATATAATAATATCGCCAACTAATCCAACTACTAGGGATAACTTGACTGTCACTTATGAGTTCCATGATAGTGATGGTGACAGCGAGAGTCTAGATACAACCATAAGGTGGCTGTGGTGGAACGGTATTGAATTCTTTGACTCGGGATTTAGAGGAAAGAATTTATCAGCTGGTTATACTTCAAAAGGTCAGAACTGGACTTGCGAGGTGGTTCCACATGACGGTAAGGAGGAAGGGGCAGCAACTCGCAGCAGTATGGATGTAACAATAGGAAACTCAGCGCCTGATGTTTCAAATGCCCATATCGCTCCTGAGAATCCCACCTCTGTTTCGGATCTTGTAGCAAATTATGATTACTTTGATCCGGATGGTGATTCCGTTAATGAATCGGTGAGCATAATCAGGTGGTATAGAAACGGTTTTGAACAGGCGGATTTATATGGTTTATTCACCGTAAATTACTCAAAAACACTGAAAGGGGATTTATGGTACTATAACATTACACCCTCAGATGGTGAAGCGTACGGAACTCCCTTGGAATCGACAATTATTACCATTGGAAATACACCTCCACAGGTATCTAACATTATCATAACTCCTCCGAATCCCACAACTGAGGATGACCTGATCGTGTCTTATGATTTTTATGACAGTGACGAAGACCCAGAAAGTCTAGATACTGTTGTAAAATGGCTGAAATGGAGCGGAACAGATTTTGTCGATACAGGATTAAGAGGTAAAACACTATCTTCAGTCCATACATCAAAAAATGACCTTTGGAAATGTGAAGTAAGACCAAGTGATGGAGTGGATGAAGGCATATCCATTATCTCTGATATGATGGTCACGATATCGAATTCACCACCTATAGCAGAAAATGCATATATAACCCCTACAAATCCCACAACAGAATCCAATCTTATGGCTAATTACGATTATTCAGATTCGGATTCCGATCCTGAGTCAGGCTCCGAAATCGTTTGGTATCGCGACGGCCTTCCTGTATCGGGATTAGATAATCAATTTACTATTCCACATAATCAAACCCAGAAGGGGCAGGTTTGGAATTTTACGCTGCGACCAAGAGACGGATATGATTTCGGGACTCGAGTGAATTCAGATAGTATAACTATCCAAAACAATCCTCCAACTGCAACTGGTTTGTCAATTTCTCCAAATCCTCCTCTGGGTGATGAGGATCTAGTTGCTTCATATACTTTTGAGGATAAAGACGGAGATACAGAACAATCATTTGAGATCACCTGGTATAAAGGTGTTTTTGAACAGGATATCGACGGACTGGAAGTGAGTTTTACCCTGACAGGAAAGGATCAGCTCTGGTATTATGAATTAAGAGTTTTTGATGGCGAGGATTGGAGCAAGAGTTACAGCTCATATTTTGTGGTGGTCCAAAATTCCAAACCAATTGTCACGGCCATTAATCCATCAACAGTGCAGCTCACCATAAATGAAACTGAATCGCTGGATTTCTCGGTAGATGCAGAAGATCCCGACGGTGATTTTTTATTGTTCAAATGGAAATTGGATAAGGCAACAGTGGAAGATGATGAAGATTATACTTTAGAGACCGATTATGAGAGTGCGGGAACCTACACATTGAATCTGACTGTCCAGGATATAGGCGAAAACTCATTTGCATTATTCTATGAATGGGAAATCTTGGTTGAGGATGTAAATAGAATGCCACAAATCGGAGGGCAACAACCTGTTGAAAAAGAGCACACAATGAAGGAAGATACATCTTTAAAATTCACAATAGAAGGAAGCGACCCTGATTCAGAAGATATACCCCAAGTAACTTGGTACGTTGACGATGTTGCGGCACAAACGGGAGGAGGTTCGTTTACTTATCATCCTGATTTTACTGCCGCAGGTGATCATGTTGTAAGAGCCGAAGTAAATGATGGTACGGATATTGTAGATCATAGCTGGGATGTTACAGTTGAAGATGTGTCTGAAAAAGAAGAAGGTGAGGAACGTATGATCGGGTTGACCTGGGATCAATGGGGCATAATTCTTGAGGTTTTCGTTATCGCAGGTACAGGACTTTTGGCATTCATCGGGTACAGGAAGATAAGAAAGAAAAAAGGTGCTCTCAAGGTGTACATGTCGGAGATCGATGAGATTTCAGAAAACAAGGACGAGGATCCAATTGGATACGAAAATAGACTGAACGAGCTCGAGGCAAAAATCAATGATGAGTTCAAGGAGGGGAATATTGAAGATTTGCATTACTTGATGCTTCAGGAAATCCTCACAGGCAAGCGCGGCGAGGTTAGAAGAGCTGCGGTTGCACAAAAGTTCGAGGGATTACCTGAAGGTGTCACAAATGAATTGGATGAGATGCTTGAGGATGGTATAATAAGTCGTGCAGAATATGAGAGATTTGTGGCTACAATGTCACAGACCCAATCCCTAACACCAGATCAAAGGAAGGAATTATCCAGAATGATCGAAAAATGGGAGGTCGAGGATAAAGATATTGTCACGGAGGAGGCTCCATTGGAGAAGGCAAAACCCAAAGAAGGAAAAATTGATTCCGACCTCGATGAAATAATCAATTCACTTGACGAGGACACAGAGTGAAATCAAAGGATGAAGGTATAAAAAATACAATTCATTTAAACGATAAATAACGTAGGAGGAAATTAAAAAGGTCCTATGGGGTGAATATAATGAAAAAAGGAATGTATCTACTATTGGTAGCCATGCTTGTCCTTGGCATGCTACAACTCGTGTTACAGCAGGAAGACTCGAATGTTAAAGCAGGAACACCTGATGATGGCATAGATGGATTACAGTATGTGGAAGGCAACTGGTTGGTTTCGGGACCAGAGAATTACACGGATGAAATCATAGTTTTAAATGGGAGTTTGACCGTCTTCAGTGGCGGTATATTAACGCTGCGCAATGTTACCCTTATGATGAACTGCACATCAAACGGTCAATACAGAATCGAGGTTAGGAATTACGGGAGCTTGATAATCACCGATAAGGACGGGGATTACACAACCACAGATGATGCATCGAACATAACAGACAGTCCCGATGATACAGATGATGAGTCAGCAGATGGAGTCAGTGATTTTAGATACAAGTTCATAGTCTACCAGTTTGGAGAATTCAAGATGAACAATTCAATTCTCAGGGAATGTGGGTATTCAGGTGCCACACATGACAGCGGTTTCATTCTGGATTCCACAACAGGTGTTACAATCGAGAACTGTACAATAAAAAATTGCTATCGGGGCTTTATTAATTATGGTTCCAAGGATACGATATTTCGAAATAATGTGATCAGTGATTGTTATATTGGCCTTTACCAGATGACAAAGTCTTTTGAGCCCGATGGCGGTGAAATCGTGAATAATAGAATTTTCAACTGCACATCCATAGCAATTAGTTTCCAGTCAGGCAGGAACTTCGATGTTTCGGATAATGTTGTTTATAATTGCCCATATGGAGTTATGATTATTGGAGGTCTTTCAAATTCTATTTACGATAATGAAATATACTCTTGTGTTGAGCCGTTTCGATTAGGAGGATCAAGCCTGGTTATCTGGGATAATTATGTCCACAACAACTCAAATTCAGGCTCACAAAAGCAGTGTGTTAATCTGCAAAGCTTAAGATCCTCTCAATTTTTCAACAACACCATAGAAAATTACACAGTAACAGGTTCTTCACAATGCACAAGCCTTCAGGTGTATAGTTCCAGCAACCTTGAGTTATTCAACAACACAATTCAATCCTTCACTGCCCCTGATAGTAATTCCTATGCCGTGTATGTTTCTTCCTCATACAATATCAATATTCATGATAATCACATAAACGATATCGACTCAGGAGGAATCCAGGTAAGATCTGACAGTTCTTCCGAAACAAATTTTTTCGTGGATCACAATGAAATATGGGACATTGCACGTAATGATTGCATTTATCTTTATAGTCCAAATATTGCTAACAATCCATATTTTGAAGTCAAGCACAATGACATATATGATTTCGGAGGAGCTATATCGGCAAACGGTATGAGGTTAAGTGGGTTGGGGAATTATCGTATCGTCAATAATAACATAACTTCTAGTTTAAGCAACAGCAGAGGAATCTATATATATGATAGCGTATCAGATGATTTTTCAAATAATACAATAGACACAGTAATACAGCATTTTTTCATGATGGGAAATCCAACAAACAATTTTACGGTCATAAACACAACATGTGACATGGGGAGTTACTATATGCAGGTGGATGGTATGGAAATATCATTCGGATACCATCTCCAGGTAAATACTTCAGATGTATCGGGGCCGACACCTAGGGTAAATGTAACAGTTAAGAATGGAACTGGCCAGATTGTTTATGAGGGCAAATCTGCCTTGGATGGTAAAGTAAGATACATACCTCTTATAAATAGAACCATATTAAAAAGTGGTGGTTCCTATATTACAACCTATTTTGATCCACATAATATTACTGGTGAATTTCAGGGCAATATGGGATACTGTGCCTATGAACCAACCATGAACAAGACACAATCGATTGATTTGTATTTTAATGCAAACCTCAAGCCTTTTCCAGCCACGAATCTTGCCGTAGAAAGCTATATGTTGGACGTGAATCTTACATGGGATGCCACTATTTCTCCAGATTTGGATCACTACAAGATATACAGAAAGGGAAGTGTCGGAGGATGGGCTGAGATATACAATACCTCGTGGGATCCGCCAACAAAGACAAGGACCAATTGGACAGATTTAAATGGAGCATCCGACTGGAGCACCTATTGGTACAAAGTGGTAGCCGTTGACACTGGGGGACTTCATGCAGATGATTCCAATACAGATATGTGCGGAGACTGGATAATTACATCCACCCAGACCGTAGAAAATCAGGTTATTCAAATGAACGGCTCAATCTATGTTTATCAGCCAACCGAACTGACGATTAAAAATACAACCATTACTTTCAACTGTATCTCTTCTCTGGATTATGGTATCCAAGTGGAAGAGGGTTGTAAACTTAATATCACTGACGCGGATAACAATCCTTTAACTGAAGATGACAGATCTATATTTAAACCTGTAAATATTATAAATAAGTTTTTCTTTAAGATGTATGGTTCCGATTATTCAATAAAAAACAGCCGATTCTCAGGTTGTGGACTCTTCGACATCACCAGCACAAACATCACGATAGAATACAATGAATTTGACAACAATTCCAAGGCCATTTACCTAAATGGTCTTTCAAATGCATATATCGATGGAAAT
>CP070739.1:2496260-2516118 GCA_020347705.1 Methanomassiliicoccales archaeon | reverse complement strand
GATAGATATAATATCTCGGGTGCCGGCCCTGCTCCCTGCGGTTGTATACCAAAGACATTTTACCTACTTGGTAATTCAAATGTCGCTCAGCTCAGTCAGGGCAGGTTCGAGACCATATTACTTGGGCCGCCGAATCCTGTTATTGCACTAGTGGGCACTATCGTCATATTCTTGGTTGTGGCCTATGCGGAATCATCCCGGGTAGAGCTGCCTTTGGCCCATGGAAGGGTCAGGGGCGCCAGAGGTCGATATCCCATCAGGTTGATATATGCTTCAAACATTCCGGTGATCCTGATGGCCGCCGTGTTGGCCAATGTTAACATGTTTTCCCTTTTACTATGGTCCCATCCTTCAGCAAGCAAGATTCCTTTGATCGGACATCAGTGGTGGATAGGAGGATTTACTGATCCGAACAATCCCACACAAGCCACCATGGGAGGGGCGTACTACGTTTCCAGAGTGAATGGCCTTGGGGAGTGGTTCCTCCCCTTGATGAATCCTGATAGATACGGTGGCTTCATGAGGGGCCACGAGTACTGGCAGGTGGCCGCTCATACTATAATCTACCTTGCGGTGATGGTCATCGGTTCGATCATATTTGCTAAGTTCTGGATCGAAACAACGAACATGGGTCCCGAGGATGTGGCAAAGCAGATCCAAAGCAGCGGTATGCAAATTCCTGGTTTTAGACGCGATCCGCGGGTCTTGAAGAAGGTGTTGGAACGTTATATACCTGTTGTCACCATCATCAGTGGAGCCTTTGTAGGGGGTCTGGCCGCCGTGGCCGACATGGTGGGAACCGTTGGAAACACCAGTGGAACTGGAGTTCTACTAACGGTAGGTATACTGATCCGTATGTACGAAGATATAGGCAGAGAGCAGTTGATCGAGATGCATCCTGTTCTGAGGGGATTCTTCGGTGGGGAGTAAGTAGCCCGGGCTACGTCTCTTTAATCGAATGATTCACAGAAATAGGTACAATTCACTATCTTCAAGGATAACGTAAATTATTGAAAATTTATAAGTGTGTCTAAATGAATACACGTAATTATATGTATAAAAATCTAAGACACTCATCTTTAACAAAATCCAAGAAAATAATTCCATTCACACTTGCCTGTTTGATAATTTTAATGTATAATCTCAGTGGGCCTTCGAATTCACAGGACGAAATCATTTCCGAATCTGAGAGCATTGAAACCGATATCGAGTTTTTAGTACTGGAGGTTCCGGATTCTGTTGGTGAAGGTTTCGAGCCCCACATCCTAGTTGGTCCCGGAATCGATGGTCAGGAGTGGCTATATATCGACTCTCCCACAGGCCTTGGCAGCGGGCTATCAGGTAACCTGTGGATATCCAAGGATGGAGGGTACACCTGGGAGTTCAAAGAGACTGGACGGCCACCCATCAACTACGGGGGTTCGGGAGATTCTTATAGTGCGGTTTTCTCGGATGGAACCATCGTTTTCACAGATCTATATCTTATCACGGTCACTGTGGACACCTCTTTGGACGGCGGTGAGACGTGGCTCCAAAATCCCCAGGCGTCGGTTACGCCAATAGATGATCGGCAATGGCTGCAGATCGGCCCAACTGTTGGCGGAGGTCCTTTCACAAACCCTGAGACACTGTACTTGACATACAATCAGATTCCACTGGGCCTATATATTCAGAAATCCAGAGTTACGGCTTCTGGATATGGGTGGATACCAGGGAATGCAGGCCTTCCTGTCTCAACATCAACCGGATCGAGGGATTATTTCGTGGTGGACCAAAACGACGGCACCCTATATCTACCCAACAAAGAAGGAAGAAATCTGGTCATGTATGTATCAGATGATGGCGCCAACACCTTTTCGAGATATGAGGTCATGCAGACCATGGATGACATCCAGAATATTTTCGTTTCTGTGGATGTTGACAATGTAGGTAATGTCTACCTGACTTGGACGAACATGGCGGATGTATTCATGGGCGTCTCGAAGGATAGAGGAGCGACCTGGGAGATATCTCAGGTGACAGTAACTCCTGGGACGAGGGTCCTCCCATGGATATGCGGAGGAGATTCAGGTAGAATCGGATTGACCTGGTACGACACCAAAACAGAGGGGGATTCCGACAATCTTGAGGATATGGAAAATGCCACCTGGGATGTTAAGGGTGCGATTTGCGTGGATGCCCTATCAGAAAACAGGACATTTTTGATCACAACCATACAAGAAAATGTACATACTGGTACGATTAAAACAACAGGTGCATCTGATGAACCGGCGGATAGGGATTTAGGGGATTTTTTTACCTGTGATGTGGATGGTTTGGGCAGAATGGTTGTGACGTACGGTAAGGATGGGGATGATGGCCTCAACTCACGCCAGGCCGCGGTGATGTTCGGAAAACAGGTAGATGGTCCATTTTTACTGGAGAACGTGGGCCCCGTAGCCAATTTTACTTACACCAAAGATGGTTTAAAGGTCATAGTCGATGCCTCAGAGTCCAAAGACCTCAACAAAGGTGGAATAGACCAGTATATATGGGAATTCGGCGATGGCTCAAACGCAAGCGGTGTGGTTGCAGATCACATATACAATAAAAGTGGAAGCTATAACATAACCCTGAGGGTGATCAATAAGGATGGGCAGGGCAATAGGACCACCCTCACAGTTGAAGTGGCCGAGGTTAAGGAAGAATTTAATGTATGGTTGCCCCTTTTCGTGGTTGTAGTGATTCTGATTGTCGCAGGTGTCGCATACCGGTTTTATAAAAAGCGGGCTCAAACAGCCGAGCCTGCCCCAACCCAGACAGAAGCGTAAGTTTTTTTAATAATTTTTTATTTCTTCTGTCTCCTTTTCAAAGAATCCTTGATGAACTCGCATCCAAAGATACAATCGTTGTCGATTCTCAGGAACTCACAGTTATCGCACATATCTTTCCAATTACCGCTTCCCTTTGTAGCTTCTATATCATTTGCAGTTGCTACATTCCTGCTTTTTTTATCTTTGCTCATTATCTCACGTCCAACCGTTTTTCTTCTATGTTGGAATTTACCCCCTAGGGGCAATGGTATCCTATGGAAAAAAGTGTATTTAATCGTATAGAAGAGGGCTCAATGAAAATTCTAAATGGTACAATTCCTAGGCCAGTGGCCAGATTTTCATAGATCTTTCGGGTAAAAGTATTTCCAATATGAATATCCATTAGTTCATTACTTTTATTTCAATTCAAAACGGATTTAGAGCAACATATATATATGACCTCATGTTATTAGGAACACAGAGAGTGAGATATTGGCACCACCGAAAAAGAGCAAGAAATCAGAGGGCTTTCACTCGGCCGCGGGATTGATCCGCTATTTCGATTCAGAGGAGGAGAGCGCCCTTAAATTGGATCCAAGATTGATCGTGGGATTATGCATAGCCACCGTGGTCATTGTGGAAGTAATTAACTTGCTCACATCGGTCTATAACTGGTGGTAAAAAGAATCCAATTTTCCCATAACCTATTTTTTCGGATTATCAACGATACTATTGATGCTTTTAAGAAATTATGCACGAGAAAATGCTCCCGACGGGTGTTTGAGCTTAAGAACTCAGCGATGTAAATTTATAACTCAAACACGAGGCGGGAGCACGAATCAAATCAAAAATAAATATAAGTGCTCCCGACGGGATTTGAATCGGAGGCAAGGCAAAATGAAGATGCTTTAATATCTGCTTCCCTCCTAACAAACCCCGTCTTAATATAAATGAGAAAGTGCTCCCGACGGGATTTGAACCCGTGTCCTTGGCTTTCTCCAGCCAGGAAGACCGCGAGAGGCCAAAATGATTGGCCGGGCTACACTACGGGAGCAAATTACTTCGTAATTTGCGACCTAGTGGTGGCTTTGCCACCACGGCGGGTGCAAAATGCATTAGCATTTTGCATTATTGCGAATACAGTGAGAATATCGTTCAGCTTGATATAAAATATAATAAATAAAAGTTTCCAGTAATAAGGGGAATTTTTCATGTTTTAATCAATTTCAAGGTTTATTGAATATTTTCCAGGTTGCTTTTTCATCTTCCGCATGAAAGAGAAGATATCATACAGTTCATCCTCAGACTTTCCGGCGATATTCACTGTTACCGTTTGATCTCCATCGTTTATAAGAATTCTACCTGTATATTCCTTGTCAGCCATATTTATCACCTTATTAAAGCCATAAACACTATTAAATCTTTCTAAATAACCTTCCATTTACTCGAATTGCTTTTCCTTATGAACAATTTTTAGCTCTGCCGCTCCTTTGGGAATTTCCACATCTAAGTACATTATTCCTTCAAAATTATCATCATCACGGAAGACAACCTTGAATTTATTCTTTCCTTCGACTTCTGAGACCTCGATTATGTTGATGGGTAAAGTCTCTCCCAGAGCTATCTTTTTCATCTAAACACCATTAGAGTGATTGTAATCAACTTATTTTAAAGATTTGCTCAAGGGAAATCCCCGAATTATGCATTAAATTACTGGAATCGAAAATTACTTAATGCCAAAATCTCTTTTGCCCTGTCACTGTGGGGGATTAAATGGCCAAAAAAACCGGTAAAAAATCGAAATTAGAAGAAAAACTAACCAGGAAACAGGAATTGGTATGGGACAAGCTCAGTGAAAAGGATAAAAAAGTGGTTTTCGAATTCTCCAAGGGCTACAAGGATTTTCTCGCACGGGCCAAAACCGAGAGAGAGGCCGTAACTGAGATCATAAAATTCGCCGAAAAAAATGGTTTTAAACCAATAGAGAAGGTAAAAAATCCAAGGGCCGGAACCAAGGTTTATATCACAAACAGGAACAAGAATATTGCCCTTATCGTTCTCGGAACGGAACCCGTGGAAAACGGTGTTAATATCATAGCCTCCCACATAGACGCCCCACGTCTTGATCTTAAACAAAATCCCTTGTACGAGGACGATGAGACAAAATTGGCATTACTAAAAACCCATTACTACGGGGGAATAAAGAAATATCAATGGGTAAACCAACCTTTGGCTGTCCATGGATTTGTGGTAAAGGGAGACGGCAGTTCTGTGGAAATTGTCTTGGGTGAGGATCCCAATGAACCTGCATTCACGGTCACAGATTTAGAACCGCACTTATACCGCAAGACCCAGGCCAAAAGGAAACTACCAGAAGGAGTGAAGGGCGAGGAGTTAAACGTCCTTGTAGGAAGCATTCCTATAAAGGACGAAGAGGCCAAAAAGAAGGTCAAACTCTGGGTGCTTTCTCATTTGAATAAAAAATTCGGCATCGTGGAGGAGGATTTCACGACAGCCGAGTTGGAGATCGTACCAGCAGGTCAACCAAGGGATATTGGGTTCGACACCAGTATGGTTGGAGCTTATGGCCAGGACGACAGAATCTGCGCATACGCTTCATTGACGGCCATTGCAGATATAAAAAAGCCGAAAAAGACCGCGATTGCATTATTTTTCGACAAGGAAGAGATAGGAAGTGAGGGCAACACTGCCGTTAGATCGAGGTTCCTAGAAACCATGATAGGGGAGCTCATCGAACTGAAAAATCCTGATTACAGGTACAGTGTATTGACAAAGGCATTGTCAAAATCAATGGCGCTATCCTCCGATGTAACAGGGGGGGTGAATCCAAATTATAAGGATGTACATGAAATGAAGAATGCACCGAGAATCGGCTACGGTCTAGTAATTACGAAGTTCACGGGTGCAGGAGGAAAGTACTCCTCGAATGATGCCAATGCGGAGTACATTGGGGAGCTTCGGCGTCTATTCAATAAAAATAAAGTTCCTTGGCAGACAGGTGAGCTAGGTAAGGTGGATGAAGGAGGCGGTGGTACCATTGCTAAATTCTTAGCAGAGCACAATATGGAAGTCGTAGATTGCGGTCCTGCACTGCTAAGTTTGCATGCCCCGTTCGAAATAGCCAGTAAAGCCGATTTATTTGCCACATACCGGGGTTACAAGGTATTCTACTCAAGTTGAATGTCCATTTTCCTTTGGATACGCATAAGAGGATGTGGATAATATGGAATTCGAGAAGCTATACAATGAGATACTGCCTTACATCTCTGATCCGAAAGCTCTAAAAAAGTTCCTGGATAAGCATAAGAATAAAGGCAGGGAGGAATTAATCGAGGAAATAAACAGGATTATACCTGAGTCTACAACATCTTTTCAAACCGATCTTAGAATCCTACAAAATGCCCTTTCAAAACGCTCTTGATACAAGGGTATGATATTCTTCTAGGGTTCCTCTTCAGTTTCGTTTCCTCCCCCGTAGAATACCTGTATCTGTATGGTATAGGACACATCGTTTCCAGTATAGCAGTCCACCCTTAAGGTCCAGTTTCCCAGATCAATTGCTTTCTTTTTAACGGTTATGGCCTCTGTGATGTACGGTGACGCTCCCTCGTAATCAGGGTCAGTAGTATCGAAATCCCCTCCAGCTTCCTTTTCAGGTGAGTACAGGTACAAATCGATATCGTTCCTGTCACCTCCATCTATTCTAGCTCCCCCTCCGTCTCCATCTGACTCGATATTGATTTTTGTGATGTTGGCCTCTACGGGAACTGGGTAAAGTTTGTATGTTTCGCCCTCTCCTTCACCTCGGGGGTCTCCTACCATTTGTTGGAAGGCAACCAAGTTGCGCCCGTGGGGCAAAGAATCGGTTATGACCCCGCTGTCGTAGTCCTCTGGTAGGTCAGTCTCTTCATCCTCATCCCCTTCAGAAGATCCATTGGAGATATCGCTTACATCTATCGCCCCGGCCCAGTAAGAAAAATCCAAGGCCAACACTATTATAATTACGATCATACCCGCGATACCTTTGAGAGTTTTTGGTGCCATAAGCCACTTTATTATATCATCGATTAAAGTCATATTCAGATTTATAATTGTTTGAGGCACTATTATACTTTTCTATTATATGGGGCGGCTAGCAGACCAACTCCTTAATAAAAATACCATCCCAGTAATAAACACTGCTAATCCGATTAATGCAATCAACTGGCCCAATTCTCGATAAGGTTGTTTGGTTTCCCACTCAAGTTCCCAGTGCTTATCGTGTCTTATCGAGGTGATATTGTCTGTGGTATAATTGAACAAGAAGAATCCGAGATAAATTAGTATTAATCCTATTATTATGATAAAAATTAGCAATATGTCCTTTTTCTTTATCCTCTTAATCATATTGATATCCAATACACTCAGCTCCTGATTCATTCCCCATTATTTTCGATATGCCTTGTAGACCCATTAACAGATATACCGAATGACTTTATATATAATTTTGGAACACTGATGAAGGCATTTCACCTGACGATACACCGAAATTCTTTATATATACGGTCTTCTACTGGCTAACGCTCAACCGTTATTCTAAAAAGGTTTATAATCTGAGAATCCTATATAGAGCTGGAGGGCTCAGAAATGGAAGATAAAAGCAAAAAAAAAGCGAAGTTATCAGAAGAACAAATACAAGATATTTTTGGGAAGTTAATGGTGGGAGAAGAAGAAAAAGCTTATGAATTGCTGGAAACTGAGCTTTTCAAAGATAAAAGATTTGCGGAAAATTTCAATAAAATTATTACTGAGAAAGGTAAAGAATTTTTTGATGAATTTAATAAATTGAATATTTTCGAAAGGTATGATTATATTGTTTCGGAAATGTATACTGCAAAAATACATCGAAATTTGTTTTTTTCTATTATAAAGGCATTAAAAATAGATTTAAAAGTAACTGATGATTTTCCAGATACATTTTATGAAGTAATTCAAGAAGATTTTGAGAAAGATATGGACTCTGAGATATCAGTCATAAAAAAATATATATTAGAAAAAGAGCAAAAAAAGAAAGATTCTGAATAATTCCCAAACTATAAATATTCCTCCTGAGATAAGATCTACGCACTGCAGGGATTGATCGTGGGGTTTATACCCAATTCCCGTGGTGCATTAAAGTAGCGGGGGATGTGGATGTTTAAGACATAATTGATAATAAAGCATAACATCCACGCCGGATGAAAGGAGATTATAAACAATATTCAATTACCTTTCATCCCATTAATTTGACTCAAATATCCAACAATTAAAATGTTTAAAATTTATATATAATTGGTAGCGGGGGATAGATTTGAACTATCGATCTACGGGTTATGAGCCCGTCGGGATATCAGGCCTCTGGCATGATACAAAGAGGTATCATTGATGCCTCGGGGTTTCCTGGCTACCCCACCCCGCTGTAAGATCACTCGGCAGCTATCCTCAAACCACCGTCTTTGTAGTATATCCATACCTTGTCTTTCAAGTGTTTGGTGAGATTGGCCAGAGATTCGTATATCTCACTTTCTTCCGCACCAAGAGATTTGGCCGCATCGGGTGTGGACCATTTGTAGTTTTCGAAGTCGTTGAGCTTTATATATTCATAAAGCCTCTTATCCAATTCGCTAAGGTTTTCCCAGGCCATTCTACCGTGGCACAGGATATTCATACATCGATTATAAATATTTCCTACATTTGGTTATCTTCAGCTTGTATGGAGAGAGTATCTGATACTTGGTATTTTGGTGTTTTCACGGTAATTACCAGGGACAGTATAAATATCCTAGCAGCAGATATTATATTTTTGGATTTAAAGTATGAGGTGGATAAAAGCATGAAAAAAAGACATAGGCGTCACCTGAGAATGGCTATATTGGGTGGGCCTTTGTACTTTGGCGACCTGGAAGTCGCAAAGAAGTCTAGAAGTGATTAAACGATATCGGGGGATTTAACAAAATGGATAAGAACCACCAGAACTGGATACTTGTAATGGCTCGTGATTCCCAATTTTCAAACATAACAGGTGCTTACAAACTTAGAACCTTAATGAAATGCAAGGAGCTTAAGATACTGCCCAAATGCAACATGTATTAATCTATACAATTACAACCCAAGAACATTGTCAAACCTTGAAATCATCAATAAAGCTTATATTTACATAAACAGTTACCGCTCTATAGAGTTAAACGAGGTGTTACATGTGGTAAAGAGGCCCTTTAAAAAGTTTAAAAGCGAGTCGCCACCTGGTGAACCTGAAAAGTACATAGATCTCGGGGAAATGTATTCCGAGGGAATTGAAATTGGAGCCTTCCCCGCAAAAATGAACGTCAAAGTGGCGGAGTTGCATAGATATGAGGATCTAGGTGACCTGACAAATCAGGTTTATAATGGTAATATCCTCCTTCTCGATTTTACTCCAATAGCAAACGACAATCTAACCTTAAGACGGATCACCAACGAACTGAGAGCAGTTACACGTGACGTTGGAGGGGATCTCGCAGGGATCAGCAAAAATCTTCTGATTATCACACCTGAGGGAGTGAAAATCGATAGGTCAAAGATCAAAGGAGCTTATTAATTGATCCATTATCTTACCGGCGTTTGAATAACGTTTAATCGATATTCTTTTACTTAGGAGTCGCAAAATGGAATATACTCCGGTGCTACTTTTCATAGCTCCATATGCCGTCCCCTACATGATGCAATGAATTTACGGCCTTGCCTTTACTTGATCGTATCATTTTCTCACTTGACATCAGAGCCTCCCCTATGGCCAGGGGTTGAAGGTTTTTCTCGTCTCTTACCCAAACGAAATCACCTTTTGTTATTTCCTCATCCGCATCCACAACACCTGGTGCCATCACATCCGCACCGTTGTAAACATATTTTACTGCCCCCATATCCACGGTGACATATTTCTTATCAGGGCGGTACTTTAGGATACCCTTCACAGATAGGCATGGTTTGTCTTTAATTACCAAACCCAGGATCTCACCATTTACTAGAATCACATCAAATCCGGTACTCTCAGCGCGATCCACGATATCATCAGGTGTGAAGCAACGAATGGAAAAAATTGCCTCCAAATGCTCGGATAATGCTTTTATCTCCTTTCTCCTGAGCCTGTGTCTTTTCCTCAGGCGGATGGACATGAAATCGACCTGCTCTTAAGAAAAATCATTCTTTTTTATGCCTCAACTTTTTCTTTCTGAGGACTATCTTCTTCTTAGTGGCCTTTTTCTTCTTCGGTATTGGCTTGAATTCCTTTAGCTCCGTTTCTTCCTTTTTTTCTTCAAAGGGCTCAATGTCAGATAAGTCTTTTTCTTCAAATATATCTTCGGGTTCTTCATGGGATATAATTTCCTCAACTTCAGGCTGGCTTGGCTCTTCTTCGACAACCTCAATTTCTGATAAATCTTCATCCAAATCCTCATCATCCTCGACTACCAGCTCATTTTCCTCCTCATCTTCAGCCTCAATATCGAAAATGTCTTCATCCTCAAAATCCTCATCTGATCCGAATTCATCCACTTCCGACCCGTTGGCAGTGGCTTCTAAGTCTAAAAGCTCTCCCTCGACTCCCTCCTCTTCTACTACATTTTCCTCAATCCTGATGCCGATATCCTCTTCTTTTCGGGCTATTGGGTATTCATCTGCTTCGCTTTCCATCTCAACAACGACACTTTGGGCTTTAAACTCTTCTTTGGGACCTTCAAGCTCCATGTCCCCGTAAGCAACGGTTTCTTCATATAGCTGTCCTGACCGTTCACCCTCCTTATTAATAAAATCTATGAGAATGGTTCTTAGCATTGATTCCAGACTCTCTCCTCTCTGTTTGCTCAAGTCCTCAATTTCCTCAGCCAATTTCTTTGGTACTCTCAACCTCAATATCGTGCTTTTGTTCATCTCGGAAATCAGGGTTTTCAGAGCTACAGCCAGATCGGCTACATTATAGTCATCCGAATCGACCTTCATTCTTATGGCATATCTGAACTCGTCCTCCGTAAACCACTCCCCGTTCACCCTTATTTTTCCCTCTTCAAGGTCGATATTCTGCATGATATCCTTGGATACCAAAACCTAGGCCTCCGGTTTATTTTTCTATCCTGTATATTCCGATGAAATCGAGTATATAAGGATACAACGGCCTTAATTCTTAAGTACTTTTTGGTGTCAATTGCATCAACCCAACACAAAATACAATAATCCTTTCGCTTCCGTATCTATTTAATAAGGATTAACCTGTAATTAACTGTAAATCAATCCCGATCCAAAATCACAACGCTTAAGACCAATCATTGTGATTACTCAGAAAATGAAAAAACCCTGGTGACACAATGAAGGTACACTTTGAAGGTGAGAGCAGGGAAATGCATTCACTTTGGATGGAAGGCACTGAAATCAAATTCATAGACCAGCGCCTCCTACCCCATAAATTGGAGATATTTTCGGCAAAGAATGTAAAGGATGTGGCTTTTGCCATCAAGGACATGGTTGTGAGAGGTGCACCGGCCATTGGGGCTGCGGCCGCACTTGGAATGGCACAGGCCAAGATTCAGAAAGAAGACCGGAATAAAGTCGCGAATATATTAAGGGAGACGAGACCCACAGCCCAGGATCTGTTCACCGCTCTGGACTTCATGCTGAAAAAAATCGAAGAGGGGGCGGATCCGAAAGAGGCCGCAAAAGATTATATTGACAACATCTTAAACAAATGTAGGAAAATTGGAGAGCACGGCGAAACACTCATAAAAGACGACCAGAGGATACTTACCCACTGCAACGCTGGCGCCTTGGCAACCGTGGATTACGGTACAGCATTATCCCCAATAAGACTTGCACATCGTGGTGGTAAGAACATATTCGTTTTTGTAGACGAGACTCGACCCAGATTGCAAGGTGCAAGACTCACTGCTTGGGAGCTATTAAATGAGGGCATCCCCCATGCTTTAATCGCTGACAACGCTGCAGGGGATTTCATGCAGAGAGGGGAAATTGATATGGTGATAGTGGGAGCCGATAGAATAACACAAAACGGTGATTTCGCAAACAAAATAGGCACATATGAAAAGGCGGTCTTGGCATACGAAAACCACATCCCTTTCTATGTAGCCGCACCCATTACAACCTTCGATTTTTCCCTGGCAAATGGAAGTGCTATCCCAATCGAAGAGAGGAGTCAAGAAGAAGTGCTTAAAATCGGTTCCGAACTCATTGCCCCATCTGGAACGAAAGCCCGAAATCCAGCCTTTGATGTCACATTCGCGAAGTATGTAACAGGTTACATAACCGAGACAGGAGTTTTCAAGGCGGAGGAAATATCGTCTCTAAAGAGCCATGCGATCAGATAAAAGCCTTCCTAGGATAAACCAAAGGGAGCTTATTAAGATAATATTCTTATCCTTAAAACGCAATTCCCCTTACTGACTCCAGGTGAAAGTGGCCTGGCCATTGAGATTAGGAAGTTGATAACATGTTCTGTTCCAAATGTGGCTCCGAAGTAAGCGAAGAGGCGAATTATTGTGAGAAATGTGGTACCAAGTTGCAGAGTGATACTCCTCCTTCAGAAGAAGATTCAGAGGTAGTGCCCCAGGAGATTGTCGTTGAGCTTGTAGAAAAAGAATCTCCAGAAAAACCGTGTGAGATGTGCGGCAATGCCGAGCTGGAATCAGTCAATGAGGAGGGAAAGCCTTCGCTTTACAGATGTCCCAGCTGTGGTCACTATTTTGGAAATTTCATGAAGAAAGGGTGCAATATTTATTATGATACCACACACCTGAGAATAGGCCAATACATTGCGAGCCAACTTATACACGGAAAGTACCGTATATCGGCCCATAAGAACCAAAGAGAAAAGGGTCTGGAAGATCTGGCTGGTAGGATTCAGCAGGATATAAAGCTTGATCGTAAAAAAATCACAAAGGCCCTATCTTACCTCATAGAGCAGAACGTGCTTTATACCTATTATGAACCCACGCCTGACGGGGAGTTCGAATGGTTTGGGATAGCATTCTCCGATAGTGTCCCGGCCGATACTGAGATGACAAAATAATCTGCTCAATACACGTTTTTTTCAATAATAAAGTATGGTGAATTATAGGCCTTTGTAACGCTCTAGGACAGATGCAAAAGGCTGGGTGCCGAGCTCAAGGACGCTCTTCTTCTCTCCAGCGGTGATTTTCACATGCAGGGCTCGATCCGTGGAGCGCACGACCTTTGGATTCACTCCATCCTTTTTTAACATTTTCAAGAGATGCCTTCTGAACTTAGCACCCTTTTTTCTGTAATCTTCCTTCATTTTAGTAAATAAGCCCGTGGGATAGTATCTTTTATACTTGCCATCTTGAATGCTATCTATCAAACCCACTTGCTCCAATTCATATGCATGCCTGACCACTGTTCTCTGATTCAATTGCACATCATCGCGAAGATTTTTCAAGTTGATGCCCGAGTTGGATAATATTTTTCGCAGAATGGGAAGGGCCCGTTCGTTGTTTATGGCCCAAAATATCCTTACATCATTCTCCTCTATCATGTTCGTTGGATAAAAAATTCTGTCGCCCTTCATCCCCCTTTGGGTTATGAAATCATTCTCAGTGAGCCTTTCAAGATGCCATTTCGTGGAGGCGTTGCTCAAATCCAGATCCTTTGCTATTTTTGAAAGCCTGCTGCAGGGATATCTGCATAGGTATTGTAGAATCTCCTGCCTCCTTGGATTCATTGTAAGGGTTTTTTTTACAACTTCCACAGGGCCTTTTGGCGGTTCTTTATCCTCTTCTATCTCCTTTTTGAAGGCATCAACCATTCTTCTTGGCATTCTTACCCTTTTCCTCGCTGTAGGTAGTGACCAAATCGTTAACCAACTGGGTCAGATCAACATCTGCGAAATCCTCGTCATTGAGATTGTCTAAGGAGGTTGTTATATTCTTCCATACCCGTTTTGAAAAGGATGTCTCATATTTTTGCAGCTGCCTTTTTAACGCCTGGGGGGCCTTCTTTGTTTGGCTTATCCTTCTTGTCCTTCCTTGGACCAGTAGCCCGAAACCTTTTACGATAGTGTAAGGATGAGATAAAGGACTGTGCCTGGAGTTTCTGCATTTTACTATTTCCAATAGCCGTGAGGTGGCACCTCCCTTTCTAGAATATTTGAGATGAATAACGCAGTCTGCAAGATACATGGGTATGACGATCTCGTTTCCAGAGAGATCTCCTCTGGAGCCGTGTTCCTCCAAAGTGCAAACAGCGGTGCCGATATTTTTTGTTTCCTTGAGAAGAAGCATGAGTAACTCCCGCTGTTCGTACCTTCCTTCCGTGGACCAAATCACCGGTGTCAGAGGATCCACAACTATCCTTGACTCAGAGCCCTTCCATTGTTCGACGAATGTAGGGAGTTCATGTCTTATGAACTTAGAAAATTTCTTTCCGCTTGCATCGATAAACACGAGAGAGCCGTCATCGAGATAACCGTGGATGTCCGTCCAACCCATCTCCACGGCTTCCTTGATGATCTGATTCTGGTTCTCGTCCAAACTCACGAATAAAGCATCATTTCCGGCCTCAAGCCCCCTTCTTAAAAATTGAGCTGCAAAGGTCGTTTTTCCGGCACCAGATGTACCGATGACCACTGTTGTTGAGTTCTCGTTAATACCTCCATCGAGGAGTGAATCCAAGCCCACGACTCCGCTTTTAATCTTTCTCATTACCTGCTCTCCACCATCAAATGATATTGTGGTTTTAATACATATATCTTTTGTGAAAATCCAACCGTAGTTGGTAGCCTGGGTATCAACCTCCGTTAATACTTCAACCCACTATTGTTCCGTCGAACTCCTCACCAAGGATGGATTTTTTCAATGCATGAAGATCCCTTCCGTTGCATACAAAAAGAGGTATCTTTTCCCTGGCGATGATCCTGGTGCCTTTGGGATCGAAAATAACATTTGGCCCTGCCTTATCGTGGTTCGCTGATGAAATATCCTTCAACTGATCGTAGGACATCTTATCGAACCTCTTTGCATGAGAATTTTGCTTAGGATCTGAATCATAAATTCCGTTGACATTGGTGGCATTTACCAGTCTTTGAGCTCCTATCTTTTCTGCAATCATTGCAGACACAGCATCTGTGGTGTGACCCGGAACCGTGCCTCCCATTACCACTATCTTATGGTTATTTCCGGCTTGAGCGGCCTCTTTTACATCCAGTGCAGGTTTTGGATATGCGCCATCTCCTAGCGCCAAAATAAGAAGCTTAGCATTCAGTCTAGTGGCTTCAATTCCAAGCTCGTCCAGGTTTTGCTCCTCGATGCCCAAATCCCTTCCTAGATTAATGTAATATCTGGCGATCCTTCCTCCCCCTGTGACCACAAATAATTTGCACTTTGCCGAAGCATTTAAAAGAAGTTCGGCCAGAGATTTTATGTAATCGACATCGTCCTTACCAGGGACCAAAACCGAGCCCCCAATAGAAATAACCACTTGCTCCATACCATCACACCTCATCTTGCTGGCTTGCTAAACCAAATCCTTATTAACGGATTTATACTTCGCCCAAACCCACAACTTACATAAGGGCCAAGGGTCTTATAGGTTTGGTCATATAATATCCTTGCGAAGGTCCAATGGAGAAGAGTATATGGTGGAGAAGGAAGTATTGGTAAGGTACGAATTCAAGCGGAAGCTGGAGGAATTGCGCTCCCTTTCAGGTAGAGCAACGGAGCTCATATCACTTTATGTTCCGCCCACGAGGCAGATCCATGAGGTGGTTTCATATCTGCGCAACGAATTCTCTCAATCCTCGAACATAAAATCAAAAAGCACGAGAAAGAACGTGATGGCAGCCATAGAATCCATTATGAACAGATTGAAGGCCTTCAAGCGTCCGCCGGAACACGGCATGGTGTTCTTTGTCGGGCACACGGCCATAACCGGGGACCAAACGGACATGGTAACATATATCATCGAGCCTCCGGAGAAGATAACTACCTTCCTTTACAGATGCGATTCGCAATTTTTTCTAAAGCCATTGGAGGAGATGCTCACCGAAAAGGATGTCTTCGGTCTTCTGGTGATCGACAGAAGCGAGGCAACCATCGGATTTTTAAGGGGCAAGAGAATCTCCCCCGTAAAAAATATACAGTCTCTCGTTCCCAGCAAACATGGTAGAGGCGGTCAATCCCAAAGGAGATTCGAAAGATTGATCGAAATCGCGGCCCATGAGTTTTTTAAAAAGGTCGGGGATTTGGCCAATGAGACATTTTTGCAGGAAGATGAACTGAAGGGCGTACTCATCGGAGGGCCCGGCTCTACCAAGGTGTTTTTCATGGAACGGGAATACCTGCATCATGAACTTAAAAAGAAGATCATAGACACGTTCGATACAGGTTATACAGACGAATATGGCTTAAAAGAACTCATGGAAAAGGCGAGGGAAAGGCTCTCTGGAATCGAACTCATGAAAGAGAAAAAGCTGCTGCAGAGATTCCTGGACGAAATAAGGAAACCAGATGGTGGCCTGGCCGTTTACGGAGAAGATGAGGTTCTTCGTACCCTAAAGATCGGGGCAATAGATACCCTCTTAATCTCCGAAGCCATGAGAAAACGACGAATAAAAATATCGTGTCAGAGATGTGATTTTTCGCAGGAGAAAACGATTTATGAGGATAATGTCTCCTTGGGTGAATGTCCAGACTGTCAATCTCCGTTGTTTATTAAGGAGAATACGGACATCATCGAAGGACTCGTTAAAACTGCGGAGTCCTACGGTACGACAGTTGAACTGATATCCTCGGACTCGGAGGAGGGAGAGATGTTTCTGAGAGCTTTTAAAGGCCTTGGAGGTGTTACCAGATATAAAGTGGGAACCACTTGAGGATCAAGGACGAGAAAGAGAGGTTACAATGGACCTGATAGTGATTGAAAAATTTTAAGTGAGAATATGAAAAAATATGATCCGTTAAAAATATGTAAGGAGGAAGTTATCAACTCCTTAGACAGTGCGCTGAAAGGTTTGGGCTATAATGAGGCAGAGCTAAAACTCGAAACTCCACCGGAAGAAAAAGGTGATATCGCCTTATCTTGCTTTGCCTTGGCCAAGGTAGCGAAGAAGGCACCTCAGGAGATAGCCCAAGAGATAGCAGGGACCATCGTGCTTAAAGGGAATATAGAAAAATGCGAGAATGATGGCCCTTATGTTAACTTTTACATAAACAAACAAAAATTAGCTGAAATAACTTTGGAAGCGGTTCTCGGGTTAGGAGATGACTATGGAGAGTCACAACCCATAGGAAAAAAAATAATCCTGGAGCACACCAGTGCGAACCCCACAGACAAACTACATATCGGCCGGGCGAGAAATCCGATCATTGGCGACACCCTTGCTAGGATTCTTAAAAAGGCGGGATTTGATGTGGAGACCCAGTTCTATGTGGACGACATGGGGAAACAGGCGGTGACACTTTCTTACGGTATTAAGATGTGGGATACCAAACCACCAGATGATGACTCTCTTGGACCGTATCAATACGGTAGTAAATTATCCAACACTTCTTCTGGTGCTGAGGCTATCAAGGACATGCTCCAGAAATTGGAGAAGGGGGATCCCGAGACCTCAGAAAAGGTGAGGAAGGACACAAAAATGGTCATGGATAAGGATATCACGCTATCACTCTCCAAAATCAATGTTGAGGTGGATAGGTACGTTCACGAATCACAATTCGTGCAGGACGGTAGTGTAGAAAAGGTGATCGATGCGTTAAAGAAAAGCAATTACTGCGAAAATGAGGAAGGTGCATTCTACATCGATTTGGAACCGCTTTCTGGAAAAAAAGCAAAGTTCTTTTTCACGAGAAGCGATGGTACTTCTCTTTATGCCACAAGGGACATCGCCTATCATCTCTGGAAATTCGAGCATTGCGATGAAGCCATAAACATACTCGGGGAAGATCATAAGTTGGAGTCTGAGCAGGTGAAGGTAGGACTGAAGATTTTAGACTTGGACAAATCACCGGAAGTTATCTTTTACTCCTTTGTCTCGCTACCGGAGGGAAGGATGTCAACGAGAAAAGGGAGGGTTGTATTCCTGGATGACTTGATCGCAGAGGCCGTGGAAAGGGCTAAAAATGAAGTGATAAAGCGAAGAGAGGATTTGCCCGAGCAGGATATTCAAGAAATCGCGAAGATGGTCGCCATCGGTGCAATCAGGTATAACATCGTAGGTGTCCAGCCAGAGAAGAAGATCGTTTTCAAATGGGAAGAGGCTTTAAACTTCGAGGGTAACAGCGCCCCATTTATCCAATATGCATACGCCCGAGCAAGCAGCATCCTCAAAAAAGCAGAGGAGCTTGGATTAAAGGAGTATGATGACTATGATCCGTCTCTGCTTGACCATCCCTCGGAGTTCAATCTGATCAAGGAAATGGCCAGATTCCCTGAAACCATCGCAGAATGTGCCAAAAGACGTAGTCCTCATTTGTTGGCGGCATACTCATTCGGTTTTGCATCCATGTTCAATCAATTCTACAGGGATTGCCCTGTTCTCGGATGTGATGATGATGCTATTCGAATAGTCAGACTCGCATTGGTTGCGGCCGCGAAAACGGTACTTCATAATTCCCTTTTCTGTTTGGGCATCGAAGCTCCACAAAAGATGTGAGCTTTTTTTAGGTATTGGCTCCCTGGGGCATGATGGTCAGGCTCTTTTTAATAACCATCGAAAGACATAAAACCTATAAAAACAAATATACATAATGTCCCCAATCCCAACCCTTCCTCGCATAATTTATCGCGGCTATCTGACCCGAAAAATTTTCCTCCTTGGGATTGGGGGCACCTTCTTTCTATGAAATTTGACGGGCTAAGCCGAAATTATAAATACGCGATCGAAGATTTTCCTGTCGATGAAATATTGGATTAAAGCTATAATAGAAATTCTAGTAGTTATTGTTCTTTGCTGTTTGTCAGCAGAGCTTTACTATGGTTCAACGATGGGTTATGGGACAGGCGTGCAGGGAAAATTTAAAGAGGATTTGTACATCAAGGGTGAGATAGAGTACAATGTAAATAATCTCCAGATTTTGGGTGAAGAATGGGAAGCTAAATTTTATAACTTATCCGGTATCTATATTAGATTTTTTGACTATAGCAATATATTGTATGAAAATACATATTTTACTTCGAATTTAACTGTAACGGCAATAGGAGGCCCTAAAGAACATTTACCCTACATAAGTTTATATAATATAACGAGTAATTCTAATTTCGCTTCGTCGGCAAGCTTTAAAAAACAAGACGATGCCATTTATTGGGATAGTACATCTGAGAACAAAATAACCGGTACAATTGAAAATGGAACATACGACGACATTCTTGATTTTCGAGATATAATTGTTATAACAGATAATGAAACGATTAATATTAGCTTAGAACTTGCACAGCGTGGATGGTTTTACTTAATCGGAGATACTGGAAATATTCATTTCGATATCTCGTTAGGCAGAGATTATATATTGTTTACAATTACAGACCTGTCTGGGGAAACCGCCAAAGGTGATACAATCTATTTTAAAGGTGAGCCTCAAGGAAGCAATTTCTATGGTAATATCTGGTCAAACGGGAAATTATATTCCGGTAACCCTAGATTGTCTGGAGACATGGAGATAACAATCCTCCAAAACCCTGAGACATATTATAATCATGAGAGTCATATATATGATTGGGAACTGGGGGTCGAAGGTAAAGATATTAGTGTTGAGGGTAATGGTAATCCTTTTTGGAGTTTTGGGCTTTTACCTTCGATCATTCCCTCCGTAATTATTATTGCTTATCACGTTAATAAAAAAATCTTAAGAAATAAAAGAAATTACGAAAACAATCGTTAATCGCCACGAAATAATGGATAAGTATCAAAAAAACTCTGTCTCTACCCCGAATCCTGCCGTTGTAAGAGGTACCAAAAATCCATCCTCAAAAGTAAATCCCCGCTTTGTGCGATCATTGAGTAGGGAGAAATGCGAATCCAAATCAGCATATTT
>CP070739.1:2491951-2496160 GCA_020347705.1 Methanomassiliicoccales archaeon | reverse complement strand
TTCCGCCTAGTGGGTCTGTGATATTTATCCGCACGACTCCGAGCTGCTTGTTGTCTGCAACCCTAGCTGAGATGTTCACATAATTATACACTTCCTGTGGGTTGGGATCAGCCTCAACGTTATCAATAGTTGGGAGCTCATTATCAATAGGTGGAGCCGAACCAAAAGGATATTTCAGTGGGTAATAATCTATGCTGTCCCCATCGATGGGATACGGATCATCACAGATTCCATCCGGACTGCCTGTCATCTGGGGTGTGATCGAACCGTTGTGTGAATCCGGGGTAATAGGGCTCCAATTGGACCAGTAATTTCCTCCAGAGGGATAAGTATCGTTCCAAATATTTCCATCTCTGTCATCATAAGCTTGATCTGCATTATCAATAATGTTGTTATGATAGATTTTATTCTTTACTGAATTGACGCTATATATTCCAGTTATGGTCGATAATGTTATGTTGTTATTCGTTACAGTATTGTTTTGGGAATCTTCGAATTGAACGCCTGCTTTATTTCCTATGAAAATATTATTTATGACGGTATTGTTAGGACCACCGTTAATTTTAACACCCCTTTCGTTGTAAGAAAAGGAACTATTCGTTACAGTCGAATTGGATGCATAAAAAAGATATACTCCGATATTCCCATATGTCACATTAATATAGTCAATGTTTGCGTTTCCTGAAGAATAGAACCAGATATTACCCCAATCTTTCATTTGAGGCGAAGAAGCATTTGAAGTGAAGTGAATCATCTGGCCCGGAGTTCCCACTGCTATTAAATTGCCGTATACTTTAAGATGCATACTGATATCTTTTCTGAACTTCACCCAAACCCCTGGTTCGATGGTTAATGTCACTCCTCCATTAACAGTAACTGTGTTCTGGATCCAAAACGGGCTGTCTTCATATTTCCATATGGTGTCTGAGGTTATGGGGCCACCTGGCACTACAGTGCCTGCCTCGACTGTCTCGATATTAATATTTAGCATACCCATAAAGGTGGCTAAGACGAAGAGAGGTATCAACACCAAGAATATCTTTTTGGAATATCTTTTAGAAATACCCTCACCTGCCCATTTTTTGTTTAGATTTTCTCTACCTTCTTCGATTTTTTTCTACTAAAAACACACAATTCTTAAGAAAAATCGAGATCGCCAATAACAATATAGTAACTGAAAATAAATTTAGTATAAAAATTAAATCCGAAGCATCAAATCTCTTCGAAGGAATCGATGTATATACAGCGTTAAAGGTTATATAAAAAAATGTAATCAAGAAAAATATTGATATTATCTGAAGAGCATATATTAAGTCAATAATTTTTTTTATTTTGCTCTTCTTAATCTTTGCCTTTCTACTGAGATTGTCTATAAAAATTAAAATTATAAATGTAAGTACACACAAGAAAATTAATAGACCTAGAGAAATGGTTAATAAACTCATAATATTACCCCTTCTGATACAAGATGAAAGAAGATGCCTAAACAAATCCAAAAGATACCAAGGTAAATTAATATCATCCCTGCCCCAAATGCGATAAGACCTATTATACCTATGCCTATACAGATGATACCCAATATGAAACAAAGGTCTCTTCTATCCCTCGCTAATTCTCTTTCAAATTCCTCTATTTCCTCTGATTGACCCAAATCCCGGGCAAATAGCTCCTCATTTACCTCTTCTAGATCATTGGTTGTAACTAATCCCACTATTATAAACGGTATTGTAAAAGTCGTAGCCGCTACAAATTTAAGAGCTGAAATATAGTATTCCATTGACATCATGATATTTAGAAGAGGGCTAAGTGCACTCATCGAAATACCGTCAAGACTATTCGGATTTCCTAATGCACTTTCTAACATACTATATTCTCTTAAGTTGACAGGTTTTGTAAACCTTGCAGAATCAAGTGCGTTTTGAATCCTTTTTTTATACTCATCAAGTACCCAATCTCTAATGAAACTTAATATCTGCTTGAAAATGTCCCATGCTTTTTCGAATAGGTCAACAATAATATTCCAAATATCAGCTATAGCATCTAAAAGTCCCCCGAATACGCCATTTACTTTCTTCTCCCATTCAATTTCATTGCCTGTGAAGTCTGTTGCAATTATTTTAATCCTATAATCAACTAAATAATCAGTAAGAAAATCGATGTCTATTATTGCTTCGAAGACTTCATTGCCTTGACCTGAGAATGTCACATATTTACCGTTATCTAATACTTTAACTGTCACAGTGAACTCGGATACATCAGATATTTCTACAGTTATCTTTGTATAGCAGTGCTCTATTATCTTTACCTTTATTAAAAGGATTTCAACTGTATGGTACTTAGCGCTCGTTTTTATGCCAATATTCTCTATCTTTGGCGGGATGTTCTCCTTTATAAAGGGGTTGAATTGGTTCTTGACCTGCTCGTCCTTTTCGCTCTGTGGCCTTGGATCGTGTTCTAACGTCTCGAAATACCAATCGAGTCTAGTTGAATTCACAGGGTCGATTTCATCTATGTCATATATGCCGTCATTATCTACATCAAGGTAGTTGCCGTTGGGATCCTTATACGGCCCATCTCCCTGTCGACCTCACAGGTCATCGCGGGTTCAAGTGCCTGTGGCGGGGAACCCACCACTGCATTTCCTCACAAAGCTCGGAAATCCCGTGCCCAGCGCCGAGGTCACAACTGGTGTCATTTTGCTCTCTTTTTTCCTAATTAAAAATTCTAATCCTCAAGATATGCGATATTTTTTTTGTAGCCAAGGCATATTTTGAACTCGGTTAATAGATCTCTGTAACCCAATACGATTGGAATGTCATCCGTAGGGGCCAGGAATGAAATCACATCTAGGTCCCTCGTTTCATTTCCTTTTCTATCCAATAAAACACATTTAATTTTACCAATATCCACAGGAACCATGCACTCCTTCTTGTGAACAATTCCCTCAAGTGTGTGAGACCCAATATGCTCAACAGAAATAACCTTCCAAATAGAAAAGGGGATTACTGAGATATGTGCACCAGTATCTATTATCGCGGTTTCTGGCTTCGACCATTGATCATTTATCTTGAAACTAACCTCCGTTTCCAACCTAACAATCTCAAAACCAGGGATTTTCTTTCTAAGTGCAAGGTTTTGATATCTCCTAAAAGACAATGATATCCTAGTAGATAATTGCACCACCTTCCACATAACATACGGGAATATGTTTCAATTTGGTTTTTAAACGGGCAATTTTTTCAACCCTCGATAGGTTTTTACCTGATGCGACGACCTTTTTATTAACTATCGCAACCCACTTTCCATGATATTTTTTTATCAAGTCAGTGTAATGTTTCCTGGCCCACTCTTTATCATCCCAATATCTCTTAGGCATTTTTGGTACTTTCGGCATTTGGATACCCATTACTATATTTCTTTGTGGGATTAAATAGTTATTGCCGTTATTAACTACGCTCGGAAAAACCTAAAAATCGGCCTCACAAACAACCTATGCAGAATTTCAGGCCGTATGGTCTAAGACCCGTCTTGGACTTTCAATTTTCAAGACCCCCGATTCAACAACAAATCTTATATATAATAAAACTCATCTGAAGATGGGGGTTACGATGCGTTCGACTACCGGACATATAATATTTCCCAAGAAGATGAAATACAAGGACCTGGTGCCCGTTTACAGGGATCTATATATGAAGTTTCTCAAGGAAACCGAGCAGGTGGAAGAGGAAGAGGACAGAAACCATATGCTCGTTAGGCTGAACCTTCTGGACCTCGAGAAAAACAGGAAACCTGAGGGTCACAACAGAAATTGCAGAACGAAAATGGTTTTCCCGATTACCGATGGTAGTAATATTCAGTTTTACATAAAAGGAAACTCAAGGTCCTCGGAGATCACAAAAGTGACCGAATGCATCAGCAAGTTGCTAAATGACAATGACATAGACCATAAGGTTGAATGGGATCAACTGAGGTTCCTCCAAAGAAGATAATCGAATATAAATCGGGCAAATTGCTGTTTATTACATTTTTTATATTTGAATTGGCCCTATAACTAGGATTTTGACCCTCCAATCAAGGGTCAGAGGTGCTTTTTTTATATAAAATTCTGTTGTCTTTGATAAAAAACAATATTTTGGCTCTTGTCCACCTAATATACGTCTAATACGATACATATTAGACGATAATCGTTAATATTAACCCAAATTAATT
>CP070739.1:2446833-2491851 GCA_020347705.1 Methanomassiliicoccales archaeon | reverse complement strand
CTTCCTCCCGGTGCAAAATGTGTTGTGCCGTTCCAGAGTGTTGTAATTCCACTTAACACATCCTTTAAAAGGGGTGGACTTATATCCTGGGGATAGTCATCCACACCATCATCGGGTGCGCCGCTGTTATCAGGAGGATAAGAGGAATCTGAGTGATAGAATAGATACTCCCGCCAGAATCTGCCTCCCTGGGCCGGGTCTGTGGGATGGTTCGGGTCGGAGTCGTCGGGGTGAATATAAAATACATTCTCGTCCGTGATCTTCGGGTGCACGATATACCAATAATAGATGTCCCTTGGAAGTTCCCTGAAAATTATATTACCCGGTTCTCCGAATCTATACCTTGTCGTGGTATAGTCCTCTTTCTCAACCACCTCGACGTAATCCAAATATTGGTCGATCTCGTATATCAATTCGGCGTTATCCACAAAAAGTTGTATCTGATTATTGCCCATGGCTTTTAGATTCTCGGAAGGGGTGTGTGCTATGGCAAATCCGATCTCGTCCTTGAATTGCGAAGACGCATCTAAAATGAGATCAGCATATCTATCCATATGATAATCTGCTAGATAACTCAGTAAAACCTCCTTTGGATAATACATGTAGCCCTCGGCAACCTGGTAAAAGCTCCAAATGACCCATTCAGCGTTTGAAGCGGTACCGATATTTTTATAGGAGTACAACCTGCCTGAGAAACCACCAACAACAATATCCAGTCTATGATCGCCGTTTAAATCTGCAATGGCAGGTGATGTCCCGTACTCAGGACTTACCCCGTTGTACATCGTGGCATCTTCTGCCCAAATCTCTTGCTCAGGATCACCGATGTTCCGATAGTAATACAGAGTGGCAAAATCCCCATCTCCCACTGTCAGATCAAAATCACCGTCATCGTCCATATCACCGAAGGTTATGGGTCTGTCATCCTCTTCACCTGTATACATTCTATAAGAAGCCTGCCATTCCGCTGATTCCGGACTGCCTATATTCACATAGAAATTTATATAACCGTCAGCCCCTCCCACTGCCATATCGAAATCGCCGTCATCATCAAGATCTGCCAGAGCAGGATGGCTGTTGCCAATACCGGCCCCAGGGCCCATTAGCATTTCATTGGGGCCCCATACCGCTTGTGTCGGTGTACCAATGTTCTCGAAGTAATAAAGCAGACCAAGATCATATCCTATAATGAGGTCATTGTCCCCATCTGCATCCAAATCCGCGATTGCCAATGCTGTTTTTAATTTATCTGAGCACCATTCTTCACATATATATGAGTACATATCATTATCTATAATATATATCGGTCTGCTTCGGGTACCTACATTTTCGTAATAGTAAAGTGTTCCCTCCTGGGAACCGATTGATAGGTCTAAATCTCCATCTGCATCCATGTCCGCATAAATAGGAGTTGCGAAATCCCCGACATCTATCGTTGTATCACCTAACTCGGCGAATTTCTTAGCCAGGTCCCAATACAGCCATCCTGGGACCTGGATTAAGGCATCCCTTGCCTTTTGGCTGAGGCCAGCTTCAAGGGACGGCAACATCATCTCGACTATGGAGCCTGTGTCCCTATCAAAATAAGCGAAGTACTCTTCACCTGGTGGGATTTCAACCGTCTTGGATATGGATGAGACCTTTTCCCAAGAGCCTTGTGCTGAAGCGTTAAGTATAAAACCCTCATAAGTCAGTCCATAAAGGGTGACCGAGATTAACATACTCGTAATCAACAAGGACATCATTTTATTCATTATAGCCCACCTGCAGTCTAAATGCGAAATTATATTCGCGGTATTTGAAACGAGTGTCATATCAAGTAATATATGATATTTCCAAAGCAAGATAAACAATGTAAAGAGAACTATATATTTATTTGCCCTGACCACATCCTCCACCACATCCCTGACCATAGCTTTTAAATGCTAGATTCGCTATTCATGTGCGGGATTGGTATGAATTACGCCATATTCAGTGTGGACAAATCTCAGGCTAGCAAGATCAATAAAATTTTAAAGGACGACCTCATAAGCAGGCAAAGCATTTTTATTAGGGATGCACAGGCCTTGAGCATCGATAAGGATGTGAGGTATGTTCTCATCGAAGGTTCTGATGAAGCGATAAAAAAGGCCGAGGAGCTCTTTAAGGATGCAGGGAAAAAAGAGGATGAAGCCGAAGCCAAGAGTATATACAATAAAATTAAAAATGAAGAAAGCGACGTTGCTCAGGGCGTAGGTTTAATATTCGGGGATTGATTCCCTAAAACCACCTCTCGGGGATTCTTTTTTACGAGGGCTCACCTTAATCCCGCATGAACCTCCACACCTTCCAAGGTTATGTCCAACAGATGTTTGCCAGTGGCGTGTTTGGTGCCCCGCATCTTCAATATTTCCAGGAACTTGCGCCTCACATCCTTCTCAATAGGATATGAGAGCATAATTATGCCGTCAACCATGTATCCCTCGATACTTTTTGGGATTTCGTCGTAGGACATTTCTGCCGTCACGATGGTTGAACAGTTGAAACCCTTTAGAAACTCAAAAAGTTCATGGAAAAATTCCCTTATTCTCCCTGTTTTTTTTAGCGACAGCTTAATGGGTGTGATAGGGTCTATAACAAGCCTCTGCGGTTCGTACTTTTCAACGAGCTCCTCGATTTTATAGATAATTTTCTCAGGTTCCTTGAAGAGTTCCGATCTGATCTCCTTGAATACAATATTCTCCTTTTCAATTACCGTTTCATCATAGAAAGTAAATTCGGATAAAAACTTCTGAACAACCCATCTCGGTTCTGAGATCCCGGTAATATATATACCTATCTCACCTTTTTTTGCACCGTAAAATAGACTCTGGACCGCAATAGTCGTTTTTCCTGTACCTGGCTCCCCCCCGATCATAACTGTAGCTGGAACCGGAAATCCGCCCATAACAAGCTTATCCAATCCTGCTATCCCTGTCTCCCTTCTCATTGTAGCCATTTATTTTTGCCTCCTTGGATGCAGGTTTCTTGGCAACATAGGTATTCTATAGCCAAACACTTTGTCCCCTTCTTCCGTATTACATATCACTAAGCGCTCTTATAACTTTTGTGTTTCAATTATTTTTTTTTCTATATGTTCTTCCTGTTATCATTCATATCGTTGTTTGAAAATTCCATTAAAAAGATTTATAATCTTCGACATGATTACCCTATAAGACATTGGGGGAGATTGGTATGTTTAAAGCTAAAATCAAGGCAGAGACATTAAAAGAAGTTGTGGATGTTATATCGGCGCTTGTTGACGAAGCGAAGTTCAATATCACTTCGGACGGAGTCAGTTTAAGAGCCGTTGATCCTGCACACGTGGCCATGCTAGACTTGGCCCTTCAGAAGAAGGGGTTTGAGGAGTTCAAGGCCAAAGAGTGTGAGTTAGGCATTGATATAGATAAGTTGAAAGATGTACTGAAGCTGGCGGGAGCGGGGGATATCTTAGACTTAGAGCATGACGAGGATAAGAACAAGTTGATACTTGATGTTGGAAATATCACGAGAAGAATGGCCTTGGTGGACACAGCAGGTATGTCCGATCCTAAGGTTCCAAATCTGAACCTTCCTGCAAAATTGATAGTCAATACAAATGAACTCAGAAGAGGCCTTAGGGCCGCAGAGGCAGTATCGGATCATGTGGCCCTCATCGCATCCTCGGACAGTTTCGAGATGGTATCTGAGGGGGATACCGACTCTGTAAACCTGAAGCTACCAAAAGCATTATTGAAGGAGTTGGACTGCAAGGAAAATCAAAAAAGTCTGTTTTCTTTAGACTACTTCTCAACCATGGTCAAGGCCATCGGGAGCACTCCTGAGGTTACCATGTATATTGGAACCGATTATCCCATCAATTTGGAATTCGATATCGCAGAAGGAAACGGACATGTTAAGTACCTTCTCGCCCCGAGAATCGAGAGCGAATAAGGTGTCAAAAAGGAATATCCATTGATTGAATTAAAGGTCTAATAAAGAATCTGCGAAATTGCTGCCAAACAGAGCAATTCTAATCAACGTTTATTGGGAAGCAGACCTTGGATAATGGTCCTCTTTCCAGCGCGATTGAACCGGAAGCAGCCAGTTTTCTTACATGATAATTCGCTAGCTGGCGGGAAATGCCACAAACTGCTGCTATGTCCTTGACAGATATTCCCGGGCTATCCTTGATGCTCTTCAGAATTGCATCATGGATACTTGGATTCTTCACCCCGTTACCCGGAATATTTACACCTTTTGGATAGAAATACTTGTGGCTTCCATTGTTCCACGATTTGATTAACCCCTCGCGCTCCAGAACATTAAGATGATATGTCAGGGTTCCGTTATTCAGGTCCAGGTTCTTTTTAATGGTGGTATAATTATCTCCGGGATTGACCTTAATATATCCGAATATCTGGCCTCTAACGAATTGATCGAGGATTTCCTTTTTACTGAGCTTCGTATACAGCGGTAGAATTATTAAACTGAGGAGTGCAAATGTGCCTACCTCAGTCCCTGCAGCCACGGAAAATGCCACCAAAGCGCTTACAGCGGTAAGAGATATGATTACATATATCCAGTTAAATTGCTGCGTTGAGTCGGAATCCCTAATTGACACCTTATCATTATCCAACGATGCCTCAGAATCCGAAGCTGATTCTCCGGTGCCGTCGTTATTTTCCTCAGGGCCTCCGATTGATCCGGTTGTTCCTGTTCCACCCTCACTCTCTCCACCACTTTCTCCACCACTTTCTCCGCCGCTCTCTCCGCCATCGTCAGGGGAACCGCCATCTGGTTCGGATGAGCCGGAACCGCCCTCACTCTCTCCTCCATCCCCCCCTGCACTTTCTCCGCCACCAGCTCCTCCACCTTCTCCTCCGTCATCACCCTCGTTTTTCACGATGACCCCGATCACATCATCCTCAGAATGATCCTCACCATCCCATGCCCTGGCAAAGATGTGATGCTCACCATCCTCAACCGTTGTGGTATCCCACTCCCACACCCACCACGAGTAATCGCCTCCATATTCGTCAAATGTGGCCTCATGCCATTCACCGTCATCAATCTTCACGAACACCGCCTCCACATCCTCTTTTCCGTCGGCATCCCATGCGCGGAGCCAAACTTCCACAACACCACTTACAGTATCCCCTTGTTCCGGTTCCACTATCTCAACTTGCGGTGGGCTGTTCTCAGTTTGGTCGTTGTCAACCTTCACCTCTATGACATCGTGCCCGTCATCGATACCATCATAAACTATGGCCGTTATATGATGCCAACCATCCTCAACGGTGGTGGTATCCCACTCAAGCACCCACCATGAACCTAACCCATCAATGTGATGAAAGATCGCTTCAGCAGGTGGTCCGTCATCGATTTTTACCCATACATTTTCGATATCGTCAAGTCCGTCCGCATCCCATGCCACCATCCATATCTCGATGACTCCTGAAACGGTCTCACCATTTCCAGGCTCCATGATTTCGATGTATGGAGGATGATTATCTATTAGGTTATATACAAAGACTTCGATCACATCGTCCGCCCACAGCTCGCCGTCTGTCGTCTTGGCATAGACATGATGCCAGCCGTTTTCAACGGTGGTGGTATCCCACTCGAACACCCACCAGGAGCCTTCAGAGTCTATCTCAACGAAGGTGGCCTCATGCCAATTACCATTATCGATCTTTACCCAAACGTTTTCGATTTCATCGTTGCCATCCGGGTCCCAAGCCACCATCCAGATTTCGATTACACCGCTCACCGTTTCACCATCATCTGGCTCCACTATTTCGATACCGGGTGCATTGTTCTCTGGAACGTTATCCACGATGACCCCTATCACATCGTCCTCGGAGTGTTCTTCACCGTCGCAGGCCCTGGCGAAGATATGATGCTCGCCATCTTCAACCTCTGTGGTATCCCATTCCCACACCCACCATGAGTAATCGCCTTCTATTTCTACGAAGGTAGCTTGATGCCATTCACCGTTGTCGACCTTCACGAACACGGCTTCGATGTCATCGAGACCATCCGCATCCCAGGCACGTATCCACACCTCCACAACACCGCTGACCGTTGCCCCATGTTCGGGTTCCATTATCTCCACATGCGGTGGGCTGTTGTCCGGAACATTGTCCACAAAGACTTCTATTATATCATGCCCATCATCGATGCCGTCGAAGCAGGTGGCCTTGATTGAATGCCATCCATCTTCAACCTCTGTGGTATCCCATTCGTAGTACCACCACTGGCCCTCGGCATCGGTGTGATTATAGGTTGCATTTCGTAGCTCTCCATTATCGATCCTGACCCACACTTCCTGGATCTCATCGTTGCCGTCAGGGTCCCAAGCAACCATCCAGACTACGACAACTCCGCTAACCGTTGCGCCATGATCAGGTTCTACGATCGCGATGCCCGGTGCATTGTTGTCTGGCTCATTGTCCACTATGACCCATATCACATCGTCCTCGGAATGGTCTTCACCGTCCCATGCCCTGGCGTAGATGTGATGCTCACCGTCCTCAACCTCTGTTGTGTCCCACTCCCACACCCACCATGAGTAATCACCTTCGATTTCTACGAAGTTGGCCTCGTACCAATCACCGTTATCGATCTTCACGAACACGGCCTCTATGTCATCGAGACCATCCGCATCCCAGGCACGTATCCACACTTCCACAACACCGCTTACCGTTGCCCCTTGTTCGGGTTCCATGATCTCAACGTGCGGTGGATTATTGTCAGGCTCATTGTCCACAAAAACCTCTATTGCATCATGAGCGTCATCGACACCGTCGTAAGTGATGGCTTTGATTAAATGCCATCCGTCCTCCACCTCTGTAGTATCCCATTCGTAATACCACCATTGTCCCTCGCCATTGGTATGGTTATAGGTTGCATTTCGAAGCTCTCCATTGTCGATTCTTACCCACACTTCCTCTATCTGATCATTCCCATCTGGATCCCAGGCAACCATCCAGATAACGATTATTCCACTAACCGTCGCTCCATCTTCCGGCTCAACGATCGCGATACCGGGGGGGTTGTTTTCTGGAATGTTATCAACAAAGACCTCAATTGCATCATGAGCATCGTCAATACCGTCGAATGTGATGGCCTTTATTAAATGCCATCCGTCCTCCACTTCTGTGGTGTCCCATTCGTAGTACCACCACTGGCCCTCACCATTGGTATGGTTATAGGTTGCATTACGCAGTTCTCCATTATCGATTCTGACCCACACTTCCTCTATCTGGTCATTACCATCTGGATCCCAAGCAACCATCCAGATAACGATTATTCCATTAACAGTCGCTCCATCTTCTGGCTCAACGATCGCGATGCCGGGTGGATTGTTGTCCGGCTCATTGTCCACGATAACCCATATTACATCATCCTCAGAGTGATCCTCACCGTCCCAACCCCTGGCGTAGATGTGATGCTCACCGTCTTCAACCTCTGTAGTATCCCATTCCCACACCCACCATGAGTATTCACCTTCGATTTCTACGAATGTGGCCGAGTTCCAATTACCGTTATCGATCTTCACGAACACGGCCTCTATGTCATCGGGACCATCAGCATCCCAGGCACGTATCCACACTTCCACAACACCGCTTACCGTTGCCCCTTGTTCGGGTTCCATTATCTCCACGTGTGGGGGATTGTTGTCCGGCTCATTGTCCACCAAGACCTCTATTACGTCATGCGCATCATCGATGCCGTCGAATGTGATGCCCGTGATATCATGCCATCCGTCCTCTACCTCCGTGGTGTCCCATTCGTAATACCACCATTGGCCCTCACCATCGGTATGGTTATAGGTTGCATTGAGTAGCTCTCCGCCATCGATCCTGACCCATACTTCCTGTATCTGATCATTCCCGTCCGAATCCCAAGCAACCATCCAGATTACGACCACTCCGCTAACCGTCGCCCCATGATCAGGCTCTACAATCGCGATACCAGGCGGGCTGTTATCCGGCTCATTGTCCACAAAGACCTCTATTAAATCATGAGCGTCATCGACACCGTCGAACGTGATGGCCTTAATTGTATGCCATCCATCCTCCACCTCTGTTGTATCCCATTCGTAGTACCACCACTGGCCCTCACCATCGGTATGGTTATAGGTAGCATTACGGAGTTCTCCATTATCGATCCTGACCCATACTTCCTCTATCTGATCATTCCCATCTGGATCCCAGGCCACCATCCAAACTACAACAACCCCACTCACTGTTTCTCCTCCTCCAGGCTCGACGATATCGATACCTGGTGGATTGTTGTCCGGAACATTATCAACATAAACCTCTATTATATCAAGAGCGTCATCAATGCCGTCAAACGTGATGCCCGTGATATGATGCCATCCGTCCTCAACTTCTGTGGTGTCCCATTCGTAGTACCACCACTGGCCCTCGGCATCGGTGTGATTATAGGTTGCATTAAGTAGCTCTCCACCATCGATCTTGACCCACACTTCCTGGATTTCATCATTCCCGTCAGGGTCCCAGGCCACCATCCAGACCACCACAACTCCACTAACCGTCGCCCCATGATCAGGTTCAACAATCGCGATACCGGGTGGGTTGTTTGCAGCAACTGGTACCGGAATCACCAAAACTGCAGAAATAATGAGTGATAGCAGTATAAAATATCCTATCAAACTCGTCCACGGTTTTCTTAAAAATTCTGATTTAATGCCCACTTTTTTATGGTATGACACAAGTATCACCCAATTTACAACACCCACTTATATTTATATAAATCCTTTGGAACAGGGTTTTATTGATATTAAGTTTTTTTGCTTCTATAAGTTAAAATGACGGTATATATTAGTCACCTTTTAGTATTTTGAGCAAAGAACAAGTGTAAGTAATAGACTAAAAATCCCACACCTGAATGCTTTAATCTAAATCCTAAGTAGTATCTATACATAGGTTAAAACTCCTTCTTTTAAGGCTCGAAACCTTTATAAAACCCTAATACAATCCAAAAAACCAAGTTATTTAGGCAATACAATAAAAAACTGGGGGAGGCATAAAAATGCTAAAAAAAGGATTTAATACCACAATCAGAGCACACAGTGTAAGGTGTCTATCAATAGTAGTGAGCATATTTTTAATCACAACAGTTATATTACTTTTACCTGCAAATAGAAATCCAGTATCGACTGCTGGTGGAGCTACCCTTAATGTGGGAGGATTGGGCGCTCAAAATTACACGAGCATACAAGAGGCAATAGATAATGCGACCTCTGGGGATATAATATACATATACGAAGGAACTTACCTTGAAAATATCACTATCAATAAATCTATAACCTTAATCGGAGAAAACAAAGACACCACCATAATCGATGGAAATGAAACCAGCGATGTGGTTCATGTAACTGTGGATTCGGTTACCATCAAAGGCTTCACAATAACAAATAGCGGTTCCGATTGGGGCGATGCTGGTGTAGAACTCCATATTACACAGGACTGCTATGTAGCAAACAATATCATCACAAACAATTTCTATGGTATCTTCTTTCATTATTCATCTGGAAATAATGAGATCTCCAACAATGAAATCTCCTCAAATGACGCTGATGGTATCTACCTAACGCACTCGGACGGAAATATCATCAGCAACAACAATATGTTCGAAAACGATTATGGTATTCAGATTTCCAAATCAAACACCAATATCATTGACCACAATACCATCTCACACAATGATGGTGACGGTATCAATCTGGAATCTTCAAATTGGAACAGGGTTGGAAATAACACCGTACTAAACAATGATGACGGAATTTATCTAAATAATTCTGGTAACAACAAGGTTGAGAAAAACATTCTCTCGAGCAACGAAGAAGGCATCCAGATTTCTAGCTCCAGTAACAATGTCATTGATGGTAATAGTGTCTTGGATAACGATTATGGTATCCATCTCGAGTCCTCTGATGATAACACGATCATCAATAATGATGCCATCTCTAACGAAGACGGTTATCGCATAGACCAGTCTGATAACATCATCTTCACCAACAACAATGCCCTGGACAACGAAGAATGCGGCATTAAAATCTCTCAATCTGATGGCCTCAGGGTGGCCGATAACATCCTCTCCTCAAACAGCGATGACGGCATAATATTCGAATCCTCCAATGAAAACATCATCACCAATAACAATTTTCTGAAGAATGGTGATGACGGCATAGAACTCTTCTCTTCGACGTATAATAAAATTACAAACAACACAATTTCCTCGAATAATGAGTACGGTATCTATAATTGGGAGTTCAGCAACAACAATCAAATCTATCACAATAATATAATAAACAACGGATATCAAGCCTTTGACAATACCATTGATAACAATCAATGGGATAATGGATATCTTTCTGGCGGCAACTATTGGAATGATTATATCGGGGGGGACAAAAAAAGCGGTTCTAACCAAGACCAATACGGTGGCGATGGCATAGGTGATACTCCATATGAAATTTTAGCAGGAACTGGAGAGGACCGATATCCCTTGATGAGTCCTTTCATACCTCCCCCAATGCTCGAAACAAATGATCCTCCGAGCTGCAATATTACGGCCCCGGCCTCGGATGCTATAATATCTGGTACCTCTGAGATCACAGGCTCAGCTCTTGATTCCGATGGAATGGTGGAGAGGGTGGAGGTTAAAACAGATGATGGTGAGTGGATTCGGGCCATAGGCACCGCTCCTTGGAGTTATGAAGTGGATACCACCTCCCTATCCGATGGGGAACATGAGATATTTGTCCGTTCTTTTGATGGAATGGACTATTCAGTTGAATTAAGGGTGGATGTAATCGTCGATAATTCCGTTCCTGAAGAAGAACCTGAATCCATCTACGAGCAAAACTGGTTCTGGCTAGTGATCGCCTTGATTATAATTATTATACTGTTGATAGTAGTTATTCTATTTACTAGAAAAGCCTCTAGAAAGCCCGCTCCTGGGGCACCTCCAATAGAGAAGCAGAAGACCGTGGAAAAAGACGATGAACACGAAAAGACCGAAGCAGAAGAAAAATCCGATGATGAAGGATCAGAAAATGAACCTGAGAAAGAAAACACTGAGAAGAAAAATGAGGGTGAAAAGACCGGGGAAGGTAACAAAATTAACGAAGGCGATGAGGAAAAAGATACTCATTAAAATTGGGGGAATGAGTAACCCGTAATAAACCTCAAAAATTTTTTAAAGAACATATGCTAATTAAGAATGGGCTCAGGTTGATATTCATTGTAAAATAAATGCACAAGAGTATTGAACAGTTGGCAAAAAGCTCAAATATATGTGACAATATCCCATTTTAAACGGGGAAATAGATGAATAAGAGAGTTTTAATTGCGATCGTAATCGTGATAATCGTAATTATCAGCGCCATCGGGGGGTATTACTTCATAGAGAGTCAAAAGACAGATGATAGAGAGCGGGATTGGTGGAACGATAATTGGTCTTATCGAAAGAAATTGAACTTCGACAATGCTGGACAAACTGAAGCGTTAATTGATTTTCCTGCTTTGGTTGTTTTGAGTTCATCGAATTTTGATTATTCCAAAGCTAAATCCGATGGTAAAGACCTGCGGTTTATCGATGCCGATGGTAGTACCGAGTTAAAATACCATATCGAAGATTGGGATTCCTCAGGAAAAAGCTTTGTTTGGGTAAACGTACCAAAGATAGATGCTGAGTCGAATATAGACTATATTTGGATGTATTATGGCAATTCAGACGCTCCCGATGGTCAAGACGAGATCGGAACCTATGATACAAATTACATGATGGTTCAGCATTTGCAGGAGAATTCTGGGCTCAGATACGATTCCACTTCAAATGATAATGACGGAAATCCTTTTAGTGGATTGAATCAGGTGAACACCGGCAAGATAGATGGTGCAGGCGGGTTCGATGGCAATGAAGGTTTTATAGATTGCGGGAATGATAATAGCTTGAATATCACCGATACCATTACAATCGAAGCCTGGGTTAGGTTGGATTCGTTGAAACCTGGCATAATTGCATCGAAACCGGGAGCATACTATCTGGAGATAAATTACGAATACAAATTAGTGGGTGCTATCTATGACGAAAGCAATTGGTATCCAGTCATTGGAACCACAATACTGTCTGCAGATAATTGGTATCGTGTTGTTTTAACTTTTGATGGATACAACCAAAGACTCTATTTAAATGGCAATTTAGAAGGGGAAAGCGTACATACCGGCTCAATTTCCCCTTTCCTAACCAACAACCTCTACGTTGGAAAACACATATTTATGGACGATTTCTCCAAGTATGCCAATTCACCTGACGGCGCTCCAACCTGGGAATTTGAGGACTACGGTCCTTATTCGACACAGATCATCGAAAATGAGGAATTTCATTGGAGTTGTCCGGTTCCTAGAAATGAAACATTTGCGATAATCAAGGGCTTCGAAGCAAAAGATTGTATCGCCGAAGCAAGAGTAAAGACCACGTCTCTTACCGGGGGAGCCTTCATTTGTCCCAGATACGATACCACTGAAGATAAATACGAAGTGGTGTTGGATACGCAGTACAGTAATGTTGTCTTGAATAAGGTGGTTGAGAATCTTTGGACGAATATAGCAACCGAACCACTGGGATGGACCATCCAAAACAATACATGGTATACTCTCAAAACACAAATTACGACGGAAGGAAATACCAATCGAATCAAGGTATGGGTTAACGATGTCTTATATGTTGAGACAACAGACGGTGATCTTATGGATTATACCTGGTTAGCGCTTTTAGGTTATGATCACACCGACCCATACGAGATATATTTTGACGATGTCAAAGTGTATATTCCATTCAATGGCACAATTGACGAAGTCCGTATATCGGATATGGCCAGAAGCCCGAACTGGATAAAAGCGCAATACCTTTCAGAAAACGATGAATTCATTACTTATGGTAGCGAGGAAACATAGAGACGAACCTCTCTTTTCCACCTCGCTACTAGAACGCTTGATAATAGACATAATCTGCTTTTTTCAGCATATCAAATATCAAGAAAAAGGATGCAGCAGCCAAGAAAAATGAGCTGAGTAGGAAACCGAACACGGAATACCAGTGATTTACGGTGGAGAAAATATAACTTAGGCTATAGGCAAAGAAGCATCCAATGGCGAGGACAACAACTATGGCTTTATGTTTTCTGAAGCAAAATGAAAAAACAGAGTTCATTAGAAATAGACTGAAAAAGAATATACCCAAAAGCGCCCATTTAAAAACTGTGGTACTTTCCTCATTTCCGCCTCCTGCTTCAACTATCCAATCACCCAAAAGAAAGGCCGAGAGAACGAAGAGACCCCCGAAAAAAGATATCCCTATCACCATTTTTTTATAAAATTTAGAAAGAGCGACATTGAACTTGGGATGGTCGGCCAAATCGGTCTCACTAAGATTTTTCTCTAGATAACCTGACAATCGGTAAAGATAGGTGAACTTAACACCGGTTATGGGAATTAAAAGCAAGAGAGCCAGATCGACTCCAATTTGATAAGTTCGGTTGTAGTTTATGAACATGGGACCTGCACCCATCCAGGACACGAGCCTGTCCCCGAAAATGAATACGAAGTACAAAGTTCCGTAAAGGATAAACGGAATCCCCTCGTATAAAAGGACCCAGTATCTTGGAGGTTTAACGTTCTTTGGCAGGTCAGGGCGAGCATAGAATGGCGGTTCATCTTCATCTCTCACCTCCCGCTCAGAGAAAATATATCTATAAGAAAAATAGCCGCTTGTGAATATGAGTATCCCGAGTCCAAGGCTCTGAGAGGCGATCACAGCCCTTACCCTGTCCATCCCAAAGGATGCAAACACGAAATAGGAGATGAACATCACTGCCAATGCCGTGAATGATATGACCAAGAGCGCCTTGAATCTTCTGAAAGCGAAAACGGGCGTTGCAAACAACCTGTACACTGCTATCATAGTAAAAAAATACAGAGTGATGAGAATAACCTGTAAGGGGAATGAAAGTGCCAAGATGTTGATTAAGACAAATAGCCCCAATGTTGTAAGAATGATCAGTGTTCCTACGATTAGGTTCCTTCTCATGATGAATTTTGCAAGGGGTTTATTCCCCTGCCCTTGATAGTATATCAATTTCCAAGCCGTGAATTGCTGGATTCCCCCAGTGGAGACCAGGCCAAGAAGTACACCCATACCGATACCAGTTGAGATATGGACAGGCAGGTCCTTTGCGGCCCAAAGTGACTGGCCACCGAGAAAGAGGGAAAGTAACATGATCATCCATCCCAAATTGTAAAACATCCCAGCAAAAAACAGAAGCATGCCGCCTGGCTGCTCCTCCTCTACTTGCTCAATAACATCTTCCACTGATAAGTGAGGAATGGTTTCGTAAATATCCTTGGCCAATTCAAATATATTGGGGTATCCTGCATCATTCGCATCCTGGATGGTATAACCCAAAATCTCTAGAATGACAGCAACTTCCAAATGGTCCTTTGGGTGCCCCTCAACCTCGGAAACGGTTCTTGCGATGGAATCTATAAGAATTTGATCCTTTCCCTCGAGGTCACGAGCCTGCGTATCCATTATAAACCTCTCTATACCTATCCAGGAAACCCTCTATCGAATAATCCCTGACGGCCAATTCTCGGGATTTTTTACCGAGTTCCTCCCTTAACTCGGGATTTTTCAGGAGTTTTAGTATAGCCTTTCCAAGTTGACTCGGGGACCTCGAGGGGACCATGAGCCCTGTACCTCCGAGAGCCTCAGCCATTCCACCTACATTAGTTGCAACTATCGCCTTTCCAGTGGCCATGGCCTCTATTAGAGCGAATGGAAATCCCTCGGAAATGCTGGACATAACGATTACATCTCCCATATTGTACGACTTTTCCGGCTCAGTGGTGTAACCTTCGAACCTGACAGCATTCTCCAATCCCAACTCCTTCCTTATCCTTATACAAAGTTTTGCATAGTCCTTGTCAGGAGAAGGGCCGTATACTCTGCATTTTGCATTCGGGATTTCATCCACAACATACTTCATCGCTCTTATCAAATTGAGTGTATCCTTCAGCCTGTCGATTCTTATGACCGCTGCCACAGAGGGGTCATCCCCTTTATCAGAGAGGTCCATAGGAGCAAAGAAATTACTATCCACTCCGTTATAAATGACGTCGATTTTGCTTTCCGGAAATCCGAATTCCTGTTGCCAGCGGGAATTGAAGCTGCATACAGGATAGATCTTGTCTGCAAAATGGTAATTCACTCTGGCCAGAGCCTTATAGAAATTCTCCCAAATGAATTTCGCCTGGAACTGCAGCGGTTGATTGATGAGGTCAAGGAGTCTCTCCCTGTAATATACGCCATGCTCAGTGAGAATATTGGGCGTACCGTACTCATAATGTGTCATTATACCGACAATGCCTGCCACAGAGGCGATAGCAGAGTGGCACAAATCCACCTTTTTTGGTCGATAAGAAAGAACATGAAGGAAACGTCCCATAGTTCTGAGGATATTGATGGATTGATACATATTGAGTTGAGATAAAAATTCATTTTCTTTCAACAGCGAAATAAAACACTCCCAAACAGGCTCGCTTTGGAAGCATTTCTTATAATCATGTTCCCTTAAGTATTGATGCATACCATAAAAGGAATCGCCTATCAGTTGCGAATTGTTACCACCTGCGATAATTTCTTTAATAAAGTCGTGAAAATAAGGAATGAAATATTTATTTACGGATGAGTTCGATGTATCAAGGCTATTTAAGAAAAATCTAAAGGGCCTTACGTGGTTGTACTCTTCTGGTCTTTCAGATCCCCACAAAGGGATGGTCACCACATCTTTTACGTTGGGAGGTAATTCGTATCTGATCTCCACATGAGGATTTGATACTACGCTTACCACATCAAAATCGATCTCAGGAAGTCCATTCACAATGAGATCACACCATGTTGAAACCCCTCCGCGGTAGTGCGGATAGACTCCTGAGACTAGAAAGAGCACCTTCAATCGATTCCCCCTGATTATTTTTCCACGGTAGGTTTTTCCACTGAAAGCTTCTCGTTCTCTTGGTGTGAGGCTCTCCTCTGGCAATAGAAGATTCTCTCCGATATCCAGTCTGTGTATGATTGATCGCTGTTTTCAGATTCTCTTGCACTTTCGTATAACATGCCAGCTTTTAGGAAAAGATCGGACGATTCCTGGGTCTTACCAATGGAAGCCAGGCATCTCGCAGCAGCGCTTATGCTCAACGCTGCTCTCAGGACGTTTTTCTCTTTCTGCTCAGAAGCGTCTTCTAAATATTGCTGAGCCGCATCCTCAAAATGTCCCTCCCTAAGAAGGTTTCTTGCCAGCAGCCATGAGTTGGTATCGTCTGTTACCTTCTCCACCCAAGTCCTTTTCTCGATTTTTCTTGTTTGCTGTGTAAGTGATTTCAAATACCCCCCCCTTGTGTCTGATTTTTTGTATTCTCTGGGTGTATGTTAATCTATGTTAATAATGAATAGAGGGATATAAATATTTTTTGTTGAGTTTGTATGTGAGGGTCACTTTAAACCCACTTTAAACCCGAATAAATGTAAAAAAAATCATTCAACCGTGACACTTTTTGCGAGATGGCGCGGTCTATCAATAGAGCACTTTCTTTCCCTGGCGACGTAATAGGCAAGGAGCTGTACCACCACCGTTATCGGCACTGGGGAGAACAAAGCTGGTACTTCGGGAATAAAGATGACCTGATCCGCAAGTTTGCTAAGCTCTGTATCGTCCTGAAAACCTATTGCTATCACAGGAGAACCTCTGGCAGAAACTTCGCTTATATTTCCGAGCATCTTCTCGTATGTATGGTCCCTGGGTGCGATAGCCACCACGGGAGTTTGAGGGGTTAGAAGAGCCAGGGGGCCGTGTTTGAGCTCACCCGCAGGATAACCTTCAGCATGGATGTAAGAAATCTCCTTGAATTTCAGAGCACCTTCCAAAGCGGTGGGATAGTTTATGTTCCGGCCAATATAAAACACATCGGTTGCATCTGTCATGGTCATGGCACATTTTTCTATATTTTCAGAATCGTCCAGCACACTCTGCATATACCTTGGTAGCTTTCTTAATGTCGATGTAAGTTCTCTTATCCTATCATATTTTAAAGTTCCCTTTATCAAACCCAGAGCTATACCGAGGATATACAAGGCTATCAACTGGGTAGTAAACGTCTTGGTTGCGGCCACTCCAATCTCGGGGCCAGCCCTGGTATAGAAGGTGTAATCCACTTCCCTCGTAATACTGCTGCCTACAACATTGGTTATTGCGATGGTCATACTGCCACGTCGCTTAGCTTCTCTTGCAGCAGCCACGGTATCTGCAGTCTCACCACTTTGGGTAATTAGTACGATCAAGGTATTTTCATAGGTAGGTTCGGAATATCTGTACTCTGATCCCATCTCAACTACAACAGGTACCTTTGAAAAGTTTTCAAAAATGTACTTACCTATCAATCCCGCGTGATAGGAGGTTCCACAGGCGATGATCTTTATGGTGTTGAACCGGCCATCTAAAAATCCGTTAAGCGTTAAATCTGGAATCCTGCCAAGTAGTGAATTGTGTACGGCAATGGGCTGCTCAAATATCTCTTTTAACATATAGTGTTCATATCCCCCCTTCTCCGCATCCTCCACAGTCCAATTTACTTGTTCCACCTCCCTTGAAACGGGCTCTCCATCAATGGTGGTTATAGAAAATTCTTCCTTTGTCAATCTTACAACCTCGTTATCCATTACATAAGCCACTTTGTTTGTGTAGTCCAGCAGTGCCGCCACATCTGATGCTATAAAATTCTCGGAATTCCCGATGCCCACAACCAATGGGCTTTCATTTCTAGCTGCGATAATATTATCCTTTTCATCCCCATGAACGCAAGCGATAGCGTAAGAACCGCAAATCAGCTTAAGGCTCTTTAAAACCGCCTTTTCTAAGTTACCGTTGTAGTGCTTCTCTATCAGGTGCGCCAGCACTTCGGTATCTGTTTCCGAAGTGAAGGTATGACCTTCATCTATAAGCTGCTTGCGAAGTTCCATGTGATTCTCGATTATCCCATTGTGTATCACGGCGATTTTTTCTTCACAATCAAGAAATGGATGTGCGTTCTCTTTCGAAGGTTTTCCATGGGTTGCCCATCGGGTGTGGCCAAGGCCAACTTTTCCTTTAATCGGTGGTAGGCTTCCTTGTAAATTATCGATCATTCCCTTATCTTTAAAGCAGGAGAGCTCATTCCCTACCACTGCCAGGCCAGCGGAGTCGTAGCCGCGGTACTCCAAACGTTTTAAAGCGCGCAACAGGATGGGCACCGCCTCGTTTTCACCGACATACCCAACAATTCCACACATTCACTACACATCCAAATATGCCATTTCAAATTGGCCTTTACATTACTATGCTTCTGTTTGGCAACGAACCTTCGAGTACTATCGAGGATGAAACCTTACATCTGGCACCCATTATCATACCGGGACGAACATTAACCAGATCCCCGATATCCGAATCTTCTCCAATTATGGCTCCGATATTAGCTACAGAATGATATCCCGATTCTATTTGAACTAACGCCTCATCGTTATTGGTGGTGAAATGCGAACCTATCCGCACACCATCACCGATCACCGAGTTTGATATCGTTGATGAGCTACCAATCTGTACATCGTTCATGAGAACGCTGTGTTTCACCATGCAAAACGGTTGAATTGATACATTATCACCTATGCTTGTTGAGGGGTATATACACACATTTGGGCCTATCTCGCATCCTTTTCCGATGACAACAGGTCCAACGATGTACGATCCGGATCTTATTACGCTTCCGTCTCCAATAGATACCTGGCCTTTGATTATGGCCCCTTCTTCGATATTTCCAGCAACTCCGATTTTCGCGTCCGTAATGGCCGAGGCATTTACATCGAGTATGTCCCAGGGATATACGGCATCTATCCACTTCCCAACCCCGCGTATTCCGCTTATTTTATGTCCTTTTTCGATCATGAATTGAACAACGGCCGAAAGCGCATGTTTACCTTCTTCTCCCATAACACTGATGGAATCAAAGACGCCTGGAGTAAATCGATAAATACCTGTGCTTATGAGATTGCTCAGTTTTTCTGGTGGTTTTTCCAATATCTTGGTAATATTTCCTTTTTCCAAAAACACTACGCCGTATTTAGAAGGAATATCGCTTTCTGCAATGAGAAGTGAATTTTCGCCTTCGCTTTCCATGAGTTTTGATACTTCCTTTAAGTCAATGAGGTTGTCCCCCGGTAACACCAAAAAGTCCGAGGTTATATCCTCTTGTGCCTGAAGTAATGCATGTGCCGTACCCAGCGGTTTTGGTTGAAAGACATATTTAATATCCACTCCGAATTTTTTCCCGTCTTCAAAATGGCTCATTATACGCTCCTTTTTGTAGCCGACCACTATTACGATATCTTTAATCCCATTCTGGGACAGGGCATCCACAGCATATTCTATTATGGGACGGTTGGCTATGGGTATCATAACCTTCGGTTTGGATACTGTGAACGGTCTCAATCTTGTACCTTCTCCTGCTGCAAGGATTACGGCCTTCAATTTTGTCCCTCCTTTGGGGGTTTTGGATGTTATTTAAGTTATACCATATAAGCTTTCTCTTTTAGGTTTTTCTCCGGCAAATTGGGGGTTATGCCTACAATAGGCGACAATGATTTATATTGGTGAGGTTATTTGAATATAGAACATTCGGTGCTAAAAATGGAAAAGAAAAAGGATGCGAACCCTGAGGCTGCAGGCTACGCGGTGGTGGGATTTATAGGAGGAGTGATCGTAGGTCGCTATCTGCTGGACGAAATTCTAGGAGAGGAGGAGCTGGCGGAGCTTTCCAAAAAGGGTAAGAGTATAATCTATAGATGTCCCAAATGCAACGAGGAATTGAAAGTGGCGGCAAACTACTGCTCTGGCTGCGGTGTTGCATTGGAATGGACGAAAAAAGAAAAATAAACTCAAAAACCGAAAAAATTACTCACAACATCCCAATATTCCACGATCAAAGGCAGGCCGAAAAATAGGGTGACCAGTGAGATAGCAATTGCCACAAAACCAACCATCATGGCCTGGTTTCGAGATTTTTTAGCTTTCTCGGTTATGAAACGCCTCATCTTTTTATTTTCTTCCCTCTGCTCTGCACGCATCTCTGCCACTTTTTTCATCGTATCCCTGTTGGTCTTTTCCACGTTGCTCATGCGCGCATCCATGTCGTACACTTTCCTGTTCATCCTGAAGACCGTTTGCCTCATCTGCTCGATATTTCCGAACTTGTTGGTAAGTTCCATTACCCTTCGCCTGAGGTCTTCGATGTCGGTGGTTTGAATGTAAAGGGTCTTTTTCAGGCGGAGGATATCAAGATCTTTTTTCTCGTCGTATTTTTCCTCCTTTACAGGTGCCTCTGGCTGTTTGATTTCGATACTGATATTGGCCCCTTGCGGCACCACGGGCGGAGGGGAAAGGGGTGTACTCGGAGTTAACGCCGCTTTTCCTGCGGCGGGTACTGACTCTTTTTTTGAGGGAGTAAAAATGGCCGTCTCTAAATTCTTTACCCTTTCTGAGTAGCTGGAAAAATCCTCGTTTTCTTTTATTTTTAACTCCTCAAAAGTGAATTTTGTTGCCTCGGTTTTGGGTGGAGAACGTAAAGTACCTTGTTCAGTTTTTCTGGTGCCAATCCACGGTATCGTAACATTTAATAGTTTGATGGATTTGAGTGTCTCATCTCGTTTCGCAAACTCCGTCTTTTCACGGCCCAGGGCCCTGGCGTTTTCGACATCTTGATCTACATCCTTTCTCGCCTGGAATCGAGCCTCCTCCTTCGTGTATAGATGGGAAGGAGGGTAGCAACAGATGTGATCGAATTTCCTTTTGGTAATCTCGGAATCAACTGAATTGAAGTCCGCTTTCTCTACGATTATGTCAGCGGAAGATGCAAGTCCTTCAAAAAGGATACAAGTTGAATTATCCGGTAATATATACCCTCTGACGACAAATGGATAATAGGTATAGAACAGGGGGAAATCCGCTTCATTAAGGTTCAACTCCTCCACATAATCCATGTATGAATCGATATATGTCCCAATATAAGCCTTGATGGCCTGCTCTGCACTTAATTTATCGGTCTTATTTTGGGTGCTTTCAGTCATTTCATTTTCTTCCCCATTCTCAGGCAAGTTATCATCTCCTTTTGAAGAGATAGTATTAGTTTCCGACTTCCTGTAAACTAAAATGTTTCACTCATCTAAATAGATTGTGGTGTGATTTTACAGATGCTCTGTTACACGCCAGACCAGATAAAAAAGGCCATATATTCCCCTTTTGGAATATTTTCAACTAATATATCTATTTATTATAAAGGGTGTGAGCATAAATATGTAAAATAATCTCGTGGTTGAAAGGTTTTATTAATGATGAGAGCATTACATCATTGTGTCATAAATTGGAATTTCCAAGTCCCGAAAGGAGGGGAGAAAATGCCCGATAGCAAAATTATCAAGTTGAAGATTTGCCTGGTGGGTGAAGGAGCAGTTGGAAAAACCAGTCTAATTAAAAGATTCGTTTTCGATGCATTCGATGGCAAATATATCACAACATTAGGCACCAAGATAACTAAAAAGGAGGTCACAATCAAACATCCTTCCAAGGGAGATAAAGTAAATGTGACAATACTGATATGGGACATCATGGGTCAGAAGGGATTCAGGGAGTTACTCCAGGAGGCATATTTCTACGGAGCTCAGGGATTGATAGCGGTTTGTGATATTACTAATAAAGAAACCATGGAGGAACTCGACGGTTGGATTGAGTCGGCCTTCAATGTCACGGGCAAGGTGCCTATTATATTCCTTGCCAATAAATCCGATCTTGAGAACAAAGCCCAGTTCACATTGGATGAATTCGGTGAATTCGCCGCCAAATACGAAAAATCTGCTGTCTTCTCCTCAAGCGCCAAGACAGGAGAGAATGTCAACAAAGCCTTTGAAACCTTGAGTTTGGAGATCATAAAAGAATAAGCTCCTTTTATTTACTGGCGACGTTTATTAATGCAGATATTTATCCTTGAAATTGGACTATGATCGAGCTAGTAGTCGTGAGTATCCAAGAACGATTAGGTAATCAATCAAAGATCAAAAGTTCAGGTGAGAGGAGCAGGCAATTCCCCTGTACTAATGGACACAGGATATTCTTCCTGACGCGCTGCCATTTAATATTTGTAATTTCGGAGCACAGCTTTCTGAGTAAGCGTGCCAAACACCGAATGGCCTTACTACGCTACTCCTCTCAAATAAAAGTATGACCATAGGCTTTTAAATATTTTTTGCATAATTCTTTTTATTCATTTTATTGGAAGGCAAGTGGGATTATATTTTCTTTTACAAGGATAATTCATGATAACCTCATGAAAACTTTTATTTAATAAAACCCACATATTCTCCGCTCGAAGATCATATGAGACGAAGATTTTTTATTGTTCTGATATTGGGACTGTTTTTGTTTCAAACTTTATCGGGTTGCACTTGGTTTTCAGATGAAGAGGATCATGGAGAGGAATTCAAGGAAGAAGATCTGGTTGCACCTCAGGTGCCGTCCTACCCACCCCATTCTATGCCTGATAAACCTCCTGTGAACGAATCACAACTTCCTCCTGGTTTCAAATACAAAATTAACTGGGCCATGGGGGATGTGTATGCGTTCTGGGGAGGTTTCATCAGAATCAGCATCGAAAATACCGGTTCGAACGACATATTCGTCTACAGAAGCGGTATTGTAGTGAACTGGTCAACTCCTTCAGAATGGATCTACGAGGAGCGGAATGTCTTGATCCGTGTCGGGGAGGAAAAACATCTTGGACTGGTCTATTTTAACGCACCTAACACCACTGGAAATTATACGTATCAAGTCCTGATATCGCTCCTTGTAATGGACAATGGACTGTATTCGAAACACAACATAGAAAGCTGGTACGACAACGGTACCGTCCTTGGGTCAGAGAAAATATTTTTTGTACATCCATTGAAAGGTAAGGATGATATCAAGTTGACAAATAACTACAAATATTACCAGGATAAACTCAATGAAAAGGTGGATTTTGAAGCCGTTGAGGTTCAAAACCTTGTCTCCAACATAACAGCTGCCTACGAGGGTGATTACAATATCTATCAGGTGTTGGCCATATTCGATTTCATTGTGAACAATCTCACATATATTTCGGATCCTGCGGGAAGAGATTACTGGGCATACTGCCAAGATACCCTGAACAAAGGCGGTGGGGATTGTGAGGATTTTTCCATACTCTTTTCCTCTATGGTGGGGGCCATTGGCGGGACCACACGGGTCTATCTCACAAAAAGCCATGCCTTTCCTGCGCTTTACATCGGCAACGGAACCGAAATAAATGAGATTCTAGAGGCCATCGATAATTATTATGGCACGGAATCGAACTATGTCATCTTTAAGGATGAAGGTAACTCATGGCTCGCTGCAGACCCTGCGGGTTCTTTGTATATGGGTGGATTACCTGCCGATGCAAAACCCGCACTGATATATGAGAATCCTCTGATGTATGGATTTAATTTCCAAGATACACTAGAGATACACGCTATCGATGTAGTGAAATAAAAAGATAAATATTATGGAGGGGGAGGAGGCGGCGGGGGTGGAGGGGGCAAGTCCGCTGGTTTTGGTATTTCATTCACCTTATCGGGTGATTCTTCCACTACCATGACCTCCTCATTGGATGTAGCTCTTTTCCTTTTCCATCCAAAGTACAGAATAACAATGACAATTATTACCACTAATATCGACAACATCAACCATATTAAATCGACTCCCTCCTCCTTTTCGCCAACCACCTCGAATGTCATGATCAGGGAATCGGTATCTCCCTCGCTATCGGTAACGGTTATAGTGACTGTATGGGTTCCAACATCATCTTTAGTTGGTGTAAATGAAATCTCTCCGGTATTTGGATCTATATCGAACAGGTCTGTATCATCACTGAAAGTCAAAGTATCGCCCGTGTCTACGTCCTCTACATTGATTTTGTATGTGAAAGTCCCTCCTGTGGACAACTCAAAATCAACGGTCGCATCTGGAGCGCCTTCTCGGTCTATTGAGGGTGGATCGTTTGTATTCTCTATTATGAAAGTAACTTCTTGAAAATCTATTAACCCATTTTCATCCACAACCGAGATATTGACCAAATGCACTCCCACATCTTCATTTTTCGGAGTAAATGTTATCTCACCTGTGTTCGGGTCGATATCAAATAATGTTGTGTTATCAGAGAATGTCATTGAATCATCTGCATCAATGTCGTCGGCCGTGATGGTCAATGTGAACTCCTTATCTTCTGTTGCCTGCCAATTGCTGATGAAATCCAGGACAGGCGGATCGTTTGCATTTAAGACCTTGAAGGTTACGGTTTCGTTGGCCATGGCACCATCTTCATCCTTTACTGTAACTTTCACAGTGTGGGTTCCCACATCATCGTTGGAAGGTGTAAAGAATATTATACCGGTGTCTTTGTCTATCTGAAATAATCCTGAATCATCATAGAAACTCAGCACATCACCCGAATCCACATCAGTTGCCACAACCTGATATTCAAACAGCTGATCCTCTGTTGCAACCAATTCACCTATTGGTTCCAAAAAAGGCTTATCATTGGTATTGGTGACGATGAGGGTAAATTCTTGTGTATGATAATAGCCTGCAACATCGCTAACATTGACTCTCACTCTGTTCTCTCCGACATCATCATTTGTTGGAAGCCACGAGATTACACCGCTTTCTTCATTGATGGTCATACCTTGGGGTGCAATATCGAGTTTGTACGTTAGCACATCTCCCTGGTCCACGTCGTTTGCGTTGACGTCGTAGGTATACTGATGATCCTCGAGAGCAGATGTGACGGGTGTGGAGACTATCTCGGGTTCATCGTTTAAGTTGGTTACATCGATATCGAAGATCTGTAAATCGAATTCCTCGCCATCCGATACATTGACAATAACATTGAACGTATATGATGCCTGAAGATCGTTTGGTGTCCAATTGATTATACCCATGGAGTCGATTTCCATGCCCGAGGGTGCAGAATCGAGGGAATAGGTTATCACCTCATATTCTGACACCAACAGATCATCGTCCTCGACCACGACCTGATATTGATAAAGCGTCTCTTCGGTGGCGTCGGTAATAGGTGTCGATACGATATGGGGGGGATCGTTCGTGTTTTCAACCGTCAATAAAAATTCCATGTAGCCTTCGCCTCCGTCCTCATCGAAAGCTGTGATATTTATCAAATGATCTCCCACATCCTCGTTCTGTGGAGTAAACGATATCTCACCTGAAACGGGATCGATGGTAAACAGCGTCGAGTTGTCAAAAAAGGTGATGGTATCGCCGCTGACATCTGTAGCATAAATCTGGATGGTGAATATGGAATCTTCCTGCGATATCTGGGATGATAACTGCGTTATTTGCGGATCAGAATTGCTCAATGTCACATTCAGTGTGTCGTTTCTTTTGGCACCGTCATCGTCCCTCACCTCCAGTGTGACGTTATAAGTCCCGTTGTCCTGGAATGCATATGTGACTTCCATTCCAAATCCAATGTTTCCATCCCCAAAATACCATGTATAATTGAGTGTATCGATATCCGAAGGCGTGTCCCATGATCCCGAAGCGTTGAAGGTAAGGGGTTGTCCCTCGATACCTGATTCATCCTCGCCTGCATCGGCCGTGGGTATTACGTTATTGACGGAAATATTCATGGTGTCCTGATCCCAAAAACCGAAGACGTTTGTCACGTTAAGAACTACCTCATATGTATCATTGAGTGTATAGGTGTGGGTTGGATATTCACCGTATCCCAAGCTCCCGTCACCGAAGTCCCAGGTGTAATTTTCAATGCTTGTGTTGTCTGTGGAGGCGGAAGCGTTGAAAGTATACTGAGAATCCTCGTTTACGCTATCATCTTTCCCAGCATCAGCAGTAGGAGGGCCCGTGTGCACGGCAATACTCCGATTGGCGATATTGTTGCTCTCGCTCAACTCAAAATAGATATCCTTTGCATCGAGAAACACGGTGATATTGTGAAAACCTCCATAGCCGCCCGTGTCCCAGACAATCGAGGTCGAATTCGAGTCGAAGCCCTCAACATCAACGATCTTCGAGCCCAATAGAGATCCGCTTCCTGGGTCGCCTGCCCAAAACTCTACGGTGATATTAGATACTCGTACAGGTCCACGGTTTTCGAAGGTGGCCGTGATATCGATGGAATCGCCCTCTCCCGGCATTTCTTCTGAAAAGGAGATGTTCTGGGAAACGATTTCCAAATCTGGGATGATGTCGGAATCGTAAGGCTCGAGCTTTGGATCTCCTATTACTACATCCATCCAGCCAATCCATACCGAGGCCATATAATAGCTTTCAGCCAGCTTAAAACCGTCTGTATAAGCGTCCAAATATATGTCAGGGTGTGCACAGGCATCGAGGAAGGGTTCGTAGACATAGCCCTTCGTACCTGTAACGCCATCCATGATGAGATCCGCAACCAGGGATTGACCGTATTGTGTTCCGTAAGTAAAGCTCCTTCCCCCTGTAGATACATACGTTTCGACAATGGCCCCAGGAATCCAGGTGTTGTCCGGTTTTATTTCAACCAATCGAACATCATCGAAATAACCTTCGCCGCTTGCTTCAGAAAAAATCACGGACACGCAGAGCTTTGTCACGCCGTCGATGGGTTCGTAAATGACCTGATTTAGGGAGCGCCATAGGTCTGGAGGACTTGTTCTAGGATTCCCGTTCTTTTCCCAGACGAGCAGATCAAGACCATTGTACGCCTCAATACGAAGATGTGCACCCTTTCCTCCGGAACATGATGAAAAATTAACCTGCCCTTTTAGAAAATATCGCACACCAGGTTTTATGGTCACATTCTGGCTGGCGGCCGAGTAGTTGGTATTTACCACACTCCTGTTGATTCTCAGGGACCACGACCCAATCTTTCTGGTATTGTTCCTGTCGATGTCATCGTTTCCGAAATCCCTCTCCAAGAGCCAGTTATCCGGAAGGTCGTCACCATTGCTGTCGGTCTCAAACCCGTAATTCTGATTTACTCCATAATTCCAGCTTCCATCGTTGCTGCCCCAGCTGCAGTAGCCCGAGACATTTTCATTACCCGTTAAGAATGTGTTCGTTTCATCGAGAACGACGTCGAATCCCTTTGCTGTGAGGCTTACGTTAGCATCCCTCATCCAGGTATTGCCAACCTCGTAACCGCCTCCGTCCTTTCTTGGATCCACATCCAATACGAACGTTCCCTTTCTTCCGATGCTCATCTCTGGTTTATCTATCAACGGTTTTATGTCGTCCCAATCATAGCCCGTGAACCTAGTGACCAGGAAGATACCGTATAAGGACCATGAAAATTCTTGATAAGTGGGAGGATCGAAGTAAGGATTATTTACATAGAATGGTTGACCGATACCTGATTGATAAGGGCCTAGAATCATGGTGAGCTCGGAATCCACACTGGCGGTATCCCAGGCATTTGCATCTTGTAAAACCCTAAGGGGCACACCCTTTGTTGTAACGATGTAGTTGATCTGGCCGAGAAGCCCATTGTTGACTATGAAATCCTCTATAGGCCCTCTTATCTCGTTTTCGAATACGGTACGGCTTACGACCTCAATGGTTAGGGTGGAAATATTGCATATATGCGAGTTCGAGATATTCCTTGCGGCCTGAAAGTAATCAGCGATCTGCATGGAAATGGGCGAATTGAGGTTTCTTATGACGAGCACGTCATCGTAGCTTATTAGATCATAGTATTCTGGTTGTGACCTTGTTGTTGTTTTCATTTTTTGGGAATCAGGAAGTTGAATATCGTTTTCTCTCGGATCGAGGCGAAAGTCGTTTCGGTTTTCAGATTCCCGCTCTATTTGTATCACTTCTCCATCGAATATATGCAAGCAGCCTATAAGAAGCAAGAAGATTAAGCCCAATATAATAATTGACGGACCGTTTCTTCCCTCGGGAATGCTTGAGGATCTCTGTTTTGGCCAGTAAGCCATATATTCTCTCCTTTTATCGTTTATTGTGGTGTTTTGGAATTTTCCGGGGATTATATGGTTGCTGGTAATATTTAACCTTTCACCAGCTCTCTCGCTGTAAGCTCAACGGCCTTGTCACTTTTGTGTTTTGGCTTCCAACCCAGGGCCTTGATACCTTCGATTACAAGGAGCATGATTCTGACATCGCCCTTCCAACCCCTGCCATCATCCACCCCTCCCGTCCATTTGTAATCAACATCCTCCAATTCCATGCTTCTACAAACGATATCGGCGATGGTTTTTACATCCGTGTAATCCTCGGTGCCGATATTGTATATACCGACCTTCTCCTTTGAGTGCTCATAGCCGTGGATCATTGCCCCCACACAGTCGGAGATGTGGATGTAGGATTTCCTAGTGCCTGGTTCCCTGCCGAGTATCTCCATGGAATTAGGGGTTGCTCTGAGTTTATTTACGAAATCATATATCACACCGTGAGTGCTCCTGGATCCGATTACATTGGCGAAACGGTATATCACGCTGTGCATGCCGTAACTGTAACAATATGCAGAAATCAAGGCCTCACACGCGAGTTTGGAGGCACCGTACAATGAGATGGGAATCAAAGGCCCGTAATCCTCTGGTGTGGGAACCACATTCGGCTCTCCGTATACAGTTGATGTGGATGCAAAAATTATGTCCTTTACACTTTTTTTGCGCATGGCCTCAAGCACATGATAGGTGAGTATGATGTTCGAATCGATATGCAGCCTTGTTTCGTCATCGGTGATTTTGACCTGGGGATTGGCGGCGAGATGAAACACGGCATCGCATCCTTCGAGGATGGGCAACAGGGTATCAGCATTTTGGAGGTCTGCCTTGACCATCTCGATTTTTTCCTGGCTTTCCTGGAGGAATTCCATCTTACCACTGACAAGGTTATCGACAACGATGACCTGATTTTCCTGGTCAACAAGCTTATCTACCAGATGGCTCCCGATAAAACCAGCGCCGCCTGTAACCAATATTTTCTTGTTTATAAGCTCCATGTTTTCCTCTCCTTCAATTCTCCTCTTCATCCTCGATTTTTTCCCTATTTTTACGCCTTTTTAAGATCAGCACCGCAGCTAATGCGACGATCAAAACGAGTATCAGAAGACCTAATATTCGATTTTCCATGAACACTTTGAAGAATGAATCGGCAGCGTAGGCTATGAGAAAACAGCCTGATATGGCCCCGATTATGATGGCCACCCATACCTTATAGGGATTCATCCCTATGGCCCTGCCCACTATGGAGGCACCCACTCCCCCGCTTCCTTGAAACGGGAACATCACGAAGAGCACCACTCCAACGAACGATAGGGCCTCGATGTAGCGGTTCTCCTTCAATATTGTGCCGCCCTTCTTCTCCAATTTCGTTATCCACCGGCCCATTATTGGTATCTTCTTCGCCAAGTCGAAATTCCAAACCAAAAAAAGACCCACGATGATGTCCAAGAACGCGACGGATATGGCGATTAGCCAGGGATCTATGGGAACGAACATTTCGGGGTATTCCCAGGGAACAGCCTCCCCGAGTCTATCACCGGCTATTGCCAAGGGTATAACCGATTCCTTGCCGAAGGGCGGGAAGAAGTACACGAGCATCCAGAAGCCGAGGGTTGTGAATTTGTCGCTGGGAAGGAAAATGTAAAGGCCTGCGATAAAAAGCAGTGCGATAAGCCACGGGACGAAGAACTGGGCCAGGATTATTCCCTTACTCTTCTTCTCGGGTTTTGTTTCTAGGACGTCCTTTACCTCATCGATTTTTATTTCGTCCTTATCCTCGATTGTTTTCCTGGCAAGCCGTGATTTTTCTTCTGACAAAGCCCCCACTTCCGAAAACGAGGGTGTAAAAAGGCTTGAAACTATTAAATTGTTACTGAGTTTGGTGGGGATTCTTAAGAAGTTTCGATTTCCTTCTTTTCCCCTTCCAACTCCTCTACCCCTTCCTCGTGCTCCTTTTTCTCCACTTCTTTTGCCTCCAAACCCTTTGCGATCTTCCTCATCTGCAGCATCATGAAAATGGAGATCAAGCACAAAATCAAAAGCAGAATGAAAATGATGGCCAAAAGGAGCAGCACACCAGGGAAGACCTTCTCCTCGATAAAATGTATGATGTCGTAATGTCCCACATCCCAGGTAACGCTCAAAGTGAACGAACTCGTGGTAACGACACCGCCGTTGCCATCATCTGCGGTATAATAAACAGAATATGTTCCCTCCCTAAGAGCCTTCTTAAATGAATACTCCTTGCCATCCGAATAGTTCACATCGGTGGGGTCTACCTCTTCCATTAAGTAGTCTACCTGGTCGATTACCACCCTGACGCCCGCCGGTGCATCATTATCAGCATCTTCATAGGTCACCGTGAAGAGGTAGTCGATATTCGGATAACCTCTCCTCGGCGTCACGGTGCCGTGTGTAAGTTTTGGAGGAGAGTTAGCGGCGGTAACTACCGATGAGCACGAGTTGATAAAAATGAAAAAGATGAACACAAGGATCAACATCTTCGACTTGGTCCTCTTTTTAGACCCTATCTTAGAGAACATCGTCGATGGTATAGCTTCGATTATATAAACATTTTTCATGACAATTATCGTTTGATAACTATGGCCGCATGATCCTTTTCATAAGGCTTCAAAATAACGCTCTCCAGGACCTTCAATCCACCATCTTTTAATTCAAACTGGGCCATATTGAAGATATCCTTGGGCTTGGCGGAAACATCGATGCTCCTGGCCTTGACCATCAATATCCCGAACCCTTGCGGGGAAAGAAAATTCCTGACGTTCTTGAGAAATATCTTCGTTTGATCCCTCTGAGAGATATCCTGATAGACCACATCAGTCTTGCCCACGATACCTCTATAGATTTCGGGCCTGTTCGCATCCGCAAAAATAGGTATCATGTTCTTCCTATTCTCGCTTACCGTGATGAGGTCTCGAAATGCTCTCTTTGAAAACTCCACACAAAACACCATGCCTTTACCCACGATATCCGAAAGATGGCTTGCGGTTGTCCCGTTTGCAGCACCCAGATACAGCACTTTTGAATCCTCGTTTATCGGGAAGTACCTGCTGCCTTTTCGAAGCATTGCGCACGCCTTGCTCCTTTTGGGATTCCAAACCCTATACTCCTTTCCTTCGAATCTCACCAGTTCCTCACCGTAAACCCGATTTTCTGGTACAAGATTCCTGGTAAGCAGCCTCTCCCCATCAGTGAATACGCCATGAAATTTCCAATTCCTTATCTCTTTCATGCTACCTTCCCTTTACTACCCTCGCCCCTTCGCTGTCCATCTTACAGATATATACCTCTCCGAAATCTTTTAAAATTTTTGCCATAATCCCTGTGTCCCCCATTGCAAAAATGGAATTACCAAGCATAGACATGCTTGCCTGGCCGTACTTTTTAACGGCCGCAATTGCATCCTCCAGTTCCCCTGAAAGGAGTCCTGTGTTTTTGGAAAATTCAAATGAAAGATGCATCATTTTTTCTTGGGTTGGATTCTTTAATAACTCTTGAAGGCAGCGTTTTCCATCCTCGTTTATACGCTTTTTGTACTCCTCATTTGTGATGATCGTCTTGGTAGGTAGTTGCTCTCCTATGACGCAACAGACGATATCCGTGTTTTCAGGAGATATTTGGTCAATCATCCCGAATGGAGGGCAGCCTTCCATTTTTCTTATGACCATTCCCCCAACCGATTGGGGGACAACATCTCCCAAGCCAGTGCTGTATTCTATTTCAGCTTCATGGGCCATACATACGATTTCATCCCTTGAGATTTCCAATTCCAAGGCCTTTGCCAGGGCCAGAGAAGCACTCAATGCCCCTGCACCGCTCATCCCGAATCCCTGACCTTGCGGAAGTTCTAACGTGCTTGATATCTTCACCTTCAGAAGTTCGTTGCCAAGGATCCTTTTTACGACATGTTTCGTAACGGGTGCTTGGGCTGTTTTATTATCGATAAGTACATCTATGCTCTGCGTTTTAGAACTCGTAATCCCCACAACGGTATGAACTCCCCTCGAGAGGCAAATACCAACACCTCTTGAGCCTCTATGCCTCTTCTTTTTCGCATTATCACGGATCTCGAAAAAACCTGTTACATGACCTGGGACGAAAGCCGAAGCCCTCAGCAAAGGCTCACAACCCTGTCCAAAATCCTCATAGCGATCTTTTCTTTTCTGCCGGCTATCTTTTCATTCTTCATGTCATTGCCCAGGATGAAAACGCAATTCTCATCTTGTGTCGTATTGCTGATATCATTTGCTACTATCAAATCCAATCCCGTCTCCTTCATCCGGCTACGGGCTCTTTCGACAAGCTCCTCTTCGGTTACACCGTACTCGGCCTTGAATCCTACCAAATAGCAATCTGATTTCGACCTTATCTTTTGGATTATCTTTGGATTCGGCCTCAGTTTTATGCTCAGCTCTTCGCTTTGGGAAGGTATCTTGCCTTTATGCTTTTCTGGAGAGTAATCAGATATCGCTGCTGGGATAATCACGATGTCATGATCGATTTCATCCACCATTTTCAATAGATCTTGCACCGTCTCAAATCGCTTTGTAGGGATGAATTCTGGCAATGGAACATGACATCTACCCATCCAAAGCGCAACGTCGGCCCCCCTCTCATAGGAATTCATCGCCAGTTCCACTCCGGTTCTTCCTGTACTCCTGTTCGTTATTATCCTCATATCGTCTATTTCTTCCGCGGTTGCGCCTGCGATTATTAAGGTCTTCTTGCCATCCAGGTCTCTTTTACCCAAAATCCTAATCACTTCCGCAACGATTTCATGGATATTTGGCATCTTGGCCTTGTGCTCTTCGATCTTAGGCTCCAATATGCTGATACCAATTTCCCTTAGCTTTTTTATGTTCTCCAGGACGAGGGGGTGATTGTACATCGAAATGTGCATGGCGCAAACGACGATAACCGGAATCTTAGAGCCTATGGCCGTGGTTGCGAATGTCGTAACGGATGTGTCATCGATGCCGCAGGCGATCTTTGAAATCGTGTTTGCCGTGGAAGGAGCGATAAGTAGCATATCGGCCCTATCCTTAACCTCACCGCATAAAGCAACATGCTGAACCTGTCCATCAATCTCCGTTACAGGGACATTTCCAGTGGCAAATTCCAAAGCGTTCGGATGGATTATCCTTTGGGCTGCAGGACTCATAACCGGATACACTTCTGCGCCGTGCCTGATAAGTTCACGGGACAGTTTAACGCTCTCCACCGCAGCTATGCTCCCCGTTACTCCGATAACGATCTTCTTGCCTTCCAATTTGTGGCTTTTTATGCAGCAAAGCTCCCTTGCCGGATGCATAACGCTATAAATGTATTTATAGGATTTATAGATAATGGGTTTAATAAGATAAATTATCAAAACGTTGCATCAAATAATGTGGATTAACACAATTAACTATATGTTGTGTTTTATAGTGTTTTACAGGGGTAAAACGTTCGTTTTACCGCCCTTTAAAAACAGAAAATACGTACTAAATTGAAGAATAATACCGTAAAACAAATATTTAAATAAAATAGGAAGGGGGGGCTAGCCTTGTCAGAAGGGATGGGATGCACTCTAACAACTAGCCCAAAGTCCCCTACTTAAATTAGATTCTGAATATTTAATTCTTTGCCGAAACTTTTAAATATAAACTCCTATAAATAACCGGCTTTTTGAAGGAACATCAAATCCTCTGTGCTGAGCTTTTCTCCCGCTTTGAACCGTTCATAGATGTCTTCTGCTTCCTTCTTTGCTGTGGTTTCCTCTATCTCCCGGCTTGCCCTTGCCTTCTTTTGTCTCAAACCTGCAATGATCTTATCAAAATCATGGACCTGCCTTACCATCTCGACATGATTCTTATGGGCCTCATCGGCTGCCAATTTGGCCTTTTTAAACTCAATCTGAGCACCGTCTGCCTCTCTTCTTAAACGGTCACCCTCATCATAAAATTTACACATTGCATCGTGTTCCTTTTGGGCCGATTCCGCATGTTCACTCACCAGTCCATGGGCATCTTCGGCCTTCTCTTTCGCTTCGTTTCTTTTCTTTAAGGCCTCTTGAATCTCCTTGTTGCCTTCAAGTAACTTTTCTCTTTCCCGAATTTGGCTCTGAACGTCCGACAGAAGTTCCAGTAACTCTCTCTCCTTCTCCACGGATAACACCGTGGTCTGTTGCTTGAATTCTAGATTCCTAACCTCTCTCTTCAATTTTTCAAGGGTGATTCCATCCTTGGGAAGATGCTTTTTCTTAAGACCTCCAAGTTTGGATTGGGCCTCAGAAACCTTTTTGTTCCAATTTTCCCTCTCTTCCTTTGCCTTTTTTACGAGGTCGTTTAATGTGTCCCTCTCCTTCCTATGGGAATTGGCCTTTTCAATATTCTCCCTTGATTGGCCGTTTAATTTGTCCCTTTTATCGGCCCATCTCCTCGCAGTATTGTTAAATTTGTCCCTTCGCCTCCTGTACTGCTCCGCTTTCTTGTTCAATTTACTTCTTTGCTCCTCCAAATCTTCAAGCAACTCGGTCATGGCGCTCTCCTTGATTCACTTTGATTCAAATTGACAATCCAATAAGTTTTGCCATTGTTACAAATGATTACCACCTAATAATGTTTTCGGAGTTTTTTCGGAGTACGGTTGGAATTCACAGGCGGAGCCACTTCCTTTACAGAACCCTTTCAAATCTTGCATCATCATCGAGATTATATGTCTTTTTAAACCTAAAAACAGAAAACTTATTAATCGAAAAACTCATACGCCAACCTCCCCGGGAGAGAGAGTAAATGGACTTTGCTTTAACCAAAGAACAAGAGATGGTCAGGAAGATGGTGAGAGAGTTCGCGGAAAACGAACTTCGACCCATCGCGGCCGATATAGACAAGACCTGTGAATTCCCGAAGGAGACCGTTAAAAAGATGGGAAAACTCGGGCTGATGGGTATGACGGTACCAAAGGAGTACGGAGGCGGGGGACTCGATTCCATAAGCTACGCTATAGGCGTCGAGGAGATCTCAAGGGTCTGCGCGTCCCATGGTGTGATTATGTCCGTGAACAACTCCTTGGCGTGCTATCCAATTGAAACCTACGGTACAGAGGAGCAGAAGAAGAGGTTTTTAACACCTCTTGCTAACGGGGAAAAACTTGGGGCCTTTGGACTCACAGAGCCCAGTGCAGGAACCGACGCGGCCTCCCAGCAGACCACTGCAGTTCTAAAGGACAACGAATATGTGATCAACGGAAGCAAGATATTCATCACCAATGGTGCCGTGGCCGATACTATAGTCTTTTTTGCCATGACGGACAAGAGCAAGGGAACAAGGGGTATATCAGCCTTCATTCTCGATAAGAACACACCCGGTTTCTCAATAGGCACTATCGAGGACAAGATGGGAATCAGAGGCTCTGTTCAAGCGGAGTTGGTCTTCCAGAATATGCACCTTCCAAAGGAGAATCTGCTGGGACAAGAGGGTAAAGGCTTTAGGATCGCTATGTCCACCTTGGATGGAGGAAGAATCGGCATAGCCTCCCAGGCCCTGGGCATAGCCCAGGCAGCGTTGGATGAAAGCCTGAAATACGCCAAGGAAAGGGAGCAGTTCGGAAGGCCCATAGGAAAATTTCAGGCGATACAGTGGATGATAGCTGATATGGCCACGGAAATACAAGCAGCGCGGTTTTTAGTCTATAAGGCAGCTTTCACAAAGGATTCCGGCAATCGATATTCTGCTGAAGCGGCCATGGCAAAGCTGTATGCTTCCGACACCGCTGTGAAGGCCACCAGGAACGCCATTCAGATTCATGGAGGTTATGGATTCATCAAGGACTATCCCCTGGAAAGACTTTATAGAGATGCAAAAATCACTGAGATCTATGAAGGAACCTCTGAGGTGCAGAGGATGGTTATTGCAGGTGACAAGTTGAAGTAAATGGAGGGGCGAAAAATGAATATAGTTGTGCTGATAAAACAGGTTCCAGATACTACAGATGTTAAAATCGATAAAAAGACTGGTACTTTGATCCGTGAGGGTGTACCGAGTATAATAAATCCCGATGACAAGCATGCCATCGAGGAGGCGCTGCGACTCAGGGAAAAATTCGGTGGTAAGGTGTCGGTGCTTTCCATGGGTCCTCCCCAGGCCCTGGATGCTCTGAGGGAATCCCAGGCCATGGGAACGGACGAAAATATCCTTTTAAGCGATAGGGCCTTCGCAGGGGCGGACACATGGGCGACCTCATACACATTGGCCATGGCCATAAAGAAGATAGGAGACTACGATTTGATCATATGCGGTAGGCAGGCCATCGATGGTGATACGGCGCAGGTGGGCCCGCAGGTCGCCGAATGCTTGGGGCTTCCTCAAATAACATATGTGCGTAAATTGGATATCGAAGGCAAGACCGTGCTGGCGGAGAGGGCATTGGAGGACGGTTTTGAAAGGATTGAGACCACCTTACCTACTTTGATTACGGTGATAAAAGACCTGAATAAACCGAGATATCCATCTGTTGCGGGAATTGTCAAGGCCTGTAGAGAAGCCGAGTATCCCATTTGGACCGTCAAGGACATCGGTGCAGATCCTAAAAAAATCGGACTGGACGGCTCTCCAACACAGGTAAAAAGGTCCTTTGCACCTGAGCCGCATGGTGAGGGAATAATACTTGAAGGTACCGTGGAGGAGATGGCAAAGGATCTCGTCTCCAAATTAAAGGATGATAACGTGGTGAGGTAACATGGTAGTCAAAGTCAACGAAGAGGAATGCACAGGCTGCGAGTCATGTATCGATGCCTGTCCCATCGAGGCAATTGAAATGAAGGACGGGATAGCCAAAATCAAGGACAACTGCAACAGCTGCAACGCCTGCATCGAGTCCTGTCCTGTTGAGGCCATATTAGAGGTTGAGAAGGAGGAGAAGGCCGAGGTTATCGACTTTTCCCAATACAAGGATGTCTGGGTGTTCGCGGAGCAAAGGGGCGGAGAGCTAAAACGAGTGGCCTACCAATTAACAGGTGGTGGAAGAGCACTGGCAGACGCACTGGGTCAGCAACTTTGTGCCATGTTGCTGGGCAATGATGTCAAGAAATTGGCACAGGAGCTCATCGCATATGGTGCGGACAAGGTCTATGTGGCAGAAGATGAAAAATTGAATAACTACCAGACCGACGCCTATGCATCTGTAATTTGTAATATGATCAAGGAGCTTAAACCCAACATCGTGATTTACGGAGCCACGCATATCGGAAGGGATCTCGCCCCGAGAATTGCACAGCGCCTTGATTTGGGCTTGACAGCTGATTGCACGGAATTGACCATAGACCCCGAGGAGCAAATCCTGTTGCAAACCCGGCCTGCATTCGGGGGCAACATCATGGCCACCATCATCACACCTGGTACGAGGCCTCAAATGGCAACCGTTAGACCTGGCATAATGAAGGAGCTCGAAAAGGACGAAAAAAGAAAAGGAGAGATAGTGGACTTCCCCGTCAAACTGAGCGATGCAGAGATAAAGACCAAGATTTTGGAGATCGTAAAGGAAGCGAAAAAGCGGGTAAACCTCGAGGAGGCAAACATAATCGTCTCTGGAGGAAGGGGTGTGGGAAGCAAGGAAGGCTTCAATATAATAAGGGAGCTCGCAAGGGCACTTAAGGGCGAGGTAGGAGGCTCTCGCGTCGCCGTGGAAAAGGGATGGATCGAACAGGATCACCAGGTGGGTCAGACAGGAAAAACCGTTCGGCCCAGGCTGTACATAGCCTGCGGGATTTCAGGTTCGATTCAACATCGGGCAGGTATGCAGAACAGCGAGATAATCGTGGCCGTAAACAAGGATCCAGATGCCACAATATTCAAGATCGCTCATTACGGTATCGTGGGGGACCTGCATGAGGTGGTGCCTCTTTTAGTGGAGGAGTTCAAGAAGATTGGAGACTAGGATTCTATATCTTTGAGTAACTTTTTTTAACCTTCAATCAATTCCCCCCTTGCATGGCGATCATCTTCCACCCACGATATCTAGACCATTATCAGAATTCATATCATCCGGAAAGTCCTGAAAGGCTTTTGGCCATCAATACCAAGTTGGACGAGGAGAGATTGAATAGGGAAGTTTTGACACCGGAGCCAGCTTCCGAAAACGATCTGGAGAAGATACATACTCCCACTCATATCAATTTCATAAAGAACGTGGGCGAGGGAAGAATCGATTTGGACACCGTGTCCCACGAGGAGACCTTCGAAATCGCCCTCCTGGCATGTGGGGGTGCGCTTCTTGCGGCCGATAATTCCTTCTTTGAAAGAAAACCTGCAATGGGCCTACTTCGCCCACCTGGGCATCATGCCGGAGCCGATTACTGCGGGGGTTTTTGCTATTTCAATAATATCGCCCTGGCTGCACAACACCTCCTGGATAAGGTGAAAAGAGTTGCCATTGTGGATATCGATGTCCATCACGGAAACGGGACAAGCGATATATTTTGCAAACGAAAAGATGTTCTCTACATATCTACTCACGAATGGGGTATCTTCCCTGGAACCGGTCCTGTAAATTATGTTGGTGAAGGAGAGGGGGAAGGTTATACGGTAAACATCCCGTTTCCCTCGAGGACCGGAGACATGTCATACACCTTGGCCTGGGAGGAAATAATAGAACCTATCCTCGATCAATTTAAGCCCGAGGCGTTGCTGATGAGTGTGGGTGGGGATGCACATTATATGGACCCTTTGGCAAGTTTAACGCTATCGAGCCTTGGATATGTCTCTTTGGCTGAAAAATTGATTAGGTGCGCCAAAAGATTCTGTGATGGTAGGGTCTCGTTCTATCTTGAGGGGGGTTACCACACAGGTGCACTGGCCGATATCATCTGCGGCATCGTGGGTAAGTTCTACGACAAAGAAACTCCAATATTTTTCTCCGAGGTATACGATTTGGATACCCTAGGAAGGGAAACGATTAACGAATTAAAAGAGATTCAAAGAAGATATTGGAAGCTGTGACCAAGGGACCAGGATAGGAAATTAATAGCTAAGCTTTTTTCTGGCATCGACCCTCCGTTCCTTCTCCTTGGTGACCATTCTTTCCAAGGCATCCAGGGCTTCGTCCAATGCCCTCATCAGATCCCATCCATCGCTTTGTGCATAGAACATCTGTTTCTTGGTGGATAATCGTGCTCTCAACTCGTATTCCTTTACAAAGCTCCTGTTGTGGTATTGGACCACATGAAGGGCAAAGATCCTCGTTTTTTCGATCTTGTTCACCTTGCTCATGTATTTCTGTATGAGGTCGTACATCTCATCGTAATATTCGGCATCCTCCTCGTCAAGCCCTGTGATCTGAACATAAAGGGATTCTCGTTCCTTGGTTCTTACAAGCAGCTCTATAAGATCAAGAGGTGTGATTATACCCAGAGGTTTTTGCTCCTCTGTGATCAATACACTGGAAATATCATGAACCTGCATGAGTTTGATAACGTCTTTTACCCTGCCTTCTTTTCCTATGAATATCGGTTCTGGATTCATGATACTTTTAACCTCGACATCCAAGGATATCTTATCACCTTTGAGCTCACCAGTGCTCTCTTTCGTCTTCGGGGTCCAGATTCTTGCGATGTCCTTGACGCCAACAACCCCTACCAGCTTGTCGTTTTTATCGATTACAGGTAAGGTGCGCATGCTCAATCGCTTCATCATTGTCCTTGCTTTTGTTATATTATCGTTATCCCGGATGCACTGGGGTCTTTGCGTCATTATTGAGGAAATACTCGTATCCGCGAGCTTCTTGTCCTGAATTATTCCCTTGAGCATATCGTTTCGTGAGACAATACCTGCCAATATTTTTCCTTTTGAGGTGATGGGCAAAGCCCTGTATCCCGAGCTCATCATCATCTCAGCCACGGTTGTTATAGGAGCCTCCTTTTCGAGCTTTGGCGGCGTGGACATGAAGTGCTCTACCTTCGTGGAAAGGGGTAGATTTCTACGCTTGATGAGTGTGTCATAGCTCACTAACCCAACGAGTCTATTTTTCCTCAGTACCGGTAATTCGTGGATGTCATACTTTTTTAACTTGGCAAGTACATCTGAAAGTTTCTCATCTTCTGTAGCTGTTACTACGTTTTTGGTCATCACGTCCTCAGCTTTTAAATTCTCGATGGATTGGTACGCCATACTATTACCTCTGCTTGATGTTCACTCTAAGTGGTTCTAAAAATGCATCCCTTATCTTGCTCTGATTACCTTCTTTACGTTCGGTCTTTCTTTGAAGAATATCTTAGAGCCGCATTTTTCACATTGGATTCCCACGGTATTGATATCCGTGCGAATCGGCTCCTTGCATCTGCTACATTTATACATTGGCCTCTTCCTCCGTTGGTTTATAGGCTTCCGCAGCCGTTATCTTGGAATGAACAGGTGAATAAGCACCGCTTGCGAACGTTAAGTCACACCGCCTGCACTTCCATATGCCAGCACCGACTCTCTTAACGGATCGATGTTTACAGCGGGGACAAGTATGCCTTTTTACCTTCTCCTTTTCTATCTCTTGAATCTGCTTTCTAACCTTCACCCCGTATCTGGGCCCTAATTTACCCGCGATACCTACATTCTTCTTTTTCTTTGACATTTTTTCGTCCTCCCGTTGATCTTAAGGCGTGTACCGTTTAATAAACTTTAATCCAATACATATTTTCTGTTCACCTTTGCCAATTCCTGGGATGAGGTTACGATATTCTTTATCTGCTCCAAAGTGAAGGAGCCTCCTAAACCCTTTTGCATCGCTCGAATATCTCCGTTTTCATCGGTAGTAACAGTTAGACGAGCACATGCCACCTTCTCTTCTTCCAATGATGGATCCACCAGAAGAGAGTTCTCCACCTTAATAGTGGTACAGGCGATGGGGTAATGCATGATCGGCAATTTGAAATCTTCGCCCAGCTCGAACCTGGATGCAGGAACGGTGGTGTTTGTCAAAGCTGCTAAAGCACCGAGTGCTGAAGCGTCGAACAGGTTTCCGTCATAATCCAATACATGGATATCTATGAACACCACCCAAACCTTCTCTCCCTCCTCCAAACACAGTTTTTCGAGATCTAATGTACCGGATTCCCGAATGCCTCTGTCCACCACTCTCGCGAGTTCGATTGAGCCTTCCCTAGGCGGTCCTGACTCGAAAGTTGGGGAGGCCATGGGGACGAGCTCTGCATTGGTGGTAAGTACACCTTTTTGGGGGGTGTCAGGAAAGGGCTCACCTAATCCGATCTTTACTCCCACCAAAACAACGGTGTTTCCAAGATACACCCTGGCTGAGCCTTCAGCGGTTTCCACCACGCTCTTTTCCACCCTGATGGGCCGATACTCGTTGGGAGCTCGGTTATCGATGCGCTTGCCCTTCTCTGTCAATTGATAGATGAAATTGCGATTGATCTCGGAAATAACCTCATCGCTCATTGAACCACCTCCTCCTTCTCCTTCTTTTCCTCCTTTTTCTCCTTCTCCTCATTCTTATCAATGACCGTGGAGTATCTCTTTCTCAGTGCCTCTCTCTGAAGGCCGTAGATGTTCTTGCAGGCCTTCATCGCCATGGACAATCCCTCTTGAAACTCATTTGTAGTGAGATGTCCGTCCATCTGCAACAGCACTATCTCCTCGGTACGTGGAACGATGGCCAGTGGAACATCTGCCTCCCCAAAATTGTCCTCTTCCTTGCGTAGGTCCAAAACCACCTTCCCCGCTATCTTGCCAAAGGCGCAGGAGACTATCAAGTCCCTCATGGGAATGCCCGCATCTGCCAGGGCCACAGATGCTGCGGTCAGACCTGAACATCTCGTTCCCGCCTCTGCCTGTAAAATCTCTATGAAGATGTCAATTGTTGTTCTGGGAAATTGTTCTGTGAATATCACATATTCCAGAGCTTCGGATAATATCTTCGATATCTCAACAGACCTGCGATCAGGGCCCGGCCTTTTCCTGTCCATAACAGAAAATGCGGCCATGTTGTACCGGCATTGGACCCGGGCCTTTGTTGGGTCCTGCAGATGTCTCGGATGTGCTTCTCTTGGGCCGTAGACCGCGGCCAAAATCTTATTACCTCCCCATTCCAAGTAAGCGGAGCCATCGGCTCTTTTAAGGACATTTGCCTCGATTTTTATAGGCCTTAGCTCATCAAATTTCCTGCCATCTATTCTTCGCCCTTCTTCATCCATCAACTTCAAATCAATATTTTCTCCCATTCAAATCACCCTAGGATAAAATCCATATCAATTTACATTCTACTCAATGACTATCATTTTTTACTCAACTGACCCTGGCATCCAAGGAGTAATGCTCCTCCAAAAATGCCTTTATTGCATCCGTTAAGCCCATCACCTGGGCCTCAGCCTCGATTCTCTCTATGGTTTCCACAGCGATCATGATATCTTTCGCATCTCCGTCTATCCATATTCTACCATTCTGACCCACGAACATTCTACATTTTGTATATCTCTTAATAAGGGTGATCATCGAACCACCCTTGCCAATAACCCTGGGAACTTTTGAGTGGGAAATCTCGGTAATCAACCCACCGGAAAGCCTTCTTAAATCATGGTCGTTCATGGTCACATGAACTCGTTTAATCTCATCCACATTTTGTATCTTCACCAATATGGTGTCGCCCACCTTTAGAAACCTCGCAGTGTCACCGAACTCAACCCGCCAAGGTACCTCGTTCACATGCAGTGGCGCAGGATATGGCGCATTGATATCCACTAACCAGTTTGAAGGGCCTATATCTATGATGCTTCCGATTACATAATCCCCTGGTCGTGGGATATATCTGCCACCCAGAGGAACCACATTTATGTAGCCTGCCCTTATGTTCTTAACACCCAATCGGGAAGCGTATATTCTGCCGGAATCACTGTATGTGCCCATTCCTGATTTCAGGTCCTCCTCACTCAAATGATCTCCAGGTATAACAAGCTCTCTTTCAAGTTTATTACCATTGGAAGAATCAGCGGTTTTTTCAACATTGTCCATCTAAATCACATCTACTCTAACTCAAATCCACACTACACAAAGTGCAACCATAACTATGTCCCATTATTTTAGTATTTTGGTTTCAACTTCTCCCTTTGTTTTTTTGTTCAGTTTGTCAAAAAATTCAGATTGAAGACCTGCAGGAATTTCCACCACTCCTATCCATGACCCATTCGACTGCCACTCCTCGCGGATGATCTTCCCAAAGCTGGTTATGTCCCCATATGTTCTTCCGTAATTTTCACCAGACAGTTTCACGGCGATCTTCACCTTTTCGAATCTTATCGGTATTATTGCCCTGAGTTTGTCCAATACATATTGCACCTGCAAATCCACGGGTTTGAAGGGATCGATTTGAACCTTTGCTTCCTTCATGGCCAGTTCTATCCTCTGGGAAGGATGGGGAGCCCCAGTTTGTGGGTTGATTGCATTTCTTACAATGGATGCCACGATCTGCTTCCTCTTGTTCTCCTGCATCTGCTTCCGCTGCTCCGTTGTAAGCTGAATCGTACCCTCTAAAAGTATCCTCTTGGCCACCTCGGAGATATCGTTTGTACTGAATATCTTATTCATTTTTTCTTCGGAGGCCTTGTCACCTTTCTTTGAATCCTTGAATATGGTATCAATTACCAGGCTCTCCAATATCCCGATATCCTCCCCATTCTTAAATTTCTGGGCAGATTCAGGGTCAATCAATATCTCGAAGGTTTCGCTCTCAATCTCCAACCGTGCTATTACAGCATCTTCCAACTTTACCATAATATTATCTCGCCCACTAAATCCATCATTTACCCAGCTTGTTCACGAACTTTTCAACTTCCTTTGTCTCCAACTTCCTGAATCTCTCTTTAACCTTAACCACTCCGATTTCTACGGAAAGCACGTTCGGTTCACCCTCAGTAGCCTTAGAAAGAGCCTCCAAGCCCAGTATAATCGAGTCGTTCATCGGCATGTTCTCTTTGTACTTCTCCTCAAAAATCTCGATGACGGTGTTTCTACCGGCCCCGATGCTACCCGCCTTATAGGCCATGAGAGCACCGCTTGGGTCCGTTTCAAATAGATTTATCCCCTGTGCGTCCGTACCCGCAACCAATAGCGCAGTCCCAAAAGGCCTGACGCCACCGAACTGTGTGTAGTTCTGCTTGTAATCGCATATCTTTTTGACCAATTGCTCAACCGATACACGCTCGTTATATGTTACCCTGTTGATTTGGGCCGTGATCCTGGCATAATCTACCAAGGCCCGGGCATCGGCTACCAAACCCGAGGTCGCACATCCGATGTGCTCATCTATCTGAAAAATCTTTTCTATGGATGTCGGTTCGATCAGTCTGCTTGTAACCCTCTTATCGATTATCAGGGCCACGCCATCCTTGAATTTCAGGCCGACAGTTGTCGTGCCCCGTTTGACAGCTTCTCTTGCGTACTCCACTTGAAACAATCTTCCGTCTGGTGAGAAGACCGTGATTGCCCTATCGTAAGCCATTTGTCCTGGTTGCATTATAAATCCCCGGTTGGTAATCACCTACCCTAAATATAAAGGTAATGGTGCGATTATTTTTATCTACGCGAGCCTAGATATCTCATCTTGGCCTTTTTTATCGTTCCGGAAGTACCGAGAGGTTCCACTTTGATTTTGATACTGTCCCTTCCTACGACCTCAATGGACTTCAATAGCTTTATGGCCTCGTCGCGGGCGCTGTGAACGCACCTTAGAATGCCCTCGTTATCCTTAAAAACCGTGAGCCAGGGCTCAATTTTTAGCAACGCGTCCTTGCTTGAGACGTTCTTACGA
>CP070739.1:2442431-2446733 GCA_020347705.1 Methanomassiliicoccales archaeon | reverse complement strand
GTAGATGATCCCGAGGAGGCCTTTCGGCTGTTTAACCGGTTTCGTATCCTGTGCGCTGTGCGGCAGGGGCCTTTTGGCGTCCATGAGATAAACGCTCTGGTCGAAAAGGAGCTTCAACGAGTTGGGCTGATTCAATCCAGGAACCACCAATACCAGAGGCAATCCCTATACAAGGGACAACCCATTATAATTACCAGAAACGACTATCAAGTGGACCTTTTTAACGGCGACATTGGGATTACTCTACCGGACCCAGGGGTACAGGGTGAGCTTCGCACTTACTTCCCAACCTCTGATGGCGGCTTGAGAAAGATCCCTTCCAGGCGACTCCCGGAGCACGAAACGGCTTATGCCATGACTGTCCACAAGAGCCAAGGGTCAGAGTTTGACCGAGTGCTTTTACTTCTTCCCGACCAGGATATGGAGATTCTCACTCGAGAACTCATCTACACCGGTATCACTCGCGCCAGAGAGTATATGGAGGTGTGGGGCCGTGAGGAGGTGTTTCTCAAAGCTTCCCGCAGACGTATCCACAGGCAATCAGGCTTGCAGGATGCTCTCTGGAGATAAAAACAATTCCTTTCTAGAATATTTCAAAAATCCAAGAAGGTGGATTGAAGGGAGTATTAGAGGTAAATTTTAGATATTGAGATATTCCGAAATGAAAGCGTCTAAGCCATTTTTATACATTTTTGCTGAAATGATAAAACCCTCGTTGTGATCTCCACTAATTTCGAGAAATTCCTTTGGTTCCTTTGCAGTTTCAAATAGCCGACGCCCCATACTGAAAGGTATCATATCGTCCTCAGGGCTATGTATAACAAGAAGAGGGCAGTTTACCCGCTGAAGATATTCTGTTGTATGATAGTGAAAACGCAATAATAATCCAACTGGAATGAAGGGATAAATGGCACTCGCCATATCCCGGACAGAGGTAAAGGTAGATTCTAAAATAAGTGCTCTTGGTGTATGATCTTGGGCAAGATAAGCGGCAATAGCACCACCGAGTGACCGACCGAAAATAATGATCTCAGTTGAAGCCACCTTTTGCTTTTGAACCAGGTATCGCCAAGCTGCCTCTGCGTCAAGATAAGTACCTTTCTCAGTGGGTTTCCCCTCGCTTTGACCATAGCCACGATAGTCAAAAATGAAGGTACTGAGTCCAAGATGGTGAAACAGTTGAATTGATTCAAGACGATGAGAGATATTGCCTGCATTGCCGTGGCAAAACAGAACTACGCCCCTTGATTTTTTAGCAGGAATAAACCAGCCGGAGAGTTTCACTCCATCCTCTGCTTCGAAAGAAATGGTTTCATACGATAGTCTTAGGGCATTGGGAGTTGCAACAACTTCAGCCTGAGGATAATAAATAAGGCGGGATTGAAAGACAAATAGAATGGCTATAAAGCTGAGGTAGAAAAAAAGAGCAGTGAAGATAAGCAAACAAAATACATTCCAAATTTTTCCGATAACCATATCCACTATCCTCTTTTTTACCTTATTATTGTTTCCCAAGGATTGAATTTATATAACACATTTATTAGTTTATAGGAAGTCTTAATATGCAGGAAAAAATTTATGGGAGATTACTATTCAAATTTGGTGTATATTTTGACATTATTTTACATATAATAATACTTGACAAAAACAGAATAATGTTATTTAATAAGGCCAATAAATTTTTATTTGTAATATATCGATTGAATTCCCTAATTTTATTTAAAACCCATTGGGGAGATGGGTTATAATTCTATTATTTAAAATACTCTTCTAAAGACTCAATTCCTTCACTTTATATTTTAAATGCAAAAAATACCTCATTAAAGATAAATATATCTGTTAATAAACCATCAATTAACAAAATTTTAATGTTATTTTACTATTAATCATACCTAAAGATGGGAACATATTTTTATAGAATCGGGTTATACTGAAGCCCGATTATATCTGACACAAATTCATGAAAAGGAGGTAAAAAAATATACTACCGGTTATTGTATTGTTAAGGTTCATGTAATTAGGGTTCATAAGCAATTGAAAAACCATACCTGGTAAATATTAGACAAAAGGAAAACAGAAGACAGCAAAAATAATCCAAAGCACTATTTGTATTAAAAACCATAAAATTTCAAATAGGAGATCAAATGTCCTTAATGAAGTACGCTATGGAACGTATCATTCATAATACTCTCTTTAGCCTTTGCCAAACACTTTTCTTACTTCTTTTCATATCTTTCCTTACCACATCTTCTGCCCTGGCTATGTCCGGGCCCTCTCAACCCTCAGAGGGACCCGGAGGTACAGACTATTTCCACAGCAAGGTTATCAGTAATTGTTATGGCTCTGGCGCCCTCCAGTATTATCTTTTTGAGCCAGACGCACCGAAACCAAGCACCGCACCCTTGGTTGTCTTTATCCATGGATTTGGAGGAGTACGCCCAAGTACCTACGATTCCTGGATTGAACATATAGTCAAGAAAGGTAATATTGTTGTTTTCCCCGTATATCAATCTATTGCTTCCTCATTTTCAAATTTTACCTCAAATACTCTCAAAGCAGTATTGGATGCTATTAATAAGCTTCAAGAGGAAAATCATGTAAGGCCTGAGCTTGACAATTTTGCTACTGTAGGACATTCAGTGGGAGGGATATTATCTGCCAATATCGCTGCTCTAGCTCAAAAATCTGGCTTACCCACGGTAAGAGCGATTATGTCAGTTCAACCAGGCAAGTCCCCCCTGCCTAAAATTGAAGATCTCTCGAAGATTCCCTCCGACACCCTCTTGCTTGCCGTGGTAGGAGATCGTGATACGATTGCAGGTGATAAAGATGCTAAAAAGATTTTCTATGCGGCACAGCAGATCCCTCCTGAAAATAAAGATTTTGTCACTATGGTCTCGGATCAATACGACTTTTTCTCATCTTTAACGGCCGACCATTTTGCCCCCTGTTGCACGTCTTCTGGTGGTTTAGGATCAGGCTCTGATGCAGATGCTCTTGATTATTATTGTCTATGGAAATTATTCGATGCTCTGACTGATGCAGCCTTCTATAACGAAAATAGAGAATATGCCCTTGGTAATACACCTCAGCAGCGCTACATGGGAGAATGGAGTGATGGGAGGCCGGTAAAAGAATTAACTGTTAACGACAATCCCTAACTCATACATGCTTTTAGAGGCAAGGAGGGGAGTAATCAACCCTACTTGCTTTTGGATCAGATCGTTCTTTACTTCAGGAGAGAATCGTTCATTGCTTTGGAGAAATCAGTTCAATCTCAAAAACTTTAGGCCATAACTTTCCGGTTACAAACAACCGATCATTTTCTGCATCATAGGCAATGCCGTTGAGAACGTCAACTGGATATCTGCGGTCTTCGGGATTTAAAAGCCCCTTTAGCTCTATCCATCCAATCACTTGTCCTGTCTGTGGTGCAATCTGTGCAATTCGATCCGTTTGCCAGACATTAGCGTAAATTTTCCCTTGAATGTATTCCAATTCATTGAGTCTAGTCACAGGACCATCTTTATCATAAACCTCGATCCGGCCTATTTCCTCAAAGGTTTCGGGATCTAAGAAATATAATGTTTGAGTTCCATCGCTCATGATTAAGCGCTTCTCATCATGGGTAATACCCCAACCCTCAGTTTCATAATAAAACTTATGACACAATGTAAAACTCTCTTGGTCATAAATAAATCCCACCCTGGATCGCCAAGTTAATTGAATCATCTTATTGCCATAAATGGTTACACCCTCACCAAAAAATTGCGCAGGTAGTTTGTGTATCTGCAAAATTTTTCCAGTTTCCAATTCCACTTTCCGCAAGGTGGAATATCCATTGATTCCCGTTCCTTCGTATAAAAAGCCATTTCTAAAAACCAATCCTTGGGTGAAAGCATTCCTGTCATGAGGGTATATATTAATAACCTTGTAAAAATAGACTGGGATAAGATCGGAATTTGTAGAATCAACTGAATGTTGTGGAGCTTTTGAACAAGAGAAAATGAAAACTACTCCTAATAAGATAATGAGCCTGAGAAAGAATATCTTTAACCGGTGATTCATAATGATTTACCTTTTTACAAGATTACTTGGTGAGAGGATGGTTCTCCGGTCCATAGGCTTTTGCCGTAATCAATGAGCTAATTTCTTGTTCAAGGTTGGGAATGGATTCCGATAATGGCAACTCGATTCGCTTAATAGCCCTTATTATCCATGGGGGCAAGCTCCAAAAATCGTGCTGCTCAACGATTCGTGGTTAGATCAATATCTTCCCTTTTCTCAGTACTATTGAAGCAG
>CP070739.1:2436470-2442331 GCA_020347705.1 Methanomassiliicoccales archaeon | reverse complement strand
ATTATAAACGTAAATCCTCATATCGCTTCCGAGTAGAGCATAACTACCATCCGGATTCCATTGACTACTGTAAAACGAATACATTTGATATTTTGCCCATACCTGTGTATAATCTTGACCATCGTAAGTATATGAAGTTTCACCAGTCATACCCAATAAGGCTAAACTGCTATTCGGGCTCCAAGATACACTGTATAAGACTGGGGGGCATGGATGAGATAAACTCTCGACTTCCATCTCTGATTTTGATGAATTACTCATTACATTCTCGTTTCCAAAAGAAAAAAAAACAAAAGATAGCATCAATATCAATGAAATTATGCCATGAATTTTTGCCATCGTTATTAACCTCCCAGATTTGTATCATTAATATATCGTGGTAATACGATTTTTAAATTAGCCTTTTTAGATATAAATATATTGGCACAATCATCAAAATGTCAGCGATTGTGAATTATGACGATAGTTAATAGAGTGTCAAGATCAGAGATTATATTTAGTGTTTGATATCGAAATCTTTATATATCCGCACATAATATATATAAACACACATAAAGGAGGTAAAAGAAATGGTAACCATGACTCTCGCCGTTCCCAAAGAACTAAAAGACAAAATGGAGTCCTTTCCTGAGATCAATTGGTCTGAGGTCGCTCGACAGGCATTCAGGCAGAAAGTACACGATTTGGAAATTCTGATGAGATTCAAATCAGAAAGCACATTAACTGAAAAAGAAGCCTTAGAATTAGGCGCAGAATTGAATAAAAAACTCGCGAAAAGATACACTAATTAACGAGGAAAATACATGGATTTGGTCATAGATGCGAACATTCTTTTCGCTGCATTAATCAAAGATATTATAACATCCGATATTATGCTTCATGATGATATACATTTATATGCACCTGAATATCTTATAGACGAATTCGAAGAATACAGGAATCTTATTAAAGGCAAAACCAACTGAAGTGATACAGAATTTGATATTACGCTAGATGTATTTCAGAGAAGAATTGAGCTCATACCACACGAGGAAATAAAACCTTTTATTGATAAAGCAAGAGCCATTTCACCAGACATAAAAGATGTTCCTTATGTTGCTCTAGCATTGAAATTACATATCTTTATTTGGTCTAATGATAAAGCATTGAAGGAGAAGCAGAGAGAGGTTGTTGTATATTCAACTAGCGACCTTATGAAGTTTTTAAAATAAGACAATCCCCTCCTAAAAAAAGCGCCCCGGGGGTAGAAGGGGGAAGGCTTCATTCTCGAGTTTCGTAGAAATTCGAAGAACAAAGAGGGCGGACAAAGTGAGACCTCGACGTTTTCGGATTCAGAAGAAATTTGAAAACTAAGATGGGCGAACGAAGTGAGCACATTAAAGCCGCATTGATGATGGATCTAGGGAGGAGCGATCCAAAAGGAGGGGATTGTCGGGGGATTTTATTATTTAATATCATATGATAGAAACATATTTATATAACATATGTCTATAACATATTAAGTGAGGCAATGATATATCCATTATACCAGAACATGCCATTAATTCCGAGTCGATCAGCGATGAATGAATTATACGATAATAACATGGATCTAAATGATGTACTTGAAGTGATAGAAAGCGGATATGATTGCCCGAAAAGTAAAAGATCTAAAGAAAAAATTGAACGGTGTTTGGATCAAAAACGAAAAACGATCAGAGTTGTGATTGCAAAATCGTATAGCGATTTTTTCGCTTCTGAAGTGTGGATAGTAATCCATGTTGGAGTTAAATCTAAACCTAAGGTGAGAAAATGAAGAAAGAAGGAATGAAATGTGTATCTTGTGGTAAGACCGCCAAAAAAGCTAAACTTCGCTTTCAAGGAGCTGAAATAGATGGATGGAAATGCTCCTGCGGTGAAGAATATTTTCATCCTGAGCAGGCGGAAAGAATTCTATTATTGAATAAAATATTAACAAAAGAATACAAGATTAAACTTGGTCAAATTCGTAGCAACCTTATTATTCGTATTCCGACAGAACTAGCCGACGCATTAGGTCTGCATAAAGGCGAGAATGTTCTAATTAAGGCAGAAGGATTAAAAAAGTTGCACATAGAAGCTGCTTAATTTTTTATTAAAGACAATCTCCTCCAAAAAATGCGCCCCGAGCAAAAAGGATGAAGGCTTCATTCTCGAATTCAGAAGAAATTCGAGAGATGAGAGGATGAACGAAGTGAGCACATTGGAGTTTTCGGATTTCGAAGAAATTTGAAAACTAAGATGTGCGAACGAAGTGAGCACATTGAAGCCGCATTGATGATGGGTGAGGAGCAATCCAGAAGGATGGAGTGACAAAACCTTTATGTGCGCAGGGAGAAGTTTGTTTTTAAAGTTGGTTTTTATTTAGTTGGCAATTGAACTTTAAAAGGAGAATGTTGCAGATACTAGGTATATCCTTATAACACTGCGCATATTCCTCCAAAAAAGACTTATGCTCGCACATTAGTGCGGATATAAGGAATTATACGCAATTGCTCGTGAAAATTTAAGGAGGCGGATTAGAATGGGAATATTTAAACCAAATGTGGAAAAGATGGGAAAAAAGAAAAATGTTGAGGGGCTGATAGAGGTTTTGAAGGATGTAGATGAGGATAATTCTGTTCGAAAGAATGCAGCAAAGGCTCTTGGAGAGATTGGAGATGCGAGAGCAGTAGAACCACTTATTCAGGCTTTAAAGGCTAGAAGTATGTACGTGAATGAGGAAGCAGTTGAAGCACTTGGAAATATAAAAGATATTAGAGCAGTAATGCCGATTATTAAAGCAATGGGAGAAAAATTAATGTACGTAAAATTCACGAATAAAGCAACAGAAGCACTGGTAAAAATCGGTAAGCCAGCAACGGAACCCCTTATTCATGTTCTGAAAAATGTAAGACCGTATGTGGGAATGGCTATGAAACATAGCTCGATGCAAGCGAAGGTAATAGAAGTCCTTGGAGAAATAGGCGATTCAAGGGCAGTAGAACCTCTAACTCAGACTCTGAGGGATAAAGATTGGAACCTTGGAAAGAAGGCAGCTGAGGCTCTTAATAAATTGGATTGGCAACCTAAAAACCAGATCGAAGAATCTTATCGTCTGCTTGCTAGGCAAGAATGGGACAGGTTAATTAAAGTAGGGGAACCTGCAATAGAACCTCTCATTTGTGCACTAAAAGATGAAGATAGAAATGTTATAGAGAAATCAAGTATGGCTCTTGCACAGATGGGAGAACCAGTAATAAAACCCCTATTGGAAGCTCTGGATGACATAGATGAAAATAAAGATATAGATTTTCTAAAGACAACAATTGTTGTTATTGGGGACATAGGAGAACCTGCAGTAAAACCGCTAATAGAGGCTCTAAAAGATGAAAATAGATATGTCAGATTAGTAGCAGCTACGATACTTGGAGATATCAAGGATGAAAGAGCAATACCATCGTTAATAAAAACCCAAGAGGAAAAAGACAAGGAAGTTTCGGACGGAGCAACACTTGCTCTGGTAAAGATAGGAAAACCTGCAATAAAGCCCCTAATAGAGGCTTTAGAGAATGAAGATATAGACGATCACCGCCCGGCAGTCTATGCACTTGGACATATAGGGAAGCCAGCAGTAACGCCGCTCATAGAGACATTAAAAAACAAAGATATGGACATTCGAATTGGAGCTGCCTCGGCTCTTATAACGATAGGAAAGCCAGCAATAGAATCCCTCAACCAGGCTCTGAAGGACGAAGATGAGAATGTTCGATATCATGCAAGGTTTGCTCTCGGAAAGATAAAGGAGCTCAATCGATAGTAGCATTAATCATTGATGAGATAGAAGATAAAAAGGAGGAGACTGTCGATACAATTTTCTTTAATAATCAAGGTGGATCAATAACCCTTATCTCATCACTAAATCCCCCAAACAAGGTCCCATCTGTCAACTCACCAGTAACCTTCAAATTGTATGCTCCAGGTGACAGCATATCTTCTACATCGCTTCTGTCGAATTTGACTATAAGAGTGTCGCCTTGGATGTCACCCCATTCTGCTGGGATTGTATCTTCGAGTAATATAGTGTCGATTTCTATGTCGTTGACATTGTATGGTTCATTTAAAGTGATATAGCAGGTAATCCATCTTCCCTTAGATTTGAGGTTGAGAGTGTCTGGATCGATATCGATTGTTGCTCGTATTAAATCATAATGATGTACATATTTTATGGTGCAAAAATCCATACCGCCATTATTCCCGAAGCTGCTGCCTGTGACATAAACATTTCCAAACTCATCCAAAGCAATGGCCATGGCCATATCTTGATATTCATTTGGACCTTCATATCTCGTTACCCAAAGCTCCTTACCAAGAGAATCGTATGATATCGTAACATAACCATAATAACCCTCCGGAATATAGGGTCCATGTGGATCACTTTCACTTGCTCCTGTGACATACACTCTTCCAGAATGATCAATCGCTAGTGCAATACCAAGATCATTACATTCAGCAATATCACTGTATCTTGAAACCCAGATTTCGTTTCCAGCAGAGTCATACTTGATAGTGGCATAATCTACATAAGTAGTGCTATTCCAACTAGTTCCTGTCACATAGACATTTCCATAAGAATCCAATTCAATATCCTGTGGAAAATCTGATCCATGTGATGGATCATCATATCTGTTTATCCAGATTTCATTCCCATTATAATCGTATTTTATCGTTGCATAGTCATAGGTAAAGCCAAAAATGCCCACACTTTCACCAGTTATGTAAACATTCCCTGATTCATCAACAGCGATTCGGCAATTACCATCGAAGTTATTACCAGGGCCGTTATATGTGGCTGACCACAATTTATCACCTGAAGGACTGTAAGCTATAGTTGCAAAGTCATGGTCAGAAACTGGATCCCAAGTACTCCCAGTAATATACACATTCCCCGAATCATCGCAATCGATGTCATTAGGAAATACATAGGAATTACTTATTAATTCGTTATTTGCCGTCCATAGAATGTTCCCTTCCGTATCATAAGCAGCTGTAGCAATATTACCAGTGACAATAATATTTCCTAATGAATTAATTACCATTGCAGAAGCTTTGTTGAATTCATCAGAACTATGAATAATTTTCCATTGCTCATTGCCATTAGAATCATATTTTACTGTGGCCCAATCATAATAAGTGTCGTCATCCCATATTGTGCCTGTAATATATACATTATCAGACAAGTCGACTACCATATCGATTGGACTATCGGGACCATTATCCTCCCCATTGAACCTGACGTTCCATAGTTGATTACCAGCAGGATCGTATTTCACCACTGCATAATCCATATTTGTTCCAATTCCATAACTTGACCCCCCAATATACACGTTTCCGAATGAATCGAGGGCTAGCAAATAGGCTTCATCCGTACTTCCACTACCATCATACCTTGCGATCCATTCCTCTGTAACCTGTGCGCTAACATCTTTTGGAACTTCAACAACCAAAATTGTGGCAATCATCAAAGTACATATTACACAGCTAATTATTTTGCTTCGCATTCTTACCCCCCACCTCCTTGAAGAATAAATGTACCTGGACACATATAAAACCTTCTCTAAAAGACATTCCCCTCTTAAAAAAAAACGCCCCGAGGAAGAAGAGGGACAGCTAGCCGTATTGATGATGGATTCAGGTAGGAGCGATCCAGAAGAGCGGAGTAGCAAAACCTTTATGTCTGAAGGGAGATAAAAAGGAGGAGACTGTCGATACAATTTTCTTTAATAATCACGGAGGATCAATCACCCTTATCTCATCGCTAAATCCCCCAAACAAGGTCCCATCTGTCAACTCACCAGTAACCT
>CP070739.1:2432114-2436370 GCA_020347705.1 Methanomassiliicoccales archaeon | reverse complement strand
GGTATCTGGAGCGGATGGGAGGGTGTGGATGACAGTTTAATCGAGGATAACACGGTTTTCAATTCTGTAAAGGTTGCAGAGGATATCAGGTTCGGGATCTATATTTATAAGTCAAACGGAAACAGCATTAGAAACAACACTGCATATCATAACGGCATGGGGATCCACCTGGAAACGTACTCCTCAAATAACACGGTTGTGGGCAATACAGCCCACGACAATACCTGGTATTACGGCATTAATATTGAGGAATATTGCGATAATAATGTAGTGACCGACAATATCGCACATGATAACATATACAACATAGCCTCATTCAAATCTTCCTATAATCTCATTGCAAACAACACCATCTACAATGCCGTGCAAACAGGTCTTTACTTCGAGGGCGGAGAGAACGAAGATAACATAATAAGAAACAATCTGTTTTACAGCAACACCCAGCGCGACATATACTTCTGGAAAGACTCCAGCGGGACCCTAGTTACCGAGAATTACTTTTTGGATGACAAGAGCAATACCTCAACGGGCAATGTACTTCTCTATTTGGCTGGTACCGATTTGACAATCGTCTTCGAGAAAAACGATGCAAAGAAATACTATATAAGCCAAGACAGTTCGGCCATCATAAAGGACCCCTCGCCTCCCGATGATGTTTTCATTTTCAGAAACAGAGGCGATCTTGGGGCCCAGACAAATGTAGTATTTTCCACGAACCGTCTGGCCACATTCGATGTATCTCCATTTTCGGGTATTGATTTGTATCCAACTCATGGTGAGCGCATATTTGACGATTCAAGCAACAGACAGGTTACTGTCACCCTATACAATGCATTCGTAATCCCATCCTCGGACACGGTTTCCGCCACGGTCATGAACTTCAATGCTACCTATAAGAAATGGACTATCTCTTCGGTCAATCCTTCTATTTTAGTGGATCACACAATAGGAGATTTCCCCCCATACACAGAAATACAGGTTAAGAAGGATGGAGTGGATTGGAAAAAGTTTGTTTCCGACTCGGAGGGTTATATCTCCTTTAATTATGATGAAGGGCTTTCAACCATAACTTTCGAGGCACAGGCGGGTGCTTACATGCCGCCAGAAAATTGTACCATTCTAAAGCAGGGTTGGAACCTTATTTCCGTACCACTGATCCAGGGAGAACAGGACATGACGAGGGTGCTTGAAAGTATTGATGGTTTGTATGATGCGGTACAATGGTACGATGTCTCTGATCCCCTAGATCCCTGGAAAATCCATGTGGTGGACAAGCCCTTCGGAAACGACCTATCCGGGTTAAATGAGAAAATAGGCTTTTGGGTTCGTATCACCCAGCCAGGGGATACGATATTCGTTTATAATGGCTCACAACCTGCAGTATCTCAGCAAATCACCCTCCATCCAGGCTGGAACCTCGTGGGCTACCCCTCCCTCACAAATCATAACAGAGCAGAGGGACTGAACAACCTGGCCTTTGATTCAGAAGTGGAAGCGATATGCTCCTACAACGCCGAAACTCAGAAATGGAAGGAAATGGGAGAAGAAGATTCCTTTGAAATCGGAAGAGTGTATTGGGTATATGCCACAGATAATGCCGTCTGGGATGTGCCTTTATGAGGGAATAGGAAGAGAGGGAAATATGATAGTGGAATCTTTTATGATTATTACTAATGAAAAGTATATAAAAACGTAGTTATAAGAAATATATATATATTAGTTAAGTTAGATGGATAGAATCAAAGATACACATGTCAGTATGTTGAAGAAAGTAATGATAATATCGATAACATTATTGTTGTTCTCACATTTTAATATCGAGAGAGCCTCCTTTGCTCCTGATGAGAAAGATGAAAAAGCTCCAACAGACTGCATGGATCCTGGTAGAACCGGGACCAGGGCGGGTAACGGGACAGGTGAAGGTAATTTCACTCCACTTAGAAGTCACATAAGAATCTTCATCAATGGAGGGGATTAAGATGAATTTATAGGCCATCATTTTGATGTTATTATAGACTTGGCAATGGGTAGAGTGGGGGAACATCAGAAGCCAAATAACATCAATCTACTCTATGATTATTTTGGAACCATGGTCGCAGGGGCTTCTAATCAAAAATATTCAGCTCTACTTGATTATTGCGATTTGTATAATTTAACTTCTAATGAATTTGAAGATATGTTCTTGCATGCAAAAGAGGATGTTAATTATACCTTGGGGGAGCCACGGGAACTGGATCCATTGGTTACCAAGCTTATTCCCGGGTGGGACCCGGTGAATGACCCAAATGGCGATTATTACATCAACGATACCGAATTTGCGGGTCGTGCGAATCCCAATGCCAGTGCAAGATACAAGAATGAATCTCGGATTCCGATATATTACTGGGGTCCACCCACAGATTATGTGATGAATATTGGTAATGATGATTATCTGGATTTCATTGTCAATTACTATGCCCCTAAAATACTGGAAGATAAGGAGGGATATGATGGTCTTTTTCTCGATACACTGCGTTCTACACCAAAAACTCAAGGTGACACAGAGATTCTCGAATACCCTGTTGTGAGCAACTATACAGTGGACATAAAGACTCTTCTTTCAGATTTAAAGAGTTCCTTGCCAAATGGTACGGTCATCATAGGAAATGGTTGGTACTCAGATCCGATAATAATCTCAGGTGGTGAATATGAGGTTTGGGCAAGGATCACCACATCAATTGACTCAACAAAACTGAATACCATAATCGATAGGGATGAGAAAGGGATAATGCAGTTGATCCAATACTATCCGATTTATGATGATGTTGCCAATCCCAATAGACCCGATCTTTACGTTGAAGGTGTGACTCTCGAGAGGGATCAACTGTACAGTCTAGCCTTATATTATCTTATTCATAATAACTATACCTATTACGGCTATGGTGCTCATGGAGGATATCATTTAGATGAGGAGAAATGGTTCGATGCCGTAAACTACGATATCGGCCAACCCTTGGGTTCTTACAATATTCTCGATGATAGCTCTGGATACACCAAGGAAACCGAAAATAACCTCATCAATGGCGATTTCGAAATCGACGATGATTTCGATGGAAATCCGGATCATTGGGTAGCGGCAGAACCTGTGGAACTGGATCCTGACATTAAATATGAAGGTAATTATTCAGTAAAGATCCAAACGGAAACACAGATCAATAATATTAATTGGCAATCCGTCACATTGGAACCATATACGACATATACACTCAGCGGGCGGATAAAGACCGACGATGTAACGGGCCAAGGTGCCCAAATATATATTTTTGATTTCAATGATCTGCAGGAAAGCGATTCCTGGATTGTGGTTAGGGGCACCACTGATTGGACGTTCTTTCACTTGACCTTTACCACCGGTTCAGACACTGAAGGTAATATAAAATATAGGATCAAAGACGGAACCGGCACGGCATGGTTCGATGACTTTCATCTTACTGAAGGAAGTTATGAAAAGTATACTGTATTTGCTCGAGATTTTGAAAATGCCACTGTCCTTCTTAGAAATCCCTTGAATGTTGGGGATAACACGACAATCGCTTTTGAACTTGATGGAATTTATCGCCAGTTAAAGGCAGATGGAACACTTGAAGCACCTTCTAACACAGTTGAATTAATGGGAGGGGAGGGAGTCATTTTAGTAAGGGAGGGTACACCTGGAAACTACACCGTTCTAAAACCGGGCTGGAACCTGATTTCTGTTCCAATGCTCCAAACTGAGCAGGACATAACGTCTGTGCTTGATTCCATAAACGGATGGTATGATGCCGTACAATGGTACGATGCAAGCGATACCAATGATCCTTGGAAGCATTACAAAACAGGCAAGCCCTTCGGAAACGATTTATTCGAGGTCAATGAATCCATGGGTTTTTGGATTCATATCACTAAACCGGGAGGAATCATTTTCCAATACAATGGCACCCTACCAGCAGAAAATCAAGATATCACCCTGCATCCCGGATGGAACCTTGTGGGCTATCCGTCTTTAACAAGTTGCGATCGGGCTGATGGCCTGAACAACCTGGGTTTCGGGGCCGAGGTAAAAGATATTCAATGGTACGATGCATCTTCCGGAACCTGGCATTCAATGGGTCAGGAAGATTATTTTATGAAGGGTGTGGGATATTATATCCATTCGAATATACAGTGCATTTGGGATGTTCCTTTGTAAACCCCCGTATTTCATGCAAAATATCCTGACGAAAAATTTTAAATAGTTG
>CP070739.1:2423709-2432014 GCA_020347705.1 Methanomassiliicoccales archaeon | reverse complement strand
GCACAAATTCCGATATAAGAAATTTGGAAATAAAAAACACTGACGTGGGGATACAGATTGCATGCTCCTCGAATATCGTATTAACAGGCAACAATGTTTTGAACAACGGGGACGGCCTTGCTCTAACGTTATCATCAAACACCACCGTAAGCAATAACACCATCTCAAATAACAATTACTACGGTATATATCTTCTGTGGTCCTCAAACAACACAGTAAAAGATAATGATGGTTCGAATAATCAGGATGGTATGACTCTTTCTTATTCATCGAAAAACAATATCACAGGCAATAACTTTTCTAATAATAGATATGGTCTCCATTTTGTAGAATCATCAAATAACACCATATCAGGCAACAACATCACGAACAGTGATAGTGGTATAGTCTTGTCTCAGTCGTTAAACAACACCATAATAGACAACAATGTTCTTTTTTCGCTCAATAAATATGGATTAGAGCTTTTCTTTGCATCAGAAAATTACATCATAGGTAACAATGTTTCATACAACATGTATGCCTTCGCCCTATCATACTCATTAAATAACACTATCACTGGTAACTATGTTTCGAACAATGATGTCGGTGTTTTTATTGAAGATTCATCGCACAACAATACAATAACTGGCAATGACGTTCTTTTGCAGCAGGATTACGGATTCTTTCTTTGGTCATCATACAATAATTCAATTTATCACAATAATATTATCGACAATAGTTATCAAGCCTTTGACAACACAAATAACGGCAATCAGTGGGACAATGGCTATCCAATGGGAGGTAATTACTGGTCCAATTATCCCGGAGTTGATAACCTCAAAGGCCCCAATCAAGACATCCCAGGTAGAGATGGTATAGGAGATACATATTATCCGATAGATTCGAATTCTCAGGATAACTATCCACTTATTGGACCGTTCCCATACTTTCCCACAGAAAATTACACCATTTTAAAGCAAGGCTGGAACCTGATCTCCATCCCTCTGATCCAAGAAGAGCAGGACCTTACGAGGGTTTTAGGATCTATTGATGGTTTGTATGATGCAGTCCATTGGTATGACATTATAGATGCAAACGACCCCTGGAAGCATTGTAACGTGGGGAAGCCTTTTGGTAACGATTTGAACAATATAAACGCAACAATGGGCTTCTGGATTTACATTACTCAACCAGGAGACACGATTTTTCCATACAACGGCACCCAACCGACCTCAAACCAGACCGTCACACTCCATCCCGGCTGGAACATGATCGGCTATCCCACCCTCGCAAACTACAACCGCACCGAGGGACTGAACAACCTTACCTTTGGACAGGAGGTTGACCTCATCCAATGGTATGACGCGGGAACTAAAACCTGGCATGATATGGCTGAGAATGATTATTTTGAGTTGTGTAGAGGATATTGGATTCACGCGAATGTTGAATGTGTATGGGAAGTCCCGTTGTAACCTTATATCGAAAAATCTATATCCTATGAACGCCAAGATATATATTGCCCCTGGTCTCAATAAACCCTTCCTCGCACAAACGCGGCTATCTGACCCGAAAATTTTTCCTTTTAGGGATTGGGGGCACTTTGTTTTTAAAAAGATAATTGGGATTGTGTAGATTCTAGTCAAAGGACTGAGCTAAGAGGCCAAGAAGGGTAAATCAAAACTATCACATCCCTATTCTCTCCCTTACTTCTGCCGCCTTGCCACATCCTAAAACCAATCACCGAATCCTCAAATACACCACTTTCGATGGCTCAAAGCTTGGCCGAGGGTGTGTTGGATGGGGGATTTAGGGTAGGAATGGGCGGAAGTGGGATTTAGAAAAATTTTCGTATCTAGTCATCAGATAATGGCGGTGGTGGTAAATCCTCGTCTGATGAAGGTTCAGAAGATAGAGGATACTCATCTGGTTCCTGTGAAGGTTGTTCCGGTTGTACCTCAGAATTATTTTCTGCTGATACTGAGGAGATTTCCTCTGATTTTGTTGTTCTGCCCTTTTTAAGATATAAAGCGACAGTAAGGATAATTAAAACAATAACTATGATTAGGAAAATCCAACAAGGGATAAAAAATGGCTCTTTTTCATCGAGTTCAGAACCACCATCACCGCTATCTGCAATCATGACGTTAATCCTCATCATATCGCTTGCATGATTATTTGATGGATCCCAAACAGTTAAAGTCACCTCATATAAACCTGCTTTCTTAAAATCAAAACTTGTATCAGCTCCATAAAGAGTGATTGTGGTGCCATTATAAGTGAAAGTCCATGTATAGTTGACAATCATTCCGCTGTTGTCAGTCGATGTCCCCCCATTAAAATATGCGATTTGATCCACCATGATATTTTGATGAGGACCAGCATCGGCTATCGGGGTCTCTGTATCCTGCACCGTCACATTTACGGTATCGGTATCCCAGTTGCCAGCTGCATCACTGACATTGAGGGTAATTAAATACATACCTATGAAATCAAATCCGAACTGCGGATTCATTCCCCAAAGCTCGGTTTTAAGATTATCGTATATGAAGGTCCAGATGTATTTATCAATACCTATATTATCCGTGGAATTGGTGCCGTCGAAGACTACGGCAGTTCCTATTTCTACAGTCTGATCCAAACCTGCATCTGCAACTGGTGGCTCGATATCCAACACAGTTACAGTCATGGTATCAAAACCTATGTTGTCATATTCATCCTTTACAATCAATACAACAGTATATACTCCTGGGATTTCAAATGGGAATTTCGGATTTGGTCCGTATAATTCCCGTTCTGTTCCATCATATGAAAATTTCCATGTGTAATTTGTTATTTCTCCAAAAGATACGAAACCTGAGCCATTGAAGGTAACTTCGCTGTTCTGATTAACTGTTTGATCGGACCCAGCATCCGCAGTGGGAGGGGCTATCTCAAGCACTGTTACCGTCATTGTATCGACATCTATTAGGCCCATGGAATCCTCTACTTTCAGTGTAACTATATATGCATCTGAGATATCAAAAATAAACTGCGGATTCATGCCGTTCAATTCCCTGTCAAGATCATCGTAAGTAAATGTCCATTTATAGTAGATTATACCAACATTATCCGTGGAACCCGAACCATCGAAGGTAACCACATCGTTTTTATCGACAGTTTGATCGGGTCCTGCGTCTGCATTTGGAGGCACAATATCCCGCACAGTTACAGTCATTGTATCCGTATCGAATAGACCTACAGCATCTTTTACAGTCAATTTGATGGTATACACATGAGGGATATCGAATGTGAATTGCGGATTAATTCCATAAAGTTCCCTTTCAATACCGCCATATGTAAATGTCCAAGTGTAGTTGTCTATACCCACATTGTCTGTAGAACCTGATCCGTCGAAGGTAACCAGATTGTACTGGTCTATGGTTTGATCGGGTCCTGCATCTGCATTGGGAGGGACGACATCTTGAACAGTTACTGTCATTGTATCACTATCTATCAGGCCTGCAATATCTTGAACTGTTAACAAAACAGTGTATACATCAGGAATATCGAATCTGAATTGCGGATTCATTCCATAAAGTTCCCTTTCAAGTCCGTCGTAGTTAAACGTCCATGTGTAGTTATCTAGACCTACGTTGTCTGTTGATCCTGATCCGTTGAAGGTAACCACATAAAACTGGTCGATGGTTTGATCGGGCCCTGCATCTGCAGTGGGAGGGACGATATCTAGAACAGTTACTCTCATAGTATCTGTATCCAATAGACCAGCAGAATCCCTTACAGTAAGAACGACAAGATAAACCTCAGGAATATCGAATATGAATTGTGGATTCATTCCATAAAGTTCCTTTTCAAGACCATCGTAGGTAAATGTCCATGTGTAATTGTTTATACCTACATTGTCTGTGGAACCTGATCCGTCGAAGGTAACTATGCTATATTGGTCAACGATTTGATCCGGACCTGCGTCTGCAGTGGGAGGGACGATATCCAGAACAGTTACTGTCATTGTATCATTGTCTGTCAGGCCTGCAATATCTTGAACAGTTAACAAGACAGTGTATACATCGGGAATATCGAATTTGAATTGCGGATTCGAACCGTAAACATCTATTTCGAGTCCATCGTAGGTAAACGTCCATGTATAGTTATCTATACCCACGTTGTCTGTGGAGCCCGACCCGTCGAAGGTAACTACACTGTACTGGTCTATGGTTTGATCGGGCCCTGCATCTGCAGTGGGAGGTACGATATCCAAAGCAGTTATTGTCATTGTATCTGTATCCAATAGACCCGCAGAATCCCTTACAGTAAGAACGACAAGATAAACCTCAGGAATATCGAATCTGAATTGCGGATTCATTCCATAAAGTTCCTTTTCAAGACCATCGTAGGTAAATGTCCATGTGTAATTGTCTATACCTACATTGTCTGTGGAACCTGATCCGTCGAAGGTAACTATGCTATATTGGTCAACGATTTGATCCGGACCTGCGTCTGCATTTGGAGGGACAATGTCCAGCACCGTTATCGTCATGATATCAGTGTCTGTCAAACCTGCATAATCTCGAACCGTTAGTACAACATTATATATTCCTGGGATGTCGAATGTGAAATACGGGTTCACTCCAAAAAGTTCCCTTTCAATGCCATCATAAGTGAATGTCCATGTGTAGTTGCCTATGCCCACATTGTCTGTGGAACCTGAAGCATCGAAAGTAACTTCACTGAACTGGTCAACGATCTGGTCAGGACCTGCATCTGCAACAGGGGGTTGATTATCCTCATATACATGGATAATACATGAGTCAGTGTCAAATAGCAGACCGTCCGATACTGTAAGATTTACCGTATAATTACCGGGGATAGTATAAATATGAGATATGTTACAATCACTTACCCAGCCGCTGGATTTTCCATCCCCAAAATCCCATTTATAGCTTAATGGGACTCCATTTGGATCATAAGAACCACTACCATCAAGATTTACGGTTTGATTGATAATAACATTTTGATCCGGTCCTACATCTGCTATTGGGGGCTGATTTTCTCCACTATAATTATTTCCTATGGCATACAAAAACCAATCCAAGGATCCGACATAAACGGTGCCATTTTTATCTATTGCCGGTACAGAGTGTATTCTTTCTTCGGTCTCAAATCTCCATTTTACACTACCATTTGGATATATTGCATATAGATAGCCGGGCAAAGTATCATAAGAACCTGCATATATGGTTCCATCAGCGCCAATTATCGGAGATGAATAACCAGGATTTATAAAGCATTGCCATTTCACGGTTCCGTTTGGATCCATTGCATACAAAGGTCCGTGTGTTGGACCGGCGTAAATGGTCCCATCTGAACCTATTGCCGGAGAGTTTTGCACTGGATACGCTGTTTCGAATTTCCATTTAAGAGACCCATTATAATTCAATGCAAAGAGGTGATAGTCACCGCCAAAATATAGTGAACCATCGAGACTCATAGCAGCCGATGACTGCGTGGTTTCTTTTGTCGTGTATTCCCACTTTAGAGTTCCATTTGGATATACTGCATAGAAATAATTGTGACTACCGAAATATAATGTACCTTCGGAATCGAAGGCTGGAGTTGTATCAACAGCAGCGTTAGTAAAAAACGTCCATTTTACAGATTTGTCTGGATTTAATGCATAAAGATAATCCTGAGCGCCTATGTAAATTGTGCCATCTGAACCTATGGTTGGTGAACCATGTGTATATAAATTAAGCTTCCATTTTATAGTACCATTGGGATAAAATGCGTAAAAATATGAATCCAAAGACCCAATATAAATGATTCCATTTGAATCTATTGCAGGGGATCGTACAATTTGCCTCCCTGTTTGGTACTTCCATTTCAAAGTTCCGTTTGGGTATAAAGCATAGAAATAATAATCATAAGATCCAAAATAGATTGTTCCATTAGAATCAATTACCGGAGACGAGGTTATAACCTCGTTTGCCTCAAATTTCCATTTTAAATTCCCGGTGTTATTACTGGTATCATACGGACTTAAGCCCGTGTTTCTTATATTTCCCCGAAACATTGGCCATGGCGCATCTTCCTGAAGACCGCCCGCACTTACAGGGGTAGGTACAATAAACAACCCGATAAATCCATAAAATACAAGCATACCCAAAATCCCAATCGAAATCATTTTATTTTTCATTTGACCCCCTCCTTCAGTTGAAAGTTGTATACAACTCAACTGTGAACTTCCAGTTGTTGCATAAAAATAACTAACATTTATCAAATAAATAAACTTTTTGGAACAGCATTTTGCCTTTTTTAGTCATTGGCTGGTATTATTTAATTACCTTCTTCATTCTTTTATCCTTACCCACAGCCCATTTTTGCTAGTGTTATATATTAACTTAAGAGGAATAATAGTGAAATGAAAGGATTACAATCTCGACATAAATTACGAAAAAATCGAAAGAACAACCGATTTTATCGAAACTCATAAGAACCTTGAGTACCAATTCACATTGTCCCCAATCCCCACCCTTCCTCGCAAAAATTATCGCGGCTATCTGACCCGAAAATTTTTCCTCCTAGGGATTGGGGGCACTTTTGGTATTACCTTGAAAGCGGAATTACCACCCTGGCAGTCCTTCAACCGCCACAAGCTTCGCTTTAGGAAATGTTTAAAACCTCTCTAAACAATCCCATGACAGCAAATTAAAGAACCATCTGTGAAGAGGTGTGAAGCGTGAATGTGCTCGATATTTTGAAAAAGCATGAGATGGAGATCAAGAATAAATTCAGCGTGAGCAAGATAGGTTTATTCGGCTCCAGCGCAAGGGAGGAGCAAATTGAATCCAGCGACATAGATATACTTGTTGAGTTTGAGGAGCCCAGCTTCGACCGTTTTATGGATCTTTCGTTTTTTTTAGAGGAACTTTTAGGAAAACCCGTGGATTTGGTCACCACCAACGGCATAAGCCCCTATATAGAGACTGCTATTAGAAAGGAGGTTATTTGGGTTTGAATAAAGATGAAGCCTATCTGAGACATATTTCGGACGAAATAAAATTCTTGAAGGAGAAGTTCTGATTATCCTGAAAGATAATTTTAATGATGTTTTTCTATCATAAAATCGGTGTGAATTGAAAATATCCATTTTCATCGAAATATGAGCATATGATATTGGATAGACCCGTGCGTTTTTTCAGGCATTTGGCGTACAGCGACAGTTGATTTACGACATTTCCACTTTCATCTGGTTTGTAGTCCATGATATGGATGCGGTTGCTTCGAACCTGGATCAAGTCAATGTGGCCAGTGAGGGGCTTTTTAAATCCTGATTCAACTTCTGTTAGGTAGACTGGAACCTCCACAGCCACTGTTGCGGAATCATTAATGAGGAAGAACTCCTCCACTTTTTGGTGTCTTTCTGATTTGGTCTTGGCAAGTTCAAGTGCTAAGTCGGTCATACGGGATGCCGGGCTGTTTTTTACGGTCCTTATCAAGGGCTTTGTTAGGTTGATTGTGTTCGCCAGTTCGGATACCCTGAGTACCTTCTTAGACTGGAACAGGTGGTCCATAGGGTTATTGAGCATGTTGTTGATGTATCGCTTGAGTTGTGGGAACTGTTTCCCTTTTATGTTGAGCTTCAGGGTGTGGACCCGAAAGAGGTACGGTTGAGGGTGGAAAAGTTTTCTTGTTTTTATGGTCTGGTTGGGATCAAGGTCGTACTTCTTTCTGAGTTTTGTGAAGGGCAGTTCCTCCTTGTGGCGGGATATCCAGCTGTTGAGGGTTGTAATTGGTATTTTTGTTTTGTATTTTCTGCGCATTGTCCGTACCGTCATGTCAAGGGTGTGGCCTTGGTTGTAGTAGGTGAGCGCGGCGAGGATGACTTTGGGTGGGTAGGATGTTCTTGGGAGCTTGCGGTCCGAAAAACGCTTGTTGCATGTTCTGCAGAGGTAAATTTGTGCCATATCTTCCTTTAAGGATCTTTTACCGCTTTTGACAACTCTTTTAGAAGATTTGCAGTATGGGCATGCTGGAGGTTCGAATTTGAAATCCTCGAAGATTGTAGTCAAGGTCTTTTTCTTTGACATGATTCAGTGGATGGGTTGTGATTATTTCAATCTATCGCACGAGTTTCGTATACAATCCTCGTGAGATATCACACGGTTTTCGTATACGAAGCATCTCACGCATTTCGTAAAGGATTTGGGGTGCATCTCACGAGTTTCGTAAATGAGGTTGGGATTTCATCACTCGTATTTCGTATACGATTTGCGTGAGATGAGGGGTTGTGGAACATGGAGGATTTGTGGTACACTGGCTGAACCTTTTT
>CP070739.1:2419920-2423609 GCA_020347705.1 Methanomassiliicoccales archaeon | reverse complement strand
AGACAACTAATTATGCAATCGATGTTTCTGTTGTACAAGATGTGTTACCTGATTACATCCATTTTCTTCCTTCAACCTTTAACGCCTATCCAGATAATATAACTGTGAATGAAACAGGGTATACATTCCTTGAGTGGGAAGTCGATACGGTTTGGGTGGGTGATAATCTTATATTTACATTCAACGTGATTTCTGATAAACCAGGCCTTATACGCACAAACGATGTTGAAGAATCTTATGTTAAATACATTAAATGGAATGACCAGGAGTATACAGAGTTATTCCCAGAGGTTTGGGTGTACGTGAAACTCGGTGTACCTTCACCGCCATGGTTATATGATAGGGTCGTTGGTAATGACGTTCAGCTGTACTGGGATACTCCTGAGGGGGGAGCGGATCACTACCTCATATTCAAAGCATCTATACAGAATGGATTCGATTTCTCGGACGTGTGGATCAACACCTCAGAGCATTCCGATAATGGAACTATACCATTACGTACCACCTGGAACATAACAGGGGCTGCTTTGGACACCTATAAACCCATGGAGGAGTACTATATCATGATGGCTGTGAATCAGTTTGGTACAAAGAGTGTGACGAGCAATACCGTTGGCAAATGGACAAAAATGATACCTCCTGGGGTCAGCTCATTTTCATTGCCTTTGCTACCCTTTGAAGTGAAAACCACGGATTGGTATACCAGCAACATTCCAAATTGTAATTATATAAAATGGATGAATCCCTGGTCGCACAAGTGGGTAAAGCACGATTATGGAGAGGGCCCCTCCCAAGATCAGGATGTGGTTGTGGGGGAAGGTTACGAGATAGGTATTGACACTCTTGCACCTTCAAACAACAACTTCACCTTCTGCGGCAGGCCTGGTGCGCATATCCGATATATGGAAGGGGAACTACCTCCTCCAACGAACTTTGCCTTAAATATAATAAATGAAGTTGATGTAATGCTAACCTGGGACCCTGTCCCCGGTGCAGATCATTATATCATCTATAAATCAAGCACGAGAGAGGGACTCAACAATTTGAGCCTGAGGTGTTTGTGGGAGACCGAGTACTACAATCCGTTTGATACAGCCTATATCGATAAAAATGCAGCGTCGATTGGACAATTTGACACAATGAAACAATGCTACTATATGGTGGTCGCTGTAATTGATCCAAGTCTACACGCAGGATATAACAGTTCTTATAGTATCGGAGTGTGGACCGAAAAAATCACAGTGAGTTATGATACAATGGGTTTACCATTGAAACCCTCCTCGATTCATTCTATAGATTGGTACTGTGACCGTATAAATAGTGCGGTAGGAATTAACTATTTTATTTACAACGAGCAGCGATGGGGCTGGCATACCACAAGAATGCCCAAGGGAGCATATGACCCCGATATGATCATGGCCGAGGGTTATCAAATTTCAACAAACGACATAACGAAGTACAGTTACGTCGGCATCTAATTCCAATTTGGTTCCTAAATTCCCCAGGAAATGGCCAATTAACGTTTTTTGAAATTTCATTATATCACTTTCATCTTCCCTCTTCTTCATACCCTTTCTTGTAATCCACCAAAACCTTTAAAATAGTGGAGTATATGCCCACCTACAACATACCTCATACGGGGTTGGGCCTATGGCAGAAGAAGAAAAACAGAAGATCCAGCGCGGGGACATAATCCATCTGGATTATGATCTATGGATAGCAGACGATGACATACTCTTCGATACAACTCATAAGGAAGTAGCGGATGAGCATGAGATCAGCGATGAAAATGCAGTTTATCAACCCAGAGCCCTCATCGTGGACGAGGGCAAGGCGGTTTCCGGCCTATACAAGTCCCTTCTCAGTGCAGAGATTGGTGAAGAATACGAGATTGAAATCCCTCCTGAAGAAGGGCTCGGTACAAGGGATCCAAAACTAGTCGAATGGCATATGACAAAGGAAATCGAAAGACAAAAGCTCGAGCCCGTGGTTGGAAAGGATATCACTGTAAAAGATAAGAGCGGGAGGGAGAAAACCGGTATTGTGACAATGGTCACACCAAGACGAACCAGGGTGGACTATAACAATCCATTGGCTGGAAAAACCCTCCGTTATAAATATAAGGTGGTGGACAAGGCCATGGACATCGAGGATAAAATCTCGACGATACTGGAAATGGATTTCGGCAGAAAGGATGACTTCGATATTAAAATGGATGATGAGGCCGTTGAGATAAAGCTACCGGATGTCTGCAAGTACGATCAATTATGGTTGATAGCCAAGTACAAGGTTGTCAACGACCTGAGGGAATATGCAGGCCTTAATAAGATCAGGTTCATAGAGGAATACGTAAAGAAGGAGGAAACGGAGGAAGAAGGGGAGGCAGAAGGAGAAGTCTCAGAGAAAGAAGGTGGGGAAAAGGAGGTAGAAGGGGAAGTTTCGGATAAAGAAGGTGAGAAAAAGGGGGAGGAAAAAGAGCAAGAAGGGGAAGTCTCGGAAGAAGAAGGTGGGGAGGAGAAAGAGGCTGGGAAGGTTCAGGAAGAAAAAGAGGGCGATGAGAAAAAGGAAGAAGAAAATGCTCAAAACGTTGAGGAAGAAATGAAAGAGGGTTAAAAGAATTTTAACAAATCATTCTTTTCTCTATCTACTCCTTTCTGTCGTACCAAATAGAGATTACAAAAATGATTAGAGAAAATAAACCAGTCCAAATTATTACCCACATCAATAAACAAGGCTCTTCCTCTTCTGATTTTACCTCTAACAATCCCTTATCGACCCAATCACTCTCAGTGCCATCAGAATAACGTACCTTTGCCTTGGGAGTGTATTCTCCAGAGGTGTTGTATATTTTTGAGATCGAGGTCCTGGTTATCCAGCCCGTCTCTGTTTCATCTCCGAAGTCGAAGAAATACCAAGAGATGTTTTCATAAGTCGAATTTATTTTCAGGTTCACCTCGTCTTTAGCGTTAACCTCAGTTGAGGTTAGTTGTAGTTCCGGCAAAACGATGTTGCGCAGAGTGATATTCATGATATAATTTCCAGATCCACAACTTCCACAAGATTTTTGTGTAATTACCACCGTCCATCTTCCTCTGTTTGGAAATTCCCTGACCATCATCACCTCGGGTATTTGTGTTGAATAAGCGGTATCCACGAAATTGCCATCGGTGCCTTCTATCCACAAGTCAAGATCAGGCGATGCCTCTTCTGAGACCCAATTAAGATCGATTATTATCTCAACCACCGTGCGATTCACTTGGATATGATTGCGCACGTTATCTGTGCTGAAACTGCCTTCAATAGTTATGTGCTCCTCCCATTCTGTTTCATTACTATCAGAACAAGCGCTAGGGAGTAGTAAGACAGTCTGTAATATGATAAATAAAATGATGGCTAAACTCAAGGCTCTCTTCATGAATATCGTAATTTATATGTAAAGGATGGTAAAAAATGTTTTGGTGACATGGCCAGATTCGGTTTGGTCACTTCTTTTTACCCACCCTTCCATCCTTCGTCCATCCGCGTAAATCGTAGTACACCTGCAACTCCTTTTCCATATTGGGAACGTTCACTCTTTTCGGGAGGATATCATCCTTGGCATCAAAATCTCGTTTGTTATTAAAGCTCCTTTCCATATCCACAATTTCAGAGCCTATATACTGGAATTCGCCCATGCTCACTTCTCTTTC
>CP070739.1:2398414-2419820 GCA_020347705.1 Methanomassiliicoccales archaeon | reverse complement strand
TCCAGCCGAATTTTTCCAGTTCATACCCTTCAGCACCAATGATAACCCTGTCACCTTTCGTTTGGAATTCAACAAACTGAACACGTATATTTCGAAGCGACTTTCTGATCACTGCGCGAGGGTGGTCGGATTTTAGTTGATTAATTCTTCTTGTGTAATCTGTTTTTCCTTCCCGTCTCCTTCTTCTTGGAACCCTGTATCTTGGACCGTGTGCCATCGAGAATCACCTATTTCTCCTTCAACAGGCCCTCACTGATCAATTGGGCCTTGAGTCTCGCTTTGCTCCTATACATTCCACCTTTGGCTCTCCTATAGAGTCTTCGATAAGTGGCAGAGTCGATTTTTCCCTGATCCCTGTATTCCCTTAACTGTGAGCGAACTGGGCGTATGGTGCCAATCCAGGCCCTTTTCTGGGGGGTTCTGGCCCCTTTTCCTCCCTTTCTTGAACCATGCCCTCTTCTTTTTCCCTTTCTTCTTTGCCCCTGAATATACCTAGCCCTACTACGGGATACACCTTTTTTCTGTTTGGCTTTAATGGCCTTGTCGTTGATCAACCGTCGAACATCATTTCTCGTTATGGCCTCGGCCACATCCTCCATACGCGTCGGGTCAATCCATACCCTGTTCTCCCCGCAACCGAGAATCTCTGATGCCAGTCTTCTTTGATTTCTCAAATCCATGTTTCACAACCTCCTTGGATTGAGCACTCTGATACCTTTTTCCTCTGCCTTTTCCTCAATCTCTATTCTCTTTTTTGTTCCTACACTGTGTCCAATCCTTGCAGCTTGGATTTTGGGATCGATTTTTTCTAAATCAACGACATTGAACACCATAACTTCCTTGAATCCAGAGGGATGCAGGTTTCTTGTGCTTGCGGGAGAGCCGTAGCCGATGGACACGACATTTTGCCTAAATCCTTTATGTTTTCGCATTTTGGAGTGCAGTCCTCTGGGTCTTCTCCATTCTGCATCGATCCGTTTATATCTGTGCCATTCTTGGCGTTTGAAAACAGGGCTCTTATTCTTAATTGATCTGCGAACCTTGAGTTTTTGTTTCAACTCTTCGCTCAGTTCGGGTTTGATCTTTACTTTATATTCTTCCTCCTCGATTATCTCGATTTCTTCTTCCTTTTCTTCGAGCTCTTCCTCTTCTATTTCCTCTCCTTCTTCCTCTTTCTCTTTTTCCTCCTCTTCGGGTTCTTCCACCTCTTCCTCCTTCTTCTCATCTATTACTTTCTTCGCTTCAGCCTCTGGTTTCTCAACCTTTTTTTCTGGCTTTTCTACCTTCACTTCCATCTTCTTTTTTGGTACTTTTGCCTCCTCGGCTTTTACCTTTTTCTTCACCTTCTTCTTCGGTTTTTCTGCCTTCTCCTTTTTCTCTTCCTCCTCATCCTTCTTAGGCCCTTCCTCCTTAACCTCAACCTTTTTCCTTTTTACTTTCTTCTTCATCGGCTTTTCTGCCTTCTTTTCATCCGCATCCTTCTTAGGCCCTTCCTCCTTAACCTCAACCTTTTTCCTTTTCACTTTCTTCTTTGGCCTTGCGACCTCCTCTTCGTCCTTCTTTACCATCGATTCGCTTTTCCCTTTTTTCTGTGTAGATTTCACAGGTACCTTTCCCTCGTCATTGGCAGAACTATCAGGGGAGACGCTTTTCTCATTTTCAGGTTTTGCCTTCTTTTCCTCTTCCTCGGCCATGGTTAATCGCCCGCCTCTTCAATTATCCCTTTTTCCACCATGTAGATTCCATCTTGAAATACTCTGGGGTCATAGTTGCGGATTTTGGTGGCAAGTTCTATATTAGCACAGGTTTGGCTTACCTCCTCAAGGTTGATGCCCATCAGGGTGATCGTGTCGCCCTTAATTTCCACCTTTGTATTCCCCACTACCTTCGCTTTTCTTGGATGAGATTCACCAAGGAAATTCTCGACGATGAACTCATCTCCCTTCAAAATAGTTTTTACAGGAAAATGGGAGTACACCACCTTCATGGTGTATCTATAGCCTTTGGTCACGCCCTTAAACATGTTGCTGATATGTGCCTCCCAAGTGCCTACAAGAGCGTTTTCCTTCCTTTTGGGCATTAGGCTCCGGATCACAACATTTTCTTTTGAGATTTTAACCGAAATCCTGGGATGGGAGAATGTTCTACTAAGGGTGCCCTTGGGTCCCTTAACAAACAAGGTGGTATCTTTGAGTTTTACCTGCACATTCGGGGGGATGGCAACATTTTTTGTGATTTTAGGTGACACAGGCATCTATTATTCCTCCATTCGATACACATAAGCCAACAGCTTTCCTCCGACTCCCAGTTTTTTTGCCTCGTCATGGGAAACCACGCCCTCCGTGGTGGTGAGAATCAACACACCAAAATCCTGGGCCGGGAGGTATCGTGCCTCGAATTTCTCGACATCCCGTCTTTTTACCGCATACCTCGGTTTAATCACACCGCAGTTGTTTATATTTCCATTGAGTTCAACCCTGAACATACCTGCCTTTCCATCTTCCACATACTCAAATTGGCTGATGTAGTTGTTATCTTGCATGACCTTGAGAATCCTGCCTATGAGTTTCGATGAGGGTTTGAGAATGCACACCCTCTTTCCAATATTTTCAGCGTTCTTTAAGGTTGACATGGCATCGTTTAATGGATCATGCTGCAAACCTATCACCTCTATGAATACCTCTTGAATCCTAACTCAGGAGCCATCTCTCTAAAGCATTGTCTGCAAAGGTGCATTCCGTATCGTCTGATGATACCCCTTTTCCTTCCGCAGCGCCTGCAGCCTATCTTCCTTCCGAACTTCTTTTTTGGTTTCATCAGCTGACGACCTCCACATTAAGCTTTGTTTTCACGAAGTTCTTGGCCTCCACAGGCGTTAGTCTGTGACTTCTTGGGATTTTTCCTCTTGCTCTTTTCCTGTTTGTGACCCTCCAACCCTTTCTATTTAAAGTCACGCTTATGTCCAGGCCGAAGATTCCAATATCTGGATCGTATTTCATGTCTTTGAAATCTGTATAATCTCCAACACCAAAAGAGAAATTACCTTCGGAATCGAAGGAATAATCCGCTATTTTGTTATCTTTCACCCAAAAAGCATTTTTTAAGAACTCCAGCGCATCCTCGCCTCTAAGAGTCACTTTACAACCTATTGGCATACCCTTTCTTATCCCAAGATCTTTATTGGTCGTCTTGGATAATGTTCGAACTGGTTTTCGATGCGTAAGAAGTTCCAGCACCCTCTCTGCTTTGATGAGTTTTTCACCAGCCTCACCTACACCTATATTTACTACGACCTTGAAAATCGATATCTCACGCATGATATTCAACCTAATTTCCCTCCTGTTGATCTGATGACGAGATGACAGTTATCATACGATGCTCACCTCGGGTACGGTGATTTCTGGTGATTTTTTCCCGACGACGAATACATGTTCCCTCAGAGTTGAGAATCCCTCTTTGAATTCCACAACATTCGGTTTCGGGCCCCTGATAACGACATAGTTCTCGATGGTCCCAATCTGCCCAGAATGTTTCCCTCCGATGATCATCGCCACATTTCCTTCCGCTAAAGGATAATAGTCAAGGATTTTTTGAGATGGAAGCTCGATTTTAAGGACATCCCCGGTTTTGAATTTCCCCTTATCAAATAAAATATTCCTACCATCATGGAGATTCAGTTGCATCTTACCTCCTTTTATCGTGGTGATGTTCTCTATCCTGACAAGCTTCCATTTCGCTCTGTCTTTTGTAATTCTGATAGGTCTGATCTTGCCTTTCGTATCCAATAATGCCCTGAAGTTCTCCTTTGCCTTCGGGATTGACATAACGTCCATGAATCCGACTGGCATCTTATAATCCGTCACATAGCGGCCATCGATAAGGATCTTCCTCTCCCCAATTATTTTCCTACCTTCTCTCGCAGTATCACAGTATCCCAGCATATCCCGCACCATAATAAGCAAAGGAACGCTTCTTTCAATTGGATGCGGGCCCGGTGCTTGTTTAACCGTCCAAACATGGCTTTTTTTAGGGATCGACCAAACCCTTGGTGAAGCCAGTCGTTTCATGTGTTTGCTCATCTGTAATCACTCCTTTGACAGCTCCTCTAACTTCTTCTTTCTTATAGTATCCGATAGATCGAGTTTCGTTATGATAACATTTGAAGGATGGATCTTTACTGCAATCTGCGTCCCGTCAGCTTTTGAAATCGTTGCCCCATCCACCGTGATTCGCATACTCCTTGTATCTATCGATTCCACCTTTCCCATATGCCCAGCAAGTGAGCCTCGGACTATTTTTACAGTATCTCCTTTCCTAACGATGACAGATCGGGGATAGTAATGCTTTATGTCCTCGAGATATTTGGAACTAAGATGTGAGGATATCATCTTCCTTCTTTTATGCAGCGGTGCTTCATAGAGAGTTTTCCGTTGTTTTCTCGGTTTCTTCGACTTTTTCATGATCATTCACCTGTTTATATCAAACGATAATGGACGCGATAGCGGCAATTCTAGGCCATCTCTCCGCGGCCTCTCTTGCAACCGGCCCCTTGATATCGGAGCCTTTGGTCTCTCCACTGGGTGTGGTAATGACTGCCGCATTATCTTCGAATTCCACCATCACTCCGTTCGATCTTCTAAATGGTCTTCTCTGTCTTACGATCACGGCATTTAGAAGCTGTTTTCTCATTTCTGGCGTCCCCTTTTTAACAGATACCACGATCAGATCACCAATACCTGCTACCGGTAGTCTCCGATGTGTTCCATGATACTTCATAACGCTCACTATTTGTACTATTTTTGCTCCTGTGTTATCAACACATTTTATCTTTGCACCGACGGGTAGACCCCTTTTCTGTTTTCCTGGCAGACCTTTCATTTCTCTCTCCCCGGCATCGTTTAAGATTTCTTCTCGATCACCACAAAGGCTTTGGTTTTGCTCAATGGTCTGCACTCCATGATCTTAACCTCTGAACCGGACTTTGCATTTATACAGCTTGGATTATGCGCCACATATTTCCCTGTTCGCCATTCATATCGCTCGTATTTCGGAATATATCTTCGATAATCTTTCTTCACGACCACAGTATTCTGCATCCTGTCGGATATCACTACACCTTCTATTATCTGTCCTCTTACAGATAGGGTGCCGTGAAATGGACAATGTTTATCATCGCACCGTTCTTTTGGAGGGGTAACGGGAACACCGATATTGCGGTACGATAGCTTCTCACCCTTTTTTCTGATCTTCTTCGATATTTTGGGTGCCTTCGCCTTTCTCACAATTTTCTTCTTTTTTTCGCCTTCCTTGGTCATTTCCTTGGTCATTTAAGTCACCGCTCTCCTCCTTGCCTTTTTTATCCTGTCCTCTGGTCTATAAGTCAGCTTCGAGGCATCGATGTTGATTTCCTCGTCCTTGATTTTCACTGCAAGCACAGTTCCTTTTTTCATAAGCGTTTTTTCTCCCACGAGCGTCATCAATTTGAAGGTATTTTTCGTCTCATCAACGATTCTACCCGTAACTCCTTTAAGGCCTTTGTCCGATGATTTGATGATCCGAGCCTGAAGACCCAGGAGCTCATGTTTGTGAATGTTCTTGCTTGTTATGCTCATCTCATCTCCACCAGAAATCCCATCTCATTTAATACCTGTTCAACCTTCCTTTTATGCTCACCCTGAAGTTCTATCTTACCGTCTTTTACGGTTCCACCAGCGGCACATCTCGTCTTGAGTTTTCTTGCCAAATCATCCAGATCTATATCACCGCTGTCGATGCCCTCTATGATGGTCACGATCTTACCGTACCTTCTTTTCATGGAGTAAATCTTGATCTGCTGCTGTTCTCTTGCTATTTCTTCGCACATGCACAATTCTTCAGGTAATCCGCAAACTGGGCATATTCCGGCCATTATCCTTCTTCCTCCCTTATTATTGTGAGCATTCTAGCTATCGAAGTTCTCAATGCCCTGATCTTCCCCGGATTGGGTGGAGCACCCCCCATGGCCGCCACTCCTCTCTCGTGCATGAGTTCGTTTCTGAGTTCCTTCAGCTTTGTCTCTCTCTCCTCTGAACTCATTTCCCTTATTTCTTTATTCCTTATCAAGCTCATTTATGTTCACTTCCCTTCGTCCTTCCGAAGTTCAATCTTGTGTCTCTTCTTTCGGCAATTCCTCTTGGAGTGAAGACGAATCCGTCAATTCATCCGGTTTCTCCTTTTCATCTTCCGATAGCTTATGGCTCATCTTTTCTTTTTTCGATTTCATATCCAACTTTTCTTCACCGATTTTGGTTTTATTCTCCACATCCTTTTCCTCTTTTTTAGGCTTTTTATCACTATCCTTAACTTCTGTTTTTTCCTCTGGCTTTTCCTCCTTTTCTTCCTTTTCCTTTTTATCTTCAGATTTAATTACCACATCATCCGGAAGCTTCGCCTCTGGATTCATTATTTGAACCTTAACGCCGATTACTCCCAGTTTTCTTTTGGCCACCGCAAAGCCTTCCTCCATCCATTGGACCGCTGGCTCGCCACAGAATTTTATATGACCTTCTTTGAACTTCTCGACCCTATGTCTCTGCCCCGTCAACTTTCCGGATATGACGATTTGACAACCCTTTGCACCTGCATCCATGATTCTCCTAACAGTGGAATGGCCCGCCCTGCGGAAATGCCATCCCCTCTCCAATGCGGAGGCCAATTTCTCGGCCATGATTTGCGCGTTCAGGCATGGATTATCCTCCTCCTGAACCTCTATTTTTGGGTTGTCGAAATTAAATTCCTCATTCACCGACCTCTCCAAGAATTTAATTGAACCACCTTTACGTCCAATTACAAGGCCAGGGCGCTCTATCGTAAGCGTGACTCTCGTTCCCATGGGAGTTCGTTGAATATCTAAACCGCCGAAACCTGCCCTTTTCGTCTCCTCCATCAGGAACTCCTTTAGAAGATACCTTTTGATGTTCTCTTGTACGAATTTGCGCTCCGAGGTCATTCTCCAACCACCTCTAGGACCACCTCGATATTAGCACTTTCATGATTAAAAGGTGAGGAACGGCCGTGGGCCCGAGGCATGTAGCCCTCAGTTGTCATACCCCTGCTTGCAGATATATGAACGATCCTCATATTATCGGAGTCCAATCCTTTGTATTCAGCATTGTGCTGTGCATGTCGGATCACATCAAGAATTGCCTTTGCTGTCTTTTTTGGGTATCTTCCCGCACCAAATTTTTTACCTTTCCTATGTCCGACCTGTTTGTTGAATCTGAAATATCTGACAGGTTTTTTTAAAGAAATAATATCCTCTAGTAAATGTGCCGCATCCTCTACCATCATGCCCTTGATTTCCCTGCATACTTCTACGGAGGCCTTTGGTGAGATATCCAATTCCCGTCCCATGGCCTTGGCGGTTGATTCTGGGTCTGCTTTTGTTGAGTACCCTAATTTTCCCATGTATACCCCATTCCGTTGTTTTCTAAGGATGGTTTGTTTTCAAGTTCGTGATCCATTTTAATCTTCTTCCTGTTATTTTTTAATCTCACTTCAAAGGCATATACTTCGAAGAGCGGGTCGCTCCAACTCCAGGTCCCGAGTGCTTCTCAAATCTCCTTGTGGTTGCGAACTCACCTAGACAGTGTCCTATCATCTCCGGGATGATTTCAACGATTTTATATTCCTTACCGGTATAGACCGCCACCTTCTTTCCAACGAACTCCGGGAGGACAAATATTTCTCTCCTATGTGTCCTGAGAATCTCTTTTTTATCGCTCTTCAACCTCTCGATGAACCTCTGTTGCTCTTTGTTTAGTCCCCTTTGGTAGGAACGTCTGGCCCTAGCCGGTAACAGAGGCAGTAATTCGTTAAGTGTCATGGATTGAAGTTCCTCAAGGGTGTAACCCCTGTAAGTGAACTCCCTTTTTCTTCTCGCACCTATCTTCCCGGCCCTTTTTCGCGCCTTTCTTCTGGCCGCTTTGCTCGCCTGCCCTTTCACCATACTTCACTCACCTCTTTCTCCTTCCCTTTCGAGATGACATTCTGCCAGCCTTTTTTCCTGGTGGAGCATGTTTCGAAACGGTACTCGGTCTTCCAACATGAGGATGGTTACCTCCACCATGGGGATGATTTACAGGGTTCATGGATACCCCTTTCACAATAGGGAAGCGTTTCGGTTTGCTCCGATAAACATGGTGTCTCTTCCCAGCCTTGGCCAAGGGCTTTTCCTTATGTCCTCCCCCTGCTACGATACCGATGCTTGCCCTGCATTTGGGATCGAGAGTTTTAAATCTTCCTGAAGGTAATCTGATCACCGTCTTCTTGCCTTGACTGACAACCATTGCGCTCGTTCCGGCCGCCCTCACCAATTTTCCTCCATCACCTGGTTTCAATTCTATATTATGTACGTTCGTCCCCTCTGGAATCCGTTTAAGAGGCAGTATATTACCGATGTTCAACGAGGCTTCCTCACCAACTTCAATTTTCTGTTCGGACCTAAGATCCACAGGTGCTATGATCAAACCCTTTTCATTGTTGTTGTACTTCACCTTCGCAACTGGAGCTGTTCGCCCGGGATCTTGGACTATCGTTTTTACCTTTCCCGTCCCTCGTTTTATTCTCGGATGCGAAGCTTGGCCTCGAAACCTATGGCTGGGGGAGGAGTATATTCCTCCTTTGCCTTTTCTCTGTGCCCTTATTCGCTTTCCCATTTCGATCCCTTCGGTTCATTATTAATCAGAATATTCCGATCCTCATTCCTACATCCTCTGCCGAATAGTCATCAGTCAGTTTTATCACCGCTCTTTTTCCATGCCTCGTATTCTTGATATTGACGCTTTCCACTTTCACCTCGAAGAGCTCCTCAAAGGCCGATTTGATCTCCGCTTTCGTGGCATCTCTTTTCACCACGAATTCCAGTTTATTGTCATCCTCCATCTGAAACATGGTCTTCTCTGTTACATAAGGATGAAACAATACCTTGTGTGGTATGATGTCAGGCATCCTACCACCTCTCCAGCTGCTTCAGTGCACCCTCGGTGAAGAGGCAGAGCCTACCAGGCATGCCTCCCGGTGCCAGCAATTCTATGTCTAAACGGTCTGGCGTAGTAACATCCACACCAGCTATGTTTCGAAAACCCCGCAAGGCCTTTTCTTTGTCCGTCACAACCACTAGCAGGCTTTTTGGTTTGCGATATTTTCTCCCTCGCATTTTACCCCTCCCTGCCCTTATATGGATGCCGTTCTTGGCTCTTTCAAGGTCTTCATAAACTCCCAACTTTTTCAAGGTTTTAACGGCTTCTCTTGCCGTGGTAATTTTTTCGAGGGAATTATCCACCACCAGGGGCATTGTGAGAGATTTCTTGAATTTATGACCCCGTGCTAAAATCAACTTCCTTTCTTTTGTGGCACTGAGCGCGGAGCATCGGGCCTTCTTCCTCTCCTTTTTGTTGATTTTTTTAGACCAATTTCGATCTGGTGTTGGGGGATGTGCCCTTCTTCCCCCGATATTGCCCGGTGATTCAGCTCCAGTTCTTCCCTGTGAAAATCTCTGCACCCTTGCCACACCTCTTCCCTTTCCCCAGGTGGACACCGCATGTCTCATACCGGACATCGGGTTTGGTCCGTAGGGCTGACGTCTATTGGCCCTAGAGGCGTTGACCGCTCTTTTTATCAGATCCGTTCGGACTTCTTCAAAGAACACTTTAGGAAGCCTGATTTTCTTTTTGGATTTACCATCTATTGAATAAAGATTCACCTTCACATCCTTCTTGGGCTTTTTTATGCCCTTTTTCTTCTTGGAAGGAGTCTTTTTAGGGGCCTTTTTAGCCGTCTTTTTAACTCTCCTTTTTTTGGGCTTGGCTGTTGCCGGTTTCTTGGTCTTTTTTATCTCTTCATTTTCGGCCATCTGCTCATCCTTCCGTTATGCACCTTGTTTCGATTCGGTGGATATATAGGTGATTTCCGGTTTTTCTACGGCAGTTCCGTGAAATCTCACGGAATCGCGAAAGCGAACCAGTCTTTTCACGGGACCGGGTATCGATCCATGCACTACCATGTATTCGTTTTTCACGAAGCCGTACCTCACAAAGCCGCCATTTGGTGTGATTTCTTCTCCGTTTTCCCCAAGTTTTAACACACGTTTATTGTATTCTGTTCTCTGATGGTATCCCATCTGTCCTGCTTGGGGAACATTAGTATGAACAAAATGCGGATTCCAGGGTCCTAGAGTGCCTATCATCCTTCTATGCTTGCTGTTCTTGTGGTGAAGAAGTTTGACACCCCATCGCTTCACATGCCCTTGAAAGCCTTTACCTTTGGTTATAGATGCCACATCCACCATCTCTCCTTCGGTGGTGAACTCCGTGATTTTAACCTCCTTTCCCATGACCTTTTTGGCGTATCTCAGCCGCTCCTTGATGGTACCCCCGCCTATTCTGACCTCCATGAGCTCAGGGGTCTTCTTAGGTACTCCGCCCACCTTTTTCGGTTGGGTGTAAACCAACAGCCTCACATCATCGACGTCTTTTGTATCGATCTTTTTCCAGGCTTCCTTTGGCTCGTAATTCTTGGGTATGGGCAGCCGTCTCTCCAGTTCTTTTTCCACCTTGCCTGCCCAGACTTCACCTAGAGTCTTAAGACCATAGGATGTGTTCTCGTAGAGGCGAACGGCCGCCACCTTCATGGGCGGTACCTCGATTACTGTAACAGGTACCCTCACCTCCTGTTTCGAGGTGGTGCTGGTTTTCCTGTAATCCATGATGAAGGCATGGGTCATGCCTGCCTTGTAACCCGCAAAACCTTGGATCTTAGGCTCTCCTTCCCTCTCAGGCCATGTCTTGAACCTGGGAATGTGACTTCTCGCCCTTTTCCTGGGTGAGTACCCCTTTGAGCCTCTTTTGGGGTGGTGTGTATCTGGCATGTTATACCTCCAAATTGTAGCTAATTTTTGATTCCGATTTCCATGAGATGGGATGAACTCCCTTAACTCTTTAATCGTGTGTATCAGCGGTTGAGTCTATGCACATCAGCCGCATTATCCGTTCCATCTTCTTCCGAGATGGTTTGACCGTGACGTTTTGCCGCATCCCAAAACATGGCCAGCATGTGAATGCGGTGTTGGGAAATTCTCCCAAGGCGTCTGGTCAGTATTTTTACTTTTATTTTTGATTTAAGAGGAAGGGGAGTTATGGGCTCCATCCATCCTCGAAGGTAACGCCCACATTGGGCTTTTGGTATATATAGTTTTGTGGCTCTGTTGCTAATTGGGTTGATTTGTCTTAATTTTCTTGGCAATAATTTAATATATTTTGTCTCATTATTATCCTTCCGATGAACAGGAAAATCCTGGCTACGATCATTTTAATATTGTTCCAGATTCTAGCCGTCACTTCCGCAGGCTGTTTTGAATCCTCCACTTCGGCCAAACTGGGTGACTACGCGAAGGATTATCTTCAGGGCTCAAAATACACGAAGTTGATAATTGAAATCGATTACGTAGAGGGCTTTCCTCCTTCGAACCAGGCCTTGGATACCCTGAGAAGCAGGATGTACTCTTACTGCGACAAGCCTGAAGGGATATTGATCATCCCGAACAGCATCCCAAAATCGAGTTCAACCTATTCGGATGATGACATAAGAGACCTAGAGGACGAGCACAGGAATTACCATATGAAGGGAAGCGACATAGTGGCATATGTCCTATATCTGAATGGTGTTTATTCCACTAATGATGATGCCCTGGGCCTGGCCTATGGCGCATCCTCTATAGCCATATTCAAAGAAAAAATAGATAATGCCGACATACCTTTTTGGGCAACTAACCAGGTTGATAACACTGACTATGAGAAGTCGGTATTAATTCACGAATTCGGCCATCTTTTGGCCATGGTTAACATCGGTTACGAAAGTGAGAGGAACCATGAAGATATACACAAACATCACTGCATAAACGAAAAATGCGTTATGTACTATTCAATCGAGACAGTTTCTATAATAACATTAATCACACAATCCAATCCATTACCACCCTCGGATTTCGATGACGACTGCCGACACGACTTAAACATGCTGAAAATCGGTGGGTATTGAACTTTCTTAAATGATTTAATTCTCGTAGGGAATCTCGTAAGATATGGTAACCTCATCCATCTTAATCGATTCCTTTTGCCTCAACTGGCTCAGCCGGATGGTCTCGACATTTGATAAACCAAGTAACTTCCGTATCCCCTCCACATGACCGTCACCCACAACGGCCACGATGTTCTCATGCTCCACGCTGAGCTTTTTAATGGATTCGGCCATATGAACGTTCCGTTCATCGATTAAAACACTTTTTGCCGTGGGAAACTCCCGTCCAAAACTCTCTAGATAATATTCATCATTCTCCTCAAAACGTTTGAGTTCCTTTTCTATCCTCTTTTTTCTTATGAATATACTGGTAAAAAGTGCAAAAAGGAGTTTGATTCTCTCGACTCTCGTCATGGAACGCCAGAATTCCGAAACGATCTTCGAAGCTTCCATATCAATGCATGCTAGTTTCGCATTTAACATCTTTGCCGTTTCTACGGCAGTTATCATCTCCCTGCCTACCTCGGTGCCGTACTTTTTCGCAATCTTTTTTTGAAAATTGGCCAGCATCATATAGATGAAGGGCAGATCCCTCTCACCGCCGCTGGAATACAATGCCTGGAATCTTGCAGAATCCAGTTCGACGCACACAACAGAGGGATTGCGTTCGATGATGGCGTTTTCCAGGTTCCTGCTGATGTCGAAGACATGTGCAACTCCAATAATCGTTATCATTCGGAAATATATATGTTGGTGTGGAATTTAAAGATTATGGAATTTTTTTTGTAGAAGATTCAAACCTTTAATTAAAATTCAAAAACTAAATATAGCTCAACAACAATAGTAATAATAACACCAATTTAAGATCAAGGAGGGTTGGTACGGATAGTAGAATAACCTCGATCTGGGTCGTATGCATTATAGTCACAGCGGGATTTTTAGGATTTATTATCTTTGACCCGGAGGTTGCAAGCGCTGCTGGAGAAACGATATATGTGGATGACAGCAACACGAGCGGAATAGAAGATGGCTCTTTAGATAATCCCTACAACACGATACAAGAAGGAGTAAATGCAGCAGATTCGGGGGATACGGTCTTTGTGTTCAATGGCACATATAATGAGAGTGTCTTCGTGACAAAGACGATCAACCTCACGGGTGAGCACAGGGATACGACCATCGTTGACGGTCAGGGGAGTGGGGATGTCATTTATGTAGAATCAGACTGGGTAAATATTTCCGGATTCACAGTAACCGGTAGCGGAATGAATGCTGATGATTGTGGAATAGATCTTAAAATATTCCGATATTGTAGTATCTTTGATAATATAATTATTAACAACGATGATGGCATATATTTCAAGGAGGTATGGTCAGGTAGTATTATCAATAATACAATCTTAAATAACAAGTATGGCATCATCATTAACCCTGGTTGCTATGGAATATACATCATTAATAACTCAATATCCTCAAATAATAGACGGGGTATCGAAATTGACCGCAGCGTTGACATTACACTCTCAGGCAATACTATGTTAAACGATGGCATCTTTGTTTGGGGAGACATGCTCACTCATTGGGACTCACACCAAATTGACACTTCCAATACGGTCAACGGCAAACCCGTATACTATTGGAAGAACCAAACAGGAGGTAAAGTACCCAAAGACGCAGGGCAGGTAATCCTCGCCAACTGCTCGGAAATCACTGTCGAGGGATTGGAGGTTACAAATGGTACTGCTGGTATCGAACTTGGGTTCTCATCAAATTGCTCGATAATCGGAAATAATGCAACCGGAAATGCTGGTTTTGGTATCTATGCCTCCAAATCGAATTGGAACAAAATCTTAGGCAATGATGTCTCAAATATTCCACCTACTATCCCAATGGGAATAGGGATTCGTATTTTTCAATCCAATGGAAACAATATCACAGGAAACTCGGTAACCAATTGTTATGGGACAGGTATTGATTTCACTAAATCTCATTATAATAATTTATCAAATAATATTGTTATCTCGAATATTTATCGGGGCATCCGTATTTGCCTATCAACCTTCAACAAGATTATAGATAACGATATTGTGAACAATTCGGATGGCATCTATCTTGACGGCTCAACAGACAACAGCATTTATCATAACAACATAATTAATAATACGAACCAAGCCTATGATGATTCAAACAATGGCAATCAATGGGACAATGGCTATCCAGCAGGCGGCAATTATTGGTCCGATTTTGATGAACCGAGCGAGAATGCGTATGACGATTATAATGGATCAGACCAAAATGTGCCGGGAAGCGATGGGATAGTTGATCTAGGTCCCCCAGTTGGCGGCAAGAATCCATATATTATCGATTCGGATTCCCAGGATGAGTATCCATTGATAGATCCCATCGTGAATCGCACTTTCCTTTATGAAGGTTGGAACCTCATCTCAATCCCGTTCATTCAGCCCGATATAAATCTAGGGATCGTATTGTCCTCTATTACGGATTCATATAATGCGGTGCAGTGGTTCGATATCGCGGATACTTTGGACCCATGGAAGCACAACCACACTTTAAAACCTCAATATATGAACGATCTACATGAAATCAACCATAACATGGGATTTTGGATAAACATCATTGAACCTGGTGGAGTGTTGTTTAAATATTCTGGTACGCGGCCTATACAAAACCAGAGTATCGTTCTTCATCCGGGCTGGAACCAGGTAGGCTACCCTTCCCTAACAAGCTACAATAGAACAGACGGATTGAACAACATCACATTCGGGGACGAAGTTGACCTCATACAATGGTATGACGCTTCCACGAAAACCTGGCATATGATGAACGAGAACGATTATTTTGTACCCGGGAGAGGGTATTGGTTCCACGTCAAAACAGAATGTATGTGGGAAGTACCGCTCTGAGGTGTCGTATTTTTTTTTCGCTCTAGCTCCCGTTGTTCCTACTTTATTGCCTGCTCACCTTTGTTTTTTCCTTTTTTTGGGTCCAAAATCGAAAAGCGTATAAGGAGTAAAGGCAATGTATTCAATGATACTGGTATTAAACGATGGAGGGTTGGCACGAAAAACAGGTTGACCTCAATTGCAATTGTATGCTTGGTCATGACCGGAGGGTTTCTCGGATTAATGAATTTTGGTAGCGAGAAGACTCAAGGAACGGAGGTCAGCGGAACCATATTGCCTCCAGGTGAAACCTGGAGCCCAACAGGTAATCCTTACATTGTCGTCGGCGATGTGATTGTTACGAGTGGCGCGACTTTAACCATCGAGCCTGGTGTTCAAGTGAAATTCGATGGATATTACGGCATATATATCGATGGCACTCTCATTGCGATAGGCACTGAAAACGATAGAATTAACATAACATCCAATATGACATCACCTGTACCCCATGATTGGCACAGAATTCAGATATACTCGAATGGATTTGCAGACATAGAATATTGCGATATAAGTAATGCTTACTATGGTATCTACTTCAACTCATCGTCGAACAATGTGATTGCGAACAACAATATTTTAAAAAACACACACAGTATTTATCTTCACTCATCGTCAAATAACACGATTATGAACAACAACATCGCCTCGAATAATTGGGGCGTTTACTTATGGCATTCGTCAAATAATACAATAATGAACAATAGCATCTCGAATAATAATCGGGGTATTTTCTTTAGTGATTCGAATCCAAATAGCACGGTAACGAACAACAGTATCCTTGGAAATGCTGGTTTTGGAATTTACTCCGAAGAAAATGCAATTGCACAATTTAATTATTGGGGTGCAACGGATCTGACTAAAATAGAGAGAATGGTATATAATGTAGATTATTCAAATCCATTAATCACGGACCCTACGGGAATGGATTTGCAGTTCATTGGGGATGCTGTGTGGAGTGGCACAATCTATATTGACAACGGAACAATAATTAATGGCAATGTAAAGGTAACTGAGGCTACTATAGTATTCAATCACTCAAAAGGGCAAAACTTCATCCAAGTAAACGGAAAAATGATCGTGGAAAATTCAATCCTCAAAAGCAACCATGGACTTTACACGGTGCTTTATACAAATAACTCCATGGGATACGTAAAAAACTCAACGATAATAGAACAAAGGGCGATATCTTTAGAAGCAGATGGACTGAATGTATCAGGTAACGAGTTATCCCAGGGTCGTTATGGTGTATATTGTGTGAACGGCGCATCGAAAAATTATATTGCGAACAACGAATTCTTGGATAATAATTTCAATATCGAATTCTATTTATCGTCAAATAACATTGCAACCAATAACACAATCACTAACGGTGTTTATGGTGTGGAAGGAGGAAGATCCTCATATAACATAATAACGAAAAATAAAATCTTTTCAAATGGAACAAGCCAAACCTTTGATATAGGTATACACTTTTCCTCCTCTTCAAATAACAAAATAGCAGATAATATCATTTACTCAAATGAATTAGCCGGTATATCCTTTAGTTCGTCGTCGAATAGCACAATAGTAAACAATATCATTTATTCAAATAACGAGAACGGCATCGCCTTTTATTCCTCTTCGCATAATCTAATAACGAACAATAACATATCATCAAACGATAATTACGGCATCTATCTCTTAGGATCTGATATGAATAACATTATCCACAACGATGTCATTTCAAATGGCATTTATGGCATTTATCTATTAGGATCCGATATGAATAACATTACCCACAACGATGTCTCTTCAAACATTGGGTATGGTACCTTCCTCATCGATTCTTTGAGCAACTCCCTATACCACAATAATTTCATCGACAACACATTTCAAGCTTTTGATAACACAAATTATGGAAACCAATGGGATAATGGCTATCCTTCTGGAGGGAATTACTGGTCCGATCATGATGAACCAAGCGAGGGGGCATATGACGATTATTGGGGATCAGACCAAGATGTTCTGGGAAGTGATGGCATAGTTGATCAGGGTCCCCCGGTTGGCGGTAAGAATCCATATGTGACTGGTTTTAATTCCCAGGACAACTACCCATTAATGTACCCCTTTGACGATCTCATTTTTCTATACGAAGGTTGGAATCTCATTTCGATCCCCTTTATCCAATTAGACCAAGACCTGAATAAAGTGCTTGAAAACATCGATGGCGATTATAGTGCCGTGCAGTGGTTTGATGTAACTGACCCAAATGACCCCTGGAAACATTACAAGGTGGGCAAACCCTTTGGAAATGACTTGAGCGAAATAAACGAAACCATGGGATTCTGGATAAAAATCACAGCTCCTGTAGCAGTTGTATTCGAATATTTCGGTATTCCGCCTACCCAAAACCAGACCATTTCTCTTCATCCAGGTTGGAACCTCGTGGGCTACCCCTCCCTAACAAGTTACAACAGAACAAATGGTTTGAACAACATCACATTTGAGGATGACGTAGACTTCATACAGTGGTACGATGCGGCTACAAAAACCTGGCATACGATGAACGAGAACGATTATTTTGTTCCCGGAAGAGGATATTGGTTCCACGTCAAAACCGAATGTGTGTGGGAAGTGCCGCTCTGAATAAGTTAGACTCAAACTGGAATCCTTTATTAAAATTACGAGTTAGGCCGATATAACCGATCTAGAGCTCCTTTTTAGCCCAGGCTCCCTGTCCTTTGCCCTCATCTATCCCAATCTCTATCGCATCCACATTATCGGGAATTTCTATTAGGGCGAGCAGCCTATTCAAGATGAACTGCGCCAGTTCCTCGGCAGAGGCAATTTTGATGTCCATTACCACTATATCATCCAAGGGAAACAGGTATCGTTTCTCCCCCACCCTAATCCTTGCCTCATCCCCCAATTCAATTTCCATCTCCTTGCTGTCCCCGGGAATCAGCACCCTATGGTCCAACTCATCGGCCACATTCCGAAGCGCATTTTTTAGAGTTACGAAATCCAGAATCATACCCCTCTCGCCCTGAGCGCCGTGGATCCTGGCGTGAATTGAATAGATGTGACCGTGAAGACGAGAGCACTTATCATGACCTGGGATGAAATGACAGGCAGAAAATTTAATACCAGCGTCCCAGCCGTTGATTTCGAGGTGCATGATATCATGAGCGCAAAAAGGTTACGAGACTATTAAACTTACGATGGATAATATCAGAGCAATCCTGCAATATCCAAGGCTAATGTACCGAACAATATACCGCTTATCTGCCATGATTCCTTATTCACATGTTCAATAGTATCCCATTGGGTATGATATTCCAAAGAGGACCCCCATTCACCCATGGCAAACGAAGCATCGATGCCTCTTTTGAAAAACGGAGCAGCATCGGGTCCCCCTCCTCCCTCTGTTATATTGATTTTATACTTCTCTTTCAAATCGGGTTCTGTATCGTACATCATCGTTCTGATTTCCTTTAATTTTTCATTGTAAGCCCAGTTGGAAATCCGAACTTCTAATGTATCCACCCTCTTTAGGTTCACATCGTTCATATCGAAGTTCATGCAGATAATACCGTGTTTTTTCACCTCCTCCTCGTGGGCTTTCACGTACTCTATGGCACCGAGAAGGCCTTTTTCCTCTGCATCTACTGAGATGAACCTGATCGTCCTGTGAACCTCGTATTGGGCCAATTGTCTTGCCATCTCCATTATGGTCACGGTGCCAACGGTGTTATCCACCGCCCCGCAATTGATATAAGTCGTATCCCGATGTGCGACGATATAAATTATCTCCTCGGGATGGCTTTCTCCTTTCACATCACCAACCACATTATATATCTCATTCTTATCCATTGAGGTGTCGAAATTCATCCGAATCCATACGGTTCCTATTCCAAGAAGAGGAGATACCCTGGCATTCTCTATGGCATCAATCATCTCGTCCCCCACATCCCGAGAGACGGAGCATGTTGGAACAACCGCATCTGGATGGGCATCAGGATATGGAATGTTATCGCCGTTCTCATCCGAACCGTAAAGGCCTCCTGAGTAAGGTGGGTATCCAAGCTCTTCACCCAATCTGGTGTTCCGAACGATAACTGCATTGGCGCCGTGCTCCGCTGCTCTAGGCAATGCCTGCTCCGTTGATATCACGGCTCTGCCTTCCACATCCACTTGCGCAAAGGCCTCTTCACTGCCGTTTCCCACATCCACGATCTCCAAGGTGAGATCACCGTTCGTCGAGCCTGAATATTGATATAGAACAAAATCCTTGATGTGTTCATAGGTCTTATAGATCTGCCTTCCCAACTCGAATGTGACAAGGGAAAGAGAAGCGCTGTTTACCTCGAAAGTTGTGAGTGTATGCTCTTCGATATTAACATCGGAGAGTCCCGCCTCCGAAAATCTGCTTTTTACATATTCCGCTCCTTTGAGATCCTCCTCCGTTCCTGGCACTCTGGGGCCCAGTTCCGTTAGATAAACCATATCCTTATAAGCCTCATCGCAATCGAAACCAACCATACGGTATCCCTGAGAATATTTGCTCACTGAGTATAATGCAATGAAACTGAATAACAAGATCAATACCACCAAAATCGTTAACAGTTTTAAATTCTTTTTCATGGCCACCAAGTAATGATAATCTTGGCGTCATTTAACGATTGTGGTATCACAAAACATTTTGCTTTCTGGATTTTATCACGATTATCCCAATGACTACCAAAATAAAAACCACCCCCAATGCTAAAAGAAAATTTGTTCCCCCGCTAGTTTGTTCACTCTGATCCTTTGTAACCACGGTATCAGCGGTCATATTTTCTGAATAAAGGATAGCATTCTCCAGGCCTTTTGGAAAAGAGGTCAAGAGGTCTGAACCTGTTCTCAAGACAAATACATCATCCTCTATCCTTATTCCAAATTGTTCCTCTAAGTATATACCTGGCTCGATTGTGATTGCCATGTTTCCGCTTTCAAACAATATGCCCATACTATCAGGATCCAAAGTGGGTGGCATGTGTATGTAGATGCCTATACCGTGTCCCAGGCCATGGATAAAATTCTCGCCGTACCCGTAGTTTGAGATAATATCTCTTGCCACTTTATCCACATCACGGGCCAAAACACCGCTTCTCACGGCCTCGATGGCTGCTAGCTGTGCCTCCAAAGTGATATTATAAATATCCATCATCTCTTGGGTGGCGTTTCCCATAAAAAAGGTCCTCGTGAGGTCTGTGCAGTAGCCCCTGTATCTTGCACCCAGGTCCACCACAACGACTTCTCCAGGAAGGATTTGGTTGGTCTCATCATCACTGGTATCGCCGTGAGGGAGGGCCGACTGCTCGCCTGAAGCGACTATTACCCCGAAGGCCTCCACATATTCGCTTGAACCGTTATCTGTCATGGCATCGTTGATGGCTCGGATGACATCCGCCTCCGTTATATTCTCGAAAAACGCCCTAATTAGCGTGTTTTTTGCGGTTTCCATTCCTTTATCCGATATCTTGGCAGATTCGAGCAGTAACTGGTTTTTCACGACGTCTGGCTCGATTTGTTGAAAGGTTTCGGCATTTCCATTAACTTGGACTGCATCAGAAACAAATAGGAGCAAATATATGAATAATATCTGATACACCATTATCTTTCTCATTGTAATATAAAAGCCCTTTGGAAGATAAATATTTTTGGAAGGGGTTTGCCCAATTGAAATGTAAGGCGGTTTTGAGGAAAGGACATTCGATCCTTTCACTATCCTTTCACAACAAATATTATATACGTTTCCTATTACCCTCTGGGATTGACATGTCTAAAACAGTAGCCGAGGTTCGAACGCTTAAACCCAACAGATACATGATCATCGATGGAGAACCGTGCAAGATCGTGAATATTACAACCTCAAAGCCAGGGAAACACGGAGAAGCCAAGGCCAGAATAGAGGCCTTTGGCATTTTTGACGGACAGAAGAGGAGTATTGTTAAACCTGTGAAGCATAAGGTACAAGTTCCATTAATTGATAAAAGATCGGCACAGGTCATTGCAGTCATGGGCTCCGAGGTTCAACTCATGGATTTGGAAACCTACGATACCTTCAACCTTCCCATACCTGAGGAACTTGAGGGTGAGCTGGAACCTGGAAAGGAAATTCAATACCTGGAGGCACTGGGGCGGAGGAAGATAACAAGGACTTAGTGTTCAGATGGAAATGGATTCTAAAGAGCTTTTTTTTGCTGATGCAGATTCCGGGTTCGAGGATGCGAAGTTCGTAATACTGGGTGTACCGTTTGACGGAACATCCTCTTTTAGGAAAGGCGCAATGCTCGCGCCAAAATTCATTAGGGAGGAATCCTACAACCACGAAACCTATCTTTTCGAGCATGATATGGATATGGAAG
>CP070739.1:2391984-2398314 GCA_020347705.1 Methanomassiliicoccales archaeon | reverse complement strand
TGGCTATGCACTGCACAAACTCCTCAAAATCCCGTATGCAGTCGAGATCAACGCCATTGTGGAGGACGAGAGGGTTCTTCTCACAGGTGAGGGGGATAATACCTCCTTTAAGGGCTTTAGAAAGAATATGCGCACGCGGTTCTTCCATGAGGCGGCCCTGGTAATCGCTGTGACTCCGGGTATAAAGGAACATCTTCAAACCCTGTACAACATCCCGAAAGAGAGAATCGCAGTTGTTCCAAATGGAGCCAATACAGAGCTCTTCAAGCCAATGGAAAGGGCTGAGTGCATCAAGGAATTGGAGCTGAATCCCGATAAACGATATATCTGTTTCACAGGCAACCTTGCGCCTTGGCAGGGTTTAATCAGCATGATTGAGGCAATGCCCATTATTCTCGAGGAGGAGAGGAATGCAGTTTTTCTTGTGGTGGGCGGAGGAAAGGAGAAGGAGACCCTCGAGAAGAGGACAGGGGAATTGAAACTGGGAAATAATATTCTATTTGCGGGATGGGTGGATTACGAGAAGGTTCCTGAGTATATCAGTGCCTGTGATATATGCGTTGCACCCCTTGCGGAGGGCAGGGAGAAGAGCGGCTCCTCTGCAATCAAGATATACGAGTATCTGGCCTGCGGAAAACCTGTTGTAGCCTCCGATGTCCCCTTTCTGGACTTCCTGGAAAAAGAGAACTGCGGGCTTCTGGTTCCAAAGAGAGACAAGAAGGCATTGGCAGAGGCTGTTTTATCACTCTTGGGTAATGCGGAACAGGTACAGAACATGGGCACCGCTGGCAGGTCCTATGTTGTTGAAAAAGGGAGTTGGGCCGGTACTGCCAAAAGAATACATGAACTTCTGGAAGATATGACTGGAAATCACAGGTGAATTATTACTGCAGGAAATATATAACCGTGCCCGTAGTGGAGTCCTCGATCCGATATTCTGAAACGGCATTCTGTTTTACATATAAATTCAAATCGGAATCTCTAGTTCTTGAATCATCCACGCCAACCACCACCGATACCTCCCCGGCAATCACCATGTCGTATCTTTCATCCTCCGAGATATTTCCCCACAGCCTGTCTATGGTTTCAACATTGTCAGGCATATCCTCACCCATGTAATATTCAAGGGTAAAGGAATTTTGAGCAATCACGGTCACTGTTTCATTGGAATGTGCTATGGCATAGGCGATTACCTGTTCTGCCGCTATGTCATAGCCGGAGTCTGTCTTCATATCGGGCTCTGAAATAGATGATATCAATGGTGAGGTGGGAAGGATGAGGAGAATGATACATGACAGGGCACCTAAATAACGTGGAATGTCATTCCTCGACAACGAAGGGATCTTGGAAGCCACTAGGGAGCCGGCGTCGAATACATGAGTGGTTATGAATATTAAGAAGAGTGGGAACAGGGGAAACAGTTGGTAAAAGAGCTTGATAGGCCTGATATGATACAATATCAAGGGAATGGCTATTATGGTATAGAGGAGTCCAAAGTGTCTGATTTTTTTCATATCCTTCGAGATCACTAGATAAATGGAATATGCCAGCGCAATAATGATACCTACTACATAGGTGAGGCCCAGATTTTCATTTATCCAGTAGGCATAGGCCCAAATCGGTGGTTTAGTGTACAGTTCACCGCCCAATTCCACGAGATGACCCTCACCTCCGACAGCTGTTTCGGAGGAATAAATACCGATTATCTCACCGAAATAATTGGTGAATAGATGGTAGACCAGAAAGTGTGGTCGCGACAGGTATGGAATGAAAAGAACAAGATAGCATACCGAAAACGTGATTATGCAGGCAATAACCTTCTGTATTTTGTTCAATTTCCTCGCCCTAAAAAACCATTTGAATACTGTTTTTGAATCATATCGAAGGATGATATAGAGAAGCCATACGATAAGAAAAACAATGATGCACAGCACCAAATAATAAAGCCATGCCTGGACGGATTCTGGATTTTCCACGGCGTGCCTGAACAATGGTGGAAATTTGGTTATAGCCCTGTCTCTGCGGGTTTGCGATAGGTTGCTCCAGATAGAATCCACAACAATCTTACCTGTGAATCCAAAGACAAGACCCAGAACAACTGACACGGTGAATGTAACCTTATTTGATTTAATAACCTTTTTAATCGTATTCGGGTCCTTGATATATAACGTATACTTCTTAATTAGTTCCATAATATAGGTCCTCTCTTTTACAAGAAGATATATAAAAATGGCAAAAATGAAGAACAGCATGTCCTGCTTAGCCAAAAGACCGCATGCCAGTGCGATCCCCATCAAAATGATATATATCCTTTTTCTTTTTACATCCCCTGTCTTGGAATATCTCATGGCCAAAAACAGGAAAAATAATACAAAAAATGCCCTGGTTGTTTCAAGAACGACATTAACTGCCCCGAAAGCAAACGCGGGTGTTAGACCCAAGATAAGGGCGGCCATAATACCTGTAAATCTGTTGCCAAGTTCGGTTCCGATCTTGTATGTGAGGTAAACACTCAGTATACCAAAGATGAAAGGAAAGAAGGCGTATCCAAAGGAATTCTGGCCAAACAGTATTTCACCGAGAGACATGAAATATATTGGTAGCGGACGGGGATTCAAACCGTAATAGTAATTGAAATCACCTTTCAAATAATGGTGTGCCAAATCCGCATATAAGGCATCAGAGGACATCAAGGCCCCTGGAAAGTTCAGCACATACCAGTATGCTAAAATGACCATCAAAACGTATATTTCGATTTCGGAAAATAGAAACCTCATTGCCTTGTTTATGAGCGTTTCAATATCTTCTGCATTTTCGGGAGGCATTACCACACCCAAATATCTCCGAAGAATTCGAATTTTATACTACAATATAGCTTTCTGTATAATTATCTTTCTAATAAATAATCTGAACAGATTAAGAAAATACTTATAAATAATGACATGTTCATTGGGCCGAGAGTGCAACCGGATGGAGCCCACCAACAAAAAAAATGGCACCAGTAGGAGACAAAATATTTTTAAGATTGCGGCCATGATAGCCATCAGTCTTCTTCTAGTTTGGTTTCTTCTATCTAGAATTTCCCTTGACGATGCTGCAAACGTTATGTCCAAAATAAATCTCTTCTATGTAGTGCTTGCATTTGCATTTTTTATAGTGGTTTACTTATTTAGAGCCCTTAGGTTCTACTTTCTATTAAATAAAGAAGTCAAGATGAAAGAGCTGATTTTCATTGTATTTGTTCATAATATGATCAATACCATCATGCCCGCTCGAACAGGTGAGTTATCCTACATATACATTCTCAAACGATATAAGATTCCTCTTGAAGAACGAATAGCGACACTTATTACTGCAAGAATATTTGATTTTATAACGATATCATGCTTCTTCTTCGTATCAGTTCTGTTCCTAAGGGACATGCCAGATATAGTTGCTGGGATATTTTGGGCCATTGCCTTGTGCCTCGCGGCATTCATAATCCTTCTTGGCGCCTTATTGTATTATGGGGATTCATTCAAGAGGATTATGGATAAATTCGTGAAAAAGCTGAGATTGGACAGATTCAAATTCGCTGTCCGCCTTCAGAATATCACCGAAGACACCATCTCGAGCTTCGAAACAATCAGATCCAGAAAAGTGATTGTGAAAACCTCTTTCCTATCGGTTATGATATGGATATCTTCGGCTGTACTTTTCTATTTCTATTTGAAAGTATTCCGATTAGAATTGGAGGTTTTTGAAATTATCTTATTGGTATGCGTGGCTGTTCTCCTTCCCTTGTTGCCCTTTTACGCCTTAGGGGGATTTGGGACCACTGAAGCGGTCCTCACGCTCTTTTTCGTGGCATTCGGTATTGCCGAAGCTGTAGCAATTGCTGTTAGTTTCGGAATTCACATTGTTGCATTGATATTTACTATAATTACCGGTTCGGTATCATCATTAAAATTGGGTTTGAGAAGAAGAGGGGGAAAATAGGAATGGAATTACTTCCTTATAGCCACGGCAATCATGCTCTTTGTGAATATTCTGGTGGTCTTTCGTCCGTATAGAATGAAAAGTAATCTGAATACAGCATTGAATAGTTTTGATAGGATCATCCCCACAAAGTTAAGAGGATTATGATAATAAATATAGATGTCTTGCGGGTAAACGGCACACTCCATAAAACCACTTATTTTCAAAACCTGCATTAAACTTTCTTCTGTAAAACCTATCTCGTGGGTGAAATCAATATACCTGCTGTTGGGACCTAAAATCGGATTTGAGGAATTAACCACCTTTACAATTAGTCTCCCGTTCTTGACTAAATTCGTCCGTGCTAGCTTTAATAATTCAATAATCTCCTTTTTATTGAAATGTTCAATAATATCATTCATCACAATTACATCGAATGGTTTATTGTTGCCTTTGAGATATTCAAATACATCACACAATTTGACATTAAAGTTCTGTTTTTTGCAAAAATCAATATTTTCTCCACTGATATCTATTCCCAGGTAATTTCCATAACCTTCTTTTTCGAGAAAATACAGAAAATGTCCCATACCGCAACCGATATCTAGGATCCTGGATTTCCTATTCTTTGGCATGTGCCTCAAATAATTCTTACTAAAATATGTGTGATATATACCGTACTCTTGTCCAATTTCTCTGTGCACTCCACCGAAATGTGTTGTCATATAATTATCATACAAGTCTTCTTTCATTTTCATCACGAAATATCAAATCGATTCTGTTCTTTTTCTCGATCTGTATTCTTCCAGAATTGAATAGATGATATCATCAACCCTTTTTGATTTTATTGCCTTTCCGGCCCCTTTCACGATCCCCCGGGGGTATCTTGTTAGTAGCAAAAGGAAGTTTAGTATATATGAGGGATTCCGAAGGGTAGATATATAATTTTTAAAGACGAATTCGTTTTGCAATGTTGATCTTATCTCAATCAGTTCCTCTGCTGTAAAGTTGATTTCCATTATGGGGCTATCGGTTTGTTTTACCAACCATTTCGAATAGTCTTCATCCTTTATCCATTTGTTCTCGATGGCCATTTCATTTAATTTGGTACCTGGAAAGGGCGTGGTAAAGAAGAAGAGTGTGAAATCCGGGTCTATTTTCTTGGCCAATTCAAGTGTTTTATTTATGTCATCCATGGTTTCCTCGGGATTGCCCAGCATGAAGGATGCCATGGTCCTCAATCCGACTTTTTTTGCCATGGAAAACGCATCCTCAATCATTTTTGGGTTGGTCTTTTTCTGTAAGACTTTTAATATCCTTTCAGAGCCGCTTTCCACGCCGACATCCAACTGGGCGCATCCTGCCTTCTTCATCTCGATCAGCACATCCTCCTGTATTGTATTGGCTCTTGCTTGACATCCCCAAACAAGCTCGATTTTGTTTTTCCTTAAATTATTACAGAAATCAACAACCCATTTTTTATTTAGGGTAAACGTGTCATCAAGAAACCACATTCCGTCAATATTGTATTTTTCTTTGAGCTCTTCTATCTCGGCAATTACATTTTCAATAGATCTTCTCCTTACTTTTCTTCCAAAAATCAAATTGCTCCCGCAATAAATACAGCTATATGGACAGCCCCTGCTTGTTATCAACGTGGTTGCCCTTTTCAACCAGATACCTCTTATCGGTCCAGGAGGTATCAAATACCATTCAAAATCAAGTAGGTGTCGTGCAGGGAATGGCAGTTCATTCAAATCTTCAATAAGCCCCCTTCTTTTGTTTTGTACTATTTTATCACCTTTCTTATGAACCAAGCTCCCCACTTCATCCAGTGAACCCCCGGTCTCCAATTTCTTACATAGTTCCAACATACTGTATTCTCCTTCCCCAATAATTGCAAAATCTGCATTTAGTTCCATGAGGGTTTCAACCGGGAGAGCAGTGACATGCACACCGCCACAAACAATTGGTGTTTCTGGAAGTACCTTTCTCAGCATATTTGAAATCTCTTTTGCGTGGTTTAACTGGGTGGAACTAACGCTTAATCCGATTAAATCGGGTTTGAACTTGGCAATCTCCTCAATTACTTTAATTCTTTCATCGGGTGAGACATCAAAAACTTGAAGTTTGTGTCCTTCTTTTTCCAAAACCGCAGCAATGTAAAGAATGCCCAGAGGAGGTAGCGGTGCATCAATTACCCTTGGACATATCATGGTGATTTTCATCTACTAAGCCGCCTCCCTGTTTTGTCCTTCCAAAAATAATGTTTCATATTCCCTGGCAATTTTTTCAATATAATATTTCCCGATATCGTCCCGATTTGCATGGGACATTTCTTGCAGTTTTTCTTTTCTTTCGATCAATTCATTA
>CP070739.1:2380013-2391884 GCA_020347705.1 Methanomassiliicoccales archaeon | reverse complement strand
GCCAAGGTTCGAGTGTGGTCCACTATTGCATATATCTTCTCGATAGGAGCCATCATTTCGTTCAATTCTTTGATGGTGATTTTGTAACCTTTCTCCTTCAATCTCTCTACACATTTCAAACGGAGATCCTGTATATTGGTGTCCGTTCTAACATCCATTATCCCCGACAACTTGGCATGTTCTGCTATGATGCTTGCATAACGCTCATCTTCAAGCTCGTGAGAGATGCCGCTGGCCTCGAAGAGCTCCTTGGTGAGAGAGGGATAAATGGCATCGTAGATCGTGGGAGTTCCCATGGACGCCCATGCAAACCGCTCAAGGCCATATCCTGTATCCACTATCCTGAGTTCATTTGGTGAGTACATCTCTTTTTCGATTTCTATGGTACCTTTCTTGTCATGTTTCAGATTCATGAAGACCAATGTGGCAAGTTCCAAGCCACCCACCTGGACCTCCAAGGATGGCCCAGCATTCCCTCCACCGAACCAAGGTTTTTCTTTATATATTATCCCGTTCTCGTCCACACCGAAGTTCTTTATGAGGAGCTCGTGACATAATCTTACAGTCTCGTCCTTCCAATAGATTTCCTTCTTATCTGAATTGAAGGCATGATGGGCCATCATCTCGAAGCTGGAGAGATGTTTTCCTGTCTTGCCAACAGAATCCAGATCCATCAGCCTTATGCAGGGTTGGGACATGACCAGTGGATTGTGTGGGGGTGGGATCAAACCCGAGGTGACAAAGGGCTGAAAAGCATAAATGGAGGCATTCGTGAGAAACACATCGTCACGCCATCTTGCTATGACAGGGTAGCGCTCGAACTTGGTATGGCCCTTTCCCTCAAAAAATTTGATGTACAGCTCACGAACCTCGTCAAGGCTGTAAGTCCTGTTCATGGGGCTAGCGCCAATGAAGCTGTACTCGACACAGGGCGTATCTCCACAAATTGCTGTGGAAGCATCCAAGGTCCAAAAGCCGGTTTCGCAACTTTTACATACCTTTCGAGCGTAACCTTTCTCCTTGAAGAACTCGAGCTTGTACTCTTCTTCAAACATATAATCCGCAATGGAAAAGGTTGTTTATATAGGTTGTTCTGCGTCTGAATTCTTTCCTTCTTTCGAGTGCTTTTTGATGTAATCCTTCCTTATCTCCACCGCGATTTCTCCATCTTCGATGATAAAGGCCCCTAAATAACCGCACGCAAAGCATTTCCATTTTGACCATGTTTGCGGTAATTCCCATTCGACGTTGGGCGATCCGCAGTTCGGGCAGAATTTTATCTTTTTATCACTGAGCATGGAATTAATCTCCTTATCATATTTTCTTCTTATCTTAAGGAGGTTCTATCACTCTTATCGTATCGCTACCCTTGAGGTGCGTGCCATCCATGAGTTCTCCAGTCACAGTCAATACAACATTATCATCAGGCAAACCAATCAAATCCTCAACCTCGCTTCTGTCGAACTTTACCATCAGAGTTGTACCCTGGATATCTCCCCATTCCGCGGGAATGACATCGTTGAGCATTATCGTGCTAATATTGATGTCATAAATATCAAAATCACTGGGTAGAGTAATGTAGGCGGAAATCCACTTTCCCTTTGACTTGAGATTGAGGGTGTCTGGATCGATGTCGAGGGTAGCTTCAACAATGACTTTTTCAGAATATTTTATCGTAATGTAGTCCCAGTTTGTTCCGTTACCCCACCCCCCCCCAGTTACATAGACATTTCCTTGAGAGTCAACAGCAATATCTTCTGAATGCTCGTCGTTATTTGTAGGGCTGTTATATACTGCCATCCATAGGGGATTACCGGATGGATCATACTTAATTGTAACAATATCGTGCTCCGCTTTATAATTCCATTTATGCCCTGTTACATAGACATTACCCAATGAATCAATATCCAGGGCGCCTGCATCCTTAAATCCTGCTCCCTGAAACGATCTTACCCAAAGCCAAGTTCCGTTTGTATCATAGGCAACAGTGTGATATTTTACGGTACCTGGGGTACCAGTGCCGGTTCTGGTCCCCGCTACAAAAACATTTCCAGAAAGGGGATCATAGGCAATTTCACCTCCCCCATATTCCCCCGCCCATATTTCATGACCTGATGAGTTGTAGGCCACTGTATTGGTGGTACCTGTCACGTAAACATTTCCTGATGGATCCAGGGCAATGTCATAAGCTTGGTCATTAAGATTTCCTGGAGCGTTGTACCTCGCAGTCCAGAGCTCGTTGCCAGATGAATCATAGGCCACCGTTGCATAATCCATGTATTTATACGCTTGTTCTTCTATTGTAGAGCTGTAACCAGTCACATAGACCCTTCCATTATCATCAACGGTCACGGCGCGACCCCAATCGTAACCGTTTACAGGACCGTTGTACCTGGCAACCCATAATTCGTTTCCCGAAGGATCGTAGGCCACGGTTGCGTAGTCGTATTTCGTCTTACTACCAATAATGCTGCCCCAGCTATGCCCTGTCACATACACGTTATAGGATGAATCCACGGCGATATCCAAGGCCATGTCCTCATCGATTCCCGGGCCACTGTATCTAGCAACCCATAGTTCATTGCCTGAAGGATCGTACTTCACGGTTGCATAATCATGGTTCCAGGGCCATTGGGCATTAAAGGCGCTCCAACCAGTAACATAGATGTTACCAATGTCATCAACAGCTATGGCCGATGCCTGGTCATTGCCGTTTCTTGGCCCATCGTATCTTGCCTTCCATAGCTCGTTGCCGGATGGGTCATACGCAATCGTCAAATAATCACGGTTAGTTCCATTCCCAGGACTGACTCCGGTAACAAAAACATTTCCTTGGGTATCGGTGGCAATAGCATGAGCAAAATCATATCCATTGTCATGCCCGTTGTGTCTTGCCACCCACTCCTCTGATGGCATCACCTGCGTATCTGCATTCACGGGACCTGGTTCCGAAAAGACCAGAGTTACCGTTAATATCATAGATATTATACAATATATTATTCCTATCTTTCGCAATACACCTCTCTCCTTTTAGATTTGAACTCCTCCAGTAAATGTTATGTGAGGTTAATTATAAACCTTTTTCGGCACATTCGTCAAAATATAGAAGGATCGGAGTGAATATCCATACAAAATTATTTACACTTCCAAATCCTTTTAAGAATTCCATGTCAAAGGACAGGGAGGAGGGCATTGCAGGCTTTTTCGAGGACATACCTGTTTTGATAGTAATAACAATTGCAACAGGGATATTTCTTTTCAGTTTGGTGCATGCCTATGTGGCCTATTTGGATCAGCTTGAACACCAGAGAATGCACGAAAATGCGCAGAGATTCTGCAAGTCCATAAGAAGCTACAGCGATATCATCTACACCTCAGAAGAGGGTGTTTTCTTAGGAGAGAAGATCACCTCTCTAACCATAGAAGCCTTAGAAGAGGATTTCAGTACTAGGGAACTGGGCTATGAATATCAGGTATCAATTATCGATACCAGCGATTACCCAAACAGCGTCAATTACACAAGGAGCTATAGAACCTCAAATCCCATGCACACTGCAAGCAGGTATTCGGTCACAACATCGGTTTTAATAAAGGAAGATGACTGCTATCATGCGGCTCAGTTGATAATTACGATCTGGAGGCAATAGGATGAGAGGAAAAATCTCAAGGGACGAAGGAGGGCAATCGGCACTTTTTGACGCCGTCATGTTCCTCATCGTTATGATTATAGCCTCCAGTTTGATTCAAATTTATTCAAGCCAGTATTCAAAGGATGTGGAATTGATAACCAGGGAGGATATGATGGATTATACAAGGGAGACTGCAGAGGTTGTTTTCGGGGCCACTTTGAACTCCACATGGTACGAAGACATTCAAGGTGACATCATCGAAAAACCACCTGGGGACACCACGGTTTTAAACTTGATTTTGGAGGAACTCTATCTCCTAGATGAGGGTGTGCAGAAACATAACTTCGTTTTGGGTTTCGAAAACGATATAAAAGTTCTCTTAAGAAATCTGGTTAATCCTGTATATCATTTTGCACTCCAGGGAACATTTTTCAATGAGAGTAAGAATCAGGAATACATGGTATTCATCTCAGATATTGTACCTGATTATCAATTAAAAGAAGAGGCGACTTTGGATCACAATGACTACGTAAATATGATACCCAGAAGTGATCTTACGAGCACTGGCTTTACCCTGCCCATGATCGGCAAAAGTGGTGAGGCGAGAGTTTCTTTCTCGCTCTGGCCTTAAGACCATGGAAAGGGGCATTTAGGGAAACTTTTTTTATTATGAAAGTTTATTAGGGATGGGATGCTAAAGTGAGGGATTAACATGGTTAAAGCAATGGATATGATAGGAGAAAACAGTCAGTTGCAGAACCATTGGGTTAAAAGGATCGTAGCTGCGATTATCGATGGAATAATAATGTTCTTTATTTGGTGGATAATTGTGATTGGGATCGCTTTTGCTTCCATATTTCTCCCAGGCGGATTCTTGATAATGCCCTTCTTCTCAGGTATTCTCTGGATACTATACTGCGGTTTCTTAGAAGGGACAACCGGGGCCACCCTGGGCAAACGCGTGATGAACCTTCAAGTGGTATCGTTGGAAGGGCCCATGGACTTAGGCAAGGCTTTTATAAGGAATATAACGAAAATATATTGGCTAATACTTGCTTTGGATTGGCTTGTCGGTTTCATCACAGATGGTGATCCAAGGCAACGTTACCTGGACAGGATAGCCAATACAACCGTGATAAAAACAGATGAGCAGGAGATATTTCAAGGAGCCTTTCAACCGCCTGGTAGGCCCATGCCAGCCCCAATGCCACCACCCCAAGGGCCGCCTCCCTACCCTGCTTCGCAGCCACCATATCCCGGGCCAGCTCAACAACCACAACCTGGACCGCAGCCCCAGGCCCCACCTCAACAACAGGTAACCGGCCCTGCCCCCGCTTCAACACCTGCTCCGGAAAAGGTTGAGCCAGTAGCCGCTGAGACAGCTCCAAAAACCTACACCAGGGAAGAGCTCGTGGCCATGAGAAAAGACGATCTAGTAAAAATCGCAAGGGATAAAGGCCTTAAGATTTCCGGCACAAAGAGGGACCTGATAGACAGGATTCTCGGTGAAAACGTGTAAGATTGAGAAGACAAAAATCGTCCTATTCCTTTTTTAACTCCTCTATTTTTCTTTGTAATTCATCAAGTTCAGATGGCCTGAGATATGTGGCCTCATTCGTGTATTCCCCGTTCTTAAACTCGCAGATGTGTATCACCCATACCTCTGTGTCGGATAGCGGTCCCTCAAGCCAAGCATGCTCGATTTCAGGTCTGCCCTCACAGGGTATCTTTGCCTCGTATTTTACGTTCAAAACCTCTTTCATGTCCAACCCCCGGATCAGATGAATTATCGCTGTATTAGTATTAAATGATTGCCGTATAAGAATCTTTTATGACCATAGCCCTTCTCACAAAACACAAATACAACTATCCCGATACCAGATTCGATAACATGGAGATACATCAAATTGGCGGGCTCTACTATGATTCGAATATATACCTCCTAAAGTCCGAGAAGTCATTAATCATCGATACAGGAACAGGTGCACATCATGATAATGTATTGAAGAATCTCCGGGGCATCATGACCCCAGAGGATGTGGACACCATAATACTCACCCACAGGCATTTTGATCACACTGGTGGCGCCGAGTCACTACAGTCCGCATTAGAAGCTGAGATACTCGTTCATGAGTCTGCCGCGGAATCTTTAAGACAGGGCGATGATGTGACAACCGCCGCAAGGGCCTTTGGAAAATCCTTTCCCAAGTTAAAGGTGAAAGCGCTAAAAGAAGGGGACGAAATTAATTGCGGTGAAATGAAACTCGAGGTTCTGCACACCCCAGGTCACAGCATATGCAGCATAGCATTGTACGACAGGGTAACAAAAACCCTTTTTCCTGGCGACACCGTCTATACCGACGGCGGTATTGGTAGATGGGATCTGCCCACAGGTAACTATGAGGAACTTGTGAAAAGCATCAGAAGGCTATCGAAAATGGAGGTAACAACCCTCTATCCGGGCCATGGCCCGTTTTCTCAGAACGATGGGAATAGGCACATAGCTTTGGGCCTAAAATATGCGGAATTATGGGGATGAGTTTCAGAAAAAATGAACAGCTCAAAAATGTTTGTGATTCTTAATAGGATGATGAGATTGTGAATGTAAGAACCTGTGAAAAACTGTCCGAAGGATGTACATCTACATGTTCCATGGGGCAAGATCATTTCCAGGATGTAAAGGATGTTTTTAATTGCGGTGATTTGATAGTATATCCTACAGAGACCTTGTACGCTCTCGGAACAAATCCCTTCGATGAAAAGGCCCTGAATAGGATATTTGAGGTGAAAAAAAGGCCCGGAAATATGCCGATCTCAATAGCTGTATCGGATATACAAATGATGGAGAGTCTTGCGGAAGTAAATATCCTTGCTCAAAAGATATATGAACACTTTCTTCCTGGACCCATAACCCTGCTTATGAAAAAGAAGGCAAAACTGCATGCTCTCTTGACCGCGGGAAGCGATAAGATTGGAATCAGGGTGCCGGATCATCCAGTGGCAAAAAGAATCATCGATATCGTTGGGCCGATTACGGCAACTAGCGCGAATCTGCACGGACATCCGGAGCCGAAAAACCTTAAGACGGCCGTGGAGCAACTTAACGGGGAAGTGGCGCTATATTTCGATTGCGGCCAGTCTGAATTTCAGGGGGCATCAACGGTTGTCGATGTTTCAAATTCCTCCATAAAGATTATACGAAAAGGAGTCATTCCCTACGAAGAGATCCTTAGAATTTCCAGAAAATAGCCTGATTTCTGGCTCAACATCTGGAGGCTAATATAGAATGGATGAAGAGACCATCGAAAAGTACAGAAAGGCAGGGAAAATTGCCAAGGCTGCCAGGGAATATGGAGCTTCCAAAGTCAAAGAAGGTGTTCTCCTTTTTGACGTTGCGGAATACGTAGAGGAGTTCATTTGGAAACAGGGGGGAAGGCCGGCTTTCCCGATAAACCTCGCATTAAACGACGCTGCCGCCCATTTCACACCAGGTCTTGGCGATGATACGATATTCCAAAAAGGAGATGTGGTCAAACTAGATGTAGGTGTCCAAGTGGATGGATACATAGGCGATACTGCCGTCACCATCGAAGTGGGTACGAATCACTGGGGTGATCTCATCCGCGCAACAGAGGAGGCACTCGAGGCCGCGATTGGATTGATGAAACCCAATGCAAGGGTGGATGATGTGGGTGCCGCAATTCAAAGGATCATCGAATCTCACAATTTCGTACCCATCGAGAATCTTACAGGACACAGTATGGAACGATACAAACTCCATGCCGGCTTGAGTGTTCCAAACGTGATGGGAGAAGGTTCGGGCATCGTCAAGGCTCAAGATGTGATCGCAATAGAGCCTTTTGCTACAAACGGAGCAGGCATGGTGGATGGAAAAAAAGGGGGTAACATATATCGGTTGATCAAACCGCGACCAATTGGAGGAAGGGAACTTAAGGCATTGATCAAACATATAAATGAGAATTACTCCTCTTTACCTTTTTCAGAGCGATGGTGCCATAAATATGACAAGAAGGCGAAGCAGCACATCCGCAAGCTCCTGAGGGCCCAGGTTGTCTATTCCTACCCTTTGTTGAAGGATGTGGGCGGCGGAATTGTGGCCCAATCTGAGCATACTGTTATTATCACCGAAGATGGGTGCGAAATCATAACTTGAGGTGTTTTAAAAAAAAAGTCAATTGTCGCCTTTTATCGCCTCTTGTAAATGACGATGACCATCACTATAATCACAATGAAGAGCAGAATGGGGACCAGCAGTGTTAAAAACGGCTGGTACCATAGGGCCTTGACCTCTGTATGCGTTTCGACCTGGATGGTATCACTTACCGCTGGAATGATTGATACCGTGATAACCACGGTTTCATCACCCACAGCATCGTCGGGAACCGTCAGCACCAATGTGATTGTTTCGCTCTCTTGCGGATCGACCTCTTTGGACCATTCGCTGGATGCATTACCAAAATCCAAATCCCAGTCGCTGGGTTTGTCAACGATTATACTGACCTTCTCAGCTACATTCCCTGAATTTTCAATGATGATGGTATATTCAACATCCTCCCCCGGCTCGGCTTCATCGGTGAGCTCCAGGCTGATTGGCTCCACTATCTCGATTTTGTAGAACTCGTTCACGATGCAGTATACCGTTTCCTCGTCGAATCTGGTGGATGCAGCATCATCTCTTGCAGCAGTTATCGTTATCGAGTAGTTATCGGCTATAACGCTCAATGTGGGCTTGACGAAAAGATAGAAGGTCTGGGGATTGTCGGGACCAAGATTGCCGAACTTCTTCTCGTCAATATGAGAATTCGGATCAAATGAAATGTCCCTGTAATCCCAGCCATCTTCCGAACTGAGCTCTGTGTAAGTAACGGTGATGTTGGCCAAAGAGGTGCCCGTGTTGGTCAGCTCAAGCTCATAGGACACATCTTCGTCTGGATCGGTCTCCTTGCTCGGATCGAGTTCCTTGAGTTCAAGCAATATTCCTATCGTAGTTGAGGTGGTTGTGGTTATCTTGTCAGTAGCCACGGTTTGATCGCCTTGGTCGATGCTGCCTTTTGATGTGCCTGTTATGTCGATACTTGCGGTTTCTTCACCACTTGTGCTTGAAGTAGTTAGGGTTAACGTTAACTCGGTATGATCGCCTGCAAGAATATCAACCCAGTATTGAGCAGGGGAGCCTTCCAGGTCTTCACCAGTCAAGGTTTTGGTCCATCCGGACGGAGTGGTTCCGACCTCGATATATATCGTATCATCATTACCGCCTTTATTTGTAACTCTGAACTTATAGGTGGCATCAGCGCCGGTTTCCACCTCCTGGCTTTGTGATTCCGTACCGTCAATGAACCTCAATTCAACATCGTGGAGGAGCACTACGAGGGATATCGTGGTCAAGGTGGAGTCCTCATTTGGATCCCCTGTGGTGGTGGCCGTTACCAATAAGGTGGCCTTATCCCCAAGGGGATTGTCCTTTGAGTCCACTGTAAAATGTATCCCTAATCTGTCATCGTCATCGTCCAGACACGGAGGAACGGCCTCGATAACACCTGTTTTATTGACTGGGGGTGTGAAGTTGGCCCCTGAAAGCCAACAATCCCACTTCGACAGATCCCCTGCTGCTTCGATATTAATATCGGTTTCTAGCTTACCAATATTAAACACATTTATCTCATAGGTTGTGGTCTTACCTTCAACGAGATTCCGTTTTGCTTCGGCTCTAAACGTGCCTTCTTCCGGTTCCTGGGAAGGCGATGTCAATAACACCCCGTATTCGGACATATTGAAGGTGGTTGAGACTTTAAATACGTTATCTTGCTCGTCATAAACATGGGCGGTTACGGTGTATTTCCCGTCCAATATATCTTTTGCATATAGCCAGGTGTAAGTATATTCGAATAATGCTTTATCATACTTATCTACATTTTTAGTTTCATTATCTCCGTTGGGATCCGTGATCACGACTTGAACATGATCGACATATTGTACGACCCCATGCTTGCCAAATACTTCATGAACGTTCCCTTTCATTATTACTTGTCTTCTTGACACCGGGAAACCGATGTTATTAGGATAAAACTGGTCATCTGGTTCATTATAAAAATTATAGGTAGCAACAGTCATATCCGGAATGGGTGTACAATGTAAACGTAGTGTAGATTGTTTGTCCGGACGATCATGATGAAAATTCCCAGTGCCGGTGAAATCAAAAATGATGACGACATAATGCTCTTTAGCAAATGTGTAGTTGGTTCCAATTTCAAAGATTATTGGGATGTCTACATGGGTAATAATATCATAATCGAAGGGATTCATCATATCACCATGGCTCCCAGTACCTACTAGAATTCCCTCACTGGAATCATCACGGACTTCGATCTCGAGCCACCCCTGTCCCTGAAGCTCCAGTTGGGCCATCATCCCGTACCCGCCTGTTCCTTGGGGATTCTCCACCAAAAAATCGTTTATTAAAGGGTCTTGTAATGTAATTGTTATATCATTAGCAGGTGCGGGATAAGGGATAAACCATTGTGAGGTGGTGTTCATCATATTCGAACCGGCATGGAGATATAACTGTACATCCGTTGGTGATCCCTCGATGTCGCTTCTCGTCCCGTGGTCCCTGGGAGTTGCACCCTCTTCTTCCGATGTGTAAGAAGCTTCCTCCATTAATGGAGCATCTACATTGAACAGTATTCCCATCCCGATCGGGCCTAATATGAATAAAACAGCAAGAAGACCGCATACTGCTCTCATAGTCTTACCTCGCCATGGTAACTGTATTTTATATATTATATAGGTTTCGATGAATCTTGCCCGTTGTGCGAGTAAACCAGCATGATTGTGTTCTTTTGCTAGCGGAGGATCATGGATCTTATTCCAGACCAACTCATCAAATAATTTCATATTTTTCACCTCAATTTTTTCACGAATGTGTTCTTAACCCAATGCAATGCCTTCGGATCAACATAGCAATGGGTTTTCCTGCCTCTTTTTTCCATTTGAAGCAGATGTCTTGCTAAAAGAACCTTAACATGATAATTGATCACACCCTTGCTTAAACCCAACAAGGTGGCAATCTCCTTTTGACTTATACCTGGGCTTTCAGCGATTTTGAGAATGAGGATTCTTTGGATTTCACTGATTTCACCGCCGTTATCTAGAGGAATTCTCATGCTGGCAGGGTAAAATCGCTTATACATACCGTCCTTTTTGGACTGTATGATCTTGGCCCTCTCTAATACCCTAAGATGATGAGCTAGGGCACCGTTGTTGAGGCCCAATGCCCTTTTTATCGAATTGTAGTTGTCCCCTGGATTCGCAATGATATAACCACGAATCATCCCTCTGATCTCGTTGTCAAGGACTTGCTCTTTTTTAATTCTTGTATAAAGGGGTAGAATCAATGCGAGGAAGGCCAATTTCCCAACCTCGGTTCCCCCAATGAGGCATCCGATTCCTGCCGCGCTAACGAATCCAACCATCAGAATGAGACTCGTAGTGGTGAAAAATGAAGAATCCGATTCCCCTTTTGAAAGAATGATGATCTCGATCTCTTCCCCGGTCATACCATTTTTTAAATCGATTGATACATCAATTTTACCGTCGCTTTCCTCATCGACCCCCAGAGTTACGGCCTTAGGATTGCTTGTCAAACCTTCCCAGTTGTTTATAATATAGTGGTGTGTTTCTTCACTACTGATTCTTATATCAGTTAAGGTAAAGACCTCTTTTATGGAATTTCCCTCACCCTCTATTCTTAGGGAGTATTTTTTTTCCGCCTCCTCCGTGGAGATGGTTAAGACTTTATTTTCTTCATCCAGCTCTAGGGTATCTCCCCCGCTCTCTCCATGAACAACAATTCCTTTGTTGAGGTCATGGTGAGGAATGATTATGAAAAGATCATAAGGTTCCTCGGAGCGGGCGATATTGTAGGTCAATTTCAGGTCATTGGGTAGATAATAAATTTCTCCTGATTCAAGTGAGTATGTCAAATATACACCGTTTATATCGAACATGTACGCGCCATCAACAAAACCTGCGACATTTCCCGAACCATCCACAATACTCAGATGTTCTCTACCGTCTATATAAACCGCTCTATAATCGGTTGATTCAAGATACTCAAAGGTTAAATCCTGTAATAATACAGATTCTAAAACCTCTTCATCGGGCACCTCATATAAGGATATCTCGGTCTTCACAGATCTGTTGATGCCATTATCCGATT
>CP070739.1:2376938-2379913 GCA_020347705.1 Methanomassiliicoccales archaeon | reverse complement strand
GTGGTGTACTACGGCAGCTTCTTCCTCTATCTTGAAGTGGGCAGAATCGAGATGTACAGGGAGCTGGACCTGCCTTATCGTTGGGACATCCCCATTGTGGACACCTACTGCAAGTATCTTGCACCTGTGTATTTTGACGACCTCCTGGAGGTCCATACAAAATTTGCCGAAATAAAGGAGAAAAGCTTCAAAATCGAGGGCAGGGTATACAAGAAAATGGATAATGGCGAACTGGAGCCCGTTGCGGAGGGCTACACCACCCATGTCTTTATAGACGAGGACAGAAAGGCAATGAACCTGCCCCAGCACTATCTCGAGATATTCAAGAGGCTGGAGAGCGAGGATTGATTGTTTTTCCCCAAAACCCCACCGATTATCAATGCCAGCCCACAAAATCACATTTTCAAACCGATTTTATTGGTGTAAAACATGGTTATAACCACACAAAGTAATTATAAAGTGCAAGCCAAAATGAGTGTTGTAGGAAATCTGGGTGGTGCCCATGAATCTCAGGAAGAAAATGGTATTGGCAACAATTGTGGTGTGCATGGCTTTGCTCGTAAACCTGAATGCGGGTTATGGGGATTTAGTAGCCGACGATTTGGAATATGATGGCGAACCCGAAGACTCCTTTTACAAGGATTATGCAGTGGTAAAAGGTGAGGACGGAAGGCTTTTACTCATACCCAAAGAAAATATAGAGGCTGTGGATTCTTCCATAAGGCCCACCAGGTCCTCTGACTCGCCATTTGTTGACAAAAAGGGTCCTGAGGAAATCGGCAGATTCTCCTCATTCGAGGAATTAAGACGGTATGTGGGGAACCATACATACCAATATTACGGGGGATATGCAACTGGAGGGAGAAAGGTTACCGAGGGCACGGCCTTGGGCCATTCAAATACAAATGTCCAGGTTGCTGGTGTCGATGAAGGTGATATAGTAAAAACCGATGGTGATTATGCCTATATAGTATCCAAAGACGGAGGCAGTGTCTTTATTGCAGATGTCGATTCCCCCGAAGACGCGGTAGTAGTCTCCACAGTAAATGTAATTGGTTCAATTCGGGAGATCTATGTGAGAGGCGACACCCTGATTGTCCTGGGGAGAAGAGAGGTTTATCAGATCGATCCCGAGCCTGATTCCTTGGAGAGTCAGTATTGTTCAGTCCGTAATAATGGTAAGAAAATCAAGTTCAATATCGGCAGGTTCTACTATCTCAAGTACATCCGCTACGAGGCAACCTTCATTGATATTCTCGATATTGAGGACAGGGAGAAACCAAGTTTACTGGACTCTCATATCATTAGAGGCTCTCATCTGGGGTCCAGGATGATTGGCAATCATGTTTATGCCCTCACATCCAGCTATTTATATAGCAATTTACAGGAGTATGACCTACCTGTTCCAGCCACCGACATTTACTATCTAAAATGTCCAGACGATCCGGACTATCTCGATAGTTACCTTCAGCTCACCACAATACTGTCAATAGACATAGCAAAGCCTTCCACAATTGTTGACCTGAGAGCCGTACTCATGTGGGCTTCGAGCGATATCTACGTATCGCTGAACAATATCTATATTACTAATTATGATTACAATTATGTCGAAAACGCTCACTTAACATCCATTCACAGGATTGCAATCGATAATGGAGATATCCTGTACGGGGCATACGGAGAAATAGAAGGCACCCTTCTCAATCGCTATTCAATGGACGAATACGAGGGTTATTTCAGGGCAGCGGTTTCCATAGGTTTTTCCTCTTCGAATAGGGTTTACGTTCTCGACATGGACCTAGATATTGTAGGTTGCTTGGAGGGTATCGCACCAAACGAAGTATTGTATTCTGCAAGGTTCATGGGAGAGAGATTATACCTAGTTACATTCAGAAGGATAGACCCCTTCTTTGTCATCGATCTGTCAGACCCTGAGAATCCCGAAATGCTGGGTGAGTTGGTGTTACCTGGCTGGTCGGATTACCTGCACCCTTACGATGAGGACCATATAATAGGCCTGGGCAGAGAAACTGATTCATTTGGAAGGACCCTGGGAGTCAAGCTCTCCCTGTTCGATGTCGTAGATGTGGAGAATCCAACCGAGGTGTCAAAATTCGTAATGGGAGATAGATATACAAGAACGATTGCTGCGGATGATCCCCATGCCTTCCTGTTCAGCAGGGAGGAGAACCTGCTCGTGATTCCGGTAATATACAATTACACTGTAACCTGTGCATATGTCTTTGACATCACCCTTGGAAGCGGTTTTGAACTGAAGGGTACAGTCAGTCATCCCAGGTATCAAAATCCTTATGGATATTATTGGTACAACTATGACTCTGAAATTAAAAGATCCTTTTACATTGACGATGCACTTTACACTCTATCGAACAATTATCTTCAGATAAACGACCTCAACGATCTGCATGAAATCAACATAATTGAACTTCCAAATAAACCATACAACTCCCGGGAAGTCCAGGTCATGTGCATCTACATTGAACCATTTATGAATAGATAACGACTTGATGACACAGGGCGCTTTCCTCTTTGCTTCAGTGGAACCATGGGTTCCAATCCCCCCTATTCAAAACGTTTTAACAATTGCGCCAACATTTTGACGAACGTGCCAAAAATACTTTTTATAGCCCCCCCAATGGGAATAATGATGAAAGTAGGCTCAAAACACCTGAAATGTCGATTGTTCTTCGACATGTCAATGACATGTTCGAATCAATGTTATATATTCTGGGAGAGATAGATGAATAAAACAGGAAGCAGGTGACTGAAATGGTAATGAGGAAGCTGATGATGTTGGCGACAATTGTAGTGGGCATGACATTGTTGATAAACTATACGTTGGGTAATGTGGACAACGGAAATCATGTAAATGACCAAAGGGATTATTTCAATGACCCTGACAGCTCAATTTACGATGATTATGTTGTCGTGAGGGGGGAAAACGGTAGATTGTT
>CP070739.1:2371789-2376838 GCA_020347705.1 Methanomassiliicoccales archaeon | reverse complement strand
TACCCCTTTCGGGATGATCGGGATGCAATGGTGCATGACCTTCAAGCCTATCTTTGCCCCTAATTGTCAGACGTGATGGACTCCAAACAAAGAAATACCGGTTTGCAACATCATCCACGATATCCTTGTTGAAAGCATACAGATTGTCCCATGATAGCTTTATATCCACCTCTTTGATACCCACCTCGACCCAGTAGCGTCTTATGGCCTCGGCGCAAATCCCTCGTTTGGCCAGGGATTTAAGGGTTGCCAGTCTCACATCATCCCAACCTGAGTACTCCCCTGATTCGATGCCCTGGGAAATCACTGTTGTTTTTAGGGTGGTGTCCACTATCTGAACCAGTCCATAGTGGACATAGGTGGGCTTTTTCCATTGGAAATGATGGAAAATATATTCCTGGCGGTAGGTGTTGTTCAAATGATCCTTTCCCCTGAGAACGTGGGTCATTCCCATTAGATGATCATCTATAGCTACCGAGAAATTGTAAAGGGGATACACAAGGTATTTATCGCCAGTTTTTGGATGAGGTTTTTTCACTATTCTGAAGCCTACAAAATCACGAACAGCGGGGTTGGGATGCGTAAGATCGGTTTTTATGACGAAGGATGCCTCGTGCTCCTCGAATGCCCCCCCAAGCATTTTATCCCACATCTCATGTTGCATCTCAACTTCCAAATCCCTATGGGGACATGCCTTCATTTTAAGTTTAGCAGACCGCCATTTTTCTGCATCGCATGTGCAGATGTAGGCCTTACCCATATCAATGAGCTTTTTTGCTAGATCGTAATATATATCGAACCTATCACTTTGCATTATGACCTCATGAAAATCCACATCGAGCCATTTCAAGTCCTCGATTATGGAGTCATAGGCCCCGGGATCGATTTTGGCGGGATTCGTGTCCTCGAGCCTGATGAGGAACCGCCCTCCGTATCGTCTGACATACTCGTCATTTAACACCGCAGCTCGTGAATGACCGATATGTAAGGGCCCGGAAGGGCCAGGAGCAAAACGCATGATCACTTCCTGTCCTACATCTGGTAGATCTGTAAGTTCGATTTTTTTTGCGCTCTTCTTCTCGAGAAGCTCAGGAGCTTCTGATTCTAAGAGTTTCCTTTGCTCGTCAAAAGTGAGTTTATTTACATCGGCCACCACGGTTTTGATAACCTTCATTACCTCCTTGATTTCCGATTTTAGCTCCGGTTTTTCGCCAATAACCTTGCCTATCACGGCCTTTTCATCTGCCCTGCCTTCGTGTAAAATCGCGTTCTGCAGCGCAAATTTTCTCACAAGCTCTTCGAGCATGATGCCCAAAAGGTGTTAGTCGGTTTAATACTTTGTTGCTGGGAGTTTCCAACCATAAATCGACATCCTTTTATCTGAACATCGCTATCAGCATTTCAGCGTGGCGATAACATGAAGAAAATGAACTATGATGAAGTGATGGCAAAGGAGGTGGGAAAGGGTTGTAAAGGAGTCACCATCAGGTGGCTCATAACAAAGGAAATGGGCGCTGAGAACTTTGCCATGAGGATGTTCGAGGTTGAGCCTGAGGGGCACACACCCCTTCACTCCCACGAATGGGAACACGAGGTATTCGTGCTGGAAGGCGAAGGTTTGGTAATGGCACAAAATGGGGAGGAAATGCTAAAACCGGGGGATGTTATTTTCATGCCTTCTATGGAAAAACACCAGTTCAAAAATACGGGACCCGGGAATCTCAAATTTCTCTGCCTCATACCGATTCATGAATAACGACTATCCCTTTTTAAAAACACAAAAATGCCTTGTAAGGGATCTGTGAACTCGAAAGGGATGGCACTCTATAAGTTCAAAGTGCTTTTTTCCTGCGACAATTAACTCTTTTTCAGGGAGCACGATGGACAGGTAACCTTTCTCTTTCAGAATCTCCGAAAACGTTAAAAATGACCTGATATAAAGGCTTTCTAGCTCCTCTTTGTTCGTGGTTGCCGATTTTCCGTAAGGTGGGTCCGTTGCTATGACATCCACCTCCCCCACAGAATCCTTTGCCTCCTCCACGTCCGCTTGAAATATTTCAACATCATCTATATTAAGACTGGATAGATTCTCCTTTGCACCTGAAACCATCCTCGAATCGATATCGCTTCCAGTGGCCTTTGCACCGATAAGGAATGCCTCGATTAAAATGCCTCCGGTCCCGCAGAACGGATCAAAAAGTCGGTTACCTTTTTTTACCCTGGACAGATTTACCAGGGCCCTTGCCAGCCTGGGATGAAGCGATACGGGTGAAAAAAACGGCCTTTTTTGAACCTTCCTTTCGTCGAAGACGCTGCGATTGATCTTGGCTTGGGCAAGTCCGATATGGCCTCTTTTAGAGATTATAACCCTTATCTTGTTATTCGGATTTTCAAGATCCACCTCCCAATCACCCTCAACATTATCCGCTACGATCTTCTCCAATTCCTTTAAATCGATCTGCTCATGAAACCTTTGTATTCTCCTGGCCCTCACCGCAAAGCTTCCCTCACCGATCTCGAAGGGGCGAGTTAGCTTCATAAGTTCTTCAGCACCGCACGAAAAAAGATGCTTGCTGATATAATGCGATAGAGCCAGTCGGTTTTTCATTTCTCCGATATCCATCGCACGCGGACGAACAACAAGGACCCCAAAATCCTCCTCTTCTATTGTGAATTCTGCTCCCTGAGCCTCAAGAGAGCCAACAATTTCGGCCTGTGGAAGACTCTCATGCTCTCCCGAGAGTTCAAAAATATAACTGATTCCTTGTGAATCTATGTTTGGAATCGAATGCGACAACATGTAAATTCCCTCCGATTAAAGATAAAAAAAGGAAAAATCACCTCTGATGGCCAGTTTAATTCATAGGTTCTATCAAAAAAACACAAGCCTCATCCCCAACACTCTGACATTTCTTCTCAACACAGTAGCCTCTTTCTTTTCGATGCACCTCATACAAATGTCGTAATATGCCTCTCAGCCGATGGCAAGTGGGATGCTCGTTTTCCATAACCTCTATGGAGCCCTTCACAGTGATGGTATCACCTTTAAAAGAGACATCTTCGACCCAACCGCGGTCGATCAACTCCTTTTTCGCTATAGCGAAGAAGTTTTCCTTATCTTTTAAAGCTTTCTCAGCGATCTCATCCCCGTAGCATCTTCCTTCGCTGAAAAATAGGCCGTTGCAGGCATTTGACATGACACTTTCATAGAGTTTTCTTATATTTGAGAACTCCTTTTGAGAAATCTTTGTATATCGCATTATCTTCCCGAAATAGAAATAAGGAGGGAACTAATAAATTTTTTGGGATTGTTATCAATATATGGAAGCAGTTTTTAGAGAGAAATGCCTCCCCTGAAACCAATTTTAATATTCGATAACCCTATAACCCACTGGATTGACACCTTGATTCCAAATAACTACACCGCAACAAATATATAATCACAATACAATCATTCTTCCCACGAGAGTGAGAATATGGTTAGAATGGACAATAAAGTTGCGCTTCGTTTTACTTTCATAAGCGAACCAGAGAAGCCAGTGGTTACCGTGCAGGTTCCAAAGGACATGCTGTTTCAGGAGGCACTGGTTCTCGCCGCAAAAAAACAGGGCAAGGATCCAGGCCTTCTCAGCGCCACATACCCAGCAGGCACGCCCATTACCGGTGGAACTGTTGAAAAAGTTATCGAGCAGGGCTCAAACATACACGTCATCGATCCATCAGTTGTGGGTTCTTGTTAAAAGGGAAAACGGATGAGTTGTTTAATTATCCTAGATGACGTTTTGTTTGTGTAAACTGAACATTGTTGATGGAATACAACAAGATGTGATGAAGTGAGGCAGGAACCTGACCTATTCTATTTCCTACAATGCTCAACCGTGGCTTCTCCAAAGGACGAGAAATGGCCCCTTCGGGTGAAGGAGGAGAAGTATGCCGTCTTGAAGTACATTCAATATGTTGATTACATGGAGAAGAATGAGGATGAAAAGCGTTGGTTTTCGATAAGGCCTATCGGTGAAGATGCCACAAGATGGGAGGGTACTGTGAGTGCCGAGGACCGCAGTTATATCATCGAACTGGTGCTCAAGGATTCCTATCCGTACACACCCCCGGCCGCGAGGGTACCTGAACTGATGCGGTATACTGACAGAAAGCTGGACGACAATATCCTGGGCCTAAGAATATGCGATATGCATATGGAGCAGAACTACTGGTGGAACGAGCACTGCAGTCTGGCGCTTTATTTGAAAAGGGAAGTATCATATTGGCTCCAGAGTGTAATATTCCATCTGAAACAAAAAGGTTGGTTAGAATGGACGAAAGATATCAGCGATTAACGCTGTTTGAATTCGCGGATTTCGCAAAACTTCGTGACAAGAGTGTATTGGTGGTGGGAGTAGGAGGTCTCGGTGCCACAGTAGCGGAGATTCTGGCCCGAGTGGGTATTGGAAGATTGGTACTCATGGATTATGACAAACTCGAGATGGCAAACATGAATAGATTGATATACAAGCCCAGCCAGATAGGAATGTACAAAGTTAAGGCCTTGAAAGAATATCTATTGGATATCAATCTGGACGTGGATATAGTGGCACATCCATTTGATATCACCTCTGGGGAGGGATACACAACCTTTATGGAGGAATGCGAAAAATGCGATGTGACGTTCGGATGTGTAGATACCTTTGGAGTGAGGCTTTTTATGAATGCAAAATGCATAGAGAAGAAAAAGCCCTTTATCGATGGCGGTGCAAGCCTCGACGGTATCAGAGGAAGCGTTCAGGTGGTGATACCTGGAAAGACCGCCTGCTACAGATGTCACAGACATGTTCTTGGACTGGGCAAACAAGAGCCGCATAAGCCAAAGGACGATTCGAAGGAGACGAAAGAAGATCTAGAATTCTACATGGACATCGAGGAACCTGGACAAGACAGGCAATCAGGAATATGTCATATGACCTCGCTCCCCACTACCATGGCCATAATCGCTGCCATACAGTGTCAAGAAGCGTTCAAACTCCTATTGAATTTTGGCGAAGTGGCTTCCTT
>CP070739.1:2368029-2371689 GCA_020347705.1 Methanomassiliicoccales archaeon | reverse complement strand
TGAAAGTGGAAGGAAAAGTCCTGTCCATCCAAACAACCGAGGGCTTTTCGATTTTTCTTTCAGTGCCCCATCTTTTCCTATCCCTGTATACGATCACTTCATGGGTTCCGTCCAAAGGCCGCCAGGAAACTGCGGAAGCGGCCCCGATCAATCCCCTTTCGTTCTTATATCCCTTGAAGGTCCCGTTTTGTTTTTTCAATAACCTCTTTACTTCATTCAACTTCACTATCCCCCTCACAGCCTTCCAGTAAAGCCATTGGGGAGGTTTTCTCTTAAGAATCACATATGCAGGGTTCGTGTTGTCATCCTCGAACATCGCATTGGAGTCCACGATGTTCTGGACTCTGGCCTGAAGATCCTCGATATGTGTGCTTTTGCCGTGCTCATAGCCGTAATATTTCTTACCCTCAATCTCGCCTATTAAGAACCTTTTGCCAGAACCCTTACCTAGCCTGACAGATATGGCCCCGTTTCCCCTCGTCTTCCACGGTACGTTCGGATTCAACCTCACCAATCTGGGATGGCCTATCACATCGCACTCGGAAAACTCCAATATTATCTCCGAGGCCAGGTATGTGGTGCACATACCCTTTACAGAATCAGTGTCATCTATACCGATGTAGATTGATAAACCTCCTTTATATGAATCAAGCCGCATTATTAACTATTTTAACCGCTCTCCGCCAACGATATAAGCCAGGGCCAGTTCACTTCCATGTCCTTATGAACCTTTCTATGGATCTGTCGTAGGTTCTCTCCACTTCGGTAGGGAACAAGCATCCCGGCAGCTCGCCATGATTCTTATGATACTTGATGCACTCGCAGCACTTCCCTTTCCTTTCGCAGGGTTCGTACGTGCATCCGCAGTCGGTTTTATTCGCATCTATTCCGCACTCCATTCACATCCCTCTTATACTTTTTGTTATTCGGTGTGAGGATATCGATTTATGAGATATAACTATTGTGCCAATCTGTTTATAAAAAGGCAAAAAAGCTCGCCCAAACGAAGGTGACAATGGGATTATTTTAACCTCTTATAAATCATCAAAAAAACCAATATACCCGAGATCAAAATGGCCGAATCGACTGCCATCCCGGGCCCGATTAAAGGCGGGATGCTGAGGACTCCTGAGAGATGAGATACAACCCCTGTGAATGCTTCGGCCATTACGAAGGGCAGGACGACCAATATCCAAGACTATACCTTGTTTTCCTTCACAAACCTAAGCGGCCTTTTTATAGAAACGTAAGTTCCCACCAGTAGGAGAATAATTGTAAATATCACCGCGATCAAAGGCTTATGATTTGTTTCTTCCCCATCTTCGTCCGTTGGAATTGAGGGATCTACCGCTTCTATAAGGACCGATAAATCCTTCTCCATCTCCACATTCCCCAGCTTATCCACACCAAAAAAGTATATCCTGTATAGACCGGGTTCGTTAATCAGGAAAGTACCTGAATAGGCCATCCAATCACCGGAGTCTATGCGATACCTGATAAAATAGATCCCTGAGCCCACATCAACTGAAATCATACTAATTCGGGCCTCAGTGTTATCAGGTTCCAGTTGCAGAATATAATCTGTTGTAGGTGGGATATTGTCAACAAAATACGTACTATTATGGATGGGCTCTTCGTTACCCAGATAATCCACACTGTACCATTCCACATATCTTAAACCGCTTTCCGAACCCAATCCGAATCCGTTTGTATAGATATTCCAATGGGACCAACTACCGTTATCCCAAATTCTATAAAATGTAAGGTTTAAACCAACAGGTGATGACCCTTCGTCTTGGGCAGAAAGAGTTAATCTTGTGGCCGAGGTCACGTTCAAAACATCGTTTTGATCGTCCTTATATTTGGGATTATCCTCAGAAATTGTAGTTCCTGGAGGAGAATTATCGAGAATGTAAGTCATGTTGTTTACAGGTTCCGTATTACCAAGTAAATCCACGCTATAGAACTCAACATATCTTATCCCGTCCTCTCCATCTAAGGTGAATCCACCAAAATAGGCATTCCAATCAGACCACATACCGTCCCAAATCCTGTACTTAGTATAATCTAAACCTACCGGAATCGAGCCATCATCCGCCGCATCCAGAGTAATCGTCGTATCCGAGCTGATCCAAATATCATCCGAAATATATTTTAGCGAATCCTCACTGATCACAGTTTTGGGAGGTGAATTGTCAACGAATATTGTCAACGTATTGATAGTCTCGTTGTTATCCAACAGATCGATACTGCCATAATATAAAGTATATATTCCATCAGCAAGAGATAGACTGGCCAATGTAAACGGATTTATCTCAGAATAGTTACCAAGATCGTTGATGTACCACCACTCGAAATCCACACCAACACCGGAATTATCGGTACCGGTCAAAGTAAATTGTGTGGTGTCTGTTACATTTATCTCACCATTATCGATATTACCATATGAAGGCCCTCCTGTTACGGCCACATCTGTGTCAGGCTTAGTATTATCAATAATAACTGTTAAAGTCTTGGGAGTCCCGTTGTTCCCTAACAAATCAATGCTGCCATAATACAAGGTATACGTTCCATCATCAAGTGAAAGACCTGCTAAAGTAAACGTGTTCACCTCAGAATAGTTTCCAAGATCGTTGATGTACCACCACTCAAAATCCACCCTAATACCAGAATTATCGTTGCCTGTCAAAGTAAATTGAGTGGTGTCTGTCACATTAATTACGCCATCAAGGATATTACCGTATGAAGGCCCTCCTGTTACGGCCACATGTGTGTTAGGCCGAGTGTTATCTACAATTACTATCAAAGCCTTAGGAGTCTCGTTGTTCCCCAACAAATCAATGCTGCCATAATACATAGTATATGTTCCATCAGCAAGAGTAAGACCCGCTAGAGTAAACGGGTTCACCTCAGAATAATTTCCAAGATCGTTGATGTACCACCACTCGAAATCCACACCAACGCCGAAGTCATCGGTACCAGTCAAAGTAAATTGAGTGGTGCCTGTCACATTAATTTCACCATTATTGATGTTACCGTATGAAGGTCCGCCTGTTACGGCCACATCTGTATTAGGCCGGGTGTTATCTACAATAACTGTCAAAGTCTTAGGAGTCTCGTTGTTCCCCAACAAATCAATACTGCCATAATACAAAGTATATGTTCCATCATCAAGAGAAAGACTGGAAAGAGTAAACGGATTTACCTCAGAATAGTTGCCAAGATCGTTGATGTACCACCACTCGAAATCAACACCAACACCGGAATTATCGTTACCTGTCAAAGTAAATTGAGTAGTGTCGGTCACATTAATCTCACCATTATCGATATAACCATATGAAGGACCATCTGTTACGGCCACATCTGTGCCTGGTAGGTTGTCATCTACAATAACCATCAAAGTATTAGGAGTCTCATTATTCCCCAACAGATCGATACTACCGTAATACAAAGTATATACCCCATCATCAAGAGAAAGACTGGAAAGAGTAAACGGATTTACCTCAGAATAGTTACCAAGATCGTTGATGTACCACCACTCGAAATCCACCCCAATACCAGAATTATCGTTGCCTGTCAAAGTAAATTGAGTGGTGTCTGTCACATTAATTACGCCATCAAGGATATTACCGTATGAAGGCCCTCCTGTTACGGCCACAT
>CP070739.1:2360386-2367929 GCA_020347705.1 Methanomassiliicoccales archaeon | reverse complement strand
TGCACTACTGTGGTTGGGATTTGACAGAAGGTATCCAATACAAGGATGCTGGATTATGGATTGGTTCATCAGGTATCAATTTCACGGATAATCAAGTGTCTGATTGCTACAATGGAATTACTTTTTACGGTGCTTCAGCATCGAACAACATCATCCAAAACAACAACTTCTCTTTCTGCGACGGCAACGGCACATACGTGAGGTTAGCTACCGATATAACCATAGACAATAATGAATACTATCAGAACCATCAGGGAATGTATTTCAACACCTCATCGAACGTAGTTGTCACAAACAATGACATCAATGATATGAATACCTACGCTGCACTTTTTTATTTTGTGGATGGAATTGAATTTAACCGTAACAATATCTCGAACCTTGAGGAATATCAAAATCGTTATTATTCTGCTGTCTTTCTCATGGAGTCATTCGGTGGTATTACAGCAGACAATAATACCCTCCGTAATTGTGGGTATCATGGATTATTTGCGAGTGTTTATTCAGATGGATTTATCGTTACTAATAACACCTTTTATGATTACAATTTTGGAGCGGCTTTCGGCGTTTACAGTGGAGATACAGCTTATTTCTATGGTAACTCAGCAGGTCAAGACACCATCATTTTATCGAATAAAGACTCAATAGCTATTACTGCAGAAAAAATGACAGGGCACGTCGATATCATAAATAATACCCTCTACAATGCTCAACAATATTGGTATACAAATCGAGGAATAGGAATACATCTTTGGGATGTCCCAAGTGCTACTGTTCGAGAGAACGTGTTGATGGACAATGAGAGGGCAGGAGTCTGGGTTTATGATAGTAGCAATCTCACGGTCGAGTACAACCAAATTGAAAATAATGAAGATTACGGGATATACTTTAATGAGGATATTAATACACTTGGAGGCGGAGTGATAAATGCACTGGTCAATAATAACACCGTTAAAAATAACATAGCTGGAATCTGTACTTACAAAGGGGCAAATCAAACGATAACAAACAACACAATAGATGGAAACACTGACGTAGGTATAATCGCCACTGTAAACGAGACTTTTATTGCACACAACACCGTGACGAGCAACGGTGAAGGTGAAACCGAGCAAGATGGTGGAATTGGAATCGCGGCCAATAATGTCACACTATTCAATAATACAGTAAAAGACAATTCTGCACCCGCTTCAACCTATGGCTCCTACGGGATTTTTTTCCAAAACTCAGATAACCTGTTGATTAACGAGTGTACTATAGAAAACAACGATAATAATGTGTATTCTTACCAGGACGCAACAAATATCCTGGTGGAAAACTGTACTTTTAATCAAGACATGTTCACACTTTATGATTTTTATTTATTATCAAATTCCCATGTCACAACCCTCAACACCACCTTCGACAACAACTCGATCTATGTGGATGGCACATCCAACCTGACCTGCAAGTGGTACCTCAATGTTAAGGTGCGGGATTCGGGTATCGGAGTAAACGGAGCAGAAGTGTGGGTAAACGACTCCAAAGATGAACCTGATCCGGCCATGGGACAGCCCTTCACCACATCGAACATAGACGGAGATGACGGGTGGATCAAGTGGATACCTGTCACAGAATTCGTATGGAAGGGGACAAGTGGTGGAGCAAGAGACGATCACACGCCGCATTGGATCAATGCCACCTATACCAATATGAGAGGGATAAGATTGCCAAAAATGTGGATTAGCCAAGACGTGATAGTCGACCTCTCTACTCCACCGGTGGTGGAGGACCTCGAACCGAGTTTTCCCACCGCAAAAAGAACATGGGGTATGTACATCTACGCAAACGCCATTGATGATAAGGACAGCGAGGATATCCTGACAGCGTTTTTAGAGTACAGGGACCCAAACGAACTTTCATGGAACACAACATATATTGAGTATCAGAATTATGTTGGAGGAGCCCCGCCTTCTGGGTACTGGCAGTTTCTATTCGGGCCTCCTGCCGATGCTCCCTTGGGCCTTTACGATTTACGGGTAAAATTTAATGATACTGACCTTTGTTTTAGTGATTGGACCTACGCCATGGACTCGTTGGAAGTGGTAAACTGCCCTCCTGAGGTTCTGAATATCATTCCGGATGGCTCTATGGTTTTCAGAGGCGATAGCATCAATATTTGTTCCGATGGATATGACGGCGACGGCGAAGACCTCTTCGAGAACGAAAACTGGGATGCCCAGATCGAGTTCCGATTAAACGGTGCGGCCTTTTATGTGACAGCCAATGAGACGGCCACTATCACAGCCAGTTATTACGATCCAGGCTCAGAACATTGGATATTCACTTTTTGGACAAATGGTACAAGGCCAGAACCAGCTCTCGGCCCAGTAGATTTCAGGATGAGATTCCAGGACCCAGATGGTATTTGGGGTGGTTGGTATTTTGGGTTGGATCTGATACCCATTGTAAACTGTATACCTGAAGCCTCGGATTTGACTGCAGAAGATACTGAGGTTTTTCAGGGCCAACCTGTGTGGATCTATGCCAACGGCACAGATGTGGAGGAAAACGAGGAGAATCTCACAGTGGAATTCTATTACGACATCCCGAATGGAACCCCCCTATGGGTGCAGGACTGGCTGGGCACACCAGAGTATGTGGACACCGACTTAGATCCAAACAACGATATAGGATATTGGAGGGTATTGTTCTCACCGCCCGCTTCTGCCGATATTGGTTATTACGATTTTAAGGTGTATATTAATGATTCAGACGGTGACGCTGAAGAGGTGATAGAAGGTGCTTTGGTCAATGTGATAAACAGCCTTCCTATAGCCATCGATATAATTCCTTCAAAACCATATGTAAGGCCTGATGAGACCATATTCATTCACGTCAACGCGTCGGATTTTGAGGATGATGAGGATACTTTGACCCTCACCGTGGAGTGGCGGTACAACGAGACCACGCCAGGAACATGGGAAAGCACCAACATATCTATTGAATCCTATTATGGTATACCTGATAGCGGATGGCTGCGTGTGAGTTTCAAACCTAACAGTTCGTTTTTGGAGGGCCACTACGACTTCAGGGCCATGGTTACTGATACGGATGGTAACGACAGTGCCGAATGGATTTACATGTACAGAGCGGTTCAGGTTCTTTCTACGGTACCGACCATCGAAGATATGTCATTGGGAGCAACAGAGGTGCTCCGAAATGATACTCTATACATATTCATAAACGCCACTGACGAGAATGATTTCGAGAGTGAATTGACACCACACCTACAGTATCTTGCGCCGGGCGAAAGTTGGACTGATATTCCTTCTTCGAATATATACTACGATGATATCAACGGTGATCCAACCGATGACATAGGCTACTGGGTGATTATGTTCACTCCGGATTGCTCGGAGCCATTGGGCGATTACCAGTTCCAGGTAAGGGTCAACAACACCTCGGGAGGTTACAGCAACGGAGGAAGTTGGACTCAATTAGGCAATACCGCAGAGGTAATGGATAATTATCCTGAGGCAATCGATCTGAGAGCTGAACAATCAACTGTTGATAGAGGAAGCTCTGTATTCATATATGCGGATGGATTCGATGAGGAACAAGATGAAGATTCACTGACAGTATATTTCCAGTACAGGCCCCAAGGCGGTGAATGGAACGTTACTTACCTAAGCGCCAAGACCTATGACATAGGAAGCGATTCTTGGAGAATCACTTTTTCACCACCTGCCGATAAAGACTTTCCAGTTGGTCTCTACGATTTTAGGGTGTGGTTCGAAGATCAAGAGGGAAATATCAGCGAGATACTATTGATCACCGAGATGATCGAGGTATTGAATGTGCATCCCAGTGTTGATGATATCGATGGGCCTTCTTCTGGATATCGGTTTGAGTTATTCAACCTAACTGCAAATGGGACAGATTTAGAAAACACCGAAGCAGAGCTCACACCGATCTTCCAGTACAAGAGTCCAACAGGTGATTGGACAGGCTACGGTGATGCAGGAAGTTTTCTTCAAAATCCACCGCAGTACATAAATGGATACTGGAAAATCGAATTTTGTCCATTAAGCGATGCTCCCTTCGGCCTGTACAGCTTCAGGGTGCGGTTTTCGGATGGATTGAACAACAGCCAGTGGATGACATTGACAGACTGCTTTACACTGGAAAGGAAGGGTCTGGAAGTGGATAATCTCACGGTGCCTCCTTCTGGATATCGCATGGAGACCATCACTATCACGGCCAACGCAACGGATCCAGGGGGCAGCGAGTCTGCTCTGACCGCTACGTTCGAGTACAAGGGACCCACAGGAGGTTGGATTTCGCAGGGGGCCCCCGGAGGTTATTTCGTGGGCCCACCCCAATATATTGACGACTGCTGGCAGATCGAATTCTACCCTCCAGGAGATGCTGATGCGGGCGATTACAGCTTCCAGGTGCAATTTTTCAACGGCACCAACACAACCGAATGGTTGACGAAACTGGATTCGTTCACATTGCTCAACAGGATACCTGAGGTCATTGACTTGATCGTGCCGTCTTCAGGACACCGCCTTGAGACGATCTACATCACGGCCAATGGAAGCGATAATGACGGAACCGAGGCCTCCTTGACTCCGACCTTTCAGTACCAAGGACCTACAGGCACTTGGACAGGATTCGGTGAACCTGGTAGTTACTTTACGAGTTCACATCAATATTTTAACGGATACTGGAGGATAGCCTTCAGGGCACCTTCCGATGCTGAGATCGGAGACTACAGTTTCAGAGTGTGTTTCTTTGACGGTGATAACACGAGCTCGTGGAGGACATTGCTTAACTCCATGACATTGACGAATATCATTCCCGAAGTTGATGATCTGAAAAATCCTTCTTCTGGATATCGCTTGGAAACGATCCGCATCTCGGCCAACGTCACTGACAACGACGGAAGCGAACAGAACCTGATTCCAACGTTCCAATATAAAGGACCTTCGGGAGGCTGGATATCACAAGGGGACACAGGAAGTTACTTCGCAGACTCCGCCCAGTACATTAACGGTATCTGGATTATCGAGTTCATAGCTCCTGCCGATGCAGAAGTGGGCCTTTACAGTTTCAGGGTCCAGTTCTCAGATGACAATGACACTTGCGATTGGACGACTAACGGAAATTCTTTCACTTTAATGAACAACGAACCTGAGGTTGAGGATTTAACTGTTCCTTCCTCGGGCTATCGATTGGAAACCATCTACATCTCGGCCAATGGAATTGATGGTGACAAAGCAGAGGGGAGTTTAACTCCGACATTCGAGTACAAGGAACCTGGCGGTAATTGGAAGGCTTACGATGATCAGGGAAGCTACTTCACAGGGCCTCCTGAGTACTTAAGCGGCCAGTGGAAGATCGTATTCCAGGTTCCAACCGACGGTGCAATGGGTCAATACGGTTTCAGGGTGCGGTTCTCGGATGGAACCGATACGAGCGACTGGACGACCAAGGAGAACTCGTTCACTCTGCAGAATACCGCTCCTGAGGTAGACAGTTTTACCATACCCTCGTCGAGTAATCGTCTTGAGGCCTTTTACATTACAGCCGAAGCCACGGATTTGGACGATGACGACCTGACTTTGGTTCCGAATTTCCAGTACAAAGGTCCCGACGACAGCGATTGGGTCTCATTCGGAGATACCGGGAGTTACTTCACAGGCTCATGGGAGTACAACAACGGTCTTTGGAGAATAGAGTTCAACCCACCGGCCGATTCTACACCCGGCAAGTACAGCTTCAGGGTCCAGTTCTCTGACGGGCATGCCACAAGTTCCTGGGAAACGAAAATGAATGCATTCACACTGAATAACAACGAACCCTCGGTTGAAATCTCATCTCCATCTCCAGGGGATCAGACCACGGCCACTTTTACGTTCTCGGCAGCGGCCTCGGATGTTGAGGGCTCCACCTTGACCTACCAGTGGGATTTCGGCGACGGATCTCCCTTTTCGAGCGAAAAATCGCCAAGTCATACATATACATCCCCTGGAACCTATAACATCAATTTGACTGTAACAGATGGTGAAGGTGGTAAAACAGTGGATACGATTACAATTGTCATTCCGCTGAATGCGATTCCCAAAGAGCCTGGTGCAGACGAAGGTGAACCAGAATCAGATTGGATTACATCCATTCTGCTGCTGGCCATAATCAGCTTGATCGTCCTTGTTTTGTTGATTTTACTTTATAAGAGAAAAAAAGGTGGAGAGGAACTGCCAAAAGAAGAAGAGCCCTTAGAAGGGGTGCCCTTTGTTGAAGAACCAGAAACTGCAACTGAGGAGGTTCCGGAACCTGAATCACCTGGGGAGTCTTCAACTGAGCCGCCACAAACCTCCGAGGAAGTTACTTCTGAATCGATCTCTAAAACTCCTTCTGAAGATACCGTTTCATCTCCCGAACAATCCGAAACTCTAGGGCCGGGACCATCAAAGAAGGATGATAAAAATAAATTGCCGCCCCCTCCACCACCGCCGCCGCCACCTGTTTAAAGATTTTCAATGTGGGATAATCCTTATCAGAATATCTATACCATGATATGTAGTTATAATATAGTTTGATATCTAAATATCCATTTAATCACCGATGTTAGAGCTTTTTAATATGGTTTAATACAAGGTATTTTGGCTTATTTAGGGTAAACACCATGTAATTTATATATATTAGAATAACGTTTAATAACAAAAACCGAACCTTGGGAAACAACCTCGGTGAGGAGGGGTTGTAATGATAAGAAAAATATCGTCGATAGGCACAATAGGATTGTTAATACTGAGTGTCTTTGTAGGACTGGATATCGTACCAGTTCTGAATGTGAAAGCAACGGGAGAACCATACGAGTTGTGGAATGGAAATCCAACCGATGGTATCTTAGGGACCGATGGGGATTGGGTGGTTGATTCAGACCAAGTGTACTCAAGCCAATTGGGACATTATAAAATCGTAGTTAACGGAGATCTAACGATATCACCTGGCTTTACCCTTGAGCTCTACAACGTTTCATTGGAGATGGCAAGCACTTCCGACGGGGAGTTCGGTATCACAGTTCAATCTGATCCAACCCAAGGGGGAACCCTAATCGTCTCTGATCTTGACAACGATCCATCTACTACCTATGACGCCTCTAAAATAACTAGTTACACATCGACCGGCAACTATCGTTTCGGGTTCATTGTGGAGGGACCCAATGGAGACCTTCAGATGAACAACAGCGAGCTGCACTACTGCGGATGGGATTTTACAGAAGCAATCAAATATCAGGACTCGGGTTTATGTATTGGCACTACTAACATCACGTTCCATGATAATAATGTTTCAAACTGCTATAATGGAATTACGATTTATGGTGCTACAAATATAACGATAGACGACAATGAATTCTATCAGAACCATCAGGGATTATTCTTCAATAGCTCATCGAATGTGGTTGTTACAAACAATGAGATCAATGACCAAAATACTTATGGTGCAGCCTTTGAAAATGTCTCAGGAATCAAATTCAACTACAACAACCTAT
>CP070739.1:2351865-2360286 GCA_020347705.1 Methanomassiliicoccales archaeon | reverse complement strand
TCTTATCTCTTTCGGACAAAATGGTACCGTGCCGGATCCGCAGGATTCGGAATCAGCAGCGAGGCATTATGACGATACTTCCGCGAGGTACACGGACGATTGGCTGCGAAATTCATCTACCGGTCCCACATGGGGTTATAAAAACGATGTACCACCTGTAGATTCCACTCCAACATTGCTTTTAAACGAGATCATGTTCTTTCCCAATATGCCTTCTGACGGCTTTGTGGAGCTCTATCTTACGGAAGGAACCTTGGATATCTCAGGATATAAGCTAGTCGGGGATTCTGAGTATACCATACCGCCAGGAACCATATTGACTCCCGAGGAGCCGTATTTCTATCTCACATATAACGATGATTGGAATTTCTTCGATGCCTTGGAATCCTCGGGGGACAACATTTACCTATACAATGACACAGGATATCTTCTTGACATGGCCGGTTGGAGCTCACTGCATGATCAGGGGAAGACCATGAGCAGGGTTCCCAATGGTAACGGAACCTACGATGGATTCAATGATACAAGCTCCGAAGCTGCAGGCTGGGTATTTGGCTGCGAACCTACGATACAAATGATAAAGATTACTACACGGGATCCTATCAAATTCGGATATTTCAATTGTACCTTAAATTACACCTTGAATTTCGAAAATAAACAATCAGTAGACGACACCATCTTGATATTCAACTCCACTATCAACGGATATCTTGTCAAAATCTATAACGAGACCGGGACGTCGGTCATCACAAAGATTTCTGTGCCTGCAGGATCCTCTGTCAACATCACGGTTATGGTTTTCCTTCCATCCATAATCCCATACATCCAGTGGGATAATATCACTGTGACGATACAATCCGAAAACAATTCCATGTATAGAGACGAGATACTTCTTCAGGCCCTTCTTCCGCGCCTTATTGTGGATGCAGGGGCAAACCAGACCGTTTCCGAGGGTGAAACCGTGCAATTTAATGCAAGCGGTTATTACGACCCAGACTGGCATCGACTGGATGTCAACTTTGCCACTGACAGCGCACTGTACCTGCGGCAGAGCGATCCCAGTGGCCCTGGCGGCGGGAGCTGGGAAGGTGCTGTTCGTGAATGGGTGACCTTCACCTCTCCTGATCCTTTCTGGATCGGCAAGAAGGCAGGCCATATGGGCCAGGGACCCACTGGCTACGAATACACATACTATTGGAGGATGCACGAAACCGGGGTTTTTAACCTGAGCTTTCGTGCCGCTAACGGCGAGTTTTATGCTGATGTGTACGATGAGACCGATGCAACTTACATCATTTCTGGATTGTATCTACAGAGTTCCAACGATCCTACTTTGGTCATCCAACAACTTTACAAGGATCATCTCTATCGTCTGGACATCTACGATACCGTCTCCCAAAATCTGATCTATCCTAATGATTTAGATGTGATCTTCCAGATAGTTGAAACCGATATACTCTTGACCCCGGATAAGGATGGCCTGGCCTTTTACGTCAACCCGGATCCATTGAGCCTGGCTTTTGAGGGGCCTGGTGTTACCGAGGTGACATTCTATTCCAGGGGCGAGCAGGTTTTCTACGTATTCTACTTCACCGAGTTGAATCACTCTGAGGTGGAGATTTCCGATGGCGAGCTTATGGAGGCGAATCCCCCGTATGATACCGGTATAACTCCAGGTGAATATTCTGATAATATCGTCGTACCAAACCTGAATTACTCATGGGATTTCGATGCGAACGTTGATTCGGACGGTGACGGTAACTATACCAATGATGCAGATGCCTACGGTAGGACACCAACTCACACTTACGGTGACAACGGAGTTTATAACGTAACATTGAATGTATCAGACATTTACAGCCTCTGGGAAATTGATACCTGCAATATCACGGTTTTAAACGAACCCCCTACAATCGTTCCCTTTGGACCTTACATAACAGAGGCCGGCATTCTCCTTTCCATAGACACAACCGCAACCGACCCTGGTAGTGATGATCTGATTTTCACCTGGAAATTCGAGATGGGCCCGACGTTTGTAAATACCTATTACAACAACGGTCTCGGTCCTGATCCCTATCCAAGTCCAAATGGTACCTTCCCGTTCTCTGTAATTGACTCAGTCCAGCACACATATTTGGATTACGGTGTTTATTCATTGAACCTCACTGTGGAGGATGACGATGGAGGAATCGCTTTTTACAATACCACCATCTCTGTGATTACCATTGCTCCACCAGAGCTCTTTATCAACGTCAGCTCCGACGGACAGGATGTGATCCTTTATTGGGATCCACTCCCCATACTGGGTGCTGACCACTACCTGATATACCGCTCGACTTCACAGGTGGATTTCGATTTTACGACCCCCTGGGTGAATACTTCATCTGACAACGAAACAGGAGAACCAGGCCCCATACCACTCAGAACAATGTGGAATGACACCAAGGCCGCGCTTATAGGCCACAATAACTATGAGGAGCAGTACTACTATGTGATCAGGGCCGTGAACGTTTTCGGGACGGTGAGCCAAACGAGCAGGACCGTGGGAAAATGGACAAAGAGATTCTTGCAGGGAATATCCACTTTCTCCCTACCTTTGGAACCGATCGATACGCTTTATACCGATGATTTGACTACTGATATGAACGCGGATTACATCAAATACATCGACCCTACCACCAGAACCTGGATCAGACACAACTATCTGGACGGTCCCACAAACAATGTGGAAATGAAGCAAGGCGAAGGTTTTGAGGTACAGTTCTCAAGCCAGACAACGTATACATTCAGAGGCATGCCTGGAGCGATGATTCTCTATGACAACGAGACCGGATTTTTAGGGTTCGATTTTGCCTTGGAGGCGAAGAGCCTGAAGGCCGTGGTTGAGAATGACGGTGATGTGAATCTTTCATGGAAGGAACCTGCAAGCATGGAACCTGGAGGCTGGTATGAGATTTACTATTCCAATGAAAGGGACGGATTTTTCAAAACAATCGATGTAGATTATCACTTGGCCTGCTCCGCAATACCTTCCGGGACGAACATCACCACGATAACTGGAATCGGGGCCGACACTCCTGGTACAAGATTGTATTATATCGTAATTCCTTACAACTCAAGTGGGATTAAGGGGTCGAGCACGTACAGCGTTGGGATTTGGAACGAGGAGTATCTTTCACAATATGACACAATGGGCATACCCTTGAAGATGGAGGTAAACCATACTGCGGACTGGTACTGCGACGAAATTATAGATGCTGTGGGTATTAACTACTTCAATTACACCCTCCAGCTTTGGTTCTGGCATTCCACTCGGATGCCGAAAGGGGCCTTCGACTGCCTGCTTTTAATGACGGAGGGCTATCAGATATCCACTGCCAGTGCGACGCGGTTCATTTTTATTGGTGTGTAGCTCCCGGCTTATATTAAGTCAGGATTTTTAGAGTCATAAGGCTCCTTGTCAAAGACTTTTCCAAATTTATTAAATAACTCGGAACACCATCATCCTTTCGATGAAATACAGATACAAAAATACCTGCAAGTTACAGGCTCTTCTTTTGCTCATCTTCATGGTTTTCGCTGTATTCCTCGGTTCACAGGAAGCGGCATCTTCAGAAGATACCCACGAATGGACCGTCAATACCATCGGTTGGAATCCGAATGACAACTACGGATTGATTGGCGGAACCAATGGACTCATAGCACGGTACGACGGAGAATCGGTGGAGCTGGTTTCGATTGTACCGGTTAAGGCGAAACAGATTTCCTGGAATCGTAACGGCAGTTCAGCGATAATTGCAGGTTATGGGGGTGTCTATTTATACGAAGATTCTCTTTTTCCTCTGAAGCTGGGTTCCAACTTCAATTTTCGATGTGTTGACTGGGATCCTACAGGAAGATACGCCTTAATTGGCGGACACACAGGTTCCTTACCGAAGGGATTTACAGCCTTGCTATTATTTTACGATGGCACCGAATTGGTTGATATTACCCACTTGATCGGCGACACATCCAATATCTCGATTGCTCATATCGCATGGAACCCGAGGGAGGAATTCGCCTTAATCTATACGGATTGCGGCAAACTGTACGAGTTCAGGGATAGCGAGATTATTTTTACCAAAAAGATCGAAGATATCTTTGATATGGCCTGGAAACCTGATGGCAGTGAGTTACTATTCTTGTTTGACGATTTATCTCTTGCCTCCTGGGATAGATGCAGACCGTTTGCCCTCGATGTCTTGACAAAGGGCCAAGGGAGGTTGTCATGGCGTTCCGGGATACTCTCCTGGAAACCTGACAGCAGCCTGGTTCTTGTGGCCGGGTGCGACACAGCGGACAATCAATGGAAAGTTTACAAGTACGACGGAGGCCTGGAATTTATTGAAAAACTGGCTGAAAGACAAATAAACGATATCGCCTGGCACCCGTCGGGCAAATATGCATTTGCAGTGGGATCCTACAGCGGCTCTGGAGGAATGCTTCAAAAAATAATCGTCCCTGATGAAAATTCGCATTCTGATCTTACCCCGTCACTACTTGCCGTTTCGATCATAGCTGTGACGATGATAGTTTATTTTGGGTTAACGGAAACAGGGCGTTATATCTGCATGGAGTTCATTTTCCTGCCACTTTTTACAAAAATAAAAAAGAAGCACCCTCTCGAAAACAAAATGCGCGAGCTCATATACGAGTATATCAAGCTTTACCCAGGCCAAAATTATACAACCATCAAAAAGACTCTCGGGTTGGCTAACGGAACCTTGGTCTACCATCTTAAGATATTAAAAAAGGAAGATCCGATAAAAGCGGTATCGGAGGGTCGTCACAAGCGTTTCTATCCCCTGGAACCCGATGAATTGGATAAAAGCAAGCTTTACGAATATGAGGGTGAACCACAAATGCTAACAGAACTTCAAATCAAAATCATAAATAAGATCGAAGAGAAGCCGGATATATCACAGGTCGAAGTGGCAAGATCCCTTGGGGTCTCCAGGCAGTTGGTCAACTACCATATTACCAAACTCGTCAAGGTAGGTGTGCTCAAGCTCAAAGGCAAAACCAAATCGAAAAGTTGTACGGGATAGCAAACATCAGTTATAACGCATTTTATCAAAGACTTCTCTATTGTTTTGTCAAAGAGTTTTCCACAAATGATAAATAATTGCGAATCCGATATGCGTGATGTTAGACGGTAAAGATTGCCGAGGTGGGGCGTGAAGATGTAAATATAAATCCTGAAAAGGGAAGGAGGTGATAAATGTGCGGAAAATATTAATGATATTGGGAACCTTACTAACAGTAACAATTCTCTTGAGCGGATCAGCAGTCGCAACTTGGGTCTATGCACAAGATGCATGGGGTACGGATTGCACGAACGAGCTAAATGCACGCTTTGCCCCAGACGGGAATCATGCTACCGCAGGGAAAAATAATCCACCTACACTCGGAACTTTGTATCTCAAATTAGCTAACGACGATAAGATGCCCCCTGACACAGAATTCACGGTGTTCGCCGGTGGTTCTGCTGTTAACGAAACGTATCGTGTGGAAGTAATGACCGATGACTTGACTATTAATACTACGGTGGGGGAGGGGTGGGATACAGAAAATCTCACCTTTAAGACACCGCCGGACCAGGGACACGAATGGCAGTATATCATTATTCATGGTTTAACGGGATTAACTAATTTGTGGGATACAATCTACGGACCGGAAATAGACGCTGGCGGTTGGAATAAACCGTAGACACTAATAATGTTCTATTGAACTAGCATTACTGTTGGAAGGAGAAGACTATCTCCTGAACATCCCCTTATCTTTTTCTTTTTTCGTTGGGATTAAAAACCAAAAAATGTATTACGGGCAAGGGAAATATAGTTAATAGCAGCAATTTAACTCCATGAAGGGTTGGTATGAAAAACAGATTAAAATCGATTGCAATTGTATGCTTGCTCATGACCGGAGGATTTGTCGTATTAATGAGTTTTGAGAGCGAGAAAGCTCAGGGTACGGAGGTCGGCGGGATCATATTGCCTCCTGGTGAGACCTGGAACCCAACAGGTAACCCTTACATTGTCGTTGGCGATGTTATCGTTGCGAGCGGTGCAACTTTGACCATTGAGCCTGGGGTGCAAGTGGAATTTAAAGGATATCACAGTATATATGTTGAGGGAAACCTGACAGCAATAGGCAGTGAGACAAGTAGGATCAACATAACATCGAACAGGGGAAACAAAAACCCCAGTGACTGGAATAGAATTCAGATAAACTCAACTGGGCATGCGGAAATAAAGTACTGCAATATAAGCTACGGCTACTGCGGCATCTATCTTGACTCATCGTCATATAACAATATAACAAATAATAATGTCCATTTAAACGACCATTACGGCCTCTATCTTGAATCATCATCATACAACAACATAAGTTCAAACCAAATCTACAATCAATCCGATAGTCTTGGTGAAGGTATCTATCTCGATTCATCATCGTACAACAATATAACTTCAAACCAAATCTATAATCATTCTAATGGTCAGGGTATCTTTCTATCATTATCATCAAACAACAATATGATAAACAATAATATTTCATCGAACACTGAAGGTATCTATCTTAAGTTATCATCAAACGACAACATAATAAAAGGCAACAATATATCTTTTAACATTCAAAATGGCGTATTCCTTCAGTTTTCATCATCATACAACAACATATCAAACAACAATGTCTCAAACAACGGTGATGACGGCATTGAACTTATTTTGCTCTCATCAAACAACATCATAACAAACAACAATGTCTCAAACAACAGTGGTGATGGCATCTATATTTACAGCTCATTAAACATCACTATAACAAATAACAATTTTACCAATGACGGTGTTTTTATAGAAGGAATCGAACTCTCCGAATTTAACAGCCATACAATTCCTGATAATAATATAGTGAATGATATTCCATTGTATTATTATAAGGATTGCAGCGGTATAAATATAAATGGTATAAAGGTTGGCCAGGTGATTCTTGCCAATTGCACGAATTTTAACGTAACAAACCTGCATATAAACAACACAGATGTAGGAATTGAGGTCGCTTACTCAGTGAATATAAATATAACAAACAACAATATATCAAACAATTTGCGTGGTATCTATCTTTACTCATCATCAAATAACAATATATCATATAACGATATCCTATCAAATAAGTTTAGAGGCATATATCTTATGTCCTCATCAAACAACAACAACTTAACAAGGAATAATATTCTATTGAACCTTGAAGACGGCATCTTCCACTCCTTCTGCTTCGACAATATCATAATAAACAACAATATCTCCTTTAATGAGCATCATGGTATTTGGATTTTAGATTCATGTAGTGAGAATATAATTAACAACAACAATATCTCTTTGAATAAGTGGCACGGCATCAGTCTTTGGATTTCATCCAACGAGAACACAATTACTAACAATACTATTTTGAACAACGGTCGATTTGGCATCTATCTTTTCCAGTCATCAAACAACAATATGATAAAAGACAACAATATATCGTCGAACATTGAAGTGGGCATAAATCTAAGTTCGTCATCTCACAACAACATAACAAACAACAATATATCAAACAATTGGAAGGGAATCTATCTTGACTCATCGTCATACAATAATATAACAGATAATAATATTTTATTGAATGATTTGGAAGGCATCGATCTTTGTGATCTATCCAATGACAACATAATAAAATATAATAACATTTCTGACAATTATAACGGAACGATTATCGAGGAATCTTCAAATAACGACATAATGAGCAATGATATATCCAATAATAATGGTTATGGCATCCATTTAATCTCATCATCGAACAGTAACATAATAACAGACAACAATATATTGTCGAACAAAGAATGGGGCATAAATATAAGCTCATCATTAAACAACGAAATTTATCATAACAATATTATTGATAACCTCAATCAAGCCTATGATGATACAATTAACGGTAATCAATGGGACAGCGGTTATCCGAGCGGTGGAAATTTTTGGAGTGATTTTAACGAACCAAGTGAAGGGGCGTATGACGATTATTGGGGGTTTAACCAAGATGCTCTGGGATGTGATGGCATAGTTGATCTAGGTCCCCCGATTGGTGGGAAGAACCCATATATTATTGACCCCAATTCCCAGGATGAATATCCGTTGATAGATCCAATCGGCAATTACCTCTTACTATATGAAGGCTGGAACCTTATATCGATTCCTTTTATTCAGTCGGATACGAACCTTGGAAGCGTATTATCATCAATTGAGGGGGATTACTTTGCTGTCCAATGGTTCAATGCAACAGATTCTGATGACTACTGGAAGCACAACTGTACAGTAAAACCAGAGGATTGGAACGATCTGGATG
>CP070739.1:2346100-2351765 GCA_020347705.1 Methanomassiliicoccales archaeon | reverse complement strand
TAACATATGCGAAGGAAAGACATGATTGGAATAATGTCGCCGGAAAATTCATACATCTATATAAGAAAAAATCCAAAAGAGGGCTTTTCTCATCGTAATCTGGTTTGCAACATATTTTCATATAATTTCACATAATTGGTTATGGTTCTATCCAGGCTGTAATGCTCGATTACCCTTTTTCTCGCATTTTGACCAAGATTTTCTCTTAATCCATCATCTTCTGCAATCATCTTGATTTTTTGTATCAGGCCTTTTTTATCGCCATAATCGACAAGCAGTCCGTTTGCCTTATCCCTTATCAGAGTGGGTATCCCTCCAACTCTGGTGGCAATGATAACCAAGCCGCAGGAAGAGGCTTCTAGTAACACCATGGGAAGCCCTTCGAAAGCCGAATACAGAACGAAAACATCCGAGGCCAAGTAATAACCCTTTACATCCTCTGCTTTTCCTAATACTAGAACATCGTTTTTTAGTCCAAGTGCATTTATTCTCCTATTTATTTCCGTTATTCTTCCAGGACCCACCAGTATCAATTTCAATCCCTTGTTCGTTTTCTTTTTAGCCGAGGAAAATGCGTCAATAAGCTCATATACCCCCTTATTTGCCGCCAGACGTCCCAGATATATCAACACCAAATCGTTATCTGATAATCCCAACTTGGTGCGTGTTTCTTCCCGCAGATTGGAATCTGGCGAATAGTGTTTGGTATCTATTCCGTTCTGGATGATCTCAGCTGAAGGAACCTTGTAATGTTTCCTAGCCTCAGCGTCTACAAAGGTAATTTTATCTGAGAAGGTTATGGTTCCTTTGATAGTGGCCCGGAAAAATAACTTTCTTAGAATGCTTTTGGGTTCCGGAAATTTGCCGTGAATGGTGGTGATCACCGGTTTTCCCAGAATCTTTCCGAGAATCGACGCACACATGGGCTGTAAATGGGGGGATTGCAAATGCAACAGGTCGATTTCCTTTCTATGTCTGATGATGCAAATTACCGTTTTTATGGCCAGATAAGTATCTTTAAGATGGGGAAATTTTGAAACATCTATCTCAATGGCTTCTATGGTTTTATCCCGTTGGATCTCATCGATTAGTCTTCCAGATATAACAAGATGATCTATCTTCTTCTCTTTCAAACCCTTGCAGAGGTCTTCTACCACCCTTGACACACCGCTTACGGTTCTCAGTGAGTATGGCGTGATAAAGCACACTTTCATGTAAATTATCGTCTCCTGGCTATTATATACATAGATGATTTATATAAGAGGATTATCGCATTCAAACAATCACCTAGATAGATAAGCCTCGTCATGTAAATCATCGTCTCCTGGATATTATATACGGAGATGATTTATATAAGAGGGTTATCGCATTCAAACAATCACTTAGATAGATAAGCCTTGTCATGTAAATTCCCTATTTCAATGTTCACATTTATCTTTTGCCCCGAAAGTTTCGATTCTTAAAAATTTGTCGTTATCTTTTTATATTGAACTCTTCATAACTCGCCTTAAAACAGGAGGTTTAGCCACCGAAATGTCCTCTACAAAACCGTGTGATACCATGGTGTTCGCACCCCATCCCTATGATGAGGCCCTGGGATGCGCTGGTATGATATACCACCAATTGAGTGAGGGACGTAAGGTTAATGTGGTATTGCTCACAAACGGAGATGCGGATGGAAATCACTGGGAGAACCTGGGTGGACAAAAATCTAGGCAAGAGAAGATGATCGAACACGGCCTTGTTAGGCAAAAAGAGAGCATATCGGCCATGGCCGTGATTGGATTGAAAGAAGAGCATATAACGTTTTTAGGATATCCTGACAATGGTATAGAAAAAATGCTGTCTTCCGAGAATTATACCCATATAAATCCCTACATATCCACTTTTACTGGACTGAGCAGTACAGCTTACGATAATTCCTACCAAAAAAATGCGCCTTACTGCAAGGCCAGTTTAATCGGTAATATCGAAGCCATTCTGAATGAACATCAACCAAAGGATATTTTTATTACACACCCTCAGGATGGGCATGGTGATCATAGTGCTTCCGGTGAGATGATAAATAATATCGTTAAAAAAATGAAAAAGCCTATTACCACTTATGGTTATTATATATCCCGGGCCCCAAGGGTAAGCAGCCAAAAAACATCAAACAGGCTTTTTTACAAGGTAACTGGGAAACTGAAAGAACTGGCCTTAGATGAGAAAACAAGGAAAATGAAGGAGAGATGCCTTAAGATGTATAAAACGCAGGAATATCTTTTTGATTCGATAACTGATTATTTTTTCATAAGAGAATATTTCTGGAGATTGGGATAATGATCTATTTTTTGTTAAAAATGGAAATATTTGAAAATACATGCCAAAGTTATTTCTTACCAAAAGAATTAAGGATGACGGTTTAGGAGTGCAAGGTCATGAGAAGGGATTTTTTAAAGCGATTAATCTGCCCCGACTGTAAATCAGACTTCGATATGGGTGAAATATACACCAAAACAAATACCGAGATTATAAACGGCATTGTAAGATGCGATTGCAGTGAATATCCGATAATTGATGGAATTTTGATATATAAGAAGCCATTTTTTCATGAACGCATGTCAAGCACAGCCTACCTTGTAACCCTAATGAGAACCAACCGGTTGGAGGATGCCATAAGTCTCCCTCACAAAGACCAAAAATTAGAAAAATCACTCTTGAATATGCACGACTCCATTTCAGCGTTGGGAGGGTTTAAAAAACCACTATATCCTATTTTACATCTTTTAAGGTGGAAAAAAAGGCAAACCTACAGGAGATTGACCAGCGATCTTACCTTTTTTGATTTGATGGATATACTCGAACCAAACAACTGGGGCGAGTATCTCAAACACAGATTTTCGTCCCAAACCTTCTGGTCCCTCTATCCTTTTATCCCTTTGATAGAAAGAAAAAACGAAATGGTATTGGACCTAGGATGCGGCGCTGGTCATGGGTCTTTTATCCTATCGAAATATATCAAGCCTGAAAACTTGGTCTGCGCAGACGAAAACTATACGATGCTGTATCTTGCTAAAAAATATATGGCCAAAGGCGCAAATTTTATTTGTTTAGATGCGAACAACCCCTTGCCTTTTTCGGATGATGCTTTTTCATCTATTTTCATAATGGATTTATTTCATTTCGTCTATAATCGTGCATTACTCGCAAAAGAGTTCGAACGGATGCTAAAAAATGGTGGCTTGTTGTTGCTGCTCCACCTACACAACATTCTACAGAATAATGTCAGCCAGGGTTTGGCCTTATCCCCTCAAGCCTGGCAAGGATTGTTACCGAGAGTGAAGATCTCGGTATTACCAGAAAATCCCTTGATAGAAGATTTCATGATGAGATATGAGCTTGATTTGACAAAAAAATATCAAGATGAGGAAATCAACGGCTCTTATGCCATTTCAATAGTTGGTTCAACCGATGAAGAACTACTCGGTAAATTCGAAAATCTTAATCTCTATATCGAAAAACACATGCAGAACCCAATTTTAAACCCAATTTACGAGAAAAACCGCAAAAACAACGAAATCCTGCTAAAAAGAACGACACCAAACGATATTTTCTTTAAGGAATCCCCGCTATCCTTGAGATTTCTACCTGAAAAATACTCTGTTCCTATCGAGATATCCAAGGCTCTGGAGGACCGGAAATTCGGTAAATTGGTTGTTTCGCCAAAACATAAGAAAAAGCTCGATGAAATGATAAGAAGATTTATCGTCATCGACACCCCGAAGGAGTATTTCTAAGTCGTTTACGGCAGAATAACTTCAGTTTGAATTTCAGGTTCCAATAACGATTGCTTAATTTATAAATAGCCGGGAGATATTATGATTCTTGTTATACATGAAAATACTCTTTCTCGCCCTCGATATAAATATCGGGAACAAAACCGGAGACAGCATTCATGTGCGGGAGTTGGCTGTCTCCCTGGCCAAGTTGGGCAATAACGTTATTTTGATTACAGCCGATACCAAAAATAAGAGTTCCGGCTTGAACTGGGCCAAAAAAATACCGAATTTACACCTGTTTTTCAATGAACGTAGGCAAAGGTTTCGAAATATCTCTACCCTTATTTACTGCAGGAAAATCGCAAAAAAATATCATGTTCAGATCATCTACGAGAGGAGACCCTCGCCTAAAATCGGTTTTGCATTGGGCAGACTCCTTAGAATTCCTTTCATTGTTGAGATTAACGCTCTGGTTGAGGAAGAGATCGCTTTGGTTGGTGAAAGAAGAGAGGAAATTTCGGTTATAAAACATATCAAGAAGGCTTTTCGTCGCCATTTTTTCAAACAAGCCAAAAGAGTCGTCACGGTGACTAGAAACATAGGAAATGAGATCCAGAGAACCTATAACCTCCCAGATGAAAAAATCGGTGTGATACCGAATGGGGCCAATACTGATTTGTTCAAACCTATTGACCTAGATACATGCAAGAAAAGATTGGATTTGGATAAAGATTCAAGATATATATGTTTTACAGGCAATCTCGCACCCTGGCAAGGAGTCAAGTATATGATAGATGCCATGCCCTTGATCTTAGCTGAGATACCAGATGTAACACTTGTAATTGTGGGCGGTGGCACTCAAAAGGAGGCTTTGGAAGATAGAAGTCGAAAATTAGGTGTCGATAAACATGTCATATTTGCAGGATGGGTCGATTACGAGAAAGTTCCGATATATATAAATGCAAGCGATATTTGTGTGGCACCTTTGTCTACAGGCAGGGAAAAAAGCGGCTCTTCGGCCATTAAAATCTACGAATATCTGGCATGTGGTAAACCTGTGATAGCCTCCGATGTTCCCAGCCTAGAATTCCTAAAAAAGAGCGGATGCGGTATAATCGTTCCCAAAGACGATGTACCGGCCCTGGCAAGTGCAAGTATCCAGTTGCTTTCCAACCCTCCACACAGAGCAAGGTTAGGGCAAACAGGTAGAAAAATAGTCACTGAGAAATACAGTTGGGTAAGCACCGCAAAAAAGGTCACAGATTTGTTGGAATATACCGTCAAGTCGGATAATAGCCCTCTATTATTTTTTAGATAACCTCAAACGCGCTCCCAAAGATAAATCGGAGGAAGTTGATCGCTATCTTGCTTTCCCGTGAGGGTCATCCCAATACTTTTTAGAATACTGGGCTTATATTTTCTATTAAAGGAGCCCACAAGCTCATAGCCGCTATAGGTATCATTTAACTCTGAGACAATGAATCTCGGTTCAGTGCCATTCGATTGGTTGTAGATGACAATTGAAACATCCCTTACGGCAATATGGACGAATAACTCATTTATCGGCAGGCGAACGCCCTTTCCCTCTCCTTTTACCAAAGCTACCACATCACCCTCCTCTATGCGATCATTTATCTCATCTGCTATATCCACATAGGCAGGCCTATATTGGCCGGTAAGAGAACTTGCACTCAATATCAAGAAGGCGATAAGCAGGATCACGATTCTTTCTTTTACGGGCCCTATTATCAGTGCAAAAGAACCGAAAAAGAACAGCAATGGGAGATAATCATCTATGAGAACCGAAATGGCGACAAGGATTAATCCAGAGAGAAAAAGTAGGAGCTTATTTCTATCTTTTGTTAATCCAACCATCAGAGCCAACACATAACCGATAATTTTGT
>CP070739.1:2336364-2346000 GCA_020347705.1 Methanomassiliicoccales archaeon | reverse complement strand
AAGTTTAAGTCCACTATCTGCAGGAAAGATACTTTAGGTTGAGTAAACCTTTAACTGTACTTGGTAGACATTTTTTTTACCATGAAATGTCTGCTCTCCCTCTTTATATAACGATCCACACTCACCATTATTTCCCGCACGTGTAACAGTACCATCTATTAGTATTGCTGTATCATTCGTCCCCTCACTCATCCCCACCCACTGGACACTAACGGAATCCATGCACCAACACACCCGCAAACCGGAACTAAGATTTGTGAGATATCACACACAAATAGCATGCCAAATCCGGGTGATAATAATCAATCTTTTACGCAATAGCAATTGTCAAATGGACTAGAATCCCTCCTAAATGATCACCTGCGCGTATTTTGACGAGAATAGGTAAAACCAATTTATGCCAACTTTATAAGGAATTAGTATGCCTAAAACGTATAAAACGATTAATCAAACGAATATTTTAAATATATTGAACAATATATTCATTTTATGCAATATATAGTAAATGCAACATTTATAATAAATATTTCAAGAACCAATATTGGAATAATAGAAAATATTGAGATACACACTATAAATGAAATAATAGAGGAAGTAAATGATGAACTGGGGATAAGAATAGATGAGCATGTGAATATAAAGACGATTTCCTCGAAAATATCGAAAGGAAAACTTAAAATCTCAAGTTCGAAGAGAAGGTATCTCTCTGCTGTCGATATAAAACTGTTAAATGTGGCATATGTAAATAAGAAAAAGTGTATCCTCGTAACTGATGATAAACAAGTTAGGACCACTGCAAAGGGTAACAGCATAAAATCCTACACAACACCTCAGTATATTGGCTACATGATAAAAAATAAACTCGTAACCCATAATGAAGGTATATCATTCCTGAACGATCTAAAGGAGATATATATTAGACCAAAAGATATCGAAGCTGTGCTTAAAAGAATTAAAAAATGGAAGGTGAGATGATGAGTGAAAATATAAATGTGACATTACCGGATAATATAGTAAAATATCTTCATATGAAATCCAAAGCCGAGTATCTCCCGATGTCAGCAGTAGCGCGAAAATATATCGCGAAAAGTGTGGTACAAGAGATGGTAGTTGAATATTATAAGCAAGGCTTCTCAATAAAGAAACTTGCTGAGATTACGGACACATCAATCGCCCAGATAATGGAAATACTTAGAGATTTGGATGAAGAATTAGAGGGCATTGACGAAGAATTAATTGAAATAGAAGAAATGAGTTAGTTTACCTATAGCACTTACTCTTACATTCACAAAAGCTTCATCTTCTAATCCCGTTTTATCATTATAGATTTTCCAGTTTTACCTATGCTACCCAGAGATAATGTCCTTTGGAATTTTTGATACGAAAGATATTTGTAAAAGGATGGCATACGCCCACAAGTTAAAAAAATATCAGGGGAGTAAATAAAATGATGACCATTGTGATGATCGACGTTGAAGCAGGAAAAGAAGATCTATTTGAGCGGTTATTTGAAGAATACAAGGAATTGAAGCACTGGCCTTTATTTAAAAAAATTAAATTATTGTATCTGGATAGATGTTACACTCATTCCGACATCAACATGATGTTTGAAGTTGAGGATTACGAGCAGCTTCCGAGGGTCTTTTATGAGTTTTTATTGAAAATGGATGGAGTTTGGGACCTGCAAATCATCCAGCTTTTTACACCCAACTTTTTCAAGATACCAAAAAATGTTGACCTCAAATCCTCAGGACGTTTTACCGTAACTTTGGATGTAAAGCCTGAAAAAACAGAATCTGTTTTTAAATATCTACGTGATCTTGCGGCAACCGAGGAAGCTGCAATCACTTTCCTTGCCAATACTTTCTATTCGTACGAAAATGATATCATCTTCACGGTGCTTGCACCGGATATAAAGAGTGCCGGTAAGTTCGTTGATGAAAAAATCAGGACCGTTGATGGCGTAATAGATTCTGTGATATGGGAAATTGAAAAATGGAAATTTGCTATCTCTCATAAGGAGTGGGTCAAATACATCAATCACTATCGTAAAGGGGATTTGGAAGAGGAAGACGTGTTTGATGATGCTTTTATCTGTGGGTGTTGAATCTTGAGAAAGGAGGTGAAAAGAGAATGAAGATCGAGTTGTATCATGCCTCTAAGTTCGGGAACGGAGCAAAGGTGGCCGAAGAACTGCGGCGGGTCATGGAGGCCAAGGGCCACCAAATGAACGTGCATCATATCAAGGGAGCGGATCCAAAGAAGCTGCCCCCTGCTGATCTGTATATCTTCGGCTCCCCCACTCGGATGGGCAAGCCCATAGGGGGCATGCGCCGTTTCATCAAGAAGGTGGCCCTGCCGCCAAAAACGAAGTACGCCGTTTTTGCCACCCACGGAGATGCTGCGCCTGACAAGAAGACCGGAAAGATGCCCACGGAGCAGGAGATGGAACGCTGGAGAAAGACCATACCTCTAATGGACGAGGTTCTCAAGGAAAAGGGCCTTGTGAAGGTCGCTGACAAGAAGTTCTACATCTTGGCAGATACCATGAAAGGGCCATTAAAAGATGGTTGGCAGGAGAGGGTAAAGGAGTTCGCGGCGCAGATAGAGCCCTAGATATCCTTTGCCAGGCTTATCCTGTTAATCTGTCTCTCCTTTTTTATTTGCATTTACAAAGGGCTCCGCTCTTTTATAGGTGGAAAAATATAAAAAAAAAGTATGAGCATGTATAACATGCTCTTCTATTTTCCAGGGTCTATCACTCTGATCGTGTCTGTTCCTGCGATTATCTCTCCGGAACCGAGTTCCCCTGCCACCGTCAGGACTGCATCGTCTTGCGGGCTCAGCATGTCCTCCAAATCGGGTCTGTCGAACTTTACATTCAAGGAGTCACCTGTTTGTATTTGATTTTCTGCTGGAATATCGCCGTTCAAAACTAGCCATTTGGGATCTACCAATGGGTCTTCATAATATTCCGGTGGATTTATGTTACAGGAAACCCACTTGCCTTTGTTTTTAAGATTCAGAGTCTCTGGGTGGACATCCACCTGCGTAAAGAGGAACTGAACTGGATCGTTTACTATTGTCACGGGGATTGTTTCTTCAAAGGTGTTGCCGGATGTGTCGGTAATCCTCACCCAGATCTCGGACTCTCCATCGGGAAACAAAGCTGTGTCCAAATCGAATTCAAAATAGGAGTTGGACGAAGGCTGGATGTCCTGTGTATCGAGTAACTGCTTACTCGCAAATATCTCGATCTTTTGCAGGCATACATCATCCGAAGCGATACCATTTATTAGCATTGTTCCCTGGGCGATTTGTCCGGGCAGAGGAGACATCATAAGAACTCTTGGTGGTACATTATCGGGTGGAGGGGGAGCTCCTGGTGCGAGGAATCTCACACTGGTCATGCAGGGGATCATTGTTCTCCCTTCTTCATCTTCAGCAGTGATTATGAACTGAAAATCGGTGGGTCCGGTGGCATGTTTCATAAATTCTTCGGCAGGGATATCCACATTCCAAATGCCGTCGCCCTCCGGGTCTTCCATTTCAAAATCCACCAATGGAATCTGAGTAAGCGTATCACTAGCATTAGGTGGCACCCAATCAGGAGGTATCATACTGGCCTTTACATGCATAAGAGGATCTATAGATTGGATCTCAGCCCAAATAGTTACATAAGGATCGCTAAGAGGCCATAGGAAGTGTTTCCCCTCTAGTAGACCTTTTATTATGACGCTCTTTGTTTTAAACGGGCAAATTTTATCCCCCATTGTTACGTTAAATGCAAGATTCCCGTCTCCGTGATGAGGTAGATCTCCACAGTTGTCATCAGGTACGTTCCATCCGTGGCCATCACCATCAAATCCATCATCATCTAGAAGTGGATGATATTGATTCGAGCATTCACTAGTAAACCAACTACCACCGTTGAATGCATCTCCCAGCGTAAATCCCCATTTTATCAAGGGCCAATATATCATTGAGAAGTACTCCCAGTAGGGCTCCATATTCGACAGGGTCGAGCTGGATTCATCTTCCATGCAGGTTGTGATTGTCACCCTTCCCTCGCCATAAAGGTCATCGATGAAACTGCCGCTGCGACATGCCACAATCAAGGTGAAGATTTCGGCTCCTGTATCCGATTCCAAGGTTGTGAACCAATCATTCAGATCATCTGCCCTAACCTCATCTTCTATTAAACCTCCCACATCACGCTCACGGTCAAGACTGAGACTGTCTATATCCCCATGATCGAACATAACAAGGAACAGCGGTGTCCCGATATTTGCTCTTGCACCGGCCCAGTTTATAATGGCATCCTCAAGAATGGCGCTTGAGGCAATATCATCTACCCGCCAATTAGCCTCGCTATTGAGGTAATATATATCATCGTCCTCGTATCCGATGCATTTCAGATCGTCATAAATCCGATTGCAGCCTTCGTTGATATTACTCTGGTAAACGTAATGGTCATTACCACACACAAGAATGACTACGCCTCTTGCTTGGAATCTCATCGACGGGTCTCCTACTATATCAATGTCTGGACCCACGGTATTATCGAATCTAATTGTGGTCTCCTCTCCAGGCCATTCCTGGTCTGGAAGGTGGTGTGGATCTATAACATATATCTCTTGTTCACCTGGCTTAAGTTCCCAGAGACGGGGATCACCCGTTAGTGGTCTTTTTATTTTGGAGCTTGGATATATCAGGTTCCCCTGCTTATCCCATATTTCGAGCTTTGGTATTGCCTCGAACTCAATTGTAGTATTGCCTGTGTTTCTAATGGTTATGGCCGTTGGTTCATTGTTTTTATACAACTTCTTGTTGGTTTTCACTTCTATTTGACCCACTGTAGGCGATGCGTTCGTCTTTACGGGCGCTGCCACCGAAAAAACAGTGGTCAGCAGCATCACACATAAAATTACACAAAATACACTTCTAAATTTCTTCATATTTTTTTCCTCCTAATTAGCTTTGGTTACGTCTATTGGTAAGCATTTAAAAAAGCGGAAAGATTCACTATCATAAAGTATCTCGTTTGTGGGATTTCGACTCACTCCCTCCCCTTTTTCAATCACTCCCAATATGTAGTATGGATTGTAGTTGAAGTATTTATGTTTTGTGCGAGAGGGTGGCTATTTTATATAAAAGTATATATCTTTTTATTTTTCGATTATATATTAATCCATAATTTTATAATGGCATAAGTGTATCAAGTCTCTACCCCTTAAAGGAAAATTAAGTATAGAGGGTGGAGCACCTAGCCGAAGAAATAAGATGAGGGTATGGAATATCCATATTTCGAGGCAAGGTGCTCTCTCAAAGAGCGCCAAGGTGGGGCGCGATGATAGGAGGGAGGAAATATGAATTTTCTTTCCCGGAAAATACCAATACACCCTAAAAGAGGGAGGAGGTGATACGATGAGGAAGAAATTGGTAGTAGCTCTGATTTGTATAATGCTCACGGCAACAAGCATGACATTTGCCGCATCATCCCTTGCGGACTGGGAACCGGCGGACGGCCATAAGATGCACTGGCCGCAGACCCCTGATATATCCCAAAACGGCGTGGCTGTAAGGATGCCGCTTACGGCCATCAGGGCGGATGATTTCAAATGCACCCAAACCGGTTACATAACCGGCATCCACATCTGGGGCTCGTTCGAGAAGGATATACTTCCTGCGTCAGGTCCTACCGGCCTATTGTTCACACTTTCGATATGGAGCAACATTCCGCCCCTTGCCCCGGGGACGCCTGGTTACAACTACAGCATGCCCGGAACAAAACTATGGGACATGGTATTCCCACCAGGTTCTTATACTGTATTGAACGTGCCTGGCAATATCTCGGAGGGCTGGTACGATCCCGAAGCACCATTCTACGCACCAAACGACCATCACACGGTCTATCAGTTCAACTTCGAAATCAGCGTGCCCGATGCTTACTATCAGCATGTAAACACCATCTACTGGCTCGGGGTTCAGCATTATCTCACCACGCCCGGGACATTCGGGTGGAAATCAACGGATCCGAGCCTACAGTGGAATGACAATGCCGTCAGGTATACTGCGGCTGGTTGGGCACCTTTGGAATATCCATCAGACCACGATTATGCGGGCCAGCCTTTGGATTTCGCCTTTGTGATTAACGGAACGGTAATACCGACAATGCCGATCCCGCCCTGGCATTTCACGCCGCATACATTGAACCTGGCCAGCAAGGGCAGGTGGATATCGGCACACGTCACGCCACCTGTAGGTCGCGAGGCGGCCGATATCGACCAAAAATCCGTGATGGTCACGGACAGCAATCCACTTCCCGCAATTTGGGCAAGGGTTGCAGGCTCGAAGCTGCTGCTCAAGTTCGACAGAGGCGACCTCGAGGATATTCTTTCACCTGGAGAATACAGTCTTTTAATGACGGGACAGCTTGTTGACGGCACGCAATTTATGGGATACAGCAACACCATAACCTTCACGGGTCTGGAATGAGGCAATCGATAAACAAAAAACCTTCTTCTTTTTTTTTATTTCATTTACCATATTCACAAAGAGCTCTACCTTTTAATCCCCGTTTAGAAAAATGTTTTAAGTGTAGATTGATATTACTTACAGGGGTGATAGCTTTGGCAATTCCAGCCGCTATTATGGATTCAAAATTAAAAAAATATATAGATGAAATCGGGTTAATTGTAGCAAAACTAGAAGTTCGGGTTACAGATTTAGAGAATCAAAATAAAGAACTAAAAACAGTAATTGAAAAAGATGTTCATGAGCATGTTAGGAAGTTGGTTAGTCAAATCCAGACTTTGGAAACCGAGATCAAATCTCTCAAAGGATGATTTACATTTGCACGGAGCTTCACACCTTCGATTCAATCCAACCCAAACTGTATCTTTACGATCTCCTTACCGATTGTTAAAAACGCCTGGGGTACGTTCTCACCGGTCTTTGCGCTTGTCAAAAGATACCCGAATCCTAGATCGGATGCCGTCTTTTGCAAATCATCCGGTCTCAATTTGATTTCCTCGATGAGATCGTTTTTGTTTGCAAGAAGTATAACCGGTACATCTCCTGCGAATCTTCTTGCCGTGTTTATCCACTCGTACAGACTTTTAAGGCTTTGTTCGTCAGTGAGGTCGCACACTCCGATAATGCCGTTTGCACCGTTAAAATACTTCTCGCTAAAAAGTTTTCTGAAGTTTTTCTGGCCCATGATATCCCATATCAGTGCTTCCATCTTGATTTCGGTTTCCCTTTCGGGATACTCCAGACTGATTTCCTTTCTGGATACCTTGGTCCCGAGAGTGGAGAGGTACTTTTCACCGAATACATCGTGAACATATCTGCCGATAAGGCTGGTTTTACCGACCCGAGCATCTCCAGCAAGACATATTTTTATCTTCACGAATTTTCTTAGTGTAATGTCAATCACCTTTATTCCGCGGGATCAACAATGCCCTAAGATAGTACAACATAGCTTATTTTTATCTGTGTTATATCAAGTTTTTGCAATCAGAATCAAAAAAGATAGGAGGAGGTATAATTCCTTCTTCGAAACTAGCTGTCGCGCATTTTCAATCTACAATCAATCTCCGACTGCCTTCTTTAGCTCTCCCTTCATCTCGTCCTTCATGTTCTGCAGGCTGTCCGGTCCAAGAAGAATTTTGGAATCTATGTCCCGAATTCTTCCTGTGGACAGTATATATGAGATATAATCCCAATGGTCCTCAACCGATATCAGGTCGCAGACTGAAAGCCAGGTGTCCACAATATCCCCGACCTTTTCCACCTTCGTGCTGCTCCCCACATTTGCTGAGGTGATGATGGCTGCTGTGAGCTCTTTTTGCGTTACAGCCATTTTCGAAACCCGCTCTTTTAGCCTCTCTCTTATCTTCCCGTAAGCATCCTGTAGGGTCTCGTAGCCTTCCGCAGTAATTTTAAGCTCCATTATCCTGCCCGTTACCAGAATCGCAGCGATGACATCAAGATCATCAGAAATAACAAGGGTATCCTTTCTCCTAATCCAGAGACTCACGATCTCCTTGGTCTTTTCCGCCTCTTCGCTTCTGGAAATGATGGCCGCGGCCACAAGTGCAAAGATCAGTTCCTTTTGCAGGTCCTTTGACTCGATATTCCTCATCACCATGTTTCTGTTGATATCGAATATCGCGGTGTTGACGATGTTCAAATCGGGAATCTCGATCCCGAAGTCCATGATACTGCCTGTGGTTAACAGGGTTGCGATAAAATCCGTATCCTCTTTCACGTTCACGATTTTTCTTAGATCGTTCCAGATCGAGACTATCATTGGTGTTGATTCCACGTCGTACGAATGCGAAACAATTGTCGTGGCCAAAAAGGCCGAGATTTCATCAGGATTTGATGTGTTGACAATCTGCGCCATATGAATACTCTCCTCGTTTTAGAATTCAACGAATAATGGGTGATATGATATAAATGTGTTTGTATGGAGTTTGGGTTCTGTGATGTGTTAGTCACTGTATCTATACTTAATTCTTCGCTTTATGTATCACGATTGCCCCGCCGGCAATTTCGGTTAAGTGCTCACTATCATCGTCAGTTACATCGGCACCACTGTTTACATCGTTGTCATAAATGACGTTTTCAACACCGGATTCGTCTTCTTCCCAGATTTTGATCCTGAACTTGTCGACACCACCACCGCCATTGATGTCTCCGTCAATCGCAGTGAGAATGAATTTATATTCTCCTTCACCGTTGATTGTGCCTGTACCCTTGAATTGTGCTCTCGCGCCCGCAATTACCAACCATTCATAGTTACTTGAGTGGAAGTTCAAATCAGCTACATGAAATTGGAACTCGGTATTCCCAATTGGTGTGCTCGATCCTTTCTTGAACTTGGCGACGAAGCCAAAGCTTGCTTTTCCTTCAAGGGTGGGATCGGCAACATATGCCCCTGCCGGTGAATAGATCCATCCACCACCTGTAACGAATCCACCATTTGGGTCGTAGATAACCACCATTGCAGGAAGATTGTCCACCGTATAGGATGTGGTATCATCCAAGCCCCCAACGTCTGTGATGGTTAGGGTTACACTATATATACCTGCCTCAGCGAAGGAATACGTATCGGTAACAGAGCCGCCGCCTTCACTTTCGGTGACAGTTCCTACTAAGGTGATTTCAGAGTTCATGGACTTGAAGGTCCATACTGCTGTGTGCTCATCCCAGGTGTTATCATCTGTGAATGTGCCAGTGAAGGTAACTTCTGTGTCGACGGCGTGGATCGAGTAAGAATCAGGTCCTGTAATCGTCACTGTCGGTGGAGTGTTCTCCTCATATGCCAGGGTAAACCAGGATAGGTCTGTAATGGTTCCACAAATAACATTGGTGTCTTTATTAACATTAGAATCAACCTTACCCCAATCATTTCCCTGTTTCATGTGGAAGAGAGTAAGAGCCAGTTCCTTCTCAAGAGGCATACCTGTATCATCGTAGGATATACAGATTTCTATTTCACCTTCGAAAACCGCATCCGAGATGATCTCGTAGAATGGACCGTGGATTATGAAACCAGGGATTCCAGAACCGGGATTGTCCGGATTTACTGTTGCATGAGTAAGACCCTCTTCTATGACTTGCTGG
>CP070739.1:2319782-2336264 GCA_020347705.1 Methanomassiliicoccales archaeon | reverse complement strand
CCAGCGCATATCGCAGCTTGGCACGACCTTCATCAGCTCTCGAGCCGAGCCATTCCCCAGACGGCGTAGCTAGCCGCTAGCATGTCGACTCAACATAAGTCCAGGTTGCGTATAATCGGTAATCATCAGGCTCATATGGGATGTTCCCTCGCCCTCTTACCCTTCCCCGACAAGACAAAGCTCACCGGGTGCATTAGGTACAAAGTGTACAATATTAAGTAACTGTACTATATATATTTTATTGAGGTAATTTCACCTAATGCCAAAACGGATATATCTAGTTTGTGCTCAAAATCTGGCTATCTCGCATTTTTTTCCCTCCATTTATTGGTAAATCGACCAAAGAGTATATAGGGGTATGGCCATATTCTACCACGTTTGGGTGATTACATGAGATGGACCGGCCCGATAAACAGGATCGATGATTACCATTACGAGATTCCCCAGAGCTACAAGAGGGAGATGCGCACCTCGGGTATTATATACGTAGACAAAGTGATGCTTCCCGGGATGTTGAAGGACAACGCTCCTGAGCAGGTGGCCAATGTGGCCACGCTTCCCGGTATTCTGGGTAAATCCATGGCCATGCCTGACATCCACTGGGGCTACGGTTTTCCAATAGGAGGCGTCGCCGCAATGGATGCTGAGGTGGGGGTGATTTCTCCCGGAGGAGTTGGCTACGATATCAACTGCGGTGTAAGATTGGTGAGAACCAACCTGATGCAGGATGACATTAAATCCAAGATAACCGCCCTCATCGATACGATGTTCAACAATGTTCCCTCAGGTTTAGGCTCCAAAGGCAAGGTGCGTATCAGTATGCAGGAGCTCGATAAGGTATTACTAAACGGTGCCGAGTGGGCCGTCAAGAATGGATATGGATGGGAGGAGGACCTAAAACATCTTGAGGAGAATGGATGCATGGAGGGGGCAAATCCGAATCTCGTCAGCAACAAAGCCAAGCAGAGGGGTATGCCGCAACTCGGAAGTCTCGGTGCAGGGAACCATTTTTTAGAAATCCAGAGGGTTGATAAAATCTTTGATATCGAAGCTGCAGCGCTTCTGGGCATCGAATCCGAGAACCAGATCATGGTGATGATCCATACGGGTTCAAGAGGATGCGGATATCAGATATGCGACGACCAAATTCGGGAAATGGGTCGGCATTTCAGAAAGGATGGCAGAAACTATGTATCCGATGAGTTCAAGATCAGTTTACCTGATAGACAGCTGGTCTGCGCACCTGTGAATTCGAAGGCGGGGGAGAACTACTTCAAGGCCATGAAGTGCGCAGCGAATTACGCCTGGACCAACAGGCAGATGATAGTCCACTGGGTCAGGGAATCCTTTGAGAAGACCCTAGGGAAGAAGGCCGAGGATTTGGATATGAGAATCATATACGATGTTGCACACAACATCGCCAAGTTCGAGGAGCATGAATTTGAAGGAAAAAGAAAGAAAGTGTATGTTCATAGAAAAGGTGCAACGAGAGCATTTGGGCCAGGAAGAATTGAGGTGCCGGATAAATACCGCGCAAAAGGCCAACCGGTACTCATCCCTGGGGACATGGGCACGGCAAGCTATGTCCTCATTGGAACAGACAAAGCCATGAAAGAATCCTTTGGCTCCACATGCCATGGTGCGGGAAGGGTGATGTCCAGGAAGGCCGCGACCAGAAGATGGAGGGGCCAGGAGATCATCAATAGACTAAAAGAAAAAGGCATATATGTCAGAGCTGCAAGCAAGGGTGTGGCGGCCGAGGAAGCACCGGACGCATATAAGAACGTGGATGAGGTGGTGAGGGTTGCGGATGGCGCCGGTATCTCCAGGCTCGTTGCCAAGATGAAACCGCTTGGCGTAGTAAAAGGTTGATTGTGAATCTCACCTTCTGATTATTAACGGCAAGGAGGAATATCGATCCTATTGAACATCTTACCCATCGGGGAGGTAGACAGAGTTTTATTAGAGATGCTTCAAGATAGGCTCTCAGAGCTTCCATTTAAGGTCTCGATTATTAAAAAAGGAGCCATAATCCCAGAAAAATCCTACAACGCAAAAAGAGATCAATACGACTGCAGCCATTTCCTCAAACTGGTGCATAAATATCCTGGTGACAAGGTCCTTGGCATCGCGGATGTGGACCTTTATGTCGAGCCATTGAACTTCGTGTTCGGCCAGGCTGAAATGTCAGGAAAGGCCGCTGTGATATCCCTTTACAGACTCAAAGGTGAAAAGGAGCTTTTCGAGAGCAGAACCGTGAAGGAGGCCGTGCACGAATTGGGGCATACCCTGGGGCTCGGGCACTGTAAAGATGCTTCCTGTGTGATGCACTTTTCGAATTGCTTGGAGGAGACTGATATCAAGGGCGAGACATTATGCGAAATTTGTGGGAAGGAGTTGAAGAATAAGACCAGGTTCTTGTGAAGAAGGCCAGCCTAAAGCCGACCTAAAAGAAGGGTGTCTTTACCCAACACCTCTTACCCTGGCCTCCTTCAAACCGTCCTTTTCCTTCACCTCGAACTTCACATCCAAGAATTTCTCGATCAACCATATGTTGGTCTTGGCATGATTCGAAAGCTCCCTTGCGCAAAACATGCTCTCCCCCTTTGCCAAGGCCATATAAGGCAGTAACTGATCCGCAGCATGCACATCCAAGGTCGCCTTCGAGTTCATCTCCTTAAGCAAATCTTCGACTGCGTTCTGGGCAATCCTCTCGGCAGGTACACCCTTCTCACCGAGCCCATTGGCCCCCAAAACCGTGTTCTCATAATTGGCCCAAAGAACTATGCCGGTTCCAACGCCAGGAGCGGGATCCTTATCCTGTGGATAATGCTCTTCAGATATATGCAGATCCTTTATGCCAACCAACTTCAACAGCACCGAGTGCTTCATTCTCTTGGTTATGTTGTTCGGCAGGTTGGACACATGGGCTATGCCCCTTATGGTTTTCAACGCTCCTCTTTGTTCGTGAATCAAAGGCATGAGTTTCTCAACCGGTTTAATCCTCGCCGTGATCTCGCCGCCGCCCTTTGGATAGTGTCCCCTTCTTCCCATTACAACATTGACATGAGCACCCATATTGTGCAACAACGGGGCAAACACGAATCTGAAATAATCGATTGGAGGAGCCCATTTCACATCCGTTCCGCCTGTGATCGTGAATTCGGTCATCTCGGAGGCGAAGAGACTGGGAAGCACACAGGCCTGCAAAACCAAGGTCGTGCTGCCCGCGGTAAGAATATCGAAGTGAAACTTCCCTCCCAAAATCTCGTTGGGATGGAATTCTAATTCCCTTGAGCCTTTTGTCAGTCCTTTTACATCGGCCTTGCAGAGCTCTGCAACGGACTTTATTGCGGCCATGTGCTGATAGTTCAAACCCGGATTGGGCCTGTTGGCCCTTATATTTATTATGCGGACGGGTTTTTGAGAAAAAGAAGATAAAGAAATTGCTGTTCGAAGGATCTGGCCTCCTCCTTCTCCGTGTGATCCGTCTATGTCGAGCATTGTGGGTAAATAGAGTAGGAGATTAATGATTTTTTGTTAGGATCAAATCCACAGCATCAAGAGGTTTTGATTCGCAACTACCGATTATACTGTGGTTGGATATAATCGGTTTGATTCTTGTGATAACCACTTTTATAATAACCTGCTTGATTCTTGTAATATCCTTGTGGGTAATAACCAGTTTGGTCTTGGTAATAGATAGTTTGACCCTGATAATAACCGGGCTGATACAAAGGAAACACTTCTATTACACTTTCCGGCTTGCGCCTTTTAATAGCCACAACAATAGCACCTATAATAACTGCCAATGAAATCAAAAATACTATCAAGAATTGCCAGAACCAATTCTGCTCATCCTCATCGCTCGAGCTATCTTCAACAGGAGCTTCATCCCCTTCCTGGAATATAACATACAGCTCGAGAGTGGTCTCAATGGTTCCTCCCTCGCTGTAGAAGACCGTTATTGTTATTGTTTTTTCTCCGGCTGATGTCTCGGAAGGAACTGTCGCTTCGAATGAATATACATCATCCCCTGCAATTTCATCTCCATGACTGCCGTCATCATACAAGTTTTGATTGGATGAACCGCGTATGGAAGAGAGGTCGATTTCAATGGACTCAACACTGTTCTCTGGATCGCTGACCTTGACAGTGAATAGTACATCAGTCGATACATCATTCGTGACAGAGTTAGGTGTGACTCTTTTTTTAATTATAGTGGGTGGAATGATCTCATTATCCAATGTAATGAATATCTCATCAGTCGCTTCATTATCATATATATCACTGGCCACGATACTGATTGAATATTGACCGTCAGGATAGCGGCCATCCGTGGTATCCCAGAGCCAAGAGTAATCCGCTGTCTGGTCAGTGAATTTCAATTTGCCGTTGATATAAAACTTTACTTTTGATATGCCGTAATCGTCGCTTGCATCCGCAGTGATTTGCACTTCTCCTTTTAGTACGTCACCGTTCTTAGGATGTGTAATTGCCGCCTCCGGGGGTGTGAAATCGGTTGGTGACTTCGTGGTGAATGTTCCTTCAGCGTCAATGGTTCGGCTGTTACCTGCTGCATCGCTTGATACGATGATGAAATGATAGGTAGTTGATGGAGACAAATCCGTTAGAATAATACTGTGATGAGTTACGTATGATGGGTCGCTATCAGACTGAATATCTTTTGAGTCTTCGACCCAATACCTCAGGATACTATCACTGGCTTCGTTCGTTTCCCACTCAATAGTTGCTCCTTTCTCCGTTTTTGATAAAACTATAGGGCCGGCGGTTATGTCGGGGGGTGTGTTGTCAACGGTTACCACGATATTATCAACACCTGAGTTCAACCCATCGTTATCAAAGGATCGAGCGGATAGAGTGTGGCTTCCATCAGGTTCATCCTTTGTGTTCCAGGGATATGCCCAGGTTGACCAATCTCCGGAGGACGAGGTGTCTGTAGCCTCTTGCCAAGTATCGTCATCAACCTGCACCTCAACCAAGGAAACGGTACCGTCCGCGTCCAATGCTGTACCTGATACTATTACATCACCACTTAAAAGCGATCCATTGCTTGGAGATTGAATTGCAGTTGTTGGGGGGCCAAGCACTCTCAATGAGATCCCTGATACTCCACTTTTACCCTCGCTATCACTTACTTGGAGAGTTATGGTATGTTGCCCTGCCGCTAATGTTGAAGTAAAGTACACCGTGTTTCCGATCTCACCAGTAATATTAGAGCTCCATAGGTGGGTGATCACATCCCCGTCTGGATCGTAACTTGAAGAGCCTTCAAATTGTATTGTGTCGGTTGAAAGGTATATGTCGCCGTTTTGTGGCGAGTCTATGATAGATATGGGTCTTGGATTGATCAGCCATTTTATTATGTTCTCACCAAATATTTTATTGTCCACATTATTTATATGTTGGCTGTCAAGGCACTCCTCATCTGCGATGGCAACCACCTTTCCTAATCCATATTCTACCGCGGCTGCGACCAATCGATCATATATAATTCCATTATATGTGTAGGCTATTTCTTCTGCAGGGGCCTCGACATTCAGAGGCAATTCATGTGAGCCGAAGTACAGGGTATCGACATTCTCTGTTATTTCATGCGGATTGATTCCAGTTGTATCACCGCTGAAAAGGAGGTAATATGGAGAACCCCAACTTATACCCGCATAATCTGTGAGGTCATTTAAGATGTCTTGATCATCCTCCCCAATCACGAGGAGTCCACCACCGCTTGTTACGAAATTCTCGATGCTCATTATTTCCTCGGTGGTATAAGATTGGGTGGGCCTTGCTGTAATAAAGGCATCATAATCAGCAAGTAGCCCGTTCGTAATGGTTTGTGTGGTATGGAATACCCTGTACCTCTTCGATCCCATGGCTTCTATGTAATGGTAATAGATATGATGACGCCAATCTGTGCCATGACCGTCATCCACTAAAACCCTCCCTATGGGTGCCGAAACATCTATAATTTCATTCCTTCTGTTATCCTCGGTTGAGGTCTCTCCACTCAGAGGCTCCACATACACTGAGATGTAATAACTTCCCTCCTCCGCAGGCATCCAAACGAAATTTGTTTCTATTGCCTCACCAATACCAATGGAATTGACAAAGGTCGTGTCAATAGTAATGTTATCCACCAAAAACCAAACCCTGACATCAGCTTCGTTATCGGTACCTATGTTCATTATCGTTGCACTTATTGGCACATTCTCCCCGGTATCCACGAGTACTGGATAGTCCAGAGAGTGCATCCTCAGATCATGCACATACTTGGTAACACCAGATGCTACTAAAGCGTAATTTTGCTCCACCTCAGCAGTCTCGGGAACCCCATCCATGGGTACGTTCTCCCCTATCACATCTATGGTCCACTCCCCTGAGATTGGGTTCTCGATGAAGATATTTTCCACATTGTTAAGATGATCCATTTCCCCCCCAGAAGAAGACCATTTCGATTCATTTAATCCAAAGTTACCGATGTAGACCACACCATCGGGGTCGATGACCCTCAGATTTAAATCGTTTACCAGATGCATAGAGGAGGATGTTGTTCCAGGAACGTCCGTCCAAACTAAGGAGATTTTTAAGGGTGTGGATGTGGTCGGAGTGATTTTATATGAGTTGATATACCCTGTTTGCAGTGCATTGTTCTCATCATCGATAAAATGGTCCTCCCCGATTTCAAACACATTGCCCACATCAACAAGTCCCCATCCCTGCTGGAAGCGGTTGGCCTGCGAGAATTCATATTGATATGCATCTGCGATTAGAATCGCTTTGACTGTTGCGGCATGAGGTAATGTACCCAAAGGATTGTTACCAAATACGTTGTCCCGGTACATCTGGTACACCAATCCCACACCCCCTGCGACAACAGGTGTCGCTCCGCTCGTGCCTCCAAAACTTCCATAATAATCTCCAGAAGAATAACCACCATCTCCTTCTATATCGGTGGTATATATGCTGTCGTACGGCCCGCACAAATCCGGCTTGATCCTTCCATCTGATGCGGGTCCGTGAGCTCCACCACCGCTGTGAGCGTCATTTGTTCTATCGATATCGTTATAGTGATATATACCACCAACTGCGATCACGTTCTTTGCTGCTGAATCCTGGGTTATCTCCGAATTACCATTACCTGCCGCATATAGCATGGTTGCATCAAACTGAACCATGGCATTGTCATTCTGCTGGGAAATAGAACTGTATTCGCCATTGGATGAGCCCTGGCTCCAACTGTTGCTCTGAAACACACCACCCCAGTTGTTCACTAAATGATCCATGGAAGCACCCCTGCCCACACCCCAGGCGCAGAACACACCCTTTCCACCGTAACACATGCCCTTGGCCCTCTCTTGATTCGCGCCTGAGGAGAATGCTATCCCAAAGGTGGACGTGCCGTGTGCCTGCTCGCTGACACTACCGTCGGTAGCAATGATCTGATCCACCAGGTCCGGATGATCCAGATCGCACCCGTCATCCTTGACCTCGCCTACAATACCAGTCCCATTGAAGCCATTAATATAGAGGGGATCCTCTGCCCCTGTGAACACCCTGATATTGTCCATGAGTTTTTTTGGGGGTGAATATTCGTCTATCCATTCAACCTCAGGTATGAATGCTATGTCCTTGATCTTGGATGCGTCGATTTGAGCTTGAATGACGAAATTATCAATACCTTCATAAAAGATGCTACCATCCAAGGTTGTGATCTTCTCCTTCACCAGGTTCAGATTTTCATGGCCATTGTTCTCCTGGAAAACCATGACGTTCAATTGAATTTGACCTTGCTTTGATAGGAGATCCTGATCGATTTTATATGCAGGGTGATATGGGCCTATCCATCTTATGAAAGGCAGATTTCCTATAACATTCTGGCTATCTTTTCCCATATGGAGGATATAGGTGTATTCCGGAACGTAACCCAAAATGACTGCACCCGAGTCTAAAATCGCTTCTATCCATTCCGGTTGTATAGGACCTTTACATTGAACTATACAATAATTGTTATCATCTTGATATGTCAATTCAAAGGGAATGTTTGGAGCTTCTACCAATGGATCAAATCTATCAGCTTTTAGATTGATAAAAAGAGGATTATGTTCATCTTCCTCCGATATGTCCCCGCTATCTGATGTCCCGATATTTGCCAAAGACGTCAGAAGAAAGAAACATGTACAAATAACGATTAATATTTTTTTCATATATGAATGCCGCCCTAACTGTTAAATGCGCTTATTGACTGGAGAGTATATAAATCTGTTTGACAAATTTTAAAACGATAAGGCACAAGTGAACCTAAAATTGGCCGCTTTCAATCCACAATCTTACCTGATTCGTCCCCGGATTCTTCACCTTGGACTTCTTCTTGATATTCTTCTTCGATATCTTGGGTAGGTTCTTCCAGTGGCTCCTCTTCCGCTAGCGGCTGCTCCTCGTCCGGTATCTGCAGTTCTGGTTTACGTTTTTTCAGCATAGTCATGGCTAAGAAGGCGATAATCACCAATATAACCACGACAAGGAAAATCCACCAATAGTTGGCCAGGAAATCATCCTTTGGCTTCTCTGCCTTTGTGGTGAACTCCCAACTGTAAGGCCCGTCTAACGGATTACCTGCCGCGTCCTTGGCCCCTGCGCCAATCGTGACACTGTACTCAGTATCGGGTTCGAGGTCGGAGGTAAATGTTATCGTCAGTGTGTTGCCCTCCCAGCTGAAATCCATAATCTCGGCATCCGGTGATATAAATATCGACTCTTCCACCGAGGTTTGGTTCATTGGTTCGTCGAAGGTTATAGTCAGGGTCTTCGTTATCTCAACTTCGTCGCCTGAAAGCGACACTGAGGAAATCCCAGGTGCAGTCGTATCCGGCTCCGGCATGGTGGTAAAGGATGATGAATAAGGTAGTGTCAAACCATTTCCGGCAAGGTCCACGGCATCGGTACTGATAGTAATGATATATTCTGTATCATATGCTAAAGCTGAATCTAAGGTGAAGGTCATGGTACTGCCGCTCCAACTCACCGAGCCATGGGCTGCTGTCCATGTGGTGGTTCCACCTGTAAGACTGAAGGAATTTTCTACCGCCGTCTGATTCATGGACTCATTGAAAGTAATAGATATAGAGGTGGGCGGTGTAACTCCTGTCCCGGAAGGCGTTATACTGGTCACTTCGGGAGCCTTGGTATCGATTGTGAAGGTATACGAGGTATCCACAACCATCTGATTACCTACTAGATCCTCTCCAAGGGACACGCTTATGGTGTATATTCCGTCCCCGGTTGTGGAATCCACCGTGAATGTACCAGTCCATGTGTTGCCGGAATATGCGAACTTGTTTATTTCATAAGTATTGAAGGGCGAAGCAGCACCGAATGTCACCTTGGGGAGGGAACCTGTCTTCATCGCCTCGCTGAATGTGATGGTGAAGGTCATGGACCCTGCCTTAGTGGGTGAAGGATCGGACAATTCTATGGACAAGACCGTTGGTTTCGTTGTGTCTACGGTGACGGAAGCATCCGCAACAAGGGGAGCAGGAGCTGCTTCTTTATTATCAGCATTGTCGGTTGCTATGGTATAGAACTCGTAGTACCCGTCAGTTGATGCAGTAAACGATATCGGGCTGGAGGTGAATGTGGAACTGTATTTGGTCCAATCACCACCATTCACTCTGTAATAAAGTTCTACATTCGAAACCCCACTGCCTGTATCATCTTCCGAATAAAGAATATCAAACGTCGAAACATTCTGATACTGTGGTAGGGAACTCGCATTTGAAGTGGGCGGTGCTGTATCGATCACAAAGGTATACGATGCGTTTGGGTCCATGGGATTGCCTGCCAAATCCGAGGCCCCAGATACGCTGACCGTGTATTCACCATCTCCTGTTGCTCCATCGATTGTAAAGGTGCCGGTCCATGTATTTTCAGAATATAATGATTGAACAATTGTATATGTATCGTATGGTGAAGTTTTACCCAATGTTACTGCCGGGCTCACCGCGGAGTTCATATTTTCACTGAATGTAATAGTGAAGGTCACAGCTCCAGCTTTTGTGGGTGAAGGATCGGACATTTCCATGGATACCACTTCCGGGAGTATGATATCTGTTTGAATGGTTGAATTGGTCGAATTTATCGCTGTAAAGAAATTAACTGTATCAGGCAGTGCCAATGTTATGAATGAATCATTCATTAAAGCGCAGCCCACGGTGGCCCCAGAGGAGGCCAGGCCTGAGATGTCGAATACGATAAGCAGATTCTCAGATGTGCTGGAACTCACGATGAGCGATAAACCGGAGAACGTCAGGTTTTTATCGGAGAATGTCTGGGTCGTACCGAGTTGTACATCTCCCACCGTTAAAGTCCCGCTATCGTCAACATCGTCGTACAATTTCACGGCCGCAATATCAGAATCTGTCCCTGTACCCGTCATATTCACTTTGATCCCAGTTACCTTTATGGAGCCGCTTTCTGCAGTGAGTGTCAACTGCTCCATTACAACATCGATTTGCCCTTGTATACAATTGGTTGGTGCGCAGTCGGTACCATACACTGTTAGTGCATCGGGGGCCGAGCCCATAATACTTGAATTGGTGGAATTAATCAAAGCAAAGGCGTTCACATCATCAGGCCCCTGCAAGGTGATATAACTATCATCGACAATTACACAACCCACTGTATCGCCCACTGTTGCCGTAGCTGAGATATCGAATACAACTAGCAGATTCTCGGGAACCCCAGAGTTTATCACGAATGATAGGCCAGAGAATGTGAGGGTATCGCTTGAAAAGGCTCCTGTTGTTCCCAGTTGAATATCTCCTGGTGTGAGGGTACCGCTACCATCGGTATCATCATACAATTTTACATTTACAACATCGATGTCTGAACCCGTACCAGTTCTATCGATTCTGATTGCAGTTAAGGTTATACTATCTGCATCGGCCGAGAGTGTCAAATTCTCCATAACGACGTCAGTTTGGCCTTGAATTACAGTAGCTGGTGCTTTATCGTTTCCCACTACTGTAAGGGTGTCCTGCAGGTCTTGTATGTTTGAATTAATCGATTGTATCGGTGTAAATGAATTTACGATACCCGGTGGTTGTACGGTGATATGACTATTACCACCAATCCTGCAGCCGACGGTATCGCCCACGGTTGCTGTGGCTGAGACGTTAAATACGATAAGTAGGTTCTCCGGTGTTCCGGGATACACTGTGATCCACAAACCAGAAAATGTCTTTGTTCCTGCCGAGAATGTTCCCGTGCCAAGTTGTATATCTCCCGCGGTTAAGGTTCCACTGTCATCTGTATCATCATACAATGTTACAGCCGATATGTCACCATCGGATCCTGTACCTGAGAGAGTCACTTTTATGGAGGTCACATTCACGGTACCCGAGGCTGCGGTGAGCGTCAATCGCTCCATGAGAACATTGGTATCGCCTTGTAGTACATTGATAGGGGCCATATTCGTGCCCATGACATTAAGGGCATCAAATGTAGGTGCTTCCCCGCAGGTAAAGGACCATACATAATCATCCGTCGTAGAACCTTCTGCATTACCATCCCTATCGCCATCCAAGTAATTCTCCTCGAGGTCTTTTGCAATGTCGGAATCCATGGTCACCGTATATGTTGCGGAATATGATAGGGGTTCGTCCGGTATGAATGCGCCTACATTTGCCATGAACTCCCATGAACCGTCCGAGGAATTCCATGTCTCGGTTCCGTCCGTAAAGCTGAACGCATCTCTTACAGAGGTGAAATTTACCATTTCCGAAAATACGATCCAAATAGGTGTTACAATGGACACATCCGTTTCTCCATCTCTCGGTAGTGTTGACGAGATGATCGGCGGGACCGTATCAGAGCTAGCAAAATCTGCAGAATCATAAAATTCAGTTGTGTGTATATCTTCATCCAAATCCTCCCAATCATCCCCAAAACCTTTGAAAAATAGCTCCATGGAAACATAGTATGGACCGTCTATCCCGGTTTCATTGATATCCACCCCGTTAAAATATAATTGGACTGTCTTCGTGCCGGTTTCAAGGTATGTGATGTTTATATAACGGGAAATCTCGATGATCTCCGATTCATTCCCGGGGTCACTCTGGTTATAAAGCCGAGCGGTAACAGCATAGTACCCCCCTATGGTCACATTAACAGGTACGTTCACTACCAGGTAATCGTCGAATGAATCACCGTTTAAGTCCAATCCAAAGTCGCTGTATGGCGGGTAAAACCATGCAGGTAATATCGACGTGAATTCATCGTAATCGTAAGATTGCGTTGTGTGTGTATCCTCATCCAACCTATTGTTATCATGATCGTATAGTTCGAGATCGATGGTATACGAACCATTTTCCCCGTTATCGTATATATCCCAGCCTCCGAACCCAAGCTCTATTACATGTTTCCCCGGGTTCAGATATTCCATGGTGGATGATTCCATACTCAGATTTCTTGAGCTATCGTCCAGATATCCTTCCACTGTGTAGAATCCCGGCACAGAAACATTGACCTCTACACCCACCACCAAATAATCGTAGAAAGTATCATCGTTCATATCCAGGCCATAATCCGAATGGGGCGGGTCCAATTCTGCGGGAGGTGTATCGAATTCATCCCAGGTGTAAGATTTCGTTGAGTGGACATCTGAATCAAGAGAATAACGTTCATCATAAACGTCTAAATCTATTATATAAGGTCCATTTTCACCTAGATTGCGTATGAGCCATCCCGGGAAACGCAATTCTACGGTCTGAATTCCAACATGGAGGTACGTGGAATTGGAATCGCTGTCTATCCATTCCCCCTCACTCAATGAGCCGCTCACTTGGTATTCTCCTGCCACAGTCACATTAACTGTTACGTTTACTACCAAATAGTCGAATAAACCATCTCCATCTAAATCTAGTCCATAATCCGAATGCGGTGGCTCGAATGTCACGGGCGGGGGTTGGAACTGATCCCAGGTATAAAAGTCAGTCTCATGGGCATCTTGGTCGAGTCGCTCCTCATCCTCATCAAGACTGTAAAGACTCAGCGTAACATTATAAGTGCCATTGTGTCCATAATTATAGATTTTATAACCAACGAACCATAACTCTACAATTTGGATCCCGGCCTCGAGGTAAGTGTAGTTTGAATCGAAATCGATATCCTCCCAGTTGCTATCAAACAACGCACCCAAAATAACATAGTCCCCGGCAATACTTACATTGACCGTTACATTCACCACCAAATAGTTGAATGCTGTATCGTCGTTGGTATCCAGGCCGTAATCCGAATGCGGGGCCTTGAATTTCGCAGGTGGAGGTTGGAACTGAGCCCAGGAGTACGAGCCTGTTTCATGTATATCCGAATCCGGTGGTTCCTCTTCCCTATAAAGGTCCAGCGTTACATTATAAGGCCCATTCTCACCGTTGTTATAGATTTTATAACCTTTAAATCTTAGTTCTACGATTTGAATACCAGTTTCAAGGAATGTAAAATTGGAATCATAGTCTAATACATCCCAGGAACTGTTAAGCAGCTCACCGCTTACTTGATACTCCCCTGCTTCAGATACGTTCACCGTCACATTTACCACCAAATAGTCGAAAAGCATATCACTATCTGTGTCCAAACCATGATCCGAATGCGGCGACTCGAATCTCACAGCTGGAGGCTGGAACTGATCGTAAGCGTAAGTGCCTGTGATATAATTATCAGTATCCAGCAAATCCCCCTCACCATCATCAAGATAGAGCTCTACGAGATAAGGGCCGTCAATATCTGATTTTTGTATATCCTTTCCTGTGAAGTACAATTTTACTATTTGGATGCCTGTATCCCGATAGGTAGTGTTTTTCGTGTATGTGATAAAATCAGTGCCGGACTGATTATACAAATCTCCTATGATTCCATAATCACCAGCAGATGTGATATTTACCGATACATTCACGACCAGATAGTTGAAAAAGGTATCAGAATCGGTATCCAGGCCATGGTCCGAATGCGAAGGTACAAACGCAGGTGGATTTTGAAAATCGCCCCAGGAGTAACTGTCCGTTGTGTGCGTATCTGAATCGTACCAAAGCCAATATTCATCATATATGTCCAGCTCCACAGTGTAAGGACCATCTTCGAGGCTAACATTGATTCTCCATCCCGTAAAACGGAGCTCTACATCCTGAAGACCTGGATCGAGTAAAGTGTAGTTAGAAGCGCTTTCTATTTGGGACATGTTGCTTAAATCGCCTATTATTCTGTAGTACCCTTTGGCGGATACATTGACTGTCACATTTACGATCAAATAGTTGAATAATCCGTCGGAGTCAGTATCCACACCATGATCTGAGTGCGTTGGCTCAAATGTCGGTGGTGGTGGTAGAGGGACATCGTTTACCTCGACATCATCGATATACCAGCCTTCACCTTCGTTATTATCTCCGTCTATGGTATCAAAAAAGAATCTGATCTGAATGTTATTGCCCACATGTGATGTGAGGTTAACACCGATTTTTATCCATGTTCGCATCATCAATGGGTTGATCTGGTATTCATCGATAAAAGGTCCACCATTTTCGGAAATTTGAACCCACATTTGATCAAAGGCTGTACCTCCCTGGGTCTCGTACCATGTCCAAAACGTTAAATTACCAAAGGTAGCACTCGTTAAATCGATTACCTGGGAGGTTAAATTGCCCATGTTTCGGGAGCCTGTATCGTAATTTTTTCCGTTATTATAGGCCCAGCTGATCTCGGGGCTGTGGGACCTAGACTCCGTTAGGTGCCACAATCCATCAAAAGTCCAACCACCAGAGCCAGATTCCATATCATCCTGGAAAAATACCGTTGCGCCCACATTACCTGCCATGCTCACGAAGGCCGTGCCTATCATAAGCATGGTTAAAATAACTGCCTTGACTCTCTTCATCCTTTTAATGGGTAAACTATTCTTTTTTCCAATTCTCATGGGAAATCCCTTCTCTTCCAGGTTCATCTTATCCAGTTTAAATGCATAAGATACGGCAGGTAACGCACGATTAAACTTTTACAACTATATTGATGCTGGTTTATAATTTTATTGGAGTGATTTTATTATCCCTAAAAACCATCAAAAACTTCATAACCCTCCAAACCAATATCCCTGGTGACCTTTTTCTAAAAAGGATGGGAAAAAGGATGGGATGAAATGGTATTCGATAGAAAGATCCTTGTTATTCCGGATAATGTCAAGTACGAGGAACACAACATAGTTACAAAAGGGGATTTCATCATAGGCGATAGAACAAATTTCGGCCTGGGCCTGATAACCGATGGCCGGGTTTTTGTTGGTGAGAAAACGAAAATAAAAGGGAATATCGTCACCCCTGAAGATATTCGAATTGACATGTGGTCCGAGGTTTTTGGTGATTTGAAAAGCGACAAAAACGTCTTCCTTGCTGAAAAGGTCAAAGTCAAAGGAAAGCTTTCGGTGGGAAGGGATCTTGATCTCGCCGACTCCGCTGAAATCGAGAAGTTTGAGGCCAAGGGGTGGATAAACGTTCGAAGCCCCATCTCCTTTATCATTTATATCTATCTGTACCTTTTAGAGCTGATGAGACAGGGCAGGAGCCAGGAAGTGGAAATGATCCTAAACGAGCTGGATGAGGAGAACGAGGAGTTCATCATATCCGAGGTGTTTACATTCGTACCCAACGACTCGGAAATCACACTTCAGAAGGCTTCTATAAAAGGGCACTGTCGAGTTGGGGATAACTGCAGGATTTTGGGCAACTATTCTGTTTCCGGTTTTGTAAAGATAGGGAACAAAACCAAGTTCCACGGCTCCATTGAAGCAGGAAGGGATGTGGACATCGGCAGTAGTACTGATATCGTGGGAAGCGTCACCTCGAAGGGCAAGGTGACCATCGAAGAAAACACACACATCTTTGGGAACGTGAAGGCAAAAACCGTCGAGATGCTCAAAAGTGTAATAATAGACGGAATGATCAAAGCACAAGATGGAGTAAATTTCACTTCGCAGGAATCAAGGGACATAAAGGTGAAGGTGGATAGGTTCGAAAGAGGCCTGGACGATTTCGATGCCGTGTTGGATTGAGTGCCCCCTATATTTACAAGAGAATCGTTGATTTTTTTACTAACATCTCAGAAATGGGTGGAATTGGACGATTCAATGGATTATTTTTAGGTTGGAAGAGGATATTGGATACATTCCAAGGTTACGAAAACATGGATCGTCCCACATTAAAGTCGAACTAGATACAAAAATAAAAAAAAATAGAGAGAGATTTTATACCCAAATTCTAACACTTCTGAGAGGAAAAGGAGGCTTATGTCCTTAATCCGACACTTTTATTATCGTTATATAAGGCCGTTTCATAATTCTGGGTTAGATTTTTGATGATATAATAGGATATCCCATCCGCAGGTACGTTGACCTGCAGGATGGGATGTGTTTGATAGATAACT
>CP070739.1:2306967-2319682 GCA_020347705.1 Methanomassiliicoccales archaeon | reverse complement strand
TCCTCTCTGAATTCGTAAGAAACAGCATAAAAAACATAGTCGTGTTATCAGGTCATGCAGGCAAGACGCATATGACTGCCTTGCGTTTGGCCGCAGAAAAAGTCGTGAGGGAAAACAGAGCAAACATCATGGTGCTCTCGGATTACGATATCGCGTATGACCTGCTCAATAAAGACGAGAGCATCCCAAACGACGACGGACATTCAGGTTTAATAGAAACTTCGAGGATTATGGCCATCAGGGAGGACTTGGTAAAGGGAAAAGGAGAGCCTGGAAGTAAAAGACCGCCAAAATTCATGGTTTTACCCGACCCAGAGAAATATTTTCCTTCTGGGGTGATGGGCGATCCAACAAATGCCTCAGGAAAAAAGGGAAAAGAGATCAACGATTTCATCATCGATGAGCTTGTCAAGTTGATCGAAGAGATGAAAAAAATTTAGGATACCTTACTACCTTCGCATTTTATGTTTATGCATACCTCTTTCTTCTTCCCCCTGCCCCTTCCGAACTTGATTTTGGGTGCGCCGCATTTTTCACAGGTTGAATCCACAAAATCCAGCTTTCCCTTTTGAGGCAAGGGGTAGGAATTTCTGCATTTCGGGAAATTCGAACAGCCCACGAATCTCTTGCCCCGCCGCGAACGGGTAATTAAAAGTTCCCCACCACATCGCTGACACTCCCCTACGATCCTCTGCTTTTTCAGGGCTTCTTTTATAGAGCTGCCTATATTCTCCTTGTTCTCTTCAAGTATGATAAAAACCTTATCCAGCATAACCTGGGATTCCCTCACAACATCTTCAAACTCCTTCTTACCCTCAGCAACTTCCGCCATGTCCTTTTCAAGGGTACTTGTCATCCTGGCTCTTGTGATGGTCCTGGCATGTTCCTCTAACGCCTCTATTACAGCTATACCGGAGGGCGTGGGCCTTGGTGGGGAATCGTTAACATAACCTCTTCCATAGAGCTTTTGGATGATTTCGTGACGTGTGCTCTTGGTTCCAAGGCCTAGTCTCTCCATCTCACCGATCAAAGCCCCTTGTCCGAACCTGTTTGGAGGTTTGGTCTGATCTTCTATCATCTCGACTCCAAGAACTTTCACTTCTTCTCCTTCAATCATCGCAGGCAGTATTTTCTCCTTGGGGGTGTAGTACGGGAAGTACCTTCTCCAACCGAGATCTGTGAACTTGAGTCCGCTGGTTGCGAAAATCTCCCCATTAAGATCGATCTCAACATTCGTTACCTCTTGCACAGCGGGTTTTGCCAATGTGGCAAGGAACCTTCTCACCACGAGTTCATAAACCTTCCATTGATTCCTATTCAGATCCTTTTTCTTTGCTGCACCTGTTGGATGGATAGGTGGATGATCCGTTGCCAGGGTTTTTCCCCTTGTCGGTGAAAGCCGCGGTAATGATAAAAGCTCAGAAGCCTCGGAGGAAAACTCGGATTCCTTCATTTTTTCCAGAAGATTTCTCAAATTAAGGGACTTCGGATAGACGGTATTGTCAGTCCTTGGATAGCTTATGAATCCATTCGTGTACAGATCTTCTGCAACGGACATCGCCCTTGCCGCTGTGAAACCCTGTCTTGTGGCATCCCTGAGAAAGGCCGTTGTATTGTACGGAGCCGGAGGTTTATCCTTCTTCTCTTTGATTCTCATTTTTACGATATTTCCTGTAGATGTGCTCCCCGCTCTGACAAGAACTTCGGATGCCGTTTTCTTGTCATGGAATTTTCCGTTTATGTGTTTAGCCGTGAACTTCTCTTTTTTCTCCATAGTGGCCTCGATTTCCCAGTATGGTTCGGGCTTGAAACTTTCGATCTCCTTCTCTCTATCCACGAGCAGGGCCAACGTAGGGCTCTGGACTCTCCCAACGGATAGAAAGTCCTTACCGCTTTGATTGGAGGCGATGGATATGAATCGTGTAAGGGAAGCCCCCCATGCCAAATCCACGACCTGCCTTGATTCTGCTGATTGCGAAAGGTTGTAATCTATATCCACCAGGTTCTTAAAAGCACCCTCTACCTCGTCTTTCGTTAAGGCACTGAACCTCGCTCTTTTAACTTTCAATCTTGGATTAACATCCTTTACAATACCCAATCCCTCTACCCCGATTAATTCCCCTTCCCTGTCATAATCTGTGGCGATGATTATGTTCTCATGTTCCCGGGCAAGATCCTTTAATGCTGAGACGATGCTCCTTGCTCCCTTGGAGACCTTCTTTTCGGGGGCGATATGTGTGAGCTCCCTCGGTTTTATCCTGTGCCATCTTCGGAATTCCTCGGGATAATCCAATTCCAATATATGGCCTCTTAGACCGATTATAGAGAAATCGATACCGTCCCTTTTGAAAACATAAACCCGCACCTTATGTGCAAAGGTTTCTATTGCTTTCCCATGGGAGAGGATATCTGCGATTCGTTTTGCAGCGTTTTGTTTTTCACAGACTATAAGGGTGCTCATGGGAACTCTTGCATGAAAGTAGGGTTATTTAAAGGTTTTTTTGGGAATTTAATCAAAATTAAATCAGGTATTTACCTACTCAAGAACCCTTATGGCCTCCTCTCCGCAACCGTGAACACAGTATCCGCATCCTTTACAGAAAGGAACCATGATCTTAGCAATACGATTTCTTATAATCATGGCTTCGGTGGGGCATAAGCCTACACAGGATTCGCACCCACTGCAAAGACTCTCATCCACTATTGCACGCATAGTCTCAATTCCCATTTTTTATCTTAGAGATAGTTTCTGAGTTTGGATTCGATGACTTCCTTGGGAACCGCCCCGATGATCGTATCCACTAATCTACCATTTATTATGAATAAAAGTGTGGGGATGCTCATAATTCCAAATTCCCCAGCAACACCCCTGTTCTTATCAGTATTCAGCTTGCCGAAAACGATCTCACCCTCATATTCACTCGCAAGTTCATCTATTATTGGAGAAAGCATTCTGCAGGGCCCACACCACGGGGCCCAGCAGTCCACGACCATGAAGTCATAATCGGAAATCATGGATGTGAAGTTCTCGTCTGTTATTTCAATAGGTGAATCGGGCATCTTCCTTTCAATGGTAACAGTCGGCGGTTTCATATCATTCCAGTAGGACTTTATCTTCTTTGCTCTTATTTCCTCAAGCTCGTCCAATTTCTCACCTCCACGGTTTTGCACGATTTTAGCATAATCGTTATTGCCCTACCCATTTATAAAATCTAACTTGTTACCAGAAACAGTGTCATAGAAACTGGCTATGACCTCGACATCCTAAAAATAGTAACTTATTAATACCCTCATCCATGCATGAAGTGTTTATCGTATTCTTTGTATATGCATCTATCCATCACAACCACAATTCCAGCCTCTTGGGCTCTTTTTGCGGCCTTTTTGTTTATGACTCCCTCCTGCATCCATACCACCGCAACGCCTTTTTTAATTGCTTGGATAACCACATCATCCACAGCTTCCGGCTTCCGGAATATATCCACTATATCAATCTCATCGGGTATATCTAAAAGAGACGAGTAGGACCTAAGTCCGATTACAGTATCGTAATTGGGATTCACTGGGATGACCTTGTAGCCTTTTGTTTTAAGGAATCTGCCGATTCTGTTGCTCGGTCTCATCCTGTTATCTGAAAGCCCTACAACAGCAATGACCTTGGAATTTTTCAAAATCTCTTTGATCTCTTGCGGAGGAGGTGTAAATTCCAAATCACTTTCTCCACTCATAAAGCTCACATCCAATTAATTCGATTATTAAATAGATTACCTCAAGACTGATGGTATAAAATGGACTTTTTACTATTTAACTTCTATCAATATCTGTATTATTGTATCAATATAAACGAAAAATTTTCTGCAGGGGCAACCTGTCAATTCTACCTCTATTCCATCAAAAATGAGGGAATTATTTATATTAGGTAACATATACAGGAATAGTCTATCAATTCATAACCTATTATAATCGCTCTCCATAATAAAGGTAGGATATGACGGTGATGTAGGGGGAGAAAAAAAGACATGGACAATGAGAGGAGTGAAAACAAAGAAAACGGGACCTACTCAAAAAACAAACTTGTGCGATTGAGAAAAGACGAATTGGTCCAGATAGCAGAGAGTCTCGGCATTTCAACATCAGGAATAAAGGCGGTTTTAATCGAAAGGATTCTTAAAGCGACAAAGGAGATGGGGGAAGAAGCGGATGAAGAGGAGACAAAGGAGGAAATAGAGCTTGAATGCCCAGAATGTGGCGCCATACTTAAATCCGATGTTACCTCGTGTCCTGATTGTGGTTTCGATTTAGAAGGATTGGAAGCTGAGGCATTTGTCGAAGAAGAGTTCGAATGCCCTGATTGCGGCAGGTCCTTCGATGAACCTGTTACCGTATGTCCGGATTGCCACGCTGAGTTCGAGGCTCCAATAGAAGATTATGAGGAATTTGAGTGCCCTGATTGCCGTACCATCGTAACGTCAAAGGATCCTGCATGTCCCTGGTGTGGTTTGGAATTCGAGGAGGAAAAAGAGCTAAAAGAATTTCTTGCAGTGGGAGCCGAGGGAAAAGTGGAATTTGTTCCTGAGAAACCTGTTGAGAAAAAAGAACCTGTACCAATACCAGGCGAGGAGGTACCTCCTGAGGAACCTCCAGAGAAGGGAGGACTGGTTTCTTTTCTGGAAGAAGAAGAGGAATACCCCGAAGCGGAAGAATATGAACCTGTTGCGGAGGAAGAGGAGTTCATTCCAGAAGAGTATCCGGAAGAGGTAGAACCTGAACCCGTTGCAGAAGAAGAGGAGTATGTTTCCGAGGAGTACCCCGAGGAAGAAGAGGAGTTCATTACTGATGAATACCCTGAGGAAGAAGAAGAGTTCATTCCTGAGGAGTACCCCGAGGAAGAAGAGGAGTTCATTCCCGAGGAATACCCTGAGGAAGAAGAGGAGTTCATTCCCGAGGAGTACCCCGAGGAGGAAGAGGAAATAAGCCTCCTTCGACCTGGAATCGAGGCTGAAAAACCCGTGGACACTGGACTGGCAATCGGTATCACAAACGGTCGTTTAGAGAAAGAACCAGGTCTCACCAATGGCCTTACCAATGGCCTTACAAACGGTCTTAAAAGAGGTAGACTAGGATTTACAAACGGCCTGACTAACGGCCTTACCAATGGCCTTACCAACGGTCTTCGGGCCATGAAGGTAGGGATCACAAACGGCATCACCAACGGCAACGGCATTACAAATGGCTTGGGAGGAAGAAAACGTATCCTTGAAGGCAGGCAGAGCAGGTGGGGTTTGATTGCCGTTCCCATCGTCATATTCATTCTAATTTTGGCCCCTTATGTCGTCGTAAATCTATCTGAACCCCCGAAAGGAATCGACATCGACGGCGAATTCAGTGATTGGCAGGACGTGAAGTCTGCCTCTGATGTGGGAGAATCTACACCGTTTAATCAAAACGTTGATATCACGGAGTATGGTGTGGACAGCAGACTACAGGAGCTGTCGTTCTACATCATGGTTGCGGGAGACATGCTATTAGGAGAGCCTGAAGCAAGCGGCAGACATATGGACACGGCCTATATATTCATCGATGTGGATCAATCCCGAGATACAGGTTATCGCATCAAAGGTTTAGGCGCTGATTTCATGGTAATGGTGGAAGGCTGGCGAGGTGAGATATTCTTCGACACCCTATTTAAATACGATTCAGATATACAAGACTGGAACCTCTGGAGAAGGGCTGGAGAGGTATCAGCGGCTGCGGTGGGCAGGGAACTCGAGGTGAAAGTAAGCTTCGATGTTTTAGATTTAAAAAATCATGATGTCGTAGATACCTTATTTTACATGCAGAGTTGGGACGGATTTGAGGACTACTCAGATACGGTGATATCCAACGAAAAAGGTGTTTTGGCCGTAAGCCAGCAGGGCGTTGGTGAAGAGGTGATTTCGGGTAATAATAAAAAGTTGTTGAAGCTAGAACTCGAAGCAATAAACGCGGATTTAACCCTGAACGAGTTGAAGGCCGAGAGAACCGGGAAGGGAGCAGATCAAGATGTGGCCTCCATACAACTTAAAAGGGAAAACGGTGAATCTTTCTCTGGCAGCTTGACAAACGGTGTGGTGACATTCCAGCCCAACTTCATGCTTTCTGAAGGAGAAAAAATTAATATGAACATAGTTGTAGACATTGCAGGAGGTGCGAAAACAGAGAATTCCATAGGCTTCAAAATCAAAAGCAATCACGATATAAAAACAAGCCAAGGCACAATATCGTTGGAAACAGATGACCCTGCTCAAGGCAAATATGATACCAGTTATATCCTGAATGTGCCCGATGAAGTGAAAATCGATGGAGCCTTCGCCGACTGGGAAGGAAAGGATTTAAGACCAGACAATAAACGTGATGTCGAAGATGAAAATTTAAACATCATCGAATACAGCGTCTATAACACGACCCAGGTCGTGTCGTTTTACCTGAGGGTCGACGGCAAGATGTGCGGGGGAACGAAAGTTCCGTTCATAAATGATGCCAGTGCGCCTTTGCCGCCAGTGCAAGGAGAACCTGGTGAAGCAGGCCAGGCACCACCTTCTCCTGTGCTGCCTCCACTTACTGGTGAGGATGTGGCCCGCATTTTTATTGACTGCGATAACCTCACTACAACGGGATATCTAATAGAAGGTATTGGAACGGATTACCTCATTGAAATCAAAGGTAGACACGGTGAAATAATGTCCAAGGAATATCGAAGATTCTTTGGTTCATCTCCCTATGATTGGAAGTGGATCCATGAGGGCACAGTTGATGCGGAAACTGACACCACCCGCCTTGAATCCCAGATTACCATGGACAAACTGAAGATTACAGGGGACTTTCAAGTATATTTTCAGACCACAAATTGGAGGGAAAATGTAAAGGATTATTCGGACGATATCGTTGCAAGGGGAACCAAAGCCATCCACATAATAGAGGATTACGACGGTGCTTCTTTGGAAGCCACGGCCACTTCGAATCAAAGAACCCTTATAAGGACAACAGGCCAGCTAACAGATTATTACTTCAGTTTTTACTATAACGATACGGCCCAGAATATGACCTGGGAATGGAGCCTGTGGGGCGATGATGATCCATGGCCAAATCCCTGGCAGTATGTATTCACCGATGCCCATCAAAACATGAGATATCTATCAGCATGGTACGATAGCTCCTCTTCGAAGATTTTCGTTGTGGCCGATAGCAATAACCCTGATAATCATGTCACCGTGCGCAACGGGACCATATCAGATAATAATATCTATTGGGATGCTGAGTACGATCTCTGGGTTTCACCCGGTCTCATTGGGAATAAAAACGCCTTTATTTGTAAGGATGCAAATGGTCTCGTTTGGGTGATCTCAAGTATATGGGAGGGAGGAACTAGTTACGGTATTTGTGCAAATAGGTCCACGGCCGTGGATGATGTTACCTCATGGGAAGAAGGAGATGTTCTGATAAGCGGTGCCGATGATGATGGCACACCTATAGACATCTATCCCGTCATCCTTTCCATCGGGACTGTAGCGTTAGGCGCGGACATGTATGCGGTGTGGTATAACGCCACCGGTTATATCCAAGGGTGCCGTTATGACGATATAGGATCAAGCTGGGGATCAGTTGAGAACCTTGATACGACGAATCCTGATACACATGCCCTCGGAGGCCAGGTGTGGGGTCCCTCGGCAGTTGTGGATTCCAATAATGATGTACATATCGTATGCGTCAACTCCCAGCGCGATATAAATTACACAAAATATGATACATCTTTAGGTACGCCCGAATCCCCAAGAACGATCCGAGATACGAATGCAGTTTTCCCAACCATCTCATTGATCGCACAGGATGAACTTTATGCATACTGGATAAATACTACGGCCGGACCTAACAACAACCAGATCGAAGGCAATTACTCCACCGATTATGGATTAAATTGGATTCCAACTCTCGGTTTTACCCCAGATAATTTTCAAAAAGGGTTTCTAACGTCAGTGTATTATGCTCCGATAGACTATTTAAGCGGCTGGCATTGGACCCGTGGGAATCCCGGCAACACCGATGTACTCTTTGAACGTATTCCGGAATTCCAGGATATCTTCATACCGATTTTCAGCATGATTTTGATTGCGGCCGTATGGCGCAGGCGAAGAAAAAAATGATTCATTTCTTCGACACAACTTCTTTGTAAACCTCCTCCAATTCTCCTGCGATTTTGGGCCATGTGAAATGCTCTTTTACCCTGTTTCTGCCTTTTCTGCCCATGTCCCTACTTCTTTTCTCATCACTGAGCAGTTCGATTATAGCTTTTGCCAATTGAGTGGAATTTCCATAGTCCACAAGAAGGCCTGTTTTGCCTTCCAAAACCACCTCCGGCACACCTCCAACCCTGGTGGCAACGCAGGGCTTTTCACAGGCCATGGCCTCTAAAAGCACGATACCAAAGGCCTCATATTCCGACGGAAGCACGAAGACATCGCATGCCGAGTATGCACTCCTAAACAGTTCATCATCTGTTATGTGGCCCGTAAAAATCACTTTATCCCGTATCCCAAGCTCCTTGGCCCTTTCTTCCAACGATTTTCTTTGTCCCTCATCCTCACCCACAAAAACAAACTTCGCATCCCTTATTTCAGATAGTATTGGTAAAACCGCTTCAATCAGATGCATGAGCCCTTTGTTGGAGGCCAATCTGCCTGTATATAGAATCATTCTTCCTGAGATACCGTATTTTTTTCTGAAGATTTCTTTATTTGGAATGGGATCGTAACCAGTGAAATCTATACCATTAGGGATAATTCTAATGTTCTCACCTTTAAAACCCGCCTCTTTCATCAGCTTCATCTCATGTTTCGAGACACCAATGATCATATCTGCGGCATTTAACACCGATTTTGAGAATATACCGTCGTATACTTTTCTCAATTTTTTTCTTTTTGCCCCTCCCCACATGCTCCACCAAGGATGAAAATGGGGGGTTATGAGAAATGTTCGGCCCTTCATCCACTTTGCGATAGCGCCCAGATTGGTTTGAAAGTAACCGTAGGAATGGGTATGTATGATATCGGTTTTCTCTTTCAATAAAGCCTTCAACATGGAAGGGATAAATATATAATGCATTTCCCCTCCCAGTGAATGGCCTTTAAATCTCTTTACAGGCACACCGTGGTAAACTGGCTCCGGATTTTTCATCCTAACAAAAGGCACTTCCGTGTACAGGTCCGAAGTGAAGACCTTTAAATTATGTCCCCTTCCTATCAGTTCCTTTGAAATATGATATACATGATTCTCAGCTCCTCCCGGGCCCGGAGGAAAGCGAATGCATAACTGTAAAATATCCATTTGATCACGGCAGCAGAACATCCCTGAGAATGTCTACTGCGATTTTAATGTTTTCCATCACAAATTATAAGTGTGAGCCTTAAACCTTCAACAGACGAAAAAATTCTAGGAGACGAGTTGCTCCCCTCTCTCCACTACGATCTTGCACGGGGTAGGCAGTTTCATGCCGGCCCTTTTTAAGGCCTCCTTAGCAACCGTAAAGTATGCCTTTGTTGTGGCCACTGAGATCAGACTCTGTCCAGAATCTACCCTCGCAGCGGTGCCAACCGCTTTTCCAAAGGCTTTTCGCATACCATCAGATACCCTGTCCGCTCCAGCGCCAGTTGCCTGTTTGTTCTCTCGAAGGACAACGTACGGATACACTCTGATTTTCAGATGATAGTTCACGGCCCCGGCCTTCTTGTTCAAATGCCTTACCGCGGCTATACGTGCTGCTTCAAGGGCATTGTGTCTGATCTGACACGCTTCCTGACCCTTTAAGGTGATTATAATGGGAAAGTCACCCTTAGGATTGCCGAGGTCGAACTGGGTTATTCTATTTGCAGGAACACCACCCATATACTCCCTTCGGGTATAGGCCTGTCCCCTGATTTCCCTGTACATTCGCGCCGGTTTTCTTGACATGTAAATCATTGCTTCTAGCTTGTCCATTCAAAGATGATTACATATTAAGAGTCATCGTTATTAGGCATCCACCCAAATAGATAATTCCTTAATATTATCACCAATGATTTTGAACTTGCGAAAGCCCCCTATTACGTCAACCCTTTATAACGATTTTGCTGCTTTTCTGCGAAAAAAGGTGGATTTGGATTAATTATCATACGTGATTGTTCTCATACAATACTTTATATATAAAGAATCGATTGATAATATGATGACCGAAAAACCTGATAATGTTTGGAAGGATTGCAACTGCATGAACTGTAGGCTTGCGCGTATTGAGGATAATATCAGGGAATTGAAGCAGATGATCGATAGTTTACCCATGGATTTTGATGAAGAGCCAAAAGAAACAAAATCCTAAATCCCTCGACAGTTTTTGGGCTGTGGGTATTCTCAATGATGGTGCAAAATCCATATCCAGGAATTTTTGGTCTTTTATTTTGGTAAGTTCTTCTGGGTAAATAATATCTGGGTAAATATTAAGTACATAAATAACCTATGCTCAAAATATGGACCCTATGATCGCTATTGTGTGCCTCCCTTTTTTGGCGCTCATAGCCATCCTGGTGATAATAGGTGTTGTTAAATTGATCAAGTCTTTGATAATAGTTGGAATCATGTTGTTTATAATGTTCGCATTCCTGTTCTGGTACCTCGGATTGATCACCTTTTGACCATCATTATAAAAAGATATCACTTTTTATCCATTGTAACGCCCTTTTGACCCATATAGGTTCCAGATCTCTTCTCATAAAGCATCTTGGGCTCCCTTTGCATTTTTTCAAAGACGATTTGTGCGAACGTGTCCCCGATTGCGATGTTCACTCCATTATCGGAGGCGTTGAAGGCCGATAATGTCAGATTCCCCTCAAAACCTGCATCCACCTTTCCGAACGAGCTTAAGATGCCTTTTCTGGCATAGGAGGTTCTTATCCACAGCTGCGCTGAGATCTCGCCCCCGAGTTTTATGTACTCTTTTGTGCTTATCAAAAACCACCGCATGCACGGGACCTTGACCGTCCCTTCCTTTATCTTCTCCTTCAATTCTGGTATGTATATCTCTTCAATTGTCAAATCGTAGCCGTTTGGAGTGAGGTTGTCCTCTAAAAACGGTTCGATGTAGAGTTTCCCCTCCTTGATATGTTCTTCGATATCCTTGTCAGATAGTATTCCCATGACGTCACTCGCCCATATATATTTACAATTTGTACCCTATGGTTCTGAGGAACTTCTTCCTTTCTTCGCGATGCTCCGGGCCCTCGATGCCTTTTGGTTTTTCACCGTCTATCACGCCGATTATGCCCCTGCCCCTCTTGGTTTCGCAAACGGCCACTTCAACCTCGTTTGCGGTGGCGCAGAAGATCCCGCACACCTCAGGTACATTCTTGATAGCATTCAGCACATTTATGGGGTAGCCCTCCTTCATCAGGATCACGAAGGTATGACCCGCTCCTATGTTCATCGCGTTCTTTGCGGCAAGGGATTTCAGCTCTTCGTCGTTGCCCTCCACCCTAACCAGGCATTCCTGGGAGGCCTCGCAGAAGGCCACCGCGAACTTCATGGTAGGTGCCGAGTTCACCATGGCCTCGTAGATGTCCTCGGCAGTTTTGATGAAGTGTGTCTGGCCGATGATCACGTTTGAATCCGGGGGCATCTCAATGGAAACGAGCTTTATATCCATTTTCACATCCTCCTATTATTTGAATATCTCATTTGTCTCTTTATACCATAACAACAAATCGAGATGACTCAATGGTATTTTAACATTTTCTGCAAATTCCTTCATTTTTTTCTCTATACTCAGATATTTATTTCTCGATAACGAGGTAGGTATTTCATTGATAACTTTGAGGCCTTGCAGGTTCTTCAATATATGTCTGTCGAGTATTGCAAGCTCTTTTCCGAATCCGATATTTCTGAGAAAATGGCTCGCTTCTTTGTAACCAATGCCCCTTATATTCCCGACCAGCCACTTTCTCGCCTCTTCTACCTCCGGGAACTGTGCAATAATTGGTTTTACGGATAGTTCCCCTTTTTTGGTAAATATTCTCCTGGCCTCGACTATGTTTTTTGCCTTCGTGTTATGAAATCTTACTTTACTTCTGAGTTTCTCGGCGATCTGTTGAACGTTACCCTTAACTAGCAGGTCTTTTTCCAGAAGACTTTTAACGGCAGCATCGCAGGATCTTGCCTTGGACTGGGGGGTCATAATACAAAATGCGAATTCCGAGAAGATGTCCTCTTCGGTCCCTGTTTCCCAGATTCTCTCGAACTCCTTTAATCTCGATTTTATTTCGGTTTTTAAAGGGAGATAAAGTGCTTTTAAATCTTTGATCGTCTGTTTATTTCCATCTGAAGAAGGAACACTCATCGTACCACTATCTACTTTCCAAGGGAATGTCACATGAAGGTATAAGCGTATCTGAAGTGGAACCAATCTATTATATTTTTTAGACGAAAACCTTTATTAAATCCAAACAGCATTCACAATCTCACCTCAAAAAAACGTTTTCTGAAGAGTGACATAGGGGGAGATTTCCATGGACAAGAAGAAGATCACAGTCATAGGTGCAGGCACCATGGGTGCAGGAATCGCCCAGCGTGCATCCCAATCAGGCTTTGAAGTATGGATGGTTGATGTAAAGGATGAATTTATAAAGAAGGGATTTGCCACCATCGAAAAAACCCT
>CP070739.1:2296619-2306867 GCA_020347705.1 Methanomassiliicoccales archaeon | reverse complement strand
CTTCAGTATTATCAGAAATTACCTTGAGAGCTTCCTTTCTAATCTCATTTTCTAGGTTGTAGTTCTGATACGTAATCACCGTGGTCCAGCTCAATATCGCTCCAAGAATCAATAATATGATCAGAGTTACACCTAACCTTTTTTTCAGATCCTTTTTTGAGAAAGCCATTTCACGAAATCCACCGGGGTTTATGCCCAGCTTCCAGAAGACCAGCGTCCCTGCAATGTTGATGCAGAACACATTTACGGCCAGAAGAAGACCGGAGTGTATGATGAAATCCACATCCAAAAGCGCGATACCGATACCCACGATGGCGGCCGGTGGAACCAAGGCCACGGCGATCATCACGCCCACAAGGATCTCCCCCTTTTTCTCAGCAAATGAATAAGCGCCAGCGGCGCCTGATGCCAGGGCCAATCCCACGATAAGTATGTTCAAAGTGGTTCTTTCGGCCATCTCGCTTGGTAGGTTCTCGATGGTGATGTCCACCAGGGGTGGAAGAAGCTGTAAGGAGTTGACGAGAAATGCGGTAGCCGCCGCAGCTACGATGACGATGGTAAGGCCTAGCGTAGTGCTCATAATACCCTTTCTAAAAAGAGCTGTATCTCCCATTACCGTCCCCACGCTCGCCGCAATACTGGGTCCAAGAAGCGGAGCGATCACCATGGCTCCGATAACCACGGCCGTGCTGTTCATCAGAAGGCCCAGTGTCGCAACGAAGCTTGAGATTATGATCATAAAAATGTAGCCTCTGGTCAGATAGCAGGCCTTTCTCGCACTTTCTATTATCTCCTCTTTTGGGGCAATTGTGGATTTTTTTTCCAGCGGGGTATCCGTTATACTCGCATGTATGGGAAGAATGGAGACGGTACCGATTTTATCGATATCAGCACCTTTGAGCATGGATATGAACTCGTTGACCCTTTCATCTGGAACCGTCACTATCACCAGGTCGATTTCCCCTGCGCTTCTCACGTGAGCGGCCTTCAGATCACTTTTTGTGGCGATGTCCAGGACCTTTTCAACATCACTGTCAGGTAAAACGATATTTATCTGTCTCATCCGGTTGGAAATCGGGGTTCTAGTTTTTATAGGTATTGATGAAAAATAATTCCCGGTTGTTAAAAAAAAAGTCAAAAAGGTGGTGTTTGCTTATTACGCCACCTACATATCTCTTACACCCATTTGGCCTGCTTGGGGACATTGATATTTCGCGATACAATGAATGCAGGATATTTTCATAAATATAATGAAGAATCTAAACAAAAGGAGTCCGAGAACTCCAAGGAATATCAAAACAAGAATAAGTGAGAAGTTTAAAATCAAAGCCGGGATTATCACAATAATGGGAAAAATCAGTGAGGCCATATAAAGATTGTTTGGACAAAATGGACCTTCTGCTCGTTTTGGAAAATCCTTTGGATTCCCCTCCTTTGCAATCTTCCTTGATACGATGTTCATCCCAGAAACACAAAGTGATCCATTCAACCTATAATAGGCACAGTTTGGGCATACTTTCAAGGGCATGAGTATGTACATTTCACCAAATGCAAATGCCAAATAAATAAACCCAAAAATAAATGAGAGATATGAAGGGCCATAACCCAGGATTACCCCAAACCCTCCTAAAAGAAAATGAGAGATAGTAGCGCCATTATAGATCAACAAACTGGATTTCGGGTATCTTTTGTAGAGCTTAGCCTTAGTCTTTGATCGTGTCTTGGTCATTTTTTCAAACCCGGGTTTGTTGATTGGCTTCCGACTATCTATTCATTGGATTTATATCTTTGGTTTCACCGCCGAGAATTTTATGCTTACTATGGATTTTCCCAATTCCTTGGCCTCTTCCATTGATATCCCGATAGTTTTAATGATTGATTCTGCAAGCGGATCGTTAAGCCATACATTTCCACTTGAAGTCTCACCTACGATCTCAATGTCAGTAAATCCCGATTCTTTCACAACATCCAGATACTCATCCTTGAGCATGGCCCCTGAAACACAACCAACATAGGCTTCTGCGGATTTTAACACAGCCTCTGGGAGTTGCTTTAATAGGACAATATCGGATATCATGAGTTTACCACCCGGTTTTAATACCCGAAATGCCTCTCTAAATACGGCACCCTTATCCGGGGAGAGGTTAATTACACAGTTTGAGGTAATCACATCAACCGAGTTGTCTGCTACAGGGAGATGTTCGATTTCTCCCAAGCGAAACTCAATATTCTCTAAGCCGGCCTTCTTGACATTCTCCCTTGCACGGTCGATCATTTCCGGTGTCATGTCCACCCCAATGACCTTTCCGGATTTTCCAACCCTGTCTGCTGCCAGGAAACAATCTATTCCTGCACCCGATCCAAGGTCCAGATAGGTATCCCCCTCTTTTAGAGAGGCAAGGGCCACCGGATTTCCACATCCGAGACCAAGGTTTGCACCTTCTGGAATTTTTGCTAGTTCTTCTTCTGAGTACCCCATCTTCTTGCTCATATCATCGGCCGAAGGCGGGGCCCCACAACAAGAGTTCATATTTGATGGATTCACTGGTTGAGGTCCACAGCATGGACTGTTTTTTAGTGCAATGTCGCCATAATTCTTTCTTACAACCTTCTTAACTTCTTCATCTTTCATCAATATCACTCCTTAATTTATTTTATAAACATCTCCTTCATCATTGGTCCGAGAAAGCTCTTAACCATATCCTCAAACTCATCGATCTTGATCATGGAAATACAGCAAATTTTACCTCCTCTTTCCATACTAATTATCGCTAGCTTATCCCCCGCTTTAATATCCGCACGCTCCCTTATCTCCTTTGGAAGTACCATCTGGCCCCTGTCATCGACACTTACAACCGATTCGACATTACAGCAGCACATGTCCCCTTTCGCAGGAGGACAACAGTATTCTTCCTTCTTTTTTTTCGCCATTTTTAATCGCCTCGATATAGTAATAGTTATCATAATATTTATACTTTTCTGAAAAATCAGAACCATCTGAAATATCTGTATAATATAGTACCCATTTCTCAATAAATGATATGTTTCTTTAAAAAAGACTGGTCTGCTGAAATTTCAGCTCATCGTACTCGAATTTCTCCAACACCTCGGGTACATTCGTGTTTCCTTTCCTATATGAGATCATCTTAGATACGGTATGGGCCTCCATTCCCGAATCATCGATGGGTGAAAGCATTGAATTGATATCATTTTTGCTAAGACCCTCAGATAACCAGCGTTTTTCATCATCCTTTCTTAACAATGCGGGCATTCTCTTCTTCTTGTTGTGTATCTTCTCAAGCAATGGATTTGCCTTCGTCGTGATAACGGAAAAAGCATGGTATTTTTCGTCGATTTCCCTGTTGTGCCATGTATCCCATATCCCGGCCATGGCAAAAGGACTTTTGTCGGCTAGTCTGATGTAGTACGGATAATTCTTGCCTTTTACCTCCCTCCACTCAAAAAAGCCGTCTGCGATAACCAGGCATCTCTTATTTTTTATGGGAGTTCTGAATGAGGGCTTTTCGAACAGTGTCTCAGCTCTGGCGTTGAAGGTCTTCGTCCTTATCTGCATCGCGGATTCTTCGTTCTTCACCCAGAAAGGTACGAGTCCCCATCTTAACATCTGGAGGGTGTGAACCTTTTCATTGGTGATTACGGGGACATATGGAATGGAAAATGCTGATACATGATAGGCCGGCTCGAATAACTCAGGCGTCTCGAATTTGGCATGGAACCGATCCTCGATACGATCGCTTTTTTGCGCATACGATATATCGAAGCACATTTTTTCTACCTCCGTTTTTTCTCAATGAAGTGTACATTTATGAAAGAATTTGACTTTTTCCTTTCGCATTCAATCTTTTGTTACCGGGATGTTCTCCTTCTTACTCACTTCACCCTTTTCCTTCACCATCTTATAGGATATAAAACATGATTGTTATATTGTTTTGGTAAAAGTCAACAACATGGAAATTATATCTTCTTAAAAATAATCTCATTGAGTTAGGATATGGTATATGGGTATAGAAAAACTTACAAATCAAAGGATTCATGTTTTAAGAATTTTCATCACCATTAACTTCACATAAGTTCCTGCCGCCATAACGGACTTGTCAAGGGGTGTTTTCGTCCGCCTGCGACTCCTGAGATATGAGAATAATACTACCGATCCGATTGCGATGATCAGCAATCCGAACAAAATCCTCTGTATTGAAGCGATCCTTCCGATGTCAGAGATAAGGAAACTGTTCCCCAAACCAAATAGTAGGGAGCCGGATCCTATTTTCACTAAATCGAGCCTGTTTTTTACCATGACAGGAACATCCGTCTTCGTCCCAAAATATAACAGCATAAAAGAATGGAGGATGAGCATGCTGGCAAATAATTCCAGGACCTCCTCTATGATTCCTGTGTAGGCGATCCCAAGATTGATAGGGATAAGGCCGTCCACACTTGCATCCACAAACGTGCCCAACATCAAAAACGATAGACCCAAAAAGAAGACGAAACCAACCTTTTGATCAATATAGAACATTCTCAGCAGTGCAAATAATAAAACCATACCTGCTACAACTCCAAAAATAACGGTTCCTAGAAGATAATCCCTTATCAAAAGCCAGTTGTTCTCGGCCAGATAATATGCGCAAAAAGTCACAATTAATAGCGGATACAGAATATTTTTTCTTCCGATATTGAGTTTTTCTTCATAATATATCATATATATGAATATGATGGTGCAGATGATGCAAGCCGTTGTTATTATTTCCATGGGGAAGTATTCCGGTTCATTGCTGCCAACGATATCGAATAATACGCGGAATACCAAGACATACAGTAGAACCGACAAATACAGGAATACCGCTGTGATTTTCATCATTGGGGTTGATGGTACCTTTTTTATCCTCTTTGGGATATCTGCTCTCCTCTTTAATGGGTGAAGGGTATCCTTCATATTGACGCGGCGTATGAACCAATGCTCGATTCTGCTGTCCGTTCCACCGAATATCGGGAACTTCTTCCCCATCTTTGATAACAGGTATTCCATTGAGAACTTATTCTCGGAATAGACCATCTGGGCAGGGAAGGCCATGTTCCCGATTCCAAACTTACCAAAGGAAAACAAAGCGGCCACCTTATGGGGCACTTTCCTGCCCTCCAGTGAGCAGCGCAATTTGCTGTACCCAACGTAAGTCAATCGGAGCGCAGGACCCAAAAGCAATGGAGCCATGGCATTGAGCGGCCAGGGTAAGAAATCGATGAGCAGGAATTCCAATGTCAAGGGTTTTAAGAACTCCAACCCTGAGGTTCCCAGTATATTGACTATTGCCAATAAATCCCCGAAAATCGTGAATCCCTTGATCAAAAGATGGGCACCGAAGCCTGTAATATATACATCCATGGTCATATTATTGACGTTGCTTTTTCTTATTTTTTGGCTCTCGGATTTTGTGAGTCTTCCTTGATCCTCCCACTGCCTTATTCCGTCCTCTATAAAATCCTGTGCTATGATCTTTCTATGATTTCTGTTGTAAAATCCTTTATTTATGTACTTTCGAAATTGTCTGGAAGCAAGATAGTGGTGGATAAATTTAGGACATACGATTTTGAGAATGTAATTTAAAATAAAATGTTTTCTATACCCGCTAGGTGCGATGTCATCCTCTTCCAACTTCCTAAAGAAGTCCTCCACGACCTTTGCCCTGTACCGGGAATTGAGAGCAAAACTGGCCAGGTTGCCAAGAATCAGGTACAATAAAAACGCGATGTTGCTTTTGTAGAGCATCTTCTCGGTCTTTTTCGAGAGAAACCTCTTTCTTTGCCAATTCCCAATGTACGACTTTTTGATTTCCTTTCTATGTGATCTTTTATTTCTTAGAATGGCTATTTCGCCTTCTTTCCATTTTCGCATGTGGTATTCCAGTGAATCCACAATGTCATTAAGATCTGTAATTTCTTCATATATCAAATACTCTCTCAGTTTTTGAAAATCTATATCTGCATATAACGGTGAAAAATGCTTCTGCCTGGCCGCCTTCAAATATCGCTTTTCTCGCGGAATTGAAAGGGCTATCATACCTGGCTCGGCGTCGATCCAGTACCATTTCTTATCCTTATTGCTGAATTTGAAGTTGGAGGTGGAGGTCATATTGCTTTTATCGGTCTGCCAAGCGGGGCCGTATAAACCCGCTTCAAAAAGGTGTTCCTGCAGAAGGTCCATGGCCTCCATCAGCTCAAATATCTCGTTTGTCTTTGTTTTCGGTCCGCGGCCTTGGATGAATTCGGTCATGATGGAATAGGTGTTTTCCTCATCATCCCATCTGTATCCAATGGCATCGGCAATAATAGGGATTCTCTCCTCCTCTTCATGCCATTTTTTGGTAAGAGCCTTCAAAAGGTTTCTCGTCAATACAGCAACCCTCACCGCATCCTCGTTTCTATCAGGTGTAGGTGCCTGGAATGAAATAAAATAGATGATTTCGGCCAATCTGCTGCTTTTGCGGACCTTCTCTGCATAGAACTTGCCGGATTCCGTATCTTGAACTTTATACACACTGCTGGAATGACCACGACCCAAGTACGATTTTCTTTTAAAATGTGAACCTGAACCTTTTTCTTTCCATTCGCTGTCAATGGATGACGAGGTATAAATCATTAGGTCTGAATCACGTACCTTATAATGCTCATTTAGGGATTTCATATTTTCAAACTCATTATTATATTATGAAGCTAACCTTGAGATACCCACCGATCTCAACATCTCCAAGTCATATCTTGATTCATTTCATAGAATATAAATCCTTTTACCATCAAATTACCCAGTTTAATACATGCATCACAGCTTTCATCTTCATTCATTTAATACTCTCTAACTTCATTATGTTCGATTTGATATCATCTGCCACACTCAGGAATTCCTTTTTATTTTCAGATCTGAACCGTTCATATAGGGTAGTTTAAATATTCATAAGTGCATCAGGGAGATCATGAGAAAAGTCACCGTAGAAATCGTGTTGAGCCCGGAAATGAAAAAGGCGGGAGCACCGATTATGGATTATATCGAATCCATTCGTGTTCTGGAAGTCCTTAAAATCGACTTCGAGAAGGGAATCAAGGCCTTTGTTGCAGAATTAAAGAGCAAGGAAGGCTACGGCCTTGATGATTTCAGAAAGCAAAAGAACATGGAGATTCTCAACGTTCTAAAAACGGAAGGTAACAAATACACATGCATAATAAAAGGGCATGTTCCCATGGAATTTCGAAAATTGATGAGGGAGTTCGACTTGGACCTGATTTGGGATGCCCCGATGTTCCTGTCCGGCGAGAAGGTGGTGTTCAGTGCAATCGGTGATCAAAAGAACATAAAGAAATTCCTGGAGGCTATAAAATTGGTAGGGATTGCGAAGAACATCAGTTTTAAAAAAGGAGCCTTCAAGGAGCACGATCTTTTATCATGCCTCACCGATAAACAAAGGGAAATCGTCATCCAGGCCATGAAAAACGGTTACTACGATTATCCTAAAAAGATCAACAGTGAAGATCTATCTAAGAAGGTGGGAGTGAGCAAGGCAACTCTCTTAGAGCATCTGAGAAAAGCCGAGGGAAGACTATTAAAAAATCTTTTAGTGGGTTATTGAGGGGAGCAAAATGAACCATGACAAAGTGGATGAAGCTGTGGAGTGTTTTGAGGGGAACTGCAACTGCTGCCAATCCATCATATTAACCTACGGGCCGCAGTTCGGACTAACAAAAGAAATTGGAATACGCTTAGGCACTGGTTTTGCAGGAGGTTTGGCCAGGTGCGGAGAGGTATGCGGTGCGGTTTCAGGGGCCATTATGGTTTTGGGTTTAAAGCACGGCATGGTAAATGAAAATGACGACGAAGCAAAAGACAGGACATACGAACTTGTCAACGAATTTATAAACAAGTTCAAAGAGAAAAACACCCATATTAAATGCAGGGATTTACTGGAATGTGATCTCGGTACGCCGGAGGGAAGGGCCCAGGCAAAAGAAAAGGACCTGTTTAATACTCTATGTCCAAGGTTCGTTCGCGACGCGGCAATGATACTAAATGAGCTTGAAATTTAACTTTTTGGACCTTCGAAAGCGATGCCCAGGGCCCAACCAGAAACTAGGCATGCCACACCTAAGGGGATATTCTTCATAACCACACCGATGAGAACGAACATGATTAACCCGACTGCCGCACCCAAAATAAATCCCCATCCTCTAGAGAAACTCTTAGATTTACGTTTTTTCATTTTCATACACCCTCGGGAATCATGGCCAAGGGCATGTGCAAAAGCCAGCCCTCTTCTGTTGGCACCAAATAGCAGTTGAACCTGCCCCTATTGGAGATGATCATGGCGCCTATTTCTGAAAGCTGTATGCTCCTTGAAAGGTTTACGTCAGATTCAACGAATAGCTCCTTACCTAATTCAATCTCTTGCGCCATAGATACATCGCCTTATGTTCTATTGTTAATTATATAATCTCGTAAATAAGATATATAATGATGTCACCCTCGAAAATAGTCACAACTACCAAATACCTATAAAAAAGGGGCGTTTTTTTTACCTACTGGTTTAAGATACGGAAGCACTGCATCGTTCAATTCTATATCTGGATGATGCCTCCATCATGAAAATTTAAATTAAAGAAAATGACAAAAACCTCCTTTGAAGGGTATTAAGCGGGAATGTCCCTTTTCTTGAATATATAGACGGCTACTACCAAGATGATAAGGGAGGCGATAAGAAGACCTATAAAATATCCGGTATTGAACACACCGTCGAGAAGCATGGAATTGTAATCCCAGTAGTGCATGATACTCACATACTTCAATCCCTTAAGCGCCTCTGTGAAACCAGATATTGTCAATAGTATGAAGCTGCCGAAAACAAAAGCGATATTGATCCCCATCCCTGCCTTACCACCTCTGAAGGTCACTGCCAGGAATATACCGAAAGCCGCGATGATCATAAGGAATGTGAGCATAGAGAAGACGGATAAAAACGAGGTTGCAGGATCAAGCTGATTACTTTCCCCTATTGCCTCTACACCTGAGATCAATCCCACTGCGCCTATCAGGACTATTATCAACGAGACGACCGTCAAAGCTAAGAATTTCTCGATCATGTACTGCTCTCTGGAAATCGGTGTGGAGAAGATAAGATCCATTCTTTTCTTTTCAAAATCGCTGGTGACACTGGAAACAGAATAATATGCCATGAACATTCCCACTAAAATCCACAACCAGCTGAATAACTCCAATGATATGAATCCCTTGAATTCGGTGAAATCGATATTCCTTCCCCCTGTAAAACCTTCATATCCAGGATTGTCCATTAATTCCTGGAGGGGGTTAAATCCCTCTCCCGTGGAATCCATTCCCACAAGTGTTGGTAACGCACTGCCATTTACCATGGCCATAACCGCATAATATTTGGTTTCAGATACATTATATGGAGTTGTTATTTCTGTCGAGGTTCCCATATAAATTAGCTTCGAGGAATTGGTGAGAATTGAACTGGAGTTGGATTCCAGAACAAAATACATATCAACGTTCTCGAGGGGATCCCAGAATATTGTAAGATTTCCGTTTTCATCCTCCGGTATTATTAGGTCAACCATATCAGCCCCTTCCAGATCCTCAGTCAAAGTATCCTTAAACGCGGGATATATCTGTGCCATGCCGTTTGCCACGATAAAAACTAAAATAGAGATTACCAAAATCCCTTTCCAGCCTGTCCTCAGCTCCATCCACACTGTCTGGCCAATCATTTTCCACCACCCCCCTTTACATTATTTTTACTATTGTTATTATTCACACCTCCATTGGAGTAGTATCTTAAGAAGAGGTTCTCTAAAGAGTAGGTCTGTAGGTTCATATTGATGATTTTGTGGTCTGCAACCTTATTGATCACTTCATCGATATTACTTGTAATCGTCATCGTAAGCTTCTTACCGTCCATCTCGATCTCGCCCACACCCTTTATTTCGAATTCGGCAGGATCCACTGTGTCCCTGAATTCCACCTCCAGAACCTTGCCTGTCATGTCCTGTAATGTGGAGATATGCTCGTTTAGGATGAGCTCACCTTCCTTTATGATGGCCACCTTATCACATACTGTTTCAACCTCAGCCAAAACATGGGAGGACATAAAAATCGTTTTTCCTGCATCGTTCTCCTCTCTTAGTATCTCGTAAGAGATCTGCTGCATCAAAGGGTCCAAGCCCCCTGTG
>CP070739.1:2279941-2296519 GCA_020347705.1 Methanomassiliicoccales archaeon | reverse complement strand
ACACCTCGAACATCGCAGGGAAGGTCACCATGATATTTGAGAAGGGCTATAACACCTTTTCCTTACCTTTAGAGCCCTATGGGAATATTAGGGCATCTCAATTTCTGAGTCATAATGTGTTCACCAAGGAGTCGGATACCGTCTACAGGTACGATACTCGTTTCCAGCAGTGGATGGGTCATCCGAAATTCCTACCGTCTTCCATGGATGACTTTACCCTAAAAATGGGAGAGGGCTACATGCTGTTCATAGCAGAAAGCCAGGTGATTTATACCTTTACTGGCACCACTGGAACTTCGGTAAGGTATATGGAAGGTGTGGGTGATGAACCTGAATTTAGAAATAGCTTAAAAGTGGGCATGGAGGGTAACCAAGTTGAACTAAGTTGGACATCAGCAGTAGGAGCGAGCGGTTACGTGATATACAGAGCAACCGCTAGAATGGGAATCGAATCATTGACAGATTACGAAATAGAACCCGTTGCTAAGGTCACGGGGCAAGTTGTTACTTGGACAGATTCCGAGGCTCTTGGGGATGAATATTATTATATGGTCGTTGCGGAGTTAAACGGCAGGGAATACAGCGGTACCTATGCATTGGGCCTTGCGACCAACAGCCTCAATGCAGAATACAGCTCCTTTTCCTTTGCCTTGGAACCGAGACCAAAACAAACCATAGCCTCTTTCACCAGAGAGAGTCTCTTTGTCGACTCAGACACCATCTATTATTACGACCGTAATACCAGGGATTGGCAGGGCCATCCAAGGTTCCTACCTGAAAATATTAATACTGGTAATGTTGTTATGGGTGAAGGATATATGATATTCACCCATACTGGAGCTACCGAATTAGTAATTATTGGCATATAGAACTTAATACAAAACCTAAATAACATTTGGGTAAGGGGAGTATATGAGACGGAATATGGTATTAAGAAGATGCATAGTTGTTCTTATCTCGGTAATTGTGCTCGGTAATCTGGGAATAGGCAATATCATTGCTGATGATCCCGGGGGACCCTATGTTATCGCCGGGAGGGTTTACACCGCCGATGGTAATAATCCCGGTGAAGGCTACGATGGAGCCTATGCGGCGGTGATAATCGAGCACAAGGGTGTAAAAACAACCTATGCGGATCCAAACGGCATAGAGCGGGATGAGAACGGCACCTATTGGTACGTTGTGACCATACCAGAAGGCGGCTGGGATGTGGGAGATACCTTCTGGATATGGGTTGATGGAACTGATTGGGGAGATGAGAACTTCACTTGTGTTGATCATGATGACACGGGTGTTAATCAATGGACAATAGAAAGGACTGAATCGGAGCCATTGGATATAAATCTCGGCGATTACAACTTCAAACCCATAATAGCCTGGATTTTTGCCCTAATTCTTGCCATCGTTGGGATCATTTTTGGCTTATTAAGACCCATTAGGATACCTTTTTCTGGAAGACCGCGGCAGCCTTCGGATCTTGTTGAGGGGATAGTCATCACCGGAGAAGCTGTTATCCCAGAGGAGCTTCCTGCTGAAGAAGTCCCCGCCCCCGCAGCGGAGGCACCAGGGGCACCAGGAGCCCCAGGGGAGGTCCATGTCTGCGACACTTGCGGCGGCAATTTTGAGTACGTTCCTGATTATGAAAACTGGTACTGTTTCACATGCAAGAAATACCTGAATGAAACGGAGGCACCACCCCCTCCTGAGCCTTCGGAAGAGCCGCCTGCGCCGCCTGAGGAAGAGCTGCCACCACCATCAGACGAACCTACACCAACCGAAAAACCACCTGATGAACCCAAAGATGAGCCACCTGCTCCGCCGGAGGAAGAGCCCCCTCCACCATCTGAGGAGGAGCTACCACCTCCATCTGACGAACCTGAACAAACTGAAAAGCCACCTGATGAACCACCCGAAGAACCACCAAAGGAACCACCGGAAGACCAACCGGAGACCAAGCCAGAGGATGAATCACCGCCTGAAGGAGGTGCATAAAATGAACGAGAAGCCCGTTTCAGAAACGAATGTAGAACAATCAGAAGACGAGGCCAGAGTCGAAACGCACTGCTACGTCTGTCAGCAGGAGCTTCCCGACGGCATTGCCCTGATCAACTCGAAATGCGGCGTGAACTTTCATGACGACTGTGCGAAGAGGGTCGTGAGATGCCCAGCATGCGGTGAAAACCTATTGGAGCACTTCTTAAACGAGGAAGCAAAGAAAAAGATATTTTTTAAGGACAGGATTTATACGATACTGATATTCCTCATCCCTTTCGTCCTAATAGAAATTCTAATAGGTATTTGGTCCATAGTAAATCATCCAAGCCATTGGAGCATACCTCCATGGTTGGGCCTGGCATTTTTCCTGGACCTGATAATACTGGTCGTGGGCATAGTAATCGCTTTAATCATGTTCTTAAAACTCGGATACATACCCGAGAAGAAGACCATTTCAGCCCTGGTACTGGCGAAAAGGGGTCCAACCCCAGGAAAGGCTGAGGAACAACTTTACGCCTGCGGTTACGGGGATAGGGCGAATCCCTTCCTATTGGGCGATGTTTCCATTCCAAACAAGGTAGGAGTACAGCGTGAGAATGTCGTTCGGGTCGGAGTTGACAGGCTCACAATGACACCGGAAGGGACTTACGTTTGGCTCAATCCGAGGTTCCTTAAGCTGCTTCCTCCGAAGACCAATCCGCAGCCCAGCAATCCTGAGGAATTAGAACAGGTGTGGAAGGCAACTGGCAGGACTAAGATAGTGTCTGAAGAGGGTGCTGCGAAAGATGAGGAGAAACTCTGCGCCAACTGTAATAGTCCACTTGAATATATCGCGGATTACGATGCTTGGTACTGCACCTCATGTGGAGCATATGACGAGTCTTCTCTGAGGCCTGATCTACCGCCACCTGATGAGGTGTTCCCACCAAAGGGTGGGGCATAATCATCGTATAAATAATCTTCACCTTTATAACATCAGCCGCCTTAGTATGGGTGCGAAATTTATTAATATTAAAGGGCATTATGCATGTCAATGGTTGTTTTTGAGTATGTCTTAGGTGTCGTTTTCCTATGTATATTACTTTGTATGCTGGCCTATTGGCAAAAGGTCTTAGACAAATGGGGAACGGCAATCGCATTCTTTATAGGGGCAATCATAGGCATATTCGGTGGAATATTGTGGCTGGTTCTTTTGATATTCTTTTTAATTACGAGCTTCGGAGCCACCAAATACAAGTATTCCCTCAAGAAGGAGCGGGGCGTTCAGGAGGGAAAGAGGGGTGAGAGGCATTTCAAAAATGTGCTGGCCAATGGATTTGCACCGACGTTTATCGCCCTGATAAGCTACGAGGACTTCCATTTCATTGAGGAGAAATGGATAGCCGAGGTGGCCTTCATCGCGGCCATTGCAGTTGCAGCATCCGATACAGTGGCCAGCGAATTGGGGGTCTTTTCAGACAAAACCTACCTCATAACGAACTTCAAGAAAAAGGTCAAACCTGGAACCAGTGGAGGAGTGTCTTGGCTGGGGCAATTTTGGGCCTTGATAGCTGCCATCTACACTGCTTTTTTTGGCTGGGTGATGCTGTTCCTCATACCGCATACCTTTGTTTCCATCACCAATACCTTCTCCAACATATCATCACCCTCAAATTCATATGCCTTGATAGTAATACCCGTAATAATCGGATTCTTAGGTTGTCAGATCGATTCGGTGTTAGGTGCAACCTTGGAGCATAAGGGATGGATAACCAACGATGGGGTGAACATCGTGGCCACGTGTTTCGGAGGACTGTTAGCATGGATGATGATACTGATTGTAATTTGAAACTGTTGCTCATAATTTGTGATGGCCTAGGAGACAGGCCTGTTTCGGAACTTGGGGGTAAAACGCCCCTTCAATATGCTGATTGCGAGAACTTCGACTGGTTCGCAAAAAATGGGATATGCGGGATTATGGATACCATCGCCCCGGGTGTTCCCCCTGGAAGCGATACAGCCCATCTTGCGCTTTTAGGACACGATCCGTATGAGGTGTACAGTGGAAGAGGCCCATTTGAAGCCTTCGGGATAGGAATGGATGTGAAGGCCGGTGATGTGGTTATGAGGGGCAATTTTGCCACCGTGGATGACGATATGACCATAATAGACAGAAGAGCTGGCAGAATAAAGGAGGGAACAAAAGAGATAGCCGAAAGCTTAAACTGGATAGAAATCAAAGGGGTCGAGATATTCTTCAAGGAGGGGACAGAGCATAGGGCCGCGCTTGTTTTAAGGGGTGAAGGCCTATCGCCTGAAATAGACAATACCGATCCCCACAGATCTGGTTGCTGCCCCCTGAAGGCAAAACCACTTTCTCCCGCAGCTGAGAAAACGGCTGCAATTGTAGAGGAATTTTCCAGAAAATCATACGAGATACTAAAGGACCACCCGCAAAATAAGCGAAGGGAAAGCTCGGGTAAATTACCGGCCAATTACATCCTACTGAGAGGTGCTGGTGTGGCTCCTCACCTGACGAGCCTAGAGGAAAAATTCGGTGTAAAAAGTGCAGCGGTCGTGGGAGTCATGTTGGTCAAGGGTGTGTGCAAGGCCCTGGGGATGGAAGCTATCGAGGTTCAGGGGGCCACAGGCGGTGTGGATACTGATATGATGGCCAAGGCAAAAGCTGCCATTTCAGCCTTGAAGAACAACGATTTCGTATTGCTGCATGTCAAAGCCTGTGATATATATGGTCATGACGGTGATGCCCTTAAAAAGGTGGAGACCATAGGGAGGTTGGATGACATGCTCGGCCTTTTGAGAGATAACATATCGAACACATGTGTGGCCCTCACGGCAGACCATGCCACGCCTGTTTCTGTGAGGAACCACAGCGGGGATCCAGTGCCATTGGCCATTGTTGGCCAGGGCATTAGAATCGACAGTGTTAGCAGTTACGATGAAATTTCAACGGCTCAGGGAGGGTTGGGGAGGATCAGGGGTAAAGATCTTCTGCCTATAATGCTCGATATAGCCAATAAAAGCGAGATGTACGGGGCATAGTTGGTATAATTAAAAACATCAGCACTTATCATTTCCTCAGTTCACCCATCGTCGTAACCCTTTCGGCGAATGCGTTGTGCTTATGGATGGATTCTTCACTCTCACTTCTGACGGTGACGACGACGCTGTCTGGGAAATCGGGATAATTTTCAAGGATCCTACCAAGTATATCCCTCACCACGTCCTCCACGAACTTCGGATTTTCATGGGCCTGCAATGTGACAAGGGCCTCATCATCCCTTTTTAAAATCTCGTAGGTGGGGCTGGAGAGAGAATCCTCGACTATCTGTATCAGATCGTCGGCCTCAACATCATAGTCTCTTGGCACTTCTATCGTCAAGGTGGTGATGTTGCGTTGATTATGTGTTACTACTGGTATCTTTTTGAGGCATTCCTTTGCTTCTGGATGCTTGGCCTCGAGCATATTTCTTACTGTCTCCATGGCACACGGGCAGGTGGTCATACCCACGACCTCAACACCTATACATTTTTTTATCGAGGTTTCCTCATTCCTCTTCGCGGAGGCCTTGGCAATCAGCTTGTACTCCTCGAGGCTCTTTCTTCCTGAGCTCAAGGCTTTTTCAAGAAAATAGTTGGCCTGCATCCCTACTTCGGAGTACGTGGCGTACTCATGTCTTTCTAAGAGTTTGTGACAGATCTCCTCACACAAAAGCTCAAGGCTCGATACAGGCTCACGCACACTTTTGTCGAGGATTTCGCTAATGACCTCCACGTTTCGAGAAAGATGCGAACCTTTTTGGCCTGAGGGCAGGTCAACGAACACATCGATCTGTGCGGTAAGGGTTACAACTTTATCTGGACGTTGAACATTAATGGGTTTTTTTATGCCTGTCACACCTACTCTTGTTAGCTTGAAGTTACCAGTAGGTTTTTGGTTCTGAACATCCATATGCATTACAGATCCACCTGATGCGCATAAACAACTTCTACAACTTAAATTTTGGGGATTTCTATTAAATGGACAGCACAGTCCTGGGGGAATCAACCATATCGAGTATTTTAAATACAGGTTCGGTTTGGTTTCAATGTCGTCCCTTCAATTCGGCTTTTTTTGCTCCCGTACATCGGTTTCTATTTTACGGTTTTTATCCATTTTAATTTTCACGTGTTCATGCCTTTCACTCAATATCCTGAGAATGATATAAAAAATAATGAACAGAAAAAATCCAATGAGGAATAATCCTCCACCAAACAGTGCGATTTGAGATATCTCTAAGCCTGTCATAACTTCAGTATCCCTCTCCAAATTTTTTTTAGGACTCCTCTCCCAAAAGCATTTCGATTTTATCGGTGAGATCGTATGCTCCTGATATCGCTTCTCCCTCGGCTAAGACGGTTCCTTCCTCCACCTTAATCCTGCCATCGGAGAACTCCTTGATGGTTTGTATGATAAGGGGGAGCTCCCTTTTAACACCCTCCTTTCGGATCTCTAAAAAGAGAGGTTCATCTTCACCCTCTCTGTTAATAATATCATCCAGGCTTTCCTTGGTTAACTTTTCCTCTATATTTTTCCAGAGCTCATGGAATTTTCCTCCTCGAATGGGAAAGGAGCAGTAGGTGATTGGAGGTCCCCGATCAAGTATCTCTGTAACATGATGCATCATAACGCCCGTGGTATTTGCTCTATCCTGAATGAGCTTCCATATCACCTCTTGCCAAGTCCCGGTAGGACCGGTGGGCTCGGCAGGATGCAAATTGATCATCGTAAATTTTTTACAAAGCTCAGGGCCAGTTATGAGCATGTATCCGGCCAATACACATAGGTCTGGATTGTAGTTATCGAGTCGATTCATCACCTCCCTGTCGTAGGAATCCCTCCATCCTTCAATGTCCTTTCTCCTTTTCTCAGGTTCAAAACCTTTTGAAGAATAGCAGACCAGGGGAATACCCAAACCCTCCACAAAATCGAAAAATGCATCCGACTCAGCATCCTGGCCTCTTTTCCTGTTGCTGAAAACGAAATCGAACTCAGCATTGATAAATCCGCTTTGAATGGAATCCCACACCACCTTTAAAAGCTCCCTTGCCGCCTCATCTCTTCCAGAAGAGAACCACCCAATCTTATACAATATGACTGCCCCCTTGGGTTTCGGGTAGGTAAAAACCTTTAATAAACCTTTTTACCCATCAGACCTATTCTCCCTAGGGATTTCTATGCCAAGCGTTATATGTTTCGACTTGGAGGGACCGTTATCCCCACAGGATAACGCGTACGAGGTCATGGGGCTTTTTGAAAACGGATTGAGGATTTTTGAAACCATCAGCAGATACGACGATCTTTTGGCATTGGAGGGTAGAGAGGGATACGAGGCAGGTGACACATTGGCCTTGATCGCACCTTTTCTTGTTTACCATAAAATATCGGAAGAGAAAATAACCGAGGTAAGTAAAAGGGCGATGCTGGTAGATGGTGCCAAAGAGCTCATATTAGAACTTCAGACGCGGGGTTGGGAGGTGTACATCATCTCCACGAGCTATGAGCAGCACGCCCACAACATCGGCTTGCAGTTGGGTGTCCCCTCTCAAAAAGTTCACTGCACAAGGTTCCCACTGAATAGGTATATTGAGGAATTCGAAGGTCAAGATACAACACTTGTGACCAATGTCGAAAAGGAGATACTGGAAATGTATCCACCCATAAACGATATGAAGGTCAAGATGAGGCTTGATAGGTTCTTCTTTGGGGACATGCCTAAAACCCCATTCGGCAGAGTCATGGAGGAGATGGAGGTGGTGGGAGGAGCCCGGAAGGTGAAGGCCGCGCAGATCATCGCGGACGAGCACGATATCGATTTAAGGGACCTTGTGGTAGTGGGCGACAGCATCACGGATTTCAAGATGCTGCAGGCTGTAAACGACTCAGGGGGATTAGCGGTGGCCTTCAACGGAAACCAGTACGCTATACCGTATGCCACAATCGGTTTGGCCACCACGAACATGATGGAGCTATTGAAAATACTGGATCCCTGGAAAAAAGGCAGAAGAGAAGGTGTCATTAAGGAGTTTGGGAAACGAAAGGACAAAAAAGATCCTTACATACATGTTCTTGAGGATAGGGATAATTTTGAGGATGTGATAAGCATCCACAAAAAAGTAAGGAATATCGTGAGGGGAAGGGCCGCTAAATTGGGGTGAGAGATATGCAATTCATTGGCTGCGGAGCGTTGAATCTTGACAGATTGTACAAGGTTCAAGATGTAATAAAAGGCGATGAAGAAATTCCAATTGTGGATACCGTGGAGGAACCCGGAGGCTCGGCAGCCAATACCATATATGCACTTGGTAAATTGAATATGTCCGCAGGATTTATCGGGGCAGTAGGGAGCGATGGCGAAGGTGAAAAGGTGCTAAGATCCCTGAGCCAGGTAGGGATCGATACTTCACACATCAAGATAAAAGCGAAAGTGAAAACAGGATTGGTTATTGGTTTCGTGGACCCAAAAGGTGAAAGAGCCCTTTATATCTCTCCTGGCGCAAACAATCTGTTTTCTCATCAAGACATGGATATGGAATATTTAAAAAGAGCTGACTTTATACATATGTCCTCTTTTGTGGATGATACTCAGTTGGCCCTTCAAAAAAAGATCGCAGATGTTCTTGAAGATAGGACGCTGCTGAGTTTCGCACCTGGTTCCTTATACGCAAAAAGAGGTTTTGAATCCCTTTCCCCCCTTGTTAAACGAAGCCATGTATTGTTCCTGAACGAGGAGGAGGTAAGGCTTTTAACAGGCAAAGAAACCTACGAAAGCGCCGCCAAATTCCTGATAGATAGCGGTTGTGAGACTGTGGTTATTACGCTGGGAGCAAAAGGATGCTTTATTACGGATGGGACGGAATCGGCCCATGTAGATGCTAATAAAACACCTGTAATTGATACAACAGGCGCCGGTGATGCGTTCTGTGCAGGATTCCTTTACGGTCTATCCGAGAAAAGAGAATTAGAGAAATGCGGGATGATCGGGAATTACTTAGCATCAAAATGTATCTCTGAGCTCGGTGCCAGAAAAGGTCTGCCCACTAGGGAAATGTTGGAAGATGAGCTTGCAGAGATTTTTTAAAGCGGTTCCGGTTCATAAGAGAGCGTTTTATCCACGATTTGCTCTTTTAATGTACAAAACACTTATATAGAAGAACTTATATAGGGGGATGCCTTTCCTTCGAAAGGCACCAAAAAATGGTAATATTAAGTGTAAAATGAATGGAGGTAGAAAAGTATGATGGGAGGACAGACTCCTATATTGGTATTAAAAGAAGGAACGACAAGAGAAAAAGGAAAGGGAGCGCAGGGAAACAACATAGCAGCGGCCAAGGCCGTAGCAGATGCAGTGAGGTCCACGCTAGGTCCCAGAGGAATGGATAAGATGCTTGTGGATAGCATGGGCGATGCAGTGATCACAAACGATGGTGTTACGATTTTAAAGGAGATAGACATCGAGCACCCAGCAGCTAAAATGTTGGTTGAAGTTGCAAAGACCCAGGACGAGGAATGCGGTGATGGCACAACCACTGCGGTAATTATTGCAGGTGAGCTTTTAAAGAAATCAGAGGACCTTTTAGACCAGAACATCCACTCCACGATCATATCAAGTGGATTCAGGATGGCTGCCAAGAAAGCAAGGGAGATCATGGAGAAGGTTGCAGAACCTGTCAACATCAAGGACAAACGAACCTTAAGGTTCATTGCGAGCACAGCCATGATAAGCAAGAGCGTAAGTGCTTCGAGGGAACTTATGGCAGAAGTTGCTGTGGATGCTGTCACAAGAATAGCTGAGGAAAGAGATGACGGGTACTACGCAGACAAAGACAACATACAGGTAGTGAAGAAACAAGGCGGCTCTATAACCGATACGAAGATGATAGCGGGAATAATCGTTGATAAAGAGCCGGTACACCCAGGGATGCCCAAGAAGGTGGAGAAAGCAAAGATCGCTTTGATCGATTCCGCTTTCGAAGTAAAAAAGACGGAAGTTGACGCAAAAATACAGATAACAGACCCAACTCAACTCCAGGCCTTTTTGGCCGAGGAAGAGAACATGTTGAAGAACATGGTGAGTACAGTAAAGAAAGCGAATGCCACGGTGCTATTCTGTCAGAAAGGAATCGATGACTTGGCCCAGCATTACCTTGCAAAAGAAGGAATTTATGCGGTCAGAAGGGTTAAGAAATCGGATATGGAAAAGCTGGCAAAGGCTACAGGTGGAACAATAGTGACGAAGCTTGCAGATCTCACGAAGTCGGATTTGGGCACAGCAGCACTTGTTGAAGAGAAGAAGGTAGCCGATGATGAGATGACCTTCGTAACAGGCTGCAGGAATCCAAAGGCGGTTTCAGTCCTAATCAGGGGCGGTACCGAACATGTAGTGGATGAAATCGAGCGCTCTTTAGAGGATGCCATAGGTGTAGTAAGAGTTGCAATAGAGGACGGAAAGATGATCGCCGGCGGAGGAGCGACCGCAGCAGAGATAGCCCTAAGGTTAAGGGACTACGCCTCAACAATCGGCGGAAGAGAGCAGATCGCTATCGAGGCATTTGCCAGTGCAATGGAGGTAGTACCGAGAACCCTGGCAGAGAACGCAGGTTTAGACCCTATAGACACCCTCATAGAATTAAGAAAGGCACATGCCAAGGGGAAGAAAACCGCAGGTATTAACGTATATACAGACAAAGTTGTAGACATGAGAAAAGAGAATGTGATCGAACCGTTGAGGGTTGGGTTGCAGGCCGTAAGTTCTGCTACAGATGCTGCTGTCATGATTCTGAGGATAGATGATGTTATAGCCTCAAAGAGCACTGGCGGCGGTCCACCGATGCCCCCAGGAGGACCTGGTGGGATGGGTGGAATGGGCGGAATGGACGAATACTAAAACCCTTTTTCTTTTTTTTATTCTTTTTTTTATTTTCATCCAAAAAATCCTAATACGCCAATGTACATTATTGTAATGGGGAGATGAATGCTTTCCGAGCTTGGCAAAAGAATGCTCCTTATCGTGGCTAAACGCGGTTATACAGGGGCAGACAGAGAGGTTTTTTTCCATCATATCAGAGGTATCAGGTACTCAGAGATGGAGAGGGAGGTATTGGCCCTGGAAAGTGAGGCTTACATCACTATTGAGTGGGTGGGGCCAAGTAATTTTACTGTTTCTATCACCCCTAAGGGAGTGGAGGCAGCAAGAACGATTGAAGAAGGAATATGGCAAAAGAGTGTCGAGGCACTTGAAAAGTTGGGTAAAGAAAAACATGAGGAAAGAAGCATCATGCACGAGGATATTGACTATTCTCATTTGATAGAGGAAAAAATGCATGTTGAAGAGGTCGGTAACCTACCAAACGAGATTCTTGAAAAGCTTGATGAGCAGATTATGGCCGAAAGAGAAAAATCATACGAGGAGTCTTCCTCCCAGGGTATCGGCATTCCAGCAACGAGGGAGGATGTGGAAGATGAATCATTAGAGATGGAAGGAGGAATAAAGGAGAGACGCATATTTGGTGAGATCGAGAGCGAATCCACAGGCGATGGAGAAAGTCTATCCGTATCAGGAAATTTTGAAGAAAAGGGGCCTTCGGAGGGTAGAATAGCTGTAGATAAGGCCACGCATGTCGAAAAGAGGACTAAAGAAAAGAGGATATCTGGAGCTATTGAAGGAGGAATTCCCTCCGGTATTCCAAAAAGAGGTAAGTCTGCAAAATATAATGAATCGGTAATTGGGTATGAGGCGAAAAAGCGACATTCTCCTTTCCAGAAGGATCTCAATCATGGACTCCGATCCATCGATAATAACGAAAAGATTTATGAAGAAATAGGCCAAAAGGAAAATATGGAAGCGGATAGTGATACGATAGTAATCTCCACTGAGATGAGATGCCTTTGGGAAAAGGACCGTTTATGCCCGATGAGGATGAATGAAAGATATGGAAAAGAGATAACCTTGACACCAAATCACTGTATAGTGTGTCAACTCGTGGAAATAAAACAGCTTTTAAATAAGTAAATTGTTTAGGCCGGTTCCAGGGCCTTCTGATCATCCTCTGTATATACCTTTGTTCTCAATTTAAACCAGAAATAGGCTCCAAATCCCACCAAAGCTGCACCTCCAACCAACAGAAGGATATCGAAAGGGGAATAATGGAGTGAGCTCGTGGATGATTTGAATACAGAGGGTAAAATCACGCCTAAATAGCAGAAAATCCCAATTATTGTTATTATCAGTGGAACCGTGGCATTTGGTTTTTTAGTTGAAGTACTCGAGGAGTCGGCCTCTAGGTCCGATTCACGGGTTGTTTCATGAGACTGGGTGTGTTCTTTTTCCATTCATATATAGATTGACCCAGGATAATATAAGGCTTTTGGTATTGGAAAGTCCATTCATATATCGATTCAAATATAATCGATACCTAGTTTATCCGGACTAAACTAATTGTAAATCTTCGTTTCCCCTTGATTCATCCTGAAAGGAGATGTTCAATATACTCGTTTGTGCCCATCCCATGATCGGATGCGGCCCTTCTCAGCTCTTTCACAATCCCAGAGCTGTATTGAGACGCCTTCTTTTGCCTTTTAGCGAGACTCAATGGCAGCCCTAACTGTATAGCGGCCTTTCTCAGAATGATTTTCCTTTGACCTTTGAATACCTTGTATTCAGTGGGAATATCCATGGCGATTCTGACAACCTTTTCTTCAAGGTAGGGGATCACCAGGTCCTTGTCGAAGTGCTCTGCTAACCTGTAATCCATTTTGATATCATTGGTAATCAGCGTTTTAATGTCCTTTTCCAATGCCACCCTCAATGATTCACCCTCCATGCGTAGATATCGGGAATACCCTCCAAAAAGCTCATCTGCGCCTTGACCGGTAAGTATCAAGTCATCACCAATATTCGCCAAGCCTAGGTACAAAGGCAGCTCGAAGGAGATTTTTACTGGATGATGGGAACCAATGATCTTTGAGAGTTTTGGGAGTGCGATTACAATATCTTCGGTACAAACCTCTATCTTCTCTGAATTCAGGTCCATTAGCTTCGAGGCGTGTTCGACATTTGATAGATCATGAGAATCGGCAGTACCAACGGTATAGAGGGTGATTTTTTCCTTCTTGGAGTGTTTTTTAGCAAGCAAAGCGATCAACGAGCTATCCAATCCCCCAGAAAATAGTATTCCTACGCGGCTTGCTCCCTCCATGGACGATGATACAGCCTTCGATAAACTGGCTTTTAATTCCCGAATGTGATTTTTCATACAACGGTTAACCCACTAAGTCATATTTAAATAATGCTAGTTCATTCGAAGGTTTGATCTCCCAAAAGAAATAAGGTATTTGTATCATTAGGAGCTCTTAGGTTACAAGAAAAATTTAAAATATGAAAATGGTTCTGGTAGTGAGAAAACATGAACATATGTATGGTATTGGAAAACTATTTTCCACCGGACATTCGGGTGGAGAAAGAAGCCCGATCCTTACTCGGTGCAGGCCATAAGATATTTCTGCTTTCGCTGGGAAAAGAGGGGATGCGGCCAGTTGAGGATGTCAAAGGAATCACAGTCATTCGGATCTTACCCCCTCAAAATCCAATTAAAAGGGTGTTGGGAACATTTTCTTTTTCCATTCTTTTCGAGAGTAACTTCTGGAGAAAAAATTTGGAGAAGGTTATTAAAAAATATAAAATTGACATCATTCACTGTCATGATTTGCATCTGGTAAAAACTTCCATATATTGCGCAAAAAAATACGATATTCCCATAATCGCCGATTTGCATGAAAATTTCCCTGAAGGGATAAAAGCATGGCGAAAAGAGAAAACCTCTATTAAATTCCGAGCCTATAATAGATTGCATTTTCCTTTCCCCATGGGATTTTACAAGAGATTTGAAAGGTCTATTCTGAAGAAAGTTGACCATATCGTGACTGTAGTCGACGAAGCAAAGCGGCATTATATTGATGATTGTGAAATCCCCTTAGATAAGGTTACAGTTGTGATGAACACTGAGGATTTGGAAGAGTTTGAGAAAATAAAAATACAAGAATCTTTTTTTACAAAATTTAAAAACAATTATGTAATTACTTTTCTCGGCAATTTATCCCCCCATAGAGGCTTAGAGACTGTAATAAAATCAATGCCAAAGATAATCGAAATAATGCCCGAGGCCAAATTACTTTTAGTGGGGGGAAAAGGCCAAGAAAGATACGAGAAACAACTAAAAACGATGTGTGTTGACCTAAAGGTTGAACATAGTGTGGTATTTATCGGTTGGGTCAATTTCTCACTCGTTCCATCATATGTGGTATTAAGCGATGTTTGCTTGGTGCCACATAATGCCAGTGGTCATACACACACAACAATCCCACACAAATTGTTCCAATATATGATAATGAGAAAACCGGTTATCGTTACGGATTGTAGACCTTTAAAAAGAATAGTAGAAGAATGTGATTGTGGTATCGTTGTTCCATCCCATGGATATAACGAAATGACAAAAGCAGTCATTCGTTTGTATGAGAATAAGGATTATGCAGAACAGTTAGGAGAGAACGGAAGGAAAGCAGTAGTTGATAAGTATAATTGGAAAAGAGATGGAAAAAAATTGGTGGAGGTATATAAAAGGTTTACTATTTAGAATGTAATATATATCTTAGAGTTCGGTGTATAAAATGAAAACCATTATTTTTGTTAGGCCTCATCCCCGCTTCAGGATCTATAAACAAGCCCTAGCATTAAAAAGGACGGGAAGATATAAATTGATATTAATCGCAAGGGAAATAAATCCAGATTTCTTATCACTATTCTTAAAAATTTTTAATAAAATCATGTTTTATAGACTTGTGAAATTAAAAAATAAAAAATTAGACAGGATGCTAATGGAGTCGCCCATTTTTGATTATTTAGATGAAAAAAAATTGGCGTTTCTCATAAGACAAGAGGAACCGTACATCGTCCATACTATGGCTGAACCTAACGATGTTCCAATGATTGTAATGAAAAATGCAAAAGCCCCTGTAATTTTCGATGGACAGGATTTCACTGGGATAAGTGAGGGGATTGAAAACGTGCCCTTAAAGGAGCGAAAAGCAGAAAAATACTGTTTTGAGTATGCAGCCGGTATCGTCCATAAAGGACCAAAGTTCGAGATTGATTATTACCGACAACACGGGTATAAGATAACCTGCCCAGAACTAATATATTTAGATTATTGTAATGAAAATTTATTCGCCCCCCAAAATGTAAAGAAATTATCGGATGAAGACGGAGAATTACATTTTGTATTTACAGGAGGGATATCTCCAACTGATAAATATAAATATATTTATTATATTCCATTAGCACACAAATTTGCAAAACAGAAAATCCATTTTCATATCTATCCAAATCCAACACAATATGCCGACACCAGAAAATTTCATAAATATTTTATGTTAGATAAAAATGAACCATATTTTCATTTTCATAAACCGGTGCAATATAGAGATTTGAACAAGGAAATAGCGAAATATGATTTCGGGATGATAATTCATGAGAAACTCCAGTCAAAAAGATGGACATTTGAAAAAATGGAGGTGGGTATGAGTAATAAATTATTCAGTTATCTTGAGTCAGGACTACCAGTTATCGTAAGTGATCATGTAAAAGCTATTAGTGATTTTGTTGTAAAATATGAGATAGGATATTCAATCAGAGATGATGAACTCCACATGATCGGTAATAAAATAGAGGAAATTAATTACAAAGGGATAGTTAGAAATGTATTTAAAACAAGAGAACAATTATCTTTATCTAACCAAGTATCGAATCTCGAGGCGTTTTATAATGAGGTATATACTTATTATTCCAGAAAGATAAAGTAATGTATAGGAGGTCGTCCAATGGATAGAGTTGATTTATATAAGCCTATAGATATTGAGAATATGATTTACCATCTAATAAGATATAAATTTGTCGCAAGAACTATAAATAAAAATGATACAATTATTGAATTGGGTTGTGGCAATGGTTATGGAGCCTATTTTTTAAGCGAATATTGTCAATCTATAGAGGCCTATGATATTGATCCTGAGGTTATCAAATACGCCAAAGAGAAATACAAACGGGGTAATATAAAATATTATAATAAAGACCTAATAAAAGAAGTTAACAAGAATATTAATAGAGATAGTAAAAAATCGTTTCCTCAGGCGGATGTAATTATTTGTTTTGAGGTAATTGAACATATGACAAGAGAAGATGCAATGATTGCGATCAATACTTTGAAGCTTTTAAGGAAAAGGAATGGAATTGTATTTTTATCTACACCTAAATGGGTACCTGACGTGCAAAAAACACAGAATAGAATTAAGCATCATATACACGAATACACATATGAGGAATTAAAAAAGGATCTATTAAGTATATTTAATAGGGTAATCATATTAGGTCAATTGGATGAAATAATAGGTTCATTGAATAAAGATAACGTATGGACATATTTCTGTGTATGTTGGTGATATAGTGATGTTAGAATTATTATTCAATGTGAAATCTGAAGTTTTTAAAC
>CP070739.1:2261307-2279841 GCA_020347705.1 Methanomassiliicoccales archaeon | reverse complement strand
TTCGCAGTGCGTCCAAACAACGATGCCACGATGCCTCCCACAAGTGCACCGATAATGGATGAGATGCTGAGAGTGGAGCCCAGAATCCCCACTGAAGTGGCAGATTCGATATTCCTTTCCATTACGAATTTTAATGAACCCACATACAAAAATCCCCAGGCCACGGAAATGAGCACCCAGGGAAAAACGACCTGCCAAAAACTGGTGACAAATGCCAGACCCGAAAAAGATATCGTAGATATCATAAGCCCAGTTACTATCAGCCTCGTGCTTTTGAACCTGTCGATGCTTTGCATAGTAATAAATTGACCAATTGGATTTAGAGCGTATATAATCGCGATCCAAAACTTACTTCCTCCAAGATCTTCGTAGAGGAAAAGCGGGAAGATCACCCACACACTGCAGGCCCCCGCATGTCGAACTAGCATGGTTAAGTAGGCAGGAAGGCTCTTTTTTATCACCTCTTTAGGAAATAGAGGCACCGCGATCTTAATTTCCTCCTTGTATGATACCAAAAACGAGAATAAAAAGCAGATGAAGAACATAAAGGAGCTGAATAAGAATATCTGCCAATATATCGAAAGAACGCCTGCAATGAGGATTCCAAAGCTCCATCCAAAGGAGCCGAATGATGCGAACTTGCCTATGGCCTTCTGCCTGATCCCGTAGGCCTTGGCAAGAAGAGCTGCAGGATATATACCCGCACAAAAGCCCACGATCACCCTGGATAATGCCAAGGCCCAGACATTATTTGCTAAGATCTGAGTCAGACATGCGATTCCAGATAATATAAGGCCTATCTGAAGAAAGAGTTTCCTGCCGTGTACATCGGAGGCTCTCCCGAAGAGGTAAGAGGAGAGAAACAGCGCGAATGCATATGAGGCCACGATAAGCCCCACTTGGAAGTCGGATGCAGACAGCTCTCCGGCCAATATTGGGATGAAAAGTGCAGATGCAAAGAGGGCCGAGTTCGATAAGAACTGAATGGGAATTAACCTGATTATATCCTTCATCATCGTTCTCCTTTATATCTGAATTAAGAATTTGGCGGGCCTTCGAACACCTTGGATAAAAATAATATCGAGGTATAAGGATGATGCAGAAATATCATTCCCACGCCAATCTGTCCAGTTCTCTTTCCTTTTTCGTTTTCTTCTTGAATTCCTTGTAATGTGTTTTACAAAGATGTATGCGCTTTCCTGGATTTGATCCCAGTTTGAGGTCTGGAACCGCTTGCTTCACCTTTTTCGTGGATAAGGATTTATGGCCCTGTTCCTTACAGTCAACAACACCGCATTTGTCTCCTCTGCCCTCTCTTGGTTTATGCTTCATGGCCATGTAAATTCTCGCCTCCTGGCGGGGAATAACATATTGATATTAATAATTGTCGAAGAAGAAATTCTGTTTAACAAGTAAAGCCTTAAAGCCCAGGCCTCATTGGGGTTTTATAGAGAATGGTTTTTATGAAAAGGAACCATATGAAAGGTAAAAAGAACAGCCCGATGGCCCCTAAAACCCCGATGGTGTCAACAACCAAAAAAGGACAGGCCAGCCATGTCAATACCCCGTCCTTCACTATGAAATTGATATAACTGGATCTTGTATGCCTCCCTAACATCGTATAGATGGAATACAATTGAGCGGGAATCCCTAGAATAATGAAGAATACAAAATAAAGAGGTAGGCCTATAAGATAATTGGAAAATCCGAAATCCACCACGCCAATGCTATCCAAAAAAAAGGGAATAATGAACATGGTGATGAGAAAAAGCTTTATGATCACTCCATAGACCAGGTTTGGATCCCTGATACCCAGGTTGTCCTCATGTTTGTAGCCCCAAACCACGGCCCTTGTAGGGACTTTAAGAAGCCTGTCGGTCTCAACATCCTTGACTGCATTCCCCCACTGGATAAAGACTTCGAAGAGGAAGATTATCAAGGCCGCTACCATGACCATGGGGAAGTTTAAAACATCCCTTAACAAATCAAATTCACCCACAGCTGCAGCCCCGTATAGGGTGTAAAAAAATAGACCGGCGCCCAGGGTGAAATCGTAGGCCCACGGGGTGTACTTGGCCTTGAAGCTATAAGCTGCAGCAAATATGTTGGCCAGTGTAAAGAAAATCAATGTGGGCATATGAGGGAAAAACCATATCACAAGAGTATAGCTTGCGAAGAGGCAGACCAGGGTGAACGAGAAGGCCTGGACCATGGTGATGTCACCCTTAATCAAGGGTTTATGGGAGATCTCAGGCACCTTTTTATCCAACTCGTAATCGCAAATCTCATTCAAAGCACAGCCGAAGGCATGTGAAAAGAAACCAACAGCCATAAAAATCAGAATCTGCCACCATTCAACTTCAATCCCAACGGCATAGGCACCCAAAATCGCGGCACCAGCAGTGAGCATGGCAGAAAATACCCTACCCAGTTCGAAATAACGTTTGACCCGATTCAATCGTGAACCCATTGTTTCACCTTAGTGAAGGTAGGAATTTACCGAGTTTCAACACGATCTTGGGATAGTTGCGAAGCACAGGCCATATGATCCTCAGACCCATGGAGCCTAAATCGGTTCCGCTGTCTATATCGCCAGGCACCTCTCTTGTACCGATGTCCTCGCACAATTTGTCAAGTTTTTCATCTGGCATCTCCAAGACCATCTCCTTGAATATCTCAAAGGCCTTAAAGCGCCTTGCAAACTCCTTGTTCCACTGTTTTTCGTATGCAGATAAAAATCTTGCTGAGGTGTCGCCTGTCTTTACCGCATTGGCGGCCACCTCCCCTGCTATGATTCCGGCCCTGATCCCGAACTTCATTCCCCCACCAGTGGCAGGATTGACCTGCCTTGCGGCATCTCCAACCACCATTATTCCGTTATCCACCATTCTCTTCACAACACCGCCCATGGGAACGGGCCCTACATTGAACTCTATGATACTTCCATTTCTCAGCCTTTCGTCCTTCTCTACGAACTCTCTTAGATAGGCCAAAGCAGTTTTTGGATCGTCACCCGCTATGCCTAGACCCACGTTTGCAAATCCTTTTTGTTTTGGAAGAATCCAGAATCCCCCTCCAGGAGCCACCTTTCCCAGGTAAATCTCAGACACCTTAGGATCGATTTTAACATTGGCCATTTGGAACTGAGCGCAGCTTGCGAACTTCTTTACATCGCTGTATATGTCCATGCCTGCCCATTTCGCGATTTTTGAAGAGGGGCCATCAGCTGCAATGACCACCTTTGCTCTTACATCCTTTATCTCGTCTATGTGCTTTACTTTCACACCCACAACGAAGCCGTTTTCCTTGAGTACTCCAATGGCAGGGGTTTTAGTGCAGATATGTGCCCCCATATTGGCGATCTTCACGGCCAGCAGTTTCTCGAACATCTTCCTCTCCAGGATCACACCAGGTGTTTTCACATTTTCCGGCATCAGTAGTTCTATCTTCTTTTTGCCCGGAGAATAGAGCCTTATGATCCTCACATCATCATTTGCCACAAAACTTGGATTGGGCTCTAGACCTAGCTCCTCAATTGAGGAGAGGGCCAGAGACTCACCGCATTGAACAGGTGTGCCAATTGCAGCATGATCTTCAATCACCAGAACCTTCGCGCCGTGCTCAACCGCGGATTTTGCACTGGCCAATCCCGCAGGACCTGCCCCCACCACAATCACATCATAACTGGAATCCATGAAATCACACCCAGGAAGACAAAGTTCTCGATAGTTATAAGGATTTCTGAGAACATGGAAACCTGTTTGATGTGCACATACCCTTGATTACAGCAATATTCTGTATTCCCAACTCTTTGGTTCCTTTCAACAAATAGCTACTCAATTTCTCGGTCTATATCTTTATTTTGCATTTTTTCCTGCTTCCGTTTTTTTCTCTTTGCCCAGAGCACAAGGAAAGTGGGCAGTATGAACACAGAGGCAATGGAGCTGTATAGAATCGTCAAGGCCGTTATGATGCCGAACTGGGCAATTGGGGGCATTGAAGCAAAACCGATAAGGCCGAAACCAGCAATAGTTGTGGTGGCCCCTCCGAAGAGAGCAAGGCCTGTATGCGTCAAGGTGTTATGCATCGCATCAGGTATGTTCTCAAATTCTCCAAAGTCTTCTCCAAACCTATGGGAGATATGTATTCCATAATCCACTCCGATGCCGATGGTAAGAGAAGTGACCATGAGGGTCATGATATTCAATGAGATATCCATGATATACATGGTTCCCAGTATCCATATCACGCAAAATATCACAGGAAACATGGTCATTACACCGAGCATAAAGGACCTATCTTTAACATAGAAGACGATGACCATGAAAATAAGACAGACGATGAGAGTGAGGATGAGCGTCCTCGTCTGGCTCTCGTTCAAGAGGTCAAGCAACAATACACCGACTATACTGCCGCCGGTTAATATGGAGCTGTCTGAGACAGATTCAAGTGGAGCCTTATCCTGCTCGACATCATCCATGAGTTCTTTCATCTCTTTACTTTCGGTACCAATCAGGGTTATTGAGATCCTCAATACCGTCGCATCATACCCCCCATCATCCTTTATATGGATCAGTGACATGGTATCGCGGCTCGATAATGGGTTCATATACAGCCAATCGTAAAGTGCCTTCAGTTCACTACCAGTTGCGCTGGATGAGAGGGTTCCATCATCCTCAAAGGATGCGTTGTACATCGCTTGAAAACCAGGGTCATAGTTGTCGTCCGAAAATCCATATAATGTGCTGTTCGTAGCCCAATCGCGTATCAAAGAGTTAATCGATTCGACGGAGGGTTGTCCCCCAGATTGAGCGATATATTGATCATCTGCCATGTTGTCAACGGTTGCGTCAACAGCGCGGAACAAAGCAGGATTGGTAATGTCGCCTTTTATCAAAAGCTCAACCTCTTGTGCTTCACCTCCAACTATTGAAAATTCGTTCAGCATATAATTCAGGTCTTTAGATATCTCGAGGTCTTCAGGCAGGAAATCCTCGAAATCGAATGTTGTTTCCAAATTCATTGCGCCCAAGATCGCTAGCGTGGAAACTATCGCAACAATGATGATTACTCCAATTGGTGCTCTCTCGGCCGCTTTACCCCCAAAGCTTATTCCCCGGTTTAAAGCTGCTACACCTTTTCTTTTTAAGTTCGATTCCTTGTGTGGTTTTATTTCCATGTTATTGTTCTCTTTCTTTTCAAGTTTTCTAGCCTTCCTGGTATCTTTGATATGCAATGCAGCTGGTACGAAAGTTACCATGGTGAAGAAACAGCTTATTATCCCGATGGTGGCGATGATGCCGAAATCCTTGAGCGGGTCCATGGGAGATGCAATATTCGATAGAAAGGCCGCAACTGTTGTGATGGTCACAAGCAGCAGGGCTGTTCCTACGTGTCTGATGGTCTTTTCCACAGCATGATCGATCTCCTTTCCCTTCTTGATCTCTTCACGATGGCGCATGGTGAGATGTATGCCGTAATCTATTCCGAGACCCACTATGAGGATGGGCACCACGAGCGTCATGGGATTGAACGAAAAGCCCAGGGCCGTGCCGAAACCGTACATCCATAAAATCCCCATTACTAGTGCAGTGAGACTGATGAGTATGTCCCATCCATTCCTGAACACCACCCCCAAGATTATCAGTACCAATATGAATGCGGCCGGGAGCAGGATACCCATATCATCGTTCATGGCCCCCATGATTTCTTCCATGATCATGCTCATACCCATTACCCGCATCTCTGTGGATTCTAGTTCCATGTCTTTTACGATGGCGTCCATGCGTTCTTCGGACCCAGTTAGCGGGCTTACCTCGGTGGTCATGCCGTGACCTTCAGCGTCCTCCCCTAGGGTCCCGTTTAAAGAGATGAAGATCATGGTCCCTTTAGCACGAATCTCACCTGTATCTGGAGAGAAATCCTTGGTGAGTAGCATGGTGAACATACCCTTTACCTGGGGAGGTGTAAATTCGGAGGATAATATTCCCGTGATGGTCTGCTTGATGAGAGTGTCGTTCATGCCCTGGATAGCCAATATCTTTTCATCGAGGGTCGGCGCTAGATTCCCTTGAGCAGCAAGCGCAGATTGGGCTACGATGTCAGCCACCGAGTTCGCATTGGCGGAAGGATTGGTAGGGTCCATGAGAGTTGGCGCTATTGTTGAATCATTCACAATATCGCGCTCCACCATCAGCATCTCTGCCATGGCTTTCGACGTCAAGACATCCTGGTTCTTGTCTTTAACGAGGATGGTAACGCTGTAGACATTCGATGTGCTGAAAAGCTCAGCAACTTCCTCCTGTGCAATAACAACCTCATTCTCAGGCATGAAAGAGGATTCTGAGAACTCCTGGTCGATCCCAAATATTCCGATGAATCCTACAGCAATTATCGATACCACAATCAAGATGGAGATCGTTACTTTTGGGTATGCTGATACTCCCTCACCTAATGATTTCATTACCATGTAAATCAACGCCTCCTGGCTATTTTATACAGAGATGATTTACATAAGAGGATTATCTTATTCAAACAATTACCTAGATAGATAAGCCTTGCCATGTAAATCAACGCCTTCTAGCTATATTATACCAAGATGATTTACATAAGAGGATTATCGTATTCAAACAATCACCTAGACAGATAAGCCTTGTCATGTAACCACCTATCGTTTCTTACTGGATTATTCCGGAGTGTCGTCTTTTTCTTCCTTACCATGAGCCTCCAGAATCTCACCAATTTTTTCGGTCATATCCGAAAAAACCTGGTTCAAAACACTGCTCTCTATGAGCATAATGGCCCAGGCACCGGTGGGGAGGGGATACGATATGACAAGGAGCTTGTCTCCAGGATTTATACCTTGTTTCTTTCGCATCTCGGCAGGTAAAACGATCTGCCCTCTCTCACCTACCGTCGTACTTCCTTGGAACTCGGGGTGCGGAAACATTGCTTTCACCGGGGAGAGGAATAGCGAATCAGATATATAAATATAATCATTAAAATCATTCAAATCATACAAATCATACGGGTTATTAAGAGAGAGAACGAAGAGGTAGTTTTTGAGAGAGAAACCTACTTATCTGTAAAGGGTTATTCGCTGTTACTTACGCTCGGAGGATGTTGTTTGCCAGTATGGGGGAGAAAAAAGCAAGAGACCGAAGAGGCTTTATTGTCCACAAAGAACCTAATCATCAAGGTCAAGAAGATGGGCATGGACACTCAAGAGGCCGAGAAGTTGTACTATCAGGCCAAAAAGGCCCTCAGGAATCGTAAGTACAACATGGCCTTGGAAGGAATCGAGGACGCAAAGAAAAACGCGAAAATCACCTATGCAAAAGGTATAAAGGCCATATTGAAACTCAAAATTACAAGGCTGGAAGAGATCATAAAGGAGTTGAACATAAAAAATCTCGATTACACAAAAATATCCGAGCTCTTAGGCGAGTCAAAGGCTTCCTTTAGAGGAGGGGTCAGAGAATATAAAGATGGTCTGAAAGCGGCCAGGGAGGGCTTGAGACTGGCCGAAAGCGAGCTCAGGAAATTCGATAGGGTTTCTGGATACTTGGCGTCCACGCGTACTTTGCTCAGAAGAATCGAGGAGTACAGTCCAGAAATCGCAGTGGTTGGAGTTTTCAAGAAAAAGCTCAAGTCATGCGAGAATCTCCAGGCCCAAGGAAAAATCGAATCCGCTAAAAAGTCCGCTCGCAAATTGAATGACGAGGTTAAAAAGAGCAGTGCTCAGTTTTCAAAAGCGCGTGATGCGATAGAGGCACTTAGAAAGGTGATCTCAGACGCGGATGTCTTGGGGGCCAATATCGATGCAAAATCCAATTTAAAGGAAGCTGAGGCTCTTTTGTTCCAAGGAAAGTTCATTTCCGCATCAAAAATTGCAAACGAGGGAAAGGATGAGTTCCAGGTGATTCTCAACGGTTTCAAAGAGGCCAAATATCATGTTGATATTGCATCCGAGAAGGTATCGGAGGCAAGGAACTGGGGTTTCTCTGTAAAAGAGGCCGAATCCACCTTGAATTCCGCCAAAGAGGCCTTAAAAAACCATGAGTTTGAAATGGCAATAACCCTGTCCAAGGAATCCAATGAGAAGGCCAGCAACATCAGGGAGAGGCACAAGCGTTCACTGGAACTGATTCAGCAGGCGAAGGATGAAATGGAGAGAATAAAGGCGACAGGCAAGGATGTTTCGAGAATAGAAGACGGTATCAAAGAGGCCGAAGACGAGTTCTATCGGGGGGATTACAGCGCTTCCGAGGATAAGATCAACGGTATTTTAAAAGAAATTAGAGATCGTGAATGAAAAATAGTCCATGTGGATATCCGTACGATAACCTTTTTAAAATTGAGATTTTTCTTGCGAGATTATCCCATTTTTTTGATTTATCTTGGTGTAAAACATGGTTTTAACCATATAAGATTTATATATTCCAATTATTATACTTTAAAAATAATAGGCAAATCTATTTATTCAACATTAGTTCGTCAGCCTATTTGTATTTGAGAGTTGCAAAGATTCAAGAGGAGGCTCGGAGATGAGAGAAAAGGTGAGAAAGAAGCTTGTTTGGGACGATCACGGCGTATCAGAGATAATCGCGGACATTCTGATACTTGCCATGACCGTGGTGTTGTTCGCTATCATATTCGCTTTCGTATGGAGCTTACCGGCCCCTGACGAAGCCACATATGCGGATTTTGATGGAAACGTGCAATTGACAACCGATGGTGCCCACATAAACATGACCCATATCAGTGGAGAGGATCTGCATTCAGGGTATACCCGAATATACCTGTTCAAGAACATCGGAACCTCAGGTGTGGTGTCAAGGGAATTGCTTACGCAAGGCACCGATGACGATAATCCCGCTCCCGGAGGTTACGGTTTGGCAGATGATGAGACCTGGTCAACAGGAGAGAAATGGTCCTACTATTTTAAAGGCGTAGGCGCCGCCGATGATCTCGAGATCAGGATACTCGACACTAAAACCCAAACCCTCATTATGGGAGCCAAACTCCTGGGCGTCGGCGTGAACGACGCTCCGATTATCATGGATAGGTGGTATTCTCCGAGCCCTGCAGTAAATGCCACCAATTTGACGATTTATGTGAGGGTCAAGGACCCGGACGGTTTCGATGATATCAGCGCTTCTGGTTCTGTATACTCCAATGTGAGTGCCTTGAACAGAACTTACGTATTCAGGAATTTTGATTGGATATCACATACCGAGGACACCGGTGTATTTGAGACCAACCTAACCGTGGATCAAGGTCAAGGCATTTACATATTGACGATAAATGCCAAGGATTCCTCAGGCCTTATCGATAGAAGCAGGATGAGGATTGATGTCTCCTATACAGCCTTAAACGCCCCGAAGATTCTGGAGAGATGGTCCATCCCAGAAGTGGGAGTGAACGGTACTGACATCACCATCTACGCAAGAGTTGAAGACCCTGATGGAATCGATACACTGGAGTACGTCACCATGGATGCCACAGAATTGGGTCTGGGAAGCGTTGTGCAAATGTACGATAACGAGAGCGATGGGATATTCGAGTATACCTTCAAAATCAACGTTTCATCGGGAAGATCATATACCGTGAATTTCACAGCAAGGGATATTACCAACCTCACGGACTCCGCCCACCAGAACATCAGCGTCAAGAGATTCAATCCCGTAATCTCCAGAATGTGGACTGTGCCCACAACCGGGAAGGACCAGGAAAATATCACGGTCTATTGGGAGGTTTCCGATCCTGATGGATTGAACGATTTAAAGGATGTTTATATAAGACCATATCATCTCAACAATTCATACGACTGGGTGAGACTCGATCCTGTAACTGACGATCCCGAGGAGGACGGTATATTCAACTTCACATTGAAAATAAACGTCACCACGGGTGGGGGCAACAAAACCATTTCCTTCAAGGCCAGGGACATGGAGGGAAACGATGTCACCACCCAGATGCAGGTGTTCGTTTATACAAGATTTTCACCTGTGATCCTATCCAGGTGGACGGATCCCATCGTTTTAGACAACAACACAGAGGTTACGATATATGCGAATGTCATGGATCCCGACGGTTATGAGGATATAAATTATTCAGGCGCCGTCCAGGTTAATGTCGGGGACCTGGATCAGAACCTGAGCTACTCCGACGCTTGGGTTAATTTGACCGACCCCGACTACGACGGGACGTTTTATTGTATAACCCTGATTAACCAGAGCGAGGGAAGCCATATATTGGAATTCAGGGCCACGGATAAGAGTGGTAACAATGTAACAGCTTTCTTGAACGTCACCATTCAGCCCTACATGCCCAGATTCCTTAATGTCTGGACCAGCCCCTCCATTGGCAAGAACGGCAGCGAAATCCTGATTTATGCCAACGTTATGGATCCCAACGGTTACAACGATATTTACAACGTGACAGTGGATATCGTTCAATTGAACCAGACCCTCAACCAGTCCCAGCCCATGTACGTGGAGATGATAGATGTAAACAGAAATGGCACGTTCTTGAACACAACCCTGATAAACATCAACGTAACAGGTATTTATTCCCTGAACTTCACGGTCAGGGACCAAAGCGGTAACGTGGCCACCACAAACCTTCAACTGCTGGTCACATCGCACAAGCCCGCTATTGTCAGCGCTTGGTACACTCCTGATCCTGCTATCAACGGAACCAATGTAATGATTCATGCCTGGATCTTCGATGATGACGGATATGAAGATATTGTCGTAGTTAGAGCCAACGTGTCGGCCCTCGACACTTTCAGTGGAAACGTTACCTGGATCAACTTGACGGACTCAGATAGTGACGGAATATACGAAAACTACACCTTGGTAAATGTCAATGTGTCTGGAGATTACCTGGTGAATCTTGAGGTCTTTGATCAATCCGGCAATCACTATACAAAGGATCTGAATGTTACTGTTGTGCTTGCCGCAGAGACTTATGAGGAGGACATGGTGTTCTTCGCGGATGTGACGCCCAATGCTGTCGCCAGCCAGGATAATGTTTATTTCAGTGCAATCGGCAAGAACGGTACCGGATTCGATAAACAGATATGGGAGGTCAAATTCGAACTTAAATCCGATGATTATTGGGAGCCTACAAAAGTGGGCACATACACCTTAGATAGGGTATTTGATTGGTGGTTTAAATATCCTACTTTTATAGAAGCTCCAGGGACGTCGACCTCGAACTTGGATTCCAAGGTCTATTTCACGGCCTACAATCAAACCGGTCATGCAATCGCATGGCACAATATCACCTTGTCGGTCCTTTTCGATCAATCCGGAGGCCCGGTAACGGAAGGTACAGCCTTGGAGCAGAACGTCGCATGGATCTCCCATGATCAGGGCTTCGTGATCACGAACAACAAGACCAGCAATGAGATGATACAGGTTTTCGATGCATCTCGTGATGAGTACGCACAGATTTGGGTCAAAATCGGCAGCAACAAAATCACGAATACTGAAAAAGCCAACGTCTGGCAGCTCAGAAGCCAGTCAACCGGGGAGGTTGTGGCCGATTTCTCCAGTCCAAACTACAAATTTGCATACGATGGAGTGTTGGCCGGGTATTGGTTCTTCGTGCTGGATATCAATACAGGTGAACTATATGACTGGATGATGGAAGAGGATGATATCCCTGAACTTGGTGACGGTACCAAGTCAGAGTACTTCGATGTGTACATGAAGATCAAGGATACAACTGACGATTTCTTCTCCACCACATCCTGGATAGTAGTCCATGGTGGTACCGAGGGTTTTGCCGCCAAGCTAATCGCATACTATGATCCTGATTATGTCCCCGGCGAAGATCCTCTCGTCGATGATGGAAACGGTGATGGCTTCCCTGATGACCTCGTTAGAGCAGATGCAGGAACCGACGACCCCCAGGATGATTATATCTTCAACTCCACGGAAATCGTCTACTTCCTAATAGAGATGATAGACTACAACGATCCGTCGCCACCACCAGATTATGCAGATTTCAGCCAGTTCGAGCTTATCGATTTCACAGGAAATAGGAGAATATCCTCTGCGGAGGGTCAAGGACCCGTGGGCGAGATAGATCGCAATGAATATTACTCTGGCGATCCTTACATGTTCGCCGTAGATCTTCTTAGGGCCGACAAGGACCCATGGCTTGTGGGACCATCGGCCTACACAGCAATGGTAAAGAACATGGCAGACAACAATGAATACGGGGAGTCAGGGTATGCTATTATCGTCCGAAACATCGAGGTGAATTCCCCAACAAGTATAATGGACGTGGTTTCAGGGCGAGATATGGTTGGTACCGGCAATAATCCACCGCGATACTATGGAGATTTTTATGAGAACCAAGGTGGCGCTACTTGGGAAATCCAGGCCTATGCATACCGCGACGGAACATCAGGTAATAAAGACCCCTATGGAATCATCTATTCGGTGGAATTTGAGGATCTAGACAACGATGATGATAAAGACATTGTAGTGGTTCTAGAAGGAGGAACAGAAACTCCTGGTGTTGTGATGTTCGATAACGATGGCAGCTGGACGAGATCAGATATCTACATGGGCGTTACCCTTTACTCGATAGCTGCCGGTGACCTGGATGGAGATGGTGACCTCGACATCGCCGCATCTGGTCCATATGGCCAAGCTCAAAACCCACCTGGAATAACATATGTATTTGAAAATGAAGGTGCAGCCGAATTTTCTGCACCTGTAACCTATAGTACCGGTGATGTTAGTATGAACCACGACCACGCCACAGTAATCGGGGATTTGGACGGTGATTACGATGATGGAGATTACGTCAAATGGGGCGATGTTGTTGTTGGTAGCAATGCCGGATTGCAAAGAATCTCATATTCTGGTGGTATCTGGTCAGTAACCACAATACAGAGCTCAAGAGATTATACAAGTGTAGATATAGCTGATGTTGATGGTGATGGAGACCTTGATATCGTAGCAGCTGACGATGAGGGAGACGTATATCTTTTCACACAGAATGGATTAGGAAGTTTAACTTTTACAGAATCAGAAGTTGTAACCTTTACTGGTCAGGCGGTATTGGCAGAGGTTGCATTCGGCGATATCGATGGAGAAGGGGATCTGGATGTCGTAATCGGTCGAGGGTCTTACTTATATTCCTTTGAAAGTGATGGAACCCAAATTAACTCAAATAGCGATTTCAACCCCACCTTGCTTACCGGCAACATCGTGAGCCTTCAGGTAGGCAACATAGACGGAGCCATTCAGGATGATGTGATGATCGCTACTGATGACGGTTTTGTCTACCATTACCGCAACCTTGGAAAAGCAACGGATTGGCTCAGGTTCCAGGTCGATTACTTAACCGGAAGACTCGGTGGTTCCGCGGAGTTCTACTCCATAGCAATAGGAGATGCAAATCTCGGCGGTGCCTAGCTTATTTCAAGGATTAAACAACGATATCGGCTGAGTACCGTCTGGGAAAAAGAAATCGACAATTATAAATACAATATAACATATAAAAGGGGACGAAGTAAAAGAGACCCTTAGTTGTTGATAGTCATAGTAACTGGATTACAGTTATTATCAGAAGCGCACTTATTTGGGTAGGACAAAATAAAAGGAGATGAGAGTATAAGGAAGTTCAAGGAAGATAATAACGGAGTAGCCGCAGTGATAGGCACCATAATGGGCCTCATGGTGTTTTTGGCCTTCATCTCCATGTTCGTTTTATATTGGGTGCCGGTCATGATGGAGGACAACGAAGCAAAACATATGAGGGAAGCCATCGGCCAGTTCGCCGAATTAAAGGAGACGGTGGATGATCAGATTTCCCAGGACAACACGAACGAAACCAGGGATACCACAATCGAACTGGGCGCCGACGGGGTACCCATGTTCGAAAGGGAAACGGCAGGCCAGCTTTCTCTCAGATTAAACAGCGAATTTTTTAGATACACGTTCCAGGACACAGGTGAGGATATCTACGAGAACTCCTCTGGCAGCGTAGACCTGATATCCTACAACAGATTCTACATCAGGCAGACTGTGCTATACGAAAACGGGGCAGTGCTCATTCACCAAAAACAAGGGGACGTGGTGAAGAACGAGCCCGAGTTTCATATAGAGAAGGAGGGCAATAGTGTGATCCTCTCCGCGACAATCATATCCCTATACCATGTCGCAGATGACAGCGTTGCTGGTATTGGCCAAGAAAGTGTTAGCACACGCCTATGGTACACGGACAGGTGGACCTATTCAAACATCACGAGCCCCAACGGCAAGGTTACACTCACCATAACTTCAAAATATACCGATGCTTGGAATACATTCTATGATAATACCCTCACCGAGGCAGGCCTGGTGAGCACGGAGGATTACAATATAACCTCGGGCTCCGGAACATTGACCATCGAAATCGATAGGGTTTCGGAATTTACGCTTTCCCATGCCTTCGTGGAGGCTTATATCGGGAGAGCCACAACTTAATTGACTTCAAATAAAGCGAATTAAGAGAGGAATGATATGGCGAAAAAATCCGCGAAAAAAGCCAAATCAGGGGGGCTTGGGAGCGGTTATGTAAGCTTCTGGTCCCAGCGTCTTGGTGGCAAACAGCCCATGAGAGTACGGTTGGCAGAAGGCCAACGACAAGAAAGGGAAGTGGAGAGAGGCTCGGTGCTGACGGCCATACCAAAGATCACCAGTCCTCATATCGAGGAAATCGATTTTTATTCTGTAAAAGAGCCGTATACTTATGTCAGGGTCCTGTATAACGAGGAGAAAAGTGAATACATATATCAGGGCATCGAACCCCAACTCATGAACAGGGAGAAACAAATTCTCACTTACCTAAAAGATACCCTGAAAATGACCTTAGGCTATGATTGGGAAGAGATGAGCGAGAAGGACAGAAGGGAATATCTCGAAGAGAACATCAACGCCCTTATTAAGAGCAGGGGCCTTAAGATGAACCCCTTAACTGAGGATAAGCTGAGGTACTACATTCTTCGTGATTTCGTTGGGTACGGCCCCATCGACATATTGATCCAAGATAGAGAAGTTGAAGATACCTCGTGTGATGGAGTAGATATACCCTTATTCATATTCCATAAAAAGTTTGAATCTATCAAGACCTCGATTATTTTCGAGGATGAAAATGAACTGAAGTCATTCGTGATCCTACTGGGGCAAAGATGCGGCAAGCAGGTGTCCGTCTCCCAGCCAATCCTCGACGGGACGAGCTTTGAGGGACACAGAATTCAGGCCACGTATTCAAAGGAGATCACAACCCGGGGCGCTTCCTTCACAATAAGGCGTTTTAAGGAGCAACCCTTCACACCTGTGGACCTAATGGACTTTCATAGCGCCTCACCAGAGATGGTGGCCTACCTATGGATCGCTGTCGAGCATGGGGAGTCGATGATAATCGCAGGCGGCACAGCATCCGGGAAAACCGCCACACTCAACGCCATCATGCTCTTCATCCCCCCAACAGCAAAGATAGTTAGCATCGAGGACACCAGGGAGATCAACCTCCCCCACGAGAATTGGATACCGGGAGTTACCAGGTCTGGAGCAGGAGAAAAAGGAGCTGACGGCAAAGCCGCCGGAGGGGTTGACATGTATGACCTGGTAAGAGCTGCTCTGAGGCAGAGGCCAAACTACATCATGGTGGGGGAGGTGAGGGGAAAGGAGACCTACACCATGTTCCAGGCCATGGCCACAGGTCACACAACATATGCCACCATGCATGCAGATTCTGTAAAGAGCATGGTGCATAGACTCGAGAATCCCCCGATTTCCTGTCCGAGGATATTGCTTTCAGCATTAAATAATGTAATAATTCAGAAGCATGCGAGGGTGGGCTCCAGCGTGGTTCGACGTATTATCGAGATGGTAGAAATAGTTGGATTTGAACCTGAAACCAACGAATTGATCACCAATACGGTTTTCGAATGGGATCAAGCAACTGATTCTTTCCTTTACAAGGGTCATAGTTTCCTTTACGATAAAATCCAGGAAATGAAGGGGCTGACCTCGGAAGAAATGAGGGAAGAGGTGGAGAGGAGGATAGAAATCATAGATTTTATGGTGAGAAAACATATGACCGATTTCAGAGAAGTGGGCTCATTGGTCTCCTCCTATTATAAGGAGCCGGAAATAGCCTATGAGGAGCTCAGGAAGGAAATTGAAAAATTGGATAAGCTCGAAGCCCAAAGAGAGGCGGTAGAAGCAACGTAAAAGGGTGATAAAGGTGTCGCCTGAAGTCCAAGATTCGTTTAAGGCCCTGGAAACCTCGAAGAGGGGCATGGTAGTCACGAAGAAGCACGAAGAGGATTATATTGAGGAATTCGGTCCGCATCTTATCAAACTGCCGAAAGGTGCGGCCGTGCAGCAGATAAAACTCACACCGTATCAACAGTTCTGTTGGAGAACCATGGGTAACTTCGTAAAAAGACGCGGTAAAGTCGATCCCAAGCTAGAAGAGGCTCTTCAGAAGGCCCATATGAGGATCAGACCCGATGAATACTCTGCATACGCTCTTATGACGACATTACTGACATTTATCGGCATGCTCGTTGTGGGGATATTTATCGGCTTCATATTTATGATGATTGAACTGAGTATTTTTGGTCTTTTAATAGGTGCTTTGGTGATCGTTTTCGTACCTGTTGTTGTCTACTTTGGTATTATGTCGAGTCCAAGCGGTAAAGCAAAGGCTAGAGGAAAGGATATAGATAGAAGAATTTCAAGTGCAATGAGCTTCATCTCCGCAATGGCTTCCGCGAACGTCAATGTCGATGTTATCTTCAAGGAACTGGCGAAGCAGCCCATCTACGGCGAAATTCAAAAGGAAGCGGAGTGGATCACCCGGGACACCGAACTGCTAGGCCAGGATATTCTATCGGCCATCAAATCTGCCTCACTGAGAACCCCCTCGATAAAATTCCAGGATTTTCTGCAGGGTGTGGTAACCACATCCAGTTCCGGCGGAGAGTTGAAACCATTTTTCCTAATAAAGGCAAAGCAGTACGAGGATGAGAGAAGGTTGGACTTAAGGGCAAGGATCGAAACACTGGGTATGCTCGCTGAGAGTTTCGTTACAGTGGGAGTGGCCTTCCCTCTATTCTTGGTGGTGATGATGTCTATTATGGCCTTGGTTGGAAGCAGCCCTGATTTTATATTGATGCTTCTTTATGTAGTTTGTTTCGGGATGATACCTGGAACGCAGGTAGGATTCATCGTGGGAATTTCATCTATGAGCGAGTAGAGGTATTGACATGGCAGCCCAAAAGGAGAAAGAGAAGGTAAAAAAAATCAAAGCGCTGAAGGAAAGAAATTGGCTCTTAGCCTCTTGGGCGATTGCCTTAGTTCTCACATTATTCTTTGTGATGCTTGCCGTTCTTTTTCAAATCGGCACATTCGATCTTGAGGGCACAGCCGATGTGATATTCGACTCCGAAGGCAATCCTATTGGAGTAATCGATCATAATGACATCAACGTGTATGAGACCGATGGAAGTTCCATCACGTACTACTCGATAAAGGATAAGGAACTCACAGAATACGAGGCCCAGATGCTCATAGCTCTCGATAACGAGACTATGACAAGTCTAGTTGATAAAGGATATGAGTTAGGAACCGGGCCTTATACAAGGATAACGCTCAACGTGGATAAAGGATACGAACTGGGAAAACCTCCATACAATGCACTACGCCTTGATGGGGACATGATAAACTTCATAATATTGGCTATGATTCCTCCCTGTGCAATCCCCGGTGTATACATAATGCGTTATGACAGAAATATCAGGCAGATCGAAGATCGTCTTCCGGATTTTTTAAGAGATGTGGCAGAGGCCGGTAGGTTCGGTATGACATTGGCAGATGCCATAGTTGTGGCATCAGGAGGCAGATACGGAAAACTCACCCCTGAGATCAAGAAGATGGCTTCACGTATCGACTGGGGCGTTCCGGCGAACGATGCCATAAGACTGTTCTCGGAAAAGGTTCATACTCCATTGGTGAACAGGGTTTCAGCCATCATCATGAAATCCAATGATGCGGGAGGTAATGTGGCGGATGTTCTGACTTTGGTTGCAAACGATACCAAACAGGTTCAGCTCATGGATAAGGAGCGCAAACTATCAATGAGTACATACATTGCGGTTATATATATCTCGTTCTTCGTGTTCCTTTTTACGATCCTCATTTTGAATGCAACATTTCTACCGCAGATGAGAGAAGCAGGAGAGGAAACCTCCGCCATGATGACTGGAGGGGAGGGGGGTGCGGCGGTGCAGATTATACAGACCCAGGCTATATCCGCAATCCAATTCACCTATCTCGTGGCATCTTTAGCTCACGCGGTGGGTGATGGTTTGATAGCTGGTAGTCTTTCTACCGGCAAGATCAAAAACGGACTCGTACACAGCTTTATTCTGCTTGTCTGCGCGTTCCTAATGCTCAGATTATTGTTATATCTATAGTGAAATTCGAGGTTGATTATTATGGCAGCTAAATCTGC
>CP070739.1:2235162-2261207 GCA_020347705.1 Methanomassiliicoccales archaeon | reverse complement strand
AAGATAGTTCACTGTCATGGTTGTTTTGATTTACTTCACCCGGGCCACATTAGACATTTCGAGGCTGCAAAAAAAATGGGAGACATTTTAGTTGTAACGGTTACCCCTGATAAATTCGTTGAGAAGGGACCGGGTAGGCCTGTTTTTAATCAAGATTTGAGATTAGAATCTATAGCAGCACTCAATGTTGTTGATTATGTTGCTTTAAACAAATGGGAAACTGCGATTGAAACTATAAGAATATTAAAACCTGATATTTATGTCAAAGGAAGTGATTATGCTGATAGAGAGAAAGATGTGACAGGAAAAATATACTTAGAAGAAGACACGATTAAATCCGTTGGAGGTGAGATCAGATTTACTGATGAAATCACTTTTTCATCGACCGAATTGATCAATACAAACTTTGATATTCTCTCAGAAAAAGCAAAACACTTTTTAAATGGATTTAGAAAAAAATACGATGCTGAGCAGATTATCGATATAATTAAAACCCTTTCAAACCTGAAAGTTCTAATAATCGGGGATGCAATAATTGATGACTACAGTTATTGCCGGGCGATGGGGAAAGTTGAAAAATCTCCTATTGTATCCTGTAAATATTTAAATACGGAGTTATTCGCTGGAGGCAGTTTGGCAATAGCTAACCACATCACGGAGTTTTCAGATAATGTAACTTTAATTACATGTCTCGGTAAAATGGATGATAAGGAAGATTTTATTAAAGAAAAACTCAATCCTAAAATCAGGTCAAGATTTTTTTATAGAGATGACGCTCCAACAATCGTGAAAAAGCGATATATAGAATGGTTTAATAATACAAAAATGTTTGAAATATATTTTTTTGATGATACCCCCATTCAAGAACAAATAGAGAATGATATAATTAATTATATTAACGGAGTCATTAAAGATTTCGATTTGGTATTAGTAGCCGATTTCGGGCATGGCTTAATTACCCAACCAATAATTGATATTATTATAGAAAAAGGTAAATTTATTGGAGTTAACGCACAAACGAATAGCGGTAATTTTGGCTATAATTTAATCACCAAATATAAAAATGTAAATTATATCCAGGTAGATGAAAGAGAATTGAGGTTACCATTTAGGGATAAATTTGGTGATACAAAAAAGCTCATTCAAGATTTACGTGAGATTACAAATTGCAATCGAATTAATGTAACACTCGGAACAAGGGGATGCCATTATTTCCAAGATGGACTATATTATTACATACCTGTTTTTTCAGATAGGATAGTGGATACAGTTGGGGCAGGGGATGCGGTTTTATCGATTACATCGATGTTAGCATGTAAAGGGGTCAAGCCTAACATTATTCCTTTTGTAAGTAATTGTACTGGCGCCTGGGCTGTAAAAATATTAGGTAATAAGGAACCTGTAAATCCTATTTCCCTGTATAAATTTATAAAATCGATACTAAGATAAGAAGAACGAAGGGAATGAAAAAAACTAATGATATTAAAATAAGGATCGTGGTGATAAATATGAACGAATTCAGAAAAACATATTCCAAGGATTATCTAGATGGGATTCGCAAATGTTTAGATGACATGGAACCGTTTTTTTACGAAAAGATGGATAAAATAGCGGGTGTAATCCTCACTGCAAGAGACAATACCAAAACGATTTTTACAATGGGGAACGGCGGGAGCGGGGCCACGGCATCACATTTGGTGGGTGACTTAGCAAAAGGAGCGATCAAACCGAATCACCCGAGGATTAGAGCGATTGCCTTAACGGATAACATGCCACAGATTTTAGCATGGGCCAATGATACTTCCTACGAGAATATATTTATGGAGCAATTAAAAAACCTGATGAATCCTGAAGATGTGGTGATCGGAATAAGCGGTAGTGGAAACTCCCAAAATGTGATCAAGGCGATGGAGTACGCAGATGAACATGGAGCTGTAACAATCGGATTAACTGGATATGATGGAGGTAAATTAAAGGATGTGGCTCAGGAGTGTATTATCGTTCCTTCAAATAATATGCAACAAATCGAAGATGTACATTTTATTATAGGTCATTTATTGATGTCGCTTTTAAGAGATGAGGGGTAATAACCACTTCTTTTGTAGATAATTTAAGATGGGTGTAATGCTCTTTAAAATAGTATTATCGCTTTTTCTCCTTATCTCTTAACTCAGAGACAATATATTGCTTCATTTCCTTTGGATTCAAAATATTTAAAAACAATCTGAGATCATTCATCGTAAACTCTCTTAAAATCGACAGGAAGGCAATGTATATTCCTATACCAATTAGACCTGCTCCGGCCAATTCATACCATCTCACTATTGAGAATACGCTATTCATATAGTAAAGAATACCTCCCATAACGAGGGATGCGCCCATATGCAACAAAATCCTTGGGTTCCATTTTGTGCCTGTTAGTCTACGGGTGATAATCTTGCATATTATAAGACCCCATGCTATAGAAATGGTCGTTGCCAAAGCTGCCCCTTCCCCACCCAATCCAAATAGTGTTATACCAATACTCTTGATATCCTTTGGGATTAATATAGTATTCATAGAAATGTTTATGGCGGCAACTGATAGACCAATTTTAACAGCAAGACCAGGTCTATCCACAGCAACAATCTGGTTTATAAAAATAGTATAGAAGGAAATTAAAAGTGCATATATTGCCATAATTTGGAGTATCGTAGATGCTTGCTCCGCGACTTCCGCTTGCAATATATTAAGGATAGGTCTGCTAAATACTATTAGCAAAATAATGCATGGCATAATAATCAAAGAGATATATCTTTCTGCGGTCAAAGTCAATCTTCTTATCTCACCGTACTCATTTTTACCATGGTGCTCGGATAAGGTAGGGAAAAGGAGCACAGTAACGGATGTCGACATAAAGATAAGAAATGCAGTTAGTTTTTGCACAGTAAAATAATATCCTACAAATCTCGCACCCCAAAACAACTGCAGATACACTTTGTCTATATTAAGGGATATCACACCAATTGCAGAAGCAAGTGCAATTGGTAGTGCGAATTTAAAATAACTTTTAAATGTTTCTGAATCGAATTTAGCAAAAGGATAGCTCCGAAAGAGGATTATTGCCGTGATAAATGTGGTTGTGACTCCTGCGACATATGCACCAGCAAGAGCTAAAACTCCAAAGGAACCCAATGCGATAACGATTGTTAGAGGCACCCTTGTTAATGGCTCCATTAATGCTGGCATCGTGCCTTTTGCGGTTTCCCTTCTTGCGGCAAATGTTGCATATGGAACAGAATTCATACTTAAAATTGCATAATACAATATGAAAATATAGATGACCATCTCAAGCTCATAGGATTCGAAACCTCTGCCAACCACGAATTTCCAAATAAAAATCCCGAGAAGCACTGCACCCACCATAATTGCCGTGAGCACCAGTTTTATCACGAAATACGTTCCGATGCATTTGTCCAAATCCTGCCCTTCCGAAACCCGTTTCATATGGGCTCGGTTAAAGCCTAGATCAGAAACAAATGCAAAGATACCGACAATAGCCATCCCAGATCCAATTATTCCGAGGTCCTCAGGGCCCATGTAGCGGAGTATGAAGAATAAAGCGATATAACCTAGAATGCTCCCTGCCACCATGTTCAAGAAAACGAGGAAGGATTTCCTTGCTATCAACGCCTGTTCACCTAGCACGGAAAAGCAGCAGGGGTTTAAAAAGGTAACTAAATGCCCGTTTTCCCGCATATATGCCCTCAACCGCCCCATATTTCAAATTCTACAATGCTTGACCTTGGTTTTTTACTTCTGAACCATTTTTTTATATTCAAGGGGGTTTTGTATCTCATATTGGCCTTAAAGACCTCGATAATCCCTGTTTTTGCCCTGAACCCCCTTCGAAACTTTTATATCCAACCATTCTGTTTTACATACATTGGGGAGTAACCTCCATGAGTATCAGGAACTTTCTGGTTCTTCTTATTGGACTCTTATTCGCATCGAGTTTCACTTTAGGCACCGCTTTGGCAGGAGATGAAACGAATCCAGAAGTGGACGATGGATTAGGTGACACAGGGGATTCCACGAGGCAATTCCAGGATATCGATTCTGCATGGTTCGACGAGACCAACACCTCTGTTATCGTATCCATGAAAATGGCAGGCCCTCCTCCTTCTGTTCAATCTTTGCTAAACGAGGATATAACACCTTTTGATTACGAGGTTTATTTTGAGGTGGAAGGTACTAATTATGCGGCCTGCGTTATAATCGAATATGCCGCATCCTTAGGCGGTTCTGTTGTAGAAGGCGGCGTGTACAACCTCCAAGATTCATGGAATTGGGAACTTCGGGAGGTGAACTACGCCTTGGGAACTGACATCATACAATCCGAGACTCCAATTGGCGGTGTTAGCGGTATATACCGGAGTCAAAATGTGGTTCTGGAATGGACCTTGAATAAGGAGGACATAGGTATCGGTGAGGACTTCGCAGGAAGAGGCAAGGAACTGGTAAACACCTGGGCCGCCGTGTGGGATGCAACCGAAAATCCTGCCAACTCTCAGCGCAATCCCAATAACCAAGCTTGGGACTATGCAAATACAAATACCAATCCCGGTAAAAATTATCGTATCACAGGTAGAGGAGGTGTTGATTACAATATCATATTCTCCATCGATGATGATGAAGTGGAGACCTATGGCGGGACGGCAGCCGAATTTATAGTTCGCGTAGAAAATAATGGAACGCATAAATTCAACGTTGACTTCTTTCCAAGGGAATATGATGAAAAATGGTTGGTTGAGCTGAATCCTAACAGCACCGTCATTACAAAAGGTGCATCTATTACCCTAAAGGTGACTGTCACACCGCCCAAAGATGTCGTGAACGGAACGGTTCTCGTACTGGTAATAGAGGGTAATATCCATGAGATTGAGGGTAATGGCACCGTACCTGTTCAACCCCCTATCACCTTGCGGACGGTTGCATTAACACCCCCTGGAGAATCTGATGAGGGGGGATGGTGGCCGGATTTCATCGAGACATTGAGGGAGAACCTGGCTATAATCGCGGGAGCCATTGCGGTAGTCGCGATCGCCATAATAATATTGGTTGTTCTGGTAAGGAGATGACTTACGAGCTAAAAGCCCATCTAACAAACGCTTTTACATTTGTTACTACAACCCATAGGAGGATGATACTTGAAGATTGACCCATGGTCATCTACTCAATACGAGGATTACGCTCGACTGATTGACGAGTTTGGTATACAACCTTTTGATTCCACAGGCCTTCCGAATCCCTGTAAGCTGATCAGACGAGGTGCAATTTTTGGCCACAGGGGTTTCGAGCTGATAAAGAAGGCGATTCTAAACAGAAAAAGATACGTGATTCTCACAGGATTGATGCCTTCAGGGAACATGCATTTGGGAAACAAGATGGTGTTGGACCAGGTAATTTATCATCAGTCCTTGGGTGCGGAAGTTTTCGTGGCAGTGGCCGATATCGAAGCCTATGCCACCAGAAATGTCAGCTTTGAAGAAGCCCGAAAAATAGCAATAGAAAGCTATATTCTCAATTATATAGCTCTTGGTCTAATGCCGGGTAACTGTGAGATATATTTTCAATCCAAAAGAGAAGCGGTAAAGGATCTAGGTTATTCATTGGGCAAGAAGGTCAATTGGTCCGAGATGAAGGCCATATACGGTTTCGAGGATTCGACCAATATGGCCCACGTCTTCTCCCCCTTGGTTCAGGTGGGAGACATACTCCATGTGCAGCTGGAGAGATACGGTGGACCAAGGCCCACCCTGGTACCTGTAGGAGTGGATCAGGATCCTCATATGAGACTCACAAGAAACCTTGCTTCAGCCTATCGATTATTCAGTGTGAAGGAAGTCGCCGAGGAAAATGTTGGGATCTTTGTAAAAGGTGATGAGAACGTCGAAGAACTTTTAGATGCCGCGCAAAAGACGTTATCTGAGAAAGGTCATGAGGATTTTGAGAGCAATTATGCCTATAAAGCTCTGTACATCAAAGACGCTGGGAAGGATGATATTACGGATATAGAGGCGTCGTTGATTCCAACAGAACTTACCTTTGGAGGCTACGGTTTTTACCTTCCATCTTCATCTTACAACATGTTCATGTCAGGCTTGACAGGAGGAAAGATGTCCTCTTCAGTTCCGGAAAGTGTTATCATGCTCAATGATGAACCTTCGGTGGGTGCAAAAAAGGTAATGAATGCTAAGACAGGTGGTGCGATATCCTTGGATGAGCAAAAGAAAAGCGGCGGAAAACCTGAGGATTGCACGGTATACGAGCTGTTATTGTATCATTTGGTGGAGGACGATGATGAGCTGAAGGACATTTATGATGCCTGTAAAAGTGGTGATAGGATGTGCGGGGAATGCAAGAAATATGCAGCGCAAATGTTGGAAGAATTCCTTCGTGATTTGGCCAAAAAAAGGAAATCTGCCAGAAACAGGATAGATGACTACGTGGTTTGGGAATAGGGATAGGTTACTATCGAATATTCCAAAGGAAATATTTAAAACACAGCATTGTTTTTAGGGCAAATGAAGTGATTTAGGTGAGCGAAAAGGTGATAGAAGAGCTCAGCAACACAGAAAAGAAATTCCTTTTGGTTCTAAAAGAGCTAAAAGAGGCGAGACCCGAAGAAATTCTCTCGAGAGGAAAGTTTTCTCAGCTTGTGGAGGTCATGAACGCGGCCTCTTGGCTTCAATCTAAGAAGCTCGTTATTATCACGGAGAAGGTAATAAATCATTATTCGCTTGCGAAAAAACAGGTAGCGTTAAAAGACCTACCTGAGAGAAGGGCCCTTAAAATATTGAAAAAAAATCGCGGCATGATGGATGTCGATGCCCTTAAAAAGAGCAATAAACTGAAACCTAAAGAGGTTCAGGTGGCCATTGGATGGTTGAAGAGGAAGAAATGGGCCACGCTTTCAAAAAGGGAAGGAAAAACGGTTCTTGAGATTACGGAGAAAGGAAAAAGTGTTTTAGATACCAAAGGTGAAGACGAGAAGATCATTGAGAAATTAAGTAAAGGTGAACTCCCAGAGGACGAATTGGACCCCGAAATCATCAAGATGCTTTTATCCAGACAGGATATTATCAAGGAAAGGTCCATGGTGCAAAGGTCCATCCGGTTGACAGATATGGGAAACAAAATATCGGCCATGCCTCTAGAGTTTAAGGAACAGGTATCTCAACTTTCACCTGAGCTTTTACAAACCGAGAAATGGAAGGAAGTAGAGCTACGTAAATACGATGTTGATGCCTTCGCACCGAGGATATTTGGTGGTGCAGTGCATCCGATGCAGCGCTTGATTAAAGAGATATCGGATATTTTCCTACAAATGGGCTTTACAGAGATAGAAACGGATTTCATCCATTCGTGTTTTTGGAATATGGATGCTCTGTTCATACCTCAGGATCACCCAGCAAGAGATGCGCAGGATACATTTTATATGAAATCTCCGGATCGCTTTAAACTGGATGAGAAGCTGATTAATAAAATTAAGGATATGCATGAGCACGGCGGGGAGCTGCCCTCAAAGGGATGGGGGTACAGGTGGAACTTAAAGGAGGCTGAGAAGGCCATTCTCAGGACCCATACCACTGTAAACACCATAAAGTATCTCTCTGAACATCCAGACCCTCCAGTGAAGGTGTTTTCCATAGGCAGGGTTTTCAGGAGAGAGGCGCTGGATTCCACTCATCTACCGGAGTTCCATCAGATAGAGGGTATAGTCATGGAGGAGCGGGCCAATCTTAAAATGCTTATCGGAATATTGACCGAGTTTTACAAGAGGATCGGATTTAAAGAAATCAGGATTCGGCCAGGTTACTTCCCTTATACCGAACCGAGCTTGGAGGTAGAGATTCGATTAAAAGGAAAATGGCTTGAGTATTGCGGCGCTGGCATATTCAGACCCGAAGTGACTTCTCCTTTCGGAGTAAAACATCCTGTTCTTGCCTGGGGCCTAGGTCTGGAGAGACTTGGGATGTTGAGATACAATATAAAAGATATCCGCAGTTTATACTTCAATGACATAGAGTGGCTCAGGTCCGCACCCATAATTTAGAACATTCTTTCAAAATCATCGATTTTTTTCCCTTTGCAATCGAGGCAAACACCATGTTTTGCATCATAGCACGATCTGCAGATTATCCAACCACATAAGGGGCAGGACAGTATGGCTGGTTTACCGCATCTGTGGCAAAGTCCAATGGTTTTCATGGATTTTACCCCCGACTAAATCGATCCTCCATGATGTTCACTTCGATTTGATGTCTTTAGTTATTAAGTCCCAGGTAAATTTTATATATCCAATACAAGCTTTAATAGTTTTCCATCAGAAAGTCTTTTGAGGAGTGAAAACATTACATCTTTCAAAAAGAGGTGGATGGATGCAGGTATATGACATAAAAAGAGGGCACTACAAAACCATCGAAGGTACAGGGCTGGAGAAGATCATGACCGATATCTTCGGGGAAGTGGAAAGGGAAGGAGAAAAGTACAAAGCAAACTACGGTGCTATGAGCCCCATCACCGTGTGGTTGAAGAGCAAAAAAGAGCTATGCGTGGATATAATAACGGAAACAGGGGTAAGCGATGATATTGCCATGAAAACAATCAAAGCCAAGAACGAGTTCCTCATAAAGGCCACGGGATTCAGCTCGAAAGAACGCTCGAAGAGGCTGCAGAAAAAGGCAAAAGAAGGAAAACTTTGAGTTATATGATCTAAGAGTTTCGCGCACCTTGTTTAAATCATTGCCAATAAGCGGGGGCGCTATGTAAAAAATTTTTTATCTTATTGGATATTCAATACTATCCATTTATCCGAAATAGTTCAGATCCTCTTCCTGCCCTTCGGTCATCGTTCTCTCGAGGTCCTTCAGTTTGGAGGCCATATAATCTATTTCCTTTGCCTTCATTTCGAGTTCCTTAAAATCGATTTTGACATTGAGGATTTTTGTAAGGACCTCCAAAACGGCCTGTGCCGCCTTTGGATCAGCGAAGTATCCAGAGGTTTCTCCCATGAGGCAAACGCTCTCCATCCCCATCAATTTTCCAAGGCCAAGTAGAAGTCCGCTGGCACCAACGATTCCACTTCCAGGCTCACCCTTGGGGAAGGTGATTCCATATTCCATCATCTCTTTAACGAGCTCATCGGTAGTGGTAGCACCAAGAACCCTTGGATATTTGACCACCTTTCCCATGCCATATCCCCCCAATGTGAAGATTTTCTTAACCCCGAATTCCTTGGCAACATCCAACACCTTGCTAGCGAGCTCATACTGTCCTTCGGGGGTCATGCCCTGATAGTCACCAATAAGAATGATCAAGTCCTTTTGGGCCTTATCTGATGATTTCACGAAGTGGAATTCGTTGTTCACAAGCTTCGCAACTCCATTTTCTCCAACAAGAACCTGAGGGGGGAAATGTTTTGAATAAAGGGCCGCAAATTTTACTGCATGCAATTCATCTATAAGATGTTCAGCAGCCAGTTTGCCCACATTACCCACACCGGGTAGACCTTCTATAAGTATTGGATCTTTTATATCTGGCTTTTCCAAGTAGTTAACGATGACATTTTCCATATTATCCTTCTCCCTAAATTATTTTTATTCTTATATCTTGTTCTCTTTTGCTTTTTGGTTTTTCAATATTCTTCGGTACTTCCCGAACCTGTCCTGGGGAGAGAAGCGCGCGGGTTGCGGTACAATGGTCATATTCCCACAGGAACACTTGTCCTTTAAGGTATATCTACCACATTCTTCACATTTTCTCAACAAGGTACGCATTACTCTTTTATCTCCCTATAATATTTCCCATCCCCGTCATGGGCTTGTATGTACATGATAGCCCTTTCGCTGGCCTTTTTCAATTCCTCTTCGGCCGTCTTATAATCCGGTGCATTTACCTTGATTCTATATTGAGGTGCACCTACATATTGGACCATGAGTTTGTTTTTCTCGCTGCGCTCAGCCTCAAGCAGCGCATTCTTTATGTGGACTATACCGTCAGGAAGCGGGCAGGTTAGATCAAGATAACCGCTCACCTTGACGAAGGGTGGAGCGATGTTGTCTAAGGCCACGCTTGTTACGATGTCGATCCATTCACCTTTGAATCCTTCTTCCTTTAGCACATTCGGGTTTATGGCGCATTCCTCAAGGGCCCTGTATAAACTGCCGTATTTTTCCATTAAATCAAATGCAAATTCCTCATAACACCAATCTACACTTTTTTCCAGCTTTTCCGCGGTGATTTCAACGAGTTTCTTGGCCTTCTGTTCATTTTTCCAATCCTGGATTTTTTCCCTTCTCTGATGTTCGTTCACCTGTTTTAAGGATAAATCCACATGTCCTTTGCTTTTATCGACTCTGAGAACCTTGCACACCACTTTTTGCCTCTCTCTGATATAGTCCCTGATGTATTTTATCCAGCCTGTGGCCACTTCGGTGATGTGTATGAATCCTTCCTTGTTTTCGTATTCATCTAGGATAACGAATGCCCCGTAATTTTTAACGGTTTGAACCGTGCCGATAATCAATTCCCCTTCCTCTGGAAAGTCATCAGCTCTGAGCATTATTCTAACACTCCCAGGATTTCTCCTCGGATTTTTCCTTTCCCCCCTCTTGGCTTTACGAGTGTTGCGCCGCACACATTGCAGGTCACCGTCGTAGATGGATGGCTGAAGATAACCTGGCCGTGTTCCTCACCACCGCAGTCTTGGCACCGAACCCTGAGAAACGTGCTTTTTTGGTGCTTTGTTTTCTCATCCATCCAATCACCCCGTGAATTCGAATTTCTTGGCCCTTATTCCAGGCCTTTGCGAGGCTTTTTTGCATTCCTTGCATCTGTATCTGAGAAACACCCTGGTTGTGGGCTTCTCCCTTCCCTCCGGTTTTGACCTGGGAAATCCGCCGTATCCGGCAGTAACCCGCCTGAATCTTCTCTGTCCCCACTTTCGTTCGTTCGCCTTTTTCTTCTTCACCCGTTCGACCTCATGGACGGTGTGCCTGCTGCATGATTTGCAGTAAGTTTTGATCTCTCTGGGCCTTTTCATGAATATTCTCCGTAAAGCCGTATCGCAAGTAATTGCACATCCACTATAAAAAGTTGTGGGAATTGGTGATTTGTAATATCCATTTATTTTACCTAAATGGTATATTAAACCATCGAACAAAACACGACCGCAACCTTAATAACCTTCAACACCCAATATATTAGTGCTCCAGTTCGAAGACCGTGTTGAACCATGATACACGGGGCAAGGCTGGAGTGCGATATCGAAAACGGGTCCCTGCAAGAGTCCTGATGTGACATCAACAAATGATTGCAGGACAACCCCGATATCCAACAATCCCCCGATATGGGTCAGGACTGGGAGAGTGCGTATAGCAACCTGTGAGCTGTTCTGTTAGTATCGGGGGACACACCCACTTTTGATTTTTTACGAGTCTGCAGCGTGTTCTCTGCCTTGGGCATGTTCATTTGATGCCCAATCGAGACAGGCATCACCATGTCCATTGTCTCTTCTATGTGAGTCAGAGGCACCGGGATAATCGGGATTCCCAATCCAAAAAGTCGTAGAACCATATTCGAAATGGTATGCGGTGTATTTTCCCACGGGCACTTGTTCACCATAGTTGGGGGCCCTAACCCACGTCCAAAACCCAAATTCATTTTGTTCTAAAACCCATGTTCGATATAACTGATCCCAACACCAGCTCTTTACTTCTCCGGGATTAAGAGAAGTCCCTCCTTCGGTTCTTTTTAGGGACCAATATACGGGTTCGCCATCCTCGTCAAAGATTAAGATATGACTATCATGGAAATAATGAAGTGGCTCAATGGTCTCTTCACCTGTGTTTTTCGCAAATAATGTTACTGTCTCTCCCACTTCATAATATCCTTTATCACTCCAAACCTCGATATCCTTGTTGAGCCATTTTGCCTGGCTACCGCTAGAAAAGATCAAAATTAAAAGCATTATAAGGAGCATTATCACAAGTTTTCTCATGGTTTTACCCCTCTCATTCATCGGTATTACAATTGGATATATATAAAAATTATAGGGTTATAACCATCTTTTACACCAAAAACACCAAAAAATTTGAGGATAGGAATATCTTTTATCACACTATTTTTTAATTATAAAGAATGGAGAGGAGAAACTCAGATGTTGGTATTCATAATTCCCCAACTTAAAAAACCTTTAATACTTCCTTTATCGCCGCCTCTAGTCCTCCGTCATGATTGAAGACTATCTTAATAGAAGCGCCAGATAGCATGGAATAGGCCATGGCGGCATACCTGTTCATCATCTGATGCTCTTCGATTTCCTCATTCGTCTCCTTGTCCCTTGTTCTGCTCTCGTCCTTGCCCCTTCTTTTGGCGATTTCCTCTTTTGTGGCTTCAACGAGCAAAATTCGATGGGGTTTTAGTTTTCTTAAAACCCACTCGGGGAGGCCTGGATAGTATCCACCAATGGTTTTGATGGTGCAGTGAGTGTCAATAATTACATCCCCCACCTCATATATTTTCTGCGCGGCCTTTTCCTGTACAACCCTTTGAACCTCAACAGGCAATTTCCTTATCTGATCCCTGTTCTCCACCAATCCTTCGGCCCTGGCAACCTCGAACATAACGGTGCCATAATTCACGATAGCAAGGCCTTTTTCCTTAGCCACACCTTCCATAACCGAGGTTTTCCCTACGCCCGGTACTCCTGTAACCACCATTCTCATGATCTCATCCTCACATCGGTATAATATTGACCTTATTTAAGAAATATCTTTACTATTTCTTCATATTTTTTTCTCGATCAGAGGTTCGTTACCATCGCTCATGATGTATGAGCTCATCGAGATCGATTCTTGATGCGAACCCAGTTTTCACTTCTGAATAACCGATTGGAAGCAACGCCATGGGCCGGATGTGTTGCGGCATATCCAAAATACCGGACACAGCATTTTCATCGAATGCCCCCACCCAACAACATGCAAGGCCCTTATCCACGATAGCCAAAAGCATATTTTCGATTGCCGCGGCGGAGTCCTGGATACAGTATAGCTCTCTGCCTCTAGTGCCGTAAGGGGCACATCGCCTGAGATTGGCGCACACCACCACAACCACAGGAGCTTCAGCCACGAAATCCTGATCCAAAGCCGCGCGGGCCAGCTTCTTTTTTGTATCCGGTTCCTTTACAACCACGAAGTCCCTTGGTTGAAGATTACCTGCAGAGGGTGCGAGATTTCCGAACTCGATGATTTCTCTGATCATGTTGTCCTCGATTTTTTTTTGCCGGAATCTTCTAACACTTCTTCTGGCCTTGATCACGTCGATTAATTCCATTTTCTCCTCCTCCATGGGTTTAAACGTAAATGGGGTCTTTAGCCTTAATCCTTTACCTACCTAATGAGTAAAGTAAAATGAGGGAAAAAGCCGAAATAAATACAAAATAACCCTAAAAAGCACAAAATACCTATATCTTTTAAACATATACCCCCTCAAAAGGGGGTTGCGGAATGAATCAACCGATAATCAAGCAGTTAGAGGACTTCAAAGAGGGAGATTATATCAGAGGAAAGTTTGCAGTACGCAATAAGGAGACACCGAGGGAGTATAAAAACAAGCCCGGAAGGTATTTCTTCTTGGGTGTTGGTGACAAAACAGGAGAGATATCTCTTAAATACTGGGGTGGTCCAGAGGATAAATCCTTGATGGCCCTCTACAATTCTCTTGAGGTAGGGGACGTAATCGAGGTTACTGGCGAGGTCGCAATGGACAAGTACGACAATGTGCTCACCTTGAGCATGGATGAGGGTATTCATGTCCTAAGAAAGTGCAGCGAAGATGAATACGAGCCCAAGGATTTCCTTCCTTTATCCGACAGAAACCTGGACGACATGATGGAAGAGATGCATGCCCTTATCAGCTCCGTTTCCGAGACGAACTTGAGAGCATTACTGGAAAGTTATTTTTCTGAAGAGAGCTTTGCACAAGCATTTAAGGAATCGCCTGCGGCCATGAAGCACCATCACAGTTATTTGGGGGGCCTTCTGGAACATACACTTAATGTGGCTAAGCTATGTGAGATTGTATCAAATAATTACCCCGGACTCAACAGGGACCTGCTTCTTACCGCTGCGATATTGCATGATGTTGGGAAAATCAGCGTGTATAAGGCTATAACGAGCATTGATATGACGGATCAAGGCAAGTTTCTGGGCCACATAACATTGGGTTCAGCAATATTAGAGGAGAGGTTGAAGGGTATCGCTTCTTTTCCAGACGTACTGAAAATGAAGCTTAAACACGTCATACTTTCCCATCATGGTAATGTAGAGTCAGGATATCAAACTCCAAAAGGTCTGAAGATTCCCGAGGCCGGTGTTTTGTACTACGCAGATTTGCTCGATGCGAAAGTCAAGGATTACCTCCAGGAGATGGAGAAGGAGAAAAACGTTGAGGATGACTGGGTCTATCTAAGAGGAGTTGGCAACGAGGTTTATATGAAGTGAGAAATTGTTGGGAGGAAAACATGAAGATCATGTGCAAACTGGAGTTTGAGTACGACTCAGAGGAGCAAGCAAAAGCTGTGGCTAAGGCAGTTGAGGTTGATAACTATCAATTCGTGAAAACCTCTTTGGAGAAAAATAGAATCATATCCACTGCGGAATCCGAAACAATCCCGAGCCTGATTCATACATTAGATGACTTTTTGGCCTGTGTTGGAGTTGCGGAGAGGGTTGTGAAGGGGGAATGAACCTAATCCTGATAGCAGCCATCGTCGTTTGCAGCATCCAAAACCTTATAATAATGCCTCATTGATTCCCTTTTTATATGCCGATTATACAAAGGCCAAGGGGCACAAGGGATTTTGGACCCGAGGAAATGGGTAAAAGACGTTATATCGAAGGAGTGCTTAGAACAACGGCCGAGACTTTCGGTTATCGGGAAATAGCCACGCCTACATTCGAGCACGCGGAGTTGTATACTGAAAGGTCAGGAGAGGCCATAAAAAACGAGATGTACATGTTCAAGGACAAAGGAGGAAGAGAGCTATCCCTAAGACCAGAGCTCACAATGCCCACAATACGATTCTATGCTGAAGAGCTTCGGAACAAATCAAAACCCATCAAGGTCTATTATTTCGGCAACTGCTTCAGGTACGAAAGACCCCAGTCCGGAAGGTTCAGGGAATTCTGGCAATATGGGGCAGAGGTCATAGGTGGCGGGGAGCATGAAAGCGATGCCGACATTATTGCTTTGGCAGTGAACTCTTTGGAAAACGCAGGTCTTAAAAAATTCGTCACTAGAATTGGCCATCTGGGTGTACTTCGAGCCCTGCTCTGGGAAATCGGCATAGAAGGCGAAAAGCAGAGCAAGTGCATGCAGCTTATCGATAAGAAAGATACAGAAGAGCTCTTTACGATTCTCAATGCCCATTCTCCATCGAACCTTGGTATAGACAGGATCAGGGAGCTTCTTGAACTAAAAGAATCCAAAACGGTTCTGAAGGAAGCCAGGAAAATCGTAGCAGGCAACAGAAAAGCTCTGAAGGCCATTGAGAGCCTGGATAAAATACTGACAACACTGGGGTTGCTTGGAATAGAAAATTTTATCATCGACTTAGGGATCGCTAGAGGACTGGATTATTATACAGGCATGGTGTTCGAAATCGATGTCCCCACCCTGGGTGCGGAAAAGCAAGTGTGCGGTGGCGGTGCCTATGAGTTGGCAGAACTCTTCGGGGCTGAATCCACAAATTCCACGGGATTTGCAATCGGCTTTGACAGGGTGGTAATGGCGTTAGAGAGACAGAAGGCAGAGATACCTACAAACAGGATCACGGCTTATGTCATCCCTTTGGACGGCAAGGCCAGGAATGAGGCTATGAAGATCGCCACAGCTTTGAGAAAAAGCGGAATATCCTGCAGCACAGCTTTGTTGGAAAGGAACCTGTCCAAACACATGAAGCACGCAAATGCGATTTGTGCAGAGTACGTAATAATTCTCGGCGAGGATGAAATTGCAGAAAAGAAAGCATCTGTAAAAAACATGGAAACTGGAGAACAGGTCAAGGTGGATTTTGAAAAGTTGTTGAATCATTTCAATAGCACAGAAAAAGACTGATTTCGATTAAACGATTATGCTAAGTACGTGGATGATACGCGGGCGTTTAAGCTCCCGAGAGAGGGAACGGGATGATTGGCGAGTTTATCTATGATATAACAGGGGGCAACATTATTTTACTTTTATTAGGCGCCTTTTTCATTTTCTATTTCGATGCAATGGTCTTGACCATCCTTCCTGAGGTGCTAATATTGTTCTTTTTCGCAACCCCCCACCCGGGTTTTTCCACGTTCACATGGATGATTCTTTTAATAATCATGGCCACATTGGGGGATGTTAGCGGAAATTACACTGTCTACCTACTATTCAAAAAGGTGAAACGGTATCATAACTGGGTTTATGATAAGCTGAGGAAATATGTAGGCATGTTGGTGTTGAAGGATGAAAAGCTCATATTATTGAATCGTGTGGCCCCGGCACTGCCCATGTGCGGTGCATTTATGGCAGCCTGCAATTGGAATGTTAAAAAATCGCTTTTTTATATCTGGATTGGCGGGGCTGTGAAATATTTCGTGATCTTGTTACTGTTCGGATTTTTTGACTTGATATACGACACCGATACAGCGTTTTGGATAACCTTCATATCAGTGGTGGTTTTCCTTATTATAAGCTTCTTTCTGGGTAGGTATGAACGGAAAAAACTCATGAAAAAGGCCGAATCGGGGGAAGAACAACCCGATACCGATGAAAGCTAGGCATAGATGCTCTTTAAAAATGTTTCAGTATTCTTTTCAATTTTGTAATTTTTATCTGTACCCCTATATTTTTTTGCTATCTTTAAATCCGTCAACAAGTCAATTTCATGTTGGTTCTTGTATAAAAAATTCCCCATGGACTCATGATATTTAGCCAGATATTCCTGCTCAGTTTGCTGTGGCGTGGGTATGAACATGGCCCTCTTTCCGAGGGCATAGATGTCCATCAATGTGGAGTAACCAGATCTTGATATTATGAATTTCGCTCTGTTCATGATCATCTCACGCTGCTCACCTGGCAGAAAATCGTAGAGTTGGATGTTCTCATTCAATGAGTTCCTCATGGCATCTATCTTATTGTTAAGATTTCTACCCAGGCTTAAGATAATATTCCCCTCTATATCGTTGATTTGTTGAATTACCAAATCTTCCAATACCTGCCTTTGGGGCTCCGGACCTGAGATGGAAAAGAGGAGATCCACATCCTCGGCAACCTCCATCTTTTTAAAATCAGAAATAATGCCAAAGTATCTCACCTTCTTGGATTTTAAATGGTTCAAGTTATGGGCCAAATCGCCTGAGATGCCATCATGTTCATAATCTGGTACCATGATATTCTTAAAATAGCGCTGGAAGTACGCATTGAATCTCTCGAAACTGTTCTCCACTGATTTAATTCTCGCGGGTGCTATTACACGGAGCTGATGTGTTATAAGAAATGAGGGGATGTTCCTGTGAAAAATCCCGTATCTGTTGTCGGATATTATGAAATCGAATTTGTTTTTATCGATGAATTTAACGATACTTTTATGCTCGTCTATAATAGATCTTATGAGCCTAGGGGAGAAATAGATGAATTTGAGTAAAAACACCTTGGATTTTTCGGTGTAGGGCAGGGGATAGTCCTCAAAATCAAGATAGCGAGCCTTATCCTTCAGCTCCATTTTCAAAAGCTCAAGAGAGCTTCCAGTGGAGACTATGGTCACCTCATTGCCCTCTTCAATGAGTTTCCTTATAATTGGCAGGGATCTCGTGGCGTGTCCTAATCCCCAGGAACATACGCCATACAGCACCCTCATTTCCATCCTACCGAATCAGTGTGGCATTAGGTCTGTTTTTTCAATCCAATCTGGACCCAGCCAACAATTTTATTTCGCATCCCATTCTTTTGGATTACCTAACTTCAACCAACAGCTTGCGTTTTAATCCTTGTGAAGGCAATTGTTGGATGATGCATAAATCGCAAAAGTTAATGCTTTCTCGTCCTTTTATAATTATCGATTGCTTCAGTATAGAGCTCTTCAAACTGTAATATGGTGTTTTCGACGGAATGTGGTTGGATTATCTCCAGACTCTTTTGGCCCATACTCTTTTTTAAATTATTATCGGAAAGAATCTCGATGATTTTATCTGATAACGCCTCGGTATTACCAGGTTCAAACAAAAAACCGTTTTGTGGATTTTTCACCAACTCGGGTAGGGCGTGTTTGTCTGCGGCGACCACAGGCAATCCAGAAGCCAATGCTTCCATGGTAACTATACTCTGAAGTTCGGACTCAGAAGGAATCGCGAAAAGATCAGCGATACCGTAAATATTTGGGAACTCGTTTTGGGACAGGAATCCTGTGAACGTCACGTTTTCAGAAATCCCCAACTTTTCCACCAGACTTTCGATATTCCCTTTTTCCCTGCCTGAACCGCATATGACAAGGTGTGTGTCAATTGCATTTAACACCCGTGGAAACGCTCTTACCAGCACATCCAATCGTTTTTCACCGCTTATCCTTCCAGTATATAGTACAACAGGTTCGTTTGGAATAGAGAATCGCTTTCTGAGATAATCACCGTTATTTAATGGATTAAATATGCTCAAATCTATGCCGCTGGAGATAGGTTTCGCCTTGGCCGTCAATCCGTGTGTTCTCATGAGGTTTATAGCCGTCTGGGTCGGGGAGGTGACATAATCGCATACGTTGAAAACCCTCATTATATAGGACCAAGCCATTCTCTCGAGAATTCCATATAAAAACTTTGCTTTTTCAACGCTCATCAGCATATTTTCAGGCTGAACATGGATCGTACCGATAACTGGAATGTCTTTCTTCTTCCCGCATGCCAATGCACACATTCCGATCTGATATGGTGAATTCATATCTATTACATCTGGCTTGAATTTGTTGATTATTCTCTTAACCTCCCAAAAAGGAAAGACACAGAACTTGTAATCTGGATACAGCGGTAAGGTTCTGCCCTTTATCCTGAATACACTAATACCGTCCAATTCTTCCTCGTAGTTTTTGGATAAAGTCCCGGGGGCTACAACGCCCACCTCATGACCCTTTTCCTTCAAACGGAGAGCTAGATTCCTCCTGGCCACGGCTCCACCATCGATATTTGGCAAGTATGATTCCGTTGCTAGTAAAATTCTCATCCTAACAGTGTCTCCTAACCACAAAACCTCTGTCGTTTACAAAGTTTGTTAGATTTCATATCCCTATTATGTTTCTTTCGTTTGTAGGGTAAGAAACGGAATTTTCCGCCCAATAAGCCCATGACCTAAACCCATGACTTCCATTTGGCTAATCGTATAATAAGCTCATATAATATAAATTTATCTTTAAAAGTCAGACAGATTTTTCTGGCGTAAATCCTGTGCTTTTTTCGCATCGATATCCTCAGTATCTCGCATTTTTCTTCCTTTGTCCTGCTCCTTTTTGCCCTTCTCAGAGCCAGTAAGTTGAGGTTTTTCCTCCTTTTTTTTCTTGTCCAAGTCTTTACTTTTTTCGAGGAGGTGTTTTACCGTGGGAGAATCGGTTTCTTCCCCTAGGATATATGCGATTTCCTCGGAATCTAGGTCCAGATCCCTGATCGCATAGATGTTGAAATCCTTCTCGTTCTCAAAAAGATACCTGAAATAAGGGAACATTTCGATTTGAGCCACGTAACGGGAGGTGTGGTAATGGGAAGATAGCTTTTCATTCAAGGATTTTTGTAATGTTCTTATTCCCCTTGTTTGGCTCATTTTGGTGAGCCAGGATGGGAATTGGTATTTCGTGTAGCCACGCATGGAACTCGTCTTGCTCACAGCAACTCCTGCGGTCATCAGGTCATTTGCATAGCCCCAAAGTTTGTAATGTTGCCTTATTCTTACCCTGCCTAAAAAGATGCTTGCCCTCGAAAGAGAATAATAGGCCGAGGCCAAATCTTCGTGCTTTTTATATTCCAAAGGCAAATTTTCATCTATCCAGAGGAGAAGATGCTCGGGATCCTCATTAAGATTATAAGCGCTTTCCAGGGCCCTATTATAGCTCGTCGTTCTGAATATCCCAGTTAACGCTTTGAAAATATTGATGCGATAATCCCTAAAACCTAGGACCGTCACATCCTTTTCTGATATTTTCCTTTTTCCGAGGCTTAGCGATTCCAGATCGTTAATAGCGGATCTCAGATCTCCGCTGGAATGCTCGGCCAGTGCATTTAATGTCTCATTGGAAACGGTTATATCCTCGTTTTGACAGATGGTCCTCAGCAGTTTTATCACAGAGCTCTTGTGAATCCCTGAGAATCTGATGGTATGGCACATGCTTTTGAGAGCAGGTGATCTTCTTACCAAGGCGTAATAGTCATTCACAATGAGAATAATCGGTTGTAAGGTCTCCCTTATCGTCATCACAATGGCCTGTATCCCTCCGTAATCCTCCTTTCCGAAGATATTGTCCGCTTCGTCAAGAATTATAAGCTTTCGTCCACCGTGCCGTGTAGATACGAACTCCCCAGAATCGGTAAAGGTTTCATTTAAGGCCCCTGACGTGGCTACCTTACGTATGGCATCTGCGTTTCTTAAGTCCGATGCATTGAGCTCTACAATCCCCCACCCAAACTCGCGAGCCAAAGCCAATGCGCTGCTGGTTTTTCCTACCCCAGGATCACCGACAAGCACCACAGCCTTCTTTTTTGGTGTGCCGCGCTCCCATGTTTCTGCCCAGTCCCTTAACTCCTTCGTTGCCGTGGGATTGCCCACCACATCGTTTAACCTCTTCGGTCTGTACTTCTCGGCCCAATCGACGTTCATCGAAGCCTTAAATGAATTCCTCAGATAATAAGTTAGTGCTTCTTCATTATGATAAATCAAAAAGAAAAAGTAGGTGATTTTTGATACTCCCATGGCGATACAATGGTTCATCGAGGAATGCTGGAAAAACGTGTGATCGACAATGAGGGAATTGAACTTGGGGTGGTCTCCAAGGTCGAAGATAACCTCATTGAGGTGTCCGAAGGACTTTTCGACGAGCTCCTTTTAAACAAATCCTATATTAAAAAAGAGGAAGAAGAGGAAGTAATCCTCAAGGATTCGGTTCAAAATCTTCTTGAAGGGCTTAAAGTTAAAGGTTCTGACGAAAAAGAAATAGGAACGATAAAGGAAACGGTATCCGCAGGAGATGTTTTGGATACGCTCATCATAGAGACCGAAGAAAAGAACCTTCTTTTCATAACATTGGAGGAGATATACAAAATAGATGATACCATCACTTTGGACATCGATTTAGATGAGGTAACCTATAGGCAGAAAACACATACCCTAATGGATCATATCAGACACTATATGGAAAAGAAAAGGTCACATTGATGAATATATAAAAATGTTTTTAAGTTTCCCTCAGAACCGAAATGGGTAAAACACCCTTATCGAACTCCATCTGCGCGATTTTTACTGGATCTATGATGTTGTTTTTTACCCTAATAAGCACTGGTGCCCCCATGGTGATTTGTAGGGCTCTGGCACCGATGATCCTGGCTTTTTCAAACCTCGTGTATTTCATATATCATCACATCAACTAAACGCCCTGTCATCAATAATCTTTCCATTTTGAGGATTTCAACTTGAGATTGAGAATTCTTCCCTCTTTTTTGAAAGGGGAGTATATATTATAGGGTTTAAAACATTGTCGCTTTTGGAAATCATCCGTTTTTCACCCGTAAATGCTATTTTGAGCCTATTCCATGATGAAAATCGCGGCGGTAATTACAGTTGTCCACAATCCCTTTCTATCACACACAGCAGATTGAACGATATTTCGTGTTTTTACAATGCGCCCGTCGATTTTGAAGATCTCCTTTTTCTCATCATAGGTTGCGTCAATATCGAATGGAATACCAAGAGTTGAAGCGAGCATTTCCGCTGCTAAATCTTCAGCGTATTCCCCAGCCTCCTTCTCGTTCTGTCCATAAGAATGATGTTCGCTTAAATATCCGTATTGATTTGTATCCACAGGTATTGCACACCCAATCGAGGCCGCCATCAATCGCCCCGGTTCATTGGAGCTGTTCTGACTCATGACGGCATAAACGATTTGTCCTGGGATTAGAAGCTCCAGACCCTTTTGTTTTGAGATGATAGAGCATTTAGGCGGTAGAATGGAAGATACGGTTACAATATTGAACTTCTCTATTCCAGCGCTTCTTAAAGCGAGCTCGAAGCTGTTTAACTTTTCTTTGTGTATACCGATACCCTTGGTAAAAAATAGACTCTTTGGTACATCTGAGTTAGCGCTCCCCATAAGAGGGGGATGAAATTATTGTTATTTAAGAATTTTTATTAAAAGAAAAATCCCCGTACACTGAAGGGATTTTTAACAACCAAATCTTTTTTCTATCACCTCGATTATACGCTCTTTTGGTGATGCGAATGTCGGAAATCCTTGGACAGAAGGTTGAGGATATCAACCTATCGAGGAATACAAGTATGGATGAACTGGTTCGCCAAATGTACAGCTCAGGGGGATTCACAGCGAAGAAGGTGGGAATCGCCGCAAACATCCTCGAGAACATGATCAAAGACAGAGATTGTGTCAGATTCTTATCCTTTCCCGCATGCATAATTGCCACAGGATCAAGGGGCATAATCAGGGATATGGTGAAGCAAAAGATGTTCGATGTCATTATCACGACATGCGGTACGTTGGATCATGATATCGCCCGGGCAAATAGGGAATACTATCACGGCAGCTTCTATCATGACGATGCAAAGCTGCATCAGGAAGGAATAAACCGCCTTGGTAACATCCTCATCCCAAACGAAAGCTATGGCATCGTGTTGGAGGGGATCATGCAGTCGGTTCTCAAGGAACTTTGGGACTCTGAAAGGAAGGAATGGACTGTACACGAGCTCATTTGGGAATTCGGTAAGAGAATGGACAATGAAGAATCAATCATCTATTGGGCCCAGAAAAACGGAATTCCAATACTCGTGCCCGGAATAACGGACGGCGCTTTCGGTAGTCAACTTTGGATGTTCTATCAGGAGCACAGGGATTTTAAGATCGACGTTTTCAAGGACGAGCAGATTTTGGCCGATATCGTGTTTTCCTCAAAGAAAACCGGTGCGCTGATGATAGGCGGTGGAATTTCAAAACATCATACGATATGGTGGAACCAATTCAAAGATGGGCTGGATTACGTGGTTTATATAACCACAGCACAAGAATTCGATGGCAGTCTATCAGGTGCGAAGATCAACGAGGCCATCTCCTGGGGTAAGGTCAAGGAGGATGCAAAACATGCCACTGTGGAAGGCGATGCCACGGTGATTTTACCCCTGCTCTTTGGTGCTGCGTTAGGGAGGCTTTAGGGATTTTTTAATTTCGATATCTTCTCCAATTTCGATGATCATACCATCCTCTGCCGCAATGGTTTCTATACCTGATCTTTGTTGTATCCATTCTGCAATGGACTCGGGGCCAGAGTTTATGGCCCTCAAGCCAAAATGGGTCAACAGGGCCTTTTCTGGTTGAACCTTTTTTAGAATCGTAACGGCATCTTCGGGAGAAAGATGGTGATTGAGCTTGATACCGATTGGTGTAGTCAAGGCCAAAATGAGGATGCGCGATCCCATATATGAATCGGGAACATCATCATCGATGGAGGTATCACTCGTATAAGTTACCACGCCGGATTTAGTTTGAATCTTAAAGCCCACTCCCGAAGGATCGGTGTGTATTGTGGGAGTGGTCGTGATATTTACCCCCTCTATGAGGTGGTTTTCCCCGGCTTTTGCCGTGATGACTTTTTCTATACGCGAGAGATGATATTTCGAGACCTTTGGATCAAAGCCTTCGATTCCGTTAATCACACTTTCGCTCGCTATGATGGCTCCCCTTTTTTGTATTCCACCCCTTGTAATCGCCTCCACCATGACATCGGCGTCGGTATAATGGTCGGGGTGACAGTGTGATATGAGTAGCAGGTCTATGGTCGTGGGTTCGATTTCGTACTCCTTAATCCGCAAAATGGCACCGGGTCCCGGATCTATGACCATATTGATGGAGTCTCTGATATAAATTCCACCGGTGCTCCTGGTTTGATAGATGGTTGCGAACCTACCGCCACAGGTTCCAAGGAATGTTATTTGGGTCATGGCGCCCCGGTTCAGGGTATTGCGGATGGATTATTAATGTTTGGCGATTGAAAGAGGTGGAGCGGTGCTTATTGGTTTCATGGAAAACAACAGAGCCATTGTTTCCTGGATATTAAGGTAAAAGCGTGGTTATTACCCATGTTAAATGCAAAGGTTTATAATTATATATATAATTGCCTCTATCCCCCAGAAAACCCTTGGTTGAGATATGGGGGGAGTAAAAATAATCCTGTTTGCGGTGATATAATGAAGACCATAGTTTGGGCAAATGAAGTGAATAAAAAGAGCATTCCTCAAGTCGGAGGAAAAGGAGCGAATCTCGGAGAGATGTTGGCAGTTAATTTTCCGATTCCACAGGCGTTCATCGTGACCGCCGACGCATTCGAGCATTTCATCACAACCGTTGGCATCAAAGAGGATATATTGAGAATTCTTACTGATGTTAAGGTGGATGACGAGAATAACCTAACCACCTCCTCAAAAAGCGTACGAGAGGTGGTAAGGGGTGCAAAAATACCTTGGAATTTGGAGGTAGACATTGTCGGTGCCTACAAGAAGCTGAGTGCCATGGCGGGAGATACGGAAGCTTTTGTTGCGGTGAGATCAAGCGCCACGGCCGAGGATTTACCGGAAGCTTCGTTCGCTGGCCAGCAGGAGACATATCTGAATGTGCACTCAAAGGAAGATCTACTGGACAAGGTCAAAGAATGCTGGGGTTCGTTATACACACCAAGGGCCATCTTTTACAGGGAGAAGCAGGGCTTTGCCCATGAAGAAGTGAAGTTAGCGGTTGTCGTACAAAGAATGATTCATTCTGAGATCTCAGGGGTGATGTTCTCTTCCGATCCGAGCACAGGCGCACCCGAGGTCTTAATCGAGGCAGGTTTTGGTTTGGGTGAGGCAATCGTAGGAGGGCAGATAACACCTGACACTTACAAGGTTACACAGGACACTCTGGAGATCATCGGGAAGAAGATATCAAAACAAACCTGGATGTACACCAAGAACGAATCAGGTGACACGATAAAGCAGAATATCACACAGGAGCTTCAGGAGTTGCAAAAATTGACAGATGAGCAGATCAGGGCCGTGGCTGAGATAGGGGTGAGAATAGAGCGGCATTACAACGAGCCCATGGATATCGAATGGTGCATCGAGAACGGCGAGATTTACATCGTTCAGGCAAGACCTGTTACAACAATTAGAGGAACAACCAAAACGAAAGAGGCTGAAGATGAGATCACGGAGGCAAAGGAGTTGAATGTGCTTACAAAGGGTATGCCTGCATCACCCGGTATAGCAAACGGCAAGGTCAGGCTTATCGCAGATGAGACTGAGCTTGAGAAGATCAAAGAAGGAGACATCCTAGTTACAGTGATGACCACCCCAGATATGGTTCCGGCCATGCGGAGGGCCAACGCCATCGTGACAGATGAAGGAGGCATGACATGCCATGCTGCCATCGTATCAAGAGAACTGCAGATACCATGTATCGTGGGAACAACAGATGCCACCCAAGTATTGATGGATGAGATGGATATCACAGTGGATGCAGATAAGGGGAGGGTCTATGAAGGTGTGATTAAAATGAAGTCAAAGGCTAAGGAGGTGGCAGGTGCCCAAGTGGTTGCAGCTTCCTATGTACCAGTAACCGCAACAAAGGTATACATGAACCTGGCCGTTCCAAGTTTGGGTAAGAAGTACTCGCAACTGCCGGCGGACGGTGTGGGGCTTTTCAGAATCGAGCTGGCCCTCACCGAAGATATCGGTGAGCA
>CP070739.1:2223681-2235062 GCA_020347705.1 Methanomassiliicoccales archaeon | reverse complement strand
ATATCGAGTGGGAATTCTGGTACTATGATGTGGATGATATCGAATGGGAAGAAGATGACGGTGAAATAGGTAGCCCAGGGTCATCCGGTTCCTTTGAAGTGCCTATCCCAAAGTCAGCCTCTAAAATTCACGACGGCCATCTTTTTGTTTGGGCCAACGATTCAAGTGATAAACATTCCGATGCCAAAGACATGGAAATCGAAATCGGCGGGATATCGGCGTCTGTAAATGTTCTCAGCGATACGTACATGGCCGGAGATTTCGTACGAGTCTCCATATCTGCCTCTATTTTCAGTTCCCCCTTAAAAAATGGGGACGTTCACCTGGACCTCCTAAAGGACGACGATGAAATCGCAGGATACACGGTGGAGAACCTTAAAACCGATATTCACGGAAAATTAACCTATATATTCAAGTTGGAAAGTGGTATTGGAGAAGACATATACACGGTATTCATTAATGTCACAAAGAGTGGAACAGACGAATATGACACTGCCCAGGATTCATTCGAGGTGGTTGATAAAAGAGATCTGTCTTTGGTACTTAAGTTTGACAACAAATATTACACGGATGAGGACTGGGATGATTACGACCCGCGATATTATTCTGGCGATACAATGACAGTGACTTACATCGTTTACAGAGGCGGAGATATAGTACAGAACCTCAATTGTGTGTATACGATTACTTATAGTCTTAGTGGTAAAGATTATATTCTAGAAGTGGGCACAACTACAGCTGGGCAATTCACCTATAACATCCCTGCAGATTTTGACGGTTCGTTGACAGTTGAAGTGGAGGTTAAAGATACTGATGGAGCCTCGGCTTCCCGCGAGCAGGATGTGGATGTGGACCGTCTGGGAATGATTCTCAATCCGGATAAGAACCAATATCTTGCGGGTGATACCATTACGATCGAATACTATACTGTTGGCACCCCTGTTACGAATGCAGGATATTACTACGAGATCGCAGATGAACAAGGTGGTATTATTGTACGAGAAGAACTGCCCGCGTCCCTCGGGAAATTCCAATTCACCGTACCTTCAGAGGATCCCCATGACTCTTATAATATCAGAGGATATGTCACTGACAGTAACGGAGTGATAATCGCCGAAAGTCATAAGAAGGTTACCCGTTTAAGCGGTTTCATGATTACCTTCACCCTTGACAAGAGCACCTACATGCCAGGCGATACAGCCACCTTAAAGTACAAGATATACTCTCTAGATGGCTCAGATTTCCCAGAGAGCTTTACTTTAACATATTATTTTACTGGTGGACAGCCAAAAACTATACAAACCTCAGATACCGAGGGAAGCCTTAAACTGAAGGTTCCAGAGGATGCCCCAGATGGAACAGGTGTCTTCAACATCTATTCTTCGGACCTTGGTTCCTCAGGTACAACGCAGGTAGCGGAGATCCGTGAGAGTCCGAATCCACTTGCAGAGACAATCGCAGATATGCCCCTCCTTTCCCTAATATTGCTCGTTCTGGTGATATTAGCCCTGATTTTCGGTATCATAGGGTTCAGACGTGGAAAGAAGGCACTAGAAGAGGCAAAACTGCCGCCGTGGAAGAAAGAAGGGCCTTTACCCGAGGCCGAGACTTTCCAAGAGCCGGAGTCCACACCTCCCCCACCTTCGGGAACACCCTCACCCTCGGGAAAAAAAGTAGTGAAACAGCCGCCACCCCCAAAGTAATCGAGCCCCCCCGAACTGTGCAAAATTACCCTTGATTCGAACGAATTTTAAATGGATGAGCTCGGGCCATGAAAATAAAATACAGCCTTGGTCCACTATTATTTGAGAAAATTTTTTTTTCTTTTCACGAAAACCATTGCCATCATGATAACAAAAGAAACAGGGATCGCTATTTCGGAAAATTCCGGTATAGGTATAACCCATACACGACCAGCATTCGTATGGGAAGGGCTGTTATCATCCCAATAGGGAGCACCTGCGGCGAGGTGGTACATCCCATCGTTGCTGTACTTCCCTCCAGAGACGCTCCAGCCTAGTCTCTCACCTCCGCTGGAACCATTCTGCACATTAAGATAATCTGTTGGAACGGTTATCCCGTCGCAGTCGTAAATATAGACCGCACCATTTTCACTCCCTCCGTTATCCGAGTAGGGAGCCCCGATAAAGAAATCCTCTACACCATCACCATAGACATCCCCAGTGCCAACAGCGAAGCCGAATTGATCACCTCCACCGTTCACAGTTTCAGGATTGGGTATGTAGACTGGTGATGGACTATCGGTCTGCCATCCTGCAGGGTCGTCATCGCATAAATAGACATACGCGCGTCCTGAATCACCAGCGTCCTCATCGTTGCCGGGTTCACCCACAACTAGATCATCGAAATCATATGTGGTATCGTCTTGGTCGAAATCACCTGCGGCAACGGAAATACCGAACTGATCCCCAATTCCCGAGGGTGTTCCTTGGGGATTGACCATGTAATTATTTGGACTATCAACAGCGGCACCGTTATCATCGATGGAATCACCATCGAATAGGCTCACCATACCAATTATATCCCCCGTACCTGATGAATCGTAATAGGGCTCACCAACCGCGATATCGTCCAGACTGCCTGTGTAAAAATTGGCTATAACCAAAGAGGTACCGAACTGGGCACCGATCTGGGTGTTGTCTGATGACTGCAAAGTATCGTCAGGAGGGCTATCTATGGTAGTATCTCCCCAATCCGTCCCATCATAATAATAAATATAAACCTTCCCATTTTCTAGAATATGATCCGGTGCTCCGATAACAAGATCATCGTAACTGTCGCCGTTGAAGTTACCTGCTGCCAGGGATCTGCCAAAGTTAGACCAGCTACTCACCTCACTGACCGTGACATCGGGAGTGTAATATGTGCCGGATAGAGAGTTCGAGCCGTATTTTATACATACATCCACATTATTTCCGGCCAAGATCGCGTCGTCAAAGCCGTCGTTGTTGAAGTCTCCTACTCCAACAGAACTGCCATAATTGTTGAAATCTGCCGATGAAAAGGCCAATATTACATCGGGTGTACTCACATCGCTCGTAATGGGACCGAAGAAGATATAGGCCCGTCCACCGTTGCTATTGTCTTGATCGTTATATTCTGCACCTCCGAGGACATCGGCATACTGGTCACCATTGAAATCACCCACTACGATATCGGATCCAAATAGGTCCCAATCATTTGTGTGATCATCTGTTTGAAGGGTATAGGTCACCAGTGTTGGATCGATTTTCACGGGATAGGAAGCTGTTGCCAACCAATCCGAGGGGCAGCGGAGAGTGAGCTTCTCAGTTTGCTCTTTTGTATATACATATTCGCATTCCACGGTGTTTCCCTCTGCATCTATCGCGATAGGGGCACCAACCGAAAACACGCAATCGCCTTTGTTATAGAAATCCAGGGGCTTAGAAGTTATTGTGTCGTTTTCTTCTCTGATACCGTTTGCGAGAATCTGAAGATCCTCGGAGTGCTCTATAGGCATTGTCAGCCAGAGATATTCTAAGCTCCCTTTCTCAGACCCAGGAAGCTTTTCATCAAGTACTATATTTTCCTTCAGGAGGTTACCATCAAACAGGTATTCCACAGAAACGCTCACACCGGAATATATATCCGGCCAGAAGGCCCGAGAGGTGTGTATTTCAAGGCCATTTTGACCCAAACTCGCAATGGACACGGATTCGCCGTTTTCGTCTATCCAACCCAATTCGCCAGGTAGATCCCATGCCAGATAAAAGCCGTCCTTCGTTTCAAACAGCACCTTCTTGGATGATTCCTCGAAGTACACATCGTATTGCCCGTGGTATTTAAGGTCATATCCTCGATTGCTGCCGTCACCGATATAGGCCCGAGTTGGCCCCTCTATCATTCCCTCGAAATCTGAATAATCGCCCTCTTTCATCATCCAGTCCGTGGCAAAAAAGTACACATTGAAGCGGTCGTTTTCTGGGTCCACTTCGATTTTTTCCCAGGCTATGCCCACCTCCATCTTGGCGGTTTCCAATCCGACATCCACCGTTCCGAGCAGGGCCCATTTCCAATCAGCTGCTGCGGCTCCAATCCATTCATAATAGGTACTGGAAAGTACTACGCTGTGTCTTCCTTTAACCTCGATCATATAATTTACAGTTACAGGAAGGCCGCTTCTGAAACCGACATCCGGTATCGTATCGATGAAGATGTAAACAACATCCTCCCCTGTTTTCGGTCTAGACACGGGAGAGGGACCCTCTTCACCCACTCCCTCTCCGGATATGGGCTCGGTCTTGGCCTTCTTATTCCTGTAAGGCACCGCAACCCCACCGCACACCTCTCCGTCCACATTCAGATAGAAGGCCGTCCCATCATCGGTGGTGGAAACGCCATATTTTATTATGTCCAAGCTGGGCTGCGAAATCTCCCCCTTGGAATCGTTGCGTATATGTTTACCTTCCCAGTCAGCAAAGGCCCCGTCGATGCTCACGTTATATGGAACATTATGCAGATAACTGCTCTCGTAATGCTGAGCCTCCGGCTTTATCCGGGAAAGGGACATCGTGCCCCTATCAGTAGTAATATCGTGATTTCTCAAAATATTGAAACCGATTGAATTCCCTGAAACAGCGCTCGGGGCAACATCAACGACAATGTAAAGCGTCATGCTCTGTCCCTCGGATAATGGAAGATTTGGTTGGAAGGTGACCTCATTGCCACTTAATGTACCGCCGAACTCCAAGTTGCCGCTCTCATCCCTTAGTTTCACGGCTGCAATATCACTTGCGGACCATTTACCGGTTGCTTCTGCTCTGAGCTCACTAATAGAGATATCAGCGTTTTGAACCTCCAAATCCAGTTTAAGCAACCTGTTGCCGTTACCGCTGATTGCGGCTTCACCCACTCCCTGCTGTTTTACAGATAAAATGCCTTCATCATTGGAAATCACGGTATCTGAAAAATCCTCGAATCCGTCCCAGCTCTGCATATAGAACAGGACATCAACGATGTCATGGTTCTTGAGAAACAAAGAACTGTAAGATACCTTGGCCTCCAGCTCAGAGCCGCTTGCCGCGGCCGCGATTTTCCCTTCCTGTCTCCACAGATTCCAGTCATGCTCCTGGGAATCATAGCTGTATAGGCAGCTTCCCAGCACCTCATTGTTCCAGCCGTAAACCTCCCCCATAAAGTCAGCACCGATGCCATTAATTAAATAACCGGATTCACGGCTTTGGTCCGTATCTATAAAGATATACGCCGTGTCAACCCAATTTTTATCATCAGGATTCTCATCCTGCCCGGCCAACATCCTGTCCGCGACCATCAAATAAAACGATATATCTGTCTGCCTCTGATCCACCCGGTAATCCACTATATCGATATTGTGATTAAAAGGTTGGGCCTCGTTTTCGTCAGAGGCGGTGACAACTTCGGCCCAATCGCCGAAATCGCCGTCGATTTGTATTTCCTCAGATGGTTTTGAAAAATTTACTATTATGTATGGGGAAAATATTAGAATGAATATCACCAGCGGTACAAGAATCAGGCTCCATCTACTACGCTTTGCTTCAAATGCATCGCTTCTTGTTCCCAACCCGTTTGTGATTCCGTTACCGTTCGTAAGGCCATTTGTGATTCCGACTTTCAAGGCCCGAAGGCCATTTGTAAGGCCATTTGTTAGGCCGTTTGTCAAACCGTTGGTCAATCCACGTGGTCCTTTTTTTACACCGTTAGTCAGGCCATTTGTCAAGCCGTTGGTCAGCCCGTTGGTCAGGCCATTTGTGAAACCAAGCCCCACCTTTTTTGGTTCTTTGGTCAGGCCGTTTGTCAGACCCACGGCCGTTTCCACTTCCATTTTTTCCTCGGGTTTCGGCGTTACTAAGGCTTCAGCTTCCTCTTCAATAATCTCATCTAAAGCCTCCTCCAATTCCTCGACTTCGGAGAGGAATTCCACACCGCAACTGGGACAACTGGTAGCTGAGGGATCCACCACCTCTCCACACGACGGACATGCGAACATCTCACCAGCTTCTTCCACGAAGGTGGCACCACATTCAGGGCATTCCTCGAAATCGGCGTCCAAGACCGCTCCACAATCAGGGCATTCGAATTTCTCTTCCAGCTCTTCCTCTTCCTCTGATATCTCTTCCAAAGCAACGAATTCCACACCGCAGTTTGGACATATTTTATCGTCTTGATCGATTTCTTGCTCGCATTCCGGGCATCTGTATACCTCTCCCTCTCCTTCCGGGGACTCGCCTATGATCTTCTCAAGTTCATCGGATAGGGCCTCGAGTTCACCTTCCAGTTCCGCTTTGGAGGGTGCTTCTGGTTCCACCAATAGCATTTTATCCAATTCTTTTTCAATGGTCAAAATCTCAGCTTCTTGGTCCTCACCCTCCACCGGTTGTACGACCAGCGTCTTGAGCTTAACTTTTCCAGATTCGATATCCTTAACTAGATCATCGATATTCTCGTATTTTTGTAGGACATCTGTTTGCTCCAAAGCTTTCGTAAGCGATTCTTTAGCTTCGTCGTATTTACCCTGTTTTATCAGGACAAATCCTTTGACGGCCGAAAGATACCTCTTTTTAGGATCAACCTTTGCCGTGATATCGATGGCTGCCAATGCGAATTCGTATTTTTGCTCCTCAAGGAGTGTCATATCTAACTTGAGCCAAAGCTCGGAGTCATTTAAATTGAGGCGTAAATTCCCCAATATTTCGTTGAAAATAACCTCTTTTTCCGAACCAGCAAACTCCCGCTCCACCCTATCGAGCAAATCCTCTTGTTCCTCTGGTAGATCCAGTTCCTTCCATCTCTCGTGGAGCTCTTCGAACATCTTTTTCTTCTCAGGCATGGGCTTTCCCCCAGTTCCTACTCATGGTTTTTTTTAATATAATTGCGCAAGACGTTCCTTTTTATCACGTTTTTAACCGCAGGACTCAGGCACCCTATAATTCTTATAAGTTTGTCCTTACCTTTTCCTATGCTTGTCGCCCCAGTCCCATTATATTGTGCAGTCATCTGGGGTACTATACTTTCTCCTTTATATAGTTTCTATACCAAAAATACATTTTTATAATCAAAAATTACCTTTGTTTTATATAGTAAAGGATTAGAGGGAAAAATGTATCCCCAACGCCGGGTGTTCAAGCTCTATAACTTTTTGAGGCAATCCTCCGCTAGCGAACGCTCGGCAAAAAGTTATAGGCATCAAAAACCTCGCATTCACCTGCTCGGCTTGCATATAATTTTATATAGATATGCTTTTATCTCTCCTTTCCTCTGAGGTTCGAATCCCTTAAGGTAATCGAATAATAATTATAAAATAATGAGTGCAGGTGCCGGGATTCGAACCCGAGTTGTTGGCTTGCTTCAACTTCCCATTAATGAAAAGGGAAAGTCATGGAAGGCCAAAGTCCTAACCAGACTAGACTACACCTGCTTTTGGAGATGATATCCTCAACTCGTATCGAGGGAAAGCCAATAGGCGTATATAAACGCTTTTACGATTCCCTTCAAAATGATAAGTATAAGGGTGAAATTCTCTTGTAACTGATAAATATCCTACCACTTTAACCACTAGTTAAACCTCAACTTCCGAACCTGTCGAACTTCATCTTGAGTTCTATTCAAATAAATAAAAAGCCTAGAGAGATATAAATATCCACTTAGAAAAATCCTTCATTTGACATTTTTTACGGATCCAAAAAGCGATTAATAATAAAATAGACCCTAAAAAATTATACAAAAGTAGAATATATGCCAATATATTTTAAAATAAAGGGAAGAAATTAGAGTAAAGGGGAAAATTATTATATATGGCCATAAATATGTCATTACTGGAGAGAGAATTATGAAGATCAATGGAGGCAGAATCAAAATAGTAATGGCTGTAGGACTTGTCATTGTTGCAGCAATGCTTTCTTCGGGATGCATTGAGACCGAGGAAACAAAAAGAATACAGCTTGTCAGAAACGGTGGGCAGGCCATGATGGATGGGCTCAAGGCAGAAACAATAGACGCAATGATCGGTTGGGAGCCCTGGAATGCAAATGCAACCGTTGAAGGATTGGGGTACGTATATAAAAACAGCAGTGTAATATGGGATCATCATCCTTGTTGTGTGTTGGCTGCAGATTACGACTGGTATTCTTCAACATCAAATGCTGATGATATATTGAACAGGACCGCATGGGTCCATATGAAAACCACAGAATGGATCAACGATGCAAAGCCTTCTTCTTCGGAGAACCATACCAAGATGATCAACCATGCCATGGATTTTACAGGTAGAAGTCAAGAAGTGGTTGAGTACGCCATGCTCAACATTGAATTTGATCATAAAATTGGCGTCGATGGAATAAAAAAATATGCAAAGAAATTGGACGAATACGGCATACTAAGTGAAGATAAGTGGTCCGACTCAGGATACAGCAATACCGACGCGTATGTAGATGATGTCATTGACGAAAGGTACATTTCCTGGGCAAATGACCATGCATCAAACACTTCAAGCGAGATAAGTCTCCAAGATCCTGTGGAGATCCGGTTTGGATACCTTATTGCCGACCTTCACCAACTGTCATTCTGGGTTGCCTGGAAGGAGGGATGGTTCCAAGACGTTAATATCGTTGTGAAGGAATCCTCAGAGTATCCCATGGTGTTTGGTAACGGTGGAGAGGAAATGAAAACCGGGTTCAAGCCAGGAGTAATCGATATAGGATTTCTCGGAACAGCACCTGCAATGATATTCGGAATAAACGAAAACGATTTCTATTCAGAAAGCCCCAATTACAAAGAAACCACAATAAAAATTATTTCAGGTGTCAACTATGAGGGCAGTGCCATCATCATCAGATCCGGCCTTGAAGTTGACTCCATGAAAGACCTCGAGGGGAAAACCCTGGCGTTTCCTGGCCCAGGAACTGTGCAGCATTTCTTGGTTCTGATGGCTGCGGAACAGGATGGTGCAAAGGTTCAGGATGTCTAAGGCAATGACCACCGCTTCAAAAGGAAGTTCGAGAAGTATCTCGGCAATGATCATCGAATTCCCTTCCCATTTATTCAATAAAAGTAGGATTTACATCAAACAGAATTGGAAGCATCTATTAATTAAGTTGTTCTCCATTGTTTTTATACTTTTAATTTGGTTCATATTAGTTGAGGCTGCAAGAGGCGGTAATCAGTTCCTGATGGAGCATAGATTACATCAGCTTCCCACACCCGCCGAAACTTGGGAGGCATTCATAGATTCCTTGTACCCCTCTGGTGAGTCAGTGCTGATATACAAACCCAGTATTCTCCAGCATGCAGGGGCCAGCATTTGGCGGGTCATATTAGGTTTTGGATTGGCGGCCCTAGTGGGAGTCCCTTCAGGCCTGATTATGGGCAGGTCAAAATATGCATCCGATTTTGGAGGGCCCATTGTGGAGCTGATAAGACCTATCCCTCCCTTGGCATGGATCGGTGTCGGATTATTGGTATTCACATATAATGTGGGTTTATTCATCGTGTTCATTGGCGTCGTTTTCCCAGTAATTCTCAGCACAGTCAACGGCGTGAAGGCAGTTGAGGAAGAGCTAATCGAGGCCGCAAAAACCTTAGGTGCGAATAGGATTAATATTTTTAAAAAGGTGGTGATACCTGGAAGCCTGCCATCGATAGTAACGGGAATGAGAATAGGTCTTGGGATAGGTTGGATGAGTATCGTAGCAGCAGAGATGGTGGGTATGAGGGAGGGTTTAGGCCTGGGGTATTATGTATGGGTTATGTACGACTCTTACGGCGATTACAGTCATATGGTAGCGGGTATGATACTGATTGGCTTTATTGGTTGGTTAATGAACACCGTGATTCAAAAAATCGAAAGACGGATGATCAGATGGAAGGAGTAATGTGAAATGGACAGGGTAACCTTAAAGAATGTAAGTAAATCCTTTGACGATCTCATGGCCGTAAGAGATCTGAGCCTTGTTGTAAAGGATGAAGAGTTCGTAAGTCTTCTGGGGCCATCAGGTTGTGGAAAAACAACGGTACTCAGGTTAATTGCAGGCCTTGAGCAGCCCACGAACGGAGAGATTTATGAGGATGGAAAGCTAGTTTCAGGTCCAGGTTCCGATAGGGGCATGGTATTTCAGGAGTTCGCATTATTTCCCTGGAGAACTGTGATAAAGAATGTTGAGTTCGGATTGGAAATAAAGGGTTTGTCCAAACATAAGAGACGAGAGAAGGCCCTGAAATATATTGATCTCGTGAATTTGGAAGGGTTCGAGGATACCTATCCCCACGAGCTATCGGGTGGAATGAAACAGCGCGTTGGTATCGCCAGAGCCCTAGCAAATGAGCCCGATGTGCTATTAATGGACGAACCATTTGGTTCGTTGGATGCTCAAACAAGAAATATCATGCAGAAGGAACTGCTTAGAATATGGGAGCAAACCAAGACAACCATAATTTTTGTAACTCATTCTGTTGATGAGGCTGTATATCTTTCTGACAGAATAATCGCGTTAACCGCAAGACCTGCTTCAGTAAAAAAGACAATTCCTGTTAATTTACTCCGTCCGCGAGATAGGACGAGCGAGGAGTTCGCAAAAATCAGACATGATGTTCTTCAGGAACTCGGGGACGAAGTGACACTTGCATTGAAGCGGGAGAGGGCTCGTGAGGCCTAATTCCCGGTTTTCTTAGCGGCCAGTTCGATGGCCTCGATCATACTATCCTTTGGCATTATGGTGGCAACAGGTATTCTGAGGATTTTTTCGATGGTGGTGCTTACAATTGGCGCACAAACCACGGCCTGTGCGCCGTCCCTTTCGGCGAAAACGGCCGAGATGATGGTCTCCTCCATGGAGTTCGCAGGATATTCCCGAATCGTGATCTCTTTACCTCTGATTTTAATCCTCCTCTCCTCTATCTTGTTCAACACCGACCTTGCAACTATGACGGCGATGAAAGGCTCACCTTTAAGTCCCTCTATCTTCCTTATCGCGGTGATGATCTGCCTCAGCGTTCTAAGATTTGGTTCTCTTTTTTCCGAGATAATTTTATAAATTGTACTTTGTGAGACTCCTGATTTTTTACTGAACTCCGGAATGCTCATACCAAGCTCGGTTTTCAAGGTTCTTTTAAGAGTCTCCCTAAAAGCGTCATCTGATTCGATTATACTGTCGATCAATTCACTTACAATGGTCATCTCGAACACCCAGAAATATTATATACTTTTGTATAATCATTATGCAATATTTATACTTTTAGGTTGTTTTATTATTATTTAGTAGAATCATCCTGCTTCAATAAAAAATTATCATGATAAATTATCGAAATTAAACTCATGCTTTCCATAACAATCTTTTTAAATTTGTAATTCATACCCCTGCCGAAGT
>CP070739.1:2204279-2223581 GCA_020347705.1 Methanomassiliicoccales archaeon | reverse complement strand
CTACCCTGTTGGCCCAACCTATAATCGGTATGGGAAGATCGTTGAAATTGTCTATTGTGATTACGAGCTGTGAGGAATCAAGGAAATTCCCGGCATCGTCAAAGACCCTTACGAATATTCGATGTTCCCCATCGTCTGCAATGGTTGTAATCCAATCAACCGAATACGGAGAATCAAAATCATCCCCAATCAATATTCCCGCACCCTTGGGATCTCCATCATAGAAACTGACCTTCAGGATATCAACAGAATCTGTGCGGGCATAGATGGTTAAGGTACCTTTGAAAACCGTTTCCGGGGTGGTATGAATTCCATCCGATATGGACTCGATAACTGCAATGGTCGGTGGCTGATTGTCAACTTGTGAAAGACTCGATGTCGTGATAAGATTCCCGGCATCATCCATGAGGGTCACCGTAAAAGTAACCTGCCCGTCGGCAGTTCCTATTGGTATCGAGGTATTCAAATACCACAAATTACCAATTCGGTGGGTTATCGGTTCAGAGCTGAAGATTCCAGGGGCATCCAGGAGAATCGAGTCTACATCCAAATGACCGTCAAGATCAACGGTTAGGTTCATCCAGTCACCGACTTTGGCAGGCTGCGAGCTTGTCAGGATAATTACGCCAAGTGGATCCGGGTAAACATTGTCCACATCTGCACTGTAATATGCCGTGTCATTCAGATTATTTGCATCGTCTATCACGGTGATAACGAATGGCACCAAGCCATCGGCAGTCCCGGAAGGTAACGTGGTATTCAAATACCAGATATTACCGATGTGCTCGGTTATCGGCTCGGAGCTGAAAACGCCAAGGGCGCTGACATACATCGTCTGGATATCCAAATGACCTCCAACATCCACTGTGATATTGATCCAATCCCCTATCTTTGCGGGATAAGTGCCCGCACCCGCCGAGATAACCATCACATTCAACGGCTCGGGATAAACCTCATCAAAAAATGCGGTCCCAGAACTGGAATTTAGGTTCCCGACATTGTCCGTAATGTCCACATTGATTAACACACCCCCTGAAGCGTCGGTTACGCCAGGGGAAATCGTGAGAGTGTAATACCAGGATGTACTATTGATTTTGATTAGTAATTGATCATCATTTTGGTCTGTAAAACCTGCGCTGGCCAAATCCGCATTCACGGCCTGTGCATCCGCATCGGTGGTCACGGTGATGTTGATCCACTGGCCTATGCCGCAAGGAGTGGATTCCTGCGCGATCATCACCAGAACTGAAGGACTCACCGTGTCTACATCGAACGCATTGGATGTGAGATTTATTGCCTGTATGTTGCCGGCTACATCCTCGGCATTAGTAACTTCTATATCAACATCTAATTGCTCTTCGTTACTATCATAAATCATATATTGCGCCCGATAGATCGTTGTACCGTCCCAAGCACCTCCTGAAAATGTTAGGGTCCCTATTAATGTGGGATTCACAAACAAGATCGTCGGAGCCGTTCCTGTATCCATGTTCTCGCTGAACGTTATATTCAAATAGAATATCTCACCCACATTCGCTTCTACAATCAAAGTATGGCTAAATTCGACTAGGGTTACCGTTGGTACCACCTCATCCACATCTGCGGTCTGGGAATCATTGAAGTTCAAATTGCCTGCGTCATCAATCACCGTGACGTTTATGTATCCCTGACCTTCCAATGTTCCAGGTTGAACCGAGAAATTATAATACCAATTCGTTCCAGAGCCTGAGAAAATCTCTGAGGCTCCTTTCCCTGAAAATGCAGATAAATCCCCCATGACGTTTACTGCATCCGCAGATGTGGTTGCCGTAATATTGATCCACTGGCCAATACCTGCTGGGAGGGATTGGGAAGTCACTATAACATTCACTGTAGGTGCAATCTCATCCCAGAAAGCGACATCTGTTCCGTTGCCAGAATTACCGGCATCGTCCACAGCATCCACATTGACGGATATACCTGTAGAGGCATCTATTGTTCCAGGTGAAATCGTGAAATTGTAATACCAATCTGAACCAGACCAGGTCATTGGCTGATCATCTGTCTGCCCCGTGAAGCCGGCAGAAGCAAGGTCAACATTCATACCAGTAACATCAGTGTCGCCTGTAGCGGCTGTAATATTGATCCACTCACCAATACCCGCAGGAACGCTCTCATGGTTGACTATCACAGCGACAACAGGGGATTTTGTATCTATGGGCTTGGTCCAATTGCTTGCCAAGGCGCTTTTTCCTACTTTGTCCACGGCACTTACCTCGAAAGCATAGCCCAATACACCGGTATCTACAGACCCCTCCATGAGGGCCGTTATATTATAGAACCAGATTTTATTTCCACTTTCGTAGATCATGGGCTCTGCATTCGACAACCCGTTGAAAGCCGAGAGATTCACGGTAACAAAAGTGGCATCGTCGTCGGTGATGGAAGCGGTAATGTTCACCCAGTCTCCCACCTTGGCCACGGGATTCTCGCTGAAAACAGCAACTATGGGTGTAGGAGCTATAGTATCGGCTGTAATCACCTTTGACCAATTCGAGGAAGATGGGATGCTACTCTGGTTCGTCCATATGTTGTTTGCCTGTATACCCACTATAAATGACGCCCCATTCGAAATTGAAGCACTTGTACGAATGACGACATAGTAGTTAGGACCCGTCGTAGAAATAGGTAGAGTTTGATAGATGGCATAAAATGTTGTTACCCAAGGGCCGCCACCTCCCCAGCCAATTGGCATTATCCCTATTGGAGAATCATCTGGTTGAAAACCAGCTTGCGCATTGGATTCTTCGTATATCATGATGCCGCTGGAATTATCCCAGTCCAAGGGTGCCAAATCGGTGTTGGGATCGAAATTTCCGGTTGCATTCTGAACCGTAATGGTCATATTGTCCAGCTGCGCACCATCATCGTCAGTCAATGTTAAATTGAGTACACAAACTGGTTCGCTGCTTTCATTGATGAATTCAGGGGCGCTATCCTCGATAATAGCAACAGGAGGTGCTGCGTCTGCCCCAAATGAAGATAAAAACATCAGAAAGAAAAAAATGAAAAGAAATGCAACAAAAGCTGAATAAAATCCATTTGATTCCTCAATGTGTCTTTTTCTGCCCTTTTTTCTGTGAATCATTTGTATCCCCTAAATCGCAATAGGTTCCATGGTGACCATGGATAACATGATATGATAGGAATTTCTGCAACTTTTTTACTAGGCTTCTTCATATACTAGGCTATCATTTCTATTTATATATTGTTGTCCAATTTTTTTATCATAAAGTATTGAAATATGAGAACTGGCTTGGAAGTTCTTTTTGCAAAAGTAAAAAAACAGCCCATACCCTTTGGCTCCATTTGGGGGTATGGGCTTACTAGGGGTAGCGAGCGTTGGTAACCGAACAGGTTTTTAATCTCCCGAGATCAATTGGTTAGGGTCCAAATACAGTCATCTGTCGCGTGGATCCAATATCCCAGGCCAGCCTCCATGTAGTCGTCTGGTCCGAGCCTTACCTCCTTGTCCTTTGTGGTATCGTAGCGCTCCACCATGTTGTATTTTCCGGCAATGGAGGAGAGCGCATCATCCCTCAACAGTTCAGTAAAGCACGGATATCCAACCAGGTTCCAGCCGGTTTCGATATTTATCTCGACCAGGGTGGCCACTTTGCCTGCGGTGACGAGATGGTCGGGCACGATCATATCAATGTAGTAGCCGTTCTTGTGGTCTATCTCTATGACATCATTGAAATAGTTGGGTTTGTTCCTGTGCCAATGCAGCCATGGTCTGGATTTTCCTGCATGGTAGCCCTGTACTGTCGCATAGTTGTTCCCGAGGGTCTGCAAAACGACCTCCCTTGAAGTGTCCTTTTGAACCAGGGGTACCGACATCAGATTCCAATCCTCTTCGAGATAGCTCACGAATTTGCCCACTTTGTTTTCGTTTTGCTCCTCGTTGTTGAAGGAGTCGTTTGCTCGGACGATGTAGAAGTAGTTGTTCCAATCCAGATCCCCTGCTCCTGCATCTATCCATTCGTACCTGTGCCCTGGTATTTTCTCCGCCTCAACCCAGGCTTCAAACTCGTAGTCCCCGTATATGCCTGTTGTGGATTTGTATACGGTGTAGCCTTCAACATCATTATCACCGGCACCGTCATCTTCGGAGGCCGTCCATGTGAGCTTTACATCCACAAGCGATGATGAAACAAGTTCCGCATTCAGATCTGTGGGTGGCGAAGGAAATGCCTCCTCCACATTAACGGTGCAGGTGTCGGTATCAGTTGCGTTGTCATCGTCTTTGACGGTAAGGGTGACAGTGTAAGTCCCTGGTGCGGTATAAGCATGCGTCACATACACTCCGCTTCCAGAATTCCCATCGCCAAAATTCCATTCATAGGAAATGATAAAACCATCAGGATCGTAGGAATAGTTCCCGTCGAGCCATGCATCCTGTCCCACCTCAACAGTCTGGGAATCTGGCTCCGCATCCGCAACCGGCGGTTCATTTGTGGGCTCACCGACTACCTCGATGGTACAATTGTCCGTATCTTCCGCACCATCGTTGTCTGTGACGGTCAGTATAACGGTGTATATCCCAGGCGCGGAATAAGCATGTGTTACATTCACGCCCTCGCCATAATAGCCATCTCCAAAATTCCATTCGTAGGATTCTATCCATCCATCGTTATCGTACGAATAATAACCATGAACCCATGCATCCTCCCCAACACTGACTATTTGATAGTCTGGGTATGCATATGCAACAGGAGGCTCGTTTTGTGTCGGTGAAGGTAACACAGTAACATTAGCATAATCCATGTCTGTTCCACCGTCATTGTCGGTGACCGTAAGCCACGCCACATAACTTCCTGGTGAGCTATAGGAATGCCACACGTAGATTCCATTTCCATAATATCCATCCCCGAAACTCCAGGAATAATTGACTATATAGCCATCCGGATCGTATGAAGCGTTGCCAGAGAACCAAGCATCCTGTCCAACATACACCGTCTGATGTTTCGGTTCCGCATTGGCCACTGGTGGCTCGTTTGCAGCGGTGGTATTTCCTGGTACCATCACCAAAATGGCGGACATAACCAGTATTAAGATGAGGGATATGCTCCCAATTTTTTCTAATTTCGATTTCATATCATTATACCTCCTTTTTTCACATACATCAAGCATCAAGCCGGATGCACGAAAGTATTATGCCCATGAGTATATAAATGGAATTTGGTTCGATTTTTTTATGGGTTTATAAAGGCCTTAGAACAATTTTTGAATGATTGATTATTTCACGATCATGCAATTCTTTGTTTTTTGTAAAATAAAAATTTGTTTATCAAAGATTGTTTTGTCCACCTCCAACACTTTATATCCTATCCAATTTCCCTTATATTAAAATAGAATGTATGTATACGGGAAGGTCATGACCGAGGGCGAACAGTTGCCTCAAAAAGAGGATTTACAAAAATCGGAGCAGGAAACAAAAGGTGTCAAGATCCTTTTGGGGGAGCCGAAGAAGGCCATCATCAAACTCGCCATTCCCATGATCATCGCCATGTCCGCCATGACGATATATAATCTCGTGGACGCGATTTGGGTCTCGGGCCTGGGGACCAATGCCCTGGATGCCGTGGGTCTGTACTATCCATTCTTTTTCATTGTCATGGCCTTAGCAGTAGGTTTGGGGGTTGGCGGGGGCGCCGCAATATCGAGAAGAATCGGTGCAAAGGATAGGGAAGGAGCAGACAACGTCGCTCTTCACACTTTAATAATAATGGTCATTATGGCGGTTTTTTTCACGATCCCTTTCTTCATCTTTGCGGAGACCATATTTTCCACGTTTGCTTCAGGTGAAGTAAAAGATATGGCCACCGCCTACGGAAGGATAATATTTGCAGGCAGCATAGTAATATTCTTTATGTATATCGCCACTTCGATTCTCAGGGCAGAGGGCGACGCCAACAGATCCATGTATGCAATGATGCTGGGTGCCGGATTGAACATAGTACTTGACCCCATCTTCATCTATTCGTTAGATATGGGCGTCGTGGGTGCGGCTTGGGCTACAGTAATTTCCATGATCGTAACCTCCATCCTATTGAGCTATTGGATGTTCATAAAAAAGGACACCTATGTGGCCTTCAAGTTCCGAAGTTTTAATTGGAAGCGGGACATCACTATGGATATCTTCAGAGTGGGCCTTCCGGCCATGGTGATGCAGCTTTCCATGGCGATTATGGCCGTGATATTAAATTACATAATCGTTAATGTAAGAGCCGAAGGTGGAGTGGCCGTATACACCGTGGGGTGGCGTGTTTCTATGATGGCGATTTTACCACTCCTTGGAATCGCCACAGCTGTGGTCTCCGTGTGTGGAGCAGCATTTGGCGCCCGGGATTATGATAAACTCAAAAGCTCGTTTTATTACGCTATAAAATTGGGTTTGATTATCGAATCGACTATGGCCGTTTTTACCGTTGTATTCGCAGAGCAGATCACCCTTGTCTTTACACAGGCTGAAGGCACGGATTTTATCCAACAGGAACTCCCGAATTATTTCAGAATCGTTGCGATCTTCTATCCTGGTGTGGCCTTTGGAATGTTCTCATCCTCCATGTTCCAGGGAATAGGAAAAGGTACCAATGCCCTTATCGTCACAATCGTGCGAACCCTTGTTCTTGGAACTCCACTGGCCGCTGTTTTCGCAATCAGTTTTGACATGGGCCTTACAGGAGTATGGTGGGGTATGGTTGTGGGAAATTTACTCGGCTCCATGCTGTCCTTCTCATGGGCCCTGTTCTACATCCGAAAATTAACGGCGCAAACCGCGGTATAATACGGTTTTGGACAATATTTGCGATAAAATCTAAATAAGCAGACGTTATTTACAATCCCATGGTTTACAAGATCCCTTCGGATGATGAGGTGCTGCGGGCCATCAAGAATGTGATGAACAATTACGGGGTGGTAAATTCTCAAACGAAACTGAAGGAACTTGTGGAACGGGACCTTCGAGAAACCGATAACGATTACAGTGTCGGTCCTCAGCGCTTGCGGGTTCTCGCCCTCTCATCTGATAATGTTAGCGTTGAGATACACTGCCGTGAATCCGATACAAAAAAAAGCATGGGTAAATGCCCGGTGTGTAACCATAGGTTGAAACTCACTAAGAACAGGACGATATTCGATGGTGTGGTGATAATCGGCCATGAATGCACCCACTGCTCCTATTGGACTGGATTGAAAAGAAGGGTTCCAACGCGATATGTTTTTTCTGCTAAATAGTCTGAAGCGAGGGCATAGGATGGATGAAGAGCAAAGGAGACTTTTAGAAAGACAGCATTATCGTATCATCGGTGGCCACAGCGGTGTAAAGGTATGCCACTGGATGAGGCAGAAATTGCTCTACGCCCGTCCGTGTTACAAAGAAACCTTCTACGGTATCGAATCGCACCGCTGCCTGCAGATGACGCCTGTAATCGACGGCTGCACACAGAACTGTCTGTTCTGCTGGCGTGTCAAGGGATTTTCCAACGAGTTTGAAGGTCATGATTTTGATGAGCCGCAAACGATACTTGAAGAATCGATTAAGGCCCAAAAGCCCCTGATATCAGGATTCAAGGGCGACTCGCGATGCGACAAAAGGTTGTGGAACGAGGCGCTAGAGCCCAACCAGGTGGCCATCTCCCTTTCAGGAGAACCGACACTTTATCCGTATCTCGGGGATTTCATCAGGCTGTGCCACAAAAGAGGGATGACCACGTTCCTTGTAACAAACGGCACGACACCCCATATCCTGGAGAAACTGGATACCCTGCCTACACAGTTGTACGTGAGCGTTACGGCACCAAATGAAGGCATAATGAAAAAGCTCTGCGCACCCATGATCCCAAACACCTGGTCACTGTTGAACCAGACCTTGGAACTTCTCCCATCTCTTGACACGAGAAGGGTCATCCGCCACACACTGGTTGAGGGTTGGAACATTGGATACGAGAAGGCCTATGCAAAGATGGATGAAATGGCCGAGCCCATGTTCATCGAGCCAAAGGGATTCGTATTCGTTGGCGGGGCAAGGCATAGAATGAGCATGGACAACATGCCGCCCCATAAAAACGTACGGGAGTTCGGAAAAAAACTCGGTTCTATCTTAGGATTTGAAGTGCTCATGGAAAGAGAGGACAGCAGGGTGGTGCTATTGGGAGATGATCTAAAAGATTGCAGAATCAGGTAAGGATTATCGGTGTGAAATTCCTCCAATGTGCAACTTCTGAAAGCCATCGGGATTCATAATGTCGGTATGCTAATCGTATCGTGAGGTTATATTTATATACCGCTGAGAACATGTCATTTCGCGAAGGTAAATAATTCCATGGAGAGCGAGGAATATGGTAGGCGAAAACGAAAGTTCACCTCGACTTTCAGAGGGCGAGGATATAAAAACAGATGAGCAGATGCCTTCTTTTCCTCCGCCCCCATCCAATCGGATGTATCCCGGGGCAATTAATTATAATGCATGTCCCACATGCGGGAAACCGGCCTACCCTTACCCTTATCCGTACCAGGGCCCTCCGAAAACGAAGAAATTCTTGGGACTGCCAGTTTGGGCTTGGGTTATCATCCTTATAGTAACATTGGTGGTCTCCTGCTCTATTGTAGGTATGATATCTTTTTGGAGCTTAGCGCCGGAGGATACCACAGAAACCTATTCCACTGAGGTTATCATCTCCGAAGGAGGACATTTCAAATACACTTTGGGATTTGCCTGGGAGGATGATGAAATATCCCTTGATATATCCTCTTTGGATGGAAAAAAATTCGATGTCTATATAATGGATATGGACCAGTATGAAAATGCATACGAAACCCAAAATGCCTCGATTATAGCATTCTCTGCCGTCTATTCAAAGGAGAATGTCGACACAGTGGCCGATACCGCAGTATTGCCTGATGAAGGATCTGGATTCAGGGAATATTTTCTCGTGATCGACAACAAAGACACCGCCCTAACCCCCGATGACGCAGTACCCGACGGCGCCATAACCATTGATGTGAATATCACATTAAAAACAGTTTATCCTTTGTTCATGGATTGATACCATCTGGTTAATGGATTTGAATAACCTCGCGATTATCCACCAATTATGACATGAAAATTCATAAATTAGTTTTTGGGCTACCTCGCCCTTATGGTTTCCTTCCCACTGTAAAAAATTGCGTTTTTTCATGAACAGATTACTTTTATATAGAATTAAAATCATAATTAATATGCGTAAATAACAAAATTGAAAAAGGACGCGGGGAAAATGGAAGAAGGGACCGAAAATTTCCAGTTACCTCCAAAGGATACGAAAACCGAGGGTCAGGCCCCATCTCAATTACCTCCACCACCCCAACCGTATCAAACCTATCCACAACCGTACTACTATAATGTTTATCCAGGATATTATTATGGGAAGCGTCCGGGATATAAAAAATTTTTTGGTATTCCTTCATGGATATGGTTGATAATATTACTCATAATCTTGCTCATATCTTGTGGTATAATAGACCTACTTACCGATTGGGACTTCTATGATCGGGATGAAATCAGTGAAAAATACTCAACAGTGATCCTCATATCTGAAGGAGGACATTTCAGATTCGATCTTGGATATATTTATAGTGAGGAGAAAGTCAAACTAGACATCTTTTCAAAGGATAGAAAAACTTTTGATATCTATATCATGGACCTAGGTCAATACGAAAACGCATATGACACTCAAAATTCATCCATAATAGCTTTCTCAACCACTTTTGCCAAGGAAAACATCGATCAAATCGACGAGACCATTAAATTATACAGGTTCAGATCCTACCCTTGGGGTCAATATAACCTGGTAATCGACAACAGAAACACCACTTTAACTCCAAATGATGCTATACCAGATGGAATGATAACTGTTGATATGAATGTAACCATGTTGGGATGATTACCGTTATTTCATGTAAATCTAATTAAAGCAATTACTACTTGGATTGAATAATAATATACCATCTCAAAAAAAATTCTACCTCGCCCTTATGGTTTCCAGGTTGTACGGAACCCGTGTCTCCATACCATATCTCTTGTGAAGAACCGAAGCCAGCTCGATGCATTTTGATTCCTCGCCGTGGCCTATTATGATGCGCTCGGGCTTCGGATCCATGGAGCCCACATAGTTGAGGAGCTGTTTTCTGTCGGAATGCCCCGAGAAGCCGTCACAGGTCTCCATATTCAATCTGATATCCACTGTGATCTGCTGTCCCTTGTCGTTCATCACCATCTGGTTCAAACCTCGCTGTATCCTTCTTCCCAGGGTGCCTTCGGCCTGATAACCCACAAAGATTATGGTATTGTTATTGTCTGGAGCCCATGTCTTGAAGTACTCCATCACCGGTCCGCCGTTCATCATGCCTGATGTGGCCAAAACTATGCCGGGATCCGTGTCGTTGGCCAGGTTCTCCCTCATCTCCTGGCTGTCCACCCTTTTAAACACCTCGCTGAGAAACGGATTCTCACCTTTCTGGAATATCTGGGTCCGCAGTTGGCTGTTGAGATACTCGGGATGAGCGGTATGGATGGCCGTGGCCTCCCAGATCATTCCGTCCAGATAGATCGGTAAAGAGGGTATCTCCCCATATCGCATCAGGGTCTCAAGGACAATCATGACCTCCTGGGACCTGCCCACCGCGAATACCGGGATGAGGATCTTTCCCTTTCTTTCGATGGTTCTCTGCACCACAGTCTTGAGCTGCTCCGCGGCCTCTTTCCTCGAGGGCTGGTTGTCTTTATGACCTCCATAAGTGGACTCGATTACCAGGGTCTCCAACCTTGGAAACTTATTTACGGCCTGATTGAAGAGCCAAGTCTTTTCGAACTTTATATCACCCGTTACAGCGATGTTATACAAGCCGTCACCAATGTGAAAATGCGCTATGGCCGAACCCAAGATATGACCCGCATTATGGAAAGTCAGTCTAATATCGGGTGCTATATCGGTGGTCTCCCCGTAGCGAAGAGGTATGCAGTGTTTCACAACCTCTTTGATGTTTGCAGACTCGTAGGGGCTTTTCTTTCCCTCACCGAAAGCGACCTTTATATAATCCAATTGAAGCAAGGTCATCAGGTCTCTTGTGGGAGGTGTGCAGTATATGGGGCCGTCGTATCCGTACCTGAACAAGGCCGGAACGAGACCGCAGTGATCCAGATGAGCATGTGTTATAACGATTCCGTCCAAATTTTCCAATGGCTGGACCTCGGGGGCATTCAGAAACGGATTACTTGCCTCTTCGGAAGAGAAGTCGACACCGCAGTCCACGAGGATCTTGCTGTCTCTTGTGGAAATAAGTGTGGCACTCCTACCAACCTGACGGTAGCCGCCCAAGGACGTGCTGCGTATCCAATTTTCGCCCACGTTCTCCGCCCTGTTCAACCTGTGGCCAACCCTAATGAGGAACTCTTTTCGCTCCTCGTGAACTGAGCGGAGGTAATCCCTGATTTCACCCACCGTCTTCGAGGGTATCGGGGGACTTCTCACAACCTTGGGTGCCCAGCCTATCTTCTTCTTTATCTCGTTGAGCACCGCTCCATGTTTTCCTATGGCTATCCCTGGGGCCAGGGCCTCTATCGTTACCTCACCAGTGTCGTGTTCGAAATATATGTTGGTGAGCTCCGCTTCTTTCGGCACGATCTCCTTGATGAAATCCTCCGCACTCTCCAACTCAGCAAGTAAACTGGGATCCGGACGAATATCAACCCTTCTTCTCAGAGATTGTGCCAATCTCCGTACTATCTCGCTGTTATCTGCAAATTCTTCAAGATTCTTGGTGTAGATTACAACGACTGAGCCTTCGAACTCGATATCCGTTATCTCCACACTGGCGGGTACGATCTCGTTAACAGTTGTGGATACCTCATTAAGGACGGTTTCTGCGCTCATAAAATTCACATTAAAATGGTTTAATCCCATCGAACTCAGGGTTCTTTTCTAATCGATTCCGATCTTCTTTTTCCTTTCTGCAATCTCTTCCTCCGAGAGCAGCTTGAACTCCTTTTTTGTGATAAGGGCTAAATCTATTCCATCGCCAGAGGCCGCGTCGCGTTTCATGGCCGCACTCAAACCGCGGATGGAAATATCGATTCCGTCAGAGGATGACAGACCCTTCTTGTAATGGTCCTCCAAAACACCATAAACATAGGGAGAGCCCGATCCGGTTGTGACATAACTGTCCTCTATCGCACCGCCAGCGGCATCCAGGGAATATACATGTCCTCCATCCTCATCCATGCCTCCTATTATCAATGCCACCCAATATGGGAAGTATCTCCTGCCACTGAGGATATTGGCCATTAAAGTTGAGGCGGCTTTTACCGTCATGCTCGTGTTCCTTTTAAGTTTGTACAACTCCACCTCCGCGGATAGATATCTTGCGAGCACTTGGGCATCTCCAACCAATCCGGCCACTGTCAGTCCTAGGTTTTCATCTATCTTAAATAGCTTTTTGGTGGTCTTATGGGCGATCAACGTGCCCATGGTCGCTCTTCGCTCGGTACCGAGTACCACACCGTCTTTACAAACCATTCCCAAGGTAGTTGTCCCTTTTTTAAGTTCTTCGTTCATATCCGTTCACATCCTTTTTTGGGTTTTATCATGACCTATTTTGAACACAGCATTATTTTGGTGCGAGAGATTCCAGATTTTCTCCCCATTTTCTCTCTAAAACCGCTAAAACAGGCAAATTCCGCTATATGATTAGGGGTATTTAATTATTTCTATTATTAAGACTTTTTTTTTAGAAATTACCGAGGGAGATTTGAATTATAAGAACAAAATTTTTATAAAGTTATCCATTACTTTTGATGCTTTATTAAAAAGGGCAAAAAAAGGGCAAAATATAATACCGCACATGTCTTTCACAAGGATAATAGGGGCGATTGATATGATGGGAGGTAATAAAATGCTCGATTTGTTGAAAAAAAGCCTCAAGAACTCACCCATCGTAAAAAAGGGGGATTACGATTATTTTGTACATCCGATCACCGACGGCATTCCAAAGATGGAGCCCGAGCTCCTCGATGAGGTGATATCCAACATCGTTGATATAGGTAATATGGACTGTGAAAAAATCGTGGCCGCGGAGGCCATGGCCATTCCTCTCAGCGTGGCTCTGTCCATGAGAATAGAAAAACCTTACGTGGTTATCAGAAAACGTCGATACGGCCTTCCCGGGGAGGTTTCCGTGGAGCAGGTTACAGGTTATTCAAAATCCAGTATGTTCGTAAACGGGGTATACGAAGGCGATAAGGTGCTCATAGTGGATGATGTTCTCTCAACAGGTGGAACGCTTAGGGCAATCGTTAAGGCGTTAAGGACAATTGGAGCAGAGATCGTGGATACCATCATCGTGTTCAATAAGCTCGAGAATAAAAAGGAACTGGAAGATGAACTCAACTTGAAGATCAAAACGCTGTTGGATGTTGAGGTGGTTGAGGGGGAGGTTGTGGTTCGCTAAGGCCTTGCCAAGACATATCATATAAAACATTAAAAAGGTTTACATCTTTAATGGTGGGGAGAGGGGATTTAAATGACGATAAAGGTAGCGATAAATGGATACGGAACCATAGGTAAGCGAGTGGCTGATGCAGTTTCATTGCAGGACGATATGGAAATTTGCGGTGTTACAAAGAGAAGACCCACTTACGAGGCGAAGATGGCCGTAAAAAGTGGTTTTCCCTTTTACGCCGCGGAAAAGGAGTTCGTTTCGGGCTTTGAAGCGGAGAAAATCCCTGTCCAGGGGACCTTAAAGGACCTGCTTCAGGAAGCGGACATAGTCATAGACTGCACGCCAAAAAAAAGCGGTTACAAGGCGATTTATGAAAATGCAGGGAAAAAGGCCATATTCCAGGGAGGGGAGAAGCACGATTTAACAGGTATGTCCTTCAATGCCATGGCTAACTATGAGCAGGCAATTGGTGCGGATTATGTGAGGGTCGTGTCGTGCAATACAACAGGATTATGCAGAACCCTCTATCCATTGGACTCGACTTTCGGTATAGAGAATGTGACGGCCGTCATGATAAGACGGGGTGCGGATCCATGGGATTCTAAAAGTGGCCCCATCAACGCCATCGAACCTGTACTGAAGGTACCTTCCCATCACGGCCCCGACGTGCAGAGCGTTATGCCAGATCTGAATATTCAAACCACGGCCGTGAAGGTGCCCACAACGATTATGCATCTGCATTCGGTTGTCGCGAGACTTAAAGGGGAAGTAACCACGGAGGATGTCATCGAAAAATGGGATAAAACTCCCCGGGTGAGGTTCGTTTGTGCCAAACACGGTATCAAGTCAACGGCCCAGATTATGGAGCTGGCCAAGGATTTGGGCAAGAAGCGCTCGGATCTATTTGAAATCGCGATATGGCGAGACGGCGTGCATGTTGTAGATAACGTGCTCTACTACTACCAGGCCATTCATCAGGAGGCAGATGTTGTTCCAGAGAACATCGACGCGATCAGGGCCATGTGCAATCTCGAAAAGGACAAGATGAAAAGCATCAAGAAGACCGATGAGGCCATGGGGATCTGTTAAAGGCGATTTTGGCCGCTTGATTACACCCCAACAATGAGATAGATATTAATATCTGACACGCGATTACCCTGTGATATCATGTTGGTCAGTTTGGTTTTGATTAAAACGGCCATTGGGAAGGAACGCGGCGTTGAGCAGGAGGTGCGCAAGATACAGGGTGTAAGAGAGGCCCACCTTCTCTTTGGAGTGTACGATATCTCGGTCAAGGTCGAGTGCGATAACATCGAGGAACTGACCCACATCGTGATCGACCAGATCAGGCAAATCGACGGCGTAAGGGAAACAAAGACACTACCAGGTATTCGGTATGGATCGATATAAAATGCATTGCTAAATCTAAGGGAAATGAGGCCATTTTATCCAGATTATTTTCACATTTGGGTACTTGATGAAAAAGCTTATATCCTCTATTAGGAATGTACAGGGTAGTAGGGAAACCTACGGAGGACTAAACCATGAAAAAGATTTGGAGAAATGAAGAAGGTGTGTCTCCGGTTATCGCCGTCATTTTGATGGTGGCCATAACCGTGGTTCTGGCGGCGGTGTTGTACGTGATGGTCTCGGGTATGATGACCACCACCGGCTCAACTCCAACCGTCAGTATGAGCTGGACTGAAAACCCAGATGCTCCAGGCAACTACACTGGAAATGTGGTGAGTATCAGCGGTGCTACCTCTGTGAAATTGAAGGATGTCTCCTGCACGGCAACCCATGCCGGGAGCTCGGGAGAAGATACTCTCAACGATCTCAAAGGAACCGCTAAAATCACCCTTGGCACCTTTTCCCTGGATTTCAACGATGTCAACGGCGACGATAAGCTTGGGGCACAGGACACCTTCACCATTGTGGGGGGCACGAGCGGCGATACCATTAGGTTGGTCTACTCGCCCACGGGCGGCCAGATGGGGCAGTCCACCCTGACATAACCCCTTTTCTTTTTTTTTATTTTTTTAAATACTCAATATCTTATTAATTTTAATTTAAAACAAACATGAGAACTCGCCTTTTCGATAAAAACATTTATAAGCTTCTTATGAATGTACAACCCTATTGGATATCCTGAGGAGGAACTGAACCATGAGAAAAGTGTTGAGAGATGAAGTAGGTGTGTCTCCAGTTATCGCTGTAATCTTGCTGGTGGCCCTAACCGTGGTTCTGGCGGCTACACTTTATGTGATGGTGTCCGGTTTGATAGAAACGGGTCCTCAAACCCCGAATGTCAGCATGGTTTGGAAAGAGGACAGAAACAACATTGGCAACTACACTGGGAACGTTGTAAGTATCAGTGGAGCTACCGTTTTGCGTTTAAGAGAAGTATCTGTGGTGGTGACCCACGGGAACGAAACCAAATCCGAAAATCTCGATGTTCTCGCCACAGGGACGACTTTGGAGATTGGAACTCCAACAATGACATTGAGATTCGATGACGCTAACAATAACGGAAAACTCGGAGGAGAGGACAATTTCGAGATCGCAGGAGGCGAAAGAGGCGATCTCATAAGGTTGGTGTACACGAAAAGCGGCGGCCAGATGGGACAGTCATTCTTGGAATAGGCCTATTTTTCTTTTTTTTTATTTTTATTTTTGATTCATCTATTTAGAGTAATTCATCGATTATTTCAGGGTCATCTTACAAGGTGCCCGCCATCCTCACATTAACCACAAAATTTTTTTATCCTAATACTATGTTGTGCTGGAATAATCGTCTATCAATGGTCGGAGGCAAAAAGATGAATCCAAAGGAATACAAATACACAAAGGAGCATGAATGGGTCAGGCTCGAGGGAGATGTGGCCATCCTAGGAATAACGAATTTTGCGCAGGAGCAATTGGGGGACATCGTCTCTGTGGAATTCCCAAAAATTGGCAAGGAATTCTCCATGGGTGAAAGCTTGGCCTTGATAGATTCAATGAAAACCACCTCGGAGGTCTACGCCCCTTTAACAGGCGAGGTACTTGAGGTCAACGAGGAGTTGGAAGGAAGGCCTGAGCTACTAAACGAGGATCCATACCAAGATGGATGGATTCTGAAGTTGAAGATCAAAAATCCAGAGGATATCGAAAGCCTGATGAATGTTGAGGATTACGAGGCCTTCATCGCAGAAGAGGGCGGGACATGAATTTCGTTCCCAATACATCCGAAGAAAAGAAAGAGATGATGGACTTTTTGGGTATCGGCTCCATTATCGAGCTTTTTGAGGATATAGACCAGTCCATGAGGCTCAAAAGTGAACTTGATCTTCCGAAACCCATGTCCGAATCTGAGATCCAAAGGCATATGAAGAAGATGAGCGGCTCATGTGGCGATATCCAAAATTTTCCGTGTTTTCTGGGTGCTGGGGCGTACAACCATTTCATCCCCAGCGCTGTTGAGCAGTTGATATCAAGGGGTGAGTTCTACACCTCCTATACTCCCTATCAGGCCGAAATGAGTCAGGGTATGCTGCAATCGATTTTTGAGTTTCAGAGCATGATATGCGAGCTCACAAAAATGGATGTGGCCAACGCCTCCTTGTACGATGGCGCAAGTGCCATGGCCGAGGCAGTTAATTTGGCAGTAAAGCACAACGAGAAAAAGTGCGTCTTGGTGTCCAAGGCGGTGCATCCTGAATACAGGCTGGTTCTTCGAACATATGCCAACGCTTTCGACGTGGGTATAGTAGAGGTTGAAACTGAAAACGGTCTATCCGATATCCAAGATATGGAATCCAAAATAAAGGACGATATGGCCTGCATCATCGTGCAATCTCCCAATTTCTTTGGATGCATCGAGAACCTGAGAGAGATATCTGATTTGGCCCACAAAAATAACCTTCTTCTTATAGCAGGCCTTACAGAGCCTATCTCCCTGGGACTATTAAAACCCCCTGGTGAGCTGGGCGCAGATATCGTGGTGGGGGAGGCTCAGGCCTTTGGCAATCCGCTTTGTTACGGCGGGCCGCATTTGGGTTTTGCGGCTGCAAAACTTGAATTTTTAAAGAAAATGCCGGGCAGGATCTCCGGTCTTTCGGTTGACGCCAAAAACGAAAGCGGTTACATCCTCACGCTTCAGGCGAGGGAGCAGCATGTGAGAAGAGAGAGGGCCACCTCCAACATCTGTACAAATCAGGCCTTAAACGCTCTCGCGGCCACGATATACCTGGCCCTGGCCGGCAAAAACGGCCTTAAAAAAGTGGCAGAGATATGCGCCCACAGGGCACATTACGCCCACAAGAGGATCTCTGAGATCGAGGGATTTTCACCCCGGTTTTCCGCACCGTTTTTCAACGAGTTTGTTGTGAACTGCCCTTCATCAGCAAAGGACGTAAACAGCATGCTGCTTAAAAAGAAAATATTAGGTGGGTTCGAGATGGGAAGGTTCTACAACGAGCTTGAAAACTCCATTATGCTCTGTGTGACCGAGATGAACCCAAAGGAGGATATCGACAGGCTTGTGGCTGCACTAGGTGAGGTGGTACCTTGAAACCGATATTCGAGAAAAGCGTACCCAAAAGGGTGGGCATCTCCCTGCCGAATCTGGAGGTTGCGAAAACCGAATTGGGTATCCCGGATTCGTATCTGAGAGATAAGCTCGGTTTGCCCGAGCTGTCCGAGGTGGATGTGGTGAGGCATTACACCGCACTCTCGAAAGACAATTTCGGCGTGGATAACGGTTTTTACCCTCTGGGTTCATGCACCATGAAGTACAATCCAAAAGTAAACGAAAATATAGCCTCGCTTTCTGGATTTAAGGATGCACATCCCTACCAGCCCGAAGAATTGAGCCAAGGCGCACTTGAATTGATGTACGAACTTTCCAACTATCTCCGTGAGATCACAGGAATGGAAGCCTTTTCCCTGCAACCTGCAGCCGGGGCCCACGGTGAATTGACGGGATTGATGATGGCCAAGGCCTATTTTTCGGATAAAAATGAATCGAGGAAGAATATCTTGATTCCTGACTCAGCGCACGGGACCAACCCGGCAAGCTCAGTGGGCTGCGGTTACACCACCATCAAGATAGCCACCGATGAAAACGGAAATATGGACCTTGAGGGATTAGAGGCCGCAGTAGACGAAAACACAGCTGTTTTGATGATCACCAACCCCAACACACTAGGAATATTCGAAAGAAACATCGTCAAAGCCTGCGATATCGTCCATTCCAAGGGAGCCTTGGTATACCTTGATGGAGCGAACATGAACGCGATGATGGGTATCGTCAAACCCATTGATATGGGAGTCGATATGATCCACCTCAACCTTCACAAAACATTTTCCACTCCCCATGGCGGCGGGGGGCCCGGCGGCGGACCTTTGGGTGTTCGGGACTTTTTAAAGGATTACTTACCATTTCCAAGAATCGAAAAAAAAGGCGATACGTATCATCTTGATTACGACATGCCGAAATCCATTGGTAGAGTGAAACCGTTTTACGGAAACTTCGGGGTAATGGTGAAGGCCTATGCTTACATCAGGATGCTCGGTGCAGAGGGACTGAAAGATGTGGCCGAGAATGCTGTTTTGAACGCAAACTATCTTATGAATAAGCTGAAGGACGAGTATACACTGCCTTACGATACCATCTGTAAACACGAGTTCGTTATTTCCGGTGATAAGCAGATGAAATACGGTGTTCGAACCATGGACATCGCCAAGCGCCTCATGGACTACGGCTTTCACCCTCCCACCATCTATTTCCCCCTGATTGTAAAG
>CP070739.1:2192330-2204179 GCA_020347705.1 Methanomassiliicoccales archaeon | reverse complement strand
TGGCAATTTTTGGGGGACTACTGAAACAATTACAGATCCTGAGGTATTAACCTACAGGTGTTTCGATGTGGCTTGGGAATCTAAAAGTGATAGAGAAGGATTGATTGCTTATGGAAAAAGCGACGATGCCCCCGTATATAGAAATGTTACTGGTATCATAATCAATGGAACCGAATCTCTAACAGAAGATCCAAATCCTGGAATAGGAAATCCAAATTGGATTAGCTTGAAGAGCGATCCACAAACTGATGATATAATGATGATTTATTTAGCTAACGATGGCTTCGATATCGATGATATTGGTGTGGAGTTATGGAATGGTTCTGATTGGGGACACGAGCATAATGCTGAAACAGTTTCAACACAAGCCAACGGTCAGCGATTCGATCTCGCCTACACAGACACCTCGGGCTACCTGAATTCCACACCCTACTACACGAAGTATATAGGCCCATGGGGAAGAGTAAAATGGAACTCTGATGAACCTCTTGGAACCAGTATAAAACTCAGAACAAGAACGTCCTTCGATGGCTCAGATTGGAGCCCCTGGTCCGAATGGTACGAAAACGGTGACAGAATAACTGGCCCGAAAAACAGGTCGATTCAATATCAAGCGCTGTTGGAGACCACGAACCTTTCACTCACCCCAATATTATATAATGTAAGCATCGAACTGAATCGAGCGGACCTCATCATCAACGGCACACCAGGAGAAAGTTTCGGATGGTCAGTAGCTAGTGCAGGCGATATGGACAACGACAACCTGGATGACGTGATTATCGGTGCGCCAAAAAACAACAGCGCCCGTGGCTCGGCCTACATCTTTTACGGGGCCTTTATCGTCCCTGAAAGCGCAGGGGATGGGTTCATAAATCTTACAGACGGAGATACCGCGGATGTCACACTCTCAGGGGAGGCAAGCGGCGATCTATTCGGCTATTCTGTCTCGTCTGCCGGAGATTTCAATGATGACGGATACCTTGATATGGTGGTTGGAGCACCCCAATCCTCGGCAAATGGAACCATCTATGTTTTCTTCGGGGCTCTATCGATGGCTCCCCAAATCCTGGCAGCCGATACCAATTTCAAGGTTGTGGGGGAGAACGTCACGGACGGCCTTGGGTGGTCAGTGGGATGGGCCGGTAATGTGGATAATGACCCCTCGGGATATCATGAGATAATCGCAGGATCACCCTATTTCGATGATTCTCTAAATTCTGATGCGGGTAAGGTTTACCTGTTTCATCTGTACAATCAACCTGATCTATGGATAAACGGCAGCCTTGATGAATGGTACCAGGATGCTCCAAGCGGAGCACAGGTGAATTTGACATACATATCGGCCGGTGACAACGCCACATGGTGGCTCGTTGTGGAAAACGACGGGGAATTGAATGACACATTTGATTTTATTATCACCTATAACATGCTTTTAGGCTGGGATTGGGAATTGAGAGAGAACCAAACCTGGAATAAGATCAACGACGGCGACAATATCAGTTTATCGGTTGGAGAATCAAGAAACTACACATTGAACATATCCTCCATCAATACCTCCGTGCATAACGATGAATCTTGGGTGACGATATCCGTTGTCTCCCAAAACGATACATCTAAAAAGGATTCGGTCAGGGCTATTGCAAGGGCCATAGACATCAGCCCACCAGATATCTTAAACACCACACCTGGCATGCCAACCACAGGCGACCTCTTCACCATAACCGCGACAATTACAGATAATATCCTGGTCGATGAGCCGCATCTGTATTATTGGTTTGAGCTAGAAGATGCAGGAACGTACGGTCCTTTTAACGTGACGATGGACCCCGGGTACATGAAAGAGATCAGCACACCCGATGACGCGATAAGGCTGCACTATAACATTTCTTCAAACGATACCAGCAACAACTGGAACCATACGGATGTGATTTCTATTGATGTTCAGGATGATGATGCACCAACGATACAGGACACGACTGTCGGGACACCCAATGCCAGCGAATCCTTTACCATCACCGCTTTGGTTGATGACAATATCAATGTGAGCGAGGTCCGTCTATACTACTTGTTCGATATATTAGGGCCTGGTGTCGATGGACCCTATAATGATACCATGGATCCAGGGTTTTCAAAAGAGATAGTGGTACCCGCAAACGCTGTTAGATTGTATTATAATATCTCGGCTAACGATACCAGTAACAGGTGGAACGAGTCAGGTCAGAAGATCATAGATGTGCATGAGAAAGGCAAACCTGATTTATCTGATACGACAACAGGTGAACCTACAACAGGGGATCCCTTCGTGCTTACCGCTACTTCCTCGGATATATTTGATGTAGATAAGGTATATCTATACTATTGGTTCAATACCACTTCAGGTCCGACTCAGCCCCTGAATGTATCAATGAATGATTTGGGCGGCGATAATTACGAATTGCAGTTAGATGTTCCTTTGGATGCTTTTGAGCTCCATTATAACATAAGTACGAACGATACCAGTAACAACTGGAACGAGACAGGAGTAAAGACGTTAGATGTCAGGGACGACGATCTTCCTTTAATCAGTAATATCACTATTTATCCGATAATTAAGGAAATCGGAGACCTGGTAAATATCACTGTCAATGTCACCGATAACATCGAACTAGACGAAGTGTGGATAAAAATCGAGCTGGCAAACGGTAGTATAATAAATGAAAGCATGGAAAAGGCAGCAGGAGACATTTGGTATTACGAGAGATCCTACATTGAGGCAGGCAATTACAATTATACGATCTGGGCAAATGACAGCTCGGATAATCCTAACCAATCAACGCAAAAACAGTTCACGATATTAACTCCTCCTCCCACAGTCGATGACATCAAGATCCGCTCTGGGCCAAATGAAGGCGGTGTAGTGATAACCTCCAAGATTTACGATTTAGGTGATACTGATGTTTATCATGCTGCAGGATACAACCGCTCGTACGGATACATCGGCGATGTTGAAGTAGGCTGGAGCAGTACGGATTCTTCAGGTTCTGTAAATCCCTCTTTGGGTCTGAGAACCAACTTCACCGCAGTTAGTGTGGGAGAGGGCACAATATTTGCGGTATACGCCCTAGGTATACAGAACTCGACCACCTTCGAGGTGAGATATTCGCAGGAGCCGGAATTGATAGATACCATTCCAGATATCCCACTTTCCGAGGATTTTGGCATTTATCATATCGACCTGTCACCTTACGCGAGTCATCCACAGGGCCTATCGGTTCTCAAATGGTACCTCACAGGTGTAGATAGGTCCATCATAAACGTTATGGGTGAGAATGTGACAGGAAAGAATCTCATCTCTTTTGTATCCCAAAACAACAGGTATGGAAACATGGAGGTGACCTATTGGCTCGTATACGACGATGAAAACAAGGTCTCACAAAGGGCTTGGATAAACGTGAGCCCTGTAAACGACCCGCCAACAATAGGGGACTGCCCAACCGAACTTATCGTGCGCTATGACACACCCTATTCTTTCGATTTCACCCCATACATCAACGACATAGACAACACCCTTTCTGAGCTCACTCTAACTTGTGAAGATACGGCACCCATTACCGTTTCCGGATTTGTGGTGACATTCAACTATCCTCAGAATATGCTGGGTGACCAGGAGTACGTAACCCTGAGGGTGTCGGATGGAGACCTTGAAGGTAGCAAGCTGATAAATATATTGATCACTTCGGATTACCCGCCTGAGATAATCGAACAACTTCAAGATGTGGACCTGTATGAGAACGAAACCAAACTTGCCCACTTCGACCTTAGTAGAAATTTCAAGGACCCAGAGGGAGAACGATTGATATTCACTGTCCTTGGGAACAAAAATGTGGGAATCACTATTAACTCAGACAACACCGTTGATTTTAAGGCCAGCGAGGAATGGAGTGGCACCGAGATGATCACATTCAGGGCCTCGGACGTTGTCGGCGGTATAGCGGAGCAGACGATAATCGTCAGAGTGATCCCTGTAAACGATCCACCGATAATACATCCCATAGATAATATCCAGGTTCACTACGATCACAACTACACATTCGATTTGTTTTGGTATATTTCGGACAAGGATAATGCGATCGAAGAACTCACGATAACCACATCCCATCCGGACAACGTAAGAGTGAACGGATCGCAGATCATACTCCTTTATCCAGAATATTGGGAAGGCGAGAGATATCCGTATACCGTCCCATTGACAATTTATGTTTCCGATGGAATTTATAATGTTAGTCGGACATTAAACGTTATGGTTAGCGATAATTTTCCTCCATATATATTGAATTCCTTGGATGATCTGTTTCTATTGGAGGATGAAGAACTGATCGGGGCCTATGACCTGGATGAGTACTTCTATGATATAGACGGTGATACGCTGTTTTACACATACGGCAACAAGTCCATTGCAGTTACCATACACGACAACCACACCATCGATTTCGTGCCTCCTCCAGATTGGTACGGCAGTGAATTGATATTGATAAGGGCCATAGACGTTGATGGCGCCTTTTTGGAAGATGTGATAATAGTGACAGTCCTTCCTGTAAACGACCCCCCGACCATAGAAGCTATACCCCCACAGACAGTGGAGCATAGTAGGGAATGGATATTGGACCTTACGGAATATCTCTCTGACATCGATAATGACCTTGATAGTTTGATAGTGAGTGTGAACAGCTCCTATGTGCAGGTCATAGGTCATGCTCTGGTTTTCAACTATCCGGATAACATAACCGAAGACATCATATGGATAACCGTGAGTGACGGGGAACTGGAAACAACGATACCTGTGGAGATTACAGTAGTATCCCCAAGCGCTCCTCCATCCGAAGTACCCTGGATATGGTATCTGATAACTCTCATCCTGGTTGGACTTCTTTCTGTGGTCCTTTTAACAAGAATAGCCAGATACACTTTGATTGAACTCTTCCTCATCAGCAAAGCAGGTATGCTGATAGAGCATGCTGGAATTTATAAGAAGGATGACAAGGACAAGGATATCCTCGCAAGCATGTTCGTTGCAGTCCAGTCGTTCATCAAGGATGCTTTCGCGGAGGAGGATACCGAGGTTTTAAAGCGTATGGATTATGGTAAAAAGACTGTATTGATTCATATGGGAAATCATGTACTTTTGACGGCCTTCATTGCCGGACAGGAGTCCAAGTCGTTTTTAAAGGAAATGAAGGACTTTATCGATACTCTGGAGCAAAAATATGAAGGTGCTATCGAACAATGGGATGGTAACTATGAAAACCTACCCGGGATCGAGAAAATGCTCCAGGACTTTTTCGATAAAACTCACAAAAAGACATTTTTCAAGAAAAAAGTAGCAATTGAAGAAAGTTCTGAGGACGTCCTTGAGAAGGAATTTGAAAAAGAGGCTGAGGAAGCCTCTGTTGTAGAGCCAGTTGAAGGCCTAGGGGGGTACCTTAAAGGAGATCTTGACGAAGACCAAGAAGAGGACTTTGAAGAAGACCTTGAAGGAGGGTCAGAAGAAGGACTAGATGACTGGCTTGATGAAGAAAAAGAAGAAGGACATGAAGAAGGACCTGAGGAAGATCAAGAAGAAGACTTTGAAGAAGACCTTGAAGAAGGACCTGAAGAAGGACCTGAAGAAGGACTTGATGACTGGCTTGAAGAAGAACATGAAGAAGGACTTGAGGAGGACCAAGAGGAAGACTTTGAAGAGGACCTTGAAGAAGGACCTGAAGAAGGGCTTGATGACTGGCTTGAAGAAGAAAATGAAGAAGAGTAAGAAGGCAGGCCAGAAGAAGGTTATGAGGATGACGATTAATAATGAACGGTTAGGTCTATGCATATGATCATGAAAATTATAATCATCCATATTGTGTTACTTTTGTTCCAGAATATTTCCTGCTATGGCATTCTGCCCAACAGATATTCCACCATCACCACAGGGAACGTGATTGTGGGTAATAAGGGTCAATCCTCTTTTCGCTACGGCCTCTTTGACAATTCTTACTATGGGTAGGTCGTAGGCTACGCCTCCTGATAATCCTATATATGGGATCTCCTTTTCGGAAGCACATTCCGAAGCGACCTGGACCATCCTCTCGAGAGCCTCAGAAACCATGGAATATGCAAGATCGCATTTTTCTTTCTCGGATAAGGTTTTGGATCCAGAGTATTCAAACAGCTCTTTGAACAGCGGAAGGGTTTTGATCACCTTCACGTCTGAGCCTTCTATTTTAGTATGAAAATCGTAACTTTTTTCCCCCCTGTTCAGGTATCTTTCGAGCTTGATTGCCGGTTCTCCATCGTAGGTTTTCTTGCAACATATTCCAAGATAACAGGAGATCGCATCCAAAAACCGACCGAAACTGGAGGACATGGGACTATTATTCATGGCCTTTTTAAGAATGGATGCAGTGGAGTCGTCAAAATAGCTGGATTGCATACCAAGCATTTCCGAGATACCGAACAGTATCCTCTTTGGATCCTCAGCAGCCTTATCTCCTCCTATCAGAGGGATGTGCTCCAGTCTCGCTATTCTCTCGAATTCAGTGAAAGAAGAAAGCAGTACCTCTCCGCCCCATATCGTGCCGTCACTTCCGTATCCCGCACCGTCCAGTGTTAAACAAACCATGGGTTCCGAGATCTCGCGATCCACCATCAGGGAGGCGGCATGAGCCCAGTGATGCTGTATCTGGAATATCTCAGCCTGGTACTTCTTGCTCAATTCCGAGGCAAAGCGCTTGGATGTATACAGTGGATGTAGATCCGCACCGATGGCCTCCACTTCTTTTATGCCGAAGAGTTCCAAAAGATGGAAAGTGGCCTGTCTATGGAATTCATAGACGTTGTAATCCCTTACATCACCGATGTACTGAGTGAGGTAAATCTTGCTTCCTGTTGACACACTCGCTGTAACGTTCTCCTCGGCCCCGACACCTATCACTCGTTTTTCATGGTGTGGATTCAATGCTATCGGGACATAACCCCTTGATTTCCTGATAAAGTATGTACTCCCTTCAAAAGGGACGATAACCGAGTCGTCTATCCTATTGATGACCTGCCTGTTGTGAAGGAGGTAGATATCAGCGCCCATTTTAAAAACACCGTCATTATCGATTATTATCGGTTCGCCTGGAGGATTTGCAGAGGTCATGATGATGGCATCGTTTTTTAGGTAACTGAACAACAGATGCTGAATTGCAGAGTACGGTAAATACAGCCCGATATTATCCAGCCCTGGAGAAACTAGATCCAATAGATGATCCTCAAGTCGATTCTGTTTTTTCATGACTATTACAATAGGTCTTTGGAGGGAGGTAAGCAACTTTTCATCGAAGGGCGAGATGGATGCAAGCTCTTTCGCGGCTTTAATATTCCTTGCCATAACCGCAAAGGGTTTTTCTGGACGGGAATACCATTTTCTAAATCTTTTTAGAACCTCAAGATTGCAGATGAGATGCATCCCGCCCCAACTCTTTAAAACTCCAATGGCTCCGTCATCTATACGGTCTGCAAAGAACCTTATCTTGTTGTCGGTAGAAATTTCCTCACCATCTTTCCCATACACAGTAAAATGTGGACCGTCATCCACACACGAGATCGTCTGTGCATAAAAGCGTCTGTCTGAAGGAGAGTCGTATTCATCTTGACATTTCTCACACAGTAAAAAGGCCTTCATGGATGTGTTCTTTCTATCGTAAGGCACAGATGCGATTGCGGAAAAACGGGCCCCGCAGTCCGTACAATTGATGAAAGGAAAGTGGTATCTTCTGTTATCCTCATCGAAAAGCTCTTTTTGGCAGCCATCACAAATGGCCGTGTCAGCAGGAATAACAGAGCTTCTTTCCCCATCCTCGCTCAGTATGATGCTGAAATCTTTGTATTCCTCGCCTGAAGGGATATCCTCGAATTCCGTGCGGGTGATTCTGGCCAAGGGTGGGAGTTCAGCTTTCAATTTTGCTAAAAAGTCCTCTTGGTCTTTATCGATTACCACTTCCACGTTCGACCCATTGTTCCTGATAAAACCTTTTAATCCCAAGGATTTAGCCACTCTGTAAACAGCGGGGCGAAATCCCACTCCCTGAACCAATCCGTAAAAAACGATCCTCATAGACTCAAGCCTGGATGTCCAATGCTGAAATCAATTCATCGATGCCTACTTCATGTTTTGCATCTGTAAGACATATCGTCGTGTGCGGACTGACTGATTTTGCATCGCTTTTTATTCTTTCGCAATCCACCTCCATGACATCGGCCAAATCGATCTTGTTGATTACGATAACATCTGCCAGGCCGAAGATCATGGGGTGCTTTCTCACCATGTCATCACCCTCGGTCACCGAGATCACTACTACCCTCTTGTCCGTACCCAAAGGGAAGTCCATAGGACATACGAGGTTCCCGATGTTCTCAATGAAAAGCACATCGATTTCATTTAGGGAAAGATCCATTAAGGAATGTGATATTAGGTGGGCATCTAGATGACATTCCTTCCCGGTATTGACAGCGATGGCCTGTATATCATGCTCGATGAACCTCCTGTAATCGTCATCCCCTGCCACATCTCCGGCAAGTGCGGCTCCTCTTATTCCCTTTTTTTTGAGCCTGTCCAGGATCTTTTCGATGATCAAGGTCTTTCCGGAACCTATGGCTCCCATGAAATCCACTGCATAAATACCGTTTTCCCGAAGTAGTTTGGCGTTCTTCTCCGCCAATTCCCTGTTGGCCCTGAGCAAGTTCTCCTCAACCGCCACTTCGACTGTCTTGTGCATTTTCTCATTCTCGAAGACCCCAATAATCTCAGGGTATAAGTACGTTATCCAAGTATCAGGCCAGCAAATACATAAAAAATCATTTTGATTTTCTTCCAGCCACCACGAGCTCTCCCTGCAAGACTCCCTTAATCGCCTTTATGTTGTCCGTGAGTTCCCTTGCCCTTTTTGCCTTTCCCTCAACTACTAAAACCTCAAGACACAGGTGCTCGTCCATGTGGATGTGGGTAGTGGATGAGATCTCTTGCGAGTGATGGTGTTGAAGGTGAAGCAGTTTGTTTGTGACATCACCTGCATCGTGGTCATAGACGAGGGTTATTGTTCCTATGATATCGGTTTTTTCGTCCTTTATCTCGGAGTCGAGAATGTTTTTCCGAACGAGGTCCCTTATGGCCTCGGAACGGTTTGTGTATCCTTTTTTCGCGATCAGGGAATCGAACTGCGAAAGAAGCTCAGGCTCGAATGATACGCCCACTCTGGTTACGGTTCCCATGGTAACACCTAAAGGGGTAATCGTGCTACTGATATAAGTGTTATATCCTTGGGGGGTTTTTTTAGATTATATATATATAAAAGTGTAGATTAAAAGCTAATGAGCCACCGAAAATTATTAATAACTGAATGCGTTGCAAACGACAGGAGGTTTGGCATGCCCTATTGTCATTTCTGTAGGAGTCAGATTGCAGAAGGAGTAAAGATTTGTACGAATTGTGGTCAAAATGTAGCACAGGCCCCGCCTCCCCCAAGGCAGGAGAACCTCTGCCCCACATGTGGAATCCCGCTAAGGTACATAGACCAATATCAGCAGTGGTGGTGTGACAATTGTAGGAGATATACCAAACCAATGCAACGGCCTCCACCCCCTCCTGCAGCGGTACAAGTTCCATATCAACAACAGCCTCCGATCCAAAAAGCGGGTACTTCACCCCCGAAAAAGAAAAAGAGGAGGATAAAAGGCGATGACATTGGTGCATTACTTATACTTATTGCTTTTTTATGTATGATATTTTCAGTTTCAATGATACCACAAGATACAATAAAAGCAGAAGAGCTTGAGAAGGACTATCAGAACGATTCAAGATTTGGTACTTATTCCTCAGACGATTCCGTAACAGTTATAGGGACGATAGAATCTGAAGAAAAAACCCAGGACAGTAATTATGAATATATTTATTATTTTTCTGACGGATCGTTTCCAATATATTCCGACCAGGACATGGGAAATGAGGGTGACACCATTATTATAAAGTGTAAGGTCAAAACCATTGCGACAAGTGGGCTTCAATCCGGACGGTTTGATATTTTGGAATATGAACAAGAATTTAACTATGTTCTTGGGTTAGGAGTCTTTGCATTATCATGGATTATGATGGCTATTGGTATACACCTTATCGCTGGTGAATATAGGAAAAAGTCATCACAACCTCAGTATCCACAACCTCATTATTCACCTCCCCAATATCAACAAATCCCTCAAATGCCTCCACAACAGATAATGCCTCGTGAAAAGAATTCTCAAGGCCTGATTCTGGGATTACTGTCGATATTATTCTTTTGGTTTTTCGGAATAGGCGCTGTGCTAGGTATCGAGGGAGTAATAACTTCCCTTCGAAAACGTAAGGTTCGGGCGGAATTTGGCACAGGAGGCCTTATATTGAGTATAATTGGCATGATAGTGGGAATAATTATTGGGGCCCTCATGTTTCGGGGGATGTTGATGATGTTGTTTGGAGAAATTTAAAAAACCACCACAACGTAATCCTATTCCATTGTTCCCCGGTCTCCCAATCCCACGCCCTCTGCCAAGTTTTAACCTATCGAAAGCGGTTGGGAGGGATTCTGGTTATCATTCTATTTCTCTTTTTTTAAATCTACTGATTGAATGCCCTGTCTTAGATCATTAGCGTACATCAGAATGTCAGAGTCAATTGAAGAAAAACGATATTTATGGACCAACTCCTTCCCTTTTTTCGCTTCCTCAATGATAACCTTCTGGCTTCTTTGCTTATCAAAATCAATGATCAGTTGTTTTGCCTCCGGCTCTGTCAAAATACTTTTTCTGAGAAGGTATTCGGCAATATACTTTTTATTTTTAACGATATCATCTCTCATAATCGAGAGGGTATTCAAACTCCATTGCAGGTCACCAAACGGATGAGAACCAGCATCAGCTATGCCCATTGCGAACTTACCTATAACGGTATTGAATTTCAAATATATCTCATGTGGGCGAAATACTTTGGTTCTCAGTCCCTTTTTCAGAGAAACCTGTCCAATTTCGGTTATAGCGTGCAATGGTTGTTGAATTGTAATGTATGTATTCCTAAGATATGTTGCGGACAATGGTGTAGCTAGGAGACCGGACATCGCCTTTGTTCCTTTTAGAAAGGCAAGCGCCCTTTCATTTGTAAATGCAAATTCCCAACTTCCAGGATAACCTGCACCTGAAAAAACCACAACGGTTTGTTCCTGGGGTTCTTTCTTTTTTTTTCTTCTTTACCAACCCAGTAATCGTTCCAGAGGCATCTACCTGTTTCACTTGAAGTATGACTCGCTCACCTGCAGCAGGATGGAATCCGTTTTTTTCAAAATGTGGAATCTTGATTATTCCTGGATGTTTATTGAATATCTCAATGTACTCAGTGTTTTTAATAGAATATTCCTTAATAAAATTTTTATTTATACTAACCTCAGGCATAAAACCCCTCATGGCTATTGTAGATTAACATCCGAATCATTTAGCCTATCGACCTACCCACTTATATGCTCTTCGGCTTCACCCTCCAAATCGTAGAGTTAGTTCCTTTTTTCCAGATATTCTCTTTAACAAGTTTCAAATACTATCATTAAAATACAGAGTATGTTCTGGAGGGGATAACTATGAATTTGGGACATATTGAAATCTTTGTAAAAGACCCGTTAAAGTCAAAAGAATTTTATAAAGATGTTTTAGGATTTACAATAGAAGATATTCAAAAGGATAAATATGTGTGGTTAAAAAAGGGTCAAACAGAGATACTTCTAAGGCCTGGGAAATATCATTTACAGATAAAGAACTATCAAAGTACCAAT
>CP070739.1:2177344-2192230 GCA_020347705.1 Methanomassiliicoccales archaeon | reverse complement strand
ACTGAGAATCAACATGATCTCCTGGGTCCTTCCGATTGCGAATGCGGGAATGATGGCCTTTCCTCCACGGGTCACGATCTCATCTATCTTCTTGAGGAACTCGTATTCCAGCTTCACCCTCTTGGGGTGGTTCCTTCCCGCATAGGTCCCCTCGATGATCAACGTATCGCATTTCACAGGCTCTGTCCCAGTAAGAAGGTGGGAGTCGATGGTGTTGATATCCCCTGTGAAAAGCACGTTTCGTCTACCTCTCAGTTCGAACATGGTGGCCCCTGGGATATGACCTGCGTAGTGAAATTTAATGTCGAAAGGGCCGATTCTCCTTTCCTCATCGAACCTAATTTCATCGAAATTTTCCTTCGTGATTTTGATATCGTGCTTGTCGTACATCTGAGGGTAACCCTCAAGCCCTATGATCTTGACATTATCCTCGAAAAGCACCTCGCTGACCTTCTGAGTCATCCTCGTTGCGAGAACCGGATTTTGATACCTTGCACAAACCCAGGGAACCATGCCCGAGTGATCGAGATGTGCATGGCTCAGCAGTAAGAAATCCACAGGCGGGGCCTGCATGGGATATGTCGGGGGGTCAGTTGCAGAAAGACCGTAATCGAAAAGCAGCTTAGAACCGTTTTCTTCGGCGAGCATTCCCAACCTGCCCACTTCTTCTGCTCCGCCAAGGAACCTGAATCGCATGAAACAGGTAATGAATTATGATTTAATATACTATCTGATAGAGGGTCGGACACACTTTTTTATGAATTTTGCATTGAGTGGATTTGAAGATGATGATTCAAAAAATCCTTTTCCCTTCACATACCCCAGAACTGATTCTCTTTTCTTTTGATCTCGCAGACCTTGTCCAGGATCTCCTGTTCGTCCACATTGAGCTCGGTCTTGTCCAGGCGCTTGCAGTCTCCTTCCGGTATATCCACATACAAGATGTCCTCGACACAGAGTTGGCGGCCTACGGTCACACCCTCAATGGAAATGGCCACCTCCTCCCCGGAAATGGCCTCCTTCAGGCTCTTGCCTTCGCTCTGGATGCTTTTGATCCTTCCTACGACCCTCCCATCTGCCCTGAGAATTCCCTGACCGGGCCTGATTCTTCCTGCTAGAACCCTCACGCCGCAAATAGCGGGCTTGCTCATTCGAAAAACGCAATCTGGCAGGACCTTGAACATCCCTGGATGCGTGATTTCGCCTCTGGCCTCGCGCTCCAGCTCCTTCCTCCGCTTTTGCCTCCATTCCTCGTAGTCCTCCATCAACTTGTATATGATGGAGCTTTCGAAGACGATGGCACCCTGCCGCGTAATCTCATCCCTGGCATCCGGTAAAACCTTGACATTGAAGGCCAACAGGGCCCTTTTCAATGGATCAGAAGATGTTGCGCAATCGATCACATCCCTCTTCGACACGTCCCCAACTTCCGCTTTTTTTATGGGAATCTCCTTTTCTTTAAGCTCGAAGGCAAGGGCTTCCAAGGAGCCGATGGCATCCGCCTTCACTATGAGCCCCTCATCTTTTGTTTCGATCTCCAGCTTCATCTCGGATCGTATCTCATCCACTATGCCTTCGACATCCTCGGACGCGACCTTCAAAGGTGTCCCAGCGATGACACTTTCCAGGGACTGGGCCGAGATCTTTACTCCGGCCGCAGCTGATACTGCATCGCACGAGTCGAACTGCTCCCTGGGATCCCGTATTTCATCCAGAGGCTTAGGCCTCAGGAGGGCTTTAACCTTGGTAACAATGGGTTCCCCCGTGGTTCCTATCACGACGGTATCACCCTTCTTTATTGTTCCTTTGTACACTATCACATCGATGGTCGTGCCGAAACCGCGCTCCTCCTTTACCTCTAAAATGGTTCCTTCTGCCGGGCCTTCCTCGGTTTCAAGCTCTCTTTCAAGATACCGCTGGGCCAGCCCGATTAAAATCAGTAGCAAATCGGAGATGCCTTCGTCATGCTTTGCACTGATGGGAACCAATGCAATATTCTTTTGAAAATCAGATACTTTATCGTACCTTTCCGCTGAGAATCCATGAGTATACAGGTTTCCGATCAGTTCATAGAGTCTTTCATCCAACTTGGATTGGACATGTTCGGTTTGAGCCGAAAAGGCCGTAAAAAAGCTTCGTTTCTTCTTGGATCGCCAACCGGCCATTCTATCGATTTTGTTTACAGCAACCACAAAGGGTGTGCGGTGCCTTTTTAGTATGTTTATGGACTCGATGGTTTGTGGCTTTAGGCCTTCCATGACGTCAATTACCAAAACAGCGAGATCCGCCAACGCGCCCCCTCTGGATCTTAAGGTCGTGAAGGAATAATGACCTGGTGTATCGATAAAGAGCAGGCCCGGTACCGTGAACTTCTTTCCTTTCAGCATATCCCCGCAGATCTGCTCTATGGTTTCTATGGGCACCTCGGTTGCGCCTATGTGCTGGGTGATCTTACCCGCCTCCCTTGAGGCCACAGCGCTGCCTCTGATGTCATCCAAAAGCGTTGTTTTGCCGTGGTCCACATGTCCCAGGACCGATACGATGGGCTGACGGATTTTCATAAGGTTGCCTCTGGTTTTTCTTAGAATGTGGGATTGAATATATGTAGTTTGTGTTTAGATTGAGTTTAAATGTTCCTCTAAAACCTAATCCCGGCATCACTCAACAAGGCTGCCCAGGCCCCCTTTTTTTGAGCAGTAAGAGAAGCCATATACGTACCCATACTGGCCGCTTTTTTAATATCCTTGGTTGCCAGGTACTCCCCAAGAAAACCTCCGATATAGGAATCACCGCATCCTGTTGGATCGATGACAACCACCTCCCGTGCATTTATGCGGTGGATCTCTGAGCCGTTAAAAACCAGGGAGCCTTTCTTGCCAAGAGTTATGACCACACAATCGACACCCTCATCGTGAAATTTATAAGCCGTGTCTTCAGGATTCTTTTCCTGGGTCGTGGCAAAGGCCTCTTTTTCGTTGAGAAAAACTATGTGGAGGTTCTTCCAATCGACACTGTCAAAATAGTTCTTTTTGGCGTAATCATCTAAAAAGAATTCTGAAAAGCTAATCGAGAGCGTATCACAGCGATCCTTCAAGTCTAAAATGAGTTTCTGCTGATTTTCGGGTTTTGCAGGACAAATGTGAATTGCTTCGTAGTTGGCTAATCCTTCAACGCCAAGTTCATCAGAGACCCTATCATTGCATTTAATATCTTCCAAATTCCCCTTGTCGTCGTACTTGATTTCCACATGCAGGTTCTTCTTTTTATCCGAAACTTCGACATCGGATGTATCAACACCCAAGTTCTCGAGCACGGCGAGCCAATCCCTGGGGAAATCTCTACCAACTTTGGAGTGAATTGAAGTTCCGATGCCAAGCTGGACCGATGCTGTTGCTATGGCTGCGGCAGATCCTCCGGGGGACGAATCGATTGTAAAATTCGGATGATAAATAGTGTCTATGGCAAGATGTCCTATGACGGCAAGGTAATGTGGCTCTCGGATGTGGAATGTGGCCCTTGTCAAGGGATTGTAGCGCAGGGATCGCATTAAATCAACTTGTCAATGTTATCGTCATAATTAAGGATTGTGCCCGATTTTAAAACCTATAAAATAAGCATTAAAATGGTGATGAAGAGAAGACGAGGTTAAACTCAACCAGGACAGGGCGCAGTCACTTTCGACTTTAGGGTGGGGCACTTATGCACCATGATTACCGAGTTAAAGAAGATCGGGGCTTTACACTTGGACTTACCCCTATCATGAACAGATTTATTTCTTCCTTAACCAAACAGTGCGCCCAGTCCTGCTGCGGCGTCCTCTTCAGAGGCTTCTTTATCCTTTTTATCTTCCTTCTTTTCGCCTTTCTTCTCCTCTTTTGCCGGTGGCTCTCCAGCAGCGGGGGCAGGTGCGGGAGCGGCTGCAACCTGGGCCGGAGTGGCTATTGCTTCTTCGATATTCACTCCTTCTAAAGAGGCCGTGAGGGCCTTCACCCTGGCCTCATCAGGCGTAACGCCTGCCGCCTTGAGCACCTTGGTTATCCCCTGCTCCGTGATCTCCTTTCCAGCAGCGTGGAGTAACATGGCGCTGTATATATATTCCATTTTTCTCTCCTCCGTTATTCGATTCGTATTCATGATTCATCAGAAGAAGGTGGTTCTTCTTTTTTGACTTCCTTTTCCTCCTTTCCTTTAGCCATCGCATCAGGTAAATGGGATGCTAAAGATAATGCAGAGTATTGGGCCTTGGTAATCAATAATGAAATGGATTCCGAGGTGGGTATCTCAGCATAGAATGCCAAATTGAACGCGTTTTGATGAGCATTCTGCAAAAGAGACTGGATAGTCCGTTTCGTTGGATATCCAATGAACATGGATAGGTTGAAAGCACTTGTGGATGCTGTTTCCATGTTCGCTATGTAGCTCGCCACGTCCACATCGAGCACATCTCTCGTATAAATAAGGCCGTTTTCAAATCCGGCCCTTAAACTCAATCCGACGGTCATAGGATAAATCTCCAAGCGTGTGAGCATCCTTGCCACATTGGTTGGTATGCGCTCTCCTTTTTTGACCATTATCTTGTCCTTTTTTATGATGACCTTACCTCTTTCGATGGCGGCCGGAAAACCGGCCTTCTGCAGCTCCCCTACGATGGGGCCCGGTTTGAAGGAGGTTTCACCTTCAGTAATTTCTATATCTTCAGGTGCCAGCTCACCTCCTTTCGCAGGTGCCTTGATCTTCGTTGCCTCCATGTTACGAAAGAGTCTGAAGGGATTGATTTCGGCTGCGATTATTCCTCGTTGACCGTCCAGGGTGTCTCCCAATTTTTCGATGTTCTTCTTCTCTTTGGAGGCATTTTTCAGGGCTAATTTTAGCAGCGTGTTCTTGGTTACGACGAACTTGCTTCCCGAAGGGAGATTCCTTCTTATCTGTTGAAGCTGGGATGCGGGGATGCCTTCGATGTCCACGATCCCTATGACAGGGTGGGAAAGAAGCATCTTTGTGAGATTTTCCACCTGGTTCATCTTATATTTTGCTACATGTGCCATATTCAACCCTCCTTAAATCAGCCTCACAGATTTTCCCATGGTGGTCTTTACGTACACCGAAGCTATGTTCATCTTTCCCCTTAATAGTTTACTGACTAACCTTTTCATGATCACATCCACATTCTCGGCCAGATCCTCTATGCTCATGTCCTTCGTTCCAACCGGGGCGTGAAAGGTCCTGCGGTCCTTGGAGCGGATCCTAACGGTTTTTCTTAGATTGTTTATGAGTGGAACCGGATCTGCGCTGGGCGGTATGGGTTTTGGCATCTTGCCTCTGGGACCCAAAACGACACCCAGTTTCTTACCAATGACTGGCATCAAAGGGGCCTCTGCGATGAAAAACACATGTTCGTTGGCCATTTTCTTTGCCCTTTTTTTGTCATCGGCCAAATCGTCAAGTTCATCAGGGGTGATAACCAAATCCGCTGTGGTCTTGGCCTTCACGGCCAACTCACCGCTTCCAAAAACAGCGATTTTAACGGCCTTTCCCCTGCCCTTAGGCAGTAAAATCTCGTCATCTATACGGTTCTTGGGAATTGACAAATCGATGTCCTTCAGGTTCACAGCTAAATCCACGCTTTCTTTGAATTTTCTTGGTTTAGAGGATTCAACCGCTTCTTTTACGACCCTGAGGGTTTTTTTCTCAGCCAAAGATATTCCCCCTGTAGTTCTGCGAGAATCGAATTCGATTCTCTCCTACATTCCAGGTTATTGTCTTTTAGGGTTTACCCTTATCACAGCCCTTGTTTATAAGGATTTGCATGGATATTGGATGACCTACAATAGTCCATTATAAGTGTACATTAATAAATCCATAATTTAGTCCCAAATCGTCTCGATAGCCTGATTCTTCCTTATCTTGTCATCATTGGTGATCACCGCGGCATCTTTTGTAGAAGCTATCGAGCAGATCATTCTATCATGTAGCTCTGGGATGTTAAGGGCAAGAAATTCCTCCCAAGCCTCTACATCCATACCAACAAAACTGATATATCGAGATGTGTTTAATGAAATCAAAACCTCCATTATTAAACTCTTGGGATGGGAAGCTTTCAATCTACCTTTTAAAGAGATATAAATGAACTCGCCAACAACGATCTCAGGTAGAAGTAATTTGCATTTATTTTGCTCTGCTGATTTAAAGATTTTATTCGCTTGCGGGGGAAGATCATCTTTTAAATAACTGACCAAAGCAATGGTATCGACGACGTAATCCTTCATAAAACCCATTCCTTTCTTAGATCCTTAATGTCCCTCTCGAAACCCTTGATATCGATTTTTCCTGCAAGCATTCCCCTAAGCGGTGTTTTTTTATGTTTTATCAATACTCCATCTTCAGTGGGAAGCATCAGAACTTCTTCTCCTTCATGTAAATGATATCCCTTGCGATACTCCTTTGGAAGGGTAATTTGGCCTTTTGAGCTAACGGTTGCAGAGTGAATCTTCATATCATCACCAAGTATTAATTGGAGACAAAGTAAATATACTTTACTATTAGTAAAGTGGAATTGATATTAACATATAATTAATTTATATCGAACATCAGGATTCTTACCGTTTTTCTTAATCACAAAAAACAAATATCCTTATCTACCCTAAATCTATATCCGAATTTATGGATTGGTGGGCTGGCATCTTGGATTTCCTGGAATGGCTCCCCCCCTGGTTCGTGGTCATATTCATCTCCATGATACCGTTTATAGAACTAAGAGGGGCGATACCAGTGGCCATCATCGTGTATGGAATGCCCTGGTGGGAGGCTTTCCCACTTGCCGTACTGGGAAATATGATACCGGTGCCCATCATTCTAAAACACCTGGGTAATGTGGAGAGATGGCTAAGAAAAAGGAAGCGATGGGATAGGTTCTTCACAAAACTGTTTTCAAAAACGAGAGCAAGAGCGGACGAGAAGATAAAAAGATACGAGGCCCTAGGCGTGATGTTCTTCGTAGCTATACCATTGCCTTTTACAGGGGCCTGGACAGGCTCTCTTATCGCCTATCTGTTCGATATAAGGTTCAAAAGAGCACTGCTCGTTGTTTTTGCAGGAGTGTGCATTGCCGGGGTTATAGTCACCCTAATCACGCTCTTGGCCGAGGGATTGATCTAACCAATTTAGATGGCCTTAAAATAAACCCCTACCTCAGCTCAATGTGATGTCGTATTCATTCAATATAAGGGAGATCAGTTGATTTGGGTTCATGGTGCCGATATCCTGGGTTGTAAGGCCCTCGACCATGTTTTTGAGCTTGTCTCTGTATTCCTTGGGTAATTTTTCGAACTTTGAAAGCAGAGTTTCTCTCAGATCCTCTGGAAATTTCGTCCCCGCTATGCCCACATCCACACCTTCGATCACGATTCCGATGCCCTTGAATATGGTGTAGGGATGGGATATGGTGGAATGCCAGCTGCTTCGTGATTTTACTATTCTCATTCTTGTATCGACCTGTGCCATTCCCAGGCCCTCTAATCTTTCCTTGGGCAAGGCCGTTGGATGTGATACATATCTTAGGTGGATCACAGCATCTGAAAGATACATGGGTATGATGGTTTCGGGCCCCGAGAGGTCACCGAACGTGCCGTGCTCCTCCAATGTGCTGAGAACGGTACCGACCTTTTTTGTCTCGCTGAACAGGGTCGATATCAGTTCCCTTTGTTTGTACTTGTCCTGCGCGGTCCACACGATAGGCGTGAGCGGGTCGATAGCGATTCTTGCATGGATACCCTCCCATTCGGCCACGAACTCAGGCAACTCCTCCTTGATAAAATCGGAGAACTCCATGCCTCCTGCTTCTATGAAAACGAGCGAACCGTCCTCTAGATAATCCTTCAGATCCCCCCAGCCCATTTCTGCGGCTTCTTTTAGGATCTGTTCCTTATATTCCTCAAGGGTTATGTATATGGCCTCTTCTCCTTCCTCCAGGCCTCGATGAAGGAACTGCATGACAAAAGTGGTTTTACCAGTTCCAGTGGCCCCCACCACGGTGGTCACGGAATTTTTATTCAGTCCGCCATCGAGAAGCGGGTTCAATCCGTATATGCCTGTGGTGATTTTTTCCATGTTCAACCTTCCTTTTGTCTATATGGTGAGGGTTTTTTATAATGGGTTTTTGGGATATATACATTTCGAAGTTATTTTAGAATTTGAATAAGGTGCATAAGTTCTTGTTTACCCGAGGTTGGGCGTAGATTTCGGTTCATTCGTTAAAAAGCTCGGTATTAGGTTTAAATTCACCTTTAACATGTATTTTTCCTTACCAGAACCTATCTGAATAACGAGTGTCTCGCCTCTGCCCCTTATGATCTCAGGATTCGTACCATCGCTTTTTAAAGCCTTAAGCAGGGTCTTTTTAAAAAGGTTTTTCCTTTTTCTGTTCGAGCGCAGAACATCACCCAGGTTTTCGCTTAAGTAGTATCGTCTGAATCTTCCGTCTATGGTGCGGGAGAGGACTCCTTTTTCGGTCAATTTTGAGGTGTACCAACCCACCTCCTGTTGATACATGTCCAACTTTTTACCTAGTTCGCCCTGGGCGATGCCTGGATTGCCTGCGATCGTGGATATTATGAGCTTGGCCTTATCTTGGGTAAAAAGTGCGAGCACCTCCACATCTTCGGAATCGATCATCTCCGCGGGGTAGAATATCTTGTTTTTGCCCACCTTTTTGGAGGTGACAAGGCCCCTTTCAACCAGTTTCTTTAAGTGCCAATCCACGGTTGGCACCGCAAGCTCCAGGGCCTGGGCCACGGCTCTCAATTTGCTGCAGGGATTTTTGCATAAATACTGGAAAATCGCGAGCCTCGTGGGGTTCATAAGCAGGGATTCTTCTTTTTTTTTCTCCTTGACATCTTCTACTGCCCTCTCCTGGGTTATCGCGCGTTTTAAGGCATCACCGATCTTCTCTGGCATGAATTATTTCCTCACATGAAAGCGTAATGTGGGGTTGATATTTACCTTTTTTGTTCATGGGTTTATTTTTGGAAGAAAAAGCCTGTTTATTTGGTGTTATCACTTGATCGATATGTAAATCACCGCCCCCCTGCCATATTATACAGAGATGATTTACATAAGAGGATTATCGGATTCAAGCAATTACCTAGATAGATAAGCCTTGTCATACAAATCAAAAATATATTATCATCCAAAATCAATTCCTCTGGGCATGAAACTCGAACCGATTCCAAATGAACCAGCCCTAATTTACGAAGGTAAAAAACGAGCGTTGATTCTGGCTGATCTTCATATAGGGATAGAATCCGAACTGAAGGAGGCAGGTATAAACATTCCCAGCCAAATCGAGAAGATATCGACACACTTGATTTCCCTTTGCGATCAGAACGAGGTGGACGAAGTCGTAATCGCTGGAGATGTCAAGCACAACGTGCCTCTCACCAGTAGACAAGAGCATTATGAGATACCCTCCATTTTCGAGAAATTGAAGGAGAACGTAGATGAAGTACATGTAACCCTTGGCAATCACGACGGAAACCTCAAGAATCTCCTTCCAAAGTGGGTGATTCTGCACTCCAACAAGGGATTTGTTTATAGGGGTATAGGAATCCTCCACGGCCATACCTGGCCCAATCAAGATGTGATGCGCTGCTCCCAGTTGGTAATGGCCCATCAGCATCCTACGATCCAATTCATCGAAACCCTGGGTGAAAGGGATTCTCGACAGTGCTGGGTGAGGGCGAACTTCATCCCCGATACCGCGCGAAAACGTTACCCTGATGCAGATTTCGAACTCATCATAATACCAACCTTCAACGAGCTTTGTGGAGGTCTTGCGATAAACAGTGCTGAAGTAGAACTTTTGGGTCCGATTCTAAAAAACGGTCTTGTGGATATGGAAAGCGCTGCAATATATCTTCTCGACGGGACTTTTCTGGGCAAACTAAAGGATTTGAGGGTGTGAGATGAGCAAAGAGATACTATCACCCGCCATACGAAAGGTCTTGGAGAAGAAGGGATGGGGAGAACTCACAGAGCCGCAAAAGATGGCCATTCCTGAGGTTCTTGCCGGTAAAAATCTCCTGCTCATTGCACCAACTGGTATGGGCAAGACCGAGGCCGTGATGCTGCCTTTATTCCAAAGGCTCGCAAGCGATGATCATGGAAGAATCGCTCTGCTCTACATCACGCCTCTTCGGGCCTTAAACAGGGATATGCTCTCTCGGATGCTCTGGTTCGCGAAGGAGTTGGACATCGAGGTTGCAGTAAGACATGGAGACACTCCCAAAAAGGAAAGAGCAAAACTCTCCAAGTCCCCACCCGATATTTTGATCACAACGCCAGAGACATTTCAAATCATGTTCACCGGGAAGCATTTAAGAAGTCATCTATCCAACGTCAAGTGGGTCGTGATCGATGAGGTGCATGAACTCGCCCAGGACGAAAGAGGTGCGCAGCTTGCGGTGGGCCTTGAGAGGCTCTTACAATTGACGGGGAGGGAGGTGCAGCGAATAGGGCTTTCGGCCACGGTGGGCAGTCCAGAGGAGGTCGCACGTTTTTTAGGAGGTGTGGGAAGGGAAGTAAAGGTCATTAAGGTCGAGCTTCCGAAGGATATCGAGATTCGGGTGGAAAGCCCCTTTCCCCGAAAAGACGATGAGGAACTGGCAAAGAGTCTCGGCACAGAGCCAAAACAGGCCGCATGCTTAAGGAGAGGAAGGGAGCTTGTAAACGGACACAGATCGACCCTGTTTTTTGTAAATACAAGAGATACTGCGGAAACCCTGGCCACAAGATATCATCTTTGGGATTCTGAATTTCCAGTAGGGGTTCACCATGGCTCCCTTTCCAAGGGTGTTCGAGTACAGATGGAGGAGGATTTCAAAGGCGAGAACATCAAGGGTCTTATATGTACCTCCTCCCTGGAGCTCGGAATCGATGTTGGCAGTGCCGATTTCACGGTTCAGTACAACTCACCTAGGCAGGTAACGAGATTGGTACAAAGGGTGGGCAGGGCCGGTCATGCGGTAGGAGAAACCTCAAGGGGCACCATAATCGCGATTTCAAATGATGACGTGCTTGAAAGCTGTGTCATTGCAAGAAGGGCTCTTTTAGGGGAAATCGAGCCCTTTAAAATCAGGGAAAATCCCCAATCGGTCCTGGCCAATCAAATCCTCGCAATTGCGGTGACTTCAAAGGATAATAACCTCAAAAATTGTTATTCGCTGGTAAAAGGCGCGTATCCGTTTCAGAATTTGAAGTGGAAGGATTTCATGGATGTTGTTGATTTTTTAAGGGACGAGAGGGTCATATGGTTGGATGGACCTTTATTTGGCCGAAAAAGGCCCTCGTTCTCATATTTTTATGATAACATCTCCATGATACCGGATGAGAAGACCTTCAAGGTTGTGGACATAACCACAAGAAGGGTGATTGGCACACTAGATGAGGGATTTACAGCAAACTACATCCAACCCCATGCCAGGATCATCATCAGGGGAAGGCCCTGGGAAGTTGTGGAGTTCGAGGATGATATTCTTGTCTCACCATCCGAGCTCGTGGGGGCGGTGCCCGATTGGGTGGGTGAGGAGATCCCTGTACCATTTGAGGTGGCCCAGGAGGTGGGGAGTATAAGAGGTAGGGAGGAATTGGAAGGCTATCCAGTGGATGATGGGGCCAGAAAAACCTTTTTAACTGCCATTAAAAAACAGAAAAAACTCCATTTTATGCCAACTGATGATAGAATTACAATCGAACATGATAAGCGCACTATCGTGGTGAACGCATGTCTTGGAAGCAAGGTCAACGAGACCATGGGGATGCTTCTTTCAACTCTACTTGCGGCAAGGGTGGGGGAGAGCGTTGGGTTGAGAACTGATCCCTATCGCATAATATTGGATATACCAACACCCATGGATCCAAACACAGTAAAAAGAATCCTTCTGGAAACAGAACCCGAAGGTGTAGAGGATATCATCAGACTGGCCCTGAAGAACTCCTCTTATCTCAGATGGACCCTGATCAACGTGGCAAAGAAATTCTGCGCCCTTGAAAAAGAGGTGGACTACAAGAAGATATCGATTAAGAGGCTGGCATCCGCATTTTTTGACACTCCGTTATACAGGGAAACGGTGGATAAGACCATTTGGGAGAGGATGGATATCCAAAGAACCAAGGAAACACTCACGAGGATACAAAAGCAGGATATCGAGCTTAAAATAACAGGTCTTTCACCCATTGGATTGGAAGGTGTGGAGGCGTATATGAGGCTCGTATCCCCGAGAAAGCCCGATCGTGCCATCCTATTGACATTAAAACGCAGACTCGAGGATGAGAGGATAAAACTTTTATGTCTGAACTGTAAGAGGGCTTATACGAAAAGAATAGGAGGCCTTTCGAAAAAAATCACCTGTCAAAACTGCGGGGGAAAGATGCTGGCCGCGATCCCAACCTACGAGAATTTCGGGCCTTTACTTGAAAAGAAGAAACCAAAAGAAAAGGATAGAAGAATCATAAAAAGATTATTTACAAATGCAAACCTCGTACTGGGCCACGGTAAGAAGGCGATATTGGCAATGAGAGCAAGAGGGGTAGGCCCGAAGACCGCGGCCAGGATGCTGGCCATGCACTACGAAACAGAGGAGGAATTCCTTAGGGAGATTCTGTCCGCGGAGATAACCTATGCCAGGACCCGAAGGTTTTGGGATTGAAACTCCATTAATTAGAATAACGGCCGGAATTTGTAGTTTTTTAAGAGGCTCAAAATCGGTCATTTTTATAAATCTTTTAAAACAATTTATAAGAATTAAAAAATCTTCAATTTAATGCCCTTCTGGGCCCAATATATTTGATAAATTTTAAATACACCTAGATTATTCCTCCCCAATGCTTAGAGACATTTAAAACAAAGAAAATGATAAAAATGACAAAAATAGGGGAGCAAAATATAAAAACATGATATCAAGAGAAGACCTAAAAGCTAAGACTGAACATTTTAAAAGGTGAAACTTGGAGGTAAAAGAATGACAAAATCGGAAGCAAATCCATTTAAAATAGCACAACAGCAGCTGGACAATGTAGCAATGAGATTAAATCTGAAGAAGGGAATACATGAATTTCTTAGAAATCCAAGAAGGGAGCTTTCTGTTAACTTCCCTGTCAGGATGGACTCAGGCGAGATTAAAGTATTTACTGGATACAGGGTACAGCATAATCAGGCGAGAGGTCCCTGCAAGGGGGGTATCAGATATCACTGGAACGTTTCATTGGATGAGGTCAGAGCCTTGGCCATGTGGATGACCTGGAAATGCGCAGTTGTCAATATACCATACGGCGGTGCAAAGGGTGGAGTGATATGCAATCCAAAAGAAATGTCAGAAAGGGAACTGGAGCGATTGACCAGGAGATTTACCACGGAAATATCCATTATTATAGGACCTGAAAGGGACATTCCGGCACCTGATGTGTACACAAATGCTCAAACAATGGCTTGGATTATGGACACTTACAGTTCGATCAAGGGCTATTCGGTTCCGGGAGTGGTGACAGGAAAACCCATTCATATTGGCGGCTCCTTAGGAAGAAACGAGGCAACAGCTAGGGGATGTATGTTCACAATTCGGGAAGCTCTCAAGCATTTCGATCATAAGGTCATTCCGCCAGAAAAATGGCAACCAGAATGTGAGATAGGGGAGATTGAAGGTGACATCTGTGATGGTGATGAGGGGACAGGGTATAAAATCGACAATGCCACCGTGGCCATCCAAGGTTTCGGGAATGCGGGTTCCATATCAGCGGCTCTATTATCGGCCAAAGGCGCTAAAATAATCGCAGTAAGTGACAGTAAAGGTGGAGTTGCGAACAAAGAAGGATTGAACATACCACAGCTTATTGAACATAAGAGCAAGACCGGTAGCGTTATTGGATTCGAGGGTGCAAATGATAATCTCGAATCAAAAGGTGTTCTGGAATTGGAGTGCGATGTACTGGTCCCTGCAGCTTTGGAGAACCAGATAACAGATGAAAATGCAGATAATGTTAAAGCAAAAATAGTCGCTGAAGCCGCAAATGGTCCTACAACTCCAGAGGCAGATAAAATTCTACATGAAAAGAATATTTTCTTAATACCCGATATCCTGGCTAATGCTGGTGGTGTAACTGTTTCGTATTTCGAGTGGGTTCAAGGTCTGCAGCAGTTCTTCTGGTCAGAAAGAGATGTAAACGTCCAGTTAAGAGAAATTATGACGAAGGCCTTTCATGAAGTTTTGGATATAAGTCTTAAAGAAGAGGTCGATATGAGAACTGGAGCCTACATGGTGGCAGTGCGTAGAGTTGCAGATGCGATAATGCATCGCGGGATATTCCCTTAATAATATCAATATAATATTAATCGTTACTCTAGACAAGGATTAAGTAATTTTATTTAAGGCTGGAAAATCAGATTTGCCTAGGGTATAAACTCCCGTAATTTTTCTAATTCAGGATTCACCTTACCCTCCGCAACGAGGCAGAAATTCACATCGATCATAACAGGCTTCTCAAGAAGATATTCATCATATAGAGATCGTATAGTCTCATAATACCTCCTTGCAGTTGGGTGATTTGGGGCAGAGAATCTCAAAACCCAGTCATACTCGCCATTTACTATCCATAGATCTTGAAGGCGCACATTCTGCTTTTCTTGTTCTTTTCTATATAACCTGCCTAACATAAGGTCTACCAACTCTTTAGTCATGGGTTTCATTTTTAGTAGCATGACATACGAGACATGATTCAACTTTCCTTCATCAATAACTGCGGTATAACCCCATATTACATGCTCTTCCTCCAACTTTTTTTTCTCACGCCATATTTTTTGCCTATAACTCTTGAGCTCTTTTGCTATAATCCTTAAAC
>CP070739.1:2169214-2177244 GCA_020347705.1 Methanomassiliicoccales archaeon | reverse complement strand
CCCACCTTTAAATCCCAGGATTCCTCATAGGTATATGCCGCACTGTCAGTTGCCTTCTCGTCTTCATTTTCGTCATGTTCATAATACACGTTGGCCGAAACGGCAACTCCTATAGTGTTGTCCCCTTGTGCCTTCGATTTCAACGGTAAGACGAAGACGTGTTTTTCTCCAGGCCCCAAATCCGGACCTTCAAAAAGTTTTTGTTCTGCACTGTATTCCACGTCTATGGTAAGTGTGAAGGAGATAACGGGGGTTCCGATGAAGTAATCAACTCTAACATTGTAGTCGCCACTGCCTCCCCTGCTCAGATCCTTGACGTCGAGCTCAATATGCTCGTCTGCACCTGGGCTTTCGGAAACCCATTCCCTGCCTTCGGGACTTGTGACCGTGAGATCGATATCGTTTCTTCCCAAAAGCCCCTCATCCCCATCGAGGAATATTAAAGCTGAGGATGCTCCTTGGCTAACAGGAAAAGAGTAGGTCTCAGAGGATCCAAAACTAACAGAGCCGCTTGTCTCATCGTGATATGGTTCTCCTGTTTCGTTGGTGGATTCTAGATTTAGTGCACTGGTTAGATATATTTTTGCTTGTAGATTCCTAACTTCGTGCTCTCCTGTATTCCTTACGATTACCTTGAATTCGAAATCGTAGTCTTCAGGCACTTCGGAGGGGGAGTCCACTGTAAGGGTGAAGGCCTTAAAATCGCTATGGCATTCCTCGCAGTCCCCCTCCGTATCTGAAAGAGGATAAGAAAAACTCGCGGGGGGCATGAGGACGGCCACAACAATGATAGTAGCTGATATAATAAGAGTATAGGATTTCTTCATTGAGTCTCTCCAACCGCATGATTTTATTTAAACATTCTTGCTTAATGTCTATCGGCATTTATAAATATAAGATAATCATAATACATAACTTGAGGCGACGGCTGCCGCAAGAAATGGGCAGATGTTAACAAATAAAGGTAATGATGATAGCATGAGTATAGAACCTGATGCTCCTGTCCTTCATAGATTAATTCCCTGGCTGGAAAAAAGCAAAGTCAGGTTGGCAATATTTGGCTTTCTATTGATCATCGTGTTAGTCATTATGATTCAAATTTGGTTTACCAATGTCCCACCTCTTATTCTGATATCCACTATCATAGCTCTTTTTTGGATCTTTTTAACGATAATGCTATCTGAAAGAAACAAATAAAATTGCATCTTGGGATAGGGAGGGTTTGGCAGAAGATGAAGCATTCAGCGATAATAATAAATACAAATAGAACGGTAAACGAATGGGTATAAGCCGGATCTTGAGTAAGTGGTGATAAAAAAAATCGATAGGTGTTGAGATGGATATCAGAGGTCTAAGAAATTTGAATCTTGCAGGGACGATAATATTTGGTATTTTTGGGATTGTAATTCCGGTGTTCTACTTCTCGATATTTGGTTCGTTGATATTATGGTCAACCAATAATGAATTTATGATTTTGTGTTTTTCAATAATAATTGGTTGGGTTGCCTTAATTTCATTTCTCACGTATATGCTCTACAAAAATACGGTTCTGGGTTTGGATCGGGGTGAATACGAAACTGCAAAACGCTGGATGCTTATCGGAGCGATTTGTGGATTTATATTTGCAGGCGGAGTCATCACTTTAATCATTTTTATTCTTGCCTATGTTTCCGCAGATGAGGCAATAAGATCCCAGTATTATCCTCCACCAGGATATTATCCATATCCACCCCAACCTTATGGTCCATATCCTCCGCCTCAACAATACGGGCCCTATGCCCCTCCTCAGCAATACGGTCCATATCAGCCGCCGCCACAACGCCCAGCAGTTAAAAAAAATACATGTCCTAAGTGCGGTCAGTATGTTGACGCTAGTTGGACAACCTGCCGTTATTGTAATGAAAAATTGAGATAAACAGAAGACCTGGTTAAGTTCACAGCGCATTTTACTAGTTAAAGTGATCCTAGGTCGAAAAAAATATATAGAATTGGGATTAATAGTTTATCGAGAAGGGTAATAATAATGACGAAAACAGATATTAGATTTATAGTCGATGATACACCGAATATGAACGGTGCTATTAATCCGTATGAAAACCAAAATATTCTACCTGAACATTATAAACCTTATTACAAATATTTTAAACCCCCTCCACTAACAAGGTTTAAATCCTCACTGGACGTATTGATTGCTATATTATTTATAATAGATATAATTCTGGGTACGATACTACTTCTCCATATTTTATTAACTTCCTTACTGATATGACCATTGATACATTTTATAATAGTTATCCGCAAGGCTATATAAAATCGTAACCCATGAAAATAAAATACATTAACCTTGCGGCATTTTTTTATAGTTTATAAAGGATAACCGTAGAACGTAATTTGAGGGTGGCGGAAGCGAGGTAGATCAAACGACTTAATCTAAAGGTGTACAGATGGACATCAGGGATTTAAGAAATTTAAACCTTGCAGGAACAGTAGTTTTTGGGATTCTCGGAATCGTATCTCCTATGCTCAATCTCTCGATATTTGGTTTGATGTTACATATGATGGTTAGTACAGATGGTAATAATGGATTTGCCCTTTTGTGTTTTTCAATATTATTTTGTTGGGTTGCCTTGGTTAATTTTCTCACATATATGTTGTACAAAGATACTGTCCGAGGTTTGGATCGGGGTGATTATGAGACTGCCAAGAGATGGACTCTATATGGAGCGATACTCGGATTTATATTTGGCGGTATTGGAGGTTTTGGTCTTATCACTCTTATTATATTCCTGATATCCTTTATTTTTTTCGACGATGCTCTCCGGCCTAAGCTCTATTATTATCCACCTTCACCGTACTACTATCCATATCCACCACCTCAGCAATACGGTCCATATCCTCCGCCTCAACAATACGGGCCATATACCCCTCCTCAGCAATACGGTCCATATCGGCCGCCATCACAACCTCCAGCAGTTAAAGGAAGTACATGTCCAAAGTGCGGTCAGTATGTTGACGCTAGTTGGACAACCTGTCGATATTGCAATGAAAAATTGAGATAAACAAAAGAACCAAGTGTGGGGCATAAAGAAAGCGCTGAGATAAGTTTTTATGAGAAAATACCCCTAGCATATGCATTGATTCGAGCAACAGCTCTTTAATACCCGATAATATCATCCCATAAACATATTAATTCCAATCCCTATCCGGGTTGAGACATTTGTGAAAATTTAACATGCAAATGTTTCATTAGATAATAATAAAAAGGAACAATCAGAGGGCTACATTGATAGATCGCAATCGGTTTAGTACAGGTGGGCGCAATGAAGGTGAGTGCCGTTCTGAAACAGAGCTTGCCGCTGCTTTTACTCTGCGGCATAGGCGAAGTGGCAGCCGGTGCACTCTTTGGACACAGCGCTGATACCCTCGACCTGCTCCCTGGATTGATCGTCCTGGTCCCGGCCTTAATAGGCCTTCGGGGCAACATAAACACAACCTTGGGCTCTAGACTTGGCTCGGCGGCCCACATGGGTCTTATTTCCTCCAAGAACTTTTTAAACGACGAGATGAAGGAGAACTTCAAGGCCTCCATCATGCTCAGTGTAGCGATGTCCTTTTTAGCGGGCCTTTTGGCCTACTTAACGAGTATTGCAGTGGGAAAATCATCGGTAAGCATGCTGATCATCATCGCAATCGCAGTGCTCGCAGGCTCCATTGCAGGTATCATCCTAGCCTTTATAACCATGGGGATAATTCTGTTCGCCTTCAAAAGAGGCCTTGATCCCGACAACGTCACCGGCCCTTCCCTTGCCACGGTTGGAGACCTCATCACACTGGCCTGTATATTCGGCGTGGCCATCCTCATAGGGGGGATCTGAATGACAGTATACAGCACCAGGAAGATTATGAAGGAGAGCCTGCCTCTTTTGACGTTCTGCATAGCCCTGGGGATTGCTGGCGGGCAGATTCTGAACCAGAACGAAGAGAGCCTAATTAGGCTGCCCATCTTCCTTGTCATGATTCCCGTGATCAACGGTGTCGGAGGCAACATAGGCAGCATCCTTGGGGCCCGATTGTCCTCGGGACTGCACTTGGGCTCCATCGAGCTGAAAAGAGGCGGGGACGAACTTCGGAAAAACGTGCTCTCCACGGTGCTTCTCGGGATAATTTCTTATACTTCCCTCACCATATTTATTCTCATAATATCCCCATTAATGGGCATGGAAGTGGATTCAGATATCCTCATAGAAGCAGGTTACATCATGATAACAACAGGTCTTCTGCTTACCGCGATAGTGGTCATTATTTCTGTTCTTGTGGCCAGATTTTCCTTTGAATACGGATTCGATCCTGATAACACGGTTACACCCTTGGTTACCACATTATGTGATTTCTTAGGGATTCTGATATTGATAGCAATCATAGGAGCGGTTGGTATATGAAAATGCCATGGAAAAAAGAGGAATTCGAAGGAATCGAATACGAGCCAACGAGTGTGAAGGAGCTTCTAACGGAAATGAAGGATGTCTCCGAGCTCATCATCGACCTGGCGTACTCGGCCGTGGTTTTCGACAGCAAGGAGATAGGTGAAGAGGTGAGCCACCTCGAGTCGAAGATGGATATGCTCAAGTACAAGATCAGGCTGGCCTCCATGCTGGCGGCCAGAACCACTGAGGAGGCCGAGCAGCTCACAGGCATTCTTCAGGTGGCCTCGGCCGCGGAGACCATCGCCAACGCTGCAGGTGACATGGTGAAACTTCTGGACATAGACATCGAATCAAGGCCCTTTATCCCGTCCATTTTAAAGGATGCGGACGAGAAGATCAACACCACGGAAATCACTTCCTCATCTTCCCTTTCCAACAGAATCCTGGGGGAGCTGAGTTTGGAGTCGGAGCTCGGTGTGAGAATTATCGCGATTCGAAGGATGAAAAAATGGATATACGATCCAGAGGATGATGCGAGGCTCAAGGCCGGGGACAGGCTCATCGTAAGGGGGGTCATGGACGGTTTTTTACGCCTGAAGAGCATCGCGGCCGGACAGAGGGCCTGGGAGGAAAGAGACGTTGATATCAGTAGAGCTGGGGGTGGTGGAAAATGAAGGAGAAGATAGAGGAGCAATTTTTAAAGCTCAAGGACACCTCGGAACTGATGATCGACCTGGCCTACTCAGCTTTGTTGTACGATAATAAGGAGATCGCAAAGGAGGTTCTGGAGCTCGAGGGTGTGGTGGACAAGTTGAACTACAAGATTCAAAGGGCCGCATTTTCACTCTCATTGGAGGATCAGAACGTGAACAAGGCCCTGGCCATGATAAGGCTCGCGTACAGCATCGAGGCTATAGCAGATGCGGCCATGGAGATTGCTGACGTGGTTCTAAGGGACATCGAGCCGCACCCGATATTCAAGATGAGCGTGATGGATTCGGACGTCATCATCGCGAAAACTCCCGTGAAAAAGTCCTCGTACTTGGCCAACAAGACGCTCGGGCAATCGCACCTTATGACAGAAACAGGTATGTGGGTTATCGCGGTGAACCGAGGTAAAACCTGGATTTACGGTCCTGATGAGAACACTAAGATAAAAAGCGGCGATGTGCTATTTGCAAGGGGTCCTAGAGAAGGTGAAAAAGAATTTTTAAAGCTGACAAAAGGAAAATAAAAAAAATATTATTTTACATCATGGGCGGCATTCCGCCCATACCACCCATTCCGCAGCCAGGCCCCCCCATTCCTCCTGCTGGCATTTCGGTATGCTTCGCTGCGATCACGTCGTCTATCCTCAAAATCATCGTGGCCACATCGGTTGCAGACCCTATGGCCTGGATTTTCACCCTCAAAGGCTCGAGTATCTTCAGTTTTGTCATATCAGAGACCTTGCCTGTGAACACGTCTATACCGCAGTTCTTGTTCTTCGCCTTGCCGCCGTGGGCCTTTTTCAGGTCGATTATGGTGTTGATACCGTCCAGTCCAGCGTTCTCGGCCAGTGCCCTGGGAATGACCTCCATGGCCTCGGCGAAGGCCTCTATTGCCAGCTGCTCCCTTCCTCCGATCGTGGCTGCGAACCGCTTCAGATGAAGGGCGAGTTCGATTTCACTTGCCCCACCACCGGCCACGGCCTTACCATCCTCGATGGTTACGGACACCACCTTCAATGCATCATGTAAAGATCTCTCGACCTCATCCACCACATGTTCCGTACCACCTCTTACAAGAATTGAAACCGCCTTTGGATTCCTGCACCCTGTCACAAAGGTCATCTCGTTGGTACCCACCTTTTTTTGTTCAACCAGCTTCGCATAACCCAATTCATTTTTGCTCAGTTCGGTGAGGCTGTTTACGATCTTTCCACCGGTGGCCTTTGCCAACTTCTTCAAATCCGATTCTTTTACCCTTTTTACGGAGTATATGCCCTCCTTGGCCAGGTAATGCTGGGCCAGATCATCTATGCCCTTCTGAGAAAACACCACGTTGGCCCCTGAGGTTTTTACGCTCTCCACCATATTTTTGAGCATACTTTCCTCTTCGTTTATGAACCGTTTGAGCTGCTGTGCATCCTCTATCCTTATCTCTGCGGAAACCTCGGTTTTTTTGACCTCAAAAGCTGTATTCACAAGGGCTACCTTGGCATTTTTTACCTGGGTTGGCATCCTCGGATGGTCCCTTTCCTTATCGACGATTATGCCTGTAACTAGCAGTGTATCTGAAATGGCACCGCCGTATTTCTTCTCCACCTTAATATTGTCCACATCGGCCGTTCTTATTCCATGGGATCCTTCGGATATTGCAGTAACCGCCTTTACTGCAATTTTGGCCAGATGCTCGGTTGAATCGATGTTCTTTCCTGTCATCGCTGTTTTGGCTATGTCCCTGAGAACCTTATCGTCATCATGCGATACCTTGATGCTCATCTTGGAGAGGGCCCTTGTCGCCTCATCTGCCGCGACCCTAAAACCGTTTGCGATAATCGTGGCATGGACGTTCATGTTCGTGAGCTCCTCGGCCTTCTTAAGAAGCTCACCTGCGATGACCACCGCTGTGGTGGTTCCGTCACCGCACTCGTCATCCTGTGTCTTGGAGATCTCCACGATCATCTTGGCCGCGGGGTGATCTATATCTATTTCTTTCAGGATCGTGGCCCCGTCGTTGGTGATAACGACATCTCCTAAACTGTCCACAAGCATCTTGTCCATACCCCTGGGCCCGAGAGTGGTTCTGACAGCATCTGCTATTGCCTTGGCGGCAGCGATGTTGTTAGATTGAGCTCCCTTACCCTTATCTCTCTTGGTTCCTTCTTTTAAAATCAGAATCGGTGTTCCTGTCATCATGTTATGCCCTCCAACTCCTTAAAGCATCATATACTCCTGGTTGTAAATATTTCAGATGTGTATGATTGTTCTTCTATATATATGTTTTCTGCATAAAATAGTGGAAATGAACTTGAACCCACCTACCCCGAATTTCCTTAAAAGTGGAATGAACCGCCCACTTCCGCCATAATATCTTCAAATAATCGCCTTTTTTTGAGTCTCGATATGTTTATGTATTCAGTTTTACATTCAGTTGCGATGCCATGGTCGAGATACGCAAGCAGAGGATTTGGATACACAAGGACGAGATACTAGACATATTGGAGATAGAAAAAGAGGGCAAAGTCAAGTACTACAGTTACACCTATAAAATCAGGGGAAAACATGGTAAATGGATCGTCGGGGTCAGATGGGACAACCTTGAGCAGTCGCCCCATGTGGACCGATACGATGAGAACAACGCGCTAATCGAACAAAAGCCCTGCCGTGAAAAGCCACAAAAGGAGATTTTAAAACTCGTCGGGATCTTCAGAAGAAACCTCATGGCCATGGATGTATCAGAATTATGAGAAAAATCGGAGGATATAAGATTGCAGACTGAAATCCTAAAATCCTATTCAAATGAGCAAATCTCTGGGGAGAAGCAGCGCCTTGAGTCCAAATACGAGTCCATTGAGAACCTGCATCAGAAGTTCTCAGTTCAAAAGTGTCGAAATCCAGAGCA
>CP070739.1:2157835-2169114 GCA_020347705.1 Methanomassiliicoccales archaeon | reverse complement strand
TTACTAAGAAAACTAATTTATCTATATTAATTGTAGGTATTGTTGTTGGCATAGTAATTGGTGTTATTATTTCACCCTTTCTATCAAATTTATTTAATGACAAAAGTGAAACTCCAATATATCAACAATATACAGAGTATGAAAAGGAGAACGAAATAGTTTATAAGAACGAAAAATTAAATGTAACAATTAGACATAATTTTTCACATGGTTATGACATATATAGAGCTTATTGGATAAACATTCATGGTGAAACTGGTGATTCCTATTCATGGCATCAAAACAAAACTTTAACCTTAGGAGCTGTTTTAAACAATGCTGTAGAGTTATTGGATGTTCAACTAAAGTGGTTTGAATATATGTTGACAGAGGTAGTATAGAAATAAATAGAAAATTATACACAAATCCTCTGGTAAGACAAGAAAAAAAGTTATTTTTAAATTCATACAATTCGCCCTTCCCCCGGCACCATTTTGTGCCGTGTGGAGGAAGGGTTGACAACCCCTTTCAGCTAAAACCCACCACCTCCCATCAACCCCGCTCACCACAAACCCCCGACCCCCCTACCCCTCATCCCTTCAGATATCCTCACCCCTCATCCCGAACCCTGAAACTCGAGCCCACCGCCCGCAAGTCGGAATGTGGGTGGGTATGTGATTTGAGTTCTACATGCTGGCCCTGGGCGGGGTTTGTGAGACGAGCAAAAACCAAGCCTACATCTCAATCCCGAACATGGACCCATCCAGATCCCGAATTCCTTATACGAAACTCGGTGTACAAACCCGCTTTTTATACTAAACTCGGTGTACATCCCTATACGAAGCTCGGTTGATATCTATATGAAAGTCGGTGTACAGAAATACGAAAGCCGGGTGGTGATCCCCAAAATCACCTATATCAAACATTGGGAACATTAGGAACGATGGGAAATAATGATCAGAATTTTAATGAAAATCTTTATAATCAAGATGTTATATAGTCTTAAATAAGCGTGATTACCATGGATTTCAAGGTATTGATCGAAAAGGATGAGGACGGTTGGTTTGTAGCTACAGTCCCTTCACTTCCCGGATGTATATCCCAAGGTAAAACAGAAAAGGAAGCCATAAAAAACATTAAGGAAGCCATTGAGCTTCATTTAAGTTCCCTGGCCGAAGATGGGCTTCCCATCAAGCAAAATAAACATGTCAAAGAAACACTGGTTTCAGTGGAAGTATGACCAAATTACCTGTTATTTCTGGTAAGAAGCTTATTAAGATTTTAACAAAAATAGGTTATTATATTAGAGATCAGAAAGGAAGCCATGTTCATCTGAGACATCCAATAAGAAAACCATTGACGATTCCTGCTCATAAAACCATCGCTAGAGGAACACTTAGAGCCATTATTCGGGATGCAGATTTGACTGTTGACGAGTTTTTACGATTACTGAAAGAAATATAATTAATTTTTATGGTCTCAGAAAGATTCTAGTGAACTAAGAATTCGACATGCTCCAAAGAAAGGAATGCACAAAGATAGAAGCCGCGACCCCCCTATCCTCATCCCGAAACAAGCTGATACCCTCACCCCTCATCTTGGATCCAATTCGAGCCCACCACCCGCAAGTCGGGATGTGGGTTGGTATATGATTTCAGTTCTACTTAGTGGCCCTGGACGGGGTTTGTGAATTAACTCACAGTAACCTTTTCAGGATTATGGACACATTCTCATAGGTCTCATCAAAATCAGGGAGTTCCTTCAATTGATGCCCAAGAGAATTTTCCCATGCATTTTTAAAATCATCCTTCCTCTTCAAAAATGAATATGAATCAGGTTTCATGTCTTTGAATTGACAATTCTTAACGAATATTTCCAAAACATCGTCAAGATTCACTTTATCACAAAAATACCAGACATCGTAAAGATCCCGCGGACGAGTTCTCTCAAACAGAGATCTGATCTTCTCTCCCATAATCTCTTCCAATGGGTACACCATCACATCAAATCCACGGTCATCGGAGTAAGGATGGATGATCCTTTTCTTCAAAGGAGATAATACGACCTTCTCCATATCGGGTTTTGTGAAATCCAATTTGATTCCTATGGGAGTTCCAATTCGTCGCAGTAATCTGAAATATACCTTTCCCTCAAAGCCGTTAATATTTTCTTTTATTGAAATTCTTTCATCAAAATCGATACCTGATTCTTCCTTTGTCTTCACAACCACCTTGGAAATTAGGTCTTTCACAGATTTCTCATCAACATCACCCAGTATAGTAAAATCAAGATCATCTGAAAATCTGTAACCTTCGATGTAGACCTTCCTGATTCCTGTCCCACCCTTCAAAATCAACTCATCCCAAAAAGTGAATAGTGTTCCTAAAAACCAGTTCTGGGCGTAATCCCTCTCGATTGTGGATTCGGGAACACCAAACGTTCTTGCAACCTCCCTGATCTCCCGAATTGTTATCATTTCAGTTTCTCCAGATCATTATCTCTCAAATTAACAATCAGTTTCCAATCCGAGGATCGCGTTCCCTTTTGCGGCATGGTTGGATCGAGAAAAAGATAATTGTGTGCATCGGACTTCAGAACTCTAAGACCAAGAGAAAGAAACTCGTTGAGGTATCCCAGTCTTCTCATAACTGCAGAGTTTCCGATTCGTTTTGCATATCTTATAAGTTTATTTTTATCATAATCCTTATTTTTTAATCCTTTGGCCACTTCGATTATTCCACCACAAAATTGCGGTTTATCTAGACAGTCCACGAGGGTCTTTTCTTTATCTGTAATATTTACTTGAGTGTCTTCGATCCATTCCTTTCTCATACCAAAGAATTTCTCATTCTTCAATCGTACAATTCTATAACGAATACCGAAAATCTCGATATCTTGTCTTTTCTTTCTGGAGGTTGACTGTATAAATACCGTTTGTGGAATCTGTTCCGTATAACCATAATGATTTAAAGCGCTCCAGTAGGCGATACAATAGGGATTAATTAAAAGGGAGCCGATGATATACTCATGTATCGTATACTTACCTTTTTCTGCTCCAAGAGGGATTATCAAATACTTTCCCTTTTCTATCCTTTCTATCCATCCTTTTTTTTCTAACCTTGAAAGGACAACCCATAAAACCTCTCTTTGAATGTCCATTGTATTTATTATGTCTTCAACGGTAAATGTATTAGCATTTTTTGCTAAACTTTCTAACAAATCCATTCCCATCTCTATGCACTATCCTTAACAATAATGTTATGTTTGGTGTATGTTATTGGGGATATAAATAGTTTTTGATTAAAGCATTTGCATAAATCATTAGGAACAATAGGAACGATGGGAACATTGGGAGATAGTGGGAACGATGGGAATATAATCTTCCTGCCCGAGCAGAGTTCATGACGAAGCACAGAACTCACAACCCATGCAGAGCATCACCGACCCCCTACCCCTCATCCCGAAACCTTCGGACATCCTCACCCCTCATCTCGGGTCCAATTCGAGCCCACCACCCGCAAGTCGAAGAGTGAGTGGGTATGTGATTTCAGTTCTACATGCTGGGCCTGGACGGGGTTTGTGAGGCGCGCCCCGAAACATTAAATATCGACAAACCCATTTAGCCTCGGCTTTGGAAGGGAATTCCCAGGAAGGGTATTCTCGGAGAGCTAAACGAAAGGAGGGTAGATAAAATGGGAATATTTGATCGATCATCAAAAAAGAAAAAGGTACCTTCACCCCAACCTACTGGGGGTCGCACAGATTACCGTGAAGGCGACTTCGTTAATTGCGGGGTTTGTAGAAAACCTCTTAGGGTGAAATATCATGATCCTGGTAAAGTAGCTATAGCAACAGCAGCTGCCCTAAAAGGGGTGGCACTGCGGTGCCAAAGTTGCGGCTTTATAGTATGCGATCCCTGCTCGATGCCCCCAGGAGGTATGGGCATGCCGATCTGTCCTAGATGCAAATCTCAAAGAAATGGACCTTTTTTCTTCAGACATAGGTAGCAAGATTCAGAAGTTATACAGGAGTTATCCCTCCTCATTCAATTACCTACGGAACATTCCCCTCCCAACCACCACCACATCAACAATTTGACGATTATGCCACAAAATTATTATTACACCAATTCAATTCATTTTAGATGTAGAGGGAAAATGAATGAAAGGTAGGATTAGAAGAATTATGTATACATATATATCAGTAGTAATGCTCTTTACTATTTTTATTATGCAGATTTCGCTTGACATCGATGCGGAACTGAATCTGGTTGAGGAGTGGATCGCGTGGTACGAAGGACCTGATATTGATGGGGACTACGTTACCAAATTGGCTGTTGACGATCATGGCAACTCCTATGTTACAGGCGTCAGCCGCTATCACGAAACAGGTTTTGACCTCGTCACCGTTAAGTACGATACCCATGGTAACCTGCTGTGGACTGCAAGATACAGCGGACCAGGAAATTATGATGATTACGTTCATGATCTGGCCATAGATCCGGATGGAAATGTGTACATAACAGGTTGGACCTATGAAAAGACCACAAACAGTGACTTTGTAACTATAGTATACGATACTTTTGGAAACGAACTGTGGATTGCTCGATACAACAGTCCACAAAACTATCATGAAGTTCCGGTTGCAATGACCTTGGGTCCCTCGGGAAATGTCTATGTTACCGGTTTTATTGGTATTGAAGACTCAGGCCCCAATTGTCTAACAATTGCCTATGACCCCTTAGGAAACGAGCTGTGGACGGCAACTTACGCAGGACCTAATAGTATTTACGACAGGGCGTATGACATTACTGTTGATTCAATGGATAATGTGTATATCATTTGTTACAGCCGTGAACCAGGGGGAGATTTCTACCTTACCGTCAAATACGACTCCGAGGGCAATGAGCAATGGACAGCCAAGTTCAACGGCCCATTAAATTATTATTATGATTGGGGCACTCTTATTGGCGTGGACTCTTTAGGCAATGTTTATGTCACGGGAATAAGCCAGTCGGAGATAAGCAATACCGATTACGTTACAGTAAAATACGATCCTGATGGAAATCAGATGTGGGATGCCTGGTTTGATGGTCCCGGAGATAAATCCTATGATTATCCAAAGGATATGGTGGTTGATTCGGAAGGAAATGTCTATGTATTCGGGATGAGTCTTGCAAGGAACATGAGCTGCTATTCCACGGTGGTCTTTGACAGCGATGGAAACCGGAAATGGGCCGCTCATTATGACGGCGAAGGAGACGGATTTTTTGATTGCTATGCAATTGCTCTACATTCATCGGGAAATGTCTTTGTGACGGGATCGTTTTGGACACTTGATTCGAGTTGTGATTACGTCACATTGGCATATGACCCTGAGGGAAATCAGATATGGTATGCAAGGTTCAACAGCCCCTATAACAGTGTGGACATATCCCAGGATATTGCAGTGGATCCATCGGGTAATGTGTATGTTATAGGTTGGAGTATCAAGGCAGATGGTAATAACTGTGACTATGTTACCATCAAATACTCCCCAAGATCGACTATTAATGCTGAAATTGACATCGACCCCGACACCCTCAATCTCAAATCCAAGGGAAGATGGATCACATGCTACATCGAACTACCAGAAGGCTATAATGTCAACGATATCGAGATTAATAAAGTAATGTTGGAAGATATGATCATAGCAGAATGGGGTGACATTCAAAATGATGTGCTCATGGTCAAGTTCGATAGAAGCGAAGTTGAAGAAATGCTGATGCCTGGCACCTACAATCTGAAGGTTAGCGGAGAATTGACTGATGGAACTCAATTCGAGGGATACAGCGACGAGATAATAGTTATAGACCCACCCTAAATTCATCACGTCCTCAATCCCCAACCTTCCCTGGTAAATATTCGAATATCAACATTCAATTACGGAAGATTTTTATCAGTTAGTACTCTTTGCAATTAACAGTCATTCAGTTAAAGAGCGCTCAATCACAAGACTAAGCGCGTTTATCCGACAAAAGATTTTTCCTTTTAGGGGATTGGGGGCTCTTTTAATAAAACAATTTACCGCCCCGGGGATTGTAATTTTACTGTACCGTCCACGTCTGGTCAACCGATGAATGGATCCAGTAGCCCTGGGAGGGATTCATGAGGTCAGCAGGTTCAAGAAGTATATCCCTTCCAGCAGACGAATCAAAACCATATACCATAACAGGATCTGCAAGGCCATTTACCGCATCCCCCTGCGAAAGAGGTTGGTTCAATGGAAAGCCAACAAGATTCCAGGCCTCGTCAAGCTCGATTTGGGAATTTACAATAACCTCTCCACAAGTTACAAGATAATCATCGGTTTCCATGAGGATGTAGTAACCTCTTTTGTAGTCAATGTTTATAAGGTCATTGAGTTGGGGAGGCTTGGAACTGTGCCAGTGTTCCCATTCACCAAAAAGGTATCCCTGCAGGGCGGAATATTTACCGTCGATAGAAGCCAGGACATCTTCTCTCAAGTTACTAGCGGTAACAACCGGAACGGAAAAAACATTCCAACCAGAATTCAGATGTGTTACCCACTTTGTTACATGCTCCCCCCTCCGACTTTCATTACCAGAACTTTCTCTGGTGTGAACATTGTAAAAATAGGAATTGATATCCCCGTCTCCGCAGCCCGAATCAATGTAGGAATACGAAGCTGATCCATCTGCAGATACATCGGCAATCTCCAGGTAAGGTCCTGCAGGGTCAAGTGATCTGTAAATGACATACTCCGAAATAGAACCATCATCTATTGATGCGTCCCATGTCAATTGCACATCAGAAAAGACACCCGCGGGAACCAATTGAACCTGAATATTTTGTGGAGGCTCGGGCCCGCTGCTGACAGTTGTAGTTGTACTCTGTCCTAGCACATCAAAAGCCTCAATCGTCAGATCTCCGGTCTCGTTTGCGAACCTGAACTGGAGCCAGTAGTCCCGCGGCTGTCCCGATGAATAGGACTCGGGAATTATAGTCATCTCCATCCCGTCTATGATCATGGTGTCATTATCAAGGTCGTCGGGTTCTTCAGTGGCGTGATTGAGCTCCACAAAATTGAGGTGAAAATCCACCCCGTTCCCGAAGATATCCAGCTGGACAAAGTCAAGCTCCTGGTTGCCCACACTCACATTCACATAAAGCGTATCTCCCTGCCAGTTGGCTTCCAGTTGAGGCGGCCCGAGGTCCGCGTAGGGGAGAAAACTCAGGGGATGGCTGGCGTTACGCTTATTGACCCACTCTTCCCTGATTGCAAAGTGAAGATGAGCAAAACCAGAGGGGGAAACACCGCTTTCTCCAAGTACGTCTCCTGCCTCCACCGCTTGATCTTCTACCACATGGACTGCAGAGAGATGCTGGTATTGGGCATAGAAAGTGATGCCATTGTATTCATGCCTTACCTGCACCAAAGGTTGGGAATAGGACGGGTGGTCACCAGCGATCCGTATCACCCCATCCAAGATAGCCACCACAGGTGTTCCCTCGGGTGCTGGAAGATCGATCGCCCTGTGGAAATCGTAACCTACCCCAGACTGTATCCTGGGCCCGAAGGGACTTCGCATCTCGTCCGGGGTGGTGGAGTTCGAAATCGGCCATCGGCTCTGAAGTTGTTGGGCAAGAGTGCCCTCTGAAAAATTGAATTCAGTGACCACAGCCCCCATCTCAAGACCATCAGCGGGGTCAAGGCCGCCCATTAGCCAGAAGTTGATGTGGACACGCTCAGTGCTTTCAGGGGGAATATCGTGACCTGTGTAGTTCCATATCTGGAAAACATCCCCGGGAGCTTGCGGATAATAGTTATGACCATTCCAACTTCGGTATTTTATCTCGTTTTGATGCCAGCTGAAGCTGTGGGTGGAATAATTGCTCGTGAGATTTGCATGAAAGGCATGGACATTCCCCTCTGAGGCCCAGGGCTGGCATGCATATCCCAGATTCGTTCCCGACTCCCAACCCCATCGTGAAAATTCAATATCGATTTCATTGTTGTCATCAAGATATGTGAAAAGACCCAAAACCGCGTTCACATCCATGTAATCGTACTTGCCGTTGGTCATGAACGTATACTGACCATATCCATAGGATTCCTGGGAATACACCTCAGCCATGTACCAGTTGCCGTTCCTATTAGTAATGTTCAGATGAAGCTGACCAGAAGGGTCAAGCCAGATGTTCTCTGGGCTGCAGGAGAAGTAGTTGGGACCTGGGCCAACAAGGACCTCATTGGTATCTCTAACATACCAGGTGATCCCGGAAAATACAAGCATGTCAAGACCGATTGCAAAGGGGGAATCACTGTAATCGAAAATCAGGGGATCGGACGAACTTGTTATCTTCACAGTGTAATCCACATCGGGAGAAAGACTTGGAGACAGTCCCCAGGAATAGCTGCCGTCGTTGGTGGTTCCGGAAACAATTGGGCTGTGGAAGATTCCGTTCTTGTAAAGATCGATATCAACATTGGCTCCTGGACTTCCAGTGGTGCTCCAGGTAATTGTCCTAGTTCTCGCTCGCTGGTACGCCTCCCCGCCGTTGGGAAGGTCCACTGTGATCGTACCTGCAGACTGCACTGGAATCGGTAAAATAACAATTACCAATAGGACTGCGAGTATGAAGGCTTTCAACTCATTGCTCATCGGACTTTCCCCATATGCAAAAGGCGCGGGAGCACTTCCTCTGATTGTAAAGTACATTATAAAGGAAGCTACCATGATTCTCTTCTGAATAACGCCCTTTACAGTATTATATATAATATTCAGAAATTCGATTATATAGGTTTTTAAACGGTTATCAATAATAAAAATCAGAATAGAGGTAGAGCCGATACTTTCATCCTTCCCCTATGTCTGGAATTATATTCCTCAATCACATAATGTTTCACATGAGGTGTGCATATCTCTTCAATAAATGCGAAAACAAAAGAACGGCTGGCAGATTACAAATACGGCAACATGACCTATGATGATCTTTTGAATATGCTGATGGATAAAGTCTCAATCGAAGATATTAGTTTGGAACACATCAAAAAACATTACCGCCGACTTGACGATTTCAAAGGACTTTCTAAAGAAGAGTTTAAAAAGCGCCTTCAAAAACGATTGAAAAGAAGTAGTTGATTCTGTTGCCACAAAAGAAGACGATTTATAAGGTATCTCTCAATCCCCCTCAACCTACTACCCCGAAATTATTTATATCAACAAACTCATTAAAGTCTGGCTTTAAATGAGAACTGTCATGGAAGGGCGTTCTCGGAAAGCTCAAACGGAGGGAGTGAAATATGAGAAGAACGTTATCCTCATTGTTCATTGGTGCAATGGTCGTAATCAGTGTTTTTGCAGTGACTGGAGCCTTTAAATCGAGTGCAAACACGGAACCTAAAACCTGGTATGTTGATGATGTTCCAGGTTCTGGCCCCGGGAATCCTGATGAAGATTTTACCATTATACAGGATGCAATAGATTCCGCAAGCCAGGGAGACAGCGTCCTTGTGTACAGCGGAATTTATTATGAACACATTGTTGTCAATAAAGCATTAACTTTAATTGGAGAGGACAAAGCTAACACGATTATCGACGGGGAAGAAACCTGGATTGTGGTTTTTGTCAAGGTGGGAGGTGCCGCAATAAGCGGATTCACCATCAAAAATAGCGGTCATGTTTCATACACCGGGCCCCTACGGGAATGCGGTATATTTCTTCAAAACGGTGATACAACTGTATCCGGTAATATACTGGATGGTAACTATATCGGAATTGCTGTGATGTCCAGTAATAACAGCATCCTCAACAATGAATTTAAAAACAATCATCACAACGACATGTTTGTCCATTCTAATAATATCATATCAGGCAATACCATAGAAACCGGATACAGTATCGGCATCGATTGTCGGGGCTGCAATAATTTGATCACCGAAAACGATTTCTACAGTCGATATATTGGTATCTACTTACAGAGTGCTCATAACAACATAATCAGCGGAAATTACATCCAAAGACTTCCAGGTTGGGGGAGAGCTGGGATGCTGCTTTCGGCATCCAGCCAAAATTCAATTCATAATAATGATATATATGACTGGAATCGTCCTTTTGAATTTCATAGATCAATTGAAAACACTATCTACCACAATAACATGATAGGCAATCTTTATCCACCAACCGATACACATCCTTTTGAGAATAACTGGCATCACCCTGACTTACTAGAGGGAAATTATTGGGACGACTACATGGGCCTTGATGATGGAAGCGGGAGCGGAAAACATGCGATTGCCAATGATGGAATCGGTGATACCTTAATTCCCCATCCTCAACCAGGTTTTGATTTCTATCCTTTTTATAAACCGGACAGGTGGAAAAAAATAGAGGCGGCAATCGATATCGACCCAGACACTTTAAACGTCAAGTCCAAAGGCAGGTGGATAACATGTTACATCGAACTCCCCGAAGGCTACGATGTACGAGACATAGATGCAAGCACGATCCTTCTTGAAGATTCTCTTTCACCAATATTGGATCCCAAATTCGGATTTGTGAAATCCGAGGATTCCTACATCATGGATCATGACGATGATACAATACTTGAGAGAATGGTCAAGTTCGATAGAGATGCAGTTGAGGAGATGCTGCCACCGGGGATATACAATTTGAAGGTCACCGGAGAAATGACAGATGGCACAGTGTTTGAGGGATACAGCGATGAGATATGGGTAATCGATCCGCCATAATACTTTCACCCCACCCCCAGACCCGAATTAATATACCTCAATCGCCTTATGTTACATGCAACAAAGGTGTGAAAAATGATTGTACCAAAAAAGGATTTTTCTGGTAAACATAAAAATAGAGTAATACTTAAATATAAATTGAATAATAGTACCTCAAACAGTAAAAATCGCATAATGGAGGCTGTGACTATGCACAATGTCAAAGAAGATGTTATTGCCATGATTCAACAGATGCCCGATGATGTCAGCTTGGCCGACATTATGGCTGAACTGTACTTCAGGCAGAAGGTGGATAAGGGACTTGCGGAACTTGATGAGGAAAAGGGGATTTCACACGAAGAGGTCAAGGAGCGCATGAAAAAATGGTTAAGCTGATATGGTCTCCCCGCGCTACTTCGGACCTGGAGAATATATGTAATTATATTGCATTTGATTCCGAACATTATGCCCGGTTATTTGCCCAAAGGATTGTAAAATTGATCGAAAGCATACCTAATTTTCCAAAAGCAGGTCGTGTTGTCCCTGAGTATCAGTCTGATGATTTG
>CP070739.1:2142332-2157735 GCA_020347705.1 Methanomassiliicoccales archaeon | reverse complement strand
TAAGGTGGGGTGTGAGGCCGGAACCTACATCAGAACATTGTGCCACGACATGGGCGATGCATTGTGTATAGGAGCACACATGGTTGAGCTGAGAAGGACGAAGATCGCGCATTTTACCGAGGAGGAGGCCGTCACCTTACATGACCTCAAAGACGCCTTCGTATTCTGGAAAGAAAACGGTGATGAAGAGCATATTCGAAAGGCCGTCGTACCCATGGAAAGACTTCTTGATCACCTGCCGAAGATCGTGGTGAAGGATTCGGCGGTGGATGCGATCTGCCATGGAGCAAATCTCGCATTGCCGGGCATCGTCGGATTGGACAGCAGCATCGATAAAAACGATACAGTGGCCATGATCTCCCAAAAGGGCGAGGGCATAGCCCTTGGAAAAACCCTAATGACCTCAAAGGAAATCCAGGAGAGAGATGAGGGGATGGCCGTGAAAACAGAAAGGGTGCTCATGCCGAAAGGGACATACCCAAAAATGTGGCGGGGCAAGTGAGATTTTACTGTTAGAACTGGATGATCATCTTTTACCAATGCAACAGGAAAAAACTTTATTCCATATGTGAATGCAGGAGTGGATGTTGGCTAGAGGTTCTGTGATATGGATATTGCTACCGTTCATACTGGCTCTGATCTTCATTTTCGTATTCATCATCCCGCTTGCTGTCTTATTCTTACTCATCACCTTATTTTTTATCATCTTCTTCAGGGACCCACAAAGGAGAACAGGGTGGGGTATCGTTGCCCCTGCGGATGGAGTGGTATCGAATATAGAGGTCGTATCTAATACATCGAAAATCTCCATAGTAATGGGCCTTTTTGATGTGCATGTCAACAGGGCACCGTTCGACGGTAAAGTCTTTGGAATCGAGCATCATAAGGGAAAGCATAAACCTGCGGCCAACAAGGACTCCGAGATGAACGAGAAAGTTGTTACAACGATAAAAACAAGTTTTGGGAAGGTAAAGCTCGTTCAGATAGCAGGTGCCTTCGCCAGAAGGATAGTACCGTACATGAAGAAGGGGGATAGAATCGTAAAAGGGCAAAAAATCGGCATGATAAGGTTCGGCTCCAGGGTGGACCTATACCTTCCAAGCAAAAGGACCAGGGTCTTGGCCAGGGTAGGAGTAAGGGTCATAGCAGGAGAAAGTTGTGTGGCAGTGGTGGTGGAAAATGAAGCTTGATTCTTCCATAGCAGCGGACCTTGTGACCCTAGCAAACGGCTTTGTGGGTTTGCTTGCCATAATGTACATAATCGACGGGGATTTCAGATTGGGTATGGTCCTTGTTCTCATAGGCATTCTGATAGACGGGGCAGATGGAATCCTGGCAAGATACTTCAAAAGAAAAAAAGGGCATGGAGTGTATTTGGACTCCATAGCGGATACCGTCACCTTTTCTTTTGCACCTTCGATCTTATTGTACGGTATGTTCTACAACCTGGAAAAAGGGACCAGTTTCCAAAATCTGGAGAATGCTCTTACGGTTGCTGCTTGCATGATGATCGTACTGTTTGGAATCTTGAGATTGGCAAGATTCATTGAAAAGGGTCATAAATTCAAGAATTTCTTAGGCCTTCCCATCCCGGCAGGTGCCCTTATCATAGTCATGTCCGCGGAGGTCTTAGAAAATCAGATTATAGTGTTGATTATCGCGATTTTAATTTCGCTGCTCATGATAAGCAAGATACCTTACCCGAAACTGAAGGGAATTCTGGGTGGGGTAGCTGGCATCGTGATCCTGATAGGCATCTTCGGATTATGGCATCAAGATTCGTATTCGATTCATTTTTCCACTGTAGTCCTGGTCATGGCAATTATTTATGTAGTAATAGGGCCATTATACGCAGCTAGATTTAAGGGGGAGTAGAAATGGATGTTGCCGATAGGTACTTCAACTGCACAGATTCCGAGAGAGCGGCATTTGAGGCGGGTATAAAGCTGGGAACCGTCTATCATCAGTTTGTGGGCGCTCCCATCAGCAAATATAACGTGGATGTTCTGGAAAAGTCCATAGCTGAGGGGGCGAAGGTCCAGCCCTTCGTCAAGGATGCACAGGTTGCGATCGACAGAAGCAGGTTGAGGGAGAAAAGCACGGAATTCGATTACCTTACCCTGACAGGGGATATGCTAGATGTCAAGCTCTCCGTGAAATTCAAGGACGTTGAGGTAATCTGCGAGATGAAGCATATAGAGGAAATGGGCTACCCCCTGATGTATGTGAAGGAGGTAAAAAGAAACTAGCCCTAATCTCCTTTAAACCTTGAGATTTTAGATGTTAATATGCTAACATATTTTTTTTTATATCCCGAAAAAAGATATATGTGGTTAGCACTATATGTCTTATTGGATGTTTGAGGTAAAGGTGCATAATTACGCTTTCCGAAAAGCACTGGCTTATATTAGAAACAAAAGGGGTAGAAACGAGAGTGAAAACATAAAACAGATTTTGGAGAACACAATACATCAAAAGCTCTCAACCAGGTCCCCCTATCTGCCCTCGTATTATCCCCTCAAATCCTTTGTTATTTTCCTTCAGATAATAAACAGCCGCCTCGGTGAGGACAAGATGATCATCGCGAAAAAGACCAACAGATACCATGATATAGGATTCTACCTCTACACAGGACCGGAGGTGGCGGACAGCCCATATCACTATCTCGATCCCCATAAACCCCTTTTCGAGGTGGTCACGGAATTCTATAACAATCTTCAATCCCCGAGCGGTATCTTCAAGGACTGCGGCACGGCCATGTCGAAAAAGGACTCGAAGGTCGAAACAATATGGAAGGGATGCTGTGAATATTCCGAGCTGTTCTTTTACCTTGAGGGCGTCTACGCGGGCATGATCAAGGAGAGCGCAACCGATGGGGTTCTGTCGGCAAAAAAGGAAGGCGACGCCTTTATTTTCGAGGTCGAGTTATTGGATTGATCGTTTTCGGTGACACTACGATCCCGTTTGGGGCGGCTGAGGAGAGCCTTCTGATCTGGCACTTGAGTCCGGCGAAAACTTGCTCCCACAGAATTTGCATATTGCGGTCTCGCCTGACAGCACCTTTGACTCAAAAAATGCCCCGCAATTGGGACAGCTGTCCGGTGTTTTTACCTCTCCAAGCTGCGATTCGCGTGTAAAGAACTCCCTTGTATTTCTATCAAAATATCCGTTAATAAGGTTTTTTTCCACGCATTGAAGGATCAGCTGTTCCGTCTCGTATTCGTTCTTTTCCATGGCTCTTGCCACATCTGAAACCTTTATCCTTCTATAACTCCTAAGATATGCAGCGAGCTTTGTCAACTCACTTTTCTCCTTTGCCAATTTCCATCCCCATATAAATAAAATAATGCCAGGTATCAGGCCAAAGGCGGTGCAAAACCCTATGCCTAACCATAAATATATGTCTGTTATTCCTCCCGTGAATAACATTATCGTATTTAGGATAACTGAAAATAAGCCCAATATAATTAGAATCACACCAACCCATCGATATAGCACGTTCTTCTCCAATATACCCGCCTCCCACTCTACCATTGGGAAATGAATAATTATATAAAATCTTTGCCTTTAATATAAATTACAAACAATGCATTAAAATTCCTGAAACATGCTTTTGATCTGCGCCCTGGAAAAAACAGGTCCATCCTTGCACACGTAGATTTCGCCTATGTTACATCTTCCGCACTTGCCTATGCCGCATTTCATCCTGTTCTCCAGAGTAGTGTAGACCTGGCTATCCGAAAAACCCAGTTTTTCAAGGTTCTGGACAACGAACTTGATGGCAATTGGTGGACCGCATGTCAAGGCTACGGCATTTTCAGGGGATGGAGCAGCAACCTCCACAAGCTGGGGAACAAAACACGTCCAGTGATTGCATCCTTCAGGTATTTCGGTTTCTGCCGGGCATGACATCTTTATCTTGGGCCATCCCTCTGCAGCATCCTCATCTATCATACCTTGGGGGCCGAACTTCCAGTCAATGCACATCTGAAGGTCGACATCATCCCGTTTATCGATCTCCTCGAATTCCCTCTTGTAGGCCAGGTCAGCAGGTGTTCTTGCACCGTATATTAGCAGGACATCTCCGAACTCCTTGCGGTGCTCAGGGCCAAGTACATACTGGTAAACGCTTCTTAAGGGGGCTATTCCAACTCCAGCACCAATGAAAATGCAGTTCTTACCTTTGAATTCATCCATGGGAAAACCGTTTCCGTAAGGTCCCCTGATCCCTATGACATCACCAACGCTCATCATATGAAGCGCAGATGTCACATTCCCAACTCGCATTATCGTGAACTCGAGAAAGTTCTTCCAGGTGGGGGGCGAGGAAATGGAGATTATGCTCTCCCCAACACCAAAAACACTCAGCATTGCGCATTGACCGGGCTTGTGCACGAAATTATTTCTTACCTCGTCGTCGTTGATTTTCACCTTGAAGGTTTTTATGCCCCTTTCGCCTGTTGCTTCCTCCCTTATCTCGGTTATTGTGGCAAGATGGGGGAGATAAAGATTCTCATTGCTCAATCCTTCACCTCCTCTTGCTCCTTAACCTCCTTTAAGGTCTCAACGATATCGATTCCCACGGGACATTTGGAGATGCACCTTCCGCAGCCTACACAGGCAATGACATCAAATCTGTCAGGGAAGTACCTGAATTTATGAAATACTCTGTTTTTCAATCGATTCTTCTTTCCGGGTCGGGGATTGTAGCCTGAGGCATGCACGGTGTACTCGGGAATCATGCAGGTATCCCAGGTCCTGATTCTTCTACCGCAGGTACCGCAGTCCTCATCTGTTATGTCGAAGCAGTGACAGGTGGGACAGAGGAAGGAGCATATACCGCACCCGACACAAGTTTGTGCCTTTTTTTCCCAATATTGCGAATCGAAAAGCTCACCGAGTTTGTCATGTACTCCTTCAACATCCACATGTTTGGTTATTTCGGATTCCGCCTTTTCCCATATCTCGTCCCTTAATGTTTTATCCTCGGATGTCGCCGTAAGGAACAATTCATTTGGCCGTCTGATAACTTCCTCCCCCTTCTTTGTAATAACCTCCACAAAGAATCTATCGCCCAAATCTGTCATCAATACATCCAGGCCCTCATTTGAATAGGGTTTGCCGCCAACTGATGTGCAGTAACAATTGTGATGCGGGGAGGTGCAAGCCAGACCAACTATCACCGTATTGTCCCTGGCCTGGCGGTAGAATGGGTCCTCTGAATCCCAGTAAAACAGCTTGTCAAGAATGAGTAAGCTTCTTGCATCGCATGGTCTCACTCCGAAAAGAAGCACTTTCTCTGTTTGTTTTTTACCTTCGCTTACCTTCACCTCCGGAGTTTTCTCGAACCTGAAAAGCTCCTGGGTTTGGGGAAAGAACACCTCCTTTGGAGGCTTCACTGAATTGGCGTAGTCCAGCGATGCCATATTTAAATTGGCTGTTTCCTTGAATATCACAACATCATCTTCCTTAGAAGGTGCAATGAGTTTATAGCCTGAAAGCTCGTTGGACCATTCAGATAATTTTTCCTTTTTCAATACCATGTCATCCATATGCTCAACTCATCATCACTCGAATTCATCTGGATCATCGTTTGTGAATGCGGCGAATAAAGGAACATCCTCTGAACTTGAACCGGCCTCATAGCCGTATAACTCTTCTGCCTCCTTCTCCAATTTTTTATACAGCTTCCGAAGAGGTATTCCCATGGGACATACTCTCTCACATTCGCCGCAGTCTATACACCTTCCCACAAGATGCATTGCTCTCATCAGATGATAGAATGCATTGTTAGATTTATCAACTGACTTGGAGCACCATCTCATTGGCTTTGCCTTTTCAACGGTGCATTCCTCGCAGTAACAAAGGGGGCAAACCTCTTTACATGCGTTGCATCTGATACATCTTTCAAATATCTTTTCCCAGAATTTTTCTCGATCTTCAAGTGACATGTCCTCCAATTCCTTGATCGTTACGTACTTCTCTATCTGCGGGTTTTCAACACTCTCTCCAATTACAATGTCGCACTCTTTCGGGTTGTGTTGGAAACACTCCTTGCATTTATCTGCCAAAACCTCATCTCTTGGCAAGGCCTCCTTTACTCCCTCAGCCTCGAATGAAAACTCATTTTCTTCTTCCCTTATGTGCATGTCGTAGATAGCCTTATGCGAGATCCCCTTTTCACCTGCTAGTTTTTCAAGTTTTTGTGGTTCTGCCATCCCGGAGCAAGGAATGCCTATGATATACGCTCTTTCTCTGGGGAGTATGTTCTCTTGAAGAAGAACTGTAATACCCCTTTCATCGCAGGCCTTAGCTATTATTCCCACGGGCCGCAGGTCCGGCTCTTCTCCTCTTCTCGGTTTCTTTTTGATCTCATCAACAAGATATACCGCAAGATTGTTTACACAGCAAGGAGACCAAATCAGCTTGTCCACATCCTTTGGATCGTCGATTATTATGGGCTTTGCGCAAAATGCATCAGAGCCCTTGGCATAGCCTATGAAGTACTTTACCTTGCCTTCTTCAAGGAGCTTTTTTGCGATTTCTCTTATCTTGTCCTCTATCTCACTCATTTTCATCTACCCTTTTTAGGGAGTTCTGGGGCCCTAACTTCTTTACATCTTCTGTGATTTCTTTCACCACATCTGCAAATTTGCCACCCTCGGATGCGGAAATCCACTTCACCTTGAACCTTCGTGGATCTAAGCCCACATGTTCCAACAATTTACCAAGAACCGTCAATCTGCGTCTGGTGTAGTAGTTGCCTTTTGAATAATGGCAGTCACCAGGATGACAGCCTGCGATGAGAACACCATCGGCTCCCTCCTGAAAACTCTTGAGCACAAATCTGGGGGAGATTCTTCCAGAGCACATGACCCTGACTATGCGCACATTTGGTGGATACTGGAACCTTGAAACTCCGGCCAGGTCTGCCCCGGCGTAACTGCACCAATTGCACAGGAAGGCCAGTATCTTCGGCTCAAACGTAGGCAGCATCCCACCTCCTTACAAAATTCGAGCAGGTGAGGGCGAGTTTCTTTTTCCCCCAGGTTTTTCTTTGCGAGCCCGAGCCAGCAGAGAATTTTGCTCCAAAGAAAAAGGCGGAAGGGCACCAGTTGCAGAGGAATGCCAGAATTTTAGGTTCGTAATCAGGCACCTTACTCAGACCTCCACCTCCTGAAATGCAGACCTAATAACCGACAATATCTGCTCGTCGGTAAAGCATCTCTGCTGAATTGCACCTGCCCTGCATGCAGCAACACAGGCTCCGCAACCTTTGCAGAGCAGTTCGTTAACCTTAGCCTTTTTTTTATCATCCTTATCAATGGCATCAAAGGGACATACTAAGATACATGTCTCGCAACCGCTGCATATATCTGAGTTCACGATGGAGATTACACCCTCAGCCTCCAAATAATCCTTAGAAAGTATGGTGCATGCCCTTGAGACCACGGCTTCAGCCTGCGATATGCTTTCGTCTATGAACTTTGGTGAATGGGCTGAGCCGCATAGGAATACACCCTCAGTTGCGAAGTCAACTGGCCGCAGTTTCATATGAGCCTCCAAAAAGAAACCGTCCTTACTTAAAGGCACCTTCAGGGACTTAGAAAGCTCCTCGTTGTTTGGATCTGGAATCGCGGCCACGCTTAGAACAACCAAATCAGGATCAAGGCGAAGCTCTTCATCGATGTTCGGTTCCTTGACAGATACCTTTAAATTACCCTCGGTAATCTCGACCTTTGGTTTTGAATCCACGTCGTATCTGACAAATACAACACCCTCTTCTGCGGCCTTTTGATAATAATCCTCCATGAATCCATATGTTCTTATGTCCCTGTACAGAATGTAGATTTTTGCATCGGTATGCTGGTCTTTAATTTGTAGGGCATTTTTTATCGCCGTGGTGCAGCATATTCTAGAGCAGTAGGAAACGCTCTCTCCCCTTGAGCCGACACACTGTATCATCACAACATTTTTTGGATTGATTTTCTCCTCTGCAAGTAGCTTCTCTAGCTCCAACTGTGTTACTAATCTTCTGTCTTCTCCGTATGAATATTCTGTTGGCTCGTATTCCAAAGCTCCTGTTGCTACAACCACGACACCATGATCTATCTCCTTCTCTAGATTTTCATACGAAATCTTTGTTTTATAATTACCAACATAACCCTCTATAGAAAGCAACTCAGCATCTTTAAAAACCTCTATGTTTTCATTATTCTCAATCTTCTTAATGAGAGCAAACAATTCATCTTGCGGATTCTCCTCGGTTACCGCATAATGCAGATGCCTGACTTTTCCCCCGAGCTCAGATGTCTTTTCAATAAGGTAAGCCTTGTATCCTTGATCTGCGAATCCCAGTGCTGCCGTCATACCTGATATTCCACCTCCTATAACGAGGGCATTTCTCTTAACATCCAAAGTGGCCTTCTTAAGAGGCTCTAGCAGCCTCGCCTTCGCAACGGCCATTCTCACCAGGTCCTTGGCCTTCTCTGTTGCGGAATCAGGCTCGTGCATATGAACCCAGGAGCATTGGTCACGAATGTTCGCCATCTCGAAAAGATACGGATTCAGTCCTGCTTCGGAAGTCGTGCTTTGGAATAGGGGTTCGTGTGTTCTTGGAGTGCATGATGCCACGATCACCCTGTTCAAGTCGTGCTCCTTCACCTTTTCTTTGATCCTCTCCTGTGTGTCCTGGGAGCAGGTATAGAGATTATGCTCTGCATAGGCAACATTCGGCAATGTTCTTGCATATTCCACAACCTCGGGGACTCTAACCACACCACCTATATTTATCCCGCAGTGGCACACAAAAACACCTATTCTGGCACCTTCAAGCCGAACGTCCTTTTCCGGAATTATCTCCCTTTTGGCCACCAATTTTCCTCGCTCTGAAGATATGATGGATGAGGCCTTTGAGGCGGCCCCACTTGCCTGTGCAACTGTATCTGGAATATCCTTTGGAGATGAGAAGGCTCCGCAGACAAATATACCTTCACGTGAAGTTGACAAAGGGGAGAATTTTTTTGTGGAAACGAAATTGTGCTTATTAAGATCTATACCAAGCCTCTCGCTCAATGTTATAGCATCCTTTGGAGCATCTATTCCAACCGATAAAACAACCATATCAAATTCTTCTTCTTTCGGCTCTCCGTTCTCAACATAGCTTATAATAACATTCTTCGTTTCCGGGTCCTCCCTTAAGCTCGCAGGCCTGCTTCTTGTGAACCCGATTTTGTACTCCTCCTGCGCCCTGTTATAGTAATCCTCGAATTCCTTTCCAAATGTTCTTATGTCCATATAAAAAATGTGACAGTCCAAACCCTCGGTATGCTCCTTGGCTATGATCGCTTCCTTAATCGAATACATACAAGATACTGCTGAGCAATAACTCTTGTCACATTGCTCGTCCCTTGATCCGACACACTGTATGAAGGCGATTTTTTTGGGGATATCATAATCAGAAGGCCTGAGAACCATCCCACCTGTTGGTCCTATTGCGGAAAGGAGCCTTTCGAACTCTATGCTAGAAACAACATTCGGGTAGATGCCATATCCATATTCCTTTTTTATCTCAGGATTGAACTCATCAAAGCCCAGTGCCAAAATAATGGAGCCAACATCGATTTTTTGTTGCTCTTCTGCTTGGTCGTACTCGATTGCATTTGCCTTGCACATCTTTTCGCATATTCCGCAACCGATGCAAACTGTTTTGTCTATTATGAAGGTCAGCGGAACTGCCTGGGGATAATCGATATGGACTGCACTTCTTGGTAAAAGTCCTTCATTGAATTCGTTTATCGCCTCAACAGGACATTCCTGGGCACAGATTCCGCAACCTGTACACTTTTCGGAAGATACCCTTCTCGGATGCTTTGCTAGTGTAACCTCGAAGCTGCCTGGCTCGCCTTCAAGTTTCTCGATTTCTGAGTTCGTGATCAATTCGATATTTGGATGTCTTCCTGTGGCAACGAGCTTTGGAGCCATGATGCACATTGCGCAGTCGTTCGTTGGAAACGTCTTGTCCAACTGCGCCATGACACCGCCTATGCACGGGCTTCTTTCAAGCAGATATACCTTGAATCCTGATTCGGCCAAATCCAGTGAGGACTGCATGCCAGCTATTCCACCGCCAACAACGAGCACTGCACCAACCTTTTCCTGCCCGCTTTTCAAACCTCCACCTCCACTGTTTTATACAAAGGAGATCTGCCTTCGATTCCGTGCAGCGCTATCTTTCCCTTATGCCTCAGCCACATGACATGTCTTCCGATTTCCTGGCTTGGCATGCCCATCCTCTTTGAAATTTCTTTAATGGATAGGGGCTCGGCCTTCGCAGCAAGCAGTATCTTCTCCCTGGTATGCTCATCATCCAGAATTCCTTTCATGAGAGCATCGAAGTCCTTTTGAGCGGCTTTATCCCCATAGACATTGCCTTCTTCAACGAGCTCTCTTTCCTTCCCCATCAAGACCCTGACTCGTGATTCATCCACAACCTTACTTGCGGCTTTCAGTTCCGCAGATATTTTCTCCTTATCCTCTTTTTGTAAGGGTCCCAATTCCTTGATCTGCTCCGTAAATTCCCTTGCCGTATTCGCGAACCTCTCACCTTCAGAGGCCGATATCCATTCCAGTTTAAGTCTTCTTGGATCGCAACCGGCTTTTTCGATGAGTTCCTTTGTCCATCTCATCTTTCTTTCTGCCATGAGATTGCCTGAGATATAATGGCAGTCCCCTGGATGGCAGCCCAGGACCATCACACCATCAACGCCTTTTTTGAGTGCGTCAAGGATGAAAATCGGATCCACTCTGCCCGAACACATGACCCTAATGATACTCATATTCGGAGGATACTGGATTCTGCTTACCCCCGCAAGGTCCGCTCCTGCATATGAACACCAATTGCAAGCGAAGGCAAGTATTTTTGGTTCGAAATCAGGCAGTATCCCACCTCCTTCCAAAATTCGAGCAGGTAAGGGCGAGTTTCTTTTTCCCCCAGGTTTTTCTTTGGGAGCCCGAGCCAGCGGAGAATTTTGTGCCAAAGAAAAAGGCGGAGGAGCACCAGTTGCAGGCGAAGGCCAGGATTTTTGGTTCAAACTCAGCCATTCACAGCTCCTCCTTTTATTCGACCACCTCCTCCACTAAGGCATCGATTTGCGCTTTCACTTGCTCGTCTGTAAAGTGGGACATTATTATGGCATGCTTCGGACAAGTGGCTCCGCATACTCCACAGCCCTTACAAAGCGCAGAAATGACCTTGGCCTTCTGCGTTTCATCTTCTAGTTCCATTGCATTGTAAGGACAGTTTAAAACACAAATTCCACATCCGAAACAGAGCTCCTCATCCACCTGTGACACAATTCCCTCCGCTCTTATGGCCTTTTTACTAAGAATCGTGCAGGCCCTTGAAGCCGCACCACTGGCTTGGGATATGCACTCTTCTACGAACTTCGGAGAATGTGCAGCGCCGCAGAGAAAGATACCATCGGTGGCAAAATCCAGAGGACGTAATTTCATGTGGGCCTCCAAGAAGAAGCCGTCCTTGCTCAACGGTACTTTCAGCATCTTTGCTAGCTCTATATTCTCCTTTCTTGGTTCCATCCCGATACTGAGAACAACTCTATCTGGTTTTATTTTCAAGGTATTTTTTAGAACAGGGTCAACTGCCTCAACCACCAAACCATCCTCATCCTTGACAACTGGCTTGTTTTCATCATCGTACAAAATAAACTTGACCCCCTCATCAGATGCCTTTGCATAGTAATCCTCTCTGAAACCGTATGTTCTCATATCCTTGAAAAGAATATATACTTCGGTTTCCGGGTTCTGTTTTTTGATCCTCAAGGCATTCTTCACAGCCTGCGTACAGCACACCCTGCTGCACCACCCGTGCTCCTCATCCCTGGATCCCACGCATTGGATCATCACAACCTGTTTGACATCGAATTTGTTTTTTGTAAGCATTTTTTCGAGTTCGAGTTGGGTGATTATGCCCTCGTGTTTTTTATAAAGATACTCTGTTGGCTCATAAGGTTTCGAGCCAGTTGCAACTATGATTGTTCCATGCTCAAATGTTTTGGTCTCACCCTCATGCTCGAAAGTCGTTATGAAGTTACCCACATAACCTTGAATATCCGTCAAATTGGAATTGCAGAGAACCTCTATTTTTTCATGTCCTGATACCTCTTTGATAAGGGTATTCAGGTTCTGTATAGGATCCTCATCGGTAATGAGTGAGCTAACCCTCTTTAAATTTCCACCAAGCTCCTTCCCCCTCTCCAGAAGTAGGACCTTAAAACCGTTTTCCGCAACCTCTTTTGCCGCGGTCAATCCTGATATTCCCCCTCCTATTACCAGGCATGTGGGATTGATGGCCAGGCTTTCCTTTTCCAGTGGCTTTAACAGGCCGGACTTGGCAACCGTCATTCTCACCAGGTCTTTGGCTTTCTTTGTGGCCTTATCTTTATCGTGCATGTGAACCCAGGAGCACTGCTCTCTTATGTTCGTCATCTCGAAGAGATAAGGATTCAAACCTGCCTCCTCAACGGTGCCTTGGAACAGCGGTTCATGGGTTCTGGGAGTACATGATGCCACAACCAATCTGGTTAAATCATGTTCATCGATCAGACTCTTGATCTTATCCTGTATATCCTGGGAGCAGGCATAAAGTACATTCTCGGCGTAAACCACATTTTGGAGGGAAGAGGCGTATTTGGCCACTTCCTCCACGTCCACAAAATTTCCGATGTTTATACCGCAGTGACATATCAGGACACCGATTCTCGCCTCACCAGAAACATCCCTCTCCTCGGGGATGCCTTCTGGTTTCATTCCCATTTCTTTTGCAGCGAAACACGAAGCGAATGCAGCGGCACCCGATGCCTGGGCCACGCTATCAGGAATGTCCTTGGGCTCCGAGAACGCACCTGCTACGAAAACACCCGGTCTTGTGGTCTCCAACGGGTAGAATGCGGAGGTAAGGCAAAAACCATACCTGTTTAGATCGAAAGCCAAAATCTCACCGAGCTTCTCGGCATCCTTTGGTTTTGCGATACCGTTTGAAAGGACCACCATATCAAAGGATTCATGATCTGGGTCGTCCTTTTCATCCGCAAAATTGACTCTCAGCTTTTTATCTTCATCTTCCCAGATGTCCGCAACCCTGCATCTTGTGAATTTAATTCCGATATCCTTGGCTCTCTGATGGTAATAATCAAATTCCTTGCCAAAGGCTCTGATGTCCATGTGGAAAATATGAATTTCTAAGTCAGGATTGTGTTCCTTTGCAATAATCGCTTCCTTTATGGCGTACATGCAGCACACACCGGAGCAGTAGCCAACTCCGCGATTTCTATCCCTTGAACCCACACATTGAATAAAAGCGATTTTCTCGGGCTCTTTCCCGTCCGAGAGCCGCTTTATATGTCCGCCAAAGGGTCCGGATGCGGATAGGATGCGCTCGAACTCCAATGCGGTGATTACATCATAATACCCATCATAGCCAAACTCGGCCCTTGTCCTTGGATCGATTTCATCATAACCCGGTATCACGATAACTGAACCAACCTCCAACTCTATTTCCTCTTTCTTTTGCGAGAAATCTATGGCATCTGGCTCGCATACCGAAATACATTGATGGCATCCTGAGCAGATTCCGCAATTGAGGCAGCGCATTGCCTCTTCTTTGGCCTCCTTCTCTGAAAGACCATTTACGATCTCTTTGAAATTCTTCTTTCTCTTCGATGTGGGAAGCTCGGAAATAGCCACCCTCGCTTTCTTTTGGATATCCTCCTCCAATCCAAGTTCTTCAAATGTTACTGCCTTCTCCTCCTTCGAGTGAGGCTTTACCTCTTCACCCCTAAGATATGCATCGATACTCCTTGCAGCTTTCCTTCCTGCACCAACAGCCATCACGACTGTTGCCGGGCCAGTTACCGCATCTCCTTCGGCAAAAACACTTGGGATGTTTGTTGCACATGTTTTTTCATCCACGAGTATAGTACCTGCATTTGAAACCTTCAATCCAAGTCCTTCCAACATCGAGATCTCCGGACTCTGACCAATGGCCGGCATTACGCAATCCACATCTATTACGAACTCGGAACCTTTTATTGGAACTGGCCATCTTCTCCCACTTTCATCGGGTTCTCCCAACTTCATCTTCACACATTCGAGGCCAACCACCTTACCGTTCTCACCCAGTATCTTTATGGGCTGGGTTAGGTAGTTGATCTCTATTTCTTCCTTTTCTGTGGCTGCAATTTCAGATTCATGAGCAGGCATCTCGGCTCTCGTTCTTCTGTACAAAATAAAAGCCTCGCTTCCCAGACGATTTGCTACTCTCACCGCATCTATTGCCACATCCCCTCCGCCAATTACTGCAACCTTCTTTCCGATCTTTACCTTCTCACCAAGATTAACCTTTCTTAAGAAATCAACTCCAGAAAATACTCCATCTAAATCCTCATCAGGTACGGCCAATTTTTTCGATTCATGGGCCCCTGTGGCCAAAAATATCGCATCATAGCCGTCCTTCTTCAGGTCTTCAAGTCCGAAGTCCTTGCCAAATCTCTTATTAAAAATGATGGCAACGCCTTTATTTTTGATATAATCGATCTCGGCCTCGAGGATATCCTTGGGCAGTCGATAATCAGGAATCCCCACAGCAAGCATCCCTCCAGCAACAGGTAGAGCCTCAAAAATCGTGGGTGAGTGCCCCATTTTCGCCAGAAAATATGCGCAAGAAAGACCTGCTGGACCTGAGCCTATAACCGCGATTTTTTTATCACTTGTCACCTCAAATGGCTCGACCTCCTCTTCTCTGTGGTCGAGCTCGTAATCCGCAATAAAACGTTTTAATGCCGCAATTGCAATGGGCTCATCGACCTCACCGCGGTTGCATTCACTCTCGCATGGATGCGGACACACCCTGCCGCAGATCAAGGGTAATGGATTGTGCGTTCTGTGAAGCTCCAGGGCCTCCTTGTATTTACCCTGAGAAATCAATGCTATATAACCCTGGGCATGAACTCCCGCAGGACAGGCGGCCTGACAAGGGGGAATTCCCTGTCGATCAATCGTGTACTTCAATGGCACGGCCTGGGGAAATGGAATGTGTATGGCCTTTCTTGGGCCCAATCCTTCGTCAAACTCAGACTTCCTCTCCACTGGACATACGTCAGCACATAAACTGCAAGCAGTGCATTTTTCTTCTATGATATATCTGGGTTTTTTTGTGATAATCGCCCTGAAATCTCCTGCTTCTCCTGTGAGCTCTTTGACCTCGGAATTGGTATGCAAAGTGATGTTGGGATGCCTACCAGCTGCTACCAATTTCGGTGATAGAATGCAAATAGAGCAATCATTTGTGGGGAAGGTTTTATCCAGTTGGGCCATCTTTCCGCCT
>CP070739.1:2133790-2142232 GCA_020347705.1 Methanomassiliicoccales archaeon | reverse complement strand
ATTTTAAGCAGGTGAGAGAAGTACCAACCTCAAAGCTCTCATTCCACTGTATTGAAGAGGGGCCAATGTAAGAAGAAACGTCACTCACATTCGCGAGTATATCAGATTGGTTGAGATCGTCACTATATTGCATTTTTTTTGGCTGAAAAACCAGCGTATCACATTGATCAAGACCGCCCGGTCGGGTGATTCCCAATTTCACTAGTTCCTCTGCATTTGAGCGCTCCTTGAAAAACAGTTGATAGAGGGAGTTTTCGCCAGTATATGCATATCCGTTCGAGGATATAGGGATAAGCGTAGCATTGCAGATAAAAGGCGTGGAGTTACCCAGGGCTTCTTGGCTTCCTGAAACCACTACTGGCCCCTCAGGAACGGTATTTGTGGATAGCTCTTCATCTTCTCCTTCTACGGGTCTTAGATTTGAAGGCATACCTCTTAGGTTTATCGATGAATCATCTGAGTAATCCTTGGTCTCATTCTCCCAATTCGTGGTCATGAAGCACCAAGTGAAATTGCCGTTCAGCTCCAAATCATCCATGCCAATTTGAGTCTCAAGCTGGATCGAATCAATCGCAGCATCATATACCTCTCCCTCTTTATTCCAGGACCATTCCCATTGGGCGTTTCCATTAAATCTATAGTAGTTACTCGAAATGATCTTACCGTGCCTGCCTTTAAACTCGATTAAATAATCTGCACCTATGTCTTCAAGACTATGGCCAGTGACACTGCTATTATCGTTATCAATGAAAATGTACGCGATATCCTCACCGGTTATGGGCGGTTTGGGTGGTGCAGATAATAATGGGCTTGTATCATCCCCCTTAACCGGTATTGGTCCAGAATATTTTTTATCGTTTAGGTATGGCATCGCAACCCCATCAAACATCTCGCCATCCACACGCAGGTAAAAACTCACATCCAATGAGGTATTCACCACTCCATACCTAATAATATCGAGGTTCTCCATGGTGACATCACCCTCAATATCATCATTAACCGTTTTATTGGTAATCCCCCAATCCGCAAAAGCACCGTCGATTTTTACTTTGTCAGGGACGCTAATTATATAACTGTTCTCATGCTCCTTTTCATTTGGTTTTACCTGTTCCAAAGACACGGTGCCCTTATCTGTCACTACATCGTGAATGCTCATGATCCTGAATCCTATACTATTTTCAGGATTCGCATTTTCGCTGATGAATACAACAATATAGAATGTAGCACTCTGCCCCATGACTAGTTCATGATCCAATAAAAAAGTTACTTGATCATTATTCATGGTACCAAAGGCAACAGTGTTACCATTCTCGTCATCGAGTCTTATTGCAGCGATATCGTTATAAGTCCCAATACCTGTTCTTTGAACCGTCAATTCGTTTACGGTAATATCGGCATTTAATGCTTCCATCTCCAGTCTGAGAAGCCTATCACCGTTGCCACTTGCGCCAATTACATTTTTACCCACACCTTGCTGTGTAACGGATAGGACTCCCTTCTCATTGCTTATTATCGTATCCGAGAAATCCTCGAATCCATCCCAGCTCTGCATATAGAACAAAGCATCAACCGAATCGTGATTTCTAAGATACAGTGCACTGTAAGATACCTGCACCTCCAGCTCGGAATCGGTCACCGCAGCTGAGCTAATACCTATTTCCTTCCACAGGTTCCAATCCTGTTTCACAGAAGTGTATGTGAAAAGGTTAGGTCTCAGAACAATCCCATCCCAACCATAAATCTCCAGTATATAATCACTGCCGATGCCTTTGATGAAATACCCTGAATCCGGATCTTGGTCTGTGTCTATGAAAATGTAAGCTGTATCAACATGTCTTTCACCACTAGGCTCGCCCGCCAACATCCTGCCGTTAACACGCAGATAGAAAGACAGCTCCAGTTGCCTCCCATCTACCCGGTAATCCACTATATCCACATTGGGATTGAAGGTTGCTGTCTCGCTGATATCGGAAGAGATCACAACTTCACTCCAATCCGCAAACCGTCCATCGATTTTTATTCCTTCGGGTACCGTTGTTAAATTCGTAATAATATAGGGAGAAAATACCAGAATAAGTACTATAAAAGGTACGACAATCAGTTTCAGCCGATTCCGTTTTCCTTCGATGACACCGTGTTTTGTTTTGAGGCCATTTGTTATACCGTTGCCGTTGGTAAGGCCGTTTGTTATACCTGCCTTTAAGGCACGAAGGCCGTTTGTCAGTCCATTTGTAAATCCATTTGTCAGTCCATTTGTTAGGCCGTTTGTCAAGCCATTCGTAAGGCCGTTTGTCAAACCGCGTTTGGACTTTTTCAGTCCGTTTATAATGCCATTTGTCAAACCGCGTTTAGGCTTTTTCAATCCATTCGTCATACCGTTTGTTAGTCCTCGTCTTTCTATTGTTAGTCCGTTGGTCAAGCCATTCGTTAGGCCAGCGGAATATTCTGGTGCGATGCCATGGGTTATATGTTTAGATGTCTCGAGGCTTTCTGCTGATTCTTCTATCTTGGGAGTTTCCTCAACTCTAGTTGTAATGATCTCCTCCTTTGGTTCGGAAGTTACAGTATCCTTTTCAAATTCTTGTTTTTCGAGGAGCTCCTCCACTTTAGTAGCCAATAGTTCTATCTCCATTTCTTCAGTTATGGTATCCTCCTGAATTTCCGAGGATGTGGATCTTTCTTCCAATTCTTTTTCCTCTCCAAAGCCCTCGTCCAAAATCCTCTCTAATTCATCCACCTCTGATATGAATTCTGTTCCGCAACTTTTACAGGCAGTGGCCGAGGCATCCACAACCTCATCACATGTGGGACAAACAAATAATTCCTCCTCCTCTTCCATGAACATCGTGCCGCAGTCAGGGCACTGGGAAGCATCGGCATCGAACATGGTCCCACATTCGGAGCATTCGAATTTCTCCGTTTCCACTTCTATGCCCAGGGCTTTGGGGATTTCATCGATCTCAATAAAATCCATACCACAAATAGGACAAGTTTTTGCATCGTTTTCGATTATCGCTCCGCATTCTGGGCAGGAATACGCATCAGATATCTCATCGCTCGTTTCGGCCAATATTTTATCGATCTCTTCTGATAGGATATCGAGCTTGTCTTCAAGAGTTTGGTATTCTTCTTCGGAGGTCGACCTGGAACGGGCCTTGATACCCTTTTCCAAGCCCTCCATTTCCCCGATGGTAAAGCCGCATTCTTTACATTTGAAATCCCTTTCCAGGTCCTTCTTCGAGATGCGTGTTACTTTTAAGCGACACTTTTTGCATCTTTCACTTCCATCATCATCTATATTGACGCCATCCTCGTATCGATAATCACCGCAATTTTTACAATAAAACGAAGGATATTTCAGTTTGGTGCCACATAAAGGGCATAGTTCTGGCGGTTCCTTGTTTTTCACCATTTCTACACCTTTGTTAAACCTTTCAAATGTGGATTGGAGGCTTCATTGGCTACTTCTTTTTGTACCGTTTTCTCCTCCATACTGCGGCGATCAGAATCATAAATGCAAAGGGAATCACGATCTCTTCGAACTCAGGAATGATGAAATCGACATTGCAGGCATTGGGTGATGAACCGTTCTCGGTGCTCCTGTCGATACCGAAGGGGTCGGCCTTGTCAGATGCGTTTTGCCAGTCTTCTGGCTCATCGGTATCGTTTTCATTTTGATCCCGCCCGAGAGTTTGGTTTTCAAGAAGGGAGGAAGAATCGATATAATCTCCAGCAGTCCACTGTCTCCAAGCGGCAGCACTATCATCGTCCGCTCCAACATCAGCGCCCCATGCCAGATAATCGATCATATTGCCGTTGCCATCGTAAAGAGTGAGGTCGTCTGTATTCTCCAGCATGAAATACTGCGTAGGTGTTGGGACCGTGTAATTGATGATCAACTGCGGTCGCAAAGCAGTAACATCATGATCGCTTGACCTGAGCTGCCACCAATCGGCCTCATCATTACCCACCAAGATCATACCATAATTCGGATAGGTTCCGTCTTTCCAGCCATCCATCAATCCCGTGATATTCCATTTATACCATCCATTGTTGTCCTGATAGACCCGTACATAATCGTAAATATCGGGATTGAAATCTCCACCTGCCATGTACCAATTGTTGGTGCCGTCATATGTGTTCCATGTAGCCCCTGTTTCTGTCCAGCTTTGAGTTACTCTGCATGCGCTGAAATTTCCATCATATGAAGTACTGCCATCGTACCTATACAGCCAGAGATTTGCATCGATAATATCATTTGATGAAAAAATTGATAAATCGAACTGGAATAGACCATTGTCAACCGCGGTAGCGGAATCCCAATCCATCAGCTCCATCCAACCGTCATATCCGATATTTCTGTTGGGTTCATTGATCCATATTCCTGTATCCTTACAGTTCGCAGGTCCCAGTTCCCACGTAAGCGATGTGACGGTGTCTTCCGAGATTATTGGTCCGTAAACGTTGGTGGAGCTATTTGTTCCGGATTCTGCAAGATGACAGACCAGGTATCCTCCTGCAGGTATTTCACCTGCACCAGTTATGTAGAATTTATTGCCGTCATTATCAGTAATGTACCAGCCTGAGACATTAATTGCCGTGCTACCTTTGTTACAGAGCTCAACCCATTCGTATTCCGGTGAAGCGCCTGATGCTTCCTCGCTTCCCACGCTGATAAATGTACTCGTGTTATACTGGGTGTTAAAGGTTGTATCGAGCCATGCATCGGATCGTACGATATTGGAGATTCTTATTTCATCCAACTTCCCATCCCATTCTACCCAATCAAAGGAGCCGATACCCAGGTCTACATCTGTATTTACAATCGCTCCAGCACTTGAGGCGCTGTCGACTTCAGTACCGTTGATAAATAATTTAGCAACATCCGCGCTGCTGTTATATGTGCCTGCAGCGTAGTACCATGAGCCTACGGCGATATTGCTGATATCCCATTGAGCAGGAATCCAAGTGCCTAAATCAGAGAAGAACATGAAGCCATTGAAGTTGTCTCCATCCCACCTGTACAAGCCCATGTAGTATCCATCTGACCAATCGGTTGTAGCCTTGGAGATAGCAGTGCACATATCATCGTCGTTTGGAAGCAATAGATCGGTATTCCACCAGCACTCAACAGTGATACTGCTTGGGTCCAAAGAGGGGTCATCCGCGACTATGACAGAATTATTATAGGAGCCGTTGAATTCAAAGGTGCTATCGATTTTTCCTTGGATCCCCGTTGATGTATGACCCTGAGATGAGCCATCCATATCATTGCTCGTAGAATCGTAGATAGTTCCGTACATCTCTGAAAGGTGCCACACACCGACGTAGTTGCTGTCCCACACACCTTCCGTATTCGCTATGGAGAAGCAGTTTGGATTTCCGTAATACATATAGATATAGGTGTCCGATGAAGATGATAGGGAAGTGACGTTCACCCATGCCACCAGTTCACCGGAGGTGCTCTCATAGCTCTCGACCTCGTGGTTTAGTCTGGTGGTGCCGTCAGATTTTGTGAAGTAAATATCGTTTCCATCGATATTGGCTTTATTGGCCAGGTCCGAATCCGTGATACTGATAAGGACCGGGAAATTCGTAAGATCGGATTCAACCTGCGAGGAATTGATGGTGATATTCTTCCGGTATAACCAACGGTCATTGAAGAATTCCTCGTCGGTTATGTTGTAGAAGGTACTTGTGTCGTTCTGGTTGTTGTATTCAGTTGCGATCCAGTCCGCTGATCGCGTAAAATTTGAAACTCGGACTTCATCGATGCTACCGTTCCATGGATAGCTCCAGGTTTGGCCCACTTGGTTATCTCCATGGCCGATCCAAAAATCATTTGCAGTTTTTTCAATATCATCTATTTTATCGTCTTCATTAGAATTCTTAACACCATTTACATAAACAAACATTTTCGAACCGTTGTATACAGCAACGACATGAACCCAAGAGTCTGTAGGGAGATCATTATCCGAGGCAACCCAATATGAGTCCTCTGGAAGATGGAAATACACAGGGTTGCTGACGTCCCTGATTACCATGCGGTAACCTTCAGACCACCCAGCGTGACTCATTATGCCGATATAATGATCTGGGTCGTATCCTTCGAAATTAATCCAAGCTTCCAATGTAATTTGCTTACCACCCATATCCAAACTCTCATCGTAACCGCAATCTATATGGTCATCCTCCCCATCAAAATCCTGGCCGTAACCGACTTTTGCATCTGTTCTGGAGGGAACGTAACCTGAGGTACCTGAGCCACCTTGTCCGTGATTGTCGAACTGTGAGCTGTCTTCAAATTCATCTGGATCTCCATCACCATCCTCATTTAGATGCCACACACCCACATAATCCGCATCCCAGGTACCGTCAACATTCCATTGATTATCTGCGGCTGGATTGTTATAGTACATATAAAACTCGGTATCAGTTGTTGATGATAAATATGTAATGTTAACCCATGCAATGAGTTCACCTGTGGAACTGTCGAAGCTTTCGATTTCGTGGTTGTACTTGGTGGTTTCATCTGAGGCTATGAACATGATGTCACCGCCATCCGCCTGGGCCCTCCTGGCAAGATCGGAATCTGTGAGGTTGATCAGCACCGGAAAGTTCGTGAGATCCGCAGTTACCTTCGAGGAGTTGATGGTGATTTTCTTGCGATTGCACCACGATCCATAGAGGTCTCCTGTTGGGGCGAACTGCACCTCGTTGATAACAACATTTTGGTCAAAATTGATGGCCCCTGGTGTTTCATCTGCTGCGTGGATTCCATAGGGGTCTGCCAGGTTGCTTGGATTCTCCCAGTCCGCAGTGTTGTTCAAGTCCCTTGAGTGCTTGTCACGGCCCATGCTCACGTTCTCCCCGAGTTGGGTTGCGTTCACATATTCACCGTCCGTCCACACACCCTGGTCGACTGCATATGAATCATCGGTGTTGGCTTCTGCACCCCAGGCTACGTAATCGAAGATGTACCCCTGGGAGCTTTTCACTGAGAGGTCATCATGGATAGCGAGCATGGATTTAGTGGATGTGTAGTAATTTATTATCGGACCGTAAACATGGGTGCTGCTGTTCGTTCCGGATTCACCCAGGTGACAGATCAGATATCCTCCTGCAGGCAGAACACCTCCTCCGCTCAAATCGAACAGGTTACCATCATAATCTGATAGATATAAATCATTTAAAGTGCAGTTGCTGCTCGAGGGATTGTAGAGCTCCACCCACTCGTATTCCTCATCGAAACTCGTCTCAGAGAGGCTGGGAACATTCTCTTCGCTGCCGGCATATAAAAACGAACTCGTATCGTTCATGTTATTGTATTCGGTGGTTATCCAATCAACCGAACGGTTTATGTCGGATATTCGGATTTCGTCAATGATACCTTTCCAATCATCGGTAGTTGGAGTTCTTACACCTAAAAACAGATCACTACCGGCATTAAGGCCTCCGTCTGTAGTTCCACTGGCTCTTGAAACTCCATCAATATATACTGCCCAATTAGCCTCATTTGACACAAACGTAAGATAATTCCACTCCCCTAAATCGATATAACCATTAAGATTAATTGTTACAGAATTGATGCCCGAATTAAATATATGGATGTCTGTAGTAGGATTTCCCGTTTCAAATCTGAAATCTGCACTCCCAAAAGAAAATGGATTTCTCCAATTACCCACATCTGAAGCTGTTTTGATCCAGAAGGAAAATGTAATGTTCATCTTGCCATTCATATTATCTCCAAGAGTGCTAATATTGATGTAATCATTGGTCCCATCAAATTCATCGGCGCCATCTATCTTCCCAGTAGCATCCTGTCCCTCTGGCGGATCAATATATTCTGTTCCATCATAACCGTTTTGAGTAGAATCGTAATGTGTTCCAGATGTTTCATTTAGATGCTGAACCATTGTATAATTGACATCCCAAACACCATGAGGATTCTCCATCGTGGTAGCTTGATCGCTTTTTCCATAGTACATATAAAATTCGGTATCGACAGATGATAAAACACTTGGCACTCTAACCCAAGCGATTAATTTACCTGAACCGCTTGAGTAATACTCAGTTTCATGGTCTAACAGAGAACCGTCATAACCATAGAAGGCAATATCGTATCCATCAGAGCGTGCTTTACTTGCAAGATCTGAATCCGTGATATTAATAAGCACCGGGAAATTTGTGAGATCTGAGGTCACCTTACTCGAATTGATGGTAATAGTTTTACGATACAACCAGTTCGTAGAAGGGATCTCTTCTCTTCCCGCAAACAAGAATGAAGCAGTGTCGTTTTGGTTGTTGTACTCTGTGACGATCCAAGCAGCTGTGTGTGCAACTTTCGAGATACGCACTTCATCCATGATACCAGCATAGTTCTGGGTTCCATCCTCTCTTGCACCTATGGTAACATTTGTAGAATCTGGGGTGGATGATAAG
>CP070739.1:2121082-2133690 GCA_020347705.1 Methanomassiliicoccales archaeon | reverse complement strand
ATTTGTGACATACTTGAGGGTTCTGTGGGTGTAGTCGTAGTAACTTATATGAACATTGTTGTTGTCATCGGTCGCTATTGAGGTATATTGGCCGACATTTCCGCTGGAATCTAAGGTCTCAGGGAGGTTCCAACTACCATAGGTTCCATTGACATACAATAAATCTCCGTTTGTCAGATCATAGTAGCTCATATGCGCAGTGTCGTTTGTATCGAGCGCAATTGAGCTATACTGGCCCACATCATTGGGGGTATGCACTGTTTCAACGTCCCAAACATGCCAGGCCCAACCTATCTTCGCATACTTAAGGTCTTGATGTTCAGGTCCATAAAAGCTTATATGTGGTTTACCGCCGCTGTCGATGGCAATGGAGGTGAACTTACCAACTTCACCCTCACCGACCTCAAGGGTCACGTTGTACACACCAGGTTCATCATAAGTATGTATCGCGAAGCCATCGAAACCGCCATCATCAATCGTTAGCCAGAAGAAATCATTGATTCCGTCCTTTAAATCTTCTTCAAATAAACCCGCATTATTTCTGAAGTAGTTCAGATTGCCAAGGTACTCTCCGATGACCAACTCTGGATTGGGGTCTCCCTCCAAATCGATAAATGTAGGAATGCTGTGGCTTCCCACATCCACTCCGGAAAATTGAGTTGGGTCCAGAGTCCATGATGGAACTGCAATATTACCGTCGTTTCGATAGTAAGTTAAAATCCCATCTGAATTGCCAATAAGTAAATCAAAATCAAAGTCTCCGTCCAAATCCGCAAATGCGGGGGTGCTATAGTATCCAACATCGATACCGTCGAACACTGCAGGGTCGTTCTGGCCGTCATTATCTGAATCCATCGTGCCGTCACTCATCTCGGTGAATATAGGATTTGTTGTGGATCCGATATTCATAAAATAGTTGAGATTCCCAAAGTACTCGCCTACAACCAGATCCAAATCGGTATCTCCGTCCAAATCGACAAAGTGCGGTGTGCTATGACTCCCCACATCGATATTCTGGCTGTCAGCCACGAGATTTCCCTGACTCACCCAGTTAGGATTATTGACATCGCCAGTATTCAGGAAATATTCTAATCTTCCGTAATAACTGCCAACTACTAGATCTAAAAGTCCATTTACATCGCCATCGATGTCCACCAGAACAGGGGTAATGAAATATTGGCTGCTATCGAAGATATCATCCTGGTATTCCCATGATCCGCTGATATAGTCGTAGGATCTCAGTCTGCCACAATACTCGCCTGCCAAAAATTCCGGATAGGAATCGCCATCGAAATCTCCAAAAGTTGGAGTAGTATATAACCCGATCAGGGATCTTCCATTATAATCGTCTATCTTTTCCGTAAATGTGGTTCCATCTCCGAAATCCCATTTAAACTCCACGATATTTCCTTCGCTTAAGGTTCCGTCGAATAGGGCCGTCCTTGAGCCCTCCAGGAACGGAGTCGCCCGTGCAGCAGCTGTTAATATTCCCTCTTCACTGGGCTCGCCTGGTTGCAATGGTCCGAATGTTATTAGTGATTCTAAATCCGGAGTCACCGGATCTTCATCACCGCCTATCTCTCCGTCATCATTTGTATCTTGAATATTCTCTTCCGAACTTTCATTGGAAGTAAAAGGTATTTCCGTCGTTGTCTCCTTTGCTTCACTCTTGGGTCTTGTCGCTCCCCAAAGACTACTTATCGTTCCATCAGAGAATCTGGCTGCCAAGGTAACTTCCATTGTGGGTAATCCATCAGGTCTCGGTCCATGCTCTATAAGGATCATATCCTCTACTACCGGAGTTTTATTTTCTGTAGTTTCTCCGGCAACAGCCGTGATCACAAAAAATGCTGTGGTCAACATAACCAAGGCACATAAAAAGGTTTTTATTTTACATTCTTTTCTCATTTGCCTCCCCCTATATTTCGTATTTTAAATAGCGTCCTTTCATTTAGAGTAATCGTGTTTCTCGGACGCTTCCTTTCATCTTAGATTCGCCTATATAAATACCTTGCTTGAACATTTTCAAGAAGGATTTATATATTAGAAAAGAGGCCAGGTGATAGAAAAATTTATATATAGAATCGTTATGGACGAACTTAGGGTAGATAGATATGATAACAAAATCGAATTTGGGTGTGGAAGTTAGTTACGTAGAGACAGAGATCATAGAATCAACAGAAACAGTGAAAAATGAAGAAAGGAGATTTGGAGTGGGAAACGGCGATAAGGAAATCATTGCCGAGGTATGGGGCTCTGATGATAATCAAACTTGGGAGAAGGATGATAGTAAAACGATTGATCCCGGAGATTATGCAACTCTCAGGTCAGGCCCTTCTCACCATCCTTTCGTAAAACTCACTGGGAGGACAACGGTATCTGGTGAGATGGGTATCGTTGACGGTTACCTCATCTATAATGAGCCCTGAAAAAATATCTAAATAAACCTGCACGAACTATCGGTCTAAGTTGGGACATCAACCCATTTGTCTTTGGATTGATTTGTTCATGAGTGTGTTTTCCTAATGCCTAACTTATCGTAAAGTTTCGATGCTTTATCGAAATACTTTTTGGCAGTTTTAGTGTTACCCATTCCTTCATAAAGCAGTCCGAACTCGAAATATGAATCGGAGAGATAATACAAGGCATCTAGTTTCTCAACTATCTCTATACTCTTTTTAAAATATTTTACAGCCCTGTCCCAGTTCTTCTCGTGTTTACAGATAAGAGAGCGTGTCTTATAGACATCGAACATTATGTTCTCATTATCGATCTTCGAGGCTATTTCCCCTGCCTTTTCTACATATTCCCTGGCTTTTTCTATTTCACCTATTTTCGCAAAACAATAGCTTAAGCCCGCGGTACTATATCCAAGTAACTTCACATCACGACTGGCTTTGGCCAGTGTCATTTCTTTGGTAATGAACTCTATCGCTTTCTCGAATTCACCCTGACGCTTGTACGCAATCCCAAGATTTCCGTATGCCCTCGCAGTTTCTTGGCTATCTTTGACTTCTTTTAGGATATCAAGGCTTTTATTATAGCATTCGATAGCTTTTTCTATTTTATAGCTCTCGTCAAAGACGTTCCCCAAATCTATATATGTTGCGGCGATCAATTCGCGGGTTCCCGTTCCCTCAAAAATTTCGACGGATTTTTTGAGGTGGTTTATCGCTTCCTTATGTTTGCTTTTCCTCCAATGAACCCTCCCGATGCCCTTGTAACTTTCACCCATACCCAAGAGAAAATCGCTCTTCTTGGAGAGCTTTAATCCCTTCTTGAAACGATCCATAGCTTTTTCCAGTTCGTTCAGTTCCTCGAGAATACGACCTGATTCGCAAATCACATTCACCTCGAGTTCGTTATCACCTATGAAAGAAGCTATATCTTCACATAATGTTAGATAGAGCAGCGACCTCTTCCACTCTCCAATCATATTGCATGCTTTTGCTTTGACCATCAGTAAACTGGCCCATAACTTTGTGTCGACGACCTTCTCATCGAATCTTTCAAGAATAACCAGAAACTCAGCTGCAGATCCTCCATCAAAGATATATGCCGAGCGATCTATGGCAAGTTGCGATGCCTTTTTATATTCCCCTGCTTCCTGATAATGGTAAATGGCCTCTATAATATCGAGAGGCTCATCTTTAATCTCATACCCCGAGGCAGCAATTAAATGATGTTTTTTCCTCCTGGAAGGTGATAACCTCTTGTAAAAGAACTGTTTTACAATGTCGTGGACAAAGTATCGTTCACGGGCATCCTTCTTCACTATGGATTTCTGTCTCAGAATATAAAGTTTCTCAAAATCTAATTCATCATACAAGGCCAAGAAATCCTCAGGGACTGGATATCGGAAAATCGAAATTATCTCAAGGATTTTTCTCTCGTCCTCATCCAATTTCGAGAGCAGCTCATCATGCATATATCTCTCAAAGCGCCCCTTCGATTGAAAAATCTCAAGAAAAAGCGGGATGCCAGCTGTCAATCTGTACATCTCTTTAAACGTCCTTTTATCGATATTTTTTCCTTTGAGCAATTTCTTGCTGCTTTCAAAATCAAGACCTTCCAGTTCCAATTCGGCAACGATTTCCCTTGCATGTAAATCCCACCAATCATCGAATGACACGATCTCCCTCGATAAAATTAGCATCTTGGTCTTAGTTGAAAGGCTGAGCATTCTCACGATATTAACAAAGAACGTCCTTATCTGATTGTTAGCCTTATGAAAATCATCGAAAACCAATACTACGTCTTTAACACCGATGCTCTTTTCGAGGATTCTTGATAATTCATAATAGTCCAAACTTGTCCGCGTTCTTAAATATATCTCAAGATGATCATGTCCCAACTTGGAAAGTAACTCAGCTAATTTGAATAATATGCTTCGCAAATTATCTTGCTCATGAATATTATGCCAAAAGAGATGTTTTGATCCGCGATAATTATCTATCATTTTAGCAGCAAGGGTCGTTTTTCCGACTCCTCCATTCCATGAATAAAAATGACATTATGCCCTTCCTTATCATCTATCCATTTCTTAAGAAGGGCTGTCTCTTTTTCCCTACCAAAAAAATGCACAATCATCGGCGCATCGGTGGAATGATCATAAAACTGCATTTTCTTATTATTTTTCAAGTAATCAATACTGACGGTGAGATCATTTGATATGGAGTTATAAATATCCAGCTCGGTGATTTCCGTGCAAATTCTCTCCTTTCTCAGATATGGGATTATATCATCGATTTTTATCATTTTCGACGTGTCGTCCAGTTGTTCCAATGTAACCGTCAGGTTCGATAACCTCTTTTTTATTTTATAGGCATATTCTTTCCCATAGTCCGTTAGTAGAAAGTATTTTTGTTTCTTTTTTCGATGCTTCACTCGACCATTACATACCTGAAGATAACCTCTGTCTATCGAGTTTCTTATTGTTTTGGATATATGGCTTCGACTTGCACCTACAGCCTGAGCAATGCCGGTTTGGGTCAATGCAATCGGTATATTATATTCATGGTTGGAACTATGGCTATTTAACAGATGAAGTAAAACCCTATTTTCCACTTGTATCAGATTATCATAGGCATGCATTTTGATCAATTCTCGGCACCTCCCTGATAATTACACCTAGACAAATTAGCCATATAGTAGTTGTAAATATTTTCTCCCCCAATCGCCAGCATTCTGAGAACCCCTTCCAAGCGGTTCCCTTCCGATCCTTGGTTTAGTTTTATTTTCAATTCCTAAGGTCAGTTGATAGTTGGTTACATACTCGTATAAAACCTTTTCGAGTTAATTAACCCGGTAGGTATATATAGGAGAAAGGTGTGAATTCATTGAAGGCGTTTGCGAGGTAAGACAATTTAAAATTCGGGAACGCTTTCTAAAAAATTAGATAAAAATATGAGCTCTCAGGGGAGGGTAATAAGGGGGGTAAAAAATGAATCGTGAAAGAAGTACTAAACCGAGTTCGAGAAGAAAAAAATCAAGAGGGGGAAGTAAAATGGAAGAAAAAACTTTAAAGGAAATGGTCTCGATCTTGCGAGACATACGGGAAAAGATAGATGTAGGTTCTGTAGGCGCACTAAGGGGACCGGTAGCTGACCCAGCCCCAGATTGGAGGCACGTAGTATATCCACCACCTGTGGGGATCAATTGGGTACGGGGGCCTGTTGCGGACCCAGCTCCTGAATGGGGGAAATTGCATAGGGGACCGATGCAAGATCTAGCATGTGAGTGGCCAGGGCACCTACGAGGTCCAATAGCTGACCCTGCTCCGTGGCATATATTGGATAAAGTAAGAGTAGCTAAGCTCAAAATCTCTAAACTAGATATGGCAATTACGGAGCTGGAAAATCAGATAGAATTCCTAAAATTGGAAAAGGACCTGTTGAAAGAGGAATATAACATTAAATAATCGATTGTACGACATGTCGGGACAGATCGGTGGGCTTAACGGTTTAATCTACATTATCCACTTAGAAAGCTCTCTTGATACATTTACTTTGATAAGTAATAAAATAATGGGCTTGAGGAATATGATAACGAACGACTGCGATATCTTATTGGTAGGTTATGAAGAATGGGAGAATCTTGGTCTTCGTTCAATCGCTTCTTTTCTGGCTGAACATGACATAAAGGTGGAAATTGAGCCTATAAAAACGTCACAAAAAGATAACATCCTGGAAGGCATAAGAGCGAAGAATCCAAAAATCGTTGGTTTTTCTTTGATATTTCAAAGGATGCTCTTCGAGTTCGCTGATTTAATTGATTTTTTACGGAGCAATAGAATTACCGTTCATTTCACGATGGGAGGACATTTCCCTACAATAGAATACAAAGCAACTTTAGAATCAATTCCGGGATTGGATTCCGTAGTGCGGGGAGAGGGTGAGGAGACACTATTAGAGCTTTACAATAATCTCGACAGGCCTAATTCGTGGGCGCATATTAAAGGAATTGCATACCGTGATAATGGAAAAATCAAGGCGACTCCTGCCCGTCCGTTGCTTCAAAATCTTGATGAACTTCCATTTCCCATTCGATCAGACTTTACAATGACCCAAAGAGGACTAGGGATGAGTTCGATTTTGGGAAGTAGAGGCTGCTATTATAATTGTAGTTTTTGTAGTATCAGACAGTTCTACAGGGAAATGCGAGGACCAAAACGACGCTCTCGGTCCCCTAAAAATATCGTCCAGGAAATGGAACAACTATTCTATGACCTCAATGTCCGTATATTCATTTTCGAAGACGACGATTTGGGAATGAGGAGTCGTTCACAGCAGCGATGGGTCGAAGATTTCGTTGAGGAATTAAAGAAAAAAGAATTTTCCAATAAAATCATGTGGCGTGTATCATGCCGCGTTGATGAAATAAAAGCCGAATTACTCAGGAAGATGATGGAAGTTGGATTGATCAGTGTATATACAGGGATTGAATCCGGTAACGCAGAAGGATTGAAGACTTATAATAAACTTTATACTTTAAACGATATCTATAAGACGCTTGAGATCCTCAAAAATTTAAATTTACCTTTTGAGTTTGGTTTCATGATATTAAATCCTGACAGTACCTTCGCCAGGATGAACGAAGATATCGTTTTTCTAAAAGAAATAGGCAAAAGCGGACAGGCCGTAGTCCATTTTACCAAGATGGTTCCTTACACTGGAACACCGATTGCTGATAGATTGAAGAAAGAGGGAAAACTCACAGGAACCATCGCCTCACCTGATTATAATTACGAGGATCCTAGGTTAGAGTCACTGCAATTGTTCTTTACTCAAGCCTTCCACTTCCGCAACTTTGATAATAATGGATTGGTCGAGCGGCTTAGACATGCAAAGTTCGATGCTATTATCCAAGAGAAATTCTTTTCAGACGAGTACGATTCTAAATCTTATTCAGATAGAGTACGAGATTTGATTCGCCAAAGTAACGAAGCTGCCCTGGAAAAGATGAGCATTGCGGTAAAATTTATGGAAAAACGAAGCGAAGAGGAGATTCTTGAAAATTGGCATTTTCTGGATCATCTTGCTCGAGAAGAAAAAGAAATCGAGTGGTATATCACATCAACCTTGAATAAAGTGATGACTCACTACGGTTTTGGACAATAGATTTTATTTTTTTTGTGTTTCGTCCATTATTTTCCTTTTTAAAGATATCAAGCTCGGTTCTGATTCAAATTCTGATATCCGAAATATGAGCCTGTCTATTTCGTTTAATCTGTTCTCCGGCCACTTATATATTATTTTTTCTACGGCTTTAGTAGTGATTGTCAAATCATTATATCTAATATTCGATGAAATATTTGGAATTTTATGTTCCACCATAAAGAATACTTTTGGTCTCGCTAATATACTTGATAAATGTTTCACGTCAATTTTTCTTCCTTTATACGACCCACTTATATCAAAGATCCCAAAATCGTTCTTATTTAATGTTATATCTTCTAATTTGCTAAATCTTTCTTTTATTTTATTATTTATATTTCTCAGAGATATCTGCCCAATTACATAAAATATAGAATAAAATATTGGAAGGGCCATTATGATAATAATTGCGCAGCAACTCCAAAGAGGTAAACCAAACATCTGACTAAATTGCTCTTCTTGACCGCTTGGAATAAGTTTCCCCTCCATTAGCCATTCGTTTATTCCGAATATTCACAATTGCTGGCCTATCTCGACCCTTTTGATTGAAATGTCATATTGAAATTTATATTTTTCGCCCTAAAAAAAACACATTCCCGAGTTTGAAGAAATGCGCTCCCAATCCCCAGGAGGAAAATTATTTCGGGTCAGATAGTTACGATAAATATGCGAGGAAGGGTGGGGATTGGGAGCGAGGTGAGTTAGTTTTATAATCCCTTCTGAGCGGATTTGATTTTCTCGATGGCTTTTTTAGCTGAATCATTAACCATATTATCATCTTCTTCTCTCAATAAAGTAATTAATGGCCTCATCGCCCTTAAAGCACCGATTTTCCCAATGGTATATGATGCCCAACATCTGACACGTGGGTCCTCATCCTTCAAGGTTTCGATTAAAGGCTCAACAGCATCATCACCAATTTTTGCAAGGGCACCTGAAACCATCTTTCGAACATACCAATCATCATCATCCCTTAGGGTAGCAATTAAAGGCTTAATAGTTCTTACATCACCAATTTGCCCAAGAACAGCTGCAACTACCCATCGATTATGGAAATTCTTGTCTCTTAACAAATTTATTAAATTGTCGATTAGGTAGTTATATTCCTTATTAACAAGGCTTAAGTCCCCCAACTCTTTAATTTCATTAATCCTTTCACTTATTTCATCAAATTCTTTCTTTTCTAATCTAAAAAATATATAATTGAAAATTTGTAACTGTTTTTCCCGTTTTGTCTTCTTTGAAATAACATCACCCACATTACTTTTAATCAATTTAGAGAGAATTTTCTCGATATCGGATTCATTTTTATATTGTGGGATGATAAAACCTCCAAGATCGGGGGGTAAGTTTGTATTTGAATTGCGTAAGATACAGCATTTCTTGCCAAATAAATGAATAAGGCCAAGTTCATACATCACATTCGGTTTATATCCAGATATGTCTGTCACCGCATAACCCGATTTCTGTATCTTTTTACAGACATTGCATAATAAATCTTCATAGTCCGCTTCAGTTTCTGCAAGAATTGGTTTTAAGTTGTTATGTATAAGAATTTTGCAAATAATATTCTCATATTTTTTATATTCTGGTGAGTACGGAATATTTAGAAAAAACTGAAATGGATCAAAGTCATTTTTTATTTCCTCTTGTCTAATACAGCTCTTTGCATTTTTGGGGCAGTATCTCATTATTTCAAATTGTGAAAGCATAGATTTATCATTCTCATCCATAAATCTCAGTCCTAACCTCAAGGAGAGAAATGGGTTTAGATTATATAGATTTAATTGAGAAAAATGTACCCCCAATCCCAAGGAGGAAAAATTTTCGGGTCAGATAGCCGCGATAAATATGCGAGGAAGGGTTGGGATCGGGAGCGATATTAGCAAAAGATTTCATAGCTCTTATGTCTTTCTATTTGCTTGTAAAACATCAGCTTGGACCTCATTTCAAAAAAAAATCGTCGGGTATTTATCTAGGTTTCAAACGGTTAATAACACCTGACATTCACGGAAATTTTCAAGATAATTTCATATATTAGAAAAGAGGCCAGATGATAGAAAGCTTTATATGCCATAATAAAATGCTTTTTTGATAGCTAATTCGTAAACACATCGGTTTGGGCTAGATGTCGATCGGCAACCACGATGGTAGAGGGAATGGAATGTTTCAACTTGTCGAATCTCGAGCGATCATGAGGGTGCGGAGCTTCCTCTAAATATGGATATGGTAACACAAAATTTATTCATTGGTCCCGGTCTTGCCGTCCTTATGTGATGTCGATAGAGAGAAGGTTGTATATGGATGGTTGGTCAAGCGGTTGTCCATAGAAAAGTAAGAAGGCTTTCCCTCCTTGCTTGGAAACGGACGAGGAGCTTTGTTGACTGACGGCTGTTATGTCCTTGGTCTCTATTGTTCTCATATATTTTATCGTTTTAATTTTCTAGTATTTGTCAATCTTTTCGTATTAGAAGTCTGTTGTTCACAATCCTCCACCTGCAAGGTATTTAGCGTAACCTTCTAAACCAGGAAACATTGTTCCTTCATGGACCTGTAACATGCTTAGCTCTTTCCGAATCCTTTTTTTTGATTTTCCTAAAATCTTCCACTGCCGCATCTCAGTCCAAGGTCTTTTCTTTGTATAGGAATTAAGTGGAGTCGGGTCGATCGAGCAGGTAAAGCGACCAGCTTGGGCTGCGATTCGAGGGGTGAATGGTCGGGGAACAACAAGTAAAGGACTTGTAGGCCTCTCAGGCAGTTTCTCATAATCCTCTAGATGGATAGTCAAATCCATACGTTTATTCCGAGGCTTCAGTTCCATAGACCATATGCATCCATCTTCTCTATCATGCTTAGTAACTGCGAAATATAAAGCAGCAAGAGGATTAAGTGTCCAATCAAGAAGAAGTGTAGGAAGGCCGTAATGCTGAGCTAAGCACAGACATCCTGCGGAGTCAACGTCATCACTGAGGGTGCCAAATTGAGTTCCTGTATAATACGTAGGGGCATATCTTCGAAAGCGTTGCAGCAAAGCCTTTTGCAGTAAAATCGGATCATTTTCTTGGTAGATTTTTGAAATAGCAGTAAGTGTATTCTTACGCAATAGCTTGGGAACGAGTTCATAGTTGGATCTTGGAATTCCTCGAAAGTAGTATCGAACTTTTGAGTCCATAGGCAACAGCTCAAATAGACACTTCGCTGACTTAATTATTTCCTCCTCTTTTATGATTATACCTCCTCTAACAGGTATGTTAGTGTTCTCGTAAATCATTTATATCTAATTTTTTATTCGGCTTCCCTTCCATTTTGATATCCTTTGGAAAACTTGATTTATCTATTTCATTTATAACACCGGCAAACGCTTTTCCTGATACTACACATTCAAATATACTAAACAGCCTTATCTTTTTTTCGCTCCTCGCCTTGAAACCCCATTTCCAAAGGCATTAATGTCCTTCAGTCATAAAGGTTTTGCCACTCCATCATTTCCGATTGCTCCTGGCTCCATAATTATACCTCATTGAGTATTTATATTCTCACTGGCGTCGAGTGTTGCCCGTAAATTATTTTTCGGGATTTAAATCTAGTTTTTGCGCTTGAATCGTAGAATAGATAGAGGTGGGAAGCGTTATCCTTGGTTAACTACGCCCAAGATAACACCTCCCGATGGGGAATGTCGGTTTGGCATGAATACTTTTCGGGGATGTTATGGAGGCGGTTAGGATGGGATGCACGAATGGGAAAGAAAAAGGTTGTAAGGAAAAGGAGCAGATATAGTGGACGGAAGTATAAGAGGTATAAAAAAGGATTTTGGCCCCGATATAAGAAAAAACGTAGGTTCCGATATCAGCGGGTGATAACCAACATCAAACAACGGTTGAAAAATCTTCCGAATCCCTATGAGACCAAAAAGACGATAGCGCCTGATATTCCAGGCCGAAAGCCGGCCCCACCCAAAACGATTTTGATGTGTGTGATGTTCAAGTAACTATTTGATCTCTCGTATATAGATACCGAGAGTTTTCTAAAATGGATCACACGGGGCCACCTACATTTGATGGGTAAAGTTCCAGCTGCAAACACTATCCAGGAACATGTCCAGGATATACCTCTAGAATATCTAGAAAACATGCTCAAGGAAGTCCTGAAAGTCCTTGAAAATAACGAGGTAATTCTAGTCATGGATGCTACTGGGCTATCGACCTATCAGTATGGTTGTTGGCAGACGATTCGAAAATCCTCCAAAAAGAAGAAACGCAGGTTCGTTAAATTACACATCTCTTTGGATTTGAAGAGTAATCTAATCCTGATCGGGTTCTCCAGTAAGGGATGGAAAGGGGATCATCCGTTTGGTATACGTATGATTGATAAACTGAGAGGGAAATTCAAACGCCTTGGTATAACAGTCGAAGAAGGCATAGCAGATTCGGGGTATCGCTCACGGGAAATGGCAACTAAGATCGGAGAAATGGGTGGTACTCCCCAGATTAAAATAAGATCTAGTGACACGCCTCGTAAAGGTGGTTCGATAGAATGGAGAGAAATGGTGAAACGACAGAGAGAAAAACCCAGTGAATTCCAGAAAAGTTATTGTTATCGAGTTGTGATAGAAGGTATAATCTCAGCATTGAAGTATATCTTCGGACCATTGGTCAGGTCACGAAAAAGACATAATCAAGATGTGGAGGTGCTCATAAGGCTCATCCTCTGGAACTATATGCACATAGAGCCAGTGTAATTTTAGGGCAACACCGGTGCTTATTTTAAATGCGGGGGGAGGGTGTTCAAGCTTAAGACCAAATTGATGTTCCAGCATAACTTGAACACGAAACCCCCGCACGAATGCTAGAATTTAAAATTAAAGTGCGGGGGGAGGGATTTGAACCCTCGTATGCCTACGCAACAGGGTCCTAAGCCCTGCCCTTTTTCCAAGCTCAGGTACCCCCGCATTAT
>CP070739.1:2103000-2120982 GCA_020347705.1 Methanomassiliicoccales archaeon | reverse complement strand
AGTTCGACCCTGATCTGATAATTCCCGATAAGAACCTGAGCATAGCAGAGGGTGCAATCGCGGTTTACAGAAGTGCTATAAACGGCTGGAGAGGACATTTTGTGGGAGCCTTGGCCAAGCATTACGGATTCGATCTGTTGGCTCCAGTGTCCGAGATGAGCGAGGAAGCGTACGACGCCTTGATGTACGGCTCCGAGGTGAAGATAAAATTCGACCTGAGCATGAGAAACGGGGATACCAGATGGTCGCATAAAGGATACTGGGAAGGGCTTTTACCCCAGACCGAGAGGCTGTACCATCAGACAGAATCGGATTACAGAAGAAGAGAGCTTGAGAAGTTCATGAGGATATCTCCATGCCCGCAATGTGAAGGAAAGCGCCTTAAGGATAAGATACTGGCCGTGACCATCGAGGGCAGGAATATTATCGACGTAACCGATATGTCCATCAAGCAGAACATCGAATTCTTCAAGGACCTTTCGCTTTCGGAGAAACAAAAGGAGATCGCAAAGCAGATTTTAAAGGAAATCAAAGAAAGACTTGGCTTTCTTTCCAAAGTTGGCCTGAGTTATCTCACCCTCTCAAGGAATGCGGGAACCCTCTCGGGAGGAGAGGCCCAGAGGATCCGCTTGGCAACCCAGATTGGCTCCAACCTCATGGGCGTGATGTATATCCTGGACGAACCCTCCATAGGGCTTCATCAGGTTGACAATAGAAAATTGATCGAGACCCTGCACAGGCTCAGGGATATAGGAAACACACTCATCGTGGTTGAGCATGACGAGACCACCATCAAGATGGCCGATTACGTCATAGACATGGGGCCGGGTGCAGGCCTTCAGGGGGGGAAGGTGGTTGCCCGGGGAACACCGAAGCAGATCGAGCGAAATCCAAAATCCCTCACAGGAAAATACCTCTCTGGAAAGCTGACGATTCCCGTTCCAGACAACAGAAGAAAATCGGGGGAGTACATTCGGATAGAGGGCTGCCGCGAGCACAATCTCAAGGATGTTGATGTGCATATTCCAATCGGGGTTCTCACACTCATCACAGGTGTTTCAGGCAGCGGCAAGTCCACGCTGATCTATGAAATATTGTACAAGGGGATGATGAGGAAACTACACAAGTCAAAAGTCCGTCCCGGAGATCATGATGACATTTTATTTGATTCTGAGATAGATAAGGTCATTGTAATTGACCAAAGCCCAATAGGAAAAACACCGCGAAGCAATCCCGCCACTTATACAAAAGTGTTCGATTCAATCAGGAAGATATTTGCTGAGACAAAAGAGGCAAGGCTTCGGGGTTACAAACCAGGGAGGTTCTCCTTCAATGTGAGAGGCGGAAGATGCGAGGCCTGTCAGGGAAACGGGCTCATCAAGATCGAGATGAACTTCCTACCTGATGTTTATGTGGAGTGCGAGGAATGCAAGGGCAGCAGGTTCAATTCCGAAACCCTGGAGATCCGTTTAAAAAAGAAATCCATTGCCGATGTCCTTGCCATGAGCGTGAACGAGGCCTATGAGCTTTTCGAGAAGATACCGGTTATAAAAAACAAGCTGGAGACCTTAAGGAGGGTGGGTCTGGGCTACATCAAACTCGGGCAGAGCTCCACGACACTCTCAGGAGGTGAAGCGCAGAGGATCAAGCTGACAAGAGAGCTTTCTAAAAAGGCCACGGGAAGGACCTTGTATCTTCTGGATGAACCCACAACCGGCCTGCATTTTCATGACGTAAAAAAATTGATTACGGTTCTCAGCGATTTGATAGACAAGGGAAACACGGTGGTTGTTATCGAGCACAACCTTGATGTGGTTAAATCCGCAGACCATATAATCGATTTAGGGCCTGAAGGCGGTGACGATGGAGGAAGGATAGTTGCGGAGGGATCACCTGAAGAGGTTGCAACTGTCAAAGGAAGCTATACCGGAAAATTCCTGAAGAGGATCTTGGCATGATCGATTTTTCGAATATCCCAAACAACCCCGGATGCTATCTTTTCAAGGACAAGAAAGACAAAGTGATCTATGTGGGCAAGGCCAAGAATCTGAAAAAGAGGGTGAAAAGCTACTTTTCGAAAACAGGCTTTGACCCGAAGACCGAGGTAATGCTATCCCATGTGGATTCAGTGGATTTTATAGCCACAGACAACGAGGTAGAGGCCCTGATTTTGGAAAGCAACCTGATCAAGAAAAACAGCCCAAAGTACAACATCAACCTAAAGGATTCAAAACGTTTTGCCTACATCCAGTTGACGGACGATGACTTTCCCAGGATCCTCTACGCAAGACGGCCTCAGGGCAAGGGAAAATTCTACGGCCCCTTCGTTTCCGCGGCCGCAAGGGACGATATCATTTGGATTTTAAAAAAGACATTTCAGATCAGGACCTGCAAGAGGATGCCCAAGAAAGCGTGTTTGAGGTACCACATCGACCTGTGTCTTGCTCCGTGCATAGGGAATGTGAACAAAAAGGAATACCAGGATGTGATCAAGAAGGTTAAGATGGTGTTGAAGGGGAAGACTGGGGAACTGGTAAAGGACTTAACCTCGGAGATGAAAAAGGCAGCCAGACAAGAAAAATTCGAGAGGGCCCTTGAACTTCGAAACCAGCTTTCGGCCATCAAGTGGCTCTCCGAAAAACAGAACATGCAGAGATTGAAGCGGTACAACGAGGACATACTCAATTACGAGGTGAAGGATGAAAAGGTTTACCTCATACTGTTCAACGTCTACAAAGGGATTCTAGAGAATAAACAGGAGTTCGAGTTTGACTACAACGATCACTTCTTTGAAGAGTTCATTGTTCAATACTACTCAGAGAACCAGGTACCCAAGGAGCTGATTCTCCCGCAAAAAATCGAAGAACCCCTGGTATCATTTCTCAGAAAAAAAAGAGAGGGGGCGGTAGGAGTGTCAGTTCCCCAAAAGGGGGATAAAAAAAGATTGCTGGATCTTGTTCAAAAGAACGTTGAACTGACCTTCTTCGGAGATACGGAAAAGCTGGAGGATCTGCAGAAACGATTGAAGCTCCAGGACATGCCTGTTGTGATCGAATGTTTTGACGTCTCACATCTTTCCGGAACATCCACCGTGGCCTCCATGGTTCAGTTCAGGAATGCCAAGCCGGACAAGAGCAATTACAGGCGTTTTAAGATTCGGACGGTTGAGGGAATCGACGATTTCGCGGCAATAGGTGAGGTGGTGAAAAGGCGGTATAAGAGGTTGAAAAAGGAAGAACAAAACATGCCTGATCTCGTTATAATAGACGGAGGCCTGGGTCAGTTGAACTCAGCGATCAAGGAGATAGAAGAACTGGGGCTGAGAATTCCCGTGATATCCATAGCAAAAAAATTGGAAGAGATATATGTCCCTGGTATTTCGTTTCCAATATCCCTTTCCAAAAAAAGCAAGGCCCAGAAGCTCATACAGGAGATAAGGGACGAGGCCCACAGGTTCGCATTGTCTTACAGCAAGGTGTTGAGGAAAAAGGAAATGATCTCATGAATTTCGAGCTGCATTCGGATTTCAAACCAAAGGGCTCGCAGCCCGAGGCCATTTTCAATCTATCCCAAGGCCTTAAAAACGGCTACAACTTTCAGACACTGCTCGGTGTGACCGGTTCCGGTAAGACCTTTACAATGGCAAATGTGATCGCAAACATCCAAAAGCCCACCCTGGTTATAGCCCACAACAAAACCCTGGCCGCCCAGCTCTACTCCGAGTTTCAGGAGTTCTTCCCCAAAAACAGGGTGGAGTATTTTGTCTCGTACTATGATTATTACCAACCAGAATCCTACATCCCCTCCAAGGACCAGTACATCGAAAAGGATGCAGATGTGAACGCGAAGATCGAGCAGATGAGGCTGGCTGCAACAGCCTCCCTAATGTCGCGGCAGGATGTCATAGTGGTGGCATCGGTATCCTGCATATACAGCGTGGGCAACCCGGCCAATTATTCTGGCATGGGATTCGAGATCGCAGTGGGTCAGAAGATAGACAGAAAAAAACTGCTTACCAAGTTCATCAACATCCAATACGAGAGAAACGACTTCGAGCTTATGCCAGGCAGGTTCAGGGTCAAGGGCGATACCATCGACTTCATACTTGGGTACTACGACAATATATTTCGGATAGAGATGTTCGGGGACGAAATCGAAAGGATAACTGAGCTTGACAAGGTCTCGGGCATTCCAATCGAGCAGAAGAATTATCTGTTCGTCTACCCAGCTACCCACTTCGTGATACCGGAGAATGAAGTTAAAACCGCCATTGAAGGAATCAAGAAGGAATTGGATGAGAGACTCCCAAAACTCGGGCTCGTGGAGGCCCACAGGCTCAAGAAGAGAACCTTGTACGATATCGAGATGATGGAGGAGGTGGGTTACTGCAAGGGCATCGAGAACTACTCCATGCATCTTGAAGGGAGAAAGCCCGGGGAAAAGCCCTTTTGCCTGCTCGATTATTTTCCTGAGGGATTTTTGATTTTCATCGACGAGTCCCACAGGACCATACCGCAGATACACGGTATGTACGAGGGAGATTATTCCAGAAAGAAAAACCTTGTGGAATACGGGTTCAGGTTGCCTTCCGCCTTCGACAACAGACCCTTGAGGTTCGACGAGTTTGCGCGTTACATGAAGAAGAACCATGTGATATTCGTCTCGGCAACCCCTGCCGAGTATGAAAGGAAGGTGTCTTCCCAGGTGGTGGAGCAGATCATAAGACCCACAGGACTTGTGGACCCCCAAGTGTCTGTTCACCCCATAAAGGGACAGATCGAGGATTTGAAGAACCGCATCACCCAAACTATAGCACAGGGAGATCGGGTCCTTGTCACAACCCTGACGAAAAGGCTGGCCGAGGAGATGAGCGAGTACCTCGCTGATTCAGGATTCAAAACACGGTACCTGCATTCCGAGGTTGACACACTGGAGCGCACCGAGATAATCAGGCAGCTGAGACTTGGTAAATACGATGTTCTCGTGGGAATCAACCTGCTTCGGGAAGGGCTGGACATCCCGGAAGTGGGCTTCATAGGGATTCTAGATGCGGACAAGGAGAGCTTTCTTCGGGATGCCACAAGCCTGATTCAGATAATAGGAAGGGCGGCCCGGAATGTGAATTCCAAGGTGGTTTTATATGCGGACAATTTAACGAAATCCATTAAGGAAGCCCTTGAGGAGACAGAAAGAAGAAGAAACCTTCAGACGAACTTCAACACAGAGCAAGGGATAACACCTGCAACCATCATCAAGCCCATCAAAGAAAAGGAAGTGGATATCAAGGACACAAAGCACATCCCTAAAAAAGAGATACCCAATATGATAATCGAGCTCGAGGCCGAGATGCGGGAGGCCGCTGAGAAGCTCGATTTTGAGAGGGCAATCGAGTTGAGGGATACGGCCAAGAAGTTGAAGGAAAGGTTGGAGTGAGTGTCAAGCTGTTGACTGCCGACCCTGCTCAAAAAATATAAAAAAAGAGAGGGGATTACCCCGTCTCCTCGATTATCGCCTTGGTCAACATCGAATGGGGTATGCGTATTTTACCGGTCTTGGTCTTCAAGACCATATGATACCTTCCGATCTCTTCGATGGTGCCTTCGAACTTATCCACTTTGACCTTCTGGCCCACCTCCATGGTCTTATCGGTCTGGATGAAACCCACCAGGTTGTGGAAGATATCCTTGGAGCCGTATGCGAAACCCACACCAAGGCCTATGAACACGGCCGCGGCCACGATGGCAAAGACTATGTAGAGAATCGGGACGGCAACGCCCACCTGGGCCAAGGCCATAACAACCGCAAGATATATCACCAGGAACTGGGCCGCCTTCGAAATCGCCTTGGGGAAGGGCAGGTCCACTTCTTCGCCGTATTCCAGTATTCTCTTCTCGATCCAGCTTGCAAGCCAAAAACCGATTATTACGATGAGGAGGGCCACAAGGAGGTTCGGCAGCCACAGAATCACGACGTTGATCAGTTCCGCAAGGACGTTGAATGCACCTGTGGAGTTCAACACAGCAATGGATATCTGGACGAATATCAAAACCACAAACACCTTGAGGATGGCCGCGATTATCCTTCTGACAATACCCTCTTTTTCCACCACATCCTCAACAGGAGCAATGAACTTGTCAAATTCGAATTCATCCAGGAGTTTCATCACGAATTTGACCACATACTCGGCCACTATCAAACCTATCACAACGATGGCCATCGCGATGAGAACCAGCGGCATCACGAGTAATATGGGAGTTATGAAGTCCGAGAATATGCTTATTGCGAGTATGGAAAGTGCCAGGTGAATGAAAATCAAGATAACGAACATCTTAAGGAACAGGAATACGAAATCGAATATCGAAAAACCTGATTTCTTTGTACTCTCATCGAGCTTTATAAGGTCTTCTTTAAAGGGGCTCTTCTCGATGAGATAATTCTTCGTGCGATTCACCACGATATCGGCCACGTAAAATCCAATCACCACGACGAGGATGGCGATGAGGATTCGTGGGATGAACAGGATTATGGGTGCAAGTATCGTATTAAGCTGCTCGATTCCTGCGTTGGCAAGGGCTATATCCAGGATTATGAGGAACAGGAACCAGAAAAAGAGAATACCCAGCAGCTTGGTAAAACTTTCGAATCCCAGTGTTTTAAGTGTATCCGTAAATCCAGTTTTGCCCGCGACCTTGTTAAGACCCACACGATCCAAGGCCTTTGAAAAGACCCTTGCCCCAATCTTTGAGATGAAATAGCCGACGATCAGAAGGATGAGAAAGATGGCTACACCCAGTGCAAGATCCTTTAGACCCTCCCAAAATCCCTTTGCTAGGTCTTCCAGCGTTTCCATAATCGAGGGGGGGGCCTCCGTTCTGAAGGAGAAAGTGTAATCCATTGACCCCAACGTTTCATTCTCGTAATCACCACTTATATGTAGGATGTATCTTTCATCTTCCAAGAGATTGGCTGTAGGTATTAACGTGAGAGTTCTATCATCATTGGACCATCTCTTTTCCACTGGATATACAGGATATGGTATGATATCTACCTCAACAGAACCTATATCCATGGTGTGATCGAATTCTATTATGATCTTCCCGTTTGTGGGAAAGTCACTCCGGCCGTCTACGGGAGTTGTTTTGAACGCGGAAGCAGATGCCGGGATCAAAAACAGCATGGCCAGAACCAAGACACAAATTAGGGTGGTTTTTCTGGATCTCATCTTTTGTCCCTCCGGAATTTTCAATAAAACCGCGATATAAAAGTGTTTCTTTACGTAACGGAGAATTCTTTAAGTACTAATTTTCCGTTTCGTCCAATTTTCAGGGTGTGGGTGTGAAAAAAAGGTTCTTTTTACTCAAGGTATTTTACGGGAATGCCCTTCCTCTCGCCGATCTGGGCCACCGTATGAACCGTGAAGTTCTCGACAGGCATGCCTTCTATGTTTTCCAAGATAAAGCTCCTTTTATGATGCGCGTTCTTGAAGAAGGCTTTGATAAAAATGGCCGTACCTGAAGAAAGCCGGAAAATCTCGTACACCTCATCGTACCTCTTCAATATCCTGATGCACTTTGCCACGTTGTTGGGCTTCACATCGAATAGAATGAAAGCAAGGGTCGGGTTGTCGGAGAACAAGGGATTTACCACGGTTGTGTAACCCTCGATAAGCCCCTGCTTTTCCATGAGCTCGATTCGGTATCTAACGGCGTTTCGGGATATGTATAATCTTTTGGCCATCTCCGTCAGCGTGATGCGGGCATCTTCCTGAAGGAATGACAGTATCTTCCTATCGATGATATCCAAATCGAGCCTCATTGGTTACTAAATGGATATTTCGCCATAAAAACATACCGATTATTCATGTTTTTTCGGATCTGGCTGGGTTTATTAACCGGCCGTCCTCTCCCTAATGGTCTTCTCTGTGTCAATGCTCCTCGCGTACCGTATCGGGACGAAGGACGAGAGCTCTACGAACATCATCCCCAGGATGAGGATCATGAAAGTCGAACTGACTATGAAAATAATAGGGAAGTAGAAGATCACATCCTCCATAACCCTGGCAAGGACCTCGGCAAAGAGATATGCAAAGGGTATGCTGACTATGGCTGAAAGAATCCCCAAAAACCCCATCTCGATCAGTATGGACTTGGCGGTCTTCCACTTTGAGATCCCAAGAGTATCGAGGGTCGCATATTCCACGTCCCTCTCCATGGTGGATATTATTACGGCCGAACCGGCCACCGCTATGGTAATTAGCAGCTGCAGGAAAAAGAAGAAGAAAAGCATACCCTCAGCCATGACCAGGAGCTCATCATATGTCGTTACGATATCATTCTGGACCACAACGTAACCTACAGTGTTCATGGCTCTGATGTCATTGACCTTTTCATCCACGAGGTCGCTGTTCTGGAACTTGATGAAGGCCCCTGCCGAGATGTTGGTGGGGAAAAGGGGTGCAATCCTCTCCCTGGAGGTATATATCGAGTAGATTATCATGTCATTGATGGTGCCCTTGACAGAAAGGTCCACGGAATCGGAGCCAAAGGTCAATCTGATGGTATCCCCGATATCGGCTTCAAGGTCCAGGGAGAGCTTGTTGGAGATAACGGCACCACCGTCAAAATCGAGCTCTCCTTTCTGCAGGTCAAAGTCCTTGATGAGCGTGAGATCGTCTGAGGCCATTATCACTGTACCCTTGCTTTCGCCCCCGAAACTGGCCTCGGCCTTCAGGTACGCGTAAGGGGCGATCCATTCAGTATCTCCCGGATCTAGGCCAAGGAAGGTCTCGTTGACGGAGTCCGTGGGCATGGTGGACACGAAGTCGGCCCTGACATCCCATTTCTCGGATTCCAGCTGGCCCATTACATAACCGTAGGCCGAGTCGGCCATGATAAGCCAGCTGCCCGCCGCCCCGATTGTCAAAGCGATCACGATGATGGTTATAACCGTCCTTCTGGGATTGCGGACCGTGTTCCTCAGGCCCATGGTGGTTATTATCGACCTTCTGGTGACGGACCTTTTGGTCCTTCTTACACCCATCCTGGGCTTGTACTCCAGGGCATCCCTAACAGTGGCCCTGGTGATGAACCATATAGGGACATATGTCGATACCAGCACGGTAACCAGTATTGTGAAGATTGATAATGCAAAGGGCATTATGGACATGGGATATACGACCTCGTAGGAGATTCCGAAGAAGGCGATCTGAAAATCGAGTATCCCTGCCGCGAACCAAAGGCCGAATATGACGCCCAATACAACACCCATTACTCCTATTACAAGTCCGAGGAACATATATGCTCGGGTTATCTCCTTTTTGGTGTAACCCAGGGACATGAGCACGCCGATGTACCTGGAATCGCTCTGCACAAGCCTTATCATGGTCATGAAAATGGAGATGAAGCCCACTAAAAGGAAGATAATGCTCATGACAGGCATCATGTTCTTCATCTTGTTGGCACCGATCCTCATGAAGGCACGGGACGGATGATCGTTCTGATACGTGACCGACCTGACGCCAACGTCCGAAAGCGATGATATGACCTGTTCATCGTCGCCACCTTCGGAAAGGAGCACGGTGACCTCGTTGACAACTGACCCCATGCCCGTTATATCCTGCAGCTCGTTAAGGGGCATCACAATTATTACCAGGGTCCCTGCTGCCGGGATCGAATAGTCGCCGAAGGCCGTGGAGAACACGAACTCAGGTCCGGTGATGATTCCTGAGATTGTGAGGTTCATATCCATGCCCATGAGCTGAAAATGCAGTAACTTGTCAGCCTCGACCCCTTTTGTCTCCATACCCCTTACCGCCGTGGCCTCATTTGTGGACTGGGGGAAACTGCCCGTAACGAGCTCTATTATATTGATGTCTTTCCTTTCAGGATTCTCGACACCATAGAACAGGGCCGGTATTATCTCACCGTTATGATCATAGACGCCCATGAGCTTGAGGCGCGATTGATAGGCCTTGACATCCTCCATACCGCCAATGGTGGAATCCACATCCGATTCATTGACAGGGGTTGTCATGTCCATGAAAAGGTCCGGCATGCGGCCATCTTCAAAATATGTCTCGATGCTGGCGTCCATCATGTCACCGCTGTAAAGACCGCCCAAAAACAGGGCCATGGCCAAAGATATGACCAGGACTATCGTGAAGGTGCGCCCCTTCATGCGCCTCAATTTCCTGGTTACGCTCTTTGTGATGGTCTTCATTTTTCTCACCCCGTTAGGTGGGTGTCAGCTTTCCCCTTCGCAAGATCAATACCCTGTCTGCGAACTGCTTAAGGCTCGAGTTGTGGGACACTATCAAGAAAGTCATTTTGAGCTCCTCCTGAAGCTTCTGCATCAGGGCCATGATCTTCTCGCCCCTGTCCTCGTCAAGGTTTCCTGTGGGCTCGTCGGCTAATATTAGTTTGGGTTCCTTGGCCAGGGCTCTTGCAATGGCCACCCTCTGCTGCTCACCTGCCGACAGCTCCTGAGGGATGTTGTCCAGCTTGTCCGAAAGGCCCACCAGCTCCAGGTACTTCTCGGCCCTTTCCCTCATTTCCTTCTTGTCCTGGATGACTGCCTCGATGCCAAGTATCACGTTCTCCAAAGCTGTGAGGGTGGGTATCAGGTTGTAGAACTGGAATATGAATCCCACCTCGGTCCTTCTGAACTTGTTCAGCTGCTTAGAGTTGAGTTCGTCGAGCTTGTTACCAGCCACTGTGATCTTTCCCTGGGTGGGTTTGTCGATTCCACCCAACAGATTTAAAAGTGTAGTTTTGCCGCATCCCGAGGGGCCCATGATCATGATCATCTCACCAGGATCCGCTTTCATTGCCAGATCTATTAGCACTTTTGTTTCCAGCTTTCCTGTCATATAACTCTTATGAAGGTTTGATATCTCAATCAATGCCATTTTACCACCACATTTTTTGACATATTCTCATATAGGGATATGTACTCATAACTTGATAATATTTAGCCCGCTTATATAGGGTAGTATATATACTAAAAACTCAACTACCCTTTCTTCCCCGTATTTTCTCTGTCTTTCCCGCATCTACCTCGAAGGTTTCGGGATTCAACACGACCCCGTAGTCCTTTTTTGCCCTCTCCACAGAAATGATGCCGTTTTTCACTTCTTCGGCCACCTTTTCCGCAGGCCTCAAATATGGGTCCCCATAACCTCCTCCACCGCCAGCCTGCTGAAACAGGATCGCCCCGGCCGGCACTTTCTCCACGAGATCTTTTGTTGTGGTCTTGTAGACCTTTTTATCGGGATAGGTAATTTCGATTTTGTTCAATGTGCCTTCCTTTCCTCCGAAAAGCCCGAAGGCAGGCTCCACATCGCCATCTCCGAAAGTGACCACGTTGGTGTTCTCTCCCCCAATCTTGAATTTTGTTTCAACACCCAAACCACCCCTGAATTGGCCAGCACCTGCTGAGTCCTTCCAGTACTCATGAAGGAGTAGAAGATGAGGTGTCTGCTGCTCGAACATCTCGTAGTCCTGGTCTAAAACACCGCCTGACGCGTCTATCATACCGATATGATCGTAGCCGTCCACGCCCTCGGTTCCTCCGCTGCCTCCTTTTAGACCCAGAAAACCGATGTCAACATACCTGTCTTTTTTTCTGGAATCAAGGCCTGTGGTCAGGTAGCATAAAAGCTGGTTCCAGCCTGCAGTGATTCTATCAGGTATAACCTCCGAGAGGGCTCTGATTATGGCATCGGCGTTGGGCGGGCAGAGGTGGTTTCCGAAGGTTGTGGCCGCAGGATATTTCGCGTTCAGGATGGTTCCTTCTGGAATGATGATGTCAAGAGGCCTTACCATACCGTCGTTGTGCGGTATATCGGGATTGACCATCTGAAGGAAGGTCAGGGTCGTTGCCGATGCAGAGGAGGTGTAGGTGCCGTTCACGAAGCCGTCGGTCTGCTGGTCGGTTTCCGAGTAGTCGAAGGTGATCTTCTCGTCCTCAACAGTTATCTTCACCCTGATTTTGTACTTCGAGCCAGGTGTTTTACCGTCGTAGTAAACGGTGGATTCGCCTTTGTAAACTCCATTGGGGATGGTTCTTATTTCGGCCTTCATCATCTTCTCGGTTGAATCGAAGAGATAGTTCTTGTGGGACTCGAAGGTTTGAATGCCGTATTTCTCAACCAGCTTTAGAATGCCTCTTTCTCCAACTACACAGGATCCGATCTGGGCCTTCATGTCCTCTGCCACGATGTCGAACCTGATGTTCGCGAAGATGAGATCCCAGACATCCTTTCTCAATTTGCCTTTCTCATAGACCTTAACCGGTGGTATTCTCAAGGCCTCCTGCCAGACCTCGGTTGCGTTTGGGTTGTACCCTCCTGCCACCGCTCCTCCGATATCAGCCTGGTGTCCTTTGCATGCTGACCATGCGATGAGTTGGTTTTTATAGAAGATTGGTTTGTAGACCGCAACATCGTTGTTCTGGTTACCTAGAGAAAAGACATCGTTGTGAAAGATTACATCTCCTTCGTAGATTTCGTCTCCGAAGTACTTGACGATGTACTCACACACAGGGCCCAAGGAGAAGGATAGGATTGGCAAATTTTCGGTCTGCTCCAGCATCTTGCCCTGAGCATCGTATAATCCTGTAACGAAGTCCTTGGCCTCGCAGAGAATCGGAGAGCGTGTGGTCTTTGTGAGGGCTATGCTCATCTCCTCTGTTATTGACTTGAACCTGCGGGCAAAGACCGAAGCCAGGATTTTATCGATTTCGCTCATTTGAGCACCCTCCCCAGGATTTCATTTTCCCTGGTTTTCAGATACATCGTGTAGCTGCCGTACCTGTCGCATATCACGCTGTACTCTGGGGAGACGAAGGTGGTGGTGTTCACCTGCTCTATGATCGCGGGGCCAGTGATCTTGTTTCCGCATTTCAGTTTGAATCCGTCGTATACATCCACTTCTTGAAAATCCTTTTTGCTAGGCAGATACACATTCCTTCTACCCTTTTTGGCCTGGGATGCATCCTCACCTTTGTTTTCTTCTTCGATAAATTTCGGTTTTTCTGTTTTACCTATGAGAGTGAGCCTCATGTTGATCAGTTCAATGGGAGTTTTCTCCCCCTCCAATGAATACCCGTACAATCGATTATGCTCAGGATGGAATTTTTTTGTTATAGAATCCAGGTCAACTTCATCTTTTTCCGCTTTTGTGATAACCACATTGACCTCGTGGTATTGTTTCACATACCTCATGTCCAGGGAATAGACTGCCTCGATTTTTTCCTCTGGTATGTTCTCCGAACTCAATAACCTGGTTCCCTCCTTTTCCATTTCGCTAAATAAAGAGGTGAAGGTGGAAGAATCTATTTTATCGAATGGTACGGCATAGGTTCTGACGAAGTCGTGTTTCAAATCAGACATCAGCATTCCTGCCGCACAGAAAATCGAGCTCTCTCTTGGTATTATCATGGTGGGGATTTCCAGCTCCAAGGCGATCATGCACGCGTGCACAGGCCCCGCACCCCCTGCTACGACCAGTGGGAATTCCCTGGGGTCGTACCCTCTTTTTACGGATACTTCTCTGACGCCTGAAGCCATGTTTACGTTAATGACCTGGTACATGCCTGCCGCGGCCTCGATTAAGTCAAGATTCAGTTTATCTGCAACATGTTTTTTTATCGCTTCTTCGGCTTTCTCAAAATTAAGGGGAATCTTTCCCCCCGCAAAAAAATCCTTGTCCAGGTAGCCAAGTATCAGATCCGCGTCAGTTGCAGTGGGTTTTTCCCCGCCTTGATTGTAGCATGCAGGCCCTGGTTTTGCGCCTGCGCTTTGAGGACCCATACGAAGTAAACCGCCCTCGTCGATCCAGCCTATGCTGCCTCCACCTGCTCCGATGGTTACTATTCCCAGCATGGGCAGGGCCAGTCTGAGTCTGTTGATCTCGCCCTCAGTGGTGATAAGCGGTTTTTTGTCCTTGATCAGGGCCGCGTCGAAGCTCGTTCCCCCCATGTCTATTGTGATGCAGTCGTTGTATCCTTGAATGGATGTGTAGGCAATTCCTGCCACAGGTCCGCCCGCAGGGCCGGATAGAAGAGTTGCTGCTGCCGTGTCTATTGCGATCTCAGGGGATATGACACCACCGTTGGACTGCATGATGAGAAGAACTCCGGAAAATCCGATGTCCTTGAGCTTCTTTGTTAGAGAGGAAAGGTAACTTCTAAGAATCGGTCCCACGTAGGAGTTCAGAACAGTGGTGCTTATCCTGTCATAGAATCTTATTGAAGGTAAAAGCTCGCTTGATACCGTGAGATATGCATCCGGCAATTGCTTTTTCACAAATTCTTTGGCCTTACTTTCATGCTCCTTATTTGCGAAGGAGTTCATGAAGCATACGGCCACTGCCTCGATGTTCTCGCCTTTGAATATTTTTAGGCTTTCCTGTACATCACTTTCTTTGAGTGGAGCCACAACATCTCCTTTGTAATCGAGGCGCTCCTCAATCGGCATGCGCAGGTATCTTGGAACCAGGGGCTTTACATTGGTGTATCTGTTGTTGTACTGCTCTTCCCTGATGCCTCTTCGCATCTCCAGGGCGTCTCTTAGACCCTTGGTTGTTAGAAGTCCTGTTTTGGCCCCGCTGTAGGTGAGCACCGCGTTTGTGGTGACCGTGGTTCCGTGTACAATGGTTTCTACTTCTTTGATGAATTCGGTAAGTGGTACGCTTTTGGACTTGGCCATTTCTGAGAGCCCGTTTAGAACACCGATCGAGGGATCATCTGGAGTGGAAAGAACCTTGTAAATTTCAGATGTTCCATCCTCTTTTGTGAGAAGAAAATCTGTGAATGTACCTCCGACATCGATTCCGATTTTTATCTTGAGTCCCCCATGGTTTTACAGGATGTGAAATATGTTCGTGATATTTGTAATTAACTAATACAGCCTTCGAATAAGTGGCTGGCTGTAGGCGATATATTTAAACACTTAGAACTGGATACAACCAAGCCAAGTACTTCAGGTTTGGAAAATGAGATGAATAAATCATACCATATATCAAGAGATGGATGATCAAGAGATGGACCTAATGAAACAAAATACCTATGATCAAACAAATTCTATGTTCGTAATGGTAATCATCATGATGGCCTTTTTGATATTTTTTACCTGCATGATCATGTTGGCGATGATAGACACAGTGAACCGATCTGGTATCTTCTTGCTGATAATGGTGCTATTTATCGGTTTCATTGGATTGGTTACGGGTTTCTTGTTCCTTTACAGATATAAATTTGAACATAAAAGCGGCTTTATCGCCAGAACCTTGCAGCAGCAGATAGCCTATGAGCAAGGGAAATGGTACAAAAACGAATTGTATTTCTCTACTTTAGCAGTTGCATTATTCGGACTTATTATTATATCTTGGATGACAATCATAGAACAGGCATACATCGTTGGATTGATCATGTCCGTACTTATTATCCCAATCGTGGTTTATCTATCCTATGGGGCCTATCAGAGATATGGCTGGAAACTCAAAAAAATTGAAGGGCTCGGATTTGACTTCGTAGTTGTAAAGGTTAAAGAAGCCTTTGATAAGAACGGCATACAATATAAGGAAACAGAACCCAAGAAGGCATTTTTGACTTCCCAATACTGCCAATCGTACTCATTAGAGAATGAAACCATTTTCTTCAGTATCCTCAGGATCCCTCCTTTTGTATATCTTGGATTGGGTAAAACAACCCCTGAGAACTTGGAATTGGCGGAGAAGATTAAAAAAATAATGGACTTAGAATTCAAGAACAACCGGGTTTGAATACCAGTTTCACTGACCCCCTACGATTACTCTTATATCCCGATTTTTGGATATTCTCATATTGTGGTTCAATGTATAAAGGTAAACTAAGAAAACAAAGGCATACTATATCTATGTCAACAGAGCATCTTGTGTTTTCCCCAAAATACAGGGGAAAGGTGCTGGTAGGGGATGTTGGTAGGAGGTGTGAGGAGGTAATATCCGATATTTGCGATGAGATGGGAATCGAGATAATCGAGATCGCGGTGAACGTGGATCACGTTCATCTCTTTATTGAATATCCTCCCAAGTACTCCATGAGCCATATCGCGAACAGGATTAAAGGAAAGAGCAGCAGGATTCTGAGGAAGGAGTTTCCGAATCTGGTTAAATGGTGTCCCAAGGGATTATGGGCTCCAAGCTGTTATCACGGGAGTGTAGGTTATGGGCCTGATGCTGTCAAGAACTATATATCAAGTCAGAGGCCGAGAAGGAAATAAACCGTAATGGAGGGTAAGAGGGAGGTGATTATATGGAATTTGTAATAATTTCTTCAGATTATAAAATTACTATCCCTGAACCCATAAGAAATTCAATGAAACTCCAACCCGATGATGATTTTTTTATTTACGCAAAGGAAGACACAATTGTAATGGTGCGAAAAAAAGCATTGTCGGAATTTAAGGGCAAATTTAGTGAATTAACATTGGATGATATCAGAGAAGAGTTTGAAAGAACCGAATGATTTTCTCAATTTAATAGATCATTCCATACTTAGGAGCCCAGAGGGCTTTAGGGCATTGCTTGACGAGCTGAGGGAATTCACTTCTCACAAGGCCAGAGGATATCCCCTTGACTTTGTTCATTATCTTTGCAATGGACAGTCTAGGCGGGTAAACAAATTGGATGTGAACCCTGTTCGGGTAGACCCTGATTTGTTCGACTCCGCACTCCATATCTTCCAAGACATCATGGACAATGTCCTTGGTCCTTTTCTGAACAGGACCTTTTAGCAAGGGTCTGTTGTATTTCGTATGAAACACAATGTAGATGCCCGAGACTTTCCCGCTCATTTTTTTTCTGTTCGAATACTTTTTGGATTTCATGGTTTTTCTCGGTCTTGAGGAAGATTTTGGATAATACTTTTCATGGAGTGGGAAGTTTTACCTCAAATACTCCGATTTATATCTGAAAGACAAAATGGGAGACACAGGAGAAAGCCAGGGGGAGTTGGGAAGACCAAATCGTGTTCTAAAATAATGTGAAAATGTGCAAAAAGCTTAAATACGGTCATATCTATATTAACGAAAAAGCCAATATTCGTTAATAAGGACTTGAGATGACGGTTTTATTATCGGAGACGTTAACATGAAATTTCCAAGAGATCGTGCTGGGGAATATAAGAACCAAAAGGAAGGGTATAAGACTTTTATTCCGAAACCCCTTCCTCCTAGTCCACCTTTGGATTTGGATATAAAAATATTGAATTTATTATCCCGGGCTGACCAAGCTCTCGGACGACTCGATGGTGTGGCGGAAGTTCTTCCGAATCCCAATCTTTTTGTAATGATGTATATAAAAAAGGAGGCTGTTTTATCCTCCCAAATAGAGGGAACACAGGCATCTTTATTGGACGTATTGGAATTTGAAGCAAAAGCTCTTGATCCTCATAAAGCAACTGAAGCAAAGGAGGTTGTAAATTACATAAAAGCTATAAATTATGGTGTAGAACAAATAAAAGCAGGAAAAAAAATATCCTTATCTTTGATTAAAAAAGTCCACTATTACCTTCTCGAAGGAATAAGAGGCGGGGCAAGGGAACCCGGGAAAATAAGAACTATGCAAAACTGGATCGGTCCGCCAAGCAGCAATATTCATGATGCATTGTATATCCCTCCAAATGTAAACGATATGAAAAAGGCCTTAAAAGATCTTGAACTGTTTATAAAAAAGGAAGATGATTTGCCACCCTTAATTAAAGCAGGGCTTGTACATTCTCAATTTGAAACGATTCATCCCTTTTTAGATGGTAATGGAAGAATTGGAAGATTGTTAATTACGCTTTTGTTGACACGGAGTCGACACCTCTCTAGACCACTGTTGTATCTTTCCTATTACTTTAAACAGAATCGAACTGAATATTATGAAAGATTACAGGCTGTTCGAGACAAAGGAGAATGGGAATCGTGGTTGAGCTTCTTTTTAAATGGAATGTATCATG
>CP070739.1:2080394-2102900 GCA_020347705.1 Methanomassiliicoccales archaeon | reverse complement strand
GAAAGACCACCATAATCAACCTGAAGGGCTCTCCCCCGGATATCCAGACCTTGGTGGTGAACCGGATATGCACCTATCTTTTCGAACTGAGAAAGCAGGATAAGATACCTCCTTTGATGCTCGTGGCTGAGGAGGCACACAACTTCTGCCCGCAGCAGGGTCAGGTGGCTTCATCCAAGATCTTCAGGACCATAGCCTCGGAGGGAAGAAAATTCGGTCTGGGACTGTGTGTGGTAACCCAAAGACCTGCCAAGGTGGACAAGAATGTGCTTTCCCAGTGCAATACGCAGGTTATTTTAAAGGTCACAAATCCCAACGATCTGAAGGCCATAACCGCCTCGGTGGAAGGCCTGACTTCCGGGATGACCGATGAGATCCAGAGGCTGCCCATCGGAACCGCGATCATCACTGGCGGCAAGATAACCATGCCGCTGTTCGTGGAAATCAGGCCCAGAGAAACGAGGCACGGTGGGGAGAGCGTCACAATAGTGGAACGAAGTTCCGAGAAGGGTTTGGCCTATTGAGATAGAATTATTTTTTTTTAATTCGAATAAACAAAGAATAAATCAAAGTATAATATCTTTTCTCTTTTTTTCAGCCTGTTATTTTCGAGCGTAGCTTGGCGAATAACGCAAAGGAGAAAACGAAATAAATAAATATCAATACTTCTAGTTTTAATCAAATCTGGATATCAGATTGAAAAAAGGATTTTGTTACTATAGTAACAAAGTCTCCTTTATATACTGTAATTGAATAGTTGCACTTTGGATATAAAAGATGTGAAAGTTGCAGTGATTGCAAACGAAATAGGACATTCGATAGAGGTTAGTGAGAATATGTTTAGAACGAACGGGAATTTAAAGAAAATATGTGGACTAGGATTTTGTATTGTAATCGTTATTATCATGGCCGTTTGGGATGTTCAAGGAAAAAGCAGTAGTATTTATGATGTAGCCCAAACAGGATGTACATGTCATGATACAAATCCTAATTCAAGTGTCATAATCACAGTCACTGGATTTCCTGCAGAATACACACCATTGACAACATATCCAGTTACAATAACTGTCAGTGGAGGCGCATCTGGGACACAAGGAGGGTTCAATCTTGAAGTATCAGCAGGGACCCTAAGCACTTCGGATACTAATGTTAACATCAACGCTCTGCAAGACCAGGCAACTCATTCCAATGATTTGTCGAGAAGCTGGACGGTGAGTTGGACTGCACCATCTGCTGGCACGGGAACTGTTAATGCCTGGATTGCGGCAATGACCGCAAATGATAATGATAAGAAGGATGCCGGTGATCTATGGAACTTATGGTCAGATACAATTCCTGAGGCGATACCTGTAAACAACCCTCCCGAGGCCCAGGATCCCACTGTTCAGGGATTTACCGATGGGACAACAGGAATCTTACACGTCACAGACCACACCCCTGATCTTGGATGGACGTTTGCAGACCCTGACGGAGGTGATTCACAGCAGCAGTACGATGTGCGGGTTGGGACGGGGCCTGGTCTATCAGATATGTGGGCATTAGGACCGCAAAGTGGAGGTGGCGCTTCGGTTGTATATGCAGGTCTGACTCTTTTGGACAACATTGATTACTGGTTCGGAGTAAGAGTAAACGACGGAACAGACTGGAGTTTGTGGAACGAGACTCAGTTTCACATGAACAGCCTGGATGCTCAAGATTTGACGGTTCAGGGCTTCTCAGATGGAAGCCCAGGTATTCTCCATGTAACAGATCACACACCTGATTTGGCATGGGCATTCTGGGATGGTGAAGGGGATACACAATCTCAGTATGAAATAAGGGCTGGTACGGGATCTGGTCTTTCTGACATGTGGGCCCCCGGACCTCAGCGCGGTTCTATAACATCGGAAATATATGCAGGAATCCCATTATTGGATGGAAACGACTACTGGTTTGGTATTAGGATTTATGATGGCTTTGAATGGGGTCCTTGGAATGAAACCCAATTTCATATGAATAGTATGGAAGCACGGGATTTAACTGTTCAGGGTTTTGCAGATGGAACAAACGGCATTTTGCACATCACTGATCACACTCCAATTTTGGGTTGGACGTTTTTTAACCTTGAAAGTGACTCCCAACCGCAGTACGAAATCCGAGTGGGTTCAGCTCCAGGACAGTCGGATATGTGGGCATTTGGTCCTCAATCTGGAGATGCAGGCTCCGAATTATATACAGGCCTTCCTTTGATTGACGGGACAGATTACTGGTTTGGTATCAGAGTGTATGATGATTACGAGTGGAGCCAATGGAACGAAACCCAATTCCACTTAAACAATCTCTCTGAGGCAAGGGATCTGACTGTTGAAGGATTTGCAGAGGGAGCAACCGGTATAATGCATATCACAGTGTCCGATCCAGAGTTGGGCTGGACCTTCTTTGATTTCGATGGTAGTGATGCACAACAGCAGTATGAGGTGAGAGTGGGTTCATTTCCAGGTGGCTCTGATATGTGGTCTTTACCTCCTCAGATCGGCCCGGTATTTTCTGTAACATATACGGGTCTTCCCCTTGTCGATGGAACTGATTACTGGTTTTCGGTTAGAGTCTATGACGGCTTTGAATGGAGTCTTTGGAATGAGACCCAATTTCATATGAATACGCCTTCAGAGGCTCAAACACTTACTGTCCAAGGATATGAAACAGGTTCCCTCGGCATTGGACATATCACCGACCACACTCCAGATATGGGATGGACCTTTTTTGACTTTGGATCTGGAGATTCCCAACAGCAATATGAAATCAGAGTTGGGACGGGATCAGGTCTTTCTGACATGTGGAGCTTTGGACCCTCTTCTGGGGCAACGGTTTCGGAAGTTTATGCGGGTCTTACTTTGCTTGACGGAACAGACTATTGGTTCGGCATCAGGGTTTACGACGGTTTTGAATGGAGTCTTTGGAATGAAACACTGTTTCATATGAATTCACTGCCGCAAGCTCCCATTCCACCCACTAGTCCCCCTGATGATGCTAACATCCCTAGCAGCCCTGCCCAAACTCTAAGCTGGACAGTTGGAGGTGCCGATACCGAGGGAGATACGATAACCTACTGGTGGTATATAGATATTGATGATCCCCCTGCTCTACCTTATCTTGCAAACGGAAACACCACTGGACTTTCATCTTCATCATTTTCAACGTCCCCTGCAACTGATTACCATTGGTATATCAATGCAACCGATGGATGGGAGTGGAATACGACAATAGTATGGAACTTCACCACCTCGGCAATAGTAAACAATCCACCTGAGGCGATTGAACTTGCGGTTTCAGGATTTTACCAGGGAGCAACAGGCATTATGCACATCATTGATCATACACCGCAGCTTGAGTGGATGTTCCGAGATTTCGATGGAGGAGACACCCAGCAGCAATACGAGATAAGGGTGGGTACATCAGCGGGTCTTTCGGACATGTGGTCTCCCGGTATTCAAGTAGGAGGGGACAACTCCGTGATGTATGCAGGACTTGTTTTAGAGGATAAAGTGGATTACTGGTTTGGAATAAGAGTAAATGATGGGAATACCTGGAGCAATTGGAATGATACACAGTTTCATATGAACAGTGTTGAGGCCCAAGGTTTGTCGGTTCAGGGACATGATAAAGGCACAGCAGGAATCATGCACATTATTGACCACACCCCGGAGCTGGCCTGGTCATTCTGGGACATGGAGATAGGAGATTCTCAAGAGCAGTACGAGATAAGAGTTGGGACCCAATCCGGATTTTCCGACATGTGGACTTTTGGACCGCAATCAGGAACCGCAACATCAGAAATATACGTAGGGTTGGTTCTGCTTGACGGTACAGATTATTGGTACGGTATCAGGGTTCATGACTCCTATGAATGGAGCCAGTGGAACGAAACCTCGTTTCACATGAATACCCTACCACCTGCTCCCATTCCACCTTTGAGCCCTTTTGATGATGCAAATATACCAAGCAGTCCTGCCCAGACTTTGAGCTGGACAGCTGGAGGTGCCGATTCTGAAGGAGACACAATAACATATTGGTGGTATATAGATACCGATAATCCCCCTTTACAGCCTTATCTTGCCAATGGAACCGCAACAGCAACCTCTTCCACATCATTTTCCACATCACCTGCAACTGAATATCACTGGTATGTAAACGCCACAGACGGCTGGGAATGGAACACTTCAATTTTATGGAACTTCACCACCTCGGCAATAATAAACAATCCACCTGTAGCCATAGATCTATCGGTCTTGGGATTCTCAGGGGGAACCCCAGAGATCATGCATATTTTGGATCATACACCTGAACTTATGTGGTCTTTCTTTGACCCCGATGTGGGAGATAATCAAGTGCAGTACGAGGTAAGAGTGGGCACACAATCGGGTTTCTCTGACATGTGGGCTCCGGGGTCCCAGGACGGTGCAGGAAATACTGTAACTTATACAGGATTGCCCCTTGTTGATGGCGTGGATTATTGGTTCGGAATCAAGGTCTTTGATGGATCAACCTGGAGCTTGTGGAATGAAACCCTATTTCATATGAACGCCCTACCACCTGCCCCTATTCCTCCGCTCAATCCATCAGATGATGCAAATATCTCCGACAGCCCTGCTCAAACCTTGAGCTGGACGGCAGGTGGAACAGATTCAGAAGGAGATTCCATCACCTATTGGTGGTATGTGGATACCGACGATCCTCCTGCTTTTCCTTTTATTGCCAACGGGACAACAACAGGGACCTCATCCACTTCATTTTCCACTGCTCCAGGCACTAACTACTACTGGATAATTAATGTCACTGACGGATGGGAATTCCATTCCACTGTGGTTTGGAACTTCACAACGTCAGGATCTGTGAACACACCTCCTGATGCAATAGACTTGCTTGTGTCCGGATTTGCTGAGGCAACATCAGGTATTCTGCATATCGTTGATCAAACACCCGATCTGAGCTGGTCCTTCCTAGATTTGGATTTGGGGGATTTCCAGCAGCGGTACGAAGTGAGGGTCGGGACAGCCTCTGGATTATCCGACATGTGGGCACCTGGACCCCAGGTAGGTGGAGGAAACACGGTGGTTTACGCAGGAGCTCCACTAATTGATGGCACAGATTACTGGTTCGGGGTTTTGGTGTACGATGGAATCGAATGGAGCATTATAAATGAAACACCGTTTCATATGAACTCAAAACCTACCGCTAAGTATCTAACGGTTTCAGGATTTTCAGGAGGAACAGCTGATATCTTGCACCTCATAAACCATACCCCCGCTCTCGGCTGGTCGTTTTCGGATTTTGATTTAAGTGATGCCCAGATTGAATACGAAATCAGAGTGGGAACATTCCCAGGCTCATCTGACATGTGGGCAACAGGGCCTATATCTGGAGCTCAATCGAGCGTGATGTATGGAGGACTGGCATTATTGGATGGAACCGATTATTGGTTCGGTATAAAAGTTTTCGATGGGTATGAATGGAACACTTGGAACCAAACACAGTTTCACATGAATTCACCGCCGCCCGCTCCTGTTGCACCCAATGATCCGTCAAATGATGCATTGATTCCAAGTAATATGCAACAAACCCTTAGCTGGATCGAAGGTGGTTCTGATGCAGAGGGAGACACTATTACATATCATTGGTTTATTGACACAGAAAATCCCCCGACAGCTCCATATTTGGCAAGCAACCTCACCACACTTTCATTGTCCACAGCCTTTGCCACTTCCTATTCTACAACATACTTTTGGTTTGTGAATGCAACAGATGACTGGGAATGGAATTGGACTGAAATCTGGAGGTTTACCACACAAGATCCTCCAAACTCCCTTCCAGAAGCAAGAAATTTAAATGTTCAAGGATTTTTCGAGGGAAACCCTGATATCATCCACATTACTGATCATACCCCTGATCTCGGCTGGTCCTTCTTTGATTCCGATTCTTCAGATGCCCAGGTTAGGTACGATATCAGGGTGGGTACAAATTCGGGTGCATCTGACATGTGGAACCCAGGATCCTTTAATGGAACTGATGATAAAGTAACATATTCAGGTTCCGAACTTGTTGACGGTGAGAACTACTGGTTCGGAATAAGGGTTTTCGATGGTAGGGACTGGAGCTTATGGGAAGAGATAATGTTCCATATGAATGCTCTTTCAGAGGTATACAACCTAACTGTTAATGGATATGCAGAGGGAACCACAGAAATCTCTCACATTTCTACCGCTGCACCTGTACTTGGTGGGCTTTACATGGATAGCGATGGCGGATACTCTAAGCAGAAATACGAAATCAGGGTGGGATCTGCACCAGGCGAGGATGATATGTGGTTGTCAGGGCCCCAAGACGGAGCATTTAAAAGCATAATGTACGGTGGGTTGCCTCTTCTTGAGAACACCGATTATTGGTATGCTGTTAGAGTATTTGATCGCTACGAATGGAGCAGCTGGGAAGAGATCATATTCCATATGGATTATCCTGCAACATTGGATTGGACAGGTTCATCAAATTATATCTCCGATGGAGTCAACCCAGAGACCGGAAACTCATCCACAACCTTCATTTTCAAGGTAAAGTACATCGATTTAGGCAATATAACCCCGCACTCCGGGAGTCCAAATCTGCATATTAAAAATGATGGAAATCAGATATCAGGAGATCCCTTTGTAATGAGCTTTGAAAGCGGTTCTTATGCAACAGGAGCAATATACACTTTCTCCATTATTCTCGAGGAGGGCACAAATTATTCCTATTATTTCAGTGCTCTAGATGGTGATGGGTACCATCTCATTTTAACGGAGGAAAAACAAGGCCCTGATGTGATAAGGGATGTAATTGAAATAATTCCCCCTTCACCTCCTACAAATGTTATTGTTACGACGCCAAATGAAAGGGGAAAATTGACTATAAGCTGGGACGCAATTTCAAAAGAAGATATTGCTGGTTACAATATATACCGGGTTATTGATGGCAAAAATTACGTGAAAATAGGAACGGTAGAAGCCACAAACACATCATTTACGGACGCGGATTTGGATGATGAAAAGACGTACGATTATACAATTACTGCTGTGGATTCAAATGGCCTTGAATCAGAATACTCCCAAAAGGTACAGGGAACTACCATACCGGAACCGCAGGATGTTGATGGAAAGCAGGAAACAGAAAACCCATTCGTGAATACATGGATCATATTACTGATTATTATAGTCATAACCATAATTCTTATTTTGATCTATCTGAAAAGAAGGGGCAAATATAAGGAAGAGGAACCTCTTTTTCGGGGGAAACCTCAAGAAAATCTGGAAGAGGACGTACCTGTATCCTTGCAGGATATGGCCTTCGAGGATGAAGAATCATTCCAAGAACTTGAGGAGGAATTACCACCTCCACCAGATGATTAAATCAGATTTTGCCACAATTTGAATCCCGATATGAGGTTTAGGTCCATAAAAATGAATATCCTATAAATATTGTTATGGTCCGAATAATGATTTTCATTTCTCTTTCTCAGATTCTTTTTTCTCCCCTTTAAAAAGCATTGCAGCAGAGTTTATACAAAATCTTTTTCCAGTTGGATTAGGACCGTCGTCAAAGACATGACCCAGATGCCCTCCACATCTTGCGCATAAAACCTCAATTCTTTGCATTCCGAGACTATTATCCTCTTTCATTTCGATATTTTCATCTGAGATCGATTCCCAGAAACTTGGCCAGCCTGATCCTGAATCGAACTTGGTATCGGAGGAGAACAACTTGTTTTGACAGCCAGCACATAGGTAGAGGCCCTTTTTCTTGTTATCCATGTATTTTCCAGTAAAAGCAGGCTCTGTCCCCTTTTCCCTTAAAATATGAAACTCTTCGGGTGAAAGGCTCTCTTTCCACTCATCTCTTGATTTTTCCACCTTCTTTTTCATGCTCTCCGGCCTTTAAAGTACCAAATCAATATGGTAACGGTTAGTATTATATATATCGATTCATTTTCGTTTCCAAATAAAGGGATATGATGCAAAACGATGTTATTACAAAGAAGAGAATCACAGATTATCTTGATAAGACAAAAAGGGCCTTAGAAAAGATAAAAATATCGTCCCCCGAGCGATCCCATGCCAGGAAAATCGCAGAGGATTTTTTGAACATGGCCTCCTCGTATTTTTCGGATGCAAAGCACTTTTTTGAGAAGGGTGAATACGTGGATGCCTTTGCCTGTGTGAACTACGCCCACGGGTGGCTGGATGCCGGTGCAAGACTCGGCCTTTTCGATGTCGATTCTGATGACTCGCTCTTCACTCTGGCCGAGTAGTTAGCCATAAACATAATATAGTTTCCTAAGTATGTGGGTGCGAAATCTAATCTCATTTCAATTAATCTCAATTATCGATAATTACAGGGCGTATAAGGTGAGCGGTTGAAGGAGAAACGGCATCCTGAGATCACACGAAGAGATTTCATGGGAAGCACATGGAAACTTTTGAACGTCGGGGCTTTTATCGCTCTGGGCGGGCATCTTGGCTCTCTGGCCGTAACCTCAATATCCTCTGGCCATCCGGATTCTCTAACCTGTTATGAATGTAGGGCATGCGCTTCACCGTGCCCCTGGAAGCTCGATCCTTCTGGATATCTTGTAGCGGCGAGAGTGAATAATCCGGATAGGCGAATGCTTGCCCAATACAATATCGCCAGATACAACAGGCTGGTGGGCACAAGGGAGCCTGATAGGGAGATGACTCTCGACAAACTGCTTGAGCGGGATCCGTATATGAAGGTCATTATAGGGGTGGTCTTGGAAAGAGACCCCGCTACAAACGAGATAACAAAGGTGGAGAAGAAGGACCCCATGCGCATCGAACAGGCCAAGGAGGAATTGGAAAAGCTGAGGGCGGAAGGGAAGGATGCTGAGATGACAGATATCTATGAGATGAGGGCAAAGGACTCAGCCTTTTACGATCCTCTATGTGCAAGATGTGAGGCAGCATGCCCTGTGGCCCTTCCCGTCACCAAGTTCATTCGAGACGTTAAGGCTGATGAAAAGTATAGATGAAATTCGATGATAGAAGGGAAGACAGATGGAGAAGATACCTACACCCATGGATAGAAGAAGGTTCCTGAAGCATTTGGGTATTCTCGGTGTTGCGGGAGTCTTAGGTATGGGAATCGGTGAGATATTCTCTCCCACAGAATCCGACCTGATAGACGCGTCAGCTGATACCGAGATCGCGAAAAGACGTAAGTTCATCTGGGCCTCAAAGGAAGATGCCGAGACCGGGGATCCTGACAATGCGGTAACGGATGCAAAATCCGGAGGCTTCCCCTTAGTAAACAGAAGAGCCTGCGCATACCACCTTCCAACCCAGGATACCGGGGAGTACGAGGATATAACGGATGACAACCAACAGGAGGTCCATTTCTGCAGTGCCCCTTGTGTGGATGTGTGCCCTGTGGACGCCATACGGCTGCGAAAGACACCTGAGAACAGAACCATGCCCGGCTTTCCGCAGAAAAAGGATGCTGACGGTTATTCGGATTTGGACAGGGATTGGGGCGATCCAAGGGAAATAACCGGCTGTATCGGCTGTCAGAAGTGCTTCAAGATGTGCGGCTATGATACCATACAATGGGTGAACCCTTAAGGTGTGAAATAAATGGCTATGAGTAGACGATCGTTCATGAAAGCTCTGGGTGTTGCGGGAGCTTCGTTGCTCGTATCCCTGGGACTGCAGAACACCGGGGTGAACAGGGTCAAAGCTGAAAAGAGATACATCCCTGGAGCCGGAAATCTCGAAAAGCAGGAATACGAAAAGATAGACAGCGATAGTTTTGTAGGCCTTTGCGCAAGGTGCGGTGCTTGTATTAATGTGTGCCCCTTTAAGGCCATCAAATCCAAGGAAATATTTTACCCGACATTGACTAAAGCCACAAGGGAAAAATGTCCGAGCTATGAGATATGCGGTGTGTGCCTGGCAAATTGCCCCACCGACGCCTTGGGTGTCGCCTATGAGCCCCTGGGGGGAACACCAGGCACAGAGAAATCACAATTATGGAACGGCCCGACATTGAGGAACGAGAGGGACATAATAGGTCAAAATAGGTGAACGTATGTTAGGAATATGGGACGAATGGAATCTGTTCGCCGCTGTTGCCATGATTCTAGCCTCGGTGCCGTTTTTGATCATGCTGTACGCCAGCATCAGAGGGCATGAAACCACTATACTGTGTATGCAGTGTCAGCAGTGTGTTGCAGTATGTCCTGTGAGGGCCGCACAGCCCGGTAAGTATATGGGCCCCCTTGGTATTGAAGTGACATCCAGATCCGGCACCAAGGCGAGAGCCGAGGAAGGCGGATTGTTTTCCTGTACATCCTGTATGAGCTGTGTTGAGGCCTGCCCGCGGGGTTTGAATGTAAAACATGATATGGACAAATTTCGACACGCTCTTGCAAAAAAGGGGATGGGACAGATGGATGCCCATAAGCACATAATAAAAATGGCTTCAACCTACGGAAACGTGTTCGATAAACAACCCACTACACTTCCCGACATCAGAACCCAGAAAGATAAGATAATCAAGTTTTTAAACGGCTTTGCCAAGATCACAAAATACGAGGACTTCAAGATAGGAGAGGAGAACCAGTGACGGAGAGGGTTACAAAGCCGGTAATCAACAGCAGAACCGCCAAAGATTGGGGTAAATTCGTCCTTTATGAAGGATGTACCATGCCCAGAAGAATGGTGGGCAGCAGATATACCACAAGATACGTTCTCGACAAGTTCAATTTCGATTATGTTGCACTTGACGACGCGAAATGCTGCGGTGCACCTGTCATGAGGTCCGGCGCTGAGGATGTGGCACTAGAATGCCGAATGTATAATCTGGAGCTCGTGAAAAAAGCGGGAGTAAACCAAATTGTATCCGGTTGCCCGGGCTGTGGCTCCCAGTTAAAATCCGAAGAAGCTGAAAAGTTGGGTATTCATGTTTACCATCTCATAGAGGTTCTATACGATCTGGCAAAAAACGGTGAGCTCTATCAAAAGGATCATATGCGTCCCATACCGAATTTGAAGGTCACTGCACACTACCCTTGCCATATGCATCGCGGTATGCTCATCGACGCGCAAAAGATACATGAGACCATAGTCAAGGCCTTTCCGAATCTCGAATATGTAGAAATGGAAGATCCCGATAGATGCTGCGGTGCGGGCGGAGGTGTCAGAGCATCCCAAAAGGAGTTATCATTCACGATCAGAGAGCGCAAGATAGACTGCGTAATCGAAACCGAAGCCGACATAGTGCTTGCTGCATGCCCCTTCTGCGAGTTACAGATCGATGAGGGACTCAGAGCCATGCCTGACTCGGGTGCCAGGGCCATTACGCCCCAGAGCCTTATCGCCATGTTCTTCAAGGACATAGGAAGGGAGGTGGCCAAGCTTTGATTGCCGATGGCCTCGTGATAATGGCCCTTCTGGGTCTTCTCGGTATATTCTTCATAATCCAATTGAAAATGATGTTCTTTCCGCAAATAAAGGGGGAGATAATCGAGTTCGAATCGATATTTGATCCGGACTGCAAATCCTGCAGAGGAAAGAATGAGGGAAAGACCAGTCTACCCATCAAGGTCAAAACCGATGATGGCAAAATCATCTCAGCGGAGATCAGTGCTTGTACCATGTGTATAGAAGGAATTGGGATCGGCTCCAGAATCGGAGTGACCAAGGTCGGAAGCAGGCATATCGCCCAGGCATGTGCCAATATCAGAGGAAGAAATAATTAAACAGTGTGAATGGTGAAGATATGGTGATATTTGGAATGGAGCTAGCGTTCATCATAGGGCTTGCGGCCCTGATATTGTTCTTCACTGTTATAGTGGCATCGCTGTTGGGATTTATCCCGCAGGACAGGCTGCCTATTCAGTCGGCCCTGGTCCTGATGACCTTTATCATCACCGCAATGGTCTTTATTGCGAGTTTATTCGATTCATCTGTTCTGCAAATCGGCTTTGTGGACCTAATAGGCATGATAATCATACATCCCATCACGGCCTTGGCCGCCGGATTTTTGGCCGCTGGGGCATTGGAGGTCGCAGGGGCATTCGACGCTGCCGCTGACGCATTGACTCGTCTGGAGCAACTGAAAATCAGGGGAGTTGCTATCTTTGGCATTCCAGGCACGGTGGTTCTTCTAATGAACATGCCCACGATAATAGCAATGCCCTGCGGCAGAATACTTGCCGCGGCCCTCATGCCTGCTGCACTGGGTCTTGGATACAAGGTCGCAAGACGCCTTGGTGATCCAAGAATGGTGGGAGTCATTGTATTTGCGTTCATAGTCAATGCTGCAGCCTCGTGCGGCCCGTCGGTTTTGGGAGGAATCGGTCTTTTAGGAGAGGGGCTAGCAAAACTTCCACTAACATCTCTTTCGGATCCACAGCAGACAGGTATAATCATCTGCACAGGGGTTTGCGCACTGGTTATGAAATTCGTTACTCCCCTTTTCCCGGCTGACATGAAAAAGGAGGAGTTCGAAAAGGAAAAGGAAGAGGAGGAAACCATTGAGGTGGCCAACGATGGCGGGCAAAAGGAGATGAAAGTCAAGGTAAAAGAAGAACCCGAGGAGACAAAAGAGGTAAAAGCTGAAAAGCGGCCTGAAGAGAAGCCAAAACCGTCCGAAGAACCGAAGAAAACCGAAGAAAAGAAAGAATCCATCTTCAAGCGCATGTCAAGAATGGAAACCCGCCTCAAGAACGGGTACATCACACTGGGCCTTTTCATGATAGTGCTTGCCCTCACCTTGATTCTACAGCCCAAGATCCCCATTCAAACCATATTGGTTGTTCTGGCACTGATCATAATGCTCGTGGGCAGGGCCTCGATTCAGGATTTGATGGCAGGTGTCATTCTTCATCCCATCATGGCAATGAGCGCTGGTTTTCTCATCGCAGGGGCAATGGGCCTGGCCGGAGGATTCGATGTACTTCTGATTCTTCTTAGGGGTCTTGCTGAGTTGAAGATAGCTGGGTTCCCCATTCTTGGTTACCTTGGTGTCGCCATCATCCTGGTCAATATACCTACTATCATGCCCATGCCCTGCGGTAGAATCTTGGCAGCGGCGTTGATTCCAGGTGTTTGGATATATGGTGAGGCACTGGTCGAAATTACGGATAATGCCATCGTTTTACCTGTTCTGCTCGGTGCGTTTATAGTGAACGCGGCCGCTTCTTGCGGTCCCTCGCCTTTGGGCGGAATCGGGGGCATCGGTGAGGGCAATATGGGGGTTGAGATCGGTTCTTCCGGAAAATCTCAGCAGTGTGGAATATTGTTGGCAACCGGTGTAACGGCTTTGGTGATCGCATTCGTAACTGGGGCTACGATGATATGATGAGGGAGGTATGACATGGGAATGGAAAGATATGTGCTGTTGGTCGTCATGATCGTCGCAGGCATCATCTGCGGCATGATGGTGAATTGGGCCCTTGATCGAAAGCCCTGGGAATTGGGAGGCATTACTGGCGGTGCAGTTGTTGGTTTTTTGATGTGGTTGTTGTGAGGTGAGAAAAATGAAGGGAAAGGTAATCGGTGTCATGCTCATAAGCGGAATCATTTGTGCCATCATGCTCTGGTTGGCCATGTGGGTTGCATCAGGAATAATGGATGTTGAGTCAATCGTGGGCGGTATCGTGGGCGGTGCGGTGGTTGGTTTTATCATGCATGTATTAGGATGACGAATATCATGGATTTCGAGGTTAGAAGATGCTCAGCAGACAGAACAAAAGGACGATAACAAGATGGGCGATATTCTTTATTGTTCTCATAGGCCTGCCTCTGGGTGGATTCGCTTTCTTTACCTTGGCCACCGTGTGCTTTATCGATCCCTTCTTCTGGATTCAGAGTATAGCTGTCATCATCGGGGGAGGTACGGTCCCGGACATCACTTTGAGGATCTCCTTGATGATCACCATTGCGGTTGGCGGTTTGATCATTTTCACCGTGATATTCGGCCGGGCCTTTTGTTCATGGATATGCCCTTATGGATCTCTCCTCACCTTCTTTGGAAAACTTCGCAGAAAAAAGAGGGAGTTGCCCGAGGTCCTTAAGGACACGAACATCAAATACGGTGTGCTTTTGGGATTCTTTCTTGCTGCCATGGTTTTGGGCAGATATGCCTGGTGCGATGTCTGTCCCATTGGAGGATTATACAGGTCCACAGGGCCTTTTTTCTATAACCCTCCATGGCTGATAGCCTTTCCTATGATTTTCTTTATTGCCATCGCCCTCATGGCGGTCTACTACGAACCAAGAGGATTCTGCAAGTACCTATGTCCCTTGGGTGCCTTCATCGCAACGTTCGATAGGATCAGTTTTATGAGGGTGCAGCTCCCATCGGACAGGTGCGTTGAGTGCCACAAGTGCGATGATATCTGTCCCATGGGTATCGATATCGTCAATGAAACGCGATTCGAGCTTTTGAACGACAAAGAGGTTAAAAAGGAGCTTGAAAAGGCGGGAGTAACGAATCTTTCAAGGGAGAACTTCGACGAGCTTCCCAAAGCGCTACAGGAGAAGATCACAAGGAACCTCAAATTCTACAAGGTTCCCCCTGGCGAGTGCATCAGATGTTATCAGTGTGTGGATGTTTGTCCCGTGCTCAACGAAAAAGCGGCGGTGCCTGCAATCCATTTGGATCCATTAATAAGAGTAACCAACTTCGAGGAAGTGAATAAGGGCTATACTCCTGAGCTGGCATATAAAGAGGCAAAAAGATGCCTGCAGTGCGAGGATCATCCTTGTATGGATGCCTGTCCCGCGTCTCAGGACGTTCCCGGCTATGTGAAGGCCATAGTGGATGGCGACCCCTCCAAATCCCTTGACATCATACTCGACACCAATCCCCTACCCTTGACATGCGGCAGGGTGTGCCCAGCATTCTGCAAGAGCGTATGTGTAAGGGGGAAGAACGGGGACCCCATAGCCATCCCAACCCTGAAGAGATTTGCAGCAGATAAAGGCAAGTTCCCAAGGCTCAAACCTGAGAGGAAGACCGGTAAGAAAGTGGCCGTGATAGGCTCTGGTCCTGCAGGCCTGACCGTGGCATGGGAGCTTGCGAAGATGGGCCATGAAGTGACTATGTTCGAATCGCTGCCTGTTGCAGGGGGAATGCTTGCTGTGGGCATTCCGGAATACAGGCTTCCTGAGGATGTGCTGAGCCAGGAAATAGGGAATATAACAGCCCTGGGCGTGGAGTTGAAAAGCGAAGCCCCCATTGGGAAGGAGAACAACTTCGAAGAACTTTTCAAACAGGGCTTCGACGCCATATTCGTGGGTGTCGGAGCTCACGTGCCTCGAGAAATGAGGGTTCCCGGGGAGGATCTTGAAGGGGTGATACCTGCCACCGATTTCCTGCGGGATGTCAATCTGGGTAAGGAGGTGACCATCGGTAAAAAGGTGGCCGTAATAGGTGGCGGAAATGTGGCAATGGATGCTGTGCGCACCTCGCTGCGATTGGGCGCGGAAAAGGCCATGATCATCTACAGGAGAGCCGAGGAGCAGATGCCTGCAGATCCAATGGAGGTGGAGGAGAGCAGGGAGGAGGGCGTGGAGTATCATTTCTTAAGGAATCCCACCAAGATCATAGGCCAGAAGGGGAAAGTGGTGGGAATGGAGCTTCTCAAGATGAAGCTCGGAGAGCCGGATGCCAGCGGAAGAAGAAGGCCAGTTCCCATAGAGGGCTCCAATTACACGATCAGGGTCGATACTGTCATACCGGCCATAAGTCAATCTCCTGATCTGTCCTGGGTGCCAGAGGGTACGGTGAACATCACCAAATGGAATTCTGTTGAAGCGGACGAAAAGACCGGGGCAACCGCCATGAAGGGCGTGTTTGCGGCAGGTGATGGTGTTACCGGGCCCCAGACTGTGATAGAGGCGGTTGCAGGGGCGAGGAAGGCTGCACAGGCAATGGATAAGTTTTTGAGAAGCGGGGATAGGGCGGCGTCTTAGGCGGGGTTTGCTCGGTTTTTTTAGATTTCCCTCCACAAATTATAAAATTATTATAACCGTTCATCTATGAATTCACTAACTGTTCTTGCTAACTCAATCATTCGCTCTGCTGATTTCTTTGTTGGGACATATGGTCGGTAATATTGTGAGGCTCTATAGTTGTCCCAAAGAGTTCTTAATCCGATTGCACATTTTTCAGTTATGAGGTTATGCGATGCTGCCAAATCAAATACATCCCCATGTTTTGCTCGAAAACCTTTTGTTCTCTTCTTTTTCATGATCCAAGATTCAAAGCATCTCTCAATGCAATAGAAACACAGTTCGATAGAAACGGTGTAATAACCTTCATCCTTAATACCTTCAGCTAAATCCACCGCTCTATTTCCCTTTTCCCAGCTGATCTTCCAATCATGTTTATATACTTGGAATTCGAATTCATCATTTTCCTTAATTATATTTGGATCTTGTGACATAATATTTTGAAATGCTCTTTTAGCTTTAGTTGTTATTTTTAATATTTTTCCTTCTCCAACCATTTCTATCACCATACAACATTATCCCTTCGCTTAAGGCATCCCTGATAAATCCTCTTGGTTCCTCTAGCTCAGCAGGTGTTATTACCCTAATATTAACCTCAAATCGCTGCTTAAGAATCTTACCTGTTCTACAATCATAGGCGATTTTGGAGGTTTTTTCCTGCAATCTTGTGACATCTTCACCCACCACAAGAATGTCTATATCGCTCATTCTATCGGCTGTCCCCCTTGCTATTGCGCCGAATAAAATGACATTCTTTACCTGTTTTATCTTGTTAATTTGATCTATGATCTTTTTCACCACACCACGATATTCTTCTTGAGGAATTTGAAATAACGGATCTTCAGGTTTTTCGATGAGCGATGTATTAATCTCGACAAAGCGTTTTCTTCCTACCCTGTTTGACTGTATCAGATTCGCTTCCTTCATTGAATCCAAGAGTTTTGTTAAGGCATCACGGCTCCTTATTTCCAATATATCGATAAGCTCAGAGACCGTGAACGCTTTATTAGGATTCTTAGCGAGAAAGAGCAGAACGTCTCTAGCATAACCATATCTAAACAGCTTTTCTGTGGCCTCATCTTGAATTGGTATTTTTATATACATATATACCGTCTAACGGTAATATTACCGTATTACGGTATAAAGTTTTCGGTCTTTTTTTTTAAAATCGCTCCAATATTGGACTGAACAGAGAAGTGTATGAAGACCTCCTGGCATCCAGTATTTCCTTCTCAACCATGTTTTTCCAGCCAATTTTTTCCCGATATATCTCGACTATGTTTTTGTTCTTCACTTTTATATCGTTGAGAGCGAAATCCATCAAGACGCTGGTCTCGTCCTCAGTGTCAAATAAAAGGACATCTCCCCGTGCAATGCCGAGCAACCTTGCCGATTTCATTAATACATCACGTTCAAGGTGGGCATCCATTATCTTGTGATTTAATTTTAGGCCGACCTTTCTGTACTTTTTATATTCTTTAAGGCTGCTCATAATATCATCTATTGGGCGGTTTGTGTCTTTCCTAACCAAACGCAATTTTTCTTCGTTTATCTGGATCATCAAAACGAACTTCTTTCACATCAAAGTGTTCTGGATCAAATTCCTCTCCTACCCACTCTAACATGCTTTCATGTTCCTCGTGTTTGGGATCTCTTATGGCCTCTAAAAGTTCGGCATATCCCCAGACACCTCCACAATCTTCAGGTGGACACACCCTTTTCCCTTTGATACATACAGGATAATTGGTGTTTTTCTTTCGTGGGAAGATTTTTTCTAATTCGATTACATGCTCCCAGCCATCACCAAAATCGTAGATATAATCTGCGGTTCTATTCTCTTGCGTAAAATAGTCAGCTATTTGTTTTTTCCATCCTGGAAGGACCTCATCATCAAAATCACCATCAGGGATCCCTATTCTCATTTTTATTCTGTTTTTCGGGGATTCTATTCCAAATTCATGAAGATGATAGTCTGACCAACCCATAGCATCTTGAATGGCAACATGCAAATCCCAAAATGTATAGGTTTCTGGGACGTGAATACGCCGCCAAATAGGCGGTCTAATGCCACGCAATGTGATTTTGAATTGATATACTTGATTGAGTTTCTTTTTCATTACATTTCCTCCTTGTTGTAACCGTAAACCACTTACTTCATTGAATATTTTTCCTCACCTGCCCAAACTATGTGTTCGCTTCACTTCACAGCAAATGGTCAACTGACGATTGCCCGACAATTACTTGACGATTCATTAATTATATTGGCGTCCTTGTCACAGTAAATGTCACAGTATGGTCGCAGTAAATTATCCCTCTATTTGCATCAACCCATCTGGCGATATAGTGGGTCACTAATACCTTATCTGACGAAAATCTGACGGTTATCTGACGATTCCTTAAGCCAGTTCATAATATGTTGCCTTACCTTTTCCCCTTCTTCTCACCAGCTCATTTTCCAAAAGCAGCTTGAGATCGCGATTTGCAGTATCTCTGCTGATATCGAACATTTTCTGGATCTCACTGATAGTGACCTTCGGATTAGTCTGAAGATGTTTGAGGACCTTCATCTGCCTTTCATTCAGATATATCTGCCCTTTTTGATCCTTTAAACGCCTGTCCAGGCTTAGGTCCAAAATCACCAGCTTCACCTTCCCCATGCTTACAGCGACTCCTTCAGTATAATACTCTAACCATTTGGTTATGTCAATCGTTTCTGAGTCTACGGTTTGCAGGGCTGTGTAGTATCTGCTACGATCCTCGTTATAATAATCATCCAGTGCGAAAAAGCGTTTTGTGTCAAAACCCCTGAGGTATAGAATTAAGGTTGCCAGTGCCCTTGCGGTTCGCCCGTTGCCATCCACAAAGGGATGAATACGAACGAATTCATAGTGGGCAATACCGCTGGCCAGAACAGGGGATAATTCTCTTGCTTTTTTACTGTTAAGCCAAGCAACAAAGCCTTTCATCAAGGAGGGTACCTGCGAGGTTTTTGGAGGTTGAAACGTTACCCTTCCCGAACCGTTTACAATAGCGACCTGTACCTTTCGATAGCGTCCAGCTTTTGAATCTTTCAGAATCCCCAGAGTGTTCAGCTTATGAATTTTCAGAATTATCTTTTCTGTAATCTTGTCAACACCTTTTTCTCCAAGATCGTCTATATATTCCAGAACCTTCACATAACCCAATACCTCTTTCTTGTCCTTTTCCCATGCAGCGATGTCTTTGCCTTGGAGCAACTTGTTAACCTCATCTATGGTGAGTCTGTTCCCCTCGATACTTGTAGAATGATGAGCCATCTTTAAAATTGCTTCTTTCCTCAATTTAACTTCCCATTTAGGGAGAAGGGAGGCATTCAATATGAGTTCACGGGAAGCGTATATTTCAGCGATGTGATTGAGGATTTTATTGGTTATTTTGAAGTTAGGTTTATACATATTCTGGCCCTCGGAAATTCACTATTATCAGCTTATTGCTAACAATGTATTTATTATTGTTGTCCTGCAGTCCGTTTACCCTTAAAAACATTGGTATGCGGATTTAAAGGCAATCCTTGGGAGCCTCCTTTTGCGATGTTATGCTCCTATGTGCTGAGTTCTTAATCATCGCAATGCGGGGGGAGGGTGTGTTCGAGATTAAGATATCAATAATCTACCAATATAACTCGGACACAAAGCCATTTTGTAATGTTCAAGCTTAAGACCTAATTGATGTACCATCATAACTAGATAACGAAACCCTCGCACGAATGCTAGAATTTAAAATTAAAGTGCGGGGGGAGGGATTTGAACCGCCGGATGGAAAGGTGCTAGCCATTGTTCATAATCTCCTTTCATCCTCGGTTCAAATCCCTTTAAATTGGAAAATAATTACATCCCCCCTCAAATAAGAAATAATATAGAGGGTTGGAGAATTCTTGTATTGGATTACTGAGTAATAGGATTTTAATTGAAAGCTCAATCCACTAATGATAAGGATGTTTAGAAATAGAAATGAGTTTTCCAAATAACTAACCGTGGATCAATCTATTGTCAATAAACCCAAGTGAAATTTTTGTATTTTAATACCACTAACATATAATACATAGCGAAAAACTTAAGGATTTGATTGACAATACGGAGGTAGGGTGATAAAAATCAGATGCCGCGGAGGTCTATTATTAATTTCAATCCTTTCAATTATTTTTCTAGTTAGTCATACCCTTTTAGGGCCATCCCCTTTTCTTCAAGAAGTTACTGCCGATCATAGAGAATTTGAAGTAGAAAAATTTGATGTAAATATCACTATTTCACCTGATTCACTCCAATATATCGATATGAATTTACAAGATGGCGAAGAATTTGAGGTCGTTTATACATTGCAGGTGAAAGAGAACCTACCAATTGATATCTGGTTTGTCAGCGAGGATAATTATTTACTACTTGTCAATGATGCCCAATTCTTATATTATTTCGATGGCACAGAAAAGCAAGTTACATACACAACAAAATTTGTTTCAGTGACAAAAACTGATTTATATAAACTAGTTATGACAAATTATTATAACAACCAAACTGTCGAAATAAACATTAAATACGAAATAAGAACCTATATAACCGAGTCAGCTGAAACTCCATCTGAGGACTCTTCTAATTTTTTATATTCTCTACTTTTCGTAGTAGTAATTCTTGCAGTTATTATTATATTTCTTTTATTTAAGAACCTGAGTTACAAGGAAGCCTTATCAAAAGGTTCCCATAAAAAATCTTCTAAGAGAAAAGCCAAGTCAAAAAAGGCCAAGAAAACCAAACCTAAAGGTACCCCTAAAGAAACCCTCAAGAAGAAAGCCAAACCTCAAAAGGCCAAGAAAGCCAAGTCAGTTATTACAGATAAAGCTTCCTCCAAAAAACGTAAGATTATCGAAAACGAGGAGGAATTTCCCGATAAACTCTCTCCAAGCTTTTGTGGATATTGCGGAGAACCTGTAAGAACTCCCTATTGTAAAAAATGTGGCCGGAAGGTTTAGCTTATCTAGTTAGATATAATATATCTTGAATATCTTCGCTTCTCAATACATACTTAAGTTTATAATTAAAAAAAATAATGAAAAGGGATTGAGTTTACGGTTTACTGAAGGAAGGGAGCCCTAGGATTTGCTCTATGGATTTGTTTTACTACCGATGAAGAGGCCACATATCTTTAATCCTATTCCCTTATTAGGATTAAGCAGAAACCTAATTATACTCTCTTCCATTTTGCTGTATTATCACAATAATTCTGCTTTTTTCCAAGTATCTGCAGGAGCACCAGGGCCATTTCCTTCGGTACAGACCCAAATGTAGTCCTCATCCCAAACAATTTCACCTGTATAACCGTCACTTGAACTTGTCATTCCTCCTGTTTTGATTTGTATGCGTATTTTATTGCCATCAATATCTAGATCCGCAGTTGGACTCGATTCCTTAATACCGATTTGGCCACCAGTTGTTACATATATTCCTTCATCATCACCATCATTTGATAGCCAATTACCATTGAGTTTAATGTTATCCCTCATATGCAGTTTTCCGTTAACGTCTAGTATTTCGCTCGGGCTCGTCGTCCCTATACCGACTCTACCTCGGGTTGTTGAACCATCATGGGCTAGGATTACATATCCGTTGAGGCTATTGGTACCACCACCACCGTAAATGTAGACATGACCTCCATATGGCCAAGGTGGTGTAGCACCCCCTTCCCCACTACCACCGGTCAGATGAAGAGCTCCCCCATCGTAGCCATCAACCAAATGAGGGGAAGCAGCGCCAGCATGTATAGTTAAATCATAGCCAGTTGCACCGTACGCTGTCGGATAGCCTTCAACGTAGATTTTTCTATCCGCACCGTTGTTTAATAATATATTGCCATCTACTTCAAGCTTTTCTGCTGGATCGTCCACTCCGATTCCGATTCTGTCATTCCCTGCATCTAAAAAGAAAAGGTTTGCATCAGTATCGCCCTCAATCCTGAAATCGTAGTCCCCACTACCATCGTTAAATATGGCAGTTCCTCTGACATCCAATTTCGCGGTTGGATATTGTGTCCCGATGCCAATTCTATCATCCGCGGCGTCCGCCCAGAGTAGGTAGTCATCAGTTTTACCAGCAATCCTAAAATCATGGTAACCCTTGTCCGCGTTGAATACAGCAGACCCTCTGACGTCTAGTTTTGCTCCTGGCGATGTTGTCCCTATGCCAACATCAGCAGCTAACATTTCAATTTCACCATTAGTATTATCAAAGTATATTCTATCAGCACCATCATTTCCAACATATCCATTACCCTCAGTGTCCCAATTAATTGCTGCTACTGGTTGGGCCAGCATTGACGCCGTAAATATTCCCAATACCACTAGCGCACCTAATCTTCTTATTTTCTTCTTCATTTCTTTTCCTCCTTACTTCTTTTTGAGCGAGATTACTTTGCCCGCCAAATTCTGCAAAAACTG
>CP070739.1:2051595-2080294 GCA_020347705.1 Methanomassiliicoccales archaeon | reverse complement strand
CAGGTAAAAAAAGTAAGTTAGTTTTTAGAGCTGTTGAGCCAAACACATACGATAGTGGCAATACCATTAGGACACAGGCTATAGATAAAATAAGTGACAAACACATCTTAATGAATAGGGAGTTTGTAATGACCTTTTTTAGCCCGTCTCCATCTTCTTCTGCAGCATATTTTATTAGAGCATTTCCTATGCCAGCGTCACTAAAGACTGTAATAAACCAAAAAATGGAAAGAGAAATCATAAGACTGCCAAATTCCTCAATGGAGATAAGTCGGGCAGATAAAAAGACATAAACAAATCCAACCAAAGCAAATACAAATTTGTCTAGTAGTGCGAACTTACCTTTTTTCATAAAGAACTTGTTACTGATAAAGATTGTTTTCTCCATAATTCCAACCAACTGGGGGATGTTAGGGGAGAGGGAAATCCAATGATTTCTTTATTATAGGTTTACTATCAACAATGTTAATTTCATACGGGTTAAAGGAAAAGATTTACTTAAGTCTTTACAACAATATAAGTAAAATATCTGGTAGGGAATATACAATATTTATCATAATCTCTACCTCACTATATTTAAACAAGGGATACATACTATTTAACTCTATTAAATCTCGGCCATTTAAAAAATATCTATTACTCACATTAGATTTTTTCTTATAATTCTTACTTGATATATCTCTTGATGTTGGACTCACAATAAATATTCCCGCTAAATACATAATCACAGATAAATATATGTGTAAGAAGGCATTCCATTGTTGAGGCAGAAAAACGTACTAGTCCTAGATGCTGCCTTAAATTTGATTGATTCGAGGCGATCCCCATGAAACCCCATAAATCCCATGAAACCCACACAAGAACCCTGGCCAAATCCATCACATGGCGAATAGCAGCCACCCTCATCACATTCGTTGCCGTTTTCGTATTCACCGGCCGAATGGACTGGGCCGTTACTCTGAGTATCCTCGATTTAATTCTCAAATTTGTGGGATACTATATCCACGAAAGGGCCTGGGATCGCATGGATTGGGGGATAATTGCTCCAAAGCCTAAGACACAATAGTGGAACATCTGGCCCATTCCGCCAAGTGATTTTCCCAAAAAAACTTTTAAATAGTAGCATCGTCTATACAAAGACCGCTAGACTCGGCCGGGGTGTTCGGCGTACCCTTATACACCAAAATCGTCGTTAGTGGGGGCGACACTCAAAGGCGGTGTAACCAGCTTGTAATCGAGCCAAATGCTGTCGATGAGATTTCGTCCCTCGGGGTTGGAGGTGACAACGATGTGCGATCGGAGGATCGTATATCCTGTCTTGATCATGGGGACCGGGCGAGGACCGGAAGGTAGCAACCTCACCATGGACTACCGACGCTCGTGGGGTAGCGGGATCGAGCGGTCGTTTGGAGCACTCGATTTCGGGTCTGAGCGCTCACTTTGAGGTGTCTAGCACCTAAATATAATGGAAATGTACCTGCTCACTCCTGGTAATCTCTTAATAACTACAAAAAACACCAAAAACCCAGGGATATCAGCGGAGAAATGAAGATGGGCATAACCATACGAAAAAGTCTAGGGATTTCGCAGATGGCATTATATACCCTTATGGCTTTGACTCCAAATAGTTGATTTAAAGACACAGAAGGGATCGCTATACCGGATAGAGGCTCGGAAATGAACGCTTTAAAAAAGAAGAGGACCAAGGATACAAAGGAAGCCAGCTACATAGTCAGCGAGGTAGAAGCGGATGTGAGCTTCGAATTATTCAGGGATATGATAAAACAGGGGTATCGAGGCCTATGCATAACTAAAAGGGACCCAAAAGAGGTAAAAACAAAATATTCCCTGGACAGCGCATCCGTAATTTGGCTTACAACCCAAAACATCAATGACGTTCCAACCATCAATCCCCTGAACCTTCAAGAGCTGCACACCACTATCAAGGATTTCATAGAGAGGGGGAAGAACAATGTAGTGCTTCTGGACAGTCTGGAGTATCTGATAGCACAGAACGCCCAGCACGCAGGTCAAAAGAACGCGGCCCTAAAATCAATACAGGTCCTCATCAAGACCATGGGAATTATCGACTCGCCCCTCATAATTCCTGTAACACCTTCAATTCTGGAGGGGATGGACCCAAAGAAAATCATCAAAAGCGATAGATTCGTGCAGTTCAACGTCCTGGATGTACTGTTCACCCTCCAGAAAAATATCCTCAATGCTTTTATCTTCGAGATCGTTTGCAACGATATCATAAACACGCTACCAAAACCGTTATCCGAAGAGCTTATTTTAAAGAATATCCGCGATCTCGAGGCTCTCGATCCGTTCTTTTCGGCAATAAGCTACAATAACGGCGAGTTGAACGTCGACCCAAAGGCAAAGCTCACACGCCTTGAATTGATCAAGAAAATCAAGGTTTTCGCCTCCTCATTTAAGGATATCAAGGAGGACATCGATACGAATCCTCCCTTCATGAACATACTCAACAAATTCGGCTTGGGGGAGAGCGAGTACCTCTTGAGCCAAGGATGGACTTATATCGTTAAGGAAGGTAAGCCCGATTACAGCTTTGATTTGTTCGCCAACCTGATAGCACATGGATTGCCCGGTCTTTGCATTTCAAGGATCCATCCGAATATGCTGCGGGAAAAGTATAAGCTCAAGGACGCCAAGGTCTTTTGGTTGAGTAAAACAACGAGCGGTAACGCCCTCAATCCTGCCGATGTTGGAGTCATAGTGCATACGATCAAGAAATTTTTGGACGAAAATGAAGAGGGAGCCGTTCTTTTACACGGTATAGGCAATATAATTACGAATACATCCTTTACGGTTATCGTGAAGGTCCTCGACGATCTATGTGAGACCGTGATGCAGAAATATGCTCGCCTTATCATCCCTGTAGACCCGGCGGCCTTTGAAAAGAAGGAATTGGCCCTACTTATGAGGGATAAGGAGGTAATAATCCCAAAAAATAGAGTCAATAGTCAATAAAGAAATAATATAGTGTTTTTATAAGGAATTTAAGAATCAACTCTCAAGGGAGAAAGGAAGATCCAATTGTTTAATCACCATTTCTCTTCCAATGGTTAAAAACGCTTTTGTTACATTCTCGCCGGTCTTTGCACTTGTATAAAAAAATTGGGCGCTCAGGCTTTTTGCCATGGCCTCTACCTCATCTTCTGTTAGTAGGATCTCATCCTTCAAATCGTTTTTGTTGGCCAAAAGCACCATTGGTATCTTTCCAACCACCTGGTTAAGGGACTCAATCCAATCATCCAGAGCTGCAAGACTTTCCTTGTCAGTCAGATTGCACACCCCTATTATACCTTTCGCGCCATGGAAATAGGCCTCGCGAAGCAACCCTCTGAAAGCTTTTTGTCCCATGATATCCCATATCATGGTATCCATCTTAATCCGGACATTACTTTTTGGATAATTTAAAATGAGCTCCTTTCTCGTGATTTTCGTGCCTATTGTGGTGAGGTACTTATCATCGAACACATCGTAAACGTACCTGCCAATGAGACTCGTTTTGCCTACACCACCTTCCCCTATAAAACAGATTTTACAGCTCACATTCTTTGTCGGCATCATATTAACACCCCTCAGCGTACAAGTGAATCGCTAAAGATAGATGTATCTACATCCTCATTAGTTCCATCGATGCACTGTTATATTTATTTTTGGCATCAAGAATCAAAAATGATATAATTCTGGCCCTACTTTCTGCAACCCGTAATTACATCCTTTTTAAAATCAAATAATACGAGGGTATCCTTACCATCACCGATCTTCAACTTTCGGTCATCGGTAATTCTGCCAACAACAGCAGAGCTTCCGCCCACGCTGTTAAACTGTTTTAACGCTTCTTCAGAGTTTTCAGGTTTACAGGTAACAACGAAACCGTAGCCTTGGTAAGCTTTCAACCATTGTGTGAAATCCACATTATCAGGTGCAGGTATGCTCCGTAGATCGATCTCCCCACCCTTTCCGCTGGTTTCAAGCAGCATGGCCAAGGTACCGAGGGAGCCGGGATTGCTGATATCCTTTCCTGCTGAAAGCAGCTTTTTACCTGCAATATGGTTCATTATTCCGATCTGTTTCTGAATAACTTCTGGCTCTTTTGTTCTTGTGCTGTCCCATGAATATGGGATCTTTGGGGTGAATACTCCTTGGATATCCATGGTGAATATGATGTCGTCCCCTACCTCAGCTGTGCTGCTCAGTATAACCTCATCCTTCTTGACATGGCCTAAGATCGCAACATCCACAGCATTGTAATTACAATCCGGATGGGTATGGCCCCCGACCATGGGTACCCCGAACTTCCTAATTCCCTCCTGAATTCCTTTGAGAACCTCGTCAAGAACCTCCCCTTTCTTCATGGATATGACACTGACCATTCCCAAAGGGATACCTCCCATTGCCGCGATGTCGTTGACATTTACAAGCACTGAGCAGTATCCTGCCCAGAACGCATTTTTCATCATCAGATCCTCCATTATCCCATCAGCCGCTAAAAGTAGTGCCTCCTCGCCAAAATCGATTACCGCTGCATCTTCACCGAAGGCGGCGATGATATTGCCCTCTTTTGGTATGGAGAAGTACTTTAACACATCCGGAATTATCCTCTTCCTGGTCACCCCAGGGTAACTCCTGATTTCTTGGGCTATCTTCTTTAGGTCCATTGGGCCTAAAAAGGGATGGTGGGATAAAAACGTTTATATTTAGATGGGCAAAGGGGAGTTGGATGGTGGATCAGGATGGTAGGTCAGCCTTATTTTTGCGGCTCTATTACCACCTTTATCGATTCTTGCTCCCAGGGATGGGAGACGAGGTAGAATCCTTTTTGCGCTTCCGCTAGTCCGTACCTGTGGGTTATCATGTCCTTAACGTTGACCCTGCCTGCCCGAACCAGTTCGAGGGCGTTAATACAATCTGCAGGGCCGCCTGCATAGGAAGAGGTGAGTGTCATTTCGGTTCTCCAAAAAAGTTCGTTTACTGTTTGAGGGATCTTATCATGTTCCTTAGCGCCTCCGAAGAACAGGACAGTTCCTCCCTTTTCCACGGAATTTAAAGCCTCGGGGATGAAGGCCCCTCGACATATGATCACCAAGTCCGCGAGGATTCCATCATTGATCTCTCGGACCTTTGAGGGCAGGTCGTCATCGTACTTGAGAACATGCTCTGCTCCGAGGCGCTTTGCGGCCTTCATTCTGTATTCGATGGTATCAGCTGCAATTACTCGGCCTGCTCCCAGACCCGAGGCGAGATTGATGTGTAGCAGCCCTGAGATGCCGCATCCCACCACGAATACGCTCTGAGCGGGCTGCAAATTCGCCTTCTTCTGCCCCCTTACCACACAGGCCAGGGGTTCGGTGAATGTGGCCTCCTCAAAACTCACTCCTTCTGGTATCGGAAAAACCCCCCTGTCCACATTGATCGCAGGGATTCTAACGAATTCTGCGAATCCTCCTGGATAAAAGTGCGTACGCCTTTGTAGGGTTTCACAGGCCGTTTCGTTTCCCATTTGGCAATAGTGGCAGGTATTGCACGGCACATGATGCGTGGCTACGACCCGGTGGCCAACTGTGAATTTTTCCACACCCTCACCCACTTCCACGATCTCGCCAGCTATCTCATGGCCAAGTACCAATGGTACTTTGTCCTTGCGGTACCAGAACATCACATCGCTTCCGCATATACCGCTGGCTTCGACCCTTATCAGAATCTCGCCGGCTTCGATCTGAGGCTTTTCCATCTCTTCTAGTCTAACATCTTCGTTGTTGTAATACATGGCCACTCGCATGTAAACTACCTCCGTAAATCGATTCTTTAGGAAATAATCTATGGATAAAACTTTGAATATCTAGTATATTACTTATTACTGATAGAGATGACTTCTTCTTCTTCACCTTTTAACTTGTTGAACAGTTCATAGGCCTCATCAGGTGTGGTATTCTTATGCACCACTTCTCTTACAGCCTGGATCATGGCAATTGGTGCCTCTGACTGAAAGATGTTTCTTCCCATATCAACTCCTGAGGCCCCCTTCTGAATCGCGTTGGAGGCCATAATGAGCGCTTCCTTCTCAGGAATCTTCTTACCACCTGCAATAACGATGGGAACCGGACATATCTCCACGATCTTCTCGAAATCATCACAGTAATAGGTCTTTACAAACGTTGCTCCCATTTCGGCAGCCATCCTGCTTGCCATGCCCAGGTATCTCGCATCCCTCACCATATCTCTTCCCACAGCTGTGACTGCCAATGTTGGGATACCGTACATATGTCCCAGGTTAACCAATTTGGAAAGATTCATCAATGAATCCTTTTCGTACTCCCCGCCGACGAAGATCGAGCACGTGATGGCAGAGACGTTCAATCTCAGCATATCGTCGATGGTTACATTGACTGCTTCGTTTGAAAGCTCCTTTAACATGCTGGCTCCAGCCGAAACTCTCAGGACCACGGGCTTGTTAAGTTCAGGCGAGACGCAGTCCCTAAGCATTCCACGGGTCAACATCAGGGCATCCGCATGTCGAAACAAAGGCTCAAGTTTTTTAAACGACTTCAATTGACCTGGAACGTTGCCGAAATATCCATGATCAACTGCAAGCATCACACATCGTCCTGTGTCAGGTTGTATTATCCTTGATAATCTGTTTTTCATTCCCCAGTCCATACTCTCAACCCCTTTAAGCGATAAAGGTAATGTTAGTATTTAAAATCTTTCTGGAAAAAAAGGTGAACATGCCAAGAATCACCAGAAAATTTCGTTTCTAATCTGTTACATCAAAGAGATCCTTTAATGGGGTGTTTTTAAGTCTGGTTTGCATCTGTTGAATATAATTTTCCAGGATGTACCTCATGATCAGACCAAAATCTCCTTTTTGTGCCATTTCAAGACCGTCGAGATATTCATCCCTGAGTTTTACATTGAAATTGAGCACTGGAAAACCCGATCGGGTTATCATGAAATTAAAAATCTCCCTTCCTACTCTTCCATTGCCATCGGTAAAAGGATGAATTGCTTCGAATCGCGCATGAAATTCGGTTGCCTGCTCCACTGGATGAATCTTACCCTTGCTCTTGTGATACCATTTAAGGAGTTTGTCAATCTCTTCCTCCGCAAAGATGGCAGGCACTGGAGTCGTTTCGCTTCCAAGTATAGCTACTTCTATCCTTCGAAAGGTTCCCAAGGTGTATAAGTCAATATCCCTCATGACAAGTTCATGAAGTTTTAATATGAATTTCTTTGAGATGTCACCTTTAGATTCCTTTCGATACCTAAGTATCTCCTCGAAGTTCCTGATCTCGTAAATTTCTCTCAGAGATCTTCCTTTTGGAGTTAAATGATTTTCCAAAATTCGTGTAACCTCTGAAAGCGTGCATGTGTTCCCTTCAGTTGATGTTGTGGAATATACATAACCTATATCAAAATCCCTCTCTAGTCTCTCTATTTCATTGGGATGCAACCCTTTTTTAAATTCACGAAAGGCATAACGAATGGTCTCGAGTTGGTTAAGTTGTTTGGATGAAAGGATAGTAGACTTATATCCCGAAGCTGAAAGGGAGGCTTTTTTCTTGATAATCTCACTACGGAACCAATTCCTATGTTTTACCTTGGCTTCCTCTATTTCAGCCTTCTTCATTCTTTTGGGTCCCAAGTATTTTTGGATCTGGTGGACCTTCCCCCTGAACTTGAAGCTTTCGATTAGGTAATTGTAGGGCCTCCCTTTGATTTTCTTTATCTTGTGATACACCATGAAGATAGTTAGGCCCTACTTTAATATAAGTTTTTCGTTTTAATGTAAAATGGTAGGGGCTAATAAATTATTAGTCCTATCAACTAAAATCTCAAAAACGCAGCTACGCCGCCCAGCTCCTCAAGAAATTCGTTGTCCTTGATGAATTCTAGGGTGGTCCCCAGGCTCTTTGCCGCTTCCACCAACTCCTCAACAACATCCACATTGAACACCGGCTTCCCACAGCTTTCGCATGTTTCAGCAGAGCCGGGTCTAAATATTTTGCATACCTCGCATTTCCAACCCACTGCCCTCTTCCCCATATTTATCAGAAGGAGTTCTGCCCTACCCTCTGTTACCGCGCTCAATGTATCGTCAACGCCGTAGGCCACAAGGCCACCTTTCAATATCTCGGTTCTGAGGTTCGCAACCATCTCATTCTCCTCTTCCCTTTCCTTCTTGAAAAAATTCTCAAACGAGTCTGAGAGGAGTTGCCCCTCGGGAACATCTATATCCTCATCGATTGCGGCTATTACCTTTTGTTGGATTGGCTCAGGAAGGTACTCCTCGAACTCCTTTTTTGCGGAACCAGGGCCCGCCAAAATGATCCTCCTCACGTTCTCCTTCTCCAAAAAGTTCTCCAGATACTCGGAGACCTCCTTGAAGAACTGGTCTATGGCGCCTTTTCTGAGCCTCTGAAAGCGCATCTGGGACCATCCGCCCTTTTTGTGCTTGTTCATGATGTCCTTGTGCATCTTCTTCGTATCCTGGATTACGGATGATGAGATCAGATACAGTCTGGCGTTGCTGTGATCCAAAAGCACAATGGCAAGAGATTCCCATTCCTCCTCTAATAGGGCAAGGGGGCGAATATAAGGGGATGTGTCCACTATCAGCTGGTTTTCCACTTCGATAGGCAGAAAATACCCCTCAAAGAAGTTGTTTGGAGAGGAGGAAAAGATGGCTATGGCCTTGGCCCGCTCGGTTCTTTTGCCGCTTTTCAGAAATTCCCGGACATCCTCCATATTCTCCTGGAAGATTTCCTTTAGCTCCTTCTCCTCCTTCAAAGCTTTAAGGCATTCCCTTTCCCTTTTTGTAAGGAACTTATCCATGCGGCTGTCTTTCATGTTCAGATATACTGATACAAAGGACGGCCTATTATCGCTCACCTCTGAGAGCTCTCGCAAATCGATGTCTTCTAACATATCTCTCCCCCAAAGTAATGTGCTATTTTTTACAAAGATTGAGGAAATTCTTAAAGATCTCATAGCCGTGCTCGGTGTGCTCCACCTCTGGGTGGAACTGAACACCGTAAAAAGGTTTCTTGAGGTACTTTATTGCCTCGATTCTGCAGTTCGCGGAATGGGCCAGGACCGTAAAATCATCGCTCAGCTCCTTGACCTCGTCGTTGTGGGATAACCAGGCATTGAACGTTTTCGGCAGCCCAGAAAACAACTCGTTTTCCTTATCCACTACGATCTCCATCCTCCCGAATTCCGGAGCCTCGGCAACCCCGGTTTTTCCTCCAAAATGCAAAGACAGGTAGTGATGGCCAAAGCATATGCCGAGAATAGGGAAACTTGCTTTTTCCAGATAATCATCTATTTTTCCAGGGACCGAATCGCCAACTGTGCTGCCTGCTCCCCCGGAAAGGACAAGGCCATCCACATCCAGCTCTTCAAGAGGGGTGGTGTTTGGGATTATCTCGGTGTCAACATCTAGGTACTTCAGCACCCTCCATTCCCTGTGGGTCCACTGGCCTCCGTTGTCCACGACATAGACTTTCATGTGTGACCCGTATAGAGTAGTTGTGATTTATAGTTTGTTGGATTGGCATCGATACTATTTAGAAAAGAATCTCAAAGCGATTGGACCAACATAATAACCACAAAAACCTTTTATTTAACCAAGTGTTTCCCAAGGGCACATGCCCAATTTAAATCAGAAGGAGATCGAGAAAAAGTGGCAGGACACATGGGAAGAGAACGAGTTGTTCAGGTTCGACCCGGAATCCGATAAACCAGTGTACAGCATAGACAACCCTCCCAGGTACGCCTCTGGAGGATTGCATGTGGGCCATGCCGTGCACTATACTCATATCGATTTTGCGGCCAGGTATAAGAGGCTTCGAGGATATAACGTATTCTTTCCATTATGTTTTGATACCAACGGTATCCCCATAGAGGAAAGGGTGGAAAGAAAATTAGGCATCACGAGAAAGGACATAGACAGACAAAAATTCATCAAGCTATGCAGGGAGTTTGCCAACGCCAACATCGCTGAGATGACGAGGCAGTTCAAAATCCTGGGGGAGAGCATGGACCCAAGCATCTACTACCAGACAGATGCTGAGCACTATCGAAGGCTCACTCAGATATCCTTTATCGAACTCTTTAACAAAGGCTTGATTTACAAAGGGGAGCACCCAGTCAACTGGTGCCCCAGATGCATGACCGCCCTGGCCGATGCCGAAGTGGAGTACCAGGACAGGAAAACCAAACTAAATTATATCAAGTTCAAAATCAGCGACAGGGATGAGAATGTCATAATAGCCACCACAAGACCCGAGCTGCTATGCACCTGTCAATTGGTTGCCATAAATCCCCGTGATGACAGGGCCGGGGAGCTTGCCGGCAAAATTCTGCTCACACCTGTATACAACAGGTCAGTTGAGGTCGTGGAGGACGATAAGGTTCTTTCAGAATTCGGTACTGGCATCGTGATGATATGCTCTATTGGAGATAAAGATGACCTGGAATGGATATACCGCTATGGCCTTGCTATCGAGAAGGGTATCGATGAGTACGGGCAGATGACCGAGGCGGCGGGCAAGTATAAAGGTATGACCATTTCAGACGCCAAAGAGGCCATCATAAACGACATGAAAGAGCAGGATCTATTGATCAAACAGGAGGAGCTGGACCAGAGCGTGGGCTCCTGCTGGAGATGCAAGACTCCCATCGAGTTCCTTCAGGTTCCTCAGTGGTTCTTGAAGCTTTTGGATTTTAAGGATGATGTGCTGAGAATAGCAGATGAGATCAAGTGGTTCCCAGAGTTCATGAAGATTCGGCTCCAGGACTGGGTGAATTCCCTGACCTGGGACTGGGTGATTTCCAGGCAGAGGTATTTCGCCACTCCGATTCCAATCTGGGAATGTACAAAATGCGATGGGGTTGTGGTGGCCAAGGAGGAGCAGTGCTATATTGACCCCACAATAGAAACCCCTCCAGTTGATTCCTGCCCTAAGTGTGGAGGCGAATTAAAAGGCTGTGAGGATGTGTTCGACACCTGGATGGACTCCAGCATCTCGCCACTTTTCAACACCTTCTGGAAAAGGGACGAGAACATGTTCAACAAGCTGTATCCCATGTCCCTTAGACCCCAGGCCCAGGATATAATTCGGACCTGGGCATTCTACACCATCATAAGGGAACATCTGCTGGTAGATAAAAAGCCCTGGGACGATATCATGATCGGTGCATATATTTTGGCAGAGGACGGCACGCCCATGCACGCCTCCAAGGGGAACGCCGTGGACCCAATCGAAATTCTCGATGAGTACGGTTCGGATTCCATGCGGTATTACGCTGCAACCTGCGCCCTTGGCATGGACAATCCCTTCAGGATGAGGGACATAAAACGGGGTGTGAGACTCTCAACTAAGCTCTGGAACATAGAGTCCTTCATCGGATCCGCCATTGAAGGTGTGAAAGAGTTCGATTCATCCAGCCTATGCACCGTAGACAAGTGGATTCTGTCAAGATATTCGAAGGTACTGGAGGAAGTTACGGCAAGCATGGACGATTACCAGTTCGATAGGGCCATGAGGGCAATGGAGAATTTCCTTTGGCATGAGTTTGCTGATCATTATATCGAGCTGGTCAAATGCAGAGTATACGAAAAGAAGGATAAGGGGGCCATATACACCCTATACACTATTGGATTGGGCATGGCCAAGATGTTCGCCACCTTTTTACCCCATATTACAGAGGAAATCTATCATACTTACTTTAAGGATTTGGACGGAAAAGTCAGTCTGCACCTATCAGATTGGCCTGATCCGGTTTTGGAGGATGAGGATGCCATTGTCAAAGGTGACCTGGCAAAGGATATCACAGCCGCACTTCGGAATTGGAAATCGGAAAAAGGACTGCCTCTGAATTCAGATGTGGCTCTGGTTGAGATTGCAGCAGGGGGCAAAACAAAGCTGTTTTCGGACATCCAATATGATATTGTAAGCACGATCAGAATTAAAGAACTCAAAGTCGTGGATAAAATCGACATTGAGGAAAAACCTGTGGCGGTAAAGCCGAATTACGCGAAATTGGGCCCCAAATTCAAGGAAAAAAGCTCCGAAATAGCCGATATTCTGAAAAATGCTGATGCTCAAGAAGTCTCTTTGGCTATGGAAAGCAAGGGGTACCAAATTACCCTCAAAAACGGTGAGAAAATCCATATTACGAAGGATTATGTGGATATCGAACGCGCTTATTCAGCTCAGGGGAGGAAAATGGACACCCTGACAGTGGATGATGTCATGGTCCTCGTGGGTAATTGAGGTTTTTCCCCCAATTCATCAAGTAAATCACTATTTAAGGGAAATAGTGGTTTCGAAATCTTTATATAATGTACAAGGGTTTTTGGGCAATCACCCTAAACAAAGGAAAGGTGAAAAAATGGTGAACTTCGAAACGCTAAAATCGGAAAAAAAGGAATTTGGAAGGAACAATTTCTTGGAAGTCGCTAGAAAGAAGGCGATAACCGAGGACGGAGAAAACGAGTTTATATCCGTGTCAAGAGGGTATTTTTTACCTGATGGTAGCGAGAGATTTAAAAAATCGCTCACGATTCCTGATGACGAGGAAATAAAGAAATTCGTTGCACAGAGTATTTTGGAACTTTAAAACCGGTCTGTTTCATTTAAGGTTCCATTCATTTTTTATTATTATTTGCCAGTATTAACCCTGTCAATAGGATTTAGACCAACCTCTTTCAGCCTCCAACTCATCACTTTGGATTTTCCAAAAGCAGTTCCAAGTAGGAGCGCCTCTCCCTTCTTTTAAGACCAAAGGAATCCAAGGTTCTTATGATGCTGTCCCTTAATTTCTTTACTTGTGCATCCGAATCCTTGGTCGCAACCGATAATTCTCTCTCCACAAATTCCCCCAGATTATCCACCTCATCAAGGCAAACCTTGAATTCACCAAGGAAATATTTTTTTCTGAGCTTTCTCACCACACCCACCTCTTCAAACCCCAGTTTTTTCAATAGCCTTTGAGTTGAAAGGGCATCCTCAACCTGAACGTTTATCTCCTCCCTCGTTTTGCTTAGGGTATCGATTTTCGGGCCCTTATAAGTGAGGACCGTCTTACCCTCCACCTCTCTGACCCTCAGAGCTTCATCCGTCGTTTTAAAGTCCCTTGCCGGGTGGTTGAAGTAGGTATCCACCTGCTCTCCCTGCCAAGCTTGCCTTACGCCCATACTCAATATCTTTTCCTCTATTTCTTTCAGATTCACGGCATAGGCCTTGACTTCGACCTCTATAGGCATTATTGGTTCTCACCTCTATCGTCTCGAATAACTCAAGGGATATCATCGCTTCACATGTTTATTTACCACATCCCAAAATTCCCTGTTACTCACCCTGCCCTTATGCTCTCCTATTTCCTTGATTTCCCGTAGGATATCGCATATCTCCTCTTCGGATGCCTCTATCCTCTTCTCCTCGAGTCTGTCCCTCACCACGGTCTTTCCGCTGTGCTTGCCCAAGACAAGTCTTCGCCTGCCGCCTACAACACTAGGCGGGATAGCTTCGTAGGTCGAAGGGCATGTTAATGTGGCCGCGACATGGATACCTGATTCGTGTGAGAATGCATGGCTTCCCACCAGGGGTTTGTTCTTCGGGATTTTTATGCCAGAGAGCTTTGATACAAGCTCAGATAATTCCTTCAAACCGGATGTATCGATGCCCAGATCTTTATTGTAGAGCACCTTCATGGCCACCACGAACTCTTCCAAGGCCAGATTTCCTCCTCTTTCCCCAATACCGTTTACCGTGGTGGCCACGGCCGAGGCACCACATTGGACTCCCACCAGCGCATTTGCCAGGGCCAAATTAAAATCGTTGTGGAGATGGATTGAGAATGGAGTGTTTATGCTTTCTTTTACCTTCTTTGCCAGATGCTTCATTCCTTCGGGGGATATGCAGCCTACGGTATCGGTCAAACCGATTCTGTCGGCACCTTGTTGCTCTGCCCTGATGTTAAGTCTAGAGAGAAACGTAAAATCCGTTCTGGTACTGTCCTCGGTGCTGAAACTGGCTTTCAAACCATGATCCTTGGCGTACTGAACCATGGAACCTACACTATTCAAAACCTCCTCCTCTGACATCCGGAGCTTGTACTTGAGGTGAAGGCTCGAAGACGCGATGAACAAAAGCACCATGTCGATATCGCAGTCTATGCATACGTCAACATCCTCCTTTTTGAGCCTGGACAGGGCCAATATCTCCGCATCAAGTCCTTCTTTCTTCACTGCCGCGACTGTCTTTTTCTCCTGGCTCGAAACGGCTGGAAAGCCTGCCTCGATCTGGGGTACGCCTATGGCGTCGAGCTTTCTGGCTATGGTTAGTTTCTCGTTTTCATTGAAGGATACCCCAGGCATCTGCTCGCCGTCGCGTAAGGTGCTGTCATATACCGTGATATCTTTTGGCATTAAGCTGAAATCGACTACGCCTTTAAGGAAGTTGTAAGGACTGACTGCGATCTCCTGCTCGAACATAAGCACCTCACCACGATATCAGGATAAAAAATTATTGGCTCATTAGCGTGCAAAAAAGAGATTAGTGGTGGGAAAATGGGTCTTTTGTAGATGTAATTCCAAGGACGAGCATCCCCCCTTCCAATCATAGAAAAGGATTTTATATGTTCAACACAATTCCCTATCATAACTCCTTTGGGATGCAATGGAGGTAAGAGGCGTGGGTTTTATCGATAGGATCAGGAAGTTGTCCTTCGGAAAGTGGCTAAAAAAGGTGTTCAACAAGAATCATCTAAGGATAGGGATTTACGGCCCTCCAAACGCAGGAAAGACAACTTTGGCCAACAGGATCGTAAGGGATTGGACAGGCGAAGTCATGGGTGCGGTATCGGACATTCCGCACGAGACCAGAAGAGCTAGAGTGAGCTCCGATATCGTTATCGAAAGTGACGGTTCATCATTGACCCTAGATGTGGTTGACACACCTGGTATCGCCACCAAGATCGATTTTCATGAGTTTGTTGAAAATTATGGCATGACGGAAGAAGAAGGAAGAAGAAGGGCCAAGGAGGCCACAGGTGGTGTGATCGAGGCCATCAAATGGTTGGATGATGTGGATGGTGTGCTTTTGGTGATGGACTCAGCTGTAGATCCGTTTAACCAGATAAACATCACCATCCTTGGTAATCTCGAGGCAAGAAAATTACCGGTGCTCATTGCAGCAAATAAGATAGACCGCAAGGATTCATCACCAGCAACGATAAAGAATGCTTTCCCTCAACACCCAGTAATCCCGATCAGCGCGTTAAATGGCCACAATATCGAGAAGTTATACAAGAGGATCGTCAAGCATTTCAGGTGATCATATGGCAGGCATAAACATCAATCTCATATCCATCGAAAGGCTCTCCCAAATGAGCAGCAGTGAGAAGATTCGTTTCATCTTATATGAGGTCAGGCGCGGCAACGTTCTGGTTTTGGAGCAAGGTTTGACAGCAACGGAGGAGGCCGAGTTAATCAAAACCACGATGGCCAAGATAGACCAGGATACGTTTATAGGCATCGAGATGCAGAGCTACTCCCAAGAGGATGTAACTAAGGGGAATTGGCTCTCTAAACTGCTCAGAAGGAAACAGCCCCCTAGAATGAGCGTTATCGGACCTGCCAACCTGCTCAAAACGATACACAAAGATGGTAACATGATCCAGGCTATGGTTCTGACTAGGGAGACCATTGTAGGAGAGGGAAAAGGGCAAGGCCAAAGGGGTCCAGGGCCCGTGCAAAAAGCTCCAACCCAGACCCCGACTACTACTGGGCAAGTCGCACCTCCCCCTCAAAATCCCCAAACCCCCCAAAACACCCAAACACCTCCTTCAACTCCGAAAAAAGAAGAGGGTCAACCACAAGACAAGGATAAAAATGAGGGTAGTTAATGCCACATCAATGCCTGAAATGCGGGTCGGTTTTTGCGGATGGCTCCCCCCAGATCCTCAGGGGATGCCCAGAGTGTGGCGGAACCAAATTTTTTTTCACCGAAAAGACCATGTCCGATGAGGAGCGAAAAAAACTGAAGGAAAAGGCCAATACTGACATCAAACACCTCATCCAGGAAATGATGACAAACGATACTGTACCGATAAAGATCAACAAGGAATCTTTTGAAAAGGACGAATGGGTATACCTTGGTGGGACAGGCCAGACTGAATCCGAGGAAGAGGATGAAGTAAGCCAGAAAGAAGTTGAGAAAAAGATTTTAAAGAGCATCGAAGACCTCAAATTCCCAAAAGAAGGACGATTAAAGAAATTAAAATTCGTTTCCAAAGGCGAGGCGAAAAAAGTGGCTAAAAAGGTCGCTTCCGCCGAAAAAGTCAAATCAAAGGAAACCACAAAAAAGGTCCCGGCCAAGAAGCCAAAAAAGGAGGAGCGCGTTGCTGTAATCACCATAACCGATGAGGGAGTATATGACATAGATGTGGAGAAGCTTCTTGAGCACAGCCCCATAATCGTGCAGAAGGACGGCTCCTACATGGTGCATCTTCCCTCGGTTTTTAAACGGTCTAGAAAAAAGGGCAGTGCGGTTTAAAGCATCTTTTCATTTCCACTTTTCTTACTCTTCTCGAGATTCCATAATTTTATAAAGATAACACTTAAATATTCAATAGGACTATTTTGCCGCCGTGGCCGGGGTGGGGTAGCCTGGTATCCTATGGGACTGTGGCGGCCCTTTGTAAAAGCGCCGGCGGAAAACAGTGCCGTAAACGGCACATGCGTTGCTTCGCAACGCCGGTTTTCCTCGCATCCTTCGGATGCTCAGCCTTTGAAAAAAAGTGTCGCAGACATCCCTCGACCCGAGTTCAAATCTCGGTCCCGGCCCTCTTAGTTATATATTGCTGATATTCGAGGCCCGGGACCTTGCCTTCAGGTTATAATTATATAAACTTATTTCTTAAGCCTGAAGGCTCGTGTCCCGGCCCATTAACTAAGAAATATATTAAAAAATCGAGCAGGTGAGGGCGAGTTTCCCGGCCCCAATTGATATTAAATACTCCATGGAGAAGGCACGAACGAAAAGTTTTACAAACCTAATGGTATTTAGGCTGCGGTGTATAAGATGAAAAGAGATTTAATTTCCATGCTTGATGTCAAAGATGAGCTTAATGAGATCCTAAATTTAGCCTCGGATATAAAATTACGATGGGAAAAAGGGGAGGATTACAAGCCCCTTGCTAACATGAGCTTGGCGATGATTTTCGAAAAACCCAGCACACGCACCAGGGTGAGCTTTGAGGTTGGAATGACCCAGTTAGGTGGCCATGCCCTATATCTAAGTCCTAGGGATTTGCAGATCGGAAGGGGTGAAACCATCGCAGATACCGCTTTAACCTTGAGTAGGTACGTTGATGCAATAATGTACAGAGCATTCAGCCATGAACTAATGAAGGAGCTCGCCAGGAATGCTACGGTCCCGGTAATAAACGGCCTGGATGACTTAGAGCATCCTTGTCAGATTCTTGCGGATCTGCTCACAATAAAGGAGCAGAGAGGAGGCTTCGAGGGATTAAAACTCGCATATGTAGGAGACGGGAATAACGTGTGCAATTCCCTTATGTTGGGCTCTACAATAGCAGGAATGGATATGAATGTAGGTTGCCCTGAAGGTTATTTGCCCAATCAAAACATCTTTGAAAAAGCATCAAAAATAGCACAAGAAAATAACATTCATCTCCATTTGGTGTCGAACCCAAATGAAGCGGTACGAGATGCAGACATCATTTACACCGATGTATGGGTATCCATGGGCGATGAAAAAGAGAAGGAGAAGCGAGAGAAGATATTCAGACCATACCAGGTGAATTCCAATTTGGTCAAACATGCAAAGCCAGATTGTGTTGTTCTGCACTGTCTTCCCGCACACAGAGGCCAGGAAATTACCGATGATGTTATAAATGGCGAGCACTCTATCGTTTTCGATCAGGCTGAAAACCGCCTTCACGCCCAGAAGGCACTGATGGTGAGATTATTGGAGAAGGGCTGAGATAGATAATTCCTGAAAAAATTATAACTCACAATAGTAAAGAGGATATCCCAAATAAAAGAGCATCTTATATGGATCACTATCCGAAGACGGTTGCGCCAAACTGTAAATTTCCTTCGGTGATATCGGCTAGTGTTCGTAAACTAATAAGGAATCTGAGAATATGATGTCTTCTGAGGATATGGAGGACAAAGGTGAAGAAAAGGATATATCTAAAGAAAAATTGGGATTCTTTTCTGGTATTTGGGGAGCTGTAGAAGGAAAATTTCCGCAACTCGCTAAAAAGCTGAAAGATATACGCGTTCAGGCTTTCTTGCTTTTTTTAATACTTCTGATATTCTATCTCAATCTGATAACATGGGATTTTTCTAACAGCCCGGATTCCATTGGTTACGGCCTCACTCTGAAGAACTGGTTCGAAAAAGGTAATATCGACAATTATGATCTGCTTCGGCCGTCGCATCCATTGGTGATGCCTTTGGCAATTTTATTCACTTACCTGATGGTACCTCTTATAGGCCCTAACTATCTGCTGAGCTTTGCAATATTGGATGCAATTCTGGGGGCCGGTACAGTCGCAATTTTTTACTTGGTATGTTATATCTTCGTTCATAACAGAAAACTTTCTCTTATCTGCTCCCTGGGATTAGCATTTTCATTTGCTTTTTGGTATCACTGCGAGATGGCGGAGGACAGGAGCCTTTGCTTCATTCTTTTTACATTGTACATACCTGTTCTATTCTCATTCATGGGCGAAATCAAGCCGTTTAGAAGGTTCGAGGCCCTCAAAACCTGGCAGAAAGGGTTGTTCACAGGTCTTTTACTGGGACTCACCGTCGCGGCCCATATTACCTTTGTGCTCGTATTTTTATTTACTCTGATACTTGGATGGAAGTATTTCGGCCTGAAATTCTTCAAGAGCGCCCGGTTCATTTGGTTTCTCATAGGAACGGTTATGGTATGTGGAATCGTATTCGGTGCGACGGCTTGGGCTTTGGAGGTCGGTACTGTCGGAGAGTTTTTCGGCATATTCACAGGTTATCATGCCGGCGGAAGAGGTGAGATATATTTCGCACTCGCAAATCCTGAGAGTTTCTCTTTGGTGTCGCAATTTCAAGGTTTGACCGGGGGTGTGTTCACCACGGTTTTTATGTTCATCTCGGATAGCCCAGGATACAGGGCAGCGATAATAGGGGTAGGTGCGGCCGTATTCTTGGTAATGGCCTATTTCATTATATATGCTCGAAAAAATCGTGTTGTGAATTCCTTATACATTTTGATGGTTATTTGGTTCGTACATTATTTCTTTTTTTCACCTGATGATAGAAACTCCTGGGTATATCTGCTGATTCCCATATGGCTCGTCGTATGCGTCAGTGCGAATATCATGTTAAGAGAAGGTGTGACCCTGATGCTAGCAAAACGCAGGTTGTCGGATAAGGCCATGAAGGCCCTAACGCCGGTGATTATTACATTGGTGGTAATAATTCTTTTAAACAACATATTCGTGTTCGCAGATGCACATTTTAATCAAGATGAGAGAAAGAAGTTAGCACAATTCGTGGACGATAACATACCCGATGACAATGCGATTATAATCGTGGATGATTCCACTGTAACATTTTTTAACTATTACTCAGAGAAGGAAGCCTTGGATTTTAGAGATATTATTCTCAATTCCCAGATCTCAGATTATGTTAACGATTCGTTTAGCGATGGAGATGCAATTTATATAGCCGATTTTTGGATTAACGATTCTTATATTGTGGCCGAGGGAGTAAGGTACAAACAGAGCTACGATGAACGACTTGCGCAACACCGTGAATACATCACAGCGTTCAACTCCATGTACACCTACGAACTGGCATTCGAATACGAATGGAGCAACATCTATAGAATCACTGCCGTAAATGAGACGAGATAGAAGGAATTTTAATAAGTGATGTTCAGAAGAAGCCTTACTTATCGATGAATTCAATGGACCCAAAAGAAGAGATTAAAAATACAATAATTGGAGAATGAGGCCGTGATATAACTGCTGCCGCCCCTAAATGGCCTTTTCCTGCTCCTCGACGTTTTTAAGATAAGTCTCAGACATAGTTTCTGCATGTGGAGCAATACCATCTTCCGTACTGCTGAATCCAGCTCAATTGGGTTCTGCACACATTGCAGTAATAAACAGGATGCTGGGGTTTTGAATCGAATAAACCACCTAATTCATCCGAGAGATTATCAAGGGCACCTTTAGGTGGCTGACCACCTGGTGGATAATATTGCCTGCAATTATTACAATACCATTGCCTGTAACTTTCAACCCATGCCAAAGCGCCTCGACAAGTAGGACAGGTCGCAGCCTGGATGTTCACACCCCCTTTATTGAAGTGTTAATAGAAAGGGGATTTCTCTCCTATAAAGGTTGGGGTCTATCGGTTTTGAGGGGAAAAAGCCCAATATCCAACCAAATATATAAATACACAGATACTTTTATACTATTAGCAAGCACCTGATGGGAAGTGTAATAATGAGGAAGCTTATAAGTATCGCTTTAGTGGGCTTGATGTTGTTCACATTATTCGGATTCTTCGGCGGCGTTGTAAAGGAGGCAGGGGGTTCGGCCACCTATGATCCTGACACGAATACAATTATTGTTTCGGGGCTTTCTAATACATTAATTACTGTCTATACGGATTTATTATTGGCAAATCCTGGTATTTTTTACTGGGATTCTTTACAAGGAATATTCTCAACTAATGCGAGTATAAAAATTAACAATGGAGGTACTTTGAGTATAACATATAGTATAACCCAACAGACATTATTATTTGACTATAACTCAACAAGGCCGCTTAATCTTACAGTGTTGGGAACTCTCAGTGTAAGTGGTACAGAATCAGGATTATTTCGATTTGATTCGAATAGAACAAACCCAAATAGGGGTGATTGGGATGGTATGATATTTATTGGAAATGAAGCTTCAAATTCGGTTATAAGTTATGCTAAGGTTAACAACGCCTCGATAGGCATTACAATCGAAAATAGTAACCCTCGAATTGCGAATTGTGTAATATCTGAAAATTTACAATATGGGGTATATATCAGGAATTCCGCTCCAATCATAATCGGTAATAAAATCATGAATAATGGAAATGGCCCGGCGAAGGGAGGGTTATACATTGAAGATGCGACATTAACAATCGAAAATTGTACGGTCCTGAATCCTCTATATAAGGATTTAATTATATATGGAGTTACTGATCTAATATCGCTTAATTCTACTTTTAATAATGTTGATCCTTCTGGCGGCTCATGGGAGCTCACAGTAAAATGGTATCTTCATGTCTTGGTTACTGAAGAAGATGGTACAACTCCAATTTCGGATGCCAGTGTCTATATAGAAAATATAACAGGAGAACCTGTATTCGGAAGTCCTTTCACCTCTGATGCTAATGGTCGTGTGCAGTGGATTAAAGTGATAGAATACATTGATGACCCTTTACCCGGTACCATTGCTCACACCCCACATAATATTACAATAACTCACAATGAATATTATACTGGATATGCGGATCCAGAACCATACCTGGATTCCTCTAAACAGGTTCAGGTAAATCTCACCATGATAAGAAGGGATTTAACTACAAACACTGAAAACATAACCTTCTCCCCCACTGGTGTTCCAATCGCGGGAGAAGATCTAACTGTGTATGCTAAGATCCACAACATAGAAGTTGATGAGGCTCGAGAAGTTCGCGTTATTATAATAGATTATGCCCCGGAAGGCCCCCTGGAAATATATAATAATTCAATCGGAAAGATTGAAGGTAACTCCTATAAGAATGCAATCGAGATCTGGCAACCGACTCCTGGTATTCATTTAATAAATGTATCTATCGATCCATACAACGAAATTAAAGAGAAAAACAGCAATCCACTAATAATGGCCGAGGAGAACAACAACGCCTCAATAACCATAAACGTCAACGCTCTTCCTTGGGTAAATATTTCTGAGCCTGCTGAGCAAGATGAAGTTATTGGCATAGTGAATATAAATGGTGCTGCTTTCGATGACCATAGAGACGACGGGATGAGCAGCAATATTACCCGGGTAGATCTACGATTAGTAGATTACGATTGGATTTCATTCAATATTGGCCCAAATCTGATATATAATCCTTCCCTCGGTGTATGGGTATGGCAGTACGACTGGGACACAACGCAGTGGAACGGTACCTCAATTCCGGATGGCAATTATAAGCTGCAAGCGGTATCCTGGGATAACTATCATTTTTCCCAAATTTATGAAGTAAACATCACCATTAACAACACAGGGGAAAACGAGCCTCCAGTTGCCGTAATCAACGAGCCTACTACAGGGACTTCTTTCAGTGCCAACGAGTCCATAAAATTCAATGGGTCCTTGTCCTCCGATCCAAATAACGATCCTCTCACTTACGAATGGGATTTCGATGACGGGAATTTTGCTTATACTAATGTCACCTACCATTCTTTCACCGAAAAAAGAACATTCAACGTCAACCTCACGGTAAACGACACTCAAGCTGAAAATGTGACATCTGTAACGGTCATAATAGACAACTACCCGGCCTATGCCGAGGTGACTTCCAGTACGGATGTAGCACTTCCGAATCAGACCATAACCTTCTACGGCTATAATTCCACGGATGCAGAAAACCCTGATTCGCTCACATACTTTTGGGATTTTAACGACTCTGTTGATTCTGATGGTGATGGCAATTTCACGAATGATCAAGATGATGTTACGTATGGAGAGGATAAGAATTCAACCTATCACTATACGGAAGATGGAACATACACCGTAACCCTTACCGTATGGGATGGCCGTATCAACAGCATCGCTTCCGTTACCATCACGATAGACCCCAATGAGGGACCCAACGCGGTTATTAATGATCCGTCACCTATGGACGTATATAGTGTATATGAAATCATCATCTTCAATGCCTCCGGCTCCTCGGATCCCAACGATGATTCCCTAGAATACTACTGGGATTTTGGAGATGGCAATGAAACTGGTTGGATAGACGAGCCGATTACAACCCATTATTACACCAATTACGGCCCGAACATATTCCGATACTCGGTCACTCTTGAGGTTAGAGATAACGAAGGTGAGGTCGGCACCGATTCCGTATTCGTTACCGTCAGCAACTTCCCGCCTGTAGCGAATGCAAGTTCGAATGTAACCACATCTCCAACGAATCAAGATATAACTTTTGATGGCTCCGATTCTGATGACACCGAAACTCCTTCTGGCAGTCTTCAATATCTCTGGGACTTCGACGATGGAAGCACAAGTGATCTACAAGTTACTCAACATCAATTCGCCCAAAATGGTACATACAACGTCACGCTTACAGTTGATGATGGCCTCGCAAACGATACGGATTGGATAATCATAACCATCACGAACCGCGACCCGAAAATTATCAATATCTCAATCTCCCCCGAAGATCCAAAAAAGGATGAGGTTATTTACTTCAACATCACCGCCTCGGATGAAGACGGTCAGATCGTTAAGTTCGAGTGGGATTTTGGCTCAGGTTATCAAGATTACACGTCAACTCAAGGCAACACCACCCATTCGTTTAGTTCCAAAGAGGATTACATTGTAAGTGTTAGAATCACAGATGATGACAATGCCATAAGTACCAAGTCCATTTACGTTAATATTACAAACTCACCACCTGAGATCACCATAACAGATCCCGAACCTAATGAAGATGTTTCAGGCATAGAAATAATCAAGGGCAATGCCTGGGATATCGATGGGATTGTGGAGGAGGTCAGGGTCAGTACCGATGGAATAGAATGGAAAACAGCGACAGATGATTCCGGAAATGGCTCGTGGTGGAAGTGGAGCTTTTCGTGGGACACAACAGAACATTACAATGGCGCTCACACGGTCTACGCAAGGGCAAATGATACTGAGAGTGATTCAGATCCCATTGCAAGCTTAAGTGTAAATATACAAAATCAAGCTACAAGCATCGAGGTTACAGAATATCTGAATCCGAAAAGGGTGGTCACCGGAGACTCCGTAGAGGTATATGGTACCGTATTATATAACACAGGTGAACCGGTTGAAAATGCTGTTGTGAACGTCACCATCGTGAACGAGGAAGGTAATTGGATCAACTCCACTGATTCAGATGGGGAATATTCTATCACCATCTCCGCACCCGATGATCCTGGAGGATATTGGGTCAAGGTCAAAGCAACAAAAAGCTCCTTTGCTCCAGTGGAAACCCAGGAATCCCTTACCGTGGATCCAGCTCCTGCGGAACCGGACCTTGAGATCACCACCTCTGATATCCTGTTCAGCCCTACAAATCCGTTCTCAGGCGAGACCGTACAAATCACCATCACCGTGAGAAACACAGGCTCCGGAGATGCAACCAATGTCCTGGTCAATGCTTACGACGGTGATCCAGACGCCGGTGGAGGGCCTATTTCACCCGATGACTCGGAAAGCATATCTAGAGTTCCTGCAGACGGGACGGCATATGTCTATCTGAACTGGGACACCTCGGGTCTCACGGGACTGCATTACGTCTATGTGGTGCTGGACCCTGCTGGTACAATAACGGAAAGTGATGAGGAGAACAACAAGGCCTTCAATGCTATTACGATTTCTGGCACACCCGATTTCAAGATAGACGAGGATGACATAGATTTTGCCAATAAGAATCCGCGGATGGGTGATATGGTCACCATACTGATTAAAATCCACAATTTGGGAACCGCAAGCGGCGATGTGAAATATGAGGTGTACGACGGCGATCCAGATGTGGCCGGTGTGATCATCGATTCAGGCGAGGAAACCATTTCGGCCGATGACGATGTCACCGTTATGGTGGAGTGGACTCCTGAAGAGGGAGGGGACCATGTAATCTATGTTCTTTTGGATCCAGACGATGAAGTCGATGAAAGCGATGAGGAGAACAACGAGGCAGATAAGGGAATTACCGTTGAGGAAGAATCGGAGGAGGATGGCGTTCCTGCTCTTCTCATACCAATTCTATTGATTCTGGTTGTGGTTGTAATCGTTATTCTTCTGTATCTGTATCTTAAGGGAAAAGGCCCACAACCTGAGAAGGAACTGCCTATGGCCACAGTTGTGAAAAAAGGGGGGGCCGCAAAGGGCTCGCAGGCTGAGAAGGAAGGAGGGGAAAAGGAAACTCCCATGGAAAGCCATGGTGGACTAAGAATCTGATTTATCCCTCTTATGGTGCCTCTTCGTCACCTTCAAGGAGGCTTTCGATGGTTTCCCTGAGTTTCGGGACTGTTGCGTAGTTTTTTATTTCCTCGGGAAAAATCCATTTGAACTCCTCATGCTCCCAATCCAGTCTGATCTCGGTCTTTTTGGTCCGAAAGAGAAATGGATGAATGGCCCATATTATGTTCTCATCTCTCGCGTGCAGAATCTTACCCTCTCTTATCAGCTCCACATCATCTTTCGTAAAGCCCAGTTCCTCTGAAATCTCCCGCAGCGCGGTTTCATATGCGATCTCGTCCTTTTCGATGTAGCCTGAAACGCATGCCCACCTTCCCTTATATGTACTGACCTTTTTACTTCGTTTCAAAATGAGTATTTTACCATCCGAGGTAATAACAGAAGTGGCAATATTCTTTTGAACGATACTCCCCATGTTATTATCCCCGGTCATCGACAAGCCAATCACCCTCCGATCGCTGTACTATCGCAGGTTCTTTATATCATAAATATGGCGCGTAGGCTATTTCCTATTGATGGAAAGAATGGTCAGATTCTATTATTCTCTTTCCGCGGAGGCTCTCCAATTGATCTCGTGCTCCATTTCGATGAACTTATCGGCCAGCTCATGCATCGTAGGAGCGTTCAATGATAAAACTGCCTCCGTGATCAGGCCTCTTAACAAACGCTTCAAGGTATCCTTATCAAGGTCAATTGCAGCTTCCACGAGCCCTGAGACGATCTCCTTCTCGTCGATTTCTATGGTTATTTTCATGCCTTTCACCTTTTTTCTCGATATTAAAGCAACGGGAAGCGGTATACTCCTTTCTTACTTTAAATAACTATTGTCAGGCAATCGCCGGGGATATATGGCGGTAACAAAAGATTTATATGTATATCCATACATATGTATATAAAAACATATGTGGTGCTCAAATGGACGAATCAAGATTTCTTAGATGCATAACCGAGGATACAAGGAGAAATATACTGAGGTTCCTGGGAAATGAGGAGAAATGCGTATGCGAAATCGTGGAGTTCATCGACAAGGAGCAGTCTGTTGTATCTCATCATCTCGCTTTACTTCGAAACTGCGGTATAGTGCAATGCCGTCAAGATGGTAAAAGGGTGCTCTATAGAATCACCAATCCCGATTTGACTGAGTTTCTGAAGAGAGGGAAAGAACTCGCCAAGTCGATAGAAAATGAGGAGTGTGAATAGCTGGCAAAGGAAAAGACGCTTGGCTTTTTTGAGAGGTATTTGACGCTATGGGTTGCTATTTGCATAATGTTAGGTATAGGTCTTGGCCGGGCCTTCCCCAAAATCTCTGATGTCTTAAACCGCATCCAATATGCCAACGTTTCCATTCCTATTGCAGTTTGTCTTTTTTTTATGATATATCCCATAATGGTCCAGATCGATTTTAAAAGGGTGATCGAGGCAGGCAAGACCCCAAAACCGGTGGCTCTAACACTGATCGTGAATTGGGGCATCAAGCCCTTTACGATGGCTTTTTTTGCCTGGCTTTTTATGAGAATTATTTGGGCGCCTTTTATCTCCTCCGATCTAGCCTCAGAGTATACGGCAGGTATGATACTTTTGGGTGTTGCACCCTGCACCGCCATGGTTCTTGTATGGAGCTATCTTTCTAAGGGCAACATGGGCCACACTTTGGTGATGGTGGCAATAAATTCCCTGACAATGTTGTTTTTATACGCTCCTCTGGGTGGTTTTCTTTTGGGTGTAGCAAGCATACCTGTTCCTTGGGAAACCATCGCGTTCTCAGTTGGAGTGTATGTTGGCGTGCCACTTGTTCTGGGTTATTTTTCCAGAAAGGAGATACTGAAAAGAAAGGACCTGGATTGGTTCGAAAACCATTTTTCACCGAATCTCAAATACATCTCCATCGTGGCATTATTGATAACGCTGATAGTTCTTTTCAGCCTTCAAGGAGACGTCATTTTCCAACAGCCTGCAATAATCGGGATGATCGCCCTGCCCCTTTTCATCCAGACCATGTTCATTTTCAGTATCGCTTACGGTTTATCGATAAAGATGAAGCTCAAGTACGAAGATGCAGCCCCAACCTCACAGATTGGTGCGAGCAATCATTTCGAGGTAGCAATAGCCGTGGCCATTATGCTCTTCGGCCTTGATTCAGGGGCCGCATTGGCCACGGTGGTGGGCGTACTCATCGAGGTCCCTGTTATGCTTGCTCTAGTGAAAATATGCCTTTCAACAAAACATTGGTTTAAGTGAAAGGTCACTTCTTCTTGCAGATGCCAGGGCATGTTTCACATTCGCCATTGCAGGGTTCGATATGTGTGGTGGCCTTGCAGTTAGGAAATCGTTTGTCAAGGAGTGTTTTTATGTAATGGCTGAGATTATGGGACATGGCAACGGACATCTCGCTGTCCACGACGATATGCATGTCTATCCAAATTTCGTCACCGGCCGAGGTGATTTTTACCTTATGATAAAATAGAACCGCATGGTTTTGGTCGAGGATATCCTTTACCGTTTTTTCCACTTCTTCAGTGTTTATTCTAGACTCTCTGTTCGGGTCTACATGAACTATTGTTGACGAATTTGTTAAATCTGTCACCTTATCCTCAACACCCTGAGCTATTTTATGGGCCTCCTCAGCCGTGATGTCGCACTCCACCTCAACATGCAGGGAAACTATCTTCGTGGGACCGTAATCGTGAACCGTTACTTTATGTACACCGCAGACACCTTCAATGGAACCGGCAGCGCTTTCAATTGTATCCATGGTACCCTTATCCGGGGAGCGACCTACCAAAGTATCCGAGGAGTATCTGAACAGGGTAACCCCAGTGTAAATTATCAGCAGTGAAACCACTATTCCAAAGATAGGATCTAGGATGTAAATATCGAAAAAGGCCCCGATAATACCGATCCCAACAGCAACCGAGGCAAGTGCATCGCTTCTATGGTGCCAGGCATCTGCAATCAGCGCGGAGCTCTCAATTTTTTTGCCCAATCTTATCGAATATCTGGCCATGGCCTCCTTTACCGCTGCAGAGAGTATCACGGCTATACCGATAAACAGGGCATAGTCGTTTTTTGTTATTTCCACCATATCGATTATTCTCTCGATGGACTGCCAGATGAACTCTGCACCTGCAACAAAAAGTAGAACCGCGATTACAAGGGTTGCGATGTATTCGAATCTGCCATGACCGAATGGATGCTTCTCGTCAGGGCTCTTTTTTGAGGCTTTGAAGCCGAGAATGACGACGATGGAGGAAGCAGTGTCGGAAAGCGTATGAAAGGCATCCGTAATCAGTGCAATGCTGTTTATTAAAAAACCTAAAAACAGCTTGAATAGAAAGAGCAGGGAGTTTCCGACTATACTTACGCAGGCCTCGAG
>CP070739.1:2017819-2051495 GCA_020347705.1 Methanomassiliicoccales archaeon | reverse complement strand
GACCCGTACATGCAAATACCATTGAACGATGAGGATTCCGCCGTCAATAGTATAACCTACCATTGTGCTATTGATTGTGGTCGCATTTCCGTTGATTAACCACAGGTTGTTGATAGTCGAATTACAGAGCAAAATATCATTGTTCATCATGGTGTTATTTGTAATATATACTTCAGTTCCATGGTTAGAGAATATCCCATACACCTTGCAATACTCGATAACGTTATTATTTAAAATTGGAGAGCCAAAATTCTTGATCAAAACTCCGTAATATTCTGAGCAAGAAATCGCATTTCCTTCGATCAGTGGAAAAGAGTAATATTCTATACCGATTCCCACATCCCCGCCCTTGATTGTGTTATTGATAACAGTTGCATTTGAACCATGATACAATGCTATACCAATACTGTCCAGTCTATCATCGTATCCATCGGTTGGAGAAATCAAATTATTTTTAATAATAGTATGGGAGTCCATCAAGTACACGCTATAAACGATGTCTCTGATTGAATTATATTCGATTATCGAATCCTTGCAATCAATCAATCTTATGCCTGCTCCACCTGTTCCTTTCGGATTGTTCGAAATAGTATTGTTTGAAATTATTATCGAGGAATTGTAAGCATAGATACCGATCCTGTGATCACTTATCACATTGTTCGTGATGGTGATATCCTTGGAATCTGTAACATAAACTCCGTAAGGTCCATTAGGTAAGTTGAGATTACTAATGGTGACATTGTGGGATGAGATTTCAATAGTAGGATTTAAGTTACCTTTTATTATCGTGGTTTTATTGTTTTCACCTATGAGTGTAATGGGTTTGATAATGGTCAATTCTTCGTTGTAGGTACCCGGAGGGATTTTAATTGTATCATGAGAGTTTGCATGATCTATGGCTTCTTGAATACTAGAATAGTACCTATTCATATTCAAGTTTAATATTGACGAGAATACAAGCCATTCACAATCATATTTGGCATGGATCCAATAGCCTTTGCCCAATTTAAAGTAATCAGATTCTGTTATTTCATTCCATTTTTGTGTTGAGGCATCGAATGTCCAAATAAAATCAATATCAATGCCAAACTCCAAATTGTTTAAGGCGCTGTCTCTAAGTCTGTTCGAGGTTGACGGGTAGCCGACTAGATTCCATCCTTCGTATAAAGAAATAAATTGATTGTTTGTTGGTAAAGCACAACCATTAAAAATTGTTCCATTAGGTTCAATAATATTTATCCAAAATCCCATTTTATGGTTAATTTCATTTAGATCGTTCATATCAGGAGGTTTTGAGGTATGATAATGTTTCCAAGGATCATTCAAGTCAGTAGCATCATACCATTGCACAGAATCATAAAATCCATCAATTGATTGCAATACAGTTTGAAGATGATTATCCGTTAAAATTTGAGGAATTGAAAGTAGATTCCAACCTTTTTTAAGGGGTATAGAAAAAGGTACGGCTTTCCAATTTATCGACCAAAAATGGAGTTTTGGAGAGGCCATAGCACTTTCTGTAAAATTACCGACTAGCTTTATTGACGGGAATATAATTGGATCAAGGGTTGTAAGATCAATTATGTCACCTGTTAAATCTTTGAAATTAGGTATCGGCTCACCTGAGGCGGCATCAATAATGGTTACATTAATGTAAGCGTTTGACGGCTCTGTTTTATTTATATATAATTTAGACCACACTTTGTCAGATGGGAGTGTTATTGGTTTTGAGATGAGCTTTCCGCTTTTGTTATTAATTTGAAAATATATTATATCATCCGTCCATCCCCTGCACACAGGATCAGGATGACCACAATAGGCATCTGTTCCAACACCTATTTTTCCAAACGTAAAACCATCAAAGGGATTGGTCCCTATAACGTATGAACCTTCTTTTAATAAAACATCATTTTGATTTCGAATTTGAAGTTTTAAATTCTTTGTTATATTATCGTATAAGACTCTTACAAGGTATTCTATATTGACGTTCCCCGAACGAGATATATAAATTCGGGTATTGCCATTTGAATCCCTATATCTAGCACGGATAGTATTTGAATTTGAGTCATAGCCAAAATATATTGAACTAGGGTCACATCGAATCGACTCAACATTTGAATTTGCGATGAAGAGGGGCATTGCATACTGCCATTTTCCTTGGACCGTTATCCTAAACCTCGCACTTAAAGTCCAACTACTACTATTTTCGTTAATGGTTCTAGAGAGGGGTTTTATAAACATCTCATCTTTAGGATCGTGATTGTTAGCTCGAAAATAGATCCTACCGCTATTAGAATCCCAATAGATATGACTATGTATTTGGTCACTCTCAAGACTGAATCCCTCGTCTGAGGCATCGAAATCAAATTTAGTGGGTAAATCAAGAACAACATCACCATCGTTAATCTCGACACATTGTTTTGATTCTGTCTTTGTGAAATTGTAAAAAGAATCAATCCAATTAAATACGGATAGCGTTTTCGTCGCTAAGTTATTCCTTTCGTTTAATTCAATCGTTGTATTCATCGGATCTACCCAAACAAAGATTTGATATATCTCTACAGTTGGAGGAATCCATTGAATTATAGCGAAAGCTGAAGAATCTTTCATAATATCGATTGTTACATTTCCGATTTCCTCTGCAACTCCATCGGGAATCATATCGTCTTCTGTATCAGGGTCACAATTGTAAAATTTAACTTCAACATTTGAAATGGATCTACCAGAACAAAATATTGTTGCATTGATTGTTATTGTAGTGTCATTAATTACCGGACTAGGAGGAGTGAATTGGATATCCGAGTTTGATAAAAATAAATCCCTAGGAATAATCACAAAGCCTTTATAATTTAAATTATTTGTATCATTTTCCTCCTGAATGTTATTGTATGGATCTACCCAAATATATATTTCATATGTACCTATTGTTGGAGGGATCCACTGTATCGATGCTACTGATAAAGAATCTTTTGTTATATCGATAACCTCACTTCCAATTTCCAGGGCAGTTGGATCTGGGATTTGGTCATTATTCGTATCAGGGTCTCCGTTGTAGAATTTAACATCGATATTAGATGCTGATATACTAAAACTGTAGACCGTTGCGTTAACAGTAATGGTCATACCATCAATAATAGGACTTGGAGGCGTAATATCTATACCCCAATCAAATAACCTCAAATCTGGAGGAGAAGGAGAATAAGGCCCCATCAATGGATATTTATCCCTAGAATTAGAGTCGATTACGTAAGGAGTATCCCCAATCCCATCACTTCCGGGAATGTCCTGGTTTGGACCTTTAAAGTTGTCGACACCATAATAATCAGACCAGTAATTACCTCCAAAAGGATACCCATTATCCCAAAGATTATCATGTCGATTATCTTGCGCCTGAATTATATTATCGACGAGCTCGTTATAATAAATCCAGTTGTTCGAAGACCCTTCTAATGTTATCCCCGCATCCTCTCTCCCCCATGATCCCTCTAACCAAGGTTCCTCTCCAAAATCCTCCGGCCAAGGCAAATGCCCATTATTTGAAATATAATTATCCATTATTATATTTTCATGGGAGTTTGTATAATAAATACCTTCAACATAATTATCTGAAATTATATTGCCTGCAATATTATTCCCGTGAGAATTTGATAGTCTTATTCCATATATACCATTTGATGCTGTATTATCATTTATGTAGTTTTTATTTGAATTAATGGCACATATATCATACCAATTGGTTGAAACATCATTATTGAGTATATAATTATTTGATGAAAAACCAAGTTTAACTCCAATAGTTGCATCTGAAAGATCTTGATTTTCAACCCTCACATTTGTACAGTTAGCAAGTATTACTTGACCAGCCCCCCCAGGGATAGTCCCACCATTCCTATTTTTCCAATAATAAATTGGCTTCCCATTTGCTGTATTAGAAGTGTCGATATTATTAGTGGTCCAATCCTCAAGATGAGATCCCCAAAGGGAGATCCCACTTCCTTCCATTATATTATTTGTGATTTGGTTTCCTCTTGAACCGCCGATTAATATGCCATTTATACCCCCTGTAATGATATTGTCTGTAACGATATTGTTAGATGACCAAAGAGTGATGCCACTAAAGAGGTTCCAAAAGAATTTGTTATCAGAAATATTGGTATTACATCCCTCCGTAACTATACCATCACCACCCAAAAAAAGTGAGAAATCTGAAATAGTCACATCATCTGCAAATATACGGATAATTGGATTACCATACCAACGATATGCATCACCTTCAATCCTCGTGGTTTCTCTATCCTCGCCTATTAATTCAATACTCTTAGATATAATTAAATTCTCACGATAACTTCCAAAATGACCTCCTTTACTATTAACAAAAACAGTATCCCCATCATTCGCTGCATCTATCGCCTCTTGTATCGTTGAATAATCTGTGGGCACATAAATCGTAGTCCCCTTAATCCTGTCCACAACCTCAAACCCAATATCCACTGAAGCAAACATCGTAGCGCTTAAAACAACACAAATCGTAATAGATGGAAATTTCCCTTTCAAGGAATCACCCCGATATTATTTTTTAATCTCACTGCCTTCCCAAACATCATATCCCGAATAAATCTCGGCCATTGGTTCCAAGATTTTTAAGAGTTTATTGCACTCAGTATATATGTTGCATAAAACCAATGTTTTATCTTCCCAGGCCATATTTTCTTTATTGATTTTTTTACGGCTTTTAACACCTTTGGATCGATTTTCTTTTTTCACTATTGCCTTCTTTTTTCCCTTTTTGACCGATTTTTTAGATTTTTTCGTTCTTGTCATTTTAAACCCTCCTTTTATAACAGATTGTAATTTGTTATTGCTATGTGGTTTGAGGTATATAAATTATGTGTATAAAGATTACATTTTTATAGTTGTAAAATACATTTATTTTATACTCTCGTTGAACTCCATTTTCATCTTTACAAAAAGTTAAAACATGTATTATGTGATATAGTAAAATGATGACTGAAGAGGAGAGAATTAAAGAAGCTTGCAGGTGGTTAAGCCAATTTAAAAATATCGCTATCCTCACGGGTGCCGGCATCTCGAAAGAAAGCGGTATACCGACCTTTAGAGGAAAAGATGGCATGTGGAAAAAATATCGAGTAGAGGAAATGGCCACACCTTATGCATTCCAGCAGGATCCAAGGAAGGTGTGGGAATGGTACGATTGGCGAAGGCAGTTGATTATGAAAGCCAATCCAAACCCGGCTCATAGAACCATTGCAGAGATGGAGAATATTTATCCAAAATTCACCGTAATCACCCAGAATGTGGACGGCCTTCATAAAAGGGCCGGATGTAAAAATCTAATAGAACTTCACGGTAATATTTGGAGGGCAAGGTGCATAGATGAAGAAAGGATTTTCGGTTTTACCGAAGTCCCATTAAGGCACATCCCACCACAATGCGAATGCGGTTCTTTGATAAGACCTGATGTGGTTTGGTTTGGGGAGCCTATGCCAAAAAAAGAGGTGGCTGAGGCGTTCACCTTGGCCGAGGAATGTGATGTTATGATGGTTGTCGGTACCTCTGCCTTGGTTGCCCCTGCAGCGAGCCTGCCGTATGCAGCCAAGAAAAACCATGCTTATATAATTGAAGTGAATCTCGAATCCACACCGATTACAACCATTGCAGATGTTTCTCTTTTTGGAATGGCAGGGGAGATTCTGCCCGAACTTTGGTCAAATGTAAAAAAGGAATTGGATAACGATAAGTCCGAGTAATAACCCCATAAAGATTATAAGGTCATAAACACATGATTGCCTTGGATTATTATGGCCGCTATTGCTGCGAAGAAATTGAAAAAGATTAGACTGATTGAAAACGAGGTTGAGCCTTATATCATCAATATGATCAAGGGCTCTGATGAATCGAACTGCCCGTATAAAACATGGAAGGAAGGGAATCTCGAATCCAATGAGACGAAAGAAGTTTTAGCAAAGGTCGCAAGGATGTTGTATAGACACGATCTTCTTTCCAAAATGAGCATCTCCTTATCCGATGAGACCGCATATGATACCCTTTTCTACGCCTTCGGATATTGGGGTATGAGAACGCTGTACAAACATCATAATGAAATATGCCTGTGTGAGAATAAGTGCTTCGATCCTCTTCAGAGAAGCTTCGTTTCAAATGAATGAAAAAGACTCACAACCAAAGGCATGTCAAAATAATTTTATGCTAAACGATTATCATCATCGATATTTAGAGAGAGAGTTTTAATACGCTGTAAGAGAATAAAAAATTTGATAATCAAAGGATTGAGATCATGAGCAGAAAAAGAAAATATGAGGACTTCATAGAGATAACATCCACAAAAAAATATGCAAGCGTTATATTGACCCCAAAGGAGTTCAGAAAAGGAAGAAAGCGATGGCAGGAGAAGCATCCCACGTAAATGTTTTTGGGGATTCTTTTTTATTAAAAACCTACTGACGGGATTAGGGTTAGTTTTCCTAATAATTATCTTCTTTGATATTCTAATGGTGAATTTTATAATGTCATGGATAGTAGGCGGAGACGGAGAGAGAAATATGTATGTAAAATTGTACAACATCGAGCCCCAGATACAATCGACACTAGTCAAAAGAGAGGCAAGAAAGGATGGTTTCGATCTGTTTATGCCGCTGTTTTACAAGAAGAGCTGTATACCCTATAAATCCTGCGGATTCATTGGTCCTTTAAATTTACGGTCTGGACCATAGTCAGTGTTTTTAAGATATGTTTACTGTATTTCTCCCTAAAATCCAGAAGAAAATCGTTAAAGGCCTTCATGTCCCGAAATTTCATTTTTATGAGCAGATCGTACTCTCCCGTGATTCCGTATATGCCTTTTACTCTTTCGTTTTTCATGATCTCGTCGCCAAGGTAGCGTTCTGTAGATCCCGCAATCAGCATGAACCCGGTAAAGCCCTCGCCTATCAGCTCGTCGTTTAACCTCACCGTGAATTTTTCTATTACACCTATTTCCACCAGCCTCTTGATTCTTTGATGCACGGTGCTTGGTCTTATCCCTGTTGCCTTGGAGATCTCCCTTATACTGGCCCGGGCATTATCAACAAGAACCGCGATTATCTTCCTGTCCCGGGCATCGAGTGAATCATGGTTCATAATGGGATATTGCTCATAATATTTATTAATTTTTCGGACATTGTCTATAATAATCAATAAATATCTAAAATATGTACAAAGAATTTAAGAAAAAATATATAAATCCTCAATACATTAGAACGTTTCGGTGAAAGGATGGATTATGACATAGCCGATATTAATCTCGCAGAATCTGGAAAGTTGAGGATAGAGTGGGCAAACAGACAGATGCCTGTTCTCTCCCTAATAAAAAAGAGGTTCGGTGAAAAAGAGCCATTGAAAGGATTGATGATAGGTGCCTGCCTTCACGTCACATCCGAGACAGCGAATCTAGTAAGAACCCTAAAGGCCGGCGGAGCCGGCGTTGCCTTGTGCGCCTCAAATCCCCTCAGCACACAGGACCCTGTGGCCGCATCCCTTGTCAAGGACTATGAAATACCTGTTTTCGCATGCACAGGTGAGGACAACAAGACCTACTACGAGCATGTCCACAAGGTGCTGGATTTCAAACCGAATGCTACCATGGATGACGGAGGTGATTTAGTCTCCACGCTGCACTCCGAAAGAACCGAGCTTTTAGATGGCGTTACAGCAGGAACTGAGGAAACCACCACAGGTGTTATCAGGTTCAAGAGCATGGAAAGAGACGGTGTGCTGAAATACCCGATAATCGCTGTGAACGATGCCAACACCAAGCATTTCTTCGACAATAGATATGGAACTGGACAGAGCTCAATCGACGGGTTCATGCGGGCCACGAACGTGCTCATCGCTGGTAAGAACTTCGTCGTCGGTGGCTACGGATGGTGCGGCAGAGGAACCGCGATGAGGGCAAAGGGTATGGGTGCCAATATCATCATCGTGGAGGTTGATCCCCTGCGGGCTCTTGAAGCCGTGATGGACGGATACAGGGTGATGCCCATTGCGGAGGCGGCCAAAATTGGGGATATATTCATTACGGCCACAGGGAACAAGAACGTCATAAGAAGCGAGCATTTCGAGGCCATGAAGGATGGCGCTATAGTGGCCAACACCGGGCATTTCAACGTGGAGCTGGATATTCCTGCCTTAGAGTCTCTTACCACGCAAAAGCGCAAACTCAGGGACTTCATCGAGGAGTTCACATTGAAGAACGGAAAACGCATCTACCTCCTTGGAGAGGGAAGGCTCGTGAACCTCGCATGTGCCGAAGGGCATCCTGCCAGTGTGATGGACATGAGCTTCGCCAATCAGGCCTTGACGGCCGAATACATAAAAACTGACGGAAAGAACCTTAAAATCAAGGTACACCCAGTGCCCGAGTATATAGACAAGGAGGTCGCCAGGTTAAAGTTGGAGTCCATGAACATAAAAATAGACACTTTGACGCCCGAGCAGGATGAGTATTTGAAAAGCTGGAAGGCCGGGACCTAGGCCTTGAGCCTATCCATTATTTTTTTTATTATATCTACTTTTGACAAGGAAGTGTCCACGATCATATGGGAATCTGAGTCAAACTCATCTACATCCTCGAAGCTCTCCTTTTGAGAGAGGTATATCTCCCATCTTCCGTCCGATACACCCTCTTTGCTCTCGAATCTCTTTTCAAGGCGCTCTCTAACCTCCTCCTCCGGGCAGGTGAATTGTACGCATAAAAAATGCGCGTTGACTTCCTTTGCACCTTCTTTGGCCTTCTCTCTCTGCCATTTCTTTGGAAAACAGGCGTCCAGGATAACGGACCTGCCCTGCAGAATATGCTTTTTGCCCTCCTCTATCATGTGAATATAGGTCTTCTTCGTGAATTCTTCCGAGTAGATTCCAGAATCGAATTCCACGTACCTGTGCTCCGCAGGTGAAATTCCTGCAAGCTCTTTTCTTATCATGTCCGAAGTGAGAATGAGGATGTCTTTTTCCTTTGCCACCTCGTTTAGTATCGTGCTCTTTCCCGTGCCTGTGAGCCCGCAGGCGATGATCAAAAATGGAGTGCTACGAGGTTCCTTCTCCATGGACGTTTTCCTCCTTATTTTCCTCCTGCTTTTTTTCCTTCTTTTCCTCCCTCTTTTCCTCCTTCACATAGTCCAAGGCAAGGGAAAAGTACCTTTTCGCGGTTTGTTGGGCCGCCTTCTTTTCATCCGCAGGTATCTGCGGGTCGTTCAGCTTGAAGCCTATGACCTTGCCCCTCACATAGGCGCGGTAAACCTTGTAGAAGTTGAGCATGTCCAAAACACCGGGATCGTCGGAGTGTTGAATGTAAGCATCCATCAGAACCTTCGATAAATCGAATGCACCGTTGTAATCGAGATCCATTGCCAAGAAGGCTATGTCCGCTGCCGTGTCAGAATACCGAAATCTCTCGTTGAACTCGATACAGTCGAAAATGATTATGTCGTCTGCGAAACACACATGCTGCATGTGAAGATCGCCGTGACAGTCCTTTATTCTGTGGTCAGAAATACGTTTTTTGATCAATTCTTTCTTGGATTTGTAGAATGTGTTGGTATAATTTTTTATGGTATCGAACTGATTCTGCGTTATGGACTTTCCGATATATTCCTTGGTCTGCTCAAAATTCTCGTCGGTGTTGGTTTTGATGACGTTTATGGTGCCGAACTGCTCTATGGCAGAGGACGTGACAGCCTCGGAATGGAAATCCGCGATCTTCTTAGATACCTTCTTCACCATCTCTGGAGTCAGTTTCCCTTGTTCCAACAGGGTCACCATGATCCTGTCCATGGGGATTTTCTTCATCCTCACAGCGTAATCCACGACCTCCCCTTCTCCTGAAACTTTTAGCTTTTCGCCTTCATCGGTTATGGGAACCACATCGAGATAGATGTCAGGTGAAAGGCGTTTGTTCAGTTCTATTTCCTTTTGACAGTAGTACAAACGCTTGTCCAGGGTTGAGAAATCCAAAAAACCGAAATTCACTGGTTTTTTGATCTTATAGACGAAGTCATCCGTGATGAAAATGTAGGATATATGGGTCTGAACAAGCTCTACCTGCTTTGTGGGCTCAGGATAGGCCTTTGGCAAATTTAAATCGGATATGATACCTTTTGTCATTCTATTCACCTTCAGGCTTCTTGGATTTTCACCTTTTTTGCGTCGCCTAAAACCAGGCACCTGTAGGCCTTTTCTACCCTGTCCCAGTTCTCTTCCCTGTCAAGTACCCAGTGTCTTCCTATAACTGATACCACCTTTCCGATGTTAAGTTTTTTGGTGAAGTTTTCTATTTCATCTATGTACCGGGCCCCGCTTTCTTTTTTCTCTCCCCTTCGACCCAAAATAGAGTGGACGTAGACCTTATCGAGTCCCTGGGCCTTGGCCATTTTCAACAGGGCTTTAAGGTGTCCCATGGAGCCGTGGGAGCTGTAAAAGGATACGATGCCCAAAAGATGCAGGGCCCGATTTTTCTTTGCACCGTGCATGGCCCATAGAAATGACGGATTTTCATAAAAGGTACCGTTTTCAATGGCATTATCTATCCTCAATCTGTCGGATGGAATCCTCCTTCCTGCTCCTATGTGAAGATGACCCACTTCGGAGTTGCCCACGCTGCCTTTGGGCATGCCCACCACTTCCCCTGAGGCCTTGAGTCTCATGGCCGGGAATTTATCTAAAAGAAAATCGAATGAGGGTGTGTTTGCCTTGTGTATGAGATTGCCTTTAACTTCATCGATAATGCCCCAGCCGTCAAGGATCAGGAGCAGGAACCTCTTTTTAGGATGCTTGTAAGGATTATCTGCAAGAAGGCTTACACCTGTCATGGCCTCCGGCCTATTGAGGCCTAGTATGTCAAGGATGGTTGGGGCAACATCTGCCAATTCACCGCTATCCCTGAGCCTAATATTTCTCTGAATATCTATTTCTGGCTCTATCAAAATGAAAGGAACCTGGCTATTGGTATGACCCGTATCGATTGTCCCGTCGGGATATAGCCACTTTTCCACGGTACCATGATCTGCTGTCACGATTGTAGTGACTCCTTCCTTTTGAGTCTCATTTACAATTTCACCTAGAGAGGTATCTACTGCCTCTACCGCTTTTATTATCGCATCCTCAGATTCAGTATGACCAACGACATCAACATTGGCGAGGTTTGCGATTATTATCGAAGTGTCTCTCCCTCTAAGTTCATTTTTTATGGCCTGAGTTACCTCCCTTATCTTCATCTCTGGCCTTTCTTCTGGTTTTGAAACTCTAAGAGAAGGTACGATAAGCCTCTTTTCGTTGGGGAGAGGTTCTTTTGACTTGCCGTTGAAAAAATATGTCAAGTGGAAGGCCTTCTCAGATTCCACGATCTTGATGAATTTTATTTTATTATCTGATAGCACATGACACAAGGTATCGGTCACCATCTCCTGCGGAGGGTAAGCCACCTTGGCATTGAGGTTTTTGTCGTACTCGATCATGGTCACGAAATTCAAGGTCACTCCTTTTACTACTGGGAAGGAATCAAAATCCTCCTCGGTCAGGCTCCTTGTGATCTCGATTTCCCGCTCACCGCGGATGTCGTAGAATATTACATAATCATCTTTCTGGAACCTTCCCAGGGGAGAGCTTTCTTTGTCCACAACAACCATAGGCTCAAGGCGTTCATCTTCTTCTCCTTGATTGTACGCATCTTTCACGGCCTCGGCCAGGGACGGAAATCGCATTGCCTTTACCATATCGGGATCGGATCTGCTCATCAACATCCTGAACCCTACTCATGTATAAAAAACCTGCTTTGATAATTCGGGCTTCGAGGTAGATTTAAAAAAAACCTCCCCCAACTCCCTCATTTTGATAAATATTACATTATTAATTATTAGTATATAGGTTTTTAATAAGAGATTCTTTTAGATGTACTGGCCATTTGGGAAAGATTATATACGATAAAAGGAAGTACGGGGCGAGGGTTAGAAATTACAGAAGAGATCCCATTAAAGGATTGCAATTGTCAAAATTGTCGGTTGGCAAGAATCGAAAAGAAGTTAGCAGAGATCATGGAAATGCTAAAAAGCTAACAATGAAAATTTTTTTTATTAGCGCTTGACAGGGCATCAGGCCTTAATAGAAAGAAATATAAACTATGAGCTCTAATAGTACAATCCCCTAACCTTCAACCTCCTCCCTCCTGGCTTTTTTAGCTTGGAATTTCTTATTCAGGTTGAGGGTTGGGGGGCCTTTGTTTGTAAGATTTTTCAGATCAACAGTATCTGGATTAATTTACCAAAAGAGAAAGAAGAGGGGATGCATCAATTTCATAGATGTAGTAAAAAAACCAACCTCATTTTAATGATTCTGGAATGCATTCTTCTTTTGAAAATAATTGTTGTAAATACTCGAAATAATTGTGACTATTACACACGAAATAAAATATATCCAAAACACCGAACAAATTAAACCGATTACTTCTAATAAACAATAAAAGCCAGTGAGCTCAGAAAAGAAACTAGCAATCATTAGCGGCCAAAGAAAAAATGCGGCTATTATAAATGTAATTATAGCTAATGGATTATGATAGAATAAGAGAGTAAATAACATTAAAAATATGGTAACAAATAAAAGCAATATAAAAACTGATATTTTTGTTAGGGTTGGATATAAAAACCCAAATTCGTTCCTCCAATCTATAATACGATGCACCTCCTGATTCTTGAACTTCCGTTAACCCTTATTATTCTACTTATTATTATACGCACCTATATACTCTTCGCTTGAGTGTAGTTTAAGTTAGCAATATCTCCATTCATAACTTTTTTAAACTAAAAGTACAATATTGGATAACGTGAGGAGGATTTCATATTATTAAAGATAAAAAACAAATTACCATATCTCCCGTGATACAAATTGCTATGGTAATTTTTCTGCTATGTTTCATTATATTAGGTTTGGGTTTCATTTATACAACCTGGTCACTGCCGCCTCCTGAGATTTTAATTATGGCTATACTTTGTGGTTATGCAATGATGTTTTACATCCTATATCATATTTCGAAGCGAACCGATTATGAAAAAAGATTTTTATTAATGGGTATATTTACATTTATTACTGACTATTTTTGGGTATATATGTATCTCCAAACTCGGTTAGTGGAAGCATTAGCAGAAGCATCAGAGGCATTGAGGGAACTAAGGGAATTAAGTGGAAGCGATTCATCCTCTTCTGAGAACCCGGTTAATACATTTTTTCTTGAAAATATCGAGACAATTCGAATCATTATTCTAATCTCGATCCTTGTATTTTTTATAGGGGGTATTCTTCTTATCTACTATCATATGTGGAAAAAATCAAAAGAAGTAGGATTATAAAAGTTTATGATTATTCTAGGAACTTTTAGTTAGCTGTATCCGCAACCAAAAAATATAAATATAAATTTAGGCATACCTAAATATGATTAGGTAAACCTAAAAATTGAATGAGGGGGAATAAAGGGCTGAACACCATGTCCCGCAAGGTTCACAAATCAAAAGCCAAATCTTCTATTGAAAATAAGGGTGTGGAGCAGGACCAAGAAAAAGAGACACACAAAATCCTTCTTGTGGGTTATCCAAACGTGGGAAAGAGCGTGATTTTTAACGACCTCACAGGGGCCTATGTTGTTGTTTCAAATTACCCGGGCACCACAGTTGCCGTGGATAGGGGAAGAACAGAGATATCAGGAAAGAAGGTTGAGATCATAGACACGCCTGGGATGTACTCCCTACTTCCTATAACCGAAGAGGAAAGAGTGGCAAGAGAGATTCTACTCACAGAGAAACCGAGTTTGGTCATCAACATCCTAGACGCGAAGAACATCGATCGAATGCTGCATCTTTCCCTTCAGCTCATCGAAACCGGTCTGCCTGTGATTACGGTTCTCAACATGATCGACGAGGCACAAGCTGAAGGAATGGAGTTCGATATAAACGCATTGGAAGAAACACTGAGAACACCTGTGGTTATGACCGCGGCCACAAAGAAAGAGGGACTAAAGGAGCTGAGAAAGGTAATATCAACAGCCCTCAAGGTTGGACTTGCACCAGGACATATCGTGAGGTTGGGACCCGAGATCGAGAGTACGGTTTTAAAGATAGAGAATTTACTTCAGGGCCAATACCCGATTCGAAAGAGGGCCGTGGCCCTTTTGCTTCTTCAAAAGGATTCTGATATCGAATCCCTGGTTAAACAGAAGGACCCTGAGGTATTCGATAAAGTTAATCAAATTATCGACGATGTTTCAGAAATGTATGCAAGGCCTTTGGATTATGTGATTACAAATTCAAGGCAGAAACAGATCGACAAGCTGGTGGATCGAACCGTCATTTCCGAAGGCGAAAAACCTATGGACTTAAAAGAGCGAATCAATCGGGCCTTAATACGTCCTTCGACAGGTATTCCTATCCTGATAATGGTGATCCTCGGACTATACTTCTTGGTGGGTGTGAATGGTGCAGGCGAGCTCGTGGATTTCATAGAGGGAAACATCTTCGAAGACCATATCAATCCTGCGCTAAACGGTTTTCTAAATGATCATGTGCCATGGGAGCCGGCTCGGGGTTTAATAGGCGGTGAGTTTGGAATCATAACCTTGGGATTGAGATATGCTGTTGCCATAATTTTTCCAATAGTAGGGATTTTCTTTTTGGCATTCTCGTTGCTCGAGGACTCGGGATACCTTCCACGGCTCTCACTACTAATCGATAGGATCTTCAAGCGAATCGGGCTTTCAGGCAGGGCTGTGATACCAATGACCCTGGGACTGGGATGTGACACCATGGGGACCTTGGTCACCCGCACTCTGGAGACAAAAAAGGAGCAGGTTCTGGCCACCCTTCTTTTGGCCTTGGCCATTCCATGCTCGGCCCAATTGGGCGTTATATTCGGAGTACTATCCATCAGTGTCCTCGCACTTTTTACTTGGGCTTTGGTGATCTTCATTGTGATGCTTTTCATAGGCTGGCTGGGCTCAAATTTGATTCCTGGGGGCAAACCCCAGTTCTTCATGGAATTGCCTCCACTTCGGGTTCCCAAACTGTCCAATGTGCTTGTCAAAACCTATACGAGGATGATTTGGTACTTCAAGGAGGTTTTGCCCCTATTCATAGTCGCAAGTGTTTTACTGTGGCTCGGAGATATCACCGGTATGTTCTCTTCTTTGGTTCGGGGATTGGAGCCTCTCATGGGTGCCCTTGGTCTTCCCGGCTCCGCGGCCCCAGTTTTCATCTACGGTTTCTTTAGACGCGATTACGGTGCAGCAGGTCTTTATGATATGAGTGGCACACTCAGTATAGCACAGCTTACCGTTACTGCGGTCACATTGACCCTGTTCATACCATGCATCGCCCAGGTGATGATGATGTACAAAGAGCGCGGAAAAAAGATCACACTTGGAATCATCGCATTCATCTTTCCCTTCGCCTTTTTTGTAGGTTACCTACTCAATATCATACTCACCACATTGGGGGTATTGATATGAGCGAAGTGCGAACGTACAAATGCCAATTCTGCGGGTTTGAGTTCTCTGAAAAGGAGGCCGAAAGCGCTTGCTCTTCATGTCCAATATCGTCATGTGAAAAGTTATGCTGTCCCAACTGCGGGTATGAACATCTTCCTGAACCAAAGCTTATAAAGTTACTTCGTGATAGGAGAAAGAGAAAAATAAAGGAGGCCAATTTATGAATATATCAGAGGAGGCAGAAGAAGTTTTGGAGAGCCTTTGGATTTCACAGATCGAAAAGGAGAAGAGCCATTTTAAAGGGGATAAAATCGACGAAAAAACCGTGTTTGAGGAGTTAAAGGATCTGAATCTCATAAAACAAGATAAAAATGGTATCAGGTTAACCACCAAGGGAAAAGAGGTGGCAGAGGGTGTTATCAGAAGGCATAGACTCGCGGAGCGGCTCTTTCATGATTTGATACACATGAGCAAGAAAAAAATGGAATCTCCTGCATGTAGATTCGAGCATCTGCTCATCTCCGGAGAGGTGGAGGAAGGTGTATGCACTCTCCTGGGCCATCCTCGCGAATGCCCGCATGGTCGCAGAATTCCAAAAGGGCGATGCTGCAGGGAACGCCGTCAGAAAGCAGGTCGCGTCATTCATCCCTTAAGCGAAATCAAACGCGGAGGAAAGGGGAAGGTGATTTATATTCAGGCCGAAGACCACAATACCCTAAAAAAGCTCATGGCCATGGGCATACTTCCCGGCCGCAAAATAACTCTGATCCAAAAGTCGCCTTCTTTCGTTTTTTCGATTGGCAGGACTCAAATTGCGGTGGACAAGGAAATCGCATCGAGCATATTTGTACGAACCGAATAAAGGGGGACGCATGGTATGAAAGGACTAAAGAGGACAAATTCTTCCGGTAGAAGGAGGGAAAACATGATGAAATCAAAAACCGCTGAGGAATATATAGAGGTGATTTATGCCTTGCAGCAGAAGCACGGCCATGTGCATACGAACGATCTCGCCTTAACATTGGGTGTGGCGCCCCCCAGTGTTACAGAGATGCTGCAAAAATTAGCGGATGGGAATCTGGTAAATTACGTACCGTACCGCGGTGTTACTCTTACGAAGGATGGGGACAAAATGGCCAGAGAACTGATGAAAAAGCATAACACCTTGGCCGAGTTTCTTGAGATCATCGGAGTAAAAAGAGAGGATGCAGAAATCGATGCCTGCCAAATCGAGCATCATGTCTCTTCGCAGACCATGAAACAATTGAACAAGTTCGTGGAGTTCGTACGGGAGGCCCCGCAGGATCCAAAATGGCTTGCACATTTTAAACAGTATAGCAAAACTGGGAGAAGGCCGAGATGTGATAGGAAATGAAAGGTGGATATTTTGACAATAATTATAAATAATATGTATCACATATAGTATACAAAGTGATTAACATGCCGTCTAAAGTATCTCATGTCAGATTGCCTGAAGCGGAATACAAATTCATCGATGAGGTTATAGAGAATGGATATTTCACAAGCCGCACAGATTTTATCAAGAGTGCTATACGCTTACAAATTCATGAAACTTCGAAAAGAATTCTTGCAGATCTTAAAAAGAAGAGGAAAAAGAAAATCTCACATACACAACTTCTCAAGTCAGCCAAGAAATCCAGAAAGGCTGTTTACAAGGAGATATGGAGTTGATAAAAGCCTACCTCGACACAAATATCTTCTTGATTTTTTTAGAGGAAGAAATTAGTAACTCAGAACTGGTGATCGAAGCTGCAAACGAAGGATTATTCATTCCCGTTGTCTCGTTTCATACTTTCAAGGAAGTGATGCATAACATCAAATCAAGATATTCTAAGGACACAGCTTCATGGATGCGTACCTTGATTTGGACGATGCAGGGGCTAAATATTGTAAGAAAGGAAGAAATCGATGCCATAGGTGATAGGTATCGTGAACTGGTAGATGATGAAGACGATCTACCTCATATCAATGCATATTTCGCTTCAGAATGTAATTATTTTGTCACCACAAATCGAAGATTAACGCAAATGAGGATAAAGAAAAAAGTAAATTTCATATTTCCAAGGGATTTCTTAATTGAGCTGGATTTGGAATTTCTTGATAAAAAAGATGGGATTTAGATAACACTTCGAAAAGAAGAACACGGCCATGCGGTATCCAACAGACCCTATTCCTCGCATTCCCCTCCACAAAAATGCTTGTCCTTTTTGTCCACGAGAAGCAACGGAAAAATGACATCGCTCGTGCAGCATGGTATCAATACTGCCAGGACCACTATTATGAAGACTATGAACATATTCTCCATCCAGTCCATGAATCCGAAAGTGGTCAGGTACAATATCGATGCCATTGTGCTCACAAAGACATGACCCGAATGGGAGAAGATGGTGGATGATCTCTTGGTAAATACCTCCGCAGCTGTCAAACCTGCAATGACTCCAAAAACAGCGAAGGGAACTACGGAGAGAGGATGATCCACTAGACAGATGTGCAGCTCCATCTCCAAACCGATTATCGAACCCCCGATGAACGGCAAGAATATATCGCTTATTCCGCAGAATGCCAGCGACCCTAAAAGACCAATAAGAATGGATTTTAACAGTCTTTTATCGTATCTCCAAAACATGGCCGTTGTGGCCGAGGCACTGAAGAGGCAATGGATAGGATGAAATACATGAAATAAACGATGTGTCGATTCCGCAAATCCTTCTTCGTGCTCATGTTCATCCCCATCCGCGGTTTCATTCACTTCAGAGGCCAAAGGCATTGAAGTGAGGATAACAAAGATTATAGATACTATGATGATCCCTGCGGCTGCACTGAACACCGTGAAGGGAAAGTGATGCTTGAATTCGTGGGCGATATCCTTCAAGTTCATTGAATCTAATTCTCTTAATAAATTATTTATATTAAAGATTTTCCATTATTTTAATAAATTTTATATACTATTTATCATATTCTTAATAAAATGTTAGGGTGGTAGATATGACGATAATCAGTATGTCGGTGAACGAAAACCTGCTTGAGAGATTCGATGAAGTGTCCCACAGAAAAGGTTACACCACACGATCGGAGGCCTTAAGAGACGCTATAAGAAACATCGTAAGGGAGGATGTTTGGGATGAGGCCATAGAGGGAAATATCGTCGTTATCATCGTGTTGTACGAAAAAAACAGGCCCAAATCCGAGATATCCCATCTTCACCATAAATTCGAGGAGATCCAAACCAATATACACATGCATTTGGATGATTCCAACTGCCTGGAGATATTCATAGCAAAAGGAGAAGGCGCGCGTCTAAAAGGCCTGACAAAAAGAATCAGGGAGATAAAGGGCATAAAGCAGGTGGAGTTCATAACCACTGCATGCGATATCTGAGGATGACTTTCGTAAAATTGTCGAAAAAAGATAAAATCATGTCAAAGTGAAACAAATTAAAAGGTGGATCGAATATGGGAAAAGGTCGCATTGAGGATAAGGAATTATTATCGAAAAAGAGCAAGGATGAGTTAATCGAACACTTTTTCCTGCAGATGCGGAATCTATGGACCGTGGACGGTTTATATTTTTTAGGAATCGAAGAAAAATATGGGACAGAAGGCGCCACCGAGATCGATAAAAATGTGTGGGAGGTAATGGGGAAAATCGAGGCCAGAAGGCTGAAAGACACATTGGGTATCACAGGGGATGATATTCCAACTTTAATGGATATGCTGAGGCTCACATCATGGTCACTTGACCTGGAAGAAAAGGAGATTATCGTGGAGAAAAAAAGAGGTCTTTTCAGGAATCCCAACTGCAGAGTCCAGAAAACCCGATTAAAAAAAGGCCTAAAAGAGTTCCCCTGCAAAGAGGTGCGTTGGGGCTATCTGAAAAACTTTACGAAAGAATTTTCTGAAAATATCGTTGTCGAATGTAATGTCTGCCCACCTGATGAGCATGAAGAGAATCTGTGGTGTGAATGGGAATTTAAACTCAAACGATAATGTGAAACTGATATCAAAGTAGAGCGGTGTTATTACCTTAAAAGTCAAGGATATTGTATTATTATAAACTTCATCTCTTCTCGAAGGAAATATATAGAACCTAGGCATTTAGAGAATCCATGAGCGGTCTCGGCTTAGGTGCCCTGGTCTCCTTGGTTTTTTTTCTGGTTATCGTAGTAATAATGCTTGTTATGGGCATGATGAGGCCACACACCATAGATATCGCATTAAGAAACTTTAAAAGCCGGATAAAAATGAATATGGCCCTGATATGTGCAGCATGTATCAGCACCATGGTGATTTGCGGCTCTCTTATCGCTGGGGATTCCCTTTCCGAAAGCATCACAGATGCTGTCTACGATAATCTGAGCGAGGTTGACGAGGTAGTACCCGCGGATAGTTTATTCAATGGTTCCATCTTGGATGGACTGTCCGAAAATGAGAGTCTCACGGCATCTACGGATCATATGGCCGCATTAATACACATGGAAGGAATCGCCGAAAATCCCGAAACCGGCTCGAGAACGAGAAAGGCCAACATCATCGGGTTCGACGAAGCATTTTTGGATTTCGGCTCGCTGATTTCAGCTGATAATGCAGAACTGGGTCCCGAACTCGGCCCCAATGAGGTGTACGTAAACGAGATTCTTGCCTCTGAAATAGGCATGGAAAAGGGGGATTTCATCGATATTTCATTTTCACATCCAGACCGGGCCTTCGAAGCGATATTCCTCGGCGAAAAGGAGCATACGAACTTAAGGGTACAGTTCAAGGTGAAGGACATAGTGAGGCCAGAGTCCCTGGGAAGATTCCAACTGAATGCCCAGAGACAAGCGCCTCAAAACGTTTTTTGGCAAATTGAAAGCCTGCAGAAGGTGCTTGGAACACAAGATGGTGTGAACATGATCCTCGTTTCAAACACCGGAGATGAAAGGGAGGGTGCAGGGTCCTGCGATGAGGTCACCAATCTCCTTGGAAAGGCCCTGGATGATGTTCTAACCTACAAGGATACCGGACTGCGGCTCACAGAGAACCCAGAAAAAGGCTATGTTATATTGGAATCAGAGAACATCTTCTTTTCGTACAGTTACTATGAACTGCTCAGCGGTCTTCCCGTAACCATATTATCCGAATCCTCACCTATTTCGACCTATTTCTGGAACTCGCTTTCTTTTGAGAACCGCTCGGTACCTTATTCCACAGTATGCGCCTTCGATCCGCTTCTGGATGAAAATTTCGGACTCTTCACTGTTTCGGAGACCTCGCAAAAAATTTCCGAAATTCCATCGCCTAACGAGATTATAATCAACAACTGGACTGCTGAAAAACTCCAAGTCGATATCGGAGATACAGTGGCCATGAACTACTCCGTCTTGGACAAATTCTACAATATTCAAGATCTAAATATGGATTTCACAGTAAAGAACATCGTGAACATCGAGGGCAAGGCCAATGACAGCATGTTGATGCCGTCCTTCCCTGGTATCGAAGGTATAAGCAGCGCATTTGATTGGGATCCACCTTTTACGATAGATCTGAATAAAATCACAGAGGACGATGAGGAATACTGGCAAAAGTTCAAGGGCACGCCCAAGGCCTTCATAGCCCTTAAGACAGGATCAGAGCTCTGGGAAAACGATCTCGGTAGCATCACCCAGGTGAGACTGATGCCCAGTGCAGGCACGAATCTCAGCACTTTGAAAGAGGAGGTACAGAAGGTCTTAAACGAAAACACAGGAAGAAAAGAAGCTTCTATCACCGTAAAAACCATCAAACTCGATGCACTTGAGTCTGCTTCGGGAATAGAGCTTTTCACTGGGATGTTTCTTGCCTTCAGCGCGGCCTGTATAATCGCTTCTGCGGTGCTCATCATGCTTTTGATCACTTTACGAATCGAGTACAGAGCCACAGAGATCGGTACATTAAAGGCCCTGGGTTTTCAGAATGTGTCGATAAACCATATTTTCCTTTTGGAAGGAACCATCCTCTCCATCATCGGCGGGTTCATCGGGACTGTATTGGGATTACTCTTCGGTGCTTTCTTGATCTCGGGGATGAACACATTCTGGCAATCCATCGTGGAAGGCTCACCTGTTACGTTCCATTTTACAATGGATAGCCTCATCATAGGCTTTTGTCTGGGCATCATAATTTCCGTTTTTACCATGATGCTCGCACTTCGAATCGCAAGTAGGAAAACAGTTATCGAGACCCTGAGGTCCATATCGCATGAAAGGGCTAAGAAAAAGGTGATGATATTACCCGTAGTTTTATTGCTGCTCGGTTTGATAATAATTCTATTACCCATCATATCTGGCATGGAATTTTTTGGTGAAATCGGTCTTCTGGCTGCAGGTTTTGGAGCACTCCTTTTGATATTGTCTTTCAAGGAATTCGTGCATGTTTCACTTGGAAAGCGCGTTGACAATTGGGCCGGTTTAATCATAATAATCTACGCTGTTCTTCTGATATTTTATTATGTTGACAGATCACTGCTAATCGAGCTGTTCTTTCTCTCCGGCTTTTTGCTGCTATGTGGTTTTTTACTCATATTCTACCACACCTTAAAAAAGGTTGATATTGTCTCTTCTGAAGAGCAGGTGACAATACCAAAACACGGCGATAAAAGGTGGATACTTCCTTTCGCAGTAAAAAATGCTGCAAGGAAGCCAAAAAGAACCATGTTCATGGCGTTTTTATTCTCACTGACATTGTTCGTTCTCGTGAGCCTGACCATTAACCTCCAGGGGGCCGTCTACGATGTAGATACCGCTGTTGCGGAGAGCGGGGGAGGCTATCATATAATGGGTGAGAGTACGAACCCTATATTCGCGGATCTCAAAGATAAGAATTCAAGACTGGAAAGTGATATAGACTCCGATGTATTCGATGAGCTGTATGTCGAGCAATTCAGGACAAAAGGTGATGTGGGAGGCACCTGCTCGAATCTCAATCGCGCTGCGAGCCCGCGGATTATCGGGGCCAACGAATCCTTTTTTGAAAACAACACCTTGGCTTTTGTCTCTTTTACGGATTTGGCAGAGGATGGTGATAATCCCTGGCAGCTTCTTAAAGAAAGCAAAGGAGAAGATGTTATTCCCGCGATCGGCGATTATAACACCATCGTATGGATTCTCGGATTGGATCTGGGCTCCACGATTTCTGTTCTCGATGAAACCGGCGAAACGATACATCTGGAGATCGTCGCGATCACTGGCAACTCGATATTCCCTGGGAGCCTCATCATATGGGATGAGAATTTCGAGGTGCTGTACCCTTCAAGCGACGGTTTTCAACTGTTTCTTTTCAGATCCCTGGCAGGTGATTTGAAGCCACAGATAAGCGAATTGGAGAGCGCTTTGAGGGATTTCGGATTCGACGCCTTCAGTGTGGAATCCTTGGTCGTGGAAAACATACTAATTGAAAACACCTATATCTTTATCTTCCAGGTCATCCTGATGTTTGGGTTGATTATAGGTACCCTGGGTTTCGGTATCGTAGCTTCGAGAAATGCGCTGGAGCGTCGAAGGGAAATCGGAATTCTCAGGGCCATAGGCTTTTCTAAAAGCACCATCATGAAGGCATTGTTCATGGAGAATTCCTATATTATTCTCTGCGCCGTGGCCATGGGTGCCCTTTCCGGAATAATCGCTTCCAGTGTTTATCTTGTTAAAATGAATCTGGCCATAACCTCATGGCCATGGGCCTATGTGATTGCGATTTGCGCAACATCCTACGTCATAGCCATGTTCTCTGCCTTGGTTCCGATTTTAAGGGCCTCTAAGATGTCGGTTACGAGGGCTATAAGATTTTCCCAGTGAGGGTCCCAGTGAAGGTCCCAGTGAAGGGATCGAATAAATGGCGGGAAAGGGTTTTATAAGTGTTGTCTCTATTCATATTCACAATGAAGGACAGAATACACGCTTTCAATGTATATGTTACTGTCTTCGCCATACTATCCTTCTCATGTGGCGGTTTTTTGATTTCCCATTCGAACGCACAGGAGAATTGGCCTGGATTCTGTTACGATCCCCAGCACACTGGCTTTTCACCATCCTTGCTGTCCAATGAAACTGAGGTACTTTGGACCTACAATACCTCCGGGGCCGTGATATCCTCGCCTGCGATTGTGAACGACTTGGTGTATGTCGGTGCAGATGATGGATGGGTTTATGCCTTGGAGAAGGATTCCGGAAATTTATCATGGAAATTCGAGACAAAAGGAGCTGTAAAATCCTCTCCACTGGTTTCTGGTGATATGGTGTATGTAGGCTCCAATGATGGTAGATTATATGCCCTCAGCACAAATTCCAGAGATGAACTTTGGAACTTCAGCACAGGGGCCGAAATCGAGTCCTCACCTACGCTTTGGGAGGGGAAGGTACTTTTTGGATCGTATGACGGCGTATTCTATGCGATAAACGCATCCAGCGGACAGATGGAATGGAGCTACGACACAGGCAACTATATTCTTGCTGCCGCAGCGGCATCGAACGATACGGCCCTAATCGGGGGATGCGACGGCATTATAAGGAGTTACGATACAAACTCAGGTGATGTGAACTGGGAATATGATTCTGGGGACTTTATCGTGGCCTCTCCTTCGATATACAGGCAAAGGGTCTATTTCGGAAACCATGGGCAACAAATGTTCTGCTTAGACCTTGCAACCGGTGATCCGCTCTGGAATATCTCTCTCGGCGGGGTGACAGTTTCCACGGCCACAGCGGCCTACGGTATGATATACTTTGGATGCAGGGATAACAAGGTGAGGGCCTTGGATGCAGAAACAGGGCAGCAGCAATGGGAGTTTGAAGCGAACCAAATCGTGGATGCTTCCCCCTCAATCGCCCACGGTATGGTCTTCGTTGGCTCATCTGACGGGATATTTTACACGCTGAATGCTACAAGTGGTAAATTGATATGGTCCTATGTTATCGGAGGCGAAATAAAATCCTCGGCCGCAATATCAGACAGCTATATGATCGTGGGCTCCTCTTCGAATTCCATCCACGCTTTTTATTCCCCTTACCTTGCGGACGATGGTGAGAATGATACAGAACCTGATGGCAACAATCAAACCGAGGATGGAGAGAATATAGGTGGAATGCTGCTTTTAACAGGTGTGGTGGTTGTTATTTCGGTTACTCTTGTGGTTGCGACGGTAAATGCCCTGAAAAATCGAAGTGAAAAAGAAAAGAAAAAAAAAGAATGATATGATCATTCAAAAGCCAAATGTTATAAACGAAATCATGTATAGAGCAAGAAGTATTATGGAGAAATATGCTTGTCAACCACGTCTTATGATATACTTGCCCGATCCCATCCATGCTACGATATGAAAGCTCACAACAAGATAGGAAGAATACATCTTCCTGTGGTACCGAAATGCAATATCGGCTGCAGATTTTGCGATAGAAAGGTCTCATCTTATTTTCATACGTCGCGACCAGGTCTGGCCTACACCCTGATGCATCCGGGGGATGCCGCATCTGCGGTGAAGACGGCTTTAGAGAAGGATCCAAGTATAGAGGTTGTCGGCATCTCTGGCCCTGGTGAGCCATTATTTAATAAGGAGACGTTTGAAACCCTTGAAATCATTTCTAAGAATTATCCTTTTCTGAAATTGTGCGTGTGCACCAATGGCCTGCTTCTTTTCGAAAAAGCACAAGTTCTTAGAAAATTGAACGTGAAGACCTTAACCGTCACGATAAACGCGGTAAGCCCCAAGATTGCTTCGAAAATATCGTCATTTTCATTTATCGATGGAGTAAAGGTAAATGGCATTAAAGGGGCCGAGATTCTGGTATCAAGGCAGCTTGAGGGTTTGGAATTGGCTTCAAAATTAGGGTTTTTAATCAAAATCAACACTGTTCTCATTCCCGGAATCAATTTGGCTCATGTAAGGGATATCGCATATGAAGTTCAAAGGCGCGGTGCGTATATCCTGAATATCATGCCCTTGATACCTTTAGGTGAGTTCAGGAATTTAAGGGCACCCACATGCAATGAGCTCATCGCTGCAAGAGAATCTTGTGAAAGCATAATTCCTATATTCAGAGCCTGCAAACAGTGTCGGGCAGATGCATGCGGGATTCCTGGATTGGAGGGAAAGAGAGAGATACCCAATACCCATTCGAGTTCAAAGAATCATTTTCAAAAAGGGAGAGCCTGATGCAAACCTTGAACACAAAAGACAATGCAATGCCCAAATATTGCGGAGGATACAAAAAAGAGAAGGGATTCAGCAGGGCTAAAATCATGCTACACAACCTCCTGACAATTTTATTTTACCTAATCGGGGCGATTATCATTTCATTTCTGAGCGTGGTATTTGCGGTTATATTTCTTTTATACTGTGTTCTGGCCACTTTGGGGTTCATGAGGTTCATATGCGCATTCTGCCCCCAATACGGCACAACAAAATGTCCCAGCGGCTATGCGAGAATCACAGCAAGGCTGTTTAAAAAAAAGGATTCCAAGGATTTCAAGATCAGGTTCAAAAGGAATTTGGGTATAGTCATACCTGCCTGGTTAATCCCGATAATAGCTGGGGTGTTTTTATTATTAAAAGATATCACTTTCGAGATAATTCTTCTTTTTGTGGCCTTCGTCGTAGTGGGTTTCATTGTCCTTCCCATCACAACGAGGTAATATGAAGAAAGAATTTAATCATGGGATTAGAGCGGCACTTCCCACACACATTCGGTTTTGACGTGGAACCAATATCCTCTTCCGGGAACAAAATAGTCGTTCTTGTTCATCGTATGCCAGGTTTTTGTAGCCGCATCGTACCATTGTATGAAGTCCACGTCGTCCCAAAAGGAGATGTTGTTCAATCCCTTGGTTCTGTTGTAACTTTTTAAGGAGGGGTAGCCTACCAAATTCCATCCCGGGTGTAAAGAGATGGATTGGTTTAGTGTGGGCCGCGTACCAGAATATTTGAATAACACTCCACCAGGTTCAATTATGTTAATCCAAAAGCCCCTGGTATGGTTGAGTTCATATAGATCGTTCATATATTGAGGCTTTTGAGTATGGTTGTGTTTCCAGGGATCCGAAGTATCCGTGATATCGAACCACTGCACGGCGTTATATGAATCTCTAATAGAGGACAATACAGTCCCCAGATTTGTATCGGGCTGAATGAATGGTATGGAAATCAGGTTCCAGCCTTCATAGAGTAAAATTCGATTAACAATGGGATCTATCAATGGATACTCATCCTGGGAATCCGAATCAATAATATATGGATTCTTGCCGCCAACCGGGGGACCTAGATCAACTATGCCATCGGTTCCTTCCACCATTTGATCTGATCCTATAAAATCGTCATATGCATTCTCGCTCGGTTCGTCAAAATCGGACCAGTAATTCCCTCCAGAAGGATAGCCATTATCCCATTGGTTGCCGTTGTTTGTTAAATCATATGCTTGAAATGTATTGTCGATGAAGTTGTTGTGGAATATGGAGTTGTTAAAAGAATCCTGGAAGTAGACGCCGCCCAAGCTGTTTGAAGAGACATCGTTATAGGTAATGTTATTCCTATCAGATTTATAGAAATAGAGGCCATACTCATTGTTCGAGGATATGCTATTGTTCGTTATTAGGTTATATGACGATGGTGACCAAAAGGTGATACCACTACCGTTGTTCTGGTAAATGATATTGTTCGATATTGTGTTGTTTGATGCCAAGGTAAAAATTATGCCGTCTCTTCCGCTTGAGCAAATGGTATTGTTTGATATTATGTTGTTTGATGATGAGTCAAAGTGGATACCTATATCCCTCGAAAGGATGTTATTTTTCGTTATCAAATTATATGAGGACCATCCTCCGAATACACCATACCAATTACTGGTTATGATGTTATAGGCTGCGGTATTATTTGTCGATAAATAAAATACGATACCGTAATTATTATCCAAGAATTTGTTGTTCGCTATATAATTTTTCGATGCACCGTTCACACAGACCACGCCATAACGACCCTGGGATAACTCGTTACCTGATACATTCAGCCCATCTGCTTCCAATGATATCGCCCTTTGTTCTATTACCGCTGAGTCTTTTATATATCCCATGGAGGTATTTGTATAAAGTACCGTGTAAAGTCCGTAGTTGCTTTTAAGTGTCGAGTTTTCTACAATCATTTTTCCGTTCACTTGTATGAAGTTTTGTCCTTTTGAGTGATTAAATACTATAGTGGCCTCAGTTACCTTTATATCGCCGTTAATTATTGTTCCGTTGTCTATATAGATTGTGCCACTCCACACAGCATCCCCAATGAACTGCAAATCCATTCCTGTGAGGTCCTTGCTTAGTGGATTTGAATAGTCTACATTATATACCATTCTCTCTATTTTAGTCAGATCTGTCGTGCCCCAATAATTAAATTGTGCAGTTACATATTCGTCGGAATCAAATCCAAAACGAGCATTTCCGAGGATACTGTTGTTCATTATCATGTTGTTTGGGTTCGACTGAAAAAAAAGGATACCCTGACCGTTATTCGTGATGCTATTGGTCGTTATCGTGTTGTTCGATGAATGATGCAAGTAAATGCCGCGACCGTCATTTGCGATGTTGTTGTTCATTATTGTGTTGTTTGACGATGTTTCAAGGTGGATACCTTCTTTGTTTTTCAGGATACTATTGTTCGCTATCACATTATTCGATGAACTCTCGAAGTCGATGCTGTGCGGGTTATCAAAGATGCTGTTGTTCATTATCGTATTGTCCGATGAACCGGAGAAAACAATTCCATTGGCGTAGTTCGAGAATATGCTGTTATTTGCTATTGTGTTGTCCCAGGACGATTCAAGAAGGATGCCATGCCAATCATTCGATGATATTGTATTTCCAATTATCGTATTGTTCGACGCTGAGCCGAAATAAATACCAACTCTCCGGTTGTTTGAGATATTATTGTACGCTATTATATTGTCCCGCGCACTGATGACGTAAAGACCATATTCGTCGGTTGATGAAATACTATTGTTCGCTATTGTATTGTTTGACGAGCCAAGATAAATGCCAGTGAGGCAGTAGGTTATATTGCAGTATTCTATGTGAGCCTGTCCATTTAAATTTATCTGAATTTTGTGCCAATAAAACGGAAACGGTAACGATAAGTTTGTTGTTATGGTGATTCTGTTCGTTTCCGTACCTATCGCCATGAGAGTGCCATCGACATATATGCTGTAATACCCGTCGAACTTCACCTCGACGCCGGGGTCTATTGTTAGTGTGACACCATCTTCTATAGTTACATCGCCTACAACCCAATAAGGATGACCTGTTAAATCCCATGTCCTATCCGACGATATAGGTCCGCTTACAGGAGTTCCTCCTTTTACGTTCTCGGTACCAAAATTCATTAATCCGATAAATCCTCCGGTTACAAGGATGAATACTATCCAAAATGAGGTCAACCTGTTTTTCGTGCCAACCCTCCTTCGTCTATTACTAGCGTCATTTTATACATTGCTCTTATTCCTTATACGCTTTTCTATTTTTGGATTAAAAAAAAATGGAGATTTTTAAAGCGGCACATCCCACACACATTTTGTTTTTACATGAAACCAGTAGCCTAAACCAATTCTGAAGTTATCGAATTCCCCAATCTCGTCCCACGTACCTGTGGCTGCATCGTATAAGATAAGTAAAAAGATTCTTCTCTAGGACAATAAATATTTCCAAAGCGGAACATAGCGCACAGTCATTTTTCCAATCTTCTCTGTGCTTTCGTCCTTCTCTGTAATTATCATTCCCTCTTTTATCTTGAGGGCTTTCATTGCTTCAAGTGTTACGATATATCAGAACAATTTGATATTATATGTTCCGATTGAAAGGAACAGACGGTGTTTGCATGCAATTTAGAACTGCTATTGTGTCAGCATCACAGCGGAACATCCCACACGATATCTTAATCCCTTAAGGAACGAACCCAATAACCTTTTGAGACCTCGAAGTTATCCTGTTCTCCGATCTCCTTCCATTGCTGCGCTGAGGCATCATAGGTCCAGATCGAATCCACATCTGTGTCGAAATCGATGTTGTTCAGGGCCGTGGTTCTATTTTTATTACCCAGTGAAGGATACCCAACGAGGTTCCAGCCGGGCCGAATCGTGATTGACTGAGTGGTGTTTATCTCATCTCCGAAGACGGTCAATGTGGTTCCTCCAGGTTTTGTGATGAGGATCCAAATCCCCTGTGTGTGGTTCACCTCGGCCAAGTCATTCATTGGTAATTTTTGGACATGATAATGCTTCCAGGGATCGTTTGCATCCCTTGAATCGAAGTACTGCACGGCCTTGTACTCTCCATCTATGGAGGTGAACACTTCCGCGATACTTGTATCAGATTGTATCATTGGTAAAGAGATGAGGTTCCAGCCTTCTTCGAGGTTGATCCTGTACGAAGGTCGGGTTTGTGTTATGTACACCTCCACTCCATTGCCCGAGGTTATCGCAATATCCAAAATGCCGTCATTGTTCACATCACCAAAGGCGACACCCCAGTACGTTCCAGAAGACGGCAAATCAGGCAGCACGGACTCGGTCCAAACCATGGGTCCGCCTTGACCTCCGTTGCCAAGGCAGAGGCTTATTCCGTTGGTGGTTACACCGCAGTTCGCAGATAATATATCAAGGTTACCGTCGTTGTTTATATCACCTAGTTCCACACCTGCATATCTTCCCGCAGTGGGTAGACCCACCGAGGAGTTGGTCCAATCCACTTCTCCATCGGCCCCTCCATCGCTTGTATAAACTCGGACACCGAAAGGTCCAGTGGCCCATGCTCCAACCGCGATATCCAGATTTCCGTCATGATTTACATCACCAAAACTTGCTCCCAGTCCTGAATTGTCGGTGGGCAGGCCATTTTGGGGCTGCAAGATCCAGTTGCCGTTTCCGTCTCCAAGCCAAAATCTGAATCCATTCATGTGTGTGGTTGCGAACAGGTCAATGGTACCGTTGTGATCCACATCACCGAATGCCACGTCATCATAGCCTAAATCTGGTGTAGGATTTATTGGTGTGTCACTCCATGCTCCACTTCCGTCATCGAGCCAAACGTAAGCTTTGTTACCAGGAAAGTAATAACCGGATGCGATGTCGATATTGCCGTTATTGTTGATATCAGCAACTTCCACTCCACCCATACGATCTGTTGTGCCTCCCAGTCTTGTCGCAGGTCCAAAACCTCCGCTTCCGTTGCCAAAATACACTTCGATGCTTCCCACACCATCAACGTTGTTCCCGGCGATCAAATCCAAATCACCGTCGTGATTGGCATCTATCAATCTCAAACCATCGTAGCCCCCGCTTGATGGAAGATCCGGATCCGAGATTTCATCCCAGTTTCCGTTTCCGTCCCCCAACCAGACCTTCATCCCCAGATTGGTGGAGGGGTTGCTTCCAGCGGCAAGGTCCAAATCACCGTCGTGATCTATGTCACCGAAAATGACATCGTACCAGCCTGAGCCTGTGGGCAGACCGGTTGAGTAGGATGCCCAGCCTGTTATAGCCAGATCTGGCAAATTACCGGCCCAGACCTGAACTCCCTGCGTCCTTGTGGTGGCACCTATATCAATCCTGCCGTCGTTGTTGACGTCGCCCAGGCACAGATCTATGATCTTCGAACTGCCAGGTAGGCCTTCCCTCGCCGAAGTCCAATTCATTGAGTCTCCCTCACCGCCATCTCCAAGCCAAACCTGTACTCCATCACCATTATACTCGGCGCCAATGAGGTCCAATTTCCCGTCGTTGTTCACATCCCCGAAACTCAAACCATAGAAATTACCGGATGCGGTCAAACCATCGGATTCCTCTGTCCACGTGAATCCTCCTTCACCACCATTGCCTTTCCAGAACTGAACCCCTTGGGACTTCGCTGCGGCAAGATCCAGCTTTCCATCGTTATTGGCATCACCGAAGCACACCTGGCGATAGAATCCAGTTGTTGGCAGCCCTGTTCCTGTAAACGCGTCGGTCCAGAGCGCTAAAGCTCCTGACTCACCGTTACCAGTCCAAACCTTCACGCCGGTATCGTTGTTGCTCCCAGCTGCGATATCGAGTTTGCCATCATTGTTCACATCGCCGAGATACACGCCGAAATACTGCTCTTGGGTGATTAAACCCCCGGAAGAGGGTGTCCAATCAAAGACTCCTCCTGCCCCACCGTTACCTGTCCAAACCTTTACTCCATCATTACGTCCTGTTGCTATATCCAGGTTTCCGTCATCGTTTATATCTCCCAAGGCCACACCGTTCCAAGGACCGGGACTTGACTGCTGTGTCCAGGTCATACTCCCGTCTTTTCCTCCGTTACCCGTGTAAATCTTTCCGTCGCAGGCGATATCCAGCTTGCCGTCGTTGTTGAGATCATCCACCTCCACATCAGAGCACCACCCCGATGTTGAAAGTCCGTCGGACTGCTCCTGCCATTCACCAGTACCGTCGCCGACCCAGCAATGTATCCCGCCTGGAACTGCGTTTTCCCCGGCCCCTGCGACGATGTCCAATTTACCGTCGTTGTTCACATCACCAAAATCTATGCTGAAATAATCGTCAGTATCGGGCAATGAGCTGGGAAAGGAGCCGGAAAGCGATGTCCAATATGGCTCCGATGCCTTCGTTCCGTGCAGCTTTGGTAAGATCATATCGTCAAGAGGTTCATCAAAGTCGGTAACAAGCTCCTCTTCATTGGTATCATAAGTCGTCATGGAGAATACGTCTAGGATTGAAAAGAATAAGAGAAACGAAAGTAAAAGGGTAAACTTCGTCATAATACCCCTTTTCGTGCCCACTCCGAATTTCATGCACAACCTCCTTTGATATATAAATGATAATAGGGAGATATTAACTATTCGTTTGGGAATATGAAGCAATACGAACCTAAAGGTTAATCATCAGGAGGAGGGGGCTCCTCTTCATCATCTGGAGGCGGAAAATCCTCATCGTCGGGAGCTGGTAATTCCTCCTCATCCTCGAAAGGGGTCAACTCATCATCTGGCGGGGGAAGTTCATCCTCATCCTCGGGTGGGGGTGGTACCTCCTCCTCATAAGAAGCAGCTTCACCTTTGGGTATATAACCGGGAGGTGGTGGAGGCAGTTCCCTTTCCACAACAGGTGGTGAGAACGGAACCTCCTCTTTCTTTTTACGTCTTTTGAGGAGCGCGACAACGAGTATCAGAACGACGATCGCGAAAATCGGAATCAATAACCAGATTAAAGATAGGCTGTCTTTTACTGGCTCCTCCCACTTCTCTGTGTCCAGGGGATAATAGTCTTCCCCGTCAGGGATTCCGTCGCCATCTGTATCGCTATTTATCGGACTCGTTCCCATGAAGATCTCTGTTTCATCAAGAATGCCGTCGTCATCATCGTCATCGTCTTCGTAATTGAGCAGCCCGTCGCCATCAGTGTCGATATCAGGGATACCGCTGACCTTTACAGAGGGATCCGAGAGCCTCTGGGATGTGTCCACTGCCACTACATAATAATAATACCTGACACCGTTTGTCAACCCAGAGTCGACATAATATACAGCGGTGAGAAGCGCATCGTTGATTCTTATGTATTCTCCTCTCAGGGCCAGGGAGCGATAGATATTGTATCCTGCGAGATTGGCCTCGGGATTTGTATTCCAGGAGATTCTGAGTGCGTTTCCTCCCTCTACTACTGTGACGGCCAATCCTGTTGGGACCGAGATTCTGGGATTTACTGTGATCTGTGTGAAATTCGAGATTGAATTATAGGTAGCCGTAAGGGTTGCTGAGCCGTTGGTTGTGGCCGTGAGATTGGTGTAGTAGTTCTGCTGGGGATTGAGAGAGGCGATACCTGCAGAAAGATGCCAAGACACGATGACATTCCCTAAGGATCCTACAGTTCTGTTGAAGCCTTTTACAAAACAGAGCTGCCAATCTCCGATGTCCAAGATTATCGAGGTTAAATTGTTATCGTGCTCATCCAGTATTCTAATGTAATCGACTGTGGGAGGTAACACTGTGAATGTACCTGTGACGTTGAAGATCTCGCTTGAGTAACTCGCTGTGACATTGCACGTGCCGATTTGATCCACCCATTTGACCGAGAAGTTGGTCCAAATTCCTTGTGAGTCTACCTCG
>CP070739.1:2007676-2017719 GCA_020347705.1 Methanomassiliicoccales archaeon | reverse complement strand
AACGATACGGCCATCAGATTCCTCTGCTTCGCCATCACTATCCTGCCTTCGAGCCTGGCAAGGGCTCTGCAGCCTCCCCATACTTCCTCGACAGTTGGTGCGCGGATAAAAACGGCTTCGTAAGGATTCTCAAATCCTGCGATTGAGAGTGTCGTTTCAAAGGACTCCCTCTGCCTTCCAAATGCATTCCTTTTAACCTTCATGTCCATGAGGCCAAGGAGGATGGTCTCGCTTTCTTCCACTTCCTTATCACCTTCCTTTGCCAGCAGAATACAGCCCGCGCAGGTCCCCATAATAGGCAAACCGCCTGAGGCCCTCTCCCTTATTATTTCATCCATCCCGGCCTTGACCATGAGTTTAGAGATAGTTGTGCTCTCTCCCCCTGGTATGATCAATCCATCCACAGCCTTCAATTCCTTTTTACTGCGGATTGGTGTGGCGTTGCCCGTGATTTCGAGCTCCGAAAATGCTCTTTTCACGGCGTTGATATGCTCCGAAACATCTCCCAGAAAAGCGATTATTCCAACATTCATGGGGGCACCTGGCCTTTTTTAAAACCAATAGGTCCTTAAGGATTTCTCTCAAGGAATACGATCATATCCTTGGATTTCAACTTTATAGTATCCAGCTCCCGTACATCCATAAGCCTTCCGTCTCTGAAAACACCTATCACCACCACGCCTTTTATCTCCTTTGGATTCCTGCCTATCTCCCCCTCTGAAACCGGTCTCTCGCCACTTTTGATGCCGTGTTCGGCCGTGAGCATGTCCTGAAGCAGCAGCGCCAGATGCTCGTGATGTGTGGCCGCGGCCATGAGATGTCCACCTGCCACGGAGGGCGAGATTATGATATCTGCACCGCTCGTTTTAAGGAGTTTTGTGTTCTCCTCCTGGTTCGCTCTTGCAATGATCTTAATACTCTTGTTCATGTCCCGTGCAGTGAGACTGATGAGAACGTTGGTATCGTCCCTTGAGGTAGCGATTATGAGGTGCTTGGCCTTTGTGATGGCAGCCTTGTTCAACACCGATTCTTTCGAGGGATCGCCGAGAAGGCCCATGAATTCATCCTCCGCGGCCTCCTTTATGGCATCCTCTCTGTTGTCTATGACCATGATCTGTTCCTTTTGATAATTTTTAGCGAGCAGCTCCTTGGCCACGGCCCTGCCTGTATTTCCGTAACCGGTGATGATCACATGGTCCTTTAACTCCCTTTGAAGCTTCTTCATACGCCTTTCCTCCATATACTCCTGAATTATCAATTGATAGGCCGTGCCGATAAAGACTATCCAAATCACGGCCCTCATGGGTGTGGCGACAAATGAATCGAAGAGCATCGAGAACGTGCTGTTGGGATGGATATCCCCGTAGCCTGTGGTTGTGATTGTGATTGCGGTGAAGTAGATTACATCCACAGGGCTGACCTCGCCGTCCCTCGTGTCCTCCAATCCTTCTCTATCCAGCCAGAACACCATGGCTATTAAGCACAAAAGTACTAGTATGAAAAGCATTCGGTACACTAAGGTTTTCAGAGGTGACGACTTGTCCTTCACAAACAGTATCTTTCCTCTCAAACCACATGCACCAAATCGAGGTTATGTTTTTCTTCGGTTTAAAGGTTTTTAGTGCCTTTGGGGATTCTCATTAACGAGAATATTAGAATTCTATTAAAGCGGAACTTCCCAGACGCACTCGGTTTTTGCGTGGAACCAATAACCCTTGCCAACTTCGAAGAAATCCAACGGCCCGATCTCGTCCCATGTTTTGGTTGCGCCGTCGAAGGCAAAGATATAATCCACATCATCTGGGAAGGAGATGTTGTTCAGGGCCTTGGTTCTGTTCTTGCTACCGAGGGAAGGATAACCTACGAGGTTCCATCCCGGATAGATGCTAATGCTCTGGTTTTGGATGGGCTGAACACCAAAATATTCGAAGAGAACGCCACCCGGCTTGTTTATGTATATCCAAAATCCCATGGTATGATTTATATCATCCAGATCGTTCATATACTGAGGTTTTAAGGTGCAGTTGTGCTTCCAGGGGTCATCCATGTCCGTTGGATCAAACCATTGTACTGCAGTGTACGCCCCGGTAATGGAAGATAAAACCGAACCCACGTTTGTATCCGACTGAATAAAAGGAATCGATATCAGGTTCCAGCCCTCGTATAAAAAGGTGTAATTGCCAATGGAATACATCAATGGATACTCATCCTGGGAATCGGAATCTATAATATATGGATTCTTGCCACCAACCGGGGGACCTTTATCAACTATGCCATCACTTCCTGGCATATATTGGTTTGATCCGCTATAATCGTCATATGCATCCTCGCTTGCTTCATCGAAATCGGACCAGTAATTCCCGCCCGAGGGATAGGTGTCATTCCAGAAATTGAATAAATCGGTCATATCATCGAAGGCTTGAATCCCATTATTGATTATGTTGTTGTGATAAATCCTGTTTTTTATAGATGTGGCGATATAGATGCCGTAGCCGCCGTTGGATATTACATCGTTGCCTATTATCTTGTTACTCCAAGAGGATTTAAGATGAATACCGTCACCGATGTTGTATGATACGGTATTTTCCAATATAGTGTTATCGTTCGATGAGAAGTAAAGGGAGATGCCTTCATTATTGTTCGAGACATTATTTTTGGTGATGTTGTTCAAGCTCGAACCGTCGATATAAATTCCGTTGTTATTTTCCGAGATCGTATTATCGGTAATGTTGTTTCCGTTGGAATCTTCAAGAAATATTCCGTTACCGTAATTCGGAAAGACCAAGTTGTCATCGATGGAGTTCCCGTTCGATCGGATAAGACGGATGCCGTACCAATTGTTTAACTTGATGCTGTTGTTGGAGATGATGTTGTCTGATGCATAACTCATGCTTAAAATACCGACATAACCTGAGGAGATATTATCGTTTGATATCAATATGTTATCACCTTGCGTTGTGATCGACCTTTGCCATGTGATATTAGAATCCTTGATCCAACCCTGGGACTTATTCGTATAAAGGATGGTGTAATTTCCAAAATTACTGTTGAATTCAGAGCTCTCCACGTTCATTTCCCCATGAACCTGTAAAAAATTTTCGCCTTTTGGGTTGTCGAAGACGATATTGGCATTTGTCGCAGTCAAATCACCTTCTATTAAGGTTCCCTTATCCACGATGACAGTTCCGCTCCATCCCACACTTCCTGTGATGTACTGAAGCTGCATGCCTGTGGGCTCGCTTGAAAGAGGGCTGGAATAATCCGCGTTCCAAACCATCCTCTCAATCCTTTCCAGGTCCGTAGTGCCCCAGTAATTGGACTGGGCATTCACCTCTTGGGGATCTGAGTAGATGGCATAGAAGGCGTTTCCAAGGAGGCTGTTTGTGGATACGGTATTGTCCGGGCTTTGGTCGAGATATATCCCACACCAATTGTTCGATACGCTGTTACCGAGTATGGTATTGCTTGAACTCTGATAGCAATAAACACCGTAATAGTTGTTCGAGGACAGCTTATTGTTAAGAATATCATTTCCAGTGGAATACCAATATATATAGATGCCATAATCATTAAAGGAGGCATTGTTGCCAGATACGTCGTTCCCGATGGATTCGTCGATATAGATACCTGCATAATTATTCGAAGCATTGTTGCCAATTATTACATTATTTGTAGAATCCGAAATACGGATGCCATGCCAATAATTCCATGATACATTATTTCTTATAACATCATTGATCGATGATGTATCGCTGATGATGATTCCTGACTGGCAATTTGAAGCATTGTTTTTCAGAATATTGTTGTTTGATGAAGAGCCAAGGAAAATGCCCACTTGATTGTTCGAAGCATTGTTGTCTGTGATGTTGCTATTTGACCCGTAAAGTCTGATACCATGCCCGCTGTTCGAAACGGTGTTGTTTGTTATGTTGTTGTATGATGCAGAGACGGTTATGCCCACTGCGTTGCTCGTAAGAGTATTGTCAGTGATATCGTTGTTTGATGACGATTCTACTCTGATGCCAAGGCCGTTGCTCAAGACTGTGTTCCACGTTATATTATTTTTATTCGATGATGAGTAAAGGCAGATGCCTTCATCATTGTCCGAAATCTCATTGTTCGTTATATTGATTTCAGATGATGCATATAAATAGATGCCATATCTATTGCCCAAAGCATCGTTTTCGAGGATATCAGTATCCATGCAATAGGCAAGTTCCATTGCCGCATCAGTGTTTTCTATTTGCAGGTTTGTTATGACATTATTTGTGCAATTGGCAAGAATAAGTTGGCCGATTTCTGCACCATCAAAATAAAGGCCGCTTAAATCCTTCTGGTAAATCAATGGATTACCATTTACTAAATTATCGGGAGGTATTACATGTGAATTGAAGTGCGACAGTTGATTTCCTCCTATAAAAAGTCCGTCATTTGTGAAATTGTTGCCAAAAACTTCATTGTCCTGTGAGGAGGCGAGAAAGAGACCGTTTTGTTCGTTTTCCGAAACATCATTACTATAAATAGTGTTGTTCGATGAGGACGATAGATAGATGCCGTCCCATTCGTTGGATGAAACATTGTTGTCGGTAATGTTGTTGTCGGACGATGAGGACAGATAGATGCCGCAAACGTTGTTTGATATAGTATTTCCAGTGATATTGTTTTTCGACGATGACAAAAGCTCGATACCATTGAAGTATGTCGAGATAACTTCGTTTGCCGTGACATTGTTGTTGGATGATAGGAGAAGTCTGATGCCGATCTGGCTGTTCGAAAGAATATGATTGGCGCGTATCATATTGTTTTTTGACGATGATAGGTGAATGCCGTATCCCACGTTTGAAAGGGCTGTGTTGTTGAAAACCCTACAACCCACTACATCATAAAGCTCTATTGCCGAGTCTCCTGGAAAACCGCCACTGCCTTTGACTGTAAAACCGGTGACGTTCACTCTGTCCGCGGTTATATTGACGACATCTGTACTCCATGTACCTTCAATGATCGTGGTGTCCCTGTTCTCCCCCACGAGATTTATGGTCTTATAAACGCTTATATCCTCGTAATATGGCGCGCTGTTATCATAGACAAATACAGTATCTCCTTCGATGGCAAGGTCTATCGCCGCTTGAATGCTCGATTCGTTCCCTAAACCCGAGCCGCCCACATAAATCGTGCCAGCACTCACCATATCCGACTCGAATGTGATGAAACCTAATAATCCTGCGGTGACAATAATAATCACCATTCCTATCGAGGTGAATCTGTCCCTCATGCTGACCCTCTTTTCTGATATTTAATGTAGATTTTTTTATACTTAAATGTTTTGGAACGTTTTTTGCATATTTTTGGTGGGCGAAGGTAACAAAGGATTTTTAAGAATTCTATTTACATGATCATCTTCTCAAAAAATCATTTAAGTGTAAAGAAGGGGTAAAAAATGCGAGTGTTCCGAGGCATAAATTTTTAATACCCAACTGCAGTTGTGGTATCGGGACTAGGGATGCAAGACAACATCATCAGAAGAAGGGTCGCTGTACTCATAGCATCCGTTATCGCCCTTCTGGTTCTGAGCCCGATAGGGTACATGATAATAAACCGAATATACGAAGAGGGTAAGGAAGCCTCCTTCATCGACGCATTCTTCTGGACGGTGGCCACGATAACCACCATGGGTGCTCCAGGTGATTTGGTGCTGACCAGTGACGTGGGAAGGGTCTATACAGTTATCGTGGTGTTCTCAGGAATCGCTTTGTTCTTCATCGGTTTTCCATTCTTCATAATAGGGCCCTGGTTGGAGGAGCAGGTGAAAAAGGCCACATCCCCGGAGCGCATCCCTCTTCCAGATGAGGATCATGTCATCGTCTGCGGTTACTCCGAAATAGGTGAGGAGGTGATCGACGACCTTGAGCTGCACAACGTGCCCTACATACTCATCGACCGTGACAAAAGCTTGGGGGACAAGCTCGTACGCAGTAAAACTCCCTTTATCATTGGTGATGCCAGGGATGCGGACGTTCTTAAAAGGGCCAACATCGACAAAGCGATTTCCATAGTGGCCGCTGAGAACGACTCCAAGAATCCGATAATTTGCCTCACGGCCAAAAGCATCAAGCCTGATCTTCGGATCATAGCGAGCGTGGACGATGAGGAGCACAAGGAGGTGCTCATGCGTGCAGGTGCCACGAAGGTGGTTTCACCCAGGACTTCTTCAGGGGTGTTGCTCGCAAACCTTGCCCTAAGCCGCTTCGACGTGGATATCAAAGGAAGGATAGCGCTTTTGGATAAGATGCATATCTGGCAGTATCCGATAACACCTGAGTGCCTTCTTGCGAACAGGACCTTAAACGAAACAGGCATCAGGGAGAAGACAGGTGCGACGGTCATAGGTCTTTGGAGAAATGGCACATTGATCATAAACCCCTCTGCCAACGAGCGATTGCCAGCAGATTCGATATTGGTTACAATCGGAACGCCGGAGCAGCTTTCTAAAGTCGGCGATATCCTGACAGGTGAGGAAGCGAAGACGAAGAAGAAAAAGAAAGAAGAAAAAGAATCTGGAGGTTCCGAGGAATGACGAAGGTCATCGTCTGTGGCTATGGCACCGTCGGCAGGAAGGTGGTGGAGGAGCTGAGAAAGGCCGGTGTTAACTACTGCGTAATAGACCGAAAAAGCGAGGTGTTCAAAGACGAGGTCTTCAAATATATCGTCGGGGACTCCATGAAGAAGAGGGTGTTGAAAGCCGCAGGAGCCAGCTCAGCACAGTTTTTGATCGCATGCACGGACACGGATGAAACCAACATATTCACCATACTCGTGGCGAAAGGTCTGAATCCAAAACTCAGAATATTCGCAGTTGGAAAAAAAAGCGAGAGCATAAAGAAACTCTATATCGCAGGGGCCGAGGCCGTTGTTTCGAGCTCTGCTGCAGGTGGAAGGGCCATATCAAAGCACGCTATAATACCCCATGTGGCGGAATTCGTGGACAGGATAACCCTGACCAAGGACGTTCATATTACGGATCTTGTGATATCTCCGAAATCTAGGCTCGTCAACGTCCAGTTGAAGAACTCGAGGATAAGGGAGAATACCGGGGTTTCGATTCTGGCCATTCAGAGAGGAAAGCAGCTCATTCCGAATCCTCCAAGCACCACTGTACTTCATGCCAATGAAACTCTGATCGTGATGGGCAACAGGGAGCAGATCAAGTTGCTCTCCAGGATTACAAAGGGATAGGTGGTGATCATATCGATTACGACGTGGTTGTGGTGGGAGCTGGTCCGGCCGGATTGGTTGCCGGTGAATGCGCTGCAAAATTCGGGGCGAAAGTGGCCGTAATAGACAAAAAACGGGAGGTGGGCTCCCCCGTGAGATGTGCAGAAGGCCTCGGCCACATGAGTTTTGAAAGGCTCGGCCTGAAACCCACTTCGGATTTTGTGATGAACACCGTTAATAAGGCGGTGTTGATATCGCCCAAGGGGAGAAGACTGGAGGTATCTGTGCCCTACAAGGAATTCTCGCTTTATATTCTGGATAGATCGGGTTTCGAAAAAACCCTTGCTTCTCGTCTGAATAAGGCCGGCGGCGAGCTGTTGCTCGGCACCGCGGTAACTGACCTGGCACGAAGGAGCGGCAAATTCACGGGCGTTGAAACCACTCAAGGTGATATATCAGCAAAGGTGATCATAGGAGCCGATGGTGTGGAATCCAGGGTTGGCCGGTTATGCGGACTTGCCAAAAAGCTCAACTTGAACCAGATCTTCGCCTGCGTACAACACACCTTGGTTGACCTGGAGAATGCAGACGATCATTTCGAAATACATTTCGGCTCGAAATTCTCTCCTGGAGGTTACGCCTGGATGTTCCCAAAGGGTAAAGGCGAGGTGAATTTGGGTTTAGGAGTCCTTGCCTCCACCAAGAAAAAACCATTAGAACTGCTCGGTAAATTCAAGGAGGAAAGGGCCAAATCGGCCCATTCCATAAGACTTCTTTCAGGCTGTATACCCTCCACCTTACCACTTCCCAGTACGGTAAGGGATAACATCATTTTGGTGGGTGATGCTGCAAGGCAGACCAACGCGGTGTCTGGAGGCGGGATAGCGAACGCGATTTTAGCCGCCAAGATCGCAGGTGAATTGTCAGGGAAAATCGTGGTTGAAAAAAGACCTTTCTCGCAGTTGGCCCAATACGATAGGTTGTGGCGCGGTCATCTTGAGAAGATATTGATCAAGAAGTACAAGCAAAGGAGATTCCTTGAGGATGACAAGGAAAATGAGAGAATGTTCAAATTCCTCAGGCTTGCAGCGGCCCTGAAACCCATCATCCCAAAGGGTTTGATCGTCAGATGGCTAAGACCTGATTTTTAAAAGGGAATAATTCATAATTTTTTTATCACAGCCTCAATGGAATACTCACCATCACTGCGCTTTTCAGGGTCTCTTTCCGTATGTCCTTCTGAGCATGCTTTCGCATAGATGATCTTTTGATTAGAAAGCGTTCTTTGAATCAGTGCAACAACACCAATGGTATCAGGAGGATCATCCTTGTGGACTAGGAAGTAATGCTTATGGTCGGTGTTCCATCTGGAGGGGAGGGTTTTCTTCTTTTCGAACAGGTCCCTATGGGGTAGGTACAATATCAGATATCCTCCAGATTTCAGCACACGCCACCAATTTCTTAGGGCAGTTTCCACATGAGGCATATGTTCAAGGGTGTGGGAGGAATACACGAAATCGAACTCAGAATCCCTGATGCTGGCCAGATAATGTGCGTCACCGTCTTCAATCTCCCACCCGACACAGTTCGAAGAAAGGATGTCACCGCCGTATCCTATATCCAATCCTTTGCCCTGGCAGTACTTCTTAAAAAATCCCTCCCTTAATCGCCGCGGTTTTGCTCTTATGGTTTCACCAGGTAACTCAGGTCGGCCATGTCGGTATCGTACGTATCTCAAATATGGCTTTATCATGATGATCCAAAGCGGCATCGGGATGATCTTTTTTACGATTTTTTTTACCTCGACCAGGTATGCTATAACCTTTTTTTTCAACATGCAATAAGGCCCCATATTTTAAAACAGAGTCATATTCTAACTTACCCATATTTATCTTGTATTGTCATTTATTATTATTTGGCTTATAGGTCTCTTTCTTAGGATGAAATCGACCATATTTAATATTAACCTTACTTATCTTACCTTTTATTTTCCTTTTTATAAAGGTGATACGAAGTTATTTCTTTCTCTCTAGATGCCTTAAAAAGTCATCCTTTACAGAAGGAGAAAGATAATTCAGCTTTATATCCGCAATTTTAGAGATTACTATCAGTCTGCACAAGAACTCCAGGGTTTCGGTCTTCAGGCGAACCTCATCAAGGGACTCTCCGGTGCATATAGCCCCATGGTTGCTCAAAATAAGGGCATCGCATTCCTTGATACTTCGGGACACTCTCTTCGCAAGTTCCGCGCTACCTGGATGATCGTATGGAATTCTGCCCACTTTTTTTAAGTAGGCCATGGACTCCGGAATAAGCTTGGTATCCACTTCCGAATCTGAGCATGAGATCAAGGTTGTGAAAAAAGGCTGGGAGTGAAACACGGCCATCACGTTTTTATCCCCTCTGTAAATCTCGCTGTGCATTCTGGTTTCTATAGAGGGTTTAAAATCACCTTCTGTCCTGTCATCCTCTAGATTCACAGTAACGAAGTCCTCATTCTTGAGTTTTCCCAGGTGAGCACCAGAACCAGTGATGATGAACGTATTTTCGTTAAGTCTGTGGCTGAGGTTCCCGCTGTTTCCCCATATTAATCCATTGTCAAAAGCGTTCTTACAAAAATCCATTAAACGAATGATAAGGCTCTTTTTTTCGGGATTCATGGGCCGATAATCTGTATGTAGGATTATATTTCTTTCTCAAGAAAATATTTTCATAGGCATATGAGATGAAATTAATCAATAATTTACGTACTACAGATAGATATGGTCTGAAACGTATCCATTACCTGTTGAGGCATCTGGAAGGAACTTATAATAGTATTTTCCGTCTGA
>CP070739.1:1974154-2007576 GCA_020347705.1 Methanomassiliicoccales archaeon | reverse complement strand
GTAATGGTACCGTAGACTGTGGAGCCGTCCGATGGCTCTGTGATGAGTATGAGCTTGTCTGGAGCCATATCAAGGTATCTTTCGGAGTCCTCAACCGATTAGATCGCGGCTCCGAAGACGTCGTAATTGTTGTTCGGTGGGCCGATTTCAGAGAGAGGAAAGGTGTTCTTTAGTGTGTCCGTATTCTCGCCCTCCGCTGTCACACCTAGTATCAGATCATCGGAACCCATTTGAAAACCTATTCCTATTCCGTTTTGGAAGGCCGCGAAGATATATTCATTGATGTCGGCTATCACAGTGAATGCGTACTTGTAATCATCATGGTTTTTGATCGTACCTTCTACTTTCATTGTCAATTCGATTTTAGGAATTACTGCTTCGACGTAGGCGGAATTGATCTCCTTGATCTCCACGTTGTTGTGGGGGGAGAACTTGAAATCTCCTCCTGTTCTGACCCTCATCACATCATCCATGGGGTCGTACTTGGTGATGTTGTAATCCTCTGCATCCAAAGCTGCCTCCACCGGTGCCATCGCAATCGCAAATAAGCTCGCTATAACTACAGCCGCAATAAATAACGTTTTGGACTTCATAAGTTCAGCCCCAGTTTATCATATCCATCGATTATAGTTTCTTTATATGTACAGTTGTATATATATATTTAACTCAAATACCATATTCTGACTCATTATATATTTGCCTTCAAACCGATTTTTTACTCCTCTTGCGTCTTTTTTTGGGTCTTTTCTTTGGCTTCTTTTGCTCCTTCTCCTCATGTGCATCCTTTGAAACTTCCTCTTCAATCACCTTCGAATCCGCTTCTTTTTCTTGGATTTTATCTTTACCCTTTGCTTCCTTCTCAGGAACTTCTTTCTCGATTTTGCGGGGCTTCTCTTCCTCATCCTCTTCCTTCTCTTCCCCCTCCTCATCCTCTTCCTCATCCTCTTCGACGCCCTCGAACTCTGCCCCGCACTCAGGGCAGGACGATACCATCTCAGTGAACATCTTGCCGCATGCTGGGCATTCGAATTCCTCCTCCGAAATCTCTTCTTCCTCTGAAATGGCCCCTGATATATCGAACTTGATCTCCTTTTCGGGTTCCTCTTTTGGCCTGTATATTGTCTCTAGCAAAAACGCGATGAAAAGAAGAATTCCCGCGAGAAGCGGGATTAAAAGTCCAAGGGTGTTCCATGTGTAATCCTCTTCCGTTAAAAAATCGATGAGATTAAGGAGTGTATTGGCTCCGTTCACAAAGAATATCACCGCAAGTATCTCCAAAAGAGCCGCAGAGAACAGAATATGTTTTGCTCTTCTTTTTTCAAGGTAAATGAACAGGATTCCCAAGATGACGAGAATAGCGGCGATAATGCTCATGGGAAAGGAGAGAAACATGAGTATGATCGATATGAACTGCGCCTGGGGAACGGGTCTGACATTCACTATCTTCTGGGGATGGGTGTTCGAGGGAAAGGGCCTGACTTGAACGATATCTTTTTCATTATCGTTGTCTGTCAACGTCAGGTCCACCATGGCGATAATACCGATCTTGTCGCCCCATTCCTTCTCAACTGCTATTGGTTGCTTGTATATCTTCTCGTCTCCTTCCTTATAAAGAAAATCCCCTGGTGAGATCTCCCAGGCTTTCTCCATCAACTTCTGATATTTCCTTTCGGCCTCGTCCCAATCCGTATAAATATCGATCCAAACCTTGTTGATCTGCACATTTTTCACGTTGTCAGTCTGATTTAGTTTGATAGTGATCGTAATTTCCTGTCCAAGACCTTCAGGCCACCATGGAATGAGATCTGTGTGCGTGTTCACCCAAACCCAAGTGTTCGTGGAGTTCCAAGTCTGAATGTTCACAGTGTAATCCGCATTCTTGGTGGTGTCGTACAGAACGCCTACCACGCCCTGCAATCTGTACAATCCTTCATAATAATAGACTTCATCGGAGATCGTGATGTTGCCGTCTCCGGCCACGCTGCCTAAGTCGGCTATTCCACCGATCATGCCTCCAATGCCCCCTGCCTCTACACTGGCCGTGGCCGTGAAGGAGACGCCGGACTGGTAGAAATCGGCTTCGAGGTTGATATCTGCGAGCCCAGCTATATTCTTATCCGCATCCAGCACGAACCATGAAACAGTCTGAGACAGAATTATGAGAAGGAGACTTAGGATGCACAGAATCATGGAGAGGTGCTTATGTTTTTTTGCGAGAAAGGAGCTCATACCTCAAGCCTCAAGCCAGGTGATAACTTAATCCTTATAAATAGATTATTACTTTTTATTCATAAATCTGATATATAGATAAATAATTACATGGTTATAAATTAGCAAAATATTATATATAGATTATCATCTATATGGATATCCACAAACATATGAAATTTATAATTAAAATGGGCGCATGAGGCTGAATATTTGATAGATATTGTTCTTGCCATAATCGTGGGTGCAATTTCCCTTGTAGCGGCTTTGTTCCTTCCTTCCAAGACCCAGATCGAGAACAACGAGACGGCCAGATACAAATCAGGCAAGAAATTAATCTATGTCGCAGGAGGCTTGGCAATATTCGCGGGGGTCCTGCTTATCTTACTATATTCTGTTGATGATGAGTATCAGAAAATGGTGAATCTACTGAAAATGGCCTTTTTTTTGGTCATCGGCATCACCTTGATCAGCGTGAACATTAAAAAGTCCAGGTATATGGCCTCCATGGAAAGTGCTGGTGTCCCGATAGAAGCCGAAACAATGGTAACAGAGGTTGCGGCAGAGGGCCCAACTCCAGCTCAGCCGACTGTTCAGCAGGTGCAGGCCCAACCCCAGGTGGCGGCACAAAAGCCTGCAGTTACCACAACCCAAGCAGTTCAGGCTAGACCAGAACAGGTGGTTGTACAACCTACGGTCGTCGCAACACAAACCGTCCAAACCCAACCGCAGGTAGTAGCAGCACAACCTTCTCCAACCACCCAGCCAAAACCGAAGATAGTGGTTATCAAATGCCCGAAATGCCAGGGCAACATGCAGATCAATATGGCCATGCTTGGCCAGAAGATGAAGTGCCCACATTGCGGGGTGGAAGGCAGAATCGGATAGATAGATTTTTTTTCAATCACTTACGCTTGTTCTTTTTAAAAATAGGTAGATACTATAAATTACATTGGAAAATAATGAACCGTAGAAGTTGGAACCAATATCCGACCTTCACCCGAATTTGAAAGCATTTTGTAAGGCGGTGCCTTTTATCTCCATGATGCTTATTATGCGTCCTGTCTCGGCGTCAAGGCTGGCACTTGCCATTGTGCCGCCCTGCATCAAATCCTCCTCTGATACGGACCAGGTATATTTTCCCCATACTTGGGTTTGGATGCCTGTAAGAGTGGCTATCAGGTCCATACCCCCGCCTTGCTCACCACTACTTGTACCCAATGAATACCCTGCTCCGTCTCCATCTCCCCAATCCAATTCTTCAAGGGGTAGACCTGCAGGGGTTGTATAAAAATTCTGGATCACCTTATCGTCGGTTTTAAAGATCTCCTCACTGGATGCCATTGTCACGGTTTCAGTGGATATATCCTCTGGTGTAAGGGGTGAAGTACCGCCGAGCACCCCGTAATCGGCATCCAATCGAACTTCGCTTTCATGCTTAACCCGTTTTTCTGGGTCCGGTTCCAGCGGGTCTATATAGAAGGTGGTTTCATTGTACAACAGCACCCGATACCTCTTCTCATGTCTACTACCCCAGCCGCCACCTTCAACCTTTTCCCCAAATGTCAGGTTCCACCAGTATTGGCCTGCCTTACCAGTTGGATCCGTATCATCCTTGCTCGCGTTGTAGGTGGCGCTGGTTACAATGGCATCGCGGTTCTCGCTCAAGAATTCTTTAAGTTCTTCGGAAGGCTCTGTCACCTTGAGAAAATCTATGGCATCCTCCGGCTTCCAATTGAAGCTAGAATCCTCGAATCCGGAGCCTGATTTCGGCATGTAGTTCTTGTCCCATTCCTCTGTTTTGGCCAAAGGATGAGTATCAAGCCAATGATACCCAGTACAGTCGTCCCATGGTATGGGTTGATTGCCCTCGGTAAAGCCACCATCCCGCAAAACGAACGTGTTTTGAAGGAGGATATAACCAAAATCATCCTCGGTGTCCCAGCTGGTGTTTGAATGAATGAACTGCTTCACAGGAACAGATACCTCATTTGATATCCATATCCTCTCCATGAAGGGAATTGAGAAGTCCTCGTCGCCTAAGTCCATGGATACGTTGATGAGTATAGTCTCGTAATCCGCAATAACTTCTCCCCTTTCGGCCACCCATTCATATGTAAGGTCGGTCCAGGTTGCCTCATCCACCCATTCGCCGGTATCACCCAGTGTGATGGTCTGTCCTGTACCGTAAACCGAATCCTCTAATGTTTCGAGTTTTGGTGCATGGGGATCAAGATAGCTCCTCATGAATCCGCTGAACGAAAGCGGAATATTGGTGCTCGGTAGTTCATCTACAGATATATTCGCGTTCGTGTCGAAACGAATCAATTTCTGCTCGGCAAGGTCCGTGTATTCATTTCTTTGTATATCATATTCTCCATCAGAGGTGATGGACTCTCCATCACTGTCGTCTAAAAACACGGTGAACTGGGCAGAGAGCTCTCTTCTCAGAAACATGGCAGAATGACCCTCACCGAAACCGTCGGGTTTTGCATCTATACCCGGTATTTTTATCAATTCCTGGCCGCTCACATCTAAAGCCCAATAGGTCCAGTTGCCGCTTGTTTTATTTAAAAAATACAACTCGATGCGTATGATATGGTCGTAGTGCACGATTTCTCTCAGCTTGTTTTCAGGCATTTTCACGGATTCGATGGTGCTCCATTGGATCTCCTCCGTCTCCTCTTCCTGAGATGTGAATCCTGGAAGCTCCACACCCGTGTATTCAACGTAACCGTCAACAGCTGTCACACTTAAAGCCATAACACTTAGGACAACAACAAGGATTTTCTCCATACTAGCACCTCAACTTGAATAATGAGTTTCTATTTCAACTGGCATTGTATACTTGGACTATTTGCTATAATGTTACTTACAGTATAATAAATTTTGCCCTACATGGGTACCACATAGGAGTCTTTCAGCATCCGTTACATACAAAAACCTTTTTGTCATATACTTCTTTAATCGTATTTCAATATTCGGTGTTTCGATGATGATAAGTGTAATCAAACCTGGTTTTCTTGTAAGAAACAGCCTTGGTATGATATTGCGGGCAAGCTCCACAGTGACCTTGGTGAGGGATGATAAGCGCAATATTATCGTCGATTCTGGCATTCCCGGTGAACGTGATAAGATTTTGAAGGGATTGTCAAAGCACGGTCTTTCTCAGGATGATATCGACATCGTTATCAACACGCATCTTCATCAGGATCACATGGGGAACAACGCTTTATTTCGAAAGGCAAAATTCTTAGCTCACGCCAAAGAATTTCCTCCAAGACTCAAAGAGGTTCATGTAATAGAAGGAGACTTCGAGTTGAGTACAAATATCAAAATAATCGAGACACCGTGTCACACCTATGGCAGTATATCTGTGGTGGTGGATTCACCTGAAAAATCGAGAGTGTACGTTATCGCTGGAGATGCCCTGCCGATTAAGGACAACTACATAAAATGGGTTCCACCTGGAATCAATTTCAACCCACAAATTGCACTCTCAAGTATGAAAAAGATCGTTGATATCGCAGACGTTATCATACCAGGTCATGACGACTTGTTCGAGGTTGAATCCGGTTAACAAAAGTTAAACAATCGTAAAACTCAAAAGAAAGATTTTAGTACTCATTTTACGATACACCTTTTCACACCTAAACCTTGATGCACTCCTCGTTAGGTGGGCTCTAATGAATGCATTGGTTTTGGGGGGAGGATTCACATGGAAGAAACTGTCTTCCAGACCTATTTAAAATCTGATACGTTGTTCAAAAAGAACAGGGATATATTAAGGCCATCTTACATTCCTGAAAATCTTCCGCATAGGGATTATCAAATAGATCAATTGGCATCAATCTTGGCAACAGCATTAAGGGGTGATCGCCCCTCCAATGTCCTCATCTTCGGAAAAACAGGCACAGGTAAAACCGCGGTGGTAAAATTCCTCGGAAACGAGATCAAAAAATCCACTGGGGATATGGAAAACATTCAATATATTTACATCAATTGCGAAGTGGTGGACACACAGTACGGAATCTTGGCCAACATAGGGAACAGGTTCATAAAAGATTGGGAGGAACATATCCCGTTCACCGGTTGGCCTACTGAAAAGGTATACAACCGGCTAAAGGAAAAGATGGACCTCGAACCGAGAGTGACGGTTATCATTTTGGACGAGATAGATAAACTGGTCTACAAAAGCGGTGATGACGTGCTCTATCATCTTTCGAAGATAAACGATGATTTGAAGCAGGCCAAGGTCTCCATAATCGGTATCTCCAACGATTTGAAGTTCACGGAATTTTTAGATCCAAGGATTAAGAGCAGACTTGGTGAGGAGAAGATGGTGTTCCCTCCTTACAACGCTCAACAGCTTCGGGACATACTGATGCAGCGAGCGGAGTTGGCCTTCAGGGAAGGGGTTGTGGAGCCCAGCGTGATAGCGATCTGTGCGGCCCTGGCTGCCCAAGAGCACGGCGATGCCAGAAGGGCCTTGGAACTCCTTAGAGTGGCTGGAGAGCTGGCCGAACGGAACAAGGAAAAAATGGTCACCGAAACATACGTGTACAAGGCAAAAAACAAGATCGAACTGGACTGCGTTGCAGAGGTTATCAGAACGCTTCCCACCCAGTCCAAGCTCCTTCTTTTCGGGATGATACTCAACCAGGAGAGCGGCACAGAGAAACTAAACACCGGCGATGTCTACAGCACATACAAGGAGCTGTGCAAGAAGATCGATGTGAGCGTTCTAACACAAAGAAGAATTACTGACCTACTTTCAGAGCTGGACATGCTGGGAATAATTCATGCGAGAGTCATCTCAAAGGGAAGATACGGCAGAACCAGGGAAATACAGCTTTCCGTACCTATTGTGGAAGCAAGAAAGGTTCTAGAAGAAGATGAGATAATAAAGGAACTGTACGGTCATAAAATAAAGATCCAGGCAACCCTGGATTTCACACAAAGGACTTGACATTACCCGCTTTCTTGTACTTTCTTCAATGCACTTATATCCTTTATCATCAACCTTTTTTTTGACGTTTAAATTTAATCTTCTTGGCTTCTTCATCTTTCTTTTCGGACAGCGACCCTTCCTCCTCCCAATCATCAGGTGGAGGTAGATCATCTTCACTTTCGAGTTCGTCATCCGGCGGCGGTGGTTCTTCTTCTAGTTCACCGTCAGGTGGGGGCGGTTCCTCCTTCTCTTCGGCCTCTTTCTCATCTTCCCCCTCTTCCTCATCCTCTTCTTCTTCCTCCTCATCCCCCTCTTCTTCTTTTTCCTCTTCCTCCCCTTCCCTCTTAGCTCTCCTCCTTTCAAGTAATATCAAGACTATATCCAGGGAAATCGGTATCGCGAAGATGAGCACAAGACAAATGATGAGCAAGTTCCAACTGTTGGAAGGAGCCCGCTCCGTGATGGAGTTATCTTGGAAGTACAATTTTATCAGTCCGAACCAAGGTAGTTCACCTCTGGCTTTGCCCACGGTCCATTCCGGGGTAACAGGCCGTACTCGGCCGCCGTGCCCGTCAGGCAGCATGTTTTGATCGTAATTGCCTCGATTGTGGTCCCCAAGGGTGATGAATCCGCTGTGCGGTCCTGTGTCCGGGGGGAAGTTGTTGAGAATGTTTCTCAGATTTATGCTGACATCTCTGGGTTCGTAACCTATATTCCTCAAGACGATGGTACCTGAGAGGTCGTACCATCTATTTTCTCCGGAGACAACATACCACTCCTCCGGTGCATCGTGATATTGCAGCTCCGGAATATCGAAGCTGCCACCGGTTTCATTGTACTCCACCCAAATCAAGGCTCGGTGGATTACAGGCGTGATGTCGGTATATCCGTTTTTTCGATAGATCAGCACATCACCGTACTCGCTGTAGGTCTCATGTCCTATTCTCTTTCCCTTCATGTAAGAGACGACATCGTCCTCGCTCTCGATACTTTTTACCAGCACCAAATCACCGGTATCGATCACACCCAGAAAACTCTCGTCATCGCTGTGCTGCATGCTGTCAGATTCCACAACCACCACAGGGGGCCAATTGCCGGTGTAAATATAGATACTACCTATGATGATCAATACGATAATAAAAGCGATGGCCACATCCTTTATCACATCCCACAACGCTGATCGAAACGGTTTTTTGTCTTCTTCTTCCTTCTCCTCTTCACCTTCTTCTTCCCCTTCCTCATCCTCCTCATCATCTACTTTTTCTTTATCGATTTCGTCATCTAGTTCTCTATCTACCTCGTCCTCCTCGACAGATTTCTTTTTTTCCCCCTCTTTCTTCCATATCTTTGACGACATCGGCTCACGATAGCGTGGTGTATTAGGTTTTGGGTATAAAAGTTTAGGGTTCTGCTCCATTGGCATTGATTCACAGGTATTACAGGCTCAGTCAAAAAAGTTTTAAGACACCAAGGTATTCGTCTTTCGGTCCTTGAATGCCCTGTCAAGTCTGCGGAAAAAAATCTGGTTTTTATCCCCTCTGCGGAGATTGTTTTACGCTCCGAGACAAAGAGATCGTAGTGAAATGTAATAACTGTGGTATATGGTTTAGAAAGGAGGATAAAGAACACACCCAATGTTATGATTGTCGAATTAAAACGCAAAAAGCCTCTTTGGCCACTTCCACCAAAGGCCCTCCTTCAAAATATCCCATGGCCTCGAAAGAGTATAGAAAGCGATTTCGCAGTATCCTCGTAACCGAGGACGGGCACAGGGTACGGTCCAGAGGAGAGGTTATCATAGATAATTGGTTATATCATCAGGGAATCGTTCATGCCTACGAACGAAGGGTGCCCATAGAGGAGGAACTGTACTGCGATTTTTATATCCCTATAGGCCAATGTTATATAGAATACTGGGGATTGGAGGAAGAGGTCTATAAAGAACGGAAGAAGGAAAAGATGCGCCTGTACGAGCGTCATTCAAAGAGACTGATATCGCTCTATAATGATGACATCAATAATATCGACGATGTCATGCCAAAAAAGCTACTCAAATATATCCCGCGGCATTTTGCCTTCGATTAATCCTCACGAGCCATCTTGGGCCTGTTTGTTCGCGGTAAGTGCTGCGGACAGTTCCTGCTGCAAGGCTTGATACTTCTCCACAAGATGCTTCTCCTGCCTGTCCAATGCCTTTATGCGGATATCGATGGTCTCTTTCTTTTCGTTAAGCTCCTTCTCCACTCCTTCCTTGTCCTCTGCCTTTACAAGAAGGCTGCCCACGCTTTTATATACAGGGGTGTCCTCTGAAATCTTATCCAATTCAGAAAGGGCCCTCTCCGTTTCCCTCAGCTGGGCCTCCAGCTGAAATTTCTGAGAGGAAAGTACCTGAATTTGCTGCTGTATATGCTGGAACTGAGCGATTTTATTCTGTAATTGAGCTGACATTTCTTTTTCCATATTATCACGTCTTTAGGATAATTTATACTCCTATTCGGTTATACGGCAGGCCTCGTTGTAGGTATCAACCGAAACCTTCATCCATCTTAGATACGAGTTGATCGCCGCTCTTAATGCACTGACATCATTTGCGCGAATCTCGATATAGATAGTGTCTTCGTCTTCCTGAACATCCACATGCGTTCTTGGTATGTTTCTTTCTGTCTCAGGCAAGAGCGACTTGGCCACCACATCTGCGATCCTACCGGATTTTTTTAGGGTTATCTTGGCCTTTTTCACGGGCCCTAAATGGCGTGTGGTTATTAAAAGATTGTTGCAAGTTGAATGCAAAATGCCCAAAAAACCGCTATTTTTCGTATTTTAAGATATTCAGATTATTTATCCGTCCATCAAAATATTTTAAAAAATTACAATAATTATGAAAATATCTTATAAAAATTGAAAATATAATGAAAAGCTTTAAATTACATTAATGCCATATACAGGAAGTAAGGTACATCGAAATGAAAAGCATTGACGAGCTGGATCAGGATATTTTGAGAATGCTGCTTAAAGATGCCTCCGTCAACTACGAGACCATAGCAAAGGAAGTAGACACATCAGTTGGAACCGTGCATAACAGGATTAAGCGCATGAAAGAGGAGAAGATAATAATCCGGATCATACCGGAATTAGATGCGGAAAAACTGGGTTTCGGTATCTGCGCCATGATAGATGTGAGGATAAAAGGCGGTCATCTCGAGGAGTTACAGAAGAGATGCTCGAAATATGAGAATGTATGCTCCATCTACGACATAACCGGAGACTATGACACCACCTTCATTACCAAATTCAAGAACACCGAGGCCCTCAACACATTCGTAAAAGAACTGGCTGGACAAAGGTATGTGCTTCGGACCCACACAAAATTGATATTGAACGTGATAAAAGAAGGCTTCGTACCAAAGATATAGGGTGAAGACTTCAACCGATTGATATGGATACAGAGGGATGATATGACTAAACAAGATGCGAGAACATATTCGCTGTTTACGGGATGTTTGATTCCAAGTAAGTTCCCCTTCATCGAGAATGCCTCGAAAAAGGTTCTCGAATCACTTGGTCTGGAACTTCACTTTATTGAGGCAGCTAGCTGCTGTCCCAACCAGATGGCCATCCAGAGTTCTGATATGCATCTTTGGTACGCTCTTGCCGCAAGGAATCTCTGCCTGGCCGAAGAGAAAGGATATGATATCCTATCATTATGCAACGGCTGCTACGACACCCTCAAAACCGTGAACACCAAGCTGAAAAGCGACGATGGATTCAGGGCAGAGATCAACGAATTGCTAGAAAGTTTCGGACTTGAGTTTCGCGGTGAAATAGAGGTGAAACATCTGGTTCAGGTATTACATGATGATGTCGGAGTGGGCGCCATCGAAAAAGCGGTTGTAAATCCCCTTAAAGGCATAAAATGCGCTCCATTCGAAGGTTGCCATGCAAAAAGACCCTCGGATTCCATGGGTTTTGACAGTCCCGATGAGCCATTCTATCTCGCGGATCTCATAGAGGTGATCGGAGGGGATGTCGTATTTTACGCGGAGCAATATTCGTGCTGCGGTGGAGGACTTTCCATCGCCAGGAAGGATGATGTGGTTCCGGCCGCTCGAAGGGTGCTTTGCTCTGTTAAAGAGGCCCAGGCAGAGGCCATAGTCGTCAACTGCCCTTTCTGTTTTGCCCAGTTCTATCGGAGCGAAAGGGAGATTTATGAGATCTACTCGGAAAAGTTGCGATTACCAGTATTTTATATCACCCAGCTTATGGGTCTGGCCCTGGGCTTCACCCCGGATGAGCTGGGATTGTGGATGCACTACGAAAACAGCGTAGGGAATGAGAGAGAGCTTGTGATGCGGATTCTCGGTGAAAGGGCCGATGAATCTGTTTTTACCGAGGATGTTACGAGACCTCAGCTGGAAATATGCGAAAAATGTTTGGCCTGCACTGATGACTGTCCCACAGCCATGACGACATCTGATTATCATCCCGAAGAGATACTGAAACTCGTTTTGGAGAATAAGGTGGACGAGGCCATAAAAAGGGACGATATCTGGTTCTGCATGAACTGTCATGAATGTGTTGAGGCCTGTCCGCAAGACTTCGGTATGGTGAAGCTGATTGTCAGGTTGAAGAATATGGCGGCGGCAAAAGGTATCTATCCTGAGGTTGTGGGCCATAGAATCTCGGAGCTTCACGAGACAGGTTACTCGTTTGCACCCGATACAAAACTGAGAGAGGAAATCGGCCTTATGAGGATTTCACCACCTGACATTAAGGAGTTGAGGAAGCTCCTTGAAAAGGCCGCCTGCGAGAAATCAGAAAATGAAGGTGATACCGATGCGTAGAGATATTATAAAACATCCGGATTCGCGCCCGAGCACCTCCTTTTGGGGGCGCCTGGGCAGAGTAGGAACCATAGGGGAATCCAGGGGAAAAAAAGGGAGAATAGGCGTTACGATCCCTCCGAACGGATTTATCAAGGATATTGAGGCCTGCGGCATCGCTGGTCTCATAAATATCAACGGTAAACGAGAGAACGGAAGCCGAGCTGTTGACATGATAACCACCATGACGGACAGAGAAAATGGCCTGGGAGCTGGTTTTGCCTGCTACGGACTCTTTCCTGACATGGCCGACTTTTACTGCATCCAGCTTCTTTTGGATGATGAGGTGGCCAAAGAAAAGGTTGAAGAATACCTTAAAAAAGTGGGAAACATAGTCAAGGATGAGGAAGTTTTTACGACCCCGGTCAAGGGTATGCACGGACCTTATCCGCTGATATGGCGCTTTTTTATGGAAATCCCGCCCAGCCTCGTCCAAGGAAGTCCCCACATCGAAAGCGAGGACGATTACATGGTGGACGTTATCATGCACATCAACGTCAGGATCAACGGAGCGTTCTGCATGTCATCAGGCAGGAACATGGCCGTCTTCAAAGGCAACGGATGGAGCTTTGAAATCGCGGAATTCTACGATCTGAGGGAAAGATACGAGGGCTATATGTGGCTTGCGCATTCCAGATTTCCCACCAATACACCAGGATGGTGGGGAGGAGCCCATCCCTTCAACATCCTGGATTGGTCCCTATGTCACAACGGCGAGATCACATCCTATGGAACCAACAAAAGGTATGTGGAGATGTGGGGATACAAGTGCACCCTTCTCACCGACTCTGAGGTGGTCACGTACATATGGGATCTTCTATGCAGAAAGCACGGCCTTCCCAAGTTGATCGCATCTATGGCCATGGCTCCCCGCTATTTCGAGGATATATCCCTTCTTACTGAGGATCAGAAAAAAGTGGCCAAGGCCCTCCGAATGACCTACGGTAGGGCCATGATAAACGGACCCTTTAGTATTCTTGTTGGCACGAACAGGCCGAATCCATCCATGATCGCCTTAACCGATAGAAAGAAACTGAGGCCTATGATTGCAGGGATCTCAGACGACGGGAATACCGCATTCGCGGCCAGTGAGGAATGTGCTCTGAACAGGGTGGGTGATATGGGTGAGGTCTGGGCACCGATAACAGGCAATCCCGTGATCGCGCAGCTCTATAAGGGTATCGTGTGGAAAGGCACCGAGAAACAGTTTGAAGGCAAGAATTTGAGAATGGAGGTGTGAGAATGCCTGCAAAAATGGAAGGCATAAGAATCGAGATACCGCCAAGGTTCAAGATAGAAATAGACAGAGAGAGATGCAAGATCTGCAAACGATGTACCGTGAACTGCACATTCGATGCACTGTCATTCAACGGTGACAGGATCGTCACAAATCACGATAACTGTGTGGCATGTCAAAGGTGCACCGCAAAATGCCCTCAGGAGGCTATAACGATCAGGGCCAACGATATGGCCTATCCAGTTCATTTTGCATACACCGATAGAATCAGGAGAATAGGATGGGAGCAGGCATCCACAGGTGGGGTGATGCTCGCCTCATGCGGAAACGACCTGCCCTACAGAAGTATATTCGATGATCTGGTTTTGGATGCGGCACAGGTGACCAATCCTGCAATCGATCCGCTAAGAGAGCCCATCGAAACCAAGTGCTTCCTGGGCTCAAAACCAAAGAAATTAGAATTTGAGGAAAAAGGTGACGATATAATATTCAGAACGAAACTCCCCCCCAACCTCGAACTCGCAACCCCCATCATGGTGGGCCAGATGTCCCTTGGCAGCATCAGCTACAATGCACAAATCGCTCTGTTCAAGGCCGCGCAAAAGGTGGGCACCCTGGTGGGTACAGGCGAAGGCGGCCTGCATCCAGATTTTTACAAATACGGCGACATAATCAACAGTGAGGTGGCCAGCGGCAGGTTCGGCGTGGATGCAAACTACCTCAAAAAGGTGGCCGCTCTGGAGATTAAGATCGGTCAAGGTGCAAAACCTGGTCACGGCGGTCATCTCCCCGGCGAAAAGACCTCTCAGCTTATTTCCATAACGAGGATGATACCCAAAGGCACCGATGCTCTTTCACCCTATCCCCATCACGATATTTACAGCATCGAGGATCTGCAACAGCTTATATTCGCCTTGAAGGAGGCCACGAGGTACAGGGTCCCAGTAGGGGTGAAGATAGCAGCGGTTCACAACAGTGCCGCAATTGCTTCGGGGATGGTGAGGGCCGGAGCTGACTTCATCACATTGGACGGTTTTCGCGGAGGAACAGGGGCCACGCCGAGGATCATCAGGGACCATGCAGGCATTCCCATAGAGCTTGCCATAGCCACGGTTGACCAAAGACTGAGAGAGGAGGGTATCAGACACAAGACCACTCTCTGTGCCGGAGGGAGTATAAGGTACTCTGCCGATCTCGTTAAGGCCCTGGCCTTGGGAGCGGATGTGGCCATGATATGCACGCCCGTGTTGATAGCCATGGGCTGCAGAGTGTGTCAACAGTGCCATCGGGGTCTGTGCCCCTGGGGTATCGCCACGCAGAATCCAGCCTATACCCAAAGGCTGAACATAGAAGTGGCGGCCACGAGAATATCGAATCTATTTCACGCATGGACAGAGGAGCTGCGGGAGATATGCGGTGCCATGGGCATCGATTCAGTGGAAAGCTTCGTGGGCAACCGCGACAGGCTGAGATATGTGGGCCCCAATCCAAGGATCGCGGACATACTGGATGTGAAGCATGCCGGCGAGGCATGGGGGTGAATGAATATGGCCGAACATGAGATAACAATAGATGCATTGGATAAGGATGGCAATCCGCTGCGCTACTGGGTGCTCAACGAGAAGATTCATGATGCCGCTGATTCTGGTGCAAAACATATCATTGTAAAAGATGTTCTCGGCCAGAGGTTCATTGCGGACTGCATGGAGCATTCCGATGTGAAGATCGATATTCATGGAACCCCAGGCAATGACTTGGGCGTGTTTTTAAGCGGACCCACAATCGAGGTTTTCGGCAGTTGCGAGGACCAAACAGGCAACACCATGAACGCAGGGACCATTATAGTTCATGGAAATGCATGGGACGTCACAGGTTTGGCCGCGAGAAACGGCAAGATATTCGTTAGGGGGGATGGAGGGTACAGAATAGGAATCCACATGAAGGAGTATTTGGAGCAAAAACCCATAATCGTTTACGGAGGCCAGGTGAAGGAGTTCTTCGGGGAGTACATGGCCGGCGGGATACTGGTTGCCCTGGGTTTGAGGATAAGAAACGGGAGCGTTGAGGATGTCTCCGCCAAGGAAGTTGTTAGGGGAAGCATCGGCAGCGGAATACACGGCGGTACGATTTACATAAGGGGTGAGGTTCCAGAGCATGCTCTCGGTGTGAGCGCTACGCTTTGTTCCTTCACAGAGGATGATCTGAGTCTGCTTACTCCAATTCTCGAAGAGTTCTGCGAATATTTTGATATACCTATTGAAAAAATCTGGGAAAGAGAGATTAAAAAGATCGCCCCTTCCTCTTCCAGGCCCTATGGCTCCTACTACAATCCGAGAACGGTGTGAGATAGAAAATGAAGGGACAAGCAAATTCAGGGAAGGAACATACGGCACCTTGGGAATGCACCTTTACTAAAGAAGAAGAAGGCATATGCAATCCAGGTAAGATTCCCAAGTCCGACGAGGAATACTTTGAAATCCTGTCCTTATGTGTGCTGCAAGCAGGACTTGGATGGGGGTCTGTGAGAAAGAACTGGAGAAAAACCAAGGCCGCATTTTTAAATTTCGATATTGATAGATTGGCAGATTCCGAGGTCGATGAACATCTTAAAAATCCCGGAATGATTAGAAATAGAAAGAAAACCGAATCCATTATCGCCAATGCAAGGGAGTTTCAGAAAATCAAGAAGGAATATTCCTCGTTTTCAAATTATTTGAACACCTTGAAAAAAGGCGATTACGACACCGCGATTGACGAGATAACAAATCGTTTTCGACATATCGGCAAATACTCAGCAGAATATTTCCTTCACAGTATCGGATATTAAAACCTCGAATCTCGTAAAGAATCCATAGGCCAAAGATAAACAATTAAATACGCTCAAAATCATACCGCGAAAGGAAAAAAAGGGGGAGCTGATTCTGTGAATGACAGATGTTCTCAGTGCGGATCAGAGCTAAAATACATCGAGAAATACACGAGTTGGTACTGCAAGGTCTGCAGGGAGTACAAGAATTTAGATGAAAAACCATCGTCCAAAGGGCAAGTACCCTCCATCGTACCAGCTTCATCAACTGGTGTTGAAGAGAGATGTTATATCTGTCTGGGCTTCATAAAGGATGAAGGCGAGTATTTTGAATGCGAATGCGGCCATATATCTCATGAAAGCTGCGCGAAAAGGGTTGGAAAATGCTCCATATGTGGAAGGGAGTACACCTCAGAGGAGTTCTTGGAGAGCAAGGATTTCTTCTCCCTCATTGAAAAGGGTAAATCAGCGTTCGATAAACAAAAATACGAGGATGCGATAAGTTGGTACGACAGGGCCTTGAAGGTCAAAGACAACAGTGCGTATGCCTGGAACTGCAAGGGAATGGCACTTGCACAAAAAAAGGACTTTCAAAAGGCCATTGAATGCTATGATAAGGCCATGGAATTAAGAAAGAGTCATGTTGCGTGTTACAACAAAGCTATCACCCTCCTAAAAATGAACATGTTCCAGGAGAGCCTAAACAGTATCAACGAGGCCCTTTCAATGGAGCGCAATGACAGCAGATCATGGTATGTGAAGGGATATACCCTTTTAAAGATGAAGATGCCTAGGATAGCGATCAAGTGCTACGATAAAGCCCTGGATTTGGTCCCAGAAAACAACCTTTTTTGGCATGGAAAAGGTATGGCCCTGATGAGCCTAGGCAGGCTTGATGCAGCACTGGAATGCTTCGAGACAGCTTTGGAGATCGACCCAAATTATGTGGAAGTGCTGTGTGCTAAAGGTATTTTATTCGAGAAGAAGGATGTTAACGGTTCTGCTCTGGAATGTTACGAACAAGCAGCAAGGATCAAGCCAAGCTACAGGATGGCCTGGTATAAAAAGGGCTTATTGCTCGGAAAAAATGGTGATACAGCAAAAGCCATTGAATGCTTTGATAAGATACTAGAGCTAAAACCCGAAGACATCAATGCCTTGTACGAGAGAGGTAGATTGATGGCGGCCGAAGGCAGGTTCGAGGAGGCCTTGAGATGCTTTGACCTCGGTTTACAGCTCGATCCTGAGAATATCACTTTATGGTTTGAGAAAGGAAAGGCCCTTATGAAGGTCAACAGAAGCAGTGAGGCATTAGAGTCCTTTGACGAAGTCCTTAAAAGGAAGCCCGAGCATACAGGTGCAAGTTTCGAAAAGGAAAAGGCACTCACGCGAGGGTAGCCATCTGATGTCATCCTTCGGATGGCACTGACCCTCGGAAACCTTCACACTATGCAAAAGGAATCGGTTTCCTACGGGAGCAAGCTTGGCCACCCTCTTAGATATCATATGTCGTAATGCGAGGGTAGCCACATCGAGGCGACCTCTGGTCACCTCTTAGCCTCGACAAACCAATGATTTGTCTTCGGAGCCTGGCCTGCCAGGCTTTCGAAAATGTTGGTATCCTCTCAACTTCCATTCGCCTGAATGCGAGGGTAGCCAAGCCTGGTCAACGGCGCAGGATTCAGGGTCCTGTCTCGAAGGAGTTCTTGGGTTCGAATCCCATCCCTCGCACTTTTGATTTTATATTAATTTTATCAGTGCGAGGGATTCGTGTCCGAGTTAAACTTGGAAATCAATTATTTCTTAAGCTCGGCCACCCATCCCTCGTATTAAAAATTTTTACTCGAAATCCCATTTTTCATCCTTTTCTGGCTTTGACTTTTCGGGACCCTTATAAGTCCTGGCAATGACTAAAACCGAAAACAAAGTGGCAACTGCAAAGCTCAATATGATGAAAAACGCGATGGTCAGAGAGTAAATATCCCCGAACACTCCGATAAGAATGAGGGCTATAAAACTGAAGCCGAAACTCACGAGGAACTTCAGTCCGTACAGGGTCCCTCGCACGTTAAGAGAGCTCACATTCGCGGTCAACACGTTCTCTGCAGGCTGTGCTGAGAAGAAAGAAAAACCAACTATACACAGACCTGTTACCAAAAGAATGATATTGAGACTGAGGCAGAGCAGTATTCCAATTACTGCGAGGACGCTGAAAACTACAAGGGGTTTTATTGGCCCGTATCTATCGGCAAGTCGTCCTCCCAAAAGGTGACCGGGAAGACCGAAGAGAAGCATAACCGAAAGGAAAATCGCGCCTGTCAGTATATCCAACTCCAGTACATCATTTGAATAGTAGGTGAGCACGGATGTGATGGCCCTGTAATAATTACCTCTCATGGCCGTGAGAAGAAGCACGAGGAGCACTATCCCGGAAATCAAAGCACCCAGTGCTTTGGAGTATTCCATTCTCTTTGGTTTCTCCACATCCTCCCCTTTGATCTCGGATGAAAGCAGCAAACCGCAGAAGATGAGGGCGCAGATGTAGAGGAAGAGAAAGACCAAAAAGATGTAGTTCCAAAAAAAGAACTTGCCGATGGCAGCGGCCGCTATAGGCGGAACGAACTGCCCGAATTGCCCAATAAAACCGAAGGTGCCCATGCCTTTTCCTCTATTTTTAACGAACAGCTGGGAAACCAGAGTCAGGCCGGATGGATGGGCGAAGCTGAGACCACAACCGGCAATTAAAATCCAAAAGGAAAATAATTGAAAATTATTTGAAAGGCTCAGACCGAACATTGAGATCGTAGTCAATACCATTCCAATGAACATGGGTTTTATCACGCCCATGCGATCGATGAGATAACCTGCGAAAACGGCGCCGACACCGTATGCGAATATGAAAAGCGATATGGATATGAATATAGGGGTATAGCTCATATCAGATTCGACCTGGATGTAATTGGCAGCGATGGGAACGGAAAGTACAACCCCATGTGTCAGAGCGTGATTGTACGAGACCAAGGACAGATATTTTCCCTTTGAATCCATGAATATCAGCGACTGCGCTCTGATATCTAAATAGGTATTTATGGGTTTGCGGGATTTTGGGAACATCCAAAACAAAACCTTTTAAACTCCTACCATAATCAGATTGCAATGAGCCTGTTTCTCGTAAGATACGGCGAGCTGGGATTGAAAAGCCCCAATGTAAAGAGAAGATTTCAGAAGGCCCTCAAGAAGAATATAGAAGATGCCTTCCTCAGAGAAAATACGCAATGCATAACCTCCATGGATTGGGGCAGGATTTATCTTCATACTGATAACGATGAAAAAGCAGAGGAGATACTGAGAAGAATCTTTGGGATAACCTCCTTCAGCAAGGTAACAGAATGTACCTCAAATCTCAAGGAGATATGCAAAACGGCCGCTGAATATTCGAAATCTGTCATACCAAATAAGGGTTCTTTTGCAGTGCGGGCCAAAAGGACTGGGAATCACGATTATTCAAGTCAGGACGTGGCAAAAGAGGTGGGCTCGGCAATTCTCAAGGCAAACAAGGATAGGAAGGTAACAGTGAACCTTACCATGCCTGACGCGGAGATATTTGTGGAGGTGAGGCATGAGAGGGCCTTCATCTTCAATAAAAAGATCAAGGGTGTGGGCGGTTTTCCTGCTGGAACTTCTGGAAAGGTACTTGCCGTGATTTCAGACAGAAAATCCGTGTACGCGGCTTGGTTGATGGCGAAAAGGGGTTGTATAACCAGATTATTTTGTTTAGATGAGGATGCTTTGCCGCTTGCCGAGCATCTTCAATCTTGGCATATTATTTCAAAGCCAATTATGAACGAGAAGAAGGATAATGATTTACTAAATGCGCTGAGCATCGCCAAAAAAATCCGAGCCGAAGCCCTGGTACTGGGCGATACCTTCGAAGAAATCGAAAAAAAAGGCCTGCTCAAGGCCGATATCCCAGTATTCTATCCCCTGATAGGCTCAAGTCGTCAGAAAATAGAAGAAGAAATCACTTTCCTTTTCGGTGATGGCTTTTAACGGAGGGCCTCACCTTTTGGGCATCTTTGCCTTTATGCCGATGGCCTCTTCCCTTCTTTCCTGAGGATGTCAGTCCCCTATGAACCCTGCCTTTATGTGCGGGTTCACAGATCCAATTGATCTTAGGATCGCTTTTGATAACGGGGTGATGCGGATCCACCATTATTACCTCGTAATATTTGTATCTGCCGTCATCTCCCACCCAATATGAGTTCAAAACCTCCAGATTGGGGTACCTTTTGGCAGTGCGCTCCTCAGCAATGCGCCTGATGCTCTTTGCCATGGTTATCTTCGTCATGCCCTTTCTCTTGGCTCTCCTGCCACCTTTTATTGTCCTTTTCCGAAGCCCCCCACGCCTAACTCTGGCTCTCACCATCACATAGCCCTGTTTCGCCTTGTAGCCTAAGTTTCGGGCCCTGTCGATTCTGGTGGGTTTATCGATTCTGGCAAAACTCGGCCCCCTCCTCCATTCTATCATTCTAGTTCGCTGCAGCTCCTTTACATAGGACTCTGAGGGGTTCTTCCAGGCATCCTGGACGTACTGATAGAGATTCTTTGGGGTCTTCTTTTTTTCCTCCTCTTCCTCCTCAAAAATCTCTTCTGATGTAACTTCGGTTTTTGGTGGTTTTTCGGGCTCTTTTTTTTCCCTCTTCTTCACCTTTTTCTTTTTAGCAGGCCCAGCTGACTTCTTCACTGGTTTGTCTTTGACTACCTTCTTCTTGCTCCCCTCTAAAGGTTTCCCCTTTTTTTTCTCATCTTCTGCCATTTCTATCGCCTCTTATGGATTCACTCAAACGAGCACATCTCCAAACGGGGTATTCCCCGTGAGCCTTCAGAAAACGGTATGCCCATATAAAAAGGTTTGCGGGAATCGCTGCATATGGTGGTTTTATTGGGAGTTGCAGGAGGTAAAATACTTACCCCAATCGATTTGAACGAGCTGGAGGTTGTTTGCATCAGGATCCAAGAATGAAGCTGTGCGTCCGCCCCATAAGGTATCCTTAGGCTCCCTTGTGAACTTCACTTTTTTCTCTCTGAGGGTCCGATAGGTTTCATCGATATCCTCCACCAAGAAATCGATTACTGGCTCTCCTTTCCTGGGGTTTTCCATATCACCCCATGTCTTTAAACCGAGCTCAACACCCCCGCAATCGAATCCGGCATAATCTTCGAATTCATATTTCTTCTGCAGTCCAAGGACATTTTCATAGAAGTCCACCGCCTTCTTCAGATTTGATACGGTGAGCGATATATCCCATATTCTTTTAATCATGGTTCTTTTCCTCCTGAGATTGTTAAATCATCTATACTACATTAAAGAGTAGTATAAAAGGCTAACGATGATTATGCCCCGTTGTCCCGCATATATAATATATCAAAGATATATATTATGTGGCATACCTACTTATCAATTTGGACCTTTTTAATCCAGATATCTTGTGTTTTTTGGCGAAATATTTATTAATGACTAAATCTTAGATTGAAATGGAATCGACCATGGGCCAAAAGATAAGGGTTATCTGCGTGATAGGGATATTATTCGCATTTTGGCTTTGTACATTCAATACATTCGAAAGTGTAAAAGCTGGTGAAGTAAAATCGGAACTAGGAGAGGTGGATCTGTTTCTGCACGGAGATCCTAACAATGCCACCTTGAACACCTCCTTCGGCGAAACCGAGGAGCACCTGGTTTTGACTACTACCCCCTCGAACGTTCCATCTGTCCCCATTTACATCGGGGAATGGGTGACCGAGCCCGTAAAATACCCCATGAATATCGAGGGATCGGTTTGGTTCGTGCTAATCGCCAAGGGAAACCTGCAGCAGGTGAGATTCTCTGCTTATCTTACCGTAAACGGCGTTGATGTATCCGGTGTAATGACCACTGATACCCAAAACCTCAACGAGAGTACTCCTGCCGTGTACATTAGCGATCCCGTCAATTTGACCCAGTCCCTTGAACTCAACACCACCGACAATGTGGGTTTCAGATTGGAACTGGTACATACCGATCCAACGGTAATCAATCCCATAAGTAGCGGAAAGAATGTAACGCTTTTACTTGGCTATGATTACCCCTCAAATGTTGCCATCACAACGAATTCAATGCGGGTAGTTGCGATAGATGGAGAAGACGATCCCAATACAGGGAACATGATGGTGACGGCCCAAATCAAATGCAGTTTTGGATACGAGGACTACAATTACGCCACCGCAAAAAGTGATTACGGCACATTTTCACTGAGCTCCGAATCTGTGGTGGATGAGGCCACCATGGAAGTTGAATGGAGCTGGGATTATTCTGTTTCAGAGGGGGGAAGCTATCCAGTAACCGTAAAGGCCTACGATATGAGCCTAAACCGCTGGACATTGGAAGAGGATGTGCATATAACCACACCCAACACAGAAATCGACTTCTCGCTCTCCGATTCCGACATCTCGTTTTCAAACGAACCTAAAAAGGATGAAAATACCACGATTACTGCGAAAATCACTGGCTCGGGAAAGAGATGGAGCTCGTATTCGGTGGATGTTGAGTTTTACGACGGCTCGAGCCTGATAGAAACAATTACAGCCACGATCAAGCGGGGAAAGACCAACGAAGTTACCGTACTCTGGGAGCCTGATTCCACGGGAACGCATGTGATTTCTGTGAAGATCGATCCGGACGATAGTATCAAAGAGACGAAGGAGAATAATAACGAAGCTACAAAAAACGTGGATGTTACGGAAGGGGGAGGTGGTTCCGGCACACCGGGATTCGAACCATTGCTTTTGTTTTTGGCCTTTATTATCGTTCTATTTTTAGGAATGCGGAATCGACGTGTGAGATGAGATATCCAGATACCTTAAGGCAAGTTTTTTTTTACCATATAAATGCAAAGCTTTATAAATTGTAGTATCATTAAGGAAAACCCCGATTACGGAGGACTTTAAGTTGTCTATCCAAAAAAAGAGCAATGAAAGGCTTATCAAGCTTATAGTATATCTGAAAAAGAAGTCTCACGAAAACAAAGCCCCGATTTGGAAAGACGTGGCCAAGCGATTGGAGAAGCCACAACAAAGCTGGGCAGAAGTGAACATCAGAAGGGTGGCGAAGTACACAAAGAAAGGGGATACGGTCCTTGTCCCAGGTAAACTTCTTGGATCCGGGGAGCTATTAGTGCCAGTAACGGTGGCAGCGTATTCATTCTCGGAATCGGCCAGAGATAAAATCCGCAGCTCAGGTGGTCACAGTATCTCCATTCCGGAGCTCATTAGAAGGAATCCAAAGGGAACAGGTATACGAATAATCGGTTAGAGAGTGATGAAGTAATGGTTGTGATAGATGCTGAAAACCTGATTATGGGAAGGCTTGCAAGCAATGTGGCAAAGCTGCTTCTAAACGGATCCGAGGTCATTATCGTCAATGCCGAAAAGGCCATCATAAGCGGCTCAAAAAAGCGCATAATCGAGGATTACTATCAAAAGCGCAATGTAGGCACTGCACGAAAAGGTCCTTACTATCCAAGAATGCCGGACAGAATCTTGAAAAGAACCATTAGAGGAATGATGCCCTATAAAAAACCTTCAGGAAAAGAAGCCTTGAAAAGGCTCAAGGTTTACATAGGAATACCAAAAGACCTACAGGATGAACCACTGAGCACCATCAAAGGGGCAAGTGCCACAGGTAAGATCAAGTTCATACAGTTAGGTGAGGTGTCAAGAGGGTTAGGGGCCAAATTCTAGGGGATTTAAAATGAAGGATAAAAAGGTCGTAAATACCAGTGGGAAGAGAAAGACAGCGGTGGCAAGGGCATCCGTAAAAAGCGGTAAAGGCAGGGTGAGAATCAATAAAATACCCGTGGAGTTGCACACTCCAGAACTGGCTAGAGATAAAATCATGGAGCCTCTGACTTTGGCGGGGGATAAAGTTAAAAAGGTGGACATTACTGTGAATGTAAAAGGCGGTGGGATCATGGGCCAAGCCGAAGCTACAAGAACCGCCATTGCTCGTGGCTTGGTGGAGTTTTTCGACGACGAGGAGCTCAAGGAGCTATACAAGAGGTACGATAGAAGTCTTCTTGTAAACGATCCCAGAAGAAAGGAAACAAAGCATCCTTTAGGGAGAGGGGCAAGAAAGAAAAGGCAGAAATCGTATAGGTAGAAACAGGAAGTGATTTAGGATGATAATCCCAGTAAGATGCTTTACATGTGGTAAGATCATCGGCGATTCATACGAAACATATGTCCAGAGGTTGGAGATGGGTGAAAAACCCGATGAGGTTCTCGATTCAATAGGTATCGAACGCTATTGCTGCAGAAAGATGATCATCGCCCATGCCGACCTGATAGAGGAAGTCATCTCCTACAGTTAAGGTCTTCTCAATGGATTTTGCATTTCTTATTCTAATTTATAATAAGATTTTAGTTATTACTGCTATTAAAAACGCAAATATTAAAGGTTTTTATCATCCCGTTATACTTTTATATTGAAAGAAATATATTGGTACATTCCAGATGAAAATAATGAGACCTAAAAAAGAATTCTTTCCTGGCAGGCAGGAGGGGGAAAAAATTGGTAATCAATAATGAAAAAATACTTGCCTATACAACGTGCATACTGCTGCTTGCCGTAATGATACCTGAGTATGGGAGTGCCGCCCATTTAAGGGAGGAAACCGAATATCGACCGAAATGGAGTCAAATCCAAATCCATGATCCCAGTTCACCAATGTCCATCTCTCTTAACGGTCCATCCCAGGTCGTGCAGGGAGAGAATTTTTTAGTCAAGCTCGCGTTAAGCTCAGCTCTCAATGCGCCTGACACCCAAATCACTCTATCTTGTGGTGATGGTCTCATAAGGCGATTCGGGCCTGTTGAATGGCAGGCTGACATTTCCAAGAACACAGTTTTTGAGCTGGATTATGATTTCACAGGTGTGGATTTGGGAAGCTGGGACATCATTGCGTGTGCCAAAACACAGGGAACAGGGGAAGCAGGTTATCTCTGGTTTGGGGATAAAGCGATTTTGGTAATTAGCGTGGTTGGTTCTGATGAAGATAAGTTAAAAACCAATCCCCAAGCCCAAAGCCCTGCTCTTTTTCCAGATGGCATGGACACAGGGCCGGATTCGGGAGGATCGACTGCCCTCGGTGGAGGAGGGCCCCAGCCCATGGATACCTCCGAAGTATTCACAGAGGACTTTGAGGACGGGGTATTCCCAGAAGGACTTTGGAGTGTTGGGGATTTAAACAGCAATTCTGGCTATGATTATTGGGATGATAGAGGAACCGGGCAGTCCCCCCCAGGAAAGGCATATAACGGAGATTGGGCGGCCTATTGTGCGGACGAGGAAGAAACCGGTAGGACTTCATACGATGATGATATGAATTCGCATATGACCTACGGCCCCTTCAGCCTCATCGGGTATCCCATCGCCACCATATCATACTATCTTTGGCTCGATTTGGAGAAAGATTATGATTTTCTATATCTTGAAGCTTCCTCCGATAATACCAATTGGGATACCATAACAACTTTCAACGATGGCTATGACAGTACCAAGGGAGACCCAGAGGCCGGGATCTGGGGTTTTTACACGGGAAATTTGAATACCTACATTGGAGATTCGTCGGTTTGGATCAGATTCCGATTCACCAGCGACGGATCCCAGGTAAGAGAAGGGGCTTACTTGGACGATATCTCGGTCACTATGTCCACACCTGGAGATGTGACGGTACAAGGGAAATTCACCTATTACAATGATAACATCAATTCTTACGAACCCTTCAGGTTGGCCACTGTTCAGTTGTGGGACAATGACACATCCTCAGGCGATGATTTTTTAACATCCTCTACAACCGATGCAAATGGCGATTATTCTTTAGGTCCTGTGAGCAATTCCGATGATGAAGGAGGAACTCAGGACATTTATGTTGTAGTTTTCACCCAGACCGCTGCGGTGGATGTAAAAACCCACAGTAACGAGATCTTTTATTGGACAACTCCCACTGTTAATGATGTGGATGATGGCACATACAATTATGGAACAAGATGGCCCGAAACCTCTGTGGGTGCCGTTCATATCTATGATGTTATCATCGATGGCAATCAATTCGTTGATGTGTATGCCTCAACACCCCCCAAGGTCGTGATCCATTGGGAGGAAAACTACGATGCAGGCGGCTCCTACTATTCTCCCGCCACCAAGGAGATTACCATAAACGGCGGCCCTTCTGATCCTGATGAATGGGATGTCAGCGTGATCCTTCATGAATACGGACACTTCATTTTTGATGAATACACGCCCTACTCAGCACCGGGGGGTTATCATACCTGGGATGGCCATTATTCGCCGGAATTGGCCTGGTCGGAGGGATGGGCAGATTTCTTTCAATCTGCTGCAAAGGACTATTGGGGGTATTCGAATCCACATTTATATGAGGAGTCCTACTGGGCAGTCAGCCTTGAAACCACTTGGCACGATCCTGCGCAAGGGCCTTGGGACGATGCAGAGTCAACTATTGCCGGAATTCTCTGGGATATATACGATTCACCTGCCGACGACCAGAACGGCGACGGTATAGGGGACACGATTCATGAGCAATTTGAGGAGATATGGAATGTATTTGACAATTACAATAATGGCGACATCTATTTTACGATACACGATTTTTGGAACGGCTGGTTTGCATACGGATACGGGTATTCCCACCCTATGTGGGAGAATTATTGGGAGCACGGGATAAACAAGGACACAAATCCCCCGGATAATCCCGATTCATATTCGTCAAGTCACATCGTTGATGAAGTGTCCACCGATACCACGATTTACGTGGAATGGTACGGGGCCTCGGATGACCTAAGCGGAGTGTATGGATACGGGTTGTTGTGGAGCACCTCATTGGGTTTACCAACGGAGGATGTCAATACCACGAACAACTACCACACAAGCGCTTCACTTTCAGACGGCTCATGGTATCTGAACATCAGAACCGTTGATGTTGCAGGGAATTGGAATGGTGAGTATTACTCGGTAGGCCCATTTCTGATCGACACCACTTCCCCCACCTATTCAAATGAAATGCCTGTCGAAGGTACATTTGACGATGCAAACCAAGGGAACTTAGTCCTGCAGATCGATTGGACCGATTCTGTGAGTGGAATTATCGAAGCTGGGTTCCGATATAAGTTCGACTCCGATACATGGTCCAATTGGGCATCACCAAGCGGCTATTCAGGAAACACTTATTGGTATGACATACCAAGAAGCATCTGGATAGATTATTTCGGGACCACCTTGTACTGGGAATCGTATGGAACCAACGAAGTGGATATGACCTCCTATACCATCACACTTAATGGACCAGACATCGTGGATGATGACCCCGATGGACCGTCCATTGGATTCTTTGCAAGCAATCAGAATGTCAACGACTCCGATCCCACAGATTACTTCATCCAGGCCTCCATTTCTGATTACAGCGGGTTGACTTCCGTTCAATTCAGGTACAAGTTCGGTTCTGGTATGTGGTCTGACTGGTACGACAGCTCGGGAAGCTCTGACACCACATTCTGGTATTATATCCCTCGAGCGATATGGGTGGATCATGTGGGGGAGTCGATTTACTGGCAGGTATATTCATTGGATAACGACAACGACAGGGCAGACGATCAGGCATCCTCCACTTGCCCCGAGCAATTAGGTGGATTAATATCGGATGATGATACCGATTATCCGGAAGTGACGGACTTTACGGACTACGGAAACATTTTCGATTCAAATCTCACGGATTACAGTCTGTCCGTTACCGCAAGCGATACAAGCGGTTGGAACCTGTCCATCGAATATTATTATTTAAACGAGCCATCAGTGATATATAATAGATATGTGGTCACAACAGCTTCTTTAACGGTCACCTTGACGGTGACCATACCAAGAACCGAATGGATGGCCCATATGGATGAAACCCTCTACTGGAGATACAACTGCATCGATGAAGACGATGATAGATCAGGTGACGGACAGGGTTCTGGGTGGGGAAGTTGGATAGTTGGTGGTGAGATCCGAGATGATGATCCCGACGCTCCATTGTCTTCTAACATCGATACCGGCACCATTTACGATTCCGAAACCGATGACTTTAGGATTAAGGTCAATTGGACCGATTACAGCGGTATTTCCACCGTGAAAATCAGATATAAATACGATGATGAAGCATTTACCAATTGGCTCGATTATTCAGGGCATGTAAACGATGAATATTACTTGGATATTCCAAGAACACAGTGGATTACAAATGTCGGAAAAACGATTCACTTCGAATCGTACGCAACGGACAGCGATAACGATCGCACTGGTGATGAAAAAACGAAGTACTCCCCGACTTATACCGCAGGTACAATATACGATGACGATGACGATCCACCAGAATCATCGGCCCATGGGGATATGGAAGATTGGGATTATCTTTTATGGGTTGATGCTAAAGATCCCAGTGGGTGGATATTACAGATCCAATACTACTATTCCAATGAACCGTCAACCAATTACGAGCTCACCAACTCAACGGTAAGCACTTCATTTTCAAAACTCACCGTCACCATATTCTGGTCTGAGCTGGTCCAACATATCGATAACACGATCCATTGGCGGTATAAATGTGAGGACAATGACGATGACAGAAATGCTGATACGTCCGACACTGGCTGGAGCGACTGGATTTTGGGTATTTTCATAGAGGATGAAATCGCCCCTATTTCTGAACATTCAATAGATGGCAGATTGGGTAATGACAACTGGTACATTTCAGATGTAACCATTTCACTTTCGGCCTCGGACGGTATTGGAAGCGGTATCGATTATATCGAATACAGAATAGACGGAGATAATTGGCAAAAATACACCCACTCGTTCAAGGTGATAGACGACAGGAGACACACCCTTGAATATCGCTCTGTTGACAAATCGAAAAATAAAGAGGAGATCCACAGGATTACCTTAAAAATAGATCAAAGCCCTCCCCAAACAACTGCTGAATCTTCCGGAATTACCGGCAACGATAACTGGTATAACTCCGATGTTACGGTGTCATTATCGAGATCGGATACCCCTGGGAGCGGGATTAACTATACCAAATTCAGAATCGATGGTGGTGAATGGCGGACGTATGAATCCCCCTTCATCGTATCAGGTGACAAGGCACATACCGTGGAATTCTTTTCCACAGATATCGCCTGCATCACCGAGGGCATCGGCAAATTGATAGTGAAGATCGATGCGAGCCCCCCCGAGATCGAATACACATCCCCAGGACCCAATTCCGAAAATATAGAAAGAAGTTCAACCATCGTTATAAGATTCAGCTCGACCATGAACAGAACCTCCGTCATGGAGGCTTTATCCTTTTCTCCAGATATCGAAGGGGTAAAGGTATTTTGGAGTAGTGACAACCAACAGTTAACACTGACCTGGGACGAGGACCTCAAGAGCTCAACCACCTATAAAATTACCCTAGGAACCAAAGCTAAGGAAGCCACTGGAAACTCTTTAAGTGAGCCCTATAGTTGGCAATTCAAAACAAAGGAAGATACTGTGGAGGATATATGGTGGTTGTGGTTTGTTATTGGACTTTTCATTGTTTCAATAATTTTGATAATATTATTGATTAGAAGGAAATCAAATAGAGAAAAACGAGTGGAGGGCTGGGGTGCTTATGTCCAGGATCAGCAGGAACACGATATCTATTTTGAGGCCGATGAATGGAACGGATATGAAGAATCCCCAGAAAGAGAAACGGCAAAAGAGAAGGTATGGTTTGTGCCTGAAGATGAGGAGCTTCCTTTTCTAGAGGTGGAAGTCCTCGAAGAGGAGCCTGTATTAATCCCCCAGAAAAAAGAAAGAAAAAGGCCCGATTAGCGGCATAAAATTGTACCTTCTATTGTGGTTTCAAATCACGCATTGCCCGTCGTAGATGGCGTTGCAGTATTCGTCATCATCGAATTTCTTCTTCTGGTTTTCGTCCATCTCGTTGATCAACTTGGTGATAGCGGCAACATGCTGCTTCTCCTCTTCGATGAATTTCTTTAAATACGCCTTGGCCTTTTCAATCCTAAGACCGCCTAACATTTTTTGGTAGAGATTCAAAGCGTCCAATTCGCTCTTCAATGCATCCCTGAGTATCAGAATATCGTTTTCGAACGCACCTTCGATTTTAAGGTTGTCGTAATCCACATTATCCCTCCGGTGGTCTACATATAATGCCCATCCCGTATTTGATTTTTTTTATGGGCTGTCAACTTATTTCGTAAACCCTGGCCTTGAAGAACCAGAGATCCACAAAGCTGTTTGGATCCTCGCTGGTGCCGTACAGTTTCGAAACCGCTTTGCTTGGAAAGTGGGATAAAAACACCCCGAAAACCACCTCCCAATCACCCCAGTCCCAGCCGAGGAGTGCAACCAGTGCTGGGATATTGGCCTGGATTGCTATGGACAGTTTGCATCTTTCAGGGGCTTCCTGGGCGATCCTTTTGATGATCTTAGGTGTGCCTACACAAAGATACAGCTCAAAGCGAATGAACATATGCTCCGGAACCGTTTTCGGAATTGAAGGGTAGTCCTTTGGATTCGAGGGATTGCAGATGTTATAAACGAAGGTCTCGATGCTTTCCACCACCCATCTCAGAAGTGCAACGAGCCCTTCATCATCCATTCCCAGGGACAGCTTTATGCCGCCGCCGCCCGAGCCTGTGACATCCTCTAGTAGGAAATCGAAGAATATGTATACCTTCTGCACCACATCCGCAATTAGGGTCAGCACCATTTCTATGAAATTCTTGATCCAGGAGCGTACGAATTCGATTACGGCATCCAGATTGAATTCCTTTTCCTTCAACTCCTCCCATGCTACATGGAAGCTCGCCTTCAGGGCATCTAGTATCTCGGCCCTTAGATCGATTTTCTTTGGACCGTTTTGTACCAGTCTCGTACTCTTTTTGAACTTCCATATCACACCGCCGTCATAGCTTCGCTGCCATGTCTTATCACTACCAACACCTGGATCCTTGAATATCGGTGTTCTATCCTTAACATTTCCATTTCCATCCTTCAAAATAAGGCCGTCACCAGGTGATTGCGGATCCCCGGCCTCTCCGTCCTCAAGTGAATCTTCGGGTAGGTTATAGACGGTATAATGCCCGATGTTCGTGGATTGCAGGCTCGAAAGCTCCCATCCCATTGCCCCGCCATGAGCAGAGTATATCTTCCAATCACCGGTATCCACACCTTGTGGATTGAATATTTCGAACCATTCTGTGCCATTGATCACATCCGCAACATCCTTGGGATTCAATTCGAACTCGTTGATGACGATATCAGAGCCCTTTGGAGCATTGTACTGTATCACAAAGCCGCAGTCTATCGTTGCTTTCAGACCCAAGAAAGGTATCGGGATGGAGTTCAATCCGCCCATAAAATCGCTCAGGCTCCATTTCACCTCCTTGTACTCCTCGATAAAGGGGGCGTAGAAGTCGATACCCCATCCAGTGTTATTCTCTGAAATGGATTTGCCGTGCCCCTCCACGATATAGCTTCTGATTTTCATGAGCGGATCCACTGCCAGCTCCAGATTAAAATCTCCTATTATTATGGTTCCATCCAGGAGAATATCGTAATGTGAGAGGCCATCTTCGAATCCATGATACCTGGCGAATTGCACGGTAAAGTTGATATCGGCCCCGATCACATTGCCTTTTGTGGTGACTGATAGTAGATCGCCATCCAGGCTTTGATTCATGGCCACTTCCTTATTTCCTTTTATCATGAACGTGAATCCGAATATGGTAAAGCACAGTCCCTCTCCAATGGCGTCGGCAATAACCTCGATTATATCCTTTATTATGGAGTCTATTATATAATTCACAAAGTCTTTCAACAGCTCAACCAGGAACTGGATCGTATCCATTATGAGTCTCACTAGTTCCGAGATATAGCCTATCAACCTGGTGAGAAGATCCATGAAGGACTCCAGGAGCTTCGACAAGGCGTCGAACACGGCTCCAACCACGGAGACGACGTAGTCCCATACCTGGGTCAAGAAGGCGCATATGTCCCCAAGGAGCGTGTTTGACAGCTCATAGTCGACATCCTCAAGTCCCCATCCCGAATAAACCGTCACGGTAATGGCAATATCTATTGTTATCGTCTGATTTCCGCGAGTATAATCATGGGTGCCGTCGGCAAGAAACAGTTTCTTCGAGGTCTTGGTTTTTATGTCCACGGCCCCGTTTAACGACACCTTCCAATTGGTTTCAAATGGTCTTATCTTGTATTCATCATCGGAACTGGCGATCATCGTATAGTGCGTGCCTTGCGGATTTGAAATATCGATTTTTATATCTTCCCCAGTCGATAAATAGTCAGGTTTTTGGTCAACTACCAAGGTTTCATGGAGGATCTTTTTCTCCTTTTTTGCCACATCGTAGTCATCCTCCCAGAACTCGTACGGCACTCCCATTTTCGTGTACTGCAGGAATTTGGTGTTGACCACCTCTTGGCCGCATATTATCTTATCGACAAAGAGTTTTACGAGGTCGCATCCCATTGGAATGAATCCAAATCCGTGTATCGTGGACGTTAAAAGATCCAAAATATCGCTTTCGATGTCATCGAGAATGTTCTGCAATCCCCCTATGATGTACATCGGTTTTTTGTTTTCACCGTTATTCTCCACGGAAAGCTCCTCGTTTTTAACATCTTCATAAGCTTGGGTCACGTTGAGAGAAATGTCGTTTTTCACATCCTCGATTTTATTATTCTCGAACCGTATCTTCACCTCTGAATCGGAGTAAGGCTCGTCAGGGGCACATTCAGGATGATCACCGGAATCAAACTGTGATACTTTCGATATTTCTGAATTTTCTATCAAATCTTGCGCTAAATGCTCCTGTGCAAATTCTATGTTGACATCCTTTTCAGCAAGGTAATCGAAGTGGGTGGTTATGAAGCTCTGTAATTCTCCTATTGCACCTGCGTGCTCGTCTACAAGCTTTGCTATCAAGCTCCTCAACCTGTTCTTGCCCTCCTCACCTGAGAAATAAGTAACGATGGTATCGATTGCACCATCCACCTTGTTTCGCATCTCTTCTAGCAATGAGATATCATCTTTTGGATCGAGATTCTCAGGCCGGGTGAGTATTTTGTAGGAAGAGATGTCCAAGTCCACGATATTGGACACCACATCTATGACCTCTGAGATCACAGACAAAACCATATCCCTAAGTGTGCCGTATATCAGGTTTGTATTCTTG
>CP070739.1:1954900-1974054 GCA_020347705.1 Methanomassiliicoccales archaeon | reverse complement strand
GCCATCACCGCCTCTATTTTTCCCCCTGTCTTTTTCGTCCCGAAGAGTCTGGCAGGCACCACCTTCGAATCGTTCAGAACGAGCACATCTCCCTTACCGAGATAGTCCACCAAATCTAAAAACGTTTTATGCTCGATTTTATGATTGCGTACGACCATCAACTTCGAAGAATCCCTTGGCTCAGCTGGCCTTTGAGCGATAAGATGTTTTGGTAGCGAATAATCGAAATCCGCAAGTTGCATCAAAAGGCCTTCCTGAGAATCCCAGTTTTCAAGGATTACGGTGTTTTATATCGAGGGGTATTGGTAGAATGAGTATCTAACCCAGTGCCGCACCGGCTTTATTCATATCATCAACAACCAGCGCCACCTCTGTCCTGCCTTCCTTCTGACCCAAAATATAGATGGATTCTATGTTGATCTTGGCCTTGCCCAGTTTTTTGGCTATCTTGGCCAGCTCTCCAGGTCTGTCTATTAGCGATATCGTCAGTAGATCGTTTTGAATATACTTGGTGCCTGATTCGTCCAGGGCCTTTTGGGTCGTGTTAACGTCATTGGTCACGACCCTCAGGTAGGCATCATCCCCCAAGGCCTCACTTGCGATGGCCTTTATGTTGACGGCCCGACTTGCCAGGGTTTCTGTTACTTTCGCTAGCTCTCCAGGTTTATGCTTTACTTGAATCTTGAATTCTTTCATCTTAATCCTCCCCTGTTTTCTTTCTTTTTCCGACTCTCTTTTTACAGGAATGCATTACAGCGAACGCACATAGGTGTAGTGCTATTAAAAAGATTTCTCAAAAACGATAAATATCGGGTTCGTCCTTGATACAGGCAGATAAGAGGGTTTGCGTGTATGAAAACCGTTGGAATAACCGCATTGATTCCACCTGAGCTCATATTCGCTTGCGGAAAAAAACCCTGCGATGTGAACAATTTCGTCCCGAAGTCCAATCTTCAACCCGCAAGCAAGCTCTGCGCATGGACGGCCATCTGGAGGGACATGATACTGAGAAAGGAACTTCCCCTCGATTCCCTGGTTGTGGTCGCAGGAGGTGATTGTCACAATGCCCTTGTGGACGGAGAGAAGGTGGCCTTAAGCGGGATCCCGACGTTCTATTTCTTCTATCCCTTTGAGAAGGACGTTGATTATCTTCAGGACCAACTGGATAGACTGTCGAGATTCCTTGGAGGTATTCAAAATCCCGAGATGTTCGAAAGGGTGAGCGAAATAAAAAAATTGGGCCTTGATTTGGATGAGCTCAGAGCCCAGGGAAAGTATCCGGCAGATAAGGCCTTCAAGATCATGGTCTCATTCGGTGATTTTAAAGGGGATATCGATCTTTTTGAAAAAACCTTGAAGGACATTCAGGAGGAGGATGTAAAATACACGAAAACCGTGGCCCTGTTGGGCGTGCCTCCCATCAATTGCGATTTTCATGAGGTCTTGACCTCCTTGGGCCTTCATGTGGTCTACGATGAACTGCCCTATGAGTTCGTTCGTCTTTCTGGAAATAGTATGGATGAGCTTGCGGAAAATTACTGTGACTATACATTTGCAAGGAATATCGAGTTCAGGCTCGAATTCCTCAAAAATGAGCTGAAAAAAAGGAATGTAGATGGTGTCATCCACTATACCCAGTTTGCCTGCCACCATCTTCTTGAGGACGATATTTTAAGGAAGAACCTGGACTATCCTTTCCTGACGATACAAGGAGACCTCCCCGGTAAAATACACAGACAGGTCAGATCAAGACTCGAGGCCTTCTCAGAGATGCTGAATAGTGTATGAGTTCACATGGTCAAAAAAACCACTCTAGGCCTTTTTCCAAGCGAATATGAGAAATGTATATATTGCATATAAAACATTATAAACGATGGTATAGAAGGGCCTCTTATGGTAAAAAAGGTAGTTATAATTTCCATTTCTCTATTTCTTTTCCTTATTTCACTTTATGCCACTCCTATTTTCGGCGATACCCATGTGCGGGAGGAGGTCTTTTCGTCGTTCGCTCTTTCAGAACTAGATTCGTTATCGTCCTCGGATCATCGAGAGGTAATAGTACAATTCGATGAGGATGTTAAGGAGAAGGATCTGGCCTTGTTATCCGCTTTGGACTTCGAGAATATTTACACCTATCATGTGCTACCTGCTGTTTTTGTAAAAGGTACTGTGGACTCAATAAAAACTTTAAGCGGTTATCCCCGGGTTCTCAGAATCGATCTGAACTCAGATATTGAGATCGATATGGAAATGTCCTTGTCCGTGATCAACGCAACCCGGGCCTGGAACCGGGAAATCCTGGGTTCATCGAAACACTCCAATATAGACGGAACAGGTGTTACGGCGGTGGTGGTGGATACGGGAATCGACGCAGGACATCCTGACATGGATTACGGGGAAAAGACAATCATGAACCTCTTTTTAAACAGAGAGGAAGGCTATACGTGGGTGGAGATGGAAAACACGGATTTTGACTACGGGCATGGAACCCATGTGGCAGGTACAGTGGCTGGAAACGGAGATGCTTCCGCAGGAGCGAGAAGGGGAGTCGCACCCGGCGCCAATCTCATCGGTCTCACCCTGGTAGACCCAACCGTCGCAGACTACCTGATAAGTCTCGAGTGGGTCTACGATCATTCACGGCCCAACGCCAATCCCTACAACATCAGGCTGGCCACGAACAGCTGGCATGTGGAAGATCAGCAACATGGAGTATATGATCCCGATTCACCTCTTACGCAGATCATCGAGAAGTTGGCCTTCGAGAATAATGTGGTGTCCACCTGGTCGGCCGGAAACCACGGAAGGGACGACCCTGAAGGGGAGCAGGGTTTAACGAGCCCCCAGGGAAACACCCCTGTCGCCATCATGTGCGCAGCCTATGAAAGGGACGGAAGCGCGGTCACCGATTTCAGCTCCAAAGGAATGCGGGGATTGAACCATACCTATCCCGATATCGGAGCCCCGGGAAGAAGTATTTGGAGCGCACATGCGAGAAGAACCGTAATCAGCGCAGGCTCTAAAATGGGTGGGAATCCCAATCCATATTACCTGGCCATCTCCGGCACTTCCATGTCAACGCCGCATGTTGCTGGGTTGGTTGCGCTGCTTTGGCAGGCCGCTCCTTCACTTACGATAAGAGAAAGGCACGAGGATTACAGCGGTGACGATGATAGCTGGTGGGAGAATCCAAACACGAGAATTCACGAGATCGAATGGATCATGGAAGCCACGGCCACCTATCTTGAACCCTCGGAAGAAACCGGTGTTCCCAAGGAAGATAATATTACGGGCATGGATGGACGGCCCATGGACTACTGTCAGGGATATGGCATCGTCAATGCCGAAGAGGCCGTTGCCGTGGCCCTGACTCTGCAGCGGCTGAGGAGGATGTACCCTGAAAAGGATATCACCGTGGCAGATGCCTTAAGGAGCTTCAAGGACATGATGGTCGAGGTCAATGTATCCGAAAAAACCAACATTCTCAGTGTCTCATGGGATGGGGAATACAGTAGGTACAACGATCAATTCGGAAGGTCTCTTACAGAGGTGAACCAGACCAAGAATATTTTCGTTCCTGAGGGTGTGGAGAGGGTGATAATCGATTTGGCCTACGATCCCATAGATGCCTCCGAAATGACCACGGGGGACCTGACCTATACCATAGACTACGACAACGATGGTAATGCTGACGTTACAGGGGGAATGGAGCCGGTATTGTCGGGCAACCGGCATGAGGAAATCGATGTAGATGTTTCTCAAACCAATTCTCTATGGGCCTTCGGGATAGTGGGTCAGGGTTTTAAGGCCCAAAATCCAATAAGAGAAAACAGCTACGTGGAGCTGAGAATAGAATATTCCATGTCAGTTCAGCTCGTTTTGGGAGCCTCGGATGGTGAGCTTCAATACATCGAGTTTAAAGAGGATAACTCCATGATCGCTCCTCTCAGATTCGGTTCACCTGGTCCTGGATACGATGGTGATGAGGTGGCCATGCCTGTGAACTACTACGATCTGGATGCTGTAGAATACAAGGAGATTATCAAGAAAAGCCCGAAAAAAGAGGAAGGAGATCCGTTACTTCTGCTGATTCCGATTGTATTGATTCTGGCCCTTATTATGGGATACTTTGCTAAAAAAAGGGGATGGCTTAAAAAACATGGTGTTTAGTTTTTTTCCTCTCATATCTTATCATTTTCATCATTGATATTAGCATCATCATCATTAAGAGCATCTGCGGATTATTAATAAGCGATGTGACATGGTAGAACCCTTGGGACCCACCAGTATTTTCTATTACCTCATCCTTCCTTTAATCATCGGCCTGGGTATCGATTCACAATCCAAAAACAGATACGCGGTGGGGGCGGCCTGCGGTGTTATTTTCTTTTTATTCTATGGTTGTTGGATTTATCTTGCACCGTCTTCCTCGCTCTCGGAGCTTGAACCCATAATCGTCCTGATCGTATTGGGTCTTTCGCTATGGGTAATCAGCATCGTATACGAGTTAAACAGTGGTTTCAGCATCTTTCAGCGGTATACATTGGTGTTTCTCGTGATATCAATTTCAGGTCTGCCTCTGTACATGATAAAAAGTATCGTTGAAGGTAGGTTTACGGTGGATTACCCCGCATCGATGCTGCCTCTTTTACAGTTCACTTTGATGTTGGTCGCTTTGGTCGTGCTCGCGAACATATACGAAGCACGCGTGTATGACAGAAAAGAGAGAAAATCAATAATAAGCGCACAAAGAATGGAAGATGAGTGCGAATTAAAGTTCGAAGATATCGACGATTTTATGGCCGAAAAAGGAATCTATGAGTCTTTTGGGGTACAAGATTTTCCAAAGGGCACAGAACTGGGGGAAGCAGAACTGAATTATTGTGTAAGCGACCTTTCGGATGATTGAAAAAGAGGCCATTTTTTTGTTGTTATTTTTATTCTGAGATAGTCAACTTCAGAGACTTTCTCCATATCATACTGTTTAAATCAGGGCGGGTGTCCTGAGGTTTAAGATATAATTATTTTATAGCGTAATCGAAGGATAAAGTGGTCTATGAATATATTAAGGTGGAGTTGGTATAGACCACGACAGAGGGGGAAAGGTGGAGGGGTGTGCTTGATATTCACGATATTCCAATCAAAAGATTTTTACCCAATCAGTGGATTCACCTGGATTGAGGGTTATGTTAGAAATCTTGATCATCGCATTGATCGTATCGTTTTTAACCACCATCCTGACTGTACCCTGGCTTATCCAAAAATTGACAGAAAAGGGGTTTGTGGGTGTGGATCAGAACAAATTTCAAAAACCCACGATCCCTGAGATGGGGGGATTGGCAGTGGTCATCGGCTTCATCGCCGGTGTTTCAACCTTTTTGGTGATCAACAAGATCCTCAACGGAGATGAGTTTCCTATACTGGCAGCACCTCTTTTGGCCGTTGTAGGAGCCGCTCTTACAGGCATTATGGATGACCTCTTTGGACTGAGGCAGAGAATCAAGGCCGTGATTCCCTTTCTTTTCGCCATCCCCATCGGGGTGTATGTCATGGATAAGACCCAATTATCCTTCATATTTTTTACCGTGGATTTCGGTGTGTTTATGGTTCTTATCGCCCCCTTCGGTGTGACCTGTGCCGCCAACGCGGGCAATATGCTCGAAGGTTTCAACGGTCTGGGTACCGGATTGGGGATCATCATTACCATCACGCTAATCGCGCTCTCCATGTTTTTCGATGTAACAGACTCGCTATTACTGCTGTTCCCACTTCTAGGTGCCCTTATTGCGTTCTTATGGTTCAATCGGTTCCCTGCAAAAATATTTCCTGGAGATACCCTCACCTTATTTATGGGTGCTACCGTTGCTTGCGCGGCCATTATGGTGGATTTGAAGACCATCGGAGCCATTTTGTTCATACCTATGATAATCGAGTTTTTTCTCAAACTCAGAGGACATTTTCGTGGGGAGAATTACGGCACCCCGGATAAAGACGGGAATCTATCCTACGATAAAAGAATCGAGTCGCTCACACATATAATAATGAAAAGAAGAAAGGTGAATGAAAAACAGTTGGTTTGGATCATATGGGGCATCGAGGGCTTACTTTGTGTCGTGGTGGCTTCATTGACGATCTTCGGGTCCTGAATATAGATTAATAGGCTCACCTACAAAATAGACAAGATGCCCCAGGTTCGGAGTGTTATTCTATTCTTCACTTTCGGTTTCGTTTTGGTCGGCCACCTTTCTCAGGAGAAATCCTTTTTTCTTTACTGGCACTTGCACGGTGGCATAGATCATCACTTCATCCCCTTTTGCCTTGGGTTTTTTGGTGTATATTTCCATCGAGGGACCTGCCCACTCGTAGCCGTTTTGGGTTATCCAATCGCCGAGGGTCTTGTAGGTGTTCTGGTATTCCTTCGAGGTGCCTTTATGTTTGATTACCGCGACATCCATAGACGGTAGATCCTTGATTTTGATATCCCCTTCTGGCTCCGCATCTCCGACTATAGGTATGCATATCTCACTTCTGCATTTTTCAGGGGGTGTTTGATCTGGGTCGTCGTGAAATATACCTAGCGGTTTGAACCCTGGTCTTATTTTCTTCTCCTTCACCCAGGCATAAAGTTGGTCGAAATATTTGTCATATGGAATACTGCCGTAATCCCCGGTATGTTCAAGATATGCCAATTTTTGGGCCTTTATCGTTTTTATTTTTATACCTGCCATTTCCTTCACCTCCTACTTTTATTCAAACATATACTCCATTGCGTTTTAACTATTTGATATTTGCCTGAGTGAGTGTCGATTTATTCTTTTTAGACGGTAATTTACCACATATCATTTCTTATCTGAGTATGACATTGAAAGATCTTAAACCTTAGATAATAGACGGAAAAACTAAAATACCGAGAAAATATCATATACGGGCGTAATATGAATTCTCGATGCTCATATTGGAATTTGAGAGGAAAAAAGTCTGATTCGGCCTCGGAGTTGTAATTAATGGACGCAAATTGGTCTATACGAAGTTACAACGACGGTGATGAAAATAGAATAATCGAACTTTTTAATTCCATATTTAAGAAATCCAGGACTAAAGATGAATGGAATTGGGAATTCAAACAAAATCCGCAAGGATTCAAGGCTCTGGTTGCGGTGGATAAAAATCGAATCGCAGGGCATCTCGGAGCGCTGCATCGCAACATCAAAATCGGACAAAAGATGGCAGCAACCTCCCTTGAGGTGGATGGTATGACGCATCCTGATTACGGCCGCCAGGGGATATTCGTTAGTCTGGGAAGGCGGTTGTTATCAGAGTTGAAAGAAGAAGGATTTGGTATTGTAATCGGTTTTCCCAACGAAAACGCCCTGCCGGGCCATAGAAAACTCGGTGCGATTGAACTTTTCACTCCTCCGGTAATGATAAGGCCAGTGAATTTTAAAAACGTATCGAAAAGATCATTTTCAAATGGGTTCCTTCGGGCAATAGGTAAGGCCGCAGGAAAATTCATGTTCAGTACAGTTTATCGGATAAAAAAGGCAAAAGTAGAGGACGAAGTCAAAATTAGAAACATCCCTGAATTCGACGAAAGGTTCGACAAATTTTGGAATGATGCGTCTTCTTCCCAAAGTATAATCCTCGAACGTAACAGCAGATACCTAAACTGGAGGTATGTCCGGTGTCCAGGAAATTGCTATACAATATTTGTGGCCGAGAAAAGAAACCAGATTTTGGGGTATATAGTTGTGAGGGTCCTGGAAAAGTTTGACCTGAGAAACGGTGCCATAGTGGATATTCTCGCGCTACCGAATCAAAAGAACTCAGCCCATGCACTATTACTAAAAGCAATGGAATACCTCAAGAGCAAGGAGGTCGACCTGATCGCATGTCTGATTCCTAAATGGAGTTCGTATTACAGTGTTCTGAAAGAGTGCGGTTTTGTTCCTATTCCCAAAAAAATGAATCCGAAGGAGGAACCCTTTATCATATATCCTATCTCAAATGACGTTGAACTTAGACTCGTGAAAAATCCCAATTCCTGGCATATCACATGGGGAGATTCAGATATCGTATGAAAAAACATAGGTGGGTTAAGAATGAAAAAAGTGATATTATCGGTGGATGTGGATCATTTCCCGAAAAGCGAGGTAGGCATATCAAGAATTTTAGAATTATTGGATAATAAAGGGATTAAAGCCCCGTTTTTTATCGCCGGAAAATTCGCAGAAGAAAACGAATCTGTGGTGAAAGAAATCCATACAAAAGGCCACGAGATCGGCTGCCACGGGTACTCCCACGGCCTCGATTTAGACGAGAACTTCGTTGAGCTCGATCTTGTCGCGCAGAGAAGAAGGATAGAAAAAACCTCGATTATTCTGAAAGAAATCACTGGCCATGATCCAAAAATTTTCAGGGCCCCTTATGCCAAGGCCAACCATCTTACGATTCGGGCTTTAGAGGAGCTGGGATATGAATGCGACAGCTCAGTGACCTCCCTGAGATTCGATTTCGGCTTTGGTGTGAGTAACAATGTAAAGGCGTTTTTTGCACCCACGGGGCCATATAATCCGTCGAAACACAATATCTTCAAAAAAGGCGATTCAAAGGTATTAGAGGTGCCGATATCGGCCTTTTGCGTGCCGCTCACCCTATCGGCTATAAGGACCCTCGGCGCGAAGAAGGTGTGTTATCTATACAACTTATCATCCCGCTTTTTCGATCCTGTTGTATTTTACCTGCACCCCTGGGAGGTCATGGAGAATGACGAGATTCCTCTTTGGGATGGGCTGCCGAGAAGGCATCAAAAAAACAGGGGCAAGGAGGCACTTTCTGGTCTCAATTTTTTCATAGACCATGTGGGCAAAAAGAGCGAGTTCATCGGTTATAAGGATATTCTTGGAGGTCGGATACGCCCATGAGAAACGAAAACCCCAACAAAAAAACGGTATGCATGCCTGTGTACTCGTTTTATCCATTCGACCCCAGGGTCAGAAGGGCTGCAGAGGCCTTGTTGGAAAAAGGGTATTCGGTAGATATCATCTGCCTGAAGGAGAAGGGCGACAAAAAAGTGGACTCGTTCAACGATGTGAATATTCACAGGGTCTCGTTGACCCATAAAAGAGGAGGTTACTTGAGATACTTCTACCACTACACATCGTTATTTTTGCAGGTTTTTATGAGACTGAATTCTTTGGATAGAAAGAAAAAATACGACGTTGTCCATGTGCACTCGCTACCCGACTTTTTGGTGTTTATTGCTGTTATGCAAAAACTGAAGAAAAGGAAGATCATCCTTGACTTACATGAGGTTATGCCTGAGATATACGCGGCCAGGTTCAATAAAAAGATGGATTCCTTCCCTGTGAAAATCGTATGTATGCTAGAGAGGATCAGCACGCGATTTGCGGATCGCGTTATCACAGTAAATGATGTCAGAAAAGAGGTGATAATAAACCGCGGTGTCCCGAAAGAGAAAATAGTGGTGATAATGAACGCACCCGATGAAAATTTGTCTATAAAAAAGGATTTGGAGGATTTCAAAGCAAAATTGCATCTTGAGCATAAGTTTATTACCGTTTATGTCGGGGGGATCAACTACGAACGGAACCTGGAAGTCGTGCTGAAGGCCATGTCAATTGTAAAAAAGGATATCCCCAATATATATTTTATAATCTTTGGACATACTTACGGCCAAGCCGGTTTAAAATATATAGAGGAGTTGAAAGCCCTAGCAGCTGGATTGGGTATAAGCGAAAACGTTTATTTCGGTGGACAGTTAGCTGGTGAGGATGTCGCAAGTTACATAGAACTGGCTGATTTTGGAATCGTATCCTATGTAAAAAATCCAATGACAGAGCTCGCCATGCCCAACAAGGTGTTTGAGTATATCATGGCAGACAAACCCATTATCTCATGCAGGTTAAAGGGCCTGTACAAATTACTGGGAGAAGAGGCCACGATCTACTATCAACCCGAGAACCATGATGACCTGGCAAAGAAGATAAAATGGCTTTATAACAATAGAAATGAAGTCGGGAAAATGGTGGAAAATGCCCGTAAGATCTATGTGAATAACAGTTGGAGTGTTATGAAGAGACGGTTGCATGACATGTATAAGAACCTTTAGAACCAACTTAATTGCCAATTCTAAAATATCCTTACAACATTTAAGAACTCATTTCAGGGTATTCATGTAGGATAGGGGATAAATGGATGCTGCCCGAATACTTTAAAAAATATTATATGGAGGTAAAAACCCACATATTTCGTAATTTGAAGATTATAATCGATAATAGGAAATTGTTGATACTACTTGCTATTACATTTTTCTTAGGTATATTGGTATTAGGAACCAACATTTCGACTCTACGCCTAACGAGGGCCGTGAATGTGGATGAATATACTGAGGTGAGTCGCGTTGGGCTTATGGGTAAGAACAGAACCTTGAATCCTCACTTTTTCCCTTACGGCTCCTTATATCTCTATCTGACCTTGGTGATTATTCTCCCGTTATATTTTATATTCGGCGTTTCCTGGCCGGTATTCATGTTGGCAGCAAGATCGTTGTCTTTGGTGTTCTCCGTGCTATCTGTTTTCGTTGCCTTCAAAATAGGTAAAGATGTCTACAATGAAAAAGTCGGATTGTTGAGTGCACTTCTTTTGGTTTTCAACCCATTATTTCTCTCATTCTCAACCATGGCAAAACCTGATGTAACGCAGATATTCTTCACTTTGATTTCCCTGTTATACTGTGTAAGATTAACGAGAAGAAAGTTGGATAGATACTACTATCTTGCCGCCTTTTTTGCAGGTCTTTCCTTTGGTACCAAATATGCAGGAATTATACTTGTTCCGGTAATTTTATATTCGCATGTTCTGACGTATAATGCCGCTTCTAGTGAATCATGGGTAAGAAAATTTAATGGATTTTTAAGATTCCTTTTTCAGAAAAAAGTTCTATATTCCCTGCTCATTTTTGGAGGAACATTCCTTTTGACAACTCCCTATTCTATCCTTGCCTTTGACGAGTTTTTATGGTGGCAAGACTATAGCAGAAGGATCTGGAAAACAGGCTCGTTGGGAGTTGTGTTTGAAAACAATCCATTTCTTTGGTTTGTTCATCTAATTGGAACTCTTGGAGTATTAATTGCAGTCATTTCATTACTAGGCATCATATTGGTGGTATATTCATCATTTAAGGATAAGGAAAATATCCAAATTAAATCGATAACCGTTCTTGTATTTTGGGTTGTTTTCTATTTCTTTTTCATATTCCTTACGATAGGGCTTAAACATTCTTGGGCCCTTCTACCGATAATACCGGTTCTATTGATATTCTGTGCCAATTTCATTTTATTTATTAAAGATAAATTATCGGATAAAGGAGCATTATTTGATAAATGTGGTGTGATAGTAATTGCCTTGGTGATCATCACATCTATTACAACCGCAATCCCGTACGCTGTTGCACCGATTAAGGACTCGAGAATTCCATCAGGAGAATGGATAAAAGAAAATATACCTTTGAATGCCACTATACTTGCAGACCCATTTTCCTGGGTGCCTGATGAGTACGAAAATTGGAATGAGTCTTGGAATCCATTATATGAAGAACTTAATACAACAAAGCCCGATTACATTGTACTGTCCTCTTATATCCTACGAAAAGCCCCAGGCGAAAGATATGATGATTATGATGGCTTTCTTCGTGAAAATAATTATACTGCAATTAAAGATTTTTCCCCGGGTGTAATCGATAGGGTGTATATCGGAAGGCCTTTACAGGATCAGGAGGATTACGATTATGGATTTGGAATACGCTCTTTAATCAGTATTTTTGATAGTCCAGATAGCTCTTGGAATGGACCTGAGATTACAGTTTATAGAAGGGATGCTTGAAATTAAAAAGACACAAAGTTTTATATAGAAACTTTAAGACTTAGGAGGGAAATAGAATAACAGCTGTTCTTCGGGGTGAATATGAAAACTGTAAGTTTTGATTCAAAGACGGCCTTTTAGGTCGGTGAAAATAATGGAAGATCTCATATCCTTCATAATTCCGGCATATAATAATGAAAATACGATCGGAGAATGCATAGGATCAGTTTTAAAACAGACCTGTAAAAAGGAAATAATTGTAGTGGATAATGGCTCTACCGATAGAACCAGAGATATTATCGAAAGATATCCAGTTAAATTACTTATCGAAAAGAAGCGAGGGGCAGCAGCGGCCAGAAATCGTGGATTGGGAGTGGCCAATGGGAATCTTGTTGCATTTGTCGATGCTGATGCAGTTCTTCCAAGAAAATGGTGTGCGAAGGCCTTACAGATATTGAAGAATGCAAAAGAGGATGTGGTGGGTGCGGGGGGTCCGTTGCTCAGCATAGGTAGAAGTGATATCGCGAAAGCTCTGGACGCTCTTTCTTTCGGAAAACCCCGGAATATCGGACGAACATATACTGATGCATTGAATGCGTCTGGAGTGATGTTCGATATGAAGATTTTTAGAGAAATACGGTTTGATGAGAATCTGATTCGAGGACAGGATACAGAACTGGGGTTTCGGATACGAAATGCGGGATATAAACTTCTTTATGACAGTGAACTTTATGTTTATCATCATAATCCAACTACATTAAAAAGCCTGGTGAAAAAATGGTTTAAATATGGAAAAAGTTATCCTCTTTCGTATTTGAAGCATAGAAAAATGAGGGGGACTTGGTTCTATGCACGGGTTTTTTTTATACCCGTCTTATTTCTATTGATTGCATTGTCGTTTATATGGACAATCACCGCATGGATCGCTTGCCTTCAACTGTTAATTCTATTTTTTTCGTATATTTATATTGGATTACAGATACCAACGGAAATACGGAGAATCGATGTGATCACGTTTTCGTTTATACAAACTATTAAGCAACTGGCTCAATTAATGGGAATCTGGTATGGGTTCTTTGAAAGGATGTTTTTTAAACCAATTGGGTAAAAGTTAATATATATAAGTTCGTTTGACTCCTCATATGAAAAACTTGGTCATAATTGGGCCGATAAACCCTTTTGATTCAAAAATTAGCGGCACGCGAAATTACGTAATGAATTTTTTAAATTCTTTGAGTCCAAATGAAACCGCAATTCTATACGGTCACACAACCTTAAAAAATTCCAATCGGAACACCATAAAAAACAATATCATATTCTATCCATTGGTAGTCTATCCCGAGAAAAAAGAGCGCTATTATATTCCCCAGACCTTTAAATTCATCTTTAAACTCTATAGATATAAGAATGCAATTCTGTCCAAGGGCAACGTCTTGCATATTCAAAGAATCGACCATACGATCCCGTTTTTATTCCCGCAGAAGAAAGGAAAAATCGTACTGTACTTCCATGGAGCGGCATCAAAGGGCTATTTAACAGGTATCGGATTTAAATCCAAATTTAAAGGTATTATATATCTTATGTTAGAGCACCTCATTCTTCCGAAAGTTGATAAAATTATAACCGTGAGTAGAAAGGATGAACGATTTTACACCACCAAATATCCCTATGTGAGTAAAAAAATAACGACTATTCCTATTCCTCTTGATTTGAATCTGTTCAAGGTTAGAAACGATAAAAAAACCTTGTGCAAGAAATACGGCCTGGATGACAGGCATAAAATAATATTATACGCTGGTCGGTTTTCCAAGGTCAAAGGAATAGATCTTATCATCAAGGCCTTTGTGAATCTAAATCGTGTTATACCGAATACATATTTAATACTCGTCGGAAAAGGTGAAGATGAAAGAAGACTGCGTAAATTGATCTCGGATTTGAAGGCGACTAATATCAAATTTATGGGATCGCTTGCCCATGATGAGATGCCGTATATCCTGAATTGTGCCGATGTATTGGTGATGGCATCGCTTACCGAAGGATTGCCAACGATAGTACTGGAGGCCTTGGCCTGCGGCTTACCAGTGGTTTCAACAGATGTGGGTGATATCAGTAGTGTTATCAAGAACGAAAAAATCGGCTATTTAATAGAAGAAAGAAACGAGGATGATCTAAAAGATAATCTAATCAGGGCATTGGTAGTGAGCGGCAAAAACAAAGAAGAACGCAAGGAAATAGCAGAGAAATATTCGGCCGACAGCCTTTCTGATAGGATACTACAAGTGCATAAAAAATTATTTTTTTCATAATTTTAAAAGGAATTACACTAAAATATCAACGATTTTCTGTCCGGTTTTTCCGTCTCCAAAGGGATTCTCAGGGCTCAATTCCTTGTCTAGTATCCCAATCACACCTTTAAGCACATCGTCCTTCTCAACCCCTACAACTACATTCTTACCCACGGAAACTGTCTCGGGCCTTTCAGTGCTGTATCTCAATGTCACGCAGGGGACATTCAATATACAGGCCTCTTCCTGAACACCGCCTGAGTCCGTTAGCACCAATTTTGCACCTTTTTCAAGCACAAGAAAATCCAAATAACCTACAGGCTCTATCAATTTAATCCCAGGAATGCCCTCAAGTCTGCTTTTTAATCCGAATTCTTTCATCATTTTGTCGGCTCGGGGGTGAATAGGGTAAATCAAGGGAATATCGAACTTACTCTCGATTTCTTCCAGTGAGGTTATGATGCTTTCTAACCTTTTTTTATCATCCACGTTCTCCTGGCGGTGAAGTGTCAGTAAAAAATAGTAATTCTCCGCAAGGTTTAATTGATCTAATATTTTTGAACGAGTTTTCGCGATCTTCAGATTGTATAATGTTGCATCAACAATGGTGTTGCCTACGACATATATCTTATCCTCGGAAATACCCTCATTAGTCAGATTTTTTTTGGAAACCTCAGTCGGAGCAAACAGGTTACTGGACAGATGGTCGGTCAACAATCTGTTGATCTCCTCGGGCATTGTTTTATCAAAGCTTCTTAAGCCTGCCTCGACATGTCCCACATCTATATGGCATTTGGATGCTGCAAGTGCCGCTGCCAAGACGGTGTTTGTATCACCCTCGACCAATACCAAACTGGGTTTTTCTTTCGTATATGTTTTCTCGAGGGCCATGAGCATCTTCCCGGTTTGAACACCGTGGGTTCCGGAGCCGATCTCTAAATTGTATTTCGGCTCAGGTAACTGTAATTCCTCAAAGAATATTCTATCCATGGTATAGGAATAATGTTGGTTGGTATGTATCATAAAATAATCTATACCCCGGTTTTCGCATTCCCTAATAATCGGAGACATCTTGATTATCTCCGGGCGAGTTCCCACTACGATACATATCCTCATTACTATCCGTTTCCTAGTTTCCTCACACTGAAGCCATTTTCTATCCAATTTGAGGAGAGGGAATTCATGGTATCGATTATTTTTTTATTTCTCATAAGCGAAAAAATGGTCTTCGTATCTAGGTTATTGAAGAGCCTGTGGTTCGCAAGTATAAGTATACAATCTGAGCCGTCTAAAGCCTTATCAAGAGGCATAAGTTCATAAGGGAAATCCTCAACCAGTGGATCGTAGGCCCTAACCTCAAATCCTATATCTAAAAGAATGGAAATGACTTCTTTAGCCGGAGACTGCCGTGTATCGCGAAAATTCCCTTTGTAGGCCACCCCGAACACCGTTACTACGGGTTTTTCTATGTCTTTTAATTCGTTTTCCACAATCCCTGCGACATAGCCTGGCATCTCATCATTCGTCTTTCGAGCACTTTTAATGAGATTCGTATCTTCCACATCAGTATTTATTATGAACCACGGATCAACGGCAATACAATGGCCCCCAACTCCCGGGCCAGGACGGTGAATATCGACCCTTGGATGCTTATTTGCCAGGATTATTGCCTCCCAAACATCGATGCCGATACGCTCCGATATCTTCATGAATTCATTTGCCAGGGCGATATTCACATCTCGGAAGGTATTTTCCATCAGTTTCACCATTTCTGCGCAGGTAATTTCCGTTAAATGGAGATTCCCCTCGACAAATGATCCATACAGCTCCTTTGCCATCTGGGCAGATTTTTTATCCAGACCACCGATGATTCTGTCATTTTTAACGAATTCCGTGAGAATCTTACCCGGTAAAACTCTCTCGGGACAGTAGGCAACAGATATTTCCTCTCCAACCTTCAAATCGCTTTTTTTAAGAATTGGTATCACAATATTTTGGGTGGTCAGCGGCGGAACCGTAGATTCCAGTACAACTAAATTGCCCTTTTCAAGATAGGGAAGAATGCTCTCTGTAGCCGACTTTACATAGCTTAAATCAGGCTCCTTTGTTGCCTCATTAATGGGTGTTGGAACACATATGATAAAAACATCCGCTTTCTCGGGTTTTGCTTGGACCTTTAATCGATTGGATTTAAGTGCGGCCAGAACCAGTGTTTCAAGCCCAGGCTCTTTTATGGGAATATTTCCTTTTTCCATATTCTTTACAATGTCCTCGTTTACATCCACTCCTACCACATCATATCCGTGGGTGGCGAACATGCTTGCCGTTGGTAATCCAACATAGCCCAGACCCAAAATACAGATTTTCCTGTTCATGGCATCAACACGGGTATTATCGAGAGCTGTTCTCAAATATAACACATTTGAAGTGATTTCATGTATATAAGCATTACTTGGTTGTTTTTCTGGCTTTTATTACGATGTTCCAGGAATAATTATGTGTAAGATAATCCAGGATATTGTCCAAGAAAAACAATGCCCCCATGGTTTTGACATGCCTGTCATAAATCGGACCTCCGTAGACGAGGCTGCCTCTTTTTAGCTCCTCGATTTCAAAGCCGATAGCTCTTAACAGTCTTACCCATTCATTGATATTGATTACAAAGACATGTTTTTCGTACGGCAATCCCTGTTTATGTTCTCCAAGATTCTTCGGTAAATCGACTTTATTATGCATTCTTTTCCTGATCCTATTTTTCATTCCCTTGGGCATAAGGGTTTTGTAAGCCATATTTGGAGTGGTGATAATAATGATGCCGCCAGGCCTAAGAATTCGAAAGCATTCACTCAAAACCTGCTTGGGCTTTTTTTGATGTTCCATAACCTCAGAGCAGGTAATAATATCGAAGGTATCGTCTTCAAATCCCGGGTTTTCCGCGTTTGCTACCTTGAAGTTCACATTTTTTAATCCTTTTTGCTTAGCAACCTTGTTTGCATATTCTATATCCTGTGGGATTATATCATAACCTGTAAATTTCAAATTATACTGGTTGAACTCCCTGTTAATTCTGAAAATGTCATGGCCTCTACTACACCCCATATCCAAAAGGTTGTATTCTCTATTTTTTCTGAATCTTTCCCCTTCTATCATCTTTGATATAATCCGCTTCATTTTCCACCAATTATATATCTCAGAGTAAGAAAGGAGTTTATCCTCACGGAAAAATACTGAGTAACCTGCACCGTAATAATCGGAATGCGGGCGATTTCCTTTGGTCTGAGCCCTGGGGGTCATTGCCTGAACTCCTGCTTTTATCTTCCGTTTTATTTTGCAATAGAACAGGGGAGTAATAACATTTATGGCGTGAATTTTCATAATCCGGATAATAATACCTAAAAAATATTTAAATAGGCTGCTACATAGGGGATATTAATGAAATTCTCGAAAAGAGTTAACTACATGCTGTTATTGTTTTTATTCGTCCTAAATATTGCTTTTAGATATCCTGTGGTGCAACATGAACTCGGGGCAGATTCATTGGTCATCCATATTCTAGCCAATTCCATCACCAAATACCACTATGCAAAATGGATCCTGCATCCACTGTCTTATATCGGGCTCTATCCTTTATCTTACCCAAGTGCCTCTCCATTTCTTATCGCAGGCATCTCATCAAGTACAGGATTGAGCACCGAGCTTTCCATAATGTTATTTTCGATAGGTCTTGGAATGATAGGTGTCTTCAGCACTTATTTTTTGGCCAGGGAAATCAAGAACGATGATATGTTTTGTTTTGTGGCCGCATTGGCCTTCTCATTATCTCCCATTTTCATTCGATCGACATTCTGGCAAGCCTCGACTAGAAATTTGTTCGTATCCCTGGCTCCGGCCTGCATCCTACTTCTTCTAAAAACCAGAGGATTTGCCATAAACAGGCTGAATATTCTGTTCGTAATCCTGCTGTTGACCGTGGGAACAAGTCATAGATTGGGCGTATTCATGATATTCATTTTGATTGCCTACCTTGTTGGTGTGCTAATATTTGCCATTTATAAGCAGCTCGTTCCATATATGGCCAAATCCAGTGAACTGCGACGGAGTTCCAGGGTCATTGCACCTTTAATCATCATGGGGATATTTATTATTCTATTGAGTATGCTGCTTTCAGGGAACAATCCTCTTCAAGGGGCCCAAGGACTCATGGTGTATGAACAGTCAACGGTATTTACAGGTAGCTCCCCCCCGATTCTGATCCTCAATCTGTTCGTGAGCCTAGCAGGCAGGATAGGCACGATGCTTGTGTTCGGACTGATCGGTTTAGGATATTTGATCTGGAAGAAGAATAAAGGGATTTACGATGTATTCTTGATAGTTGCCTTCATTTTTATATTTCCAACAATAGGGATGAGAACCTATTCATCTTACTTTTTTTTGGTATTTTTTTCACTTCTTGCCGGATTGGCCTTCCTGAATATTTACACCTTTCTCAAACGATGGAAATCCATAGTTTTGGCAATACTGGTGGTTACCATAATTGCCTCTACCGGATTTGTTTATTACATGTTCGATCATTGGAACGTATCCACTGGGAGTATTCCTAAGAAACAATATGATTCGGCCATGTATTTCAAGTACAACACAGAAAATACCTTTGTTTCCAACGACGGCCTGATTGCTGCAAGAGTCAGCGCGGTCTCAGAGAAACCTTGTTTACCCATTGGCGGGGCGACTTTACACACCAACGGACCAGAGCAGCTCATTAACGATTACCTTCATGAGGACGATTTCGAGGTCATTCCGATTCCCCTTCAACAGATCAGTGTCGGTTCGAATGCATTATATGACGCGAAAGGAGCGAGAAACGTGGAGCAGGATTGGGCAACAATCCACGGGACCGATTGCGACGAGGTCCCCAGGAACCTAATCTTGAGATACAATTTACGGTACTCATTGAGTTATAAAGGTTATGGAAACGAGTTCTCAGCCTAT
>CP070739.1:1935101-1954800 GCA_020347705.1 Methanomassiliicoccales archaeon | reverse complement strand
CTCTTTCAACTGAGCTTCTTCGAGATATTCAACACAAGAAACTGAGTCGTCATTAAAACGCACGAGATAAATCATATCATCGTTACCTCTGATTATGACATAATCCTGATTTTGAGGGAGAGTACCTATTTCATTATCTTTATATTCCATCTTTGAATTATCCACTTCCTCTCCAGTATTCACTATATTTCCCAAAGTCACATTTGCCATAAGTATGAAGGACACGATCAGTATCCCCACGATCATCAATTTTTTGTTCAACATGACTATCACCAATTAATACATTCTCAGAAAGTATAAAAAGTATTTTTGGCACGTTCGTCAAAACGTTGGCACGTTCATCAAAATGTTTTATTATCCCTCAAAGGCTCGGAAAAATCATACGATAGAGCCTTCGATGATGCCAATGACCTTCTTCACCTGCACATCTTCATTGAGGGAGTACACGATCTCCTTGCCTTTTTTATGTTTATTGAGTATCTCTGCATCCCTCAGACGCTCGGCATGCCAGTTCACAGTTGACGGGTGAATGCTCAGGGCATTTGAAACGCTCTTTTGGTTCGCTTCAGGGTTGGAAATGAGGAATTTGACGATCCTCCTGGCAGTCCCATTCTTGAGGGCCGACATTATGTGCTTGTATCCGTTTCCGTTGGTATATTTGCTGTATCCGTTTTTGTTGATATAGAACCGCTTGTACTTGCCGTTCTTATGGGATACTATCTTATCCATTCCCTCCAAAACAGAAAGATGATACCTGGCACTGCTGGAGCTTATCGCAAAATGTTTTGTAATATTAGCCAAATGCTCCCCCGGATGATCTGTTATATAGACATAGATATCCTTTCTCACCCCATCGAGAATCCCGTTTTTATCCAATCGTGCGAACAGCCAATATGATAAAATGAATGAACCAATTACTAAAATGGAAATCACATACATATAGGGAGGAGGAACTGGTCCTTCTCTTTCGGTTCTCTTTTCTTCCAATTTTGCATTCTCGTAATACTGCTCTGCCAATGCCGCCATGGCCAACTCCCTATTATTTTTATAATCCTGTGATTTAATCCACCCCATGGCCCTATCCATACTATCTATCGTCCTTTCATTAGGATGTGTTGATAGGGCCATTACGACCCAGGCAGTATCCTCGATACCGCCAAAGCTACCATCAGGATTTTGTTTCGACATCAAGGCCACGATCTCCTCCCAGACGTCGATTCCGGCCCTGTCCAATGCCAATATAGCCTTTGAATCATCCTCAACTGAACCCCAAGAGTCCTCTTCCTCGTTTTCCTGTTCTAAAATCCATTCGATGCCTTTTTCTTTTGCCCTGCGGTCCTCCTCATTTTCCTCTGTGATTTCTAAAGCATAAGTTGCAATGGCTGTATCACCAATATCCTCGTTCCAGCTTCCATCGGGCTCTTGAGCAGCTAGTAAATCTTCCTTGACATCCTCTTGAAAATCATCGATTTCCTCTAGGCGTTTATCCTCAGTGGTATCCGGTTCTGGTATTATGAGGAGTGATTGGGTTTCCACTGATAAGGGTTCGACATTACCGATATCGCTTTCAGTGTCTACATTGTTCATGGTCCAATACATGCCGCTGATGGCCACTGTCGAAGTGGAGTTCAAAGAAAAACAACATGAAACATGACCTTCGGGAACTTTATAAGAATTTGCCACCATAGCAATGGCGGTGGTGTTAATATCGTTATCCCAGCTCCCATTCGTATTTTGGTTTATATTGAGATCAACGAGCATGGAAGGTGAGCCCTCATCCTCTTCAGTGTCTTCATCAGCACTGGCTACGCTGGCTATTATGAAAATCGAGCATATCAGTACGAGGGCGAATAGGCCCACTCTCCTAAGCAGCTGTTCCCCGCTCATCAGATTTATTATAGTTTATTATAAATTTATATACTTTTTGGCGCAATCGTCAAAATATTGTTTATTTAAACTAAAGTATCGTTCAATATATCGTACAATAATGTCTTCCATAATTTTAAGTATCCTAAAAAGGAATATGGTACGATTTCATGAAAATCCTCCCTGACTTGCGTCTAACAGTCAACGACGTTACGATTTCCATGCAACAGATCAAGGCCCTCTTTGCCATTGCCTCCACCCATTCCCAGAACAAGGCCGCTTCGATATTGGAGATATCCGTGCCAGTGCTCCACAGGAGCCTAAAAGACATGGAAAAGAAATTGGGCCTGGAATTGATCACTACGACACATAGAGGAACACGCTTGACCGAAGAAGGAAAGGATATCATCGAGGCGTACGAAAGATACAAAAAGCGCATGATGTCTTACCCCAACACCATCGTTGCCTGTTCACCGTTGTATTTCAACTTGGTTCAGAAGATCGTTTCGGCCATTGAAAGAGAAGGTTATCAAATCGACCTTTTAGTGAGTGATGATGACCTTAATAATCATTGCCTAGAGATGGGACTTGTGGGTGCTGTGGTTTTTGACGATCCGATTTACATCTATAAAGAAAAAGAGGCCCAGGAAATATATGAGGTTGTCGAGGTTATCAAGGATACCCTCATCCATGTCTACCGAGGCAATAAGTACCTTCGTTATAAGTTCGGTGCCCAGAGGATAGGGTTCAGCCATATAAAGGCCCAGGGTGTTAAGTACGAAGTGGTGGGAATGACACGGGATACGAAATTCCTATTAAAATCAGGCCACAGCTTCTTCATCAACCGGAGTTTGGCAAGAAGGGAGGGGTTGGCCTTAAGAAGTCGTACCGAGCCTAAACTGCTAATGCACAGCATCTTTGCCCTGAGAATGGGAAAAGGAGAGGAATTGGACGCCCTAATGCTGCGTTTGGGCCAAATAAAATAAAAAATGGTTCCCACCACTCTATTAATCAAATCCTGATGTATTCGTCTTCTTCATCCCCGGCCGATTTTTTCTTTAACCAGAGATATAGGATGGTAAACAAGACACCAAAAGAAAGAGATGTCCCTCCAAGTATCACATACATCGGTGAGTACCTGTCCATGATCTTATAGCTTAAATCCACACTGAAAGTTCCTGTGGTTGAGGGATCGTTGCTTTCGAAGTTTAAATAGTAAAATCCGCTTTTCTCAGCGTCGAGCTCGATGTGATCATTTCCCGCATGATCCCTTTTTACAAGATATGCATAATTTCCTTCCTGCCATGGATCGCCATAGGTGAGGTAGAAGGCCACGTCCTTGCCCTGCACAACGTAATCTATTACCAAAATCTCACCCTTATCGAGTTCAATGGCATGAGAACACGCGATTTCCACGGGTTGAAGGGGTTTATTGTTGACGACGATTTTCTCGTGGGGCATAAGGCCAAATACGATCAGAATTATACTTAAGATCAAAAAGTCAATTGCAATGAATTTGAGGATAAATTTAATTATCTTGGTTTTATCGCTAGGGGTATCATCCATTCGTGTATCATCCTCATAGGGGCTCATAATCATGTATATCGAATATTCACATGCTGCTATAAAAATCTGTGGATTAGAAGTTCTTTGATATTTCATGCGGATTTTTTAAGAGAGCCACAATCCAGGGTAATGCACAGAAGCTTTCAAAGGTGGATGGAATTTAGAGAATCATGGTTTGGCTCTAAGGAGGGGTGGTCTCGTCTATTATCCAATCAAGGAACTCGGGATTACCCTCCTCGATGGGCAAGAAAACGATACACGGAACCTCATAGGAGTGAATCGCTTTCACTTCCAGGATTATGCTCTCCCTGTTTATGTCCTGCGTTTTCATGATCAATGCCACCTCGGTATCGCTCTTAATTGCGCCTTCCCACCAGTATATCGACTTAATTGGTACCATGTTCGCACATGCAATAAGACGCTTTTTAAGGAGAGCTTTTGCGATTTTTCTGGCCTCCCTTTCATGCTTGGCCGTTACGTAAACAACCGAGAAGCTCATGAGGGGTAATTGGTATAATGGAATGTAAATGTATCGATGAAAAAAGGGCATCTTAAGAAAAATAACTCGGAATAAAGAGGGGGTTCTTTTTTAAAACTCACGCCAGGTATGGCCGCATTTCGTGCACCGATATATCCTTGTCTCGGGCTCATCCGCGGCCCTGGTCTGCCTTATGATCCAGTACGCCTCATTGTGTTTGCACTTCGAACATTCAATTTTTGTTTTTGGCAGTGTGTCCAGATCACCCTCAATTACCAATGTTTCCCTTTCATCGGCAGCCTCTTGGATAGTGCTGGCCTTATAATCTTCAATTTTTTTCTTATAGTCACATTTCCTGCATACAAAATAACCTTCATCTGGAAACATCAAAGATTTGCATTCAGGGCAAAACATCTTCTCACCGAATTTTAGCCGATAAAGGGTTTACATGTATAAAAGGTTGATTGCATTTTTTCCATAGCCGAAGAAAGTTGGGACCCCTGGGATATCCCGCATAAACTTTATATCCGAAAATCTATGTTATTAACGACAGCGATATCCATAAAATTACTTTACCCATTACTTAATCCATAAGAAAAATCCATAAGAAAACTACAAATATCTATAGAGTGTTACGTTGAGGGGAAGTGCATGCCATTTGGAATTGAAGATCCTGCCGTTGTTGGTATGACCTTATTGATAATCGGTATCCTGCTGATAATCGCAGAGACTGCAACCCCAGGTTTTTTTGTCGGGGTTATAGGTACAGCCTTTGTAGCCATGGGTATAATCGGGATTTTCTTTCCATTCATTGCTGACACCCCTTGGTCCCCTGTGATAGTACTAGTGGTGACAGCAGGTGCCATGATGGGGGCGGTGATGTTCTATCGAAGATTGGGCAGAACGCAACCAACCGCAACCACGATCACGGAATCGAACGTAGGAAAGGAGGGACTCGTTATCGAGGATATCGAGCCGCATTCCCTCCACGGAAAGGTAAAAATACAGCATCAGATTTGGAGCGCAACAGGCGATGTGCATATCCCGAAGGGAAAGATGGTAAAGGTGGTGGACTGGGAAGGAGTCCATGTGATAGTGGAAGAGGTTGAAAAAAAAGAGATAATAGCGGAGACAAAAGGCGAGGAAGTTAAAACCTAAAGGGGGGTAGAAAATGCCTGATGGTGGCGTATGGTTAGGATTGAGTATATTGGTTGGGATTGCCGTTGTGATCATCATAGCCAGCGGGATCCGAATAGTAAGGCCCTATCAAAAAGGGCTTGTGGAGAGATTGGGCTCGTTCATCGGTATGTTGGACCCTGGCTTTCATCTCGTTTTCCCTGTTATTACCAGGGTCACGTTGATGGATCTGAGGCTACAGACCCTTGACGTAGCAAGACAGGAGGTCATCACAAAGGACAACTCACCAACGAACGTGGATGCAGTGATTTATATCAAAATAATGGACCCATACAAGGCCTTCTACGAGGTCCAGAACTACCGTCAGGCCACTGTGTTTTTGGCTCAAACAACATTAAGGTCCGCAATAGGAGAGATGGAACTTGACGAGATCTTGTCCAACAGGGAGGTTATCAATACCAAACTTCGGGACATCCTGGATACCGCAACAGATGCCTGGGGCGTGAAAGTCGAGGCAGTGGAGATCAGGGAGGTTGATCCTGTTGGCCCCGTGAAGGCCGCCATGGAGGAACAAACCTCCTCGGAGAGAGAGCGAAGAGCGGCGATTCTCAGGGCCGACGGTAAGAAGAGGGCAGCCATCCTGGTGGCAGAAGGCGATAAGCGCTCGAGAATTCTCCAGGCTGAGGGAGTCAGGCAGGCCAAAATCTTAGAGGCCGAGGGGCAGAGACTCGCTACTATCTTGGAGGGTCAAGGTGAGGCACAGAAACTGCGCATACTGGCAATGGGTGCGGCTCCACTGGATCAGAAGGCGCTGACCGTTCTTTCCATCGACGCAGTCAAAGGTCTAGGCGATGGTCAGGCAACGAAGATAATATTCCCGTTCGAGCTTACAAGGTTGATAGAAGGCGCATCGGACTATATCGGAGTGAGCAGGAAGACACCAGAGGTCACTGCAACGAACTATACCGATCTTGAAAGAATGGTCGGGAAAGCTGAGGATGTTCTGGGTGAGATTCCGAAACCCCGCGAAATTAGGGAGAAAGTGGAGAGTATCGAGAAGGAATTGGAGGAGGAAACAACGCGATCCGAGGAAATCGCCCATATTAAAAGCAGAAAAAAAGGACCTGTCAGATTACCGGGAGACGAAGAAGAGGAACCCCCGCCTCCACCGAAATGAGTTAGGCATGACCCTGCAATTTTTAAAAACAGGCTATACCAATAAAAATAGCACAGCTGATGCTACGAAAGCGAAAAGTAGGGAAATAAAGGTGGCAACCTTCATAATCGCCATTGTGGAATTCACAACCGAGCTAAGACGAGCCACATTCTCATGTCCGAAGACGCTTATGTTTTTCACATAACCTGTGGTCATTCCCACCTCAACCTCTTCCAAATCACCCACAGCAATTCCCACAAGCTTCCTTACATCTTTTATTATAATATCCTTGTCCATCCTCAGACCAACAGGATTGAATCCACCGATGGTGGCGTTTACGGCATGGTTGTCCGTGGTCAGAACCTCGGCGCAATCGACGACATCTGATATTTCTGCGATGATCTTTTCTCTCAAACCCATAACCATGTTATTACCATCAAAAAGGATATAGGCCGTTTTCTGTCCACCAGTTTCGGCGAGAAGCACTTGAATCCCGCATTCGCCAATACCTTTTTCTGTTTCATAACCGGTCTTCTGGGCATAGCCTACTCTGATTTTGTCAGTAAGATGCTCCACCGCCTTTTCTGCCGCCTTTTCTGTCAAATCTATGAGTGCGTACGACTCCTTCGAGCCGAAATAAATGCACCCCGAACCCCTCTTGGCGCAGTTATGAGCATCCAGAAAGAGCGTATCTCTTCCAGTACTTCCGCTGGCCTTCTCCCGTGCGGCGCTACCTGTACTATAATCGACGTCATCTGTAGGATTCGGTGAAGAGGTATGAATAAGCAATATTCCATTACAGAATACCTGAGCACACACATCCATGGAATCACTGAGCCTGATGAATTTGCTTGAAGCCTTGTGGCATTCTACCTTTTCCAAGAGAGAATTGACAGAGTCTGCGATCTTGACCTTCTCTTTTGATGAGGAAAGATTGAGATCATGCGTTGCGGCTCCATGAGGGACGAGAACGCTTTTGCTTCTATCTGCAAGGCCTTTGGCAAGTTTCAATGGCAAATCGCTGCCCCCCAGCATACCAAAAGGACCTGGATGCACCGATGGTACTATCATTATGCTTTTAATTTTACCATCTTTCTTGAACACTATCAGGCCCACATGAACATCCATTTTCTCTGAAAAACTTTCAAAGAAATCCTCCACCTCGTTTGCACCGCTTTCCCCACCCTCAGTGATATGATCCAGTGAATATCTAACCATCATAAGGCCGTCTACACCAAAGGCCTTTCTCATTGGAGTTGTGGCCAAGGTTGTGAGAATGATCACCGAGAAAAGGAATATGATCAAAGTGATTCCAGCTACGATCACTTCTTCTGGACCAAAAGGAGGCATGAATATTACGAGCATTATGAAACCCAAAAGCGGTTGCATCAGAGCAGCGGGTAGAGAACGAAGGTGACTGCTATTCGAAGTGGATAACAATGAAAGATGTCTTAGCCAAACGATGGCAGCATATCCGAAGGTAATTATCATTAAAATATCTATATTGGTATCGAAAATCAATATAACTCCCTTAAAGAGTATCAAGACCCCGACAATAATCAGAAGCGAGAGAAATGATAATAGCATGGATCTGCGTAGATACAGCTTACCACCCAAGGATTCTGCGAGAGGGATCGAGATTAAGGCGGATAGGTATGTGGGCAGGGCGAGAATTACGATTCCGTTCACAAAAAAGGTATTATATAAATTATTCTGATCAAAACTTATCAGCATCCCAGAAAGCAGCGAGACCGCCAGTATCGGTATTAAAAGCTTCACAGGTTTTGGGGCCCTGAAAAGATGCTCCATGACGCTTGCAGTCTGCTCAACGCTCTTTTGGGCGTCCAAGATCATATTCTGTTCCTTAGGCATGACCATTTCCTCTCGCCAAGAGATTTTTTGTGTTAAGAAGTCGGTATATAAATAGATTTCTTGGGTAAAAAATTGGAAAAAAACCCGGTTTTATCGCGGCAAAAGCAGAATTTAATCCTAAAACCCTTTGAAGATGTATTTCGTGGCACTTAAAGTCAATATCTGGTAACCTTCTGCCATTTTTACATGGACATCGTAAACCCCGGCAGGCATGATGGTCTTGTGCCACATCCATCGGTTTTCGGTGATATTATAGTAGTTCATACCCAAGGTATCAGGTATGGCATCGCAGTACCAATCAACGGATTTATCGCTTGGAAGTTTTAGAGGTAAACCCACGGTATCGTATCCTTGTTTATAGTCTGATATCCAAACCCCGGAACTGTATGTACTGGTGCCTATCTGGCCTGTTGAAAGAACTGGAACTACCATATAATAGTATTGAACATTTGGTGTGGTAAGGAAAGTATGAGTCGCGGTTTCTGTCCCGACAATTTTGGTAGAAAGCTGAATGTAATCAACGCCCAAAGTACCCCAAAAACCGTCTCTTGTGGTGGAATAGTATATACGGTACTCATCGACTCCTTCAATCACTCCCATAGGACGTGCCCAATTTAAGGTTATCATAATTACAACATCGAAATCCTCGACTGTTGCGGTAAGGCTCATGGCATCTGAGCTCCAATTAAAGCCCTTAAAGGAATTGTTATCATATTGAATCATGGCTCCGGGCATACCGCAGAATGTGTATTTTGTGGAACTAGCAAAATTCACCTCATATCCTTCACCAAGGATGACGTTCGAGTTGTCATCGGCCCCTTCCCCGAAATCATGCTGCATCCAGGTTTGCGTGGTTGTGTTCATCCATTTGATGTAACTCGCGCCCATGTCCGTGGTGTACCAATCAGCATCATGTGCTTGCAGTGGTTCTAAAGGTAGAGAGAATGTGTTCACACCTTCAAAGAATCCTTTTGTCCATTTCCCGACAGTCCTGCTCGTACTGCTGATATTACCAATTGTATTGACGGTTCTAATGATATAATAAATCTCCTGGTAATAGTTCATATCGCCAGGTTTGGCTGCATGGGTATCATTCCAAGTTGTGCGCAGCGGTATTACTCCATTGTCATCACTTATATTGGTGCGTACCCAGGGTGTTGAGAAGTCAAAGTCCCTCTGGTTTTCAGAGCGGTATATCAGATAATATGCTATCTCAGGTGTAGATGGTGGAAGCCAATAAAGCCGTATATTGTCGCCTGTCCTGTCGGGATTGCCAGGATCATCAACAACCTCAATGAACAGCTCTGGGGGCAGTGGCTCAGGTGGTGGGGGTGGCGGTGGTATGATCACGTTTATCATGGTTTTCGGAAAGAGTTTCTCCACCGACACATCTTCCCAGTTAAAATAGCTGATTCTCGAGGAGGTATAATTGTTTGCCTCTAGATAACCGGAGTCAGAAGAAGTGATATTAAAAGTGACCTCCCATGTCTCATTTATTAAGAGTTTATAAAGATTCCATTCGAGATAGGTATACCCTCCGCTTTCATAGATATTGTCTGGGTCCAGGGAAAAACTCCCTGGGACATAATCGATCCAAGGAGGTAAAACATCCCGTATCATGGGATTTGCATCGGTTGGGTCAGGGTCATAACCTGCGGTCTTATCCATCATAACACTGGATATCTTCTGGTAAATGCCTTTTAAATCATCTGCTGTTTCAGCATAGAAAAATTCTCCCCCTGTGATATTTGCCATGTCTTTCAAAACTTGTGCAGTACTCCCCAGTCCAATAGTATAAATGAAGGTGTCATTCTCCCGGGCCCATTGAGCCGCAATTATCGGGTCCAATGATCCTGCGGTCCAGCCGCCGTCTGTTAATAGAATTATGACCTGAATATGATTACCGTCACCATGCGCAATGAGCTCTTGAAGTGCTTCGAGCGTCGCGTTACCCATGTAAGTTTGACCATCAGGATCCTCAGGGATATTTGAAATGTCATTTTTAAGTTTGTTGTAATTACTAGTTAGACTGCTCATCAGCACCCACTCATGATTGAAATATACCACTGCGCCGCTATCTGGGCTGCTCATGTTGTCCACATAGTCTGTTATGGCCTCTTTTGCCAGTCTGATATCATTTGGTAACAGGCTGTCTGATCTGTCAACAACGAACACCACATCCTGAGGAAGTGTGATGGGTATCCCGAATCCGTTTCCTGTGACGTTGAGCGTTATTGTGGCCTGCTCGCCATAGCCAGTACCGTTAATATTTATCTGAGAAGGCGTAACAGATTTCCCAGGTGTAAGATAGGGAAAGAACCTTGACTGCAATACAACTGATTGTGAGATTGAGGGATCAGGATTTGCCTTGACAGAAATAGTCACATTTCCGTAATCACCCACTTCCCAGGTTGAAGGGATCGTGACCTTTATCGAGATGTCAACAGAGGCCAAGGCCCCGATGATGATGTCTGGTATCCCATCGTCATCGGAATCGGTTATCTCTGTTATTCTATCGGACAAAAATACTTCGACCTGCCAACCTGGTAAGGAATAGTTGAATATGTCAAACAGCTTTCCAGTATCCAACCTATTGGTGATTGTCAAATCGTACCAGACCTCATCCCCCTGCTCACAGTATTCGAATTGAAATAATGGAGACACATGCACAAGCGGTATCGTTGGAAACTGATCGAACACCCATCCTGCGGCCTTTGAGGTTACATTACGATAGCCCTGGTAAGTGCCCTCTCCATCGGGAACTCTCGATACCGTTTTATTTACTTGGTGAGGGGTGTTCCAGCCTACCATATCAAGTAAAATGTTATCATTATCGTAAAGGTAGACATTATCCCCGGAGCTTGATAGATTTTCATTGTCGAAAATCCAGGGTGCATCGTCCCTGAATATTAAAAAATATGGATCATCAGGATCCAAGATATAGCTGCCGGAAATAGACATTATATCATCTGTGACCACCGAAAAACCATCCAGGTCAATGGACGTTCTACCAATGTACATCAACTCAATAAATCCGTATTCCGGTGCATCAGGGTTGAACATGACCTCATTCAACACCACTTCTGGTGTCCTATCGATGGGTTTTTCGTTATTCTGAGCACCGAAGGTCGTACCGTTTAGGCTGTGCACCCAATCAGAGATATGTGTCCGTGATATAGAACCGATTAAGCTATCGTCTATGGGATCAGGTGCTATACCTTCCTGCCCGAAGCCCACCTCATCGCATAATATAAGGCCAGGTGATGTCTGATAAAGCCCAAGGGTATCCCCTTCAGTACCGTTAAATGCATCCCCCCCAGCCAAGGTCCAAACACTGTAACCATTGGCAGGTATTGAAGTTGGATTCCAAAAGCCGCCTGACCAATATGATGATCCGCCATCCACAGAGAGTTTTATGTTCGTCAGAGCTTGGGACACATTGGCCGTGGTGTGTATCTCAACCCGTGGTGTCCCCTCATCTGCGATTTCATTGATATGCAGTGACCTGGGAAGGTAGAATTGTCTTGCACTTGTAATCGCTGAAAGAAGATCAGGATACGACGATCCCACAGCCATGATTAAAGGCCTTGTAATGATCTCTTTTGCCGATAGATTAAAGCCATTGTTCGCCGCCTCATCGTCGGTCCAGCCTACAACACAGCCGAGATCATTGTAATGCCCAGATACATATGGAGATGCAGCGGCAGCCGCAGCTATTTCATTATCATCATAGGTGTCACTAACAGGCCCATCCCAATACACGTTTACCGGAGCACCTGGATCTGCAGAGGCAAAACCAAAATAAGTGGTACTTCCAGAGTCTCTGAGATAGTAGACTTTATCCGCAGGTTCCCAAAAGGCTTTGTCATCTGCGTTATCACCATTGATGCATGCGTGAAACCTAAGACCAAATCTAACTGCGGTAAGATTTGTATCATATAGGTTCTGAACAGTCCATTCTATTATTCCCCAATCCTCTCCGCTCTTGCTCCAGGCAGTCTGAAAGAGCCTGATATCGTTGGCTTGACCGTTGATGTCTTTTGTTTTTGTTAGTGACCCATAGCTGGTGTCGATGGTGCCATCTTCCAGAAATGACAGAGGTACGTCCGAAGCTGTGGTTTCAAAGTCCGGACGGGTTGACCACGGAATGTTGAACCTTCCAGTTGCTATATCCCCCCTTCCTCCTCCGTGATCGTACTGAGATTGATCAAAAAAGAAGAACGTATGATCGATCCAGCCGCCAGCATCGTCGCTCTGTTGAATGTTGTTATGTTTAATACAAAAAGGCAGTGTGGCGTAATTATCCACATTGAAATCCAAGTTACCTGCATCATGTGAAAGTTCTATAATTGCTGCGCTCGAAATCGGTATTGTAAGGGGTATAAAACCAAATAAGTTGCTCAAAACCAAGGTGACGATTATGTACACTGAAAGCGATCGTTTTGTCAGGTTTTTGAGTTTCATTGTCAGATCTCCCCGATTGTGGGGTCAACCCCGATGAAGCGGTGTTTGGTTACCATTTTTGTGGACAACTGGTAACCTTCTGTCCTCTTAATACATCACAAACCGCAATTTGGCATGATCATTTTGTGCCAGTACTGCCGCTGCTCGCTGCAAATAATATGGCTCCTTTCTAAGAAATCCCTCCTAGATCACTTCAATATTAAGTTATTGGGTAGAATATTATAAAAGGTTTTTGGAGTGAATTTTTGCATTTAATATCTTTGCAGTCATGTCCATTGGTTTGAGTCATCTTGGTGCCCCCAATGTACGTTCTCCAAAGGACAATCCCCTGCCACCACAAAAACTCCATTTATTATATATTTCGGCCTGCACAAGAAATCTTAATAACATCCAAAACCGTCCCATGATGCATGGAGTATTACGATACCATTGCGCCAGGCTACGATGAGCTATATCGTGAGGAGCAGGAAAAAAAGCACAGGCTCATTAAAAGGTACCTGGACATCCGTGAAAATGACAGATTGTTGGATGTCGGATGCGGAACAGGACTCTCTTCTGAAATCTTCAGGTGCCGGCTGTTTGGAGTGGAGCCATCGAAGGATATGCTGACGAGAGCGAAGAAAAAACATGAAGATGCAGTTTTCTTGCAGGCGAAAGCTGAATGTCTACCATTTAAAGACAATGCCTTTGAAATCGTGATTTCAGTCACAGCTATACATAATTTCGAGGACCCGAAAAGGGCATTAATCGAATTGAAGAGGGTGGGCAGGGGAAAAGGAAGTATCACGATATTGAAGAAGGCAAAATGCGCTCAGGAATTGAAAGCTATAATCGAAATAACCTTCGAAATAGAAAAGGTGTTGGAAGAGGAGAAGGATATCATTCTTTTTTACGGGATTGGGCCATCTAAAAAATAGGGAGTCGAATACCATATTCTTAAGGTCTGATATCGATAAACAACACAGTAAACTACATAAATACCTAGCTCATTAGGGGATAGGACAAATCGAAATTAATGGAGGATTGAAAATGGCAGAAAAACCTCATATGAATCTCGTGTTCATAGGACATGTAGATCACGGGAAATCAACGCTAGTAGGAAGAATGTTGTTGGAAACAGGACACATCGAGCAGCATATTATCGACAAATATAGAGAGCAAGCTGAAGCAAAAGGGAAAGGCTCGTTCGAATTCGCCTGGGTAATGGACGCTTTAAAGGAGGAAAGAGAGCGGGGATTGACCATCGATGTGGCGCATAAGAGATTCAATAGCGATAAATACTATTTTACGATTATCGATGCTCCTGGCCATAGAGACTTTGTGAAGAATATGATAACTGGCACAAGCCAGGCAGATGCTGCTGTGTTGGTTGTGGCCTCACCTGAGGGGGTTATGGCACAGACCAAGGAGCACGTGTTCTTGGCTAGAACCCTTGGTGTGGGACAGCTCATCGTGGCGATAAACAAGATGGATGCCACAAAGCCTCCGTTCAGTGAAGAGAGATACAACGAAGTAAAGGAAGAGACCACCAACCTTCTTAAAACCGTGGGTTACAAGATGGATAACGTTCAATGTCTGCCTGTGAGCGCCTTCAAAGGCGACAACACAGTAAAAGCCTCGGAGAATATGGGGTGGTACAAGGGCATCACCATGCTCCAGGCCTTGGACAACCTCACATTACCCGAAAAACCCAGCGGTAAACCCTTAAGATTGCCGGTGCAGGACGTATATACCAGCACCGGCGTCGGGACCGTACCCGTGGGAAGAGTTGAGACCGGCGTTTTAAAACCCGATACGAAGATCATGTTCATGCCGTCCAACAAGGTAGGTGAGGTCAAGACCATAGAGATGCATCACGAACAGATAACTCAGGCCGAGCCCGGTGACAATGTCGGTTTCAATGTAAGGGGAGTCTCCAGAAATGACATTAGAAGAGGGGACGTCGCCGGACCCGTGGATGATCCTCCCACAGTGGTTAAATCTTTCACGGCGCAGATCATGGTGCTGAATCACCCCAGCGTTATTACGGCGGGCTACACACCAGTGTTCCACTGCCATACCGCACAGGTGGCCTGCACCGTCGAGGCAATCCAAAAGAAACTCGATCCCAAGACAGGGGATGTGAAGGAAGAGAATCCAGATTTCATAAAAACCGGTGATGCGGCTGTCATCAAGGTCAGACCAACAAGGCCAATGGTAATCGAGCGAGCAAAGGACTTCCCCCAGTTGGGCAGGTTCGCGATCCGAGATATGGGACAGACGGTTGCCGCAGGGATGTGCATCGACGTCGAGCAAAAATGATCTTTTTTGTATGAGGAACGAGAGAAATGGCGCAAAAGGCAAGAATTTCTTTGACTGGAACGAACCCAAAAAAAGTGGACAGCGTCTGTCAGCAGATAAAGGCCATTTCTCAAAGGGTAGGTGTGGAGATGCGCGGCCCTATTCCGCTTCCCACAAAAAAACTAGTGGTGCCCATAAGAAAAAGCCCTGACGGTGAAGGAACTGAGACATGGGAGCGGTGGGCCATGCATGTTCACAAAAGGTTAATCGACCTGGATGCCGATGAGCGCGCTTTGAGACAGTTGATGCGCATCGAAGTTCCTGACGGAGTGAATATCGAAATCGTTCTGAGGGGTTGAAAAGGGATTAAGGCCCAAGTTTTCGTGGAGTCGAACCCTCGAAGAAGGATATTTACTTCCACTAAAATTTCTATCTCTATATTTTCATCTATTAATATAAATAATTACTATATTTAGTTAAGCACATCTTGTCTGGGTCTTTGCATATGGGTGGTTACGTAAGCTTATAAAACTTGATAAAAAAAAGGAATTCTTTTCTGATCCTCCTACAACCAAAAACTAATAGAAATCATAACCCTATATACCGTCTGCTTCGAGGTGCGGATTTCATGAAACAAAAAAGCGGATTGATTTTAGCCTTGGATGTGGCAGAAGAGCAAAAGGCCCTGCAAATCTCGGAATCAGTGGGCGATATCGTCGCTGCAATCAAAGTGGGTTATCCCCTCGTTTTGGCCTGTGGACTGGATGTGGTTACAAGAATTTCCAAACTCTCCGAGGTGATATGTGATTTTAAGGTTGCCGACATCCCAAACGTCAATAGGTTGATCGTAGAAAATGCAATTCGTAAGGGGGCCTCGGGTATAATCTGCCATGGTTTTGTGGGAAGGGATTCCATCGCAGCATGTGTGAAAGCTGCGGGTGGTAAGGATGTCTTTGTGGTCGTGGAAATGAGTCATCCCGGCGGTGTGGAGTTCTATCAACCTACGACAGAGAGATTCGCAAAACTGGCCGTTGAAGTAGGTGCATCGGGAGTCATAGCACCTGCAACTAGACCAGAGAGAATCAAATACATAAGAGGATTGGTGGGGGAATTGAAGATACTCACCCCTGGTGTGGGGGCTCAAGGCGGGAGTGCACAACAGGCCATGGAAGCGGGAGCAGATTATGTCATAGTAGGTAGGAGCATTTATCAGGCCGACGATCCAAGATCTGTTGCTGAAAACATCACAGAGGAAATTGGAAAAGATATGTAAAACCCAAGGAAGCATAATATTTCGACATTAAGGAAAGCATCGAATGACATAATTGAACATATTGGTAAAAGATATACAATCATTGTCACGAATACTTTATAACCACAAAAATACATACCCGGATTCGAGATGAGGAGAGCCGTCTAAAAGAGCAACAATTCGGACGGATAGGGACATCTGGCATATGAAAAACTTGGAACTTATTAGACGGAACTCTAGACTCATCTTTCGCATAAAAGATTGCACCTTTCGATATTCCAAAAAGGATGATGTTAAAGGGGAGGTAAAAAGGCCTTGAGGTGAGTAGTTTCACTTTACCCCTCCTCTAATGTTTATATGCAATTTCGTACAAAACATCATATACGGTATAATGGTCATCGAAGGAATTTACATACGCAAATTGAAGTTGATCGATTTACCCGGGGGGGAGCGACATCGTTAAAGAGTTGAAGGACGAAGATATAGCAGCAAGATGGGAGGAATTCTTTACTGATTCCAGAAACAGACATCGGATAACGGAGATCGCCGATCTGTATCCCGAGAAAAAAAGTCTTGATGTCAACTATTCCGATATAGAATCTTTCGATTTTGAATTGGCCGAATTTTTTCTCGACAGTTCATATAAAGCGATTTTCATGGCCGAGAAAGTCATAGAAAAGCTCACGCCACCAGAATCAAAGGTGAGCATTCACTTTAGAGTCAAGAACCTTCCAAAAGATTCAAAAATCGAGATAAGAGATTTGAGGAGTAAACATCTTGGTAATTTCATTGCTGTGGAGGGATTGGTGAGAAAGGCAACTGAAGTTCGGCCAAGAATGGTTGATGCAGTGTTCGAATGCAAGCGCTGCGGGGTAATAATCAAGGAGGTCCAGGATGGCCTGATTTTCAAGGAGCCTCTCGAATGCTACAAGGAGCAGGGGGGTTGTTTGAGAACTGCCGCATCCACGAAATTCAGGCTCCTAAACGATGTTTCGCAGTTCGTGGATACACAAAAAATTGAAATCCAGGAATCGCCAGAGGGTTTAAGAGGGGGTGCACAGCCCCAAAGGCTTGTGGCCTATACTGAGGACGATTTAACAGGAAAGATTTCACCTGGTGACAGGATTATCATAAATGGCTCTCTTCGTAGTACCCAGAAAAAAACCTATCCTGTCAAATCCACACTGTTTGAGATTTTTTTAGACATAAACAGTATCGAACTGGAAGAACATGAGTTCGAAGAAGTTCCGATATCGTCGGAAGATGAAGAAAAAATAATAAAGATGAGTAAAGATCCAGACATCTACAGAAAGATCACAGCTTCCATCTCTCCCACGATTTATGGAATGACCGTAGAAAAGGAAGCTTTGGCCCTGCAACTTTTCGGCGGCGTTGCGAAGATTATGCCGGACGGTACCCATATCAGGGGAGATATACACATATTTCTAATTGGTGATCCAGGCACCGCAAAATCACAACTTTTACGTTATATCTCAGAACTGGCGCCGAGAGGTATATATGCATCTGGAAAATCATCTTCAGCAGCCGGCCTCACCGCAGCTGCTGTAAAGGATGAATTTGGAGAGGGGAGATGGACTTTGGAAGCGGGTGCTTTGGTTCTCGCGGATAAAGGTGTTGCTTGTGTTGATGAGTTGGACAAGATGTCTCCTCAAGATAGAAGCAGTATGCATGAGGCCATGGAACAGCAGAGAATCAGTATTGCCAAGGCAGGTATAACCGCGACACTACAATCAAGATGTGCAGTTCTGGGTGCAGCGAACCCGAAGTACGGCAGATTCGACACCACACAGTACTTGGGGCAGCAGATAAATATCCCAATCGCTCTTCTTTCAAGATTCGATTTGATATTCACTATAACAGATGTTCCGGATTCCGAAAAGGATTATCTTATCGCCGAACACATCCTCAAAAGCCATACCATTGGAGGTATAAACCGACATATAAAGGAGACTGGCTTGGAGATAGACGAAGAGAAAGAGGAAATTCCCAGTTACACCGAGCCTTACCTTGATCGAGATTTTTTCAGAAAATACGTGGCCTACGCTAAAAGAGTGTTTCCTGTGATGACAAAGGAGGCAAGCGATGCTCTTAGGGACTACTATACCAGCATCAGAAAGCAAGGAGAGCCTGAAGGTTCATCGGTACCCATTACAGCGAGGCAACTGGAAGCCTTTGTGAGGTTATCGGAGGCCAGTGCAAGGATCAGATTGAGCGATAGGGTTCAGGAAGACGATGCCAAAAGGGCCATTAGAATAGTGGAATACTACCTCAGAAAGGTGGCCGGTGAGGAAGGAAGATTCGATATTGACATAATCGAATCGGGTACGAGCCAGTCGCAGAGGGAGAGGATCAGAACCTTAAGGAGAATAATCAAGGACCTCGCCGAGGGCGGTGGACCTGTGGAACATGAAGATATTATCGCTGAAGCCGAGGCTGTCGGTATAGAAAGGAGCAAAGCGGAAAGTATTATAAAGCGGTTGCATAATGAAGAGGGATGGTTAATTGAATCTAGAATTGGCTCCAAAAAATACCGAGTGGTCCAGGGCGTAACATGATTTGGATGAAGGTGTACCCTACTCAAGGTGAGATCCTCCTCGCCGCATGTGATGAGGAAACCCTAGGAAAGAGCTTTTACGAAGGAGAGCTGCAGCTAATAGTATCAAAATCGTTCTACGGCGGTGAGAAGGTCTCACAAGAACTTTTTCGGGAGCAATTAAAGGAGGCCACGATTGTCAACCTCGTTGGGAAAGAGGTGGTAGGTATCGCCCAGGAACTTGGTTTGTTAAATACGGGAGGCATCATAGAGATCGATGGTGTTCCCCACGCTCAGATCGCCAAGCTCATTTGAGGGATAAAAAATGTTCTGCGTGGAATGCGGAAAAGAGGGGAAATTGTACAAGGGTATTTGTGGGGATTGTTTTCTTTCAAAAAATGTCTTCACGTCAATTCCAAATAAACTGGATGTGGAGGTTTGTGCTCACTGCGGCTCCCGAAGAAAAGGAAAGGACTGGGTGTCAGTTGACCAGGGACAAGAAATTATTGAGGAAGTGATTTCAGAAAACGTAAAACGTCATCCGGATGTATCGGATTTTGATGTTCATATCAAAACTGAATACGAGGACGAAAATAACGTCAATGTCAATATCGTAACCCATGCAAAAGTGCATGATCTAAAATCAGAGGAAAACCATGAAACCAGGATTCGCTTTAAAAAAACTGTATGTGACGAATGCAGCAAACAACAAGGTGGTTACTGGGAGGCCAAGGTGCAACTCCGCGGAACAAAAGGTGGACTTTACGATAAGGAGAAAGAAAAGGCCATGGATATCGTAGATATCATGGTGGCTGAGAAGGAGAAAAAAGCGAGAGATGCTTTTATCACCAAGGTGGAGGAGATTCATTCAGGCCTGGACTTTTATTTAGGGTCAAAAAGCCTTGGGAAGGCCCTCTCAAAAAGGCTTGCATCAGAGTTCGGAGGGCATGTAAAGGAATCAGCCCAGTTGGTGGGAAAAAAGGATGGAAAGGATATCTATCGAATGACCTATTTGGTACGGCTTTTAGAATTTCGTATTGATGATTTTATTCGATTGGATGAGCAGATTTTCCA
>CP070739.1:1931401-1935001 GCA_020347705.1 Methanomassiliicoccales archaeon | reverse complement strand
CGTGAAACGGTTATGTGGCTGAGAATGATTCGTGACGTAAAGCTTATTCCAGAGGAAAAAATGACAGATATCATTCAGGAGGCAAAAGAAATAAAAGCAATCCTCGGATCAGCCGTAAAAAGTGCAAGAAAAAAAATCATGTGAAAAGGTAAGTAATATGCGACCCAGGGAGTCAAACACGATAACGCAAAAAATATGTATCTTCCTCTCCTACTTTCTCACTTTCTCACTTTCTCACTTTCTTACTTCCGCTTGCTCTGCCGAGCAAGCGAACCCCGTTCGTCTTCCCGTCGTTGCCGGCAGTTTCTATCCTTCTGATGAAAAAGAACTCAGGGCCATGGTTCAGACCTATCTCAAACAAGCCGGTGGTGTGACTGTGGCCGGGAAAATCAAAGGTTTGGTTGCCCCCCATGCAGGATATATCTATTCCGGGATCGTAGCTGCCGCAGGGTACAAACAGATCGATCCGGCTGTGCGCACCGTCATCGTCATGGCCCCCAGCCATCGAGCAACGTTTCAGGGGGCCTCCATACCCGAGGTTGCATCCTACAGAACTCCATTCTGTGAGATACCCCTGGCAAAAGTGGTATCTGAGCTGAAGGCACATCCTGTGATTACCTCTGTCAAGCAAGCGCATATCGGTGAGCATTCTCTGGAGGTACAGCTTCCGTTTCTACAGGAAGTGCTTGGAGGATTCGATCTCATTCCATTGGTTGTGGGGAACGTAGATCCCCAAGTACTTGCCAACGCGATCCTTCCGTACATTAAAGAAGATACCATTGTGGTGGCAAGCTCTGATCTCTCCCACTACTATCCTTATAAAAAGGCGGTATCCATGGATAGGATATGTACCAAGGCGATATCATCGCTCGATTTTGATGCGATGCCCAACTGTGAGGCGTGTGGAAAGACACCTGTGCTTACCTTAATGCACATTGCGCGAATGAAAGGATGGAAAGGTGCATTGATCGATTACAAAAATTCCGGGGACACAGGAGGTCCAAAGAGTCGGGTGGTAGGATATGCCAGTATTGCATTTACGATCACTACGGGAGGTATAATGATGTCTACGAATGAAAAGAAAGAGTTGCCTGCAACGGAAAGAGCATTCTTGCTGAAACTGGCTCGCTCAGCAATTACAGCAAGCCTTAAAAATCAACCTGTTACCATAAACCCCGAAGAGGTTCCTCAGGCGTTAAAAGAAAAAAGAGGATGTTTTGTGACGCTCCACATTGGGGAAAGGCTTCGAGGGTGTATCGGTACCATTCTCCCTGTAGAATCTCTCTACGAAGGTGTGCGTAAAAATGCGTTGAACGCTGCATTCCGGGACCCCAGGTTCCCACCACTGACCTTGAGTGAGCTCGAAAAAGTCCATTTAGAAATCAGTGTGCTTACCGTACCACGGACACTCTCCTTCAGTGACGGTGAAGACCTGAAGCGTCAGCTTAAACCAAACATCCATGGGGTGATACTTTCGCAAGGAGGCCGTAGTTCTACGTTTCTACCCCAAGTTTGGGAACAACTTCCCGACAAAGAGGTATTCCTCGAACATCTCTGCTTGAAAGGCTGGATGGACAAAACCTGTTGGAAGGATCCGAAAACAAAGGTCGAAATATACGAGGCAGAAGTATTTTCGGAATAAAAAGGATTCACCGCATCCCCGTCCCATCTTTGGAAACATGCTGGCCGAGACCATAAGGGCTACCATCTCAACAGATTGCCCTCTTGCGGGCACTAGCGAGCGAACCGACCACCTCGATCTTCTCTCAGCAATATATGCGGCATCGCTTGAGTTCGGTCGAGGGTACACAAGGTGCGAAAAAGAAACTTTCCACCCTCTGCTTGAAAGAACTGAAAATTAGATATAACCACAGAAATAAGGACATTTTCTGCATCTTGGCTAAAATATTGCCATAATTCGGATGATTCTCCATGATGTTCATCAGATCCTTGATAAGCCCAATGGGCAGATCAACTTGTGACATACCTGTTTATTTCACACCTTACTATATAAATATTTCTGTCATCTATGCTATAATATAATAATATTTAAATATCAATTCAATCAATTGACTGATTACCTTTTTCCAAGGATGGGCCTATCTTCCCCAAAAATACGATCCCCAGGCAGGCCAAAAGACATTCTTTCTTCCCACGAAAGAAACCCAACAAAAAAATCATAATCACATCAGAAGGTTGTGTCATAAACGCCAATCACAATTCCTCAAAGAATATCGATGACTATTTCTAAGGAGAGATTTTCGATTTACATGTATATTTAAATAGATACTGGGAACCAAGGGTAAGTCAAACGTATCACAGGTTTTTCACGCGCCCGAGACTTTCCCTTTTGATTGGATATCCCCGAAATCATCAAGGTGAATAAATAAAATCTTCAGAAAGCTTCTATCGATATATGACCGACCACAAGATATGGGGGTGTCGAATTTTTCAATACTTGGCAGGGCAAGCCATTTTTATCTTAGATAAGTTCTTATAATCACAGAATTTTGACATCGGTTGATATTCTAGCGTCTGGCAAGAAATCACTAAAATTCGGAAGCAATTCTGAATCATTTTTTTTCAAATTTTCGATCAGAAATGAAAAGCAGCATACAGCGTATCCCGACGCCCAGGTTTCTATTTTTATAGGATAAACACTTACAAAAAAAATAGACTTTGTCCAATATACATCTCTGCGAAAAACATTTAAAGTTCCATACGAAAAAAAGATTATGGGATATTCTAAAATTAAGTAATGGAAAGGGGGGATTTCCAGGAAATTTTTCAACGTTTTTTTATTTCATCACTGTGGACTGAGAAGAAAAAAATGAAAAGGAGCTGATACGATGAAAAAAGATATTTTTAAAAGAATCTGCCTGCTATCTGTTTTTTGTATTGTCATGACGGCATTCGCAGCGCATCTTCCAACGAAATGTTATGGCGAGACGATGACGATGTGGGTAGAGGTCTCTCCAAACATTATCAACATTGATGCTCAACGTTGGGGGGAAATTCGAATATTTACGGATTTGAGCTATGCAAACTATGACTTCGATGGTGATGACCGCGATTCGGAAGTGTTCGTTTATGTTAACGAACTCGAGGACTCGGTTGAAAACATCAGGCCGACACGAGATAGCTGGGGCAATTTGATATTGAAGTTCAATTTAGAAGACCTCCTGAATGTACCAGAGTTGATGGGTTCGTTGATTATAGACGGCGACAACACATTCACCGTGGTAGTAATAAAAAGCGATGATACAGGCGATACTGTATGGGAGGGGGCAGACAGCGAGGTATATGTAATGGATAAAAAAGCCGCCCTCTGAGGGCATTGAAGGTTGTGTGGTCAACGTTATTTAAAGGGTGACCACATCTTTCGCCAGCTTTTTAAGGCAGGGTCCAAAAATGGGCCCTGCCTTTTTTTGGTGCGCCCGGCAGGGCGCACTCACTTGGAGGTGCAAGTCCTCTACAGGCCCGACAGGGGGAACTGTTAGCCGGACGGCAAGGGTGTCCACCGTGAGGTGGAATCTGAAGGAAGCCGCAGGCAAAGCGCTGGCCTGACGAACAGGAATCGCATATGAGGCGGCCATGCTG
>CP070739.1:1927431-1931301 GCA_020347705.1 Methanomassiliicoccales archaeon | reverse complement strand
AGGGTACTGGTCAATTCTGATATCATTGAGTCGTTCTGGCTTACGGTCTCGTTAAGACTAAGTAGCGCCCTCTCTTTCTCTCCTACCACACCCTCTAGATTTGATATGCGGGCATTGTTCTGGCGAACGGTCCTACGGACCCCCTTCAGCTCTCTTTCCCTTTCAGAAAGGGTACTGGTCAATTCTGATATCATTGAGTCGTTCTGGCTTACGGTCTCGTTAAGACTAAGTAGCGCCCTCTCTTTCTCTCCTACCACACCCTCTAGATTTGATATGCGGGCATTGTTCTGGCGAACGGCCTCATGGACCCCCTTCAGCTCTCTTTCCCTTTCAGAAAGAACGCCCGTCAGCTCCGATATCCTGGAATCTTTCTGGCTTATCACACCCTCCAGATTCGATATACGCGCGTCCTTGTGGTGAATTAGCGTTTCTGAAAGGTCTAAAAGATAAGAATTTCCTAACACGAATTTTTTGTCGATACCCCCATCTGAAGCTAGGGCAATAAAGTATCTCGCCACCTTCCTTTCAGAGGGTACAAAGACAAACTCTTTATCACCCTTTTCTATCACAAAATCCCTCGATGGTCCTGATTCTCTATAAAGGGGAAAAATATTTGAAGATGGATATAACTGTTGCCCATAAAGGAGGACATTTTTAAAATTAACAGATAAAAGCGTCTTAAACTCATCTAGATAAAGTTCTTTAACATGAAAAGGATTTACATAATTGACGGCATGAGAGTACAAATATTTATTCGGTGTAGAGACTATGAACAGACCATCGGGCATCAGGAGTCTCTTTACCTCTTCTAGAAGCTTCTCATGTTCCTCTATGTGCTCTAAGGCTTCGAAACATACTATTATACTAAATTGCTTTTCAGCTTTTATCGGGATATCCGTTATCGAACCCTTGATGAATTGAAGGTTCTCCCTTATATATTTTGAGGAGGCATGCCGTATTGTTTCCTCATCTATATCGATGGCTGCAACAGAATCAGCGTCTTCAGAAAGCATGAAACTTCCATATCCTTCGCCACAGGCGAGATCCAAGACTTTTTCCCCTTTAACAAATTCCCTTGCCAACCTGTAACGATGTAAGTGCTCATAGTTGATGATTGCGTCATCAACCCACGGTAAATATCTTTCCCCTGTGAACTCCATTTTAGGGTTACCTCCACTCAAATCTAATGCAAAAAACATTCAGTTTGTTTGATAGACCCGTGTAATAGAACTATCCTATATTCCTCAAATATTCCTCCAACACCTTTTCAGTCTCTCCTTCCGCCGTTATCTCTCCATTATCGAGCCAAATGGTCCGGTTACACATCTCCTTTACGGCGGCCAGATTGTGGGAGACAAGGATGGTGGTAACTCCCCCCTTTATCAATTGAATAATTGTATTCTTTGATTTTTTCTGGAAGAATTCATCGCCTACTGAGAGGATTTCATCTATCAGCAGAAATTCAGGATCTGTATAAATGGCTATGGAAAAGGCGAGTCTTAAATACATACCGGTGGAATATGTCCGTACCGGGATATCGACAAAATCACCTATCTCGGAGTAAGAAATTATATCATCCATCCTATCGATAACCTCATCTCTCATGAGGCCCAGAAGTACTCCGTTGATAAGGATATTCTCTCTGCCCGTGATATCAGGATGAAACCCTGCACCCAATTCAAGAAGGGGAGTCATTTTTTTAGAGACCTTTATGTTCCCCTTGGTCGGATACATAGTGCCAAGGATTAAGGAGAGCAGTGTGCTTTTCCCTCCCCCATTCCTTCCAATCACGCCAAGACATTCACCCTCTTTAACCCCAATATTTATCCCTTTTAATGCCCAGAAGTGGGAATCCTGGTTTCTTTGGAGGAAATGGGGTATATTTACTATAAATTCCTTAAACCCAGGCCTGTCCCTTCTCAAGGGGAATCGTTTCCATAAATCATCTATTTTCACGACATAACTCATATGACCTCGTCCAACCTTTTTCCTAACTTCTGAAACAGGAGGATCCCAAATGACAAGAATACCAAAGAGACTAACCACGAGATACCTATATTGCCCCATCTTATGGCGCTTGACATGAAAATATCCCTCCAGGCCGTTATAAGATAGGTGAGTGGATTGATGGCTAGATACAGCCTATAGGCCGCTGGAACCATATCTAAGGGGTAGACAATGGGAGTCATCCAGAACAGCAGGTTGACAAAAACAGCTATTATGTATTCCATATCCCTAAAATAGGCATTTAATATAGACACCATAAGACAAATACCCGTTGTTGCCATAAACTGTACGACGATCAGGATGGGAATTCCAAGCAACCAGATTATACTAGGTCCCTTTCCGTAATAATATGCAAGGGCTATAATAACAGGCAAGGAGAAAAGGAAGTTTACAAGGTGGGTCAGCACCGTGGCTAATACAAGAAAATATCTCGGGAAACGAACCTTCTTTACGAGCTGGATATTTGCAATAAGGGTTCCGGATGAGATAGTAACAGAGGTAGAAAACCAGGTCCATGGAAATAGCGCTGAGAGGAGAAAAAAGGTGTAGTTCTCCATATGAAATCTCAGAAAGATCGTAAAGGCAATGAATAGGACTAGGCCTAAAAGAAGAGGGTTCAATAGAGACCATAGGATACCCAGGACTGTCCTCTTATATTTTAGCGTTACCTCCTTCTTTGTCAGAAGCAAGAGAAGGTCTTTCTTTCGTTTAACTTCTCTATCAATTATATCCATATGTTCCTACATTTTTAGTACGCTTCTGCGCAACTTTGAGTAACACTGCTGCAAACATTCGGGGGCGACAGGCTACCATTTGCATTCGTCTCTGTCTCTTCCCTTGGCCTGTCCCTCGAAAGAATCTTTACAGAATAACGTTCCTTGGCTTCTCGCAGTAAATCAACAAATGCCTCATAATCTTTGTCCTTGTGAAAGCCCTCTTGCCTGCCATTTCCACAGTTAAGGACATGATAAACATACCCATCAGCTAATCCCCTTGAAATCCTGGGCATGACTTAACCCCTCAGCAAAAAAGTACTATCCCCTTTCCCTTTTTTGCCCGTTTTTTTGTCCCTGCTTGGCTATTTGCCGAGCATCGACTATTCTTAGAATGGCTCCTTGCCACTATGCGCCTCAGTGTAAAAGGTGACCAATGAATGAGCTGTGGCAACGTATCAGCATAGATTGCAAGGTAATGGCCGGCAAGCCAGTCATTCGGCGGACTCGAATCCCTGTGGAGCTCATCGTGCGCATGCTGGTCCGAGGCATTCTAGAGAGCGACATCCTGCGGGAATACCCGTGTCCGGAGCCCGAAGACATCCGCGCTGCTCTGGCCTACGCTGCTCAGGTACTGGCCAACGAGGATGTCTTCCCCCTCATCGTTCCTGCCTAGGTGGAAACCACCATGCGGTTCATGGTATATGAATCCGCCGGCACGGCGGTAGTCGAATACCTGCGTAGTGTGGGCCATGATGTGTTTGCTGCTGCTCAAACAGTGCCTCAAGCTGACGACCTGAATATTCTGGACCGGGCTGCGAACGAGAAACGAATCCTTGTTACCAGCGACAAGGATTTCGGCGAACTAATCTTTCGTAGCGCCAAAGCACATCATGGTGTGGTGTTGCTTCGGCTCCATGACGAAAGTCCAGCCAATCGCGTGCACGTAATAAAGGGCATTATGGAACAATATGCCGATCGGCTAGAGAGCCATTTCACTGTTGCCACAGAAAGCAGCGTGCGCATTCGTCGGATCCGCGAACTACCTTAAATGAGGACGAGAAAAAGCTCTCGACTTTCCGTTGATAAAAATATAATGCTCCGCAATTCAGATTTTACAACCTGTTGAAAATAAAGGAATTTTGTGATT
>CP070739.1:1924479-1927331 GCA_020347705.1 Methanomassiliicoccales archaeon | reverse complement strand
CCCCCCCTTTTTCCAGAAGGTCCGAGGCATGCTGCATTTCTCCTATTTGTATCCGCCCCCATGGTGCTAATGTGTATTCCGGGGTCAATCCAGTCAGAGCGGGTTGTCGTAACAACCACATCTGCCCCCGTAACGGCGTCTTCGGGGGAGGCAACACCTGTAACTGCACAGTCTTGAGAGGACATCTCCTTTGCAACCACTTCGGCGTTTTTCAGGGAGATATCGTAGCACCTGATATCTCCAATGGGGAGGACCCCCTTGAGGGCTCTGAGCTGCATTCTCCCCTGGGTACCGCAGCCGATGATCGTGGCCACCTGCGAATTCTTCCTGGCTAAATACTTGGCGGCGATGGCCCCAACGGCGCCGGTGCGGATGGTCGTGATGAAATTACCATCCATGATCGATCGAGCATTTCCGGTTTGAGGATCAAACAGGAGTATAACCGATCGATGAGCGGGAATCCCAAGGGACGGGTTGTTCTTCCAATATCCACCCGCTTTGAAGCCGAGCAGGTCGCCATCGGTAACGTATCCCGATTTTATTCCGAAGATTCCCTCGTACGTATTGATTTTTTCCCGAACCACCGGAAAGGGAGTAAAACCACCCCGGTAGTAACTGGAAAAGCCCCTTTCGACCAGGTTAATGACTTGTTCCAGGGTAATGATTTGCTCCAAGTCCTGTTCGTTTAGGATGATTATCTCGGGCATGATGATTTAACCTCCTATTGGAAGAATTTTGCCAACTAGCGGGAGACGAGCCTTCAGGGTGAAAGATAGATCGTTGATTTTCGGAAAAGCGGTGATAGTGAAACGAGAGGCGCAAAGAACGATAGTACGAGGGATACAAAGAAAGATCAGCATTCTTAAGGACTGTCTCGTCCCCGAGTAATGAAAAGCCGTTTTTTTGATTCTGGATCAAAGATATCAGTTTAGCTGATTGTCAGTCAACAAGAATAAGAGCATTATGGGTTCCAAACAACGTAAGAATGCCTCCAACTCCTTGCACATTCTCCTTCTTAGTGGTACCGTGTGGTACCTTTCATGAGGTCGATTCTTCTCTATTTTGTACGATCACAATTTGATGGGGATTCATATGGATAGACTTGTTTGCACAAAATGTAATGAGAAATTTTCCCTGGATGAAAAGGTTTGGCAATGTAAATGTGAGGGATTGCTGGATATCGATTTTAAGTCACCTTTTCCAGTTGATAAAATTAAGGGAAGAAAACTAACTATGTGGAGATATAAAGAGGCAATCCCCCTTTTGGATGACAGGAATATTATCTCTTTTGATGAAGGATTTACGCCATTAACTGATGTGGCCTTTAATGGTAAATCAGTTTTGGTCAAACAGGACCATTTATTCCCAACAGGTTCCTACAAGGATAGAGGAGCATCGGTTTTGGTAAGTAAAGTTAGAGAGTTGGGAGTAAGAAAAGTTGTTGAGGATTCATCTGGTAATGCTGGTTGTGCGATTGCTGCTTATTGCGCGAAGGCTAAAATCGATTGTGAGATTTATGTTCCCGAAGATACTTCTGCCGGAAAATTAGCACAAATACAATTCTACGGAGCGAAATTGAAGAAAATTCCAGGTTCAAGAGAGGATACTGCTCATGCTGTATTGAAAGCGGCTGAAGAATATTACTATGCGAGCCATTCTTGGAACCCCTTCTTTTTTCATGGGACAAAAACCTTCGCCTTTGAGGTTTGCGAGCAACTTGGGTGGAAATCCCCAGATACAGTTATTCTACCCGTTGGAAACGGGACTCTATTATTAGGGGCTTATTTCGGCTTTAATGAACTTCTTGGGGCTGGAATTATTGATAAAATACCCAGGATCATTGCGATCCAATCGGTAAATTGTGCTCCTCTATACAGGGTATTCAAAGAAAATCTGGAAGAAATTCCCGAGATAGATAAAAAAAGTGTCCTTGCTGAAGGAATAGCGATTGCCAAACCAATTCGAGGGAAACAAATCATAGAGGCAGTTAAAAAAAGTAATGGAGATTTTATTGCGGTGGATGATTGGGAAATTAAGGAATCGTTGAAGGATATTTGCAAAAAAGGATTTTACATTGAACCAACAGCTGCTTCAACAACTGCAGGAATAAATAACTATGTTCGAAGATCAAATCCTGACGAAACGATTGTTTCCCTGTTTACTGGGCATGGATTAAAGACAACCGAAAAAATGGTGAAGATATTAAATGAGTAAATTCCTCCCCTTTTTCTTAATTGATCGTGCTATGGGCTTTGTTGAACCGATGCCCTCTCCGTGATACGCTCCTCACGGACATCGTTGCTCGTCAGGTTTTTCGTTAACCTCGCCTTGCGATATCCCAGGCGCACGGCATCGCCTCTCTTACCCCGAAGTTCATCCGTAGACGTTCCTTTTTACCACCTGCAGTAGTTCTGCCACGCTGCCCGTTACGATGAGGGTCGTGAAAGCTACCGGGGTCTCGGACTCCACCTGTAGTTTCGTCCTCCCCTATGGCTCCACCATTAATATGGATGGGACAGCCATCTATCAGGCCCTTGCGGCGGTATTCCTTGCAAATGCCTTCGGTATCCAGCTCGGTTTTGGGCATTATGTGCTCATCGGTGTGACCGCACTGCTTGCCTCCATCGGCACAGCCGGGGTACCAGGGGCAGGGCTCATCATGTTATCCATGGTGTTGGCCTCTGTTGGAATACCCATTGAGGGAATTGCCCTCATTGCAGGAGTTGACCGGATAATGGATATGCCAAGAACGGCTGTGAATATCGTGGATGATTCGACTGCGGCTGTTCTGATCGCTAAGACCGAAGGTGAGGCCCTCCCAGACGATTTATTGGCGGCAGGAGCCGGAAGCT
>CP070739.1:1919699-1924379 GCA_020347705.1 Methanomassiliicoccales archaeon | reverse complement strand
GATGGCAAGCCCATGACGGAGTACCAAAACCTTTATGTGCAAAGGACAATAATGGTTTTAGAGATGGTGATTAGGAGGCGAAGGCTATTGGGTTGGGATATAATATATCATTATTTGATAGCGAGGTTCCTTGCACCTTGGTTAATAATAGGTGTTTTTCTTATTTTATATGGAATCTTCTATCCGCTCGAATTGAATTATAAGATAATGACTCTTATCATTGGAATCACAATCACAATTGGGACATTATTCGCTATTAAAAAATGGTTTCAGGCGGAGGGTTGAGGAGGTGAAAGGATAATATATTATTAATTCTTACACATAATAGGAGGAATAAATTGGTAAAGAAAAGAGTGAAGGAAAGAGTTATAAAATGTCCGAAATGTTCATCCAAGATGGTACCTGGAAAACTACAAGATTTAGCTGGGGGAAGAACCGGATTGGGCCTTACAAAAACATATCGGGCTATAAGGTGGGTAGAAGGCAAAGGTACAATTTTTGGCACTGCTACTCAAAAAGATGTTGGTGTTGTCTCATACTTATGCCTAAATTGTGGATATATTGAGAATTATGGCGATTGGGATTGAAGATAACTAAATTATTATAATAGGCGAATTTACCTAGGAATGGATTTGATCATATGTCCCAGGAAACAATATTAAGAAAATGTGTGGTATGTGGTAAAAAATTAGAAATCATTTTACATGGAGAGCATAAATATGAAGGAGGCCATTATTTTGGTAAATTTGAAATACCGATCGGGGAGGGTGAAAATAAAGTAATTGGTGAGAGCGATATATTTGGCAAAAGGGAAATAGTAAAAATCGTTGAATGGACTGGCGAATCGAAGGAAGTCGAATACTGGGAATGTGATGATTGTTACTATGAGTAAACCATTCCAAAATCTATATATATGTATTATGTGTATACACATATAACACAGGTGATATGATGGTTAATATGACATTATCAATTCCAAAGGAATTGAAGGATCAAATGGATCAATTCCCGGAGATCAATTGGTCAGAAGTTGCAAGAATAGCTATTCGAGAAAAAATTGTAGATCTCAATATATTGAAAGAGTTCACATCTAAAAGTGAATTAACAGAAAAGGATGCGATTGAGCTCGGTAGGAAGGTCAACAAAGCTCTTAGTCGAAGATACAGAAGGAATGCCTAGTGGATCTCATTGTAGATTCAAATATCATTTTTGCAGCGTTAATACGAGATAGTATTACTGCGAAATTACTGTTTGTTGATAATTTACATCTTTATGCTCCAGAATTTCTATTGGAGGAAGTCCAGAAATATCATAAATACTTAGCAGCAAAAACACATCGTTCAAACGAGGAATTTGAAAGCATCTATAACGTGATTAAAAAAAGAGTATTTTTTATTCCAATGGATTATATTACACCATTTATCGAAAAAGCCGATAAAATATCACCTGATCCAGACGACTCGGTATATTTTGCTGCTGCCTTGAAAATGAATATATCGATATGGTCTAACGATAAGCGATTAACAAAACAAAATAAAGTCAAGATTTATACAACGCAGCATCTATACGAGTTGTACAAATCTCAAATCGAATAAGGGTAGTTATCTTTTTTGTGAAACTTTAGACTGCCCCGAGCGAGGATTGATGAAGCCGAGGGGCAGCAGAGGGGTTATGAAGACCATGGACATTGATGTACTCAGTGATGTATAATTATGGAACTAGAAGCAATTGGAAATGAAGGCGTGGTAAAGCCTTTATCTTCGAAAACAGATAATGGTTTTAGAGATGGTGTTTGAAGCGAGGCTGGAGGATGAAGAAAATAGAATCTATTTCACCAAGGAAATCATTTATAGTTGGGTTTGGTATATTAGTATATGGGATTATTTTTATTATTTTTTGGCAATCAAATTATTTTGGTCTTCCTCCTGCTTATTATATCTTACATGTATCGCTAATGCTAATTTCCGGGATACTTTTAATATCAATTTCTTTATATTTATTTATAAAAAGGAAGCAGCCTGAATAATTTAATTAAATAATTAGGGAGTGGCCTCTCTGAGTAGATAAGGGATGGGGCCCTTCATTCTTTCAAGTACTTTCATACCAAAGAGAAAAAGATTGGGTGTAGGAGATCCTAACCACCCAATCTCTATTTTTAGTACTCAGTGCTGTGCTATTATAGACCCTGCTTTTGCTATAAATTCATCTGCGGTAGTCATCGGGATTTTCTTCCCTTTCAGCGCCTCAACGTGGTTTATAAATGCACCAAGCTGGTTATTTCCTGTATGGTCTCTACCTTCATCATAAGAATTTTTCGCAGCATAGAGCTTTGCAAGGAGCGACTGGGTTATTCCTTTGGGTAAGCCTGCGGAGTTGACCATGTCGATTAATTGGTCAATTGTGCAGCCAAAGCTAAACTTTGCCACAAAGATGTCCCAGCCTCCGGCATTTGTATGACCCGGGAAGGCGCCTTCTGTGAGTCCGGTTACGTACACGCCTGAGCTATCGACCGAGTTCCAGAGAGCCATATCAAAGCTTGAGGTCCCGAACTGTATGGTCCATAGCTCGTTGCCGTCTAAGTCGTACTTCCGCAGAAAGGCATCCCGGCCTCCAGAGCTGGTCTGACCAGGGAGGATGTCGTCAGTAAAGCCGGTTACGTATACACCTGAGCTATCAACAGCGGTAGACCAAGCTTCATCACGGGCTGTGGTCCCGAACTGCCGCGTCCAGAGCTCGTTGCCGGCGTGATCGTACTTCCGCACAAAGGCATCACAGTAGCCTGCCATGGTCTGACCAGGTAACGTGCCCATTGTACGTCCGGAGATATAAACGCCCGTGGCATCAACAGAGAGCGTATGATAAGGATCATCCCAATGGGATGTCCCGAACTGCCGCGTCCAGAGCTCATTACCATTTGGGTCATACTTGCGAATATAACAATCAACCCATCCATACCAGGTCTGACCAGGGAGGGCACGGTCTACGCGCCCACTTACGTAAATGCCTGAGCCATAAACAGCTATTGCACCAGCATAATCACGGCCTACGGTTCCAAACTCCCGCGTCCAGAGTTCATTGAGGTTGTGGTCATATTTACGAACAAAGGCATCCTCCCAACCGGCAAAAGTCTGACCAGGGAAGGCGGTATTTGTACGCCCGGCTACGTATATGCCTGAACCATCGACGCAAATCGAACTAGCGGACTCATGGCCCGAGGTTCCGAATTGCAATGTCCAGATCTCATTGCCGTCGTGGTCATACTTCCGCACAAAGACATCGTTGCCTCCTGAGCTGGTCTGGCCGGGGAAAGTGCCGCCTGTGTGCCCGGCTATGTACACACCTGAGCCATCGACATAGAAACCCCAAACCCCATCATCTGCTGGGGTCCCGAACTGGTGGGTCCATAGCTCGGTACCACTTGTATCGTACTTCCGAATATAGGCATCCAGGCCTCCTGCGCTGGTCTGACCAGGAAGGGCACCTTCTGTAAACCCGATTGCGTAGACATCCCCATCGGCGTGGATAGCTCGACCCTGATCATAAATCCCACCAGGCACACCGAACTGGTCTACCCATTCGATATCTGGGGGTGGCCCAGTCGCACTCACATTCATTGGCATGCCTGCGAATAATATCGCAACCAGTGCCAAGACTACTAAATATGTTATTTTTTTTCTTTTCACCTATTTCTCCCTCCTATGTTGATTCCTTTTGGCCATCCAGATTGACACGAAAAGAGTTTGTGGACTTGTTACTATGCCATTTACCACAACGCGATCAATCTGGGACCGTTGAAGAGCATCGTGTTTCTAAAATATATATTTTTTGCTAAAAATATTAAAATACCTCAAAAGCTGCGATTATAATTGGGAGGCAAGGGGCATTCCGTACGCTGACGAGAGTACCAAAACCTTTATCCTCCAAAACTGATAATGGTTTCTGGGATGGGGAGTAAAAGTGACAACGATGAAATCAAATACCAAAGAAAATCAAGGTATTGATAGGAAAGTTTCGGCTTTGAAACGGCTTTTTACTATCGGGATAATCCTCATGATAATCTCTTTTTGTTGCATGACCGTATTGATGTATAGACTCATCCAACTGCAAAATGAACTTGATGACCTAGATCAAGCGCTGCATGAAAAGCCAACATCAGAAGTCACAACTGAATATCTTAATAAACATTCACAACAGATAGATGAAATCGATCAAGAATTAGATATTATATGGATCTTATTGTTTATCGTGATGGCATTTTGGTTTTTTGGGTTTACTCTTTTTACTATAGGATATCGGTATAAAAGATTCTTAAAGCTAAAAGAAGAAATTATAAATCAACCTGAAACAGATACAGAAAGCTAAAATCCTCCAGCTGTCAAAGTGGAGGATGCGGTCGGCACTTTTATATATCAGAAGTCCAATCAAATCCCAGGTGTTGGAATGAAGTATGTTATCGTATATTCCTCTAGATATGGCAACGGCAAGAAATGCGTAGACTGTGTTGATGAAGAGCTCAGGACAAAGGGCCATGAGGTCCAGGTGATCAATGCACCTGAAGCGAACCCTGCGCAAATTCCCCCGGCAGATATTTATATCTTCTCTGGGGCCACGGAAGCCTTCGGAATCGCCGCAGGGATTAAGAGTTACCTGAAGAAAATGTCCCCGATGGAAGGGAAGAAG
>CP070739.1:1916174-1919599 GCA_020347705.1 Methanomassiliicoccales archaeon | reverse complement strand
TATAACCACTAAAAAATATTACTAAATAAATTACTTAATGTCAAGGAGAAAAAATAGAAAAGATTGATATTTAACTGTATGTCATAGTCATCCAAAATGATTTTTACTTCGATAGGAACATTACTATTATAGTCTCGTAGAAGGATAGAAAGAAATAATAGTTATTTTAATCCAAGGAGGAAAAGGTTGTGGACAATAAATGCATCAACAGGAGACAGTTTATAGGAAAAACTACTTTTAGTATATTCTCAACTAGCTTTGGCATTCCACTACTTATTATAAATCACGAAAGCCAGAATAAAAAAGATGAGATTATTTACCGAACTCTTGGCAGAACCAAACTACAAATTCCCATCATTAGTTTTGGCGTGATGAACTCCGATAGTCCAGATTTGCTTAAAAAAGCTCTTGAGATGGGAATTAAGCACTTAGATACCGCCCATGTCTATTTAAGAGGCAATAGCGAAAAGGTTATAGGAGAAGTGCTTGAAGAAACTGGAATGAGAAAGAAAGTTTATATTGCAACAAAGATGCGTTTCGCCCGAGACCGTGAAGAAAATATATTTCTACCTAAAGGAAATGCTCGTGAACCAGGCGCCACAGAAGATAATTTTAATAATCAACTCAATACAAGCCTCCGTCGATTACGTTCCGATTATGTTGATATTTTATATGTCCATAGCTGTTATAGTCAACAAATGGCGACTTTTGAGCCATTGATGATGGCACTGGTAAAGGCTAAGGAGTCAGGAAAGGCGAGGTTTATCGGTATTTCTACTCATAAGAATACATCAGAAGTAATCCGAGCTGCTGTTGATACAGGAGTATATGATGTCATTGAGGTAGCTTATAACTTTATGATGAAAGATAGAGAAGAAGTAAAAAAAGCAATTCAGTATGCGACAAGGAAGGGTCTGGGGATTATTGCTATGAAGACTCAGGGTGGTCGCCACCTAAGTGAGAACAGAAAAGATGAAATCAATCACAAAGCGGCGCTTAAGTGGTTGCTTAATGATGAAAATGTGTGCACCACTATTCCAGGAATGACAACTTTTGACCAGATGAAATTAAACTTTAGTGTCATGAGCGACTTGTCACTAACAGATGAAGAAAAAAAAGACTTACAGCTTGGTTACCTGAGGAGAGGACCTCTCTATTGTCAAAATTGTCGTAATTGTATCTCCTCTTGTCCTTATAAAGTTGAAATTCCCAACTTAATGAGAGCTTACATGTATGCTGAGGGATATGGGAACCTTATTCAATCGGTGATGACAATAGATGAACTACCGGAGTATCGAGGCTTAGACGTTTGCTTAAATTGTTGTTTATGCGTCGCTTCGTGTCGCTTCGGAATAAACATCAAAGGACGCGTTAGAACTCTCATTGAAGGCGGTTTCTATTGGACATTAAGATAGTATAAATTCATAAGTTTGAAAGAGAGCGACAATGAAAACAAAAATTGTAATTATTTTTTTTTCTACATTTATATTTATAACTCAATCGCTAATTTTGGCATTTAATCCTATTGAGGAATCCATCCTAAAAAGAGAAGTTCTCGAAACTCTGCTTCCCCTGCAAGGTAAGATAGTCGGTTGGGAACAGTCTTCTAATCCTCAATTCTTTGAACCAGGCAACCTTTGGGAATATATGAATGGTCAGGCAGAGCTATATATCCAATATGGATTTCAATTGTTAGTAACTACGGACTACATTTTAAAAAAGGATTCTAGTTCTATCAACATCGAAATATTTCAAATGGAGAGCCCTGTTCATGCTTTCGCCATTTATGCAGCGGAGAGGTCACCACAAGATAAGGTCATTAAAATAGGAGTACAAGGTTACATCGGAATGGGCGTTCTGAACTTCTGGAAAGGTCCCTATTATGTTAAACTCACTACATTTCAAAGTTCATCGACTGTAGAGGATGTCCTACTCGAGTTATCCCATATCATTGCTGATAAAATTATAGGAAATTATTCTGAACCTAAGTTATTCACCTACTTCCCCGAAAAGAACAAAATTAAAATGAGTGAGAGATATATACCAAAAAACTTTCTTGGACAGCCCTTTTTGGAAAATGGTTATCTCGCGAATTATAATCGAGAAGGAAGTCGATATCAGGTGTTTCTGGTTAATAATGGTTCTCTAAAGAAAGCTGAAGAATCCTTCCAGAAATATAAAAGATTTCTTGCTTCTGAAAGTGATATAATCTCTCATGAATTGAAATACGATTATCAAATTGTAAAAACAGAAAAAGAAAAAATGAATATCGTGTTTCAGTATAAAACGATTATGGGTGGAGTTCTACATATAGATGATTTCTCAGAGGGAGAGGAGATAGTCGAGGATATGGTCAAAAAGCTAAAAAATTGAAATTGATTGGTTAATCATTGAATCTCTCCCTATGCAACATATTGTAATACATTTCCCTAATCAAATACTACAGGATGATTATGATCCCTAAGGTGAGATAAAATATCTGTTAAATGCCGTTCGTTTGTCCTGCTTGAAGAGAGTGGTGGTAAATCATCGAATTTAAAAAAATCGACAGCCATTGTTTCCTCGCTAGGACGAGCAATGCCACCAGTTATTTCACATAGAAAAACGATTTTATAAGCATGATAAAACTGAAGAGGTCTTCCATCTCTATTAGCATCATATATGCCAATCACTTTTTGCGCCACGACATTGAAGCCACTCTCCTCCCACACCTCTCGTTCCACCATCTCGGACGGAATATCTCCAACATCGGCCCACCCTCCAGGCATACACCACCGTTCATCAGAACGCTCCTGCACAAGTAGAATTTTATCGTTCCGAATAACAGCACCGCGCACGTCTACCTTTGGGGTTGCGTATCCCGGTTGTTCCAGAAAATTATTTAGCAGAGGTTCTTTTTGTAGATTTGTATGGCTTTGAACGATCTCGGCAGCGATTTCCATAAGACGCTGGTAACGTTGAGTTGCATATTCGTCAGCGCTATATTTGAGTCCAGTTTGACTCAAAGCCTGTATTTCTCGAGCCCATTCCAACCATTTTGGGAGATTTTTTGATGCCACTGGTTTATCTTTCATATTTAGTGCCTGAACTTTATGCTTGTTAAACTCATTATGGGTTACAATTTCAATACTGCTGTTATCTCTACGAGTGAAGGAATCTCATTATTCACAGGCATGACAGGAATACTAACCCTAAAATCTCTTTGCGATGAGTATTTTATCAATTGAATTTAAGGTTTACAGTATTGCGTTGCCCCAGTGAAAAAAGAGTTTAAGTTAAAGTCAATTTAACCGGGTAAGCTTTTCAATGTGTATCCGTTTTCCCTTCTATTTTTCTCATTTTAAAATGTTCACCGTTCTCTTTTACGATACGCCGATACCATGATTCAGGATATCCGGGATGAGTCACTTCGCCCAATTCATTTT
>CP070739.1:1899795-1916074 GCA_020347705.1 Methanomassiliicoccales archaeon | reverse complement strand
TAAGATATGGTGGTGTAGTAACTGTCATAGTTTAGACATATGCCGTAATCGCTGTTCGTGATCGTGTTGTAAGATATCGTATTATTGATATAAATGGGAGGGGTCCAAGTTAATGCAAATACGAAGATGCCCAAATAGCTGTTGGAAATCGTATTGTGAGATATGGTGTTGTATATCTCGAAATTGATTAGGTAATACCACATATAGATGCCGGCTTCACTATTGTCTGAAATCGTATTGTAAGATATGGTGTTGTAATTGCTATATTGTATATAAATGCCGGATGTAAATCCTTTTATTTCAAGATTTTTTATTGTTACCCCTGACCTGAAAGCCAAATAGATTCCATAACCGGATCCAGAACCTTGCAAAGTATAGCCGTTTCCGTCTATTACAATATTATCCGCAGTCACAACTATATTGTCATAGATATCTTCAGTAAATGTGTAATCTGAGGAAATATAAAGGGTCGATGTCTCTTCCTGTATGTAAACATGGTGAGGATTTGTCAGATCCTGGGCATATGAATACGAGCCAGTTCCGTCAGTTGTAAACTCTTCCTGTAAATAACCATCTTGATACCTGTAGTATGTGTTGCTGACCTCAAAACCTGTAAAAGTTAAATCCGTGGAGGTTGCTGCTGATTCAGACTCGATACTGTAACTGATCATCTTTGGTACCGATTCCAGAAACACATGTACAACTTCACTGCTGGTCATTGTTATGTTGAGGTAGTCGCTATCCGTGATTTCGAAATAGGTTCCTGTTCCTTCCACACGCCACCCTACATCCTCAATATCTGGTATAGGTGGTGCTTCTGGAGGCCCAGGTTCCCCTGGTTCTTCCGAACCTACGTTCACAGCCACACAAAAAACCGTGGCCACTATCAAAAGACACATTAATATGCTTATTTTTTTTCTTCTCATCTATCTCTCCCTCCTATGTTGTTTCTTTTTGGCCATCCAGATTGAAACTAATAGGGATTATCATTTATTGCTTCGCACAATACCCTCAACGCGCTCATCTGAAATGACCAACCTATATCGCATTAACTGGATAAATATGTTAGGGTGGAGACTTTAAGCAATTTGAAGTACAACTCGCGAAGTGGCCTTGAAAAATTGACATCATGATGTCCTACAAAATCTCTAAATGTTTTGATAACTACTGGCTACGGTTCGATTATATGGATAGTAGGACATTTGTCAGCTAAACGAAAGATTTATATTCTTATAATATATACAGGTAGCTACAAGTGTCTTACATAAATATATGGTATAGAAGACAAATGTCAGACACAAATAGCGGATTGAAAGTGATATCTTGCGGGCTAAGGGCGAAAGAATCACCATACGCCTACCTGAGAAGGATCTGCGACTGATCGACTCCTTCCTCGAGGAGGAGGTAGAATTTTCCAGCAGGTCGGAACTTCTCAGGATCTCAGCGAAGGAACTCATCGACAATAGAATCGCTCGAACCAAAGGCCACGCTGGTGAAACCTTTGTTTCTGTGTCTGACGACCAAATTTCCGTCATCGATTACCTGATAAAGAAGGGGCGCTTCAAATCCAGAGAGGCTGCTCTCTTCGAAATACTCAGGGATTACCTTGAAGCTGTGCCTTGGGAGAAAGTCGAGAAGGCCGAGGAGAAGCTTCAAAAGATCAAGTACCAGCTCGCAACCGCTAAGATGATGGAAAAGGAAATCGAGAACAACTATCTCAAACACTGAATGTAGGACACGCAAGACACACGCGGAAAAAAAGCTGATTTACGGTGTGAATCATTGCCCTTTGGTAGGTTTCGAACTCACCTCCCGAGTTTTTCTCGGGTTTTCCAGCTTTGGACAGAAGGGATGGGATGCGATTTTTCACCGTCAACCAGCCACAGGATATTCGCTCTGGAAGGCGAAATGAAGAGCCTTGGCCATCAGGGAATACCGTGGTTACCAAGTGTTTCTGATCACCTTCCGCAGAGCGCCCCCTTACGGAGGACTCGGAGGAGTAAAAATGAAAAACAATAAAATAGAAACCGTAAAAGAAGTTGTGGAACGAATACGAGCACCCTACGAAAACCTCGATGAGCCCGTGACATTGGTTATCGGCTGCGGTGGGGCAGGCAACAACCTTGTGGATTACTTCCACGGATTGGGTAAAAAGGGAATAACCACCATAGGCATTAACACGGACGAGGAGCATCTGACACAAATCGAGGCCGATTTGAAGATGTTCATCGGAAAGACGATAACCCGTAGCAGGGGGGCAGGTGGAGACAAGGAAATTGGAAAACAGGCAGCAGAGCTTGCAGAGGATTCTCTCAGGGATGCTGTGAAGAACTCGGACATCGTATTTCTGGTGGCGGGATTGGGCGGTGGAACTGGATTGGGTGCAACTCCTGTGGTGGGCAGGATAGCAAGAGAGCAAGGTGCGGTGGTGATCGGAATAGGCATACTGCCCTTCATTGCCGAGACCGCAAGGAGAAAGAAGGCGAGCAAGGGCTTTAATGAGTTCAAGATGGTTACCGAGAGCACCATACTCTTGGACAATAACAAGCTCCTGGAAATAGCGCCTGATCTTTCGGCAAATGAAAGCCTGACCATAATGAACAGGATGATATCCCAGGTTATTATCAATACCAGGGAAACCCTGATTTCGGCCATTTCAGCCACAAAAAATCTGAATATCTCCGAAATAATGGGAGAGGTACCTCCAGAGGATATAGAAGAGTCCGAACCCCAGGTTGAAAGACAACCAAGTGTTGTGGCACCGGTACCCTTACATGCGAATATTGAACCCGAAGAACTGCCACATCCTCCCCGGAATAATACCTTGGAAGACTACATACCTGATCTTCTTCAGTAGGCATTTGACACACAAAAAGATATATTGAAAATGGACATGAGCCTATGGCGATGATTGTCTATTGAATTTTTTTTTTAACAGCGTTTTATTACTGAAACTGGATAAAAGGTCGAAAATCTTTTATATTTTCCAAAACCCTAATAATATGCATGAAAGAGCAGCTATGGCATCCTGAAGAAGAGGCCTTCGAAGACATCTATCTGTACGATCCCGAGGTAAAAAAGAGGATAGAAATCCTTATCGAAAGCGATGAATGCTTACAATTGATAGAGAAAGCCCGATCATCAGGCAGTGTTCTGCCTCTTCTGGATGAGGTGCTTCCCGATAAAAAGGTCAAACCTCTTCCGAAACTGCTTTCAAAAATAAGACCTTTTTATAATCGAGCTGAATATAGGACGAAGGAGGACTACCTTCAATACCTCAAACAGGCCTACGGTTTCATGGAGACTCCTTTGGAGGTTCCTCCAGGTAGAGTCATTGGCCTTCTATACCCGAAGTACAAGAGAACTTGGACACCTTCTCAAGAGAGCGCTCAAGAGCTCCTCAAAAGTTTTTATGTGGAGGTCAAGCTCATTTCTGAGCTAACGCCCATGCAATGGAAGGACGTGGCCGAGGCCACGAACCCTGAGGTGGTGATAAACCGTCTCGTATTCAAAACGAAATTCAAGCCAGATTTTTTACACTTGTTGAAAACCATACCCTGGATCATGTCCCTGGATGCGTACGGCTCCCCGGGTTTGGATTTGATTTACAGAAGCGCGCCGGGACAGGAGCTGCCAAAAAAGCCCTTTGGTGTGGGAGAGAGCTACCTCGCAAAACTTGCCAAGGCGAGCCTTGAGAGCAGAGTCTACACCGTGATTTGGATTGATGATGAGAAGGTCAGGCTTAAAAATAAAGCTCAGATTATCACTCAGATAGAATCCGATTCGAGCGCCCGCATGGATTCTTTTATTGGTCTTTCTAAAATCGAGCGTGATTTCGTGATACATAAACACATCATCATCTGGAAAAACCCGGGTTTCAACAGGTATAAAATGACGTCGTTGTTTAAAAGGATGATATATTATCGACCGGCCAGATACCTCTGCGTAATAAGGGAGGAGGCCCTGCCTTTGGAGATACCGTTTCTTGAACGCAAGTTCAAAGAGCCTTAGATGCGACAAATCCATAAAAAATTACATGATTTAAGGGAAATCTTTATTTTATCTTAATACATTTACGGTATGAAAAGATATAAAATCTTTTTATAACTAAGATGTGATGGGATACAAGGATGGGATGTTATGACTGAAAAAAAAGATGTGATGAATGAGTCCATAGAAGAAGAAAACGTCAAGTTATACGAAATGCTGAACCTTCATGGTGGAACTTCTATTAATCCTGTTGAGGTGGATGCCATGTTCTCCGAGGTGGAGGACATGTTCAGAACCGAAAGATATACTGAGGTATTGAGCCAACTCAGTTATGCCATGAGCTCCTGTGAGACGGCCCAAAAAAGAATCCAGGGGATAGGCCTTTCTTACGCCCTTCTCTCCTCTCAGAAATTGTTAGATTCCATTCAGTTCGCCGACATGAAGGACATGGAATTGGGTGTTAATAGGGCAAAAACGCTGCTTTCGCAGGCAAAAAGGGATTACTTTTTCCAGGTATACGATGAAGCCCATAGTTCTATCAAGGAGATCAAGGCTCTGAACCATGGGATTAGGGAAAAGCACAGGATGAAACTCTCTGGTATCATAAAGACCATCGAGTCGGACATAGAGTCCTCAAAGGGCTTTGGTGCCAACGTCAGGAAAGCAGAGCGCAAAATCAAGGAGGCTAGGCACCTTTTTCAAAACGATCTTCTGGTTCCCAGCTCCGAGGCCGCGAGATCCGCCAAGGAGCTTGTCGAGGCCGCGAAAGAGGAGCGAACCGCCATAATAAAGGAGGCCGTGGCCTTCGTAGAGAAGATAATTGTGGAAGCAAAAGAAATCGGTATCGATGTATCCGTTCCCATGGGGGAATTGGAAAGGGCCAAGGCACTGTATCTTGGGAAGAAATATCAGATGTGTATGTATGCCACGATTTCTGCAGAGGAGGAAGCTACAAAACTGATCTTACAGCAGGTCCAAAAGACCATGGAGCTCAAAAGATCCCTTGAGGCCAGGTTCATGGAGGTGGCCAGAAGTGATCCTTCCCAAATGACAAAAACCCAAGGCCTGCTTAAAAACGACCTTGATATCAAACCAAATGAACCCAAAGCTAAAATTACAAAACCGAAAAATCTCTGTCCTGCCTGCAACAATCCCGTGGAATACTATCATCGATACAGACGCTGGTACTGCTCTTTCTGCATGAAGTATTTATGAGGGATTTATAATGAGCCTATCGGGTCAGTTTCCTTAGAAAACGATCCAAAACCGACTCCCGATTTCTTTTTTGCCTCTCCTCCCATTTTTCCTCGGCCTTTTCCATAAAATCACCCTCGAATCCCTCTTCTGATTTAGACTTCAAATCATCTAGCTCCCCGGAATCCAACCAGACGCCGTTGCAGCTCAAACACACATCAACCTCGATTTCTTCGGCCCGCTCGATATCCATCAATCCCCCGCATCTCGGGCAGACCAGCTCGCTCTTACTTTGGGTTCCGATTTCCTTGGTCAAATAATTGGTCAGTTTTTTATCTTTCAACAATTTACCCAGCTCACCGTAATCCAACCATGTCCCTTGACATTTCGGACATACATCTATGGTTATGTTGGGTCCAAATATTTCCACTTCCTGTTGTTTCATCTTCACCCAGCATCTGGGACAATCTATCTTCCTGTCCATCAATTTCTTTTTCATCGGCATACTGACCCATTATCTGTTTCATGGTAAAAAAGTATTGCTATTTTGATTTACCGCCTCCTTCAAAACATCGAGGAGATAAAGATATCCGAATCAAAATCGTTAAATACGTGTTTCGGTCATGGCATTCTCGTGGTAGGATGTGCGAATCAGTGGTGTTCTTAGATGAGAAAGGGCAGTTGACAGAGGTCATGCCGGATGTTGCCAGAATAGATGTGGTGAAGAACAAGGTTATCTGCCTGGGCCTGCTGGGGGAGAGAGAGGAGTTTGAGGGCGTCCAAATAATCGAGGCGAATTTAATGGAGCACAAGATAGTGCTCGGAAGATTATGAAAACTGGCCCGGATATAGGATATTACTTCACAAGCACACAGTTAGAAAAATAAACATCAAGTGGCCCGTTTGCAGCCAAACATTTATTATTGAACAACCATATCAAATGTTCATGAATATCGCATCCTTATTCTCAGGGGGAAAGGATTCTGCCTACGCCATGTTTATGGCACAAAAAGAAGAGCACGAAGTTAAGGTGCTGATCACCGTACGATCCGAGAATCCCGAGTCCTATATGTTTCATGTTCCCAATATCGATCTTACAAAAATGCAGGCCGAGGCCATGGAGATTCCCTTGCTCTTCAAAAGCACCATGGGGGTGAAGGAGGAGGAATTAAAGGATTTGAAGGATGCCGTACTCGAAGCTATGAACAGATATGAAATTACAGGACTGGTAAGCGGGGCCATATATTCAAACTATCAGAGAAAGAGGATCGACGATATCGCAAGCGAGCTGGGATTGAAGAGCCTGTTGCCCCTCTGGAAAAGAAAGCCTAAAAAAATGCTAAAGGAGATGGTGGACGAAGGATTTAAAATCATTATCAGCGCCGTGGCCGCAGGTGGTCTGGGCCCAGAGTGGCTCGGCAGAAAGATAGATCATAAGACAATAGAGGCGCTCTCATGTTTGCACGACACATGTTATGTATGCACGGCCGGTGAGGGGGGAGAGTTCGAAACCTTGGTTGTGGATGCACCTTTCTTCAATAAAAGAATCGAGATTATGGATGCCGAAAAAACATGGGATGGCCAGAGCGGAATTTACGTTGTCAAGGATGCTCAATTGGTCGAAAAAGAAAACTAGGCCCGAAAAGGATTTTATTATGCACCCTTTTGCTTCGGAGCCTGAGGTGATTTCTCGGTCTGTTGAGGTTGAGTTGGCCCTTTAGGGGCGGTTTGAGGTGGCACGGTTTTATCCTGCTGCTCCGAGGGTTCCGTTGTAGATGCAGGTTGTTGGGATTCAGACTGCAAGGCATCCCAGGCCGCCTGATCTCTTTTGATTTTGCGGCGTTTTATCATGGTCATGGTGCCGATGAGTGCCACGATCACGATCACGGCCACTATGATCATGAACAGCAGATCGTGTATGGGTATAAAATCGCTGTTGTCACCGATGCCGTCTCCGTCGCTGTCCTTTATTTCGGAATCATCCTTTATGAGATCGTCGGAATTGTCACCGATGCCGTCGAAATCTGTGTCCTTCCATTCATTGCGGTCCAAGGGAAAAGCATCCTCACCGTCGAGTCGCAAGTCTCCATCAGTATCCGGATTCAAAGGTTCGGAGCCCACCTCAAGTTCCTCAGAATCGGGAAGACCGTCATTATCATCATCGTAATCCTGAAGGTTGTATATGCCGTCAGAATCGGTGTCCACATCCGGGGTTCCTTCCACCTCTATGGAATTCGGTGAAAGATTGTTGTTACCATCAACGGCGATGAGGTAGTATCCATAGCTCTTGCCGTTCTCGAGATTCCTGTGCGTATAGGTCGTGACACCTGGATCAAAATCTGCTATCTTGGAAAATCCACCGCCTCCCTCGCTGCAGTACAGCTCGTAATGATCCAGATCTGAATCGGAAACAGGATCCCAGTTGATCTTCAAGGCCTCGCCGTCTTTAACGAGATCGATTTCTAGGCCCTTTGGCCTTGAGGGAGGTGTCAGATCCTTTACAAGGATAAATGAAGTTACCTTGTCCTTTTGGCCTGCTGCATCCTTTACGGTGAGGCTCACGGTATAATTGCCTGTCTTGGCATAGATGTGCGTTACGGTGCTGTAAATGCCGATATATCGTTTTCCGTCCCCGAATTCCCAAACGTATTGGATTATACCGACATTGTCGTAGGATGCACTGCCATTGAAGTTGCACGGAGCGTTTTGCTCGGCGAATTCCTGGAGAGTGAACTTAGCTTTTGGGGATGTGATATCCCGCACGATGATGGTGATCTCATCCACATCCTGATTACCTGCGGAGTCAGTAACAGTCAGCTTTACGGTATAAATCCCTGGGTATCTGTACAGATGGCTCGGTGAGGATTCCATACCACCTAGATAGCTTCCATCACCGAAGGACCAGTTGTAATCCACTATCTCGCCGTTATCATAGGACGATCCCGCATCAAACTCGAAGCTCTCGCTCTCGTTTATGGTGCCTCCTGAACCTGCATTTGCAGTAGGAGAGGTCATATCCAAAACTGTGATGGTTTGGGTATCACCTGTCTTTCCCGAATACTCAGCGGACACAATACAGTATCCTATATCCTTGGCCTTGAACCGAGCATAACCGTTTAAGGCCGTGATGTTGCCGACATCCTCGTCCGTGCTTGACCAAGAGGCTGACAGATCACCGAGATAGCCTGCCGTCTCGTTGTAGCTTGCTGCAAAGTAGATTTTCTCATCGCCTACATCATACAATGGATACGAGATCATATTCCCCTGACCGTTTGGAAGATCCCTGATATATATGGTGTCGACATTGGGCCAAAGAACGGTGATGGTGATTATGACCTGGCGTGTTCCGTCGACCAAGGTTAATGTGGTTTCGCCGCCGATGGTCCTGTTTACGGCAATGGAAGAGCTGTTGCCTGGGCTTGTTACGCTCACCAGGTTTTGATCGCCGCTGGTCCATGTTGAGCTGGAAGAAGTCTGATACAAGAATCCTGCTGTGGTGTTGTAGTACGCTCCCCAAAAGACAGATTCGAAGCCCACACAAAAGGTGGGATCCACAACCTCATTGCCTGCCGCTTCTTGAGCATCATTTATCCGGATGCTGTTTATTGTAGGTGGATTCACATATACAGAAGTGAAGTTCTCAACGCCGTTAAGATCCGCTGTGATCTCGGCGTTTCCCCCCATCATGTTCGCCAAAACCGTGGTATTGGCTCCAGGACTTAAAACTGATATGAGGTTTGCTCCCATTGACACGGTCCAGATGGTGGATATGCGGTCGCCTATGTAGAGGGCAGAATAATTGTAGGCAGCGGCCCAGAGTTCGGCCGATTGCCCAACATCCAAAGTCAGGTCTGTTATCACTTGTCCTCCGTTCGAAGGAGCGTTTCGGATCTGTATGTAATCCACTTCGGCCGTTATGATGTTTAGTTCGAATGTATCGTCTATTATAAGGTCGGTGTTGTCGCCGGTTATGGTGGTTGAGCCCCCGGTGGGATTTGTGGTAAATGTGGTGGAGGTGCCGGTTTGGTTGTCAAATGTACCCCTGTCTGGAGAATCGCTCCAATCCACCTCCAGCAATCCTAGATAACCACCTGCACTGTCGTAGGCGCAGGCTTAGATCGCGATCTCCTCGGCCGCACCCATGGTCACTGAGGTGAGGGGCGGGCCGTCCGGGAAATTGGTCAGATGAATATGGTCCACAACCATGATGTCTGATGTGTTCTGTGCAAAGAAGCAGAGCACGGTGAGGGTCACCAATCCCCCGGTCATGGTGGACTGGACCTGGGTGGAGCCTCCCGGAGAGGTAATTGTGATTACCGAACCCATGCTGTCCTCCTTCCAGAAGGTCAGGGCGTAGTTGCCTAAAAAGCCCAAGTCATTGTTGTAGGAGGCGGCCCATACCGTGAGGGAGTCGCCTACCTTCAAATAGATATCTGATATCACATTTCCAGAGTCCCCTGGGCTGTCCCTGAGGGTGATGTAGTCAATCTTCACTATCACCCAGTCCAATACCCTTTGCATCAAGGTCATTTTGTTTGAAACCGAATCCGTACCCAAGAAGTATAGGAAGGGGAAATAAACAACTCTCGAATCGAGATCGTGCACGGCCTTAATACCCGCCGTATTTGAGGAAGGTTGGTAAGTGAAGATGGTACTGGCGTCTACTCCGGGTGATATCCTGCTGGGTGAACTCGACACGATAGGTATATTAGACGAAGAAAACGGACCGCTGATGGGATCCCCTGAAACACCCCTTATCTGACTTTCGCCTGAATCGTCCGAAACAAAGTTGGCATGCAGGTAATCCGAAAAGAAGGTGGTCCCGCCTATATCGGCACCCACATCCTCGCCGCATAAAAAGAGGCTGCCCTTTCCGTTGTCGAGATATGAGGATATCGCGCTCTGGTCTGCTGCGGTGAGGGTGAGCGACGTGGTGGTGCCTGTAAACCAAATGACGACCTCATAATATTTTAGATCTTCAGAGGTGGGGCTTCCTCTTTCTTAGAGGACCCAACAGTCCCACGATTTTGCCATCTTGCATAAAAGCTCATGGTAGGTATCTTCAAATCCTTCAGGGTGGTCGCTCTCGTCATCATCGATCATGATGATACCCTGGGGAATAAAATCGTATACTGCCGCCTGCTGCACCTCCTTGGTGCTCTCCTTCTGCACGAACACGATAACGGACACGCGGTTCATATTCCAAATCGCATCCACGGGAAACGTTCTTGAAAACGAGAGTTCCTCACCGTTATCGAGGGGGGGCAACCATTCTTCTTCGAGCATGTCCCTCATGATATTTCTTTGGCGTTTCTCTCCGTTGGGACCGGCAGCGTATTTATTGTCCTCCACAACCGCGAGCCTGACCTTAAAAAATCCGCTTAGGTCCTCAGTGGCTTCGATGTTTACATCTACATATCCTGTAGAACCAATAATGTCGCCAACGACGGTGATGTTGAGTGGGCTGGGTTCTGTAAGCCTGTCATCGATTAAGGATTTGTAAATATCGTAATTTATTTTCGGATCGAGATATGCCCCTGACTGTTCGTTCAGGCCGTCGAAGTACACTGTGGGATATGCCATTTGAGATTCATCTCCTTTATAATAAGCTTCCCGCTCGTCTTCTTCAGGTTTATTATAGGTATGGAATGGATCGAATGGATCAGGATAATTTCCGTGGTACAAGATGAAAACGGCCTCGGAGGGGTCATACACATCCATGAGGTCGTTGATGGCTGGAACTGCATTGGCGCAGGGTCCGCAGGCCCAGTTGGTGAACATCTCCACCAATACAGCTCTAGGGCTACCTTGTCTTGTTCCTCTCATTAGCGGCATCTCGGACTCATCATTTAAAATCCCTTCTTCAACGAATTCAGTTTCTAAGGGCCGAGCAGGCTCAAAATAAATATCACTTAAAGGCAGTGCTCCCAAAACAGAGAACAATATGATGATACCAGTCAATAAAGCGAGCATTTTGGAAAATTTCGAATTTTCATTCATGTTCATTCACCTCTAAATGAAATCCAGGATAAGTACCTTTTAACATAAGTATGGCTATTCAGGTATTTAAGGATTTGAGTGTTATAACGGAATGAATGAGACAGTCGAGAATCTCAGGGATCGTAAATATAGAAAATTACAGCGGAACTGTCCAGTAATATAAATCATTGGAACGTATCCAGTATCCTTGTCCAACTTCAAAGTTATCAAATTCTCCGATCTCTTTCCACTGTTGGGTTGCAGCGTCGTAGGTAAAGATCGAGTCCACATGCGTGTCGAAATCGAGGTTGTTCAAGGCCGTATCTCTGTCCTTGTCGCTCAGAGAGGGATAGCCCACCAGGTTCCATCCTGGTCGGAGCTCGATTTCCTGGTTCATCGTGGGCGGGGTTCCATTGTAAGCAAAGTTCGTTTGCCCGGGTTCGGTGACCCGGATCCACACGCCCATGGTGTGATCCACATAAGACAAATCGTTCATTTCAGGTGGCTTGGATTCATGGTGATGCTTCCAATGATCGGTGGTGTCCATCGCATTGAAAGCCTGCAGTGCGTCGTATTTTCCAGAAATGGTGTCGAAAACGGAGTCTAAGGATGTGTCGAATTGAAGGGCAGGTATGGATATGAGGTTGTAGCCCTGGGACAGGGTGATTATCTGCGGCTCCATGGAGAGCCAGTTCAGGACTTTGTCCATGACGTTCCTCTTGTCCCAATCCTCATCATTGTATTCAAAGTACTTGAACGCAAAGAATACCATCCTGGAGTCCATATCATGCTCTGCTTTAATTGCAGAAGTAATACTTACTGTTTCGTAGGTGAAGGTCTGGGTTGCAGGAGCTCTAGGTGTAATTTCATTGGGTGAAGTATCGTAAATAGGCATGTTATCACTGGAAAACATATCACTTATGGGATCGCCTGTAATTCCCCTTATGAATCTCATTCCTGTGTTATCATTAATAAAATTGGCGTGCAGGTAATTCTGGTAGAATGTACTTGAGCCGATTTCCTCTCCGATGTTCTCACCGCACATGAACAGGTTGCCTCCTGTATTGTCGAGATATGTGGATATTGCGGTTTGATCGGCGGTGGTGAGCGTGCTTGATGTCGTGGAGCCGGTGACCCATATTACGACGTCATAACTCGACAGATCGTCGCTTGTGGGGCTGCCTACCTCGTCCAACACCCAGCCGTCGAAGGCATGCATTCCAAGGCTGAGGGTTATCTGATAAAAGTCCTCATCCCCGTCTGGATTGGTACTCTGGTCGTCATCCACCACAAGTATCTTCTGCGGAATGAAATCGAACATGGCCGCCTGGAGAACGTCCTTGTCATCTGTTTCACCCGTATGATCGTGCTGAACGAATACAACGATGGATAAGCTGTCGCGATTGTACATCATATCAATTGGGAAAGTTCTGTTACATGTGTAATCGGTTCCCGGTGCCATAAATGGTAGGACCTCATCTGCAAGCATGTCCCTCAAACCGTACCTGTGGCGACTCTCTCCGTTAACACCGGGGGCATACAGGTTATCCTCCACCACCATGAACCTGAGATTGTTGGATGCTCCGCTTCCAGTGGGAAGAGGGTCTGTGACATGGATGGTGACATTCACCCTGCCCTCCGTGGCACCTAAATAGCCGTCAAGGGTTATGGTCAATGGGCTCAAGACCATCAGTTCGTTGCTGACCAAGGTTTTCCAGGCACTATATGTGGCGGACTTATCTCCAGGAGGGTACTGTTCTGGAGGCCCGTCAAAAAACACCGTGGGAATGCCAGTCACACCGTAATATGTAGAATACCTGGCCGTATTATCAACAGGATTAAAATCGTAGAATGGATCACCTGCCTCTGGACCTGGCGTGTGATACGCCACCATAACCAGCTTTTCGGGACCGTATACATCCAAGAGCTCGTTCAAAGGCGCATTCGCGGTGGGGCAACCGGGACAGCCCCAATTCGTGACCAGCTCAGCCAAAACAGTCCTATTGCTGCTTCCTCTCGTCCCCCTCATCTGGGGCATCTCGGACACTTCCTCCAAGGCCAAACCCTCTGATTCGAATCCAACTTCACCTACAGGCATGGCTCCAAAGGCAGAGAACAACATGGCTACGCTAAACATTAGCACGGATATCTTCAATAATTTGCTATTTTCGTTCATTACCTACACCTCTCAGCAAACCGATAGGCCAGTATATACTGAACCCCATATATGTACGTTGTTTCAACTATTTAAGGATTCAGTGGGGTTGTCGGAATTATCCTCTTTTTTCCCTTTTTTGAACTTCCCGGATAAAAAAATCACCAATATCAACACAACGATAACGATGACCACCAACAACAAGACCCAGATCCATGGAAAAGAGGGAGAGGGTTTTTCGGTGACTTCAGGGTCAAGTGGGTCATAATCCACATCATCTTTTACCCCGTCGTCGTCGGAATCGGGATCAAGGGGGTCAGTGCCCATCTCAGCCTCCTCTGTATCCAAAAGGCCGTCGTCATCGTCGTCATCATCGGCGTTGTTGCCGATACCGTCAGAATCTGTGTCCACCCATTCATTCGGGTCATAGGGAAAGGCATCATCCACATCATTGTAGCCGTCCTCATCATCGTCCGGATCCACGCTGTCCCCAATAAAATCGCCGTCGAAATCTCTATCCACAAAAAGGGCTTTGGAAGCGTTGTTGTTGTCCTCGAAGGATTCGGTGATGGCCCCTAAGGGGTCCAAAACGACCAATATGCTGAAAGTTCCGTTGCTTGTGGGCTTCCAGGTTATGTTGGCCAAAGCAGAGCTCCCATATTCGATTTTGGTTAATGTGCAGGTCCCTAACAGATTGGCGGCCGCGAGGGTACCGTTGTAGAAGTGAACCGCAACATCCGAGCAGTGAGCTGAACCTGAATTATGCACCACAGCGGAGATGTTCAGGTTCTCATTTACCAATGGAGGTGTGTGAGTGGGGATAAATGTGATTTCATCCACATAAAGCGTGAGATCAGGTAAAGGTACATCTGTTACAGAGAGGGAGGTCTCGTTATAGCATATCATGGAGCGGTTCACAACAGAGACGTTGACGTCGTATTCGTCAGTCTCAAAGGGAGCTGTAATTAGTATTGAGTAATTCCCCTTGGAGTCGGTTTTTCCTGTCCAAAAGAGGGTTTCGTTAATCCTGACCTCCATATCTGAATTGATAACTGGCTCTCCGTTGCTGTATTTTGCGGCACCTGTGACATGCATTTCTTGATTTGGATAGCACGTCGTCATCTCCAGCTTTTCGCTGAGATACGTTATGCCGATTATGGTTATGGTGGTCTCGTTGTATCCTGAGAGAGTTCTATTTGTCACGGTTGTGTTGATCCGGTACTCACCGGGCCTGTCGAAGGTAAGCTCTACACTTATATTCCCGTCAATATCTGTTGTCTCATCAGAAATGGTGCGAACGAGATCATTCCCAAGATAGATATCCACGGTAACCTGTGAGGTCTCTGCACGTGCGCTCACGTTGCCGTTGTAAATCGCGGACCCCTTGAGGATAATGGTATCACCAACATACCCCGGACTCTCTATCTCGGAGCTCACATTAATCGCTGATACAAAGAAAAAATGGAATTTTTCTGAGGTGGTGGGATTATTTGAATTGTCATATGCGATGATTTCATATTCTACTTCAGTTCCGTTACCCCAACCCCCAAAAGCCGGAATGGTGGCCGTGTATACATTGCTTGTGCCAATCCGGGTCATAGGTATGGGAAAGAAGCACATGATTTCGTCGCAGTAGCTCAGATTGACCGAATCCACACCGTCTTCTGTATCGATGACAGTGGCATATACCACAACACTCTCCGGGTAAATCGGATATTTCGGGGAGTGACAAACATTGCTTATCTCAGGGCCCACAGTATCTGCCGAGACATCAAGAACATCGGAAACGATGAACGATAATCCGAGGAATTGTAGGGATAGAATGCAGATTACCAGGATATTGGTCGCCTTCAAAGATATCTTCTCCACTTAACTTACATATTACTACCAGGTAAAAAAGATTGCGGGGAAAATCGATATTCTTATGGGAACTCCTTTATTCTGAATATTATCATTCCCAGAAACAGGAAGACCGATGTCACAACAACCATGACCAGAAAGGAGTAAGTAACTTCTGAAGCGCTATAATCCGAGATCACCCCGAAAGGTATCCATTCCGAGCCTATGCTTCTGATATAATGCTTCAGAGCGACCTCCTGTATCTTTCCCCCCAGAGAACCGATAAATCCTTCCCATATAAAAGCGTAGAACAAACCGAAGTATAGAGGTCTTTTAAGAGGGAGGCTGATAAATAAAAATAGTGAGGAGTAAACAAGCGAGCCTATTATTGAAAGAGCACAAATATCTACGTAGACTCCCAGTGCATCTCCATCTATTCCCTTCTGTCCGAAAAATGCAAGAAAGCCCACTGTAACTATGATGACCATGACTATGCTGAGAGATATGGCAAGTGAAATATAATATCCAAGATATGCATACTCCCTTTTCAGAGGGGATGTGAGGATCTGAGTGATGCTCTTGTCCTCGATCTCGTTTCTGATTATTGAAGCTCCGTATATCATGGCAATAACGGGCATGAAGAAGAACAGGATAAGGCCGTCCATAAAGTCGGTACCGGCTTGGAGGCGGTCCATATCCTGCGTGGCTGCGTAGCCCATTACCACGGCAATGAACAATGCTATGAGGATGGTGATAATGGCCTTCCTGGAAAAAAGTATCTTCTTTGTGGAATACCTGATTATCGCAAACATTCCAATGAGAATACCCTTCATATCCACCTTACCACCCCACCAGGTACCGAAACACGGCCTCTAGGTTGTCATCAAGGCTGTGTATCTTGGTGATTCTACATTCTATCTCGGTGACTATTCTTGGAATGTCGTAAAAGAAATCTTCCGGCTTTGAGACCTGGACCCATATGGATTTTCTATCCGGGTAAAAACCCACTGACACCGTATATTCCCTATCCAGAAGTTCCTTTGCCAGCTTGTTAAGGTTCTCTCCCTCTATTACAATATTGTGGGGATATTTATCGATAAGGCCTCTGATCTCGGATATATG
>CP070739.1:1893686-1899695 GCA_020347705.1 Methanomassiliicoccales archaeon | reverse complement strand
TATGCATTAGCGGTCTATCTCACGAATTTGATTATTGTGTTTGTCAATTTATCTCACGGATTTGGCATTCCATTTGCGGGAGATGACCGGGTTATTGGTTTGGGGGATTTTTTGGTTACTGGCTCCGCCCGCAGGAATCCCGGGAAATTGGTGGTTTTGAGCGGAGCAGAGGGGGTATGTGTGGGGGTTTTAGGTGGGGGGATGGCCATCTGTGGGAGGTGGGGGTGATTTTTTGGGCTCTGCCGAGGGCTTTGTGAATGTGAAAAAGGTACATTCCTAATTTGTAAAACGGGATTAGCATGGAAACATGGTTTCCATTGATAGTGGAAAATATTATTTTCCCAAATAAAAGGGCTGAGCCCTTTGTGAAATGAAAAATGTTATTTACATCCAAACTTTAAATATTCTGAAAGGAACCTTCAACCCTTTCAGCTCTTCTACGAATTCATTTCCGGAATCGAATGGAAGTATAACTGCGCTTTTGGATATTACTTTCCCATTGTATTTTTTTTCAATGCCATCATATCTATATATTTTTTCTTCGCCATCAATCACTTTTTTTGAGGTATAGCCATGAACCCTTTTTGAAATTTTGACCTGGAGAGTATTAGGCTTTCCGGAAAGATCATAACTGACAATCAAGTACGGTTTAAGAGCAAGATGTTCTGTAGTTAGAATAACCTTCCCGAAAAGGACCCTGCCCTCCCGAAATACGTTCTGGTAGTAATCCTCGTCATAATCGTGAAGATCCGTTACCACCGTTCTTATCTCCCTGTGTGGTTGAAGTTCCGTGATAACTTTCGAGATAATTTGATTTAAATCTTCTTTGTTTTTTGAATCGACAATCAGCATGATATCGATATCAGAACGTTTATCATAATCTCCCCTTGCCATGGATCCGAATAAGACCGCGGCTGAAAGAGAAGGTATTTTCTCCACAACTTGCATCATGAATCTGTTGATTAACTTCTCGTCTTCAGGGTCCAACAATCCCACACTCCGATCTGATACCGTCCAAAATTGCTCTCACCCTCTTCACGGTCTCGCCGTTACCCTGTGCCCCATACCACTTCCCCTGTCTGTGTATGTCGAGCTCCCGAAAAAGAACCGCTATATTGCTCAGATTGTTTTCATCTAAAAATCGTGCAAGACCCTTATGTGTGTTCAGATGATCCCCAAGTTTTTTTTCACAAAAATATGAGATATAATTCATTGCAGCTCCGTAAGCTGTCTCGACAATTATCTCCCATTCCGACTCAGGATCCATCTTTTTCTGGATTGAATCGAGTCTTTTAGCTTTTTCTAGATGTTTTTCCGAGTTCATGAGGTTTCCTTCGTTAAGTGTTTATAGCATTCACAGTTATTTAATCATTTCGGTTAAGTAATTACTGACTTCCTCAGTAAGTAATTATCTATTTAGCTCGATATAGGCTGTATTCTATAAGTGCTTAGTGAAATGGTTATTAAAATCTCGGTGCAAACTTAAAGTACGCATTCTCGTCAAAATACGCGCAGGTGATATTTGATAACCTGGTTCGCTTCTTTAAGCATTTTGCGTGCAGCAATAGTTGATTCACCACATTTCCTCCTCGATCCGGCTTGTAGTCCAAAATGTGTATGCGGTTGCTTCGAACCTGGATCAAGTCTATGTGCCCTGTAAGCGGCTTTTTGAATCCTGATTCGGATTCTGTTAGATAGACCGGAAGTTCCACTGCCACAGTTGCTGAGTCGTTTACCAGGAAGAACTCCTCCACCTTGATGTGTCGTACGGATTTGGTTTTTGCAAGCTCCAATGCCAGGTCCGTCATCCGGCAGGCCGGACTGTCTTTCACGGATCTGATATTTGGTTTTGGGATGTTTATTGAGTTTGCGAGCTCGGATACTCTCAGGACCTTCTTGGATTGGAACAGGTGGTCCATCGGGTTGTTGAGCATGCCGTTGATGTACCTTTTTAATTCTGGGAACTGCTTGCCTTTTATGTTGAGCTTGAGGGTGTGGACGCGGAATAGGTAGGGCTGTGGGTGAAATAGGCGCCTTGTCTTTATTGTTTGATTGGGATCGAGGGTGTACTTCTTTCTGAGCTTTGTTGCGGGGAGCTCGTTTCCGTAGCTTTTGATCCAATCATTCAAGGTGGAACTAGGAATCTTTACCTTAAAGTGGCGGTGCATTGTTCTCTGGGTCATGCTGATTGTATGGCCCTGGTTGTAGTAGGTGAGTGCTGATAGAATTACCTTTGGTGAATAGGATGTGTGGGGAAGCTTGCGAGGGGAAAAGCGTTTATTGCAGGATTTGCAAAGATATGCCTGGACTGTATCTTCCTTTAGAGTGCGAACACCGTTTTTGATTACATTTGTATTGGATTTGCATATTGGGCAGGACGGGTGTTCCTCATGAAAGTCCTCGAACATTGTAATGAGGGTCTTTTTCTTTCCCATGAAAGCTTGGATGACTTATATTTATTTAAAATGTTGTGTAGTTATAATTCCGGTTTCCGGGGGTTACCCCTCTAATTCCGGATCCGGATCAACTCACGCATTCCGGATGGGTTTTGGGGTGCAACTCACGGATTTCGGATCCGGTTTGCGGGTGTTGGCGCATGGATTCCGTTGGGTGCCAGTGGGTGGAACTGATGGGATTTGTGTGGGGTTGTTCCGGGATTTGTGAGGTGGGGGCGATTTTAGGGCGCCTACGGCAGGAGTTAAAGAGGTGGAACCTCTTGGGAGAACATATAAAATCAATTATTAGTTTTGACTTTTTTTTACGGGATTAAAAGGGCGGAGACCTTTGTGAAATGAAAAATGAAGAAATTCTAGGGTATTAGGCTATTTTAAAAGCTCTCTATATTTTAATCTGTGACAGTGACCTAATCTCTATGTTGTAACGCTCCATGAATTCTCTTGTAGAAGCTTTCAAATGATGTTTATCTTCGGACCAGAATATTTTACATCCATATTGTATTGCCGATGCCAAATGAAGGGCATCGCCTGCATAAAGATTCTGCTCTATTGCAATATCTTTTGCCCTATACAAGGTCTCCTCTATTCCTACACTTTTTATTGCATCAATCTTGTATAAATCCATCATGCTCTGAAAAGAGTCTTCGATTTTATCCTTCGGATATTTATTTTTTACAAGAGCCCTGACCAATTCCATTACACCATAAAATGACATTACAAATTCGGTATCGAAGTTAATGATGCGTTCACGCAGTTTCAATGATTCTTCTCGGTGACCCTCGCCCTCCCTGAACCATTTCACCACAACGCTTGTGTCAAGATATTCGCTCATGCGTCTTCCTCGTCTCTTAACTCCAATAAGGCCTCTGTGAGACTTTTTTTGTTTTTCTTTCCCATGGCAATTTTATCGATCTTCTCCGCGATCTTCATCGCCTTGTATCTGCGGATCAAAAGCCTTATGCCCTCGTTTACAGCCTCGGTTCTGTTCCTAAAAAAACCGCGGTTAACCAAAGAATCCAGTTCCTCAATAAGGACAGGAGATGTTCTCACATTCAGCTGCGAACTCGCCATATATATCACCATGTAACACATATGTTATACAACCTATTTAAGCTTTCGTCTCTAAATGTGAAGATTTAATTATAAACTCGGTGTGAACTGAAAATATTTGTCCCCGTCGAAATAAGCGAAGAGCGTAATTCGCGGTATCATTTAGACATCAGATTTCATGCAGTATCTCACGGATTTGGCATGCCATTTTCGTGATATGGTGGATCATTGAACAAAGGGTGAGTTTGGTACACTGGCTTGGCCCTGAATAATCCCGAAAAATTGGGGGTTTTTTACCGCGCAGAGTGGGTGGGTGCGTTGGGAATCTGGGGATTTTTGCCGGATTCGCGAGGTGGGGGTGGTTTATTATGCGGGGTAGAGCGGAAGTTGGCGAAACATGGAAAGGGGTTTCCATTACTCTCGAAAAATTCCTGATTTTTCAAGGGTTAGAGGGGCAGAGCCCTTCGGTAGAACGAGTGAGAATAATTCGTAATTACTTATTTTAAAACGGGATTAAGAGGGCGGAGCCTTTTGTGAAAATTGTTACTTTCCTGATTCTTAAAACTTTGGTCCAGAGTCAATTTAAACTTCAATATCGGTTAACTTTTTTAACACCTCGATTTTGCTTTCTTCGGTAAATTCAGTTGTTATAAAAGTTCCCCTCCATGAATTTACAAATCTTTTATCAGAGATGGCAGGCACAACTATTTCATTTATGTTCTTGAAAAAAATATCTGGGAAGGGGAGGATCTCCTTTAGTCGAATATCGAGAGTCTTGGGTACATCGTTTTTCCAAATCAATGCAGCTATGTCTCTGACATCACTGGGCCTTCCGGATACCACCTTCATTATTAAGTAATCGGTATAATCAGGAACGTAAATATCGATTTCTTTACCAGCTATTTGGATTTTAGTTAAAGTGCTATTATCTATGAATTTTTCATCTATCAAAACGATCTGTTTGCCGGTTCTTCCTCTAACCTGACCTTCCATGAAATCCAAAGAGACCTTGATCTTTGTTTTTCCAGATTGAATTATACTGATCATTTTTAAAAAACCGTATTTCTCTTTTTTTTCAAATATCTCTGTCTTTATCCTCCCTAAAAGCATTCTATTTATTTCATCAATTTGCCATTTTTTTGTCTTCTTCAAAACAAAATCACAGTCTCTTGTATATCGCGAGAATGGGATGTACGCTCTTATAGCATAGCCTCCGATCGTGATACATTTCGGATTAGAAAAGCCTTGAGTATTCTGAGAAATTAACTCAAGGAGGGAAAAAACTTCCTCTTCCCGTAATCTCATCATGTCAATATGTTTAGGCAAATTCAACAACCCTCTCTATAGCGTCGTCAACATTATTTCTTAAGAAATCATCTTCTATGGCTATCGTTCTCGTTTTGAAGATAGGTTCCTCTAATAACTCATTTAATCTATTTGCCCCATAATCTAACACCTGTCTTACCCTAAAATCGGTTCCGGTCAATCTTATCCAGTATGCTCTTTTATTTAATTCTTTCATCCGGACCCTGGTTCTATTTACAAATAAAACCGCGAAGGCATCTGTGAAAGCCCATCTTTGGATGCAATTTATTATGGCTTCTTCAAAAGTCTCGACATATAATCCACCTCGCTTAATATATCGCGCATCTGAAAAATTCTTAATAAATTCTATTTCAACCATCCAGTTTCTTTTTTCAGAAAAGGCCTTCAACGCCTTTCCAAACGATCTATCAACTACCTTTACATTGAATATATCCCTGTGAATAAAATCATGGTTCCAGAATGATGCGGCGGATTGAGAGGACAACACAGCAAAATGCCTTTCCTTTTTTAAGAAATCATAGAAGTCCTCCAACTCATCGGGAACCCAGTACCATCCCCAGATCACCCGCTCAATCAATCCCTCCCTGGCCAAGTTGTTTAAATATTCCTTTGCATTTGGTTCCCTATCATTTATATCACTTGCCTTAACCAAACTCCCCTTCCATTCCTTCCTTAATCTCCTGTTAAATCGATTTAAATATTTACTCATTTATTTCACCTTTTATATATGTTTGGCAATGTATATAAATATTTCTATTCACCTTTTCGTTATGTTTGGCAAATTCTAGCATTCAAAAATATTGTATTTCTTTATCAGGTTTAAGATTAGCCCTATTTAAAAGTTATAAAATTGGAGTGAACTGAAAATACCCATTCTCATCAAAATACGCGCATGTGATGTTTGATAATTTAGTTCGCTTTCTCAGGCATTTTGCGTAGAGAGTGAGCTGGTTTACTACATTCCCGCTCTCATCTGGTTTGTAGTCCATGATATGTATTCGGTTGCTTCTTACCTGGATAAGATCTATGTGCCCTGTAAGGGGCTTTTTGTATCCTGACTCCCTTTCGGTTAAGTATACTGGAACCTCCACTGCTATTGTGGCCGAATCATTTACTAAAAAGAACTCCTCCACCTTTTTGTGCCTCTCTGATTTTGTCTTGGCAAGTTCCAGGGCTA
>CP070739.1:1890107-1893586 GCA_020347705.1 Methanomassiliicoccales archaeon | reverse complement strand
GCCAATCCGTGGGCATCACGCGGAAAATGTGCCGGCACCCAATCGATGATGACACCGATGTCATGCTGGTGGCAGTAATCGACAAAATACTGAAAATCCTCCGGTGTTCCAAAACGAGACGTGGGTGCAAAGTAACCCAAAACTTGATATCCCCACGACGCGTCCAGTGGGTGTTCTGCCACCGGTAGAAGCTGGATATGGGTATAGCCGATCTTTTTTACATATTCCACCAGTTGATGGGCCAACTCGCGGTAGGTAAGGAAGCGATTGCCATCTTCTCTGACCCGCATCCACGAACCGAGATGGACTTCATAGACTGAGATTGGATGTCCCAGAGGATCTGTTCTCCGACGTCTATCCATCCATTCCTGGTCACCCCATTCGTAGCTGTTTATATCAACCACAATTGAGCCCGTGGCTGGGCGAAACTCGAACTGGAAACCAAATGGATCCGACTTTACAAATATATTTCCAGATTGATCCTTAACCTCGTACTTATAAACCTCTCCCGGGCCGATATCGGGCACAAAAAGCTCCCAAATCCCGGAGGAACCCAGGACTCGCATTTGGTGTTTGCCGCCATGCCAGACATTAAAGTCACCAATTACACTCACATTGCGCGCGTTGGGCGCCCATACTGCGAAATATACACCTTTTACGCCGTTGATCTCCCTCGGGTGCGCGCCAAGCTTTTCGTGAATCTTATGATGATCGCCCTGTCCAAAAAGATACAGATCCAATTCACCCATCTGTGGCAAGAAGAAATAAGGGTCGTACACAAAGCGCTCATGACCATTCATCGCCACGATTCGATACTGATACATAAAGATTTCATTATGCCCAGGCAAAGCCACTTCGAAAAAATGCTCGTTATGTGTAGATCGCATACGATATTCTTTGCCGGTCTTGGGATTGACTAGATATACTTCAGTAGAGTCTGGCACAAATGCGCGTACCACCCAATTCTTGCGGCCATTGACTTCAATCTCATGCGGACCCAAAATTTTGAATGGATCATGATGCAGATTGCGTATGATGGATTCCACCTGTTCCGTGGATACTGTTGGTTCCATATTTTAGCTGTCCTTATTTTCAGTATGTAGTGACTAACAAGCAGATTAACTCTACATATGAAAATAGAATTGGATGCGTTGACTAACGCAATATTGGATTGACTTGTGCAAAACCATCTGTTTTCTTATTCGATCCAGAAAACTCTGGCCGCACAAGGAAAGATAAGACCCATTTCCCAATTGTCTCGCCTGCGTCGACTATATTTCGTAGAGCGCAGGATGAAGATCACACGTAGATAATGGAATTTACGCCTCCGTAAGGATCTTCAACTGTTTTGTCGTTGGCCGGATCAGATGACCAACGGCCATCAATTAAATATTTATATTCATAGTTTCCCGGCCTGAGAGAAATGGTTTTGTGCCACAATGTTCTACCCTCCGACTCCTTGAGATGAAGGGATTCCGGTACCCATTCATTAAAATCTCCAGCGATCTCCACTATCGCACTATCAGGCGCTTCCAGGTTGAACATAATTTCCCTTTCAGGCGGCTTCAGCAGTCCTTCAACTTCCAATATCGATCCAAGAGTAAAACCTTTGGCCCGCATCTCAACTTCTTCATTGAGGATCTCTTTGGCCAAATTTTGATAATCGTGGAAGCTGGGGCATTGCTTGTCATAATCTGCGATGGCCTTTCCGTGGCTTGCGGCTTCTCTCAGTTTGGTACTGGTTTTGATGATAGTCTTGAAGCAGTTGTTGGGAAATCTGGCCTTAAATGTCTCCACGAAACCTTTGCAGAAATTGGTCCTACGGTCGATGTTTGTGGCCAGAATCTTAATAGAGAGCTGGTGATTGACCTTCTCTTCAATTATCTGGATTGTGTCCAAAAGATTCCCCAGACCGTGGAGAGAAAAGGAACTGGCGTCAACAGGAATGATTGCCTCCTCAGCTGCGACTAGCCCATTAAACGTTAAAAGGCCTACGCTAGGAGGACTGTCGATGATAAGATAGTCGTAATTGTTTTCAATATCCACCAGGCTCTGCGTGAGCTTGTATTCCCTCCCTCGGGCACCGGCCATCACTTGCTCAAAGGCACTCAAGACAACATCGCTCAAGATAATGTCAAGAGTGTCTTCCAATGTCAGGATGGCTTCGCTTATGGGTAATTCGCCTAACAAAACCTCATAGATAGTCTTTTCCGCTTCGTCCCCCTTTGCCCCGAGTCCAAGTCCTGCATGCCCTTGCGGGTCCAGATCAATCAACAGGACCTTTTTACCTTCATCTGCCAAGAAGGATGCCAAATTTATCGCCGTTGTCGTCTTGCCGCAGCCACCTTTTTGATTGACGAGAGCTATTTTTCTCATTGTACCCCCTCCTTTCTGAGTAAGGGCAGGGTAAAGAAAATGGGTTTCTCCACCTGGTTGATCCTGTGCCCAAATTGATCAACCTCATAAATTTACAAATCACTCTACGTCTGAGGACTTCAACCGCTCGAAGTGAAACTTCCTCGGTTGATATCCTTCTTCCTTGTCTGAGTCTGTCTGCGGGAATTCGCTGGCAGGAAATAAATTCTAGAGGGTTTCGGCTGGCAGAGGAAAAGCTTTCTAATTCATGAGTCGATAGAACGGCGTCAACATATGCGGACTTTGGTGTGGCAGTCCACTTTCGATGCCGTTGCAGCCGAGTGCTATCCCTAAGGCTGAGAAGTAACATGTTGTAACCAAGGCGAGTTGGTGGTTTTTTGCACAATGACTGGCCCAAATGTTGATGGGCCGAAAAGCCTTGTCACATTTTCCACATGTTGTGATGAATTATAATCAGCCTCCTACATCCTGTAACCACCTGATGGGACTTAAATCACAATGAATTGGACATGTCAAGTAAATAGACAGCAGAGCAAAGAATCCAGGCCCATTGTAGATCCCACTGCGCGGGAAAGAACGTGGCTTTCACCTGCCCCCAAGGGGACGGCTTAAGGTACAGGGCGCAGGGCAAAACAATAAAAAAAGCTATCCTCTCCTTATGCCTTATGCCTTACGCCTTGTGCCCTGGACCAAGATCCCGCTGGGCGAGAAAGGACCCTGCTTCAGAACAATCGGTGTGAGATGTGAGAAGTGCGATGTGGGATTCAAGGCGGGTATTACGAGATGGTGAAATATCTCATATCTCACATCCCATATCCCACATCCATGAGGCAGAGCTAACGCATAGTCGGTTTACCGTTCACCGTTCACTGTTTACCAAACGCTTTGCGCTCCGCGCTTAGCGAGCCGACCTGAGCCAAAGGACCAGCTTTCTAAAACCCTGTTGAACGATCTTGGCCGGCGGAAGCAGAGGGTTCTCAGGTACCCGTTAATTTCGACCTTGGCATGTTTATTGCTGAATAGGAGATCTAACCCGGATATTAATGAATTGTGGGTCAAGGGAAACTGAGGTGATGAAACTAACCAAAAGACAAAAGTTGTTG
>CP070739.1:1886331-1890007 GCA_020347705.1 Methanomassiliicoccales archaeon | reverse complement strand
TGGATGTCGAGTTTTATTAGAAAACAATACTATAATAAATATGATTAATTCCGGAATATATGCCCCTGGTACAAGATTCGATTTTGGGTCTGAACTAGTTATATTGAATAATACCATATTGAATTGTGGTGAAGCTTTAAACATATGGAAGGGTACTGCAAGAATTGGGGGTAATATTATATCAAATAGTGAATCAGGAATTTTTATTGGAGACCAGGTAGGCATCATGTCCATCTATTCCAATATAATATCAAACAACTTATTCTATGGTATTGAGAGTAGAGGTGGAGGGACAATAACCATAAATGGAAATATGATAACAGGCAACAAGCGGTCTGGAATCCATTTTCATAGTGATGCAAATTTCACGATAATCGATAACATAATCGCAAACAATACAGGTAATGGGATATTTATGGACGGGTCATATTCAGAATTGAATACTTATAATTCCACACTCTCCAGCAATCATATTTCCGGTAGTAAATATGGGATATCATTTGATGGTTACTTTTCACAGGAGATAATAGGTTATGAAATTAACGATATAGAAAATTGCGAATATGGGCTATATATAATTGAAGGTTCTTCACCTAAAATCTCAAACGTTGCGATCGTGAATGCCACTTACGGAATTTGCATTATAGGAGATTGGGATGTAAGCGAAAAACATCCCGAGCTCATGAATATCACGATATCAAATTCAATTACCGCTGTTTTTGTATATCACTCGCAACTAACAATTGATGATTCGATGGTTAATTCAATAAATTATGACTTCTACATAACTGGGATAAGTGTGGTTTATGTATCAAACACGAGCTTTGATGAGAATGAAATATTTCTCGAACACACAGGGGATAGATTTATACTTCCGGATCGTGAAATTCGCGGCCGCTACCCAACCTCTTCGATCCAGACAGCCACAGAGGCACAAGGGTACATGACACATGCGCTCATAATTATCATTGGGTTTGTATTGGTTCCGACGGTATTCGTATCCACAGAGTATGGTAAATATAGGTTTCTGCTCTTCATCCTTCCCCTTTACACTCGCCTTAAAAAAGGCGAAATTCTTGATCAATACACCCGTGGAAAGATTCACGGCTATATAATCGCAAATCCGGGTGATCATTATACTGTCATCAAGAAAAAACTCAACTTGAAGAACGGCACCTTGGCCTATCATCTACATGTTCTTGAGCGGGAGAATTTCATTAAATCCAATAGAGACGGCATTTACAAGCGGTTTTATCCGGCTGGTATGGATAAACCAGAGATTGAGAAAATCGAGGCTAATCAACATAAATTGAATAGAAAGCAGAGAAAGCTGCTTCAAATGATAAGAGAGAAGCCAGGTATATCCCAGAAAGAGCTGGTTCTATTAAGCAGGATAAAACAGCCGACAGTAAATTATAATATTCGTTTTTTATTAGAAGAGGATATTATCTTCTCACAAAAGGACGGAAGAGAGACCAGATATTACATTAAATCAAGGAAAACACCTGATGAGGAGAAGGTGCTAAGGTGCAAGCATTGTAATTCAGAAATTGATACTACTTGGAAAGCATGTCCAATATGTGGTGAAAAAATCTGATTAAAAACAAAAGCATTTTATTGCATACGTGAATGCGGTATCCTATGCTAGCCAAGGGATCAATACCACTGATTGCCATTCCCCTCGTTTTAGCCCAGATTATTTTCCTTCTCAGGTTGTGGTATCTCTCATTTGTTTTTCTTGGTATAGGAATTCTGTTCATCATATTCTTCAGGGACCCTGAAAGGGAGATTTCATCCGGTATAGTGGCACCTGCCGATGGTGTTGTTACTGGAATTTTCCGCGGAGAAGAAACAATAAAAATCATAACAGTCATGGGCCTTGCAGATGTTCATGTGAACAGGGCTCCACTGGGGGGAAAGGTGGTGAACATAACGCATATCCCGGGCCAGCACAAACTGGCGAAAAGCAAGGACTCCGAGGCAAACGAGAGGCTCGAAACCACCCTTGAAACCGATATGGGTCAGGTTATGGTAACACAGATCGCAGGGGCCTTTGCCAGAAGAATCGTTTCATACACAAGGGAAGGGGAGAACCTATCGAAAGGTCAGCGCATGGGAATCATCAGGTTCGGTTCACGGGTCGATTTGGTATTGCCAAATAGAGGGTACGAGGTTCTTGTTGAGAAGGGCTCCAGGGTGAAGGCCGGGGCAAGCTCCCTTGCAACGGAGGTTGGAAATGAAGAATGATCCCTCCATTACCGCAGACTTTGTCACACTGGCCAACGGTTTTCTCGGCCTTCTGGCGATAATGTACATCATAGACGGCAATTTCAGGCTCGGCATGCTGCTCATCCTGGTTGCAATCATTGCTGACGGGTTTGACGGAATCTTGGCCAGGTTCTTTAGAAGGGAGGCGGGACACGGCGTGTATCTCGATTCAATCGCTGACATGGTATCGTTCTGCTTTGCCCCCTCCATTCTGCTGTACGGTGTTTACTATGACCTGGACAAGGGAACGAGCTTCCAGAGCCTGGACAATGCCCTGACAGTCACCGCAAGCATGCTCGTCGTGCTTTTCGGGATACTGAGGCTTGCACGCTTCGTGGAGAAGGGATACAAGACAAAAGCCTATATGGGCCTGCCCACACCGGCTGCTGCCCTTTTCATAGTCACGCTACTGGCGGTTGTGGGTAATCAGTTCGTTGTGCTGGGTCTTTCCATATTGATATCCTTTCTGATGATAAGCAGAATCGATTATCCCAAGCTGAGGGGCATTCTGGGATGGGTGGCGGCATTGGTCATAGTAATCGGAATTATGGCGCTGTTCTATCCATCGGACTTCTCGGTATATGCCCTGGCATTCTCTCTGGCCATGGCAAGCGTTTATGTAGTCATAGGGCCATACTACGAAAAATGGTGGAAAGGTGAGTGACCATGGATATTGCAGACAAGTACTTCAACTGCACAAATTCCGAGCGGGCCGTCTTCGAAGCAGGCATCAAACTGGGCACTGTCTACCATCAGTTCGTCGGGGCGCCCATAAGCAAGGACAACGTGGAGGTTTTGGAGAAGTCCATTGCAGAGGGGGCCAAGGTCCAGCCCTTCGTGGTGGATGCCGCAGTCAAAATAGACCGAAGGAGGCTTCGGGAGAAGAGCACTGATTACGATTACCTCACTTTGACAGGCGATATGCTCGATGTGGCCCTCACCGTTCAGTACGAGGATGTGACAGTCATCTGCGAGATGAGGCATATACCGGAGATGGATTACCCGCTTATGTATGTAAAGGAAATTATAAGGAAGGATCAGTAATCATTTTTTTAAAAATCCTTTTTCTGTTAGAAAAAAGATATAAACATTCTCGGCTATACATTATCTGTATGCCGAATCCGTCAGTGCATAATTATGCATTCAGAAAGGCTCTCGGTTACGTGAGGAATAAGAAGGGAAAAAACGAATCCGAGGCCATCAGAAAGACATACCATGATGCTATAACGCAGACGATATCTGACAGGCCACCCTATGTTCCACTGTACCTACCAATAGAGAACTTCATACTTCTCCTGCAGATAATAAGGAACCGTTTGGGCGACGACAATGTTATAAGCGGGGGTGTGGAGACAAACAGGTTCTATGATGTGGGCTTCTACGTCTATGTTGGACCAGAGGAGAAGGA
>CP070739.1:1875111-1886231 GCA_020347705.1 Methanomassiliicoccales archaeon | reverse complement strand
ATGCTCCGGATGTCATCACTTTGAATATTACAGGATTAGGTATTTTCGATTTATTGGTAGTCGATCCCTTGGATATGGACCATTCGGACGGCAAGGAATATTATCTTAATATTTCGGGATTTTCTGTTGGTATTCATTCCTTTTATTTCGCGGCAAATGACAGTATTGGAGATTGGGATGAAAGTGGAGTTTTACAGTTCGAGGTGGTCAATAGAGATCCTGTTCTTTTTACAGGGCAGGTGGATCCAACCACAGGATTTGAGGACACATGGTTCAACTTTACGGTTTCTTATACAGACCCCGATAACCATGCCCCTGGCATCATAACCGTCAATATAACAGGGGTCGGGGTTTATGGTATATTGGAAGTCGATCCTTTAGATTCAGATTACATCGATGGTAAAGGGTATTATTACAACATGTCAGGATTTGCTATAGGTTCCTACGATTTTTATTTCGCGGCCAACGATTCCATAGGAGTTTGGACGGAGAGTGGACTACTACAATTTTCTGTGGTGAACCGGGCCCCGATATTTTCTTTAGAGCAGGTAAATCCGGATTTGGGGTATACCGATTCTGTGTACAATTTTACTGTCATTTACACCGATTCGGATAACCATATACCAAATGTCGCTTTAGTAAATATAACTGGGATAGGTGTATATGGCCTATTGGAAGTCGATCCTTTGGATACCGATTACACGGATGGCAAGGAATATTATTTAGAGCTATCTGGTTTTGCACCAGGTTCTTTTTCCTTTTATTTCGCGGCCAACGATTCTATAGGGGATTGGACGGAAAGCGGTACCTTACAGTTCGTAGTGGTAAATAGAGACCCAATACTATCAAACGACAAGGTCAGTCCTAGCTTAGGATACATTGACACCTGGTTCAATTTCACTGTAACTTATACAGATTTGGATAACCATGCTCCCGATGTTAGGACCGTTAATATTTCAGGCCTCGGGGTTTATAGTCTAATAGAAGCCGATCCTTTGGATGTCGATTTCACAGACGGCAAGGAATATTATTACAACATGTCAGGATTTTCGCTGGGTACCTATTCCTTCAATTTTGCAGCAAATGACACCATAGGCAACTGGTCTTTAAGTGGAATTTTACAATTCGATGTCGTAAACAGGATTCCGGTACTGTCTATGGAACAAGTGAGCCCAGCTGATGGGAATATAGACACAATGTTCAATTTCACTGTTACTTATTCGGATCTCGACAACCACGCTCCGGATGTCATTACAGTCAATATCTCGGGTGTAGGTGTATTCGACTTACTGGAATTGGATTCATTGGATACGGATAGTACGGATGGAAAGGATTATTATCTTAATGTCTCTGGATTCATCGTAGGACAATATCTCTTTCATTTCGCTGCAAACGATACCGTAGGAAACTGGACTGAAAGCGGGATTTTATCTTTCGATATAATAAATAGAAATCCCACATTATCCTCGGGCCAGGTCAGTCCAGGGAGTGGATATTTTGATTCCTGGTTCAACTTCACCGTAATTTATACCGACTTGGATAACCACGCCCCGGATATCATCACGGTGAACATAACGAATTTAGGGATTGTAACTCTAAACGAGGTAGATTCGCAGGATACCGATTATACGGACGGTAAATTATATTACTGCAATATATCAGACTTTGATGTTGGCTCGTATTCCTTCCATTTTGCGACAAACGATACCCTCGGGCAGTGGGCACAAGATTCCGAAGAAATATCAGGCCCTTATGTGGACCCGATAGCGGGCAGTTTGGATGCAATCGATTCCACAGGGGAATACAGTAATGACTTAGTTCTTGTGGCAATACTGTTAGATGACATAAGTGATCCCATAGTGGGAGAAAATGTATCATTTTACATCGACATAAACAAAAACGGGATCTATGAGGAAGAGGAGCTTATCGGTGAAGGTACATCCCAATTGGATGGACGAGCTTCCGTGATATACCCGGCTTTTCTTACTCCCAATACATACAATTTTAAAGCTAATTATGTGGGCTCGGTATCGTATGTGGTCGGTTTCGATGAAGCGCTCTTGACCATCTATCCAGAATCCGCTACACTCACGGCGACTATCATAGTCGCAGAGGTGGGTGTGACCGTGTCTTTGAGTGCAACGCTCTTAGATGATAAAGGTGATCCCATTGAGGACGAAAATGTCGCTTTTTATATGGATCGCAACCGGAATGGTATTTACGAAGGTGGAGAATTCATCGTTATGAGCCCAACCTCGGCAGAGGGTGTAGCATCGATAAGTTATTATATCGATTTAAATCCTGAGAATTACGGCATTTGGGCTAAGTATGAAGGCTCCTCGAATTACGTGGTGAACGAGATTACCGGATTATTAACCGTCCAAAATACCACCAACAACCCACCTTCGATCATTGGGAATGTTCCTGATCAAATTAAACCAGAGGACAGCCTACCCTGGGCACTGGATCTCACTCCATATGAGGATGATTTGGAGGATTCCGGCCTAAATCTAGAATGGTATTTAACAGGGGTGGATAACACACTTTATTCGGTCACCGGTATGAATAGCAGCGACGATATATTCACTTTTATACCCCAGGAGAACGCATATGGTTCCGATAGAGTAACAATATGGCTTGTCGATAGCAGCGGTGATAGGGTTTCTCAGGAGATGTGGGTAAACATAACACCTGTGAACGATCATCCCTTCTTTAATCCTCTTCCCCCCAATCTAGATGTGCATTACGATGATCCAGTCGCAAGCGATGACGATCCAAGTCCCTGGGATTATACATTTTATGTTCATGACATCGAAACACCGATAGAGGGTCTGTTTCTCACGACCTCAGAGCCCACTGTTGATTCGGGCGATGGATACGCTGAGGTAAATGGCCTGGAAGTCACTTATCATTACCCCAAACATAGGTTGGGTGATAGGATATTCATCACTATGACCTTGTCTGATGGAACGAACAGCACTCAAACGATTATCGCTGTCAATATAACCTCGAACTGGGTTCCCAAACTTGTAAAGAAGTTACCGGATATCATACTCGAGGAAAATACTACACGCTATAATGTCTTTGATTTGGATGAATATTTCATGGATAGAGATAACGACAGCCTGTTCTTCACTTCAGGTCACTTCCATATAAAGGTTCATATCAACGAGGATAACACTGTAGATATCACCGCTGTGGGGCAATGGACAGGAAGCGAATTTGTGACCTTCAGGGCATTGGATCCTATAGGTGCGATAGCTGAGGACACGATAATTGTAACCGTAATACCTGTAAATGATGGGCCGGAAATATCCGGTGCCCCTGACCTCGTGGTCCATTATGACTATTCTTATGCCTTCGATTTTTCACCTTACATATATGATCCAGATAATTCATTCTCCGAGCTGGTATTATGGACTTCGGAGTCAACTGACTATATCAGAATCCAAGAATCCAACAACGTTGGCATTTTAGTGAACTATCCTGAATCAATGAACGGCTTAACCATTCCTATTATCGTATACGTTTCTGATGGTTTGAGTTCCGCTTCTTACCAGATCAACATCACCGTCTCAAACGATTTCCCACCGGAGTTATTATCCCCTCTCCCTGATGTGTTCTTTGACGAGGATACAGTATTAGAAAACACATTTACATTAGGCGATTATTTCTATGATGTGGATGACGATGTTTTGTTTTATACCTATGGCAATAAATTCATTGACATTACCATCAATGAGGATTTAACAGTGGACTTCTCTGCTCCTGAGAACTGGTATGGATCCGAGATGGTCACATTCAGAGCCACGGACCCATATGGAGCTTTGACCGAGGATAAGATCCTTGTAGTTGTGGTGCCTGTAAATGATGCACCAACCATCAGTAATATATCAAGGCAGGAGATGAAAGAAGGAGATCAGTGGATATTGGACCTTTCCCAGTTTATCGATGATATTGATACCGATTTATCCAATCTTATCATCACCGTAGAGAGCGAAGCCGGTTCTGGATATGTAACTTTAGTTGGTACCATACTGATATTCAGGTATGAGGAAGGCATTCATGAGGATATGGTGACCATCACCGTTAGTGATGGTGAGCTAGAGACCTCTAGGAGTTTCATAGTGAATATCGAAAGAGACAAATACATCGCACCGAGCATCTGGGATCTGATTCCTTGGCACTGGGTATTCACCATTCTCATTATCGCAATTGGCGGTGCTTTTAGTATTTACAGGAGAAAAAGCAAATATGTGGTTTACGAGGTCTTTTTAATCCATGAGATTGGCCTGCCAATTTCTCATGTTTCCAGGGAGGAGATATCAGATTTGGAGGAAATGGTGGTAAGCGGGATGTTTACGGCGGTCCAAAACTTTATCAACGACATCTTCTCGGACAATAAATCCAATGATGATTGGGAACTTGACGAGATGAAATTTGGCGAACATAAGATCCTTATTGAGAGGGCACCAAATCTCTATTTGGCGGTGATATTCGAGGGTTATGCTCGTAAGCTTCGTTCCCGGGTACGGAAGCTCATGTTGGAAATCGATGATAAATACGGAGCGGTACTTGAAGACTGGGATGGCGATATATCTCGATTAAAGGGTCTAAGAGTCATGACAATGAGCTTGATTCCCGAGAGAGCGGGAAAAGATGTAGGGCCCACGGTTTTACCTGCACAAACCCAAATAAAGGTTCAAACGGTGGAATCTGAAGATGTTTTGATGGATGAGGAAGAGCAAGAAGAAGTAATTGTAGATAATGCATCCGATGAATCGCACGAGTATTCGGAAGGTATAAAGGAGCCCCGACCGGAAGAACCAAGGCTCAAGAAATTTGAGGGTCCGGAGTGTCCGGTGTGTGGTAAAGAGATAGATCGGGAATATTCTCAATGCCCAAGATGCGGCGTAGAATTTGCGGTTATAAGGTATTCCCCCTCGGGTTTTTCACATAAGGGAAAGAAGTGCCCTGTTTGTGGAACGACAGTAGGTAAAGATGAAGCCCAGTGTTCCGTATGTGGTGGTTCATCAGGTGATGACGATAAGATCGTATCCTATGAATGTCCTATGTGTGGAGATAATGTAGAGGCGACTGCCAAATCCTGTCCAAAGTGTAAGGTAAAGTTTGAAGCCTAGCTGGAAGGAGAAACTCCCTAAGAAACTTTAAAATAGCTCCGATTCAAGATTTGGGCCCAAAATGCTTGTACGACAAATAATCAGAACTTGTCAGCAACAGAAAGCGTTGAAAAAGCAGGGAAAGTATAGGGGTTTGATGATAAGGGAAAGAACCGGGTAATTATTGGGATTAAAATCGATTTGTAATAATTATGCAGTTAAGTATAAAAATGAGATAAAGAAATGTTACTTTTGAGTGAGATTACAAACGCAATTCATACATTTATGATCAGCATAAGTGATGTATTGGCGGTTTATCTATGTCCAGTCTAAAAGAGGTCCAGAAAAAGATAATTCTTCTGGGCGATGGAGCGGTAGGAAAAACGAGCCTGATTAGAAGGTTTGTTGTAGACAAGTTCGACGATAAATATATACTTACTGTGGGTTCAAAAATCACGGCAAAAGAAATACAAATTAACATGAAAGAGCAAGTGTTTATCGTGAAGCTTCAGATCTGGGATATACTGGGACAGAGGGGTTTTACAAAACTGCATCAATCCAGTTTTCGGGGGACACATGGTGTGTTTTTAGTGGCGGATATCACAAGAATGGATACCTTACGGAGTTTAAGGACCTATTGGGTTCCAGAGGTGCAAAAAATAGCTGGTTCTGTGCCGTTTGTTATCCTTGTTAATAAATACGATCTCATGGATAATGCGAAATTTAATGAGGAGGAACTCACTGAATTCGCATCCAAATATAAGGTGCCGTTCTATTTTACAAGTGCGAAAAACGGTGATAATGTAAAAAAAGCGTTCTATACTCTAGGGAAAAGTATGATCGAGCTAAAAGGTATACCACAGCCTAAACCACAAGAAACCAAGATAGTTGCGGATAGTAATATCGGTATGGTTGAGGTAATCGATTGGATTATTGATGACTTTTGCATGGAATACGGTAAGCATGAGGATGCAATGCCTGTTGTGAGAAAGCAATTCAAGCTTGCGAAGTTAGATTTAAAAAATCCCTCTAAAGACGCCTTGAGGTTGGTGATCGAGAGGCTGGCAACTGTCGAAAAAGGCTTCAAAGAATGGGAGATCGTCGAGGCGAATCGCATTAAAAGGCTGAAATGGATTAAAGACATCGATCGTGGGTAAAAAAATCAAATGGCAATAAATAAAATAGAAAATATGGATGTTGAAAGAGCTGCTTGGCAGGTAACAAAATGTCCGAAGTCAAGGAAATGATAAAAAAGATATGCGTAATAGGCGAGGCCGCAGTGGGAAAAACCAGCCTTATCAGAAGGTTTGTCCTTGATAAATTCGATGACCGATATTTTTCGACTATTGGTACAAAAACCTCTGCAAAAGAGTTACAAGTCGAATTAGGCGATGAGGTGACATATCTAAAGCTTCAAATATGGGATATCCTGGGCCTAAGAAGTTTTTCAAAGATCCAAAAGAACGCATACAAAGGAGCACACGGTGCATTTATAGTGATGGATATCACTAGAAAAGGAACTTTACGTACATTGGACAGTTGGCTTTTGGCCTTGTATAAGGTGGCAGGAGAAATCCCGGTGGTTATCATCGGGAATAAAATAGATTTGAATCCTGAGTTCCAAAAGAGCGAGCTCGTAAATATAGTCACAGATTACGGATTTCCATGTTACCTTACAAGTGCCAAAACAGGGGAGAATGTCAGTAAATCGTTCAATAAACTGGGGAGAATGATAGTCAAATCCTGGAAACCCTTTACCAAGGTCTTACCCAAACTCGAAAAAAGCGTATCGCCAGAACAGGGAATCGAACCTGAGTTAGCTCTTGATAGAAAGCTTTCCATATTTGAAGTCGAGGATATAATAATGGCAAGATATTGCGATCTTCTGGAAGATACGGACTTTGCCATGGCCATCATAAGAAATCAATTTAAAAGAGCTGAATTTAATTTCATGTATCCCAACGTTGTGGGCCTAAGAAAGGCCGTGGGTTATCTCATAGATGCTGCTTCTACCTCCATTGAAGCTCCTCGGTTAGAAAAGGAAAGGAAGGTTTATACCAATTTGATCAAAATGATCGAGTAATAAGAATAAATTTAAAGTAATGGAAAAATGAGATTTGCTGGATGAATCTATTCACAATCCATTTGGAGGATCAGAATTGAGTGAAAAAAGGGTCATGATGAAGAAAGTCTGTTTAATTGGGGAAGCAGCGGTAGGTAAAACCAGTCTAATCAGAAGATTCGTCTTTGACAGGTTCAGTGATACATATATTGCCACCATAGGCACCAAAACCTCGGCAAAGGAGCTAACAATAAAAACTGAGAAAGAGGAAGTCTTGTTAAAACTTCAGATCTGGGATATCATTGGCCTGCGAAGCTTTGCTAAGCTTCAAACGCATGTCTATCAAGGAGCAAAAGGTGCTTTTATCGTAACCGATATCACGAGGAAGGGAACTCTGCGTACCATCGAGGCCTGGATTTTGTCATTGTTTAAAACGGCCGGGGAGATTCCCATAATTATACTTGCCAATAAGAACGATTTAAAGCCTGAATTCGGAAAACCAGAAATCGAGGAAATCATCAAAGATTATGGATTTCCATATCTTTTTACCAGTGCCAAAACAGGGGAGAATGTAAATGAGGCCTTCCAGATTCTGGGAACCTTGATGATCGAGCCTTGGAAAGGAAAGAATATATTATCACAGCTTGAGAAATCCCAAACATTACAAGAGGATATAGAACCCGAGCTGGAGCCAGGAAGGGCACTGTCGGTATTCGAAGTGGAAGACATAATTATGGCAAGGTATTGTGACCTTCTTGAAGACCCAAAATATGCCATGGCCATTATAAATGAGCAGTATATAATGGCGGCAAGAAATTTTAAGGATCCTACCGTCGAGCGGCTAAATTGGATTATGAATAATTTGATTAAAGCCGCCCAAAGTCGAGTTGACCCTGCCCGCCTAGACCGAGAATTTAAAGCCTATACCAGTTTGATTGAAAGGATCGCTTGAATAGGTGACGCAGATTACGTATCTTACCCTCTTTTCTTCGTATGATCTACCAACTCCCTATTAAATCTCCGCTGGACAGAGGGCCAGGCGTTATAGGTAAGAAATTATTTATATATACAATCCATTACTATCCCCGACTGGAGGAGGTGATTTTATTCCCGGTGACGCTCAATTTAAGGTCATAATAGCTGAGATTAGGCATTTAGGTGATCAACCCACATCCATTGGAGAGGCAGGAATATTCGTCGGGCCTCTTTTTTATGCCAAGTTCAATCTTCCTAATAATTTGGACCCAGAGGAACTCGCGGTAATCCATTGTAGAACCAAAGATAACCAGCTGAACAATAAGATGTTCTTTCTCAATCACAAACCACTTCCCGACATCCTAGAAGCCCATCCTGCGAATAAGGATGAATGGATGATGGACATCGCCATTGTGCCAAAAGGTTGGCTTAAACCTGGTGAGAACAACATCCATATCGGATACTCTGATGAGAGGTACGATGATTTTATAGTGGACAACCTTGTTCTATGGTACAAGACCACACAATCAGGCCCTGATTCGAAGAAGCAGTCTTTGGAAATACCGTATAAGGTCACAGGAAAGGACATCGACTCCCTCGAGGATCTATCAGCTCTTGATGTCAAGATCCTCAAAGATGTTGATGAAAAGGGCAAGGACATAAGCTGAACGAGAGATTATGGGGATATATTTGGGTGTGGTAAAAATTTTAAAAATGGTTAACTATTTATATCCATATTCCATTAAAGGAATCCAATCTACAAATCGTAAAGGGGGAAGCAAGGTCTTTTATTGCTGGTGGAGACCCTTTCTTCAAAACAAATATCCTCTGTATCATAAAAAAGGAGGCAATTAAATGACAGCTCTTAAGGGAATGTTGGTAAGATTGAAGACAAAAGCCGAGCCCAGTGCCGGCACCGATGACCATATATATATCGGAGTAATGGGATCTGGCGGAGGGGGCGAGTTTCCACTTGATGTCCCAGGTTTCGATGACTTCAAGGAGGGGTCCGATATCAAGTACTGGTTCGGAGATATATGGGAAGGTGTCGCATTAAAAAATGCTAAGAACCCGTTCCAGGCACATAAGTGGAACGACCCGAAATATCGTAATATCGAAATGGACAAGATTGAATATGTGTATCTTCGGAAACACAGCCATAGGGGCGGTTCAGACGATGATGCTTGGAAGATGGAATCGGTTGAGGTGACGCTTTACGGACCCAAACCTATAAAACGGATATTCCATAAGGTCGGTGACGTATGGCTTGCGAACGAGTTTGGATTGCAGGTGTGGTTGAAAGAGAAAAAAAGGAAATGAGCTAAATTCTGCAAATCAAACATTAGGGATACTTTTAATCTTAAGAGCGAACGGGCTCCGGAAAAGGCCTTTAAATATACCTTTTAATTTTTGGCTCAGCCGCTTGGACTTCTTTTACTATATATTGGTTTAGCGAGGTTTTAAATAGTTCCTATGGGCAACTGGCCCAACTGTATCTATTCGAGCTCATTCTCATGAAAAACAACGGGCTAAGTCAAATCCCGCCAAACCCACTTAGTCATAACATTCAATAACCCTTACCATTTCAATAAGACAACGATAATTATCAGGATGATTACGACCAAAATTATCCAAATGAGGATAAACGGGAAAGTACACAGCATCCCGAAAAGCCCCTGACTGTCATCATCACCGTCATTAGTACTATCATCCACCAATTCTGGTGATACCTCACCAGGATGCCCTGGAACCTCGCTTATATAATCTATGTAAGTATGGCCTTCATGTTCTTTCCATGTGAATGCATCAATATTTAAATTGGGTATATTGCTCAGATAGTTGTTTTTGGAAATATTCACAAGTAAAACTTCACCATTATCATCTATTATTGACGTCTCAGATGTGAGGTCGTCTTCGATAGTACCATTGAAGTTCGTAATCGCGGTGGTGCCGTTTTGAAAGGTAACATTGTAGCCAGTCAAGTTGTCTGCTGCCGTGAAAATTCTGAAGACATACTTCGTCTTATTCGATATGTCAAGAAATTGGTTTTTCCTGACCTCCAATCTTAGTACTACGTTTCCCTGGGTGTCGTTGTAGGACCTTAACCATTTTATATCAATTTCTGGATGGCTGTCCACAGTACCGAGTTGGTGCCAGGTCTCGTTGAAATCGAGCACGTCACCTGCAGGATCCTGATAATCCAGCTCGTAAGTTACCTCAGCGCTTGAGATGAACGCTGAGAGCAGGACGAAATAAATCCAACCGATTGCGATCAAAGAGAAAAACCTATAATTCCTTCTTGGCGATAACTTTACCATTATATTACCTGCTGTTATTTTTCAACTTGGGCCATCATCCTGGCTTGTTGGAGGAGGAGTTTCGGATACTGTCCGCGGGGCAAAGGCTCTCTGGGGGCGGGTAGATACATCAGCAATTGCTATTGGCTCACCAGCAATGGCGTAGTTCCCTTTCTGATTATCTTTTGGGGTATACTCCCTGCATTCCGAGCAGCCCTTAGCCCTTAAAGCTTCTTTTGTCGCATCAACACCCTTCTCCCCTACCCTGATACCTAATTTAATGGTGTCTTTTCCCAGCTCTATAGCGTCTCCGAGAATCCCCATGTGACTACTCCTTGGAGTTAAAAAACAGGATTGGCATATAAAAATATTCTGTTATAAATATCACTAGAAATACGTCCGGGCCATATTGAGCCAAGGCTTAATATCAAGGGCTTCTGGAAGGTTTGCGCTTAAGAATGGGCTCAGGGAGACGCTCAAGCTTAAGACGAAAGCATATAACAACATAACCTGGGCGCTAGGGCTCTCACTATGGCCAGTATCTCAACATTTTGTGAGAGCCCGGACTGAGCCCACGAAAATTACTTATAGAAGATAAGTGGGCTCAGCCGCTTTGACTTCTTCTATTATATAAGGATTTGGCGAGGATTTATATATCCTGAAGGT
>CP070739.1:1870179-1875011 GCA_020347705.1 Methanomassiliicoccales archaeon | reverse complement strand
TTGTAACCTTATTGTAGGGACCAACAAACCGATATCGTACATACTGAGGCCATATCCGATCAAGCCCACCACGATGATGCAAACCAATCCTATAAATATCCTGGTGAACCTTATGTAAACGGCCGACATGAAAAAGGAAATGGACATGCCCAAAAGGAAGGATAAAAGCACTGCCACGAACAATTTGCCGATGCTTAGTAAACTGAAGTGCGTAATTGGCACGGAGAGAACGATGCCGAGAATCAGAGGTAGTATAAGCAGCGCAATGTAGAATATTACATCCCTTAAGTAAAGCCCGAAAAATGTTTTTTTGAAGGTCATTGGCAAAAGAGACGGCATGGCCACCAGGAAATTCCTCCTACCAAAGCGTCTTTCCACTATCTGCATGCCGAGAAAAGCGAAGGCACCGACGCTCATACCGTACAATAGAATGGATATGTGGACCAGTTGAAGCAATCGCTCGGCCGATATCTCCATGAATATCCTTGGTGAGCTCACGGCCGCTGCAAAAGAGAAGCAACAGATGATGACAGGAAAAGAAAGAAATATATATCTGTTGGAATGGGAGGCGTGAAACCTGAATTCCTCTTTTAACATGAGCGGTAATAACGTTTTCATGATAACCTCTCACTCCCCTGAAACGAGTCTTAAAAATATCCTCTCCAGGTCCTCGCTTTCTCGATCTTTCAGCTCGTTTATGCTGCCCTTTGCCAATATATGGCCCCCGTTGATAATGGCCACCTCGGTGCATATCTTCTCCGCGATCTCCAAGATATGGGTGCACATGAACACGGTGCCTCCGTTTTGCGTGTAGTTTCTCAGATAATCTTTCGCCTTCCTCTGATACAAAGGATCGAGGTTGATGAAGGGCTCATCTAGAAACAGGAGCTTTGGCTCATGGATGAAGGCTGAGGCCAGCATCAGCTTCTGCCTCATCCCTTTTGACAGGTCCTTACATATCACGTCCTCTTTTTCGGCAAGCTCAAAGAAGTCCAGCCAGAAGTCGATTTTCTTGTCGAGGTCCTTTACTTTCCTTACCCTGCCCACAAAATGAAGGTACTCTCTCCCCGTAAGATAACTCGGCGGCGATTCCACTTCGGGGACGATACCAACTGCGGATTTGACTTCTATCGGTTTTTTCCGTGCATCTATTCCCAGAACCGTTGCCGTGCCTTTCGTGGGCTCAAGCTGGCCGGAGAGGATTCGCAGGAGGGTGGTCTTCCCGGCACCGTTGGGGCCGAAGCAGCCGAAGAATTCACCGGCCTTGATGTTGAGGTTGATATTCTTTAAAGCGTAGAAATCGCCGAAGGATTTGCTGATGTCTTTTGCCTCGATGATGGCCATCATTACACTTCTTGTTGAATGTGTGTTTCCGTATGTATAGTTTACTAGCATCGTTATCGGAGAGGATACTGAGAGAAAATTTTCACGAAACTCTTTTATAACCTCTTTTACATGTTACTGCACCGTTTCAGCAGAAAGTTCGAGAGGGGGATGAAATCCAAAGGAAAATACCTAGGGGGCAAAAAGTATGGCTAAAATGTTATGGGAACCTTCCGAAGAGCAGATAAAAAATGCCAACATGACCAAGTTCATGAATTTCGTGAATGATCGTCATGGTCTGAACTTTGGCAACTATTTCGAACTCTACGACTGGTCGATTAACAATATCCCTGACTTCTGGGCCGCGATGTGGGATTTTAGCGAAATCAAGGCCTCCTCTGGATATGAAAGTGTGGTTGAGGACCTAGGTAAGTTCCCTGGAACGAAATGGTTCGTGGGGGCGAGGCTGAATTACGCAGAAAACCTCCTCAGATTCAGAGACGATCATACGGCATTTATTTTCAAAGGGGAAGAGCAAAAATCAGCTAAGATCAGTTATTTTGAACTTTACAAAACAGTTGCGCGCTTGGCCGCCTCGCTTCGGGATATGGGTGTTACCCCAGGAGATCGGGTGGTAGGATACATGCCCAATATGATCGAGACTGCCTGCGCCATGCTCGCTGCCACGAGCTGCGGTGCCATATGGGCGTCCTCTGCCACCGATATCGGACCCAATGCAGCATTGGACCGCTTTGGTCAAATTGAGCCGAAGGTGATGTTCACTGCCGATGGATATTACTACAAGGGGAGGACTTTCAGTACCCTCTCCAATGCTGTCAAGGTCGTAGAGGGGATTCCTTCCATTGAAAAGCTCGTGGTAGTACCCTATACGGAAGATGAGCCAGACATTGGCAACATCTCGAAAGCAGTGCATTATAATGAATTTCTTTCTTCCGATTCAAAAGGGGACATAAAATTCGAACAGCTGCCTTCGGATCACCCTGTTTACATAATGTTCTCATCCGGAACCACGGGCAAGCCAAAATGTATGGTCCAAGGGGCTGCTGGCCTCCTCGTCAATCATCTAAAGGAGTTGGTACTTCATACCGATTTGCGAAAAGCGGACGTTCACTGGTTTATCACAACCGCAAGCTGGATGATGTGGAACTGGATGATGTCTTCCCTGGCAACGGGAAATACTCTTGTTTTATACGACGGCAATCCGAACTACCCTGATCCAAGTACAACCTGGAAATTGATCGAGAAAGAGAAGGTATCCATGTTCGGCTGCAGCGCAACTTACATCAACTTTCTAAGAAGTCAAAATATTAAGCCCAAAGAAGATTTTGATCTATTGTCGTTACGTGAGATTTGGCAGACAGGATCGGTGCTTTTACCTGAAGGATTCGAGTATGTATATAGGGAGATCAAGGAGGATTTGCACTTCAATTCCAGTTCCGGAGGGACAGATATCAACGGCTGCTTCTGCACGGGCAGCCCTATTCAACCGGTGTACGCAGGTGAGTTGCAGGGTCCGGGTTTGGGAATGAAGATAAACTCTTATGATGTAAATGGTAAACCGGTGGTTGATGGACAGGGGGAACTCGTCTGCGAGGCCCCGGCACCTCCCATGCCTCTGTATTTCTGGAACGATCCAGATGGTAAGAAGTATTATAATGCTTACTTCGGTGTCTATCCCGGCGTGTGGCGACACGGTGATTATGTTCTGTTCAACAGTAAGACAAGGGGTGTTATTTTCTTTGGCCGCTCCGATTCCCTTCTTATGCCATCCGGAGTTCGGATTGGTACCTCCGAGATATACAATCAGGTGGAGGAGCTCCCTGAGGTCGCAGACAGCCTGGCAATTGGACAGAGATGGCAGGAGGACCAACGCATCATACTCTTCGTCAAACCTGCTCCTGGATATCATCTGACAGAGGATCTGGTAAAGAAGATCAAGGTGACCCTAAGAAAAAACGCCTCACCCAGACACGTTCCAGCTATGATACTCGAAGCGCCTGATATTCCTTACACCTTTAGCGGGAAGAAGGTGGAAAGCGCCGTCACGAATATTATAAACGGTAAGGCGGTCACCAATAGGGATGCCCTGGCGAATCCCGAGTCACTGGATTATTATGAGGACATTGTAAAAGAGCTTGAAAAGTGATATAATTTTAGCATTCATGCTCGGTAAAGAATAAGTCTCACACTATGTAAATAGATAATCACCCCGAAAATTAAATAGCCTAACGCACTTTTTCCCTATGGGGAAAATTATGACAAACGAGAAAATTCCACCGATCATAGGTGTGGTTCTACTGGTGGTTGGCATTGTGATATTGATGTTCACCTTCTTTCAGACCTTGACCCTTATTCAAGGAGTTGGAGATTACTTCCGGGAGCAGTTCCCAGATGAGGGAGGAGAGGGACCGAATGCTCAGTTCTCGTGGAACTCAAATGGCCTCGACGTGTCGTTTCAGGACGAATCCGACGAAGGGGATGCGCAAATCAGAAGTTGGGAATGGAACTTCGACGATGGCAGTTCAAGTACCAATCAAAACCCCCAGCATACATATGATTCTTCTGGGAATTATCGTGTGAGGCTCAGGGTTGAGGATGCCAATGGAGAGTCGAGCTCTATCGATAGGGAAATATATTTTGATGAAAACGGAGGAGACCCCGGAGAAACCGAAGGGGGAGGAGACGAATATGGTTCCGGATTTGGAGATTTCGGGCTTACAATGGCAGCGGGCCTTCTTGTCGGAATACTCTTTCTCGTAATGTATCTTGTTGGTGCATCGCTGGTAAAAGCCGGCTGGAACCTGCTAAAGCCTGGTCCTTCCACTGTCAAGTTGAAGATAAAACCAAAGCAATTGGAAGTGGAGCAAGGAGCGATGTACTACCCCCCGCAGGGAGGATATGGGGGACCATACACTCCTCCACCCGCTCAAAAGGACTCTCAAAAGCCGGAAAAAAAAGCCGGGGAACCGTCAATCGAAGATGATTACGCGTATTATGAGGGAAAGGTATAAAAATCGTTTTTTATTGCAGTATTCCTAATACATCCTAGAGAACCTTTTTATGTATGCTTCATCACCACTCAGGACCCTGTTTCTCGAAAGCATGCCCTTAGGATAATGCACAACCCAGGCCCAATGCCACGCCAATATGATTAGTGGTATGAGAAAAAAGAGCCTGAAATCGTCCTTTGCAACCGCGCATTTCAGAGCATAACCGAGGTATACAGCTGCATAGCCCAACACCATCAATAAGACTAGATAGATCAAAAACGGTAATATTAAGGACGTAACAGTTAAAAGAAGCAGAAAGGCGAAGGCAAGAAAGGGCAAGGGCTGCACTGGCCTGAACAGCTCGGGGTGAATCTTGTTCACTATCGCCTGGCTTACCGCATAGCGCCTCTGCTGCTTGTAGAATCCTAAAATCGATGACCTGTGATGATGCAGCACCAAGGCTTCGGGTATGTACTTCAGTTTGTACCCTTTTTTCAA
>CP070739.1:1866805-1870079 GCA_020347705.1 Methanomassiliicoccales archaeon | reverse complement strand
CTCACTCGGCCTTTTAAGGCTCGGATTCGGCGATATTTATGTGCGGAGCCATTATATGCGGGGGAAGATCCATGAGGCTAAGGGCGACATAGCCAAAGCCATCGAATACTACGAAAAATTCCTTGATATGTGGAAAGATGCAGACGAAGGGCTGCCTGAATTAAAGGATGCAAGGGCGAGGCTGGCGAAGTTAAAAGACAAGCAAATTCCCACTCGATCTTCCTCCTAAATCTGCAGTGTTATTACAGGAAATCAGAGAGGACATTAATTAATACTTTAATGAGATATATTTTTTTTAGTAATATCAAGACATAATAATATATAATCAGGACAGCTATAAAATTGATACTATAAATCAGGGGGGATAATGAGAAGACTGCTTTCATTTTTAATTATTTTTGGTCTTATCCTTAATGGTTGGGATTTTAGTCAAACAGAAGATGATGATGCCGTAATTTCTGAATTTTCTAAAGTTCGAGCGGACCTTAAATGGAAAGGATTTCACCTGAGTTTTGGTGATGTGGTTCTTGAATTCCCATGCCCGCCGGGGGTTGAAGAACCGGAAGGATTAGCTTTCGGTCAAGGGTATTTATGGTTTGCATCTCAAACACAAGGGATTTATCAACTTAATCCATCTGACGGTTCAGTTGTTTTCTGGATTCCGATGCCAATGGGGTGTGTTGAAATTCATGGGCTTGCTCATGATGGAAATTATTTGTGGGCGGCTGCTTATGACGATAACCTCTATCAAATCGATCCATCGGATGGTTCTGTAATAAGTTTAATCCCTGCGCCTGGCGAAGACCATATTGAAGGATTGGCTTGGAACAATACTTATTTATGGCTCTCCAGGGATGATAGAAAAATTTACAAGATCGATCCCTCCTCAGGTGCTGCAATCGATATTATTACAGCTGGATCGTTTGACCCTGAAGGATTAGCCTATGGCGATGGTTTTTTGTGGGAAGGTGGATTTGATAACAAGATTTCTCAGATTGATCCACAGACAGGCACGATCATTAGATCATTTTCTGGGCCTGGTTATGATATTGGTGGATTAGCATGGGATGGAGCGTATTTATGGGCAGATTCCCAAATAGATAAAATGATTTATAAGATTAACGTTCTTTCTCCCCCTGAAAAAATTAAAGCCGCCGTTCTTAGATCGTCTGGAAGTTTAATGCCATTCTACTGGGAAAATTTGAACAGTAACTGGTCCCTTTTGGGTCCAACTGGGGTTGTCATTGACTATACCTCTTTATATAAGTTAGGAATCAGTTATGCCGACATTGTAGCAACACAAGCCCAAGTTCTGATTATTGATGATGCCAGATCACCTACAACACTCTTTTCTCCGGATGAGGTGGACGCAATAATTCAGTATGTTGAAGAAGGACATGGATTAATTGTTACAGGAGGAACTTTTCGTTCAGAGGAGAATTGGCCGTTTATTTCCCTTTTAGGTTTTTCCCAAGATGCCTGTGGCCAGGTAAGCTTTGAAGCAGCTCAACAAGATACCATTGATATTGTTGAACCAAGCCATCCTTTATTCAAACATTTACCTGAATATATAACAGCTTCTAAAAAATTTTATTCAGGCAGCGATTGGGATGGTGACGGATATGATGGTTATCCTGGCGATTGGGAGACAGTGTTAATAGATCCCGATGCACAAATAGTCGGATATGTATGGAATTTAAATCATCTTTCAGGAGAACAAGAGTCAGGTCCTATAAGCTGCATTGAAAAATCAGAATACCGTGCTGCCTTTGCAGGATTCACTCCTGCAAACTATTCACCCACCATCAAAGATTATCGGTTCTTCTACAATATGATCGTGTGGACTGGTGAATACCCGGTGCCAGATATCAAAGCCAATGGCTCAGATGGGCCGATCACCATTACCTCTTCGGATACACTGAGCATCACTGTGGAACTTTACTCCGGGATTAATGCAGGTATCGAGGCAGATTGGTGGCTTGTCGCCAATACACCTCTTGGCTGGTACTATTACGATAAAAGTGCGGGGTGGCTCCCTGGAAGAGAAGTGACTCTTCAGATACCTTTGAGGGACCTTCCATCCAGGGAGGTATTAAACATGACAGGATTACCGGCAGGGTTATATACCTTCTACTTTGGAGTTGATTTGGTTAAAAACGGTAAGATTAATTTAGGACAAGCCTATTACGATACTGTAGAAGTCACTATAAATCCATAGAGTATTCAGTTAGGGGGTTAAAATGTTTAGATTGATTTTAAAAACCTTTTTTCTTTTTATTTTATTAATTTACCTTTCTCTTCAAGCCTCAGAAAGTCCTGAGTTGTTAATTCAAGACCAAATTTTACAAGAGATGAAAACTCAGGATATATCCAAGAGCCTCAAGATATCTTCGCATTATGGACAGATACCTCTATATTTCATTCCCAATGAAGGGCAGGTTGATGAGAAGGCACTGTATTATGCAAAAGCATCAAGATATACTCTCTGGCTAACAAAGGAAGGATTGGTCTTTGACAGTAATAGAAGACTAAAAAAGGACCATGATAGATTTCACCATAATCATTCCGTGAGAGGAGGAAATCCAGAAGATTTCACTTTAGAGAGAGATGTTTCAAGAATGTTTTTTCTCAATGCCAATAAAGAGCCTGAGGTGGTTCCCATAGATCAAACAGAGCATGGAGTGAATTATTTCATAGGGAATGATAAATCCAAGTGGCGAACAAACATTCAGACATCAAAAGCAGTTTTATACAAAGAGCTTTACAGAAAAGTCGATCTTAAAGTTCATGGAAAAGAAAAACAGATTGAGTATGATTTTGTTGTGAAACCAGGGGGAGAAGTTGCAGACATAAACTTTGAGTATAAGGATGTCGAAGAGACAAGAATAGATAAAAATGGCAATCTAATAATTGAGACAAAGTTTGGCGAATTAATGCATGCAAAACCCGTATGCTATCAGATGATTGAAGGGGGCAGAGTTGAGATTGAGGCTGGATTCAAAGAGACTAGAGAAAAAACATATGCCTTTAGGGTAGACAATTATAACAAGAAATTTGTGTTGATCATTGATCCGATGATTTGGGCTTACTCCACTTACTTTGGTGGATCTGATAATGATGGAGCCAATGATATTGCCGTTGATTCAGAGGGTGCAATTTATATCACCGGCTCTACCGAGTCGTTCGATTTCCCCGTGACCGCGAACGCTTTCCAGCCGACTCTCAACGGTGGCCCGGCACAGCAGCCCCTGGACGCCTTCGTCGCCCGCCTCCG
>CP070739.1:1863184-1866705 GCA_020347705.1 Methanomassiliicoccales archaeon | reverse complement strand
TTTGCCTTAATTGTTATCGGTAAATCTCAATCTCAACAACAAAAACTATCTAAACAGATATTAGAACATCTCCAACAACAACCTCAAAGTAGACAATGTGATAGTTGTAAAAAACAAATCCCTATCGACAGTAAACTTTGTCCTTATTGTGGATTGCAACAACAATAACTTTCTATCTCCTTTTCCCCCTCTCCTCTCCATAATCCCTCAGCTCAGGATTCACCCTCTTTATGAAGGTCCACCACATCATACAGAAAATGCCGCGGGATATAAGGGTAGGCCTTTGAAAAATCATCAACCGTATTAGGTCCGCATCTTATGATCCTCTAGTACTCCTCATCGGGTGCAGGAAGAGGGAGTCTGTCAATTTCTTCTTCGAGCGGCTCTTCTGGACGCTTAGTTTTTTTAGTGGGCGGAGACTCTTCCTCATCTTGCTTTTCCTCGATCTCCTCCTCTGACAGCTCTTCAATCGTGGCTTTTCCAGGAGCGTGAGGCAATTTTTCCTCCTCAGGCTGTTCTTGTTCTTCTAACAACTCTGTGATTTTGGCTTTACCAGGTGGAATTGGAGGCGATTCCTCTAGTTCATCCTCTTCTTTTTCAACCTCCTCCTCGAGTTCCTTTGGCTTGCGTCCCATCAAAATCCAAACTAAAAATAATGCAACAATAATGATTATTACCAGAAGGATAATCAACCACAATAGAGGGAAATCTTCTTCAGGCTCTGCTTCTGTCGTGAACTGATAACTGTAGAGTTCTCCAAGAGAGTTTCCTGCAGGATCCTCTGCCCTAGTGTCGATGATTATATTGTAGTTAGTATCATAGCTTAGATCGGATGAGAATGTGAGTGTTAGACTGTTGCCATCCCAATCGTAATTTGAAATCGGAATCGCTGGCAATATGGAAATTGCATTTTCTACCGAGGAATGGTTCATGGGCTCACTGAATGTGATGGTAATGGCCCCAGTCACATCAATATTCGTTCCTGTCGGTGTATCAGTAACGGTTGGGGGTACTGCATCGATGATGAAGGTATCGGAAACATTTAACGTCATCTGATTACCAGCTAAATCCTGAGCGTTCGATACACTTATTGTGTTGGTACCATCACCAGTTGCAGTATCAATCTGAAAAGTACCGGTCCATGTATCTTCGGAATATAGGAACTGAGTGATCGTATGAGTGTTATATGGTGATGTCTTGCCGAAGGTTACTATTGGGCTAATTTCTGTGCTCATATTTTCGCTGAATGTTATTGTGAAGGTCACGGTCCCTGATTTTGTCGGTGAAGGATCAGATAATGTTATGGATGTTATTGTTGGGGGTGTGCAGTCGTAAATAATACTATCAGATACAATTGGACCGATATTGCCGACTTCATCTTTAACTTTGAAATAAACTGTTTTTATTCCATCATCCGAGGGAAGTACATAGGATTTCGAGTTGTCATATGGTTCCCAATCTGTCCAAATCACGCCGTCATTACTAAATGTCATTTGATATAAACCCGAGCCAGAATCTTCTGCGTGAAGGGACAATATCACAGAGGTCGAATTCATGTAATCGTCATCATCGTTTATTGAAATAGAGGGATTTGTAGGCTCCTTAGTGTCGATTTTGACTACACTTGGAGAATTATACGAACTCCAACAACCATCGTCGTCGCAGACTCTAACTTTCCAATACCAAGTGCCATCGGCCATTGTGGTATAACTTGTCCCTGTTGGGAATTGCCAGTAATTATTAGAAGAGCTTTGTTCTCCACTATCGTAGACTATATCAGTAAATCCAACATCATCGGAAAGTAATACCTGAAATCCCTCCTGAGATCCGTCCAAATCGTTAAAGGTCCAGTTGAAAGTTGGTTTGCTATTATTGGTCCACGTATTATCCAACGGAGCGATTAAACACGGCGTATCAGGTATACAATTATAATCTATAGTTACATCATGCAGTACAGGGGTAACTTCTTTATTCTCGGAATAAAAATATACTTTAAACTGTATCCATTGATCACCGCAATGATCTGACCAGATATCAAAAGGTGAAGAAGAATAATAGGTTGTCGCGGTTCCGTCTGGTCCAACAAAATATTTTTGTGATAAATTGAATTGAGTGTTTGCGGTTCTCAATTGAACTTTTATGGCTGTTCCTGTAGGTTCAATTGCAGTCCAACTTAAAGTATTCCATATCGTATTCGTTCCGCTGTCAAAAGGTTGGGATGTTAATGTACCTGAAGAGAAATATTGGGTATATGAAATATTTACATTTTCAAGAATTGGAATTGGTGAAGAAATATCCTCCGATATGAAGTTCATTCTGTAGTAAAAATTAGGCCCTTGCCAATCCAGCCCAGACAAATCTATAGAAATGAACCCATTGTCTAATAGATTCCACCCATGTAATGCACCAGTTGAGTTATACCAGCTAAGGCCATCTTGCGAGTATTGGACTTTTATACTAGTGGATAAAGGAATAGTAGTGGTGCAATTGAAAAAGTCAATTGAAGATGCATTTTGCCCCGAAAGTAAGTTGATGGAAGTCAAATTACCGTCAGGATTCCAATTACCTGAACTGTCGGTTTTAATCAACAATACATCCTCATCGCTAGTCTCGTAAGAGCGAGTATACCCAGTGATGATATAACCTCCATCAGAGGTCTGCTTGACTGAATAACCACGATCATAAGAAATGCCACCAAAGGTTTTATTCCATTGTTCATTACCTAAATTATCGGTTTTAATCAGCCATACATCTTCATTACTGGCACCATAAGGCCTTGTCCACCCAGTGATGATATAACCTCCATCAGAAGTCTCCTGCACTGAATACCCGAAATCATTATTTATACCACCGAATGTCTTATTCCATTGCTCAACACCTGAGGGATCCGTTTTGATCAGCCATACATCCTGGTCTCCAGATCCATATGACATTGTAAACCCAGTAATTATATAACCATAATCAGAGGTCTGCTGGACAGAAAAACCCCCATCGTCATCAATACCTCCGAATGTTTTGTTCCATTGCTCATTACCAGAAGAATCGGTTTTTATGAGCCATACAGGAGAATCGAAGAACCCATAAGAATATGTATAACCGGCAATTATATAGCCGTAATCAGAAGTCTGCTGGGTCGAGTAACCCCTATCACCACCATCCCCACCAAAGGTTTTATTCCATTCTTCAATGCCAAAGGGATCTGATTTAATCAGCCATACATTATAACCCCCTGGACCGTAAGAATATGTGTAACCGGTAATTATATAACCTCCATCAGAAGTCTGTTGCCCTGAATAGCCGAAATCATTATTAGCACCACCGAAGGTTCTATTCCATTGTTCAATACCAAAGGGATCTGTTTTAATCAGCCATACGTCAGATTGACCAGCACTATAAGAGATTGTATGCCCTGTGATTATATAACCTCCATCGGAGGTCTGCTGGACAGAAAAACCCCCATCGTCATCAATACCTCCGAATGTTTTGTTCCATTGCTCATTACCAGAAGAATCGGTTTTTAT
>CP070739.1:1860195-1863084 GCA_020347705.1 Methanomassiliicoccales archaeon | reverse complement strand
GAAAGTGAGACCTGTGTATCGTCCGGGATCGCGATTAAGCCCGTCGGTGCAGCTGGTACAATAGAATATTTTCTGGCATATTTAAGGGCACTGTTAGTAAAGTCATAATAACTGATGTGAATATTTTCAGTAGAGTCAATCCCTATCGAAGTGTATCCTCCCACTGATTCGGCGGTGTCTGCATATTCAAACTGCCAACCACTCGCGTTATACCATGCCAGCTTGAGATCATTATTTTTACCATCATAATAGGATATGTAAGGAAAGTCATCTTTGTTAAGTGCAATAGATGTTGCATAACCCACTTCTCCAGAAGAGTCAAGTGTTTCCACATTCCAGCCGCCTCCGTCCCAATGGGCGTATTTTAATGCCCAATTGGTAAAATCAAAATAACTGATATGCGGGTAATCGCTACTGTCTAATTCTATTGAAACACAATGACCTACCTCTCCCACTGAGTCCACAGTTACAATATTCCAACCGCTACCTGTCCAATTAGCGTATTTAAGATCCTTGTTGTCCCCCTCAAAATAAGCGATATGTGCATAGTCATTGGAATCTAAATCTATTGAGATTGAACGCTCATCAGAGAACTCAAACGAACCTGCATGACCTACAACCCCAATGTTCCAGCCTCCACCAGTCCATCTCGCATATTTTATATTGTGATTATCCTCGTCCCAATAACTAATGTGAGGATAATCGCTTGAATCGAGCGCTATCGAACATTGGTATCCTACATCACCTAAATAATCCACGGTTTGAATACTCCAATCCGTACCAGTCCATTTAGCATATCTTAGATCGTGATAGTGAACAGGATCACCACTTCCAGAAAAGTGATAACTTATATGAGAATTGTTATCGGTATCAACAGCCAAAGAGGCAAACCTACCGGCATCGCCTTCGGAATCTACAGTCTGTATGTCCCAGGAACTACCCGTCCATCTCACATACATGAGATCGTCAATATATTCGGTCCAATCATAGTAGCTTATATGGGGGTAATCGTTACTATCCAAATCTATCGACGTCCAATGGCCTGTATATCCTGCGGAATCCAATGTTTCCGTGCTCCAAGTATTTGCACTCGCATTTTCGCTTATTAGTGCTAATATTATTAATATATCCAGTATTATCAATATTTTAAAAGTAACCAAGCCCACTATCTTTTTCATCACTTCACCCTTTTCCTTGCATTGCTTTTAAAACATATAATAATTATAATATTTAAAAATATTGAGTGGATATGCACCAAGTTGTGGTATAAGAAAGCCGTGAGATGGACACTCAATTTGTTTACTCGCCACAACATCTTTTGTCTAGATAGGGAAAATTGCGCCGCGTAAGGCCAATTAACCCAAAAGTCTTTCGACGGGCTATAACAAAATCAATAATCATAGAATCCTTTACTAGTTTTCCTTCCCAGATAACCCGCGTTGACCATCTTTTTCAAAAGCGGACAGGGCCTGTACTTGGGGTCTCCGAAACCGCAGTACAGCACCTCCATGATGTGCAGACACGTGTCCAGTCCTATCAGGTCGGCCAGGGCAAGGGGGCCCATTGGGTGGTTCATCCCGAGCTTCATGACCTCGTCTATGGCCTCTTTGGTTCCCACACCCTCCATCAAGCAGTAAATGGCCTCGTTTATCATTGGCATAAGCACCCTGTTGGAGACAAAACCCGGGTAGTCGTTCACCTCAACAGGTGTTTTTCCTAGCTTCTGGGAAAGGGCAACTACCGTCTGTGTAGTCTCATCCGACGTGGCAATACCCCGGATCACCTCGACGAGTTTCATCACGGGCACCGGATTGAAGAAATGCATGCCTATGAACTTGTCAGGCTTGGATGTCGTGGCCGCAAGCTGTGTGATGGAGATGGATGAAGTGTTTGATGCGAATATTATCTCTTTTTTGCACAGCTCTTCAAGCTCCGAATAGACTTTCTTTTTGATATCAAGGTTCTCGATAACAGCCTCGATTATGAAATCCATATCCTTTAAATCCTCCATCTTGGTGGTTCCCTTGATCCTAGAAAGCACAGCTGCCTTTTCTTCGGCCGTAAATCTATTTTTTTCAACACTTCTATTTAGGTTTTTTTCGATTCGCTTCATACCGCCCTCAACGAATCTGTCCTCTATATCCCTCATTACCACATCATATCCCGCCTGTGCAAAGACCTGGGCGATACCATTTCCCATAACGCCTGCTCCAAGCACTCCTACCCTCGAAATTTCCATTTACAAAACCTCCATTATTCCAATTCTACGATCATGGCAACCGCATTTCCCCCGCCGAGGCAGAGGGTTGCCAGACCCCTTTTCAAATCCCTTTGTATCAATGCGTACAGCAATGTGACAAGCACTCTCGTACCGCTGCACCCGATGGGATGGCCAAGTGCCACCGCACCCCCGTGTACGTTGAACTTTTCATCCGGGATGCCGAGTTCCTTTTTCACGGCCACCGATGCCGATGCAAAGGCCTCGTTGTGCTCGAATAAATCGATATCATCGATTCCGAAGCCTGTTCTTTCCATGAGTGCACGGCAGGTAGGTATCGGAGCCTCCATCACAAGCTCGGGTGCCAAGCCACCTGTGTTGTAGTCCACTATCCTAGCGATGGGTTTGCAACCGAGTTCCTCGGCCTTCTTCCTGTGGGTGACCACAACAGCAGCGGCCCCGTCGCTGATCTGGGATGCATTGCCCGCAGTAACCAGACCGTCCTTTCTGAATACGGGTTTCAGCCGGGCAAGTTTTTCCAATGACGTGTCCTCTCTTGCACCTTCATCGGTATCGAATATAATTGGGTCAGCTTTTTTCTGGGGAACCTCAACCGGTACTATCTCATCCTTGAACTTACCTTCCTTTATAGCCTCTATCGCCTTCTTATG
>CP070739.1:1857464-1860095 GCA_020347705.1 Methanomassiliicoccales archaeon | reverse complement strand
ATAAAGGGGCTCGGCCTCGGTATATCTTCCCTGGGCCTGATAGAGTAATGCCAAATTGTTCAAGGATTGGGCCACATCGGGATGATTCTTACCAAGGGCTTTCTCCCTTATCGTCAATGCCTGCTTATGAAGGGGCTCGGCCTCGGAATATCTGCCCTGAGCTCTGTAAACTTCCCCCAGATTGTTCAGGGAAGTCGCCACATGGGGATGGTCTGGCCCAAGGGATTTCTCCATTATCGTCAGTGCCCGTTTGTAAGGGGGCTCTGCCTCGGCATACTTGCCCTGGGCTTGATAAACTGTCGCCAGATTGCCCAGGAACATCGCCACATTGGGATGATCTGGCCCAAGGGCTTTCTCCCCTATTTTCAGTGCACGTATGTAAAGGCGCTCAGCCTCGGCATATTTGCCCTGGGCCCGATACAATTCCGCCAGGTTGTTAAGGCATGCCGCTACATTGGGGTGGTCTGGTCCAAAGGCTTTTTTTGCTATCGCCAATGCCCGTTTGTAAAGAGGCTCGGCCTCGCCATATCTGCCTTGGGAATCATACAATCCCGCAAGATTGTTCAGGGAAATCGCAACAGCAGGATGATCGGGACCAAATGTCTTTTCCGCAACTGACAATGCTTCTTCAGCTACCTTTGCCGCCTCTGAATACCGTCCTTGTTGATAAAGCGTAAGAACCTTAGTATTCAGCTTCTTCCATACCTTCTGGGGGGCGACGCCCGATAATTCTAGTTGTTCTAGTCTCTTCACTGCCTTTCGGCCAATTTCTTTGAGAAGCGGATCTTTTGAGCGTGCAAATTCGTGCGGATATCCCCAATACATAAGTTGACCGTCTCGGTAAACAAGAAAATAGTTTGATCTATAGTCACCGGAGGTGAGAATGTATGAGTGCACTTCTATCGGACCATCGCCTTCAATCGTATCGAGGGAAAAAGTATACTTCGGGGATATATTTGTTACCATTTGTGATTCTTGAACCGTCATGCCTTGACGCAGCTTTCCCACATCTCTCAGTGTCATTTGAGCACATGAAACAAAAAACGAGATAGTTGCCAGAATCACTAACGCGCCTCTTGCTAAATTCAGTGGTGACATTACCACCTCCCTCATTATGTGGCTTCTTTTCGGCCTTTTCTTATTCATACTGTTCTGATATCAGCAGGGCAAGTTGCCGGACTAACTCATCATCTGCCTTGTGACATTCATTGAGGAAACCCCAAAAAATCAAGCGGTCATTGTGGAAGATAAAGAAATAATCCTCAGAAACAGGAACCGAATGATACACCCAATGCCCACCGTATTGTGTGGGAACATAGCTGGCCTGTGTTCTGGTACCGGTTTGCATTGGATAGATCTCGACAGAGTAAGAAAGACCCTTGTGTTGTATGCCAAAACTTGACGTGGGTTTTCTCTGGACTAGAGATTTAAATTTGTCATATTCAATTCCAGGTTCTATGGCTTGAATATCGTTCATTCTAATAGGTTTAGCACATGAGGAAATCAGGAGTGCAAAAACCAAGAACAGTCCAATGTAGCCCACTCGCAAAACTTTATTTTTAGTCATCACGTACCTATTTACATAGTCAAAACCTCTTCTCATAATTTCCTCCAGAGGGTTTGAGCTAATATTCCTAGATATCTGCACCTGCAAAAAAAGCCGGGTCACCGATTCACTTCGGCAACCCGGCTGTCTATTGAAAATGGGATCATCGGAAAAAATAGGTGCGGATGATCAGGTAGGCCATATAAGTAGATAGGATGAACAGCCCAACGATTACCCCTCTTTCGAAGGGTATTCTCTTTCCTGGAGAAAGGGTATCCAGATAATCATTCAATTTCCTGTACTCCGAATCCGAGGTGGGGGTGAAACACAACCTGGCCTGAACCTTATCTTTGAGGTCTTCGATTGCAAGGATCCTTCCCTTGCAATGTACTTTGGTGCCATTTGTAAGAATATCGAAATCCAAGGACTCACCGACCCTTAAATCCAAATTGGCCACCAGTCTCAATCCGCCAAAACTGATGTTCTGGGTTCGCATGGTTATCTGTCTCCCGTAGCGGAAGCATAGGACCGGGTTTGTTACGGGAAACCGAGGAAATTTGCGCTTTTCAAGGATGTCCATATATCCTCTTATTAATTAGGTTTTAACGTCCACCCTCACGGGTAGTTTGACTTTCCGGTTTACCTTCAGGCAATTAGTCAGCGGGAGCCGTGACCCGGATTACGCAGGGCGGCGCACCGGACGGGGTCGTCTCTTAACGAAAGGGAAGGTTGGAACCCCCCGGCCCATTTCCCGACGGCTCCCACTTCTGTCATCTCTTGACTCCACCCCGACCCACGTTTGTTCTCCTGCACGTAGTTCATTGTCCCAGTGCTTCCTTCAAAGGCCGAAATGTATCAGACCTAAGCTCCACAGGGACTGCGTATTTCTTGTCATCTGGGTCCACACACTGACATTCTATCCTTATATATGTATCAGGAATATCTTCGGGTTTTAGAACCCCTTCAGGTATCTTATGCTTCGTATCATCATATATTTTTTTACTCCTATAGAGCTGGGAATGGATATTTTTGAGCAAGCGAACGTGGTATCTTAGTTTACATTCCGGAGGGTAACCGCCTTCCTT
>CP070739.1:1852165-1857364 GCA_020347705.1 Methanomassiliicoccales archaeon | reverse complement strand
ATGCTGTCGGTCAAAGGGATACAGACACATGCATCGTTACAGTTCTCAACGTGGACCCTACCGTGGCCATTGAATCGGCGGCAATGGATATTGGGGTTGGACTAAGAGTCGCTGGCTCCAAGTGGAGCAATGTTGGCCTGACACTGTATGAGGATAACAATGTGATTGGCTATTTGGAGGTGGAGAGATGGCCAGGCAGCCCAGATAACAACCCCTCCTACACGAATCCAGCACTTCCTACAACCTTCGATTTGACGAAAAAGTACAAGGCCATTGTAACTTACGATCCTTATCCTGACAGCAATGATGAGATTAAAGGAGATCAGCCCAACAACGGCAAAGACAAAAAGGATAATGCAGGCAATCCTGTCTGGATAGTATTGAGGTTCGAGGACGGCTCACAGGAGAGGATCCACCACACATTTAACACCCAGCAGTCTAAAATCAGAGACAGTGAGCATCCCAACCATGTAGAACCCTGGGAGGTGGAGCTCAATGGGTATTTCGAGGGCCACCCATTTACAGTGACCTATGAAATAACGGACCCAGGCAGCGATGACGAATATCTTGCCTGCGATTACGGTTCCCAGAGCTTCGCATACACATACCTTAACGATCCCCCGAATCTGGACCCCTATCCCTCGCCAGAGGTCAATCCCGTCTATATTGCAGATGAGATGGATTTTACCTACGAAGGCCCAGACACCTTGACTTTGACGGCGACGGATGACGATGGCGGCATTGGAGTCGCATCTATATTCATGTCATGAGGGTTTTTTCCTCGAGAATGTCCTATCCTTATCCTTTCCCCACTTTTCTACCCTAAAATCCCGTTACTATAATATATACAATTACATTAATCTATATATACCCCCATCGCAATGACCATACAATTTGCGGAATGTGCCGCACGGTATTAATAGACGCATAAATGAACATATTGGGGGAATATAGGATGTTTCTTAACAATATTTCAGAAACAACTGCCAGTATCAGGTATGTAAGGATTTTAAAATTGTGTCTTGTAGCCTTGGGCTTCGTGGTTTTGCTGCTCCTTTTAAATGGAACAGAGAATGCAGAAGCCGACACAGTGGTGAGCGGGCCTGTGAGCAACTCCATTTATCCTTTAGGCTGGAACAACGCTTCAAGTCCATATTGGGTAGAGGGAGATATTTGGATCCCTCCCGGTGAAACCTTAGACATCGATGGAGGTGGGGGGCCAGTGGATATCCGGTTCAATGGCTCTTACTCTTTTAAGGTTGGCTTGGGAAGCCCTAATCCTGACTCCATGTTAAATGCCCAAGCCCACGGAAATCCGATAACATTCACTAGAAATAGCACTGGCATTTTATGGCAGGGAATCGAATTCACTGATTCTACTTTAGCAGTTTCCACAATCGAGGGGGCGATAATAGAGTACACCTCGGGCGGTCCAGATGCTGCAGTCTGGGTGAACGGTCCAAGTTTTATAAATATTATAAATTGCGAAATCCGAGAAGTTACAGGAGGCACCCGAGCTGCGGGGATTTTACTTTACCATCAGGCCGGTACACTGATAACCGATAACAATAATATCATCGGGAATTATATCCACAATGTTACCACTCTCGTCTCGGGTGTTGATGCAGCGGGTATTTGTCTAATAAATACGAGCGCTAATACATTAGATGACAATACGATTGAGAATATAAGTGCTATGGGAGGCGGAGGAGGCGCATCAGGTATTTACCAGATCGACTCTTCTTATAATAACCTCATAAACAATGATTTATTTGGAATCCAGTACGGGTTGGATATCATCAACTCCACCACTATCAGTATCGGTAATAATACGATCAATAACAATAACATTGGGATTTATATAACTCGAGACTCGACTGTGATATTATACAACAACGAGATCTGCGACAACGTTGACAGTGGCCTGTGGATGGACGAGACCTGCTCCGGAACCTGGATCGTGGATCAAGAGGCAAAGCTCGTCAACAATCCGGCCAGACTCAACGGAACCCTTAAAGTCCTTGCAGAAAAATTGTCCTTCTTCAATGTTTCGACTACTTATATTGGACAGGTCTCAATCGGCATAGCAGGTATATTTGAGTTGTGCGATAGCCCTGCCAGCGTCATCAGCGAGGATGTCTGGGTGGATGGCGTGCTTTACATTAACAGCTCCAAATGGCAGATCAATGTTACCACCGACAACGGCGAGTATGGTATCCAGGTGAACAGCACTGGGACCATGATCGTACAGGACAACGGAACAGGGCCTTCTGAGGTGACAGACGGACCCTGGGATAACGATGGTGGTACTCTGGGTTTTGACGATTTCCGTTATTATTTCAAGGTACTTACGGGAGCGACATTCCGCCTGCTCGACAGCGAGGTAAGCGAGGTGGGTTGGACGCAGACTCCTGCTGACATAACCGGCCTTTATATCGCAACATCGAACTCCGAGATCAAAAACAGCCACATTAAGCGCAGTTATTTTGGTCTGTGGATTAACGGCGGAGGATGGACGGTAGAGAACGCTACGTTAGAAGAACTTGATGGGAGGGGGATTACCATCGATGGCCCTGTAATCGCCAATACAGTCATCGCCAATAGCACGATAAACACCTCAGGGGATTCATCTGATGGAATCTTTGTCAACCATTCATCTGAAGTTATGCTCATAGGAAATACCATAAGGACCCTTGGCGTAAACAGTCTGGGAATAAATCTGAACGATTCAAATGAAATTACTATCAGGGGCAACACCATCAATACCACCAACCAGTTCGCAGACGGCATACTGCTTACAAGCTCAGATCTCAATACCGTTGAAAACAACAATATCAATGCCAGCCTCTTGGGCTCAAGTGGTATAAACATCACCAATTCACAGGATAATTTCCTCGCCAACAACACTATAGTCAATGCCACTTACGGTATTTATTTGAACGCCATGTTTAAAAATACAATTTTTAACAATACATTAATATACAACGATTATGGAATTTATCTTTCTGCTGCCGACAACCAGCTTATTTGGGACAACAAGGTTTGGGACAATGACTATGGTATCGCAATGACCACTGGATGCGAAATCAACATCATAGAGGCGAATGAAATCAGAGACAACATGTATGAGGGTATATCCCTCCAGGGTTCTACTTCAATTACAATCGGCAACAACACGATTTACAACAACGACTACGGAATTCGAATGACGAGCACCTCGGCAGCAACATTCTACAACAACGATATCTACGATAATCCCTCTTGGGGAATCTGGATGGGCGCAACTTCTTCAGGGAATTGGTATGTCGATGTCGCTGTCACTTTCCGAAACAACGACGGCCTGGTTAACGGTGATCTGACTGTGATGTCAACCGGAAACCTGATCATCAAAGAGGCCGACCTTCAGATAGAGGATGTCCTTGTCATGGACATGGGTAGTCTGGAGGTAAAGGATTCTCCGAACACCATCATCTCACAAGACCTGTATGTGGAGGGACCCACTACCCTGGACAACTCCACTTGGGAGATCAACTGCTCGTTCCATGGGGAGTACAAGATACAGGTCAATGCCACAGGAGACCTCGTGGTCTTCAACGGATCCCTGATCACGGTTTATGACATTAACTACCGATACAATTTCTGGGTGAACGGCTCTGCAACGTTTTTGAACAGCACCATTGAATACGCAGGTTACAGCCTTATAGATGGAAGTATGGGCGTCCGTGTTACAACCGACACTGTGATGTTCGACAATATAACCCTCAGATACTGCATGGTCGGCATCGTCGTTAGTAGTGCAAATCCGACTATAAAGAACATCATGGTCCATAACTGCTCCATTGCCATCGCATTGATGAACGGAGATACTCTAACAATAACCAACGTCACCATTTGGAATATTACCAATCCACCGATGTTGGGGCCCGTTGGGATATATGCTGATACCTATAATGACCTAACTCTTGTGGATATTAACATCGACGGTCCCAATCCCGATGCGGTAGGGATCATGTTCGTGGATTCCACAGGCGGACAAGTTTCGGATTCTACGATACTCAATCTCGATACAGGAATAGACCTCAATAACAGCGAAGTTACCGTTATATACACCGATATCTGGTTTAACGAAAACGGAATTAGAGTGGAAAACGGCTCGACCCTTACAGTCCAGCATTGCAATGTATCCAACAGCGTTGACACAGGCATAGCGTTCGAAGATTCCGGAGGAACGGTCTATAATTGCACGGTTTATGCAAATGGTATGCACGGAGTCTTCGTTTACAACTCAGCACCTACCATCGACTCGTGCATGATCTATGGTCCGAACCAGGACTTCAGTGTCTATTGTGTTAACGGTGGCTCACCCTATGTTGTGAATTCAACATTATCCTCGGATCTTGCGGACTTCGTCATGGACTCAAACTCCCATCCAGTCTCACTGAACAATACATTCGACAACTCCACGGTGAGCTTCAATGATGCTCTATCCACACTCACGGTACAGTGGTTCCTACATGTGCGGGTTGAAGATCTCAGCGCAGTGGGTATTTCGGGAGCCAATGTCAGCGTAACAGACAACGAAAACGGCACTTTCGATTCATCCTATGTCACAGATTCCGGAGGTTATGTCAATTGGATCGTGGTGACGGAGTACATACAAGATATTTCGATTACAACTTACTACACCCCATATACGATTTCAGCATGGAACGATACCAAGTTCGGTATTAAAATGGGATACATATCTGAGAGCATGTTGATTATCGTCACCTTGGACACAGATTTTGAGGTGTCGGCCGGTAAAATCGTGGATAATACCACTGTCAAGGTAGGGGAATATATCACATACACATTCTGGTACAACAACACAGGTTTATTCAATCTTACCCAAGTCTATATCAACGATACCTTTGATTTGTATTTGATTTACATTTCCGATACCAGTGGTATTTCCCCGGATATTTTGGGAGACCTCTATTCATGGTACTTGGGTAACGTGACGCCAGGCAATCACAGCTTCGATGTCCATGTAATGGTGAACTCAGGTGTGGCAAACGGTACTGTCCTTCAAAACAATTTCACATTCTATTACTCTGATGCTGACTATGTACCGCAAACACCTATCTTCTCGAACTTCGTATCTTCCACCATCCTAGCATCTCAGATGACAATTGAAAAATTTGTGGAGAACGGTACCGT
>CP070739.1:1847960-1852065 GCA_020347705.1 Methanomassiliicoccales archaeon | reverse complement strand
CATGCATGAGAACGGACTTGTAGGGAATTTCGTCGAAAGCCAACACTCCCGCACCAAGCTGGGAATAGAACCAGCCTCTCGTTTGATCATGTGCCTCGGTTATCCACTTGCATGGCCACCATTTCTGGAATTCACTCTTATCTTTGGGAAATCCCAGTTGTGCCCATGCACAAACAGCCGAATCGAACCAAACGTCCAACACATCCGGCACTCTCGTTAAAACCTTATCGCATTTTGGGCATGAAAATGTCACGTTGTCTATCCAGGGTCTGTGTAGGTCCATATCTTCTGTATAGTTATTACCCTTCTCAAGCTCGCCTACGGTACCCACAACCTTAATCTCACCGCATTCACACTTCCAAACCGGTAATGGAGTGCCCCAGTACCTCTGTCTTGAAATGCACCAATCCCTTGCGTTTGAAACCCAATCACGCATCCTGGAGGATCCTGCCCAATCAGGATACCAGGAGATATCCGCTATTTCCTCCAGCATCTCATCCTTTATCTCGGTGACCTTAAGGAACCACTGATCGGTGGCCCGATAAATGACTGGGGTTTTACACCTCCAACAATGTCCATATCTGTGACTTATCTCGTCGTCGAAGAGCATCAAATTCTTTCTCTTCAGCTCTTGGATGATGATCTCATTTCCTTTCTTAAGACTGATTTTTGCGTATCGTCCCACCTCCTCAGAGAACTTACCATCCTCCGTTACCGGGCAGAAGGGTGGGATATCGTACTCCTTGCCGATTTCGAAGTCCTCTGGGCCGTGTCCAGGAGCGATATGTACGATGCCTGTATATTCCTCGGTAACGGTATCTGAAAGCAGGACTTTATGTATCCAATCTCCCTCAATGTCCTGATGATACTCTATCTCCTGCATAAAGGGATGATGGTATTCAAGGCCCACAAGCTGGCTTCCACCTATAAGTTCCAGTATATCGTATTTTTTGCAGCCGATTAAGGCCATGACATCCTCAATTCGCTCCTCTAAAAGGATTAAAACCTCCTTTTTATTCTTCGTCTTGATCATTACCCGTGCATAGATGAATTCAGGATTAACCGCAGCGGCCAAATTCGCAGGTAGGGTCCAGGGAGTGGTGGTCCAGATGAGAATCGACTCGTTTTGCTTACCTACAAGGGGGAATCTAACATAAATGGATGGATCGCTTTCCTCCCAATACTCCACCTCTGCCTCGGCCAAAGCGGTCTGACATCTCGGGCACCAGGTCAATACCCTCTCCGATTGGATTAAAAGCCCTTTTTCATGGGCCTTGCTGAGAGTCCACCATTCTGATTCGATATAATCGTTCTTTATCGTGAGATAGGGATTATCCCAGTCCAACCACACTCCTAACCTTTTGAATTGATCCTCCATCTTCTTTTGAAAATCCAGGGAAAATTGCCTGCACTTGTTGATAAAGCCATCTATTCCCATCTCTTCGATCTGCCTTTTATCGGTGATACCGAGGGATTTCTCAACCTGGACCTCAATGGGGAGGCCGTGCATATCGAAACCCGCCTGGTCTCTGACATTGAACTTCTGCATCCTGCGATATCTAAGGAGTGTATCCTTCAATACCTTGTTCCAGGCGGTTCCTAGATGTATATAGCCAGTGGTATAAGGAGGGCCGTCAATGAAGTAATAGTTCTTGCCTCCTTGGCAGTGCTCCTTAGTCTTCTCATACGCCTTGTTTTTAATCCATAGTTCCTGGATTCTCTTCTCCAGTTCCTTTGGATTATATTTTTTCTCAGCCTGTTGAATCATCACTTCCCCACAATGTTTTTGTAATATTTATTACTTATTAGGATAATCGTAGAGCTTTATAATATTATGGTGCTTATTTTCCCCTTAAAAACCTCAGGTCCTTTCAAACCTCACTGAGATGAAGTCTGATGCTATTCTTTTATTATAGTTGACTCATATAAGGGTAGGAATTATATGAGTACCACAGCAATAATCGGGACCCAGTGGGGTGATGAGGGAAAAGGGAAGATCACGGATTTCTACGCAGAAGAAGCGGATATTATCGCCAGATTCCAAGGGGGGAACAACGCAGGACATACCATTATCGTGGACGATGAGGTGTTCAAATTCCATCTTTTACCCTCTGGAATAGTGCGTAAAAAGACCGTTGTCATCGGAAATGGTGTTGTAATCGATCCTGAGGTTCTGCTTTCTGAGCTGGAAAACATAAAGAAGAGGGGGATTACGGTTGAGGGGCTTTATATCAGCGATAGGGCCAATGTGATTACGCCCTACCATAGACTCCTTGATGGTGTGCAGGAGGACGCAAAGAAGGATAAAAAGAAGATCGGCACCACAAAAAGGGGCATTGGGCCCACATACAGCGATAAAATCGCAAGGTATGGCATAAGGATGTGTGACCTATTGGATGAGGAGCAACTGAAGGAAAAGCTCGATTCTTTTGTCCCACTCAAGCAGAATATGCTGAAGGTGTACGACAGCGATGAAAGGATATCCAAAGATGAAATTTTCAGAGAATACCGTGAATACGGTAAAAGATTATCCCATTACGTAACTGACACGTCCATTTTCATCAACAAGGCCATAGATGAAGGAAAGAACTTGCTTTTAGAGGGTGCTCAGGGAGCCATGCTGGATGTGGATTTTGGTACATATCCGTTTACCACATCCTCACATACGATTGTGGGAGGCGCATGTATTGGCCTTGGCATCGGTCCGAAAAAAATCCACAAGGTGGTGGGAGTAGTGAAGGCCTATACCACCAGGGTAGGAGGAGGACCGCTGCCAACAGAACTTACCGATGAAATTGGGGAGCATCTACGAAATCGTGGAGGTGAATTCGGTACCACGACAGGTAGACCAAGAAGATGCGGCTGGCTGGATTTGGTTGTGGTAAAACATGCGTGTCGCCTCAATTCATTGGATGCTGTCGTAATAACGAAAATAGATGTGCTTTCCGGTTTGAAGAAAATCAAGGTTTGCAGAGCCTACGAGTACGATGGTAAGGAGATGGCCGATTTCCCAGCAAGTCTAAAGGTTCTGGCTAAGTGCAAACCCATCTACGACGATCTCGAAGCCTGGGAGGATTTCACGAAGGAAGAAGGGTTAAATATGGCCAAGAAAGGTTATGATGCCCTCCCTCAGCAGATGAAGGAATATGTCGGCTATATCGAAGGCTCACTGGGAGTGCCCATCGAGTTGGTCTCGTTGGGACCCGGTCGAAAAGAAACTGTTGACCTTCGATGATCGATGAAAGCGTATTGCCCGTTGAAAAATCTTATTTAAGGGGAAACAGGTATGGCATCCTATTTCTCTCCAAAAGGGATATTATCCAAGTCCCCTTCTATAATTCCCTCGAGCTTTAACGGCCCAGGACGAGTTGGTTTATTTATCCATATAGTTTATATACAGGGAATAAGTTGAGCCTACGATAATTAACCAATAAGTTAGTCAGGAATGAATCCAATATCGAAGGAGGGATGTTAAATGATAGCAGAGCTCATTATTTCCATGCGGCCGAAGCAGTGGTATAAGAACTTGATAATATTCGTTTGCATCGTCTTTTCAAAAAATTTACTGAGTTTCGATCTATGGTTCAATATAATCTCTGCATTCGCTATCTTCTGCTTGCTTTCAGGGAGCGAATACCTCATAAACGATATTTTGGACAGGGAAAAGGACCGGAAACATCCGAGAAAACGTAAAAGACCCATTGCCTCAGGCACATTAAAAATATCTCATGCCTCGGTATTTGCAGTGATATTCATTATCCTGGCTTTCGCAGGGGCATATTTGATCAATACGTGGTTTTTGCTAATCTCCATTGCATATTTCGTTTTAATTTTATCCTATTCATTGCTCCTAAAACACCTGATCATCGTGGATCTGTTGGTCATTTCCATCGGTTTCGTGATAAGAGCGGTTGCCGGCTGTTTGGCAATCGATGTATTTATCTCCCCCTGGCTAATAATTTGTGCCTTTTTAATCGCGATGTTTCTCGCTCTTGGTAAACGAAGACATGAACTGATTTTATTGGGTGGTGAAGCTAAAAAACATCGGAAGATTCTTCAGGGTTATACATCTGAGATGCTCGATCAGATGATCAATATATCTATG
>CP070739.1:1843108-1847860 GCA_020347705.1 Methanomassiliicoccales archaeon | reverse complement strand
TGACAGAGGATGTGGACCTGACCTTGAAGGTGTGTTTTTTAGGCGATAGTGCCGTTGGAAAGACCAGTCTTATAAAAAGATATGTTTACGATATCTTCGGCGATAAATACCTCATGACCATGGGCACAAAGGTTACGAAGAAGAACGTCGAGATTGTTATGCCGGAATATGACAAGGAATTCAAGTTGAACTTCATGATATGGGATATCATCGGCGATATTCACTTCCGTGGGCTTCTGCATCACTCCTATCTTTTCGGAGCGGCCGGAGCGCTCATCGTGTGCGACCTTACAAGGCGCGAGACCTTGGAGGGATTGACCACCTGGGTGGAGTCACTGCATGCGGAAGGTGACGGAAACATTCCTATTCTTTTCATGGTTAACAAGTCCGATCTTACGGATGATAAAAAATTCGACGAAGCAGATATAGAGAGATTTTCGAAGATATATAACTCGCCTTATCTGCTTACTAGTGCGAAAACCGGAGCCAACGTGGAAGAGGCCTTCAAAATCTTAGGAGAGAAGATGATAAAAAAGCATTGGAAAGAAACCGAATCAACTTAGTAGCGACCGTTGAAGAAAAAAAGGTGTGGATATGGAATTCAACGAGAAGGTTAAAGAGATACTGGATGAACTGAAGGCGTTGTATAAAACCGAATCAGCTCTGATAAAAAAGGACGGGCGCCTCGTTTTCTCGGATTTTACCCTGGGATTTCACTCAAACGAGATATTTGGGGCCATGAGCACTACCATGCTGGGGGCCGCTAAAAATATCACGGCCGAGTGCAGAAAAGGTTTTCCCAAGAGGATCATCATCCAAACAGGGAATGCGAATATCATCATCACCAACACTGGCTCATCTGCCTTTCTCATGTGCATGTTCGATTCCATAGATGATTCAAAGGAGATAATAGGCGAGATCGACAAAGCGGCCGAGAAGATAAAAGATCTTCTTTAGTCCCTTTTTTGACATTTTTATTATTTTAAGCGCTCCAGTGTGAGTATCAATTGGCCTCAGTTCATGAAGAAATATATTATACAGGCAAACATATTAGCCGTCGATGAGCACGTCGGATGTTCTATTGGATGCCCCGGGAAAAAAGGTGGTTCTGATGGGCAACGAGGCCATAGCCAGGGGACTTTTGGAAGGAGGCCTGAAGGTTGCGGCCTCATATCCAGGCACGCCTTCTTCTGAGATATTAAGAACGCTGATTACTATAGGCGGTACCTATGACATCTACACTGAGTGGTCGGTAAACGAAAAGGTGGCGGCCGAGGTTGCAATCTCCGCATCCCTTGCAGGACTGAGAAGTATGGTCTCCATGAAAGGCGTCGGCGTGAATGTGGCCTCCGAGCCTTTCCAGGCCTTCACATACATGGGCGCCAGAGGAGGGATCGTACTGGTCTGCGCAGATGACGTGGGCTGCCACAGCTCCCACACCGAACAGGACAACCGTTTTTTCGCAAGAGAGGCCTATCTCCCTATATTCGAGCCCTTCGATCCAAGGGAGGCCAAGGAAATGGCCCAATTGGTCCTCAAGTACTCCGAGGAATGGGCTCAGCCTGTGATGTTGAGAATCACGACGAGAATCGCCCATACCAGTGCGGATATTACCTTGGGTGAGATACCAAAAGAAAAAAGAAAAGGAGATTTTAACAGGCTGCCAAATCGATGGGTGAACCTTCCAAAGAATGCAAGAAGGATGAGAAAGGAATTGATTCTTCGAATGAAAAACATAGCTGAGGCCCAAAACACACTATCATTCAACAGAATCGAGGGAAATGAAGATGCTGAATATGGCATCATAGCCTCGGGCATTTCATATGGATATGTGAAGGAGGCCCTGGATTTACTCGGCGTCTCACAAAATGTGAAATTGCTGAAAATAGGCACACCATACCCCCTACCAGATGCACTTGTTGAAAAGGTACTTACCGGCTCGAAGAAGGTCCTGGTGGTGGAAGAGCTAGAGCCCTTTGTGGAGATGCAGGTGAGAGCCCTGGCAAACAAACAAGGGATTTTGATTTCCATTACCGGAAAGGAGCTGATACCCCTGGACGGTGAGCTGTCCGTCCACATGGTAAAAAAAGCAGTGTCCAAGTTCATGGAATTGCCCACGCCGAAAGAGCCAAATGAATTCGAAAAATTCGAAAACACCGCTTCCCAAATCATACCTCCCCGACCCCCTGTTCTTTGTCCTGGCTGCGGCCATAGGTCGGTTTTCTATGCCATCAAACTGGCCGAAAGAAAATACAAGCGGGGGGATAAGGAGTCAAAGGGATTTATAAAGCCTTCCGATATCGGATGCTACACTCTCGGCTTTCAATCCCCACTCGAGGCCGTGGACGTCAATTTCTGCATGGGGGCGAGTATCGGCATATCAAGCGGCTTTTCCAAGGTGATCCATGATCCCGTGGTTTGCACCATCGGTGACTCCACCTTCTTCCATGCTGGGATTCCCCCACTTTTAAACGCCGTCTTCAATCGCTCTGACATCACGGTGATCATTTTGGATAACAGGACCACGGCCATGACAGGCTTTCAACCCCATCCAGGAGTTGGGATAACCGCCAGTGGGGAAGAAACCAAGATGATATCCATCGAGGAAATTGTCAAGGCCTGCGGTGTTGAATTAGTAAAAAGTGTGGATGCATACGATTTGGAGGAACTTGTCAGTGAGATAGACGAGGCTGTAAAGCACAAGGGACCCGCTGTCATCATCACCCACAGATTGTGCAGAATGTTGGAGCTCAGAGAGTTAAGGGGCAAAGAGACCATATCACATATGAGCATCGATTACGAGCTGTGTAAAGATTGCAGAATCTGCGTGGACAGATTCGGCTGCCCGGCCATGTACATCATAGATGAAAAGGTGGCGATAGATCCCAATCTTTGTAACGGCTGCGGTGTGTGCACACAGAAGCAGGTATGCCCAAAAGGCGCGATAATCTTTTGCGAGGCGAAATAGCATGGCTTTGAAGAATTTCGATATGTTGCTGGCAGGAGTGGGGGGACAGGGCATCATATTCGCGGGGCAGATCATCATGGAAACGGCCTTAAGACAGGGGCATCGCGTTTACGGTTTCGAGGAGCACGGAATGGCAAGGCGCGGTGGTACAGTGGCCAGCCATATCAGGTTCGGAGAGGACATTTATACTCCTTTGATACCCCTGGGAACAGGAAATCTCCTTGCGGCCTTCGAACCAGTGGAGGCCCTCAGGCGTATTCGGTTTATAGGCGGTGAATCCACCATCATACTCAACACCAGATCCGTTGTTCCAGTGAGCGTTTCTACGCAATCGGTTTCTTACCCTGAGATCAAGGATATCATCGGCCTTCTAGAAGGGCATAGTCAAAGGATTCATTCCTTTGACGCCACCTCCCTGGCCGAAGAAGCTGGAAATGCCATAGCAATGAACGTGGTCATGCTTGGAGCGATCTGCGCCAGTAAAACCGCTTCGCTGCCTAGAGAAGTTATGATGGAAGTGATAAAATCCCGCTCTCCTTCCTACTCGCAAAAGATCAATATTAATGCTTTCGAGAAAGGATTTGAGGAATTCGTAAAGGATAAGTAATGGATGGGATTTTTTAGGGTATATTTTGCTTAAAAATTCCCGATATTTATTAATATTATTAGTATAATTAAGTAGTAAACATACAACTGGCAATCTGCCTTTAATAGCAGACGAGGGTCAGATTCTAAGCAGGATCCTAACATCGCCTTGAACCAAGAACAGGAGGTATAAAATGAACAAAAAAGCCCTGAGTGCCATCGTGATTACCTGTCTTCTTCTCGCAATGAACCTCGCGATATTCTTTTATCCCGAAATAGATGACGCACATGCAGATACTCCTGTGGGGCCAGGCAATATCTCGTCAAACACGATTTGGACCAAGGCCAACAGCCCGTATTTCGTAGAGGGGAGCATCACGGTGGATGGAGGTGCCACACTCACCATAGAGGCGGGTGTGGAGGTGAGATTCAATGGATATTATAATCTTGATATCGATGGAAACCTGACGGCGATAAGTACACAGGCCGATAGAATCAGGTTCACATCCAATCTGAGCGATCCCCAGAAAGATGATTGGAACTCTATCCGCATTAGAACGACCGGGCACCTGAAAATGGAGAACTGCGATTTAGAATATGCTGACGAAACCATCTTTTTCTCAGGCTCCTCTGACAATATCGTTAAAAATTGCACATTTAACTATGATTATACCGGAATTAGTCTAATGAGTTATTCGTTCCCTCATGTACCGTCTAACAACAATACCATCGAAAATTGCACTTTTACCCGTTGCTCCGAGGGCATATATATATATGACTCTGATAAGAATATCATAGTGAACTGCACGTTAAATTATAACGACATGAACTTTCAGGATTCCACAAAAAACATACTTATTAACAACACGTTCTGGTGTGGTGTTGGGACACCTCATCCACTCTCCATCGAAGGCGAAGAAAAACAGCATTACAACCACTCCATCTCGGACACGAACATGATAAACGGAAAGCCGATATATTACATATTCCAAGATGACGGCGGGATTTTTGAGGGCCTTGATGCGAGCTATATCGCACTGGTGGATTGCAATAACTCACTCCTTCGAGACAGCATGGTGAGAAATGGCATGGGAATAAACCTGTTTTTTTCGCAGAAATCCACGGTCGAGAACTGCACGGTTGTGAGCAACTCGGATGGAATAGACCTGTACGAATCATCCAAAAATACCATACAACAG
>CP070739.1:1839327-1843008 GCA_020347705.1 Methanomassiliicoccales archaeon | reverse complement strand
TATTAATTGCATTTTATCGCGATATTTAGTGCGATATAATGCGAAAAAATATAAAGTATCGTTAAATCACACCCTTTTCTTCTTTTCTTTATCGAAATCAACATTATTAATGATATATTACTTAAAGAATATTTCTTATTTATTCAATCAGGTTCTTTAAATTAGGTCTTTTTATGATATCAATCCATTTCAGATAATAGACAACGATTATTTTTTAAATTATTTAAGTTGCGAATCCTATTTATCAAGACTAAATATTTCTGCAATATTTATTACCAATAAATAATTCGGAATATCATATCCTTCTTTTAAATCCTTATCTAACAGGGCACTTTTAAGAGATTCTTTTATTCGTTTGGTAATTCTCTTTAATATTTGATCCTCAGGTAAATGCAATTGGAAAAAGAAACCAACTCCATTATCCCATAATATCTTATTTGGGGGGATTCTTTTGAGATGCTCGATTGCACGGATGGTCATTCCATAAGGTATTAAATTTTCTCCGACTGTGACTTCACCTCGCTTTGCCTTCGTTAAAATATTAAAATGTAATAAATGATTGTTCAAATGGTCATAAAAAATTCTATCCGTCATGTTTAATTGATTACGAATTTTTATAATAGAAACATTCCCACTATACTTCCAATTATACAACCTATCTAGCGCTTTATTCATCATTTTTTGATATTCTTTTATTCCCTGCGATTTAATAGGTTCAAATCGTTTCTCAAAATCCTTATCATCTGATTGCATTTCCTCCATTATCTTGTCTACTTCTCGGCTCATTGCATCCAATATACTTCTACAATGGTTGCAGTTTGTTATTATATCATAGTAATTCTTCATTTCTAGCCCTTCCATTCACACACGCTCCTTTGACCTTTACTTCCCTAGAGGGAAGTTTTAGTATATATAATCGTCGACAGATTGTACATTCATAAAAGAGGTGAACACAAATGCCAAAAGAAAAACAAGTTCGCATCCGTCGGTCAACCTATGAGTCTCTTTCAGATGTGGCCGATGAAATGGAATTGACCATTGGAGAACTGACCGATCGAGTCCTCAGCAAATTCCTCGATGAATATGAGGAGGAGAATAACGAGGATGAAAGCGAAGAGGACGAAGATTATGGGGAGGATGAAGAAGAGGAGGAGGATGAAGACGATTTCGATTAATCCTTCTCTCTTTTATTTTTTAAATATTAAAATATACAGAGGATATAATATATGGCCAAAAAGAATATAGGATTAGTCCTTAGCGTTTCCGAAGCAGGTATTGAAAATCTTAATAGATTTTTGGAAGAGAATATCTCTGACATTTTTGTTGTCTACAACCTTACCTCTCAATATAAACTATGGATCACGGAGAGGAGGGTAGGGTGATGGAAGATCATAGGAGTGTATAATATTGGGTAAACCTGTCTATTGCCAATATGGGAAGATTGACTGTAACTTTTCTCGAAGGAAGGGCAATCATCCCAGCTATCATGATTTCAGGAAGTATTGTTTTAAATATTGTCCATCAAAACATGGTCAGATCCGAATTCAAAAAGAGGTCAAAAGATTATCAAGATGGTATACTAGTGGGATTTATAAAGTCAGAGAGGGTAATAGTAACCCAAAGTTACATTTTATTGTAACTAATAGGGAGGGGGTATAATATCTATCGCCTCCCGAATAATCTCTTTCTTAAATGATCGCCCTAATGAAGAATATAACCCTAAAATGATAGCTTTGTATACCCATTTAAACCATAGCTCTGTGAAAGTGAATTGTAGGAGATTAGCCCACGAAGGCAAGATTTTATGCCCGACAAGAGGGATTTATAGAAGTATAAATACCCTAGTAAGATTGGATAACGAAAAGGTTTTTGTTGCGGAACTATTTTTGCATGGGATAAAACTTGAATATAGAGGGGAGCTTTGTAACTATATTTACACCCACCCTTACCTGATACACGGTAACTACACCACTCATAGACACAAGAAAAATCACAGTATAACTCACAATGAAGAATGGGAAGGCAGAACGGTATCATTCACAACTCACAAAGTTCTAATTGAGCTATTTATATATTGTTCCCATAAGCCTTTATCATTATCAGAATTTAAAGAATTTTGTCAATATCTCAGAGGGAAGGAAAATAGAATTACAGAGGACCAATGGTTCGTTATACAACATGATTTCGGTACAAAAGATACAGATCTTCTAAGTATGCAGGGCATTCAGAGAATTTCATTGAGAATATTTAAAAACTTATGGATCACGATGTATAATAGATATGGAAAATTGAGAATTGAAGCCAATTTTGTACACAAAGAGCTTCCATTAGACAAATGCCTTGAAGTTTATAGTAAATTTTGTAAGAGTATTAATGAGGTGATAGTTAAGTGAAATTTTCTAACTTTATCAAATGTAAAAGAGGATTTCATGAAATAGGGTAAAAGGCGGAAAAAATGGCTAATTTAGGATATAAATCCGTAAAAAGGGTGATGAAAGCCCATACGAATAGGCCGATTTCAAAAGAGGCTATTCAAAGGATGTTACAAAATATAGAATCTATGATTGAAGAGGGAACGATGTTAGCCGAACACTTACTATGTGAGGAAAATAGCTTCAGGAAAGCTCAGGGATTGCGTGAGAATGTGCGGTTATCAAAGAGGCATGTTACCCTTGCATTTGACAAGCTCGTGCAGTGGGAGCGAAATAAAGGTGATTAACACGATAAATTCTATATGGCTCAACACAATAAGGCTTCAGGGTTGGGGGTTTCCTATCTTAGTATATCACACCCGATATACTTTTCAGAACCCTCAACCCTCCTTGTATAGCCAAAATTTATATTCCGATAAGTCCATTCATAATAATGTCGGGAATACCCCGACAGGGTGTGATAAAGAGATAGGAGTGTGTAACTATGGTACGAATAAGCGTGAGCCAGAATTTGAATGCTTCAGGATCGGTGATATTCCATGAAGGAATATTCAGACCTGGAGGAAAGATATAAGAAATATCTACCGAATCACACAAATGCCAGAGCAGAAAGCACTATAAAGAAATATTGGGAGCATGTAGTGGTGGCGTTCCGGTGGAAAGGCGGTGATCCTACTGATTGGACCCAGGACGATGCTGATAGTTACAGGGCATACATGAAGAGGATTTACAACAGAAATTCTGAGTCCCCGGAAAACGAGAACACATTGATTCCGCATTGTGCAGCACTGAAAGCTTACTTTCGGCTGATTGGCCTAGATATTAAGCTGAAGACTCCGAGAAAAACAGAAATTAATAAGGAACCTCTGACAGAACGTGAAATGGATAAGATAGAGGAATGTGCTAAGGATGAAAATCTCAGGGATTACGCAATACTCAAGGTGCTGCGGGAAACAATGCAGAGAGTCAGTGATGTTTGCAGCATTGACATCAACAGAATCAGCAAAAAGAACAGCACAATCAGGCTATTTATCAAGAAAACACAGAAGTGGCATTCTGCGAATATTTCGCAAAATTGCTTAGATGCAATTGAACAATATGTTGCACATGAAAGAGAAGAACCAAAGGACGGGTCCAAGGCATTGTTCACTACAAAATATGGAAACAGAATCGACAGGGACGCTATCTGGAATATCGTGAGAAAATATGCAGCAAGGGCTGGAATTAAAAAGAAGATATATCCACATCT
>CP070739.1:1836696-1839227 GCA_020347705.1 Methanomassiliicoccales archaeon | reverse complement strand
TTTGTCGGTATCGTCAATCCCGATATGAATCTTCAACATTTTGGGCAATATCAGGACAGCTTTGCCGAGCTTGTGACCACCGCCCTCTTCTATGATCTCGACGCCTTTGACTCCCTCGGCCAGCCCCCGGCACAAGGTCACTCCAACCCCCGCGCCAGCCAGACCAACGTAAGTTATTCTGCACTCGTTGCCTTTAAGCTCGGTTTGTTCAATCCCAGCCGATGAGAACGAAGGGATTAACTTTAACTTACCAGTGCCGATCTTGAGCATGAACACATCACGGGGGCCGTCACGCCAAGCATCAATCACTAATGAACTTGTCTTTTTGTAATGATAGGCCGACCACGCAGCTGCGCCATAACATTTACCACGGGCATGGTCTTCGTAGATCTGGATCAGACTGTTCTTTTCGTCACAGGCGGCTACGATTTTATCGAACGGAGTAACCCATAATTTGTTGCGGACCTTTTTACGTATTTGCGACGGTTTCAACATTTATTAGCACCTAAATTTTTTATCATTATATATCGAACTGTTTATATTATTTTCCTAATATACTTTTAAGTTAGTAGTCAATTGATAAGTTCCTGGTTCGAAATAAACAATTATTAATGGTCAAATGCTCGGTTAATCTAAAAATATCTAATTTAAAAAAAAATGAGTCGGCTTCTGCATTTCAAACGATTAAACTCTGAAGAGTCTCTATATTACGTTTCATCGTCATTGCCAGTTTCAGGTTGTGTTTTATCGTAGCTGGGCTTAAGCTCACTAATAGACTGTTTCAGCAGCGCTTCCAGATGTTCGCTGTGACCCTTCAATTCAACTTCACGGTTTTTACGGTCGGTTATATCTCGGTAGAAACCCAATAGATATTCTTTACCCGCAAATGTGATCGGGGTCGAATTTATATCGGCATATAAAGTGCTGCCATCCTTTCTCACCATCGGTATATTTTCTGCGGTGGTTATCTCGCCTTTCATCTGTTTGTCATATCGTTCAAATATAAACGGAAGATCCTTTTTAGGATGAATATCGAGAAAATTCAAAGTTTTGAATTCGTCGGATTGATAACCTAACATCTGGCAGATCATTTTATTGCCTAAGTAGAAATTTTTGGTGTTCAAGTCAACCAATACAATTCCGTCCATTGCATTTTCAAATATTGACATAAATCTTTGCTCGGATTCTTTCAGTGCTTCTTCCGCTAATTTTCGTTCGGTGATGTCAAAGATCAGCCCATGTAGATATTGGGGGGTATCATTTTCATCCCAAACACTTTGAATAAAGATATGAATCCAATGTGTGGAGCCGTCTTTATGTATGATCCGAGTTTCAAACTCAACAGAATAATTCGGCCTGGAGAGCACTTCTTCGATCGCATGATTGATCTTGGGGAGGTCTGCAGGATGAACAACCTGATCCCATCTTAATCGCTCTGCTGTGATTTCTTGAATATTATGACCAAAGATTTCTTGTACTGCCCCATGGAAAAATATTGGCTTGAAATCAGTGTCAAGTTTAAATGTGATGCCAGGCAGATTTTCGGCAAATGAGCGATATCGTTCTTCACTTTCAATTAATTGCTCTTCCATACGCTTACGATCCGTGATATCAATTACAATCCCGCGAATACCCACGGTTTTGTTAGCGCGAACTATCGGTGCTGCATAAGCGATAACTGGAATGGTGGTGCCATCCTTTTTTAAAAATGTATATTCTATCCCGCCTACATCTTCACCTCTTAATACCCTTTCGATATCGTTCAGGATCCGTTCTCTATCCTCGTTCACGAACATCTGAATCGCATTTAGACCATTTTGATATTCTTCGGTTGTATAACCCGAAAGATCGAATGCAAAATGATTGACAAATGTGATATTACCTTCTAAATCGAGCTCGAAGATTATCTGCGGTAAAAAATCCGCAAGTTCTCTGAATCTTTGCTCACTTTGCCGCAGCGCTTCTTCAGATTGTTTACGCTCTGTGATGTCGCGAATTATTGTTTGGACAGCATACTCTTTATCATCTTTTTTTAATAATGCCGGGAATACTTCTAACCAGCTTTTTACATTTTTTTCGTTTTTTACCTCGAACTGTACTAATCCAGGCCCGATATAATCTCCAGTTTGGAACATTGATAATGGATTAAAGTCTCCATCTTTATCACCCGCCCCCATGAACCCTAATTTTTTAAACGAGCTCCCAATAATTTTATCTTTCGGACGACCGACTAAATTTGAGGTGGCCTCGTTACAATCTAGAATTTTGCCGTTGAAATCAATTAACATAATCGCTTCCGGGGATTGATTAAATAATGTCCGATAACTTTCTCGACTTTGCTTGAGTTTGAGCTTGGTAAGTTTACGCTCTGAGATATCCATGAAGTTGCCCAATACCGCTCGCTTGCCTTTATAGCGGATTGGGGTGACGATCTCAGATACCCATTTGAGCTCGCCGGTTTTGGTTATGACCCGATACTCATAGGGCAATGTGCTTTTACCTTTAAGGATCTGGGCTGCACTGGCTTTAAC
>CP070739.1:1824928-1836596 GCA_020347705.1 Methanomassiliicoccales archaeon | reverse complement strand
GTTTTCAATTATCCAGCCTCAAGGGTGGGGAAGCTTATCTCAGTTTTAGTAACCCTATCTGACGGTCAGCATTCGGATTACGCGGTCATGCAGGTTCAGGTTTCCGAACACAGCCCACCGGAGCTAATAAAACCAATTCCGGACGTATATTTTGATGAGGATACAGGTGTCAGTGGTGCCTTCGATTTGGATGACCACTTCATGGGCATGGATGATGGTATCCTCAATTATTCGTATTATCTTGCCTATACCCATCACGGTGATGAATACGTGTTCGTCACGATCCATATGAACAACACTGTGGACTTTTTTTCGGCTTCAGATTGGTTCGGTCTAGAATCCATTACCTTCAGGGCCCAGGATACCTACAGAGCCATTGCCGAATACACGATGAGGGTCACCGTGAATCCTATCAACGATGCCCCATCGATATTGGATGTGCCGGATCAGGAGTGCAAGGTAAACGTATCAAAGATCCTGGACATGGGCCCATATATCAGCGATCCTGACACACCCTTCGAATCATTAATGATCGCCACGGACAGTATGCATATCATTGTCCAGGGCCATAAACTGTTGTTATCATACCATGAGGTCACAGAGGAAACAGTCAATATCATCGTTAGCGATGGTTTCGCTCAGAACGGCATTACGATTCAGGTTACGGCATCGGCCAACAATCCTCCTTCTATCTCCCAGATACCCAATCTAGTGGTTCGGGGAGGGGAAGTTTACCTGTTCTCACTCCTTCCATACGTTAGGGATGTTGATGACGATCTTGAAGATCTGGAAGTTTGGACGGACTCAGATTACATCACTCCAAACGAGGGGGACAATCTGTTGCTACAGATCGATTTTCCAGCGGATATGATAGGTGAGGAGGTGGTGGTAACCATCCATATCTCCGATGGTCAGGATTCAAGCTCAGCGAATGTGCCGATAGATATAACCGATGAAAAGATACCGAAACTCATATCTGCGCTGCCGAATTTGTTCTTTGAAGAAGACTCAATATTGACCAATGCCTTAAATTTGAACGAGTACTTCCAAAATGTAGAGCGATTTGAATATTTCGGAAATGATAGAGTTAATATAACAATCATGGAAGGTTGGGTGAGCCTATCCGCCTATCAGGATTTCAGTGGTATTGAGATGATCACTTTCAGGGCCGTACTGGGCGATGCCTTTATTGAGGACACGATCGATGTGATCGTGAAGCCTGTTGATGATCCACCTGTATTGCTACCACTACCGTCGTACGAGATGAAGGTGAATGACATATGGGCTCTTAACCTCTATGACTACATACATGATATAGACACCCCGATTACGGATATGACCATAACCGTGGACAGCCCGTATGTGATATTGTATGCAATGAATGTATATTTCCAATATCAGTTCCCGATCTATGACAGAATCACCATAACCGTGAGCGACGGTAAGAATATGGTTTCCGGAGTGGTCCATGTCAACGTAACCGCAATGAACAATGCACCTGTTTATATCGGATTATTGACCACATCCCATATCAAACCAGGAGAAACCTGGTCCATCGATTTGGATGATTATTTCTATGACATCGACGGTGACACACTCGTCTTTTCCTGCAACAAAGAGGAGATAATCATCAATCCAGTAACACATATAGCGAGTTGGACCCCGACGGAGGATGACAGCACTCTAGAGGATGTTATTTTCTATGTGAACGATGGTCAGGTAACCAGAGAGTCTTCCCCCATCGATCTTGTTGTTGACAAACAGGAGACAGCACCTTTGAGTGAAGACTCGTATTGGTGGCTCCTCTTATTAGCTGCACTGCTCATCTCGATTTTAATCGCCTTTGCGATAATGAGAAGATCTGAACCTGAGGAGGAAATCGAATACGATATTCCAGTGGATTTGGCCATCAGGTATCTTTCTACGGAGGGTGGAGGGAACTACATTATTAAATCTGAGACCTCTGACAGCGCCTATAAGGTGTTCTCAGGACTTCTTAAGAAAGGTTTCGAGGGCCTATGCATAACCACCAAACCTCCCGAAGAAGTCACTAAAAGGTATGATCTGGGCAAGGCATGGATTATAAAACTGGCCCTGAGGGGACAGAGTAATATTGAAGGGGAGAATGAAGAGACAAAAATGATGGGATTATTGGCAATAGGTGATGAGGAAAGAGAAGATGATAAATACATATTCTCTCTGAATTTCAATCGTATTGTGGAAACCATCGAGGAGTTTTTAACGACTGGTAACAATAAGATCGTACTTTTAGACGGTCTTGAATACATACTGGGAGGAGAGGAGCTGATCATGTATGTAGGTTTCATAGCTTCCCTTAGGGAGAGACTTAAAGATAAGAATTCATGTCTACTTCTCCCCATAGATCCAAAGACGCTATCAGAGAAAGAATTGGGACTCTTGGAAAGGGAGACCCTGCATTTAGGCAAGATTCTGCACGATATGTCAAAAGGAATGCCAATAATTTATGGGGATTTGGAGCCGAAAGATGTTGAAGTTGGAGATGAAGTAGAGGATAAGCTCGCTCCACCACCTCCACCCCCCGATATTATCGAGGATAAATAGCGGTAATGTGAAAAGAAATAACTGCGAAGTATCGAAGTTATAGATATCTATTGAGGATAATATCTGTTTATATACATGTCTTTATCGCTATCGAATTCCACCATCACCTTTTCCTTGCTCTTTTCGATGTCATATGCTGTTACCGTAATCGACTTGTTCTGCATATCGATGATGTTAAAGCTGTTTCCCAGATGTGCCCTTGTCCTTGCCGATGAAAAGGTGCCTGCGTTCAACATCAATGTGTTGTGCACTCTCACTGCGTGTGGAACATGCCTGTGTCCCATTAGAATCAAAGTCACCTCGTTTTTCAGTACGAGGTCAAGCACTCCCCCGGCGTCGATGATGATATTTTGTTCCCTCCCGGAATTTGGAACTGGAACGAGATGATGATGAAGCCCGACAATTGTTATTTTATCTGGGTTCTTGAGGTTCTGTTCGATCCATCCGTATTTATCTCTTCCTATGTGTCCCTCATCCTTATCCGGTTCTGTGGAATCCAAACCTATTATACCGACATCCCCTACTCTCTTGTAAAATTCCAATCTACCAAAGAATTCTTCAAACAGCTGGAATCCCATATGCCGAGCATCATGATTGCCAGGAATCAACATGGTCGTGCCTTTAAATTCCTTTATTTTCTCGCGGGCCAGCTCATACTCAGGCAGTATCCCCTCATAAGATATATCACCGCTTATGAACACGAGATCGGCCGAGGGCTCAAGTGAATTTACTGCTATTCTTCCCTTTTCGAAGGTTTTTTCTTTAAATTCGTTTGCTTGTGTGATATGCAGATCAGATATATGGGCAATTCTCATGTCATCACCTCAAGGAGAATATGTAGTTTATGGCAATCTCGGAAATGTCAGTTGCATAAAGTCCTGTTCTTCTTACGCTTTCTAATATCGAGGTCAAAGAGACAACCACATCACTTTCTTGCTCCCTGATTCTTTTCATGAGCATATCACTCATTTTATTCAATTTATCACTTAAGTCAATGGCCTCGTTCGCTTCGTTCAGGTTCTCTGAAAAGAAGGCGTTCATGGATTTCTCAAGAATCTCCAAGGAGATATCACTTACATTCACCAGCTCTCTCACTGTCTTATCATCTACGTTCATACCATCAAGAAGTAAAGTGCTTTCTGCGATTTTTGTTGCGTGATCACCTATCCTCTCGATTATTCGAGATATCAACATGAAATTCAGGCTCTTTTCGCTGCGCACTCCGATGCTCTTTGCGATCTCGTTATCATTGAGTATCAGGTTGTACTGCTTCGCTATCATCCACTCAAGGCGATTCACCTCTCCATCACGAAGGATTACATCCTTGGCCAGATTGTTTTCTCTTTTCTTTAAAGCAAAAATAGCATCCTTGTGCATGGATTTTACGAGGAGGTACATCCTTCTAAGCCCTTTTTTCTGGGAAAATTCGGCAGGGTTGATGAGGTCTTGTAGAACCATACATTTGTCATCTTCATCTATGATCTCCGGACCTACAACCATCTTCGTAAAATCTCTTATGGTGCGTCTCGTTGTTGCATCGATTTTTTTCGACTTGATCTCTATCGTGCTATATCCAGCGATATAAAGGCCTATGAGTTTTCGAATGAGGTGTTCGTCGTTTTCATCCTCGATTTCCAAGACCTTTTTCTTAATCTCCTTGACTCCTTTTATTTTCTGGCTCAAAAGCAGGGCACCATCCTGCTGAAGAGATATCCAAAGAGGATCCCCTGCTTCGATACCCCTTTCTTTGATCCAGGGTTTTGGGAGTGAAACGATATAAGTTGAGCCCCCTGTAATTTGCACTTTTCTGGATTCCATAGTTATCAACCCAAGGGGGTTATCCTCAGCATATAATATATACTTTTTTATTATTTTATTTAGATATCCAAAATTATATATAGATGCCAATCTGTTTCGATGATAGTTACGGATTACAAGTATTTGGTTTGGGAAAGTTAGCCCAGCATACCCCAAATCGTTACTGTATATAAGCGATCGTGCCATTGGATGTAAGATATTGCGAAGCTCCATTTTTTATAGTATATTACTATAATCCTGTTCATCTCCATCCATTTCCTCTACTCTCTCTCCATGGTTCTCCATCCATCTATAACAATTAAATACTATCACATCAATTTGGTTGTGCTCCAAAATATGAATAGAGGATGATGACTTGCCAATAAAAAGATTCGAATTGACTTCTATTGATGCGAGACGGTTCACAAGGCATGGAGAGAAACCCAAGAATATCCGGATCGATCACAACAGTAGTGTAACACTGGTCACTGAGATCAACGACAAGGAAGCGAACATCGATTTTAGGTTCACTGCCAATTATTCTGGTTTAGGAATAATCAGAATCGAGGGTAGTTTGATATTCGAGGGTGATGCATCTGCCTTGGCAAACCAGTGGAGTACAAAGAACAACATGCCAAACGAGGTCGCCAATGAGATTCATACGACCATCATGAACAACTGTATCCCGGAAGCGATGTTGTTGGCAAGGGACATCAGGTTGCCACCACCCATTCCCATGCCCAAAGTAAATATAAGAAGTCAAAAGAAAGGCGGAGACCCAAAAGGCTATGCCTAATTATTAGTCTTTTAATTTAATACTTTTTTGAATTTCTTTACCTATAATAGATTAAAAGAATAATAATTATCTGATATGACCCAGTGCAAATGAGCCGATATTTACGCCTTTCTTACTGTGTGTATATCGTATCCAGGCTCTTGACTGAACATCTCCCACACCTTTTACACAAAGGAACGTTTGCAACTGCTCCAACTTGAATTCTACCGCGCCGTCCATAATCGATCCCAGCATCTGGATATCTGTTTCTGAGTGCATTCCTTTCTCAATGATGTACATGGCTACACCCTTGTCCCTCTTTCTTCGGCCTGCAAATGGTTGAAGAAATCTAAAGGCAATATTTGTATCCAGATAGGCTATCAACGTCGAAATCGATCTAAAGGCCAGCCTGTAATATTTATGCTTCTTATTCAGTTCCTTGGCTATTTCATCTACATTTTTTAGGATGCCCTCATGATCCGTAGGCTGATCGATATAAGTGGTGTAAGTATCATCTGCCTCCTCGCCCATGCTCTTCGAGTAGGCGTCCACATATCTCACAAGATCCAGTTTCTCATACTCTTGATATCCAGAAATTACGAATTCCATCTCCTCCCTGATATCTGCTGGAGTCTTATCGGTGATCACCCAAATTGCAGGTATACCCTTTTTCAAGCCCTCGGCGATGAACTGGTTTACTACGATCTCCTTACCAATGAAGGCCTGCCCGTATACGAGGACATTGGTGCCGAATGGAATCCCTCCGAATAGCAGGTCGTCCAGTCTTGGGTTGCCGGTTTTCACCTTCTCAACGCTGAACTCCAGGGCCCTTTCCTCTTCTCTTGCTTCAATCTCCTCCTCTATCAACCCCTGTTCCCTGATCCTGAGCTCTTCGGACTTTGCGTGGAGATATTTCTCTTTCTTGATGATCTCCTCTTCTTTCTCGCTGATTCTCCCTTGCAGTTCCTCAAGCCGTCTTTTCAGTTCCGCCTCCCTGACACCCCCGCCCTCTTTCTTGGCCTGCTCTAGCTTCTTCCGTTCTGCCACCAATAACTTTTCCCTATACAGCATGTCCTCTTCGCGTCTGAGCAATTCGTCCTCTTTATAAGCCAAGGGTTCCTTTAATTTCTTAAGCTCGTCCTCTTTATACTTCACTTCTTCTTGTAATCTTTGAATCTCATTTTCCCTTAACAAGATGGATTTTTCCTTTTGGGCAAGCAGTTTCTCCTTCTCAGCAAATTCCTTTGTAATTTCTTTTCCGCTCTTTCCTCGTCTTTGCAAGGCTTCCTTCTCCAACTTTTCGTCGATTTTTGCCTTTTGAACCTCTTCTTCCAGGGCTATGATCCTTTTATTTAACTGGTTCTCTCTTTTAAGATAATCTGCTTCTTTTTGCTGGAGTTCAGCCTCGAATCTCCCCCTGAGCTCATCATCGGATCCTCCAGCACCTGTCGAAACCAAGACTTCCCGTTCCCGAAGCTCATTGGCATATGATTCCAATTTCTCCTCTTTGGCTTTGATGTCGCTCCCCTTTTTAACGAGCTCCATCTCCATTTTCTTTAGCTTCTTCATTTCCTTTGGAAGGTTATCGATCTTCTTTGAAAGACTCTTTTCCAGTTTCTTGAGCTTACCTTCCTTTTCATCGATAACCCTTCTCAGCCTCTCTTCGTCCTCCGTGGTTTTCTTGAGCTGGGATTTCAATTTCTTCATTTCCGATTCCCGAATCTTCATCTGCTGGGATTTGACATACTTAATGACGGCGATACTGCCCTTTTTTACCTTCTGAAGTTCAGCCTCCATTTCCTTCCGTTTCTTGATTTCACCCTGAAGCTCCTTATTCAACTCCGCGGTCTCACTGATGAGCTTAATAGGGTCGAAATCCTTGGTCTTGAGCTTCTTCAACTTATCCTGAAGGCTCTTTTTGAAGCTCTCCAGTTCCGCTTTAAGGTCCTTTATCTCCGTTTGTCTGGCCTTAAGCTCATCTTCAGTTTGCTTCAGCAACTTATCTTTTTCAACTAACTCCCGTTCTATTTCTCCGGAAGGAACTGCAGCAGGCTTTTGTTCTTCTGCCAGCCATTCATCCAAGGCCTCCCCACCGGCCTCTCCTGTAAGCCACATCTTTAGGGCATGGTCCTTGGCCTCACTGTTGGCTGATGTTTGATTGGCAGCTTTAGTGTCATACGCTGCAGATTTACCGAGCCACACCTGTAATGCGCTTTCTCCAGCTTCACCACTGAGCCATTTTGCTAGGGCCTGGTCCTCGGTACTCTGGTAGTCTTTAGGCATCGCAGCTGCGCCAGGCTTCCCACTTTGATCTTTACCCGACTTTTTTTCCCCGCTTCCTTTCTCCTTTACAGGTGTCTTGGCCTTTTTTGTCATCTTCTTCTTTTTCTTCACTGGAGCACCTTTTATATTATTACCGCAGGCGTCGCACTTTGTGGCATCCAAACCCAATAGCTCTCCGCACATAGGGCAGACCTGAGCCTTGCCGTTTTCCAGAAGTGTTTTTCCCTCTAATCCTGGATTTTTATTGGCATCGGGAACATTACCAGCCTTTTTTTTGGGTTGCTTGTCGCTTTTACGTGCCAATATTAAGCCTCTTAATCCGTTTTTTCTAGAATATTCTCATTTTCTATTTAGCCGTTTCGGTGGATATTCGGTTCGATTTGCCTCTCAACTCGGTATTTCCATTATAACATTATATGTTCTGCAGTATAAATAGATTTCACATATACTTTCATTTATACATGATTATGCCCATTATGCATGATAATCGCTTTTTTCACAGTTTTGTTATCACAGGGAAATAGTAATAACTAACAATCTCCAAAACCCAGTCCTCACCTAAATCGAGATCCTCTGGGAGGGGATTATCTATTGCAGCTCCAGCCTCGAGAAGGGTAATATTGACTTCCCACTCACCTGTACCTCCGCTGGTCGTATAATTCTCTGCTAAAAGGATTTTCAATTTCTCTTTTGATTCGGCCTCTTGCTCGAAACTCGGGGGTATCGGATTCAGTTTGCCTTCATCGGGGGCATATAATTTGATCTGTTCAGATACGCTGGGCCCTTCTTCGTACATATCCTCATCAGGGGAGGTAACGTTTAATAGAAATTCGTCATTTGGTTCAGGCTCAGCTAGAGGGGGATCTCCTACATATGGGATGTTATCCGTCCATGTTAGGTTGAACATCACTTTGGTCATGTTAAAAACATTTATCTTTCTTTCGAGAAGCTCACTTTCTTCTTCCTCGAGAAGGCCGCTGTCGTTTTTAACTATCACATTTTCGATTACCCATTCCACAAGATAGGTTCTGAATTGTATCTCGAACTCAAGCGATGAAGCAGCTTTTGCCTCATCGTTATCTATGACGGTAAGTGTAACCCTGAACAACTTTTTCTCGGTATACACATGTTCAACACCCATACCCGTCATATTCGTTCCATCGCCAAAATCCCAATGATAACCTGTCACGAATCCATCAGGGTCATAGGAATCGTTCGCCCAGAAATAAACGGGTTCGTGTATATAAGCAGGAAGGGTTATATCTATCAAGGGCACGGGCAGTTCGTTAACATGAACAGTGATGGTTTGTACAGCCTTCTTGTCGTCGTCATCCGTGATGATCAATATCACCGTATAGTTGCCGCCTTCTTCGTATTCATGGGTAACGTAGGGCCCTGTGGCGTTTACACCGTCCCCAAAATTCCAAAAGTACCTCACGATTTCTCCATCCCTATCTACGGAATTGTTGCCGCTGAATATCACTTTTTCATTAACGTTTATATAAGTTGAACTTGCGGCCAAATTCGGTTCGGGAGGTAAGTTTTCTCTTGGAAAGACACAGCCGGACAGACATGTCATGAAAAATATTAAAATTATCCCGGTTACCAAGGCCCTATTCATGTGCATCCCTTATCCTTATATGATTTGTCTTATTTAAACTTTGTTGCATTCCACAATATAGCCAGACATGATGAATGTGAACAAATTTATTCCAATTCAAATCGTAATGATTTAGGGTTGATGTATTTATCCTGACCGTAAATTCTTCGTATTCTTTTTATTCAAACCATCCTTTGGATTATCAATTGATATATTCAATACTGATAGTTTTAAGATATTCATTAAATATCCATTTCATTATAGTTCTGAATGGTAATATGATTACCTCATAAAAGTTCATGATGGTGAAGGATTTGGACCCAAAAGAACTTCATAATATTATCGAAATAACGAAGCTCATACATGCTGAAAAATCTGCTGTAAAAATCCTCGCATTAACCCTAAATGAACCATTAAGCGCCCAGCAGATCGGTGAGAGATGTGGTTTAACTCCGATAAAATGTCATAAAATATTAAGAAAATTACGTGAGATCGGTTTGTTGAAAGTGTTGAGTAATAAAATACCTGAAGAATCATCTGAAGCGGCCACTTTTATTTATGAAACCCAATTGACCCAGGGCTTTGTTCGATTCGAGAACGGCCGGTTCAAGTTGAGGATTCCCATAGTATTGCATCTTCCCAATGGTAATAAAATCGACGTAAAGGCCCTTCTCGGGTCCTATCCCGATGAAACTTAACCTTCCTTTATGATTTGAGGTACTTATTTTGTATTCAATAATTCATATAATCTTTCTCCTTTGGATTATAATATATGTCTCAAGTCATAGGGAGTTGCTATTCATCCTAATAACTCGTTAAAATGCTATTTATAACTTTAACCAGGTTATATTAAAACGGAACCCTTTTATAACATCCAATATATATTTTTCTATATAAATATCATGCAAGAGAATCACATGCTCACTCACAAAGAGTGACGATAGGAGGTGATTTGCATGGGCGTTTGGGTATGGCTCCAACCAGGAAACAAGATATGGAAAGTAATATCAGACTACGAAAAAGGGACAATAATCGTGTATAATGAAAAGGGAGAGATACTTCTAGAAAAAAGGGGACTCACCAGGGAGATTATCTCGATTATCGAATCGAACTTCCTCGACGTGGTTGCAACACCTCTGTCAGGAGATAAATCGGATAGTGATCTTCGTGAAGTGAGTAAAACTTCAACAAGCTTAGATATTCCTATGTATGCTTGAACGAACTAAGAAAGGATTTACTCTTAAATTATCGATTATTCGTACTAATGAGTGATTGGAACTTATAAGTGGGGGGAATACGTAGTTATAGTACTCACCTTTGGGAGATACCTAAAAGCAAGGTGCGTTAAACTTATAATTATTTATAATTATTAATTTTAACAATTTGATAAAATATTTAAGTGCGTTTTATTATAATTATAGAAGGAATAAAGTGTGAATATAGAGTGAATTTTCAAAACCGATATTATCGTCACTTCTTCTTTTGCTATTGGTTAATCCTTTCCTCCCCTCTTTTGTGCTTACGACATATAGCTTGTCAAAAAAAACGATGTGTTTATCGTCCTTAAAGTTCAATTTATTTAAAGTGATAAGTTGGTGCATAATATCCGCATAAACGTGTATACTCCCATATTCCCTCGATTTTCAATGGGTTATCTGTACATATTTATGAAAAGAATATATATCATATATGTATTACTTTATATTGTCTAAAACAATAATTGAAAATCAAGTATGATAGCCAGAGGCGATATTATATAAGAAATAAAAACAATTTTTCAAATGTCAAAGAAAGACAAGGAGAGGGAAAACAAATGGGACAAACTGATATGAATCCGATTGAAGCCTCAAAAATCATCACAGATGAATATTCGGCCAAAATCCTTGTTGCTACCTACAAGAGGCCTAAAAGCGCGTTGGAGTTAAGCCATAGATTTGGGATACCGATCGCTGCATGTTATAGAAGGATACATCTGTTAGAGAAGGTGGGCCTGCTCACCTGTGTGGATAAGGTCCTGACCCAAAAGGGGAAAAGGATCAAGATATATCTTTCCCAACTGAAAAACGCCTACATCTTCTTTGAAAAGGGAAAACTTAGGGTGAGGTTCGAGCTTAAGACGGGCACTGTGGAGAATTTTGGCGGAGAATGGACGCCTATGGACGATTCATCTGAAGATTACTGGCCGTCTAAGTGATCTTCTATTTTTTTTTTATTTAATCGTTAAAATTGGATTAACCCTTAACTGCTTTTTTCTATTCGTATTTTTTTTACGGTTGTATGATAACCAATTATGATAACTGTTCATGATAACTGCCCATGATAACCGAACCAAAAATGGTATAGTATTAAAAAACCAATGATAATATGATGCATTATGGCAGAAGAGAATTTGAAGATGGACCCCTTTAAGGCATCGGGCTTCATTTCTGACAGATATGCAGGAAAAATTCTTGCAGCCACATACAATTCACCGAAAAGTGCCAAGGAGTTATCAAAGAAGTACAACATTCCCATTGCAGCCTGTTATAGACGCATCCGAGAGCTTGAAAGGCTTGGTCTTTTAGTTTGCGCGGGCGTGATTTATGATAGCAGAGGAAAGGGAACAAAGCTTTATCAGTCCCAACTAAATG
>CP070739.1:1819709-1824828 GCA_020347705.1 Methanomassiliicoccales archaeon | reverse complement strand
TGGCTCCCCCCTTTGCAGCGATTTGAAACAACATGGCGGTTTTATACTCGATCATCTTCAGGTAATCATTCTCCGAGATGTCGGTTCGCATCTCAAAATCCTTGTCCAACTGTTGGCCTTCACCGATATTCCTCACCGCCTCTGCAACCTCACGAACCAGATTTCTGAGGACCGCATCGCTCACATCCGTGGTGGACAGCATTTCGAAGGCCCGAGCGAACAGTACATCTCCCGCGTTTATGGCCGTTGCTTCGTCGAACAGCACATGGACGGTTTTCACTCCCCTCCTGAGCTCATCCTTGTCCATGACATCGTCGTGAAGCAGGGTAAAATTATGTATGAGCTCTAGGGCAACACCAAAGGGAACAGCCTTATCACCCTTTTCAGATACGGCATCCGCAGTGAGCATGGCCAAAACTGGCCTTAATCTCTTGCCCCCCGCCATGGGAATATGCGTAATGGCCCTGCGAAGTTTGTCCTGCCCCCCTACATCCAGAGCACCTGTTAGAGCAATATTCACGGCATCGATTCTATCGGAAAGCATGCTCTTTAATTCCATGATCACTCCTGCCTAATGTCCTCCCATCTGCTCCATCCAATCCCTTGTTCTTCCAGTAATAACGACCTCCGCATTTTCCAGAAGAGAAATATTTTGCGCACCAACTAAGAACATGGTCACCTTCAGCTCGTGGATAACACCTTCGAGTTGTTCTATAACCTTCTCTGGGACCAGGGTTGCGGCCTTAAGCAACGCCCCTGCCATTCCCGCGGAGCTGGCGCCGAGAACCAAGGCCCGGGCCACATCAACTCCGTTTCTTATCCCACCTGTCGCGATGACGTTCAATCCCACATTCGCCTCAATCACACTCACGGGGGTTGGAATACCCCAGTTCCAAAACGTTCTTCCTATCCTCTCCTTGAGTATGTCCTCCTTCTCTTTGGCACGATAGACCTCCACAGCTGAGAAGCTTGTGCCGCCAAGTCCGCCGACGTCAATTCCAATTACATGCGCGCTCTTTAAATCCATAGCTGTCTTTCTCGATATCCCACTGCCAGTTTCCTTGGCGATTATGGGATATCGTAAGGCCAGTTGGTTCAATGCTGCAAGGCATCCCTTCGCGTTGACGTTACCTTCCGGCTGGACAACCTCCTGCAGGTAGTTCAAATGCACGGCTAGCACATCTGCATCGATCATGTTGAAGGCCTCCTTTATTTTTTCCTCATCAAGTGGTTCGGTATCATGCTGAGAGATGAGCTGCGGCGCACCGATATTACCTATTACCAACGGGATGTCATAATCCTTTACCACGGAGTATGTTTTTGCTAGACCTACATCTTCCAGGCCTGCCCTCTGGCTTCCAACGCCAAATCCGATTTCAAGATCGCTTGCGGCCTTAGCAAGGTTCCTGTTGATGGTCTCGGCCTTGGTATATCCCCCAGTTATAGCGGAGATGATAATGGGCGAGGAAAGTTTCTTGCCCAGGACCTCTGCCCTCGTGTCTATCTCTGAGAAATCGATTTCTGGTAAGGCATGATGTATAAAGCGTATATCGTCCCAGTAATTGTAATGAGCCTTTACATCCTCATTTAAACATATCTTAACATGATCTTCCTTTCTGCTCTCAATCAATTGTTGCACCTCCTTAATTTTTACTTTCGATTCTCGTTGATATTACCTCTTTATCCGATAGCGCATCCTTCAGCCTGTTCTCAACAGTTCCGTTTACTATGAGTGTCTCGACCCCCAAGGCCGCGATCTTGAACATTATATCCAATTTCCCAAATATACCACCAGTGACATCATCCACAGTGCTCTCGGTTTTTTTAACAGCCGGGAATGAGTCTCCATTAATAACCGGTATAAGCTCGGCATTTGGGTCGGCAGCTGGATCTGAGGTGAATATCCCGTCAATGTCGGCCACGAATATTGCCTTTTCGGGATGAAATGCCCTGGCAAATTCCAGCATCAATTGATCTCCTGAGCATATGGAGAATTTAAGCGCTTCATCCAGTACCACATCTCCAAAGGATATCGGAGTAATACCCATGTCAAAGTATCCTTTCATTAAACTTGGTTCCATACTTTTTACCAAGCCGTTTTCGTTGAGTAAAAACGCGCTTGGAGCCAGTGAAACGGCGCTGATTTCGTTTTCTAAAAAGGCGTTTAACACCATGAGATTCAACTCCTTCACATCCCTTTGAACCTCTGCCAAGGCCCTGATTTGCTCTTGTTTTTTAAAACCCATATGAAGCTCGAATTTCTTGGCGAGGATATGGCCGAAGGACCCTGCACCATGGACCACAATGGTTTTCTTATGCGCCAAATTTATCTCCGACACAAGGCGCCCGGTTCTGGCAGCATCGAAAGTGTTTTTCCTTCTTTTGTCAGTAATTACGCTCCCGCCGAATTTGATTATGAACATCCGTATTCCAGCCCCTATAATGTTCGATAAGAGGTTAAGCCTTTTGCCCGTTTAAATGTTTGTGCGGGCTCATCTCGGAAAGATCGGAGATTATCTGTATTGCCCATTAATTGAAGGATTAAAGGCCGTTTTTTCATGGTAAAAATCGAACCCAGGTGAAATCTTAATATTATCGTTTCGTGGAATAAATACAAAAAGTATAAGAAGGTGCATGGCTTTAACGGTACAGTTCACTAAAAATCTTTGTGTTTCAATGAGTTAATTACCAAAAGTGAAGAAGGTGAATTCATGTCCGCTGTGGAGGAGTTAAAGAGCATTCTCAACGATATGCGTACAGAACAAGAGATAGAGATATGTGCCGTGATTTCCAGAAACGGAATACCCCTTGCATATGAACTTCCCGAGGGAGTGCATATCGATGCTTTCTCAACCCTATCTGCTACGATATTGGGGGCATCCGAAGTGATATATTCCGGTCTCAGGAAAAAAATCCCAGAGCATGTCTTAATAACGTCGAATGGCACGAACTACATCGCTCTTGGTGTCGGCCCGAAAGCGCTGCTGGTGGCCATGAGCTCTATGGAGAGCGAGGTTTTGACATCCAATGTGAGGGAGGCCGCTGAGAAAATCAAGGAGGTGCTGGCATATGGTAAATAATGGTAAAGCCACTTCATTTCCCAATGAGATAGTATCGTTTTTCCAACAACCGAGCGGAAGATCACTGATGATCAAGGGAAGCCCGGGGACGGGGAAAACAACGTTCGCGCTGCAATTGTTGGAAGAACTCGCTGACCCGGACAAAAGCTTTTACCTCACAACCAGGGTTTCTGATGATGCTTTATACTCTCAATTTCCGTGGTTAAAGGATAAGGAGATGAGAACCAGGATCGTTGATTCCGGAAGGATATTCCTTAAAAGCCTCAAATCCACCGAAGGGGCAATGGATGAGGTGGTAGAGACAACTTCCGAAACTCCCACACTCTCTTCGGCCAGAGATTTTTTAAAGTCAATCAGCGACGAGCCCGGACCTCCCACTAAAGTGGACAGAACCAGGCTGTCGAGCCTCCTTGAGAGAACCAGAATGCCTGAAATCGAAAACACTTATGACAGGGTAGAATACGTGCTCCCAGAAAAAACGATATTGGTCATAGACAGCATCGAGGGCATCACCCACAAATACAATGTCGACGCAGAGGTACTTATCACCACCCTTCAGAAGGATCTGGTGGAGAACTCCCATTCTGACCTGATATTGGTGCTTGAAAAGGCCGAAATCCCACAGTTGGAGTATCTTGTGGATGGCGTTTTATCTCTTTCCATGGGAGAACTGGATGGAAGGAGGATGAGAGAGCTGCAACTGGTCAAGCTCCGGGCCACAGAGATAAGGCAACCTGGTTATCTGTTGACTCTTCAACACGGCAGGTTCCACTGCTTCGAACCTTTCATTCCGGACTACACACATGCCAACGGGTGGGAGGTAAAGCCTGATACCGATTTACACTACAGCACTGGCATCCCTGACCTCGATGTTCTTCTTGACGGAGGTTTTAAAAAGGGGAGCTACAATGTGGTTGAGATCGGGCCAAAGGTTTCTAATGAGGAATATCATGCTATGGTCATCCCGATTCTCCTCAATTTTATGAGCCAAGACAGAGGCATCGTAGCGGTGCTCACCGGAGGAAATCACGCGGAAACCACCAGGGCGAAGCTCATCCCGTTCATGTCAGAGGATCACTTCGATAAATACATCAGGATAGCGGATTACTTCATTGGCAGCACCAGCAAACCCTATATTATGGCTCTTGGCACCAGAAACAAAGAGGAGGCTCTGAAGACCTGGAAGGAGAACCTCGCCTCCTTGAGAGGTGAAGATAACAAACCAATACTCGATTACACAGGTTTTGACACCCTCGAATACCTGAGAGGCGATACCATTGCCATCAAAGACCTACTGAACGCCGTGGCAAAAACGAAGATCTCCCAGGATCTGGGACTGGGGATAATAAAGCCAGGTCTTAAATTAACACAAGAAATAATGAACATGGCCGACACATATATGAAGATAGTGGATATCAATAAATGTCCGTGCATTTACGGCATCAAACCAAAAACCATGATCTATGCAATAGTCACGGATCCAAATAAAGGCTACCCGCATGTCAGGCTCGTTCCCATCGTGTGATGATGGGCATTTTTTCTTTTATTTTAAATCCTTTATGGCGGTCTATTTTAAAAGGCAAAATTTTGTTCCAATATTCTTTTATCAAGGACCAGTCATATAGAATCCCATGGGCAGAGAAGAGGCCATGGGTGTAAAGCCGAGGATTACCGACATTCGGAAGGTCAATTCCATCGCGGTGATCATATTAATGGTGTTATGCGCAGTTATTACGGTACTCCCTCTGGAGATCCAATATGCAGAGGCGTACCCCAATACCCCGTCACAGGACAATTTCGAGGCCTATTTCATCTCAAAAGCGGCCGGTAATCTCAGTTGGGGACCAAACAAGCGCCTGAGTTTTACACCCACGAACACAACAGGAACAACTATTGCCTATAATCCCGACTACGACCCCGACTATATCGTGTCTGTCTACAAAGATAACATCAGCGGGGATTTCGATTGGTATTTCAGTAAAAGTTACGATGGAGGCATCAGCTGGACTCCCAGGACCTTGGCCGTGGATGTGGACTAT
>CP070739.1:1816528-1819609 GCA_020347705.1 Methanomassiliicoccales archaeon | reverse complement strand
ATCCAAGCTTATGACGATTCAGATAATGGTAACCAATGGAATAATAGTTATCCCTCTGGCGGTAACTACTGGTTAGATCACGATGAACCTAACGAGGGAGCTTATGATGACTTTCGAGGACAAGACCAGGATCTTGCTAGTGGTGATGGGATAGTTGATAATGGGACAATAGGGGGTGGTGGGAAGAATCCCTATGTGATTGATTCAGATTCCCAGGACATCTACCCTCTAATAAGACCAGTGGGAAATTTCACATATTTATTCGGGGGGTGGAACCTTATCTCAATTCCATTCATCCAATCCGATATTAACTTAGGTAATGTTCTGGATTCTATAACCGGGTCCTATGATGCAGTGCAGTGGTATAACACAACGGATACCTTAGATCATTGGAAGCACAACCATACCTCAAAACCTCCTTATATGAATGACTTGGATACTCTCAATCCCAGCAGAGGTTTTTGGATACACGTCACGGAGCCAGATGGAGTTCTATTTGAGTACCTCGGCACCCAACCCATCCAAAACCAAACCATCACCCTCCACCCTGGATGGAACCATATAGGCTATCCCTCCTTGACAAATCACAACAGAACTAAGGGTTTGAACAACATTACCTTTGGAGACGATGTTGACTTCATACAATGGTATGACGCTGCCACAAAGACCTGGCATGAGATGGGGAAGGATGATTATTTTGTTCTTGGAAGGGGTTACTTCTTCCATTCAAAAGTTGAAAAAACCTGGGAAGTTCCGATATAGAGGGGTCATTAGCAGTACAATCAGCTTATTATAAATCCCTATCTCTTTCTCCTCCTCTCCCCCCCATAATCCCTCAGCTCAGGATTCACCATCTTGATGAAGGTCCACCACATTATACTGATAATGCCCCGGAATAGATGGGCGGGTGATATATGATCCCTGGGTAGCCACACCCATCGAGGAAGCTGGACCTGGATAGCGAATAAAACTACATGTGAATTTACCGTATATATGCCTCAAGCTGTAGAGTGGCAGGGGAGCAGTAATATCGCTCAGATGTTTATGATAAAAATAAAGAAGGGGAATAAGATCTATTCACAGGTTTTTACAGTGAAGTCTTCTGTCCCATGTTCATATGTTCTCAGTGAATAATTCACTTTGCAATTTCTGAGACATTCATGCGTATTATTTATGTGGTCAAAGAATTCCTGCATATTTCTATCCTTGTTGCCCCAATCCGTTCCCCATTCGTATGCATAGTCGTATCTTCCGTAAATCGGTTTCCACCCGATCCCTCGCAGGGTCTCACTGAGTTGTTTTGGTGTCACTCCTTCGGAGTTATGACTCACTTCCATATAAGTAATATATCCTGTCATTTTTTCATCTCCCTTTTTTATATTGTTGCAGATTAACCCTTCGTTGCAACTATTCCTCTTCAAATCTATTCTCTGTTAAAAAGCTATGCTCGTTATTATCTTTAGAGGGAATGATATGTGCCCCCAATCCCTTTCCTAAAATTTTGGGTCAGATAGCCGCGATAAATATGCGAGGAAGGGTTTGGGATCGGGAGCAATATCCACATTAGATTTGATGGCTCTTATGTGTTTCTATTGAAACTCTATGGTTAGCCTTCCTCATTTTTCCTCCTGAGCGGATTTGATTTTTTCAATGGCTTCTCCGGCAGCTTCCCGAACTTTTTTATTTTCATCCTTAGTGGCCTCGATTAAGGGTTCTATTGCCCTTGCATCTCCCCGCTTTCCAAGTGCCTTTGCTGCTCCCAGTCGACGATTACTATCTTTATGCTCTAATGTTTGGATTAAGATGTCTATAAGGTCCTTGTCTTTCTTTATTTTATTACTGACATAGGATTCTTTATTTGCCTCCTTGAACATCTCAGCATATTTCCTATTCTCAAATAAAAATGTGATATACTCATGATTAGGTGGAAGGGGCGACACCTTCATTTTTACACCAATAGCCTTACCTTCAATCCGCGCTAAAACAAGCCAAATTGGAAGTAGAATTGCCAAACCTCCGAACAAAACGAAATAGAAAGTAGAACGTTGCTCAGTTGTGAAAAAGAGCCATCCCAAAATAATTCCAAAGATGATGGCTGTAGGTACCAATATGAGTGTGTGAAATGCGGAACGTTTAACAATTATCTCACTGCATTTTTTACAATATGGAAATTTCAAACTAAAAGTCCATGTTTTATTTTCCTGCTGAGCATCCGAGAAACTCCACTCAATATCTTCTTCCTCCGAAGCAACGTTTAGGCATTTGCAGCAAACTTTAGGGACGGAAATTGTTGTTACGAACCTCCCTAAGAAAGTCCGTGGCCCGCGAAGCGTAACACCAATCCATTTTACTCCTATTTTCACACCCTCTTTTTACATTATTCTCCTTAGATTTAGGCTTTGATAATGCCCTCCCGATTATTTTTAATAATGACATCTCGATATTTAACTCTTCTTCATTTTCCAAGATTTATACTCATATTGGCATTTCCGCTTTCCCTATTATTTACTTGTTCCCTCGCTTTTCTCAGCCATAAATCTCTTCCTTACCTCAATAAGAGAAATGGGTTTGGGATATTTAGTTTTAATTGAGTGGAGTGAAGCACCCTTACCGATAAATAGACTGAATACTGCCAAGAATGTGTTCAATGTAAGGTTTATAGAGAGTAAATACTATGTAAATTGAGAATTTGGGTATAAAATCTCTCACTTTTCTATTTTTTTCTTTTTTTCATAGAAACAACTATTATAAATACTCAACAGATTATTATCATCATGTGAGGGGTAGTCTTATGATGGAGGTAATTAAAACTAAACCGTCAATATTGTTAGGAGTAATTTGCTTAGTGATAGGTATAGTGTTTTTAAGCATAGCAATAGTTGGAGAAATAGGTAAAAGTTTAGAAAAGGAAAATGAAGAAACCAGTGAAACAGTCGCAAATGAAGGAACTAGTAAAGAGCTCATTATTGAAGATAATACAAACTGTATATCAGGTGGAGTATTTTTTTTGGTTATAGGCTTTGTCTTAATTGCTATCGGTAAATCGCAATATCAACAACAAAAACTATCTGAACAGATATT
>CP070739.1:1811623-1816428 GCA_020347705.1 Methanomassiliicoccales archaeon | reverse complement strand
GCTGAGGAAAAGACGAAAAACTACAATAACTATCTTTTCAACATAGCCGTTGCATACGGGAGCAGAGAGGAGATACTTCAGGCCATCAGAAACATCGCCGCCGACGTGAAGAAGGGGAAGCTGAAATCGAAGGATATCGACGAGAAAGTGTTTTCCAACTATCTCTACACCGCGGATTTGCCTGATCCTGATTTGGTACTGAGGACATCAGGCGAGGAAAGGGTATCGAACTTTCTGTTATGGCAGCTGGCCTACTCCGAGCTGTATTTTGCAGACATATACTGGCCCGGGTTCAGAAGGGTAGACTTTTTGAGGGCGATAAGATCCTATCAGAACAGACAGAGAAGGTATGGTAAATAAAAGTAATAAATCCCTTTTTTTTGGATGTTGGGTATTTTAAGGGGGAGTTGTCTCATATTCGTGTTCTTTTTCTGCGATATCCTGAAGGTGCTTTCTAAAAAATCCTCCAAAATCTGTCAAGCAGAATCCACATTCAGTTATGCCATCATCGATTACGCGGGAGAGGCAATGTACATGATAGGGCCGTTTGCACTGGATGCACGGTACCTCACATATCTCCTCGTTTTCCTCCATGGGTACAGTTAAAAGAGCAAGACCGCAGGTGGGGCATTCTTTTTGGCCGCATATCCCGCATTTGAATAAAGAGGTATTGGATAGCGACAATGAAATATCGTTTATCACATCTGCAATGAACATGCTAGGTGCCCAACTTTTAAGCACATCCACCAATAAAATGTCAACTTCGTTTTTTAATCCCTGGGAGTCAGCATCGGCTTCGATCTCTGGCGGCAAGAGGGGATAGGCCGTGGGTACCCTGATTTTCAAACGGATACTTTCGAAAGCCTTTACTTCCTCTTCATGGACTTTCTCCTTGGGAGTGGGCACCGTAATTTCCACATGATATTCACTATCCATTGATTCGAAGCTATCAGCTACAAATTCCATTAACATTTCTTCAAATTCCATCCTGTATAAATTGTTTATGGCCTGGGATAGGCTACGAATTACGTCCATAATCCTCTTCTGCGGCCTCTCCTGCCATCTCATAATGCCGTCCAATTCCTCGACATATATTTCCTTCAGTTCATCAGGTAGGTATATGATCGGAGGCGAGGGATAGTCTGTAAAGCCCATTTCGACATCATAGGATTTCTGACCATATGTCGCCAGCGTAATTACGATTCTGTTTTTTCCGATTCTTCTCGTTTTAAATTCCCTTTTGATCACTTCAAGTTCGCTTTCGATCAATGAATCCTCCACCAGCCTCGTTTCCATCAGTTGAAGTATATCGACCAATTTTTGGGGAAACGTTGGGTTCCAATTGCCAAGGCCCCTTAGGATTTCGTCCAATCCCCGGATCCTCACCAACAGGTCGTCCGTGAAGGTCAGAGCTGGTTTTTCAGGGTAATCCTTGAACCTTATGGTGATGGGATAGATATTGTAGATACCGGCATCCAGACTTGAAAGATAGGTTATCACATGATAGACCTCATCATCGATCAGCTCAACAGAAAAACTGTTGTTCAAATCCAGATACTGCTGTATCGCCTCCTCGTTTTCAAAGGAGTCGAAAGATGGTACATCTTCCGAAAATTCTGGTTCGTACATGGAATCGATCTCGAAGAAGGTCGCAGGTAAAATCTCCTCCATTTCCATGGCTTCATCATCCCTCTCTGGGTCCTCAGGTGTCACCTCCACGATCTCCTCCACGGGTAAAACCTCCACATACTCAACTTCTTGATCCTCTTCTGTTTTGGTATCCTCTTCCTCCTCAGAACCTGTGAGGTCTTTTCCCTCGATTTCTTCTTCAAACTTTTGTTCTTCCTCTATTTTGGGCCTGATTCTGGCCTGGATATCGAGAAGTACATCCACGAGTCTCGGCGGGAATTCGGGGTCCCAATTGCTCAGCACTTCTAATAGTTCGCCCAGTCCCTCGATGTTCATGAGGAGATCATCGGAAAATGAGAAGGTTGGCTTCTTCGGGTAGTATCCGAAATCCACATTAACGAAGTACTGCTCGCCTGTTGGTGAGCTTAAGAACACGGAAACATCCCTGATTCTGCCGTCGATTAAAGCGATGGAGAATTCATCACTTACTTCCAGATACTGGTTGTAGGTCTCATCACTGATAGAGCTGACCTCCACCGTCCCTTCTTTCTCGGATTCCAAATCGAGGGGGAAGGGTTCGTAGCAATGGGGGCAGATTCTCTCGGCACCGTCCACATCTGATAAAGCTTCGAAGTACTGATGTATGCACGCACGGTGGAAGGCCACACCGCAGGAATGCTCGTAATCAGCGTTGCTCCGCCTGCAGATGGCACATTCTTTGGTGCCGCGCCTCTCCACTATGGTGGCCTCTATAAATTCAGGCTCCACTACTCGGATGGGGGATTGCGGATATCTTCTTTTGGGCACCCATATGGGTATCATGGGCGCAAGAAAAACAGTTGCAGTGAGCTTTGCAGCGAGCCCGAGCGGTGGTTTTTTCATCTCAAACCTCTTTTTCTATCGAATTAACTGCAACGCCCCAATAAAAAGTTTTCTGTTAAATCATAGTTTTAAAAGCGTTTTTCTACAAATCGTTTGATAAAAAAGTAGTAGGAAAACCTCTACTTCCCTATCTTCATCGCTTTATTCTCCCTAGCACTTTCAAAAGCGATCTCTATCATCTCCACGGCCCTCTTTCCTGCATACATATCCGAGAGCGGCTTTTCCCTGGATTTGATACATTCCACAAAGTGCCTCATCTCTTCCTTTAGTGGCTCCTTGTACGGTATGGGCACGGTGTAGGATCCCTCGTACTCGGCCTTCAAAGATGCACCGTCGGCTGAGGATATAATCGAAGCGTCGAAAAGCTGCAGCTCCTGCGGTTTTAGATAATCCACCTTTGCGCTCATCTTGCTGCCGATAATCGTGAGATCCCGTCTTTTACCATCCACAGGGGTCATCCAGCTCTCGAATGCGTAGCCCAAGGTGTCGTTCTCGAACCTCAGAACAAGAAAGGCCACCTCCTCGATATCCTTTTGTAAAAACTTGCTGAGCTGTGCTGAAATTTCCAATGGATACTCCTTGTTCAAAAGATAACAGAATATGTCCACTTCATGAATTGCCAGTGCGAACATCACACCCATATCCTTTCTCGGCTCTCTAAAGGAGAACCTGGTGCTCGTTAGATAAAATATCCTTCCGAAATCTCCGCGCTCGATTCTCTTTTTCAATTCCTTTACTGCACTGTGATGTCGAAAGATATGGCCCACCATGAGCAGCGACTTCTTGTCCTCGGCAATATGTATGAGTTTCTCGGCGTCTTCGGATTTGGTGGTCATGGGCTTCTCTACGAACACATCCTTTTTTGCCTCCATGAAGCTCTTTGCCAGCTCGAAATGGGTGTGTGTGGGAGTTGCGATGCTCACCCCGTCTAAAGAATCGTCCTTTAATAGATCACCATAGTTCGTGCAGTAGGGAATGTGATAGATATTCGAGAACTCTCTGGCCCTTTTCTCGTCCACCTCGCATATCTCGAGCTCATCAATGACGCCCTCCGCTTTTAGCTCGTTGAAGGCCCTCACATGGTTCCTGCCCCAGTATCCTGTTCCAATAACAGCTATTTTGACCATTTGATTCCTCCGTTAATTCCTCCGTTATCCTCTATAAAAGTTCTTTATTTCTTCAACAACACGCTCTATTTCTTCAAAACTGATCTGCGGATCGAGAGGCAGAGACAGCACTGATTCGGCCCATTCCTCCGTGTGTTCGAGTGTTACTTCTGGAAGGACATCGAGTATGAAGGGCTGCTTATGAACCGGGATGGGATAATGCACCCCCGTAAAAATGCCTTTGGTTTTTAAATGCTCTGCGAGTTCGTCTCTCTTTTTTGATTTTATTACATAAACATAGTACGCATGCCTTGCCCAGCTCTTCTCCGTGGGTGTTATTATTTTCTCGAATCCACTGAGAAGCTCATTATAATGGGAAGCATTCTTTCTCTTGGCTTCGACCCAGTCAGATAGATGCTTCAATTGTACCCTTCCTATGGCAGCATGTAATTCGCTCAGTCTGAAATTGAAGCCGAGCATCACACTGGTATGCTTGTCCTTTCTACCGTGATCCTTTATCATGGACATGCTTTTGGCAAGCTCAGGATCGTTCGTCGTGACCATGCCCCCTTCCCCGGCCACTGTCATGTTCTTCGAGGGAAAGTAACTGAAGCATGCTGCATCTGCAATGGTTCCCACCTTATGCCCGAAGGCCATTGCACCGTGGGCCTGGCAGGCGTCTGCAATGACCTTTAAATCGTGGTCACTTGCTATATCCATTATCGTTTTCATCTCAGCAGGATGACCGTAGAGATGAACAGGCATTATGGCCTTGGTTTTCGAGGAAATCAAATGTTTAATTTCCTCTGGGTCCATGGTATTGGTGGTTAGATCGATATCTGCGAAAACCGGTGTCCCGCCCAGAAGGATTACGGGATTCACTGTGGCTATGAAGGTCGCTGAGGGTACTATGACCTCATCTCCTTTTCCGATACCCAGTGCTTGTAAGGCCAAAAAAATCGCAGTTGTTCCCGAGCTTGCACTGACTCCATATTTTGCGTTGCAGAAATCTGCAAATTCTTTTTCAAGGGCGTTGGCGTTCTCACCCTTGACGTACCATCCACTATCCAGAACATCCAGCGCCGCCTTCTTAATCTCATCATCCACGTACATCCTGCATAGCGGAATCTCACCCATTATCATTCCCTCTCCCATTCGTAGGGGACATCAAAAAGCCCTAAATCGCAT
>CP070739.1:1808488-1811523 GCA_020347705.1 Methanomassiliicoccales archaeon | reverse complement strand
TTCTTCTTCAGTATATCCGATGACCTCCAGGTCAGGAGGCAGCTTCACCTTTTTGTTTGTTGGAAAAGCTGGGTATATTTCTGTAAATTTCAGTTGGTTCGCTGGATCGAGGGTTTCGTCGATATACCTCTCGACCCATTTCTTGTGCTTACCTCCCTTAACGACTCCATGGCCCCATGAGATAGCAACATCCCCTTCAATAGGACTAACGAACTTAATGGGGTGTCCCTGTCTACTCAATATAATGGCCCGAGCTTTCTGCCACACACCGACCCATATCTGCTCCGTTCTATAGGCATGCATTGCTTCTTGAGCGGAGGGGATAATCCTAGGATTCATCATTTTTTTGAATTTCGCAAGGAGTTCAAACCCCGGATCAATGTTGTCCTCGTTTCCTCCTTTCAGCCTTGCAAAAGCAATCAGATAATGAACACCGAAATGGCCGATATCCGTCATAAAAGTTCTTCCCCTGAAGCTTTCATCGAAAATATCGTACCAGGACCGGATTTCCTTCTTCACGTGCTTGGTGTTGTAAACGATCCCGATACTTTGAGCCATGTGGGGAACCCAGGTATCGCGTACATAAGCAGGATAGATGTCTTTTAAGTTCTTAAAATTAGCTGGGTTTAAGGTATCCAGGAGGCCCTCGACGGTTGCCTGAGCCATGAATCTATCCATGAGGTACATAATATCAATTTTTGGGTTGTCACGTTGGAGTCTCATCTTTGAAAGTCTGTCCGGGTTCCTCCCCACATCTCTAATAAGTGAAATACCTGTTTTTTCCGTAAACGTTGCCTCAAAGGATTTTTTCATCCATTTACCATAATCACCGCCGTACGTGCTGTATACTAGACTCTTGGGTTTTTTCTCTCCGGCCCAAGCCCATCCAGCCGAGTCCAGAAGATACCGGGCGAAAGGGTATGATCCCACAAAAACACCGGCCCTCCCCATGGTCTGAAGCACCTGCCTCCGACTAATCTTTTTGCCTGCCTCTCTTTCCTTCATTTTTCGCCCTCCTTTCGTACATTTTTGGATAAAATTCACTCCACCTTCCACGTGTCCCCCGTCTCAGAAAAAAAGCGTCTTATGCTATTCCCGATCACCTGAAACGACAAAGAGCTCCCTGTAAAGGACGATTTGAACCCCTGAACCACCCCCTTTCTTTTTGAGACAACCTCCGTGCATTCTTCCCCGCACCTCTTTTCGTCCTTTCGTTCTAACACTCATCCAACACGATAGCTATTAGGAACTCTGAAATCTCGGCTTTAGCTGCTTGGGTGAATTTTTTTGGGTAGGATAGAACGAGGATCGTGAACTGTCAAGTTTCTTCCTAAGAGTCTGTGTTAGAGTCTTTGGCTTGTTTTTGATTTTTAACCATTTTTCCTGCCTTGAATACGAGCTCGATCCGATCCTTCTCTTCTAAAAGACGTATATTCTCAAGGGGATTTCCGTCGATGACGAGGAGATCGGCCAATTTTCCCTTTTCAATAGAACCCACGTCATCTGACAGATCGAATGCTTCCGCAGCGGTCTTCGTTGCCGCTTTGATGGCTTCCATAGGGGACAAGCCTGCTTCGACTAGATGATGAAATTCTACGGCGTTCTCCCCGTGGCGAAGTAAATCAAACGTGTCCGTGCCCAAAACGATCTTAACTCCGGCTTCATGAGCCCTGCGGATGGAATCAAAATGGATCTCGGCGAGAGCCTTTGCCTTCTCAATAACGTAATTGCTTACGGGAAATCTCACCTGGCCGTCTGCAATAGCCTTCATAACGACTAGCGTTGTTGAAACATAAGTTCCCGCTTTCAACATCATCTCTATGGCCTCATCATCAAGGATACAGGCGTGCTCGATGGTATCCACGCCTCCCATTATAGCGTTCTTGATGCCGTTTAGACCCTCAGCGTGACTGGCCACTCTCTTTCCGAAGTTATGGGCTTCCTCCGTGGCGGCTTTGATTTCTTCAAGGGTCCAGTTATCATACTCGGGTTTGTCTCCTTTGCTAGCTACCCCACCGCTCGTATAGATTTTAATAAAATCGGCCCCTATTCTCAGACGGTGCCTCACTTCTTTTCTCACCTCATAGGGGCCGTCGGCCGTTCTTTCACCCAGTCCAAGATCAGGGACAACTGGCAAATACGCCGGATAGTAAAGCGCCCCTTTCCCAGCTGTCATAGACACGCCTCCCCCGCAGGCCAAAATCTTCGGGCCTGACACCGTTCCCTCTTGGATGGTGTCCCTTAGAATAATGTCTTCTGGTTCCCTGGTGGTGACGTTACCAGCGTTTCGCACTGTTGTAAAACCTGCCATGAGTGTTTCTTTTGCGTTTTTGTATGCATGAAGGATCTTAAGGGCAGCGGGATTTTCCAGCCTCCACAACCTTGGCTCGATCCTCTGGTCTCCTGCGTAGGCGGCGAGGTGGACATGGGCGTCCATAAATCCTGGAAGGATGAATTTTCCGGTAACATCCCATTTAATGGCTGCATCTGGAATGATTATCTTCTCCTTTTTGCCGACTTCCTCTATTTTTTTACCCCTCAGGATAACTGTACTGTTTGGAACAGGACCGTCCCTATTTCCATCAATCAGGGTACCATTCACTAAAGCTATGCACGATTCTTCTGAATGGTTCACAATACCGCCCTCCTTCTTAGGATGAGACTCATGACAATGAGATGAAGTCTCTAAAAACCATGAGTACTTGGCTAGAGAGCTACTACCCTAGGAGAAATGGGACTGTGTGTCAAGAGAAATAGGTCACAATATATGAGGGGCCTGAGTTATCCGGCTGCGCGGGGGATTGAGCTGGGCAAGTGGAAGGAAATTGGATGGAGCTAAATTGGGAGGCTAACTTCATTATTTAACGCTTTGGGAGGGGCAAAAACTCAATTGTAAAGTCTGACCCCATATCTTTTCACGTTACATATATTAATGATATGCCAGGCGACGTGTGGGAGGCTTTCTATTTATGGCAGAAATCGTTTGTTTTAGCCTCAATACGCCACATACAATATGTAGAGCTGACCAATTACAT
>CP070739.1:1774505-1808388 GCA_020347705.1 Methanomassiliicoccales archaeon | reverse complement strand
CTTTTTGGGCGGGGGAATATTCTTTATTTCATAAAAAAGCTTTCTCCCGATTAGAGGGGTTTGCCCTTGGATATCGATGCTTTTCGGAGTGGTCCCAGTGGCCATTATCACGGCCTGTGAGATGATTTCGTCGTCATCTGTGATCAGCTTGAATAAACCTTTTTCTTTTGATATTTTTTTCACTTCTTTTTTTTTCACCTCGATTCCAAAAAGTGAAAGCTGTTTTCTAAAAAGCCCTACAAGGTCTTCACCACTGATACCCTCAGGAAAACCAGGATAGTTCTCCACGAAGTTGGCGTTCAATAGCAGGCCTCCGATATCCTCTTTCTCGAATACGAGAGGTTCGAAACCTGCTCTTTTCAGGTAGATTCCCGCTGCAACTCCAGCCGGTCCAGCTCCAATTACTGCAACATAATTCAAGGCTGCATCCCCTCAAGTTCTGAAAGTATCTTTTTTGTGGTTACAGGAATTGAGAAGCCATTGGAGAGAGTTCTCAAAGATGAGAGATGCAGGTTTTCGTTTTGGGTAGCGGTTGCATCTATAACGAAATACACCTCAAAATCCTTCATGAAGGCCTCCCTTGCCGTTGTTTCGCAGCATAGATGGGTCATCACACCGGTTATAACCACGGTCTTTATCTTATTCTGGATGAGAATGTCCTCGAGCTGGGTGCCGTAAAATGCGCTGTATCTCGTTTTTCGTATCACAACTTCGGAGGCCAGGGGACTCAAGGAGGCGATGATTTCAGATAATTCACTGTGGTCCCAAATCACATCACCCCACCACTGCTTCATAATTCCTGGTTCCTCGTTGTCCTTCAGCGAATGTCTTGTGAAAATAACGGGGAGGCTGTATCTTCTATAAGCATCGATAAGATTCTTCACATTGGAAAGGATGGCCTTTGAAGAGGGGATATAGGCATGGGAATCTTCGCTTAAAAAGTACCGCTGCATATCTATCACAATTAACGCAGATGCAGAGGGTAGGAACTTGAATCTCGAATGCTTCTTTGCATAAATACTGATATCACTCAACCAATCTTCGGTTTTTTCGGGCAGGTTCTCTTCGATTAAATAATCCTCTTTTTGGGATTTGGCTTGTTCGTCGGCCATATTCATTCTCCCTTCAAAATCCCTAGGTGCTATTATTTTATCATGCTTAAGAAGCGCTGCCATCTTTTTTCGTCATCCACTTTGCTCAACAGCAAATTTTTTGCATCTTTTGCTTTTCCTCTTTCTTGAATATTCCTCAGCTCTTCTATTGCCCTTAGAAGGCCTCTTGCCTCTTCTAAAACTCTTAGGGCTTTTTCTTCCGTAATGTCCCCGTGGATTATTACCTCCTCTAAATAACGTTCACGCTCTGCGATTTTTTTTGCCAAAACCTTCGCCTTCATCAGGTCCTCCCTGGTAAGCTCAGGTTTTGAAATGAGATCCATTATTATTTCTTTTAGGTTCACGTACTTTCCATCAATGACTTCCTCCTCGGGAATGATGCTGCCGATCCATGAGAGGGCTGAATGTAGACGTTTGATTATCCGCTTTCTCTCATCCTCTGAAAGAATGCCGTCCATATCCACCAGCGGTAGAAGTTCGAATTGCATCTTAATTCATCTCTTCTTAATGTTTTTTTTCGGGTTTACCATTACTCATGGAACCAAGCAGAATATAATACGAAAAGTAATATAGATTTGGAATCAGCAAAATAACGTACAATCGTCCACAAGCTTATTCATGTAAAAAAGTTTTATCACGAATATCGGCTCGCCCAAATCGAGTTCATTGACGTTTACCGTTAATTTCGGTGTCCAGTATTCATTTGCATGCAATGTGACATTATTCTTTTGGCTCTCCTCATCTGAAAAAATCCAATACGAGGTATAACAGTCCACCACAACCTCCAAATCTCCGATTGCCCTGGTGAATCCTTGATTGAACACTGTTACCGTTATATTGGCCTTTTTATCGTGAATCCTATCCTCGAACAACTCGATATTTGTGTCGAATATGTACATGTCTTTTTTACTGGGAATAATCCATGGATCGCCCACGCGCACGAAATCTTTGTAATAGCTATCATACTGTTTAATATAAACCTTTATAGTGGTATCATCCTCATCATGTGCCAATATCTGGGTACTTATATTCCAATATTGATTGGGCATCAGATCCTGTGTTAACAGCGTCCATTCCGCTTTCAAAGGAAAATTGGCAACCCATGATTCCACCTCGATCATGAGAGTTCTTTTTACTGTGAGCGTATCATCATTCAACACCGAAATCGAGATGTTGGCCCGGCAAATCCCGTCGTTCTCGTAGAACTCCACCTCGGGAGGAGAAGCTATCTTTATATTGCTTTCAAATATGTTCGAACCTTGTGTTTCATCCTGAGATATGGTGGAAACAGGTCCATATATCATCCCCACAAACAGTATTGCACTCACAATGGTTACACCCAAGATTCCGCTTGTCTGCCATTTGGCATAATTGCATATCTTCTTCAAGGTTGGCATCCCTTTCTCTATGGTTTCGGATTCTTTCAATGTTATCAACATCTTCCAGAGCCCTTTTGTGGGTATATAATATCCGGCCGCGATTATTGCTAAAAGTCCCACATAAACGACCTCGGTGGTTAGAATCGGATGTATGAAAGTGAAACTTCCCCTGGATAGGAGGATAAAGTAGAGACTGGATGCCTCCACGACTATTCCTATAACAACGCAGAACAAGGCGATCTGGATGGATGGAATCATACCCCATCTTACAGGGGGAGTCTTTACATCTGATGCCTTGTCTTCAACATAGTCGATGGCCTGGTTGCCGAATTCCATGCCGTAGTGAATGAAACAAAAGCCGATTATGAATATGAATAGCGGGATTGTTATTCCCTCTGCAACCACGAACATGAGAAATATGAAAGGTAGGAAAAAAGCAGAGGAGCCCAGGGCTATTGCGTGCCATACACCCCTTACTTTAAAATGGAATGGCTTGATGGAATATCCAAGGCCAAAAAAGACACCTATTAAAACCAGGGCAATAGGCCAGATGCTGCCCATCATAAAACTGATATGAAAGGCCAATGCTATTGCTACCCCAACGTGAGTGATTATCATTGCCCAAAGGGTTTTTTCACCCAGGATATCCACGGATTTTGGTATGCTGGTTTTGAATGTGTCATACTTTTTATCGATATCCTTATCCGCTATGGCATTTATAATAAAACCTGAAAGGTAAAGCAGCATAAATGCAAAAAGAGCCTCTATGACAAGCGGCTCAAAAAATCTCGAAACTGAGGCGGAGCCCAAAAATAGCACCGTGAAGATGGCTGGTATCTCACCTGGGGCGTATTCCAAACGACAAACCCGATAATACGCCTTTAAGTAGTCCATGAAACCTGTCACGCCCTGTTCCCCCTAGTCACTGTACATTGGTTTTTTTCTCCAAACTTGGCTTTGGCGATAGTATTTAATATATTTAACTATTTTCATAATCTACCCGTGATTAATTTCATAAATCCATTGTATTTATAGGTTTTATGGTAATAACCAGGAATAACCATTTAATCACGTTTTTGACAAATTTTTACCAATGTAGATTTTAAGCACAGTATCAAATCAAAAGTTATTTTTAATAACATGGCGATATACTTGACGGTTCAATGAAAAAACAAAAGAGACTGAAGATCAGGACAGGCGCGAGAACGGCCTCGAAAGTTCAGGAGAAAGAGCTCATATTCAAGGCAAAGAAGATCAAAAAGAATCCAAATTTGATCATTCCAAAATGTGAGCATGAAGGAAGATGTGCATTTAACAAGATTCGCAGGCAAATTTCAAGGGTCCAGACTTACGCAGATGATGAAAAGAAGTTGACAAAACTGGCAGGCAGCGGAGATCAGCTGGCCAGGGCATATGCCGCAACGCTATTGCTGGCCCATTCCGAGAAAGCCCCATACCTGGCCGTCTTCCGCACACCTTTTGGAGAAATTGCCTTCGCAATGAGGGGGAAGGTGAAAAAGGAAAAGCTGATAGGTGTGCAACACTTCGACAAACCCAAATGGAAACTTCTTTCGCTGCTGGATATGGCCACAAAAAAGGGTCTACATATCTATTCCACAAAAAAGGGCCTTGTGTGCATGGGAAAAGAAATAAGCCCTCCAGATTATTTTGTTAGAGAGATGATAAGCGAGTTGAAGTATCAGCTAAAAAAGGAGGGAAGGATTTTCACATGCGAGCATATCTCACCAAAGGATGTAAAAGAAGGCTCTGCCACTGACGATTCATATATCAAGATACATTGGAAATCGGCGGATAATATCATCGCCGTCTGCAGTAAATGCGCTTCTAAGAAGAGCAATATCGTGGCCTCGATCAATCAGAATATGGCGATACCAAAACCAGATAAAGATTTTTCAGTGGATGTCATAACAGATATTAAATGCCAGGTGGATTGCAAGGATTGCACCACTGAAAAAAACATGGATGTCGAAGAGGATACATATAAGGCGTACCTCAACGGTACAATTTCCGACAAGCTGCTTTTAAACAAGCATAAGGAGAACTTCGAGGAATTCCTTAAAACCCATGAAGAGAAGGTCTACATAATGGATAACAATTGTTACGGGAAGAATTTGAATGCATTTCTCGATGCCCTAAATCCCACGGAAGAAGAGAGGGAAGGGTTAAAGGTGATATTGAAGAAGATAAAAAAACCTGTTGTGGTTTCAAAGGCCACACCAAACAAGGTATTAGTCATGTTTTGGGATGAGTACGGGACGGAAGCGATAAAGGCCATTGTAGGGGACGAGGAGACTGCAAAGAAACTCTTTGAATCGGCCGATACCTCTAAAACCTCCCCATCGCAAATTCTAAAAGAGGCCAGTATCCTCACGAAAGAGAGGGATATAATCTCCGCACTTCCAGAGTATAGGACCCTACCACCCATAGCGAAGTTCGCAGACAACATCGCGCGGATTTACATGACACAGGGGAAGATCGATGCCTTAAGAGCGATAGAACGTTATAAAGGTGGGGATACGAGGATCAAATCCGTAGCTTACTCATTTCTGCTGGCCTTGGAACAGGGTGCGAGCAAGAAATGGCAGTATACCAAAACAGAAATAGATTTCGCCCAATTCTTAAAAAAACCTGCACTGAAGTTGCTAAAATCAAAGCCAGATGAATACCACGATAATCTGCAAGGCTTATTATCGGCCACTGGATCCACCAAAAAGATAATCCAAAATTAGGAGTTTAATGCGATTAATAGGTTATTCTTATTAATCCATCTAATTAACCGATATATTTTAATCTTAGAAATGTGTTTATGAAACCAAGGGAGGTGAGTAAAATGACAGTATATGATGCTACGATCAGACCACATCAACCGTGGGGGAGAGATGGTGAAGCAGATGTTTGGATAACCATGGGAGGACTGAATATCACTGCGACTTTACCATTGATAAATAAGAAGACATCAACTACAATGCACACAATAAAAAAATCCGACTATAATCAAGGTCTAGTAAGGATAAACAAAGATACCTTACCGACAACACCAACCACTGTGGTGAAAATGGATGTAACATTGGATACTGAGGTCTCTCATAACGATTGGCCCGCGGGCGGTGTTCTGTTTCTCTGAGAAAGAAGCTTATTATTTAGAATAATGCTTCCAACTCTTTCTCTATTTTTTTAAGCATTTCCTGATTGTTTAAATATTTGAAAATTTCCATAGCTTCGCTCAATTGCTCTTTTGCTTTTTCTAGATCACCTTTAGCCTTATGCATTAATCCAAATTCTAAAAGTCCGCACCCCACATAATATGGCATATTTAATTCTCTTGATATCTCTAAACTTTTTTTGAAATAATCTTTGGACCTATCCCATTCCTGTTTGAGTCTATACACGCATCCGAAATGTGTATAGACATCAGATATCATAGACTTCTCATCTAGTTTTTTGAAGATCTCTAGCGCCTTATCCAAACAGTAAATAGCCTTCTCTAGTTCATACTTTTTTGTATATGATTCACCAAGATTTGATAGTCCATGCCCCTCTAATCTGATATTACCCGTTTTTTTTGCTATTTTTAGTCCTTTATCATAATATAATATCGACTCCTCCAAACTTCCGCGACAAAAATTCGCTTGTCCTAGGTTTATATAGGCTTTCGCCAAATCGTTTAGGTTTTCATTTTCTTTAAAAATCTCGATAGATTTCTGCATATGCTTAATTGATTCGTCATATTGACCTTGTTGGCCATATACCCTACCAATACCCAAATATGCATTTCCAATCAATAAATTATCACCCATATTAACCGCTCTTCCCATGGACTCTCCATAATTTATAATTGCTTCATTAAAATCCCCTCGCTTCTCATGCAATGCGCCGAGAAAATACAGGCTATCCGCTATTCCGCGGTCATCTTCGGTTTCCTCACCAATTCTTAAGCCTTTTTCGAGATTTTCTAAAGCAAGTTTCCATTCACCACGACTAAAATAGATATAGCCAATGGCACAATAGCCTCCCAACATCCTAGCTTTGTCCCCAATTTTACCGCTTAATTCAATCAATTGTCTCTGATACTCCAAAGCTCGATCCCATTCCCCTATTATATAGCATACATCTCCTAGTTTCGATAGCGTTTCTATTTCTTCTGTGAGATCAGACTCTGATAGCGGCTCTCTATCCTGAGATCTCTTTAGAGACTCAAGGGCCAATTCATAATATCCTATGGCATCCTCTGCTGCATAAGAACCAATTGCTTTATCCCCTCCTTCTTTCGCATAATAACGTGCCTTATCGAACCTACGGGATTTAAAGAAATGATATGCTAAATCATATACAACATCCTCTATTCTATGCTGATTTAATTCTTCTATTGCCTCTCCTACTTTCGAATGTATCAGCCGTCTCTTGCCGCTACTCAATCCCTCATATATGACTTCCGTAATTTTACCATGGGCAAATCTGTAATTATACTCGCCCGCACTGTCTTCCGGTGCTTCGTATATTAATTTTGCCTCCATCAATTTGTCTAACAGGTTCACAAAGGTCTCCTCATCTATTTCTAAACAATATTTTAAAACTTCATAACCAAACTCTTGTCCGATCACCGATGCATACTTAATTGCATTCATAGAGCCCTCATCCAGTCTTTCAATTCTAAGCGCTATTAAATCCTTTATTGTGGATGGAATTGCTATCCCAGAGACCTCACTTATATGCCATCCTCCCTCTTTGAAGCTGATTGCACCCTCATCCTGGAATGAATGCAGCATTTCTTCGATAAAGAAAGGATTTCCTTCCGTCTCTTTGAAAATTCGTTCTTTGAACCCGCTTGGGAATTCAGGCATGCCAAATATCGATGTCAACATATCAGAAACTTCCGATGGAGGAAGCCTCGTAAGCTCGATTGGAGCGAACATTTTATGGCGACTCATTCTCTGTATCGCCTCTTTTAAGGGGTGAACTTTTTTATCACCAACATCATCCAGTTCTTCAGGCCGATATGTCCCGCAGATGAACACCCGTGATTCTTGGGTGTTTCTGGTCACGTATTGAAGGAGTTGAAGGGATGAGGTATCTGCCCAATGAATGTCCTCCAAAATCAATAATAACGGTTCATCTTCGGCCGTTTCGATTATAAGCTGCAAAACTCTCTCGAACACCCTATCCTTCTCCTCCTTGATATCTATGTCCCTTATGGCAAGTTTTACCCGGTACTTAACGGTTGTAAGGCCGGAAATGATTTCTGAGATTTCCCTCACCTTGGCTATCTGTCCATCCCAGTCCTTTAAAACATCGTGATATTTATCCTCGATCTTATTAACGAGTTTTTTAAGGTCTTCTCTTATTCCTTCAGGTTCCCCACCAGAGAGAACAACGGCTAAAAATACATGTTTTCCATGTTCGATAAATATTCTTATGGTTCCATATACCAAGGTGTCAAGTCCTTTTACCGCACTTTCCCCGTCACCGAAAGCGTCTTTAACAAAGGATTCAACGGCTGAAAGCATGGCCCCGACTATATCTTCATCCAAAATATTTGCCCCGATTCGCGAGGCATATGAAACAACCTTTCCTGCATTGTTAATAAGGAAGGCCTCGTCTATCATGACATATTTTTTGGCCTCATCAACAAAAGAAGGGGTGGTGAGTTCAGAGAAGGCCGTTAAAAAAGGCAGATAGGGGTTAGAAACATCATGATAGATACAACCTCCCTCTAAGCATCTCACCTGGTTTGAGCTGGCATATTTCTTTAACTCATGTAGCAGCCGAGTTTTTCCTATTCCGGCTTCACCGCTGATTAAAGCAAGCTGTCCCCGTCCTGCCAGGCTTTCATCAAGACGGTTTTTCAATTCATCTAGAGCTTCTTCTCTACCGACGAATTTAGACTGAAATCCCTTCTCTATTACCATGAATATGCCTTACCCAATCCAGGGGATATTATCCTATGGGGTTTTTTAATTTGCTATATGGTTTTTATTATTATCGCGGGGTCGTTATGGGTGCTTTGAAATATGCTGGATATCGATTTCATGGTATCTCAAAATGATATTTCCGTAAAGCATAAGTACATGTATGAACATGATGTACTGGAGTTTCTGCTTTGGAGGGAGTCGATTATCTCTAGAGGGGGGACCATGGAAAATCCCACACAGTCCAAGGATTCCACATATTCCCAATTACAATGGGGGATTTTATCTAATTTATCGTTTGAAGATATTTATAAATCGTTTCTAATTTGTAAAATAAATACAATATTTCATAAATATATCTAGAATATCTGTATCAATATTACCTAAATAATATTGGCATTGGCGGTTACTGTCGCAAGATACATAACCGTATACATAACCGTCAATATGGAGAACCACCAAAAAATCGAAATCGGAGGGAGAAGAATATGAAAAAGATCAGAAAAATCTGTGCACTAGTAATAATAGGACTGCTTGTGGGAGTGAACTTTGCCATCGTTGTTAACATGATGGCAAACGATGAGGAACCAGAATACCATATGGTGTTCGTGGAGGATCGCAAAGGGAACCGAATCGGCGACTATTCATTGGAAAAGAGGGATGATGATAAGTATGATATGGATATCTGGACTGACTTTGGAGCGTGGATCGAGATCAAGGGTTTAACCGAACCACCCCAAGACCTTCTAGTGAAGATCGACTCGGATGAAAATGACCTTTGTGTTGAATATGTGGTTTATATCGACCCCATTGAAATGGATCGAGCCTTTGTCACCCTACCTCGCAACCGCGCCATCTTAAAAATACTCCACGGGCCAACTTTCGATCCCCATTTATTCAAATGTGATGATTGGGAGACAACAGACATTCCCTTCACAGAGAGAAGTAAAAGTGTAACATTCGAAGTGGAGCATTTCAGCGCCTACGGGGTGGCCGAGAAACCGGATGTTTATACAGTCACAACCACGGCCGACAGCGGAGCAGGATCGCTTCGCCAGGCTATAATAGACGCCAATGCCGATTTCGGTTTGGATAAAATCGATTTCGATATACCAGGGGATGATAACGGCCATTATTACTACAAGGATGATGGAGTAACAGGGCAAGTGACTTTAGGGAACAGAAAAACCACAACGTCTTCTTCCGACTCCTCGATTTCTGATATCGATTCCGATTACCCCTATAGCTGGTGGTCTATTTCACCCACTTCTCCCCTGCCGATCATCACCGATCCAGTAATAATCGATGGTTATACCCAGCAAGGTGCTCAAAAGAGCACATTGGCTCAGGGCAATAACGCAAGGCTCAGAATCGAATTGGACGGATCAAATGTAGGTTTGTATCCTGGCGGCCTGCACATCCAGGGAGGAAGCAGTGTGGTGCGCGGACTGGTGATTCAAGGCTTCGACCTTTGTGGTATTCAAATAGAAACAAACGGAAATAATGTGATCGAGGGCAACTATATCGGCACGGATGTCAGTGGAAACGAGGCCTTGGGCAATTTCATCGGTGTCAACATCTATAAATCGTCTGATAACAGGATCGGAGGGAAAGAGTCCGCGGCCGGAAACATCATCTCCAATAATCTCCTGCTCGGAGTCTTTATCTCAGGTGATGAGGCATTGAACAATGAGGTTACTGGTAACTATATCGGTTGCGGTGCTGTTGATGTGGGCAATGTAATTCCCGGTATCTGGATCTCAGATAGTGTCATCTCGGATAATCTTATTGAGGATAACCTCAACATCGATGACGTAAACAAGCAAGACTTACCACAGCTGGTCATCTTCGATCCTTCTGTAGAGGACTACATGGATCTCATGGATGGACTACTGTCCCCAGATGATCCTACTTCCATGGGCTATTGTGCCAATGTTGAGGTGGTGATACTCGATAGGAACAGCGATGGAATAGAACAAATAACAGAGGTCTTGGCAGATTATAATGATATTTCGGGAATTCATATCATCTCTCACGGTTCAATGGGCAGTTTATCTCTGGGAGATACCGAACTGAACACTGACAACCTCGACGGCTATGCTGAGGAGATTGAGGATTGGCGGGGAACCCTAATCGATGGAGCCGACATCTTGCTCTATGGCTGTAACGTTGCAAAAGGTAAAGAGGGTGTGGACTTCGTCGAGGAATTGAGCGAATTGACAGGTGCGGATATCGCAGCTTCAAATGATCCCACAGGAAGTGCCAAGCTCGGCGGCGATTGGGAGCTCGAGGTCAGCACCGGAACCATCGAGACCAGGATACCTTTTTCGGCCTCTGTTATGGACAGCTACGATCATCTCTTAGGTGAGGATATATTTTTGAACATGTCTGTTGCCAATTACACGAGCGATCCCATTATAACTGCACTCATTAAGGAAATACTCGTCAATGGACTGGGGGAACTGGCCACCAAGCTCGGGGAGATCAGCACCACAGATAAGCTCACAGATAAGTTTCTGGAGGCCATTCCAGGCCTTCTCGATATCAGCGATCCTGAAAATCCGTTTGCTCCCGGCCTCGGTGAACTGTTTGAAGATATCACTCTAGGGGATCTTTTCCAGATCCACCTGGTCAATGAAATCCTAAACAATTTCACGGTACCTCCCAACCAAACGGCCAGCCAGCTCGTTTCTTTCTTATCTGGGTTGGGTCCGTTTACTGTTGGGGACTTGACGGTCTCCATCGTAAGCGTGAGCAAATCCGTGGTCCCTGCGGGTGGGAGCAAATACCAACTACGGTTCGATCTGACCTTTAAAGTCGAGCAGCCAAACTCGACAGGAGACGTCACTTTCAACCTCGGCCGCAATGCCGATTTGCTGGGTATGGATTACGATCCAGAAACCATGCCTCCTATAGATTTTCAAACAGGATTCATTCTCGACTTGACTTTCGGTACGATCCTCGATGTCACGGCCGTGGATTACGATGGTGGCGGGGTGGCCAACGACACGAAGGTCGTGGCAAACAACGATTCTTTCTTCGTGCGCGACACCACCTTAATTGCCAATGCAACCATCAACGAGTCCAATATCAACTTTGACATACAGGTGGGCTTCCTTGAGATCAAGGTTATAGGAGGTAATTTCTCCCTCGATGTTGATGTAAAAGCAAAGTTCAAGGATCCCAGTTCCGGGAATCTAATAAACCTGACAGAACTGAAGGACACTTCTGCTGAGAATCTCGTGACGGTATCGGCCAAAGGCTCTTTATTTTCGTTTTTACCTGTGGAGGTTAAAGACATTGCTACCATAGGTTTTAACTCCAGCTTGAATGCTCTATCATTGAGTATCCATCTGTACGGTGACCCTTTCGATAAGTTCATGGCCCCCGATGAATCGGATGATCCCAGGACAGCACCACTCATCAATGTAAGCGACGCCTTCGAGGAGCACCTGCTGCCCTTCAACAACATTCTATCCGATGGTTTCCTGGGCCTTATGGGGCAGCTCAAAGGGTGGTTGGGCTCATTTGGCGCATCACAGCTGTTTAACGCGGTTGACGTACCATTTGCCGACGGAAAGACCCTGGCAGATGTCCTGGGTTTTGCAAGCGGTTTAGGCAAATTGCTCGATGATCAAAATATTTCCTTGACAGACGAGCTCGGTGTCACAACACCGCAGTTTACAAGCGTCCAGACGTTGGCAGTGGCATTGGACAATGCACTGGCCGATATGAATCTGGGACAAATCAATCCAAACTATGATCTGAATACGCATGAACTGACGTTCAGAATCGAAATCAATCTCACCCTGCCAGATATCTTGGATGTACCCATCGATTTCGATTTGGACTTGGGTCCTTTGGGCAGCATCCAGACAAATGTTGAGGTATCGCTGAAACCCAGCATAGGTTTCGGCTTCACCGTAGGCATCGATCTAGGGACTTTCAAGAGCCTCGATACAGAAATTGGAGTCAGCTCAGAGCAGGCCGATTTTGGGCTGAGGGCCCTAATCGATCCGAGCACGGGCTCAACTTTCACTCCTTCCAACGGAACTCTTCCTCGAGACGCCAACTTCCGGCTCATCCTGGGAGGAATCGGCTCGGTGGATGTCAATGTGACGGCCGACAACACCAGTAACAATAATAATATCAATGATCTCGTTCAAGACATCGAAGAATCCATCAGCACGGCCCTGGCAGCTGAGGAGAACATTTCAGCCGAAATTCAGGTAGAGGTGCTTACTGGAAACAGACTCGGCTTCTTCACGACCAATACGACATTTTTAAAAATCCTGAACAACTCTGCGGACGAAAACGAGTCGGCCGGTGGCTTCGAGTTGCTGGGTTTCGCAGATGGACAGCTTGGAACAATATCGCCACTTCCGCAAAACGGTGTGCTTACTGGAACCGCAAGCTTTGATCTGACCGTAGGAGCGGTGAGGTATTCGATTACCGTGGATCAGGATACGGACAACGCCAATGATACCGAGGATCCAATAGAGGAGCTGCTTTTGGATATACAGGCGGCCATCAATAGCACAGTTGGAGGGGACAATATCGTCAACTTACGGCGGATCAGTGATTTTGGTGATTCCTTCGTCCTATATCTGGGCAACCAAACGGAGGAGAAATTCCTGCGAGTAGACAATCCCAACGAGATATCAATCAAGGAACTCGGTGTTCCAAAGAACGAACTTTCGGCTGAGCTCACCATTCTCGGGGACAGAACCTTGAATATTACAGCTTCCACAAATCTCTCCTCAGAAATCGTCTCCAACGGAAGACTAAAACACGACGTGAAAATGACTTTAACTGTGGACGATGACCCTGTGACCTTCACTGTCCGCGCGGCCAATGGGAAGCTTCTTGGTTTTGTCTGTAACCAGGCCGCAAACGGTACCTTGACGGCCAAAAATAACCTCACAAATCCCGCACCTGGCGCGGACGTCACATTCAAGTTGACACTTGGGGAGGATTATTACATTGTAACGATTCCCGAAACCGACACCCAGGATAACGTTAATATCTTTGATATGATTAATGACACCAACAAAGCCTTCGAAAATGTCATAGCAGAAAACGGTTCCCAAGTGAACATCACCTCCCTTGTGACAGCAGGCAAACATTACAGTCCAGGCGTGAATAAAATCACGCTGACTCCAGACCCAATTACAACCTACATATCGGTTACTGGTATGGGGACCACCCAGGACAATAACAACACACTGGATTTGGTCGATGATATTAACGAAGCCTTTGGAAGAGAGGAGTTTAGCGATGGGACACAGCTTGATCGGGTCGTGGTGGCTAGCCTTACCAATGAAACAGATAAGTTCTATCTGAAACTATCGGTACCCTCGGCATTGAAGGACTGGCTCAACATTACTTATGTTTCCTCCAGTGACCTGGGATTCGAGGTGACGGAGGCCGAAGTCTTCGGCCCGCGTGCTAACGGACATCTGAGCGGCAATGCGGTATTAAATCTATCCGTAGATAACGGCACGTCTGAGATCTATACAGTCACCGTCCTGGCGTCATTGACCAACTCGAACAATAATATCACAGATTTGGTGGATGATATCAATTCAGCTTTGGAAAGCGTGACGCCCTCGGGTGGCGGCACCGTGAATCTCTCGGCTATGGTGATCGCCGGACTTTTGGGCAACAGAATCAAGTTATGTGCCATCAACAAAAGCATCGAGGTGTTCGAGGTCATTGGCGTGAATTTACAAGCCCAAAATGAACTTGGTCTCGATGACGGTGTTACCGCTACCACTCGGGAGCCGAGGGGGCGTTTATTCATCCGGGATGCCAGCTTGTACGGAGCAGTGGATCTCATCGTCAACACCACCGACGAACCTGCGCTTTCAGCGCACTTCGGTTTCGTCGGTATAAAAATCAATACCATCAAAGGAAGCCTCGAGGGCTATGGTGATGATGTCGCTGTGCACGGAGGAGTCACAGTATCTCTTGGAGGGATCATCTCCAAGGAACTATCCAACTTCACATTACCTGGCCCAGAAAACGCCACATTTGAGATGACCTACGGCGATGATACCTGGCCTGTGACACTCAATTGGCAAACCACCCAAAGTAACACCAATATCAACGATCTGGTTACGGACTTACAAAACGCCATTGACAGCACTCCCCTAAATGGTAAAGTCACCGTGGGAAACTCAGGCAATAAGCTCACTTTATCCACCTCTGCCGGCCAGAAATTACGGCTTGTCATCCCTGATTCAGAAACCAACCCGGCCGCAACTGTGCTCGGTTTTGCTACAGGCCAACAGACCGGACGCATCTATCTGCCCGATCTGGCCAAGGCTGTCACCAATTTATCCATGCTCAAGGCCTTGGTCAACCTCGACATCTCCGGCAGCGGAAATCTCACTTTAAGCAATATCTCTCTTCAATTGCCAGACGCCGTAGAAGGCCTGGCCAATGAGTTGTTGGGTGATCCAAGGATTGTTATCGTTCTGGAGGATTTCACGAATATGTCAACCCTGAACGTTACGGGATTGGATATGGGGGCCATTGTCGACGGTTTCGATGATTTGAACTTCAGCTCGGTTTTAAGTGCGCTTCGAAGCATCTACAATCTCCTTACCAACTTCAGTAAGTATGATTTCTATGATGAACCCATACCTATTCTGGGCGTCACACTGAACGAGACACTGAACTTTATTGAGCCGTTTTTATTGGCAATTGAGGAGCTGTCAGGTGAGAATGCCTCCATTGTTCAGGAGCTCACAACTCTTCTTAAAGAGGTTCTGGGACTTCCAACTGATGGAGATAGTGTTATCCTTTCCGTATTAAAAGGTAGTACAATTTTACGCTTCAATATTACTTGGGACGAGAGCTACAGCGCATCTTTACCTGTACAAATCGACCTACTGAATCTGTTGAATATAAACTTACCTTCCAGCCTTCAGGATATCGTTAATCTCAGCGGAGCTGCAGGTCTTGAAGCCGAATTCTCGGTTGAGGTTACACTGGGTATGGGAATTGATCTGTCGAACCTTACCATATATATATACGACAATACTGCCGTTAGGCTCCAGGGTTACGCAAACGCTTCAAATGTTAATTTCATGGCGTCCCTAGGGTCATTTGGCTTATTCGTAACGGGTGGTCATGCCGTTTTCAATGAGGATGGAGATCCGAACAACACGAATCCTGCGTTCTTAACACTCACCGCCTTCGATGATCCAAATCCTGGTATAGACGGCGATAAGATCAAATTATTTGATATCGACAATTGGACCCTCAGGGCCAGTCTCGAGGCTGGGATCGGTGCGATTTTACCCTGTTATTACCCAACGGCCTCATTCTTCATCGGTAATCTGGATTTCAATATCAGCATCGGTATAGATCTCAGCACCACCAACGATCCGTTCGATTTAGTAGTGAACGCAACCGTGAGAGAGTACCCGGATTTCACCAAACTCCCTGACCTCGGTGATTTAAATCTTATAGATAGCCTGCTTTTGGCCGTGGAAGGCCTTGATTTACTATTGGCCATTCTTCAAACCGTGCTCAGCGGTGAGTTCTTGGGAATCAGCATTCCTTTAATCGGCGATGACCTTGCCGAGGCAGCCGAATTTATCGAGGATGTCCGCGGCAGTGTTATTCCCAAACTCCGCGACTTCATCGAGAACGCACCTCAAAAGGCCATCGAGTTCGTTCAAAAAGCCATCTATAATGCCCTAGGACCGGATGGGCTGAATGTCCTGATAGTCGATGCGGATTGGGACAACAACGCAACGAAGGATTACAGGGACGTTCAATACGTATTCGACGGCAACGAACTTCAGTTCAATCTGTGGTTGGGAGGTTGGTTCAATTTCACGATTCCAGAGTTCGATTTCGGCCTGCCGGGTCTTGGACTGGATATGGACGGGGGCATCACCCTAGCACTGAACTGGAATATGCTGCTTTGCTTCGGACTCAGCCTTGACGACGGATTCTATTTCGATACCACGCCATGGGATGAATTCACCGATCACCCAGGGGGTTCTCAGAAAACCCCCCAGATTGACGGGGAAAACATGACGCATATGTTCGAGATCAGTCTCGGTGTGATTCTAATGGAAAAGCTCACAGGAGAGCTCTTGTTCCTGCAACTCGAAGTAGAGAACAGAGATGTGACCATGGCCGAACCCGACCTCAAGAGCCTCGAAGCGTTCTTCGCAGTGGATGTCAAGGGCGGCGGAACCGACGAGAGGTTGTCCCTTACCGAGATACCATCCATAAGCCTCAATTTCTCCTATGGCGCCGAGGCCGACCTCGATCTCAATCTCACCTTGGGTGTCGTGGGTGGAGATGTCTGGCCAAGCATCCAGGCCGAGTTCTACCTGAGGTGGGGGCTCGGAGACAGCATTAATAACGACAGTGCCAATCCCATGGAAAACCATTATAGGATACCGTGGATCAATTTCAGCAATGTCAGGCTCAACCTCGGTAAGTACTTCTCCGAATTCTTGGCGCCGATTCTAAAGGAAATCAAGAGGGTCACCGAGCCGCTCCAGGATCTCATAGATATCCTTACTTCCCCGATTCCTGTGATTTCGGATCTGGCTGGAAAGGACATCACGTTGATAGATATAGCAGAAATGTTCGGTGTTGTGGATGCTGGCTTTATCTACGCGCTGGCCGATCTCATAACACTGATCAATTCCATTCCCACCGATGCCGAAGACATCGTTATCCATTTCGGCAGCTTCAGTCTGGGTGGGGATGGAACCCTCGATTTGCGGGATCCCAAGGCCCTCGATGAGATTCGGTCCGCATCATCCAGTACACCTCTTGGAGATATTCTCGGTTCTGAGGACTTCGGTGAATTGCTCAATACATTGAAGAACTTCGACTTTGATAGCCTGCTGGACGATGCGCTGTCTGGAAGCAGCTCTTCCCCGGCCACCAAGTCCTTTGCCAAGACCATGACAAAGGAAGGCGGTGGCTGGAGTTTCCCGATATTTACCGATCCGGGTCAGTTATTTGGTCTGCTGCTCGGCCGACCCGCGGATATCATCGTCTATGATATGCCGAAGTTCACTTTCGAGTTCACCTACACCCAGTTCTTCCCAATTTGGGATGGACTGGGAGCTGAGATCAGTGGTACACTTGGAGTCAAAATCGACCTGTCCTTTGGTTACGACACCTACGGCCTTCAAGAATTCGCCAAAGGCGGTTTCAAGCATCCGCTGGATCTTCTCAAGGGCTTCTACGTGGGTGATACCGATAGGGAAACAGGTGTGGATATTCCCGAGGTTACGCTTTACGGTAGCCTCACAGGAGCGTGCGTGTTGAATCTCTGGGTTGCCAGTGTAGGCGTCGGCGGTGGTATCTATGCCACCGTAGAATTCAACCTCAACGATCCTGACGGTGATGGTAAAGTCCGAATAGAGGAAATCATCGGCAACATTCAAAACGGATTCAAGCAGTTGGGAATCCCACTTGGATTGATATGCATATTCGATGTGAGCGGTAGTATCACAGCCCGTCTTTTCGCTTTCGTCAAGATCAAGTTCCTGTTCTTCACTTGGGAGAAATACTGGTATTTCGGGCCATCAGCGCCGTTGCTTGAGTTCAGTTACTCGTGTCCCCGCGATCCTATCTTGGCCTCGATCAACGAAGGTAGCGGCGAACTGCGCCTCAATATGGGTGATTATGCCAAGGACCGTTTATACGGTGACACGACGGATGGTAATGAGGAATTCCATGTGGATTGGAAATCAGGTGATACCGTACTCGTATGGGCCCCAGGCCTGGGAGTCGGGCGAGGTGACGCTCAAGAGTATTCTGGAGTCACAAAGATCATAGGTGATGGTGGCCTGGGAAATGATGTCATCGACCTGTCAGGAATGGATACTGGCCCTGATTCGATCACAGCGGAACTAAGCGGTGGATCAGGTAACGATGTTCTCATAGGAGTTAAAGGCGAAGCATCGCTTTACGGTGGTTTAGGTGATGATGTACTGATCGGTGGCCAGAGTGATGACGAGCTGTTCGGTGAAAAGGGCAATGATTATCTCATAGGCAGTGGAGGTGAGGATCGCCTCGAAGGCGGTTTAGGAAATGATGTACTAAACGGCGATGCACAAGACACTTCGACCCCTATCGGCCCTTATCAGCTTCGTGGAAGCGCGGATGATGATATCCTCCACGGAGGCGAGGGCGATGACTTCCTAGCAGGCGGTGCTGGTGATGATGTGATACGCGGTGGTGGTGGAAAGGATCATATTTGGGGTGATTCTTCCATCAAGTTCATAGGTTCCAATTATGCCTTCGCGCCTGAGCCTAATGGTCCTGGGCTCCCTGTTATTTTACATGAGGCCTCAGGAGTTGATCATATCACCGGTGACGGTGACGCTGACAACATTGATGGTGAAGGCGGGGCCGATTTTATCAGTGGTGGCGGTGGACCTGATTATATCGATGGTGGAGGGGGAGCGGACAAGATCTGGGGTGACTCTTCGTTCAGATTCAACAAAACGACGTATTTGCTAGAGATAAATGGGACAGGGTACCCGGTCACAATATTCCCATTATATGGAACCGCCGGTGGTGATAACATATCCGGTGGTAGCGGTGCGGACGAGATCTATGGAGAGGACGGCAACGACGAGCTCTTTGGGGATTCTGGTAATGATTACATCTGGGGCAAACGCGGCTCGGACGTCATATACGGAGGCACCGATCATGATCATCTCTTCGGTGGCACAGGCAACGACAGGATGTTCGGCAATCAAGGCAACGACGAGGTCAAGGGCGAGGCCGACAACGACGTTTTGTTTGGCGACGATGGCGAGGTCTATTTGGTGCCCCACCAGCTAACGATAAACTATGACCTCATCAAAACTGTTCGGCCAGGTGTTACGGGCAACGATATCATGAACGGAGATGTGGGCGACGACATCCTGCTTGGTGGCCCCGGCGGTGACACCATGAACGGTGGCCATGGAGATGATAGATTGGTAGGAGATAACGGCGAGTTCGACTTTACTTGGATGCCTAGTATGGGAGGTTCATTGATCACCTTGTTCAGATCCACCGATCTTGGAGCCGGTGGTGTGGATAACATATATGGCGGTGAAGGTGACGACATCGCGATCGGTGGCGCAGCAGGTGATAATATCTATGGCGATTCTGACGCGCCGGGAGTGGATGGAGAGGATGTCTTAATCGGTGACAACGGTCTGGTGGACTTCGTCCCTGATGCCAATGCAAAGTTGTCCAACATCACTTTTATCAATACAACCGACAAGGTCCTAGGGACAGGTGGCGACGACTTCCTCGACGGCAGTGAAAACGCTGACATCATCTTGGGTGGCGTCGGTAATGACGAGATAATAGGCGGCCTTGAAGACGATATCATTCTCGGAGATAGCGGAGAGCTGAATTACAATACAGGTGATGGTGATCTCTCCACATTGGATTTGATAAGAACAACGGATAACATATTGCCAGCACCAGGCGGTACTGATGAGATCTCAGGTGGTGAGGGCAATGATACGGTGTTGGGTGGAGGGGCTGATGACACCATCTACGGCGACAACACCCTCACCGGAAATTCCAGTAGTCCACCAGGAGAAGACATCTTGCTCGGCGACCAAGGGGAGCTGGTTTTCGAAAACGGTTTGATCGCCCGCATCGAAACAACGGCTAAGGATTCAGCCGATGGCGGTGTTGACACTATCCAAGGCAACGAGGAGAACGATGTTATCATAGGCGGCGTTGCAGGTGACAACCTTGACGGGAATACAGAAGATGACATCATAATCGGTGATGAAGGCCTCATGAGATACAATTTGGCAAACTCAAGCGGCGGTGACGGAGATCCAACAACTTTGGATTTGATCAACACCACCAAGCCCAACCTGGGCAGCGACGACACCATCGGAGGTGACGAAGATGAGGATATCATTCTCGGTGGCTCTGGTGCCGATACCATCGAAGGCAACGAGGCCGATGACATCATTCTCGGCGACAACGGCAAGCTCACGATGCCGGGTGGAGTAATCGACATGATCGAAACCATCTTCCCAACATATGGCAGCACCGATACTATCGAGGGCAATGACGGCGACGACATAATCCTTGGCGGCACGGCAGCCGACGATATCTGGGGCAACGATGGAGCAGATATCATACTTGGGGATAACGGTAAAATCACCATGCCAGATGAGGTAATCGAGGTGATCGAAACAACCGACCCAACCGTGGGTGGCAGTGATACAATCGAAGGCAACGACGGAGATGATAAAATACTTGGCGGGGCCGAAGGTGACGACATCTGGGGCAACAATGGCGAGGATGTAATTCTCGGTGATAACGGTAGGCTGGATTTCGTCGTGGACAGCGATGCTAATACGCTCGACCTCATCGAGACAACCAACGCAACCATTGGTGGTATCGACACCATAGAAGGCAACGAAGACGATGATGTTATCCTGGGCGGTCCTTATGGTGATTTTATATGGGGCCATGAAGGTGATGACTTGATACTTGGAGATAGCGGAAGGATAACGCAACCTGGTGAAATAGTGGAGAGGATTGAGACAACGAATCCTACCATCGGAGGCAGTGATACTATATATGGTAATGAAGGTGCCGATTACATCCTTGGCGGTGCCGTAGGTGATGATATTTGGGGTAACGCTTCTGACGATGTGATTCTCGGCGACAATGGATTCCTCGACTTCGTTTATGATGGAGATGCAAGTAGTTTGGATCTCATAGTATCAACTGATCCAGGTGATGGCGGTAGTGATACCATCGAGGGCAACGAAGATGACGATATTATTCTCGGCGGTGCAGAGGGTGATGATATCTGGGGTCACGGCGGCCATGATATCATACTTGGCGACAACGGCAATATCACGCAGCCCGGCGCGGTGATCCAGGTCATAAAAACAACGGCTCCCGCTATCGGCGGCAGCGACACCATAGAAGGCAACGACGGCGATGACATCATTCTCGGAGGTGCGTACGGGGATCATTTAGAAGGCAACGCAGGACTCGATATCATCCTTGGGGATAACGGCATGCTCGATTATGCATATCCAGTTGATGGCTCAGAACCTGACAAATCCACCTTGGACTTGATCAAGGCAACATCCCCTAACGACGGTGGAAGCGATATGATCTTGTGCGGTTCAGGAAACGATATCGCCTTTGGCGGCACGGCCAATGATACGATGTACGGCAATGAGGACAACGACCTGCTCTTCGGCGACCATGCAAGGGTCGAAAGGAAGCCAGGAATGATACTTGACCTCAATTCTCTGCCTGTTCCAACCTTTACCTTCATCTCGATCTTCACCGCAGCTGCTGATGGCGGTGACGGTGATCTGATCCATGGTAACGCAGGTGATGATATCCTCCTGGGTCAACAGGGCGATGACAATATGTTCGGTGATGAAGATGACGATGACCTGATTGGAGGACATAATGTTGTGGGCGGTATCGATGAGCTCGATACCCCAGCTGGTCTCAACGATATTATGGATGGAGGCTCGGGGGATGATGTGCTGGCTGGTGATAATTCAATCGTACTTCGAAGAACAGATACGGTAAGCCCGCGCTTTAGAGCATTGAATGGGAAGACATTGTACGACGCCAACGGAAACGCTGATGTCGACCCAACGCATCAGGAAGATCCACGGGGGGCGAAAGGACGGGATATCACACTGCTTGATCACAGCGACAGCCCAACCTCGGGCACATTCGGTGATGACTATATGGCCGGCGGTCCTGATGATGACGTTATGTTCGGCCAACTTGGCGACGACCTCATGCAAGGGGATGCATCGATTTCTGAGTTCATCAACGCTACCGATCCTTCAGTGGAGGCCGGGGACGATGGGGATGACTACATGGAGGGCAATGGTGGCGATGATCTGATGTTCGGGTGCTACGGTCAGGACGATATCATCGGTGGAAGCTCCGATCAGTTCGGTCTTACCGATTCCAGCATGCGGCCAGACGGTTCTGATACAATCTTCGGCGGGGCCGGAACCCGCATTGCCCGCTACGATCCAGGCGATGAATCCGATGACGGGCATGCAAAAGATGCGGATTATATCATCGGCGACAACGGAAATATCTACCGTATTGTCGGCACCAATGGACAGGGAACCGGCCAGTTCCTTGCGTTCACATACGACAACTACGGCAATATAACCATCGTACCCCGGGCTGTTCAGCTGCTCGATTACACTGCCGGTGGCGGTGCCAGCGACATTGGAGATGATGATCTTATCCATGGAGAGGCAGGTGACGATGTCATACATGGATTGACAGGCAATGACGTCATCTTCGGTGATGCACAGGACGACGATATATTCGGCCAAACCGGGCACGATAGGCTATACGGTTGCAATGGTGAAGACGGTATTCTCGGAGACGATGGTAAGATATTCACCAGCCGCAACGGTGAAAAAGAAACGCTTTACGGATTGAACAATGCGAACAAGGAGAAATTTATCAAAATGCCAGGTCCATTCATTGGTGCCTGGGTTCACATATCTGGCAGGCTCAAGAAGGAAGCGGATCTGTATGCCTTCGAGTACGGCGGAAACGACACCATTTACGGCGGTCTCGGCGATGACTGGTTGCACGGCGGCGCAGGAAATGACGCCATATCGGGTGCAGAAGCATTACCCGAGTTCTATCACGACAATCCGGTAACCAATTTCACTCCTCTACCATACGATCCTGTGACCAGAAAGTTCGCGGCCTACGATGCAGACTTCCCACTGGTCAAGATCGACGGTTTCCTGCTCAACTTTGAGGCTGTGGATGAAAACGGAAGCAAGATCAACGACGGCAAGGACAGGCTCTTCGGCGATTTGGGTCACGACTGGCTTGTAGGAGGCACCATGAATGACCGCCTGTTCGGCGGTATGGGCGACGATGTATTAAATGGAGACGACAATCATGACTCCCAGGGCGGCCTCAACAATCAGCCGGATGAACCTGAATTTGCAGACCGCGATTTCATCTTCGGCGGCGGCGGCCTGGACGTTCTGATTATCAATACTGGCGGCGACCGCGCTTTCGATTGGACAGGAGAATTCAACAGCTATATCGTCCCGTACAGTCCATTTGGTTATCCTGAGGTCAATAGGTTAATATCCCCACACGCAGTCAAATTCCTGCTGGCCTTGGGTGAGGCATGTGGCGCAGATCAGTCCCTAACCGAACCTGATGGTGAGTTGGGCCTCGTTACCCAAAAGGACCCACAATGGGGAGACCAGCACGGAGCACCCCGAGACCCGCAAGCAGGCAATCTACCTGGTGTTCACAGGGATACAATGGGAGCACCCGAGGACGATAGGGAGCCTTAGGACAGTACAGCAATCTGAGGATATGTTTAAATCCCTTGGCGATAATACATTTACCAAGGTGAGGTAACATGTTCCCTAAAGTTGACACAAAAAAAGCCTTAGCTTTAGCCATATCCTTCATATTACTCTTTGTGAGCGTTATAATCCCTATTTTTTACTACATGTATACGGTTAAGGGCGACGCACCATTTTCCGAAAACAAGATCGTAAACAACGATACGGCCGACGCAACTCAAAACGCACCTTCCATGGCCGTTGATGCAACTGGTACGGTTTACATAGCCTGGGAAGATAACCGTAGAGGTGATATGGATATCTTTTTTTCCAAATCCCTCGACGGAGGTGAGACCTGGACATCCGATGTAAAGATCAGCACCGACATTAACAATGAAACCCAAAGTGCACCTTCACTTGCTGTAGACGCTGATGGTGATATCTATGTCGTGTGGCAAGACGATCGCAATGGGGACTGGGACATCTACTTCGCCAAATCCGAGAATGGTGGTAACTCCTGGACGAACCCGAATATTAAGATTAGCACGGACGATACAAATTTGAGCCAACAGTATCCTTCTCTCACCGTGGACTCCTCAGGGAATCTCTACACCATCTGGGCAGACCAGAGGTGGGGCAACTGGGACATATATTTCGCTAAATCTATCAACGGAGGAATAACCTGGATCGAATCCGATACACCGATTAACTCAGACGCGCTAGGAACCACGCAAATTAATCCTGATATCGCCGTGGATTCCACAGGGACCTTATATGCGGCCTGGCAGGACAATATAGACGGAGACTATGACATCCACTTCGCCAACTCCACCAACGGCGGCACGTCGTGGAGCCTCCCCAATAAAAAGATCAATACCGAGGCAAGCGGTCAAGATCAATACAATCCTTCAATCGACGCAGGAACTACCGGTAAGGTCTACCTGGCCTGGGAGGACTACCGCAACGACGCTACTAACGCTGATATCTATTTTGCCAAGTCCACAGACGGAGGCGGGAGCTGGACCAAGTCCATCGCCCCTATCAGTACCGACCCCACCAATTCTCATCAAACCTATCCCTCCCTGGTTTTAGGCCCAACAGGCACCATTTACGTAGCCTGGCAGGATATCCGCAGCGGCAGTGATTATGACATTTACTTTACATACTCCATTGACCAAGGTGGTTCCTGGATATATCCCAATTTAAGAGTGAACGATGATCCAGTGGGTAAAGCCCAGGATCTACCCACCATCGGTGTAGGCGCGACCAGCAACGTACATGTGGCCTGGGCAGACTACCGGAATGACCACTACGATATCTACTCAGCTTACATTGGGTCCGTCAACCCCTTCCCCACTGCGGAGTCACTCAAGGTCGAAGGTTTCTCGGAATCAACCCCTGGAATCATGCATATCATACCTGATCGTCCCACTTTCAGCTTCGTGTACAATGATCCCAACAACGATCCTCTTGCGCAATATGATGTCAGCGTATGGGATGCCGGGGGTTCTACCTTATTATGGGAATGCAATAGGACGCATACAATCGCATCAGGGGAAACTGTATCTGTAACATACAACACGGCCCCATGTCCGGAAACAGGTCCATCCCTGGTAAATGGCACGACTTATGTTCTCAGGGTCTCGGTTATGAATGACACGGGGATATGGGGCCCAGAATCTGAAGTGGAGTTTCATATGAACGAGGTATTGACACCCCTTTCTCCGGTTTCCCCTGCCGACAACAGCCTGATATTGGCTTCCGCCACCCAGATCGTAAAATGGACCCCACCAGGGGCCGATGCTGAAGGCGATTCAATCAATTTCAGCTGGGAGGTGGCCACCGATTCCGCATTCTCGAATGTCATCGCATCTGGCTTTGGACCAGAAAACGAATCTGATCCCTTCGACACCCGCCCTTCGGGTCACTTCTACTGGCGTGTCAACCTAACCGATGGCTGGGAGACCGGCTCTTTTGGGAATCCCCCTGATGGTTACTGGAATTTCACCACCTACTCAGGATCGGTTCCAAACAATCCTCCTGTAATCACCAACAAGGATTCGGCACCCCAATCTGCCTTCGAGGGAATCGCACTGGTTTTCACATTTACAGCCACGGATGAAGATGAAGATCCCCTCACCTGGAGCAAGATCTCAGGACCCGATTGGCTGCAAATAGGCCCTGCCAACGGCACGATATACGGAACACCTTCTTCAGCTGATATTGGCTCGAACACCTTTAAAATCGAGGTAAGCGATGGAAAGGACGGAAAAGACAACCATACCTTCACCATCGAGGTCGATATCCCTTCGGCCACGAATAATCCACCAGTCATCACAAACAAGGATTCAGCACCCGATTCGGCCGCTGTTAATTCTTCATTGAGTTTTAAGTTCCTAGCCACAGACGATGATAATGATCCCCTCACCTGGAGCAAGATCTCAGGACCCGATTGGTTGCAAATAGGCCCTGCCAACGGTACGATATACGGCACTCCTTCTTCTGATGATTACGGCGACAACGAGTTTACGATCCAAGTAATCGACGGTAAGGGTGGAGAAGACAGTCATACATTTACTATCGTAGTCGACGGTGATTCAGATGACGACGATGACGGGCCACTGGACTTTGATGATTCACCTCTTTGTCTGATACTTATTATCATCATCGTACTCGTTATATTGATCCTGCTATTTCTGTGGCGTAAGAAAAAGAAAAAGGAAGAAATAAAACCCTCTGAATCATCTACAGAACCCCCCCGTGAGATCGAAGAATCTCCTGAGGATGAGATATCGCGACCTGAGGAGGATGAATCACCGTCTCCTTTTAGTGATGAGGAACTTCCTCCTCCTGAAGATGAAGAACTACCCCCTCCAGATGATGAGTAGCCTCTGTAATAAATAAACCAGCTACCACCCTGATTCGCATCCCTTATGTTGATTAAAGAATATCATTTAAATGGTATTTTTTAAAAAATAGGATCTCGATTATTCAGAAATAATTTGGCTGATCTTAAAATGTCCGTCCTTGAATGCTAGGTTGAAAAAACCCCTGTGATGGTCTGTGGCCCTCATCTTTTCGATGATGATTCTTAGCTGTGTATCAACCGTACCTACTCTCTCCTTTACCAGGTGTATCACACCATCTGCTAAAAATTCTTCATCGAACACTTGGTTTGGCTCTCTTGGAGATTCAGAAACGAGAAAGACCGTGACATTCATACTTCGCAGCCATTCAAACAGATGGAATATCTGATCCCTGTTGTCCTTGATCTGGGCGATTATCATCAAAACGGTAAGGGAATCCACAACCAATAAATCGCATCCTTCTTGTTCATTTAAATTGTCGGCGTACAATTTGAAGAGGTCAAGGATGCTTCCTTCCGAGCGGATCTCGGACAATTTTTTCCGGATAAGGGACATGTCAACGATATTGAGCTGCCCTTCCACATCCTTTTGCATTAATCCCAGGCTATTCATTTGTTTCAATAAGTTCTCTCGGCTCTGCTCCAAGGAGAAGAATGCCCCTCTCATTTTATTTGCCAAGGCGTTTTGATGTAAGATATTGTACGCTACCGAAGATTTCATGGTTCCTGGCGATCCTGACAGAAGGACTATATGGCCTTTGGGTATGCCGCCCCCCAAAAGATCATCGAATCCCTCTATATGTGTGGGAATTTTATCTTGCACCAATCTAACACCTATCCCCATATTGTGGTTAGAGTATTTAATCTTTCAATCCAAGCCCACAGCAATAAACGAATTTTCATCAGAAATTTCCTTGAGTAATATTCCTTTCTCTCCAATGGAATAGCTCGCTTTTTTTCTCCCGGCACCGATTACGGCCTCGATATGCATCTCTTCACCATCGAGCTTGATGAGGTTGTCCACACTGGCCTTCAACATGGTCTCAGTTTGTGAATCCACACTTCCTTCAGCGTAGGTGATAAGACCTGTTCCCCCCGCTTCCTTGATGCTCAGAACATAGGATTTGAGCACTCTGTTGATCAACGAATGCGGATTGTATAAAAAGAACGATGTTGATGAATCCAAGACGGCCCTGAACCTATTGAATTTCTTGTAAAGATATCTTGCTCCACTGCTCACATGGAGCATGACGTCCGTTGGATTCTCTGTATGGGATATCTTGAGTGTCTGGGTCTCCTTTGGTACTTTCGAACCGAGCCTTGAAACGGTGTCTATTCTATATATCTTTTCGTCTTTAGCATATTTCTCGATGGGCCAATTGAATGTCATCATCCTCTCGCTGAGCTGATTCCAAGTATAGTCGCTCATCACAAAAAGACACGGCTCATCCTTAAGCAAACCGCGGAAAAGAAAGTGGTAACAGAGAATGGATTTCCCTGTCTTTGGCGGACCGTACACCAGCGTTACCGAGTTTTCGGGAAGCCCGCCTCCCAGTAGGGCATCCAGGCCGTTTAATCCTGATTCAATTCTGGGGGTCGTATTCATCACCCTCTCTTTACTTGATATCATCGGTATATCATGTTCAATAACGTATCCAACGCTTCTGTAACACCCTCATTGTTGGCAACGGAGGTGGGTATTATCGGAATCCTTTCGGATAAGTTCATTTTCAATCGAATCTCGGCAGGTGAGAGTGCATCATCCAAATCCTGCTTGTTTGCTACAATAACCTTTGGAATGGCCTCCACCTTACAAAGCGTAATCATCTTTTGTGCCCTTAAGAAGGTCTCGGGCTTTGTAGAGTCGATGATTATGAACGTACCCATGGCCTCTCTTGCCAGGACCTCAAGTAATAAATCGAACCTTTCCTGACCAGGGGTACCGAAAACATCCGCAGAAAATCCTCTGTGCTCCAAATGACCGATATCCAGGCCCACAGTGGTGGGAAAGCGTTCATAAGCCTGTCTGTCCACAGAAACGCTCTCGGTGGTTACGGCCTTAACAAAACTGGTTTTCCCTGCATTATAAGGGCCAGTAACCAACAGTTTCGGAATGAACACCGCAACACCGCCTGGCTTTAAGGTTTCAAAGAATATTTTTAGGTTTGAATGGTCGGTCCAATTGGATTTTACAACCGAGAATACCTGTTTGAATATCACTCTCTCCGCCATGGGTTGTATCCTTACCTCGCAATCAACCAGACTATTGAATGTTTTGATTATATTGTCCTCATAGTCCCATTTCGTGAATATATATATGAGGTTCACTTCGTTTTCTTTTGCGCTTTGGTTCCAGGTCCTCATCATCTCCCATGTATCCTCATAACCTTGGGTTTCTAAGAGCATGGCCACATCCGCAATAACTCCGATACCGCCGTGGATTTCCTCAATTGCCTTTGATATCACGTTTGGAATCTCAGAATCGTTATATATATTGTATTTTCCCGCACCTGGAAGACCCAATCTGATGGAAGCGGAATCAATAAAAAATAGCCTTTTAGAATCCACATATTCTTTAATATTCCATCCATAACCGTACGATTGTCTCTCGATGTAGTTGGGAAGTTGTGTGTTCGTGTAAATGAAACCCTTTTCACCGTTATTTTTCAATCTTTCTCCCAGCACCTGATATCCGAAGATATCGGAAGGTACGCCTGGGTCTGCAGAGAAGGCCAGTGATTTTCCCTGGGGCAGGCCCCCATTTAAAAGGCTGTCCAATCTTGGAATAAAGGTGTTTTTAGTGGCCATCTTATTCTATTCCCTCCAAACCAGGCCTGGGCGATCCTATTTCTACCTCCAATACGGAGACCATCTTTCGTCCATACTTAAGGAGAAGACGCAGTAGGGGTCACCCATGGATACACAACGTTTTTCAATGGCATAGTAATCCTTACCCACGATTGCAGAAATCGTCCCGGCTAGACAACCCCTCGTGAAATCGCAGACTGGGGCCTTCGCAGGGCCAATGGCCATGGCCTCGGTGGATTCCTCGCACTGGACTTCAATATGCTCTACGCTCATATCCAGGACCTTCAATCTGCCAAAACCGATCTGTGACCACAAGGAGACCAGGATATCCGGCATCTTATAATTGTTTAGCTCCAGCATTTTTACAACGGCCTCACCGCATCTGAATCCTGATCTGAACAGGAATTCATTTCCCGCGCCCTTGCCCACCATGGACTCCAGCTCATTGCGTATTCCCCTCATGAATTCGTTGGGCACAACGAAGAATCCCACTTGGGTTTTTGTTACATCTATTGCTCCTTTTTCCAATGCGAACACCACCTATTATATATCTGGATTTTCGGATCTTGAAAATATCAGCTCGGTAAGAATATGAAATGCCTCTTCCACGTTTTCCCCGGTCTTGGCACTTGTGGATAAGGCCTTTGTTTGGAATTTTTCAGCTATTTCGTGTGCAGAATCCATGGTAAAGGTGTAGTCTTCCTTTAAATCCGATTTATTAACAAGGATCAATATCGGTGAATCACCAGTGATCTCTAAAAAGGAAGAGATCCAATCCGAGACATTATCAAGGGTTTTTTTCCTGGTGATATCCACAACCACCAGGCCTGCTTCTGATCCTCTGAAATATGCTTTTCTTATATGGTTGAATGTGGTCTCGCCGGCTATATCCCAAATCATGAGAACGATTTTTCTATTATTATGAGTCAATTTCTTTTTTACGACCTTTGTCCCGATGGTGCTTATGTACTCATCGCCAAAAACGTTGAAAACATATCTATTTACAAGACTGGTTTTTCCCACGGCCAAATCACCGAGCATGCTGATCTTCTTCAGCGTGCCCTCATCATCGTTCATTTCATCCGCGCTCTTCAACGGGACTCAATCCTCCTCCAATATCTCTTGGGTTTGCGATGCTTTGGACTCCATTTCCATCAATATCAATCCCGCCTGGGCCTCCGGCTCTGCGAGCCCCACCAAAAGGGCCTTTTGGCCAGCAGGTGAAAGAAATATGGTTCCCTCATCCGTCCTCACACTGATCTCGCTCACTTTTCCGATGCTCATCTGGCTGCTTGCCGTTTCCGCGCTGGCCATAACGGTGGAGCAAAGTGCGGCAATTATCCTTTCGTTCATTTCCGGAGGTGTTCTGGAAGTAATAAGCAGTCCTTCCGTACTAACGATGGCGCTGGCCTTCAGCTGTCCGACGTTCATGAGTCTCTTTAACACCTCATCCAGGCGTTCCTTCTTGGTTTTCCTTATTGCTGCATCTTCCATACCCTTCACGCTCCTGTCCATAAATAGGTCCAGGATTCCTTTCCTTGCGGGACGAAATGTTTACCTATTATAAATTAATTTCTAAAGGTCAGATATGATGGGACGGTAAAGCCATAATTTATTTAGTGGTTAAAAATAATTTATTATCAAGGGGAATCATAAGTGAGATATCTTTTTATATAACCATCGTATTGTATACCGAGGTGAACACATGAAAATCATGGTTCTGAAACTTTTTTGTGTAATGATTGTTGGACTACTTCTTGTCCCCACTTCCTCGGCCTCTGGTTTTGATGAGTGGAATGAGGGAGACGAGAAGAGGATCCTAGGGCATTCGTTCGATGAGGAATATTGGACGGCCTCTGTAACCAATGAATCAGAAAATGGCAGCGCTACCTTCTCGGTATTTTATGTAAATTCTTCGGACGTTCAGGTCTTTCTTGTTGCATTGAATAATGTTATTGGAAAAGAAGGTAAAAAAGGTGTATTGCCCTATCAATTGTTTGGAATGCATTACTACACCCCCAAGGGTAGGGAGGTGTTCATTGGTGCGATATTCGCGTTTCTCATGGCGTACAACGATACCAACGGCAACAATATTCAAGACCCTGGCAACGAGGATGTTTACTATATTATACCATTCGGATTAGATGATGAAAACGGCAGCTATGCGCCTCAAATAAATGTGCACAACGTTGAAAAATTAGAAGAAGGCCACTATCGATTCGGCATAACCTATACCAACCTGTTCGCCAAGATCGTCGACGGTAACGATCCTTGGTCTTTTTGGGTTTCTGTTGCCTTACCTGTATTGCATGCAAGGTTCAGCGAGCTTACAGTGATGTATGATGTCACTATTGATGATGAAACTGGTGAAGTGAAAGCTGAGACATACTATACGATTGGTCAGGTGGAGGTTATACGAATCTGGGGTGCCCCTGCGGAGCCAAGGGACATTCTCAACGAAAACTGGGGAATTTCCGCCGTGCACTATGTCTCAGTATTCGCATCCTGGTACAAGATCACCTCCCAAGAAACTGGCCATGAGATCAATACTGGGATATCTGCCCCCGCAGAGAACATAAGCATAAAAGTAGGCGATAAGGACGACAGGGCCTTCGATATCGGTTACAGAGGCACATACGATCTTTTGAATGAAAGTTCCTCACCTCACACAACGGTTGCAGAGGACAAGAACGCCTATAATATCCTGTTACAGGCCAAACCAGCGGATTTGATACTCGTGGGCTGGCAGCTCGGATTTTCGGCAGGACTTTTCAGCCTGTTATCATATGCGTTGAGCGAGAATATTCAAGATCAGTATTCCAGTCCCAAGGATTTGAGGCATAAGTGGTGGCTCAACTATGCACATACTGCGAGATTGTGGTATGCCGTTTCATTTCCAGGATGGCGCGGATACCGCGTAGAGCATGATCCAACCTACACCGCCTATTTCGGAGCGTCCTCTTCCACTCCCCCCGATGAAGATGATGACGGTAGGCCCTGCGGGCTCGGCTCCTTACTGATAATTGGTGCAGTATGCATCCCCTCGATACCAGTCATTTCGAAGAGGACTAGACGCAAGAAGAAACTATAAAGGAACATCGATCCTCCAGTTTTAATCCATTTCTTTTATTTTATAGAAAATTACCAACACATTTTTTATAGCTTGAGATATGTACCAAGGTATCATGATAGAGGATATTCTCGACGAGCTTGAGAGCGGCACGAAGTGTGTTCTCTTGCATGTAAATGCTGATCCAGATGCCTTGGGCTGTGCCATGGCATTGAGCCTGGTCTTCCCGAACGTGAGCATAGGGGCGGTAGGAGGTCTAAGCAAGAACGGTAAACTGCTTCAGAGAAGATTGGGTTTGGAGGTAATCGAGGAGCCGGAAATTTCTATTTATGACAAAATAGTGGTTGTGGACTGCGCCTCATCTGAGCGTTTAGGCAGATATCAAGAAAAACTAACGAATCCCATCGTAATTGACCATCATCAAAATAATTATGATTGGAATACGAAATTGAGTTTTGTTGATGAAAAAAAATCATCATGCGGAGAGCTCGTATACCAGATTTTAAAGCAAGGAAAAAAAAGGATCACCCACTCAGTGGGACTGGCCTTACTCACGGGTATATTGACGGATACAGGAAAATTCACCCATGCTGATGCCGGCACATTGAAAACCTTCGCCCAAATTATGGAGGAAAGCGGTGTAGACATGGATGAAGTGCTCTCAATTTTCGCAGAAGAGCACGAGACAGATTATTCCAGGAGGATATCAAGATTGAAAGGGGCGCAGAGGTTGAGGTATCAAAGTACGGGAGGTTTTATTGTAGCATTATCCCAGGTAGGCTCTTTTGAGTCCAGCGTTTGTGGTGCCATACTTTCCTTGGGTGCTGATTGCGCGTTTGTAGGTTCACAGAGAGATGATGTGTTCAGAATCAGTGGGAGAGCCACCCAAACCCTTGTTAAAAACGGATTCACCCTGGGAAATTTAATGACAGATATCGCAAATGAGAACGGGTGCGAAGGTGGGGGACACGATGGAGCAGCAGGTATTAACGGCGTTGGGGACGTGGAGGCAATGCTCAATATATGTATGAAAAGAGCTCTGGATGCGGTAAAGGATATGCCAGGCTATTAAAACCACCTCTAATTTTCCAACCAAAATATTTATATGCCAGTAAAATAATTGTAAATTACATACTGGAAGAAATTATTAAAAAAAATGTATTAGATGAATTGGGTAGTGGGCAGGCTACGCTATCCCGGCATTTAACCCATAAAATGCCCGGTAGGGGCCTGAAAACTCTAAAAAAACCGTAAAACCGAATGGAACCGAATGAAAGAATGTATAATGAACCTAACTTCTTAATATGGATGGTGTTAGGGTAAGATGAATATAAAGATACAATAATATATGATGTAAGATGTTAAGTTAATAGG
>CP070739.1:1770846-1774405 GCA_020347705.1 Methanomassiliicoccales archaeon | reverse complement strand
GAAGGCTGTGGATGGATTGATCATACCAGGGGGAGAGAGCACAACTATCTCTAAACTCATGGTCAAGGCAGGGATGGATGAAATAATAAGGGAGAGGGCCTCAGACGGTTTGCCTATAATGGGAACCTGCGCGGGCTGTATTCTGCTGGCAAAGGAAGGTGATAAGGAAGTGGAAGAAAGCGAGACCATCATCCTTGGCCTCATGGACATGAAGGTGGAAAGGAATGCATTTGGAAGGCAGAGGGAGTCCTTTGAAACGACACTCTCAATCGCAGGATTTGAGAATCCTTACGAGGCCGTTTTTATCCGCGCACCAACTGTCGAGGAAGTATGGGGAGGCTGCAGAGCCCTTGCCAGGCTCGAAGGCAGGATAGTGATGGCGAAGCAGAGGAATCTGATGGCCGTATCGTTCCATCCAGAGCTCACAAATGATATGAGGGTACATAAGTTATTATTAAATATGATTTTGAATCCTGATTTTGAGCCATGATTTTAATAGGCGATTTTTAGCACGCAATGAATTTATAAATCGGAGTCACTAGTAATTATTGTGATAGGATGAAATTCACCAAGGACGATAGACATCTGAACCTGGTATTGGCACCAGACAGTTTCAGACCGAAAATAGTAGCCCCCCCGCCTTCTTTTAAACCTTCTGAACAATCCGCGAACTTCATCTTGATTAAAGTCTTACCAGGAACGATAGAAAGGAATATAGAGATACTGAGAAGCCTCAAGGGAATCAGCGGGGTTCACCCGGTGTACGGAGAATACGACCTGGTTCTGATCGTCAGAGAAAAGTACGATGTCGATAAACATAAATTGATGAAGAGTATCTGGGCTATTTCCGATGTTATAGACGTGCAGACCCTGATTGCCGCTTCATAACAGGTGCAGGGATTCTTGTAGGTTGAATCTTGACTTCAAATAGTGAAAAAAATCGATAATGCTTTTATACCTAAAGTCCTATTATTAAAGGGTGAATTATAATGAATGGCAAGTCTGCAAATTTTGTTTTAATCAGAATAGCAGTGGGTGAAGAGGATTATGCCTACCACAAACTCAGGGAAATCGAGGGGATATCAGGCATACATTTTGTATACGGACAGTACGACATGGTGCTTGTGATAGAGGAGAAGGACAGTACAAAATTAAGAGACATCATCATGAAGAAGATAAGAGGCGTCAAGGGAGTCATCGAAACCACCACCCTGGTGGCTGCGGACTGATTTTTCTTAAAATACCTGAAATTTTCCATAATTATTTAATATGATGGAAGGCTATATATTCCCATATAAGACCTTTAGGGGGAATCCGATGAACCGAAGGAGGGAGCGTAGCAGAACCTCAAAAATGAGAATATTGGCACCTATTATGATATTCTTTATGCTATTGACGGCAGTAAGCATCCTTGCCGAAGAAAGCGGCTGGTCGATGTACAGATACAATGATAAACGCACTGGAAATTCACCCTTGACCAGCAATATCGTGGAGCCAAAGGTCAAATGGGCCTTTTTAACAGGAGATATTGTGAAATCACCTCCAAGCGTGGGTGATATAAACAACGACGGCGAGATGGAAGTGGTTTTCGGCTCAAATGATCATCATCTATATGCTCTCGATAGATTCGGGAACGAATTATGGAATTTTCCTGCGATCGGAGGTATCATCAACTCTCCTTCCATAGGAGATGTTGACGGTGATGGCCTGAATGAGGTGATTTTCGGAGGCAACTTTCATTATGGCGGCGATCCAAACATGTATGTTGTCAACGGAGAGGACGGAAGCCTGGTATGGCAGTTCGAAACTTTATACCAAACGACCCCGTTTGCAGGTTTTCAGGCCTCGCCCCTACTCCTCGACATCAACGGAGACGATATCAACGATGTACTCATCCCTAGCAAGGATTCCTATTTCTATGCCTTCAATGGGCCTGACGGCAGCGTAATCTGGCAGTCTGAGATATTCGAGCATTACATAAGAGCATCTTCACCTTTAGGCGATATCGATCATGATGGAGACCTTGAGGTCGTGGTTGTTGATAACCATGCGCTCATACGAATTTACGAGGCACGAACAGGCTCATTGGAATTGGAGGTAGACGTAGGCCATGGTGTGGAAGCAACTCCGGTTCTAGCAGATGTGGACGGTGACGGTTATGACGAGATAATCCTGTTTACTGTGGGATGGCCTGAGGATATTGGAGATGTTGTGGTGTTGAACCATGACGGCTCAGACCTGTGGAGAAGCAGTGTTCACACTTTCTTCTACACATCACCAACGATACTGGATATCGACGGCGATGGTCTGGTCGATATCATAGGAGGAGACTCCGACGATGAAACCATAGTGGCGTATAAAGGAACCAACGGTGCAATACTTTGGGAGACGGTCCTACCCGATTCATCTTGGTCCCAGGCGCCTTTGGTAACCGCGGATATCGACGGCGATGGTGTTATAGAAGTGATCGCCGGAGCGAACCCGAATCTGTACTGTCTGAGCACCGAGGACGGCGCAATCGAATGGGTTTTCGAGACTTCGGGTCAGATATGGGGACAGCCGATAGTAGCTGATTTGGAGCAGGACGGCCTGGCAGAGGTGCTTTTGGGCTGCTATGACAACTACCTGTATGTCCTGGAGAACGCGTTGGAGCCTCCTGTGGCCAATGCAGGCGACGATCAAACAATTTATGAGGGAGAGACCGCATATTTCAACGGAACAGGAAGCTATGACCCCAACTACGACTGGCATAAATTGAACGTAAATTTCGCAAGCGATTCCGCGCTTTTCCTGCGAACCCAGGATCCAAATGGCCCCTATATGGGAGCCTGGGAAGGAGGTGTGATGGAATGGGTGACATTTTCATCGAACCTTCCTTTCTGGATTAGCAAAAAGGCAGGCCATTTAGGTCAAGGACCTGCAGGCAAGGAATATACCTACTATTGGAAGATGCATGAGAGCGGGAACTTTACCCTCAGCTTCCGAGCCGCAAACGGCTACTTCACAGCCGATGTTTACGATGAAACCGCGAAAACGAACTTTGTATCCGGATTATATGTCTATCAAGGTACTGAAAATGTTTATCGACAATTAGAGAATCATTTATACCGAGTGGAGATTCATTCAACTGGGGTCCTATCTGGCTTTCCAAATGACTTGGACGTGCTCTTTGAGCTTGGGGAAACAGACATACTTCTTTCCCCAGATGTTAACAGCCTAGTATACTATGCCTCACAAAATCCGCTGGACCTGGCCATAGAAGGGCCGGGTGTGACAGATATAACGTTCTATTCCAGAGGAATACAGGAGTTCTACACATATTATGCCTACCAACTGGATCATTCTGAGGATGAGGTGAGCGGTGGTGAGCTGAGCCTTGCACAGCCCCCATACGATACTGGAATCACACCTGGGGAATATATGGATACTCTACTATCCCTTGAGGATGAACTGACCTATACTTGGGATTTCGATGCGAATGTGGATTCCGACAATGACGGCGATTTCACAAACGATGTTGATGCAACTGGGCCCACATCTTCTCATGTCTATGGCGACG
>CP070739.1:1766917-1770746 GCA_020347705.1 Methanomassiliicoccales archaeon | reverse complement strand
GAGATCAAACGATGCCTTCATTGTATGTCAATCGTCCATTTTATCGAACATATATTCCTGCCAATGTAATTCTTTTGACCAACGAGGACATGAACCCATGCCGTCGAATCCAATTGTCACGGTGCCTTCCATATGCCCCTTTCTGAATTCATAGGAAAAGGAACCTGGACCTGAATCATCCAAACCCTCACAGCTGCCAATGAAAGCCAACTTCATTCTCCGCCTGCTTGCCATATCATCCTGAACATTGTTGGGCCCTAAACTTGGCTTTGAATAATAACTGCTCGTGCTATCGGCCCCAAACGAATATGAGCCTCCATGTGCCAGCTCGTAGAAGTATTTATAATTTGGATCGCTTACATAACTAGATATCGTGGCGGCGGACGGCATAGAGAGGCTGGTTGTTGAGGAGCACCAATTTGTGAAATAACTGTCAGCATTTTGTCTATTGGGTAACCAGGGATCCGGCCAAGTGGCATTATTGTATCCTGACAGCGAAAAACCGTCGGCCGGTGCAGGTATTCCATGTCCTATCTCGTTCCCGCCAAAGTCGTACATTACGGTTGTTCCATCCTCGTACCTGACTTCCCAGCAAGTCAACGGATATTCCTGCGAATCCTCGAAAGTGTAAAAGTGGGTGCAATCTTCCTCCTCAGGAAACACCACGGCTTGTTTCCAATAGTAATTTTCCGGTTTAAATGACTCGCTTTGTGGACCGGATATTGAGCCAACATCCGTCCAGCATCTTTCATAATGTACTATCTCTCCGGTTTCGAGGTCTGTATGAAGTAATATCTGGTCGTTTTTTACGGAGATACCATCAACACTGTGTTCCCAGTATTTGACATACCTATCTCCGATAATTTCATCCACCACAAGGATTTTATTATCGGTTTCTTCTATCTCTTTTAACACCTTATCTTTATCAAAGGCTTCATTGTTCAGCTCATTTTCTGTAACCACATCCGAATCGCCCTCGTAATCGTTTATCGTTCCTGCTAACAGTAACAACCCAGCAGTTACCATCAACACACACATAATTCCAGTCAATAATTTTCTGTTTTTTATCATATTTTTTCCCTCCTATCTATTTATTTTACTTTTGAGCCAGAAGGGTTCATTCAGAAGAAGAGGAATCACTCTCACGAAATTTTTTTCATTAAGTTCCTTTAAGCCCCTTCTTATGTATTCATACCCTCCTATGGCCATCACCTAAAATGCGTTGGGCATATTAAAGGTTTCTTATGTGCCCAGATGTTAATATTATTTACATTATAAAATATACCCTAATCCAACTCTAAGCTTTTTTTCCTGGCAATTATTATCAATTTTAAAGGGAGATAAACGAAAGCGAGTGTGCAAACCCAAAAATCCATCGTAGGAACAAGAGAATGTTTTATTTTGAAGTAGCGCTATTACCCTCCACAACCATGGCAGGGCTTAAATGAACAGGGTAAGCACAGGCATAAAAGGGCTCGACGATATGATCCGCGGCGGTCTGATTCCAAAAAGACCATACGCAATAACAGGTCCTCCGGGCAGCGGAAAGACCACCCTCGGCATCCACTTCCTCATGGAAGGCATCAGAAACGAAGAGAACGTGGTTATGGTGGCCTTGGACGAGCCCCCCAATGAGATCAAATTCAATGCCCAGGCCTTCGGATTCGACCTCGGGGACATCAAGATCCTTGACGCGGTGCCCGATATCAAGGGATACAGAAGAGGCAGCCTAATCAAGGATGTGGGTACCATTTTGGATTTTCATACCATGCGGGACGTAAGGGACATCAGGATGTCAAGGAGCCTCAGAATCATGGATGTCTCCATACATTCGGTGCAGAAGATGCTGAGGCAGGATGCCGAAGACCTGTACGAGGCCACCGGTGAAAAATACTCAAGGGTTGTCGTGGATTCCATGACCGCCTTGAAGATGTTCGGCATGAAAGGGGAGGATCAGCGAATCCTGATACAGTCCTTCATGCGGTTTATCGCCGAGATGGAGGCCACATGCCTGATAGTCTCACAGACGCCAGAGCCAGATCATTTGGACACCGAGGTGTTACTTGCGAGAGGGGAGATCAGATTGCATAAAACGAAAAATCGAGGGATGATCAATCGGGGGGTATCCATCGAGAAACTGAGAGGCTCCGATTTTGATGAGACCATAAGGCCTATCAAGATAACCTCCAAAGGAATAAAGGTGCAAAACGGTGAAACCTTCAATGGATGAATGATAATGAAGAACATAAACAAGATACAAACCGGTATTTCGGGTCTGGACAAAATGCTGGATGGCGGTTTGATACCGGAAAGGCCCTACATAATCTCTGGTCCGCCGGGCGCAGGCAAGACCACCCTTGGCATGCAGTTTTTGATGGAAGGGATAAGAAAAGGCGAGAGGGTATTGTTCATCGCATTGCAGGAGCCTGTGAACGAGATCAAATTCAATATGGATTCCCTGAAATTGAACGTGGCTAACATCGAGATTCTCGATGCGAACTCGGACGTGAGACGATATGAGCCGACACCCGTGATGGAGATCTCGTCGAAAAGCAGGGTGCAGAAAATAAAAAATGTTCAAGAATACATAAGGAAAACCCCGAGATTCAAATCCACCGTTGTAAGCGTGCACTCTCTTCAGACCACCTTGAAGACGGAGTTCAGAAATACGAGATACGGCAGGATAGTGATCGATTCCCTCACAGCTCTAAAATATTTCTGTATGTCGGGCGAGGAGGACATCCTGCTCCAATCGTTCTTGAGATTTCTTTCGGAATCAAAGATGACGTCGTTACTCACGGTGGAGACACCCGAGAATTATGTGCTCTCCCCAGAGATGTTCCTGGCAAGGGGCGAGATAAGGCTCCATAAGTTCAGGGAGAATTCCCGTATCATGCGAATGATTTCAGTGGAGAAATTTCGCGGCTCTGAGCACGATGAAAGGGCTTATCCCATGGAGATAAAAAAGGGGGAGGGCGTGGTCGTGCATGGAGTGGAGGAAAAAGGATAATATCATCACTTAGAGGGTAAAAAGGGTCCAAAACGATGTAAAAGATATCATTTATATGGCATATATTTTAACATAAAAAAATAACGAAATTGATATCTGTTCAAATATCATAATTGATAATCATATATGATATTATATTAGATATTCGAATTCTATTATATCATGATATTAGTAAGAATAATGATTACGGGGGCAAGAACATGGCCAAAGACAGAGCAATGGAATGCAACTGCGGGGAGCTGACAAAGGAATCACATACCAATATCCAGGGATATAGGGTCAAGTCCTGGAAATGCCCCAAATGCGGGGAAGAGTACATAGATAGCAGCGATGCCGAATATGTTCTACTTGCGGGCAAAACCCAAAAAATTCCTATCAGGGTGAGGATAGGTGTCCTGGGAGAAAGTTTTATCATTCGCATTCCCAGAGAAATAGTGGATTTAATGCACATTACCAGGGGAAATGTGGTGACAATCACGGTGGCCGGGAGAAGGGATTTTCTGGTTTCTATCGAAAAATGATGATTTTAAAAGACTAGAAAAAACCAATCAAAAACCTTACTATCAGGCACTCCTATTACCCCCCGTGGTCACATGAACAAATCAAAATCCAAAAGCATGACTTATGCCAAAGCCGGGGTGGACATTAAAAAAGAATCTGAAACCATAGAGAGCCTGATATCACATATCAAAACCAAAGGAAAAGGATTTGGAAAGCCTATCAAGTTACCAGGCCATTTCACTGGCCTTTTGGATTTTGGAGATTATGCCTTATCATTGTGTACCGACAGTATAGGCTCCAAGGGTATGATAGCCAATG
>CP070739.1:1763425-1766817 GCA_020347705.1 Methanomassiliicoccales archaeon | reverse complement strand
CTCGGTTGATAGGTTGATGAAATCTGTTGATATCGATGAGATTATGTTTTCAAAGTCTAAACGGTATCTCAGCGCCTCCTCGACAGACATTCGCTCGGTTATTTCTCTCTGGCTCTCCTCATACAGATGGGCATTCTGTATTGCCATGCCGATTTGATTGCCTATGGCCCCGATAACCTCCATATCCTCCGGTTTGAACCGCTCCTTCTCCCGGCTTAAGACCGTCATTACCCCGATGATTTCATCCTTTGATTTCAGCGGAACACTTACCAGGGACTGCCATCCCTCCTTGACAGCAATATGTGAGACATCACTCTTATCTAAATTGAGGTCAGGCACCAAAAGGGGTATGCCGAGCCGAGCGGTTTGACCTGAGATCCCCTCACCTATCTTAAAGCCAACCTCCTCCTTGATTATTTCTTGGGAAAAACCCTCCCAGATGACAGGAACGAAGGTCTGGGTCTCATCATCAAACAATGTTATCAAACCACCCCCCGCCCCAAGGACAGACATGGTTTCTTCCAAGGCAAAGTTCAGGACCTTATCCAATTCTAGAGTTTGGTTAGTGGCCCCGGATATCATATTGAGAACGGACAGCTCCTCGTTGCGCCGTGCAATGGCTTTCTCGGCTAGTTTGCGTTCTGTAATATCTGTAATGATTGCATTGAATCCGGCAATCATATCCCCATAGAGCATTGCAGTGGGTTTTGTATACAGGTAGACATCATGGCCGTCCTTGTGGATAATCCGAAACTCGAGTGACACTTCCTTATAGGGATCGTCAAAGGCACTCTCAAATATCCTCAGGATATTTCCCATATCCTCCGGGTGAATGAAATCGATGAACGGCTTGCCGATCAATTCCTCTTCCGAGAATCCGATCATTTTACATAGAGCGTCGTTAACATAGGCTAGGTCCCCCTCTACATCGGATATGGCTATCCCTGCACCGGCCTTCTCGACAAGGCTCCGATATTTGGCCTCGCTCCGCTTAAGCACATCCTCCATTATCTTGCGATCCGTGATATCCCTCTGCACGGACACGGAATAGAGGATCTCATCATCGCTACCTCTCACTGCGTCTGCACTCAGCAAGACAGAAAGCGTTTTGCCCTTATTAGTAAGAACAGTCATCTCCTCGTTTTTCAGCGAGCCCGTCTTTTTCCAATTATTAAATAATTCTTCCATTCTCTGTATGGTTTGCGGGGCATATATGAATCCTATGGGTTTCCCCACCATTTCCTCTCTTGCGTAACCCATTGCTTTCAAAGCCGATTTGTTCACATCGAGGATCACTCCGGTAGGGGAGACCATATAGCAGTAATCTGGCTCGTTTTCAAAGAATTTCCTGAACTTCTCCTCGCTTTGCCGCAAGGCTTCTTCGGCCTCCTTTTGGTGGGTGATGTCGGTCAGTAATCCCCTGGCTCCGACGATGTTACCATCTTCGATTATGGGCTTGTTAAAGGAACGAATCCAGAAGATCTCTCCCGTTTTTTTCACACAGCGATACTCGCGAGGTTGTAGTTGGCTGAAAAGGGTGTCCTGAAACTCTTCCATGACACGGGCCAGGTCCTCCTTATAAATAAAGTATGAGAATGGTTTTCCGACAATATCTGCCACACTATATCCTGATAATGATTCGACTGCAGGGCTTATGTAAGTTATCATACCATCCTTATCCACGGAGAAAATGACTTCATTTATCTCCTCGACCAGGCTGCGGTACTTTTCCTCGCTCTCTTGCAAGATAAGCTGTGCCTGCCTGTGTTCGGTGATATCCCTTACCACACTCACGATCAATTGAAGCTCGTTTTCATCTATTATCGGTGACCAGGAATGGGAAATCCATTTTGTCTTTCCTGATTTAGTTATGACGCGATACTCGAAATTGGAGCCGCTTTTGCCCTGCAGGGCCTGAAAATGGACTCCCTTTACCATCTCCATATCATCCGGATGAAATATCCAAGGCTGCTTTCCTATCAAATCCTCTGGTGCGTATCCCAAAACGCTTTCGCAAGCTGGGCTCAGATACGAAATTATACCATCAGGCTTCGTCAGCATGATTAAATCGTTTGAATTCTCGACGATGTGCCTGTATTTCTCTTCGCTTTCTTTAAGTGCCATCTCGGCCTTTTTCCTCTCTGTAATGTCCGAACCAAGTAACATAACGGAAGTTACCTGCCCTTCTTTTTTGATGGGAACTGCCTTTGTTTCATACCATGCAAGATCGCCCTCAGGACCTGTGCTAGTGGCCTGGAATGTCTCGAAATTTCCTGTCTTAAAGATTTTTTTAAGCATTGCCTTATGGATCTTCTGTGATTCGGGCGGTTGGAAATCGTATATCTTCTTTCCAATTACATCATTCATTTCTAAATCGGGTAGTGTTCGGTTAATAAATTCTATTGTCCCCTTCTTATCCACGATTAAAATGAAATCAGATGTGTTGTCAATCAACGACCTCCATTTATTTTCACCTTCTCTTATTGCCTCCTCCGCTTTCCTCCGCTCTGAAATATCTCTGACAATACCCTGTATCACCTTCTTTCCCCCGATCTCGAATAGACTGGACGATACTTCGGCGAGGAAGACATCACCATTTTTCTTTTTAAAATCGATTTCAAAGTTCACAACGCCTTCTTTTGATATTGTCTCGAACGCCTCTCCAGACGCCTTTAGGGCGTGGGGTGGATGAAGATCTCGTATATTCAGCTTCATCACCTCATCCATGGAATATCCCAAATAATCCAAGGCTCTCGAATTCACATCGAGGATATTACCCTCCAAATCATGAATGAAGATAGCATCATTGGATTTGTTGAAGAGGTTGTGATACTTCTCCTCGCTCTCCAACAGCTTTTGCTTGGCCTCTTTTTGTTTGGTGATATCATTGGAGATAATATGGATCCCCGCAACTTCGCCGTTTTTCACCTGAAGTGAGCTGATGACCTCGATCCATCTCCTTTCACCGTCCTTTCTGATTATCTCGAGTTCGAAAGGCTCGACTTCCTCACCTTTCTGATGTTTCTGATGGACCCTCTTCATTTGGGACATAACCTCGGTATCCAGGGTTGAAAGCTTTGAAAAGTTCCTACCAATGATTTCATCTCGGGAATATCCTGTAAGATGCTCCGTGGATTCGTTACAATCAATCACTTTTCCTGATTTATCCAACAATGTAACTGATGCTGGAGATTTTTGAAAGAGGATTCTGTATTTCTCTTCGATTTCCTCAAGCTTTTCTATTGATTGTATATCCTTTCCGATATTTTTCTTACTCATCATATCAGCCCCTTCCGCTTTGTCATGGATTGCTCCAAGCTGCGTATCAACTGAGCATTGGATATGGGTTTTACCAGATAATCGTCAATATCCAGTGACATCATTTCTTTTTT
>CP070739.1:1747286-1763325 GCA_020347705.1 Methanomassiliicoccales archaeon | reverse complement strand
GCTTCGGCCGGTGTGGCAGTGTCCGAGGCTCCTACCGCAGTGGAGCCCAGCGAGGCAATAGAGGCCAAGGAAGAGGCTCCTTCCGAAGTTGAAGAGGAGGCCCCTACCGTAGTGTTCGAAGAGGTGCCCGCTGAGCCAACTCCAACAGAAGGAAAAGCATGTCCCAAATGCGACGGGGAGCCTGCCTATGTTGAGGATTACAAGAGGTATTACTGCTACAATTGCGCTGAATATGTGGAGCCTGTTGAAAAGAAGGCGGAGGAGAAGGTAGAGGAGAAACCGGAGGAAAAGGTGGAGGAAAAGGTTGAGGAGCCAAAAGCAGTAGCAGGTGAGAAGGCCTGTCCCAAATGCGACGGGGAACCAACCTATGTTGAGGATTACAAGAGGTACTACTGCTACACTTGCGAGGAATATGTGGTGCCTGTTGAAAAGAAGGTGGAGGAAAAGGTGGAGGAAAGGGTAGAGGAGCCAAAAGCAGTCGCAGGTGAGAAGGTCTGTCCCAACTGCAGCGGAGAGCCGACCTATGTTGAGAATTACAAGAGGTACTACTGCTACACCTGCGAAGAATATGTAGTGCCTGTTGAAGGGAAGGCCGAGGAGAAGGAGGAGAAAAAGGTCGAGGAACCAGAGGAAGGCGAGAAGGTCTGTCCTAATTGCAGTGGGGAACCCACCTATGTGGAGGATTATAAGAGGTACTACTGCTACACCTGCGAGGAATATGTAGTGCCTGTTGAAAAGAAGGCAGAGGAAAAGGCCGAAGAGGCAGTAGCAGGCGAGAAAGTCTGCCCCAAATGCGACGGAGAACCCACTTATATCGAGGATTACAAGAGGCACTACTGCTACACCTGCAAGGAGTATGTTGAGCCAGTAGATAAACCTCAAGAGGAAACTTCAAAAACGCAATCATGTCCCACATGCGGTAAGGAGCCAACATACGTGGAACAGTACGACAAATATTATTGTTACAACTGTAAAAAGTATATGTAGCATCATATCGAGTTGCCCTATAATATTGCCAAGGACGTGTTACTCTGGAGGGCGCAAAAGACAAAAAAAACGATAAAAAGAGAATGATGCTGGAGAGCATCGTTGAAGGCAGAAAGATGGAGCTCTACGCGGAGCGCCGAACAAGCGAGATGCATTACTGTACATTCTGCGAGAAGATCTGCTATAAAAAGAAGCCTGTGAAGGCCCTGGGTAACAGATGGATTTGCATCGATTGTCTAAGGCAGTTAAAGGAAGTATTGGATTCACTGAAACAGTGGGAGGAAGAGCTCACCCTGGAGGAGGAGATGAAAAAACAGCTTGGTGAAGGTTTGGGGTTGCAGGAGTTATGAACTCAGAAAATATAGCCAACGGTTCGCCTGATGAAAAGGATCAAATTGATATGATGGCAAGCAGGGCGGAAAACGCCCTGAGGTTCGTGTTATCTCTTAAAGACACCGATAGTGTTTTGATTATAACGGACGAAAGCAAAAAGGCTATCGGCAAGGCCTTCGAATACGGAGCAAAAAAATTGGGTGCAAAAGCGAGTTCCTACCTCCTTCCTGAGAATAAAAGGCCCCTTGACGAGATACCAACGGATTTACACCCGCTTTTTGAGGGACACCAGGTCTTTGTAAACGCGTTTTCAGGCTTCGCAAAGGAGACTCCTTTCAGAATTAAATTGATCAAACGACAGCAATCTTTCGGCGCTAGAATAGGCCATGCCCCAGGAATCACCGAGGATATGATGTTAAAGGGCCCAATGACCGCGAACTACGAGGAAATTGCGGAAAATGCCAAGCGTCTAATGGCGGCCTTTTCCAAGGCCATATCTGCGCATATAACCACCAGCGAGGGAACCGACATAACGCTGAATATCGCGGAACGGAAATTCGAGACTGACGCGTGGATTATGCCGGGAAACATGGGAAACCTACCTGCAGGAGAGATATGGTGCGCCCCAGTGGAGGATGATGCTGAGGGTATGATCCTTGTGAACGGGTCCATTGGAGATTTGGGGGGTGTGAAAAGGCCCCTTAAGATCATCGTCAAGGATGGCAAGATCGCGTCCTTAGAATCTGAGGATGAGACCCTCGTATCCAAGGTTAAGGAATTGACATCATTGGATGACATGGCCAGTGTGATCGGAGAGCTCGGCATAGGCCTAAACCCCAAGGCGAGGCTCACCGGCAATCTTCTCGAGGATGAGAAGGCTGGCGGCACGGCCCATATAGCCTTCGGCTACAACGAGAACATGCCCGGCGGTTGCAACAACTCAAAGACCCACAGGGATTTCCTGTTCTACGATCCCACCTTTGAAGTGGAGTACGAGGACGGTAGTAAGAGGATTGTAATTCAGGATGGGAAGGTCGTTGTCTGAGTTATTGACCAGATAATTCCACAGAATTGATCTCCTGTAAATCGTCCAGGTCGTTCGCTTTTATCAAGCTGTCAGACACGGTGTAGAGTGTATCCTCGATGTAAAACGATCTTTTCACCTGATATGACGAATAATAGTAATATTTCGTGGAGGTCATATCCTGGTCATGGCTTATTCTGCCGGCAAGATCGATTCCGCTGTCCTCGGAGATATCGAATACATAAGCACCCGACCAGGTGTGCTCACCACTTGTGGATGGCGAGGCACCGTTTGGATATTTTGACTCGTTGATCTCGGCCAGGCTGATGGGTATGACAAGCAGATTCTTCTCCTTACTGAACAAGAATGCATGAGGGTCGTATAGGGCCTGAGATCCTGTTCCTCTGTCTCCTATGATATATTGCGATATCTCCTTGGGATTGTTAACATCACTCACGTCGAACAGGGATATTTTTACACCCTGATACCATGCGAAATCCCCCATGTCCACGCAATCCTTTCCGATACCTATCACATGATTCTCATCGTAGGGATGCAGGTAATTCGAATATCCCGGGATCTTCAACTCCCCCAATATGTTCGGTGCATAGGGGTTCGCAAGATCGATGACAAAGAACGGGTCCACCTTCTTGAATGTGACAAGATAGGCTCTTTTTCCCATGAACCTTGCCGAGTATATCCTTTCCCCGGGTGCGATATCGTTCAGTCCGCCCACGACATTCATTCCCATGTCAAGAACGTATACATGGTTCTTCGCACTGCTGTCACCGCTTCGCCAAACCTGTCCTGTTGTGGTTGCTATTCTGAAATACCTCTTATACTCGTCCATGGAGAAACGGTTCAGAACTCGTCCAGGCACCTCTCCGCTGGCCTGATATTCAGTGTATCCATCGTCAATCGATATGCGGTGTATGGCAGTTATCTCATCTGCCGGCTCGAAATACCAGAAGAAAAACACCCCGGGGTCTTTAGAACCATCGTACCTCGTATGGGTGATGTAGATGTTCTTGGTGGAGACATAGATATTGTTTGAGGATCCAAGAAGGATCATCATATTTTGAGGCTCTTCTTCTGCGTTCTGGACGTTTATAGAGACTATGTTCGTGAAATAATAGTAATAATCGGTGTAGTTAACGACATAATATATTTCAGATGCTGAGACAGGCAAATCGGTTTCGTTTTTTATCTGTTCTACAGGCTGGTTCACGATTAAATAGAGATAATCACCGATTAGCCTTGAATTGATATAGGTGCCGTTCAATTGAACACTCCTGTCCAAAATCGGATTTCCCTTATCCTCGAGATCATAAACATTAACGAATGTTTGTGGGGAATAGTAAGAATTGATATCTGTTCTGATGTGGTCGTATTCATCGTAATAATAATACGATTTCCTACCGAGAACCACCAATTTATCACCATCCAGGTACAGTTCATCAATCGTCCAATTCAAATCGATTTTCGAAACGATTTTCGCCTGCTCCGGGGGATATACGTCCACTATGAACACTGTGGTCTTGTTTTTGGAAACAACATAAGCGTATTTTCCATCGTTTTTTACTATATCGCCCTCGTCCACACCCTCTACTTGAATGTTCGTCGTGGAGTGATCCGAGGAGCCTGACGTGGCAACTTCAGACGACATAGTTCCATCGGAAGCACTCAATCTAGGACCACCGATAAGGCTGTAACTGGATTCTTCCTTTTCTGAGTTATCCGTAACCCTATTCAAATAAGCTGTCAACTCCTCAAAAGAAGCGAATGTCTTCATTTCTGATGGCCCGTCTTCCGTGTGCTCCTCGGAAGGTAAAAGAGCCACGATCCCGCCCACTAATATCACAAGGGATATCATTATCACAAACCATTCTTTTTTCATGTCAAACATCTCCTTTTTTGATTTTAAGGCAAAACTTGCCCTGATTATTTCAATTGGAAGGAAAATATATATCAGTTATCGTGACATGTAATCGACATGTCGATTTTGAATGGACATGTAAATCATCGCCTCATGGCTATATTATACAGAGATGATTTATATAAGAGGATTATCGCATTCAAACATTTACCCAGATAGATAAGCCTTGTCATGTCAGAAATATTTACCCGTTTAAAAGATGTTTTTCACCATAAACGGGCCCTCTCTCTCATATCCCAACTTCCTGTAGTAGTCCCTGACCCCGACACCGCTTGTTACAAGGAGCCTTTCTGCTCCTTCATGGGAGGCTATGGTTTCGCATTCCTGCAGTAAATTCTGGCCGTAACCCCTATGCTGCCATTTTTTTGGGTTTATTGTTCCTATGGGTACCATCTCACCGGCCACTTTGAGCTCCCGCAAAATCATGCAAGGCCTGCTCTTAACCTCCTCTCTGTGGGCCTTCTCCGAGGGTTTTCTCAGGCGGGCATAGGCGATCAATACACCTTTAAAATCCTCGTAGCTCAGAAAATATTCCCTGCCCAAAGAAGCCTCGTACTCCTTTCTTTTTAGGGCTATGGATTCAACGTCAGGCTCCAAGCCTTTTAAGGAACTGATTCCCACTTCCCTGCATCTGATGCATTCACATTTTTGCCCTTTGTTCTTTAGCTTCTTTTGGACGATCTGGCGGAGATTGCTCTTGTCAACACCGTCCAGAATCAGTTTGACTGGGATATCCCTCTGAATACGCTGAATGCGCACCCATTCTGGAAGAAAGCCCTTGATTTCGGCGATCAGTTCGGCATTTTTCTCGGTATCGTAGGGTTTGTAGCCCTGTTTTTCCCAGATGTTTTTAAGCTCGGTTCCCTCTACAACCAGTGTAGGGTATATCTTGAGCATATCAGGCATGAAATCAGGATTCTCGAATAATGCTTTAAACGACGCCAAATCCCTCTTGAAGTTCGAGCCCGGTAAACCCGGCATCATATGATAGCACACCTTTAGACCCGCATCCTTGGCCAGTCTTGTGGCCGAAATCGAATCTAGTACCGTATGGCCTCTTTTCACGCCCTTCAAAACATCATCGTAGGTTGTTTGAATTCCGAGCTCCACCCGTGTTCCACCCAGCCTCAGTATCTCATCGATATGCTCTTTTTTGCACCAATCAGGTCTCGTCTCTATAGTCATCCCTATGCATCTTGAAGGAGCGAACTCGTTTAAGCCATGGGCATCCACAATGGATGCTGAGTCTGTCTTGTTCATGGCGTCGAAGCATCTTTTAACGAACCATTCTTGGTAGTCTTTGTCCCTTGCCGTGAACGTCCCGCCCATGATGATCAAGTCGATTTTATCTGTCAAGTGGCCTATGGTATTCAATTGCTCGATTCGCGATTTCGTTTGCTCGTACGGGTCGAAGTCATGGGAGCCTGCCCTCATGGCCGCAGGCTCATGTCCTGTGTAGCTCTGGGCCGTCCCGAACTCCTTTCCCCCTGGACAGTAGATGCATCTTCCATGGGGGCAGTCAGAAGGAGAGGTCATCACGGCCACAACGGCCACACCTGAGGTGGTGCGTACCGGTTTGAGCCTCAGAAACGGCTCGATTTCATGATAGATGTCTGGCGAGGCGTGTTCAAGTATATCCACGTCGCTTGGCAGGTAGGAAAGGCCGTGTTTCTTGCATAATTTGACCTTGGCCCGATGGATCTCCTCCTTGGTTCGGATTTCACCTGAGCGGATCTGGTCGATTATGTCCTCGTAGAAGGCCATGGATTCCAGAAGGAATAAAATGGTATTTAAAAGGTTTTGTTTTGTTGGGAATAGAATGATTCCTTTGGAGAAATTTATTTATCCAAAAAGCCCATTGGGTAAAGACATAATATATAGGCCGGTAGATATTCGTGGTGGCAAAGCCCCCACTATATCTCCCGCCCCTTAAATATCAATACAATTCAATGCGGGCCGGTAGACTCCGTGGCAGGCAAGCTGCCACTTACTCTACCGCCCCATTCACTCGCAGGCTCGTTCATGGGCCGGTAGATCAGTTGGAAGATCGCAGGCTTTGCAAGCCTGAGGCCACGGGTTCAAATCCCGTCCGGTCCACTAAAATTTTATTTAATTATATTCGTGGACCGGACTTAATGTTCGAGTTATATTTGGACATTAACCGTATCTTAAGCTCGAACATCCCGTCCGGTCCTTTTGTATTATTAATCGTAAAATTCGAGCAGGTGAAGGCGAGTTTTAAATCTGCAATTCGAAGAATTGCTTGTGGCAAAGCCACTCTTTTTCCGTTAACGCTTTTTTTAAAAGGGTTACAGAGGAGAATTTTTCCTCAAAGAAAAAGGCGGAGCCTGAACATCAGGTTCGGTCCACTTCCCTATTTAGGAGAAAAACAATAAAAAAAAACCTACATAACATATTTATATCCAGAAAGCAATTATAAAGTCAGTAGGTATGGATTTCTCTGAGGTATATTGAATGACAAAAATAAAAAGAGGGAATTATGGATTCTTAAGCAGGATTTTGTTGATCACAATTGCTATAACTTTGGTAATACCTTTCAACTATATTCCCATGGGTGCCAAGGCACCGGGCCCTCCTGCGTTCGACCCCACAATACAGGAGATCATTTCCAAGGTAACTGAACAGGATGTCGAAAAATACATCACGGATCTTCAGAATTTTGACACGAGATACTGTTATTCAACCAAATGCAACCTTTCGGCCCAGTATATCTTCGATGAATTCAGCAATTACTCCGCTCTCAGTGTCGAAAGCGATTATTTTGTATACAACAGTTACGTCGTACGAAATATCATCGCAACACTTCCTGGGATGAACGAATCAGATTCCACGGTTTACGTGGTTGGAGGTCATTACGATTCATATTCAAAGACAGACAGGTGGAACAACGCACCAGGGGCTGATGATGATGCCAGCGGAACGGCCGTGGCACTGGAAGCGGCCAAGATACTCAGTCAATACAGATTCAATTCTACCATCATATTTGCGGCTTGGACCGCAGAAGAGGTGGGACTTATCGGCAGCAGTCATTGGGTACAGAATGCTTGGATGAGTGAAATGGACATCGGAGCCTACCTCAATTTTGATATGATAGGATACGATCCAGATAATAAGATGGGGCTCGACATCGGCCATAATACCGACTCCGTATGGTTATCGGAGGAGATGGTGAGCATCAACGAAAATTACTCTATAGGACTCAACATATCCACAGGCTCGGGCAGCGGAGCAAGCGACCATGCGTCCTTTTGGCAGTGGGGCTATCCTGCAGTGGAGTGCATCGAGCATGACTTCAACACGCCGAATTATCATACCATCAACGATACCGTGGATAAACTCAATATGGAATTTGATAAAAAGGTGACACAGCTCGGCTTGGCCACCCTTGCGAAGCTTGCTGGTGTGCTCACACCTGGCGTGGGTGTAATTTACCTGGATAATGAGGCATACCAGCCGTGGGATACCGTGACCATCAAACTCTACGATACCGATCTTAATTTAAATCCAAGCGTCTTAGAACAGGCCACAGTTGAAATGTCGAGTACAACCGAATCAGGACCCGAGTTCGTCACCCTAACAGAAACAGGAACAAACACAAGCATATTTATCGGGACAATCGAAGTGGCACCCGGTGCCCCTGCTATAGACGGGGTATTACAGGTTTCAGAGGGCGATACCATATTGGCCAATTACATTGATAATGACCCCATAGGACTCAGGTCCGCTTCTGCCGTAATCGACGGCACTCCGCCTGTAATAAGCGGTGTGGCAGCCGTTCCTGGAGTAAGCAGCGCAACTATCACCTGGACAACCGATGAGCCCAGCGATTCAACCGTATATTACGGTATTTCTCCATCACTGGGGATTGAGGTATATGATTCGGAGATGGTGACTGCCCATTCCATAAAAATCTCTGGCTTAGAGCCTTCCCTCACCTACTATTTCGATGTGGAATCAAAGGATATTGCGAACAACTCCCAAAGAGACGATAACAGCGGCACACATTACAGTTTTACGACGCTGCTCGGCCTCACATACACCGCAGAATCCGGCTACGTCGGTTGGGTCAGGCAGAGTGAGCCATCAAAAAACTATTTCAATGGTCCTGATATTTACGTGGGTAGCGGTGCTCAGGGCATATACCACGGCGCCGTGCAATTCAACCTCTCTTTGTTTCCCAAGGATGCCATAATAACGAATGCCTCCGTGGAATTCTACGGTAAGAGATGGTATTACACAGGCTCGGGCGGTAATTGGGTTCTGAGGATGCTCGATGACGAAATCGATTCTGATTGGCAGAATCGTAATTATACAGAAATCCATAACGCAGTTGTAGAGGACACCATCCCTCCACCCATGCTGGATGACGATCTGCAATCTAGGCACTGGAATACATACTACTTTGGTACAGATCAGTTTTCAGCCCTTAAACATCATCTCGTAAATAACACGATATCGTTTAGACTGGACGGTCCCCAATCAGGTAGATACCTGTTCGTTTGGGATACAGGAAACACAGACGAGAGCTGGGGCAGTGAGTATGCTCCGCGGATCACCATAAGTTACGATCCTGTTGGAGATACCCAAGGACCTGCAATCTCCAACCAACAGGCCACACCAAATCCAACATACGGTGCATCTGAGGTGACAGTTTCTGCCGTGATTTCCGATGAAGGAACAGGCGGCTCGAATATCACCTCGGTCAAGGTCTATGATCCGATTTCACATTCGTGGATTGATATGGATCCCGAGGACGGTTTATTCGATTCCTCCAGCGAGAAAATCCAAAAGACCATGGATATTTCTTCGTGGCCTGATGGCGAACATACCATATACGTTCGCGGTGCGGATGAGGCAGGTAATTGGGGCCCCCTCGTCTCCATGGTATTGATCAAGAAACAAACCTTCGATTTATGGCTTTCTTACGGTTGGAACCTTATTTCGATTCCCTTGATTCAACAGGACACGAATTTGGGTCCTGTTCTATCCTCAATTGACGGTTTCTACGATGCTGTTCAGTGGTTCAATATTGACGATACCATGGACCAATGGAAACACAATCATACCCAAAAACCGCAGGTTATGAACGATTTGGATCACCTCAATCACACCAGAGGATTCTGGATTCACATCACGAAGCCGGGTGGTGTTTTACTGCAAGGCACAGGCAGTCCGTTTTTAGAGAACCAGACGGTAACCCTCTACCCAGGCTGGAATCTTGTGGGCTATCCATCTGCAAGCAATAAGAGCAGGGAAGGAGCCCTGAATAACATCGATTTTCCAACGGAAGTGGATTCAATTTGGAGCTTTAATGCCGAAACCGGTCAGTGGAAGGAATTGGGCGAGTTTGACGATTTTATCCTGGGTTGTGGATATTGGATTCGCTCCGTGGTGAAAAAAACCTGGCAGGTGCCCAGATAGACCCACCCGACATATCTAAATACCTTCTTTGCATACCCAAGCATTGGGGATTTTCTTATGGAAGAAATCAGAAAAGCTATGGAGAAATTTGGGGTACCTGGCAGGGATCTGTACAACCTGCCCACCTCAGAAAAGAGTTTTCCGGATAAAGCAAACTACCGAATGGAGATATCAGGTGTAGAGAGGCTCAGCACCCTTGAGGCCCTGGTTGACGAGATGGAGCAGCGGGACATGCCTATCCATCGCCTCATAAGCACTGTCATGGGCGCCACCCTTCTAACTGACGAGGAGCTTGAGGACTTCGCAAAACTGGCCGCCGAAAAGAAGGTGGAGGTCATAATCACGCCCGGACCGAGAAGCTCCTGGGACACTGGGCGACAGCTGTTCACTCCCGAGGGTGCCATATCAGGTCTCAGGGTGAGAGGTTCTGACAATCTCTCCTACCTCATCGCAGATATCAAAAGAGCCGTGGACTTTGGATTCAGAGGCTTTCTCGTGACAGATGAAGGAGCATTGTGGCTGCTTGCCAAACTCAGAGAGGAGGGCCTGATTCCCAAGGATGTGGTGTTCAAGGTATCCATATTCGCGGGCCACGCCAATGCAGCAGGTGGAAAGGTACTGGAAAGTCTTGGGGCCAACACGTTCAATCCTTTAGGAGATCTGAGCCTGCCCATGTTCGCTTCTATTAGGAAGGCCATCGACATTCCAATTGACATTCATATCTATCTATCAGACTCATTTGGAGGATTCAACAGGTTCTGGGAGGCTCCGGAGCTTGCCAGGATCGCCTCTCCATGCTACTTCAAGATCGAGCCGGGTACGGCCCTTGCGGCCGGAGGTGGAATATACAAACCCTGGACGGATGAGGGTTTTCTGGCCAAATTCGCAAGGGAGAAGGTAAAACATGCCGAGATCATCAAAGGCATCATAGACAAGTACCAGCCGGTTCTGAAGCTATCTGACCTCGGTCCCGGGGATCTGGCCGTTCCAAAGCCTTAATTGCACATTATTTTCCGCAATTTAAAGGAGGGAGAATATATGTCTGAGTTCAAACTTGAAGGGGTTTTTCCCGCATTGGTGACACCGTTTAAGAAGGACGAGACCATAGATGAAGAGGCCTTTACCGCCCTCATCCAGCATGTGATGCCCCATGTTGACGGCATCGTCCCATGCGGAACCACGGGGGAGTTCGTATACCTCGATTTAAAAGAGAGGAAGAGACTGATCGACTTAGCAATCGACGAGATGAAGAATGGAAAGTATGTAATCGCAGGAACAGGTGCATGCGCAACCAAACATGCGATCGAGCTTTCCAAATACGCAAAGGATGCAGGAGCTAACGCAAGCCTCGTGGTGAGTCCATACTACCTGAACCCCACTGACAACGGACACTATGAGCACTTCTTTCAAATCGCTGCAAAGACAGATTTTCCCATCATCATGTACAACATCCCGCAGTGCACCGGCTCCTATTTACCGAGGAGGGTGATAGAGGATCTAGCCCAAATCGACAACATCGTGGGACTCAAGGATTCCTCAGGCAACCTCACCTTTACCTTGGAGGTGCTTGAAAAGGTTGGAGATAAGATCGATGTTGTGATAGGCCATGATGAGGTTGTACTTCCGGCCCTGTCCGCAGGATGCAAGGGCATGATATTGGCCTCGGCCCAGGTGTTTCCTGACATCTGGCAGGAGCTTTTTAAGGCCGTGAAAGATGGAAATCTGAAAGAGGCCCAGAAGGTACAGATGAAGGTGCAGAAGCTCGCACGAATATTCTGCAGGTACGGTGGTGCTGTTCCTGTGAAAGCGGCCCTGCGTATGATGGGGCTTAAGATGGGAAGGACCAGAAAACCCTTGCGTGAGGGAGGAGTGATCATACACGAGGACAGAGAGGAAATCAGGGTGGAGCTCGAGAAGCTAGTTAAAATCCAGCCGGCCCAATTCGAATTTACTGTTCCTGATGTGCCTATCACCTCTAGATTCGAAGACATCGGAATGAGCGAAGAGGACATTCAACATGCAGAGCTTCTTTATGGCACGGCACAAGCAGGAGAAGATTCAGAGCAGGTGCATGTGGATTTGGTTTGCGGTAAAAAGAACGGTCTTCTAGGTAAAGCCTTTGCTCTCCAGCTTACCCATCCTAGACACGGTCACGAGGCTTTAACCACGATCTTGGAGCCCAACTTAACCGTGCGTCCCTCTACCCTCATCGTACCCGCGATCAAACTAAAGAACCTGAGGCAGGCCAACATGATATTCGGCCCCACTCAGAGCGCCGTGGCAAAGGTCATCGTGGACAACATCCAAAAGGGCACCATCACGAAAGAGATGACAAGGACCCACGTCATGATTCTCAAAATATTTGTTCCTCCAAACGCATTGAACAGACAGAAGCTCTACGAGAACAACTATCAAGCTGTTGATTCTGCACTCAATGCTGCCCTGAAAGGTATAAGAGGAGGTGATTAGAGTGCCCAAGACAAAGTGGTTCAAAGGTGTTTTTCCTGCACTGGTCACACCCTATACAGAGGACGAAAAAATCGACGACGATGCATTCAGGAAATTGATGGAATTTCTCCTTCCAAACGTGAACGGCATCGTGCCCTGCGGCACAACCGGGGAGTTCATGTATCTTACCGAGAACGAGAAGAGGCACGTCATAGACCTGGCCGTGGATGAGGTGAAAGGTAAGGTGCCAGTCATTGCAGGAACAGGCTGTCCAAGCACGAAGCATACTGTTGAGCTCACTCAATACGCCAAAGATGCAGGTGCGAAAGCGGCCTTGGTTGTCTCCCCATTCTACCTCAAGCCGTCCTACAAGGAGCTTTACGAGCACTACGATGCCCTCAACAATCTGGACTTTCCCATCATCCTCTATAATATCCCCCAATGCACAGGAGTTCACAAGAAATGGTGGACGACCGAGGGCCTTGCCCAGTTGGAGAATGTGATAGGCATCAAGGATTCCTCGGGTGACATGGGCTTCATGATGGCACTGTTCGAGAAGATCAAAGGTAAAATCTCCATTTTCTGCGGCAACGACGAGATCGGTATGCCGGCCTTGGCCACGGGTGCCGACGGTTTGATTCTGGCCAGCGCCAATCTCATACCAGACGTTTGGCAAGAGATATACATGGCCGTGAAAAACGGTGAAATCGAAAAAGCCCAGGATTTGCAGGCCAGCATTCAAAAGCTGGCCCGCATCATCGTGAGAAACGGGGCCAATCAGGCCGTCAAAGAAGGCCTTCACATGATAGGTATGGATATGGGCAACTCGAGGCGTCCTGTGATGCCTGGAGGCCCTTTTAAAAGAGAGGACAGGGAGGAGCTAAGAATCCAGTTGGAGAATCTCGGGAAGATCCCAAAAAGGAAAATCGAGTTTGAGGTAAGAGACAATGAGATAATAGAATCCGAATATCCAGCTGTGCCATACACACCCCCTCGCATCTCCGACTTCACTATGAAGGTCGGCGAGGGTTTTGCAGGTCCGCCTATATTCGAACTGGCCCACATTGACCTGTTGATCGGAGTAAAGGACGGACCAGTTGGTGCTGCTATAAATGAGGCTTTGGAAAAACAAGAATCTGAAGGGAACGATAGATTGAGAATCATTAGCGAAAAACCGAAAACACTCCTTGTGCCCACGGTCACGGTTCGAACCAAAAGGCAGGCCGAAAACATCTATTCCCATGCTGCTAAGGGCGTCAATTTGGCCGTGGAAAAGAGCATAAACGACGGAGTTCTTCCACCAGCCATACTCGACGATATTTGCATGATAGCTAATGTCTTTGTCCATCCTGCGGCCGCAAACAGGCATCGCATCATGTTCAACAACTACAAGGCCATGCTCCATGCCACAAGAAAAGCAATCGAGGAAAGACCCAGCATAAAGGAGCTCCTTTTGGAAAAGGAGTGCGCAAGGCATCCCTTCAAGTATACACCTTAGGTGTTAGGATTCGAAACCCACAAAAACAGAGGCCAAATCATGAAAGCGATAATAATCGCAAAGCCAGATATCGCAAGCTGCAATATCTTTGAACATCTGATTGAGCAAAAAAACTGGAGGGAAGAAGGAAAATTCCAGGACAATCCCCTGTATTTTCACGGTGATTTTTGCCTGGCAACCATTAACGACGAGCATATATTTCATGACAACTTGGATCTCGAACTGAGCCAGGTCTTGGAAGCTCCACCCGAATGCATCATATACGCGTCCCGTCACAGAAGCGAATCAGGAAAAAGGAGCCTCACTGTTCATCCCATAGGCAATTTCGGGAATGCCGAATTCGGGGGCAGAAAAAGAACACTTGTACCCACCTTTCCCCACATGATGACAGAGGCCATGCGGGTATTGAGGCAGAAGGCCAAATCACTTGACTTTACAGTCTCCTTTGAGGCCACCCACCACGGCCCCTTTCTACAAGCACCCACGTTCTTCATAGAGATAGGAAGCAACGAAAAGGCATGGCGGGATAAAGAGGCGGCACTGGCCATAGCAGAGACGATATTGGAGATTAAGCCCACCTTTTACCCTGTGGGAATCGGTATCGGAGGCGGCCATTACGCACCTCGAATAACAGATGTGGCCCTGGAGAGGAAGATATCCTTCGGTCATATCGTGCCCACATATGCCCTGGAAAACCTCACCAAGGAAATGGCTGAACAGGTATTGAGTGCCACTTTTGGTGCAGAAAAGGTATATTTTCACAGAAAGCATCTGAAAGGCGGGCAGTACGCACGATTTAAGGAGCTCTTTTTGGAATGCGGAATACAAGCTGTAAAAAGCGCGGATTTGGAAGTTCTGGATGCTGATAAGAACCATTAATCTAAGTCTTCGCCGAAGGTAATATATATCCTTACTCATTTTGGTGGATGATCGTAATGGCAGAAGAAGACGAGGGTCAACAGGCAAAAGAAACATCAAAGCAAGAGCCAGGCTTTTGGCAGCCACCGCCACCTCCGCCCCAGCCTTACGTTCCATATCCTCCACCTCCACCGCCTCCACCACCTCCCCCTCCAGCGTACTACGCACCGCAACCCAGGTACACACATGTATACTCCTGGGAGATGTATCCGCATATCGCAAGAGGGCTTCTTAGGCCAAAAGAGGACAAGAAACCCATATTCACCACCATCGGAATACTACTTTTGATCGTTTTTATTTTGGAATTTCCAATCGCAGGTATGCTGGTATATTACAGCACCTCAGAGGAGTTGGATTTTGGGGGAACCATGACACTTACAGGAAAAGTGGAGTCTGTAAACGGAACCAACCTTTCGGGTGCCCAGATCACCATCGTGGATACGGGTTTATCCTCGACCTCGGATTCCCAGGGTAATTACAGGATACAAGATGCTCCAAGAGGTGTTCGGAAAATCAGGGTTTCAGTGGATGGTTACAAGGAGGAAACACATAAGGTCCTCATACACGAATATTACAGTGAGGAGATAGATTTTCAGCTCGAAGAAGGCACTGGTGATGTCGAGTACAACGATCTCTGGTTCTTTATCAGCCTGTCCATATTGATGATGATGTTCTCCTGTTTCATCGCATTCGGCATGTATTATGCTTTTTCGGGAAAGCGCTTTGCTGTGGTCTTGGTAGGATCAATTCTCGGTATGTTCACCATGGCCCCATCCCCCTTCTTTGCATTTTCGCCCCTTATTCCGATTATGGGTGCCATAGGTTTCTTTACAAGTTTTTTAGCATTGATCATGATCATAAGGAACAGGAAGTCCTTCAAACAGGCCTCCCCTACGCCTTCAGTACAAGAGGTAAGCAAGCCCGGTCAGAACTGATTTTAAATATGTAGGGTATCCTTTTTGGGGCGGGAAAAGTAATCAGGAGAATTGTTTTTTCTAATCCAACGCGCCGGTCACACCGCAGAAGGGACACTGGATCTCGGTGGGTAGGTCTTTTATCTCGATCACGAAGGTTTGACCGCAGGCAGGGCATTCGATTTCCTCAAGGTTATCTATTTTTGGCTCGGCCTCATCTTTAGGGGTCCCGTCCTCTTTAAATCTCCTGTCGACTCGTTTCGGTTTAGGTTTTGGTACAGGTTTTCTTTCTGGTTTTATCCCTTTCTTTCTCTTAGGCTTCAGCAGGGGTTTTTTTGCCACAACCCCGTATTCCTCTTCAGGACCCAATATCTCCCCTGGTTTTCGCATGCCGAGGAATGTCATAAAGATCAATAATGCGATGAAAACGCAGATGATGATCCACCACCACCAGAACGGTTCCAGGTATGCGTTTTTATCATAGGGATAGTAATCCTCCAAATCCACGACGCCATCATTGTCATCATCAGGATCAGCAT
>CP070739.1:1744555-1747186 GCA_020347705.1 Methanomassiliicoccales archaeon | reverse complement strand
CAAGATATTTTCCGTTATACACAAATACTGTATCCCCGGGATTGGCAGCATTGACGGCATCCTGGATTACCGTATAGTTCCCGGGCCCTCCTCCACCCACGTAGAGAGTGGCCCCCCTGGCTGTTGCGGTCATTTCAAATTCCATTTCAATTCCAATGAGGATGGTCAGTATTAGAATTAAACAAACTGAAAATGAACTTAATTTCCTTTTCAAAGCGGAACCTCCCACGTGCAATCCTGCGTGGCGTGAATCCAGTATCCCTTACCGATTATAAAATCATTTCCGGGGCCCACCGCTTCCCATGATTGTTTAGAACCATCGAAAGCCCATATTGCGTCCACTTCTATTCCGAAGGTCAGGTTGTTGAGAGCTGCGGACCTGTTTTTGTTGTTTATGGATGGGAAACCAACCATGTTCCAGCCGGTATGGAGCGGTATATTCTGGGAAACACTTGGTCTTGCACCGAAATATTCCAAGAGCACTCCTCCCGGCTCGGTGATGTATATCCAGAATCCAATGAGAGGGTCTATGCTGTCGAAATCGTTCAGATGCTGCGGCTTCGTGGTGCAGTTGTGCTTCCAGGGGTCATTGGTGTCTGTTGTGTTGTACCATTGGATTGATTTATAATGTCCCGTTATTGAGGAGAGGACAGTGCCCGGGTTGGTATCGGGTTGAATCCGGGGGTTCGAGATCAGGTTCCAGCCCTGATATAGAAAGATGTAATTCTTAGTGAGGTTGATCAATGGGTAGTTATCCTGGCTGTCATTATCTATTGCATAGGGATTAGTACCGCCGCCTCCGATGGTCCCGTTATCCACTATACCGTCGCTTCCCGACACATCCTGGTTTATTCCTTGATAATCGTCATACGCGCCTTCACTCGAATTGTCGAAATCGGACCAGTAGTTGCCGCCTGAAGGATATCCGTTATCCCATTGATTGCTTTTGTTTGTGTCATCGTACGCTTGAAATGCGTTGTCTATGATGTTGTTGTGGTAAACACTGTTGTTTGACGAATCGGTTTTAAGATATATACCGTAGTCACCGTTAGATGAGACGGTATTGCCTATGATGCCGTTCATTGAGGAATATCTAAGGGATATCCCCCGAAAATCATTTAAAAAGACAGTATTATAAGTTATAAGATTGTAATCTGAATTATAAAGGTCAATGCCGACAATGTTTAAGGAAACATAGTTATCCGTGATATTGTTCTGTTCGGAATAATCGATATTGATTCCAGAATATTGAAGATTTGAGGAAACAAAGTTACTAATGATTGTGTTTTCATTCGACTTAAAAAGATGGATCCCCTCAAAATTATTCGAGGAAGCATTGTTACCTACAATAATATTGGATGATGAGAATCCAAGTTGAATGCCAACGGTTCCATTTGTAAGCTCTTGCCCCTCTATTTTGACATTTGAGCAATTGGCAAGGATCACCTGTCCCGCTCCTAAGGGGACAATTCCTCCTGTCTGGTTTTTCCAGTATTGCACTGGCTTACCGTTTACAGTATTTGAAGTATCGATATTGTGTGTGTTCCAGTGCCGAACCTCATCTCCCCCGATCCGGATTCCATTATATTTCATTGTGTTGCCTTGGAGGTCATTCCCGGCGGACCCGGAGAGGTAGATACCAGTTTTCTCACCAAGAGAAATATTGTTATTTACAATACTGTTATTATTAGTGGAGCCATGTAACCACATTCCGAAATCGTTATTTGCATAAAGGATATTGTTTGTAATATTGTTCCCACTGCCGTCATTGAGGGAGATTCCATAGTCATTTTCCGAAACATTGTTTCCGGTGATATCGTTGTCCAAAGAATCGGTGAGACAGATGCCCATATAGTTATATAAGGCTTTGTTGCTGGTGATTTCATTATCTATCGATCTAAGGAGCCAGATACCTTGATTGTCATTCGTGGAGACGTTGTTGTTAAAAACCTTACAGTTATGGACATCAGCAAGCTCTATTCCGGTAGACCCTTTATTAACTCTAAAACCCGAAATATTCACCCAATGGGCTTCGACCCGAATCACATCATCCCCTAAACTACCATCGATTGTGGTGTTATCCCTGTCTTCCCCTGTCAAATTAATGGTTTTATCCACGACTACATTTTCCAGATATTTCCCGCGATAAGCGTATACGGTATCTCCGGGGTTGGCTGCATCTACAGCATCCTGTATTGTGGAATAGTTACCTGACCCTCCACCACCGACATAAAGCGTCGCCCCTCTAGCTGTTGATGCGATTTCGAAATCCATATCGATTCCAATAAAGAAGGTCAGGAGGAGAAGAAAACAAACAGCAAAAGACATCAGCTTTCTTCTCACAACGGCACCACCCACGTGCAGTCCTGGGTTGCATGAATCCAGTATCCCTTTCCTAAAATAAAGGAGTCTGAGGGCCCAATATATTCCCAATCTTTGGTTGCCCCGTCGAAGGCCCATATGGCGTCCACCTCGACGCCGAAGTCCAGGTTGTTCAATCCCACTGTCCTGTTCTTGTTTCCACGGGAAGGAAAGCCCACCATGTTCCAACCTTTCCTGAGGGGGATATTCTCAGGAAGCAACCCCGGCTGCACACCGTAGTATTCAAAGAGCACCCCTCCAGGTTGGGTT
>CP070739.1:1741264-1744455 GCA_020347705.1 Methanomassiliicoccales archaeon | reverse complement strand
TGCGGCTTGCATGATCTCCATGAGTTGTGATGGGTCGGAAGCGGTAATCTGTAGAACATCATTGGACCGATTACACCAAAGAGCCATCTCTGCTTCTGGAAAGACTTTGGAGAAGTCACAGAAAGGACACAAATGCTGAACATGAATTCTGGTATCGATGAAATGCATGAAACTCAATTAGAGGGGTAATATATAATGATTTTCCCGCCGAGGGGCGGTCTGCTACAGGGCCAGCACTTTGGCGATATTACAACTTACCTGCATTCGAGAGCCTCCTTGGGGCGGTAGAATTAACATAATCTCTTGGTACATTATATCCTTTGAATGAGGTCATCGACATATTTGTGCAAAGAGGACAGACCTACTCGGAAGGAGAAAGTTACTATGCAAAAGGAAGTTCCGTATTTCATAGTCCCCGCTGATGCCCCCAGATTTATTCAGATGGTAGGATTGGAAACAACAATCCTTACTGGGTTACATGGTGAGAAGATGATGATGGTACTCAATGACACATTACCAGGTCATTCCGTGCCACTGCACTCTCATCCACATGAACAAGTTGGATTTGTATACGCTGGCAAAGCGAAACTGCGCATTGGTGACAAGGAACGAATTGTTCAAAAGGGGGATTTCTACTGTATTCCTGGAAATGTTCCACATGGTGACACCTGCATAGGTGATGAGCCCTTCGTAATGCTAGATATCTTCTATCCAGTACGAGAGGATTTTATCGAGAAGCTCAAGCTGTTATCAAATGAAGAAAGCAAAAAGGAGGAATGAAAATGTCAAAAGAAAATTTCTTTCCAAAAATAATTACAGGACTGCCGGAAGCGGATATACCTATTGAAGGACTTCGGGCGCACCTTTTTCAAGGCGAAAATCAGCAAATTATCTTTATGAGCTTTGAAAACGATATTGAGATTCCTGTGCATTCTCACGAGGCACAATGGGGCGTCATACTGGATGGAAAACTCGAATTGATAATTAATGGTGTGAAAAATACTTATTCAAAAGGAGATACGTACTTCATTCCCAAAGATGTAAAACACAGTGCGAAAATCAAAAAGGGTTACAAGGATCTAACATTGTTCAACCAAAAGGATAGATATAAAACAAAGTAGATTTGTCGATTACATGAAATAGGGAACAATATACATTAAGGAGGTTCAAAATGATAGTAAAAAAGGAATACGCTAAAAAAGTAGTATTCTTAGGGATTTCGTTCGATGTACTTAGTGTTGGCGAGAAATCGATGGTCACAAAAATGAACTACAAAGCGGGCGATCATGTGTCTTTTCACAGCCATCCGCACGAACAGAGCGGATATGTGATATCTGGGAAGATCCGGATGAAGTTTGGCCAGCATAACGAAATCCTCCAGGCAGGAGATAGTTATTCAATACCTGGAGGGGTAAAACACAGTATAAATGCACTGGAAGACTCGAAAGAGGTAACCTTTTTTTCTCCACCCAGGGAAGATTATTTATAAGAAGATGAAACAAAAGTGTCGTGTTTTGGACATAAGTCCCCCTCCGTTTATCTCCTATATTCGACAATCGCCGACTCACCCGGTGTGAAATACAGAAAGATATATATTTGCACGCGTAATTGCGGTTATCACAATGCTTATGGGTCTGGGGTTAAAGGATACTGAAAACCCTGGAAATCAAAAATGAGGGATAACATGCCGGAGATCGCAGCGAACATGGCAGGGACCATTGCAGAGGTAAAGGTTGCAGAGAATGACACGGTGGAGACCGGGCAGGACGTCATTGTCCTGGAATCCATGAAGATGCACATACCCATCCAATCGCAGCATGCAGGGACTGTCAAGGAAGTTAAGGTCAACAAGGGGGATTTTGTAAATACCGGGCATGTCCTGATGGTAATAGAATAGTATCGGCAGCCCTAGCGGGCGGCAGTAAATATCAGTTTAGGGGGAGGTTGGGACCTTGGACGAACCCAATATATTGACTGAGAGGAAGAATTCGGTTTTGATTGTAACATTGAACAGGCCGCGCTACATGAACGCCCTGAATATAGAGACCCTGAAAGATGGCAAGAAGATTCTTACGGATATCTATTTTGATCCTGACATCCGGGTGGTGATCATCACGGGTGCAGGGGACAAGGCCTTCTGTGCAGGTGCCGATCTCAAGGAAAGGGAGAAGATGAGCGAGATGGAGGTGAGGCACTACATCAAGACGATCAAGGACACGCTTGTGGACATCGAGAACCTTTCGAAACCGGTGAGATGCGCCATAAACGGCCTGGCTCTAGGCGGCGGAACAGAGCTTGCAATGGCCTGCGACATAAGGATTGCGGCGCCCCATGCAACAATGGGACTGACAGAGGTTACTTTGGGTATAATCCCAGCAGGTGGGGGTACCCAGCGGCTGCCCAGGCTCGTGGGCATAGGCAAGGCCAAGGAGCTCATCCTGACAGGTAGGAGGGTATCGGCTCAGGAGGCCCTGAGAATAGGCCTCGTGAACCAGGTGGCACTGGAAGGTAAGCTAATGGAGAACGCAATCGAGATGGCAGAGGACATTGCAAAGAACGCGCCCTTTGCGGTGCAGCAGGCCAAGTTCGCAATAAACCGCGGCCATGAGATTGACCTATCCTCCGGTCTGGCCCTGGAATCAAAAGCCTATGAGGTGTGCATTCCCACAAAGGACAGGGTCGAGGCTCTTAAGGCCTTCAAGGAGAAGAGAAAGCCCGAATTCGTAGGAGAGTAGGGGGGAGAATATGGAGAAGACAGAGGGGGAATTGAAGTCCCAGATTGAAATAATCAAAAAGGGCGGAGCCGAGAAATATCACATCAAGGCCAAGGAGAGGGGCAAGCTCTTTGTCAGGGAGAGGCTCAAGCTCCTTTTGGATGACGAGTCCTTTGCAGAGGACGGCATGTTCGCCAATGTTCTGGACGGCAAACTACCTGCCGATGGCGTCGTCTGCGGTGTGGGCAAGGTCCAGGGCAGGTCAGTTGCCATCATGGCCAATGATTCCACGATCAAGGCGGGCTCATGGGGATGGCGCACAGTGGAGAAGATCGTGCGCATCCAGGAGACCGCAACCAAACTCAAGGTTCCTCTTATCTATCTCGTTGAGTCGGCAGGAGCGAGGATAACCGACCAGGTGGAGATGTTTCCCGGCAGAAGGGGAGCAGGCAGGATATTCTACAACGAGGCCAATAT
>CP070739.1:1735259-1741164 GCA_020347705.1 Methanomassiliicoccales archaeon | reverse complement strand
GAGCGGTGCCTTGTATAATCTGTTTACGAGACAGTAAATCGTTCGTACACACTTTGGTCCTGAGGAGACAGGGAGCCATTCCAGAGTATGACCTCACAATTTATTTCATTGAGCAACCACATGCCCTTTTCTTTGCGGAACTGCAACATATACCGGATATAGGCCTCCTGGGGTTCTCCTTGATAAGATGAGTGTAAGGAGAGATATGCCTCACCATAAGCCTTTTCTCCGTCTATCTGGACATTGAAGTTTGTGACTTTATGCATGTGGTATTCATGAGTAGCAAAGACCTGTTCTATAAAATACTTCTTAAGATTTTCCTTTCCATTTACCTCCAGGTCCCATCCAGGGAAGGCCAAGCGAACATCATCGGTAAGCAGACTCAAGAATGCCTCCACATTCCTCTGGTCCTGCCTAAAACAGTAGTTATAGAAGACCCTCCGAATTTCACTTTCATCTTCTAACTTTGAAATTCTTCTCTCAAGATCATCAGTCTGGTTCATAGTAATTACTCCTCCCAAAAGATTATAAGGGTATTAATACAAACGCATTAATTGAAATGTCATTGCGAGTGAAACGAAGCAATCTCATACAGAACGAGATTGCCACGCCCTTAGGGCTCGCAATGACAATGTAATAAGTTTTAGTGCGTTTATATTAGTACCTCCAAGTTTTGTCAAAGAACGGAATTTTTTCTCCCTGAATTCTCTCTACACATGAAAGAGCGGTTCTGCTAACTTTATCTATTCCGATCCCTCTCCCCCGAAATGTATCGCTGACAAAATAAAGGCCATCCACGTTAGGGGCTACAAAATCAGGCCGAAATCTCCCCACCACACCGGGTTTTCCCTGGAGGCCAAAAGCAGGCTCAAGAACAGTATGTTTCTTTCTCCAAAGCGTACGTTTGAAAGACGGAAACATGTCTTCAAGGTCCGCTTCAATATTGTGAAACATGTTTCTTAACCACGCCTTGTCCCTGATTTCTTCTGCCTTACAGGAAAAACCACAAACAAAAAGATGCTTGCCATCGGGGGCGACAGAATCGTCATAGTTGCTGACGGTAAAAGAAAAACCGGGTAATCCGGTTCTGGGCGTCTCTATCCATGCGCATAGCTCTTTCTCGGATTTGGCAATTATAGGTTCCTCAGACCCTGCATATATCCCGATCCAACAGGCCTTGTTTTTCTCGCTGGCCACGGAACGGATAATATCAACATACCAACTGGGCAGTGCGCCTTGTGGAATAATGTTCAGCACCGACCACACGGGTAAGTTGGATATGACAACCGATGCCTCTAAAACCTCGCCGTACGAGTACTCGTTAACGACATCTCTTTTCGCGGGACGGGCAACGACACCAAGGACCTTGCCATCTTCAACGAGCACCTGCGACACCTCGGTTTCGGTCCGGACCTCTCCTGAGTTCTCTTCTATGGCTTCCTTGAGCTGGTTGAATAAATTTTCATAGCCCCCCTTCGGCCAAAAGGAATAACCTGCCATGCCCTTTTCCTCATAATGCATTTTTCGAACATAGAGGTTCTCGCTTGCGCTGTGGTCGAACCACTGATCTGTGATCTGCTCTAATGCGGCAAGAAATTCAAAAAAATCAATAGTTCCCTGGTCGGCATTTCGTTCCAGCAGCCAAGCTCTGAGGGGAAGGTGATCATATCCATCGAATTCACTATAATCGCTGGAAACGAGTTCCTTTATCACAGATTTAAATGTGCTTTTATTTCCCCTAAAAACTTCGCCAATGTGCTTCCATTTTCCATCCGCAAATACAGGCAGCGCATCACTTACGGCCCCTACTTCTATCTTTTTTCCTAAGAATTCATAAATCCTGCAAATGCCTGAACCTGTATCTTCTATGAGATGAGCGCCCAAATCAAGGGTATATCCTTGATAATCCACGGGGTGGACTCTTCCTCCCAGTTGTGGGTATTTCTCTAAGAGAATAACGCGCCTGCCCAATTTACTCAGGAGTGCGGCTGCTATGCAACCTCCAACCCCTCCTCCGACCACAATGACATCATAAGTCGCCATAGGTACGCATTCCTTTTCTTACATACTAAAAGAAAGAAGGATTAGATCTCCACATTACTATTGTCCTCTACTGACCTTAAGTCAAATCATTTCTCGGTCAACTCGAGAAAGGTCTCTCCTAATTCCAGACTGCCCCTGCCGGCCGTAAACGGCTCATTAATATCTCATCGTGCGATCTAAAAATGAATCTTGAGAGTTTGAGAAAGGGCTGCTTTCGGGCTTTTTATCTCGAGCCAAAGGCAGGGACATTCGGCGGCTGATTACATTTTTCTCCCCTTGCTCAATGCCAGTCTGTAAATATGAGCTCGAGCACTATCGGGAGGGTGGCATATAAGTTTTCTTTTCCTGCAGTCGTTTGATATTCTCCCGGAGGATTTGATTCTCTTTTTCAAACAGTTCATCCGCGCTTGGCATCTTTCCTTCTTTACGGAGATTCTTAGGATAGATAGGCTCTTCATAAATTATCCGATATTGTTCAGTCCTAAGATCCTTTAGAAAGTTTCCGATACCCAGGTTTTCTTGCCGATAATGGCGCAGGGCTTCGATGTCAATCGTTGCACACACAAACGAATAATCCGAGGTTTCATGCCGGCCAATGACGTTTCCCTTGTAATCGACAATCAGGTTTTGCCCGCCGCAGATATCGAAAGGACCTTCCATTCCCGGCAACAAGTAAGATCCGGAAGTAGGAGATATCACATAGCAGGTATTGTCCATGGCCCGGGCGCGAGCCTGCACCTCGTACATCCCATTTCCCACAAAGGGCTCATGATAAGTAGGCATATAAATAATTTCCGCCCCGTTCATGGCCAGCCCTCGAGCAATCTCAGGATAACCCCGCTCCATACATACGGCGCATCCGATCTGACCAATTTCTGTATCCACAACCGGGTAAAAGGCATCTAGCCCATTCCCGTAGCTCTCAATCCACAAGTCCCAAACATCATGGGGAACGGTAGACCATTGAGCCTCAATCCGCTCAAGCTGGCATTTGGCCCGTCTGTAAATCACCTCCCCCTTGGGATCTACAATAAATAAGCAATTAAAAACTCTGTCTTCAGGAATTCCTGGAATTTTGACGAACAGCAATTGCCCTATGATATAAGCATTCAAGGCCTTGGCCTTCTCCCCTAAGAATTCGGTTTCCTTACCCGGAATTTCCGTGACAGGAGGCTCTCCCACTGGAAAACCTTGTATGGCAGACTCTGCCAGGCAGATAAGCTTTACTGGCAATTCTTGAGAGCCAATGGTACAAGCCAAATCTATTGCAATGGAAATCTGCTCCAGATTTTTTTGCACATCGCTGTGCTGAAGTGTTTGAAGACCGATGGCGTTGTATTGGGGTATCATTTTTTTACCTCCTAAGTAATAAGTTTATGATAGGGTGAAGCAGACTTAACAACCAGTTTGGTCGTTATATCACCATATTTCTAAAGGGGTAAATTCTCCCACAGACTCTTCGGTTACATTCACTCCGCACACAACACCCGCATGATCAGGTCGGTGTCGTTATACTCCACAAACTTTACGATCTTTCCGTTTTGGACCTGCCAAAGATGACAGTACGTGTTATTATAATCCTCGAATTTCTTCGTAACGCCATGGCCGACGGCTTCCGTCACGACCCATTCCCCGCAGGAGATGAAATTGGTCACTTTGATGGTGATCAATACATCAAGATAACCCGCGACCTTTCCCACAAGGGCAGCAAATTCCTGAATCCCTTTTGTCCTTCCTGAAACCGGGGTGCTGCCAGGCATCCGAAAATCGAAATCCTCTGAAAAGGCGTTGATGAAGCCCTCGCTATCCCCACGATTGAGGGCATCAATTGCCCTTTGCACGACTTCACGACTCGCCTCAGTCGTGGCCTTCCACTCTCGAAAGTCCTGCTCATTTTTAATTTCCATAAGTTCCTCCTTTTTTTGGATGTTTTTCTAGTTACCGCCCAGAGTTAGACAAAGCCCGAACAAGACCGTGACAAAAAGGGTGACCACCTTAAAGAGCATCACGCCTTGGGCATGAACAAGGCGTTAAATGAATAGCTGCCCATAATCTCTTGTCTGACGACATCACCTCATGAGACTCTGGAGCACTGCCATTTTTTCCTCTTCGTTTAGTTTTTCAAACTTGATTTTGAACAGCACTTCTCCGAAGCCCCCACACTCGGTGCCAACGTCAGCGCACTTGATGTTCTCCGTCCACATGTCGTTTGGGTCCAGACCTGCCCTAGTCCGATCATAATACATGTAGATGAAGGGAAGCATAGGGGCCAAGGCATAGACGCAGATGGGCCAGGTGCATTCCTCTGGAATAATAGTTCCACCTCCTGCAAATACATAACGGTCGCCGATCTTTGGCTGATAACCACAATTTGATGCCTTTACTACTTCAGCAACCATTTTGTAATTGTAAAGGTCTTCTCCAACACAGAGTAACTCCCGCTGCTTCCGAGTTAAACCTTTGACATCATCCTCAGTGTATCCAAGCATATCAATCATGGACTGGGGAATCTCTTTTTCACTCATTGCACCCTCCTTTCGTACTAATCAAATTCTTAATATATCATTGAACCCTAACTATGGATAACATTCGATTTTGCATAAAAGAGAAGTTCATAACCCAGAGTGAAACTTTCCACTCTGAAGGGCGGGGCATTCTGCCATACTGTCGTAAATCAGAATCAAACCTCTACTCGAACCTTGCCAGCTGTGGTTGAGGAGAGTTCGATCACCAATTCTAGCCAGGACGCTGACCGATCGGTTGGTAAGATATCATAATATTCCCACGTGTCAAGAATAATTTGCCTAGTGATTTGCAAGCTCCCTTACGGCTCTTTTGCGTAATGTTGCACTCATTTCATGACCTAGATTCCACATCCCGTAACCTGTTTCACTGATTGAACCACATTTCTGTCTGTTTCCTGATCAATTATCTGAGGGAAACGGGATAAGAAAAAAAGAGAACAGCGATAGATAGAAAATCAAATGTGGTAATCAATGCCATCATAGGCTATCTTTTTCATGGGCTGCTTCTCCTTTTACACCAGGGTGGGGAACTATTGAAATCAGGTAAAGGGGTGGCTTCAGGATGAAGTGGAAACATAAGGGTGGCCAAGCCGTCGCGAAGGTTTCTGGAGCAAGGCAATGGGATAGTGAACATGCAGAGGCCCTCTTACGTGAGTTGTTACAACAGTAGATACCATTTGATGGATAATGCAGGTCGGGTCTTCAAAGCCGCGGGCACTAGCTTGGAAATGGTTTTTCGCCCAAGGCCATCTTGCATATGTCAGTAATGAAAATAGGTGCCATGCCCCTTTCCTCGGTACCCTTACCTAAAGCATAGAGGCAGACTGGACATAAGAATACCATTGCCTCTGCCCCGTGATCCTTTGCATCGTTCAGGTTCATGTCCTGGATTTTACTTACCTGCTTGGCTTTGCTCTTTACAAAAAGGGCACCACAACAAAGACCCCCTTCGCGATCATGCTTCCTGTTTACTCTCTCTACACCAATTAACTCAAAAAGCTCACCCAATATAGAATCGTCAACAGGCGCACATCTATCGGCACAATTTCTCTGGTATGCAATCCTTTTATTCAGTCTTGTGATGCTGCTCTGGTTCTCCTTCAGATAGTCACGCAGGTACTCAATGATACTGATGGGCCTAAAAGGGACTTCGATGCCATAACCCTTCACAACCTCTGTGAGCATGGCATAGTCATCAGCGTGAATGAAAAGAATCTCTTTGGCTCTCAACTCCGCCAAGTTGTCCACAAACGCTTGGGCATTCTCCCTTATGGGGGTTGACCAGCCCAGATGACATACGCCCATCCACGCGAAGTATTTCGAACCCTTTATCAACG
>CP070739.1:1722789-1735159 GCA_020347705.1 Methanomassiliicoccales archaeon | reverse complement strand
GGCAGAAGGATCCGGATGATGGATATTCAAAAGTTGAGAGGCTGTGAGATAGCCCATTCGAAATATCTGTACACCCTCCTGGGTGGAAGGTTGAGGATTTTCGGTCCTCAGTGGTTTAGTGACTCTGGTAATTCAGGTCAATGGAATCCTCTTTCAGATCCCAACGAGTTCATGGTATCAACAGGATGTAAGGAACTCGATCAGTTGCTGGGTGGCGGCCTTAAAAAGGGCAGTCTGAACATGATCGAAATTGGGGACAACATCCAAACCCATCATACCGATATTCTCGAAAATTCACTGGTTTACAATTTCGCGTCCATGAACCGTGGTGTGGTGTGGGTTCCAACGAAAAAGGCAACGAGCAAGACCGTAAAGGATACCCTAAGCCGCCATTTAAAGGAGCATGCGTTGGAGGACAACGTGCGTGTTTACGAGAAGTACGGTGAAGGTGGTGCAGAGGGCCTGTTCCGGTCAATTGAAGGTAAAGATGTGAGCCGTGATCTGGAATGGAGGACCGCAAAATACGAGCTTTCGAAATCCGAGTCACCGGTGCTGCTCCTCCTGGGATTTGACACAATAGAGGCCATATACGGCAGCCAAAACATCGTGGAGGAAATGTCCGATGTGCTCACTTTCATAAGGAGCATGGGGGATGTCTTCGTAGGCGTCACTACACCGTCCACGCAATCCACACAACGTCTTGCGGACATCACGGAAACACATATCAAATTGGAGAATATCGGCGGAACCACCGTGGTTTACTGCGAGAAGCCCCACACCGAGCTTTTCGCCCTGGAAATAGCCGCAAATAACGGGTATCCAAAGGCAAAGCTTTCGCCTATCGTCTGATTTTCTATTCTTTTTTTGTGGGTGATAGGTCAATCCCTCCCCCTTCCCCCTCTGTCGTGGTCTATTTCAATTCCACCTTTATCTATTCATAGACCACTTTATCCTTCGGTTACGCTATAAAATAATTATATCTTAAACCTCAGGACTCCCACCCTGATCTTAAGTAGCTAAGAGGAGGAAGTCTCGGAGGTTAATAATCCCCCTTTTTTACGGGCTTTAAAATTTCCTTACCTATACCGAAATAGACATATCCATTAAAATTCATAGACTAAATGAATTGATTATGGCTGAAAAAAAGGTAGAAAATAACATCAAACTGGACAAGCGAAAAGGTCAGTACATCCTCAAGGACGAGCAGATAATAAAAAGACAGATCGATTATGCAGGATTAAAAGGCCATGAAACCGTCCTAGAAATCGGCCCAGGCCTTGGTGCCCTGACCTTCAAACTCGCAAATAAGGCGAAACAGGTCATAGCAATCGAGAAGGACCCGAGATTATTTTCCTATCTGAAAGAGAGGATCCCAAAAAATGTGGAGCTAATAAACGCAGATGTGATGAAAATCGCTATTCCAAGGTTCGATGTGGTCGTCTCCAACCTCCCATATCAGATTTCCTCGCCCGTGACCTTCAAGCTCCTTGATAGCAAATTCGAAAGGGCTATTTTAATGTACCAGAAAGAATTCGCAGAGCGCATGGTTGCCAAGGCAGGGGATTCAGGATACTCCCGGCTCTCCGTGAATGTTTACTACAAGGCGGATTGTAGGATATTGGAAGCGGTCCCAAAGGAGGCTTTTTCTCCGGTTCCTGAGGTTGATGGCGCAATCATCGAACTGATACCAAGACCCTCCCCGTTCTATGTTAAAAGCGAAAAGATGTTCTTCAATGTGGTGGAGGTGCTTTTTAATCAGAGGAGAAAGAAGATAAAAAATCCCTTGATGAGCTTTGTGGCAAAAGAAATGAAAAATCGTGGTAACTATAGTAAATCGGCTGTGATAAGTATCCTCCAAAATCTTCCGTTTATGGATAATAGGGTCGAATCCCTGAGTCCCGAGGATATCGCCCGCTTGGTCGATGAATTGTATGTCTCTATTGTTGAAAACTGAGAGAACAGCGCGCTCGCTGAAAAACCCCCTCAAAAGACATATATATAAATGGATGTGGATGAGTTAATATATATCTTCGTCGGCCAATGACCAGCTGCCGCCGAAATCATCCACTATTCCAGAGGACAACTGTACTCTGGCCCTGAATTTACCCTTTTCAAGGAAAAAATGAGCGTTCACTATCTGTGACTGAAAGAGTTTGATTCTCTTGCCGTTCCCGTTGAGCCTGGTTCCGGTGCATCTCAGAAATCCGAGGTCTTCCAATTGGCGCACCTTTCTATAACATACCGCGATGGGAATATTATAGGTGGCGCTGATACTCTGAACGGATTTCGGTTTTTTATAGGTGCTCATGAGTATCTTTGAAACATACTTGTCGCTGATCAGATTGGAGATCTTTATGGGGTTATATGTCATTTCATCTTCCTTGGCGTCAGGTGAGGATGGGATTCCGCTTATAGTGGATACGGTTTTCAAAATATCCCCCTCCTTCTACTAAGTCCTGATAGCCCACCAAGCTTGACATCAATAACCTTGGAGATATCCCCATTTTTCAGTGCAATCGCCATTGGTGTGCTGCTTTTTTCCTCATAATCCATGTTCCTATTCAACCACCAAAGTCTATTGTCACATTCGAAAATACCCTCTCTATCACACCATCTCCTCTTCATCTTTTGCTCCTCCCTTTTCGAACTTTTTGTCAAGGTGTAATCCGCAACTCATTCGTAGTTTCTACGAAATCATCGTGTGCCAAGGTTCTCTTTATCCTGAGATAATATTTCACATTATATAAAGTTTTCCGAATTTAACTGTAAAATCTACAGTTTAGATATGTAAAAAATACATTCTAAATTTGGACGGGGCGAACTTTTTTTAGATGAACAATAATCAGCTCAATTTTACTACATAAAACTTACTTTTATACTGTAAAAAAATCAGTAAAGATTAAAACTTTCTCCATAAATCTGCAATTTTTTCGAATTCTCCAACAAGACGTTCCATGTTGATAACATAGTATCTGGACCTTTTATCCTCGTGCACAACCTCCACCGCGCCAGCGCTCACGAGGCTCTCCAATCTTTTTTGCGCCGTTCTGAAGTTCAGATCCGTTCCCTCTATAATCTTCGCAAGGGTATGGCCGGTGTGAGGATGCAGAAGCAGAAAGTCGAGGATTCTTGATTCAGGTGAATCACCGATGATATCTTTGAACATTTTCTTACTCCGGTTCCCTGTATAATATGGGCGTTCATAGGTCTTTCGGTGACTAAGGAATGGGAAGGGAAATTCGTATTGCCCCAATCTTTTAATGGAAAATAGATGCAGAAAATACAGTAATAGCAAAAAAACTGTAAATTATTACTGTAAAAATGACAGTAAATGATTTAAACGATGTAAATAATACACCATATGGCTGTATTGGGGCTTATACTCAAGTAAATCGAGGATATCAATGACAGCAAAAAAACGTGCGAAAGGGAAAAGGGATGATAATAACTCCTACAATTTTTCCCATCAGATGGGACATATCCTATATATGGCACAGCTAACAGGGAACCTGGATAAAAAAAATCTGGTTGAATCTATGCCTAAACCCGAAAGAGACAGATACAAACAGGCATTCGAGATTCTTGTGAAAAAAGAGGTGCTTTTAAAGGCTCAAAAACGGAACAAGAAGCCCATTTTTTCCATCAACCCAGAAAGAGCTGAAGAAATAAAACCTCTCATAAGCGGCTTCGTCAGGGGAACAAGGAGGGAGCAACACAGAAGGCAAATCCCGAGCAATCCATTTTTTCACAGGGGTCCCATAAAAGACATAGGACACTTCATGGGAAGATACGATGTCATTTCTCATATTTTCGATAGACTGAGACACACTGAGGACTGTTCAATCATTGGCCCAAGGGCTATTGGAAAAACATCCCTTCTACATTTCATTTCCCATAATGAGGTTGTAAAAAAATACCATTTGGACCCAAAAAAATATATTTTCGTTTACTACGACCTCCAGCGGTTCGGAGAAAATACACAGACAAAAGACTTCTACTATGAGATGTTTTCCAAGACGGTATCGCAGATTAACTTCAACGGTCCATTAAAAGAGGAAGAGATTAAAAAGATCACCAAGGAAACGGACAATGTCAATAAAAAAATCGGTAGATCATTGTTCGAGATAAGTGATCTGGAAACTCTAATAGGCCTTCTTTCTGAAAGGGATTATAAGGTGGTGTACCTCTTTGACGAGTTCGAATCCATTGCGAATAATCCGAATTTTGATTTCAGTTTCTATGGTCAGCTCAGAGCACTATCCGGCAATCCCACCTTCCAGGTCGCATTCGTTACAGCATCCAAAAAGAGCATATACACCCTCACTTTCGATGAGGAAATAAAAACTTCACCTTTCTTCAGATATTTCGAGGATTTCAAATTAGGGCCCATGGATAGTGAGGAAATTGGGGAGTTCTTCGACCTTGCAATAGAAAATGGTGCGGTGTTCTCCAATAAGATTAGGACCCTGATAGAGGAATGGAGCGGGGGGCATCCCTTTCTGGCTCAACTGTGCTGTGATTATTTCTTTGATTTGGTAGTGACGGGGGAAAAAATAAAACCAAGTGAGGAAGAAAAACACCTTGAGATATTTTTGAGCCGCCACAAAAAACATTTCGCTTATTTCTGGAGCCAGGTGAATAAAAAACAGCAGACCTGTCTGTGGTGGTTGGCCTCAGGTAAACGGCCTGGTTCGGATTATGAAGGTATTTTGGAGGAGCTAGAGCAGAGCTATTTAGTGGAAAAAAAGGACGGTAATTATAGGATATTCTCACAGGCATTCGAGAAGTTCATAAGGGACATTCCTTTCTTTGGATGACGGGGTTGGAGGATGGTAGGTGTAATGAAATGGGAAAAAAACGGCATTGTGCCATGAAATCCGATAGGTGGGTCTGGTCGGATAAAAAACAATTAAATAACATGAGCAACAATGTATATCTGGAGAACGAGGATTATGGATATATCAGATAACTCTATCGATGGACAGAAGAAGGAAAACGAATCCGTTTCTGTGGATGACCTGATTTTAGAACACTGGTCTTCGATCATAGAGATTGATGATGAAAATAATGGACATGTCATTCAAACATTGAAGGCAAGGGTAAAATATGGGAGAGTTCGCGAGAAACTGATTTCTCTTTTTTCGGACAAACCAACAGGACTTGAAGACATGGGCCTTATGATCAACGATTTGAATACAGGAGAAGAGCTCACACCAGAGGTTATCATCGACGATCCAAAATATAAATGGATCAAAATTCCTTTTAAATACCCCATAGAAAAGGATGAGGAGTTTGGATTTGAGGCAAGATATCTGCAGCCTAAAACGTACAGAGCGATAGGAGAGGATTATTATAGCTATACAAGTAGACATGATAGCAAGGACATCCTGATAAAAATCAAATTTCCAAGCGAAGTAAGAATTAAAGACATCGATGGATCCAACATAAAGACCAGTGGAGGAATCATTTTGGATTTGCCCAAGGATAACAGGCCTGTTATAACCACAGAAGAAGGTAAAGCCTGTATCGTATGGGCCATCAAGTATGGAAAAATTGGGTATACCTACACGGTCCGATGGAGAACAGAAAAAATCGACGAATAGAGTCTAGACTACTACTTTTGGAGGATCCTTTCGGATTTCAACTGAATTTTTTCAGTCCATGTACAAATGGAGCATATCTTCGGGATTCTACAACCTATCCGCTGCCTGCCCCACCGCCTTCGTAACCGCTACCTGCTCCGCCACCGTCTACGGTTGGGATATCTCCACCGCTGCCTGCTCCTCCACCATCATAACCGCTGCCAGCGCCACCGCCATCCACGGTTGCGATATCTCCACCGCTGCCTGCTCCGCCGCCTGCTAGTGCCTGCGCTGATACGAAAAGCAGTGTCAGCAGCCCCACAGCCAATAAAATGGCGGTTTTTCTTGAACCTTCGCATCCACCGCCTGGTGCATTCCCGTGGGATTGCCCCCTCTCTTTCATGTTCTCTAGACCTCCAACGCCTTGTATTCATATTAAGGCAATAATTATGCCTCAACTGAACTCTACTAATATGTTGGTTCGAATATATAAACCTTAGGAATTTTTTCAAAAATATGCCCTATTTTATATTGATACAACAAAAAATTTAGTTATATTCTGATGCTACAATAATGAGATTCTTGGAAGAAGTCGTTTTTTTCAAACACATATGATATATAACTTTCGGTTATTGAAAAATATTTAAGGTTGAAATCGCTTGTTGTGTGCAAAAATAGTGATTTAAAGGATTCTATTAACTTCCGCAAGTGGTGATATGGCCGACACATCAAAAATAAAATCATACGATGAAAAAAATACCGGGGCCTCCCACCCGAAAAATGAGTCCGCAGAACATCTTAAATCCCTTGAGGATATGGTGGTAAGCAGTGATTCTGCTGAGAGGAAGAGAGCTGCTCTTTGGATGGGGGAGGAAAAACACTTCAATTTGGGTCATTTTAGCCTTTTAAAGCGCCTGATCAAAGATGAGGACGAGGAGGTGTGGAATTCTGCATCCATTGCCCTGGGGAGGTTTGCCTTCGCAAATGACAAGGCCCATGATTACTTGAACAACCTCATCGAGGACGACTATCTTTGGCTCAATAAAAGGGGGATACGTGCCCTAAGGGAGTATGCAAAATACGATCATAGGGGGATAGATCATATAACCCAATTAACAGCAACTGCGCGAAAGGAGATCGTGGAAGAAGCGGTTTTGGCCCTTTGTAATGTCGCGCAGGAAAATGATGTGGCCCTAGGGGCCCTTAAAGGGCTTCTCGAAAGCAACGAGGAACTCATTCTCCAACCTGCGATCCTTTCCATGGGTATTCTGGCCAGGGAAAAGAAGCAAGTATTATCGGAACTGAAACCGCTTTTGAAATATGACAACAACTTCATACGTCTGTGGGCCGCATCCGCCATCGGGGAAGCAGCTGGGGCCAACGATTCAGCGTTTTCGATTTATAAAAATTTTATTGATCATGAGGATGTTTACCTCCGTCGGGGATTCTCCAAAGGATTGACCAGTATATCGAAGTACAGGCCTGATGAGGCCATGAAAATGATCGACATGGCCATTGAGGATAACGACAGATACGTCCGCACCAATGCGGTTCAGGCCTTGGCCTTTCTCACCTCCAATAAAAATCAGGCCTTTTCCCGCATTCAGGAGCTTTTGGACGATGACAAGGCCGATGTTCGAAGAGGGGCCGCCGAGGCGGTTTTGGCCGTTCCCGAGGGGATGGAAGGGGAGATTAAACCTCTGATAAAGAGGATCGTAAAAGATGAAGACTATTATCTGAGAGGTGTTGCGGCCTTCGCCACGGCGAAGATTGCAGATTCATCACCAAAAGAGGCCCTCAAGCTCATGGAAAAACTCGTTGATGACAGGGACGAGTATGTGAGAAGGGATTTGGCCCTGGCCATAGGAAATATGAAAGGCAATCTGGCCGCGGATGCTTTTCCATCCCTTTTAAAACTCCTGGATGACAGGGAGAACATCGTAAAAAGAGAAGCTACAAAATCGTTGAGGATTGTTGCGAAAGTTAAGACTGATGAGATATTGGAACTCATGCCGAATCTCATCCAGGATATCGATGAAGGCGTTCGAGAAAATACCGCGGAAGTGGCCGGCTACATCGCCCAACAGGAAGCGAAAGAGGCGTTTTTACACCTGAGAAAGCTCGTAGGAGATGAATCTCCCTCTGTGAGGGAAAAGGCGGCAAAAGGCATGGAGAAGGTATTCGATTCGGAACCAGATTCGTTCTTTGTAAGGATGAGGATTTTACAAAAGGATGGAGTCGACCCTGAGATTTTGAGGTTGATTTCCAAATTTGCCAAGAACGAGGAAATCAGCGAGGTATGCGCGCTCTGGGCCGAATTGACTGAGGTACCCGGAGAATCCAATCTAGAATCCAAATTGATCGAAGCTCTAGAGGTTCTTGGGAGGATAAGTACGCTAAAACACAGCCATGAGGTTGAAAAGGTATTCAAAACGTTCCTTCATGGGATTAGGGCCAGGAATATCAATGATATAGCCCTTGTAAAGTTCGATTCAGAGCCTATAAAGACGATATATGCATCCGTTGATTCCCAAGGTTCGAGCAATTTCGAAGTGCTGGAGATGGTGCCCGAGATGGCACTGAGGTACAAACAAATCGAAGGACTAAGCGACAAGCATATCTACATGGGAAAAATGCTCAGCTCAATCGATACCGGCTTTGAAAACCTACCCGAGGAAAAATACCTGGAAATGGACATATTGAACCAAGTGCTCCATAATTGGCGGGTCGTTTTGTCTTCTGCCATGGATGCCTTGAAGGGAAGTGCGAATCTGAAGATCGTTCTCAGAACCAAGAAGGTGCTGCCCCTGGACACTCTTACACTTCTTTTGGGCATCGAAAATACAGGAGAGAGCCTGGCAGAGAACCTGATGGTTCGGCTTATGCCCTCCCCATCCTACAAGATCATCGATAAAACCGGACAGATCGGAATGCTGGGCCATAATAGAAAAGATGCCGTGGAATTTCGGATCAAACCCACCAAAAAGAGGGACTTCAGGGTGAGATTCAGGATATCATACGATGATTTCGAGATGATGGGAAAATCCATGGATTTCGCAGATAGGGTGAGCTTTATCGATATTCCAAGGGATTTCAGGTACATACCCAACCCGTACATTACGGGGGGCCCCATAAAACCGAATTCCAAAGAGATGTTCTTCGGCAGGGATGATGTCTTCCAGTTCATAAGAAACAATATAAGCAGTATCTCCCAGAAGAACGTGCTAATTCTTCAGGGTGAGAGAAGAACAGGCAAGACATCGATTTTATACCAGATACCCGATATGCTCGGCTCCGAGTATATCTGTGCTTTCTTGGACGGGCAGGAGTTCGGGGGTTCAACATTGGATTACTTCCTTTATAAGATGGCAAAACGCATCTCGAGCACCTGCGAGAAGCAAAAAATCAAGGTGTCCTCACCGTCTAAGAAGGCCTTTTTAGAGGACCCATGGTACGTGTTCAAGGATCAGTTCCTCGAGGATCTAGGGGAAGCTTTGGGTGATAGATACCTGGTAATTCTTTTCGATGAATTCGAATCCCTGGAGCACGCCGTGAAAAACGGGATAATGGATCCAATGATATTCAGTTATATAAGAAATCTGATGCAGCATGAGGATAAATTGGTATTCATTTTTGCAGGTGTCCACAGGCTGGAGGAGATGATGCAGGATTATTGGGATGTGATGTTCAATATCGCATTGTACTGCAGAATCGGATTTTTAAAGGAAAGTGAAACTAGAAAATTGATCACATATCCTGTGGATGGCTACTATATGCTGTACGATGATTTGGCCCAGGAAAAGATCATCAGGGCTACGGCCTGTCATCCGTACTTCGTCCAGCTCTTATGCCGCTTTTTGGTGAACAGGCATAACACAGAAAAACGTAACTACATCACTGTGCAGGATGTGAACGAGGAGCTGGTGAATGTCATAGAGAAGGCCAAGCCACATTTCGACTACATTTGGACGCTCTCCTCATCTGATGAAAGGATGTTACTGGCCCTTTTGGCGGATCTTCTCAGAAAAAAGAACATAATCACCATGGCCGATATACTCGATGAATACGGGAAGAACAACCTCAAGGTTTCAAAGAGAAAGATTTCATCGGCCCTTAAGTCCTTAACCGCAAGGGACATCCTTGAAAGGGTCTCAAACGGCGCGGTTCATTATCAGTTCAAGGTGGATTTCATCAGGATGTGGATCGAAAGGCATCAGCCACTTTCCAAGGTAATGGAGGAGCAGGGGGAGGAATTGGGGGGAAAATAAAACTCATTTTTTAACATCCACCATGGCCACCTTCTCCAGAATCAGATCATCTATCTTGTCTTTATCAACCGCAGAAATCTCGTTTTCACCTATTCCAAATTCCCTGAGCTTCGATTCCGTGCAAATTAGTACCTCGTCATCCCTTTTAAGGTTCAGATATCCAAGCAATTCGTCGATGTCCAAATCCCCGTCTGAAATTACCGCGAGCCTCTCGCATCCGTCCTTTATCCCTATCTTTTTCAAGGCATTAGCAATATGCGTTTCTCCAGAAGTGTATATCAGTACCTCCATGGCCATTGTCGAGGATACATTACTTTCTCTTTCGAAAGCCCTCTTTGCATGATCCCATGCCGAAAAAACATGCTCCCTGCCAAGTACCTTATCAGCATCCATGAACTGGAGCAAAGTATCATCTTTTGCCAGGAACTTTCGGGCTTTCTTAATAAAATCATCAACTGAATCCACTTTTCCAGTGCAGCCGATGATCATTATTTCTGTGGTCATCATACCAGGTCCCTTAATCTCGGGTTTAGGACATGCTTTACAGAGGTGATAATAAAAGCGGAAAATAAAATAAAGCCCGCATAAGTGATTAAATCCCATGGGGTTGCGGCGTGTATAACAAGTCCTAAAGCAGTACTTCCCGCCGGAGGATGCTCAGTATCTGTAACAACCATAATAAAAATGGACAAACCCACAGAGATGGACGCAGCTAGAATCAACAGGAAATCTGAGTCGTTTCCAAGTAGTAGAAGCATAGATACACAAGCACTTCCCGAAATAATTCCCACAACATGGCCACCCAAAACATTACGCGGCTGGGCCGTAATATTCTTGGGCATGGCGAATACTATGAAGGCCGTGGAACCCAAGGCCGCAACGATTACAGGGGTGTTGATCAAGGCAACGAGTACAATGAAAATGCTGAATGTAGCAAGTAGGCTTTGAAGAACGTAATGAACCCACATGTTCTCTTCTTTCAGTTTCTCATCCAGAACATGCTTTGTCTTTTTTTGCTGGGATGCCTTGTATATCAAACCATCCTTAGTCACTCTTCTTTGTCTTTTATCCGGCATTTTTCTCACTTTCACCTTCTTGTGCATTCCCATTGCACTTTCTTAAATTGGCCCTCCAGATCATTCCTCTATGATTTCCACTGCTTTTGGATCGAATTCTCCTGCTATACGATTTTTCCATGAGGAAACCACTATATCCCGTATTTCGTCGGAGTTTTTGGCCTTTAACCATTCATTTTCAAAGTCGGTGATCTCGGCTATTTGAACCAGCCACATAAGTGAGTGAAGATAGAAGTTCTGCTCGTCTGCGGAGGAAACCACGATAAACGCGGCGTTAACAGGAGCGACTCCCTCCATGAAAAGCGCCCCCCTTTTCGTTCTCACCAATGCGATTTCGAATTTTTTCCGTCCTTTTATGTGGAACGAAATTACGGCAAATCCTTTTCTCACGATGATATTGGAATCCCTTTCCCTATGAAACAGCCACGAGAAGATTTCATCCCTTTCCACATTCAATCGCTTTGAAAGGGGCTCTGCCACCTTTTCCGCAAATTCCTGGGGTGGTACAAAATAATCGAGGTCCAGGACCACCGGATCCATGAGCTTCTTTTGGAACCTCGCTTCCGTGATGTCGTCCCGCTCGATTAAAATCTCTCTTAGTTCCTCGTCGAGCAGATGGTCAGTGGTTTTTTCGCCCATGACCCTCTCAACCACATGTAAAAGAGCATATTCTCGTTTTATCTTGCCGTGGGCGTATATAAAATACCATCCCAGACCGCACAATATGAATATACCGGCAATAAGAAGTGGAATGCTTCCCATCTGAATGATGAGGAATCCGTATCCGATTATTCCGAATATCTGCATATACGGGTAAAACGGAGCCTTATATTTAGGTCTATAATGCCTGATATTGGATTCCCGCATGAAAATAAGGGCTAGATTGGCCAGAATGAATAGAATAAGCTTCAGAGTAGATGCTGTTTTTACGAAATCCTCAAGGTCTAAAAATAAGACCACAGCGATCATAAAGCCCGATGTGAAAAGAATGGCGACCCATGGAGTTCCATGTTTCGATACCTTGCCAAAGGCCCTAGGCAGAAGATCGTCTTTTCCCATTGCCATGGGGTCCCTTGATGCTGCCAGTATGCCTGCGTTTGCCGTGGATACATATGCCAGTAGAGCAGCGAAACTCATGATAATCAACCCGAAAAGGCCCATGGTGACTTCCCCGCCAGAAGTGATGGGTGAAAGCTTTTCCGGCATATCAGCAGTGGCCTGTAACTGGGCAGGATCCAGCACACCTATCGTTACAAATATAACAAGGATGTATAGCATGGTTACCACTCCCCAGGATAAGAACATTCCCAGGGGGAGATTTCGCCCAGGATTTTTGACCTCCCCGGCCAATTCAGTTATCTTGGTTGTCCCAGCAAAGGAGACAAAAACAAGGCCTGCTGTGGCAAAAACAGTGCCTAAAGTCACTGCCTCTTGCTCAGGTAGT
>CP070739.1:1716727-1722689 GCA_020347705.1 Methanomassiliicoccales archaeon | reverse complement strand
GTGGTCTTTGCCGGGCATGGAAGCGATGATGGTAATATCATTGCCTACAATTGGCGCTCAACAATAGACGGCTTTTTATCCGATTTCTCCTCTTTTAACTCCGCCGCGTTATCCATTGGGCAACATGAGATTTACCTCAGGGTTCAGGACGATGACGGTGTCTGGTCACTGGAAGATTTTATCCTTCTAAGAATCAACCAAATTCCCACGGCCATCATCGACCCCATCTCTCCCCATCTCGCAAATGGAGGAGATATCGTCGGGTTTTACGGTTATGGAAACGATGATGGCTACATAACCGCTTACAACTGGAGCTCGGATAGGGATGGCTTCCTGAACGCAAGTGATTCATTTGAAACTTCTTCACTTTCTTTGGGAGAGCATGTCATTACCTTTAAGGTGAGAGATAACGATAATACCTGGTCCGACGGGGTACAATGGACCATCAGGATCAATAAAATACCCGAGGCCTTCATCAAATCCATTTCCCCGAAGACGGCATTGAGTGGAAAAAGCGTTTATTTCGACGGATATGGTGAGGATGATGTCGGGATAGCCGATTATCAATGGAGTTCGGACAGGGACGGTTATTTGAGCAATCTAGATTCATTCACCTGGTTCGGACTGTCCAAAGGTGTTCATACCATCGGCTTTATGGTCATGGATGTGGATCAGATTTGGTCCGAGGAAGTGTATTACGAAGTCAAGATACATGATGCCCCCACAGCCAAGATTACAGGGCTTTCCCCCGAGTCACCCGATGAGGACCAGTTCATCCTGTTTGAGGGCGAAGGCACCGATGACGGTTTTATCAAGAAATATCAGTGGACCTCCAGTATAGACGGTGATCTCAGCGATGAGCCCGAATTCACAACCAAGCTTTCCATAGGGGATCATACCATCTCCTTTATGGTAATGGATGACAATGATGAGTGGTCAAGGGCGGTCCAAAGAAAACTCTATGTAAATAGTATACCGGTTGCGATCATCGACTCCATATCTCCCAATCCAGCAGTGGAAGGTGAGACCGTTACCCTGAATGGGCACGGAACAGATGATGACACCATAGATGCCTACAGATGGACATCCTCGATCGATGGGATAATAGGAACCGAGAGTTCCGTGAGCATATCGTATCTTTCCTTAGGAACACATGATATCACCTTCAAGGTCAAGGATGAAGACGGTGTGTGGTCCGAGGAAGTTTTTGCCACGTTGGTTGTGGAAATCAGAACGAACCTGGCTCCTACGGTCGTCTTCGGAAGTCCCGCAAACGGGGAAGTGGTTTCTGATGTGATAATCATCGAGGCCGAGGCCCAGGATCCAGAGGATTACGTCGACAGGATAGAGATCAAGGTAGATGACGGCGATTGGTTCAAAATCTCGGATTCGTCTTCAGCCTATTATTCCCTGGATGCCTCGGACATGGCCTCTGGAAAACATGTCCTTTATATCAGAGCGTATGATGGAGAGCTTTATTCAGCAGAGGAATTCATATTGGTTCAGGTTGATTCCGGAGAAGATGAGGGCGCCTATTGGTTAACGGATGATTTTATCATGATTTCCCTTATCCTCGTGGTCATTATTATCGCTGTAAGTATAATTTTACTCTGGTTTTTTGTGATAAGAAGGCGCCGCGGTCCCCAATTTATTAGATTGTAGCTGCCTATTTTCTCACACCGAGTGGGTGCTCTTTATGCGGATATTATCCTACTGGAAAAATATATAATAAAGAAAGCATTTTACGGCAGGGATTCAATTGAAGGACATTAAAATTACGATGATCGGAATGGGCTATGTCGGTCTTGTCACTGGCGCTGCCTTTGCGAAACACGGCTTTGACACCACCTGCACCACCAGAACCCCGGAAAAGGCCGAGAACCTGAATAAGGGAATAACACCCTTCTACGAACCGGGATTGGATGAGCTCGTCAAAGAGGGGGTCGATTCCGGGCTTTTTCACGGCTCAACAGACAACAAATCATGTGTAAAAAAGGGTGATATTACATTCATATGTGTTGGCACCCCCTCACTTCCCGACGGCGGAATAGACCTGAGTCATGTGAAAAAAACTGCTTGCGATATAGGTGAAGCCCTTGCCGATTTGGACAGATACCATGTGGTGGTGGCCAAAAGTACCATCATTCCCTCAACCACGGATTCGCTGATACTCCCGCTTTTGGAGGAAAAATCCAAAAAGAAGGTGGGAAAGGATTTTGGCCTGTGCATGAATCCCGAGTTTTTAAGGGAGGGAGCGGCTTTACATGACAGCCTATACCCTGACAGGATAGTCGTGGGAGGTTATGACCAAAGGAGCATCGATACTGTCATGAATGTATATTCTGGCTTTGATTGCCCCAAATTCGAATGCGACCTGAGAACGGCGGAGATGATCAAATACGCTGCGAATTGCCTTTTAGCCACGAAGATCACCTTCGCAAACGAACTGGCCAATATCTGCGAGTTTTTCGGGGTGGATGTTTACGAGATGATGAAGGGGGTCGGTTTGGATTTCAGAATAAACCCGGCCTTCCTGAACGCCGGTGTGGGATTCGGGGGCTCATGTTTTCCAAAGGATGTAAACGCGATAACGGCCGTTGCGAAGAGTAAAGGATACCAACCGAGAATAATGAACGCGATTCTCGAGGTCAACGAAACTCAACCCCTGCGGATCATCGAGCTGGCCGAAAATAAGGTGCAGGGGGTGAAAAACAAGCGCATCGCTCTTTTAGGACTTTCCTTTAAACCCGATACAGATGACGTCCGGTTTACCAGGGCATTGCCCATCGCAGAGGCCCTCATCGAGAAGGGAGCGGAGGTTGTGGCATACGATCCAAAGGCCATTGATAATTTCAAAGAGCTCACGGACAAACCCATCACTTACGCTGCCTCGGCCAAGGATGCCCTGAGAGATGCCGATATTTGCGTCATTCAGAGCGATTGGGACGAATTTAAAGCACTCAAGCCCCAGGATTTTAAGGAATTGATGAAAACACCCATTATAATCGATGGAAGGAGAACTTACGACCCAATGCAAATGATCCAAGAAGGTATAACATACCTGGGTATTGGATGGAAAAATCCATGATAACATGAGGAAAATTTAAATGGGTGGAGATAATTGCCGCAGTTGATCGTATGAAAAGAAATCTAATGGAAATCATATGCTGTCCGACATGCAAAGGGGACCTTGCCCTTTCTGTACGAAAGGAAGAAGCGAATGAGATCGTACAGGGTTCACTTACATGTGGAAAATGCCATGTCGACTACCCCATAGAGGAGGGGATCCCGAATCTCCTGCCGAAAGAAAAGAAATAGGTGAAAAAGGCCCTATAAATCCGTAATTTGGATGCAAAAAGGTGCCTTTGAACATTCCTAAAATTTAAATATAATGAGATGTATTGACAGACGGGTTGGGACCATGTTTAAAAACGAAATTTCCGTACTTTTACCTGCATTAGATGAGGAGTTGACCTTAGGGAGGGTGATCGACGGAATACCGGTGGAACAAATAAAGAAAAAGGGATATGACATCGATATCATGGTTGTTGATGGTCATAGCACCGATAATACCCAGAAAATAGCCTTGGCAAAAGGTGCACGCTTGATTTTGCAAGAAGGAAGAGGTAAAGGGCTCGGCCTGAAGACCGCATTTAAAGCTTCGAAAGGTAAGTATCTATTCATGATGGATTCCGATGATACCTACCCGGGCTATCATATTCTGGAGATGTTAGATCTCCTCGAGTCCGGAAAATACGATGTTGTTCTCGGTTCAAGGTTGAACGGGAATATCATGCCAGGCGCCATGACCGGTGTGAACTACCTCGGCAATAAGATCCTAACCCAGACGGCGAATATATTATTTCCCAACGGCCATAAGGTCTCAGATCTGTGCACAGGCATGTGGGGATTCAAAGGTGATGTGGTCCGTAAGCTCCAGTTGGAGGCAAGACATTTCGATGTGGAAGCCGAAATGTACGCTAAATGCGTCAAAATGGGATGTAATATAGGCGAGATACCCATCGAGTACAGAAAGAGGATCGCCCCCTCCAAACTCAGTTCAGTGAAGCACGGTGTCACAATCGCAACGAGACTTCTCAAGGAAAAAATATAATTGTTCGTCCTTTTTCAGACCATTTTTAAGTATTTCAGTCGTAATGGCCATCTTCGTACAGTTTCTTGGAGTGCTTCAAGGCATCGATGGCAGGCATGCCTTTTCCTGCGAGAAAATTGAGGCACGCTCCACCGCCTGTGCTGATGTGGTCGATCTTTCCTTCCAGGTTCAGATTTCTTGCCGCAGCTACCGTCTCACCCCCGCCTATCACACCAAAGCTCTGCGATTCTGCAATAGCGTTAAAAATGATGGTCGTACCAACGGCAAATTCCTCGATTTCAAAAACGCCCGCGGGGCCGTTCAAGATGAGGTTCTTCGCGGCCAATATCTGTTTTCTGTATTCAACCGCAGTATCCAAACCGATATCGAATATCCGTAAGTCGGCGGGTAAATCGTCCAATAATATGGCTTTTCTTTTCCCGTTGTCGTTTAACACGAGATCTGAGGGAATATCTATTCTGCCGCTGAATTTACTGTCCAGGCCCTTTGCCTGTTCGGTAAGTTCGTCATAGCTTCCCATCTCCCTTTCAAGAAAAGCGATGTTCGGTTTTCCGAGATTATATTCCCTGGCCAATAAAAAGATGTTCGCCACCAAACCGGTTGTTAGCACTTTATCGACCATATCGTTTTCCAGCAGGTTCCTCATTACCTCGATTGTATCATATACCTTGATTCCACCGAGCACCGCGATGCTGGGCCTTTTGGTATTTTTCAAGGCCCGTGTGAGCATACTGATCTCTTTCTCCATGACCCTTCCCGAGAGACACGGTAGGACCTCCGTGAATCCAATAATCGAGGGTTGAGCCCTGTGTGCCGCTGCGAACGCATCGTTTATAAAATAATCCGCCAGTTTTGAGAGATGGCAGACCATATGAGATCCGGCCTGGATTGAAAAATCACGATTTTTCAGGACATGCTCCTCGGCATAGAACCTGGTATTCTCCAACAGGACAACCTCCCCCTTTTGCATTTTCTTGATGGTGTTTTGTGCTCTTGATCCAAAAAAATCGTCGATGTAGGAAACTTTCTTACCAAGCCTGTTAGAGAGCCGTTTGGCATGCTTCTGCAAGTTTGTGAAATCCTTTTTACCCGGCCTGCTCTGGTGTGCCAGCAGAACAACTCTTGATTCTGAAAGCTCCGAGATGGTTTTTGTATGATGCCTAAGCCTAGTATCATCTAGAAGTTCACCAGAGGACGGGTTTATAGGGGAGTTGATATCCACCCTAAGTAAGACCGTCTTGTCCTTCAGGTCGAAATCATCCATTGTGAAGTAGTCTTTTGGCATGTTTTCGGTGGATTATACATTAGTGGTATATAAAAATGTTTAGAAAGAGCACGCTCTTCTTAGTGTTTGAAACCACAAGATTCAGCAACATTTAATACCTTTTATTCAGATAAACTTGCCATGGCGCTAAAGCCCCAGAAAAACTCGGCTGCTTCCATCCAGGTAAAACCGGACTCAAAAACGAATATTATCGGCAGAACCGTCCTTAGATACGACTCCGTAGACTCAACCAATGCCGTTGCCAGGAAATTGGGCAGTGAAGGGGTGGAAGAAGGGACAGTGATTCTGGCAAATACCCAGACGAAAGGTATAGGCAGGCTCAACAGGACCTGGGTTTCCCCGAAAGGGGGATTATGGTTCTCGATAATACTCAGGCCCAACATCAGACCCTCTGAAGCCACGAAGTTGACCTTGATGGCCGGCTCAGTTGTTGCTAAAACCCTCAAAGCGTTGTACGATCTGAATGCCAGGATCAAATGGCCAAATGATGTACTTATCAATGGTAAAAAGATATGCGGAATTCTAAACGAGATGCGAACCTCCGGAGATGATATCGACTACCT
>CP070739.1:1705884-1716627 GCA_020347705.1 Methanomassiliicoccales archaeon | reverse complement strand
TTGTGCAGGCCCAATCGTTGAGCCAGTCTATCACATAATCGAACTGCTTTCTTACGCTTTCGGGATACAGTTTTAAACCACCCAATGCAGAGTGGGCCCCCTTCTTCCACTCCTGGCTTCCATAGGCCATGAACCATTGGTTCGAAACCACCTTGACGATGCTCGGTGTTAAGCATCTGCATACGACGTCACCTGAAAGCTCGTACATCGCGGCCGCATCGCCACTTTCCATGAGCTTCTCTTTTACCAAATCTTTGGCCTTTTCCACCTTCATCCCAGCGTACTCCCCGCAGTTCTTGTTCATGACCCCAGTATAGAAACCTGATTTGTATATGATCTTTTTAGCCTCTTCCAGCTTCTCCCTGTCATGCTGGCTTTCGATTTTCATGTCCTCGCATATCTTGACAGCAGGCAGATCTCCCCACCCAGGGGTATCGATTATTGGTATGGGTTTGATTTTTTTGATCTCTTCGCAGTCCAATCCAAAGCGGTTGCACAGTCCCTCATCATGAAGGTCGTACAAACCCATCCAGTCGTCGGGGGCATCCGAGGGAACGCTGGTAACGAGTCCCGTGCCCTTGTTGGGATCGCAGAATTCCGATGGCAGAATGGGAATTTCCCGCTCTATTCCCGGAGCGATACAGGTCTTTCCGATCATTTGACCTCCCCAGATTTCCCCGACGATCTCCAGCCCCTCATTCTGCTCTTTCAGTTTATCGGCACACTCCTTGCTCACGATCCAAATCTCATCCCCCACCTTGAGCTTGACATATCTTAGGTCAACGTCAACCCACAAATTGGTCTGACCGTATACCGTCTCCGGTCTCAGGGTGGCCGCGATGATGTACGCATCTTCGAACTTGAATTTCAACAGTGTCATCTCAGCGGGCGTCTCACCCTCTCCTTTGATCCTGGCATGATCCCCCACAGGTGAGTTGCATTTCGGACACCACACCACGGGATGCTCTCCAAGGACTACAAAGTCCTTGGCCCTTAGCTTTCTGAACTGCCATTCTATGAATTTATTGTAAAGTGGATTGAGGGATGTTGTGATGAAACTCCTGCGCCAATCGATTCCGCATCCAAATCTGGTCACATCCTTTACGTACTCATCTGGAAAATATTCTGTCCAATAGACGGGTTCAGAGAATTTCGAAATCAAATCCTCAGGGATGCCCATGTCCTCCATGATCTTGATTTGTTTTGGGTCCTTTTCCTTGATGCGGTCCGCGGCCGAGACGATGGGCGAGCCCGTACAATGGAAAGCAAAGGGAAAGAGCACGTTATATCCTTTCATGCGCTTATATCTGGCGAACACATCCAACCGAAGCAAGGTATAGGCATGACCCAGGTGCATGTATCCGTTCATATACGGGTAGGGAAAGTTGAGAAAATACTTCTTTTTGCCTTGCTCAGGCTCCGCTTCGAATATCTTGGCCTCTTTCCATTTCTTCTGCCATTTTTCTTCAATGTAATGGGCCTCGTCCAGATTTTCTTTCATTATTCCCGCCTTTTCGGTGCATAGATATTGCTAAATATAGTTTTTGTGGGAATTGATGAAGGTCCATCCAGAAAACGTTTTTTCCTACCTGAACTGATTATCAGTTTATTGCTTTCGATACCCAAAATCAGGCTTATTCCAGTAGGTAATATAATCCAACCGAAAGTTATAAAAGACCAAATTAGAATGGGGAGGGCACATTCTCTATCTAGGAGGATTGCCAATGAAAAAAAGAGTCAATGCCATTGGAACAGTGACTTTGCTGGTTATCGCGGGATTCCTGGGATTCATCACTTTCGAGTCCGATATTGTTAGCGCTGCAAATACGATCTATGTGGATGACGATAATACCATTGGACCGTGGCAGGGCACCTTGGCCAATCCTTATAGAACCGTACAGGATGGGATAAATGCCTCCGTAGAAGGAGATACTGTCTATGTCTTAAACGGCACATACCACGAAAATGTTCTTGTGAACAGATCCATTAACCTCACTGGCATGAACAAGGATAACACGACAATAGACGGCGGACAAAGCGGGGATGTGATCATGATTACCGCTAATTGGACGAATGTCACGGGTTTTACCGTTATAAACAGCGCGCAATGGATCAATTTCGCCGGTATAAAACTGGACAATGTAAATAACTGCTCGATCACAGACAACAACATCTCAGATAACTGGCATGGTATTCGCCTTGACGGCTCAGATCACAATAATATCACGAACAACAATATTTCAGCGAACAACCGGAACGGCATCCGGCTCAACACCTCGGATTTCAATTTAATAAAAGATAACAATGTTACCTGGAATTCATGGGAATCCATATATTTTTACCAGTCATTTAATAATGAGATCATCAATAACAATGTTACAAACGATCACTACTGTATCGCTCTCATACAATCTGATAATAATAATATAACGGGAAACGATGCCTATTCGATGAGTTATATAGGTATCTATCTTACTGAGTCGCACCTCAATGATGTATTAAATAATAATGTAAATACCGTATTTCTTACACAAGCAAGCCACAACGATTTCATCGGCAACAACATCTCAGGGGGTTATTTACGGATTTGGTCTGGGGGCTCACACGATAATACCATAAAAAACAACAATATATCCGACCACGAGGTGGGTATCCATATCAAGAGTGCACCGGATAATCATATCATTAACAATAATATCACAAACAATACAGTGGGCATCCACCTTGAATCCGCTTCAAGCAATAACATAAGCGGTAATGATATTTGGGACAATATCGATGGAATAAATATTACCTTGTCATCAGAGTACAATATAATATCAAAAAATAATATATCTTCAAATACAGGGAACGGTACCCAAATCGACTCATCGTCCAAATACAACACTTTCTACCACAATAACTTCATTGATAATACGGTCCAAGCGTACGATAACGGCACCAACTTTTGGAATTTTACCTATCCTACGGGAGGCAACTTTTGGTCAGATTGGACATCCTATGACTCGGATTGTGACGGATTTTTTGATGAACCTCGACTGATTGTGGGTGGCTCGAACCAGGACAATTGGCCGTTTATGAAAAGGGACGGCTGGACACCAGGCTGGCGAAACAAAACCGCATTTTCGAACTACGCTCCAAGCGGTATGCCTGACTTCGACCAACGACAGAAAGCACAGCCTTACTGGATGACAATCAACGCAGGTCCCAACGGTGCACTGGATTCCACACATCTCCCTGATGACGTCTTGATCGACCCCATGCCTGGCGCTCACAACATCTCCATCGCGCCCGGTGCAAACCATACCTTAGATTCCACTTGGTTGACAGATGATAACCGGGAATACGCATACTGCGGCCCAACCGCCGCGGCCAACGGATTATGGTGGCTGGACTCCAGGTTCGCGAACCATTCAGGAACTCCAGGAGATGGCAATGATGACTTTTCACTGGTAATAGATCTCGGCGCAGGTGACGATCATTTACCAGACAATGTTCCATTGCTCATCGAGGATTTGGCCGGAAGGTTCAAGACCAATGAAACAGGAGCCACCAACGCCTCCAACATGGTTGCAGGGCTCAACCAACTGTTCATAGACAGGAATTTGGAACTCAACTACTCGGCGTACAACGAGTCATGGCCGTTGTTCGAGGAGGTGACCTCGGAATTTGAAGAGTGCAAAGTTGTGATACTCTTTCTTGGATTCTATAGTGATGAGGGTCAAAGAATATGGGGCCATATCGTGACAGTTTCAGGTGTGAACGTTGTTGGACCACCTAAAATAGCGATAAGCGATCCTATTAAGAATGTGGTAAATCCAATAGCAGCTTTCGGGGATTACAACGATCCTTATAACGTCTCACATGATGATTATGATGTGGTGGTAGGGTCTCCGCATCCATCCCTGCCCCCGGAATCATGGTATCTATTAGGTTACAACTCAGGATACGGAATACCTATACCGTTACTCAATTACACTATGGTGGAAAATGCGGTCTTCATCTATCCCCATAAGGCACCCTCGGCACCCTGGAACTTAACAGCCAAAACCGGGGAAACGTATGTTAACATCAGCTGGAATGCTTCCCTTTCGGATGGCGGTTCACCCATCACAAATTATACGATATACAGGGGTACGGAGCCAGGTAATGCAACATTCTTATTACAGGTCGGAAACATCAATTACTATAACGATACCAACGTGACTGGCGGTATCGTTTATTATTATCAGGTGGCTGCCGTAAACAGTGTAGGGGAAGGGACATTGTCCATTGAAAAAAGCGGAATGCCACTTTCAAGGCCCTCTGCACCAAAGAATTTGAGTGCAACTTTCGGAGATTCATACATAAACCTGACCTGGGATCTTCCAGATCATACCGGCAGCTCAATAATTAACGTATATTACCTCTATCGAAACGATACAGCAGGAATCTATCAGCCGATTCCGGCCGTTTTCCTATGGTATAACGATACTGGCGTGACCAACGGTGTGAATTACACCTACAACGTTACCGCCTTAAACAGCGTCGGTGAGGGGCCGAACTCAACCAATGTTAGTATAACGCCCATGACTTTCCCCTCGATCCCAAGGGATTTCATAGCCACACCTGAAAATGGCTCCATTAATCTCACATGGGCGGCTCCTGCCTCGGACGGGGGCTCCAACATCACAGATTACTATATCTATCGCAACGGGACCACGGGAATGTACGACTTCGTCTCTGGAAGTCGAAGGTGGTACAACGATACCAACGTCATCAATGGTTTGACCTACACCTACAACATCTCAGCTGTAAACAGGGTGGGAGAGGGACTACTAACCCAGAACTTCACTGTCAGGGCCGGTTTAGCTCCGTCGCCTCCGAGAGATTTGACCCTCTCAGCAGGGGATACTTACATATACATAACTTGGAAAGCTCCCATCTCGGATGGCGGTATGCCCATTACCAATTATAAGATTTATAAGGGTAAAACATCCGGAGGGGAGACCTTATTCGAGGTGTTTGTAACTGACCTGTTCTACACCGATAACACTGTGACCAACGGCTTTACTTATTATTATATTATTACCGCAGTAAACGATATCGGGGAGAGCTCATTCTCCGAAGAGGTAAGTGATGTTCCCTTCGGACTGCCTGATGAACCCACAGACCTCAAAGCGACAGCAGGTGACTCTTACATCGATCTGACATGGAAGGTTCCCTTTTCGGACGGCGGTTCACAGGTTACGAACTACAAAATCTACAGAAGCACCACATCGGATCAAGAAACGTTCCTAGCTGAGATTGGAAATGTTCTTTCCTACCATGATACGGACGTCACAAACAATATAACCTATTTCTATAAAGTGACCGCCATTACCAGTATTGGGGAAAGCCCATTTTCATTCGAGGTGAACGCAACACCGGCAGCTCCTGTAATAACCGTAAATCAGCTTCCCACCTGCACAATAACCACGCCAACACCCGAGATTTCCTTATCTGGAATATTCAGGATCTCAGGAGAGGCCGATGACAGTGACGGTACGGTAGAAAGGGTGGAGATTAGGGTAGACGATGATGAATGGATAACGATCCCAGGTACGACTTCATGGAGCTACGATCTGAACACCACCAACCTAACCAACGGAAAGCACACGATTTATATAAGATCGTTCGACGGCACGAATTATTCACTGGAAGCGAGTATGGAGATACAAGTGTCCAACCCCGGCCCGGAAAAGGAAAAAAGCCTACTCGAGGAGCCTGGATTCTGGGCAGGGATCATAATACTCCTGGTGATAGTCCTTATTGTGATTTTCATGTTGCTAAAGAGGAGAAAACCCAGGGAAGATGAAGAGGAATACGAAGAGGAAGAGGAAGAAGAGGAAGAGGACGAAGAAGAAGAATAGGAGGAAGAAACCTGTGGGACTTTCTCTCCCAGGAAATGATTCCTAGGAAATATCAAAGGAGGATGAAAAGTACCGAATTATCCGAGTAATAAAACATATAAATAGGGACACTATTCGCATTATAGTAAAATAATATCAGCGGGGTATCATCGATGAAAGTTTTCAGATGCAAGATATGTGGTGATCCATATCTGGGGGAGGATGTACCAACGAACTGCCCTTTCTGCGGGGCCCCATCCAAATATATGGTAATGGCAGGTTACTGGGAAGAGCCTGTAATAGAGAGTCTTTCAGAGGAGGCAAAGGACAACCTATATTCCGCACTTCAACTTGAGGTGGACAACATCAGATTCTACAAGTGCGCAACGGAGATGACGAATGATAAGGAGGGCAAGCAGATGTTCAGGGCCCTATCCAAAATCGAAAGTGAGCACGCTTCTTTGATCGCCAAGATTCTCGGAATTGAAAAACCCACCGTGACCTTGGATAAGATCGCATGTTACCCCTCCTATCAAGAGAATTTAAAGGATGCACATGCCAGGGAGGAAAGAGCGATAAAAGAATACAGCAAGTTCTTTAAAGCGGCCAAAGAACCCAGGATTAAGGAGATATTTCAGGCTCTGGTACAGATCGAAAGCGATCACTTAAGGCTAGCCGAGGAAAGAATCAAGAAGTAATGTTTTTTGAATTTTTATATCATTTGGCAATTAAAACGAAAAAGGTTAATTCTACTAACGATTAATCGTTGACGGATTGTCACGATTTAACCATGACCGAAAAATTTAATAAATAACTTACTATTATGTTTTTACATTAAGGGAGGACCTGAGGAAAGGTTCAATAATAAAAATGATAAATCATGCGACGAGGAAGGATTGGAGTTTCTAATTCTTCTCGATATTCGACTAAGCCTTCAAAACCAAGTCTGCCGTTCTAAGAAGGTCTCTCTCTATAATATATAGAGGATGGTAATATGAAAATGAAAGAGGAAGGAAGAAGTAAAAAATTTGTGTCTATAATTGTAATCTTAGGTATGGTAATCGCAGGTGTGATGTCTATGAACGTCATAGGGGCTGGCCAATTACCTTACTATGATATCGAACAAGACTCACTTGGGAATTACCACAAAGCTTTTATAGATAATTCTACAGGTAACTATGAACTTTATTACACAAACGACATTGGTGGCCAATTTCCACAAGACTGGAATCCGCCAAATAGAATTACGAATACTACTAATGAATCATTGCTATTAGACCTTGGTATATATCTACCTACCGATACGATGTTTATAATATGGAAAGAAACAATGCTAATATCATCACCACCTCAAGGACTGACCTATTATACAATTAGTAGAGATTACGGTGCGAATTGGAGGGAGCCTAATAGAAGCTATGAAAATATTACGCTGAAATATGCCGATTTTGATCCTCTTATAGAAGAACCGGAAGTTCCCTCTTTACCTGACAATTATGCGGAACCATATACATATTATATTGTCCAAATGAAGACTCCTATGATCCAAGAATGGTGGGATGGTATAGAGGATGAAGGCGGCATATTTTGTGGTTACATTCCAAATAATGCTTATATAATATGGGCAACCCCTCAAATAAAAGATCAAGTAGCACAATTACCTTTTGTTCGATGGATAAATTATTACCATCCTGCATACAAAATTCAGTGCGGTCTATTGAATAATACTGGTATCATAGAAGTAAACGTAGTTGTTGTTGAGGAAACAGGTGGCCAAGCAAACCTAGGTACAGTGATTGCGGAAATCGAGGCATTAGGCGGAAATATAACCTATAATGGTAGCGATAATTATATTATCCGAACCCAAATAGACGCCTCTAGAATCTATGATATTGCCTCGATTAAAGAGGTGAAATGGATTGATAAGTATGAGGCGAAGAGATACTTTATGAACTACATTAGACAATTTACAGGGGCCTCAACCCTATTTTCAAATGGCTTCCGCGGGACTGGCATCATTGGTGAGGTGTGCGATATAGGAGTAGATCATGACCATCCCGACCTTGATAATATAGTATTTAATGATAATATTCCTCAGGATGACAATGATGAATTCCTAGAATTTTGGTATCAAACAAATGGGCACGGCACTGCTACAACAGGAGTAATTTTTTCTAACGGTAATCTTGATGGCGATGGAGATTCGGATGCAATGGGCATCCTTCCTTCTGCCACTGCTGCATTCGCATGTTCCGATATAGTAACTAGGACTGGATCAATTGATCAATTAGCAGATTGGGGTGGTGTGTTTCAGAGTAACAGCTGGGGTGAGGGAACTTTGGACAGCCAATATACTTCCAACTCTAAAGAGGATGATCAATGTGTTCTTGATTATGATATAACTATGGTTTACGCTGCTGGGAATAGTGATGATGGGGTCTATAAGGAATCATGTTCCCATGACTCAGTAGCAAAAAATGTCATAGGTGTCGGCGCTGTTTATCACGGGGATAATACTGAGAGGTACGACGATAATTGGAATGACAACGGAGGACCTGGACACACCCCCAGCCAAGGTCCCGCTGCAGATGGAAGATTTAAGCCGGATCTTTGTGGACCATTTGATTACGGATATGTAACAGATAGTGTAGACGGAGATTGGGAAGATGGTTATAGACCTGGAAATTATGTGTATAAGTCTCCCGATGACATGTTATTTGGGGGGACGAGTCTTGCCACTCCAGTTATTGCTGGTGGAGCAGGTCTTGTTTACGAAATGTATAGAGAAAACCATTTTGATAACAATCCAACAGGGGAATATCCCCACGCATCAACTGTTAAAGCTCTATTAATTGCGAACGCATATCAATATGATTGCTCAGGACCGTGGTGGTCACAAGCTTGGAGACATCAACAGGGTTGGGGGATGATCGATGTTGATAGAGTATATGAAATTGGTGATAATCACTTCATTGTTAATGAAGATTTACCCCTAAGCGAGGGTGAATGGTTTGATTATAATTTATATGTGGATAGCAATCGGCCGTTAAAAATTTCACTTGTTTGGACTGATCCACCAGGAGAGGAATCTGCAGACAAGGCGATTGTTAATAATCTTGGGTTGATGGTAAAAGATCCAGATGATAACTATTATTGGGGAAATTTGGATTTATGGGGGGATATGTGGTCTAAACCATACAACTCTAATCTTCGAATTGATACGGTGAATAATGTTCAAAATGTTTTTATTGAGAACCCAACAAATGGCCAGTGGACAATAACCGTAATGGGATGGAACATTAATGAAGATGCATATGAGGATACCCCCGAGTTAGATCAACCATTTGCCCTTGTTGCGACATATCAACATGTTATACCTGTTAAACTTTATGCAGGATGGAATCTTATTTCACTACCATTGGTACAAGAAGATCCATATATATTTGAAGTATTAAGTTCAATTCATCCCTATTGGGATGCGGTGCAGTACTTTGATGCATCGGACGCTGAAGATCCATGGAAGGATTATTGTAGATGGAAAGGAGGGGAATTGCAATACCTATACCATCATATGGGATTTTGGATTTTAATCTCAGATATTTCGGAGGTGAATTTATTGGTTAAAGGTAGAGAGTTTAGAGAAATTTATGGTGATCAAGGATATGTGCCAGTTCCGTTGTACGGCGATGCAGGTCCTTGGAATATGGTGGGATATCCTTCCAATATAAATAGAAATGGAATTGATGCCTTAAACAATTTAAATTGGCTTCAAGACATCGACTTAATACAATATTTCGATGCTCAAACAGAGACATGGCATAATATGAATCCGTACAATGAAGAATTTGAATTAGGAAGGGGATACTGGTTTCATATGGTCCAAATCCCATCACCTCCAATATGGCAGGTACCATTAGATCCGGTATAACAGCCTAAAATCGTTTTTACGTGTAAAAATTGCTAATCAACTGAAATCATATCAATTTACTTTAAAAAAATGTTATGGTAGAATCGTCCGAATGGTCTCACCACCTTCAAATGATTCACCCGTTCTCAATTCTCCTCTTATTGTAAGGTTTACAAATCCAATAGAGTTGTTAAGGTAGTCCTCTAATTCCGACCGATCAAATTTGACCATTTGATCCGTAAAACCATCGTTGTCATAATCTCCAATTTCAATTGGATGATGTTCTATTGGCATCATATCCTCCAGTAGAATTGTTGAGAAATTGATATTACTTACACTATACCCACCGGACAATTCAATGTAAGCGGTAATCCATCTTCCTTTACTTTTCAAATTTAATGTATCTGGTTTTATGTCCACTACTGATGAGATTAATGACCGAGGAAGCACAAGTTGCTTGTAATAAATTTCCATATTTCCGTCTCTATAATCTGACCAGACTATATGGACAGCACTCTTATTTATTAAAATGTCTGGCTGGAGAGAATCCCCAGGAGCATAAGTAAGTCTTATATCTTCACTCCAAGTAATACCTCTATCTGAACTACTTTTTAAAAATAACTCAATTCCACCATCCGTGGCATTTCGAAAATCTTCCCACACTATACAAACATTATCCCCTTCAGCGGTAATTGCGGGATTAACTACAGAACCAACAATTGACGAAGTAGAGTTCGATAATGTAACCCCCCTTTCCCAATTAATCCCATTATCGTGACTTTGACTAAAGAATATTTGTTTTATTCCTCCTGGACCTTTATCACGGTATACAACAAAAATATCGTTGTCAGCCACAGCAATGTCCGGAAAATCACAGGAATTATCATTTCCCATTGTATCATTAATTTCTTTTTCAATGTTCCAATTTGATCCATTATCAGTGCTATTTATATAGAGGATATCACT
>CP070739.1:1703003-1705784 GCA_020347705.1 Methanomassiliicoccales archaeon | reverse complement strand
GTAGAGTAAAAAGGATAAAATGGCATTGCAGGACGTCCTTTTTTCTGCTTTTGATTTCATTTGCCCATGGAATAATGCTGCCCTTCAGTCCCCATGCTGCAGCACAAAGGGGATTGGCTCCAGGGACCTCGGCCTTTATAGTTCTGGGCATCTTGGGATATATCGGCTGGCAGCAGGTACCCTTGAAAAAGAAATTGGGTGCTAAGAGGTGGAGAATGATCCATTTGATACTGACGATCTTGGTTGTAATCATAGTGATTGCACATGCCGTAATGGATGGGACAGATTTTGCGTGGCTTAGGTGAGGTCATTCGAAAAGCAGATACTCGTATTTTTCCAGCCAATTTATGTGGGGCTCCTCGTACTTGCCTGAAATGATTCCCAGGATATCATCGGCCGCTTCTTCCGGGACTTTGGATGTGGTGTCCACCTCATAGATTTTATCCAATAATTCAAAGGCCTCGACTTTTATGACATCAAGAATCTCAGCCTGGATGTTCTCCATTATTTTTGTTGAACTCCACCCTTTGGCGCTCAGCCTCTTTTTGAGTATCAGAGGATCGCATCTCAGAACGATGGCATAATCCACCGAGAGAAAATGAGACAGATGTCCCTCCACAAAAAAATCCCCCTCAGTGAAATGCTCCATGACAAACTCCTTTAACCTTTTAACATCGATTTCCTTGGAGCCTCTTTTTTCATCATAACCCGACACGAAATCGTTTTCCTCCGCTAGCAAATTGAGATCGAGGACGTTATGACCTCTATCTCTCAGTATTTCGGAGACCGTGGTTTTACCGACACCCGGTGTGCCTGAAAGAGCGATCATCATCCGACACTCAGCAAGCACTATGAAGATAAATCATTAACGGTGGGTTTCAGAGTCAATAAAATCGTAAAATGGATGTTAATTTTAACAAAATGCGTAAACTTTATATGTGTACAAACATATTCATTAGATGCATTGCTATAAACGAAGAGGGAAGGTAAATCAGGAGTAGGACTTGAGGTAAGGGAAATCCCAAATGGACATTCGGTCTACTCGGCCGGAACCATACTCAAACTATAAAATCTTACGTTTTACCTGAAATAACTCTTCATTGAGCGATGCAAAACAAGACGATAAGAGGTGGGGTTGAAGGAAGGCGAATGATTGAAGTGTGAAATTCCCATAACTCCTCGGCGCTCGCAAGAAGTGTGGTACCGACTTCAGGCCCGTACTTCGGATTTGCCCTGAAAAAGCAGATCAACCTGAGTGTTTTTATCCTCCCTTCTGTCCGTCAAACCTTCAATCCCGCCTACTCAGATACCATGTCCCCACCGATTTTCAATGCTTCCTTTAAGGCTGAAGGATGGTTCTTTATTGCACCCTTATCATCTACTCCCGTAACAAGGAGTTCTTTCTCATATGTGATGTCCAACGTCGCAAAAAATGACCGAACAACCTTAACAGCCCCAACGAACTTCTCGGGATTTTTTGAGCCTCCCACGGACATGAAAAATCCCTTTCGATGCTCCCTACCCTTTCCTATGGTCTGGTTCAATTTGTACTTCCTAACCCAAATGCATTGGCACCTGTCTATCATGGCTTTTAGCTGTGCGGAAATGCCCATGAAAAAAATAGGAGATGCGAGAAACAGTCTGTCAGCTTCCATGGGTTTTGGATAGAGCATTTGCATATCGTCTTCTTGAATGCATTCTCCGGTCTCATCGCAACCATGACACTCCGTGCACGGAGAAATATTCAATTCGCATATCCGTATCTTCTCCACCTCAGCCCCAGCTTCCTTTGCTCCCTTTAATGCACTCTCCAATAGCAAATCGCTGTTTCCACCCAGGCGCGGGCTGCCCGAAATTCCCAAAACCTTCATCATGGTTCTTCTTCCTATGCAAGCATTCCTTTGACATGCATTTATATATTATTAAAATCCATAACCTATGTCCATTTATTTCTTCTTATACAACGGCGACATCTCCCTCAATCTCTGCACGGTATCAGGTACAACCTCAAGCACACGCCTGATATCCTCCTCGGTATTCGAGCGCCCCAGAGTGAGCACGAGGGAGCCGTGTGATTCTTCATGTTTCAAACCAAGGGCCAGCAATACATGTGAGGGTTCGAGTGTTTTTGACGTGCATGCTGAACCAGTTGATGCTGAAATACCTTCCATGTCAAGATTTAATATTATGCTTTCACCCTCGATGAAGTTGAATCTGAAACTCGCATGATGCGGCAGTCTTTTGGTTCTGTGGCCTGTAAGATATGTCTCATCCACGTTTCCCAATATACCCTCTATAAGCTTTTCTCTCAGTTCTTTCAACCGTGCACTCTCGCTTTCCATCTCGTTTTTAACGATCTCTGCGGCCTTTCCCATTCCAATCAAGCTGACCACGTTCTCAGAACCTGACCTAAGACCCCTTTCTTGTCCACCCCCATATTTGATGGGCTGTATCTTTACGCCCTTTCTGATATAAAGTGCGCCGACGCCTCTTGGTCCGTAAAGGTCATTTGACGAGAGTGTGGCCAAATCCAGGTTGTCTTTCTCTACATCAACTGGTATCCGCCCGGCCGCGGCCACACAATCGGAGTGAAAGTAGACTTCCGAGTCCTTCGCGATTTCTCCAATCTCCCTTATAGGTTCGATTGTGCCTATTTCCCCGTTAGCATACATTATCGAGATCAGGAAGGTTTTGTCAGTGATGGCCTCTTTGATTTTTTCAGGGTCGATTAAGCCGTCCTTGTCCACAGGCACGAATGTTACGTCAAAGCCGTCCTTTGTT
>CP070739.1:1689245-1702903 GCA_020347705.1 Methanomassiliicoccales archaeon | reverse complement strand
TTCGGGGCAGTTTCCAGGAAACAGAAATTGCTGACCTGACCAAGCTTGGAGAGTACAAAACCAGATCCATACCATATCTGTTCTACGAGAACCAGGAAGGAAGGCTATTTGTGTATGAGATCCCACAGCGCTTGGAATCTCAATACATGCGGCGTTTATGGGCAAGATCTATTAGCATGCCAGACCAATGGAATTGGGTAGTCTTTCCATTTGAGGATAAAATGCTGGCTACAATTCAGTACTTTCAAAACCAAAGGTCTCCTGCAGTGCAGCAGGAGACCTCGACGGAACTGCCGTAGAAAGTTGACTTCAAGTTACGTTACTATTCTCGCTCCCATTGATGCAAACCTCTTTCACTCGCTTCAATAACGCGTCTCAACACCTCAACGGTATAAACTGGTTGAGCGCCCTGTCGGGTTTCCCCAGAGAGCAAAATGCAACTGGCACCAAGTGCCACAGAAGTAGTGATGTCACTGATTTCCGCCCGGTTGGGCACTCTGTTTGCTCTGACGCTCTCCAAGACATTTGTTGCTACCATCACTTCTTTGCCTGCTGCAGTTGCCTTCTGGATGATTCTCCTCTGCAGAACTCCCATTTCAGCATAATCAACCTGAAGTGCTAAATCTCCCCGGGCAACCATCACTCCATCAACCAAGTCGATGATTTCATCAAGATGCTCCTTTACCGCCTCTGCCGTTTCGAGCTTGACAATCAGCTTAGGAGAGTGGGGAACTTCAGCACTGATAAAAGCTCTGGCTTCCCCGATTTCCTCTGGCGAGCGAATAAAAGAGATCGCAATGTAGTCATACGTCAGTTCTACCCCATCTCTATTGCCTCGGCTTGAACATAACCCATGCTCATTGGTATTGAAGCCCGGGATGCAGCACCATATGCTTGGGCAACCGCCTCAGCGATGTTTGCAGGACCATGGGCCGTTCCGCAAAGGAAAATGCCATCGGTAGCAAAATCAACTGGACGAAGTTTGACATGTGCTTCCAGGAAGAATTCATCTCTTCCTAAGGGAACCTTGAGCAACTTTGATAATTCCTCGGCTTCGGGTCTTTGTGTGAGGGGTGTAGCCAATATTACCAGATCAGGGTTCATCTTTCGGTCAGCCTTCAAAGTTTCGTGGTAATAGGATATGGTGAGTTTCCCACCCTCCATTGAGACCTTTGGTGGATTTTCAGGAACGAAGCGAACGAACTTCACCCTCTGCTCCCTGGATTTATTGTACAGCAACTCCTGCTCGATACCGTAGGTGGTGATTCCCCGGTTGAAGACCGTGACATCGATTCCAGCACCTCTTTCTCTAGGTCGTTCCTCGCCTCTTTCTGCACCTCTTCTTCTTGCTCCTCTTCTTGCCCTTCTATCCCTTCTGCTCCTTCTTCGTGATTCACCCTCTTCCTCTGCTTCCTCTTCCTTTTCCTCCTCAATTGGAACCGCTTTTTCCTCCACACTCTTTTCCTCTGTCTTTGCCTCCGTTTTTTCGCCCTTTGCGGTCATCTCCATAACCTTCATGGCATTCTTGACGGTGACGGTACAACAGATTCTCGAGCAGTATTCCTTATCCTGGCCCCTTGAACCTGAGCAAGTAATGAAGGCAACGTTCTTTAAATCCGCAGTGAGTTTGTTCTCTTTAACCATCTTCTCGAAGTCCGTTAACGTTATTACATTGTCGATCTCTCCAAGCCTATAGAGTCCTTTTGGCCTGTATTCATCTGCACCTGTTGCCACGATGATGGTACCCACATCTATCTCCTTATCTTCCCCATTCACATTCAAAACAGCATCGTACTTGCCGATGTATCCTGCAAGGGATTTCAAGGTGGTATTTTTATAGAGATGAATTTTTTTATTGGATTCCACCTTTTCGATCAATCCCGCATAGGCTTTTTCACTGCTTTCTCCGGTTTGATAGAGTGTGCTCAGCTTCCTCAGAAATCCTCCGAGTTCAGATTCCTTTTCTATCAAATGTGTTTCAAAACCTTGATTGGCCAGACTGAGGGCTGCGGTCATTCCCGCTATCCCTCCACCGATTACCAGTGAAGAGGGCCTTATATCTACTTTCGTTTCCTCCTGAGGTTCCAGAAGAATAGCTCTTGCCACACCCATTCTAATCAGGTCCTTGGATTTTTCCGTGGCTTTCTCTTGTTCCTTCATATGCACCCATGAGCAATGCTCCCTGATATTTACGAATGTAAAGAGGTACTTGTTCAAACCCGCCTCCTCGCAGATTCTCATAAAAAGGGGTGCATGGGTCCTTGGTGTGCATGAGGCCACAATCACCCTGGTGAGGTTATGCTCGTTAATCGCATTTTTTATGGCCGTCAAGCCATCGTCAGCACAGGTATAAAGGTTATTCTCGGCATGAATTACATTAGGTAGTGTTTTCGCATACTCTGCAACGTCTGGCACATCAACGAATCCCCCGATATTCACACCGCAGTGGCAAACGAATACACCGATTCTCGGTTCTTCCTTATTCTTTCCCATCAACTTTCCCCCTTTGTCGAGATCAGCTCAGCCGCCCTTGCCGCAGCTCCAGAAGCCTGTGCAACAGCCTCTGGTATATCCATTGGCTCGTGGCAATAACCTGCCACAAAAATCCCAGGACGTTTTGTGTCCACGGGATTAAACAGTTTGTCTGCAGATTCATAGAATCCGAACTCGTCAATCCCTATATCGAGAAGTTTTGCTAGATCGCGGGCACCTTTTCTCGGTATCAGGGTCGTCGCTAAAACGACCATGTCCACTTCCCTTTTCTCCTGCTTACCTGCCACATCGTAGACGACTATGGGATTATGGTTATCGGGATTTTCATCCACCGTAGCGTCGGAGTTTACGTAGGTGATGCCGTATTCACTCTTTCCTCGTTCCATGTACTCGTTGAATCCCTTACCGAAAGTTCTCATATCCTTATAGAAGATGAAGGATTCCATATCGTCGTGATGCTCCCTTGCTAAAATCGCCTCCTTTGTGGAGTGCATGCAGCAAACACTGCAGCAGTACGGATGATCCAACTGGGGATTCCTTGAGCCAACGCATTGTATGAATCCGATCTTCTTTGGCCTTTCCCCATCCGAACGTCTTTGGATATGTCCTCCTGTTGGACCTGCTGCGTTTATCATGCGCTCAAATTCCATGGCCGTAAAAACATTTTGAATCTTACCATAGCCATATTCCTTTGCGCTACTCGGATCCCACACATCGTAACCTGTGGCAACAATAATTGCAGCGACTTTCAGCTTAACTTCCTCGGATCCCTTGTCAAACTCTATTGCGCCAATTTCACATTGTTTCTCGCACAATTTACACTTACCTTTTTTATAATAAATGCAGTTTTCCTCGTCTATGGTCATCACCCTTGGCACAGCCTGCAAGAAGGGTAGATAAATCGCTTTTCTCATGCCCAATCCCATATCGAATTCGTTGGGAACCTTAACAGGACATTTTGCGTTACAGTCCCCGCATCCAGTGCACTTGTCTTCGTTCACATGTCTCGCCATTCTCAGAACCGTAACTTCATAATTACCCGCCTTTCCTGCCACATCTTTTACCACAGAATATGTCATAACATTGATGTTTGAATGACCATGGCAATCGGCCATCTTTGGGGCAAGGATGCATATGGAGCAGTCATTGGTAGGGAAGGTTTTATCCAACTGTGCCATTCTTCCCCCGATAGAGGGTTCCTTTTCAACAAGATAGACCTGCATACCTTTGTCCGCCAAATCCAAAGATGCCTGGATTCCAGCAATGCCTCCACCTATAACTAAGACATTTTCCTTTTCCATTTTCACGCCCCCTTAAGGATCGATCATGATTACATATTGCCTCCCTATTATACATTGTACATAGGGGAAGAGGGAATTGCTCTTTTATGATATATATTTTATGACGATATATAACACTTTTTAGATAGTATTCGGCGAAATATCGTTGGAATTTTCCATATTTCGTCATGAACAGCCTTGGTAAATTTTGTAATCGGTTTGGATTCATTTTCCATTTCCATCCACATTTTTATTTTTCAATGCCCTGTTTCTTTTCATTTTCGCAAATTCGGTAATTTTCCCCAATCGCTCTTGAGTATAATTATGGGATTCTCCTTGGCTCTTATCAAATTCTTCTATGAATCCGTGGTGAATTGCATCTAGGTATATAGCCTCTCCCAAATCTGTTCTTATCAATACGGTAGTCCATCCCTCAGGTGAACCTAAACCTCCGAATGAGAGGTCTGCAAAATCATTTGCGAAATCTGAACATGCAAGGCACGCTGAGCGGACAAAATCCTCCATTTTTTCCAAAGGAATGTGTTTTGTCTCACCGTTTTTTAGTTTGATTATGAAATCCTCCCTGATATTCATCTTCTCGATATCATCAAAACTAATGCCTAGGATTTTCTCCATTTCTCCTTTTTTAGAAACATCAAAGGAATAACTTTCCGTACAAAAAAGTCCGAAAACGAACTTCACTACATGGGAGGGCACAACATGCAAGCTTTGCATCTTTCTAAGGGTGTGGACTTGACAGGGTGTACCCACAACCACTATTTTGATAAGATCCATATTTGCTACTTCCTTTATTGCAAACATAGTTGGAGAATATGTAGAGAACCTGCTTAATTCCTCGACGCCGCAAATTCCTGTGAATCTTGAGCCGGCAGCAGAAAGAACCTCCTCGTAAGAGGTGGCTATCATCGGCTCTCTGGCAAATTGCGCGGTCTTCTTGGATACCACGGCACCATCTATAATCTTTTTATCCAATAAACAATGCAAAATTGAAGAAACAACACCCCCGTCTGTTGCATTCTTGAGAATCCCTGGGTTCGTACTTCTCGCAGCCACGATCCTTTTAAACTGACCAATTGGGGATTTCCACTGGTATGTGTCTATTAAATCCTTGTCAAGAATGTCTATCTGTGGGCATATCATATAGCAAATACCACATTCAAGGCAGCTTTCCTCATCCAAAAGTTTTGGCCTTCCATCCACGCCAAAACCTATTGCCATAAGCTCTCCAGCCGAGCAAAAAGAGACGCACCCTCCGCAAGATCCGCATAATCCAGGTTCATGAACCTCTTTTACCAGGTCCTTGAATGTTTTTGTCCCATCATTTATATCCAATACCTCAATGCCCCCTGTCCTAGGTATAAAATTGGAGATTAAAAAACTTATTATTAATCTTTGAAAATGACCTAGGAACGAGTGCAATAGCTTTAATATTCGGGGCAAAAAAAATATTCAAAATGGCTTATTTTGAATGTGTAAGCGGATTCGGGCCGAGAGCCTTGATCTGCTCAACAAATTCGTTCATGGTGTTTACGAACTTCTCTCCCTCCGATGCAGTAAGCCATTCAGCCCTCAATCTCCCGGAATCCAAGCCCAGCATATCAAGTATTTGCTGGGTCGTTTCAATCCTCTCTTTTGCCCGATAATTACCTGAAATGTAATGACATTCATCCAACTTACATCCTGTTACAATGACGCCGTCCGCTCCGTACTCAAAGGCCTTCATTATGAATTCAGCTTCGATTCTTCCGGAGCACATGAACCTTATAATATTGACACAGGACGGATACTTATAACGATTTATACCTGCTAAATCAGCTGAGGTATAGGAGCACCAATTGCAAGAAAAAGCGATTATTTTCGGTTCAAATTCGTCTATTTTTTTCTTTTCTGTGTTACTCATCCCTCCACCTCGCATTCTAGGATCGCTTTGATCATTGGCAGTATCTGCTCCCTTTTAAAATGCCGAATCGAAATCGCCTTGTTGCAGCAACCAGCCGAGCATTTACCGTCACCTTGGCACAGAACAGGGTCCACTAAGGATACCTTTTTCCCATCTTTAACTATAATTTGGGCAGCATTGAATTCGCAGTTCTCTGCACATTTACCGCAGCCCACACATTTTTCTTCATCAACAACTGCAACCCCACCTCCTATGTAAGTCGAACCCTTTTGAAGCAGTTTGATGGCATTGGTGGCAGATAGCCTTGCATCCTCAATAGAATATCTTATTCCCTTGGGTCCTTGGGCACAGCCAGCAATGAAAATCCCTCTTCGCTCTTCAGGTGTGAGCATGGGATTCATATATTTTATAAAACCATCTATGTCAAATTGTAGGTGTAAAGTCTCGGCCAATTTCGTTGTCTCCTCCCTTGCCTCCTGACCTACGGATAGTACAACGAGGTCACTTTCTATTTCTAAGGGAGTACCAGCATCCACATCCTCACATCTTAGTATGACCTTGCCATCCTTCTCGAAGGCCTCTCCCACTCTTCCCCTTACGAAGTTAACACCAGCTGCTTTCGCCTCTTCATAAAATTCTTCAAATCCTCTATAGGGCCCTCTAAGGTCCATATAGTGAATATAAACTTCCGTACCTGGATACCGTTTTTTGATCTCCATTGCTTGTCCTATAGCGTAAGTGCAGCATACTAAAGAGCAGTGCGGGTTTCCCTTGTTTGCATCCCTTGAGCCTACACATTGAATGAAGTTTACGGTCTTGGGTATCTTCCCATCCGAGGGTCGGTGAAGTTTCTCTCCACGATCCCTTTGGGCCATAATCATCTTTTCGAGTTCTATGGTGGTTATTACATTGTTGTTCTCATAACCGTACTCGCCAAGTTTGGAGGGGTCGAAGATTTTGGATCCTGTTGCGATGATAATCGTTCCAACATCGATTTTCTTTTCCCCCTCAGGAGTATTTATTTTCACATGCCTTTTCCCCAGACCTCCCGTGATTTCCGTAACTTCCGAGGAAAGTAGAACTTCAATATTATCATGCTGATTCACATCCTCGATCTTGGGGGTTAGGACGCAGTTTTTACAGGATTGAATGCAACATATTCCACAGTTGTGCGTTGGAAAGGTCATGGAAAGCTCGTATGCCCTTCCACCGAGCTTCTCAGTCTTCTCCACAAGATACACCTGATACCCTGCGTTCGCGATATCCAATGCAGCCTGCATTCCCGCCACACCGCCTCCTATCACCAAGGCTGACGGAATTATATCCACCTTCGTATCCTCAAGTGCTTCAAGATTGTTTGCTCTCGCAACTGAACCTGCAATGATACGTTTTGCCTTATGTGTAGCTTCATCCTTATCCTCGTGTATCCAGGCGCACTGTTCTCTGATATTTGCCTGCTCATATTGATACTTGTTAAGGCCCCCTTCCACAACACCCCCTCCGATTGTTGATTCGTAGATCTTCGGGGTGCAAGCAGCGACAACTAAGGCATCAAAATTTTCTGTTTTACATTCATTGGCCAAAAATTTCTGGCCAGAAACCGAACACAGCGAATCATGTTTCTTTACAATTTTTACTCCCGTTAAAGTAGCAACGAATTTCATGATGTCATCAAAATCGATTCTATCTGTGATGGTATCGTAGCAACTGCAGATATAGACTCCGATCCTTTTGTTTCTCTTTTGGTCCAAGTCTGCACACCCCTTCAATAATCGCAGCAACTTAACCTAAATTTACAGATTTTTCAATTTTACTTAACCTTCTCCACCACAGTCGATATCAGGTCACCCACCGGGATATCCACCTTCTCCTTTTCAACAGGTATTTCCTTCCATGTGGCGCATGTGAAGTGAATCACACATTTTGGGCAGGTGGTAATAAGCTTATCAGCTCCAGTATTTTTCGCCTCCATCAGTCGGTTTATCTGCATTATCTTAGAGAGCGATTCACAGGTTGCAAAGGCATTCACTCCGCAGCATGCGCTGTTCTCCTTTATGTTTTCCATTTCCACCAGCTCATACCCGGCACCCTCGATGAGTTCCCTGGGACTGTCATAGATTTCCAGATGCCTTCCCAGTCTGCAAGGGTCATGATATGTGATTTTTTCTTTGCCGTCGCTTTTAAATTCCAGTTTTTTATCATCCACTAAATCCATCAGGTAATCCGTGATGTACACCAGCTCGAAATCCAGATTCCCTGCGATATCCTGATAATCGAAGTCAAAGGTTCTCATCCCCTCTGGACAGGAAAAAACTACGGTCTTTGCACCTGTTTCCTTTATTGCCTTGATATTGATACCTATAAGCTTCTCAAATGTCTCCTCGTCTCCTGTCCAATTCAGATCGTGGCCGCAGCATACCTCGTTCTTGCTCATGGCAGGGGTGATGCCAGCTTTGTTCAAAATCCTGATGCTGTTCCTCGCGATATTAAGGACACCCGTTTTCCTCTCCTCAAAGATCTTCTCGAGGTGGGCCTGGCATCCCGAGAAATAGTACACATCTCCTTTTTCCGCCACCTTTAAATCATCGGTAACCCAGCTCAATCTGTCCTGTGGCAACTCATGGCTCTGTATCCTGGCTATGGTCTGCATCAACCCACCTTGCGAGCATGTAGGTTCAAAGCCATCGAGCACAGCCTCTGATCTCAATCCTCTTATGAACTCCGTATAATCTACTTTATAGGGACACATTTGGCTGCATATACCGCATGTGGTGCAGCGCCAAATATCCATATTTTGGGCAAGTCCCCCTTCCACACCTTCTAATGCCTTTACCACTATAACTCTAGGTGCAAAATTCTGGTCCAATTTGGCAACAGGGCATACGGTAGTGCACTTACCGCACTCAACGCAATCGTACGCACCTGTGTCATCGATTAAATCATCTATTGCGGACATTCGATACTCTCCTTTTGAGGTTTTGTGGGTTGTTCTATTGGATTCATTGGATTGGGTCCGAGCTCTTTGATATCATTTACGAACTCGGTCATGACCTCTGCGAATCTTTTTCCTTCGGATGCTGAAATCCATTCCAATCGGGTACGTCTTTCATCTATTCCCAGCATTCCCATTAGTTCTTTTACGTTTTTTACTCTTACCTCTGCGTTCTCGTTCCCTGATATGTAGTGGCAATCGCCGATATGGCAACCTGCTACAAGTACACCGTCAACCCCCTTATGGAATGCATCCAATATAAATGATGGTGCAATCCTCCCGGAGCACATGACCCTTATGATCCTGATATTCGGGGGGTATTGAAATCTGCTCACTCCGGCCAAGTCGGCTCCAGCATAGGAGCACCAGTTACAGCAGAAGGCTAAAATAAACGGTTCAAATTCCTCCTTTGCTTCCCCGCCCTTTAATGCACTATCGATCATGGTCATTATCTGCTCATTCTTGAAATGCTTGGTTATAATTGCATTGTTGCAGCAACTTGCCGCACAGGCACCACAACCTTTGCACAGGGCTTCGTTGATTTTAGAATGGAGAATACCGTTTTCGTCTTCTACTAACTCTGGGGCACCGAATTCACAAACCTCGACGCATTCCCCACACCCCCTGCATTTACTCTCATCTACAACTGATATTACTGCATTTGCTTCAAAAAATTTCTTCGATAAAATCGTTGCGGCCCTTGATACCGTCCCTTTTGCCTGCGATATGCATTCCTCAAGAAACTTCGGAGAATGGGCCAGCCCGCAGAGGAATATCCCCTCAGTGGCGAAATCAACAGGACGTAGCTTCATGTGCGCTTCTAAAAAGAAACCATCCTTGCTCAACGGTACCTTGAGCATCTTAGCGATTCTTTCATTATCCTGGCTGGGGATCGTAGCAGTGCTCAGTACCAATAAATCAGGATCAATATCGATGGTTTCACCTAGGAAGCGATCCGGAACCGATACTTTGAGCACGTTGTCTTGAACTTCAACAACCGGTGGTGAATCATCGTAATATCTTATGAATATGATACCCTTTTTTGCAGCCTCTTCATAGAAGATCTCTCTGAAGCCGTATGTTCTCATGTCCTTGTACAGAATAAAGATGGTGGCATCAGGATTGAGTTCCTTCATCTTGAGGGCGTTTTTTACAGCCTCTGAGCAGCAGACCCTACTGCAATAAGTCCTTTCTGAGGTTCTGCTACCCACACATTGAATCATAACGACAGTTTTTGCCTTGGCCTCTTTATTGGCCAGCATCCTTTCAAAATCCAATTGGGTAATGATCCTTTCATCCTGTCCAAAAAGATATTCCTTGGGGTCATAACTCATACCGCCGGTGGCAACTATCACAACTCCATGTTTTATCTCCATCTCCTCCCCATTCTTACTGATCGTGGTTTTGAAATCACCAACACAACCTTCTATATTCTTAATCTCGGCATTTGTATGAACGAAAATTTTATCATTTGATTTTACTTTATCAATTGTCTCCTTTAAAAATTCCTGGAGATTTTCTCCAGTGAGCATGTAATGAAGGTGTCTTAGATTTCCCCCAAGCTCTGATTCCTTTTCCACGATATGCGATTCGAATCCCTGCATGGCCAAATCAAGGGCAGCGATCATACCGGATATTCCCCCTCCAATAATTAGCCCTGATTGTTCAATTGGCAATGCGACTTTACTCAATGGCTCAAGCAAACTGGCCTTGGATATGGCCATCCTCACCAAATCTTTAGCCTTTTGTGTTGCCGCCTCAGGTTCGTGCATATGCACCCAAGAGCATTGATCGCGAATATTCGCCATCTCAAAGAAGTATGGATTCACCCCCGCTTCTCTTACCGTGTTCTGGAATAAAGGCTCATGCGTTCTCGGTGTGCAGCTCGCCACCACTACACGATTTAAATCATGCTCCTCTATCATCGACTTGATTTTTTGCTGAGTGTCCTGCGAGCATGTATAAAGGTTGTCCTCGGCATATACTACGTTCGGCAAGGTTTTTGCATAGTCCACAACCTCGGGAACCTTTACGACACCGCCGATGTTAATTCCGCAGTGACATATAAAAACACCGATGCGGGATTCCTGCCCAGAAAAATCCTTCTCCTCTGGGTATTCCTTAACCTCAACCAAGGTATCGCGCTCAGATGCTATGATGCAGGAGGCCACAGATGCGGCACCGCTTGCCTGCGCTACTGTATCTGGAATATCCTTTGGGGATATGAAAGCTCCACTTGCATAAACGCCTTCTCTGGTGGTTTTTAAGGGTGATAATACGCCTGTTTTGCAGAAATCGAATTCGTTCAGCTCAACTTCTAGCTTGCTGCCGAGATCCTTGGCGGTTTTGGGTGCGTTCATGCCCACAGATAGCACGACAAGCTCGAACTTTTCCTCTTTTAATTCCCCTTCATCGATATATGTCAATATCAGGTTGTTAGAATTTTTATCCTCGTTGACCCCGGAGATTCTGTTGTTCTTCACGAATCGTATACCGTGCTCTTCCTCTGCCCTGATATAGTAATCGTCAAACTCCTTTCCAAAAGCACGCATATCCATAAAGAATATCGTGGCTTTCAAACCCGGGGCATGTTCCTGGGCGATTACCGCCTCTTTTATTGCGAACATACAGCAAACAGATGAACAATATGGATTTCCTGCGGTCCTATCCCTTGAACCCACACATTGGATGAAGGCCACACTTTTTGGGATCTCACCGTCCGAAGGTCTAAGCACCAACCCATTAAACGGACCTGTTGCGCTCAACATACGCTCCATCTCAAGACTTGAGATCACATTTGGGAACTTGCCATATCCGTATTCTTTTCTTTTGGAGAGAATGTCGAACTCCTCGAAACCTGGAGATAAAATAATGGAGCCGACTTCTATCTCAATACGCTCTGCCTCCTGTGAATATCTAATGGCCTCGGCCTCGCATTGAGTCTCACAGACCCCACATCCAATACAAATATCCTGGTCTATACAATGTACTGGAGGGACTGACTGTGGATATTTGATATGTATAGCCTTCCTTCTCTTCAATCCTTTATTGTACTCATCCGCTACCTCTATGGGACAGCGTTGAGTACAAATTCCACATCCTGTACATTTGCTCTCATCCACATATCGGGGTCTTTTGGCCACCGTAACCTTAAAATTACCCGCTTCTCCCTCCACACCTTCCAAATCAGCATTTGTGATGAGTTTTATGTTGTGATGTCTTCCTGTTTCCACGAGTTTAGGTGCCATGATGCACATTGCACAGTCGTTGGTTGGGAAGGTTTTGTCAAGCTGGGCCATGGCCCCTCCAATGCTCGGACTTTTATCCAGAACATACACCTTAAAACCTGAGTCCGCTAAATCCAAGGCCGACTGCATGCCAGAAATTCCCCCTCCTATTATGAGCACCGCTCCAGCTTTTTTATGCATAGGTTCTCCTACTTGAGCCTGTTCACCGATTACCTTGGCCTCTTCAGTGGCTATTCCACCACCCCCTTCCCTGAGAGGAGCCCTCGAATACATACCGAGAAGTGGCATGCATCGCTTCTTGCCCTCTCGCAGCTATGGCACCTCAAGGTTAGAAGTAGTTCCCTTGTGATCTTCTTCTTCGTTTCCTCATCGATATCAGGCAGATTTTCCTTGCACTGCTGTATAATTTTATTTTGAACCTGAGCCCAAGCTGGTAAGGTGGATATTTTATATTTCTTTCTCCAAGAGTTCCGGATATCCTTGATTTCTTCGATTTCAGTGGAACTCAATTCACTATCACCGCTTGCTTCTGTCATACATCTACTCCTCTTTTCGATTATTTCTGGGTATAATTGTAAATTGGAGATGATCCTTCTATTTTTTCCAGCCCAACCAATCCCCTATCCCTAAGTACCACCAAATGCTCAAGCACCGATTTTGAGGGGCAGTTGATATCAAGTGCTATCTCCTTTACAGACTGGGCTTTCTTCAATAAGGACGATAGAATCCTCTGTCTGAGCAATTCCTCGTCCATTATCTCTTCTAATGTATCTTTCAGTCGTTCCTCCTCGATTTTCTTATTGTAAACATTGCCTTTTTCGGTTAGGATATAGGCCTTACCTGATAGCAATCTCAACCTAAAATCGTCCGCAGCGTTTCTAGCTATTATCAGCTGCTCCAGGATTTTTAGATTCGGAGAATTACCGGAAACTGGATTCGGTCCCAGTTCCTTGATTTTTTGGCTCATTTCCTTCATGACTTTCGCGAACCTGTTGGACTCGGAAGCGGAAACCCATTCCAATCTCAGCCTTTCGGGATTCAATCCAACCCTTTCTAGCAGTTTCTTCGTCATTTCGATCCTGTTTTCCGTATGATAGTTACCTTCGATATAATGACAATCACCGGGGTGACATCCTCCAATGAAGATCCCGTCGATACCTTGAATGAACATCTCAATAATGATAGAAGGCTCGATTCTCGAGCTGCACATGATCCTGATGATCCTGATGTTGTGAGGATACTGGATCCTGCTGACACCGGCCAAATCTGCACCGGCATAGCAGCACCAATTGCATAGGTACCCGATTATTTTTGGATCGAACTCATCGCTCAGATTACCACTTCCCTCGCAAAATTCGAGCAGGTGAGGGCGAGTTTCTTTTTCCCCCAGGTTTTTCTTTGTGAGCCCGAGCTGGCGGAGAATTTTGCCCCAAAGAAAAAGGCGGAGCAGCACCAATTGCATAGATACCCGATTATTTTTGGATCGAATTCATCGTTCATTTGATCTCATCTCCTACCAGAGGCAGACCTTGTGCGATAAGCTGCTCGGTTGTGTAATGGTTCTGGGTTATTGCACACTCAGGACACGCAGAAGAACAGGAGCCGCAGCCTTGGCACAATGCCTCCACAACCCTCATCACCTTCTTACCCTCCACAGGTCTTATGGCACCATACGGACAGACCTGCTCGCAAGTCCTACATCCTATACATCTTTCTTGATCGAT
>CP070739.1:1682460-1689145 GCA_020347705.1 Methanomassiliicoccales archaeon | reverse complement strand
GTCAAAATTTCAAAAAGGGTTCATGGCTATACCTCAAAAAAAGTGATTGATGGGAAAGAAAAAATATATAGATATGATGGCATTGAAAAAAAATATAATGGGAAAGTAATATCCAAAAGCGCAGTTATGCTTCCATTCGATTCTGGAAATGAATTCGCTGAAGAGCTGAAAGGGTTGGGGGTTCCTTTCAGAATATATAAAGTCTGGATGTAGTAACATTTTTCATTTCACGAAGGAGTCACCCCTTCTAAACCCACTAAAAGAATATAAACAAGAAATTACATTATCACTCGGATGATAGCAGTGGAAGAACGCCATCGAGAATTTAAGAAATGTAGAAAGGTAATTAAGATTTGGTTGAAAAAAGGGAGAGCTGAAGCTCAGAAGGTCCCTGGTGCTAAAAAGTATATTAGGAATCTTGAGGCCAATCACTATGTTACCTTTGACGGGTCGCAATTGTTTGTAGAAGAATTTACTGATGTTACAGTACCTCTCATGGTACTATGCGGAACAGGATATGTTACGCGTGAGGAAACCAAGATAGGATATATTTATATTCCCAAACCCGATGCTGAAAAATATTTTGCAGACATCCTACCGAAGGGCTTCACCCCTCTAACCCTTGAAAAATCAGGAATTTTTCGAGAGTAATGGAAACCCCTTTCCATGCTAACCCCGTTAAGAATTATTCGATGCCATGCTCTTTTAGCTTCCTCTTGAGAGCTTTTAATTCGACTTCCAGAGTAATCACCCGCACATCGAGCTCCTCGACCATCTTTCTTACCTGACTTGAAAAGAGCCACGCCCAAAATGGCATAGTCATCACCTTCCTTTATTGGTAACTATTCATGTTATATCCCCTTAAATACCTTTTGACTTTCCCAAAAGGCTAGTCACCTCTTTAACTCCCGCCTCCCAGAGCCGGAGAACCACACCCACCTCACGAATCCGGCAAAAATCCCCAGATTCCGAACACACCTACCCCCTCTGCTCGGCTAATAAACGCATATTTTCCGGGGTTTTCAAGGGCGGAGCCAGTATACTAAAATCACCCTTTATTCAATGATCCACCATATCACGAAAATGGCATGTAAATTATCGTATTGATTTAACATTATGCTAAGATATTTAGATGACAAGGCTTATCTATCTGGGTGAATGTTTGAATGCGATAATCCTCTTATATAAATCATCTCTGTATATAATAGCCAGGAGACGATGATTTACATGTAGATGCACAGCTTCTAATTGATAATTCAACTAATGTGCATTGGCATGCCGAATCCGTGAGATGCAGCTTAAATCGACTTTAAAGGATCCTACACCTTCAACAGATACTCCTCGATGCAATCCACCACCTGCTTAGTGATCTTACCCATATACAGTGTGTGTTGGAGGTTCGGGGGTGGTCTCTATCTTTACCTCCTTTCCAAAAACAGTGGATAAAAATATTGCTCCTTTGAAACCAACAGAAACAACAGCTTGAATAGCTCCATACAATTTATCTATTGTGAAGCCCTCATGAAACGGGAAAATCAACTTTTCAATAGCATATCCCGTCAGTATGTCATCTTTATCCGTGCTAAAAAATTGCCGGTTATTGGTGAACTGACAGTTGATTTAAATGTGAATAGAAAATTCGACCAATCTTCGGTCTTTTGCATTTTTTTGATCTTTTTTATTGAACTCTTATCAAAATCTAACCTGTACCCCACACTCATAAATTCCATTTTAGGTCGGTGTATAATAAGAACTTGATGTATCCCGAACTTTATAATTAGCCCGATGAAGTTGCCCTCTTTATCTTTTAGCTCCTGAATGATTTCATAATTAAGTTGATTCAACATCTTTCTAATATTGCGCCACGCCTCGTCTATCTTTTTCTTGGATAGCATTAATTCTCTTCTTCTTGTAATAGTCCGAGATAAACTGGGTCGGTGCAAATTCTACAGGAAACGGAATATTTGTAGTTCCGAGAAATTCCATGCTTAATTTGGTTTTATCTTCTGATGAGTCAAGGCGTAATATATTCATATTTCTCCCTCATTTGCAGTATGTTATGATGATGCCTTGTATATTTAAAGCTTGTGCCGTTTTTAAGACATTTAGAGATTGTATATTGAAATTGGCGATTTCTTTCGTTTACGTAAAAAGGAAATTTACATATAAGTGCACAGACATTTATAAAAGTTCAAATGAAGTGCACGGTATAAAGACTTCGTGAGTTAATCTGTAATAAGAGCATCTATGTCAAAAGCGATTTCACATTTTGTATCTATTTCAGAAGTAATTATTAAAAATAGCTTCTACAAATCTTTCAAAGGGTTGTATATTGATGGAATGGAAAAACGTTTATCAATCCAGCAAGAACCCCATAGGGCGAAATAAACCGTAACATATCGAGTCCTATTCATACCTAAGAACCTCAGCCGGCGCGATCCTAGATGCCATGGTGGATGGTGGTAAAGTGGAAAACAGGGTCATCCCTAGTGTTATTAGAATTATTACAGATATGCTTCCGATAGGCAAAATAAATTCATAATCCTGAGCCTCAAATAACTTGAAGAAAAGATTGGCTGAGACCACCAATCCTATGATAACTCCAATCATGATCCCTAGAAACGATATGTAAGTGGACTCAATAATAAATGCCACCTGCACCTGCCGTTTATTGAACCCGATGGCCCTCATCATCCCAATCTGATTGCGACGCTCGTTAACCGAACGTAATGTGATTATACCGAGCCCCGCAATGCCTACTATCAATCCCAAACCCAGATACCCATTGAGGATGTTGAAGAAGGAAACATTGGCTTCGATTTGCGCTTCTGCCTCCTTTTTAAAATCCACGCTCTGGGCGCCATAGGCCAGAAATGTGCGCTCCATATCCTGACGGACCGCCAGATTATTATCACGATCTTTAAGCTTAAATAATACCGTTCCAACACCTGTTGCATTGTAATTCTCAACAAGAAATTTATCATAGATAAAGATACCATTAAGCGATTTATCGGGATCTATAAAAGTAACAAATGTATCAATAAAACCGATTATGGTCAGATTGCGTTTTAAGCCGTCTTTTAAGGTGACCTGTAGTGTTTCCCCGAGCTCAAGAGGCAGAAGGGGGGGTGGACCGAATCCAGCACCTGCGGTGCTTGAATCTGCCAGGACGTATTCACTGTTCTGCTTCATGGCCTCAAATGCAGCGGTGGGATCTCCATTAAAATCTGTTATCAATCTTGAAACTTTAAACCTGTTCTGATCTATGAAATGATCGTCTATCCCGATCACTGGATAATCCACCTGGTCAGAGTCCAATATGAGTGAGTATCTGTTAAAAGTGATCTCAGTATTTTTAAGTGCAAAGTAATCTTCCACCAGATCAACCGACTCTGTATTGTTATATTCAATCTCGAAATCCTCCACAGGTTCTGACATTTTAACCATTATATCGAATCCACCACTGGTCTCGTCGATCTGGGCTTCGAGATTTCCACCGACTATGGCGAGTAATATCGACATGAATGTAATTATAAATATCACAAGCGAAAACATTGCGATGGTCAATCCTGTCCTGAACTTCGAGTTAAGAGAATAAGAAAGTGCGGTGTGAGACACAGCGAGACAGCAACCCACGGAAGCAAATATCTTCTCAAAGAATCTGACAACCGCATTTGAATTTACCATCAGCAATGAAACCGTTGCTGTAACCATTAATATGCCTGCCAATGCAAATGTAAAGAAATCCTCGGACAGACCGAGCATTTTGTCAAATGGAATGCTCCAAAGTGCAATAACCATTACGGCGCCTGCGCTGAATGCCCACTTGTCTTTGATAACTCTTCTTAGGAAAAATGGAAGGCCAAAAAATAGAATTGAGAATCCAGAAAACAGAGAAGTAGCTGAGCCTTCTTCAGAATCATCGATCTTGCCGTTTTCGTCGTTATCGAGCCCGTCGAAAATGGGTACGAGACTGAATAGGATGATCAGCACGGCAAGAAAAACCATGATAATCCCGATCTTCAAGGTTTTTTTATCTTTTCTAGGGATCACGGGTTCCGGCAGGTTACGAACGGCCCTGATTATGTTGACCTCGCTAATTTTTCGAGTAGCATAGTAAATCGTTAAGATGCTGATTATAAAACCCAGACAGAATGCCAATATCAGGGAATCAATGGTGAACGTAAACGCCCTAAGAATGTCTGATGAGTTGCCGCCTGTAAAGGCGTTCCCTATAGACCATATTATAAAGAACGCCACAACCACACCAAAAACGGAGCCTATAAGGGAGGCGATCCCTGCATATAAGCTGCCTTCGTAAACGAACAAGCGCCTCAACTCCAGTTTGTTCATTCCAATAGCACGGGTCATACCCATCTCCGAGCGTCTTTCTTCTCCCAACATGATAAAGATATTGATTATCAGAATCACACTTGCGATTATTGTAAAGGAGCCAAAGATCAATAACAGGTCTGCAAAGAAAAATCCTTCTTCGAACACCCGGTCATATTCGGCTTTCTTATCCCGGAGTAAGTAGGGTGAAAATCCTTCATAGCTGATATTTGCGTTATCTACGAGATCCTTTACGTCATCTGCATTTTCCATACCTGTAAGTATATCTCCACGGTTCGAGATATGTATGCGGTTGATTTTATCTTCAAGCCCAAGAAGCACTTGAAGGTCCTCTAAGTTCAGATAAAGCTCCACAGAAGAATAACCGCGCTCTTTCAGATCAAGAACTCCCTGGACCGTGAAATTCCCAGTTCTGTTCAGATAAGTTAATTTCAATCTGTCGCCTGGGTCCGCATCAAGTTCTTCAGCCAATTCTTTATTGATTAATACAAAATCATCTGGTATCGAATCGACCTTATCGCCGTTTATATACAGGTTGCCGAATTCATCGCTGTGGTTGAATATAATCCCTGCAACCATAACTCTCGGTTCCACCAGGGTTTTATCGATATTGAGAATGTTGACATCTTTTCGCAGTTCCGGTTCCATTCCATCGATTGAGTCATCATCTCCGATTTCAGCTGCCAATTCGTAGTAGATATCAATTGGAAAGTCCAGGGTTTCCTGTCTACCAGGTATACGAAAAACATATACTTCATCTGTGCCCTGCAGCTCATCAACTATATCCGAGGCCAAAAGAGTATTAAAACTATCACCAACAGTGAACGAGGACGAGATTATTGCAGTACCCACCATCAATCCTACGATGATAATCACAGTGCTGCTCTTCTTTCGTAAAAAGTTACGAAGCGCCATCTTGAACAAGACCCGGTTTCTTATTGATGATATTATTATCCATAGCAATATCAAGGAAAATAATGTCAAGAATGCTATCAATATTGGATCCATATGGCAACTTCCAATTAATCGTTTTTAAAGAAACGTTTGTCAGTATATGCCTCAGGACAATCGAAATCGTAGTCCTTGTTTCTGACATCCGACTGGATCTGGCCGTCTTTCATGGTTATTTTTCGTGGCACATTTTTTCCGACATTGGGGTCATGGGTAACGATTAAAAATGTTATTCCTTCACAGCGGTTGAGGTTCATTAACAGATCAATTATCTCATCGCTGTTTTTGGAATCCAAATCCCCCGTGGGTTCATCTGCAAATACTATTGCCGGGGTATTGGCAAGAGCCCTGGCAATAGTGACTCGCTGGCGTTGGCCGCCGGAGAGTTCGGCAGGTTTGTGGGTTGCCCAATCTTTCAAGCCCACAAGCTCCAACATTTTCAGTGCAGTCTTCTTAGCCTCTTTTTGTGGCCTTTTCGCAAGAAGTAAAGGAAGTTCGACATTCTCCTGAGCCGTCAGTACGGGAAGTAAATTGTAAAATTGAAATATAAAACCTATATTGCGAGCCCTGTACGCAGATTTTTCGAAATCATTTAAATTCGCAATATTCTTTCCATCGATATTGATCTCGCCCTCAGTTACATCATCGATACCTGAGAGGCAATTAAGAAGTGTGGTTTTACCGCAACCCGAAGGTCCCATAACAGATACCATCTCTCCTTGAATAATATTTAGCGAGATACCGTTAAGGGCGGTGACCTTCACGTCCCCAGTGTCGTAGATCTTTACCACATCTTTCGTGGAAATAATTGTTTTTGGCATGCTGCATGCAATAAAGTCAAATATATTAAAGTTTTGTAACTACACTAAGGTACTAATACTAACATATTTTCATTCAAATTCAACCATTCATTTCATAAAGGGATCAACCCTTCTAATCCCCAAAAAAATTTAGGAATAAATAATCTTTTTTACACGTTCTACCGAAGGGCTTCGCCCCTCTAACCCCATAAAATTATAAATGTCCCGTTTGTGTCCCGTTGAGAACACCATCTAGGAATTAGTTTATTTCACATTTTTTAGGACATTTCATGTCCCCTTTCACACATTCTCCCAAGAGGTTCCACCTCTTTATAGGGGAAAATGAAATTTTCAACTGTTAATGGAGACCACAGGTCACCATGCTAACTCCCGCTAGGAAAATCAAAATCATTCTATTCCGTGCTTCGCTAACTTCCTGTTGATTTCTTTTATTTCTTGTACCAGCGCATCGATTTGCCCCTCAAGCCTTGCTATCTGCTTCCCTATCTCCATACCCATCACGTATGTAGGTAATGTCATCTTTTCACCTCACACTATCAAATTGTATTCATGTTATATCC
>CP070739.1:1678612-1682360 GCA_020347705.1 Methanomassiliicoccales archaeon | reverse complement strand
ATTCCTAAAATACCTGCTTATCAGTCATTTCGACAATTTGGATTCCCCAAGCTATATCCTCTCAATTTAACCACTAGTGTAACCTATAGGTGCAATTCAAGGTGCAGAACGTGCAATATCTATCAAAAAGATGTGTCGGAATTTACACTGGAGGAGTTTGAAAAAACGTTTCAGTCGATAGGTCCAGGCCCCTACTGGTTAACTATGAGCGGTGGTGAGCCGTTTCTAAGAAAGGATATTGTGGATATCTGCAAGAGTGCTTATGAAAATTGCCAGCCCAGAATAATAAACATACCAACCAATGGCATTCTGTCCAACGTGATCTCTGAAAGGGTGGAACAAATTGTGCGAAATTCACCTGATGCTGAGATCATCATTAATCTTTCGATCGATGAAATAGGTGAAAAACATGACGAGATTCGAAATGTCAGGAACAATTTCACTGTGGTACTTGATACCTTCAAGAAACTGAAAAAACTGGAGTATCCAAATTTAACCGTTGGAATTCATACGGTAATATCGAGGTACAACGTTAACAATTTTAAGAAAATCTACCAGGAACTAAACAAGCTGAACCCTGATTCCTACATCACGGAGATCGCCGAAGAACGAGTTGAATTAGGAACCATCGGTCAAGATATAGCACCATCCGTGGAAGATTATTGTAAAACAGTAGATTTCTTGTCTGAAAGAATCAAGGAACAGCAATACAAGGGCATCTCCAACATTACTCAGGCCTTTCGTGTCAAATACTATGAATTGGTCAAGAAAACGCTAGAAGAGAAAAGGCAGATTATACCCTGTTATGCCGGATTCATTTCCGCTCACATAGCTCCTGATGGTGACGTGTGGGCCTGCTGTATTAAGGCAGAAAGCATGGGTAATCTTAGGCTGGTAGATTATGATTTTGAAAGAGTTTGGTTTTCTGATCAGGCCCAAGAGATAAGAAAGCCGATCCGAGAGAGACAATGCTTCTGCCCTTTGGCCAATGCCAGCTACACAAACATGCTCCTTTCTCCTGGAACCATGGCTGGGGTAGTCAAAAATGTTGCAGGAAGGAAATTAAGGAAATATTTGTAAACCTACTCAGCTATGATATTCATCCAAAAAATAAGATTAGAGAAGATAAGATTGGATATCCAAAAATTTAGAGGGATCTTCTCCAATCTAAAGTTTGTTCACCTCTCTGATTTACATACCTCCAAATTTGGCCGCCCCGAAAAAAGACTTGTGACCTTAGTGGATCGGGAAAAGCCCGATGTTATCCTGATTACTGGGGATTTGGTGGTAAACTACAAAAATGATTTTTGGGCGTGCATCCAAACATTGAAAAAATTGACAGCTAAATATGGAGTCTTTGCAGTCTTCGGTAATGCCGACCATACATTCGACTCGGCCCAACAGTTTCATAACTTCTTGAATGCCTTAAAAGATATCGATGTGACACTATTGAATAATCAAAATGTTCAATTGAAGCTCAATGGAAAAAGGCTTTATCTAGTCGGTGTGGACGACCCGTTTTACCATTTTGACAATTTTGAGGAAGCCATCAAAGGTGTCCCATCTGGGGCGCCCACGATATTGCTAGCCCATTCTCCAGATATCCTATTCCCTCGTGCGGACGCCCTGGTTGTCAACCTTCTAGATTCTCCTTATAGAGAAAACCACTTCAAAGAATGGGGCTGGGAGGATAGTACGTATTTTGGTCCGGAAGATGGGGATGTTTATTTTCTCAATGATGGCCCGCATATTATTCGGGTTCAGAGTCGTCAGGAAGGAGTCTCACTGGATACTATTCTTCTAAACCCTTACGAAGATATCGATGATATGCTTAACGGTAACCATTTTGAACGCATTGATCACTTGCTCACCACCAAAGAAACGATGACTAGATACCCGGATTTAGTCATAATTCCCGCTTCAAACGTTGATAGGGACAACATATATGGGAAATGGAAAAAAAAGTACGATACCTCTGCGCTGTTCAATTTCCGCCTAGACGATCTACCACCTCGAAAGAAGTGGCATTTTCAGCCACTTATAAACCCTATGAATTATTTCGAGGCTAATCTATCTGCAAAAAAAGATATCAAATATCACGTATGGGCCCGCTTGAAGGCCTATAACGGGAGTCCTAAGAGCGATTCGGTCTATTTGCAATTTAGCGACTCGGTGGATAAAGATGGGAGAGAGAAATATCGTATCGGCAAGCCTGCCTATTCTAAGGATAGAATGGATCATGTGGATTTGATCTTAACAGGCCATACCCACGGCGGACAGATGAGGCTTCCTTTTTATGGACCCATCAGCACCATGACCTCGATTGGGAAAAGATACACGGCGGGGTTACATCGATTTGACAACTCAATCCTTTATATCTCCCGGGGTATTGGCACGAGTGTTTTGCCCATAAGACTTTTTTGCCCTCCAGAGATAACTGTTCTCAGTTTCAAATAAGTAACAATTCGAACTTAATTTGAAGAAAAGAGATGACTGTTTTTTTTGATGAAGTGGCAGGATATCATCGACCTTCAATTCAGGATTCCATTCTTAGGGCTTTTCGCGAGCTAGGAATTGATGTGAATGGAAAAAAGAGCGCGTTCATAAAGCCCAATATCGTTCGCCCAGCCAAACCTAACTCTTGTGTGGTGACCCATCCTCTTGTGGTGGAAGCTCTGGTTAATGTCCTGCGTAATTTTGGGGTAAATCAGATTACTATAGGAGATGGGCCGGCTGCGGGCGTTGATGTGAACGCAGCGTTCAAAGAATCAGGTTACCTTGCTTTAGCAGAAAAAATGCGGGTCCGATTACTAAACATTAATGAAGCAGAAACTGTTAAAGAGGAATGGCCTTACGGCCTTATAGAACTGCCGTTGGAGGTCATAAGAAGTGACCTTTACATCAATGTTGCTAAGATGAAAACCCACTTCCATACCGGTGTGACCCTGTCGATAAAAAACCAACAGGGGTTGCTGACTCCACAAGCTAAGAAGGCCAATCATAGAGACTATGACCTTCATGAAAGTCTTTTATCCATAGCAAAAGTTGTCCACCCGACACTCATTATTATTGATGCTATCCATTCCATGGAAGGTGAAGGCCCGACGAAGGGTAGAAAAAAGCATGCCAAAGTCATAGTTTACGGAGAAGATATGTTCGAAACAGATATCGCATGTTGTTACTTTATGGGAGTGCCTCTTTCTCAAATTAAGTATCTCAGTTATGCGATTGAGGGAGGATTAGGCAGCTCAGAGCCGGAAATTAGAGGGAAAGCGTTTACTACACATCGAACCTTATTTGAGATGCCAAGCCCGAGACCTAAGCAGATATTGAATTTCTATTCCTGGAAGAACTACCGGGCCTGCGCAGAAGATGAGCACAGTTTTGAGGAAGCGATCCATCTTGCTCTTATTAAGCCAAAATATTGGTTCACATTTTTTCCAAAATTCTTATATTTCGTGCTTTTTAAACGCTTTGATCTTTTGAGAGGTAAAGAAGCGAGGATTCCTCAGGATGCAGGTCGTATCCTTTGCATAGGAGACTGTTGTCGGGATGTGGCCAGTGAGAATGGTGCCCACTTTGTCCCTGGATGCCCCCCAAAACCAGAAGACATCTTAAAAACCATTGCACGTATGAAGTAAAATGGTTAAACAGGATTTACAGGATTTCATGGATTTTTTTGTATTTCTCCCTTCCCATAATTACCTCCCTCAAAGAGGGATGACACTTTTTTGCCTTTCATCCCCTT
>CP070739.1:1671735-1678512 GCA_020347705.1 Methanomassiliicoccales archaeon | reverse complement strand
TATAATATACTATTTCACACATCTTTTAATCAATTCGCAAGCCGCATAACCGGCTTTATTCATGATTTCCACCTCTTCTTTCACCCTACCAGCCTCCATCAGACACCTTCCATCACATATCGTGGTATCGACACAGGAACCATTGGCTGCGTAAACGATATTGGCTATCAGACTGTGGTTTGGTGAGAAACTGGGCCTTCGTAGGTCTATAAGGAGCAGATCGGCGAGCATCCCCTCTTTTATCTCGCCAGTGTTCATTCTCAAGGCTACTCCACCATTCTTGGTCACCATATCGTATACCTCTTGTGCGGACAATACCGTAGGATCGTCTGCAAACAGCTTCTGCCCCAAGGCCGCGAACTTCATGGATTCGAACATATCCAGGTTGTTATTGGAGGCGCAGCCGTCTGTTCCCAGTGAAATGACACAACCGGCCTTTTTAAGCTCCCTATAGGGCATTATTGCACCCACTGCAAGTTTCATGTTGGAAATGGGATTGTGGGATATCTTCACCTCGTGTTTGGCCAGAATCTCCATGTCCTTTTTATCCAGCCAGACGCAATGGGCTATCACGAGATTTGGGCCTAGAAAGCCGATTTTCTCAAGATAGGGAACGGGTCGTATACCGTATTTCTCCACAAAATCGTCGTTTTCGCGCTTTGTTTCAGCCAAGTGAATATGTATCAACAGATCGTTTGCATCTGCAAATTCCTTGACCCATTGCAGACCTTCTGCAGAAACCGTGTAGATGGCATGAGGGCCTAAGGCAGGAATGACTCTATTGCTATCATATCCTTTCAACTGCTCAATTCCTTTTTTAACCTTCTTTTTCCCCACTTCACCCTTGGTTTCATCGAACAAGTCGAAGAATACCTCGGAAAGAACCCCCCTTATCCCCATTTCATCCACGGCCTTGGCCGCTATTTCTCCGTGGAAGTACATGTCATTGAACATGGTGGTACCGGTTTTGATCATCTCAAGGCAGGCGAGTTTCGTGCCCCAGTAGATATCGTCTTCCGTCAAATTGGCCTCAACAGGCCATATCCTGGTTGTCAACCATTCCTGCAGGGCCAAATCATCGGCGTAACCGCGCAACAAGGTCATTGCAGCGTGAGTATGTGTATTAACAAGGCCGGGGATCGCAGCTTTGTGCTTTCCATCCAACACATGCTCTGCTTCCACCGTTATATTTCCGATCTGTGAAATTAGATTCTCCTCAATGAATATGTTCGCAGTCTTGCCTTCAAGCAGCACGTCCTTTATGAGTATGCTCATTACAATTCACCGGCAGTTTCGAGAAGGAATTTTCTGATCCTCTCCCCGTTCGTCCGAGCATTATCGAGGATCATCTCGTTTGTCAGGGATGCCTCAATTATCCCGTGTGCGTAATTATCTACAGAGCAAATACTTGCGTAGCCAAGGCCCAATTCTATTGCGAGCGTGGCTTCGGATGCCATTGTCATTCCCACCACATCTCCGAAGTTGCTCAGCATTATGATCTCGGCCTTTGTCTCCAGTCTTGGTCCCGTGGTCTGGATGTAAACCCCCTTTTCATGTGCTTCGAGTCCGTATTTCTTTGCCTGGGAGATCAAAGACTGCCTGAGATTCTCATTCAGGCCCGGCACCACATGGACTATCTTGTCATCGTGGTATGTGACTGCATTCCAAAGTCCGATATAGTCATGAGGGATCAGGATAGTCGGAGGGGCGATATTTTTTTTCAGGCTTCCCGTGGAGTTCACCCCTATGATCTTGGTTATACCTTTTTCTTTGAGCGCAAATATATTTGCACGATGGTTTATCCTATGGGGCGGGACCTTGGTTTCGATTCCATGCCTAGGTATTAAGGCAAGATCATTTTCAACGAGCATTTGGACAATGCCGAAAGGAGTATCGATATTTTCAAAAGCAGCATCTTTGAATTTCTCTGTTCCAAAGAAGCCTACACCTCCGATTATTCCTATCATGTAAATCATCGTCTCCTGGCTATTATATACAGAGATGATTTATATAAGAGGATTATCGCATTCAAACATTCACCCAGATAGATAAGCCTTGTCATGTAAATCATCGTCTCCAAGGATTATTTGTTGACAATTTACATATCCATCATTTTATTGTTGGACCTAAACCAAGTGGGATTTACTTGGCCATAATGGAGTTAAATCCTCGTCCAATACATAGGGGTATGCATTTATAGAGTTTATGGCTTTGATCGGATTCGTGAATGCTAAGAAAATTATCAAACTAAATAATTTAAAGCATTTGAAAAAAAGCCTGTCAGCTACTTTAATATGTTAGAAAGGATGGTCATTTTTATTTCGGATTAGAAACTTCCAAATGAAGACTATGAATTCACGTGTCCTCTATTTTTTCGATCCATCCGAGCATTACCTTTCTTTCTCTTGCCACCACGTCAGGAGACTTGGAACCGTCTAAGAGCCTCAAAAGGCCCAATACGATCTCTCTCAGCTCATCCTTCGTGGGATTGCTGAAATCTGCCCCTACCCTCTTGAACTGATATGCGATAAACGGCATCGCCGCCTCTAAACCACCGTGTAAATTGCAAAAGCGACATACGATTTCATCGGATGCTTCAATGGCGTTCATGAGATATATCACCTTATAAAATTCATGTTGCAGAATATATAAATAATAAGTGATTCGGAACTCACCAGTGAATTTCAAAGGTGATAACCCGGGATTGAAAAAAGCATGTTCAAGTGCATAATTTCTAAGGGAAAAAAGGCCTCTTGTCTTAAAATTCAAAAGTGATAATGCACGTTTTTGTAAAAAAATGGTAGATTCGCTCAATAATCCTGCATTTCGTAATCGATTTCTAATTCAGTGCAAATCTTCTTAAGGAATGAAAACAGCCTATCGTAGCCTTTGTCCTTCCCAAATATCGATTCCTTCCAAATGCTTCGTTGAGTACTGTCCGTTACGAGAGCATTATTTACAGAGTCCCACACACCTGGCTTTAAATTCAGCCTGTCCGCCATTATCTTTGTTGCTCCGGCACCTTTTACTTTCTTTACGAGCTCCTTTAATCCTTTCTCGTTTATGGTAGGATATAAAGGCCCAAAAAATGCGTATGTGACGATGCCCTGACTGCTGCACTCCGCCATTGAAGCAAGCCGTGATTCGAGGGAGGGGGCGTTAGGCTCCAATTGTTTTCTCTCGCCATCGTTATCTGTTGTGATCGTGAAACCGATTTCCACCTCTGAGAACCTTGATAGCAGATCCAAGTCCCTTGTTACCAGATCAGATTTCGTGAGGATGCTTACCGGAAAATCGTATCTGAGCAGCTGTGATAGACAGTGGCGGGTAAGCTCGTACTCCTTTTCAGCAGGTTGGTACGGATCCGTGGTGGTTGATATTCCCACCACACCTTTTTTTTTCTTTCTTAGCTCACCCCCAAGTACCTTTGGAATGTTCCTTCTGACCTCGATGAACCCTCCCCATTCTCTTCTCGGAATTCTTAGTGTATTGGGAGCGTAACAGTATTTGCATCCGTGGGCGCAGCCTCTGTATGGATTGAGGGCGTAATCGAATCCTGGAAGACGTGAGGGTGAAAGAGCGGTTTTACAGTTGATTTCAGCTACCCTTATTCCCTTCTTTTTTGTAGCTCGCTGCATTAAGAAAATCCTCCAGCTTTCTTTGATACAATCTGTGTTTAAGTATCGCGCTGTTTTTTATCCATCTTGCACTCGGTATTTCCAATTTCGAAAAGACGTAAGCCAGTGCTTCCTTGACGGTATTGAATTTATTGGGTTCGGTTCTCAAGGCCGCCCTCACGTTCTCCCTGACATTCCAGACACCCACCGGAAGTATATATCCTGGATGTGCTTCTCTCAGAATTACCACTCCAGCCTGTCTTCTCTCATCGTTCAGCTTCTCGTTCACCGCGAGCCTTGCCGCATAGTAACATCCGCCTATCTCAGCATAGGTTGTTCTCCCATCATACATCTCGTAGCTGTTGAATATACTGATGCCTTTTCCAAAGAGGTTCCATGTTGTGTTTGGGTACCATGCCTCTATCAGTTCATAGCACCATTCTGTTGGCATCATTAACACAACCCATCGGTTATCCAATTGATAGGACTCGTAAACTCTGTATTCGTTTATCCAGGGGTAATTCCTCGTATATTCCATCATGTGTTCCCCTATCATGGAATCTACGGCCGTGATGCTCCATCTTGTGGGTACGAATCTCCTTCTTTTACCCTCTCCGAAGGCCCCCACGCTGAAGGCTTTCTGGATCTTTGATACCATCACCTCGTTCTTATATAATCCGAGCACGGCATCCCTGGCCTTGAGGTCGGTATCATAATAGGCCTTCTCGATTTTGAATTCAAATCTAATATTCCCAACATCGAGATTTCGTAGAGGGGCCGAAGGGCCGTGAGGTTGAATTTCATCGGAGAGGGCTATCTTGCCATAGGGCCTTTTTAAGAATTCCGCATCCACGGAAGGTGATTCTTTGGCTAAGGCCAGCTCTCTTGTGATCTCCACTATCCTGTTTGTGCTTTCTACATCATGAATATCGATTCTGAATTTGCCTCTAACCAATTGGCTACGAAAATCAACGATCTCCTCGATGCTCTTGTTGATCCATCGTTCAGGGGTGTCCAAAAGTGATGTGTCGCCGTGCAGCGGGGGGATCATAGGTCCAACATCCACCTTTGGATAACCAATCCTCCCAATAAAAACACTGGGAGGAGATGAGCCTTCGATACTCAACGAGTTGAATAAAGGCGCGGTTCTCATTTTTGAATACATCTTCACCATTACAGGGCATCTGGTCTTCCCGCACCACATCTTCGTTCCCCTGCAAAGCACGCATCTACTGGAATTTTCACCTGACCGATTGTACAGATAGCCTCTTTCTATGCCCTCATCCAACAAAGCTTTCAGAATTATCACTTCATTTTGGTAATTGGTTTTTCGACTTAAAAGCGTATTGCAGGGGGATGTGTGAAAGTATCCCATGGCCTTACAATGTATAAAACGGAAAGGTAGATATAGGAAAACCCTGATTATAGGCCCAAGGATGGCAGAAATGAGCAATAAATCGATTTCGATAGTGATTGTGGGCTTGATGGTGATTGCGGGATTTTTTGGATTCCTCACTTTCGAGTCCGACGTTGTAACTGCGGCCGGGGCAACCATATATGTGGATGACGACAATACAGGCTTTGAGGACGGGTCCATAGATGACCCCTGGAATACGATAACGGAGGGAGTAAACGACGCTACCCCCCAAGATACTGTCTTCGTGTTCAACGGAACCTATGTTGAAAATATATGGATATCCGAAGCCATAAATTTGATCGGGGAAGATAAGAACGAGACGATAATAGACGGAGGGAACATCACAGATACGGTGACGATTTTCGCTGACTGGGTGAATATAACGGGATTTAAGATCACCAACGGCAACCCGAGCGGGATGTACATTCAGAGTTTTTCAGAGTATAATACCGTCGAAGATAACATCATTTCAGACAACTACATATACGGTGTGGAAATCTTCGGGGATAGCGATCATAATACCATCTCTGAAAACGATATCCTGAACAACGGCGATACCGGTGTCGAGATCCAATCTGAAAGCGATTATAATATCGTGAGTAACAACAACATCGACAACAACAGCGTAATCGGTGTCTATATAAACAATCCTGCATCCTTTCCTAACCTCTATAATAACATCACTAATAATTACATCAATAACAGTCAAATTGGCATATATGTTAAAAATAGCAACAATAACAATATCATCGATAGTAACTTCGTAAACAACACTCAATACGGCATTTCCCTGGACAATTTCAACGGCGATAACATTATAAGGGGAAATACAGTTTATAACTCCAGTTTTTACAATATATTTCTCTGGAACTCCGATAACAACGAAATCTACCATAACAACTTCTTGGACATATATAATCCTGCATATGATAATGGTGTTAACTTATGGAATAAGAGTTATCCTGGTGGGGGCAATTTCTGGTGGAATTATTCTGGAGGGGACAATCGCAGCGGTCCAAACCAGGATATACCAGGAAATGACGGCTTCGGCGATGAACACATCAACATCCCCGGCGGCACCAACGCCGACTACTACCCCCTCTGGCCCAATTGGAATGCCCTAGAGCTCTATAGACCGTCCCCGGAAGAAACAGAGGTGATCGAATACGCCATTGGAAGCGTAAGGGTGTCTGTTATATTTGTAGAAAGCAACGGCTCTATAGATTCAGAGACCGAGGATTGGTCCCCATCGAGAAGATCCACCGCCATGTCCGAAATTACGGACGCCTTAAACTGGTGGGAGAGCCTGGAGGCCAATTCCAGCCTTTCATTCTCAATCGAGGATATGGGAACAAAAGATACAAGCTACGAGGCCATCACCCGCACTCATAGTGACGATGCTCTGTGGATAGGAGAGATCATGGTGAATATGGGCTTTACCTCCGGCATATTTATACAGAGAGTGATGGACTATAATTACTGGGCCAGAGAACAATACGGTACCGACTGGGCCTACACCATCTTCGTCGTGGACAGTTACAACGATACCGACGGCTATTTTGCGGATCCGCCTGCATGTGCTTACGCATATCTTTTTGCTGGCTGCGTAGTAATGACCTATGACAACGGGTTTTTAGGTATCAATTATATGAACAACGTTACTGCACATGAAACCGGACATATGTTCTATGCCAGCGATGAATATGAGGACCCTGGAGAGCGCAGGGGATACCTAAACGCTCT
>CP070739.1:1668999-1671635 GCA_020347705.1 Methanomassiliicoccales archaeon | reverse complement strand
TTCGAGTGCGCGCTCTGTCTTCATATCAAATTACACCTCCCTGCTTCAGGAACAAAATCTGATTTCGGCTGAGCCCTAATTCTCCGTAAACCTCGTCATTGTGCTCTCCGATCAACGGAGGCCGCCGCCTTGAAGTTATCGGCGTTTCCGTCAATTTCGCAACAGGCCCGCAATAAGTTATTACATCACCCAACTCAGGATGTTCAACTTTGACCCAAAAGTCCCTTGAACTTAGCTGCCGATCCTCAACAATGTCCTGAACATCGTTTAGTGGTGCAAACATAATACGTGACTCCACTGCTTTCTCATACAATTCTTTCTTCGTTTTATCGTTGAAAAATTCCTTAAAGCAGCTTTCGACTCGATCAACCAGTTCCGGTGTATGCTTCATGGCATCATAGTCGTGCTCCCAGTCAAAGTCCTTCAACCATTCCGGGGCATTTCCCTCCTCTGCCAGCCAGTTGGTTAATACTTTGCTGGTATGCACTTGTGCTTTCACAGCTCCTCCCATGATCACACAGGTAACATAACCGTCCCTACACCGGTGTCCCATGGTGAGAGGGCCTCCCCCAGTCATATATTTGTACCCCACCCTGTAACTATTTATTTCGTTCAGATCCCAGTTTTGCATAGCCTGATTTAAGAAACATATAATGCATTCTTGAATCGATACATCCAGAGATTGCCCTTCTCCTGTCCTCTCACGATACCAATGAGCTATCATTGTACCTGCTGCGGCCTGAGAACCTCCATATATGGATGCTTGTGGAAGACTAATCCAGACCGGTGCCCGATCGGGATCACCACAAAGGAACATATACCCCCCCATAGCCCAGGTGACCAGGTCTGAACTTAGGTAGTTGGCATAGGGCCCCGTCTGACCAAATGGGGTGATTGACGTCATAATGAGTCGCGGATTGATCTCACTAAGAACCTCATATCCCAATCCCAGTTTATCCATGTAACTTGGAGCGAAGGATTCAATAAGAAAATCAGCTGTCTCGACCAGCTGCTGGAATATTTCCTGGCCATCGGCGGTTTGTAGGTCTAGGGTAATGCTTCTCTTATTCGTGTTGAAGGCAAACCAGAAAAGGCTCTTCTCGGGATGAGGAACATCCTTGTAGAATGGCCCAATATTCCGGGCAGGATCGCCTCCTGGGTTCTCAATCTTTATGACATCGGCTCCCAAATCGGCTAATATTTTGGCGCAATACAGACAACCGCCTGTGGTCAAATCCAGAACGCGATATGGAGTTAAGGGTAATTTTTCGTCCTCACCTTCCATCAAAAAATCACCTATCATGTGACATCTAAGTTCAATAGATTCTGGTCAAATTTCCCTGTTGTATTCTTCTCCCTTGAGACCATTCTCAATGATCATGTGTAGCAAGGTGACCAATCCTTGGCCCGCTTCACACGATATAGAATCCACTACCGGAATCGGTCTCAGACTTATTCCGTCAACCCCACCAGCCATGATACAGGCCTCTAGCATGCGTCGTTCCGTGTCGGCATCATGAAAGACCTCTGGATTCTTGACGAGAACGGCCAGCATTGCTGCTATTCCATACGCTCCCCAATTTGACGTTGTTGCTGTAATCGTAACATCAGTCTCAATAGCGCAAGCTATTCCGGATTTACAGGGGCAGCGACACGCATCCCCATACCGTGCAACCTTTCTTACTTCTCCTTCGATAGCCCCACCTCCAATTTCATTCCCGCAATCTATGCAGCCTATAGTTAAAATGCCCCTCTTTCTTGCCTCCACAAAAAGATGATGGAGCTTTGGTAGTCCTGATGTCATGGAAAGCCCCATCGCGCTATGTATCACGCCTTTCCTATTGGGTCCCAGAGTCTCTACTGAAAACAACGCCTTCGGGGCGTATTTATCAATTATCTCTTTTGCGATTTGTTCACCCTGTTCGTCCTCATAAGGGAAAGGAATTATACCCCCCGTATGTCTCGTTTGCTTAACAATATCGTATTCTTCTATATTTATACCCGCTGCTTTTGCAGTCCACTTTACTGGCTCTAAATCATGATCTCCAACGACGAAGATGGGCTTCGCGCCCAATCCCAAGCTAACTGCTCTGGCCAAACATGCAGCGCCTAGTGGCCCATCAGTTTCTCCATGTGCAAAGAAAGGTAGATATCCAACGCCTGTGACAATTATGACGTTATCATTGTCCTTGACATTTTTCTGAATATTCTCAGCAGCTAATAAGGTCAGGGGAGTTCCCCCCAGTCTTTCTCGAGCCTCGTCGTATAATTTCGAGATAAAACCCCTATGTGGGAAATTCCGTGGTCTTATTTCTACTGTAACCAACCTGTCTACATTATTGCCCAATATCTGCATTAGCACGTTCTCCTCATGAGAAATTGAAGACCTTTTTCCTATTTTCATGAAGGATATTCTCAATCTTATCTTCGGGAATTAGCAGCAAGTTATATCTCCTGAGATAATCATTAATCCCAGTCACTACATGAATCGCCTCCTTGGGTGGAGACGAAGTCCAAACCGTGGCAAAAAAAATTTTATCTGTACCTCCAAATAGCTCGCTCAAGCTGTAGAAAGGAGGATTAGCGTAATGCAAATACGGAAATGTCACAACAGGTAGATATTTGGATAATGTGTT
>CP070739.1:1664840-1668899 GCA_020347705.1 Methanomassiliicoccales archaeon | reverse complement strand
TGGCGACCAGCGCCAGCAGGCCGGGGAACACGTTGATGAGCAAGATGCCCTTCAGCATGGTCTGCCGACCGCGGAAGCGAAAGCGCGAGAACGCGTAAGCCGCGATCGTGGTGATCGAAAGCGAACCAGCGGAAGTGATCGAGGCGATTTTGATCGAATTTCCCATCCATACGGTTACGATTACATGGACGGAGATCTCAGGATCAATTCTGAAGAGTCAGAGGGTGTTTTGCTGATTTTTCAATTGTATATTGAAGGAATGAGCACGGGAGATATCGCCTATGAGCTTGAGAAAAGGGGATATGCAACCAAGAAAAACGGATCCTGGTCAGCAAGAACGGTTGGGAAGATCCTGAAGAATCCAGTTTACTGCGGTTATCTTGAATGGGAAAAGGAGGTCTACCCGGGAACCCATGAGAAGATAATATCTGTTGAAGATTTTAATATCATTCAGAAGTTGATCTATAAGAATACAAGGAACAAGAAACTCAGGCGAAAGCCTAGGTTGCTTCCAGAACCAAAAAAGGAGATCCATGAGGTAATATCAGAAGAGGAAAGTGGGGGGGTACCTCAAGAGGAGGAGGTTACGCAGGATGGCGAAGCAGCAAAAGCAGGGACTTGAGGATTTGAAAATCCAGTACCGTTGCGAGCGCTGCTGGTCTAATACGGAAATTAACCTTTACCCCAAATCGGATTTTCTTTTAAAGGATGAAAAGGGATTCGTGATTTTATGTTTAAGTTGTAGGACAGCTGCACCAAAGGAGGTGGAAAAAGTAGTCTTTGAGGATCTTTTTCTTGAGTACGCTTCACCAAAGGAATTGATTCAACATTATCATGCAAAAAGCGAGAAGGAGGCTCTTTCGCAATGGTGTCTAGAGCACAAGGTGGAGGAAGTTAAGTGGACTATCCAAAATTCCGAAGAAGACAAAATCGAAAAAGAATTGGTCAATGAAGAAACAGAGGTACCGTTTGGCTTCCAAATTAATGAGGGTAAGCTTCAGGTGAATCAAAAAAAAGCGGATATTGTCAAGAGAATCTACGAAAAATATCTTGATGGAAACACCATGGAACAGATTTCCCGCAGCCTTGAATGTGCACCTCCGATGAGTACTGTCTTGGTTCGCAGGATACTAAAAGACCCGGTATACGCAGGATATGTCTTCAAGGGGAATGATTTATTAAAAGGAGACCACAAGGCCATAATCGATATTGAATCCTTCAATTCAGTGCAGAAAAAGATAGTGAGAAACATCAGAAATCCAAAATATGTGTATCATCCCCTGGTTTTAGGGGCTTAAAACCGGTTTTTAGGTGTATTTTTTTGGAACATCGGTAGACCGTTGTTCTTAATAGGGGCGAAAAATCAAACATAGTTCATATAATTAAATTGTTTATATATGAATTAATTATTATATAGATTATATTGTTTTTAATAATATTATGTACTAAAATTAGGATATTTAATGTTTATACTAAATTATATTAGCTTAAACATATTATAGCATAAATGAATTAATGTCTAACATTAATAACAACGATTGTATGCATAATATATATAATACACATATTATCAATAATATAATAATTATCTATTGAAATATGATTCAAAATAATTTAATCTTTTTCAATATAATGATTTGTAATAAGTATATTATTGATATAAGTAAAATGCAATAAAATATAAATATCAATAACACTATATGCCTCTTGTGATCTATATGCCCAAGAGGTCAAAGAAAGAAAAGCAGGATGAAAAGGAAGAAAAAGAAGAGAAAGACGAAGAGCAATAAATTCAGAAAACCAGCATTCAAATCTCCACGAAGGTGAGGGACAAACTGTGGAGGTTGAAGTTCCGCAAGACATACGATGAGTTTCTATGGGAATTGTGCGAGATGTTCGAGAATAAACAAGAAGAGGAGTGAAATTCAAACTCAAAATGAAATCAAAGAGAGTTAAAGTGCCCTTGGAATGCAGGCAATAAATATTTATCTTAAAACTGTTTTATGTAAAGATGAGGAAAGCATGAAAAAAACATTATTTGCGATTTTAACAGCTTCGCTTATGCTTCTTACGCTACTTACGATTCAATGGGATACTAATTGTGCCCGTGCCGAAAATGCAGAGGGCTACGAAAGCCAAATTACCAACGACACAAGGCTCCAAGGAAAACCAGCGATATACGGGGACATAGTGGTCTGGAATGAGGAAACGAGGGAGTCCGGTGTCTCTAATTGGGAGATCTTTGTTTACGATTTATCCATGGACAGCGATGGTGACGATGTGCCGAATTACTTGGAGAATGAAACAACAGGAGGAAGACATGTACCTGATCCTGCAAAGATCAGAATTACAAATAATGCTTCGAAGCAGTTGGAACCCGATATCTATGGGGATATAATAGTATGGGAAGATGAAAGACATGGAAATTTCGATATTTATATGTACGACCTTGCCGAAGACTCGGACGATGATGGCCTGCCCAATTACATCGATGACGACGATGATGGGGACGGCATTTTAGATGAGGTTGACGGTGACAGCGATCCCGCTAAAAGACGGGTTACTGACAATCCCGCGCACCAAGAAAATCCCGCTATCTACGGTACAAAGATAGTATGGGTAGATAAGAGGTACGGCAACAAGGATATTTTCATCTATGACATGGTATCCCAAAAAGAAGCAATTATTGCAGGCATTAATGAGGTTGGTTATCAACCTGATCCAGGCAATCCCAATAAGGTAATCTATCCGATACAGGATTATCCTGACATTTATGGAGATAAGATAGTCTGGGAAGATGATAGGACTTTCAATGATGAAATATTTCTATACAACCTTTCTGTTGATACTGATAGGGATGGAGTACCAAATTATCTGGATGATGATAGACCCCATCCTGACCCCGCAGAAGAGCAGATAACAACGAATACTGGGCCCGACCTTAAACCTTCAATATATGGCAATACCATCACATACGTAAGACCAAATAACATTTTTTTGTACGATATAATCAATAAAACAGAGCGGCAGCTCACCCGTAGTAATCAGTCCCAAAAAATCGAAGGTAGCCAGAGTTCCATACATGGAACAAAGGTGGTATGGACCTACGATGAAGGAACCAAGGACATATTCATCTATGATTTGATAGTGGATACAGACTCCGATGGAGTACCAAATTTCATCGACGACGATGACGACGGTGACAACACCATCGATGAGAATGATCCTGATAAGGACCCAGCTGTGATCCGAATTACAAACGAATCAGAGGATTTTCCCATGCTTCCTGCAATCTACACCAATAAAATCGTTTGGCAGGACAGCAGGAATAAAAGCAAACCCACAGTTACCGATATATACATGTTTACTCTCTCGGAGAACCCTCCCCCAAAAATAACATACTTTTTACCCTCTTATATCCCCGAGATCGAGGAAGGAGGATCCTTCAGATTCAATGTATCCGCCTCGGATCCTATGGGAGGGGTAATAACTTATAATTGGTTCTTGGATGAGGAGATACTACCCGAAGAAGACACCGATTTCTTCGAGTACTTCCCAGATTACAGTTCCGCAGGGTTGCACGAAATCAAGGTAGTGGTATCGGATGGTGAGCATTCTGTGGAAAAAATCTGGCTCATTTATGTGATCGATTCAGGCCTCGATCCTCTGATTATTACGAATATCGAACCAGTAATTAATCCCGCAATAATAGAAGGTGAAGATATAACCCTAAAAATCGTTGCAAGATCTCTGGGTTCTGAAACGCTGAATGTTCAATGGTACGAGTCCTTAATACCGGAGCCCAGCGTTCATACCGAGGATATCGTTGACAATGAAATAAAAAGCGAGCTCACATTTTCTTCGCAATTGGATTATCAAGGCTCGAATTACATCGAACGCTTTAATATTACAGTGGAAATCTCGGACGGGAAAGAGGAGGTTTCTTATACATGGGTTCTTTTTGTGCATTATCTTGACGATGCTGATATGGATGGATATTCAGATGCGATTGAAGTGGCATGGAGCTCAGACCCAGAAAGCGGGCTCTCTACACCCCTT
>CP070739.1:1662008-1664740 GCA_020347705.1 Methanomassiliicoccales archaeon | reverse complement strand
GGGGCCTCCCCGAATGGACCCTCAGCTTCAACATCCGTGGTAGACAAATATCCCTCAATCGCAATCTCAGCGTAAGCAGGAACCTCAAGGTCTACGGTTTTACACTTGACTATTTCCACAGGCGCACCCGCGATACCCCCAGCTACCCCCAGCTCATCCAGGCCATGGGGCAACTTTGCAATAGAGACATAGCCAATATTTGGTGCCCCTCCAATAGCTATTACTGCTTCCAGCGGAATGCCCCGTTCTTTGCATTTTTCCCAGTGCATTGCTATATGTTGCCTCGGACTGGATACCATGATGCCGGTGCATAGCGGAGATTTGAGTTGCGCCCGGTAAGTACCAACATTACGAATATGAGTCTCTGGGTCCTTGGTTACCCAGCACGGAGCGGTGATGTATGGGGCCACGTCGTATCCGGGGGTAGAGATGGGGACAGGAAACTCATCCAACCCCCCGTGTTGGAGCAAGTTTTCCCCCATATGTACTTCCTCTTGCACCGGTCCTTTTCCCACCAGCTTAGTCTCAATGGGGTTCAACTCTGCTTGGGTCCACTTCTGCGAGATCTCTTCAGGTTGGCACATCATGCCCAGAGCGTATATATCCTTTGAGCCAGCTAGTACGCAACAGGCAACGGGAATATCATACTTTGTACCTCTGCTATCAACCACATTTTCGAAGACGAACCCCTTACGCTCTGCTTCGGGCAAACCTCGAAACTGCAACCTCATTAAGGGATGCATCTCAGTGTCTTTGTTTATCTCACTCTTTACCCTTATGAGTTTACCCTGTAGCTCCAGAGCATCGAGATATTCTCGCAAGTCTTTGTAGTAGGGCATATTTTTGCCTCCTGGTCTTCCCAGTGAGTAAGGGGCAAAATTCCATCTAAAGCCTATTTCACTTCCCTTGCTTCTTGTCTCTCCTGTGAAAGCCCCTGTTAAGGTTAACGGTTCGGAATGGGTATGTTATATCAGCTCAAATGGAATCCAGATCTTTCTTGACAGTCAAATAGGACAAACTAGAAATTGATGTTCCCTGTTTTGTAACTATTGTGCGTCCTCATTTCTCTTATCTATAACCCTTCTTGACTTCACCTCAAACCTCGGTAAGGAGCCCGGCTCCTTCACTTGAACCGCAGGCCTTATGCGTATATTTTCCCTGACCATTTCTGCCAGTTTCTTTTTGACCGCCTCTTCCTCATCCCTCTTGAATTTCCCCATTCCTTCAGGCTCAACCTGGATAATCAATTCATAAGAGCCATCTATAACTTCGATGACTATCATAAATTCACTCCCGAGCTCCGGACATCTTTTAACCATTTCCTCTATCATAGAAGGAAAGACATTTGTACCTTTTATGACGATCATATCGTCCGTCCTTCCAAGAATTTTTATTCTGATAGAGTTTTGTCCGCAAGGACAAGGTTCATCATCATATGTTACAATGTCCCCAGTTCTAAACCTTAGCAAAGGCATAGTCTTTGCCGCAATATTACTGATGACTAGTTCTCCTCTCTCTCCCGGATCAACCTGCTCTCCATCTTCGTTCAAGATTTCGGGGATTAGGATATCTTCAGCTACGTGGAGGCCATTCTGCTCTTTGCATTCTCTACCAATAGGTGCTGTACTCTCATTGCAGCCGTAATAGTCATATACCTTCGCATGCCATATCTGCTCTAATCTAGCCCGGGAACCCGGCACAGCGGCTAAAGGCTCACCTCCTACAAAAAGGCGCTTTAATGGAATATCCCTGAGGTCAATACCCTCATCTCCAGCCACATTTGCTAAGCGATAAGCATAAGTGGGCGTTGCACATAGAACGGTTACTTTCATGTTGCGCATAAGGTTTAATCTTTCTTTTGTAGATGTTCCTCCGCCAGGAATGACCATACAGCCGATCCTCTCACAGGCATAATGGGACGACCAGAGAGCGATGAAGGTATTGTAGGGAAATGCAATAAACGCCCTATCAGCGGCCCTTACGCCGCAGGAATATTTCATTCTTGCCAACATCTCAATGGAGATATGCCACCAGTCATAATAGGTATAGGCAAAATTGCGTGGGTTGAATGTGGTTCCACTGGTTCTAAAATATTTTACAACCTCCTCTTCAGGTACGCATAGGAATTCGCCAAAAGGGGGAAATTTTTCCTGGCTTTCACCAACCTGATATTTGTCTGTAAAGGGAATCCGTCTCAAATCATTGAGGCTTTTCAAATCCTCTACAAAAATCTTATTTTCCTTAAAAACTCTCTGGTAATATGGGGAGTTATTAGAAAGGTATTCAATCTGCTCATTGAGTTTCTTTATCTGTAGGCGTTTGAGCGCATCTCTTGACAAGGAATCTACATCGCTGAAGAAATTTTTATCCATAACACACCCTCTTGTATGAAACAACACCACCGTGAGCGCACCTAGTACCATTTAATAATGGCAGAGTCAATTCACGGTCAGATTGAAGATGTCCCCGGCATGTAGAATAATGTCAACACCACGGAAAGCTTCTGTTGCCTCCGAGGGAAGTTCTTTCGCTACTATAGATATGTGTATCGGATAGCAGTACAATCCGCACATGGATAGAATTATCAACAGATCAAGCTTTTTGTCAACAGGCTAGCACATCATGCAACAATTTGATTTGTGCTTTGCAGAATTCGCTTCTAGCAGGTGGGAGTATAGGGGCTTTATGCTTGTGGGCCAAGCCCACCCGACACCCATGATATTGTGGGTGTC
>CP070739.1:1655453-1661908 GCA_020347705.1 Methanomassiliicoccales archaeon | reverse complement strand
CCAGGACCGAAAGCAGATATTTCTTGTCCCAAAAATGCAGATGGCCCACATCGGGATCCTCGTGTAGCGTCCTGTCAGGAGGGAATCTGCCCAGAAGAAGGGCTATCCTATTGGCCAGGGTGGCGATGTTGGGTGTGGACAAAAGCCACATTCCGTTCCTCGAAAGGACCCTGTGCACCTCGTTGATCATCTTTTTCGGATGTCTCACATGCTCCAGGACCTCGGTTGCTATGGCCAGATCAAAGGTGCCGCTTTTGAAGGGCAGGCTCTCTGCGTTGCCCCACGCATCAGGCCTTCCTCTCGTGATGTCCATGGTGATGTGCCGGCAGTTCTTCGTGTTGTACTGGACCCCGCCGGAGCCAATATCAAGTACCAGGCCTGATTCGGGCATCACCCTCTCGATTATCTGCAAGCGGAAGTTCCGGCCGCAGTCCCACAAGTCCTTGACATTGCCTATTTCCAAGAAATCTCACGTTCCTGCAATTTCGTATTATTGGCCTTTAAAGTGAATGGCTCACCGCATAGAATAAAAGGAAGTAAATAAACTTTTTGAAAGGGTGAAAAAGGCCCTGCAAAGCTAAAAAATCGGATGCAAACCGAAAGCAGAATCCATTCGACGAAAATCTTTAGTACCGCTAAGCTCTTTTGAGCAAGAACAGCACGAGATGGTTTCAAGGAGAATTACCGAGAGGATGCTATGCTCGATATTAGATTGTTCAGAGAGAGTCCCGATACAATAAAAGCTAACCTGAAAAAGCGGGGGTGGACAGAGGAAGAGATCGGCATAGTGGATACTGTCGTGGAATCTGATCTGAATTGGAGAAAATCAAGGCAGGAAGTGGATGCCCTAAAGCACAAGAGAAACGTCGTCACAGAGGAGATATCGGAGCTTAAGAAGGCCGGCAAAGATATATCTGATAAGATAAAGGCCATGGGAACCTTAAACGAAGAGATAAAAAAGCTCGATGAAAGTACGAAGTCTTTTTTGGAGAAACGAGATGAACTCCTGCTCAGAATCCCGAACCTCATGCACGAATCCGTGCCTATGGGAAAAGATGAATCCGAGAATGTCCCCTTGAGATATTGGGGTGAGCAAAGTGAGTACGAGTTCGAATTGAAGAGTCATCAGGATATCATCGAAGGCCTGAATCAAGGGGATTTCGAGTTATCAGGAAAAACCTCAGGGGCCGGATTTTACTTTCTTTACGAGGATTTAGTAATGCTGGACCTTGCACTTTCGAGGTTCGCAATCGATAATTTGAGAAGTTCAGGTTTCAAGCTCATCGAGCCGCCTTTTATGCTGAGAAAAAAGGCCATGCAGGGGGTTGTGGACCTTGCGGATTTCGAAAACATGCTCTACAAAATAGAAAACGAGGATCTTTATCTCATAGCCACATCGGAGCACTCCATGTGCGCAATGCTCATGGATAAAGTGCTGCGGGAAAAGGATCTGCCCATCAGATTATGCGGTGTCTCCCCATGCTTCAGAAAGGAGGTGGGTGCTCACGGCATCGACACAAAAGGCATCTTCAGGACCCACCAGTTCAACAAGGTGGAGCAGTTCGTATTTTCTACACCTGATCATTCATGGGACGAGCATGAGCTGCTGATAAAAAACGCCGAGACGCTCTTTCAGAAGCTCGAGATTCCATATCGGATAGTCAACATCTGCACAGGGGATCTGGGAGGTACGGCCGCCAAAAAATACGATCTTGACGCCTGGATGCCGAGGCAAAAAGAGTTCCGGGAGGTCGTATCCTGCAGCAACTGCACTGACTACCAGGCAAGAAAGCTCAATATCAGGTACGACAAACCAGACGGACAAAGAGAGTACGTGCATACAATAAACAGCACCGCTATTGCGAACTCGAGAGCCATCGTGGCCATTCTCGAGAACTACCAGCAGGATGACGGCACTGTCATGGTTCCAAAAGTTCTGAGACCGTATATGGACGGCCTCGAGGTCATCGGCAAAAGATGAGCTCACATCAGCTTGCGCATCACGTCCCTCTTGCTCTCCTTTGCAGGTTCATAGTCAGGATCGATAAAAAGGGCCTTGTCAAAACATTGCATTGCTTCCTTGTATCTTTTGAGCTCCATGAGGGCCACGCCCTTGTTGTGCCATGCCCAGGGGTATTCTGAATGGATCTTTATTGCCCTGTCGTAGCATTTGATGGACTCCTTGAACTTTTTCAAATGCCGCAGTGTAACACCGAGATTGTTCCAGGCACTCTTGTTCTCGGGGGAGAACTTGGTGGCCTTTTTAAAACAGTCCAAGGCCTTTTTTTCCATGCCCAGTTTGAACATGGCCTTGCCTTTGTTGAACCATGCGCTGCCGAAGGCAGGATCGAGCTTTAGGGCCCTGTCGTAATAGCTTAAGGCCTCCTTCACCATGCCCTGCCTGACCTTGGTGACCCCGATATTGTTCCATGCTCTCTTCTCGTCAGGTGCTTTTCGTGAAGCCTGATTGTAGTATTCCAGGGCCTTGGTATACTCTCCCAAATTGAACAGAACGTCTCCGACATACAGATGAAACTGTATCTCCTTGTCGAAGTTCTCGGGATGATGATGTGTTTCGATGCTATCCAGTGTTCTTTGGGCCTTCTTTTTGATGCTGATAATATCCAATGGATGCTCTTCTTCGGATGTGGTCAATATCCTGAGCTTGTATAATTCGAAAGGAAGTGTCTTTTGTTTATTCGATGTTATGGCGGATTCTACCTTCTTGCTTATTTCATTAAGGCATTGGTTCAGTATGACATCGTGTCCTGTATCCTTTGTCCATGTGGTGATCATCTTACAACCGGGACAGGGCTTGACTTTGTGCTCTTTCGAAAGGAAAGGGCACATATCTTGGGTCATCATTTGCATTAATGAGGTTTTTTGGTAATGAAGTTTTTGGGGTGAATATTTACTTCCCACCACCTTACCCCCGCCTCCCACCCTATATCAAGCTGATGGGAGGAAAACGCTTGATATGTTGACAATCTCCATTGATCACCCGAATAGTTCATCGAAAATCTTCCTCTCCGCCTTCCTTATGTGGGTGAGAAACGCGGAATGGGAAATGCCTTTCTGAGAGGCCAATTTCCTGGCATCAGCCTTTTTCGGAATATCGAAAAAGCCCAGCTCGAAGGCCATCTCCAGACAGGCGTATTGGGCAGGGGTCAAGGAGGAGAGCATGTCCTTTCCCTTGATGAAGTAATTGGTGAGGGAAAGCACCGTAAACTCCACATTCAATTCCTTAAGATGCTCAAGTAGGTTTTTGAGGTTCTCCTTGGTGCCCACCAGCGGGATGCTCATCTTTCCTTTCACGTTCACGATGGGGAACTCGAAGAAGCATTTGAACTCCTTGATGACATGGGATATGAGCTCGGAAACGATGGGAGGAAGGTGCCCGATCACTATGCACATGGATGTTTTTTCTTCCCTGGAGACCTCGATGATATCATCGATTATTATGGAGCGCCTTATGCTCTCGATGTCGGCCTCGTCCTTCCACTCGATCTTCGATATCATGATGAACTGCTCCGAGGTGAAAAGCAATGAAGACAAAGTAGTGATCCTCTCGGCCTCATCGAACAGCTTGTCGAAGCCCAGGTCGTACTGACCGTAGACATTGAATTCCAGCTTGAGAACCTTCAACCCTTTCATGGGGGTTTACATGGTAACTTTTGAATTTAAACGTTTCTACAAAAAATCTTCTATTGTTAGCTTTTTGTCGCTCTTCTTTGGTTTGCCCTTATCCTTGGATTTTTTCTTGGTGGAGGACTCGAACTCTTCAGAAAAAAGAGTCTTCTGCTTCCCCCCGCCCAGAAGGGTTCTTTCGTCCCATCCAAAGACCTCGGTGACCCGTGCTATGGTCATGGCCACCCTTTTGGCGTAGTATTCCCAGTCGGGCTCGCCCTCGAAAATTCTGCCGTCGATGTAGGGCTCCACCTCCTGGGGAGTTTTCTTGCTGTTGGTGACTATCCACGAGACCTTCATACCAGGGACGAACTCGTAGCCCATCTCCTTCAATTTCCTTGCCACAAGCACGTTCACCATTCTATCGGGGTTCACGTAGCTCCGCTCTGGTTTCACGGTCCTGGATATGACGAGTTTCTCTTTTTCAACTTCACCTTTCAGGATGTCGTTTACTATCTTTTTTGCCGTGGAAACGGCCTCATCAGGATCCCTTTTTAAAACCTCCTGGAAAATGTGGGTCAGGGCCTCGCTTTGCAGGTCGAAGGCATCGGTGCGCCGAATCTCATAGCCTCTTACCATCATGCCTTCCTCGGGCCACACAACTTTGCCCACGTACCTCTTCTTTTTACCGTGGGAAAACAAGGGATCCAACACCCGTTCGAACTCCAGGACCGCGCCGCCCACACTGAACCTTTTTGCGGTCTTTTCCCCGAACTTCACAGTATCTGGAAGGTCCTTTTTCGGGGATTCGAAAAACACACTGTCTGTATCTGAATAGATGACCTTCAATCCCTCTTTTTCTAGCTTCGCGATGAGCTTCTTTACGCTCTGCCTTGCGAAGGCCGTGATGCTGCTTCCTATGTCCCTGTTGGTGAACCTGTAAAAGGAGGATGCGAACACGCCGTATATTGCGTTCATCAGGACCTTGACGGCCTCCTGCAGCCCGTTGTAATACACGAAGGACTCCTCGTCGCCTTTTTTCTTGGCGAGTTTCATCTTGGCTTTGAATTCATCCCTGTCCTTCATGAGTCTTATGAGCACCCTTGGAACCAGTCCCTCGCGCTTTTTCTTGCTTAAAAAATGAACACCCACGGGGCTTTTTATGGAGCCGTCCGGATCAAGGGTGGTGAAGCATATGTTGTTGGCGATAATAAGACTGGGATACATTGATTTGAAATCGAGCACGCAGACCATGTCGTACAGGCCGGGTTCGATGGAGTGTACGTAGCCGCCTTCGATCTTCTCCCTTCCACCTTTTCCCCCGGATAGAGGAACGGCCGCATTTGCCCTATCGGCCTCCCTGATCAGGATGGAATCTATGAAGGTGGACGTTCTGCCGTTGATGGCATCATCCAGGGGCAGCTTGGACACTGTGGCCAGGTCCATGGCCTTCCCCAGGACCCTGATCTTCTTCAATATGTTCAGGGCCAGTCTCGCATCCTGAAGACAGTACTCAACCACCTTGTCCGGGTTGTTATCCCACTCCTCGTCGATTTTTTTCGGGTCCACATCGTCCTTCTTTTGGCCAAGCAGCGTCTCGGCGATATGGCTCAGGGTTTCCTTCTTGGGCCGAAGCTCCCTTTTGACATTCCACCAGGCATCAGCGATGATTCGCCCGTTCAATCTCCAGAACCTCTTGTCCACGGATTTTGCGGGCTTGAGATTTCTGCCGATGGGAAGTTCATCCAATCCGAGTTTTGATGCTCTGTCGAGAATAACAGGAAGATCGTAGCCGTCTATGTTGTAGCCGGTAATCACGTCCGGATCGTATTTTTTTATGACCTCGATCCAATCCTGGATGATCGCGGTTTCCTCTCCTTTCAACTGCTCCTTTTCCATTTTTCCCTGTGATTCTATGACGCAGCATATCGTGAAAATCCTGCCGTCTTTGAGGCTGTTTTCTATATCGAAGCTCAGGATTTTTAGGTTGGGTTTGAAGGGCTCGCATTCTTCGAACTTATCAGCTTCCACAACGAGGTCCGTTGTAAAATCATCTGCGGTCACCTCGTTTCCCATAACCCTGATGCACGATCCCAAATCCAAATCGTAAATGAAGCGGTGCTGAAACGGTATGTCGGCCGCAAGGACGGTGTATTTACTCTGCAGTTTCGACCTGTATCTCGGAACAGTGGCCGGGATTCGAACCGTCACCTTGGTTGCTTCTTTTTCCTTTCCATTGTGCAGCAGAGAGATGTTTTTCATATCGAGAATATCGGGATCTTCCCCTAGAAATGAGGCCACTTCGTCTTGGGTGGCAATTACATGAAAGTAAGGCAAAAATCCCTTGTACCGGACGGTGATGGATCTATCATCCCTGGTTTTGCCGAAGAGCTCCACAACAGGTTTTCCGTCCTCCACGATGTAGGAGCCTGTTAATATTCTAACATCCCAATTATCCATAGCATGACCTCAGACGGCTGCCACGATTTTTATCACATCACCATCGGAAAGCTCGTGATCGTGTCCAACGACGCGCTTTGTTCTTGCGTCGATGGCTCGAATAAAATTATCCCCCAAATCGGTATGCACCTTGTAGGCCAAGTCAACGGCCGTGGCCCCGCGCTTCATGAGATGCGCGTCGGGCAGGACCCTGCCGTCCTTGTCCGTGAGCTTTGATTCGTCCTCCACAGGATAGACCACCATTAAATCCAGCAATTTGAAGACCGCATCCTCCACGCATTTTTGCACACCGGTATCCCCGATTTTATCGAGGATATGCTCGATCTTTGAGAAGGCCTTTTTATGGGCATCCGTAATTTCCGTCCCCT
>CP070739.1:1651650-1655353 GCA_020347705.1 Methanomassiliicoccales archaeon | reverse complement strand
TATGTGAGCGGCATCAATGCCGTCCAGGTCATCGGGGCCGAACCCCTCCCAGGTGACTGGGACCTGGACGAGGACCTCGAGGAGCCAACCACCCTGGACGATTTTGCAGAAGAGGAGGCGGATGATGGCGGGGATGATGAGGGAGGCGAGGAGGAAGCGGCAGACGAGGAAGTCGCTGAAGATGACATGGAGAGGCCCAACGGAGTGGACATGGTGAGCACCGAATCCGAAGCCGAGGAGGTGGTGGAAGAATGACGGAAGCAAGGTTCAAGAAAGCCGTGGATCAGCTCGAGGGCATCGCCGAGGACATGTACGACCAGATGGACAAGGGCAAGATACCCAACATGAAGATCCCGGTCAGGTCCAAGAGCAACATCAAGTTCTCGAGAAAGCACCATGTGTGGAAGATGGGCAAGTCCATGGGTGTGCGGAGCGCCAAGAAGCTGGACGGGGCCTACATGCTCCTGCGAACACTCCACATGATGGAGTTCATAGAGGACATGATAAAGAACAGGAGGTCCTCGACCCTCAGGGAGATGTACTACATTTCCGAAGGATGGGAAAATGCAAAATTTTCTGCCCAAAACGAGAGCGACAAGCTGGCAGAGGACCTGGAGGCGGTAACAGGCTGCATGCGTGAGGATTTCAAGCTGAGGCCGGAGGAGGACGGTGCCAGGGTCATAGGTAATATAACAATCGAAGAGGTGAACAGGAAGGGCGAGAAGAAGAAAATCAACTGCCGCGATGATGTGGGCGATTCAGGCTACGGCATCCCATATAACATCGAAAAGGATAAAATCAAGTTCAAGAGCGTGGACGTGGACCTTATAATCGCCATAGAAACCGGTGGTATGTTCGACAGGCTGGTTGAGAACGGTTTCGATGAGCGTGCCAATGCACTGCTCGTCCATCTCAAGGGGCAGCCCGCTAGGAGCACGCGCCGCTTCATCAAGCGATTGAACGAGGAATCCAACGTGCCGGTTGCCGTGTTCACCGATGGTGACCCGTGGTCCTTCAGGATCTTCGCCAGTGTCGCCTACGGCGCCATAAAGACCGCCTATATCTCGGAGTACCTTGCGACCCCCACAACCGAATATGTTGGTATCACTGCCTCCGATATCCTCAACTACGAATTACCCACCGACAAGCTCACGGAGCAGGATAAAAACGCCCTCAAGGCCGAGCTCTCGGACCCGAGATTCAAGAACCAGTTCTGGAAGTCCGAAATTGAGCTCATGCTTGAAATCAACAAGAAGGCTGAGCAGCAGGCACTAGCGAAATATGGTTTGGATTTTGTGACAGATACCTATCTGCCTGAAAAACTGGGTGAGATGGGGTTGATGTGAGGTAGCTTCTTATCTCGTAATCATGTATAGTCACAATTCATTGGGTATCAATGTTTTAACATATTTCTCTGCACTCTTAATTAAAAGCCGGTCATGGGTTACCAGAATGCACTTATTCTTCATCGCAGAATAAACTATCGGTCTATCGGATTTATCCTCGATTTTGATTCTTTTCAAATCTCTTTTGTGAGGCATTTTAAGAACGACACAACTGTTCCTGACAAAATCAATTGAGCGGTTGATCTCATCCTGGGTGAATCCAAATTCAGAATCCAATATCCTCCTTGTCTCTTTTATGACATATTCATTGGTGAATAAGGAATATCTCCCTTCGACAAATATCAGAACAGAATCAGAATCCCTTGCGGTAATGGCACTGATGATTACAGTGGAATCCAAAAACAATCTAGTCATTCCCGTACTCTTCTTTGTAGACCTGCTTTCTCGCTTTCCTTGCGGCTTTCACTATTTTATCCTTGGTGATTTTCTTTTCATCTGCCCTTCGGCCCATTTCCTCGATTACAGGTGGAATATTGCCTAGCTCGTTTATGTAATGCCGAACGGAGGTTCTTATCATATCGGACCTGCTCGTAAAATAACCCTCCTCGACCTTGTTATCTATTTGCTCGATGTCCTTGGGTGCCAACCTTATTGTAATTGAGTTGTTTGTCATTGTATTACCTATTATTGCATATGTAATAATTAGTATATATAGTTTGCTGCCTTTATAGTTCCCTATTGTCTTTTAGATTTTGGGGCTTTCCTGATCTGGCTTAGGATAACGAAATGTTAATTATCTTCAATACATTAACTGTAGGTACGAATGGAAGGGAAGAAATATTATGGAAAAACTATATATCAATTGGCTACCAATCATAATGATACCGGTAGGCCTTATTATCTTCGCTATATTTGGTTTTCTTATCCTATTCCCAGTAGCTAACAGCCCGGATTGGATTATTTGGGGAACTTTCATACTTAGTGGGATAACATTATCAATCTGGATTTCTTTCATATTACCGTTTGTGTTGATTATTAGAGATGATGTGGCAATTTTTATCGGATTTCCATGGGTTAATAAAATTAAGCGAGAAAAACTCAGAAAAGTAATAATAAACAAATATAGCTTCTCTTTTATTCCCAAAGTTAGAACAGATTATAAATTTGTATATAACTCAAAATATGAGAAATATAAAGGCTATAAATATATTGGGTTTTATAATTTAGAAGCCTGGGGTGATCTAATTGTTTTTTTTAAACCACTTAATCCCGGCATTGATATTAAATGGGAAGTTTTAACCGATAGAGAGCGAGAATATATTCAAGATAAATTATATTAAAATAAAAAAAAATGAGAGGATTTATACCCAAATGCTCAAACAGGTCGGAGAAGGAAACTTTAAAGATAGAATTAAATATAAAGTAAAGAGTTTCTAATAGGGTATGCTTATGCAGGCAGGGAAGGATGGATTCGGAAAGATACACGATAAATACGGAAGGCTATACCTCTATAAAAACGAGAAGATCTTTGCTGAGGCACAGGTTCTATTTAAATGTAAAGAGATTTCCTATACCGATGGCAAACTATATTTGACGAATCGGCGGATCGTCATAATTGGTCTTCCCGCTGAGCTTGTTGACGGTGCGGGGGGTGTGATATTTGTAGTAATTGCATTATTTCTATTAAAAGGCAGTAGGAAAAGAAAAGCGAGATATTCGTATGTAAGCATACCTTTTGAGGATATCACCAATGTGGGTGGTGAGCCGAAAAGCACACTATTCATCGAAGGAAAGGATTTCAAGGTTAAAATATCGGGCAACGTCTTACATATCCATCAACATCTGGGATATTTATTACCCCATTAGCATAAATAAAACAAAAAATGAGAGGATTTGTACCCAAATGCTCAGACAAGTTAGATTGGTGGCTCTCCTGATCTGTTTGAGGGCAACGAAATGTTAATTAATTCTTATTCCATCAGTTGTTGGGATATCCTTGGAAGGGGAACAAGTTGACAACAACAATAAGCAGGAAGGAAGGGATTTGGTTAGTATCGTAATTATAATTTGTGCGGGGGGCATTTTCATCAGTTTGGTTTTGATGTTTATGCCTGGTTTAATTGGATTTGCATTTACTTGTCTGATTTTTGTCTTTAGTGGTGGATTTGCATATATATTCCTAAGTGAAATTGAAGATGTTGATAAATGGGATTATTATGGCTTATTCATACCAATACTTTTCTTGGTGTCCTTGAGTGTAGGACTACTATATTTACAATTGTTCCCAAAAATAGATTTTAACATATACGTTTGGCTCTTTGTCTTTTCTATGTGGTTTTTAATGATGGCGATTTTTA
>CP070739.1:1648080-1651550 GCA_020347705.1 Methanomassiliicoccales archaeon | reverse complement strand
CGGCCCCCTGAAGAGACCTTATGATGTGGTGGCTCATACTTTGCCTCTGCTTATGGGTGTTGAGGTTGATCAGGTGGAGAAACCCTTCGAGGCGAAGGCTGAATTGTTGAGCCAAATTACAAAACCCGAAGGAAAAGTGGAAGGCCCGGGTGATGTTTTTGGGTACCTATGGGGACATGCGACCAATGATGATCTGGTTGCTTTGAACAGATTGGTGAATAAAGGATACAAAGCCTTCTGGAGTGCAGAGCCATTTGAAGCCAACGGAAAGACTTATCCTCCGGGAACGATGATTGTCATGAATAAAAAAGGCTTGTTAGGTGATCTGCAGTCCATGGTCAAGGACCTTTATGTCCATTTTGAGAAATTGATTGGCAAACCTGGAATAAAAACGTTTGAGTTAAAGCCAGTAAGGCTCGGATTGTACAAGAGCTGGACAGCATCGATGGACGAAGGCTGGACAAGGTGGATTCTTGAGCAGTATGAATTCCCGTACCAAAGCGTTTACAATAAAGATATAAGGAAGGGAAATCTCGATCAGGATTTTGATGTCATCATTTTTCCTGATATGAAAGAAGAAGTGATTATGAAGGGAGTTCCTGAAGAGCAAATCCCTCCTGAATACGCCGACGGTATCGGAGATGTCGGAGAAAAAAACATAAAAGAATTCATCCAGTCTGGAGGCACGCTCATCACCTTGAACTCAACAGCCGAGTTTGCCGTGAAGCGTTTTTATTTAACTATTGAAAACAGTATAGCTAGCGTAGATAGAAAGGACTTTGTTGCGCCGGGTTCTATACTCAAAGTATTGAATGACACCAGCCATCCAATCGCCTACGGATTCGAGAGAGATGAAGCCTTGTTCTTCAGAAGAAGTCCTGTTTTTGAGGCCAAGGAAGGTAAGAGTGTGGTGAGGTATCCTCTCCATAACCCTCTATTAAGCGGGTGGGTTACCGGAGAGAAATATCTTTACGACAAAAGCTCTCTGGTGGAGGTTCCTTTTGGCGAAGGGAAGATTATCCTCATAGGATTTCCAGTCCTCTACCGGGGACAGACACACGCGACGTTCAAATATTTTTTCAATTCTATTTATTATGGCGCCGCTGAACTTGGCGAAATTTAATAAATAGTCTTAGCCTCGGTCTCTTACTTATTTCCCGCTCGCTTCGAGAATTAAATTTGCCTGTTTTCCTAATTCTTCTCAGAATTGCTTTTTATTAAATCTTCTCGTTAACTCATGATTAACTACCAAGTGTGTCATTTGTGTACAATTTTTGTTTTTTTGCTTGACACTCAATTTTTCAAATGATATAAGAGGTGAGATTTTTTTTGTGAAATAAAAGAAGTTAGAATTTAGGGAAAATTGGAAGCTAAAGGAAATAATAAGTCGTTTCCTAAAAATTCTGTTTCCTTAATCGTCTTCAAAACAGTTCAAAAACTATTTCTTAGATTCTTCAAATTTTAAGACGCTGGAATTGTTCATAAATTCCAGGGTTATGAATCGCCGAATTAAAAGGATGCTTCCTAAGAGGAGGTAGGAATGTATTGGCGTCGCCTATGTATTTGTTTGTTACTTGCCGTTGCCCTCTCGGCAGTCATTTGGATTCCGACCAGCTCCCAAGTTCCGGTTCCAGGACGGAACGTGAATATGGTAGCGGGCGACGAATTACCCGATGGAGACCCTTGGCTTCAAAGGCAAAACGAGCCATCGATCGCTGTATCGACCCGTAATGTCCTTCACCTCCTCGCTGGCGCCAATGATTACCGCACTGTAGATATGGCCATGCCAGAGGAGGAATTGCCCGGACTCCCCGAAGGCGTGGCTGCCGGAGATGCCTGGCTGGGTGTATTCAAATCCTTTAATGGTGGTCAATCTTGGATAAGCACTCTACTACCAGGATATCCACAAGACAATACAGCAGCAGGAATGAGCTCACCTCTAAAAGGATTTGATGCAGCAGCTGACCCAACTGTACGAGCAGGAGCGAATGGGCTTTTCTATTACAGCGGCATCGCCTTTGACAGGCTGTCACATGGGAGAAGTGTGGTCTTTGTCGCTCGGTACATCGACAATAACAATAAAGAGAACGGAGATACAATCCAATACATCGATACCACAGTCATCGACGAGGGAACAAGCGGACAGTTTGCCGATAAGCCTTGGATTGCTGTTGATAAGCCAAGAGGTAATGCTGGGACAATCCCTATTGTTGTTCCAGGTTTACCTGCCCAAGATGTTCCCCGCCATAATGTCTACCTTGTTTACAGTCTCTTTGTGGGCGATCTCGGGCAGAATGTTCACAATAAAATTCTTTTCGCCAGGTCTACCGATTGTGGTCAGACTTGGGGCCATCCTATAAAGCTCAGCGAAAGCGAACGTATCAATCAAGGCACGACCATGGCTATCGATCCGACGAATGGTCATATTTATGTCGCCTGGAGGAGGTTTAAGTCAGGAACCGAGACGGATGCTATCCTTATCGCCAAGTCAACTGACCAGGGCCGAAAATTTTCCAAAGCGAAAGAAGTCTTTACCATTGATCCCTTCGATCAGGGCACGAGCACGACTTCTTTCCGGACCAATGCTTACCCAACGATTGCTGTTGATAAAGGAGGGATTGTCTATCTTGCCTGGTCACAGCGGGGTGTCGGCCCAGGAGGAGATGCCCGGATCGTCATCACCACCTCCACGAACGGCAAAACCTGGAAAGAACCTATTGCAGTGGACAACCATGCTGATCGCGGCCACCAGATCATGCCCTCATTAACCTTTGCCGCCGGGAGATTGATGATCACTTGGTATGACTTGCGCAAGGACGAGAGTGGCGTTTTTGAATACTACATCGATGATCTCGATCTTCTATTTCGCCATACCATGGATGTTTGGGTGGCGGAGGGTGCGCCGGGTGAAGTACCAACTTTTAGCGGTAAATCCACCCAAGTGTCACGATACCTTTGGGCTATATCCATCGATGGTTCAAGTTGTTACCAGGTCCAGTTCAACCCCCCTAATTATCCTCTGTTCAAACAAGGAACAGTCCCTTTTATGGGTGATTATATCGATATTACTCCATCGCCTGCGTTCATCAAGGATCCTGGAGGCGATTGGCGTTTTAATACAGCGCTATCAGACCCCGATTTATTTCATGTCACCTGGACTGATAACCGCGATGTGAGACCCCCACCACTCGGAAACTACGATTGGACAACTTATAATCCTCCGAATTATGAGCCGCCTAGTGGGTATAACAATACCGCATTATGTATTTCTGGAAATAGAACAGGGATGCGGAACCAAAATATTTACACCTCCCGCATCGCGCCAGGGATCGAGGTGACTTCCCTTGGAAACAGCAAGCCCCTTGGATCAATCCAACGGACATTCGTCGTCTTGGTGAAAAATACCACTGATATGCCTAGATATTTCCGGCTGGTCATCGATGTCCCTCCTGGCGTAAAAGCATCATTTT
>CP070739.1:1641205-1647980 GCA_020347705.1 Methanomassiliicoccales archaeon | reverse complement strand
TTGTCATATGCAACGGCTGTTACGGCTCTCTATTTGAAGCGGCCCACCTCTTAAGTGACGAGAAGAATAGGAAAGAGATCAACAAGAACCTTGCAGAGATAGGCATGAAGTACGAAGGAAAGACCAAGGTAAAACATTTTGTTGATGTTCTCATGAACGAGGTGGGAGTGGAGAACATCGCGAAGAAGGTGAAGAACAAGCAGGACAAGATGAAGATCGCGGTTCACTACGGTTGTCATTTTCTAAAACCTCACAAACTGAAGGGCATCGAGGATCCAGAGAGACCCACGATTTTAGATAAGCTCGTCGAAGCAGTGGGTGCAGAGAGCGTGGACTACATGGACAAGAACCTGTGCTGCGGAGCAGGTGGCGGAGTCAGGGCAAGGGTTCCAGAACTTGCATTGGGCATGACGAAACAGAAACTGGAAAATATTACCAAGGCAGGGGCAAATATTATAGTGAATCCATGTCCGTTTTGCCATCTGCAGTACGACAGGGGACAAAAGGACCTGAAATGGGAGAATAAAATACCTGTTTTGCACCTTTCGCAGCTTTACGGACTGGCTTTGGGAGTGGATGAAAAGAAACTGGGCTTCGAAATGCATACAACCCCGGTCAAACTTCCCTCCTAATCCTTTTTATATTTTGGGTTATATCATGCCATATCTAGCAAGGTTGGTTGCAATCACCAAGGTCGCGGCAGTAACGAGGGAAATAATCCCGTTTATACATTTTCAGGCCCAGCAAAAAGGTGTCGAGGTTACGGATGATACCAAGGTAGCGATTTTGCAGGTTGAGAACATACCAAGCTATCATATAGTTTTTCTTGATACCGAAATATCCATAGAGGACCTTGAAGAGGAACTAGAGAAAAACGATACCAAACTTGCAAGGGAAACACGTGCTTTGCTTGCGAAGCAAATGAAATCTCGAAAATAATCCCCAATATTGGAGATTCAAGCCCCTACCCAGTAGGTGCCTATAATTTTCTTCATCGCTGCGATTGCCGACTGGGCAGCTATTTTGCTGGTTTTCGGATTTCTTTCAAATGGAACGTTGTTCATCTCGGCCGACATCGTGCCGAACTTACCTTTGGCTATTATTTTATGATGATTCTGATTTGTATCTGGATCTGCTATGATTTTAACATTGGTCTTCTCAAAACCGATACCGGCCAGGCTCACTGTGGCTGCAACATTGACATTTCTTGGAAAGAGTTTTACAGCCTCCTTTGCATTGCCCTCGAATACGATGGTTGGCTCTTCGATATTTTTTAAATCGATGCCCTTTTCCTTGATATATGCCGCATCTTCCAGAGCAGAAGGCGGCTTGGTGGTGATCAGCGTAACCTCTGTGATTCCTTCCACAGCTGCTGAAGACAAACCATCCACGCCACACAGCGCCCCTGTAGGAAGAAAAATCCTGCATTTGTTTTCTAATGCTACTTTTTCGAGGCTTTCTCTCAGTGAATCGTCTACCAAAGCACCGATGCTCATGATAAGAATGTCCAATTTGGCCTTTAAAATCCTCTCCCCAAATAATTTAACAGCTTCCTGCGAGGCCGCCTCTATTATGAAGTCCGATTTTTCTAAAAGCTCGTCGAAATTCAGTATGGATTTTACCTTGGAAAACTTTTCCTCAAGCACTCTGGAGCATACATGGGATTTGTCAAAGAGGTAGACCTCATGGACTTCTTTCATTTCTTCTGCTGCCTTTGCCAGTGTGGAGCCTATTGCACCGCATCCGATTATTCCGATGTTCATTTGCCTTCGCCTCGAATTAGCCCATGTTTTTTTACCAACGATCCCTTTTTCTGACGTTATACCGTGGTAAAATATAAATGTGGCGATTTGGTAGGTCCTAAAAGGGAATGTATTTTTACCTATAAGTTATTTTACGGGAGGATGAAGAGTTACGAGGTGTTCGATCATACCGCGGATGTGGGAATCAGGGCCTACGGTAAGAGTCTGGATTGCGCCTTCGAGAACGCTGCGAAGGGCATGTTCGATATAATCACGGATGTGAAGAAGGTGAAGGATGTGGGGGAGTACAAAATAGAACTTCAAGCTTTGGATTTAGAGCAGCTCCTGGTTGACTGGCTCTCTGAACTTCTTTTCATCCACACCGTCAAACAGGTTTTGTTTTCTGAGTTCAATGTGAAAATCCAAAAGTCGAATGAGAAATGGAGTTTAATGGCAAATGCGAAGGGAGAGGACTTCGATTCTAAAAAGCATCCATATCACACGGAAATCAAGGCCGTAACACACCATATTTTGGAGATAAAGCAAAACGATGTGTATAGAGTCCAGATTCTTTTCGATATTTGAAGAAATATATGGCTCTTCACCCTCTGGGAGGATGTATATTATCCTGGATAATAGCATATAAAAATATATAAGTATCATAGTACAATCTACCGTCTATAAATCTACCATAGGATAAGTGTATGGCGCAAAAGAGCATTTTTCCTAAAAACATGTTCTATTGAAGAAGGTGAGATTATGGAAATAAAAGGGGAAAAAAAGGGAGTGCAAAGCAAAAAAGAAAGGAAAATATCGGTAATTATGGCCATATTTCTTTTCGGAATGATGATCTTCGCACCCTTGGCAAGTGCGGCCGAGGGAGGTTCAATTTCCGGTACGATTTACAACTCGAACAGTTACCCCCTGGGTCAGGTAAAGGTTGAGCTGTACAAATACATCGATGTTAACACACCTTACACCATAAGCACGATAGAGAGCGGGCAATTGAACGAGACCGATAAAATATGGAGTACCACGACGGGAGAAACAACGCTTCCGCAGGGCGTTTTTCCACCTTCGTCCCTTTACAGCGATACCACTGCCACCCCGACCAAACCAAACGGTGTGGGTATAACGAATTTCCCTCAAACCGATGACGCCCTAGCCACCAATACCCCTCCTTTCGGTTCCGCGCAATCAGTTGCTCAGACTAATGACTCCTTAGCCACAGCCACACAACCTGAGGGGACCGCAGGTATTAACTCCCAGGATATCGACACCTCGCCAACAAATCTAGTACCTGAAGGCAGCACGGCCGCAATAAACTCCCAGACATCAGATGCTGCTGGTACGAACACGCCATTTTCTGGAACAGATACGATATCCCCTCAGTCCAATGATACCTTATTTTCCAATTCTCAGCCTACAAACTCGGCCAATATAAATCCCCAAGATGCAGATTCTACGGCAACAAACATTGCACCTTCTGGAACTCCAACCATAAACTCCCAGAATTCGAACACCACTGCAATCAATACATCTCCTTCAGGTACGACTGCAACCATTTCCTCTCAATCTATAAACACCACTGTAATATACTCCCAACCTACTGGCTCTGCTGGAATAGGTCCCCAGAATGCAGACACAACAGCAACTAATACCGCACCCTCGGGCAGTACAGCAGCTATAAACTCCCAAACCTCGAACGCCACGGCCACCAACATCACCCCTTCAGGCACCACTGCTCTGATTTTATCCAATTATGCAAACACCATCTCAACCAATACGACACCTTCAGGACTAGCTGATCCTACGAATCTCACAAGCGATGCCACCCAAACACTGTCGCAACCCACTGGCACTGTTACGATTTCGAATGTAACTGCTGATGGAACAAGTGTCGGGGCCAATCCAGGTAATGCCCCTGGCAGCGAATCTGGGACATGGTACACAGGCTCTTTTACGATAGATGCAGACGATGACGGGGCTGCTGATGACATTATCTACTGGGTATTGACCGATAACGGATCCAGTGAATATAATATCCTGAACCTCTCCTTTGACAACTCCAACTATAATGATGGAAACACAAACAACCAGACCGTTGGTACCGACGATGACGAGGGCATCTCAGCAGGCGAGATCGTAATACTTGGGACCTACAGGTTCATCGTGAACTTCACAAGCGATCCCTCAGGAACAACACAGGATGCCTGGATCACGAGCTGCGAGTGGTACACAGGCTCCTTTAATATCGATGTCAACGGTGATGGGGTTATCGGAGGAAGTGAGTTCGTGAATTACACGCTCTCGGATTCGGATTCGGACGGCGTGTACGATACCATGGACCTCTCCACCGATGATGATATTTTTGGGGAGGGTGACTATAACAATAACCTCACCGATCCTTTCAACGATGAGCGCATCGGGATTACTGGCGGTAATATCACCTTCGAGACCTATTTATTTTCTACAGAATTTGTGGTGAACCCGAATTCCTCAAGCCCTGATGCCCAAATCAGAAGCAAGGAATGGTACTTAGGCTCTTTCACAATAGATACTGATGATGACGGCGCGGCCGACGACACCGTCAATTTCGTGCTTTCTGATATGAACTCAAACGGTTTATATGACACCATGGATCTTTCCTTCGACACCACCTACGGCCAAGGCACCATAGATGACGGTAATGTGAGCGCAGGAGACGACGAACAAATAAACGCCACTTCAAATCTCTTTTTAGGATATTCATTGGAGTTTAAGGTGGATTTTGATGTCTCACCAACATTGGATTCCGACGATGCAAGAATCACAAGCATGACGTGGTATTACGGCAACTTCACCATCGACGGGGACGGGGACGGCATCGTAGAGGTGGACAATGTTTATTATGTCCTCTCTGACACCGATTCAGATGGAGTATACGATGCAATGGATATCTCCATGGAAGATGAGGTTTATGGGGAAGGAGATGTCGGCAACCAAACCGTTGTTATTTCCGATGATGAGCGGATTTTCGGATCAGAAGACGTGACCCTGGGCCTTTATTTCAATTTCACAGTAGATTTCGACGGTGGGCCCAATATCGATTCTGATGATGCTAATATCACGATCAAGGAATGGTACGAAGGCAGCTTTATCATAGATGCAAACGGTGATGGCCTGGCAGATGACAATGTATATTTTGTGCTCTCAGATACAGATTCAGACGGAGTATACGATGCTATGGATATCTCCTTGGGAGATGAGAACTACGGTGAGGGTGATCTTAACGATTATAATGTGACAGACGATCCAGATGATGAACGCATCTTTGCCACCACAGACATCACCTTGGGCGATTTCTACAATTTTACTGTGCAATTTGGCAACGATCCAAACGGAGATTTAGATGATGCCAATATCACGAGTAAAACATGGTATGAAGGTATATTCTTAATCGATTCTGATTCAGACGGCCTCGTGGATAATGATTTCTATTTCGTGCTCTCAGATACCGACTCGAACGGCACCGACGATACCATGGACATCTCTATGGATCTTATATACGGACAAGGAGATTTGTATGAGGACAATGTGACTGCAGGTAACGATGAGAGAATTGCCTCCTCTTCCCTTTTGACCCTAGGTGATATATACGAATTCCTAGTAGACTTCGATGCATCACCCACTTTGGATAATGACGATGCAAGAATCACGAGCAGAACATGGTATTACGGTAACTTCACAATCGACGGGAACGGGGACGGCATCGTGGAGGTGGAAAATGTTAATTATGTCCTCTCTGACACCGATTCGGATGGAGTATATGAAGCAATGGATATTTCAATGGGGGATGAGGTTTACGGGGAAGGGGATGTCGGTAACCAAACCGTGTATAACTCTGACGATGAGCGGATTATAGGATCAGAAGATGTGACCTTGGGTCTTTATTTCAATTTCACAGTAGAATTCGATGGATGGCCAGAAACGGATTCAGATGATGCTAATATCACGACCAAGGAATGGTACGAAGGTAGCTTTTTAATTGATGCAAGCGGTGACGGCCTGGCCGATGACAATGTATATTTTGTGCTCTCAGATACGGATTCAGATGGAGTATATGACGTCATGGATATCTCCTTGGGAGATGAAAACTTTGGTGAAGGTGATCTAAACGATTTTAATGTGACAGACGATCCAGATGACGAACGTATCTTAGCCACAACAGATATCATTCTGGGCGATTTCTACAATTTCACAGTGCAATTTGGTAACGATCCAAACAGCGATTTTGATGATGCCAATATCACGAGCAAAACATGGTATGAAGGTATTTTCGTAATCGATTCTGATTCAGACGGCTTCGTGGATGATGATTTCTATTTCGTGCTCTCAGATACCGACTCAAACGGCACCTACGATACCATGGACATATCCATGGATACAACATACGGGCAGGGAACGTTGAATGGGGGTGATGTGACCACAGGGGAGGATGAACGTATTACTGCCTCTTCCCTTTTGACTCTTGGTAATATTTATGAATTTTTGGTGGAGTTCGATGCATCACCCACCTTTGATTCCAACGATGCAAGAATCACGAGCCAAACATGGTATTTTGGTAACTTCACCATCGACGGAGACGGAGATGGTGTCGTGGAGGTGGGTAACGTACATTACGTCCTCTCAGATACGAACTCCGATGGAGTATACGAAGCAATGGATATCTCCATGGGAGATGAGGTCTACGGGGAAGGGGATGTCGGTAACCAAACCGTAGATAACTCTGACGATGAGCGGATTTTAGGATCTGAAGATGTGACCTTGGGTCTTTATTTCAATTTCACAGTAGAATTCGATGGATGGCCCGAAGCGGATTCTGATGATGCTAATATCACGATCAAGGAATGGTATGAAGGGACTTTTATAATCGATGCCGATTCCGATGGACAGGTCGATGACGATGTGTACGTCGTTCTTTCGGACATCGATTCTGATGGATTGTATGACGCAATGGATATCACCATAGGAGATGAGTTCTATGGAGAAGT
>CP070739.1:1637084-1641105 GCA_020347705.1 Methanomassiliicoccales archaeon | reverse complement strand
TGCTGCTGATTTGTAGTGCTAGAATTACCGAAGTACATGTATATGGTGGTATCCTCAGTGGATGATAGATATGGTATTTTTATCCATACCAATAGTCTACCTGTTGTACCGTTGAATATCTCTATCTCGTGGGCCAGCTTCGTATCGTTATCTGCCCCAACGAACAGGATATCGTCACCATCAGACTGCGCGTAGTGTGCCAAATCCGATAACGTCATGTCCAGAACCACTGGGAAATCGGTGAGATCGCCAGCCACCTTGCCGGCATGGATCGTGATCTTCTTGCGGTGATCCCATCCGTTATCGTAGGGATTGCCGTCTGGTTTGAACATGATTTCGTTGATTAATATGAACTGGTCTAAATTTACCGCACCCTGGGTCCATGAACCGGAATGTATGCCGAAGGGATCGGCCTTGTTCGTCTCGGGTCCCTCCCAGTCATCAGAGGAGTTGGTATCGGTGCAGTACCTATCTCGCCCGAATGACTGATTCTCGGAAATGGAAGAGGTATTGATAAAATCACCTGCGGTCCAGTGACTTGCGTCAACTGCATCGTCATCTCCTGAGCCAGGAGAGCCTCCCCAGGCGACATAATCCATTAGGGAATCCGAACTGTGATATAGGGATAGGCCGTCCGTATAATCCAGCATTCGGGTCGTTGTTAAATTTACTATGAGTTTTGGAACCAAACTCGTATCTGTGATATAATCGCTGGAATAGAAATACTGATAATACCCTACAGAATCTGCCTCGAAGATCATACCGTAATTGGGATATGTTCCGCTCATCCACCCGCTGACCATATCCGTGACGTCCCATGAATACCACGCGGTGGAGCCGCCGAGAACCGTGGTCGTATCCTCCTTTGTGGAATCGTAATCTCCACCGTCATCGGCAACTGGCCAATCGTTTACATTGTCATATGTATCCCAATCCGATCCACCTGGATCTGCTTCTGTCCAGTTTTGAGTCACCCTGTGGACATTAACATCGGCATCGTTGCTTGCATCACCATCGTATCTATACAAATAGACCTTGGCTTCCTCTACTTTTCCCTGTGGCAGACTTGATAGGTTGAATTCGATAATAGGTCTTCTTTGGTTTGTATTGTTTTCTACCCATAGATAAGTGGCCGTGCCGAAATTGATCACCGGGGCGGAGTCATCTAAATAATTATCCTTCCCTTCCGGGGTTCCTGGTTGTATCACGGTCCCATATACCGAGCCGTAGACATTAGTGGAGCTGTTGGTTCCAGATTCTCCCAGATGACACGTAAGATACCCCCCAGCAGGGATACTTCCTGCACCGCTCAGATCAAAGGTGTTTCCCTGATGGTCTTCGAGATACCAGTCTGTAAGGTCGACAGATGAACTTTCCGCATTGTAGATTTCAACCCACTCATAACTTGACGAGCTACTACTGACCGTTTCTTCGCTGCCCGCGTATAAAAACGAGCTTATGTCGTTCTGGTTGTTGTATGAAGTGTTAATCCAGTCACTTGAACGAGCAACGTTAGAGATTCGGACTTCATCAATCTTGCCGTCCCAATATACTCCCCTGCTCCCTATATTTATACCATCGGTTGTTGTGTATATTGTCGTTGAGCCTACATCTTCTGTATCTTCTAACTGACCATCCACATATATTTTTAGATATCGTCCATCGAATGTCCCAACCACATGCACCCAATCACCAGCAGTTACGTAAATATCTGTTGCATGGGTACCCCCCGTCCAGCTTCCAGTTCCATCGTATATTCCAAAGCACCACGAATCATCCCAGCCATGCCATCCAAGAAGCCAACAATTGGACTTTTGATTTCCGCCGAACCAGGCGTCGCTCTCCTCAGAAAGAGCATCATCGGAATTGAACCATGCCTCAACTGTAATAGCATTGGTAGTATTCAAACTCGAAGAAAAAGCCACATCAACATAATCATCATCTCCACCGAACTCATCCGCGCCATCTATTCTACCGGTAACATCGGTGGTTCCATCACCACCGTCCTGGAAGTTTTTAGGAGTGCCATCGTTATCGTTGCTGGTTGAGTCAATGTGGCCTTCCACGTCGTCATTAGGGCTCTCCTCCAAATGCTGGACCATTGCATAGTAATCGTCCCAGACACCCTCTGGATTCTCTGTGGAAGAGCTCTGTCCACTGTTGCCGTAATACATATAGATGATGGTATCTGAAGATGAAGATAGGCTTTGTATCTTCACCCATGCATCCAATTTTCCAGTGCCGCTGGTGTAGCTTTCAATTTCGTGGTTAAGTCTTGTACGGCCGTCCGAACTAGTAAATACGATATCGTATCCATCAGAACGGGCTTTGCTAGAAAGATCTGAATCTGTAATGTTAATTAGAATCGGAAAATTCGTGAGGTCGGCAGTAACTTCGCTTGAATTAATTGTAATTGGTTTCCTATACGACCAACTCTCAATAATTAATTCCTCACTACTCGCGTATAAGAAGGAGCTTATATCATTCTGGTTGTTGTATGAAGCATTAATCCAGTCCCATGAACGAGCATTATTGGAAATTCGGACTTCATCTATTGTGCCATTGAAATTTCCCCAAGATCCATCTCCAATTGTCACAGTAGTCTGTCCTGTCAATTCAACTGCTCCCGAGAGTGTTGTGCTACCTAAACTATCTCCATCCCAGTATAAACGAAGTCTCTTTGCATTATCATCGTATGTACCCGCAAAATGATGCCACTCCCCAGAAGAAAATGCAATTGTCTTAATCACCCAAAGATAAACCCCCCCATCATCTTGGGAGTCATGAACAAGATACATATCATCATTACTAAATTTAGCTAAAAAGAATTTCCGCTGAGCACCGTTATACCATTCTATCACGGTATGTAGAAGTCCATCATCATAATCAAAATCTGGTTTAATCCAAGCCGTGAATGTTCTTGAACCATCCATCGCCATACTTGTAGTTTCAATATAATCGTCACTGCCATCAAAGTAATCAGCGCCATCTATCATCCCGGTAGCATCCTGTGTTCCTGGTGAATCAATGTATTCTGTTCCATCGTTATCATTAGAGGTAGAATCATAATGAGTTCCAGAAATTTCATGTAAATGCTGAACCATTGTATAATTATCATCCCAAACACTCTCTGGATTTTCCGTGGAAGAGCTCTGCCCACTGTTACCGTAATACATGTAGAAGGTGGTATCTGAAGATGAGGAGAGGTTGTGTATTCTCACCCATGCATCCAATTTTCCGGTGCCGCTGGTGTAGCTCTCGATTTCGTGGTAAAGTCTAGTCTGGCCGTCTGCGCTCGTAAAAACGATATCGTATCCGTCCGAGCGTGCCTTGCTCGATAGATCCGAATCCGTGATATTGACGAGTACAGGAAAATCGGTGAGGTCAGCTGTAACCTTCGAGGAATTGATTGTGATCATTTTCCGATAACTCCAACTTACTTTATTGATCTCCTCAGTTCCAACAGTATAGAATGTAGAAGGCGAGTACTGGTTGTTGTATTCTGTCTTTATCCAGCCCGCGGAGCGAGCCCCAAATGAAACCCGCACCTCGTCGAGCCAACCTTCGGGTGTGTAAGTGCCATCCCCTAACTCGAAATCCTCTGCGGGAGCATCGATTCCACCAAAACCCCCTGCAATGGTTGCACCGTCGTCTATAAAGTGTTGATCTCCATTAACATAGGTATAAAGAACTCCGTTTGTCCTGTCGGCTACACCCACGTTGTAAACCCAGGTTTCGTTTCCCCACCACACGTTCGCCGTCTCTGTTGTTGTACCATCCCCAATGCGGAAATAACCCCTATCACCATCTGCCCTGTGACGCAACCAATAACCCGTTGAACTAGCGGATTTGGTCACAAGACTCTGATAATCTGATGTTTCGTTGAGGTTGGCCCAGATGCTTATTGTCATGCTGTTCGTACCAAAATCGAGATGACCGTTTGGAACGGTAAGATAATCCACCTCGGCATCCAAACCGTCGAATAGGTACGAATAACCTATTTGACCTGGTTCCCCCCGAG
>CP070739.1:1633379-1636984 GCA_020347705.1 Methanomassiliicoccales archaeon | reverse complement strand
GGTGTGAAGGTAATGAGCTATACTTAAAGTATCACGATGAGGAATGGGGAGTTCCAGTTCATGATGACAAAAAGCATTTTGAATTTTTAACTCTGGAATCTGCACAGGCTGGATTGAGTTGGTTGATCATCTTAAGAAAACGAGAGAATTATAGAAAAGCGTTTGACGGATTCGATCCAAAAAAGGTGTCAAAGTATAGTAAGAAAAAAGTCAATGAATTGTTAAAAAATCCAGGAATTATAAGAAATCAAAGGAAAATCGAAGCCGCAATCAATAACGCTAAAAGATTTCTTGAAGTGCAGGATGAGTTCGGTAGTTTCGATGAATATATTTGGAGATTTACAGATTTCAAACCGAAAAGAAATTCATGGAAAAGGATGTCTCAGATTCCTGCTACCACAAAATTGTCTGATAAAATCAGTGCAGACCTCAAAGAAAGAGGATTCAAATTCGTGGGGTCCACAACAATTTACGCCCACCTTCAGGCAATAGGAGTCGTTAATGACCATATTGTAAGCTGTTTCAGATATAAGGAATTGAAAGCAAAATTGAAAATAATGGATTAGCGTTATGGTGAACCGGTAATTGAAATGGACATGTTCGAGCTTTACAATATTTCAGAGCATTATATGGAATTGATAAATCCCTTTGATTCAGAGAAAATAATAACCCTGGGTAAATTCCTGGAACTCAAAAATGGCAGCAAGATCATAGAGTTCGGCAGCGGTTTTGGCGAGGTTCTTATTCTTTGGGCAAAGGAATTTGGAATCAAAGGGGTCGGAATCGATATACGAGAATATGCATGCCAGCGGGCCGAAAAGAAGATCAAGGACCAGGGCCTGGAAGAAACCATTGAGATCGTATGCGGCAATGGGGCTGAGTATAAATTTGAAAAACAAGGCTTCGATGTGGCAGCATGTATTGGTGCTTCATTTATCTGGGGGGATTACAGATCAACCATCAAGGCCATGAAGGAAGCAATCAAACCTGATGGTAAGCTTATCATAGGTGAACCTTACTGGATAAAAGAACCTGTTCCTGCTTCATACAAAGAGGAGAACAAGGTAGTGCTTAGAGAGATTGAGCTTTTGACAATTGCACGAGAAGAAGGTTTCGAATTCGAATACATGATGCGCGCAAATCAGGATGACTGGGATAGATATGAGGCAAGCAACTGGTATTCTCTGAATCGGTGGCTCGAGGAGAACCCGGACCATCCCGAAAAACAGGAAGTTGTTGAATGGCTACATAAACTTCAAGAAGATTACTTGAAATTCGGAAGAGAATATCTGGGCTGGGCAGTGTATATCCTGAATCCAATTAAGTATTGATAAGATTATCAATCATATGATTGCGAATATGGAATACTGGAGGAATTACATGGTAGACAAAGAAAATCCATATCCCGACATAATAAAAAATCTTCCCGAAGCGAAAATCGATTTCAAGGGTGTCAGAGGTTGGCTCTCACAGGGCAAAGACCACCAAATTGTATTTTTCGACATCGAGCCAATCGGCGAAGTCACCGAGCACTCTCATTCAGCCCAATGGGGTATCGTAATAGAAGGGGAGCTGGAACTCACCATAGGAGGAACCACTAAAACCTATAAAAAAGGGGATTCTTACTACATTCCGGATGGTGTGGTGCATTCTGCTGTGGTTAAAAGAAGGACACTGGTCCTGGATATCTTTGCTGATAGAGATAGATATAAGGCTAAAAATTAGGTAAATCAAATGGCACTTTACCTATAATTTATAATGATAGAAAAATCTTTAACTATAATGTATCATAGTTATTTATATATATTATTAATAGTAATATATTCGGTCCAAATACGATAGGAGATGAACTTCATGACCGAAATAAAAATAAGCCCACTTCAACCGAAGGAGGTTGACAAAGCAGCTGAAGTATTAAGCAAGGCATTCGTTAATACCCCTTTTACTGGGAAGATCGTGGGAGGTCATACCGAAAAACACAGGCGCTTGGTTCAGATAGGTTTTAAGAATATGATTTCAAAAAAACCTGGAGAGAAGGTAGTAGCGAAAGACGGTGATGAAATAGTTGGGGTCATGCGCATGGTGAAATGGCCCGATTGCCAGAATTCCATTCCTAGGGGGCTGGAGACAATTCCTATATATATTGTGGCCAGGAAGGTTCTCGGCAGGTTGCAAGAAGCCCGTAAAGTATGGGGAGTGCACGATCCGAAAAAACCTCATTGGCATGTTGACCCCATCGGGATTTTACCTGAAAGACAAGGACAAGGAATCGGGGGCATGTTAATGAAATATTATTGTGAACGAGTGGATTCTGAGGATATGCCAGCTTATCATGAGACCGACCAGATGCAAAATGTTCGGTTTTACGAAAAACACGGGTATAAGGTAATTGAAACCGAACCGATTTTTGGCATTACCAATTGGTTCTTGTGGCGGGAGCCTAATGGTAAAAGGGAAGGCTAATAGCCCATTATGGCATAAAGAAATTTGTTATATGCAGAGGAGGTGGACCAGTGAAAGTACTTGAAAGCAGACCTACCATCGAAGGAGCAGGTGTGAATCTCAAGCGTGTATTTGGTTATTACGAGGTTCCCCAATTCGATCCTTTTTTACTACTAGATCACTTCGGTTCCGACAACCCAGCTGATTACCTTGCAGGGTTTCCCTGGCATCCTCATCGCGGAATCGAGACCGTAACCTACATGATTTCTGGAGAGGTTGAGCACGGAGATAGTATCGGTAACAAAGGCGTGATTAAATCAGGGGACGTTCAATGGATGACCGCGGGAGGCGGTATCATACATCAGGAGATGCCTAAGAGGTTCGAGGGTTTTATGAGAGGTTTTCAGTTGTGGGTGAATTTGCCTTCCTCTCAAAAGATGATGGGGCCTAGATACCGGGATATTAGATCAGACCAAATTCCGGAAGTTACTGCAGAACCTGGCGTGAAGGTAAAAATTGTCAGCGGAGAGATGTTGAACACCAAAGGCCCGGTTCAGGATCTAGTCATCGATATCGAGTATTTTGATGTATCAATTGAACCAGATGCTTCCTTCACCCATAAGCTGAAAGACGGATTCAATGCGTTTTGTTATGTTTTTGAAGGCTTGGGAAATTTCCAGAATGAAAAGATATCAAGGGAGCATGCAGTTCTTTTTAAAGGAGTAGACTCAGTAAAAGTAGAATCCGGTAAAACACCGCTGCGGTACCTGTTTGTCTCGGGTAAGCCAATTGGCGAACCAGTTGCATGGAGGGGACCTATTGTAATGAACACCCAGGAAGAACTGGGCCTGGCTTTTTATGAATACAGAAATGGGACCTTCATAAAGTAGGACAACCAATGCAAGGATTATTGCGAATGTCTAGGAAGACCATATTAAGGTCAAATTCTTCAAGTGTAATTATCGTAATCCTTATATTCATGGGCATTATACAGTCTCTTAGGATAGGACGAAAAAATCAACAGAATTTTATTGTACTTGTTCATAATATATGAAATGAGTATAATAATAAAGAATAACCCTGGATGGAGCCGATAATTGGTTGGTTGAAATGGATAAGAGTCGAGATTATAAATCAAATCCTTATTTAATCGCATTAATGAG
>CP070739.1:1628094-1633279 GCA_020347705.1 Methanomassiliicoccales archaeon | reverse complement strand
ACTGTAACACACACCAACCAATATATTTTTTCCCTTAAGATTATCAAAATATTATCGATAGCTTATTATCGTATCCTTAAAATCGAATCAATAAAAAATATGCCTCATGAGGAGGTAGGTTTAAGTATTTCGAATCCGTTGGCAGTGTTGTGTTTGATGATGAAAATATGCTCTAAGCGGGAGATTTTCAATCAATGAAGAGCCCTATGAGTGCTGAAAACACACCTATTTACTACTTTTCATACTTGTGATACTATAGGTGATGGACTCAAGATAAATAGTCAATAAATTTGTGTAAGGGCCAGCCATCCTCCCATTTTAGAATCTTATAACCGGCTTTTGAATCATGGACCTTAGCTAATCGGTGATTAATTCTTTTTGCATTTCCTTTTAAGTCATTATTTTCCAAGGTAAAAATTCGCCATGAATCTCCTCTCACACTCTTAAGCCTGAAGGCATAAATGGGTAATAGATTAGCATTTCTACATTCCTTTTCAAATTTTCGAGCCTGCTCCTTAAGTTGCGGATTATTAGCCAATCGTATCCTTTTGTATTTTGAAGATTTCACTTCAATAGGAAAAGAGATGTCCCCTCTTAAAGCTACAAGGTCCACACCAAGGGATCCAGCAGACCTTATCACAACGAAAGGTTTTTCTTTTATCTTAAAATAAGCTTCTTTCTCCTCTTTAGAACACGTTTTAGTGACATTTTTTAGAATGTCAATGTCACCTTGTAATATCCTTTTAAGTTCCCTTTCATAATTCCTTGACATAAAGCCATAATGTGTTTCCGAGGGTATAAGTATTCTGCAGGAAGAAAATTCTATCCCCGAAATCCCTTACCAATCACGTATACCTCGGAACTGCTTTTTCGAGATGCCTTGGGAGTATGGACCTTGGTGAATCCAAAAGAGGTTTTTACCTTTTTCAGGTAATCGTCAAATAGATCACCCTGGAACACCTTCACCAGAAAATTTCCATTTTTTTTGAGCAATCGATTTGCAACCTCATAGGCGTGCTCCGCCAAATCCACTGACCTTGCATGGTCCATTGAATAATTCCCGGTGATATTGGGGGACATGTCGGAGATTACAACATCGGCCTTATTCACCAGCTTAAATATTTTATCCACAGTTTCGGTTTTCGTCAGGTCTCCTCTGAGGAAGGTTATCCCGTCAATAGGGTCAATATTTTGAATATCCACACCCACAACCCTCCCGGAGGGCCCCACGATTTCAGAAGCCACCTGTAACCAACCCCCAGGGGCGGCCCCCAAATCAACCACCGTATTCCTGGATTCAATTATATTGTACCTATCATTGATCTGCTTCAGTTTATAGGCGGACCTGGAGCGATATCCCGCCCTTTTTGCCTGTTTGTGGTATGGTTCCCGTTTCCTCTCTCTGACCCAGCGTTTTGACATGATTATCCTTAACCGTTTTTTTCTTCAGTAACTCCCAAGAAGGAAATCAGCTTTTTTGCCCACTGCAATTTCCTGAGTTTTGTCTTCTTATCGCAGTTGGGCTTATCACCCACATTCTCGAAATCGAATCCAATCAACCGAATACTATTTGCCCTGAAATGATGGGCCAAAAACACGCTTCTATCACCATCGGTGAAGCCGCCAAAGTTATGAAGGTCACCAAACGGCCTGCACTGAACGGTCCCAAATACCTTTTCCTCAAACATCGGTGTCCAAGATTTGATCTTCTCTATGTTATCCCCATGAGCATGAATAGCGACGATCGCCCTTTTTTTATTGGCTGAGATCTGATGGTTGATATTACCATCCAGATCCGTAACTATGATATCAGGTACCAATTCCGCTTTAAGCAATGTGGTGGTGGTACCGTCAGCTGCGATGATTACATTTTTCTTCATATTCCTGTCAAGTTCATTATCTAGGTTTTTCCCTCCCCCGATCACGATGACATGCTTTCCTTCGATGAGCCTCTTAAGCTCATTTTGGGAAACCAATTTTTTTCCATCTAAAAGACTCAAAAGAATGGACGCGGAGCGCTCATCCTCCTCTTTCTCGAAGCCAAAATCCGATAATATTTCCCTGTAAAAACCTTCCCAAACCTCAAAATCCATAACATTCCTTCACTGATGCCAGTCCGCAGGGCCTTTTTTATGTTCCCTGATACCGCTAAATGAGAAATAGCCCAAAACCATAAAGAACAGCCCTATGCCCCAAAACACAGCTATATCGTCCACCACCTCTGTCCCCTTGATTTTCATTAAAAATGAAGTGAGGTCCATTGCCCCGTACATAAATGAACCGAAAGCCAGCACCGAGAAAACCAATGGAAAGAATACCCACGGGAAGTCGTTTTGTTTTGAGTAGATTTGTAATGCCCGTCCCATACCTAGCAATATTATAGCAAAAACACCGGTCCAAAGAAGGATTCCGAGAAGGGTGAGCATCTGGTGTAAGGGTAGCAGGTTTTCTTTTTCTACGGGAAGCTGAGCGTTTTGTACAGCGTTCCATCCAGTCAAAATCCCGGCAACGATGGCGATACCTGCAAGAAGCACGAAGGGAATGGTTGAAATAGCGCTCTTCGCATCCTGTGACATGGCCTTAATTGGTTCATCCAGGTTGTAGGCCTTGACGATAATGTATATTCCAAGTGTTAAAAACACCACTGCCCAGGAGATATTTTGCACATTGAAGAGTGTTGCAATAAGGGAAAATGTTGAGAACACGATTAGAGCCAGTGCTATGGGTAAAATGAACTTACGCCTGACCCTTTCATCCTGCATGGACCTTGCGAACAGATAATAAATGCTTTCAATATTCCTGGTCTGTTTGACAACGACCCTTTTTATCCCATCGATTTCGATTCTCGAGGCGAGGATGGGATAGATAAATTCATCCTCTGCACCGTCGGAAACTAGTATCGCACTTTTTGGCTCAACCTTACTTAAAACGACATCTATCTGGCCGGCAAGAGCTTGATCGGATCGAATCCCGACATCCCGATCACCGCATATTACAGCAACCTCAACCTCAACCCCCTTATCGATATATTCATCATAAATCGAAATTCCAGAGAGGATAGAGTTGGTATCGGACTCTTCAGGATCCGAGAGTCCCAGGGCCATGGCAGCCTTCAGACAATCCTCTCGGCCAATTACTGGCGTCTTCATGCCGGTTTTATTACCGAGGTCGTCGTCCCTATCCACACACAGAATTAAAAGTTTCATGCGAAAAATTAGTATGTATTCTCTACTATATTTATTTTCCTCTGAAATTACCCAGCAATACCTGTTTTTCCTTTTTATGGATTACAGCTTCTTCCCGCAGCTACCACAGACGGTATCCCCGGGCATGATGGACCCATAGCCGCAAAATTCGCATGTAGTTGTTTTCTTGCTCATTTTGTGTTCTGTGCTCTTCTTGAGCTCCTCGACGGCTTTTTTGGTTGACGTGATATGTCTATCCAGATTCCCATGAAGCAGTTTTATCTCCCTGTGTATGTTCACAATAAGTTTGCGCATTTCTTTGATTTCCCTCTCCATCGTCTCTTTCTCTTCGGGAACGGTAGTTTCGGGCTCGGCTTTTGGTTTAGTGTATTCCTCCCCATATTCAAGAATCAAAGGATGATCTTTTGCACCGAGGGTCGAAGCCTCATAAATCGAGGCCACCACCTCGGGGATGGATTGTAGGATATCTATGCCCTTTACCTCATTGAAATCGGATTGTTCCCTGAGTTCCGGTTCTTTCAATCTGAATACCTTGATGTATTCTTCCAGCTCTCCTCCATCTCGGAACTTAGAAGGGTCGAACACCAATGCTACCGCCTTTGGATTCATGGATTGATAACCGGATTGATTGACCTTATCCACAGGAGATAGAAAGAGGCCATGACCTGGATGAGTGTGATACCAACCTACTACCCAATTCTTATCTGTCAGGGTTTGGTTTATCTCATCTGCCTTGGCGTAATGTTCCTCCTGAAATTCCACTTCCACCAAATTTCCATGGACCATTGGTATGGCATCCTTTATCTCAACCTTTCCATCGATCACGTCCCCCACCAGAAATCCCATGCACTCCACCCATTCTTCACTTGGAATATTCGGATTTGAGAACCTGATACCGTGTCTCAGGACCTTGCTCAACGCCCGAAAATTGAGCCTGATCTCCCATTTTTCCTCTTTGGGCTCTTCACCCTTTTCTTCAGGCTTTAAAGCTGCTTCTTTGGATTTTTCTTTCTCCGATTTTGATATGTCGTCTAAAGGAACCTTTCTGGGTCCCTTGACCTTTAATTTTCTCTTCTTTAATTTGACCTTCTTTGTCTCAGGCATATTGCTTGGTCCACTCCTTTGCCTTTTTTTCGAATTCGCTTCTATTGTGTTTGTATTGAGCTCCTGCCTCTACGTTCAAGGGATCATCCGGATTGAAAAATGGGGGATAGCAGTGTATCATGAGTTTTAAGCACTCGAGAAGCATCACCATGTCCTTTGTTGGGGTCCATCCCATGGTCTTCGTTAAGGGATCCACCTTCCCTATTCTATCAGGGTTGATGATGTCAAAACATACATTATCCTTCCAGAATTTATCTGTTGGTGGTGCTCTGTCGATATCGATGTTCGGATGCCATATCCTGGTATGGCAAAAGACCCCTGGTGGATAAAACGGATAGTTGTTGAAGGTTTTGATCTCGAAAACGAACCTCCCATCCTCATAGGGAGTATCTTCTGCACCCAGTATCGTTACCTTTATATGACCTACAAACAGGTCGCCGGGCCAAAGTTCAATATTCACGTATTTATCGTTTTGAAAGCGCTGTAATGCCTCAAAATAGTCTCTCTCTATTCGCTCGAAATCTGCCAATATTAGTCCTCCATTACAACGATGAACTCCTCTTGTTTTCGCATTAATTTACCGTCTTTCGCCTTTGAAGTGTATGTTGCTCTGAGTATATCATGATTTTGGATGGATAAGGCAGATAATTTCCTATCCAGGGTGTGCTGATTTGGGGCGGCAATGACGCTACCATCGATCACCTTGGTGATCAGGGCCATCTCAGTTAAAGCCATACCTTTACCTTTGAGGGCATCGACCATGTCGCCTAGAGTGGAATTCTTCTTCATATTTAGACGAAGTTTACCTCTCTTCTTCCCGCACACCGCGCAGTTTTCATCCTTCGATATTTCTATGGGTGTGAAAATACCATATT
>CP070739.1:1625294-1627994 GCA_020347705.1 Methanomassiliicoccales archaeon | reverse complement strand
ACCAGGTATAAGCCACGCCTGAGCCAGTTCCGTCAGATGCAGTTAGATTGAATTCTGTGGATGAGTTGACATATGTTGGCGATGAGCTATACTTTGGTTCACCAACTGTAAGTGTCGTATCAGGCAGTGAATTATCCACAAATATATCAAAGGATTTTGTAGTTTCTTCCTGTTCAAGATTATCGCTTGAGTTGTAATATATCGTATGAGCACCAGAAGTCGGAACTGTGAAGTTCCCTGTGTAAAGCGTCCAGCTTCCCGAATCGATCTTGTACCAGATTGAATCTACACCCGAGCCAGTTCCGTCAGATGCAGTTAGATTGAATTCTGTGGATGAGTTGACATAAGTTGGCGATGAGCTATACTTTGGTTCACCAACTGTAAGTGTCGTATCAGGCAGTGAATTATCCACAAATATGTCAAAGGACTTTGTAGTTTCTTCCTGTCCGAGATTGTCGGTTGAATTGTAATAGATCGTATGAGCACCAGAAGTCGGAACTGTGAAGTTCCCTGTGTAAAGCGTCCAGCTTCCTGAGTCGATCTTGTACCAGATTGAATCTACACCCGAGCCAGATCCATCGGATGCAGTTAGGTTGAATTCTGTGGATGAATTGACATATGTTGGTGATGAACCATATTTCGGTGTCCCAACAGTAAGAGTCGTATCGGGAGCTTGGGTGTCTGCGGTAATATTAGATGACCAAAACGTTTCCAAGGGTACGTTTCCGTATGTGGCGTTAATGTTGTTCGCTTCGATTAATATATTAAATATGGCACCATCCCAAATAGTAGAACTTGTTCTTATTACGATATAGTAATTAGGCGACCCAGGGTCTGCACTCGGTAAAGGATCAGTTATTGAATCGAGCCCTGTTAAATTGGTATTCCAAATCGGATTACTTCCTGTCCATACTCCAGGTGTGACAGCTACGAGCGTATCTGTGACCTGAAAACCAGGGATTTCGTTAGATTCGTTATATAAAGAAACACCGCTACTGGCATCATTAGTTAAAGTTGCAAGATGAACTGTAGGATCGAAAAGAACTCCAGAACCAGTGACATTCATCGCTGTTATATTTATCCAGTTAAGGGAATTTCCCTCCCCTCGACTATTATTGTATAAAGTTAGGTTCAGAACTCCCGTAGGATTACTACTGGCATTTATATACGACGGCGATATGTCAGAGATAATAATGGCTGTCTCAGCATTAACAGAAATAGGTAGAAATGTCATAATTCCTAATAGGATAAAGGTAAATATAGTAATTACAAGAATTACATGACTTTTAAACCGTGCAAACCTTGTGTGTGAAATTCTATGACACAATGATGGCATATCCTCTCCCCAATCAAGCACTTTGATGATACATTACAGCGATTTTTAGAATCGTTCTAATAGTTTCTATTGCTTCGATTCCTTCTTCCTCATCTATTTGATTATTAACTACTTGTTCTCCCGCAATTGCCGAGAATTTAATCACTAGTGAGTTTTTAGAACTTATTTGTGGAGCATCACTCTCCTTCCCCTCTAAGATCGTTCTCATATCCTGACCGCCTCACAAGTTCTGTAAGGTATTATGATTCTTCATCTATTTAAGGGTTCAGTGTATAGGATACACTATTAGCAATGGATAGTGTATATTTATATTGACAACGATTGCCACTGGGAATGATAACATTGATTGAAAGATAATTTATTACACTATCTCCAAGATCACTCAAACTTAGGGGAAATAGTGTATATCTATACCTCCGTAAATTATATTTATTCTCTAAGACAATATCGGCATGTATGGCGGGAGAAATTAAATTATTTGAAAAAATACTTGGAAATACAAGTAGGGCAAAAATTTTGGATACACTTTGGAAGGATTCAGATAAACCCTACTCCAAAACAAAAATTGCACGAGAGACGAAACTCGATATCCGTAATGTGGGGAAACATTTAGAAGTATTAGTTAAACTAGAAACAATAATAGAGATTTCTGATAACAAATCTGGACGTATTGGATATAGATTAAACTATGAATACCTTCGCCCAATAATTCATAAAATGTTAACTGGATGTGGAAGATCATAATGGTCCTATTAGAATTTAATTTAATATTAATATTTACAATTAATGCAATAATAAAAAACGTATAACTTCCTATAAATATTAATAGATAACAAAAATAGAGAAAAATGATTAAATATATACACGATGGTTGAGGTTTAGAAGAAAAAAAATACTATAAGAAACATGGTGATATCCCTATGGAAGAAAACAATGTAAAAGGCCTAAAAATCAAGAGGAATATTCTACGTATAATTTACCTAGCGGATGAAGCTACAGAGGAATATCTTTTTGCGGATTTATTGTTAAAGGAGAAATCATTATATAAAAATGCATTAGAACAGTTAGTCAAGGAAAAATATGTCATTAAAGAGAAACGAGAAAAGAAATATTATTACCGAATTTCATATGAAAAGGCAAAAAAAGTTGAAACCATCATCAGGGAAAGGAGAATCCCTGAGTCAGAGCGAAAATTTAAACTATTTTGGATAGGTATCGGTAAAGCCGGCTGTAATATTCTTGAGGCATCCTTAAAAAGATTGAATGACATGAAAGAGAAGGATACTTTGATCAATCTTACTGCCCAAGCGCTCGGAAACCAGTATCTAGCATTAATTCATGGTCCGGAATTAAATCAAATGCTT
>CP070739.1:1594929-1625194 GCA_020347705.1 Methanomassiliicoccales archaeon | reverse complement strand
CATCTCAGTTAAAGCCATACCTTTACCTTTGAGGGCATCGACCCTGTCGCCTAGAGTGGAATTCTTCTTCATATTTAGACGAAGTTTAACTCTCTTCTTCCCGCACACAGCGCAGTTTTCATCCTTCGATATTTCTATGGGTGTGAAAATACCATATTCAGAGCTGTATTCAAGATATGGCGGTGACATTATCTCCCCTATACGATGGCCTTTTAACTTGTGGAGGATTTTAAGCACCTCATGGGAGACAATACCAGAAATGACCGCATTGACGGTGAGAATGGAAGGAATCTTATTTTCGATTATATTTTCAACCTCTTCAGCTACGAACTCTTCTGCTTCCGTGTGAGGTGATTTTCTTGAGAGCCTCGAGGCTATCGATGCTATGGTGTCAAGTTCATCCCGTGAATACTCCTTGTGAATCCCGTGCTCCTTGACAAATTCATCCTCGGCTTTAAGTATGCACTGCTCTCTACTTCTTGGCTCCCCAGGTATCGAACAGGCCACATATACCTTCTCGTCGGCTGGAGGAATGGGAAAAAAGCATCTTAGGCAGGGAGTCTCCTTTTCGATGGAACCACCTTCGGGGATTATCACTTGTACGTTGCCCTTGAACCCAGTTGCAGCTCCATCGACGTATGGGATGCCTAATTCATATGCAAGTCTATTTAGGGCAAATCTGGCTTTGAAGGAGTCCAAACCTCCAGCTATGACATGGGAATTCTTCAGTACGCTCATGGGAAGTTCTTGAAATTTTTTCGCGTAGGCTGTGATGTTCACATCAGGGTTTAGGCCTTCCAATTTTTTTTTGGCAACCTCAACCTTCGGCTTTCCTTTATCTTCCTCAGAAAAGAGCATCTGTCTTGACAGATTAGAAATTTCGATGGTATCCATATCAACCAGGGTTAAATTACCCACTCCCACTAAAGCGAGATTCTTGGCAATTTCACAGCCTAATGCTCCGATACCTACAATAAGCACATGCGAGGAGGAGATGATATCCTGGTTCCACCCTTCTAATGAAAGATGCCTTGCATACCTTGCAAGATTTTTTTTTTCATTTGAAAATCCAACCACCCGCTTGTTGCGTTATGATTGTAATCGTATCCTTATTTGGTTTGTGGCCAAGCTTTTCAAGCTTCTTGGAAAACACCTCGTTGTCACTTATTGGCTGGCCCTTATAAATCAACTGCACCACCAATGCCTGATGGATTTTATATGCGTTTCGAAGGAGATTCTTTGCATCCTTACAACTTGCTTCTTTGGGGACGTTCACAAATTTTGTGCCTTGATTTGGCGGTAGCCCCATCATCCTGAACTTGTATTTCGGCATGTTTTCACCTAAGATGTTGAATAGGAATACGGATAGATTAAGCTGTCGGTTGTGAATTTTTACAATTCATTTCACATGGCCAAACTCCATGACCCAGGAACTTGAGAGCAACTGATAAATTATTTAAAATCCGATTTCTCAGAAATAACCCTCGTTACCTGGAACTCACCATCCCCATAAAGCAAGGTATAGTAATCGGAGCTGTGGTTGGTGCCCCTCATCTTGACGCATCTTATCCTTCTCTGTATCGTAACGCCATCTACATTCTCCATGGTCAGATGAATAATACCATCGGCCAAAAAATCCTCGCCATATTTTCCAAAATCTTTTGTACTCTGGCTCATCTCGGATATTAAGATGGTTGTGGTGTCCAATTCCTTCAACCATTCGAAGAGATGAAACAGGTCATTTCTAGGCTCAGTGAAGTTCGCCAATAGCTCAAGGACGGGTAGGGTGTCCAGGACCAGAAGATCGTAACCCATGTTCTTTTTCAGGTTTTGGGCGTACATCTTGAATATTTGGGTCCAAGTCTGCTGTCCCAATTTATCCAGATTCTTCCTAATCAGGGAAAGGTCAACTACACTTATGAGGTTCTTAACCCTGTCGAAATCAAGGCCCATGGCCTCGATGTGTTCTAATAGCCCCTCCCTGCTCTGTTCCAGGGTGATATATGCGCTTTTTCGGTTATTCTCGAATGCATTCATGTACAGCATGTAAAAGGCAATCGTGGATTTCATAGTGCCAGGTTCACCCAAAATGAGTATGTTATGCCCCTTTGGTACACCACCGTTCATCTTCTCATCAAATCCCTCGATGTATGTCCTGATCCTTTCTTTCACCATCGAAAATCACCCGCTTTGGGAGTAATTTAGATAGTAGCTTATATAATTTATGCAATAAAAATCAAATAAATAAAAGAAATCAGCGCTGAGGGGTGGATTCGAACCACGCAGGCAACCTTAGTCAATTTCTGTTATTATACGGTTCCCTTCTAATTCGAATCTCCATCAATTTCACATTACTTTGAACCCTCAGCTCCACTTAAAAAACAATTAAAAACGCTGAGGGGGAGATTCGAACTGTCATAGGTCTCGCTTCGCTCACCCCATTAGTTCGAACTCCAATGCTAGTACAATACTTAATTCCCTCAGCTCAGCTTTATTAAAAATAAATGCGCTGAGGGGGAGATTCGAACTCCCGTGGCGCAGAGCACCACCGGCTTTCAAGGTTTTTGGTTTCTGTTGTAACTCTCAAGGCCGGCGCCGTGAACCTGGCTTAGCTACCTCAGCATCGGAAAGAAGGTTTGATTTTTTTCTGCAAAGCCCTATCATGGTTAACGATTATCAACTTTTCGTTTTTTTGTGATTATTTAAAGCCCTGAATTGAGCAAGAGTTCCTTAAAAAATCCGTGCTTTTACTTCTATTATGAATCATGGTTTTATTTACCTGATGATTCCTCTTTTTTAGGAGCCATCCCCTCCACATCCAGCTCGAAGGCATATATGGGATTTGACAGATCAAAATTTGTTATTACATGCGGGTGTAACTCGCCAAAAATACCAATGCATTCATCACCACGAATCACGGATGCGCATCTGCCATCGACGAAGTTGGCTCTGGAAAATGGTTGAACCGTATATTGTACTCCTACGGCCCTCAAAATCCCTTCCACCAGTGATTTGGCCTCTGTGAAACTTGCCTTTGGATATATTGCCACACCGGCCAGCTTGTAAACATTATGCTCTCGTGAAACCGTAATCCCCACCTCGAATATCCTCTGTGGCAGATCCCGATGTCGGTTTGCCCTGAGAGTACTTAATAGGCTCGGCAACAAGGACACTCTGAGACAGGTATGCTCCTTAGTTAATGGATTCTTCGCATGCGCTCTTTCTGAGATCTCAAGACTCATCATCTCGAACTGCTCTTTTTCATTCGAAAGTGTTAAAGTCATCACCTCATTGAAACCAAAGCCAACCATTATTGTTCTCAACCTATTGCAAAAATGGGTAATTTCCAATGACTTCCCAAATGTCATGGCAAATGGGAGCTCCGGTTCGAATCTCATATACCCATAGCTGATGGCCACATCCTCAACAAGATCGATCGGGTGCAGAATATCTCCCCTGTATGCAGGAATGGATGCACGAATGTTACCTTCATTTTTCTCCACTCCAAATCGCATCTTTTCAAGATAATTTATTGCATCCTCTAAGGAGAGGTTCGTTCCCAGCATCGAGTTGAGGTAAGTCAATCCCAGGTCCATTTTCGTTGGTTTTAGGTCTGGGGTTTTAATGTTCTTGTCTGGATAAATCACCTCTACCCTCTCGATCTTTCCGCCCCGCTCGGCAAGGGCCGTGGAAATGATGTTCAGCGCATGATTTACAGCGCTCATTTCTGTCCCTGTGAGGTCCAAAAAGATATCTTTTGTATCCTCTGTGACCATTGTCAGGGTACCGTTGATTATCGGGGGAAAGGAAAGCACCTCGTTGTTCGCATCGAGGATTATGGGATAGCGTGTAAAGCCCTCCAATGTCCAGGCGTAATCCCTGCCTTTCTCATGTTTTCTAAGAATTTCCTCAAGATCCATGGTCTCGGTCTTTCCCAGAGGCACGAACTGGACGCTCTCAGGGTCCACGGCCTTGTAGGTAAATGGCGGGGTGATATCCTTATAATCGTGCACTCCAATGGCCATCTTCGCTCTTTTCCTACCTAATGTGAGGTGCAGTTTCTCCTGCATGTCCATAAGGGATTGTATGAAAAAATCTGTCATTTCAACGTCTTTCACGAGGCCGCAAACGATGTAGGGCCTTACCTCATTCACGGTTGGATCGACGATGAGCTTTACATCCGAATCGGAAATCGGATAATCCTTCAAGCCAACCTCCAGCCCTAAATATCCTCTCAAAGCTCTTGCCACACCTTCCACAGAGTATAGATCTGGTCTATCTGGAAAGAATTCGATATCCATCTGCGTGTAATCGATCCTTTCTATATCCGCGCCCATCATAGGTATGATATCTATGAGCTTTTCCATCTCCACCTTTGTCCCGAGGAGGTCGATTAAATCGTCGTATTCGATGGATATCACTGGCATGAATATCGGTCATGTAAAAGTATTTGAGGTATATTTTTGTTTTGATTTAATTCGTTAATGCTTATAATTGTTATTTGGATTTTCCCCATCTCTCATACAGTTTATTATCTATCCCTAATACGTCCAAGACCTTCCCCAGTATGTAATTTAACATATCATCGATACCTTCCGGTTTTGTATATAATGACAGAACAGGAGGTAGCACGATGGCACCGGCTTTCGTCACCTTTGCCATATTCTCGATATGTATCAGACTCAGCGGTGTTTCTCTTGTAACCAGAACGAGTTTTCTTTTCTCCTTCAAAGACACATCCGCGGCCCTCAGTAGGAGATTGTCGGAATAGCCAGAAGCTATTCCGGCCAATGTTTTCATGCTGCAAGGTATTATGACCATTCCATCGGTTTTAAAGGAGCCTGATGCGACGGGGGCAAAGAAGTCAGTGTTTTCATGAGCCTTGGTAGCCAGTTTTTTTACGTCTGCAACCTCATAACTTGTCTCATGTGAAATGATGCTCTCGGCTACGGAGGTTGTGATGAGATGGGTTTCGTAGTTTGCACTCCACAGAAATTCCAACAGTTTGATTCCCAAAATAGAACCAGAACTTCCCGAGATACCAACTATGAGAGTCTTACCCATGTTCTACTATCCCCTCATCCGCGTTGATCTTCAACCGATCCCCAGTCTTTATCTCCTCTATGTCGATACCGTCCACGCATGGAATTCCGGCCAGAATTACACCTGTGGCCACTATCGTCTCGGTTTCCTTGTTAACAATGGCCTTCGGGGCGACACCGTTCTTTTTCAGGCCGTATATCACGTACGATCCCACGGTGGAGCCCTTACCCATAGGGAAAACGAGGATCTTATCCTTAACATTCTGCCCTTCGAGCTCGTGCCCTTTTTCGATGACAATACCTGTTTTGGCGTCGATACCGCCATAAAATCCAATGGGCTCCTTTGACACGATTGCCTCCCCTTCTACGGTACCTGGATAGATGGTTCTCCCCTTCATTTTAATGCCCCCTGAATCAGATTATCGATATCTTTGAAAATCACTTCCTGCTTGCAGAATCCTGGGAGGTAATTTGCGGCTTTGCCCGAATTCACAGCGGTGGTTTTATACCCCATCTGCTCGATTGGAGAAACAACACAACAGGTATCGGCCACTATTTTTCCTCCAGCCTTTTCGATTGTATCGTTGAACCCCATCCGCTGGGCGGCCTCCTTGACCATCCTGGATGTACATATCCAAACAGGTTTTGTTAGGCTCTTTCCTTCTACCTTTTCTGCCAATGTGGATATCTCCCTTAGTGAAGCGTGCGGACAACCAATAATCACGATGTCAAGCTCCTTGCCTGTGTTCAGCTTTTTGTAGGTTTCTTCAAGTTCTTTTTCTCCCACATCGATGGTCTCCAGCCCATGGATATCCTGTAGATTCGCCTCGGGTGTTTGATCTTCGACATAGTACAATGCAACAGCGCCAGAAGCGGCCATCGCCGCGCCCAGAGCCTTCAGTTGATCGGTGTTGGCATTCGAAAGGCCTTTGAAATAGGGAATCGCTTTTTTCACCTGCTTTCCTACATGATAACCCAAAGCGCCGTAATTGGAATTGAATTTTAAAACGGCATCCACATTAACCACCACATTAGGGTTCCTGTTCTCATCCAGGTGCAAGCCGTAGTTGGGGGTCACTCCACACAGTGCTGCGGCAAGTGCAGATGGCCCACCTTCCCTGTTCGTTCTTGCTCCTATTACAGAATTCGCAAAGGAGACAGCCGAAGATTCGGACCACGCGATATGCTCTCTGAACCTCGGAAGGTTACCGGCCAGATACGGTGTGCAGGTGGAAGTAATCACGATACCCATCTTCTTGAAAGCGTTCATGATCCTCATCTGTTTCTCCGCGAATTCCTTTGGAAAACCAAGTTTATCCCAGTCCTCTAAATCCATTCCAGCTGGATTCAGATACGTTAGAACCTGGACCATGGCACCCTTTCCTGCGAAGTCCTCAAGGAACTCCATACCAGGATCACCTATGGACTTAAACGAGACGCCCGCGACCTGCACGGATCCCACAGGAATCATCTTATCCGCACCATAGATATCACCTAGTCTAGTTAGAAGCCTGAACATGCGTTCGAGCACCTCTCCTTTCTCACCATCAAGAATCTTCTCCTCTTCCTTTGTTAGATACATTTCACCAACTCCTTACAATTTTTAACTAGTATATCGATTTCATCTTTGGAGGCAGAATCCACATGAACACCACCTATCACCACAACCTTTGTGTTATATTTTTTGCATGCCTCTTTTGCGATGGGTTCCAAGACGATATGATCGTAATGCCCCTTGAGCTTAATCGATTTTGGTTCCGAATTTGGCTCCATCACCACCACCCCGCCAATATGTGGTCGCTCTCCCCCTCCAAGAATGTACAGTCTTTCATCGGAAAGTTTCTCTTCCTTTAACCATACCAAATATTTACCGCTACCTGCAGTAATCATTCAGATCTACTTCCTTGTACTGAACCTTAACATATTTGTTGGGATCGACATGTGAAGGTATCGTGGCATCCAATCCCACTTTCGTGGTCTTTGTCTTTTTTCCTGAGTGATCCCCTGAAGGGTCCAACGACGAACCTGGCTGATCCGTGAGCATAACTCCATCCGTATGGGCCTGGAATCTCGTTGCTACAGCCCATTCCAAAGCAATGGGATCGTATATGTTCACATCCGCGTCCACAATTGTGACATGCTTCATGCTTTTATGCCCCCTCATCGCGGCCTCTATCGCCTTTTTACCGTCATCATCGTGTTCCTTTTCGATTTGTACCACGCCGTGAAGCCATGAACCTCCGCCCATGGTGATGAGCACGTTTTTGCATTTTGCTACCTTGCTGACCTCATCATAGATTGTCGGCTCCTTGGGCATGCCCATAAGCAGTTTGTGCTCCATCCTTCCAGGTATCAGAGCCTGGTACATGGCATCTTTTCTGTGAGTAATACAATCCACGACGAACACTGGCTCCTGTCTTTCGAAGTCCCTGGTCTCCGTGAGATCCACGAAGGGGCCTTCTTTGTCCACATCCCTTGTTATCCTTCCTTCTAAGACTATCTCCGATTCGGCTGGGATCTCTAGATTTTTTGTCACGCATTTTGTCAATTTTGTTTCATCCATGGCATTTGCAATGGATAGTTCATCAACATCTGATGGTGGCCCCAGTGAGGCTGCAACCATCACGGCCACAGAGTTTCCGATGCACACCGCCATTTCCAAATCTCCCTCGGTCTTATCGTAGGTTGTTCGGGTCTGGCGCTTTGGTATCAATCGGGCACTGAACCGACTCTTTCCAAGCTGCATAAGGCGGTGGTAACATGCATTTCGTCCTGTCTCAGGGTCCTTGATGATGGCCACGGTGGCGGTAGCGTATCTACCTCCATCCCCTGGAAGGTGCATGAGTATCGGAAGTTTGTCCAAATCAGGTTCCTTTATCACAACCTCCTGGCATGGGGCGATTTCTAGGATCTCGGGGTCCTTTGGATTCCTCAAGGAATCCACTAGTTTGAAAAGCAGTTTTTCTTTTGTCGTCCCAAGACCCCCTGCGATGACATCCCTTGATGAGGTAATACCCGCAAACACAGGAAAATCATATCCCTTTACATTATCGAATATAACTGGCTGCTCACAAAGGGTGTTTATAACATTCGCGATCTCGTATTCCGTCGAAACCTCTTTTGAAATTCTATACAGCTTTCCTTCATCCTCCAGCTTTTTCAGAAATTCACGTAGATTCATAATTTCACATCCTATACTCCTATCTTTGTAATCAGAGCCTCAAATCCTTCTTTTTCCATGGCCTGCGCGACCTTCTCTTGAACTTCTTTTCCCGGGGTTAAGGCCACCATGTATCCTCCAAGACCTCCTCCTGTCATTTTAGCGCCATGCGCGCCATTGTCCCTGGCCAGCTTAACAAGAAAGTCCAGATCCTGTGAGGAGACCTCGATTTGTTGAAGAAGTTCATGGTTTTTGTTCATCAACTGTCCCACCGTTTGAAGGTCATGGACCTCGAGGGCAGATCTTGCTTTTTGGGCCAGCTCTTTAGCCTCATCGAATATCTTATCGTATTTTTCAGGCTCGTTTTCCTTTCTTTCCTTCACACCTGCCACGGCCGCCTTCGTGTTGGCCACAACACCCGTGTTGCCCATTACGATCTCCACTGGTTGTTTTAGCGCCAGCCTCTTTATAAATGAGGGGTCGCCTCTTTTAAACCAAATCAATCCGCCGAAAGTCGCTGCCGTGTTGTCTATTCCCGAAGGAGTCCCATGGTAACCCTTTTCACCTTCGTAGGCTATCTCGTTGACCCTCTCATCCGAGAATCCCAGGTTGAACTGGACGGAAAGTGCCCTTGCGATGGCTGCACAAGAGGCCGCACTTGCCCCAACACCGGATGCGGCCTTTAAGTCCCCTCCGAGATATATATTGATAGGTGTTTGATTCACATCGATTCCCGCCGCTTTAAGAATCCTTTCGATGGAGTCATTTTGGTGGTCCATCTTGTTCTTCTTATAACCTGGTGTTTCAGGTCTTTCATCCTTTATGGTCCATCCCGTACCCTCGGTTTTATCCACCCTTGCTATGGTCTTAGAGCCGATGGCAGAGGCGATGGCCGGAATACCGTAAACTACAAAATGTTCGTTGAACAGGATAACCTTACCGTAACCTGAGCCTTCTCCCATTGAGTGCCCCCCGATCTTTATTTTATCATTGATAACTTATCAATACAAAGAATGATTTCTTTGTTCTCGTCTCATTATTTTGTAACAGTCTTTAGTAATATAATATAAATATATTAAGATTATGTCCGTCATTCGTCGAAGGAACTGGATATACTGGAATCTCTTAAATCACTCCCATGCAGACCAAAGCTTTAAAACCAAAGAAACACAATCCATACGAAGATGAATATAAAAAAATTGGAGAAAGGCTCCAAATACACTGGTGAGTTACCGAAGGGATGTCAGTTTTGCAGACAAGGCAGAAAGATGGTCATGCTCGTTACTGGCCTTTGCAGTCTGTCATGTTTCTACTGTCCTCTTTCGGCTAAGAAGAAGGGTAAGGATGTCATCTATGCCAATGAAAAGCTCGTAGAGAATGATGAAGATGTTTATTATGAGGCAAGGACCATCGATGCGCTGGGCTCAGGGATCACAGGCGGCGATCCATTAGAAGTGATGAATCGAACTATCCATTATATAAAAAATCTGAAAAAAGAGTTCGGAGATAACCACCACATCCATCTCTATACCGCTTACACCCCAGATAAATTGACTCTTACCAAACTCGAGGATGTGGGCCTTGATGAGATCAGGTTTCACATTCCCTTCAACTATTGGGATAAAATGACTGGCACTGGATTTGAAAAGACGATCATAGAAGCGCTTAAGACTTCCTTGGCTGTGGGTGTAGAGGTACCTGCCCTTCCTGATTTGAAAAGGGAACTGATGGAGCTTACATCCCATCTCGATGATTTAGGTGTTCACTTCATGAACCTCAACGAATTGGAGTATTCCGAAACGAACTGGAATGCACTCATAAGCAGGGATTATGAAATCAGACATGAAACATCCAATGCGATGAAAGGCAGCCAATGGGTTGCCGATGCCATCTTAAAGGAGGTTGAAACCACAATGGCGCTGCACTACTGTTCGTCCAGGTTCAAGGATGGTGTGCAGTTGAGAAGAAGAATAAAAAGAAGGGCCAAGAACACCAGAAAGGAGAGCGATATCATCACAGAGGAGGGACTGTTTATCAAGGGGATAGTGGAATGCGATGATATGGATATCGCATACAAGCAGCTGAAAAATGAATTCGACATACCAGATACCCTCATCAACATCGATAAAGAAAAACATAGAATAGAAATCGCACCCTGGATTCTAGAAGAGATTCACGAGAAAATAAAGTATCATTGCTTTATCGTGGAGGAATATCCCACTGCAGACAGGCTGGAGGTGGAAAAAAGGCCTTTGAAATGGCCTCCTTAAAAATGATTGTCAGGACGTTGAAGCTTCGAAAACTATTTTACAGACAGTAATGATATATATCTTGGCGGCAGGTTGTAGTTATGAGAGTTCGAATAATATCAAGGGCTTGTGTTTTATTAATGGTATTGTTCCTGATATCCTCAATCTTCATGAGCGGTTCGATTACATTTACTTTGAAAGGTAAAGCCACAGGTTCCGGTGATTATCCTCCTCCAGCAGGGGATCATTGGATGATAATAGAAGATACCTTAGTGCAAAATGAAAAGATCACGGTAGAAAGAAACATCACAGTGGAGGGCACTGGTAAACTGACTTTGGACAATGTTACACTGGTAATCAATGCAAGCAATTACGGCGAGGTTTGGATCACCGTCAAAAGGGGTGGTGAATTGAAGGTCATAAACAACTCCAAGATCACTGAAGGGGCCTCTTTGGTGAACTACGACTTCATGTTCGAAAATGGAAGTCACGGCTTAATTCAGAACAGCACCATCGAGGACTGCGGCTGGGATGACGGCGGGACCTTCCAAAGTTCCGGTGGAATCCTGATCGCTTCCGACAATGTAGTGATAGAGAACTCTACGATACAAAACAACCACATAGGGATCGTGGTGATCAGCTCCTCCCCCACAATACGTTACAATGATATCCACGATAATCAAAAATATGGTATATTCTTATTTAATGGCTCGGCCCAGATAATGAGTAATGACATTGACATCAATCCAGTGGGTGTTTATTCGCTTTACTCTAAGTTCACGCTGTCGGAAAATGAAGTTCATGACAATGGAGATGGGATCAGATCCTATTATTCCTCAATATCTATAAAGGGCGGTAATATCTCATCTAACAGCCCTGATGACTGCAGCACAGGCACCTGCAGTGCCCAAGAGTCCGGGAAAGGTGTATATGGGGAATCCTCGAACCTTTCATTGGATGGCGTGTCCATATCCGAAAACAGCCGTGGATTGATCACTTACTACACGAGACTTGAGGTCCATAACTCCATATTTTCCGATAATATAGGCGATGCAATCGAAGGAGAGCTCTCAGAAATTGATCTTACAAACAACCTTTTCAGCAACAACTCTGGCTATTGTATTCGGTGGATGTACTCTCCATTGGATGTTGGTGATTCGAATACATTCACCCAGAACAATGGTGAAGGAAGGATCATATTGCAGTGGGAGGTTTTCCTCAATATCACTGACAGCTATGGTGATTGGATCAATAACGCTGAGATAGAGTTCGAAGGTGAGGGCATCTTTGATTCCGCAAATACGAATATTGTGGGAGTTGCAAAGAAAGCGGTAACCCAATATACCATTGCCAATGACGGTTCGTTAATCGATCACAATCCTTATACCATCTCCGCCAGAAAAATCGCCCCTTGGGATGGTATCGAATACAGCAACTCGACAACCATCGAGATCACCGGGAACATCGAAGTGGATATTATCGTACCGTTGAATAAACCCGACCTCACGGTGGATAGCATCACTTTCTCGGAAACACCAAAAGCAGGAGCTGAATTGAAGATAAAAATAATGCTCTCGAATATTGGAGATACTCTCGCAAAAAATGTTTCATTGACGGTAACCCAGAAGGACTCGTTGGGGAAGACCGCTGTTGTCAATAAAACGACTTTTTTCCTGGAATCAAACGATGATCTGGAACTTTACATTTCTTGGGTCCCAGAACAAGAAGGCGAAACTGTGATTAATGTCTTTGTTGATGACATTCGTAACATCCCCGAAAAAAACGAGGACAACAACGAACTTGAAAAGACTGTGAGCGTGTTAGAAAAAGATGTGCCTTTTTTTCAAAGTCCTTATCTCTATGCGGGCTTGGTCGCTTTCCTCATAGTTCTAATCGGGGTGGGAATCTACATCTTTGCTCAAAGAAACAAGCCCAGTGAGGAGTAGGTCCAAAAGAATAGTGAATGTCTACTCGTCATCGGGGCCGTTGTGCCACGGATCAACATTATTAGCACCAGAACCGCTTTGATAAGGTTGAAAAGTAGGATCACCCAGGCAAACATACATCGCTATTTCCTTCCAATGGGCGCTTGTACCTTGATCGAATGGCGAGTATGTGTTATCATGGTATTTTATATATCTGTTCAGGGCCCACTGGTGGGCCTTTCCTATGGTGCCGTATTCATCCTCATGGTTCAAAAGGCCGTCCACTGTGAACGCATACCATGCGTTGTTCAGGTCCCATTGGGGATTTCCGGTTACCCTTCCCATGAGCGCGTAGATATCCTGACCCAGATTGCTGAAGCTTACCTCTGTTGCAGCTATCAGGCCAACTCCACCTGCATAGAAGTAATTCGTCGGAAAAAGCATTTCCATATCAATTGTGCCACCCCACCAATGTGAGCCGTGAATCTTGCCGTTCTCACAGCATACAGAAACCATCACCTGAGGTGGAAGGAAGTAGTCACACACACTGTCGGGATGGGATGGGTCCCTACCCTCCAATCTGGATTTTCCCTCTGGATCATTTGATTCCTCAGGCTCCCAGACATAGAATGTGGCATGCCAGCTTCCGTGGCCGCGATAGGTCATAATACTGCTGGACTCTACTATTGGCCTCATCTCGGTTTCCTTTATGGTTTCAGTGGCTGCACCTGGATTCTGTACGCTACCCCAGGCACCTTCATTACCTGTGGTGCGCATGTATTCCGCTGTAAAGCCCTCATCCTCGAAATCGTCTGTTGCATACAGGCCAGGGGTCATCTGGAGGCGCTGATCTGCAACCTCGAATCCGTTCCATACGGAGGCGTGATTTTTCCAGTTCACAGTTTGGGTTCCGGTTGCGGAATAGGTAACCTCATGCTCATCGATAATATATTCGTATCCCAAGGTCCTTGATATTTGATTCGAGACACTTTGCACATCGTAGTTCACAATCCTGCCCACCGCTGCGTCCATTATGTATATATCATCGTCCAGAAATCCGTAAAGGGCATCGCAACCCACCAATTGGTCACCTTCCACATTTGCCGAATCGGCATCTGTTTCGTCAGGTAATTGGAACTGGGCCACTGCCTCTACACTGCCCACCAAGCATATATATTCAATGGGCCCAAATTCCTGATTAATATCCTTCAGCTTCAGGAAGGTACCTATGGCTTTGGAGTTCAACTGAACATCCATGTATCCGATCTCTTCTGTACTTGGAACTATATCGGTTAATACATAAGCCTGATGGTATGCAGCCAACTCTGCTGCTATCGCAGATAATTTTGGCATGTGGAAAGAGGTATTGTAAGGCTGTCCTTCAACTGGATTGCCATCCTCTTTGTATGCCATGCCGGCAGTCCAGAAAATATCGGTCTTGAAATCCTCAGGATTCACCACTATAACATAATTTGCATCCACACCCAAACTGGCGAGCTCTCCCCAAACGTCCTCCTGATACTGATAGGTGGATTCGCCTATAGTGATCATCTTATTCTCTTTGTTCGCAAGGGGTGCCACCCACAGAGCTTCTTCGTAGGAACCCACGCTGATGGTTCCATCGAAACCCTTGAAGTCCCATAGTATGTTTTGGCTCTTCTCGTATACCTCAACGTTATCAAGTTGGGATGAAACGGTGGATGCAACATTCTCATTGTTCGTGAACAGAAGTTTTGGGACCTCCTTGATACTCATGTGCTCGATGGTCCAGAGCTGATGCTCGTCCAATCCATCCTCACCTAAAATGAACATGGGATTATAGCCGTTATGCACCACTAACGAGGAGAGTGCAGCAATGAATGTCAGGTCCTCCTCGTTTTCAGGCTCCTCCACTAAAACCATATACTGATCAGGAAGATCAATGGTGGGTTCAGGTCTAGCTTTGACCTCTCCCCCTCTGAAAAGATAAGCCAAGGCTGCGATGATCAGAATTGAAATGACCAATACAGCGAAAACTTGCTTTCTGTTCATACCATCACCTGATTCAGTCTTGGCACCTGATTCAGTCACGGCCAAAGATATATGAATTAATACAAAACTTATAATGTTGTTATGCGTATTTAAACATAACTATGTTTGCTTTATACCAGTCTTAGTATCTATCTGGCCACGAAAATATGATATTTCTGATGTGGGTCAGAGAGTTCCAGCTCTATTCTTTTTGCTAGGTGTTTCTCGGGATGATGAAGGGTTGAAACCCTGTTCTCCAAATCCTTAAAATTCGCAAATTTGCCCTTTTTTCGCTCTTCGATGATGGCCCACATGGTTTTTTTACCCAGACCCGGGATGAGTTCCAGCATATGAAGCCTCGTGGTGATGGCCTGAGCCTCATTGTAAACCTTTAAGAATCTTTCAGGCTCCGCTTTGATTATCTCAAGGATTATAAAGGGAAGCTCGCTGTGGGCCGCATTGGTCAGATCATCGTATCCGATCCTTCTTTTCACATGGAGTATCTTCTTCCTCTGCTCGGCGATCTTACCGATGTACACCTTTTCGCCTACTTGGAGTGTGGCATCCGTTTTCGGGTTCAGTTCCAGGATTTTGAACTGATAGGTTCCCAGGCCGTAGGCGATAGGTCCTCTTTTATATCTCTTCTCGTCTACCAGTCCCTGTGGTAAATAATCTAAGATATAAGCATAATCCTCCAATGCACTGCCCCCTTACCGGTATTCCTCAACGATCTTGATTATCTTCTTGATTTCCTTATCCTCTAAAGTGAATCTCTCCTTAGCAAAAATCGCTCTCACTTCCTCGGGGTGCATTGGGAGAATATCCACGATCTTGTAGGCAGAAGGTTCAGTTATTCTTTCAATTTCCATTAGCTCCTTGACCATTTTCTTCGCCTTGGTGGTTCCGATTTTCGAGAAATGTTTTGCATGCTCCAAAGCGAGTTTCTGCTCGTAGGTGAGCTCTCGTTTTTTCTCCTCCTTTTCAAGGAGATTTTTCACCTCTGCCAAAGAAACGTATTTCACCTTTTCTTCCACGATATCACCTCATGCTGCCTGTTTTTTGAGGTGCTCTGGCCCCACTATCAGGGTCTTTTTCTTATTACCGGTCCTTACCTCCACAAGGTAGGCACTACCCTGCTTTCCGACGATGGTGCCTGTCAGACCAAAGAATCTTCTATGGGGCTGTCCCTTGTGAACGCTGGGATCGATAACGATACTGGCCTTTTCCCCTTCCTCGAATGTTTGGAACACCCTTGTTGCAGAGGGAGATCCCCTCTGCCTCGGCCTTTTTCTCATCAATTGCCTTGTTTTTGAGCGTGTTCCTTTGGACCTTCTTACCATTTCCCTTTACCTCCGTTTTCATCGTGGATATGCGTCACATCCAAACGCCTAACATCGCATTCTGCGTTCAGATAGCCCGCAATACTGGGATTCGTTCGTCCCTCGTCCCCATGAATCAACTCCTTAACGTAAATACCGCTTTCTCCAGTGATCTTAAGTACCGCACTTATAACTTTAAACATCCCGCCTTTCTTCTCAACAGCTTCAATTCCGATGTCTTTTACCATTTTTCTTCTGGTCTTGTCAGCTCTTCTATGTAATACCCTTTTAGGTGTTTGCTGCTCAATTACCAAATCCTTGAATGCACGAACTACTTCTTTAAGTTTTTCATGTTTAATAGGCTTGGCGAATTTGACCTCAACATCGTAGGTTTTTAACACTTTAGCCTCCTTTATCGCAATAACTTCATCCTTAGAGGAAAAACGCAGGTTGAATACCTCCACTTTCCCCTCCGTGTACGCATTGATGCGTTCTTCAAGTGCTTTCATATCGAGTTGTCTTCTTATGGGGATTTTTATCTCCAACACGAAAGGCCGTCCGTTACCAAGCATTCTCGCGTCGATATCTTCCCTTCCCATGCCGTGAAAGCTGTGCTCTGCTCCTTTTGCGGCGTTCATGACTTCCTTGGCCACAAGCTCTTCCACGCTGGTTTCGTACATCTTTCCTGTGTTGTTACACTTTTTGCAGCCCTTGCCCCAGCACTCTTTACAGTCCCATCTTGTCTGCGGAATGCCTCTCACTAGCTTCCTGTACCTCCCGAAGATATACAGGGGGGTGATTTGAAGTTCTATACTATCGAACCGCGTATCTATGACTGCCGTGATGTCCGGTTTTTCGAAATTCACCTCTTTTTTTATCCTTGCCCCCACGAGTTTTCCCACTTCCCTGTTGAGCTCGGCTTTTATGGGTTCATAGTGATGGTTGCCCAGCTCTCCCCATAATCTTTCCTCCCTGTCCATTATTTCTGCATCAATTTTGGAACCGATCAGGAAAGTTTCGTAATTATAAGGTGATAACTCCTTTACAACTAAATCTGCGAACTTCTCTAATTCATCAAATAGATTCTCACAGAGCCAGCAGTCGGATGGCTCTTGTAAAATGGACTGCTTTGATTCTTTATTCTTAACATATGAAGCCAGGGCATTCCTCAAGTAGAATCCTCTTTCTTTGTTGCTTATGCCGTGGCCGAGTTTGGCGAACTGTCTACCTAAACAGTGATAGCACAACCCCTTTAGGGCGGCCTTTTCTGCGATGTCCAAATCAACTAGTTCTGCAATATCCATGGCCCCACCGCTTTTGATAGATTATGCGAAAAGGTTCAGTGTATTTAGGATTTGCGGGATTATTATCAGGATTATGCATAGGAATGGGTTATCAACAGGGGTTATGGCTCTCATTTAAATCGTTGCCGATTTCTCAGGATATCTCCAATGTCCACAATAGCACACCTTTCATCAATAAACCAAGCACAATTGAGAGGACTACATTTTTCAGGTTTACCTGTGGGAAAAGTCATGGGACACAACTTCACCGGCATTATTTCACCTTCGGTATTTCACCGATTTTGTAGTATAAGTATTTATGTCGGAGATTATCTTTTTGTGATAATTTTGAAATGCCCGGGTGGTTTTCGGAATCCTTAGATACCCAAAATACGTTATCCTTACGCCGCCTAATAATAATACGGAGGGTTAAAAAATGAACGACTCGGATACTACAGAACACCTTGAAAAGATGAAGAAAGCTGGTGTGAATTGGATTCGGATGGATGTTAAAAAGCCGATTAATAAATGCGAACACCTTTTCAAAGAGGCCCATGAGATGGGTCTATATGTAATTGCGGCAGTAAACAGCAAGGAAATGCTGAAAGGCAAAGGCTTCTTTTGTGAAAAATACTTTTCTAGCTGTGATTGGAAAGAGGAATGGAAAATTCGCATTGAAGAAGCGGCGCGCAAACTTTCACCCTATATAGATATATGGCAGATAGATAACGAACTGAATCATCCATGGCATAATCCGATCCCATGGATCAATTCGCAGCTGGCCCTGGATATTGTGGAAGTTGGGGTCGATGCTCTAAAGAAGGAGAACCCAAAAGCAAAAACATCTGTCAATGTGTTTTATAGACTCGGAGGCCCTTTGGACATACCTGGTTTATATTTTATTCGAGACACCCCTATTATTTTGAAATATAAGGAAAAACTGAAAAATAAGATCGACATCCTTGGAATGGACATTTACAGGGGAACTTGGCATGGAGGGACACCAGCAAGATACCCGTATGATTTGGAGCGTTATCACGACCTTTGGGAAGGTGATGTAATAATCATGGAGACAGGATACTGCACAGGTATATTGGGACGCAGCGAGGCCCGCCAGGCCCATCATGTCAAACAGGTTTTCCAAGCTCTCGATAACCATATCAAGAACGTCGATTGGTTTCTCGGGATCGTATGGTACGTGTTCGAATCGGACCATTCCGGAATTCCTTGCGAGGAGCACTTTGGACTGCACAGACGAGAAGATTTTCATGAGAAGAAGGCATGGGAAAAGTTTGCGGAAAATGTGAAACGATATAATCGGTATGACAAGGTCCTAGGTATTACATATCATGGTTGAAGGTCTTGGCGCAGATTGAAAATCTTATATATTATTGAGTTATTAACTTTAGACATTAACTTCGAATATAAAAATACGGGAGGAACAAATATGACTAAGCATTCAGTATGTCATATCGAATGGTCTTCGACGGACCTCAAGCGGACTGAGGCTTTTCTCTCAGGTCTTTTCGGTTGGAAGTTTCAGCGGTGGGGAGAAGATTACCTTCTCTTCAATACACCAGAAGGCCCGAACGGCGGTATCATGAAGGTCGATAAGGTCCTTCCTGGCAAGTCACCGTACATATACATCCATGTCGAGGACGTTGAGCCCTACCTTAATAAGGCAAAAGAACTCGGTGGAGGGATAGATACTCCGAAAAAGGAGATCTCCAAGGTAGGCTGGTTTGCCCACATCCTTGACCCTGATGGCAATATCATTGGGCTCTTTGAAGATTTGAAAAAGAAATGATATTGACCCAGTTCGCTTTCTTCATACACTAGCATACCCTTATCCGCTTCATTGGCTTAAGGTGGCTCACGTGACATTTAATAGTATCCCATACAAATGAGGCTTTACTTATGAAATACAAAGCGGTAATCTTCGATCTTTTTGGGACACTTGTTGACAATTTTTCCTTCCAAGATCACCAACAAATGCTTTCAGAAATGGCAGATGTACTTAAGGTTTCTTCTGATGATTTCGTTCGTTTGTGGATTGAAACCTTCAATAACCGAATAACAGGTAAGTTCCAGACACCTGAATCGAACATCGAATACATCTGCAGACAATTAGGAGTTATCCCTGAGGCACAGTATATCAAATCAGCAGCCAAAATCAGACGCGACTTCACGCGATCTATGCTTAAACCTCGAAATGATGCATGTGAGGTTCTATCCAATTTAAAGTCCAAGGGCCTTAAAATCGGACTTATCACCGACTGTTCTTCAGAGGTCCCAATCATATGGGAAGATACGCCCTTTGCCTCACTTATAGATGAGCCCGTGTTCTCATGTTTGACCGGGATGAAAAAGCCCGATCCACAAATCTATCAGATGGCATGCAAGCGTCTAGGAGTGGATCCGCAATATTGTCTTTACATTGGAGACGGAAGCAACCGCGAGCTCACTGGCGCTTCTAAGGTAGGCATGCATCCGGTTTTAATTCGGGTCCCTTATGAAGATGATAATTATGCTTTCCGAATAAATCCAGAAGAATGGGATGGGAATAAGGTTTCGGCGCTGAAAGATATCTTAGACTTCTTAGTGTAGAAAACCGAGATAACATCAAACTTTTATAATGTTATAATAATCGACCTAACTAAAATAGCGGTGAAGATTTGATAAGAAAAATTATTAAAGAGGATATAAAAGAAGTCATGCCATTTCTTCAACAACTATGGCCAGATACTCCTATAGATCATAATAAAATCGAAGAGGTCTTCAATCGATATCTTATAGATGACAATTATGAGATGTTCTGTTTTGAAGAAAAGGAAATACTTGGCATAATAACTATCAGTAAAAGGTACGCCTTCTACTATGGTAGCACAGTCGCGATCATCGAGGATTTGGTGGTAGACCAACAAAATCGAGGAAAGGGGATCGGAGGAAAGCTCCTTGAATTTGCGGAAAAAGAAATAAAAGCTCAGGGAATTTCTGCAATAGAAGTGGCCTCCGATATTCACCGAAATCAGGCCCATTTATTCTGGGAAAAGCATGGTTATACAAGATCTGCTTATCAATTTAAGAAGATCCTGGATAGTGAATAACAAAATAAAAGAATAAAAGGTTATCTTATGTCAAAAATAAGATCAGAAATAGAGGGGATCGTGCGCGATTGCGTTTCCAAGGAATATATCATCGGTTTTTCATATCTGGAAGGTTTACTTCCTAAAAAATACGAATCCCTTGTTTACGGAATAACCATCGGGATCAAACTGGACGATAAAATAATAGACAAAATTGTCAAAGGACCTACCTTGGAGTACGCAAGACATTACAATAGGACAAATAACACCCTTAACAAGGTGGCTTTAGAAGTTAAAAATATACTAACTGGACATAGAAGAAAAGCAGCCATCATCAAATCGACTTTAGATACGAAGGAAGAGAAAAATTATCCAAATTACTATGAAACACTGTCCGTGGATTTCTCCCACAAAACAGCGGCTACCAGAAGTGGCCTGGGATGGATCGGGAAAACCGCACTTTTCGTATCTCCAAGATATGGTCCGCGAATGAGACTGGTTACGGTTTTGACGAGTCAAAAGATGGAGACTGGGCAACCTGTTAAAAAAAGCCTATGCGGTGATTGTGACATCTGTGTAAAAAAATGTCCTGCTCAGGCTTCAAATGGAAGACTTTGGTCTGTTGACATGCAAAGAGAGGACTTCTTTGATGCCTTCTCCTGCAGGAGCACCGCAAAGGAATTGACAAAAAAGAGACTTAAAAAGGACGATGCCTTATGCGGTATCTGCGTCGCGGTATGTCCGATAGGTACAAACAAATAACATAATTTATAAATTATTATTTGGGTCATAATTCCGTAACATTTATCATGCCATAGATTAATTACTAATTTCGAGTAAAAAATAAACTCCTAAGAATACCTTTAGAAAATATCGATGTTGAACGTTTGAGGGAAGGTAGATGAAACTGAAGAAGGACTGGACCAGGGAGCACCTGGAGAAGCATTACATCGGAAAGATGACGGCCACGACGATCCCTGTGAACATATCCATATCCGGCAAGCAGAAAATTTTGGATATGAGCCAACTCGAAATAATTTTAAGAGAAGCCGAAGTGATCGCCCAGGAGGAATGCTACTGTCGAAAAAAGATGGGAAACTGTAACGATCCCATGGACGGCTGCTTAAGCCTCGATAAAGAGGCCCTTGACGCCATAGAGAAGGATGGAGCAAAGCGTATAACGGTTGAAGAGGCCCTTTCCGCCATGAAGCGAACATACGATGCGGGTTTTGTTCACATGGCATATGTATATGATGGAAAGGACAAGCCAGAAATTATCTGCAGTTGCTGCAGATGCTGCTGCCACTCACTCTCGGCCGCGCTACGGTTCGGCTATTCAGATCATGTATTTTATTCCGAGAAGATCGCCAGCCAAGATAACAGTTTATGCGACAACTGCGGGGCCTGCGTGGATCGCTGCCAGTTCGAGGCAAGGAAAATGGATAAAGAAGAGTTGCTTTTCGAGCCCGAAAAATGCGCAGGCTGCGGCCTTTGTTTATTGGACTGTCCAACGGAAGCTATAACTATTGTCGAAAGGGAAAGAATCGGAAGTTAAAAAGGGATGAGGAACATGAAAGGAAAATTATTCCTGATACATTGGAACCCTCTCGAAGCTCAGGAATATGCCATTCCACTAAGAGCTGACGGATGGTTGGTTGATGTGGAATCCAAAGACGGTGCCAGGGCAGGTAAAAAGATTTTAACGGAACAACCTGATGCTGTGGTGATTTACCTCTCACGTCTTCCTTCCCACGGGTGCGTTACCGCACGGGGGGTGAGGTTATACCAATCAGGTCGCCACATACCCATCATCTTCGTGGACGGCAAGGAAGAAGCTATACAAAATACCAAGTCCAAGGTACCCGATAGTGTATTTACGACCAATGAAGAATTGCATAAACTTTTGGACGATTTCATGAAGCCTGGCAGGGATGAAAAATAAATCAGTTTCAGAATTTGGGCAAAAGGGGCACGTTTGGGTATAATGATTTTCCCTGCCGAAAAAGTTGACAGATAAAAAAGGTGAATTAAAATGGAAAAAGCCACTTTCGGAGCGGGTTGTTTCTGGGGAGTGGAAGAGGCTTTTCGCAAAGTAAAAGGTGTAAAGTCAACAACAGTGGGTTACATGGGCGGTACTTCGGAGAATCCCACTTATGAAGAAGTTTGTACCGGTAAAACCGGCCACGCCGAGGTTATCCAATTGGAATTCGACCCATCTGAGGTTTCATATGACAAGCTTTTGGAAGTTTTCTGGGATATCCACGATCCCACCCAGCTGAACAGGCAGGGACCAGATGTTGGAATTCAGTACAGGTCGGAAATTTTTTATCACACGAAGGAGCAGAAGAAAAAGGCCATAAAATCCAGAGACCAACTTCAATACTCTGGAAAATATAATAGAAATATAGTTACCCAAATTACCTCTGCATCCGAATTTTACAGGGCCGAAGAGTACCATCAGCGATATCTTGAAAAGCATGGCTCGTCCTCATGCGGAATAAAATAGAATACAAGGTGCAAAACGTGGAAGAGGATTCGATCTACCAAGAAAAGCTCTTTGCAAAAGGCATTGCCGCATCCCTAGGAATTGTAGCAATACTGATGCTCTTTTTCCTGGTGTACCTGGTAATTGAGAGGTCATTTGATGAAGGAACTGGGCTATTTTGGTTTTTCCTCATTATGTTCCTCATATTCTTTTTCTTGACATGGAATTTCGGTTGGCTTTCCATTAAAATGACATTCCATTTTATATCGGTTGGTTATGGAATAATCAAGCATACGGAGCATTGGGAGAACGTAGCGGACTGCCGTCAGGATGATGTGTCGGCCATCAAGTACGGGGGCTTCGGCATCCGTGTGGCTAAAATCAAGGGTAAAACGAGATTGGTATACAATACCATAGGAACACCGCGATGTGTTCTCTCGTTAAAAGGGGGTAAATTCCAAGAGTTCGTGTTCTCCACGAAAAATCCAGAAGAGGTTATTAATGTCATTAGAGGACAACTGGCACTGAAACACCTATAAAAAATTGAGAAGACAAGAGGTGGAGGATTTGATACGTGAGGTGGAGAAAAATAGCGATTTGGTGGAAGGAGAATTGGGCAGGATATATCGATATATTTAAAAAAAACGATCTACATTAACCCTATTGTTAGGCTGCAATAACTGGATTCTCAAGGTGGAAAGAAATGGAATACGAAGAAGTTATTGACAAATTGAAATCCCTGTCCAATCCCGAGGCTGTTGAGGGCATGGCAAGATATGGGATCAATCCCGAAAACAACCTCGGTGTAAATGTTACTACATTAAGAAAGTTGGCAAAAGAAATCGGTTCGAACCATGAACTTGCACTTCGACTTTGGGCAACCGGTATTCGGGATGCGCGTATACTTGCAGCAACCATAGACGATCCAAAAGAGGTTTCGGAGGATCAGCTGGAACGAATGGTCTTGGACCTCAACTCCTGGGATATTTGCGATCATTGTTGTAGTGATATTTTCCTTAATTCGAGATATGCCTATAAAAAGGCATTTGAATGGAGTTATCGGGAAGAGGAATTCGTAAAGAGAGCCTCGTTTTCCTTAATGGCAAGGTTGGCCGTTCGTGATAAGAAGGCCGATGATGAAAAGTTCGAGAGATTTTTATCGATAATCAAACGAGAGGCCGAAGACGAAAGGAACTATGTGAAAAAGGCCGTCAATTGGGCCTTGAGGCAGATCGGGAAGAGGAATCTCTATCTGAACAAGAAGGCCATTAACACCGCGAAGGATATTCAGAAAATAAATTCGAGGAGCGCAAAATGGATTGCTTCCGATGCCCTTCGGGAACTGACAAGTGATAAAATCCAAAAGAGGTTGAGAAGATGAAGGCCCAAAATAAAGAGGTCATCCATAGGTTGCTTGGCTCAAAGGAGCCATCAGTAAAATTTAAGGTTTTGACAGGCGTCCTTGGTAAGAACTTAGAATCCTCTGAAATCAAAGCTCTCCAAGATCAAATAAAATCATCTCCACGGGCAAAATTGTTACTTTCACAAAGGGATAAAGCAGGGAAAATTCCTTATAATCCTTATGCAAAATGGTATGGTGCCCATTGGGTTTTGACTGACCTTGCAGATATCGGTTATCCTCCGGGAGATGAAACGCTAATTCCGTTGAGAGAGCAGGTTTATGATTGGTTGTTTTCCAAGAAACATGAGAAGAAGATCAAATCCGTTTCCGGACGTGTGAGAAGATGTGCTTCCCAAGAGGGAAACGCTCTTTTTTATCTTCTTGCCCTCGGTTTGGCCGATTCTCGCACTGATGAGCTGGCAGAACGTCTCTCCAAATGGCAGTGGCCGGACGGGGGATGGAATTGTGATAAGAAACCAGATGCAATAAATTCCTCTTTTTTTGAGAGTCTTATTCCCCTTCGGGGATTGGCCTTGCATGCGCGATTGACAGGGAATATGAATTCCAAAGAAGCTGCAAAACACGCCGCTGAGATCTTTTTAAAGCGTAAAATCTACAAAACACAAAAAGATGGAAGTATCATAATGGATGATTTCGTGAAGCTGCATTATCCCTGCTATTGGCACTACGATATCTTGTTCGGGCTCAAGGTTTTGGCTGAAGTCGGTTTTATTTATGATGAGCGTTGCCATGATGCCTTGAATATACTGGAATCAAAGCGATTGCCCGATGGGGGATTTCCTGCAGAAAAGAAGTATTATCGACTCGCAAAAGAGAAAGTTACCGGACGCTCTCTTGTTGACTGGGGAGGGGCCAGCAAAAAGCATCTTAACGAATTCGTAACCGCAGATTCTTTGTTCGTCCTTTCAAAATCCGGGCGGCTCAATTGAGGTAAAGGGATTCGTATGACACCTCCCAAACATTTTTTATTTGAAATCCGTTTAACGAGTATAGATTCAATAGAGTGTGTGAGGTATTGATATGATTAAAACCGAACATTATGATGATGTAGCGGTGTTGAAACTAGAGAATGGAGTCACAAATCCTTTGAACCTGGAATTTCTGAATGTTATTTCAAGCAATCTGGATGAGTTGAAACAGAATCCGTCCGTAAAGGGTGTGGTTTTGGGAAGTGGAAACGACAAATTTTTCTCTATCGGCTTTGACATTCCACATCTATACGAGCTTCCTCGGGAGGAGGTCGGGGTCTTCTACCACACTTACAACCGTCTTTGTATTGACCTATATACCTTCCCCAAACCGGTTATTGCCTCGATAACTGGACATGCAATAGCAGGGGGTTGCATTCTAACTCTCTGTTGTGATTATCGATTCATTGCAGAAGGTAAAAAACTCATGGGGCTCAACGAGATCAAACTTGGAGTTACTGTCCCGTATCCCGGGGACTGTATCCTTCGACAAATTGTGGGAACGCGATACGCCAGAGAGATAATGGAAGAAGGTGAGTTCTTTCCTCCCGAGCGCTCACTTCAAATGGGTATGGTGGATTATGTGCTCCCATTAGAGCAGGTGTTTTTAAAATCCATCGAGAAAGCCAAAGAGCTGGGCGCCATGCCTCACAACGCCTTCACGATGATAAAAAGGAATCGAGTAGAGCCGGTTGAAGCACAGATCAAGAAGCACCTGGACCAGAAGGAGCAATTCTTCCTGGAATGCTGGTTCTCGGAAGAGGCGCGAAAAAATCTAAGCGAGGCGATGAAGAAATTTTAGACTCTTTACTAGAAGATAAAAAATGAGTATGTGGAAGTGGATAGAATTGAGCTATAGGTACGCTGTTCTTGGAGCTGGCCGTCAGGGAATTGCAGCAGCGTATGACCTCGCAAAATTCGGGGATGCGAAGGAGATCATTCTTGTCGATGTTGATGGCAAGGCCACTTTTGCGAGTGCCGATCGTGTCAATAAATTGTTTAACCAACAGGTTGCAATACCCAAACAAGTAGATGTCAAAGATGCAGAGCAGTTGATTTCGATCCTTGAAGGAATAAAAACCGTAATTAGCGCTGTGCCTTTCGGATTAAATTTGGGCATTACTGAGGTAGCTGTCCGCGTCGGTTCCAACATGTGCGATTTAGGAGGCGCAACCCATGTGGCTAAAAAACAGCTTGAATATGATGAGAAAGCCAAAGCAGCAGGAATTACGATAGTGCCAGACTGCGGGATGGGCCCAGGGATGAACATTTCTTTGGCCCTATACGCGATGTCACTTTTGGATGAGGCACGGGAGGTGTACATCTGGGACGGCGGTTTACCCCTTCAACCGAAACCGCCCTGGAATTACGCTTTGACTTTCAACATGTGCGGACTGACAAATGAGTACTTTGGCAAGGCCTTTTTCCTAAGGGATGGCAGGATCATAGAAGTTCCTTGTTTTGAGGATTATGAGGAACTGGACTTTCCCCCTCCGCTCAATAAATTGGAGGCCTTTGTTACATCGGGGGGACTTTCCACCATGCCTTGGACATTTTTGGGAAAACTACAACGCCTTGAGAACAAAACCCTGCGTTATCCTGGCCATTGGGCCCAATTCAAGGCCTTCTCTTTACTGGGATTGTTGGAGACTGAGCCTATAAAAATCGGTGATGTTGATGTTTCTCCTCGTGATGTTCTTTCCGCCCTCCTCGAACCAAAGCTTACACAATCTGATGTGAAGGATGTTGGTATAATAAGAATAAAATGTGTGGGTAGAAAGGATGGAAGGCCTGCTGAAGCGATAGTAGAGCTTATAGATCATTACGATGAAGACACTGGTTTTACTGCCATGCAAAGATTAACTGGATGGCATGCTTCGATTGTGGCCATTTTATCGGCTCAAAACAGAATTCGTAAAGGGGTTGTACCTGTGGAGACCATACCAGGTGAAATCATTGTAAAAGAAGCGCTGCGAAGAGGATTTTCTATCGAAGAGCGCACCAATATATCCGAATAATATACATCTCCACCGTTATAAAGTAAGGGTTTTGGTAGCAACTCCCATATCGTCATCCTCCACCGTTAATGTGACTTCGGAAGCCGTGCCAGCATAATTCACGGTGTCCATTACACTCACGGGGTAGGAGCCGCTGGGGTTAGGATAATCGTTGGTTATGACGGTTCCGTCGTTGAACTCCCAGGTGAACGTTAAACTGTCGGCACCGGGGTCATATGCCGAGGCCTCTAGGGTTATAAAGACTCCTTGTAGATAGCTGTTCAGATCAACTTCCCATGGTTCCACATGGTTGGGGTGATCGCTTTTTCGGATCTTACTCTGCTGTGTATTGAATGTGTGATGGATCCTGGTTGTGTCTCCGTTCTCATAAGTGAGTATAATCCATATGGGGTTGGCCGCGTTGTCTTTTTTATCCTTTCCGTTATTCGGCTGGTCCCCTCTGATTTCGTCACCGCTATCAGGATAGGGATCATATGTGACGAAGGCCGTGTAGCTCTTATCCCTATGGAACTCTAAGGGGAGAGTAGGGTCACCCCAACTCGGGTTGTTATCGGGACCTCCGGGCCACCTCTCCACCTCCAAGTAACCGATTGCCATATCATCTTCATACAAGGTGAGGCCCACATTACTCCATTTGGAGCCGGCAACCCTGAGGGAGATGGTAACCACCTGTTGATAAGTAACTAAATTGAATTCAGGCGGGACATTGTTCACAACGATGTTCATGGAGTCGTAATCCGATACACCGAGGTTGGTGTTCGAGGCTAAAAGGGATATCTCTTCCAAACTGTCGTCAGGATATGTCCGAGTCACCTCTGGAACTGTGCCGTCGTCGAAAAGGCCATCATCATCCAGATCCCAGTTGAAGCTGACGGACGAACAATCGAAACCGGACCAATCGAATTGGACTGTATCGCCCTCATCGACAGAATGCTGCACCTCCACAAGTGGCTGGGCTGAATGCGCATCTTCCATGGAGTCGCCCTCGAAGTCAGCGGTAGCAGATGGTAAAAATTCTCTTGTTCCGGAATTTAAAGCGGGAGTTGTCAGCGTATAGGTGATCCATTCAGTAGGGTAATAGTTAGGTTGTGTGGGATTTGGCGTTATAATAGCCGACCCTATGTCTATATCCCACTGGAGCGTGATGCTGCCGTCTGGATTTGTTGTCTCGGATGGCACTGGACTCGGAGAGGTGTATGAATAACCTGGGGGAATAACATCCGTGATCTTTGCATCGGAACAGCTTATATATCCGAGGTTTGTCACTGCTAGACTGACGGTCAAGTCGGTTTGGGTTTGGGGCAATGCTTGGGACCACAAAGGTGTTTTTCCAATGACCAAAGAGGGATGGGTGTTGAAATAATGCCATATCTCGTAATTCCTCAGAACACCGTAACCCGGGTCGATACCGTAAGTATTGGTAATTACCCATTGGTCCATGGAAGGGTTCTGATCTTCCATAATACCGACAACGGAATTCGGAAGAATCTCTCCAGCAAGGGATATCGTGGCTCCGGCCGTTGTGGTCTGTCCCAATTCCGTGCACCACCAAGCGTAAGATCCGAGATGCGGGCTAAAATATCCGTTGTTCACTGTGTATGAGCCGTAGTAAAGCGTTAGCACATCTCCTGGCATCACACTAAAGCCGTGCTCGAGAACCCCGTCTTGGGTGGTGGTTCCGTAGGGAGAGACATCTTGTGGGTTTGGGCTCATCAGCATAACATAATCGTCGATATTGACCTTAACCTCTCTGCAGTTCGTGATGGTGATGGCAACAGGAGAGCCGTATTCATCGTAATCGCTCTCTATTGTAATGTAGCCTTTGGCATATGCCTCCCAGATTGACATTTCATCCAACTGGGAAATTGTAACTGTTTGTGCGCATGTCGGTATTGCGGCAAGAAGCAGCAGGAATATTGTTACCACTGCACAAGATGTTGATATCCAAACTCTATTAGGCGTAAGTCTCCCTCCTTAAATCCTGTTTTCTACTGTTTCCAGGTTAGTACTGGGGTATTAGAAACTATGAATCTGAGAAGTTATAAAATTATCGGTTGCTGGGTGAAGCCAAGTACCCTATTCTTTTACTATCCCATTATTTTCGGCCTGTTATCTTTATAAACCGAGGTGACGATACACCGTAATGTGAGGACCGATGCCAAAAAAGAGAGTGAACAGATACGCTAGGCAGATAATATTGGAGGAGATAGGCGAGGATGGGCAAAAGGTCCTTGGGCGCTCCTCTGCACTCATCGTTGGGTGCGGGGCCCTGGGCGGTGTAATCGCCGATCATCTAACCCGGGCCGGTGTAGGAAAGATAACGATTGTAGACAGGGATATCATTGCTCTTGAGAACCTCCAGAGACAGATATTATTCGATGAAAGCGATATCGGGATTCCCAAAGCCGTTGCGGCTTCAAAGAAGTTACAGCAGATCAACTCCGAGGTGGTCATCGAGGCCATTGTAAAGGATTTCAATCCCAACAACGCCGAAAAGACTCTTGGGTCTGCGAACATCATTTTGGATGGCACGGACAATATGGAAACCAGATATCTCATAAACGATGTCAGCGTCAAGAATGAAATCCCATGGGTGTACGGGGGGGCGGTATCCACCTACGGTATGAGCATGAACGTAGTGCCGAAAAAAACTGCCTGCCTTTCCTGTGCTTTTCCTCATATGCCAAAAGCAGGCTCACTTCCGACCTGCGATACTGTGGGGGTGCTGAACACGGTACCGAGCATCATAGCCTCTATACAAGCAACCGAGGCCCTGAAGATACTTCTTAAGAAGGAATACAGCCACGACCTCATCGTCTATGATGTCTGGGGACATGATTTTAAGCGCATCAAGATCAAAAGGAGCTCGAATTGCAAATGCTGCGCCGAACTTGATTTTGAATACCTGAACGCCGAAAAGATGGAGGTTGCCACCACACTATGCGGCAGTAATTCCGTGCAGATAACACCGGCTGTCGAAGGCGAGGTTTCGTTGGAGCGTTTAGCAAAGCGGCTAAAAAACGCAGGGGATGTGACGCTCAGTCCCGTTCATCTGATTTTCGAGGCAGAGGAGGTGACGATCTCCGTTTTCAAGGACGGCAGGGCCATCTTGAAAGGAACTGATGACGAGACCTTGGCAAAATCATTATACGCGAAATACATCGGCAATTGAAGATGGATTCTTTTGATTGGATTATGTTACTACTGGGAATAACATGGAACGACCGTACAGGCGTCAACTGTACAAGCTCAAGTGACCCAACTATCAAGTCCAACGACATCGAAAATAATACAGAT
>CP070739.1:1589970-1594829 GCA_020347705.1 Methanomassiliicoccales archaeon | reverse complement strand
GAAAGATGGTGATTCATCATGAAAATCCACTGCCATTTTGGATTTAACCAGAAGGACGGGATGATATATTGGTAAAAAGCAAGAAGTTATGGAAAAGAAGAAAAAATAGACGAAAAATTTGGTGTCTGTTTAAGGAAATGAGCGAATGGTATGGACTGGATTACCGTTATCGATGGGAGAGGAAATTGCTAAAAAAAAGTCCATTCACTAATTAGGAGATACTATAAATGAAGAAGAATGATACCTATAAGAATGTTAATAATATAGATATCGAACCGTCTCAGATTGAGGATAAAGAACCCAATCCTAATTACATTTTTCGACCTTCTAAATCTAGTAAGCCAAAATGGGTATCAGAGAGAATTGGGAATAACTTCAAGAGGGGTGATTTTCTTGGAAATGGTCATTCGAGCAAGGTATATAAACTTCAAAACACAAACACTGGAGTATTCTATGCCGAAAAGGTTAGAATGAGTAGCGGACTTGCAAGATCCGTTTATTCCATCTCCTTTCAGGCCCCGACTCCTGACAGGAATGAAGATGCAGTTAAAGTGGCTGTCCTCACAAGGAATTTACTCACCATTCTTGTCAGGAAATGGCGGGAAAGGGACGTGAGAATACCATCTGTTGCGGACGCAATAGGATATCGATGGGATGATGAGGAGAAAACATATTCAATTATTACTGAGTTTGTGGAAGGCCGGGGTCCTAAACCTCTTACTGATGAAATTTTTGATCTGACTGACCGTATGGATCTTCTTCAGCCCTATCTTTTAAAAGCTGGACTCTTCGGACCAGCATGGCAAATCGATAAGAGCAACATGACCTCCACTGCCAATTTCAAATTCAATGAAAAAGAGGGAATCTGGTACTGGATAGATTCTGAACCAGGCATGGTAGCTTTAAAGCTTGGCCCTAAGAAAAAATATATCTCAGAGGCTAAGAAGGCAGGATTTACCCCTCTGTTTGCCGATATAGATTTTCTAAGATTAAGAGAATATGTAAAAAATGAGGGAATAACGGGTGTGGACAATATTATTGATTTGATGGAACAAAGCATGAAGGAATGGAAGGAAAGCGAAATAGCCATTTTTAGGAATGAAAATATCCATTCACAAAAAATAAAAAAATGGTATATTCAGAACTGGCGATATGAAAGAAAGTTATCCAAAAAAACAGAAAATATGCTTAATAAAAGTAACCTTGTGTTTCTTTTGTATCTTATGATTGGCAAGATCGCCAGCTTCGGTCTCAACTCCGTGTACAGAGAGAAAAGGATCGAAGATTTCTTCAGAAAATTGGAGAAAGAGGATGTTATACCCAGAGGGTATCGAAAACACTTTATTTTGAACTACTTGCTCAAAAAGCTTTGCCCAAGAACCGTTCATCATTATTTGATGAACAGGTCATTTCGACGGTATATAAACGGAGGTTTAATTAATCGAAACAAGAGAACCCAAATCGCCAAAGACTACATTTACAATGGAATCAGGGAATGGGAGGAATCAAGGAGACTCACTAAAAATGAGGCTGAAAAAACAAGAAAAGACTGCGATGACTCGGTAACAATGGATGTTTATCTGACAGGATTTGGCATTCATCTTTTATTTAAAGGTCTGACTATTGTAGGTGACCTTCTGGCTATAATTAATATCCTGGGGACATCTGGAATTGAATTCCTGGAACCCATTACCCTAGAATTCCTTTTAATCAATGGCCTACCTTGGCCGTTTAACGCTGTTGGTCCCTTATTTTTGGGTCCGATTCTCCGGCTCAGTTATGTAATTTACAGCAAAGTGCGATGCATCTTGGAAGGAAGAAAGGTACCACACTCAATTGCGGCCATATTTTCTTTCGGCAAATTTGGAATCGGGACCATGGCCTTTCCTGCTCAAATGATGTTTTCTGAAAACAAATTCACTATGGGATATCTACTCTCAAAAATGGGAAAGAAGATCCCCATATTTGGAGGGTCCGATAGCCGAATCGAACATTGGTTTATACGAAGAGCAAACATGAAAAATTCTATTGCTACCTTTAAAACCAGGATTGCGAATGTTAATAAGTTTGACGTGTTCAGAAAGCGTCCAGTTCCAGTTAGAGAGGATTATGGAATACTGGAAGTTAGGACGTGAGTATAATGAAATGGCACAATAGTGGAAAAGCCCACCTGTTACCAGAAGCTATTGCCTTTATTATATATTCTCTTATTTTTATCTATATTCTGGTATTCCGCATTTATTTTAATATTGTCGGCCCTGGCGAATCAGAACTCTTTCCTGTGGAAATATTGACGACTGCCAGTATTATCTCAGTTATAGTCATCATATACATGATATTCAGAAATGATATACTCAATATTGGAAAAAGTAATATTCTATATCCATGTTTGCTTGGATCATTTATTGCATATTATCTGGCTGAAAGCAATTGGCTACCAGGACGGGACAAATTTTTAATGGGTTTATTCGCCTACGGTTTGGTAATCGGTCTCGTTTTTATTATTACTCTAAAAATCATTTACAACGTGGATAAAATATCATTTCTTACCTTCACAATGGGAATCCTCTTTTTGATATTGGGAACATCTGTTGATGCTATGAATGATGGAGTTTTTGTTTTATATATTTCGCTAAGTAGACCAGGTCTACTGGAAGAAGCCCTTGAGTTATATGGAAGTCTATTCTTTCTTCATACTTTCATATTGCTCTATTTTAGTTCAAATAAGGGCATTGTTTCGACAATAAATGAATGGTTCACTATAATCAAGATATATATTGGTTCCGTAATAGTTAGTTATGGAAACAGTTTTCTTCTAATTGACAGAGAAAAGCAAACCCTTACGAAAATATCCCTCGGTATATTTATTGTCATATTCGGATTGGCGGTGATTTTTATAATACTTTACAATAGAAAAATGAGAAAATCATTCCCTGGTCTGAAACATGCAAGACAACAGCAAAGGCGAAATGATGCCGGCGTCAAACAATCCACAATATAGGTCGAGAAGATGGCTTTATTATGACTAGGTTACTTAAAAACTCAATTGAGGGAGATAGTCACCAAACCAGAAAAGATTTGCCACGATCAAACATGAATGTAGGGGATGGTTTCTTATTCGAACATAAATCGCGAATAATTTTCATTTGGTCATGTTTATTCTTATTCTTTATAATACTTACTTTAATTACATTTATAGGTTGGACAATGTATTTCGATAATTCTATCATGAGAATGTTGAACTCCTCTAGAACTCCATTTTTAAGGGTCTTTTTTGTGTGTATATCGCAATTGAGCTTGTATATAGCCATATTTTTTTCTCCAATTGTTATAATGTGGTTTATACGAAAAAATAATCAAAGAAATGGGTATTTTATTTTTGTTGTTATGATTGGTTGTATTTTGATTTGGGAGTTATTTAATTTAATCATATTCTGGCCAAGACCACAGACATCTATTACATTAACACAATCACACAGTTATCCCAGTGGACATGTATTTGTGGGAGTTTGCTTTTATTTATCTGTAAGCTTTACGATCCTCGACTCAACGAATAAACTTGATAAAAAGATTGTAGCCTGGTCAATTCCAATTATCCTTAGTGCCATGATATCTTTGAGCAGACTGTATCTGAGAGCTCATTATCCAACAGATGTTATCGGTGGTATCGTTATTGGGATTTTATGGCTGCTCACCGTGGTTCTAAGTTTTGATAAGATAGAAATTTTGTTAATTAAAGCGGAGTCTTCGCTAAAAATGATATTTAAAGTCAGGGAGTGTGGTATTGTAAAGGATCCATTAGAAAGGTGGACTTTATTTGGATAACTGATTCACAATTAGAATTGATATGTATGGAAAAGGATGATCTGTTGTAAATTTTAAATAGAGGTCAGTTGATAATACCAATATTTGTGCTATTTTCGATTAATATCCAGCCGATATGTTTGCCATAATTGAATAAATTAATGGAATTATAGAATTTTTACAAATATCTTATTTAATTTTTTCTCGGAGTGTCTGGGCATGTAAACCATCGTTTTGAAACCGCCTGCAGGGTGGATTCACTGGAAAACTTGCAGCTCGGTGATATCAAGCCGGAGGACCAGGAGATACACCTTCGAAAGATGAAATACGGATTCACCCACAACTGTCCTGTAAGCCCGAAATACCTCGTTGAAATACAGGAATATATCAAGAAATACAGGCCTGAACCCGAATCCAATGAGGATAGGAAATATCTCTTCATCCATGAGGATACCCTGAAACCGCTGACGTATCACAGCTACGACTGGGCATTGAAAAGAGTGGCCACGCAATTAGGCATAGAAACGAACTTCCATAGCCACATTATCAGACACAGTGCAATCAAGAATTTCAGGAAACAGGGCTGGAAATGGGAGGACATCCAGGGAATCACTAATCACAAGTCCCTTGCTGGCCTGTCTAACTACATTCACTCTGAGCAAAAGGAAAAGCTCAAGGAGATGAGGAGGGCCAGGGCCACCCCACAGGAGCACGAGAACCCACCACAATCACACGAAACAATCAAGGGGGATGAACACACGGAAAAAGATAGCAATGTACTACAGGGCTTCTACACGATTAATACAGACAAAATCTCGTACACGTTGACGATTGACGGCACAAAAGTCCGAGATGGTAACTGATATATCTCAAGCTATATAAGTTCCTAGCCAGCATCATCTATATAAGTTCATAACCAAGGCCAACACTTATATACCGCAAATAAGGTTCGCTTTTTCTCTCTTTTTAGGCGACTTTTCTCTCCGGAGGGGCGAGAAAACGAAAAGTAGATAAATAGTGGTCTTTATTTCAAGCCAGACAGAGGTTAGGGAACG
>CP070739.1:1581498-1589870 GCA_020347705.1 Methanomassiliicoccales archaeon | reverse complement strand
GCACATGGTCCAAACTTTTTGCCCCCGTGCAAACCACTTTCCCGCTTCTAAAAAGTAGCGTTGCCGTCTTTGGATCCTTCAGTCTATATATTAAACCAGGAAACTGTTCGGGTTCGTACTCTGCCCCATCCAGTGCCAAAGCGATGGCCTGTAAATTCAATTCCTCTCCAAGTGATGTCGATGCCACAACATTTTCGATTTTTATTTCAGCCACGTATATTCCTCCGATGCATTCTAATTATCCTCATATTTTCGATATGGTTCAACCCTTGAAAATTTTCATTTCTCCCCCGGTATATGCATTTTTGACTGGATTCAAATACCTATTTATAAAGATTTCGTCTTCTTTATATATACTTGACAGTCTATAAGACGCACCGTCAGACAATAAAGAAACCCACTTTGAGGGAATTTAATGCCTCTCGAAGGGATATAGGATTTATTTATTTAATCTCTATAAGAAAGCTCAGGGAGTTAACGATACCAAAACCTTTATATACGATAAAATGTATATAGTCTATTGTCAGACAAAATATCAAAAATTGTCTGACGAAATCCCAAGACGATCTTTAAAGAGCATTAAAAAGGGATGTTCAGTGTCCGCACAAGAGAAAAAGAGACGGCAAGACAGCGCAGAAACTGAAAGGATAACAGTAAGAGTACCAGCAGAAAAACTCGAAAAACTCGATGAAATGGTGAAAAAAGGAGAGTTCAGATCCAAATCAGATGTTGTAAGAGCGGCCATAGAAAAATTCATTGACGCCGAAGATGTGCCTTCGAACATATCCAAGATCACAGTGGAATTACCCAAGGGAGACAGCATTCGACTGGAGCAACTGGTGGATGACGGAGATTCAGTATCTATCGACGATGCAATACGACATGCGGTCAGGGAATACGTGCGGGTTCGCCTTGAAAGGGCGCTTGGTGAACAACAAGAATGAGACTCGATATATTGAAGGTTTGTCAGAAGGGATGGGATGCGAACTAACGACAGCAAAAAAGCTCTGAATTTTCGGGGTAAAATCTGTTGTTTTGTTCAAATATGCTCAGCACCAAACTGAGTATTCGCATGCTATCTTGCAGATCCCATGGGGTTCAGCCTGATAGCAATGTGATAATATCCGGGCATATCGCCCAAAAACAGGCCTAACGGAGGTGTTTAGCATGGACTCGATAGTCTCGAGTGCAGCAAAATATACAGCAGAAAGAGAGGCTCTCTATAGAGAGTTCGGGGAACCGAAAATCCTTGTGATAGGATGCGGTGGTGCCGGGAACAACAGCTTAAACAGACTGCATAAGATAGGTGTTCACGGTGCGGAAACCATCGCTGTCAACACAGACAAACAACATCTGGACCTAGTCGATTGTGACAAGAAGATACTCATTGGAAAGAACATCACAAAGGGCCTTGGGGCCGGTGGCCACCCGGAGATAGGAGAGGATGCTGCAGATCAGGCAAGAGATGTTTTAGAGGAGATCATCGGCGATGCTGATCTGGTCTTTATCGCAGCAGGCATGGGTGGCGGAACTGGCACAGGCTCGGCACCGATTATCGCAGAGATAGCAAAGAGCATAGGGGCCATAGTCGTAGGAGTAGCCACAACACCTTTCGAAGTGGAAAGAGCAAGACAAGCCAAAGCGCGAGGAGGTCTTGATAGGTTCAGGAAAAGAGCGGATAGTGTCATTGTGTTGGATAACAACAGACTACTTGAGTTCGTTCCTAACCTGCCGATAGATCAGGCCTTTTCAGTGATGGATCAGTTGATATCAGAGGTTATAAAGGGCATAACAGAGACCATAACAAAGCCATCGTTGATCAATCTAGATTTCGCAGATGTGAAAGCGATCATGTGCGAAGGTGGAACGGCAATGATGCTCTACGGAGAGGGCATAGATGCAGAACCAGAACAGGTAGTGATAGATGCGTTGAACAATCCTCTTTTGGATATAGACTACACGGGTGCAACAGGTGCATTGATACACATTACAGGGGGCCAAAACCTGGCCCTAAGAACGGTGAACAAGATAGCAGAGGGCGTAACATACGAACTGGATGCTTCAGCAAACATCATTCTCGGTGCAAGGACGGACAACGAATTCAGCGATAGACTTCGCCTCATGGCAATAATGACAGGGGTACACTCACCGAACGTTCTCAGTCCCACAAGCGGAATGGCGGCAAGCGTTTATCCAGAGCACGACAGCATAGGACAAGACTACGAATTTGAGATAGCATGGATAAAGTAGGGTATCCAAATTTTAAGGATAATCCCCCCTCCTCTTTTATTTTTTTTTATCAGGTAATCTAGATTCTAAGTCCAATAGAGGAAGGTATGTACGCTTGGGTTCAGCCCAAAACATTATAAAATAAGAGTAACCTTATGAATTGTGAAAGGGGGGACAAGGTTGAGACAAAACAATATTAAGATGGGAATGGGCATTGTGATTACACTCATAATCCTTTTAGCCCTGCTTTCTACGACCGCATCCGCTGCAGAACCAGTTGGCACCGATTTTGCAGGCAATGTTTATAGAGACGGGGCCAACGCTCCCGTGGGAGTGGAGGTCCGAGCCGAGGTGGATGGTGTTATCTACGGCAGAACAGGAACCTCGAACCCAGGTACCGGGACCACCACATATCTCATGGGCACCGAAGGTGACGATCCGGCAACGCCGCCAAAGGATGGTTGTGTGAACGGCGAGATAATCGTGTTCTTCGTCGAGGACATGGTATGCGATGAGTTCTTCGATGACTGGCAGCCGGGCTTGGAGATATTACCCGGTGTCTTTATACCATACCCCGTCGTGTTGGACCTCCATTACTCCACGGCCGGTCAACCTGGACTGCTGAAGATAAACGAAATAATGCCGAATCCAGAAAATGGCAACGAATGGATAGAACTCTACAATCCCACTGGAGCCAATGTGGACCTTGGCACATACAGTTTATGGAAGAACGACGGTAGTCTACCTGGAACCAAGTTAATGGATCTAGCAGGTACGATCCAGGCTAGTGATTGGTATGTTGTGGACCTCGGTGTAAACCCTGTTTTGAACGATGCGGGCCATGATGAAATAAAATTGGTATGGACCGATTCTGGTGGAGTTAAGGCTGGTGGTCATCCTGTTGTTATAGATAGGGTTGAATTCGGAAGTGCTTCCACAGGCCCAGATGATACCACTAACTCTAATGTTGAAATGGGAAACGCTCAGATGCCCTCGATGAATGTTACCATCGAATTGGAGCCAGATGGAGATGATACTAACCATCCAGATGCAGATTTTACGCTGTCATCAAGACCTTCCTCTACACAGGGGTATACGAATACGCAGGTCCAACCCTTGATCACCTTGGAAAACCCCCCAACAGGTACCTCACAGGCTGATTTCAATTACCTTATCACTTGGAGCGACGATGACCCCGATGATAATGCCACCATCAAGCTCTATTATGATATCGATGACGAGCCAGGAAACGAAGTCTTCATATGCACCGTCCCCCAGGGAGAGGACAGTGCTCAGGACTCGTACCTTTGGGACACTTCTCTTATTGTCATAGGCAATTACTACATCAAGGCCGAGATATACGATGGGATAACCCCAATGTATTATGATTACAGCGAGGGACGGATTGCTGTTGTCCACCCCCCTGACATATATATCATTGAGCCTGACGGCATCTCGGATTGGGCAGATTCCAGTTACTGCATCCAATGGGTAGATCATGATTCCGACGACAACGCAACGATATCCTTGTATTATGATACGGATAATATCTCGGGCGGAGAGACCCTCCTGGGTACAGGCCCGATGCCCCAAGGTGAGGATCCTGATGGTGGCCTTTGGGACAGCTACATCTGGAATACCACTTCTGTGACGGAAGGTGATTACTACATCAAGGCCAGTATATACGACGGAATAACTGCAGTATACAACTACAGTGCAGGTACGGTCAGCGTGAGACATCCCCCATCTATAACCCTCCTCAATCCCATGGGGATTTCCGATTTAGCGGACAAAGAATATCGGATCACATGGATTGACCAGGATAATGACGATGATGCACTGATAACATTGTACTACGACGATGACGCAACTGGATACGATGGTGTCGAGATAGTTACAGATCTAAGCGAGGACGATACAGAGGACACCTACATTTGGAACACATCCTCTCTTCCCGAGGGCAGCAGTTGGTATGTCTACGCTGAAATCACTGACGGCTCCACAACCGCTTATTCCTACAGCCCCGGTTTGGTTAGTATAACCCATCCTCCGACAATCCATTTATTGGAGCCTGATGGCGAATCCGATGTGGCCGACAGGGAATATACGATACGATGGGAGGATGACGATACAGATGACAACGCCACGATAACCCTATATTTAGACGGCGACAGCAACCCAGGAGGAGAGAGTTTGATTGGAGAGGTCCTTCAGGGTGAGGACATGGAAGGTGATGGAGATACATACCTTTTGGACACTACACATGTTTTCGAGGGGTTATATTTTATAAAGGCCGTGATAAACGATTCAACCAATTCGGATTATGATTACAGCATCGGGCAATTGACGATATACCATAATCGAGTGCCCTCTATCACCGTAATCTCCCCGGCACAGGATGTTTATACAAACGATTTCTATCTGATAACATGGGTGGACGTGGATCTGGATGACAACGCCACCGTAACTTTGTACTACGATGACGATTTGAATTCAGGAAATGAAATTCTCATCGGTGTTGTTCCTCAGGGAGAGGATAGCATTCTGGACAGCTATATCTGGGATATAACCGCTGTTGTTGAGGGTTCATATTACATCAAGGCGGAAATTTCCGATGGTATAAACCCAATTGAATATGATTTTAGCAGCGGTAGCATCATCGTGGACAGAACGGCCCCCTCCCCACCCGAGCTTGACGATATTGATACTTTGAGGAAGAACAGCTCATTGATAATCAAGGGTGACGCTGAGCCCTTTGTATGGGTGGATATTTATCGCAATGACGTTTTGATAGGGACCGTTATAACCGATTCAGAAGGTAAGTTCGAGCTCCCCTTGACCTTGAACGAGGGAAGGAATCGGATTTATACAAAAGCAAGGGATGAAACCGGAAATACAGGGGATCAATCAAAAACCCAAGAGGTGTTTTTGGACACCACTTCTCCAACCGCTATGATCACTTATGTGAGCTCCACATCCATGGTCCAATGGCGCGAACTCATGTTTATGGGGAAGGGCATAGATGATAATCCCATCGTGAATTACGAGTGGGTTTCCGACACGGATGGGATTCTCGGTTCTTCGAGCCAACTGACGACCTCTTCTTTATCAAAGGGCACTCACACCATCCATTTCAAGGTTAAGGACGCAGTGGGCCTGTGGTCTGAACCAGTGACGATAGAAATCGAGGTTGCCGAGAACATAGCACCTGTTTTGGATGCAGGCCAAGACATCAAAATCAAGGTTGGTGAAAAGGTCTTCTTCTACCCAAGCGTCCTGGATTCAGACGGGCCAATGACAAAATTCGAATGGGACTTCGAGGGGGATGGCAGTTACGATTGGTCCTTAACTCAAAACGGAAACATCTATTTTAAATATGATGAATCCGGTAAGTATCATCCTGTTATCAGAGTGACAGATATAGACGGAAACACATCAACAGATTCTGTGACAGTTGAGGTGTTGGAGGAAGTGTTGGAGGAAGCACAACCCGAAGAGCCAGAGGAAGACGTTGAATATCTCAACCTCCTTTGGATAATAATCATCGTACTATTGGTAATCCATATCCTCATTCAAATCATGAACGTTAAAAAGACGCGGGATTTGATTTCAGACTCATCTAAGAAGATCGAAGATGACGAGGTCATGGATGAAGAGGGAAAAACAGATGAGGAACTGGAAGAAGAGAAGGCCCCAGAGGATGATTTACCCCCACCTTCAACCGAAGATACAGAGCCTGTTGGAGAGGACAGGTCACCACTACCATCCGATGAAGGGATAGAACCGAATCAAGATGATGATTTGCCCCCTCCTCCTGAGGATGCAGAACCAGTAGATGAGGATGATTTGCCGCCGCCGCCTGATGATGATTAACCTCTGCTTTAAAACTGAAGATTCCAAAGGATAATCGTATATTTTATACTGAGCCACATATATATAAGAAACATATATAACTAAAAACAGTATTAAGGAAAAGGGGGAGAAGTGTGGTAGGGGCACTACATTATAATATTGGAGGTTCTAATTATTATAAGTTAAACTACATAATCTTTTATGGTCATATCATCCCCTTTTTCGTTCATTATGGGTTTACAGGAATAATTCATAATTTCAATAGAGGAAGAAAATGACAGCCATACCATCACAAATTCCATTGGTTAACCGCAAGCGAGAACTCGAGGAACTAAAAAATCATTTGAGCAACGCCACCCAGGGCCAAGGCAACTTGGTATTCATTGCAGGCGAAGCCGGGATAGGTAAAACTAGATTAGTTGATGAATTAAAGACATATGCCCAGTCCCAAGGAATCCAAGTTTTACAAGGCTGGTCATTGTATGAATCCCTGGCCCCCTACATGCCATTCATCGAAGCCTTGAGATCCGCAAATTTAGAACATTTGTTCTCACGGGAGGAGCCTCCAAAAGTAGAGTGCGTTTATCTTATATCAAGCACTGGATTATTGGTCAAGGATGTGGTACGAGAGGAAACAAAACTCGATTCTACCATTTTCGCAGGTATGCTCACCGCTGTTGGGGACTTTGTCAAGGACTCACTCACTATGCTCAGTGGGGAAGAAAGAAAAGAGACGCTCGATTCTCTCGGTTATGAGAAATATCGAATTCTAATCGAGAGCGGAAAGAACACGAACCTAGTCGTAATCCTTACTGGTAGAGAGAACGAGTTCTTAGTCAATGATATGAAAGAGGTTCTTGCAAATGTAAACCAGGACTATGGTAATGTTCTCAAAGCCTGGGATGGCGATGACAATAGTGTTAAAGGAATTGAGAATTTTCTAAAACCACTGATTACTTCTGGTAAATTCGACGGCATCGATTATGCAAAGGATGACCCTAAGGTTAAAAGAAATAGATTATTTGAGAACATTTTACTGGGTATTGAGCGACATTCCAAACTCAATCCATCCTTACTTTGCATCGAGGATCTGCAGTGGACAGATCCATCTTCGTTAGCGCTCATGCATTATATCGCTCGAAACACCAGAAAATGCAATCTCCTGATACTTGGAACATACAGGCCTGAGGATGTGGCTGCGCCTGAAGAAGGGATGTCACATCCTTTGATCAAGACAATGCAGATGATGAGCAGGGAAGAACTATATCATAAGATTGATTTGGAAAGGTTGGAAGAAGGACATGTCGATGAGATGCGTACCTCGCTGCTAGGTAAAACAAATTTCACTGATGAATTTAAAAAGCATCTTTATAATGAAACAGAAGGAAATCCGTTTTTTATTGTTGAATTAATAAGAATGTTAGTAGAAGAGAAAACAATTGAAAGAAAGGATGATATATGGATTCTGACGAAAAAGTTAGAAGAAATGAATATACCCTCAAAGGTTCACGATGTGATCGAACGAAGACTGAATCGTGTGAAAGAGGATATGAGGGAGATTCTTGATTGTGCTTCAGTCATTGGGGAGGAATTTACCTCCAAACTTATTTCCCCAGTCTTAGGTATAAACAGGATGGAACTACTTAAGACCCTTAAAACATTGGAACAAAAACATAGGCTAATACGTTCCTACAATGGCAGCTACAAATTTGATCACGCTAAAATCAAAGAAGTGCTTTATAGCGAAATTCCCGCAGAATTAAAGATGGAATACCACGCATTAATTGCAGATTCAATCGAAACACTGAACAAGGACAATCTAGATGAAGTGATTGAAGATCTGGCATTCCACTTCTATCATTGCAAGAACAGGATTAAGGCCCTTCCCTATCTCCTCAAAGCAGCAGAAAAGGCGAAGAAGGATTACTCAAATGAAGAGGCGATAAGGTTCTACAATCAAGCCCTAGAAATCGAAGAGGATGAACGGAACAGGAGGGAAATATTCGAGGCTCTGGGAGATATCTACGACTTGATCGGAGATTATGGTAGGAGTATAGAATCCTATAAGAATGCATTGGGATTGACCAAAGGAAATAGAAAGATGGCAGAGATTAGGGTGAAAATTGGGGACATTTACTGGAGAAAGGGAGAATACAATGAATCCCAAAAAATCTGCACTGAGGCACTAGCTTTGGTGAGAGGTAAACGATGCAAGGAAGAAGCATTTTCAATCGAAATCATCGGTATTATACACTGGCGTAAAGGAGAATACAACATCGCCCTTGAACGCT
>CP070739.1:1577667-1581398 GCA_020347705.1 Methanomassiliicoccales archaeon | reverse complement strand
CAGGAAATGCGGGGAATTCTGAAATGGTCTTCCTCTGGTCTTTGTTCAAGATCCCCTTTATATCCACAGGAGGTGCATTCGATCTGGGCCTTCTTCTCTGTAATCACCAGCACGGCCCCTTTAAGTATATTGTCCTCCGTCAGCGCCTTAAAGCAGAACCTGAGTTGCTCAGGATTTAAAAAGGTCAACTCCCCTACCTCAAGAAAAATCTTCTTGACATTTTCCACCACGTAGCCCTCAAGGGATTTGAGCGCTGCCTTTACTATGTCCACCATGATGGAGTACTCATGCATTTTGCTCCTCCAAAATCTGTCTGAACAGTTCTAGGGATTGAAGAGCATCCTCCTCGGAAAGCACCTGTATAGCGTAGCCGGCATGTACGATTACATAATCCCCGACTCCGACTTCAACCAGTGAGACATTAACCGGCCTTTCTACTCCCCCGAAATCCACATTTGCGACTTGGTCATCATCTATACTCAATATCTTACCAGGAACTGCGAGGCACATGGATTTGCGGGATGGTGCTGGGGGTATAAAATTGTTTGGTTAATTGGCAATTTATCCTCCTCCAAAAACCTTTTTACTCCACTATCTGATACCTTGTGGGTGAGCCCATGTCCTCAAACTTCGACTATGCACACAAGCACAGGGATGAAATCGTCTGGATGAGCCAAAACACCAATACCATACCCATATCACCTGAGATAGAGAAGGCCATCATGGAGAGTGTAAAAAGTCGGGAGTACAACCTCTATCCCTTCGCCCCTGGAATCTTCGGGTTGAAGGAGGCAATTTTTAAAGACCTAGGACTCTCCGAAGACGAATTCGACTGTCTCATCACCCCAGGAGGAATAGAGGCCCTGTACATCCTGAACCGCGCACTGCTTTCAAAAGAGGACAACGTGATCGCATCTGATCCAAGCTTCATGCCCATACACCACCAGGTAAGACTCTCTGGGGCCGAAATAAAGGAGCTGCCTGTTTACCATGAACCCTGGAAGCTAACAGAGGAACAGGTAAAAGAGGCCGTAGACTCCCAGACAAAGATGTTTCTATTAATAGACCCACTAAACCCCCTGGGCACACACTATTCAAGAGATGAGGTCAAGGCCTTTTCTGAGGTTTGCGAGGACCACGACCTCTTCCTAATCGACGATATAACCTATCGGGATTTTTCAGAAAGCCATACCTTGACAAACGAGTTCTTTTCTGAGAAGACCATCATCACATATTCCTTCTCCAAGAACTGCGGTTTCGCAGGTATGAGAATAGGGGCCCTCATCGCGCCAAAGGACATCATGAAGGAGCTTTTACCTTACAACACAAATGTGCTCTCCGTTAACATCATTGCACAAAGGGCTGCTTTGGCCGCACTTCATACCAAAAACCAGTGGGTAGACAATGTGGTTTCGATTTCAAGAAAGAATCAGGAGCATATAAAAAACTGCGTGGAAGCAATCGAAGGAGCCTTTCTTCCTGTATTCCCTTCCCATACCAATATGTTCGTAATAGATATTTCCGAGACAGAGATAAATCCGGATACGGTAGAGGAGAGGATGTTGTACGATCATCATGTATTCGTAAGAGGGGGGAATTACCTCTCCAAAAGGTTCGGGAACAGATTCGTTAGAACCTCTTTCTCCATACCTGAAAAGCAGTGTTTGAAGTTCTGCGAGGTTTTCCCCAAGGTGATTCATGAGCAACGAAAATGAAGTACGGAAAAAAGGCCAAAGTTTTAAATAACGCACTATTATTAAGGGGCGAGAGTGAGTAACATGTTGGATAAGAAGGCAGACCTGGCAGGACCGGGCATCTCAACATGCGAAGATGTAGAGAAGATTAACATATTATGACTTATGCTGTCCTAAAGACGTTGCCTGCACCCTGTGTATATGAATGCATATTAAAAGGAACTGAGTAGCGGTTATTTACTCCTTCATGGATTTTTCTAATTCAGTTGTTACCACTTCTTTCAATAATTTACCATCGATTCTATTTCGGGCAACCTTCATAGCTTCACCCATTATTGCTTCAATTGATCGATTTTTACTATCGGGATTCGAATTCTGACCAATTATTTTATCGACTAAATTATGTAATTCTTCTATTGACAAAGGTTTAATGTTCAACTCAATAATTGCTTCTTCCACTGTCTTATCAGGATTATTCGCTAATAATTCAAGAATAATTAGTATTGTTTCCTTACAAAATTTATTCTTATCCAACCCCTGGAATAACTGGTATATGTTCTCGTCTGAAATCGAATCCACGTTTTTTCCTTTTCTTCGCAAGGACCTAAGCTTTTCCTCTACGGTTACAGCTACAAGTGTAGGATTAACATTTAAATCCTTTACGATTTTATCAAATATGTCGATATGACGGGATATAGCCAGGGATTTTACCAACTTGAAAGGAAGACCGAGTTTCTTCAACCTTTTTTCACGATCCCATACAGTTTCAGGTAAAGCTTTTCTCGTATGTTCTAGACGTTCTTCCGAAATTGGTGTTGGCGGTGAATCTGTATCTGGATACATTCTATTAGGCCCAGGTAGGATCCTTTCGAAATCATTTGTTCCGTTAGGAAAGATCTGTCTGGTTTCTGAAGGCACACCCTTTGTTGCTTCTGTTACCCGTATCTTGATCTCCTTCACAGCGGTCTTAACATCAGCTTCATCGCCCCAAACCAAAACGATGGTATCTATGGATTTGGCATCGAATGATTCCTCTAACTTCTCAATCTCTTTTAGAGCCAGACCAAAATCTTCAAAATGATTGGAATATGTAATATTTGGCATGACATCAAGACATGCGATTACCCTCACCCGTCCGGCAATCTCATCTGCGAAGGTTTTGCCAGGTTGTGTTGGTTTATCTAGTATACCTGCAATAACTCTAAGAATTATCCCATAGATATTACCATTATTTTCAATAACCTCCCTAAGACGTTTACACTTCGTATTCTTAAAAACTGATGTAACATCTTTGAAATCACTACGAAAAGTTGCTTCCGTAATACCTCGTAATCGCAGATCGTCGCGAATATCGAGCAAAGCCTTTTGTCTTCTAGCCTCATTAGCTATGGCTTTTGGTATATATTGAAGTTTAGGTATCCCTTTGAGTTCCACTCTTGTTCCTCCCTCAATGCTCACGTTTACATCCTGGCGGACACTTCCTAATCCCCTACGCACCTTGCCCGTAGACCTAAGCAATCTACCAATAGCCTCAGCAACCTCACCAGCCTCGTTAGGGGTTCTAATATCCGGGTATGTTACGACCTCAACTAGGGGAATACTCAAACGGTCAGTTTTAAAAACAATTGTATGGCCCACATCGCTAATTTCTCTGCAAGCATCTTCTTCTAATCCCAGCTGAATAATTCTTATCTTTCTATTATGATAAGGAACCCATCCCTCAATGCCAATAATCCCAGTTCTTTGAAAACCCGTAGGTATGCTACCATCCAGATATTGTTTCCTACTGATATGAATCTCATCTACAATACTGCAATTTAGCAAAAGCGCGATCTCAAGAGCCATATCCAATGCTTGTTGATTTAATGGAAAGGGTGGTGTATCATCCATCTCATAAGTGCAAACTGTATCATCATAAAGTTGGTAAATTACGTTCTTTTTAGTTTTAAATTCCATTAATGCTGTACCATCATATTCGCCTAGTTCTGAAAGCGTAGGTCTCATATGACGCAGAATTACTGCACTAGGTTCATCCCT
>CP070739.1:1573258-1577567 GCA_020347705.1 Methanomassiliicoccales archaeon | reverse complement strand
TCACCGCTTCCTCCAAAAGGCTGCCCCAATACCCATTTTTCGATGTTCCTTGGAAACAATGAAATTCATAATTACACCCAGCACAGCACCATGACCAGGATCTGGGAAACCCCATAGGTCCACGAACCCAATGATGTTACCTTCCTTTTCGGCAACCAAACCCACATAATCCTCAGAGGAAAAGGCATCGTTATAAAATCTCCTTCTATCGTTCAATGGATCTCCAATCAATTCCTGCAGAAGAACCTCTATCTTGTCAATATCGTTTAATGTAGCTTTTCTTATTTTGATATCTTTTGAATCGACCATATGCTCACCTTCCCTTGATTCTGAACGGATATTTCAATCATATAGAGTTTTTGTGTATTTTATGTGAAGAATAACATAACTCTTATCTCATAAAAATCCAATTCCCCATCCATGGCAAAACCCAAAAAAATCTGGGAAAATGTGTATCAGATAGGCGGATCGAACATTTCCCACACAAGCGACTGCTGCATCTATCTCGTGGGTATTGGAGGAAATGAGGGTGTGATGATAGACTGCGGTGCCGGTCAGAGCGCGAATAAGCTTGTAGCGAACATGAAATCGGTTGGAGTTGATCCACAACAATTGAAAGCCCTGATTTTGACCCACTGCCATATCGATCATATAGGAGCAGCGAACCTTTTCAAGGAAAGATATAACTGCAGACTCATTGCCCATATAAACGACCAAGATGCCATTGAAGGTAAGGATATCACAAAAACTGCGGCTCAATGGTACGGAGTGGACTATTCTCCTGCTAAAATCGATCATATCCTCGCAGGTGATTTTGAAAAATTGAGCATAGGTAATGTGAAGTTCAACTGCATCCATACACCTGGCCACACCCCTGGTTCGATCTCGGTGTTCTGCGATATCATAGACAAAAGGGTTCTATTCGGTCAGGACGTCCACGGACCCTTCGATGAGAGCTTCGGATCGAATATCAGCGATTGGAGAGCCTCTATGCAGAAACTATTGGACTTAGAGGCCGATATCCTCTGTGAAGGGCATTTCGGAATATACAGGCCGAAGGAAGAGGTTAAAAAATATATCGAGGGATATCTGAGGAGATTCTGAGTTATTGGTTCTAAAAAACAGGGAGAATATGGGTGAAAATTCAGTTGATTCACTCAAATCAGGCACACCCAAAAATATTTAATCCAGTTTTTGTATCATCAGAGCCACATAAGTCATAAAATCGAAGATAAAATCGGTGATAACGATGCGGGAAAAAATCGAGAAGATCATTGATGAGAGCATCAGACCAGGGCTGCAGATGGACGGCGGAGACATAGAATTGGTTGATGTGGATGCAGATGGAGTTGTAAAGGTACGTTTAACAGGAGCATGCGGCGGTTGTCCCATGTCCCAAATGACGCTCACCATGGGTGTCGAGAGGATATTGAAGGAAGAGATCCCTGAAGTGAAGGCCGTCGTTGCGGTACCGTGATGCACCATTTTTTATTTTATATATTTTTAAGGCTTTTTGGCCCTTTTAACTCCCTTTTAGAGTTCAAACATACCCAACATTTAAATGATATTAGCCCATTTCAGATATTTGTAGGGTTTATCAAATAGCCCAAACTCGAAAACAAAGAACATGAGAGTGTTGAACATGGATACCATATTTCCACAATGTCCGCAATGCAGGGAGGGAGTCCTTTTACCGTTTTCCAGGGGTCAGGACCTATTCGAGCTTTGGAAATGCAGCAAATGTGGGCATACGATCTATAAGAAATGACCTATATAGGAACCTTACATATCTTCGGTTCTTGTGGTCTCGGGTCGGAAGGAATACAGGCTATGTTGTGATTTTTCGTAGTGTTAGAAACATTGGCAAATTTCTTTACCTATTACAATTTCGGATCATAAAAATCGATAGGCTGATAAGGTTCTTTGATTATATGTGATGCAAATGTTCATTAAAATCCGCCTATCCGATATCGAGGGGGCCAAGAGGGCCCTACCCAATTATTACAATATTTTAGAGGGACGCAAAAACGCGATATACCTCAAATCCAAGGGAATGTCCCTTGATTGTGACTTGAGTAAAAGCGAACATGAACTCTGGGATATCCATGAAAAGGCCATGTTATCCCTGCGAAAAAGTGAAGCAACCAAGAATCCGAAAACATCACTTTTAGACTTGAAGCTGAAGCTTGCCAGACATATGCTGTCAAAGTGCGAATTGTGCGAAAGAAAATGCGGTGCAAACAGATTGATGGGAAAGGAAGGGCACTGTCATGTTGTGGAGTCAAAGGTCTCGTCAGAATTCGTGCATTGGGGGGAGGAGCCTGAACTGGTTCCCTCCCATACCATCTTCTTCTCAGGGTGCACGTTCAACTGTGCATTCTGTCAGAACTGGGACATCAGCCAAAACCCAAAAAGCGGAGATGCGTTCTCACCAACGAGGGTAGCGGAAATAATCAAAAGACGCAGCGACTCCACCAGAAATACCAACTGGGTGGGAGGGGATCCTACATCGAATTTGCCGTTTATCCTGGACACGCTTACATACTGCAATGTAAACACGCCCCAGGTTTGGAACTCCAATATGTACCTCACAGAAAAGTCCATGAAACTCCTTGATGGGTTAATCGATGTATATCTCACCGACTTCAAGTATGGCAACAGCGAATGTGCCAAGAGGCTGTCAAATGTAGATAATTACTGGGATATCGTTTGCAGAAATCATAAAATTGCGCGAAGCCAATGTGGGGTGATCATCCGGCATTTGGTACTGCCGGGACATTTTAAATGCTGCACGAAGCCTATCCTGGAATGGATCGCAAAGAACCTGGAAAACGTGAGGGTTAATGTAATGGATCAGTTCCGGCCAGCGTACAATGCTTATGAGTATGAAGAATTGACTGAGAGGCTCACAAGGGAGGAATTTAAGCACTCTTATGAGTTTGCCCTCGGTCTTGGACTGAGCCTCACTGACTGATATAAGGCCAGGGATGTATCATGATTGAGCACGATATTTTAGGCAACATATTTATATAGTATTCAAAATTTTTACAGCAAACGAGGATAGAATGGTAAAAAGGCCTTATTTTACCCCTGCTTCTCAGGACCTTCCAGACATGCTTTTAAAGAACTGGGTACTGATTATTCTCCATGATAAAGGTGCAGGCCGAAAAAGAGATGCACATTCACTCACAAACGAGGTTTTCATATCTGTTAAAGAGCTATTGCCCTCGATAGAACCCAAGTTCGAGTTCAAAAGCGAATGCGGCGGCCCTTACAGCGATAAGGTGGCCCAGTGTGTAAAACAGCTTCTTGCAACCAATATGCTCGTAAAAAAAGAAAACGATTCGGGAGGAGAAGGGGGGTACAGCTATAATCTTACCAAAAGCGGTTTAGAGAAAGCCAATAAGATCATCCTCAAACTTCCCGAAAACTTGAGGGATAATATGTCCCAGTTGAATTTTATTTTGGGCCAAATGGGGCCCACAGGTATGCTGCAGTACATCCATTCCATTTATCCCGAGTACGTTTTCCTACGCAAGGGAGGTGAAAATATTGTATGAGATCATAATCTGGATAGGGATTGTGACATTCATTGCCTTTATTTTCGCGGCCGTGCTCTTATACCTCCAAAGTGAGAGGTTCGACAAGAAGTACAAAAAAGAGATTGAGGTGATCAGAGCCATCAAAACCCAGAAGCTCAGGGACTTCATCATGAAATATTATGAAGAGGAAAGCACCACTTCTAAGACTCCTAATGCCGGTGATGATTTCCCGAATGCAGAGGAGTATAGAAAAATGGGAAAGAAAATTCTCGAGGGAAATAAAAACCTCAATAGGCTCATGAAAAAATCCGCTGATCTGAAGATGTGGTTCGATTATCTACCCAGGGCCAAGGAATTTTTGGTCAATGCCTCCCTTTGGCTCTTTTTATTGGGCTTGGCCGTCTTGGTATTTTGCCTTTCCGTTTGGGCCGAACTTGAATCCATTCAAGACATACGCCTTTCAGGGTACTTGAGTTTTCTTTGGATATTCATGGGCATAAATTTCTTTAAGAACATCTTGCGATACAATCTAGTCACAAAGAACATCAACAAGCATATGGACATGCTGAGGGAGGGAGAGGTCGAAAAGTTTTAGACTTCATTTTCCCCAGAGATCGACTCGACGGTACCTTCCACTACCCCGGCCTCTACCTGACCTTTTTCCATGGCCCTCATCTCCCCCAAATAATCGTCTATCTTTTTATCCAAAATTAGAAAGTGGCTCTCATCGAGCTTACCGTTCTTCACTTCTCCTTTAAGGGTTTCTC
>CP070739.1:1543773-1573158 GCA_020347705.1 Methanomassiliicoccales archaeon | reverse complement strand
GTGGGGAAGGTTTTATCCAGTTGGGCCATCTTTCCGCCTAGGCTCGGGCTCTTCTCTATGATATGGACCTCTATTCCCTGCTCTGCCAGATCCAGCGCCGCCTGGACACCTGCGATTCCACCGCCTATTACGGCCACACCTCTTGACATTCCATTGTCACCTTTTATTATATATACCATTTATGATTTCGGGTTTGAATCGTGAATTATGAGTGTTTCACGACATATGCCCCCATATTTGGATGATGTTCTAGAGGATTTGAGTAAAATTATAAAAAACATGCTACATCATCCCTCTCCCCTTTGAGTAATAGCCAGATTTAAATTCGGTATCACCTCGATTTGGGTATTGTTTATAGTTTATAAAAAGTTTGTCTGAACCCGTGGGTGACATATACGGTTGCTAGGGGTAAAAAAAAAATAAAAGAGGGAGGGATTATCTTGATATGGGAAGGGATGGGGATTAATCCTCAATCTTAAGCTCTGCGGAACTTGTCCACAAACCATGAATGTTGCAGAAAGAGGTGGCCAGCACGGTTCCTGTCATTCCAGATTTCAACGTGCAGACCACCTCGGGTTGGGTATAAATGGGGCTGGTATTGGGGCCTTCAGTGGATGCTCCGTGCGCAGAGAACTCAAACCTCCCAATACAATAAGGAAACTTCGCGTCTGAAGGTAAGAAAAACAACTCAATCCACCCTATATGGTGTTCTGTGGTGTTGGGATGGGGAATCTCTTTACCCACGCACACGGTTATTTTTACCAGCTCGTCTTTTTTTTCAATATCTGGGAGTGATATCACAGGAACATGTTTTTCGACTTTCCAATCCGCAGTTTGAAATAGATCCTTTATCTCTCCCATTTTTTCACCTAATTTCCTTCAATACCCTCATATCATTGCTAATATAAATCGAATTTTCAAAATCTGTTACAAAAAACGTACATCTGAAATGCAAATCATATACAAATTATATGCAATTTCACATGATAAAGGCCTCGTATCAATAGTTCTTATACTTATATTGCTGATCCATGAGATATGACTTAAATAATAAATAAAAACCCGCTATAAGCGGGTTATTTACCATTGAAATTTCATTGTGCATTTAAGCTTTCTTCTCTCTATAATGGATCGATTCCTAACTGTCTTAACATATCAAGGCGATCGAAGAATATGTGTTCCTCTGCTATCTTGCCGTTCTTAAACCTCAATGCAGAACCTAAAGGAATTTTGATGGGTTTGTTGGTTGGAGGAATAGGTTTACCCCCCGGGCCCGGCAGTGGTCCAGTATGTGTTCCTGTAAGGATATAACCGACATAAGCCCAATCTCCTTGACCAAAACTTTGATCCCTAGTCATCTTAAAGTCTGGAAAGGCAGTTAGTAAGCCTTGAACCGCTTCAAGATGGGCAGTAATACCTTTTGTGGGTTCAGATCTCATGGGGCTGTACGAGACAACATCCTCGGTGTGATGGGAAGCGAAGGCCTCCCAATCCCGACCGTTGGAGGCTTCGTCAACGGCTTGTATCACCTTCAAGTTTTTCTCTACACTCATTTTGTTTCAACTCCTGTTCTGTTTTATCAAGGTCTCCACAATCATATCATCCATATATATCAGAATTTCAAAATCTGTTGCAAAAAAAGTATATTTAAAATACAAATCACTTACAAATTATTCACAATTTCAAAAATATAAATCGAGGTTTAATCAATCTCTTTCCATGGAAAATAAATAAAAAAGAAGGAAATTTCATCGGGTCAATACCTGTATTCAAACTGGATTTAAAGTCATCCTGATTTCAATTTCCTCCGACATTTAGGATCCTTCATTCAAGAAAGAATCATTTACTTCACTGTTTTCCTGGTTGGGGGCCAACACCGAGCTGTTGCATCATACCTGCCATATCAGCAACGCCCCATCGCTCAGCTACCTTGCCTTTTGATATTCTGACAATATCTATTCCGCTGATGTTGATCTCCTTTCCAGTGGCTGGAATTCCCATGAATTCACCTTTATGCGTTCCATGCATGCTGAGCCTGGCTACAACCCTATCATCCTCGGACACCATATCCTCAACGGTGGTATGTAAATCCGGGAAGGCGGATCGAAGCGTTCCGAAGAGCAGTTTTACACCTTCAGGGCCTTTAGGCATGTTAGGCATAGCTGGGGTACGATCCACAAAATCGGAAGTGACCAGCTCATCAGCTTTGTCTAGATTTCCCTTATTATGAATCTCTTCGTACATTTGGGTTACTATGGCCTTGTTTTCTTCTTTTGACAATTTTTTTCACCTCCTCCCATTTCTGGGAACCTTGGTACTTATAGCGCGCCCTTCATCGGCGCATCTTATTATCCTTTATTTTCACCTGGGATTTTAGAACCACTGAGTAGCGTCAGCCTCCAGTGTGAGATCATTTAGGGTGGCGGCACCTACTATCTTCACCCCAGGCCTTAGCTCCACTTTCTCCCAGCCCAGCATCTGCTTTGAAGCCTCGCATACCAGTATCTCCACACCCATCTCCAGGGTCTTGTCGATCATTTCACCCACACTTGGAAATGTTCCGAGTTTAATCTTTTCCGCCTCTCCGGGCCTTAGGATTTTCAATCCCTTACCTAAGTAATATACCACAGGTTTAAGATCCATATGTTTTGCAGTTTGCGCTAAAACCAGTGGCGAGTACTGTCTCTCGGGTTCATCGCTTGTCTGCACATACAATATAAATTTCTCATCTGTCATTTTTCAACCTCCATGTTTTATTTTAACTTCATATCATTCTCATCATTTTGAATCATTACAGGCTCGCATACAGGACTGTTTGATAACACTACCATCGATTTTTTCTCAGTGGAAAAAAAATGTGACTTCGCCTTAGGAACCCAAATCAACATGCCCTCTTTTATGGTTCTGTTTTTATTACCAATCGATATTTTTCCGGATCCGGAAACGATGTAATGAATCTCATCATTTTCAAAATGCACATGTGCAGGGATTTTTGTGTTGGGTGGGATCATCAGAACCGTGGCCATTAGTTGATCGGTGAGAATCGGTACCTTTTTAACCACTTTGAAACCATGGGATTCCTTGAGGTCGAAAATATCAACATATTCCGTGAAATCCCCGTTTAAGACTCTGGTTTTTTTGGGCACTCCTGCGACATCTGATTTCTTCATTTTCTATTCCTTCTATTCAATTCAAATATAGGAATGTTTTGTTACCTTCCTATGACTTTGACTTATAAATCCCTATAAGACGACATTGATATAAATTGAATTTTCAAAATCTATACCAAATTATCTACAAATTACATACAATTTTCAGAAATAAATAAAAAAGAAATTGAGCACCGAATAATGTTCCGATGCAAAATATCCCTTAGAGTTTATTTCTCTTTGATGAGTTTCTTCAAGTCTGCAATCATCTTAGAGTCTGTTAATTGCTCATCGGTGTAACCGTGAACCGCTTTTCCATGCTGACTTGCATCCATTAAAACTTCTTCCTCGGTTTCACCTCGAGCAACATAGGGGCATTGTACACCTGTGTCGGCGCAATATAATACCTTTGTCATATCGATCACCTCAACAACCCGATAAAGTCATTCGTATTTATTTACATTTCAAAATCATTTGAAGATTGATTATTATTTTGACAAAGGTTATATACAAATTATTTACAATTTTTATGAGAAATCCTTAAATATACGGGCGCTTAACCAAAATTTATAAATATTATCGAACACCTGAACAGGTGAGATACATCTCCATTCGGGGGAGGCCGATTGAAATGCGTGCTTTGAAAAAAATACTCTCTTATCTTTTACTCGGTCAAAAAGGCGGACATAACAGGATTCAAATCATCGAGCTGCTCAACGACAGACCCTATAATCTCAATCAACTGGCCGAAATCTTAAATCTTAATTATCGTACAGTGAAACATCATATGGATGTGCTTCTGAAAAATGAACTGATAAGCACATCCAAGACTGGAGGATACGGTGAGGTTTATTTCTTAACCCCAGATATGGAAGGGAACATGGAGATATTCAAGGATATCATAAAAAAATTCGAAAAGTCCAAGAAGCTAAAGGACTTCACATCTTCACCAAAATTTTTTCAGAACGTCATGGAACAGACCAATGATGCAGTAATCATCATCAATAAAGAAGGCCAGGTGTTTTTCTTAAACAATAGCGCAGAGGATATGTACGGCTATGAGGAAGAAGATATCATAGGGGAGACTCTCCAGGTGTTTCCTGATTCCCAGACCTTGCAAGAATTGATCGAAAAGGTCTCACATGGTGAATCCATAGTGGGTTTTGAAACTAGACTAAACCAGAAATCAGGAGTACCCATAGAAGTAGCCCTCACCTTGGATGGTATTAAGGATGAAGAGGATAATCTTATCGGATTTTCGATTTTATCAAGGAACATCACGAAACGCAAGCAGGTTGAGACAGCTTTGATACGCAGTGAAGAGAGATATGCACTAGCTCAGAAAGCTGCCAACATCGGCAGTTGGGATTGGAATATCATTACAGGTGACCTATTTTGGTCTGACACCATCGAACCGATGTTCGGATTTTCTAAGGGAGAATTCGGCGCCACCTACGAAGCCTTTCTAGAGAGTGTCCATCCAAATGATAGAGAATTTGTACAGGATTCTGTGAAATTATGTGTAGAAGAAAGTAAAGAATATGCAATTGAGCATCGCATAGTCTGGCCAGATGGAACAATCCGGTGGGTTTCTGAGAATGGAGATGTCATAAGGGATGAGAATGGTAAGGCAATTCGAATGCTCGGTATAGTTCAGGATATCACCTTGAATAAAGTGGCTGAGGACAGAATAAGATATCTAAATGATCTACTCATAGCCATCAAGGATATTGGCCAGATAATAAATTATGAATTTGATTTAAAAGGGCTCTTACAAGGCTCTTGTGAAAAGTTGCTTGAAACCAGAGATTATCTGGATATATCAATCGCCATGATAGATGAAACCAAAGGAAAGATCATTACAATGGGACATTCTGGTAAGCATGAAAGGGATACATGGGAAATCTCGCCAGATGGAGAGGGGAATGCCCCTGAATGTATTAAAGCGGCTTTAAAATCAGACTCAAATCAAATATTGAATAGAAATGAAGGGTATTGCACAAATTGTAAATATTGTAAACATGAAGAGGATCATCAAACCATTCTGATACCGATGAAATATCAGGATAAGGTTGTTGGAATCACCATCGTATGCTCTGATTCGGAGCATGAAATCGACGCTGAGGAAATTAACCTCCTTGAAGAGTTGGCCGAGGATTTGTGTTTTGCTAGATCTAAAATAATAGCCGAGGAAGCATTGAAAGAGAGCGAACAAAAATACAGGGTCGCCTTTAACACTTCACCTGATCTATTCTATAGAATCAGTCCAAAGGGAGAGATTCTGGATTGCAATGATACCGCGATTAAAATCCTTGGATATACAAGATCTGAACTGATAGGTATGCCCCTGTTTAATATCTATGCAGATGAATCAAAAACAAATGCAAAAAAATTCTTTAGCGAATGGCAAAAGACAGGCAAATTACGCAATAAAAAACTTAAAATAGTCACAAAAGATGGGCAGATGTTGGATGTCGAGCTGAACGTCAACACAATCTATGATTCAGACGGTAACGTGGTTTCTTCTATCTCGGCCCAGAGAACCATCCCAGAAAACAAGTAAAGCCAATTTTCAATTGGATTATTAAAAGAGATTAATTTGTATATAAATTGCATATAAATTATGAAATTTATATGCACCTTTTTTAACAGATTTTGAAAAATCTATTAATTATAACGAAGGCTTTTCCTCCATTAAGAAACAAATGTTTGAAAAAATGAAAAAGGGTAACCTATCCAGAATTTACCACCATAAAATCCGATAACCAACAATTATGGTGAATATCGGAACGCAAAAGGGTTAAAAATAAAGAAAGCGATATTGAAGAAAAGGGAAGTTTAAACCATGTTTGCGAGCAAGGATGATTTAAATATAATTACCAGAAAAAGATTGTATATTCTGGCTGTCCTTCTTATAATTTCGATTGTTATAACAACTCCCTCATTGGCACACAGTCCCTCAAATATTGAGCTGGAATACGATTTTTTCAACCAGAAATTGAACGTTACCTTAACCCATTCTGTAGCAGATCCAAACAGTCATTATATTGAAACAATAGGTATCTTAAAAAATGACGCAGGTTACCTGACATTGAATTACACGAGTCAACCCACAACCTCCACGTTCACCTATACTTACGATGTTTCTGCACAGGATGGTGACGATATTGACGTAACTGCAATATGCAGTAGATCAGGAAGTATCAGCGAAAGCATCACAGTTGATGAAGCAACATCCGATGATATCTTAATTGAAGTGAAACCTACCCCTAACACTGTGAACGAAAATAAAGCCCTTAACTTCACGATTTTCACGTCTGCAGCTGGGCAACCTCTTGACGATGTGTCTTTAGAAATCCATGTGAAATCGGGTACGGCCTCGGACTATCAAAGAGTCTCTGCAGGTCAATACACGTTTACATACACCGCCCCTGATGTTACAAGGGATCTTGAGGAGACAATTGACTTCAAAGCAAGCAAACAGGACTACAATGATGGAAATCTCAGATTGCGGTTCACAGTAGAGGATATCGAGGATACGGGAGGGTCATGTCCTCCGACATTGGACGGTGTTATAGATCCGGGTGAATACGATTTTTCAGTGACACTCGGTGGTGGAGATTTTGTATTACACTGGAGCGTGGCAAACGATACATTAATCATGGCAATGGAAGGAAAAACCACAGGCTGGGTAGCGATTGGCTTCGAGCCTTCTGATAAAATGAAGGACGCTGATATGATATTCGGCTGGGTTTCTGATTCCGGGATTGTGAGCATTCTCGATTGCTTCTCAACAGGAATCTTCGGACCCCATCCTCCTGATACCGAGCTTGGTGGAACCTCGGACATTTTATGCTATGGAGGTTCAGAGAGCGGTGGTAAAACAATAATCGAATTCAAGCGCCTTTTATCAACCGGTGATACAAAAGATCAGAACATACCATCTAATGGTGAAATTACCATTATATGGGCCACTGGTCCTGATGATGACTTTGAATCCCAGCATGAGAAGAAAGGATATGGTAAAGTGGATACAGGTACAGGGGAATTTGAAGAAATAGAGATCCCGAAATTCTGGATATTCCACGCTTCCCTCATGGTCATAGGATTTATTATCATGATATTGGGAATCACAATCGCTAAAGTCTTTAAAAAAAAGAAATGGTGGCTTAAAATCCATAAGTTGATGGGTGCCTTGGGTGCGGTTTTTTCGGTTACAGGTCTTTTGATGGCGTTCATTATGGTTTCTATGGGTTCAGGGGAGCATTTCAGGGTCCCCCATGCCTTTTTAGGTATTTTGGCCATTATTTTTATTATACTTGCCCCGAGCTTGGGTTTTGCGCAGTTCAAGATAAAGAAGAAAAAATCGAAAATACGTATTGCCCATCGATGGGTAGGACGCGTCGCTGTGGTTTTAATGCTATTAAATATCATATCAGGGTTTCTTTTAGTTGAAATAATTTAAAAATAAAGGAGGTGAAGAAAATGGAAGAAGTAAAAGTTGGAGATCCAGCAAAGGATTTCACTTTAAAGGATCAGAATGGTAAAGGAATTATGCTATCCTCGTTTAAAGGAAAGAAGGTACTGCTCTCCTTCCACCCCCTGGCCTGGACCGCAATATGCGCCAAGCAGATGCAGTCCTTGGAGGCAAACAAGGAAACCTTCGACTCCTTGAACACCGTTGCCCTGGGGATGAGCGTTGACACCGTGCCCTGTAAAAAAGCATGGGCCGAAAGCCTCGGAATCGAAAATATATCTTTACTTTCGGATTTCTGGCCCCACGGAGAGGTCGCGAAGCTTTATGGAATATTCAGAGAGGAACATGGATTTTCTGCCAGGACGAACATAATCGTGGACGAGGAGCAGAATATCGCGTTCTTCAAGGTCTATGAACCCAAGACCCTTCCCGACATAAACGAAATTATCGATTTTATAAAAAATATGTAAAATCCCATTTTGCAGCTCTAATCCGGTACGCACCCACCTCAAAATTAGGAGGGAGGTATTAGTTGACATTGAAAAATGTCTCCCAAACTCCTTTTTAAACCTAAAACAAGCATCTGACCCTCGTTCATGATACTTTTATTTTTGATAAAAAGCTCGTAAAATATAAGAGGGTGCTGTTCAATGATTTACCATTCACATCATCATTTACAACTTCTTTAGAAAAATCATCAGGGGAAGAATTAATGCTCAAAAACCGCATGTTACTTCTCATACTGCCGTTCTTATTCGTTATTGCCATGGTAATAAGTCCCATTGATATCGTATGTATCTGTGGTGCCATCGATGTCGCTGACGGTACACTGTCGGATTGGGCTGATGCCCCACTGCAATTGATCGACCCCATAGACGAGCCTTCTCTTTCCATGACGGACCTTACCTTCGTTGCATTCGATTTTGACGAGACATGGCTTTACGTGCGATGGGATATATACAACGACAGCACAAATCCCGAAGTACTGTATGACATGGGAATAAACCTCAGTGGGAATCCAGTTGGAACCGATGACGATTGGGACATTTTTGTTTCGGCACAGGTCGAAACCATCAGCGGCATTCCAACCCTCACAAACATATCGATACGGAAGATGGGCAGTCCACAGGACATACATATCTGGAATGCCTCGGATGATGGAAACATGGCAGAGGACGGAACCTTATATCTCGATCCTGCCCCTGGCGCACCACCAGGCAACTTATCAGTTGAAGCGCGTTTTCCTCTGGCATATCTGGGCATTGTGACGGCTGTGATTTTAGGCCAATTCCGCTCCCACTCATCCGGATCGGTTAACTCAGCTGTAAAAGATACGGTGCCTGATTCCGGTTACATTGCCCTCACCGTTGATAACAATCCCCCAGAATTCGGTGACCCCACAGCCACTCCAAATCCCCAAGAGAACGGCGGGCAGGTGAACATTTCCGTGGATGTGTTCGATGAAATCGATGTGGATACGGTCTGGGTGAACATCGAGCTCCCCGGGGGCGGGTTGATCAATATCAGCATGCAAAGAGGGTCCGGTGACAGGTGGTATTTGGAAGACATATTCGACGATCTCGGCGTCTACACTTACACTATATGTGCAAACGACACATGCAACAACTGGAATGGTACCCAACCTAAAACGTTTTTAATCCGTGATACCGACGGCCCCGTGCTCGATAACCTCAATGTTTTGCCAAATCCCGGAGAGAATGGAGAGTATGTTACCATCTCATTGGATGTTGAGGACGATATCGAAGTGGATACTGTTTGGATCAATATCACCTATCCCAACGGAACTTCGATCAATGTCACCATGGACCGAGGAACCCAGAATCAATGGTATTACAGCAGACCATATATCGATCTCGGCCCTTACACGTACACGATATGGGCGAACGACACACAAGACAATTGGAATACTCTTGGGCCGGAAACGTTTACGATTCAGGACACCGACCCCCCCGAGATCCTCATTCCAACCGCATTGCCCGATCCACAGGAGATGGGAGGACGGGTCAACATTTCCGTGGATGTTGTCGATGATATCGATGTGGAAGGTGTGTTCATCGTAATCAGGTATCCCAACGGAACTAGGATCAATGTCAGTATGAAGCAGGGTGCTGGTGATGAATGGTACTTCGACGTACCCTACAACGATCCTGGGAATTACGCATATGAAATTCATGCAAAAGATACCGGTAATATTTGGAACAACACCGATCCCTTCAGCTTCACAATCCAGGATAGAAACCGTCCTCATGTTGGTGATCCCAAGGCCACACCCGACCCTCAGGATGCTGGTAAAAATGTTAATATCTCCGTGGATGTGATCGACGACGGCGAAATCGATGAGGTACGAATACTCATTACCTTTCCAGATGGATCCACCATAAATGCTAGTATGATGAAAGGAGATGATAACAGCTGGTACTACAACGACACCTTCGATGATACTGGGAATTATACTTACACCATCTGGGCCGTGGATGGAGGCGGAAATTGGGCCGATACGGATCCTGAGACCTTCTCGATACAACCCACGACAACCCCTTCTACGCCTTCTATTCCTTTTGTGCCCCCAAAAGACCTGTACATGAGCTTACTTTTGATATTCTGGCCCCTTCTTTTGATGCTGTTCACCATCGTGCTTGAGCGAAGATACGGTTTCGCAAACCGCTTCAAAAAAGATTTCGAGCCCGTTGTTTCTGGTATGATAAAAAATTCCAAAGGACGATTCGTAAATACGGAGCGGGCCCTTGACAATACACGAGGTTTGATCACATTGTCCCAGAGAACTGGTATTCCTGTTGAGGAATATCTGATGGGTACATTAACCGCGGAAACACCCCCTCAAATTCAAGATCATTCTATAAATCGAGTGTCGGAGAATATAAAGGAAATCAAAAGACATTTTAAATGATAAAATAACGGGAATAAAAAGAAAAAGGTGATAAGATGGAAAACGACGAAGAAAATCCACAGGAAGTAGAATCCGAGGATGTTGATGAAAGGATACCATCTCTTTTGGAGGTGGAGAAAAGACTTTCGGACAACGAAGGTAAGGGGATATTCGAATGCCCTCAATGCGGAACTGGGGTGGTTGCTAACGCACCTAAATGCCCACATTGTAATGTCGAATTTGAAGAGGTGCCCATGAATCAGCCTTCTGATCTCCAGGATCCGCAAATGCCCACGATCGCGGATTTAAATAGGGAGCAAATCGTCCAAACCGAGTCAGAGGAACCCAAAGAAATACCCCAACCTGAAAATACTCCGACCCCCAAGGTTGCGAACGTTAAGGAACCTGCCACCGATAGTAAATTTGTTGGGGCCATTTCGGAATATTACGAAAAGCGCAAAAGACGATATCTATTAGGAGCCCTGAGTCTTGGTCTGGGTGTCATACTGTTCGCCCTGCTTTGGCTGGTCGTTGTCCATCAGGTTCTTGTGACGGACACTGAAAACCTGTTCGGCTTCGAGGTTTTAATCCTCCTTTTATTGGCAGGAGTGTTCTTCGTTTTCGGGCTCTTTCTGACCCTGACATATCCCTCATCATCCCTTGCGGAGCTTCTTGTCTCCATGCCCATGAACGTGCCACCACCTGATCCAAGAGAGACAGACATAAAGTCCAACAAACCGTCGGAATGAAATATAGATCAAAAAAGTGTCGTTCAGGTTATGGTAGAAGGTTCCGATAGAACACGCAAGGGCAGTCCATGTTTTTCCAATCACCTTTTTTTCTCTTCTCTCAAATCCCCATGATTGACTATCTTACATGCGGATGTCCATTCCCTCTATTTGGGGGTGTAAATCTCCGTGATTGCCACCAAGTTGTAGCTGTTGGAATTGTCTACTTCGGTATAGAGTCCGGTAGGATCCTCAAAATCACCACAGTAATCAAGCGTCACCTCCACCTCCCATTCCCCTGTGCCGTTTATGGATTCGATCGTATCGTGATCGAAATTGAAAGTTATTTCGATTCTCCCTTCACCGCCGTGTGGATTTGTTCCGGTGTCTTCTTTTGTGAAATTTTCTCCTTCAGCGACACTCATAAGAAACTCATCCGGTTGGTTCTCCAAGCTTATTAAGCCAAAGGGGCCCACGTTCTGGTCGGGTTCGTCCTCCCAGGAAAGCTCGAATCTAATGGATTTGAGAAATTCCCCTTCTTCCAAATATTCACCCTCTCCGATATATATGGTGATAGTCTCGGAAGCTGAGCCTCCCTCAGAAAGTGTCCCGCTGAATCCAAAGGAGGTTCCATCGATAATGTTGTAGTCTTCGACATTAAAAGCGGGTAATTCTTCTTCCTCTTCTTCAGGGGGATAGAACGTGAGGGTTCCCATGCTAAAGGTTGAAAAAAGAACTATTGGAATTAAAATGGCGCATACAATCACCGAGAGTTTATTGTCAAATATCTGAAAAATGATTGGCTCTTTATAATCAGAGGGTGTTTCAGATTTCTCATCGGTACCCTCTTCCATCTCTTTTATTTTCTTAGCTCTTTCTATGATATCTTGACCCCATGTCCAATAATAAATAACAAATGTGATAAGTAATCCAAGACCAAATGCTAAAAGGATGCCATAGAAGAAATGAGGCATTTCAAGCTCTACACCTACGTAGTTAACAATTAGACTGAAAACAAATGTGCCTCCAAGAAGACCAATCATATAGGATATAAAATTACACCCCACATATGCAGATACCTTTTCCTTGACTGCGAGTTTTGATACGAATGCCATATACCCAGGAGCCACGATAAATTCGCCGATGGACGCAATAACTATACCAAAAATGACCAGTACCCATTGGAGAGAATAACCAATGATCGCCAAGCCGATCAGATAGATCATAATTCCTGTTAAAACCACCCTCATGGATTCTACCTTTTCAATGTATCTAGCTAAAAAAATCCCTAGGGCTATGATGGTGAATGGATTGAAGACACCTAATAGCATAACGTCGAACCAACCAGGAAGACGCCTAAAGCCAAATAATATCAATGGCAATGCATTTAGAAATGAAGAATAAAGCATCCAAAAACCGCCGATTAAAATGACCATTACTACGAATTTTTTATCTTTCATGGCCATTTTAATATTATTCACTGCATCTCCCACGGTTTTTACTTCACCGCTTCTTGGAACTTCCTCAAAAATAAATAAGGCGGTTATTATATTGATGCTGACCAGGCATGCACCGCATATGAATATTACATGATAAGTTGATCTTTGAATTGCGCCTAAAAAAATTACGATAACAAATATAAAGGGAATTAGAAAAGCAGCTAAATTAACAAACCAATAATATATGGCATAGGCGAGGTTCCGATCCTCAGATGATGTGCATTTTGCAACTGTTGCAGATATAAGCGGTTTATAAGATCCTATACCGATACCCACAGTAATAACTGCGAGTATCATAGTTATTGTATTAAAAGCAAATGCAAGAAACAGGTAAGCCAAGGTAAGGACGATAAATGCAAATGTAATCTGACGCTTATAACCGACCCTCTCTGCAAGAGCACCAGTGAATATCGGCAGCCCATATTGAAATGGATACATAAAGGCGGTAATCATAGCGCCCAACCATATTGGAAGTCCAACATTCCAAATGGCATGAACGACGATGATGGGCATCATGGAATAATATGCCCCTCTTTCTAAAATTTCAAAGGTCTGAGAAACCCAGAATACCCTCGGAAATTTTGAGAGCCCTTTGAGTTTGTCTTTAAACATCTTATTTTCACCAGGAATAGTGGGTGTATGTCCGGTTCCATATTTAAAAGATGGTTCGCATATATTAAGGGTGCCGGTTGCTAGGGGCGGGCTCGAAAAAGAAAGATTTAAAAATGAGGGGCGATTATAAGAAAAATATGAAATTGATGATCCTAGGATCGGGCCAGGATGCCGGGATCCCTCACCCAGGTTGTTATTGTGATATATGCCAGACAGCGAGAAAAGATGCGGGATATAGGAGATTAGGGCCTTCATTAGCCATTTTTGATAAAAAAGGAAGTTTTTGCTACCTGATCGACGCCTCCCCCGATTTTAAATATCAGCTGGATATGGTCCAGAAAAAAGTGGGCGATATGAGAAAAAAAGTGAGTATCCCATTGAGCGGGATTCTATTAACCCATGCCCATCTCGGTCACTGCCTGGGATTATGGCATCTAGGAAAGGAAGCAATGGAGAAAAAGAATCTTTTGGTGTTCTGCACCCCAAAGATGGGGCAGTTTCTTCGAAACAACCATCCCTTCGATGCTCTCGTTATTGGTAAAAACATCGATATATGGGAAATCGAGCCTGGCCAAGAGCTGGAATTGGACGGATTCAAATGCACCCCTATCCAAGTCCCTCATAGAAACGAGGTTGCCGATACCGTTGGGTACATAATAAAATCCAAAAAGAAGATACTGTATTTACCTGAAGTGGACTATTGGACTGATAAGATTATGGATGAAATCCAGTCTACCGACATCGCCATACTCGATGGAACCTTCTACTCAAAGGATGAAATACCTAGATTTGGGGAAGTTCCGCATCCGCCGATTAAGGACACCGTTAACCTGTTGGGGGATGTGAATACCAAGGTCTACTTTACCCATATCAATCATACAAATGCGATTAACAAAGAGGGCAAGGAAAGGGAATTTATCAAGAGCAAAGGATTTAAAATCGCCTACGATGGGATGATAATTGACTTGTAAACAACAACTTGTGTTTCTCGGATTCCAAAAAAAAGGGGTGAACCATGGCTCAAGTTTATATATGCCTTAATTAATTCTACTTTGTATCTGATTCAGCAAGAAAGAGGCTTGAGCAGGGATTAAAGAATGATCTTCATCAAGGTTCCAAAGATGGTCAGGGCGACATATAAAGGGATACTTCTCTTAGTAGCCCTTGCATCAGGCTCGTCCATTTTATTTTTCTTATTCGAAGGACAAAGTATAAAAACCTCACTTTACTGGGCAGCAATTACAATGACAACGGTGGGTTACGGGGATGTTCCCATTCAATCAGATGGAGGAAAAATCGTATCAGTAGTTTTAGCATGCTTTGGAATTTTACTTTACGGTTACCTTGGGGCAATGATCATGGCAATAGTTATGGAATCTTCGCTTTCTGGAGTGTTTGGAATGAACAAAGTAAAGTACAAGGATCACTTCGTAATTTGTGGATGGACCTCATTATCCGATGTCGTCCTATCGGAACTTGTCACCGAAAAGCGACAAGTCGCTGTTATAACCGAAGAGCAGGATGATATCATTATCATAAAACGCATGGGTGATCCGAAATATGTCTTTCCAATCTACGGTGATCCATCAAAAAGTGATATTTTGGAGCAGGCGAATATCCATGAGGCTTCCGTCGTAATTCTGTGCATGGCCGACGACAGTAAAAATCTGATCACGGCCCTTCATATCAAAGAGCTGAATCCAAGGGCAAGAATAATCGTGAGGACCACCAGGGCGGAGCTTAAAAAGACCATGAAAATCGCAGGTGTGACCTATGTAGTCACCCCCGATGTAATGGCAGGCAGATTAATCGCGAGCGCCGCCTTCGAACCTGAGGTGGCCAATTTTATTGAGGACGTCACCTCGGCAACGGATGTCGGGGGATTCGATCTACAGCAGTATACCATAACACAAGACCGTGCAGCTACCGTCGGGGCGCTGTCTAAAAGTTTGCGGGAAAAAACCAAAACGACTTTGGTGGCCATCGGAAGAAAAAGAATAAAAGAGGGATCCTTAGAGGAACGATGGGAAGTGATCCCCAACCCTGATGACGAAGTAAAAGTCCAACCTGGTAACATCGTGATCCTCCTTGGAAACGATGAGCAGTTTAAAAAAGTAAAGGATTTTTTAGGAACGAAACAGGGCCGATAAGTATTGATTCCTATGAAAATCCAGAGAAAAGGTATATGTAGATGTACATCGATAAAACGGATTGAAGGACATGATAACAATTCTGATTCTCTTGTACCTGTTGCTACACTACATATACGAAATAGAAAAGGAATTACTATTTAAGCTGATGTTGATTTTGAGTTTGGTGAACATACTGCCCATCTTGATTTACATGTTATATTCGTTGATGTACGACATGTTCGATTCAAAAATCATATTGCTCATGACCGTGATTTAATCTATAACGAGGACTTTAAATAAGAATTGTCACAATCAAAACTTTTTTTTACCCACCGTCCTCATACCTGTTCGATAAAAATGCAACTCGCTACGGACATCGGTGGTACATTCACAGATTTCGTTGTCCTCAGCAAGGATGAACTGCGAACCTTCAAGCTGCCATCCACCCCGAAAAAACCAAGCCAGGCTGTTGAGCAGGGTTTGAAGGGGATGAAGCCCTCCATGCTCTCCCACGGCACGACAGTGGCTACCAACGCGGTTTTGGAACGCAGGGGCGCAAGATGCGCTCTTATCACCACCAAGGGCTTTAAGGATGTTCTTTTGATAGGTAGACAAAAAAGACCCAGCCTCTACGATTTCACATGCACAAGACCGAAACCTTATGTTGAAAGAGACCTGTGCTTCGAGGTTGAGGAGAGGATCTCCTTTACAGGGGAAACTCTCAAATCACTGGAGAAAAAAGAGCTTGAAGATCTCGAAAAACAGCTTCATAAGGCCGATATAAAGGCCATCGCGGTCTCTCTTTTGTTTTCGTTTCTCGCCCCCGAGCACGAGAGAAAGATCGCAGAACATCTTACCAACTGGCCCATTTCCCTGTCTTCCGAAGTACTGCCCGAATTTCGAGAGTACGAACGAACCTCCACAACCGTTCTTGATGCCTATGTCAGGCCCATCGTTTCCAAGTATATCCTTGAAATCGAGAGGATCTTTGGTGATCGTTTCTATATAATGCAGTCCAACGGCGGGGTGAGCACCTCAAACGTGGCCAGGCAAAGACCAATAAATATCCTTCTTTCAGGACCTGCCGGCGGAATTGCGGCCACCCATTTTTTAGGGGAACTTCTGGGTTTGAGCAACCTGATCTCATTCGACATGGGAGGTACGAGCGCGGACATCTCCATGGTTCTCGATTCCCAGCCGCAATGGACCTCTGAAGGTGAAATCGCCGGTCTTCCAGTAAGGGTGCCCATGCTCGATATAAACACCATCGGAGCAGGAGGAGGAAGCATAGTTTGGCTTGATGAAGGGGGTGCGTTGAGGGTGGGGCCAAAGAGCGCTGGTGCCGATCCGGGACCCATATGCTACGACAAGGGGGGAAAGCTCATCACGGTGACGGACTGCAATCTTCTGGCAGGATACCTCGGAGAGAGGGGCCTTCTCGACGGTAAGATGCCCCTTAAGAGTGAGGGGGCACATAAAATGGTTGCGGAGCTTGCCAAAAAAATAGGTGCAAGCCACAATGAGACACTGCTGGGAGTACAAAAGGTTGTGAACTCCAACATGATCAGGGCCATCAGACTGACACTGGCAAAGAGAGGGCAAGATCCAAGGGACTTTGCGCTTATGGCCTATGGCGGTGCAGGGCCAATGCACGCCTGCGCCCTCGCCTTTGAATTGGGTATAAAAAAGGTGCTTATCCCTTTTCTTCCCGGGGCTTTTTCTGCCTATGGAATCCTGGTCTCAGACATCAGATCAAGCTACAGCAAGAGCGTGCTTTCACCTTTTACGGGAGCCGAAAATAAAATCGAGGAATGTCTCGATGAGTTGATGAACCTGGCACGACGCGATCTTGATAGCCAGGGCATAACAAGTGATTCCGCGCAGTTTCTTTCCTCTCTTGATTTAAGATACAAAGGCCAAAGCTATGAGATAAACGTGGCTCTGGTGCCAGATGTGAAGGAGGCATTCCATAAAAAACATCAGGCGCTGTACGGCTATGCCATGCCCTCCGAACCCCTAGAGTTGGTGAATGTTAGGCTTTTTTCGATGGTTAAAAGAAAGAAGATCCTTCCCAAGTTGAAGGATAAAAAGAGCACCGAGGCCAAATCCACCCGAAAGATCCTGTTCGAGGACGGCCTAAGAACTGCGAAGGTGTTCGAACGAGACAAGCTCACTTTAAACTTCCAAGGACACGGCCCTGCTGTCTTGGAAGAGAACACGGCCACCACAGTGATACCCCCGGATATATCCTTCAAGGTGGATGAATTTGGAGTGATTCACATGGAGGTGGGTTAGCTGGACGCCATTCGGTTAGAGATATTGAAGAACGCTTTTACATTCGTACCCGAGGAGATGGGCACGGTTCAAAGGCGAACCGCTTACTCACCCAACATAAAGGAGAGAGTGGACGCCAGCTGTGCCGTGTTCGACGCCCAAGGCCGAATGCTGGCCCAGGCGGAGCACATACCTGTTCATCTGGGCTCCATGCCCCTGGCCGTGAAATATACAAAAAAATACTTCGAAGGTGCACTAAAAAATGGAGATCAGATAGTGGTAAACGACCCCTATCACGGCGGCTCGCATCTCAACGATATTACACTGATTAAACCGATATTTCTTAAGGGCAAAATCATGGGATATGCTGTGAACAAGGCCCATCATTCGGATGTTGGCGGAAAATCTCCTGGCTCCATGCCCAGCGACAGCCGATATTTGGAAGAGGAGGGTTTGGTGCTGAAACCGACAAAGCTCATGGAAAGTGGATTGGAGAGCAAAGAAGTCCTTGAAATCATCGAGAAAAAAACCAGGAATCCGAAGGAGAGGAAAGGCGATCTGAGAGCACAGATTGCTGCCAACAACACCGGTGCAAAAAGGTTTCTTTTCTACCTACAAAAATACGGCCTGGCTGAGTACAACGAGTTCGTGGAGGCCATACTGAATTACAGCGAAATCCGGGTAAAATCTGCCATCTCGATCATACCCAACGGAACCTACGAAGCAGAGGACGTGATGGAAGGTGATGGTATAACAAACGACCCTGTGAAAATCGCAGTGGCAGTGGATGTGGAGGATGAAAAGGTGAAGGTGGACTTTACGGGCACTGCCAGACAGGTTGAAGGCAACATAAACTCACCCTTTTCAGTGGCCCTGTCCTCGGTTTATTATGTGATGCGCTGCGTAACCGACCCTTTCACCCCGCCAAACGAAGGCTGCCTGAGGCCAATTGAGGTGAACATACCAAATGGAACTCTGCTCAATCCCGAGCCTCCAGCGGCCGTTTCGGCCGGTAATGTCGAAACTTCCCAGAGGATCGTAGATGTTCTGTTTTTGGCATTATCACAGGCTCTCCCCGAAAAGATCCCGGCCCAGTCCCAAGGAACGATGAACAACCTCCTTGTGGGGAGCAGTGAATTCACATACTACGAGACCATAGCCGGAGGAGAGGGGGCTTTTTCTTTCAGAGAGGGTCAAAGCGGGATTCATACACATATGACGAATACGGCCAACACGCCCATCGAAGCTCTGGAAACGACGTACCCCTTGAGAGTGGAAACCTACGAGCTGATTCCCGGTACCCAGGGTGAGGGAAAGTTCAATGGGGGTCTTGGAGTTCGTCGTGCGATGCGGTTTCTCGGAGAGGAAGGCACCTTATCCATCATCTCCGACAGACGAAAGTACCCTCCCAAGGGCATAATGGGTGGAGGGGATGCAAAGGTAGGTGTAAATTATCTGGTAAGGAAAGGAAAAATGATCGCGCTGCCCTCGAAGACAACCATTCCCCTAAAATACGGGGATCTGGTGGTTGTGGAAACTCCAGGAGGTGGGGGATACGGGAGAGGACGGCAAAAAACCTAAAAACCCCAACACCCTACACCCGAGTATGGAGAATCTCAACGAGATCATCGATCAAATCGAGCAGAATCTCGATGATAAGGATGCCATCAGGGAGGTGGCCTTGAAATCGTGCAGGGCCATAACCAGGCTTTCCACTGCAGTCACACAGGGAGTGCACCGCAAGGAAAATGTGGACGATATTTTTAACGACGCCCGAGAGGAGACATCAAGACTTCGTAGCCTGACCCAGGACCATCCCGACCTACTTCACTCCGGTTTTGTCCAGAACGCTTTACAGGAACTGTGCGAGGCTGCCATCTTGCTGGCGGTGATCAAGGACAATGAGCTGCCCACCCCTAAGGATTTGGGGGCTACAGACACCTCATATCTTTTAGGGATGGCCGATACCATAGGGGAGCTGAGAAGGTTTACGCTGGAATGCCTCAGGGCTGAGGATGTTGAAAAGGCATCCTCGTACCTGGAAAAGATGGAGAAGTTCTATGAAGTTATGATCAGGTTCAACTACCCCAATGCCCTGGTGTCAATAAGGAGGAAACAGGACATAGCAAGAAGCCTCATAGAGAAAACCAGGGGCGAGTTGACCGTGGCCGTTAGGGGTAGAGCCCTGGAGGAGAAGATAGACAAACTGCAAAAAAAGATCTGATTCCCGTTGTTTTTAAAAAAAAAGTCAGTTGAGATGGTGACAGCAGCAAAGGAAAATTCGAGGGGGGAACCTTTACCGCCTTTAGGCACCATCTCTTCGTGACGATAGGAGGGAGGTAATTGTATTAATATTTGGTTAGATTGCTTAATAAACCTTTCTACCATGTTATCATTGAGGATAATTGTTGGTTTTGGGCTCTAAAACCGGGAAAAAACGCCGTTTTAAACATTATGGGGTTTGGGGAGTATATAAAGAAATTATTCGTAGATAGAGGGAGCCTTATGCGACACTGAAATTAGTGGAATTTAGGGTCAATATGGTTTATAATTTAATATAAAAATGTGTTGTCTACCCTCTGAATTTTCTGGCAAAAATCCAATAAAACGGGATTTCTTATGGGTCCGAAACCATGATTTTTACGAATCCGTCATCACAAACATTATATCCCTTTCCTATCTATCCCGCCAAACGGCGTATATATGAGGTATGTTTCAGGCAAGATATATCGGGGCGGAGAGTTCATCGAAGGTCATCTGGGTTTTGAAGACGGTATCATCGAGGAAATAGGTAAAGGAGCCAAAAAAGACGCCCAGGCCAAGGGCATAATCGTACCCACGTTCGCAAACGCCCACACCCATATCGCGGATGCCGTGATTTTGGACGAGATCAAAGAAGGCATCCTAGAGGTCGTTGCCCCACCCAACGGATTGAAACACAGGGTGTTAAGAAATACCCCTAAAAAGACCTTGATCGATACCATGAGATCCGTTTCTCACAGAATGTTGAGCTCGGGCATAGAGTACTTCGCTGATTTCAGGGAGGGTGGATCAGAGGGTGTAGAGCTTTTAAAAAAGGCACTGTCCGATTCCGATCTGAAGGCAAGGATTTTTGGAAGGCCTTCGGGCATGACCTATGAGAGGGAGGAGATGGAACAGCTCCTGAAAAAAGTGGATGGTATCGGCCTTTCCAGTATTTTGGATTATGAACATACTGATATTAAACGAATCGCCGAGCACACCAAATCCCAGGGAAAATATTTCGCTTTGCATGCAAGCGAACGTGAAAGAGAGGATATCGACGCCGTACTCGATCTCAAACCCGACTTTTTGATTCACATGAATAAGGCCTCTGTTGGTGACCTTAAGATCTGCTGCGACAACCATGTGCCTGTTGTGGTTTGTCCCCGCTCCGAAGTGTTCTTTGGCCACATCCCGGATATCCCCAAAATGCTGAAACTCGGAGTTACCTTGGCATTAGGTTCGGACAACGCAATGATCAACACGCCCTATTCCCTGCTGAGAGAAATGGAATTTGCATACAAGATCTCAAGACTTAAAGGAGAAGTCGAGGCCAAAAACATATTGGATATGGTACTGAGAACTTCACGCAAAGTTTTAAATGCAGGTGATGATATTTGCCTCACCCAGGGAAAGGTGGCGAACTTTATCGTTTTCCAACTCCCAAATAAGAATCCTGCGTACGCTCTGGTTTCCGGAGCGAGCGCCCAGGACATCTCGATGATCAGCATCGATAATTACCTCTGGATGAAAAACAGATAGACATGACAACTCGGAGGACTTAACTTGAAGGTATCAGAGGTCATGACAAAAAATCCCATCAAGGCCGAGGCACCCGGCAGCAGGTCGAAGGTGCTCAGGCTGCTTGTTCAACACAACATAACAGGCGTACCGGTGGTAAAAGAGGGAACGAAAAGGTACGTCGGATTCGTGAGCAGACAGGACATATTCTCAAAACCTGATGTGGAGCAGCTGGCACTGATTGTGAATAAGGAACATCCCTGCGTCAAGAGCAAGGACGACTTGAGGTTGGCCGCCAAGATCCTTGTTGAAAAAGAACTGCACCATCTACCTGTGGTGGAGAAGAAAAACCTGGTGGGAATCCTGACGCCCACTGACCTTTTGGTCATCGTGGAGAAAGAGAATTATAAGGATACTGTGGAATCGTACGTGAGGCGCCCCTGTATTCCCATCTATGAAAACACACCCCTTACCATCGTGGCGGCCATGATCAAGATAACGAACGCTTATGCCTTCCCTGTGCTCGATGACGATTCGAGGCTGTCAGGTATAGTCACCGACAGAGACATCTTCAATTTGAGCGTGGTTGACGGCTCCACCGCCATCTCCGATCTGGGCTCCGGAGAGGATGAGGACGTGTGGACCTGGGAAGGAATGAGAAATATCATGAAGCTGTACTACGAGGTATCGAAGATAACCTTGCCCAAGATACCTGTGAAGGAGATAATGGTCAAGGACCCGGTTACAGTATTCAGAAAGACTACGATTTCCGAGGCAGCGCGTATAATGAGGAAGAACGATTTTGGTCAGCTTCCCATCCGAAATTCGGACGATAGATTGATCGCCATGGTGGATGAGCTGGACGTGATCTCCTGTTTGATTCGATGAGCATGATGCTCGCATGATGCAAATCCCGTCATCCCTTAAAATATTAAGGATTGATCTTATGGACTCTGATAAGGTTTTGACACTGGCCAAAAGGCGGGGATTCCTCTGGCCATCTTCCGAAATATACGGCGGCATAGCCGGGTTCTATGATTACGGCCCCTTGGGCAGTACTATGAAGCGAAATATCGAGGACATCTGGCGGAGGTACTACGTTCTCGGTGAAGGATTCGCTGAAATATCCTCAACCATGATATCCCCTGAAGAGGTCTTCGTCGCATCAGGACATGTGAAGGAGTTCCTCGATTTTTTGGTTGAATGTACAAAGTGCGGCGAGGTCTTCCGCGCTGACCATATGGTTCGGGATTTTGAGCCCAATGCTGATGCCCTATCCGCTGGGGAGCTCGCCGCCATAATCGATAGGGAGAATGTCGTATGCTTAAGATGCAAAGGCACCCTTTCCTCACCAAAACCTTTCAATCTCATGTTCGAGCTCGGAATCGGTGCAGGACTTAAGGGCGGTCGGAAAGGGTATCTCAGGCCCGAGACCGCGCAGGGTATATTCACGAACTTCGGGCTGCTTTACCGCCACTTCAGGGAGAAGATGCCCTTCGGGGTGGTGCAGATTGGAAGGGGCTTTAGAAACGAGATTTCACCCAGGCAGGGCGTAATAAGATTAAGGGAGCTCAACATGGCCGAGGCGGAGCTTTTCATCAAATCCGAAGATGACAGTTGGCCTAAATACCAGGAGCTTTCCGGTGAAAAGCTGACACTGGTTCCCAACGAGGGGGAAATGGTGAGTATATCCCTTGGCGAAGCAGTGGAGAAAGGAATCATCAAGAAGCAGGTGCTTGGATACTTCGTGGCCCTCACACAGAAATTTTTAGTAGATGTGGGCGTTGATCCCGAAAAGCTGAGGTTCAGGCAGCACTTAAAGGATGAGATGGCACACTATGCAGCGGACTGCTGGGACGCCGAGGCCAAAACGAGTTTTGGATGGGTGGAGCTCGTAGGGGTTGCGGATAGAACCTGTTACGACCTGCAGGGTCACATAGACCATTCGAAGCAGGATTTGAGGGCCTTTGAACGTTACGAAGAGGCAACAGAGGTAGAGAAGAAGAAGGTTATAGTGAAACCCGAGGTTCTGGGCCCGAAATTCAAGAAGGATGCCGGGAAAATCAAGATGGCCCTGGAAGGGATGAACCCTGAAGATCTTGCAGGTAAGGATTCCGTCACCGTGAATGTGGATGGTAAGAATTTCGAGGTGGAAAAGGACTGTTTTGTCCTGGATACGGTGAAGGAGAAGATATCAGGAGAGAGATACGTCCCCAATGTCATCGAACCCTCTTACGGCATCGACAGGATTTTTTATACGGTTTTGGAGCATGCGTATCATGAGGAAGATGACTACGTCACATTACGTCTGGACTCCAGGATCGCACCGATTTCGGTTGGCGTGTTCCCCCTGATGGCCAAGTCCGAGCTCATAGACAAGGCCAAGCCTATCGACGACAAACTGCGATCAAAGGGCATCATGACCTATTACGATGAATCAGGCTCCATTGGAAGGAGATACGCTCGAATGGACGAGGTGGGAACGCCCTTTTGCATCACTGTGGATTACGATACCCTGAAGGATGATGGCGTCACCATCAGGGACAGGGATACCAAGGAGCAGGCGAGGGTTAAGATCACCGAGATTTTGGAAGTATTGGGCAGGCTTCTTGAGGGCAAGGTTGCACTGGTCGATCTTGCAATATGATGGGGTTTATTATAGTATTTGATTAAGTGAAGGTCAAAAATATACGGGTTAGGGGTATTGACCGTTCTTTTTACCATAAAACACCTCTTCGAAACGGTATCAACCATTGATATTCAGCTACTAAGTTATATATATAAGTGAGCGAAATCTTTGCTTCTGGTGGAGTCCATGAAATATGTGAAGGGAATTTTATCAATTATAACGGTATTGTTGCTGCTTGGAGCTTTTCTGCCCTCGACCACCGCTGAGATGGATTCACTCAAGGTGATCCTCGTTGCAGAGGAGGGACAGTACGAGCCTGGAGATAACATAACGATAGAACTGCGGGTGTACGACAAGGGCGAGCTCGTGGATGCGGATATAACCAAGGTCAAAGTGAATACCAGATGGGAGGGAAATGAACAGGTTATTCTAATGTCGCAGGAGGAAACAGGAATATACCGGGCCTCCTATCAAATACTAGACGACGATCATTTCGCCGCATTCAGCGCATACGCCGAGAAAGGTACAGATTCCGACCGTACGGAGTTGAATGTCGATATTTCCCATCCACAATTGCATTTAGACATACAATTTTGTCATCAGTCAAGGGCCTATGTATGGCCAGGGGATACAGTCTGCGCCACCTTAACCGCCCGATACAGAGACGAGCTGATAGATGTGGATGAGTTTACCACATTGAAATTGATCGACCCTGAGGAGAAGGAGACCGACCTAACGACTACTTGGGTTTCCGTTGGCACCTACGAAGTCACTTGTGTCACACACAACCTCACCAAAAACGGAGATTACGAGCTTGAAACCCGGGCCTCATACGCCAATTCCCATGCAAGCGCCACGGCCTACATTACAGTCAATGTTTTGACGGTCTGGTATAATTTGATTTCCGTGGCAGGGAACACGGCCACATTCACGCTGGGAGTAGCGGATCAGAATGGAATAGGTGTTGCCAATGCAAAAATCAACATCAAAGAGCCGCAGAAGGTATCTGAAATCACCAGCGAAAACGGTACCGCGATATTCAGTTTAACAGGTATTCACAACGGCGCTCATGTTTTCGGAGAGGTGGAAAGCGAAGGGCGGAAACAGAGCTTCAGCGGTTATATCTACACCCCAGACGATGAGGAGACTATAGACCCGGCCCGCGACGGCTTCGATGTGATCTATGATGGATCGGAATCTATCTATAGTTCCGGCTCCAGCATTACACGGAACTACTTAGCGTACTCCAGCTGCGTGCCTATTCAGGAAGGGGAGATTCACTATTATATCACTCTTGAAGGTATGGATATAGGTATCGCAGAAGGCTATATAGACACAGATGAGGGATGGCATTTCGGGGGTACATCCAAGATTATTAAAACCGGTACCGTAACCACGAACGAACTGGGAGAATTTTCAATCTCCTTTAAGGCACCGCAGCGGCAGGGCCTCGTATATTTGCATTTTGAGTCCGGTATTCAACACGATAATCCACACGAGTATTCCGATCACGACCGTGATGATGATTTGATTTATGAAGAGGACCTCGATAATGTGTTCGTCTATAAAGGCAATTTGTGGAATGCAGAAAGTATCACCATAGAATCCGATCCCCTTGTGATCGGGGGAAAGACCACGGTGACAGTCAAAACCTCCCAATCCTTGAATGATGAAGACAGGCTGTTCGCAAAATGGATGGCGGGAGAGCCCTCCTCTGTCCAGTACAACGATGCTCAGGAGAGCGAATGGACCTGCTGGGTTGATGGAGGAAACTGTATATTCCTGGAAAAAACCGATGATTCCAATGTATACGAGGGCCAATCCATCATCCCAGATTTCATGGACGATGACGAAGATTACACCCTCGTTGCAGGAACCGTGGACAGTGATACTGGCCACCCAAATTTCAACCACCAAACTTTAAAAGAGGGAGAGAAAGCAGGTGATGATGGACTAGAAATACTACTCATTCTTTTGCTAGGAGCGGCGATATTGGTGATCATAATTATCCTGGGATTCGGAGCGTTTTCCGAGAAGCAAAAAGCAGATACCAGTTCCCCCCAACAGCCTTCGGGAGCTCCACCCCAAGACACCGCGCCTCTGTCTTCCGATGTTCCGACACAGCCTCAGAGCGCTTCACCCCCACCCTCCTCGGAACTCTCATCCTTGCCTCAATCGGACATTCCGACCGGAGACTATAAACAGCCTTTAGAAGCTGAGGAGCAGCTTCCCAAATCTAATGATACCCAGGAAGGAGCAGTAAAAAAATAAGAGCGGTTGTGATAGCAGAACCTGATGGTCTGACAACTGCTTTGCTCCTTACTCTCTAGCACCCTTTTTTATTAAAGAAATTATAAAATCGAAGCCTCGAAAGGCGGATTAGATAGAAATTGCTCCACTACCAGAAGTTTTATTTGTCATTAAAACCATTAGATTTTTGGAGGGGGCAGAGATATTTAGAAAAACTATAAGCACAGCGGTTTTAGCTATTGTGTTACTTTCGGTGTTCGTTATCGAAGTGCCTGAAAATGGGAATGCCCAAGTGACTGAGGAATGGGTGGCGAGATATAATGGGCCGGGGAATTTATGGGATGAGGGCAAAGATATAACTTTCGACTCATCAGGAAACGTATATGTTACTGGTAGGAGTTATGGATGGGGGACCGACTTTGCCTGTACTACTATAAAATATGACTCTGATGGTAACGAAATCTGGGCAGCAAGATATAATGGTCCTACGAATTTGGATGACGGTGCCAATGCTATCACCCTAGATTCAACAGGAAATGTGTACTTGACAGGGTATAGTTGGGACAATGATAATTTTACTGATTGTGTAACTATAAAATATGACCCCTCTGGAAATGAACTGTGGGTGGAAAGGTACAATGGCCCCGCAAATCACCATGATGCGGGCTCGGAAATAATCTTAGATTCATCAGGAAATGTTTATGTTATAGGTTCCAGTCACGGTATTGGAACGAACGATGACTATATTACAATAAAGTATGATCCAGATGGAAATAATATTTGGGTGGCACGGTATGATGGTCCAGGTATTGATAATCCCTATGACATTGCCATAGACCAATCTGGAAATGCCTATGTTACTGGGAGGAGCAGATGCAATGGCTCTTGGTATGATTATACCACAATAAAGTACGATTCACTGGGTAACCAAATGTGGGTAGCAAGATATAATGGCCCTGGAAATTACAATGATGCAGCTTATGCAATAACCATTGATCCAGCTGAGAATCTGTATATTACCGGGGAAAGTTATGGTAATGGAACATACTTTGACTATGCTACCGTTGCCTACGATTCAATGGGCAACGAGCTTTGGGTCGCAAGATACAATGGGCCTGGAAACGACAATGATTACGCCTGTGATATAGGAATTGACCCCTTTATGAAATTATACATTACAGGAAGAAGTTATAGTAATGAATCAAGGTATGATTATGCAACAGTAGCCTATGACAATTCGGGCAACGAACTCTGGGCGGCAAGATATGATGGCCCTGGTAATTATTCTGGCTGGGAGGAGTCCGCATCTGCTATGGCCATTGATTCAATAGCAAATATTTATGTGACTGGTTTTAGCTGGGGAGGTGACCCCTCAGCTGGTGGTTCACACCATGACTACGCCACTGTAGCCTATGACTCCTCAGGTAATGAGCTATGGGCCGAAAGGTATAATGGCCCTGGTAATGGATGGGATTGGCCCAAAGCTATAACAGTGGACCACCATGGTAACGTATACGTGACAGGGTGGAGCGTCGGCAATGGTACATTACCCGATATTGCCACTGTAAAATATACCCAATACACCGTAAAAGAATGTAACGTCGACATTACTCCCGACACCCTGAACCATAAATCAAAGGGCAGGTGGATAACCGCCTATATAACCCTCCCAAATGGCTATGATGTCAACGATATTGATATCGATACTGTCATTTTAAACGGTACAATCCCTGCGAAATGGGGAGATATCCAGGGTACTACCCTATTGGTTAAGTTCGACAGGAGCGAGGTCGAGGACTTAATGGGTACACCAAAGGAAAGTGTTGTGTTGGCAATAACAGGCGAGTTATACGACGGAACACCGATAATGGGTAGCGATACTATTAGAACGATTATGCCAGGAAAATAATCTTACTTAGATGTTTCTCTGTTTTTTATTCTTATATTTCGTAGAAACTGAGGTTATATTTTTTGGAACCCACCAAAAATCCTAATTAATCGTACTACATTACACCAATTAAGCTGCAACCGAAACTGGTGAACATGATGTCTTTTGAAATCACAGTCGTAAGCAACACCCCTTTGACCCCAATAGACGATTTGGACGAGGTGACACTCACTTTCCTTTCGCAAATCGGCTACATACCCAAGGGTTACGATCCTAAAACAGGCACCACAGATGTGCTCAAAAGCGTGCCGTATCGGCTTTTCTCGGAGTGCCTTTTGGGTCACCCAGAGAAGGGTTGGCTCGTGGAGGAACTTGCCAATGAACTCGATACCACGAAACCCACCATCTACAGGCATATCAACAAATTAAAGGATATGGATATTCTCGAGGAGATTCACATCGAGTCAGGTGAGGCGGGTCACAGAAAGAAAGCCTACAGGATAAGATACGGCAACCTGTCCAAGGCCTGGAACTTCGTGGACGCACACCTGGAGGTGGCCATCGATAATTACCGAAAAACCGTTGATCACATGCAGAACCTCGTCGAGAAGCGAAGAAAACGGAAGTGAAATAATGATAGACAACGCCAAATTTCAGCTGACGGTAGGCTCCAAATACAGAATCAGGTCCCTGGAATCAAGGGACAAACCCCTGATATCCCAGGGGGTCTTCAAGGGCTACACCGCTTTTGGCCATGATGATGCCATTTGCCTAGAGCTCGACGACTCGCACGAGACCGACTCCGGCAAAATCAGGGTCATCCCGGCCCATATGGTGATAGCACTGGACGTCCTATCCGCAGCTGAAGATAAGGAATTCAAAGAAAAAGACGAAGAGGCTTCTAGATATTTTGGTTGAAGTCCTGCTGGATCATCTTTTTCAAATCCTTGACGGGGACGGGACATGGCTCAACTCGAAGATATAAATGCGATTAAACGCAAAAAGGCCCATTGGGAGAATGAAAGGGTAAAAGAAACGCTGAAATCACATCCTGAAAGGGAAAAGGATTTTTTCACC
>CP070739.1:1530036-1543673 GCA_020347705.1 Methanomassiliicoccales archaeon | reverse complement strand
TGGAGAGGTGAGCAGAACTAGCAGGACAGTAGGAAAATGGACGAAGACCTTCTACGAGGGAGTATCGACCTTTTCCCTGCCCTTGGAACCTATTAAAATTATATATACGGACAATTTGACCACAGATATGGGGGCCGATTATATCAAATATATAGATTATGGAACACGCACTTGGCTGCAGCACAACTTTAACGATGGCGATACAAACAATGTCCAAATGAAGTTGGGTGAAGGCTATGAAGTCAAATTCAGTGTACAGACCGACTACACATTTACCGGAATGCCGGGAGCGATGATAATCTTCGATAAAGTTTCGTTTGGATTCGATGCAACACCTGATGGGGAGGCGAACAGCTTAAATGCGTCCGTGAACAGTATATCATGTACGGTAACCCTGAACTGGACACAACCTGCGAACATGAACCTTGGAGATAAATTCTATGTTTTGCGGTCCACCAGAAGAGATGGATTCTGGGGGATTTCAGGTTTTGATTACGAAGTGCTTGCGATGTTGCCATTCAATACGATCTCTTACGAAGATATCGGCAATGCCACCATAGGCACGGAATTTTACTACATGGTAATTCCTGTGAATTTAAGCACCAGCGAAAAAGGGACAAGCACATACAGTATCGGGGTCTGGACAGAGGAATTTCTGTCTCAGTACGATACGTTTGGTATCCCTTTAAAAATGGATTGGAATGAAACGTCTGATTGGTACTGTGACAACATCGCCAATACCGTGGGAATGAATTACTATGAATACAACGAGCAGAGATGGAGTTGGCATTCGAAAAACATGCCAAAAGGAGCTTTCGATCCCGAGTTGAAGATGACAGAGGGCTATCAGATATCCACTTTGAGTGCTACCATATTCAGTTTTATTGGTGTATAAGCATATTTTATATTTCAACCTACCCTGCAATTCCAGCAATCTAATAAATCGTTTTTAAAGCTTAAAACTGTATTGGATAATTGGTTGTGATTTTCCGGTATGATCATAACATATAATCATATAATTGTAATAATATACATAATTGTCCTATTTGATATTGTACTATATTTTACAATCGAATCTTGAAAATAAGGGTATCATCCAGTGTTTTTAGGATTTAATAAAACCTCTTCATTCTCCCGTCTTCTCTCCACATTCGGGACAGAACTTTGCACCGGGTGTGAGGGCTGCATCACATTTGGGGCATTGCGACACCATCTTTTCCCCGCAGTTTGGACAGAACTTCGCATTTGCCGGCATATCGGTATTGCACTTGGGGCAGGGGATTCCTCCGCCGATCTTGGCGCCGCAGCTGGGACAGAATTTCACATTTGAAGGGATGCTAATGTTGCATTTGGGACAGTTGATCATGGCCGGAGGTGCGGCACCTCCTCCACCCTGTTGCATCATCTGAGGCATCATCATCCCCAATCCCGCACCCACTCCAAGGCCCATGCCTGCAGCGGCGGTGCCTCCTGCGCCACCACCACCTCCTGCACCCCCGCCATCTGCTGCATCCACCATGGCCTTTCCAGCCTGATATCTCATATAATCGGTTCCGAGAACTCCCATGGCGCCCCTCATGTCCACAGCCTTTTGAACCTCCTCAGGTAAGTTGATGTTGAGGCCGGTAAGTTTCATTATTTTCACACCGTATCTTGCGACATCGTCATCCACTTTGACGAGGAGTATTTGCTCGATTTCTTCGAGGTAAGCCGGCATGTCAGCTGCGCCCATGCCTTTATCCCGTTTCAGCTCGCCCAGGGCATCATTCAGGCTCATCACGATCTGGTCTCTCATCCAGTCAATAACCTCAGCGCTTTGAGACCATCCTTTTGTGCCGACGAACTGGGTCATGAAGAGTGTAGGATCTAAAATCTTATAGGAGAACTGGCCGAACATCCTCAATCTGACCATACCGAAGTCCTTATCTCTAAATACTAAAGGTTCGGCGGTCCCGAACTTGCCTCTCAACTCCCTCTTTTGTAGGTAATATATTTCACCAAGCTGCTCTATTCCTGTTATGGTCTTTGCTATTTTGGCCAGGATAGGCACGTTCAGAGTGGTCATCGCGTACCTGCCAGGTCTGTCAAAAACATGCATGACCTTACCATCTCTAAAGAAGGCCGCGTATTCATCCTCTCTTACGACCACATTATCGTTCCATCTGATGTTCTTCGGAATACGGAACATCACGTTCTCGCCTTTGTATCTGTCATCCCAATTGAACGTATCTGCACCAACCAGGCTCATGTTTTCGATCCCCCATTATTTTCCGGATAAAGTCTATTTATCTTGAATTCCCAGGTTTGCTATGGATTGAATTCTTTTATCAAAAATAGAATTGAAATCCCTGATGTCTTCTTCCACTTCCTCGATCTTTTTACCAATCTCAGCACTTTGACCTTGAGTAATCGTATCCTGAAGAGTGGAAACGCTATCGGAAATCTTCTTTATATCGGAAATGAGATTTAGGTCCCATTCGTACATCCTGTTGAGCTCCTCTTCTCTAATGGTATAATCTGCGGATATACCGGTGTAACCCTGCTCAGCATGTCTCACCCTGTTTTCTATGGAACTTATGTGGTTAATTAAAGCTCCGATATTGTTCAGGAGGTCCATCTCCATGTTATTCGCAAGATCCTGCCTGCAAAGATCTATTCTCTTTACGATATCCCCGAGATCGCGTGCCAACTGTTTTCGAAGTAGGCTGTCCGCAATCCTCAGATCCTCTCGTTTTCTGTAGCCCCTGAACCCCGGAATCGCGAGCTCCAACTTCTTTAAGAGACCTCTGTCTTCTGTTACCCTCTCCCTTAGATCGACCATGTCAAACCCTTCTAGTCTGGTATATAATTATGACGTGCTTCTGATACGTTTTATGCCAAAGAAAAAGATGCCTATGCCACACAGCAAAATCAGCAGGGCGAAGGCTGTCAGCGGGGTTACTATCTCCGTTATGATGCCCAAAACGGCGATGGAGATTATCGCGAAGATCAATCCTCCGCCGATCAGTGTGGTTGAGCCGTGTGGTGCAGTCTCAGTTCTCACGTTTCCCAGGCCAATGAGTATCAGGCTTAGGCTTAAAAGCCATATCCCGAAGGCCTCCCAACCGCCCAGAAAACCCACCGAAAAGAGCAGTATCATCAATCCTAGCATGACTATTACAAATCCGTATCCTGCATAAAACAGCACGTCCTCCTTATCAGGCATTTTTTCCACTCCTTTTTGGTATTCTGCCCACTAAAATAAAGTCTATGTTATATTAAGGTTGTGGTATCTTCCTGTGAATCATTATTATCGGCGGTTTTAATGGTAATACCTACGATTTCTCCCTTCAACAGCACTTAATAGAATTTAATCAACTTTTACTGCACCAGATCCTAAAGATTCCCCCACCATACTCCCGAATCCCCTCTCACCAGTCAACTCCCAATCCTCAATTACAACCTCTCCTCTCACGAATGTGAACCTTGGAAATACTCCATTGAAGCCTTCGTAGGGCGTCCATCCACACTTGGAATGAAGGTTCTTTCCTTTAATCTCACCTTCCTTTCTTAAGTCCACCGCGATCATGTCAGCATCGTAACCGGGGCTTAACTTTCCTTTGTTCAGGTGGAATATCTCGTTAGGTTTTTCGGAAACTGCATTCACGAGCCTTCCCAATTGGAATTTATTATGCTTCACAAGGGAGAGCATCAAGGGGAGCATGGTTTCCACACCAGGTATGCCGGCCGGGGCCTCCTCAAAGAGTTCCTTCTCCTCCAGTGTATGAGGAGCGTGATCTGAAGCGATGATATCGATAATATTGGAATTTAGGGCCTCCCACAGAGCCTCCTGATCTTTCGGCTCCCGAAGCGGGGGATTGACCTTACCCAGAGCACCTAGTTTTACATTGGAATTCAAAAACAGATGATGAGGTGCGACCTCCGATGTGACGCCCTCTGTTTTTACGAGCTTTACTCCCTTTGATGTGGAAACATGGCAAATGTGAACCTTTGCCCCCCGGCTGCTTCTAATTACCTTTTTTATACTGGAGGCCTCGCACGGATTTGGCCTGGATTTTAAATGTGATTTTAGGGAATCTGGATTCATTGTTTTGTTTATCAAGTCCTCGTCCTCGCAGTGCACACAAACCGTTTTATTAGTCGCGCCAAGCCGTTGAAAGATCTCATCTAGGACATTATAATCTCTGATCAACAACCTGCCCGTGGTGGTGGCCAAGTAAATTTTAAAAGCGGTTGCATGTTTCGAGAGTTCCTCGAAATCGGAGTTCATGCTCACGCCTGCGAACAGGCCAAAATCCACAAAGGCCTTTGAGCCAGCGATCCTCGCTTTTTCTTGAAGTGCTTCTTTGCTTGTTGTAGGAGGGATGGTGTTCGGCATATCGAGAGCGCACGTGACTCCACCGAAGGCCGCTGAGACGGTCCCGGAACCGAAATCTTCTTTGTGCGTCATACCGGGATCACGGAAGTGAACATGTGCGTCTATGCCTCCAGGTAAGATCAGTTTATCTCCAAAATCGTAGTGTCTGTCACCTTTCAGAATTTTCTTTACCGCTTTTATTCTACCTTCCTCAACTCCTATCGCGCACTTCACTAAATCTCCGTTTATGAAGGCATTGCCTTCAATTACTATTTCCATGCCTATTCCTTTAGCAGTTTTTCAACGATCTCCCCTCGGGGTTCCAGCTCGGAGAATACCTTGGCAGTGAACCTGTATATCTTGATATCCTCATCAAGCCAGCTGTCTGGAAGGAGTCCGGCTTTCATGCATGTATGCGATAGAAACTCATCAACCTTCCATTTCCACTCAACTGGGACCTGTGGTAGGAGCAGCCCCTTTCTGAAGCCTTTTTCAACTATCAAGCCGTCCCTCCCGATCTCCACCTCCTTTACATAATGTTTGGGTTTTTTCACCTCGATCAGTTCAGGAGGAGTGAGCAGGCTTGTCTCTACTACAACCAGATCGAGCTCCTCTTCTCTAACGGATGGAAATCTCGGATCTTCCAGTGCAGCGCTCTTACTGGCCCTTTCGAGAGCCTCTATCAGGGGGAATAAGGGCTCAGGATATCCTATACAACCTCTCAGGTTATGTTTTGGATAGGTGTTTATGGTGACAAAAACCCCGGATTTTTTGAGAAATATATCGGGAACCTCGGGTGTATTAAATTCCTCTCCAGACACGGCTGCTTCGACAAAACCTCTTGCCACTCTCACCGCAAATCTGCCGTGCTCCAACGTGAACATCCTATCACTTTTTTAGAAGGTAATATATGTTCATGCATTTATAATCTATGTTATTCTTCGATATTTTTTTCAGTATATAAAATATTATATAAGCACTGTATCCTTTTGGGAAATCATATGAAAAAGGATTATATGAAAAAAGATGACATAGATTTACTACAAAACACAGCCGAAGATTTGTTAGAAAATGAAAACCCAAAATTGGCGAAGAAATTCCGCAGATTGTGCAATATCATAAAGGAGTACGAGAGCGGGGTCGTAGCATTTTCAGGAGGTGTGGACAGCTCTCTTCTAGCGTACCTTTGCCAACGCTTGTTCAGTAAAACCCTTTGCGTCACTGCGGACTCACCCACAACTTTAAGAAGTGAGCTGGCAGATGCAATTGAATTCGCAAAAAGGCACAACCTAAACCACCGTGTCATATCCTATAACGAGCTGGAAGATGAGAGGTTCGTAAGAAACGATGAAAAAAGATGCTTTTACTGCAAGGATGGTTTATTCAGAATTCTCAATGGAATCAGAGAGGAGGAAGGCTATAACTTCGTTATCGATGGCTCAAATTATGATGATATCCATGACTTTCGACCAGGCAGGGAAGCTGCGAGGATAAATCACGTGAAAAGCCCCCTGATCGAGGCTGAACTGACAAAAAAGGATATCAGAATCATATCGAAGATATTGGGACTTGATACATGGGATAAGCCCCAAATGGCCTGTCTTTCCTCGAGATTTCCAAGAGACATTCCTATCAAAGAAGCTGACCTTAGAAGAATTGAGAAAGCGGAAACGTTGATAAAAAAACTGGGCCATAAGGATGTGCGGGTCAGATTCCATGGTGAAATAGCTAGAATCGAAATAGGCAACAATGAGTCGATCCAATTGAAGGAACTGAAGAAGTTGGTACCAAAAATCAAAAAGCTGGGTTTCAAGTATGTCGCCTTGGATTTGGAGGGGTACAGAACTGGAAGCTTGAACGAATAATTAGTTTCTTTAAACCTCATTTTCATCATTTTTCTCATTTCTCTGTACATTTATAAATAAATTAATTACTATAAGGAAATAAAAACATGCAAAAAAGTGTACCAATATTTTTATAAATATGTAATAAAAAGCGCAAAAAAATGTACCAATCTCCATATATATTCCCAAAAGCATTACTATTTTTAACCCTCTTTTGTGGAAAGGGGGAGGTAGAAAAAATGAAACCGAGAGGAAAAAAATCTCACAAGGAGTGGAGATATAATGAAAGAAAATAGTGGTATTAATCTAGGGAATTTTGGTAAAAAAATAGTGTCTGGGTTTTCAGCTGCATTGTTCGTTACCATGGCTCTTTTTGTCGCCTACAACGTAAGTGATGAATTGATTGCCGATGCAGGTGCCGATAGGACCGTGGATGTGAACGTTCCATTAACTTTTGATGGATATGGTTCATATTCTCCATGGGGAATAAAAAATTATACATGGTATTATGGTGACGGAGACATCGGTTACGGAATAAAGCCAACTCATACATATATTTCTGAGGGAATTTACACTGTCACTTTGGTTGTAACCGCTCTTTCATGGAGCTCAGTGGCAAGCCCGTTAAATCCTCCCACAAGCGTTGAATCCTTAACGGATCAAGATATAGTGATAATAACCGTTCACAATGAACCGCCAATTTCCAACGCTGGAGTTGATATAAGTGTTTATGAGGATGAACAGGTGACCTTTGATGGAAGTGGTTCCATAGATACACCTTCTGATCAAGGGTCGCTGAAGTATTCGTGGGATTTAGGTGATGGAACCGAGGCAACCGGGAAAAATCTAGTCAACACTTATACGAAGGCGGGTTTATATTCTGTTATGCTGACGATCACCGATAACGACGGTGCCAAGACCCAAGATGTTATTGCAGTAGACGTTGAGAACTTACCACCAACCGCAGATGCGGGGCCGGATCAAACCGCATTCGAGGACGCCCTGATAACATTCGATGCAAGCGGTTCAACAGATACCATCTCGGACATGAAATCTTTGGCATATTCATGGGATTTCGGCGATGGTTCAAAAGGAGTAGGTGATAAACCTACACATATTTATCCGAAGGCAGAAACATACACAGTAACCTTAACTGTCACAGATGATGACGGTGAAATTGCCACCGATACCATGGTTGTTACCGTAATCAACGTTCTACCCACTGCCCTGGCAGGTGTGGACCAAATTGTTAATGAGGATCAGCTGGTGTTCTTTGGTGGCGATGCATGGGATACCGAGTCCGATTTACCGTTATTATCATATCATTGGGAATTCGGCGATGGAACTGTTGGAAATGGTAAAGTTCCTACGCATACTTATCAGGATAAAGGAGATTACATCGTTACCTTGACTGTTACAGATGATGATAAAGACAAGGGTTCGGACACGATGCTGGTAACCGTGGCCAATATCGGACCAGTGGTGGACGCTGGAAGTGATATCCAGGTAAACGAGGATGTTCCGGTTCAGTTCAGAGGTTATGCCCATGATACCCCTTCCGATGAACAGTCCCTGTCATATTCATGGGATTTCGGGGACGGCATTACAGGAGCAGGAGAGAATCCTACCCATACATACTCTCTCGATGGATCTTATACAGTTACCTTGACTGTTACAGATGATAACTTGGTTATTGGCACGGACTCTTTAACTGTTACCGTATTAAACGTTCCACCCACTGCCACTGCAACTTACATTTCTCCCTCCCCGATTATTATTCCGGGGGATGTTTTATCATTCAGCGCAAAGGGCTCCGATTCGATTTCCGATATACCCTGGCTTTCGTATTTCTGGGATTTCGGAGATGGTACTACGGCCTTAGGCAAGACGGTAACTCACGCATATTCAGGGAAAGGTATATATGAGGTTATCTTGACTGTAACTGATGATGACGGGGCCACAGCGCAGGATGTCATAGTTATTGTTGTGGAGCAACATAGTTTTGAAATGAACATCACTCCTATCGTTGATGAAATAATGCCTGGCGAGAAGGCAGAATATGTGGTGACATTGGAAAACACAGGAACCATTGATGGCGCTTTCGATTTGGAATTGACAACACCTATCGACCCCCTCTGGATAGATTTTTGGGAAAAACACCTACTCGTGGCGGCAGGAACTTCCGTAAAAGTTATTTTGGAAATAATGCCGCCCGAGACCTATCCATTGGATTACGATATAACATACGGGTTCGAAGTTCTGGGAACCTGTACACACCAAGATGATGAACTGAGCAACGCTCCATTGAGTGATTCGGTTTCCGAGGATGTAACGATTATAGCGACATACGAGAGCAGGTTGCGATGGGCCCAAATCGAAGTGGAGAGCAAGATATCGGACTTTTCTGGAGGCAATCCTACCGATGCAACACTTCTTAAGGCCGTTGAGGAAATAAGCGAGGCCTTGTTCTTTGCGCGAACAGCAGATTCTCCAGAATTTGATCTTGTGAATTCATTTGAGCGTGTAAAACAGGGTATACACAACCTCGAAATGGTCAGTGCTAGTGTGAATGTGGATTATATAATCGATCTGCTGGTTATTGCAGTAAACGATCAGGTCAGAGATTCGATAAATACCGCAGAAATACAGGCTGGTGCAGACAACATCCACGTGATCGATGCTTGGGAAATCTATGCTGATGCTCAAGCCAAGGTGGCCAGCGGTGATTATTCCAATGGAATGGAACGGTATAAAAGCGCGTATATGGAGGCCGAAAGGGCCGAGGGGGAATGGGTACCACGAGAGTACACAAATGCTATCCTGCAGGCTATAGAAGATATTGATACCAAATTATCCGGCTCCATGTCTTCAGAAGCGCAAAACGAATTAGACCAGGCCAAGGAAGATCTGCAAGAGGCGAAGGAAAAATCCGACCATGGAGAGCTACAGGATTCGTTCGATGATGTAGTAAGTGCAGTCGAGCATCTACAAGAAGCCGAGGCAGAAGGCGTATCAACTTTGTCAATCGTTATCGACCTCACTTCGGCTATAGAAAATGCGGTTGAGATGCTGATAATGGAAACGCAAACCCATGTGGGAATGGAGGTAAATGACATAAAACAGGCATGGAAAAAATTCTACGATGGGCAGACATTGGCCTCTTCCGGAAAGTATCTTCAGGCCATTGACAAATACGACAGGGCCTATACCCATGCCTTGAATGCGGAGGACTGGATACCGATAGCTGACGCAGGTCCTGATCAATCTGTAATTGAGGACGAATTGGTGTACTTCGATGCATCCAATTCCAGGGATAGGGATGGTATCGTTCTCTATTACGAGTGGAACTTCGGCGATGGATCCAAGGCATATGGTGTTTTTGTTACTCATGAATACAATGATGAAGGAGTTTACGATGTAATCCTTACCATCACCGATAATGAGGGAGATATGGACTTGGACGAGATGGTGGTAGCGGTAGGTAACGAGATTCCATCTGCAGATATCGTTGTGGAATATTTAATCCGTGGAAATTCACCCTCCTCGAAGATCGTATATATGGATGATGTTGTACTCTTCGATGCGATTTATGGCGATACACCGTCGGATTTACCTGGTTTGGTATTCAGCTGGGATTTCGGTGATGACACAGTTGGTTTCGGTGCGCATACAAGACATATTTACACATTACCAGGGACATATTCGGTCGTTCTAACTGTAACGGATGAAGACGGAGAACAAGGGACAGCTAACGTCATGGTAGAATTGAAAAATGTCATCCCCTGGGCAGAACTCACCTATTCCCAGGTTACCTATGAAGACGATATCGTGTATTTCACCGGTTACGGTTTCGATACACCCTCTGATATGGACACACTCAGCTATACATGGGATTTTGGTGATGGTCTCACAGGTTCCGGACAAGAGGTTATCCATGTTTATACAGATGAGGGTATTTACACAGTCACACTGATGGTGACAGATATTCATGGGGATACAGGGTACTACACAGTCACCGTGTCGGTGATAAATCCCCCACCAATTGCAGATGCTGGTTGGATCCAATTTGGTGATGAGGATGGGATTGTTTATTTCATTGGCACAGGCTTTGACACCCCTTCAGATCGCGATCTGTTAACATACAGTTGGGATTTCGGAGACCACAGTGTAGGTTCCGGGGCAACCCAATCCCATACCTATACAAAGGCCGGAACCTACACTGTATTACTAACAGTAACGGACGATAATGGTGACTATGATGTGGATGAGATTCTTGTGTTTGTAGAGAATGCAAAACCAACTGCAAATGCAGGGAGTCACCAATCAGTTATCGAGGATGATGTGGTGTCCTTCGATGGAAGCGGCATGGATTCCGCGTCGGATATTTCAGGTCTCACCTATTACTGGGACTTTGGTGACGGAAGCTGCGCAAGCGGTATGAATCCAAGTCATGTATACACACGAAAAGGGACATACTTGGTTACTTTAACCGTAACCGATGACGATGAAGCTTGGGCAACGGATTCCATGAGCGTTACCGTTGATAACCTTATACCTGGTGCTGATGCAGGCTCTAACCAGAAGGTGAAGGAAGACGAGATAGTATTATTTTCAGGTAGTGGCTCAGACACTTTCACCGACGAACCCCTATTGACATACGAATGGGATTTCGGAGACGGCGTAATTGGTTTTGGCAGGAATCCGACACATTCGTACTGGGATGAGGGTGTATATCCAGTAACCCTCACAGTCACCGACGATGACGGGTCCTATTTTGCCAATACCATAAACGTGATTGTTGAGAATGTTCCACCAACAGCTTCTGCAGGTCCTGATCTATTCATCAACTTCAATCCCATTTTCCTGAATTTTGTAGGTGAGGGTTCGGATACACCTTCTGACAGGTCGACCCTTAAATACACTTGGGATTTCGATGCAAGTGATGGAATACAAGTGGATGCCTCAGGTAAATATGTGTCTCATCTATACGAGTCGTCTGGCACGTTCACACTCACGCTCACGATAACTGACGATAATGGTGCTTCAGCCACTGATACAACGCAAATAACGATAATCCTGGATCGTGATGGAGATGGTTTACCTGACGATTGGGAGGAGAAGTACGGTCTCAGTCCATACGATGCCTCAGGGGATAATGGAGGCCAAGGCGATCCCGATAACGATGATTTCACGAATATATTGGAATTCTACACAGGAACAAATCCCATAGACTGGGATACTGATGGTGATTGGATTGCTGACGGAAGAGATGCGCTCCCGTTGACATTCGAAATAAATCCTGGTGAAGTTGTCGAATATGATGAAATCGCCATAGCTGACGATCTCGGAGTGAGTATAGTAATAGACTATACTCCCGATGACGACACGGTTCCAACGATAGAGAAAGTGACACCCTCAGACAAGCTAAAAGGTCAAATCGGGGGCTATTTCGACATATCTACCACAAGCACTTCCGATTTCGTTGCAATAATAAAAATCCATTACGATGAAGATAGTCTACCTGCTGGAACCGACGAAGCGGCCTTAGTGATATATCATTACATCAATAATTGGTGGACTCTCGAGGCTGACACTGGGGTAGATACCGAAAATGATGTCACCTGGATAAGGACAACGAAACTTTCGAACTTTACCAACGCTCCGGATTCTGACAAAGACGGATTGACAAACGACGAAGAAATATACGGTGTTACCAGATCCAATAGCGCCAAGAATTGGGACTCACCCAAACCTGCTGGGGATGAGGATTTATCTCGGATCCTTGTCAATGGTTTGGATGATAGTGGATACGAGGATGACGAGATTATGGGGTATTTCAACTTCTGGAACCCGAAATTCCCGAATATTTTCAACTTCGGGACCTATGTCTATACATACGATTATCCATTGTGTACATGGAGCATTATTCCCCCATATAGTAAATTGGGCTATCTGTCAAGTGCAGCCTTCGAAACCGCTCCCCAAAATATGATGACAGGTGATATTACAAATAGAGGGGAAGATGAGATCATTGTATACAAGGATGATTCCTCAAGAGTTTGCTTCGGGAGATTCGTTGTCGATGGTGATAGCTTCTCCCTATATCCAAAAGAGGAGCCTAGATATTCGTATGCCGAATTAAAAAATACCGGATTTGTAAGTCATACTGGCCATAATTGGATGTTGGGTGATGTGGATAACGATAATATCGACGAATTCATTGAATATTTTGAATACCCAATAGGTGTGCTGTTTAGATCATACCAGTTTACCATCGACACGACCCGTAAAGAAACGTCCCTGAAATTCGAAAACACAGGGATTTTACTCAATACCGTAAGTAAGAATTATCATGGACACAAATGGATGACTGGAGATGTGGATGGTGACGGCACTGATGAGATTATAGAGTATTATGATGCCTCCACATCGAGCAATACCAAGTTCCAATTCTATGCATTTGCACTCACCTCAAGTGGGATGAGCTTTGAAAGGAATGGTTACTGGCTGAGTCCTAATCCATCTCTAACAAAGTTCAATTGGATGTGTGGAGATGTGGACGGTGACGGCACAGACGAGCTCATCAAGTATTACGATGGATTTACCGGTTCCGCCCATTTTTATACATATGAGTTCACCAGTGGCCAGTTTGGAATATATGAGACTTACGGAAAGTTAGATGGTAATTGTGCCGGCGTTAAATGGATGGTAGGCAATATAAAGAAAAATGATATAACCGTAGATGCAGGCGCAGACAGATACGAGTATTACAATGTTCCCGTTGTATTCAAGGGATCCATACTCACAGATGATACAGTGGCAAACAGACCTGAATACACATGGAGTTGGGACTTCGACGCAAACGATGGCCTGCAGAGTGAGGCATCTGGGCCACATCCTGTCCATACATATACAGCCCTTGGAACTTATACTGTAACTTTAACTGTCAGCGACGGATATGAGGTTGGATCAGATACCCTAACGGTTAAAGTGAGTTATTTGAATACAGGCCCTTATAATCCAGATTGCGACAATGATGGGTTAATGGATGGAGATGAGTACGCGCCCATTCAAAGCAAACACGATGATATTCCGAATCCAAAGGAATATGTCACCAATCCGAGAAAATATAACACCGATGGAGACGCACTGAGCGATGGATTCGAGGTAAAGGGGTGGAACATAACAATGGATCTCAACGGGGATGGAGATACCGATGATAGCAATGAGTGGTATTGGATCCAGTGCAACCCCTTGAATCCGGATGAAGACAACGATAGAGACACACTAACAGATTACGAAGAATACCAAAAGAACACGGATCCAAACAATCCCGATACAGACGGTGATTCAATTGATGACGGCTGGGAATCGAACTATGGATTCGATCCCGGATAACCCTTTGATGCGGACTTAGATTGGGACGGAGATACATT
>CP070739.1:1526593-1529936 GCA_020347705.1 Methanomassiliicoccales archaeon | reverse complement strand
CGTTTCGGTCTCGGCTGCGCCTTCCTCGGCCTGGGTATGAGGGATAGGGCGGTGGAGGAGTGGGGGAGGTGCGTCGAGATCTCCCCCTCTTGTGGTTATGCCCACTATGCGTTGGCTTGGATTTATTATAATATGGGCGATCGTGAGAGGGGTTATGAGCATGTTAGTAAGGCGATGGATTCTGGAGATTCGCTAGACAAAATTAAAGAAATTATTGAATTAATAACCGGAGAGAAGATGCAAATAACTATAGAGAAAGATGTTGCTGATTATGATAAAGAAATTGATGTTGATGAGCAAGATAAAATCAAGGTGGACCAAGAAAAAGATGTCATTGAAGAAAAAGTTGATGTTGATCATCTCTATCAGAAGGGAGTAGAAGCTCTCAGGGAGGGTAAGGTCGACGAAGGTGTTGAATTACTTGAACAAGCAGTTTCATCCGAACATGGTAGACCCGACATTTATTTTGAGTTAGGTAGAGCCTATTCGTTAAAAGGGAAATGGAGTCAAGCGATCGAGGAATGGCGGAAAACCGTCGAACTTGATCCAGATTACAAAGATGTGCAATATTTTATGACTAACGCTGAAAAGATATTAAAACGTGAAGAAAATATTCTCACGCGCGAAAATGAAAAAGAAAAACCGCCCCAACGCGGTGATATTGGAGAATTAGTGACATATGAATCATTAAAGAAAATTTCAATCTATCTTTTGATATTTATTATCGTTGCTTTTTTCAGTCGGAACTTTTTAACAAAGGGATATCTCATTGGCTGGGACTCGATGTCCCATGTTTTTAAAACCTGGTTCACGATGGAGAGCCTCGCTGGAAAATCTCAGTTCGATTGGTGTGAATATTGGTACATGGGCAGCCCTATAATGCCTATGTACGGGCCTTTGTACTAAGTTCTTGCTGGTCTTCTCGGGAGAGGCTTGGGAATCAGCGCCTTAGCTGCATCGAAATGGGTTGTCTTTATATCTTTCCCTCTGAGATCTCTGTCTTTCTATTATTTCTCAAAAAGAACCCCTTTTGATATAGCCTCTTTTACAGGAGCTATATTATATGGCTTGATACCTTGGCATTTCACATATATAACGATTTTAGGCAATCCTACCTATTCTTTATGCTTCATCTTTCTTCCTCCATTATTCAAATTCAGTAGTGACAAAGAATATTTACACCTCGTCTTAGCTTCCATAAGCTTCAGCTTGATAACGCTTTCTCATCATGGAACTGGGTTTTTAATAGCATATGCTTTGATTTGGTATTCTTTATTTTCTGGAATTTTATATTTTCAATTGCGTGACTCTTTTTTTAGATTAATACAAATAGGTTTAATATCAATTGGAGTATTATGTTTTTTTTGGATGCCGTATATTTTCTATAGCAACATGATTGGCTCGTTCAATGTCCCTTTTGAACCAAAACATGAAACTTTAATTCAACTTGTCCAAAAAAGCCATTTCATGTATTTGGGCCTCCCCATCCTTATTTTATCAATAATATCAATGATTATTGTGACGATATCGAAAAACAAAGAAGGCGTTCTTTATTCATTAATGACCGGAGTTTCTTTGACATTGACGTTTGGTTATATGAATCCTAAAATGCAATTTATATATCCTTTTTCAAAAATTATTGGACCTGGATATAGATTCAACATACTAAGTTCATTCTCAATCTCCATGCTAATATATGAATTGATTAAAAGCATAACCAATACACCACAACAATTTAACATGTTAAAAAAGTTTGAAAAATACCAGTTAAATAAAATAAATATTTTAGTCCTGTTGTTCTCAATCTTAACATTATGTGCATCCATAGTCACCATATTTCCCTTATCAGTTTTTTATAACATGCCTATACCATCCTCACATGTTTCCGTTTTTTCTGCGATATCTAATAAACCGAAGGATGGGAGGGCATGGTGGGTTCCGAGGGGGGCACTCGAAACATCGACCCCGATGTTTACTGAGTTACCAACCCCAGATGGATGGTATGATCAAGGAGTTAGTCCGGAAATCTATTTCTTAATCCACGATCTTGCTGATGTTCAATTAACGGAAAATCCATTTTATTTCGTTGAAAAATTAAAGGAATTATCTGTAAAGTACCTTATCGTACATAGTGGGCCCATTTCAGAATCATTAAAATACGATGAAGGTTTAACCCCAGTCTCTGAAAATCCAGACTTAGTTCTATTTCAAGTTAAAAATATCGATCCTGTAACTACGCACTCTCCGCCAGCTAATTGGAGAATAATAAGAAGAATTGGCCTACTTTTTAGTGGAACCACCATCTTGTTTCTATGGTTTTTCGAACGATTGCGAAAGGGACTGGAAATATGAAAATTTCCATCATTTTACCGGCATATAACGAAGAAACTCGTCTTCCTTCCTGCCTTGATCGGCTTTCTGAGTACTTGTCAAAGATTAATCTTAACTACGAGATAATTGTCTCAGCTGACGGAAGCACAGACAAGACAGAGGAAATTGCATCAGATTACGAATCTATCAATCCGAACATAATTCTTGTGTCTTTCCCTGAACGCTTGGGAAAAGGCGGAGGTATCCTCAACGCTACCAATGTTGCTTCGGGGGATATCCTAATAATTATGGATGTAGACTTATCGGTCCCACCAGAACAGATTACTCCGACGATCGTAAAAATGGAGGAAGAACAGGCGGACCTCATCTATGGCTCAAGGAATATGCCCGAATCTATCATTCTGGTCGAGCCTCCTCTCTATCGGAAGTTCCTTGGTAAGGCCTTCAACTTTTTCTTCAGGCTCCTCTTCGGCATCGAACTTCACGACACGCAGTGTGGGTTCAAAGCAGTGAGAAAGGGAGTGTTCGATTCTCTCCAAAGGGATCTCAACATCGAGGGCTTCGCCTACGATATCGACCTCGCCGTTAAAGCAAATAAGCATGGATACAAGATTGTTGAGATCCCGGTCACGTGGAGCCACGGCTCTGGATCCAAAGTCAATGTTTTCAGGCAGATGATCGAGATGGGCAGGGACCTACTAATAATCTGGTTTGAAGGCAAGAAGAAAGAGGCGACCACGGAGGATCTAGGGAAGTTCTATGATACCGTGCCAGGCGATGTATACTCAAAGGCCTCCGAGTCCTGGTTCCTTCCGAGGAGGTGGTGGCATAGGAGGAAAAACGATGTAGTTCTTCAACATATTCCTCCGGAGAGCATCAATGTTCTGGATGCAGGTTTTGGATCAGGTACCCTCTTCGATGGACTTCGTGAACAGGGGAAACAGGTCTATGGTGTCGACATCGTCGGAGACTTGGTTAGGTTCGTCCATTCGAAATTCGGGGACGGCGTTCG
>CP070739.1:1523800-1526493 GCA_020347705.1 Methanomassiliicoccales archaeon | reverse complement strand
TATACAACTGATCCTCCGGAGAGTCTGGCAGTTGCGTTTATTCCGACCTTCATGGTTCTCTGTGGACTTTTTTCGGTTTATGAGAGCCTTTAAAATTGTCCCACAACTCGTTTACCGGGATACGGACCTCGAGCTGAACCGTTCTGATGGTTTTCAGCCCACTTCTTATAGTGTGGGACAAACGTATGTAACAGTAACTCCAGTTGTTCCTTGGGATCCTTTCCTACTAACTCCCTGATCGTTTTGATCCCGTTCTGTATCACATTCCCGCGTAATTCCCTATCAATGATCAATCGTTCCACGGCCTGTGCAATAGCTTCAGGGTTCTTAGGGGGCACCAAAAGCGCATTCACTTCATGCTCCATTAAGCCGGAAATTCCCCCCACAGGGGTAGTTACAATGGGCAAGCTTTGAGACATAGCTTCATAGAGCACTCGGGGAAACCCCTCACTTAATGTGGGCAACACAAGGATATCGGATTCGCGGTAGATTTGGAGAAGCCTGGGGCCATTGGGAACATATCCCCTAAACGTGACGCTTCCATTAAGATGAAGAGCATGTATTACTTTCCTCAGTTTTTGTTCATAGGACTCGTCGCTCGTCCCTATCAAATCCAGGGTTATTGTGAATCCCCTTTCTTTGAGAATGGCCAGTGCCTGTATGAGATAGATTAATCCTTTGACAGGAATTAATGTACCTACAAAAATGCAATGAACCCCGTCGGCGTCGATGGATCCGTCTCTTAAAAAGATATCCTTCTCCGTTAGATCGATCATTGGAACGGTGAGGACAATTTTATCCCCCAGATGTTTGTATCTCTTCTGAAGTGCATTACCATGAACCAGTGCGAAGGCACTATGTCTTGTCACCATTTTTTCAAAGTGACCATTGAGGAAATGATAAATCGGAAAAAGTACTTTTTTCTCAATTCCAGGCCATCGCCATGCATAAGATGAAACATCTTTCCAGTCGCCTCCCATGTAGACAAAGTAGGGTTTCCCAAACACTCTGGAAATGACTGAAGCAATAGTCCCTGCATACCCCGGCAAGAATACGTAAAGAATATCCCATTTACGAACCTGCCTGAAAAAGAATTTGATTAGTTTTGCATAAAACCAAAGTATGCTTACAATACGGGATTTCTGCCTCGGTAAACCGAGGTCAAGAACGGCCACATTGGGTATCTGCAATTTATAGTGTGCATAACTTTTTTTTAATACCTTTCTCATATATAGAGAAGCGCACAGGTCAATATGAGAAAATAGGGGTGCTATTTTTTCAAGATAGTTCCCCATAACATCCTTGATGTAGTATTCCTTTCCCTTTTTTTCCGATGGACCCCGGTCGATTAAACCCAACCTCATGTATCCCTCTTTTTGGTGTAAGCCGACCGTAAGTATCCCCTATGCTCGATCAGCGTTTAATCGAAAAGGAGAAATTTCACAAGATACAAAACATTTATTGATACTCCCATCTTACTGTTTGAGCGGTGTCAGGTTACCTTGGTTATAGCGCTCGATAATGTCAGCTGCGGCTATACCCGACCCGAGTATAAACCACCACAGTCCGTAGGCGATACTCGTGTGAAAGAGCCCATTGATAAAGTAACCCCAAATGCTCGATAAAATCGCAACCAGGATAATCTTTGAGTCCCGATCGCTCGTTTTGGACATCGCATGAAGCATCTTTTTGGTGAAAATGATGAAGATAAGAATAAATGGAACAAATCCTAATAGGCCAGTCTCAACCAAAACCACGATCAGGTTGTTGTGAGCCTCACGAATAAAACGGTATGCATATTTTCCAAGTATCATAGGCGCATTACCGGTACCTGATCCAATAAGCGGGTTTATGCTAAATGTCTCGATACCCCCTCCAATAAGCGCCATCCTTTCTTGGATGCTGATATCAAATGATGTAGAAGTCACCCGGAATTGCAGAATATGAAAGAGATCGGGAGAAACGGCATAGAGCAGGATAGATATCCCTAAAAACCCCATGGCGATCATTGCTTTTTGGCTCCTTTTCAGAACGGCCAAGATGAAAAATAAACTGATCCACACGGCCAGAAAAGCGCTTCGGGAAAAGGTCAACAGAAGACAAATGGTGCATATACCCAAAAGTGCTAAGAGTACGCATTGATAAAGCCTCTTTTTCTGAATCAAAAAGAATCCTACGGTGAGAGGGATAACGAGCACATAGGTATAGGCAAAGGCATTGGGGTTTCTAAAGACTCCAATGACTCGTATGACAGGTTGACCTGCGATATCAAAAGAACCAAACTTCCCCATATCCGGCGAAAAGAGTGTCTCTCCTCTGAAATATTGGACAATTCCAAACACCGCAAGGCCACTTGTCACTAACATAAGCACAACAAACATTCTTTTGCCTGTCTTTTCATCTTTAACGAGATTAACTACCAGAATGTATAGTATGAAATAAATAACTATGCTTATTACTCGTTCCAATGCGTAGCCTACATCACTAGCCCTAAATAAACCAACTATATGAGCAAAAACGAAAACTAGCAGGGGTAGAAAGAGTTCTGTCTTTTTTATGAAAATATTTTTTCTCATAAAATAATGTGTTAAAAAAGCGACTAAAGTAATCAGTCCTATTATTCTGATTTCGCTTGAAAATAAGGGTATATCTAATTGTTGTAATTGGTTTAGAGGGGTGAGGAGCAATATTAG
>CP070739.1:1521118-1523700 GCA_020347705.1 Methanomassiliicoccales archaeon | reverse complement strand
GATAAACTCCGTCGTTATCTGCTCGTTTTTGGTTTACAAAATACCTCCTACATATATTGTGGAATTACTGAACTCAATAACTGGATGGGACATGAGCTTTGATGAATTCATGATAACGGGTGAACGCATCTTCAATTTAAGGCGGATGATAAACGTGCGGCGGGGGATAAGTAGGAAAGATGATACGTTACCGCCGAGGATTCTTACGCATAAATTAGAAGGGGGAACCATGGGGAATCTGCCTTTTTTAGGATTAATGTTAAACGAATACTATGCGCACAGAGGATGGAGCGAGGAAGGCATCCCAACAAAGGAAAAGCTCGCAAAATTGGGACTATGAAGCGGGAAGCACACATTGTTCCGCACCGCCAATGGGTTTTTGGGCGAAACTGAGTCAATGTGTCTGGGAAAAAGCCCGCTTTCTGCTCTACCTTTTTTGTGGAGTTAGAGGATGAAGTCTCAACTTCCAGCTTGACACACCATCCTTTATTTGTAATATTTAAATATTGTAAAAGAAAATTTTTATCCTTTTTAATATCTTGCGAAATGAGGTGAGACGATGAAGATAGTGATTATGGGTGCTGGCGCAATGGGTAGCCTCTTTGGAGCACTCCTCACTCTTTCCGGTGAGGAGGTCTGGCTGGTCGATACCAGGAAGGAACAGATCGATGCAATTCGCTCAGTCGGTCTTACTGTCGAAGAAACAGGCAAGCCTCAAATCATCGGCGTGAACGCAACAACCGATGTTGCTTCTATAGGAAAAGCCGACCTCATCCTCATTTTTGTAAAGACCTATCATACAGAAAATGCAGTTACAGATGCAATAATGCTTCAGAAAGAGGATACTGTTTTTCTGACCCTCCAAAACGGCCTTGGGAATGACGAGGTGATCTCTAAGAAGGTAGATCGAAATAAGGTGATGATGGGGGTAACTGGACAAGGGTCTACGTTATTGGGACCGGGCCATATCCGCCATGCGGGGCGTGGAAAAACCTATATTGGGGAGTTGAATCAGAAGGTGACCGATCGCGTCACTCATATCGCTCAAATATTTTGTAATGCAGGGATCGAAACTGAGATTACCTCAAGTATTTACAATTACATCTGGGACAAACTCATGGCAAATGTTGCGATTAACGCCATTACAGCTTTGACAGGATGGAAGACAGGGCAATTATTGGAATATCCAGAGACAATAAGATTAATGGAGGGATTGGTTTCTGAGGCTGTGGAGGTTGCCGGAAAAAAAGGGGTTCGCATCGAAGGAAACACAATGGACAAGGTAAAAACCATAATTGAAGCTACGAGAGGGAACCGGTCTTCAATGGGTCAGGATTTTGATAATCGGCGAAAAACTGAAATCGATGCAATCAATGGGGCAATCGTAAGAGAGGCGGATCGTTTGGGGATCCCTGTTCCATCCAACCGAGTGATTACCGATTTGGTGAAGGCCATCGAAAAAAGTTTTTAAAAGCTTAGATGAAGAGTTATTGGGAAATAAAAGATCACCCCGATGGATATCGAGGTGATGAGATGTAAAGTAAATTCCATTAAAAAATGGTATATTAATGGAGGAATAAAAAAGAAGAAAAAGCAAGAGGCTAGATTCCAAGCATTCTTTGCCTTTAAAGCCTCTTGCTCCACACAGTTCAACAAAAAATTTTCCTCAAGGGAATCGATTATGCTAAAAAACAGGTTCGCCTGTTTTCACCGCTTCTTCATAAAGTTTAATAATTTGATTTGTCACTCGCCCTGGCTTACCTTCATTAATTGGCTTCTTATCCACTTCAATAACAGGAACAACACCAGCACCCGAACCAGATACAAATACCTCATCCGCGGTATAAACGTCGTATATAGTCAGAGGGCTTTCGTTAGTTGGAATCCCATTTTCTTTCCCTAACGTTAATACGGTTTCGCGAGTAATGCCTTCCAAACCAAAATGGACTGGGGCAGTGTATAAGGCATCCCGCCGAACTAAAAAGATATTGGCTCCACTTGATTCAGAAACGAGTCCTTGGCTGTCTAACATGATGGCATCGTCGGCCCCTGACGCCTGGGCTTCTGCACGCGCCAAAATGTTGACTATATAGTTCACGGACTTAATTCGGGGATCGATACAGTAAGCGGGAACCTTACGGACGCTGACGACAGCCAATCGAAGGCCGCCGGCTGCACCTTCATACATCGATTTGGCAATTGGCCTCACCTGGATAATTACATTTGGTTTATCCAAATTCGTTGGATCGAGGCCAAGTCTCCACCCGACTCCTCTCGATACAATTGGCTTAATATGTGCCTCCCTGAAACCGTTCGCTCGAGTGGTGTCCTTAATTGCCTGCTTCATATCCTCATAACTTAAAGGAATGTCAATATGGGTGGCACGGGCTGAATCAAAGAGCCTACGAAGATGTTCATCCAATTTAAAAATTTTACCATCGTAGCATCTTATCCCCTCAAATACTCCGTCACCGTATTCAACTGCCCGGTCGAATACTGAGATCTTGGCGTCCTTAGCAGGTAGGATGTCGCCATTAACATATGCCTTCCAGTTCCTCTCTTCCATAATTCTTCTCCTCCTT
>CP070739.1:1514857-1521018 GCA_020347705.1 Methanomassiliicoccales archaeon | reverse complement strand
ATACCGTAGCTGGCGTACTCGATTACCGAATATATGATTGAAGACGAATCATAGCTCGAATCATTGAACTGAATAGCTCGCCAGCAGCCAGGATACGGATCGTCTATATCGGAATTCCAAGAGAAAAGTGCATAAGGACGCTGTCCCGGCGTCCACGCGATCCAAAGGATTCCCCCTTCCTGAACATATATGTTATAGGAACCGTTAAATAGTACGTCAACTCCGACTTCGATGGTAAGATTCGCACCGTTAATAATAATAACATCACTTTCAACCCAATATGGGCTGCCCCTTGAGTCCCAAATGGTATCCTGGGTGATGTAACCACCGACAGGTGTTCCGGCACTAGCTTTCGGAGAAATTACAACCAAAAAAGCCACGGCAGTTAACATCACAACACTGGCACACACGGCTAACTTATTCCCCTTCACCATTTTATCTTCCTCCTATCTTTCTATTGGCTTGGTTTATTGGGCAAGCAAATAAAAAAGCGGAAATGTCTGATTTTGAATTTTGTATCCTTAAGGTTCCTATCTTCCGCCCCGCCTCTTTTTTATCGCTCGCCCTGACCTTTTGTTTGAAAAATATATTCCTTTTGGAGTATTTAGGCTTTACGTGACAAAGTGTGTATTTTTTCAGGTAGCACAATTGTCATATTTGATGACCCAGATATATTGAACATTGCATATAAACCCACTAAAAGCAATATCCCCCTTGCATCTATGCCTCAAAAAGACAACATTTTTAAATTCCCAACCCTTTATCGCCCCGGGTAGGCGATTCATATGACAAAGCACGTTACAACAAGTCCGACAAAGATAAAATACTCGAAAGGAGCCATAAGAACCTTCAGAGAATCATATCAAATCGACGCAGATTATTTATTGTCTGAGGTCAAGGGCATTAAGGGACAGTTCGACAAAAGGCTGAGAAGGGCAGGCCTTGTCACCACAAAGGATCTCTTAACACGGTGTAGAAATCCCGTTGCAAGGGAATCCTATGCCGAGGATACAGGGATCGATCCCGACCTTCTATTGAAATGGACGAGGATGGCGGATTTGATGCGAATAGAAGGAATAGGGCAGCAGTTGGCAGAGCTACTGGTGCTGGTGGGTGTAGATTCTATGAAATCCCTTGCGAACAGCGATCCAAAGAAAATAGTCGAACCCCTGCAAAATCCTGGGAACTTACCTGTGAAAAACCTGAGGATCGATGATGAGTTCGATATCGTTGATGCTAAAGCCAACCTCAGAGAAGCTGCAAAAGTTATGGTAGAAGATAATCTACCGGACCTGGTGGTGTGCATCCGTAAAAAGCCTACCGGTATTCTCACATTCAGAAGCATAGTCAGGGCTGTGGCAGATGGTGTTGATGTGGATGGGACCAGCGTAGAGGATGTGGCTGTAAAAGATACGCCCCTTCTAGAACCGAACACCTCAATAGAAAAGGCCGCTGAGCTGCTCATTGATTTGGAGCTCCCCGTACTGCCTGTTGTGGACTCAGAGGAACTCGTTGGTGTGGTATCCAGATCCGATATAGAGGAAGTGTTTTTGAACATATCGCAGCGCAGACCCTCCTTCGAAGAAGTGGAGAGATGGGTTGGGGTGGCAAAGAAGCATAAACCGATATCGATACATTAATCGATATTGTTGAGGATAAAACAATCGAAGACACCATTTATAACGTCATAGGTTTAGATAACCAATTTGTACGGATTGGAAAACGAAAATGGAGAACTGCTTATGATCGATGAAACTGAAGTTGTGATTGAAACCAAAAATCTGTCCAAGAGATTCAAAGAGGTTTTAGCGGTTGACAAACTAAATATGAAGGTACGCAAGGGCGAGATATTCGGATTTTTGGGACCCAACGGTGCAGGGAAGACAACAACCATCAAGATGATCATGGGACTTACACACCCCACAGAAGGAGAGGTGTTAATCAAAGGAGATAAAGCTGGGCCTAACAAGGTAGAAATTCGAAGGGATATGGGATTTCTTCCTGAAAGAATTTCTTTTTATGAAAATCTCACACCGGTTCAAACACTGAACTTCTTCTGTGAGCTAAAGGGCTGCGATAAATCCATTGTAGACCCCCTCATTGCGGATGTGGGTCTGGAGGAGGCCAAGAACAGGAAGGTGGGGACCTTTTCAAAAGGCATGGTCCAGCTGTTGGGAGTGGCACAAGCAACGATAGGCAATCCGTCGATATACATCCTTGATGAGCCAATGGGAGGCCTGGACGCAAGATGGGTTAAGATGGTGAGGGACAAGATTATAGAATTGAATAAAAAAGGCGCAACCATCATATTCTCCTCCCATATTCTGTCAGAGGTGCAGAACCTCTGCCATAGGGTTGCTATCATCGATAAAGGGAAACTTGTGGCTCTGGATACCATTGAGAATCTCAGTGAATTGCTACAAATCAAACCAAGGCTTGAGATAAATATACCAGGTCTTGATGGTAATATACCTGAAGGCGTGGAGGAAATCGAAGGTGTGGAGGCAGTGGATGCAAAAGACGACGTTCTTTACGTGACATCAGATGCAGGGGCCAGAGCAAAAGTCCTGGCCCTGATAGAAGATAAGAGAATGACAGTGAGCAATTTCAAGACAGTGGAGCCTTCTTTGGAGGAAACGTTCGTGAAATTGGTTTCCCGAAAAGATAAGGAGGTGGATTAGTTGGCCATAAATCCCAATGTGATATATACCGTAGCAAAGAAGGAATTTATGGACAATGTGCGGAACAAATGGATAGTGGCCATGACCGTCATTTTCGTTATCTTAACGATAGCCTCATCAGTAATGGCCGGAGGCGGAGAGATGGGGGAGATGGACGTAACCGTGGGCGCTTTGTTGAGTATTGCCACCATCTTGGTGCCGATAATAGCCATAATGCTGGGTTACGCCACCATATCTGGTGAGGCAGAATCAGGTGCCCTTTTTGTTGTTCTTTCATATCCAGTGAAACGGGTGGAGGTGCTATTTGGTAAATTCCTTGGACTTGCTGCAGTCATCTGTCTTTCGGTTCTATTGGGATTCGGATCCGCTGGTCTGATCATCGGCGCCACCACCGAGAACACGCAGTGGGTTGGTTACCTGACATTCATATTACTCACCATGCTCGTTGGCCTGGTCTATCTCAGCCTATCGATTTGTTGCTCTTCATTACTTAAAAGGAGAGTGACTTCACTTGCCGCCGGGATTTTGGTATTCTTCTGGGCCATGATAGTAGGCATGATCTACTTCGGATTACTTTACACAACAGGAGGGAGTCCAGAAGCATTCATAACAGGTGATATGTCGGAGATACCTGAGTGGTTTTGGACAGACCCGTTTTTAAGCCCTGGAGATGGTTACCAGACAGCAAGCATGCTTGCCTTCGGGCTCACTGAGATATTCGGAATCGAGTTCGATCTACCTGAATGGCTCAATATGGGTACGATAGTTCTATCACAGCTGCTTTGGTTGTTCATACCGTTTATTCTAGCCTACTATTTCTTCGAGAGAAGGGACATCTAAATCGAGGAAAAAGAATTCAAATGGGCCTTTTAACGAAAAAATAAAATAATATGAACCATTTAATTCTTAGGTTACTATCATTCTGGCGTATTCCATTGCCTCGTCGTATTTCTCCTGTTTCATAAGAAGATATCCCTTGTTGATTATAGCCTCCCTATTGTTGGGATCTATAGCAAGAGACTTTTCATAGCATAAAATACTCTCATCAGAATGCCCCATTCTAAACAACGTGTTGCCCAGTTTGTTCCAAAGAGAGGTGTTGCCAGGCTCAAATTCCAGTAGTTGTTTGTAAAGCTTGGCTGCCTTTTTGTAGCGTCTTAAATCGTAATATATATCGGCTTTCTCAAGCATCAAATTACTATCTGCTGGGCCTAACTTCAGGGCAAAATTCAGGCAATTCAATGCTCTCGTGTATTTACCCAATTTTCTTAAGGCCTGTGCCTTCTTGCGCCACAGCCTCCTGCAATCGTCGATAATCTCTTTTTTTGTTCTCTTCCCTATAATTACCTTTTCGCTTTCCTTCTTCTTTTTTCTATCTGCTAAGGACTTTTCCTTGGGACTCTTTGGGGCGGGAGGGGTTACTTGTGGGGAAGGTGATTTAACAATGGTACTCTTTTTATCCTCAAATTTAATACCACGATCAACATGGGTTTTACAGTAAATACACTCATCAGCATCCTGCCTCATAAAGGCCCCACATTTATTGCAGATGAAAATTGCTCCTGAGTTAGAAAGCTTGCTGTCGGATTTTACCTCTTCTACTTCATCGTCTTTGATTTGCCGTTTGATATCAGAAACGGCCTCACCGCATATGCCACATTCAGCAACCTCGGACATAATGAATGCACCGCAGTTTGCGCATAAGAATAATGCTCCTTTGTTGGATAATAACTCTTTTGCCATGTCCTCTTGAGAAAATTCCGACTCATCCACTTCTTCGATCTCCTCTATCTCATCCTCTTCTCCTTCTTCCCCGATCTCCTCAACCTCCTCCTCTTCTTCGGTATACTCACTCTCTAACATCTGCATACCGCAAACATCGCATCCTTCTGCATTGGGGCCTAGGAACGCACCGCAGTTCACGCAAAGAAATAAGTCCGGTGAAGGGCTCGATAATTCGGGATCACCTGATTTTTCACCCTCGTGAAGCGGCTCTTTTTTTGAGGAAATCTCTATTTGGGACATTAAAGGGGTACGTTTTGCGCCACAGGCACCACAAGTTGAAGCGTCCAAGCCTATGAATGCCCCACAGTTTGAGCATATGAAAAGAGAACTGTCTATTGCCAAGGTCCCGGAGGAGGCCTTTTCAGCTTCACTTACATCTCCCGTCAGCCTGATCTTACATTTTGAGCAGGTGACCGAAAATTCATCTATGAAGTTTCCACAGTTGGGGCAGAGACATATCTCGATGTACTGATCGTCATCGTTCAATCCTAACACCATCGACGTGTTTTTTTTTCAGTGAGCCTTTGAGTTTTTTTTGATTTTTCAGAATTCTCATTAATTAATTTGTGTTACTGGATATAAAGAGATTTACATCCAAAAATAAAATTTGATAATATCTTATTATCCAGGGCTGACACTGTCATAAACACCGATAACCTTTTAAATTACCATGCCCTATTTATCGGCGATGTTCGAGAAACCAATACTTCAGGTCGCATTGGATGTGATGAACCTTCACAGGGCCCTGCAAATCGCAAAAGAAGCTGTGGAAGGCGGTGCAGATTGGGTGGAGGCAGGTACCCCCCTGATAAAAAGTGAGGGGCTAGAATGCGTTCGGGAATTGAAGAAGCTATTCCCTTCCCACATCGTGGTCGCGGACATGAAGACAACAGATGTAGGCACGATAGAGGTGGAAATGGCCTCAAAGGCGGGAGCGGATGTGGTCTGCATAATGGGTCTTGCGGACGACTCCACAATAACCGAGGCCGTGAAAGCTGGAAGGAGATACGGTTCCAAGATCATGGTGGATTTATTACGAACAATCAATCCCACAGCAAGGGCAAAAGAGGTTGAGCAATTGGGTGCAGATTATGTATGCCTTCACGTGGGCATAGATCAGCAAATGAGGAAGATAAAGTCCCTCGATGAATTAAGTGAAGTCGCCCGGGAGGTGAATACGCCCATCGCAGCCGCAGGCGGACTGAACTCGGAAACGGCACCCGAGGTTGTATCTGCTGGGGCATCGATAATAATCATCGGTAGTGCCATTATAAAATCTCCGGATGTGAAAGAGGCCACACGCATAATAAAAGAGGCGATAATAGAGGGAAAAAGTGTTCCTTCAGAGCTTTTTCAAAAGTACAGTCAAGAAGAACTGCATGAGGCCTTTAACAAAGTTTCGACGCCAAATATCGCAGATGCTATGCATACAAAAGGTGCCATGGAAGGGATCATTCCACGACTGAATCACGGCACAAAAATGGCAGGCAGGGCCGTCACCGTTAAAACCTTAGATGGCGATTGGGCAAAACCTGTTGAGGCAATAGAAAAATGTCGTAAAGGGGAAGTAATAGTCATCGACGCTGGAGGAGGGCATAATGCGATATGGGGTGAGCTGGCATCATGGAGCTGTAAGAAGAAGGGTATTGCAGGGGTCGTCATAGACGGAGCTGCGAGGGACATAGACGATATTCT
>CP070739.1:1506317-1514757 GCA_020347705.1 Methanomassiliicoccales archaeon | reverse complement strand
TTGAACAGCTCAACCTTATTATCCTTGGGTGAAACCAAATTTTTAATGTGGTCATCGATTGTAAGTAGTGTGGTAAATATTATTTTAAACATTACCTTGATCTTCTGGATGGGAATGATAGGCGCTGCAATTGCTACAACATTATCTTTAATATTGGTGAATATATTGATATCGCTAAAATGCCATAAAAAATATAGAATAAACCCTTTTACTAGAAATTACCTAAAACCCATTATAGCATCCATTTTAGCTATAATTCCCGTTTATATCCTAGCAAAATATCTAATAGGAACCGTTTCTATTTGGATGATACCGATGCTTTTCATTTTCTTTCTAGTGATATATTCATTATCTATTTTGTTCACAAAAAGTTTTGACCGGGAGGATATGATGATAATTAATTCCATTGAAAATAAATTACAAATCAATCTTGATTTTATTAAAAGAGTATTGAGGAGATTTACCTAACATTTCTTATTTTATTTTCCTATTTCCTAATTTTCTAGTTTATGCCCAAGAAAAAAATAAAATTTTAAGTATCTATCATCAATAAATGATGAGCTGATCACACTCTATGTTAATCTTAAAATTGCTACAATATATTTAAAAGCAATGTCATCTATACAACTTCGTAAATCCTTATGGTGACTTGTAATGAAGACAATTTCTCCTTTATTTTCGAAGGAGGTAATCCTCGAAGATAGGGAACATCGATATTTACCCTATATAGATAGAATTGCATTTATTTATGAATATGAAAATACAAAAAAAACAAAAAATTATTTTTCTTTTGCCCCGGATAGAAAATATATTATTGATACACTTCAGCTGATATTAAATTCATATATCTCGGTACTGATAACCCATGGAGTCTCATTCGGGATCAGACAAATTACATTACCACATCTTGACAACTTGTTTTATCAATATCTATCGTTAAGAAAATATCTATATGATCGTGTCCTATCTTACGATAAAAACGAGCTCATGGAATCATATAATTCTTCAATTGGTGATGACTGTTATAAAAAAAGTGTATGGATGTACAAGGATTTTACTAACATTATCGATGAATATGCAACTAAAAAGACAAAAATCAAGATGCCATTAAACCCTGTGCAAAATTATTCTAATAAAAATGAATATGAATATAAGATTATAAATAATATAATAAAGGAGTTGAATGGGAAGTTAAAAAATTATATACATTCTGCAATTTTACATGGAAGTTACGCAACTGAAGATTTTATCAGAGATTACAGTGATCTAGATATAATTATCATTTTAAAATCTGATTGCTTCAAGGATTTATATACACTTAAAAAAATTTCCAATCAAATCAGAAATTTATCCTATGAGGTATATCGGGTTGATCCCCTACAACATCATGGATTTGGCATCTTTACAGATGCGGATTTGGGCTATTATCCAGAATTTTTTTGCCCTCTTATTTTGTTTGAATATGGTAAAAACATGTTATATGATACAGACAATATTACCGTATATAAAAGAGATGATGAAATTGACCGTATTAGGATGTTACTCATCGATGTACGTAGATTGCAATATAGAGTACAATATTCAAAATATCCAACAAGTGGATATCGTTGGAAACAACACCTTTCCAACATGATGTTATTACCCACATATTTTCTTCAAGCAAAAGGCGTCCATATGTATAAAAAATATACATTTTTTAAGGTGAAAAACGAATATTCAAATTTTAACTGGAAATGCATTGATATGGCAAGTAAATACAGAAAAAATTGGAAGGTTAAAAACATCCTTAGGTTTTATCCCCATGAACTTAGAAGATCGAACATAGACTTAATGGATGCAAGTCTTATAAGGCTGGGAAGAACAATTGCCTCGAACAGTGTGAAAATGCCTCCTAAGTCGCTAATCAAACAACACGTTCATCTATCATTCGAACTTGCCGATGGGCTCAGATGGGAGATTTTAGACAATATTTGAGGAGTTAAGAACCTCGTTATTACATTTCCAGGAACTGAATATAAATTATTTGGTGGTTGTCCGTATGTAAGCAGTGTCCAATGAAATCTATTTCTTTTAATCCACGAATAATACCTGTTTAATAATCTGGCCCTTTCATAGGCAATTTCTGATTTTATTACTTTAGACTCAACATTCTCAGGGATCAACAATCCGTTTTTAATTTTATTACTGAGAAAACCCTTCACTTCTGTTAAATATAACAAAAAAGGGAATAATACTCTCGGAAGAACAATAGATGGAATCTTGAATCTCGAATATGTAGAGGCATAGATATCGTATACGGTTTTATCGTCCCATTGTCTATCGGTAAATATCAGTATAAATGATGGACTCCTATATACTATTGTGTCACGAAGGTTATTTGTCATAAATTTATCGGATTTTATACCATTAATATTGTGATCTTCCAGCCATTTAGGATTACCATTTATTATATTGGCTAGATTTTGAACTGTTAAATATGATAAATCGACAGCGGAATCCAAAAGTCGTATAAGGTCGTCATTTCTCATGGAGTCCTTCAAATTAAACCAATTCGTACGAAGACCCGAAATATCTTTAATATAATCCTCACCAAACTTATTACTCGTAACTTCCTCCATGAGTCTTAAAGTATATATAAAAGACCAAAGTTTATTCAATAAAATTCGCACTGGGATCTTTTTTTCATATTGGTATCGTTGTAAGTGAAGCGTTTTATGTATCAACCACTCGAAAATCATAATGGATTTAATCAATGATTTATCTTCAATTTTATTTATGTTTTGATATTCTATCTTAACACCATAGAGGAATTCCAATGGTTCATGAACGAATAAAAATAAATCGAATTTCTCAAATATCTCCTTTCGCAAGTATCCAATATCATGGCCAACAACTTGTTGAGTGGCTGGTGAAAGATTTTTAAGATTTATTGTGTTCACTTTTTGGGCATTATTCTCAAAAACAACAAATAAATCTATATCTGATATGCCCGGAACTGAGATACTTCCAGCCCTATATATCGCCTTAAGATTATTGATCTTACTTGCCATACTTATAAACTCATCAATAGATGATTTGTAGCTCTTCATATCGAGTTTTTTAGGTGGGTCATAGAACCTCCAGTTTTCATTTGACATGGTTTGCCCAACCTTTACATCCATACGGGACCGTATTTAATTATTATTTGATAATCTTTTGTATACGATAAGTAGTATAAAGTCTAAATTTATTTAACAGGTTAAGAAGAACGTACCTATTATGCAGGGGAACTGACAGACTTCTTCTTAAAATGTTCTCCGATAGATATTCTCTTCTAGCAAAAAAATTCATAGTTGCAGTATTCTGCCAGTATTTGATATCTTCTGAAGACAGTGCTTCTGTTTTCGATACCGCCTCCTTTGTATAATCATAGTTTTCCCAGTCATCGTTTACAATAAGTTTCTTTTCTCTGGCTTCTTTAAAGAATTTTGTGCCTGGCAAAGGTGTGGCAATTGAATAACTAAGGTAATCAGGATTGAGTCTTTTTGCTAGTGACATGGTTCGATTTATCGATTTTTCAGTTTCTCCAATATTCCCTATCATGAAAAAAGCCCTCGTATCAAATCCTATTTTTTTTGCCATGGAAAACGCATTTATAACCTGGTTTATCTTTATCTTCTTGTTGATATTTTTAATAATTTGCTCATCACCTGATTCCACTCCAAATTCCAATGTATGACAACCACTTTTATTCATCAATTGTAACAACTTCTCATTAACCGTATCTACTCTACATAGACATCTCCATGTAAAATCTATCTTTGTCTTCATTATCTCATTACATACCTCAGTTACCCATTTCCTATTTCCTGTGAATAGATCATCTGGAAAATATATCTCTTTGATATTAAATTTTGAATGCACCTCCTCCATTTCTTCTACTACATTTTTTGGGCTTCTCAGTCTATATTTTCGTCCCCAGAGGACCGCATTACAACAAAAACTACAATCGAATGGACAACCCCTGCTTGAGAGTATTGTCGTGTACGGTTTTTGCCTTACAATGGTGGCTCGGTTGTATTTTTTAATTTTCAGCAGGTGTCTAGCGGGAAATGGTATTTCATCCAAGTTTTGAAGAAATTCCCTCTGTGATGTCATTATGATCTTATCATTTTCAATATAACCAATACCATTTACTTTGGACAAATCACTCCCTTTTTCAATAGTTTTTAAGAGTTCTAAAATAGTGAGTTCTCCTTCACCAACAACTATATAATCTACCCCCATATCTTTTAGTGTTTGCTGAGGTAGGACACTTACATGAGGGCCACCGGCAATAACTGTGAGGTCAGGGAAATTTTTTTTGACATTTAAAGAGATCTCTTTACAAGAGTGGTAAAAATTTGTTAGTGTATTTAATCCCACCACTTCTGGATTGAATTTATTCACTTCTTTTAAAATGTCTTCTACATTCTTATGCTCCAAAGAGGCGTCGATGATTTTCACGTCATGGTTTTCTCTTTCAAGTATGGAAGCTATATAGCAGAGACCCAAGGGCGGATATCTAACAAAACTCTCTCCCGGAGGAAATATTAACAATACTCTCATCTTAATCAAACAACTCCTTTAAATCTGAAGGCTTGTATTACTTCACCACATTTTCATAAACCTCAGTAACCTTGTTCGCTACAATCTCCCATGCAAATTCCTTCTCTGCTCTCCTGCGGGCTATTTGGGCCTTATTCTTTCTCTCGTTTTCGTCATTTATTGCTCTTTCAAATTGCTCTATATAGTTACCTCGTCTAGCAAGATATGCACTATCATCATTCAGATAGTCCAATACACCGGGTATTCCATCAGTTATTATTGGTTTCCCCATGGCCATGGCCTCAAGTATCGTGCAGTTTGCGGTGGCAAATCGAAGAGGTCTAAAGAACAGATCAGCTGCAGCATAATATCTTCTTAGGTCCTCTTCCGATACCCCGAAAAGGAGTTTCATGTTTTGTGGAAGTTGCTGGATGCCTGGAATGCCGATTACCATGAATTTCGTTCTTGGATTTCTTTTCGCCAGCTCCAAAAGTGTATCAATTTTAGTTCCGTGTATCCCTATTGACAGCACGAGATTATCGTATTTACCCTCAAGGAGATGCTCTTTCAACCCCTTTACATTGATTTTTGGATGAAAATGGTGAATGTCAATGCCAAGAGGTATGTAAACGGCATCAGAAACATTATATTTTTCTTTTAATATTTCCACGAGATTGGTTGATACACAGATAATGGATGAAGCTTTTTTAAAAATTATTTTCTGTAATAATGTTTTATAATGTAACCATATATTTGAAGGGTCTATATCACGTGTGATATGAACCGTTACCACGGTTGGGTATCGAAAACCCGGGAAAAATCCAGGAATGGAATGTAATGCATGAACAGCATCATAATTTTTAGCGCGTAAATACCCTGCCAAAGAAATCATTAATCTGCGTTCAAGAAGAACATCCGTTGGGGGAGTGTAGATACGATGAACATTCAATCCCCGATCCACCTCCTCATCGATCTTCCCCATTTTCCATGTTAAAATATCCACATCATGCATTTTCGAGAGATAATGAGCGATACGAATATATGCTGTGTATTTAGAATGATGCATGTACGGTTTCCATTGATGGGTAAGAAGCAACAATTTCACGCAAAGCACCTTATGTTTTCAAATTAGTGTAGACCTTCATCGTCTTCCTTGCCGCAGAGTCCAGGCTGTATTTATCAATTATCAATTTCCGGGCATTTTTTCCTAATTCGTCGGATAGAGTTTTATTTTCCATGAGTCTCAATATTGCCTTTGAGAGCTCTTTCGAATCGCCGGGTGGGACGAGGATTCCATTCTCACCATTTTTCACGACCTCGGGAATACCGCCCACCTTTGTTGCCACAATAGGTATCCCACTTGACATAGCCTCAAGTAGTGTAAGGGGCATCCCTTCCGACAGGGAGGGTAGAACGAACAACTTGGCCTGGGCCATATAGTCGGGCATCGCAGAATGCTCTTTTATCCCTACGAAATGGAGGTTGTCCCGAATTCCGATTTTGACTGCTAGTTTCTCCAAATATTTTCTTTGCTCGCCGTCACCAATCAGTATCAATTTAACATCAGGTATTTTATCGATGACTTCGATCATGGCCTGAAACAGGTATTCCAATCCCTTCTCCCGCACCATTCTACCGGCCCACAGTATCTCAAAACCATTTGATTTCGTTCTTCTCGGCGAAAATCTCTTGGTATCCACACTGTTAGGAATTATTACTATCTTATCTTGCGAAATTCCAAGATCCACTATCTTGTTTTTCAACGCGTAGCTCACCGTAATTATCTTGTTAACCTTTTCCAATGTATGAATGCTAATGGTCCGTACCATTCCAGATTCAGGTATATAATTTATATCACTGCCATGGCAGGTCAGGATAATGCGTTTTCTTCCGATTCTTTGTGAAAATACGGCAGCCAATCCCGAGAGCGTGAAATGTGCATGTATAATATCACAGCTTTTCGATATTTTATGGGTTTTTAACAGGAAAAAAAGCAATAGAAAAGGAAGCTGAATCCTCGCGATAATATTGCTTTTCAGGTCAGTCGCAATTCCCGACTCGGTTGCGAGTTTTTGATATCTCGAGGGGGACCAGTACTGGAATCTGTGCACCCGGATTCCATTCATTATCTCAAATTTTTTGGAACCGGGATAATAAAGTGTGATCACGTCTATCTCTGCACCTTGCTCTACCATCGCCTTGGCCAGATCGAATACGAAGGATCCTGAATAATCATTTTTGTATCTTGGAAACGATGTTGATACCGTGCATACTTTCATTTGATATTTCACCTGTCCGATTCCCTTAACTGACGGCTATGAATCACCTCGAGGGGATTTTGAGGCCTTGATCACGATAAACGGTGCGATCCCTTTAATGGGAAAACCTATCCCCTTGCTTCCCACGATACGGCCATTACATTTTTTTATGGCCTGTTTTATTTCTGAGTGAGAATATGCGGTCCTTATGAACTCATCCTTCACATTTTTGTATCTGCGGGAAAGAATAGGGTTCAGCTTGTTCTTCACATCGACAAAAACATATTCCTTTGATACCCTAAACGCCTCCTTTACCGCTAGAAATCTCATCTGGGGTGTTTTCAAATGCTGAAGTACATTAACCATTATCACAATGTCGAATCGCTCATCCGTGAATGGTAAATATTGTATGTCCCCTTGTAATACAGCACATTCTTTTGTTTTATTTCGGATTTGTTTCAGCATGGGCTGTGCAAAATCCAAACCTACAACCTCGTTTTTCCTTTTGGTCAACTCCAATGAGTATCTGCCAGGTCCGCAACCGGCGTCCAGGATTTTAAAACGCTTTTGAGGAATCTGCGAAAGAATCCATAACAATTCTTTCTTCTGAAGTTTACCGCTCAGGGTATCCTCATCGAATTGAACTGGATAACCTTCTGTCCCGTAGCGCTCCCAGGCAGTTCGGCTTTGTTCATCCCAATTTGAATCGCTCATCGCCATCACGGTATATTTTTTCTTATCGCAGGCCCCAAAACCTTGGTAACCCAAAATGGTAGTTTCTGCCACCTTCGGATGGATTTTTCGTACTTCGGGTTGGAAGGATGCACTTCAGGTATTTCAGTGGCTTTGTTGAGATAATAGACATAATAAAGCCTTTTGGGAATCGTGGCCCATTTCTTTTTAAATTTATAGGTGCCCGAGCCCTCTAGACTTCTTCCGAAATCGAAGGATTTGTAGCCTTTTTCGCAGCCGAATTTAATTGTATCCCAATATAACATGTTGTTTGGGTTCATGTCCAGGTATCGTTTGTCCGAAGCGGCCCAGCCGGAAATCATTTTTTCTTTGAATGTGAGGAGGACCATCCCTGCTACGGCCTTATTTTCGTGGCGAACCATAGCGACATATACCTTATCAGGAAATTCATCCAGTAAATTTTTAAAAAAGTCATATTTATGAACAGGTGTTCCCAGTTCCCGCATATTCACGGCATAGAGATGATAGAAGTCCTTTAAATGCTCCCTGCCCATAGAGAAGGATAAACCGGACTTAACCGCCTTTCGTGTGCTGTTCCTCACCTTTTTATCGAATTTGGTCCACACCACCTCCGGATTATCGTCCAACTCCAATATCATGTTATAATAGAGATTGTACTGGGGAAGATCCACATCGGGCTGGTTAGGAAATCTCAACTCCAGATAATCCAGTTTATTATCGATAGTAATGCTTTTTGCTTTTGCTAAAAGGGCCTCTTTTGCTTTTTCTTCAGATGCGCAGATTCCTCCGTAAGGACCGAAGGGTATGGAGACCAACCTTTTCCCGAAAATAATACTTTTCATGAGAAAAAGCGGTAATACACCTTTTACGGTATTGTTTTCATGGGCCATCAGATAGAAGGG
>CP070739.1:1503387-1506217 GCA_020347705.1 Methanomassiliicoccales archaeon | reverse complement strand
TTTTCAATATCTTGGTTTTCCAATCGATATGCCCATATACTCTAGCTGCTTTGAGAGGTTTTCCCCAATCTAAAGAAACAGATCGAGCGTCTGTAAGCTGGATAAGGCAGAACGTTGAGAAACAGACATTTTTTGCCAGTTCTATGTGGGCTTCCTTCCAAAGGACTTCTTGCTTTTTCGGATCGCTCTCAAACCTTGCCTTCTCAATCAACTTATCAACCATCTCGCTATGGGCAAAGTTGGTATTGGGAGATTTTCCGACGACTACTCTCGAAGTGGAGTGGAAAAAGTTAGTGAGGTAAATATCGGCACTCCCCCTCCAGGCGTTATAGAAGACCAAGGGATTGGCATCTTTTCTTATCAAACTGTGATAAGCCGCGTGATCAACAACCTTTATTTTGAGATCGATACCAATCTTTCTCAGCTGCGCCTGAACAATCTCAAACGGTTTTAAGTAGTATGCCCGCTGAGATGAGTACACTTCCAACTTGAAACCGTTGGGGTAACCGGCTTTGGCGAGTAAATCTTTAGCCCTCTTCAAATCTAGATCATGCGGTCCTACCTCCCAAGATATGCCTGCCTTCTCAAGGTCCTCTTTAGCTAGCCCACCAGTCTGGAATGGAAAGGGTACTGGGGAGTATGTTGGTGTAGCGATCCTCTCACCGAAAAGGGCTATAAAATCTTTCCGTGAAAGGGCGTAGGCAATGGCTTTCCTCACATCTAACGAGTCAAGGGGTGGTTTTTTTGTATTGTAATAGATGTTGACGTTTTCCCCTGGTGGAAAAACATCCACAATGATACCCTCCGCTGCCTCCATCTTTTCCACCCAGGGTTGCTCCGAAGGACCCATCACCACGTGCAATTCGCCTTTTTTAAGACCCATCTCCGCAGCGCTCACATCTGCTATATATATTGCATTAACCTTTTCTAAAATAGGTTTCCCTCGGAAGTAATTGGGATGCCTATCAAAGACTACTCTTTCCTTCGGCAAATACTTTTTAAAGATAAAGGGTCCAGTACCCACCGGCTGGGTCTTGAACTTGCTCGGCCCCAACTTTTCAATAGCCTTTTTGGGGACAATAAAACCACCAGCCCAATCGACGAACTTAGGGAGAAAGAGCGTCGGCGAAAGAGGCTTATCTAAGGTTACCTTCACAGTATACTTATCCACAGCCTCAAAGTGTATCCAGTCCGGGTATTCACCAGCCCAAGCAGATCGCGCTGGATCTGCTGCTCTCTTCAAAGAATAGACAACGTCTTCCGAAGTAAGTTCATATCCATTTGGATAACCGGAAAAAGGGTGAGTCATTATGCCTCTTCGAAGTTGGAATTTCCACACTTGCTTTCCATCAACCATCTCCGGCTTAGGTATTGCCGTGGCCAAATCTGGCTCGATTTCTGGGAAAGCACCGTGCTTATAGCGGATTAAGGAATTAAAGACCATGTCAACTATGACCCGGTCCTGAGTGCCAGATGCATAATGAGGATCTGCAGTTTGGAGATCTCCTGTTTCGAGGGAGATATTCAGCACCTGCTCTGCAGCAAGTTCTTCTCCCTGAGCTTGAATGTTGGATCCGAAAACTAACAATGCCCCCAGCACCATGGACAAGAGAATCATTAAATATCTTTTCTTAGTATCCATTTCGCCCTCCTTTCATCTACATTAGGTTTTTTCAAGCGATTTCTACTGTTATATCTTTACCACCCCCTTTCTGCTTGATATCTAGTCGATTAGCCTTCCTTAAGGTCTCTAGAATATACCAAACTTGGATCCTCAATTTGGGGTATCTGAAGACAATAATTAGTTATGAACTCCCGCATATAAGTATATTAATCTTATCTTTTCTGAATTTAGTCAAGTCAAATCAAGCTTATCGCTCTTTCATTTGGAAAAGGGCTGTAAAGGTTTGAAAAACATCGGTTATCTTATGAAATCATAAAATTTCTTTAAATCACTTCTTTTTTCGCTTTTCATTAACTTGACAGGTGTTTGATAGATTGTTTGCGAATACTCGACTGAGTTATAAATTTGAGGATAATCTTAGGAAACACATAAAATCCCCTGGTTGACGATGAATTCAATTTGTCCTCGTAAATCATCCATCGGAGATTTTTAAGCCGGCGTCTCCAACGCCAATCATAAGAACACGAACACGCAGTTTTTGCTTCCCATATTGAAACTATAAATACTGTTCAAGGATTGTTTTAACTCTGGATTGCATTTAAAAAATACACTTTTTTGCATCGTATAGTTTCATTAGTGTACCCAAAAATTCGTGTACTACGGTCTTAGATCATCCACATATTTTTTGACCTCAGAAATTTGCCTGATCCTTTCCTCGGCCATGCGATCGGCTGCGAGATAAGTCGGGATCTTATCCCGATCGGCAATCTCGAAGACACGCTCCATGTTCTGATAGATTCGGGAGACCTTTTGCTTGCCTCGCTCATGGCTCACCCCGCCAACCCCCAAACGATCGGTATCATAAATGGTACCACCCGCATTGGCGATATAATCCGGCGCATAGACGATGCCTTTCTGTTCCAAGAGTTCTCCGTGACGCTCCGCTTTGAGTTGGTTGTTGGCACTGCCGCAGACAATCTTACATTTCAACCGCTCAAGGGTATCAGAATTAATGATGGCCCCTAAGGCGCAAGGGCAAAAGACCTCGCATTCTGCATCGTAGATGACATCGGGATCGACCTTCTCTACACCGTAACTGTCAACCATAGCCCTAACCTTGCCTGCATCGATATCTGCGACCACCATTTTCGCTTCCAGGGCGTGGAGTTGTTCGACAACGTTGTGCCCGACTGCGCCCAGTCCCTG
>CP070739.1:1500636-1503287 GCA_020347705.1 Methanomassiliicoccales archaeon | reverse complement strand
TTCTGTAATCCGATTCTGTCTGATGGTACAGCCTTTCGGTTTGGGGTAAAAGCCCTTCCCAGTATCCTTTATGCGACCATCTGGTATCCCCGTTTCTCATGCTCAGATCGAATTTTATCTTCACCTCTGAGCCGTACATTAAAGCATCATACGCTTCCTCGCTCATCTCGGATACAGGAGCCAACAGATCGAAACCATAATGCTTGGCCAATGCCCCCACAAAATGTCCTCTCCAGCCGTCGATTGCGCTCCTGTAAATTGCGATGGCTCCGTCGGCTACGCTCATGCTCTTGTCAGGAATTATGAGATCGGGATCGAATTCCATCTTGATACCCAATCCGTGGCACTCCTCGCAGGCCCCGAAGGGGCTGTTGAAGGAGAACATCCGAGGCTGCAGTTCTTCGAAGGCGATACCGCATTTTGGACAGGCCATCTTCGCGGAGTAAATGTGCTCTTTTTCCTTCTCATCAAGTACTATGACCAATCCTTCGGACTTCAGCAATGCGTTTTCCACTGCCTCTGCCAACCGTGAGTGGTCCTTGGTGTAAAGCCTGTCTATCACGATCTCGATATCGTGTTTTTTGTACCTCTCGAGCTTGACTTCCTCGTCGGTTCTCTGGATTTTCTTGTCCACCCGAATCCTGGTATATCCTTCCTTGTTAAGATCAGCAACCAGTTTCTCATAGGTGCCCTTCTTCTGCCTGACCACGGGGGCAAGTACAATTGCCTGACCGCTGATATCCTCCCTGATCCTCTGGGCTATCTTCTCAGGGGACTGCACCTCGATTTTTATTTTATGTTTTGGGCAATGTGGTGTGCCGATTCTGGCATAGAGCAATCTCAGGTAGTCGTAGATCTCGGTTACCGTACCAACTGTACTTCTTGGGTTCTTGCTGGTGGTTTTCTGTTCAATGGAAATGGCCGGAGACAGCCCCTCGATGCTGTCCACATCAGGCTTGTGCATCAGGGCCAGAAACTGCCTTGCATAGGCCGAGAGCGATTCCACATACCTTCTTTGCCCTTCTGCATACAAAGTATCGAAGGCCAACGTGGATTTTCCAGAGCCAGAAACCCCGGTGATCACAATGAATTTGTCCCTGGGAAACTCTACGTTGATGTTCCTGAGGTTGTGTTCCCTGGCCCCCTTGATCATGATGTTCTTCATCGCCCGTATATGAAATTGGAGGATTATATATAGTTATCCCTGGGGGAGGAGTGTGAAACTTGATGTCGCTGCATGGGTTGTCATACTAGATAAAACAAATATTATTAGCCGCTACACGCATTATGAAGCCAATGGAAGATAGGGTCTTGGGATCAAAACTAGGCTATATCGAAATCGAGGAGCTTTCACATCTTCTTAAACAAAAGCGCGGCAAAAAAGAGATATATCAGGATAAAAACTGGCGTGAAAGTTACTATTTCAATGCAACTGATAACAGGAAAAAACTGAGCCTGATTACCACCATAGGGATACTGCCCAACAGAGGAAGATGTTCAGGTTTTTTGATATTCTTGCATAAAGGAAGGATAGCTTTCTCAAAACTGTTTGTTACAAGTGAAATACGTTTGCACGAAACCGACAACTTCCGCATCAGGGAGTTGACCTATCAAGTAGAAGGAATCGACTGGCGATTACGATATAGATCAAAAAAATGCTCGATGAATGTTCTATTCAGACCTGTAAATGAATATTTTTCGTATATTAAGGATAGAAAGGAAGAAAAGACAGGAAATTTCGGCAGGCTTTTTTCTCAACACATCGAGCAGGCCGGTCAATTTGAGGGTGAGATCACATTAAACGGAGAGAAGATGGACTTTGGGCCATCTTTCGGGCACAGGGACCATTCCTGGGGAATAAGAGACTGGTCAGGTGTTGACAGCTACTGGCTCTTTTCCTGTACCTTTGGAAAGGAAAGAGCATTCAATCTCTGGAAAGGCACTTCCCGCGGAAATAAATTCCACACCGGCTACATCTTTGCCTCGGAAAGGAACCTGAAAATCATTTCAAGCAAGATAAAAGGGCGATTCGCCCGTGATAAAAGGGAGCCTACTGGGTGCGAGATATATTTTGTCGATGAGAAAGGGGGTAAGCACAAGGTAAGATGTGAAGTGATTTGCTCAGTTCCAATCCCAATGACCAACTGTATCATATACGAGACCATTGCGAAGATGGAGTATGACAACGAGATTGGATATGGACTTTTGGAGCACCATACCCGCAATGCCAATCCCATTAACAAGGTAAAGGCCCTCGTCGACTTCCAGAAAAGAAAGGGGAGGAGAAGACCTTGAGCTACATCGTTCGGGTGGATAAGGACAGCCGGTGGGGGAGGGAGCTGATTGGGACCAAGGCCTTCAACCTTCAGAAGTTGATGGCGCTGGGAACTAAAGTTCCACCATGCTCGGTTGTCACAACCAATTCCTATCAGGAGTCTCCAGATCGAAAAATAACCGAGTCTTTGCTGAATGAACTGGCAAGGGAATTTCCTAAATGGCATGTTCCTGTAATCGCAAGGTCGTCCTGCTTGGCAGAGGACACTTCACAAAGCTCCAAGGCCGGTGTATTTGCCACGGTTTTCGATGTGAGCACTCAATCTGACCTCGAAAAGGCCGTCGAGGATGTTTGGAGCTCATCGCAGGGCGAGGAT
>CP070739.1:1493669-1500536 GCA_020347705.1 Methanomassiliicoccales archaeon | reverse complement strand
TTAAATAATACCACAGATCTTAAAAAATCCCCAAGAAAAGTACCTCTTTTCCCTGTTCTTTTCCTGGGTTTTTCACGGATAATTGTATAATTTAGTTATATATGTAGTATATTAATATACTATGAAATAACTATATTTCAGGAATCGATTCTATTTTAGAATCATATTTGAAATTCCACATCAACAGGACCCTTTGATTTTTTTTATTTCTTGGTTCTGATTTCCCTTCGCGAATCATGGATAATTTTATGTAGTACAATTTTATTTAGCCAGTTGACTATTAATACCAGATGAGTCACGAGGGGTCGTATGGCCAAGGACACTGAAATCATCAAGAAGATTTGCCTCATCGGAACCGGTGAAGTGGGCAAAACCAGTCTCGTCAAGAGGTTCATCCTGGACATGTTCGACGACAAGTACCTGAGGACCCTGGGCACCAAGGTGAGCAAAAAGGCCATCAACATCGAATACCCGGAAAAGGACCTCAAAGTTCACCTCACCATGCTGATCTGGGACATCATGGGTCAGGCCACGTTTCGCACCCTTTTGGCCGATTCGTACTTCTACGGTGCGGCAGGAAGCCTGGCCGTCTGCGACTCCACCAGGGCCGATACGCTTCCGGCCCTGGAGGAATGGATCAAATCACTGCGCAATGCCGTGGGCGATGTCCCTATGATATTTCTAGCCAACAAATGCGATCTTTTAGATAAACAAGAAGTGGATGAAGATATGTTGAGGAGCCTGGCCAAAAAATACGAATCTCAATACTATTTCACCAGTGCCAGAACGGGCGAGAACGTGGAAAAGGCCTTCTACGAACTCGGAGAACTTGTAATATCCAAGATAGTGTAGACATCGCATCCGGCCATTTATTTTACTCTTAATTTTCATCCAAAAGTTCGGTTATTTCCAAAGAAAAATCCACGGCCGAAACTGAGTGGGTAAGAAAGCCTAGAGAGATCATATCCGCGGATTCGGCGTATTCCTCTATGTTATGGGGTGTCACCCCTCCCGATACCTCGACCACGATATGGGATTTGGCCTCTTTAACGGCCAGATACGCCTTTTTTACCTCCTCTGGAGCCATGTTATCCAGCATCACTATGTCGGCACCTGCCGAGGCGGCCTTTAGGGCATCGCCGAGGTTTTCCACCTCGATTTCCACCTTCTTTCCTTGGCGGGCAGGCTCAGAGCTTTTGGCGCGGTTTAAGGCCTCCTCTATTGACGGAACGAGCTTCAGGTGGTTGTCCTTAATAAGAAATGCATCATCAAGACAGAACCTGTGGGGGTACCCTCCCCCCAATATTACGGCCTTTTTCTCGAATACCCTGAAACCTGGGGTGGTTTTCCTTGTTGCGGCGATCTGCACATTCGGATTGATCCTTCGGCATTTGTCCACCAGTTTCCTGGTCTCGGTTGCTATACCGCTCATTCTCCCAAGGAAGTTCAGTGCGAGCCGCTCCCCGGCCAGTATATCCTTTGCCCTGCCTTCAATCGTCAATATGGTATCACCTTTTAAGGCCTGGTTACCGTCAGCAATCTCGGATTTTACCTCCAAGCTCAGGTGTTCGAACACCTTGAGAGCCTCCGAAAGACCCGCGAGTACGCAGTCCTCTTTTGCTATGATCCTTGCCTTGGCCCTTTCCTCGGAAAGCAGGGCCTCTGAGGTGATATCTGAATCTTTGATATCCTCTTTTAAGAAAGCCGCGACATCCATGACATCCATAAGCTCACCTTGTTGTATGCATGAAGGAAAAAAGGGTATTTAAGGGTTTTATCACATCCATTGATCCCACTTTTGTCTCAAAGCATTTATATAGCCAAATCCTCAATGTCTCAAAAGACTTCCATGCAGGGAAAAAACGGATTGAAAGAGGTCCTGGACAGGCTCGATACGAGGCAGCTGGATGAGGACGTTCATCTTATAATAGGCAACAATCTCGGGACCTTTCCGTACTCAAACTCCCTGCTGATATTGGACGAGGAGGTGGTTTTAATCGACGCGGGAGCAGGAGAGGAGATCCTGCATCCACTTAAGGATCATGTGGATATCCTCATCAATTCCCATTACCATATCGATCATATCCTAGGAAACCACCTTTTCGGGAAGTTGTGGGTTGTGGAGGAGGAGGCAGGGGTTACGAGCTCCTTTGACAGCTACAAACGGTTTGCAGGTATTCATGATACAACCATAGAATACGAGTGGCTTTCCTGGTTCCATGAACATTTCAGTTTCCATGTCTCATCTCCCACAAGGACTTTTTCACATACAGAGCTTTTCAGATTCGGTACCACCCAGTGGCAGGCCGTCCACACCCCTGGCCATTCACCTGGGCACTGCTGCTTTTACGAGCCCGAAAGAAGGCTCATGTTCTCCTCGGATTTGGACCTCACAGCATTCGGACCCTGGTATGGGAACCCCAATGCCGATCTGAACGACTTCATAGAATCCATAAAAATGCTCTCTGAATTCGAGATTGATGTGATAGCCACATCACATATGATGCCCATAAGAGACAATGTCCAGCAGGCCCTAGAGGAATACCTGAGCATAATATTCGAGAGAGAAGAGCGCATTCTCGGACTTCTTGAAAAGGAGATGACCCTCCAGGCATTGGAAGCTGAAAATATCATATATAAAAAGGAACAAAAGAGGTACAAGGCCTTCGCATGGTTCGAGCAGAAAATGATAGAAAAACATCTTGCGCAGTTAATGGAATCGGGCAAGGTCGAGCAGGTGGGAAATAGGTTCAAGGCCCTTTGAGTCGGATATCAAATCAAGACCTTTAGCCCGGTTTCAGGTGGCCCTTGAATCAATACAACAGCATCCTTTTCTCATCCTTCATGATGTTCAGCACCAATTGGGTGTAGGTCTTGTCCACGCCTTTCATGCTCAATACCTTTCTTATGAACTCATCCAGATCCACCCTGCTTTTGAATCTCGCTATTAGCACTGAATCCCATTGGCCAATGGTGTTGAAGACCGCGAACGCATGAGGGTCCTTTGCGATTTTCTCCTGTATCTCCAATGTTTTTGCCTTGGAGATATCCAGACCGATGACAACCAGCATATCGTATCCCAGCACTTCAGGATCGATTACGGGAATGTAGCCTTTGATCACCCCTTCCCTTTCCATTCTTTTTACCCTGCTTCTCACCTTTGTCAGGGATATATTCAATTCCCGTGATATATGCCTGAAACTCAATCTTGCGTCCCTATTAAGCATACCCAATATCCTTTGATCTGTTTCGTCTAGCTCAAACATTGATTCAATCTCCTTAAACTTTTAAGCCAATGAACGCCAATGTTATATAAAATATCCTTCGAATTAATAAATGTTTCCATTATTTGTGATTTATAGGAAACAATGTTCTATATTTTTCAAAATAATCGTTCAATTGACACAAATGACCCGCGAAATACTTATATATATGTATATTTAATAGTTAAAAGAGCAAGGGGGGCAATTATTTGCAAGAAGATGCTTGGTTGAGACTGTGGAATTGGCTATGGCGTGAAGATATAAAAACCGAAAAACCTAAGCAGGATTGACTGCTTTAGGTAATCCCAGCCATGTCCATCATTTTATAGTACCAAGCTGCTATCTCTTTAGAATGAGCTTTAAAACCCGTATTTCTTGCACTTCTCGTCCACTTCTTTTTGGATTTTCTCGATCTCCTCGGGCTTGTTTAAAAGATGCTTGAACCTTCTCTGGACCTTCAGGTATTCTATAACAGGCTTCCTCTTTTTGGGCTTCTTGGTGACGTTGATGTTGGCAAAATCGCTTCCTTCGAGCTCCCAGAGAACGAACACTCCGGTCTGCACGGCGAGCTTTGCGATCTCCACTGTCCTTTCGCTTGCATATCCCCAACCAGTGGGACACGGAGCAAATATATGGAGGAAGCACGGGCCCTCTATGTCCAAGGCCTTCCTCACCTTCTTGGTCAGGTCCTTGGGATAGGCCATGGTCGCAGTTGCGGTGTAGGGTATGTCGTGTGCCGCGCAAATGGCCCCAATAGGCTTTTTTGGCCTGCTCTCCCCTATACTACATTTTCCGGAAGGAGAAGTCGTTGTGGAAGCTCCGTACGGAGTGGAGGAGCAGCGCTGTATGCCAGTGTTCATGTACGCCTCGTTGTCGAAGCATACGTATTTCACGTTATGCCCCCTCTCCAACATACCTGACAATGCCTGAAAACCGATATCGAAAGTTCCGCCGTCACCTCCAAAGGCCAGGATGTTCACACCCTTTCTCTTTTTCTTGGCGATCAAAGCAGCGTCCACTCCCGAGGCCACCGCGGCCGCGTTCTCAAAGGCCGCATGAATCCATGGAATTTCCCAGGCCGTCTGAGGATAACCTGTTGTCATGACCTCAAGACAGCCTGTGACCTCGGTCACGATGGTATTTGGCCCTGCTTCGTTTAACACCTGTCTCACGGCAACGGCCTCGCCACATCCTGCGCAGCCCCTATGACCTGGTGCGAACATTTCCTTTGTATTTCCTTGCTCAGTCATGATGATCACCTACAGGTTCTCCTCCTTGATATTGATCCATTCCACCATATTTTCCGGCTTGCCCGTCTTTATGGCGGATTCGGCCTTCTGGACCATGGTCTCGAAATCGGAAATCGTGATGTCCCTTCCTCCAAGACCCACGATGAAGTTCATCAAAATCGGTTTGTGAGATGCGTTCACGTACTGGGTTGCCGCCTCACCGAAAACGGCCCCTCCGAATCCTGGTGAGATGTCCCTGTCCACGATGGCCAGCACCTTGGTATTTTTCGTCAACTCCAAAAGCTCCTTTGCAGGAAAGGGCCTGTAGACCGTCATCTTTGCGCAGCCCACCTTCTTTCCCTCTTCTCGCATCTTATCCACGGCGGCCCGGGCCGTTCCGCTCATGGAGCCCATGGTCACCAGTATGATGTCAGCATCCTCTGTTCTATACTCTTTGAGTTTCTTATACTCCCTTCCAAAGGTCTCTTTGAACTGGGCGAAGACCTCGTCTATGACCTTCTCAGAGTCCTCGAGGGCCTTGGTCTGGACGTACTTGAACTCCATATAATAGTCTGGCGTGCCGAATGAGCCGAAGGTCATTGGCTTTGACGGGTCGAGAACACCGTAAGGCGGCTTATAGGGCGGCAGGAACTTATCCACTACCTCCTGATCAGGAACATCCACTGCCTCCATTGTATGGGTGAGCACGAAGGCATCAAGGCCCACCAAGGCCGGCAAAAGAACCCTCTTATCTTCCCCGATCTTGAAGGCCATTATCATGAGATCCAAGGCCTCCTGGTTCTTCTCGGCGTAAAACTGCATCCATCCGGTATCCCTCTCGGATATCGTGTCCTGATGATCGCACCATATGTTGATGGGCGCCGATAAGGCTCTGTTCCCCACTGCCACGACTATGGGCAGCCTCATTCCCGCTGCTATAAACAGCATCTCATGCATGAGGGCAAGACCCTGTGAGGCCGTTGAGGTGCATGTTCTAGCCCCAGTTGCACTTGCACCGATGCAGGCGCTCATTGCGGAATGCTCGCTTTCCACCAAGATGAACTCACAGTCCATCTCTCCGTCCGCAACATACTCGGAAATCTTTTCAGGAAACAGCGTGGAAGGTGTGATTGGGTAGGCAGGTATCACTTCGGCCCTGCTCAATTTTGCTCCCAGCGCAGTTGCCATGTTGCCTTTGATTACCGTCTTCATAAGATCACTTCTCCTCCGGTACAAGCTCTATCGCTTCTTTTGGGCATTCATAGGCGCAGATTCCGCAACCCTTGCAATATATGTAGTTGATCGTCGGCCCGTCCTCCGTCTTTTCCACTGACGAATCAGGGCAGAACTCGTAGCAGAAAAAGCACTTTTTCGTACACTTTTCAAAATCTATCACTGGCCTTAGGGTTCTCCAACTGCCTGTCTCGTATTTCTTTGAACTCCCTGGTTCCGGGTTCACAGCTCCCACGGTTACCTTTGCCATTTTCTCACACCCCCTTGGTCTTCTGGTTGGCATCGGATGCTGCCTTTACGTTCTCATCGGGCTTTATTGGAGCATTCTCCCTTATCGCCTCCGAGATCGCTTCCATGCCCACATTGCCCACGACCCTTGAGTAGGCCCCTAAAACGGCCGTGTTCACAATAGGATTCGTTCTCGAGCCCAGATGGTTGTCCACCGCAACGGTGGTTGCGTCCACCGTGAAAATCTGTGCATCGCCAAAATCGAATTCACCAGGCTCCTTCATGGAATTTAAAATCACCTTTCCGCCGGGCTTCAGACCCTTTGCCACATCCACGACCTCAAGTAGTGTCGGGTCCAACACGACCACACAATCAGGCTCGTATATCTGGGTCTTGATGTCTATGGGTTTTTCGTCCATTCGTGTGAAGGCTTGAACAGGCGCGCCCCTTCTTTCCACTCCGAACATTGGAAAGGCCTGGACATCCTTGCCTTCTTTAAATGCAGCTATTGCAAGAATGTTGGCGGCAGTTACAGCACCTTGGCCTCCTCTACCGTGAAATCTAACTTCGTACATCTTACTCTCCCACCTAATCTTGATACGGGCTGGGCAATAGTATGAAATAGCATAAAGGTTGTGGTTGGAAGTGCTGGTGTATTATTTTCAAACAGGCATCTATGACTTTGAGGATTCAAAAGGAGGGATCAAGTTTCTTACTAAGACACTATTAAACACATGAACGAGTTAAGTAAAATCGTAGACTTTGGAAGCCAAAGATGAAATATTTAAATATCTCTAATTCGATTACCTGAAAGGGGGTATTAAAGATGGTAGGAAGATTATCGAGTATAGTAGTTTGTGCTGCAATGATTACTGCTGTTTTTGTTACAGTAACATTGCCGATGAATGTGAGTG
>CP070739.1:1470971-1493569 GCA_020347705.1 Methanomassiliicoccales archaeon | reverse complement strand
CTCAGATAAAAGATTGGGCCCATAAAAAGGTTATGATAACTTGAACACAATAAGGTTGATTTGAAAAAAAGAAAAATGATTAAAAAAATTATAAAAAAAAGAAGTAGGAGAAATTACTCCCCCGTTTAGATATCATGTGGTCTCAGTGTCTTTCTGTCGTTCATTTTTGCTCTCTGTTTTGCCAGTTTTAAAGTCTCCTGGACGTGTTCATTCAATGCATCATAGAAATCTGCTGATACTCGAAAGTCTGCACCAACAAGCTCCTTTACCTTAGATTTCCTTACTACCATGGGTATTCACCTCGGCATCATCAATATCCTTTTACCTCTTAAACCTTTCGTTATTGGCTTTAAACAGGTGTTTTACGATTATTTTACGATGATAAAAAAAATGCGGGGGGAAGATTTATTTACTACGTATATTATAAGAGGGAAAAATATTTAACCAAAAAATCTGGCTTTATGTTAATAAAAGAATCACAACCAAAAGCCGACGTAGCTTAGTCCGGTCCCGTGGTGACCTTCAGTCCCCACTTGCCCGTTCTAACCTACTAACAATAAATGCATAGGCCGACGTAGCTTAGCCCGGTAGAGCGGCTGACTTGTAACCCTTGACCCTTTGAAAAAGCGTCAACGGAAACCTGGGTCATGAATGACCCTTGTGTTGCTTCGCAACACCTTGTTTCCTCGCATCCGTGGGATGCTCGGCCCTTTGAAAAAGTTCCACAGGAAAGAAAGGTCGAGGGGAAGAGATCAGCAGGTCGGGAGTCCGAATCTCCCCGTCGGCTCTTCAATTTAATATTAAAGTGGGCCGAGCAGGTTCATGTAAAAATCGAGCATGTGAGGGTGAGTTTCTTTTTCCCCCAGGTTTTTCTTTGCGAACCCGAGCCGGCGGAGATTTTTACCCCAAAGAAAAAGGCGGGTTCGAATCTCCCCGTCGGCTCTTCAATTTTTATAAAAGCGAGCCTCAAAAAGTTTTAGTTTTCTTTCTCGTGTAAATTGTTTTGTACTTTTCAAGAGCACCTTCATAGCACACACCGCAGTCTCCCGCAACCTCTTCTTCCGATGGAGATTCCAGATGAACCTCGAAACCAAGAGACTTATAAATCTCCACAGCCTCACTTAATCTGGGCTCGTCGTATGTGAACTGTTTTTCCCAGCCTTCTTTTTTTAGTTCATCCTCTTTCTTTCCCATCCGATCACCTCAATCGAAGAGGTCGTCCAGATCATCACCTGAAGAGGGGCTTTCTATTTCATCCTCACCGGCATGTTCGATTCTAACTGCACACACTTTTAGCTCAGGAATTTTTGAGTCGTCAACGAGCTTAGAATTGGTCAATTTATTGGTAGGACTTTCTGAAAAATGAAAAGTCATGAATACAATACCTTTTTGTATCCCTTCATTTATCTTTACCCGACCTACAACTTCTCCCCGTCTCGATTTAACCTTAACTGGCTCACCTTGTTTTAGGCCTATTGCTTCTGCATCTTCCGGATTTATCTCCACAGTTTCCTCGTTTTTAAGTTCTCTTAATCCAGACACCTTTCTTGTCATGGTGCCAGTATGAAAATGATAAAGTGATCTTCCGGTTGTGAGTATAAACGGATATTCTGAGTCAGGTTGCTCTAAAGAGGGTCTAAAAGATATTGGCTCAAAACGTCCATTTCCTCTGGTAAAAGTATCCATATGAAGAATAGGTGTTCCCGGGTGGTTTACATCTGGGCATGGCCACTGCAAACCAGCATCTTCAATTCTCTCATAAGTTATACCGCCGTATATAGGCGTAAGGCCGGCAATCTCGTACATAATTTCCCGTGGAGACCTATAATTGAAATTACCATCCATCTTATTTGCTATCTCTGAAATGATTTTCCAGTCTGGCTTGCTTTGTCCAATGGGTTCCATTGCCTGCCTTATTCTCTGTACCCGCCGCTCTGTATTGGTGAATGTTCCATCCTTTTCAGCAAAACTCGTTGCAGGTAATACAACCTCTGCAAGTTCGGCGGTTTCTGACATAAATATATCCTGGACAACTAGAAATTCCAATTTTTCCAAGGACTCTTTTACATGGTTTATATCAGGTTCTGATAGCATGGGATTTTCACCCATAATGTACATTGCCTTAATGGAATTTCCGCATTCATTGAACATCTCAACCATTGTCAGGCCAGGCTTATTTGAAAGAGCCACTTTCCATGCTTCTTCAAACTTTTTTTGCGCTGAATTATCGCTTACTTTTTGGTAACCAGAAAAAACATCTGGAAGTCCACCCATATCACATGCTCCCTGAACATTGTTGTGCCCACGTAATGGGTTCACACCGGCTCCTGGCTTGCCAATATTTCCTGTTAACATTGCAAGATTTGCAATAGCCTGGACATTATCGGTTCCGTGGGAATGCTGGGTAATTCCCATTGCATAAAGAATGGAGGCCGGAGAATTTTCTGCATACATCTTTGCTGCCTTGATAATATCCTTCTTTGGAATGCCAGTTATCTTTTCAACGGAGTCCAAATCAAATTCAGAGAGCGATTTTTTAAAAGCATCAAAATTCTCACATCGATTCTCTATGAATTCTTGATCATGTGACTTCTCTTCAAGAATTACCTTTGCCATACCATTCAATAGAGCAACATCAGACCCAGGTTTTTGCGAAAGCCATACATCTGCATTTTTACACAAAGAAATCTTTCTTGGATTGGCCACGATAAGTTTTATTCCAGTGCGTATATATTTTCTAATACCGATCCCTATTACAGGATGGGTCTCCGTGGTATTGGTTCCTATTGCTAAGATGCACTTTGCAAATTTTATATCCTCTATTGAATTTGTCATGGCCCCGCTTCCAAATGCGTTTGAGAGGCCAGTTACAGTTGGGGCGTGGCATAATCTTGCGCAGTGATCAATGTTGTTTGTTCCCATTACCGCTCTTGTGAATTTCTGTAAAAGATAATTTTCTTCATTTGTGCATTTTGCAGAGGCCAGGGCGGCAAAAGAATCACCTTTATATCCTTTGAGTTTGGATGCTATAAAATCCAGAGCCTCATCCCATGAAACCCTCTGAAATTCACCATTCTTTTTTATCAATGGTGAATCCAAGCGATCAAATGAGTTCACAAAATCCACTATACCGAATCTCCCCTTCACACATAATCTTCCGCAGCTTGCCGGATTCTCAGGATCCCCACGAACGTTGGCAATCTGATCGTAGTAAAGTCCAAGATAAATCCCGCAACCCACACCGCAATATGGACATATGGTCTTAACTTCGGAAGTGGGAACTTTGTACACCTTGGGAAGTAGGCTTGCCGTGGGACATCGATCAACACACTGGCCACATGATTCACAATCAGTTTCGGAAATGGGTTTATTTCCCATTCCTGCCACCTTTTGAGAGAATCCGTTTCCCACCAATTCCCAAGCACCCACACCTTGAATCTCCTTACATGTTCTGATGCATCTTTGGCATAGAATGCAACGGCTCCTATCAAGATTGAAAAAAACGTGACTTCTGTCCGGTTCTGAGGGCCAGGCCAATTTATTTGGTTTGTGAACCTCAACTCCCACGGACCTTGCGGCATCCTGAAGCTCACAGTTCTCGTTTTTTGGGCATAACTGGCAATCGTTGGCATGATCTGTTCTTATTACTTCGATAATGCGCCTTCGAACCTCCCTTATTTCTGATGTGTTGGTTCTGATAACCATTTTATCCTGCACCAAAAAATCGCAGGATAATTGATGTTCTTCTTTTCCTTCGATCTCAACAAGGCATAGGCGACACGTTCCAATGGGCTTAAGATCCGGATCCGCGCATAGGGCAGGAATATAGATATTGGCTTTTTGTGCCGCACTTAGAATGGTCTCGCCTTCTTCTACTCTTATATCCTGCCCATCAATATTCAGCGTAATCTCACCCATAAATTTACCCCCGCAAGATAAATGTCTACCAAGAGTGATCAATTGCACTGGGTTTACACGCAATAATGCAAGGAATATTTCTTTCCCCGGATATCGGTTTGCACTGGGCGCAGGAGTACTTGATCTTCTTCCTGTGCTCCTCTGAGACCCTGGCAACAGGCTCCTCGCGGAGTGGGTCGTTTTCATCCTCACCCACAGCCATCACACCCCACGTGCAAACCTCCACGCACTTACCGCAGCCGTCACAGAGGTCTGTATCTATACTTATGAAGAAATCACCGGAGCCATCCTTGTAGCCGTAATTCGCGATCATTTCTCGCCTCCTGGAAATCATTATAAGAATTTACAGTCACATCATTATTTCTTTCTGCTTTTCTCAATTAAAGCCTTACCGAACAAGGCACCGCCAATTGCACCTGCAATTTGTGTGTCGTATTTCGGTGTAAGGGCTTTTACGCCCAGCTCTTTTTCCAACCTGTTTACAACACCTATGTTCTTCGCGATTCCGCCTGTTATTGCGAATTCCTTTTCCATTCCGATACGCTCAAGGAGTGTCACGACCCTGTGGGCCATGGCAGAGCAGTATGAGGCAAGCACTTTTTCCTTGGGCCAGCCCTCTCTTAACAACCCGGCGGCTTCGGACTTGGCGAACACAACACAGGTACTGCTCACAGGTTCCGGTTCTTTTTCCACCTTCAGCGAAAGCTCGCCAACCTCGTTGATAGATACTGATAACAAATCGGCGAAGACCTCCATTCCCCTGCCTGTTCCGGCCGCGCATTTGTCGTTCATAAGGAAGGCCGTTACCTTGCCTTTCTCATCGCAGTGGATGGCCTTGCAGTCTTGACCTCCCATATCAAGAACGGTTCTAATAGTTGGACCGTACATGAAGTTCGCTCCCCTCGCATGACAAGCTATCTCTGTTATCGCTCTGTTGGCAAAGGGAACATTAACCCTGCCGTATCCTGTTCCCACAGTATATTGAAGGTCTTCCAATTTCAATCCCGTGCCTTCCATGGCCCAGTTTATTGCCTTGTTTGCGCTGTCGGGGCTGCTGGATCCTGTTCGCATGTTGCTGTAAGCGTAGAGCTTACCGTCCGTCATAACAACTGCCTGGGAAGACACCGAGCCCACATCCACTCCTGCTGAGATGATATCAGCGTTCTTCCAGTCAAGATCCGGTGCCGTCCACCTTGATTCTGTCCATCTCCAATATTCCTCTGTCATCTTATGCACCTCCTGCACGTTCTGAAGCAACGATTGCTGCGCCTAAAGCTGTTACATACTCTGGGTCTTCTGGCATTTTCAATTCTACCCCTAGGTCATCTTTTAGGGACTTGACAAAACCCTTGTTCTTGGCAACACCGCCTATGAGGGCCACGTCATTTTCCACACCGATCTTCCTCACCATGGAGGTTATCCTGCTTGCAATGGCGTCGTGCACCGCTTTTGCCATGTCCTCCTTCGGTGTTTTGGCATGAACTAAAGTCACGACCTCGGACTCAGCAAATACAGCGCATTGGGCATTCATCTGAATCTCCTTTGTAGATTTGAGGGAAAGATCCCCCAGATCCTCCACTTTCACCTCCAGAGCCCTTGCCATGGACTCGGTGAAGGAGCCTGCCCCTGCCGCGCACTTCTCGTTTATAGCGAAGTCTATGACCTTGCCAGAACCATCGCTTTTAATGGCACGTCCCTCCTCGGCCCCAACATCTATGATGGTTCTCACCGAAGGGAATAACTTGTTCGTACCCTTTGCATCAGCTCCCACTTCGGTCACGGTATTATTGGCAAAATCCACTTCTTTTTTTCCCGCGCCAGTGGCCGTGATGTGGACTACATCCTCTTTTCCCAAATTAGCCTGCGAGAGTGCCTCAGAAAACGCCTCTTGCGCAGCACTCTTTTGATCGAAACCGGAAAGCACTGTACTCTTACTTACGATGTTTCCGTCCTTCAGTATCACTACCTTCGTGTTCTTTGCACCGCAATCAACACCTGCTGTAATCATCCTGTTTACCTCCTTATGATATATTATCTCTTGACACCTAATGTCTCCATGAACGCATCCATTCGGGTCGTGGTCCCGGCCTCATCGAATTCCCTCTCGTCTCCCATGTTCCCTTCGAAAGTCATTACGGGAAAGCCGGCCTTAAGTAAAGCCAGTCTGTTTTCGGCGATGCCCAGGGAAAGCCCCTCGCAGCCCCTATTGTAGTGCAGCATGATGCCATTAAGCTTCCACTCCTTGGCGATTCGTATCATCATCTCGCTTTTAAGTTGGGGGGAATAAAAATGCTGCCACTCTGGTTTATTCAGCTCCCACCTGACATAGTAGTCCAAGGCCTCGTCCCTATTGGTTAGCTCTATACCCTGATCCTGCGGCATGGTCTTTGGTCCCCAACTTCCATCTTCCTTCTCCTCCCACATACCTATCAGTCCAAAGGTATAAAGAGAGCCAATGGACACACAGCCGTACTGCTCAAGGTATCTGAAAACCTTAAGAAAAGCCCAGGGGGGTTGGGTATCTGACATGACCCTGCACTGCTCGTTTCCCACGGCCGCGATGCCCCTCTTCACCCTGTCTTTAACCTCGGGAAGCAGGATTTTTTCATAGAAGTCCGCCACTCTCTGGCTTGCCTTATGCAGTGTTCCAAGGACATACAATGAATACATGGATTTCTCATCCAGTGGGGCCGGGATGTTCTTGTTCAGGGCGCATACCTCGGCCCATTTCGATGTTGCCCGGCAGTGATTATAGACCGCTTTTATAAGCAGCTCATCATCGTAATCCCTTTTCGTCACTTTCTCCATCCATTCAATGCCATCCTTCAGCTGGTCAACCACATACTTGACCCTGTTGTCGGTGATTTCGGTGTATGGGCCCACACCCACATCCACACAGAACATAGGGATGCCTTTTTCAAGCTCGGATACGATTTGATACCATTTGGCATGTGAGCAGCAGATGTGATCCTGCCAAAGGAAATCTGGTTTGGGAAAGCCTATTGCATCCCCTCCCCTGAACCTTGGCCCAAATTCCCCCTCTTTGTAATTGAACGCGAACTTATCAAGTATTATGGAGCCCCAGTAGTTACGCATGTAGGCGCATAGATCCCGTGCCCAACCCGCTTTCTCAGCGGCCTCCAGGCATTCCAAGGAAAGCTGCTTATCGAAGGCTATCGATGCTCCGTACGGCTCGCTTGTTATGGGATAGACATCCTCGCCAAGACCTGCGGGAACCGCATCAAGTGTCCACGCACCGCCTGCCCATCTCAATCCGCCCTTGTCGTGGGCCTCGGTGTAGTTCTTGTAGTAGTCCATCCTGATATTCTTTACCTCGTCCCAGCATTTCAATTTTTCAGTTTTATACTTCATCTCTGCCATGCATCTTACCTCCTAAAACAGGTCCTCCTCACTGAGCATCTCGAGGAAAGCCTCGGTTCTGATCCTGAACTGGCCAATTGGAACGGTCACATCGAATTCCAAAAACAGACTGGGGATGCCGTTTTCCTTGAGGTATTTGTTTATCGCTGGGATATCAAGTTCGTGAGGATCGCAGAACTTCTGCTGAATTAAAATGGCACCGCTTACACTGTAATCCTTTGCGAGGCTCAGTATGTGTGGAAGTCTCGTGCGTTCCGGCCAGTCTTTGCTCGGGCAAGCAGGCCTTTTAATATATCTTTCTGCAATGGCGTTCAGCTTATCCTCCTTTGGCTCTACTTCATTCCAGAAGTACCTCGTTCCGGTGCAGTGATCGTCCACCACGAAAGTCGCACCAAGTGATTCCACCATGCTGATGAAAGCGGAGTCATCGTCCTCGCTTCCTATGATCATCAATCTCTGTCCCACTTCCCTTCCGATATCTCTTGTTTCGAGTTCCTTTAAGGCCTCTACCAAAATCCTGTTGTGCTCCTCTTTATCCACCATCTGACTGGACACGACCATGTACATGGCCTCAAGCCCAGTAAGCGGCGGTTTTTCTTTCTTCCTCAGTTCGTACACCTGTTTCATGAGTCTTCTGTTCTTGTTGACGATTTCTATCCCGCGAGCTAGGTCTTCGTCTGTGATTTCTTTTCCTGTCCACTCCTCAATGGATTCTTTGAACCTCTCTAGTTCCCCTTTTAAAAAGTCAACTGCCCTGGGGCTCTGCACGTGATTGGGCATGGGCAGGTAGTAGCTGTATGCGGTTGGAATGTGCAGCTGCCAGCTTGTAAAGGATTGCCTTACATGTAGACAAGATTGAGCGATCATGGTGCCATCCAGATAATCGTATCTGCCCTTCAGTCCCTGTGCCAGACAATCCCTGCAGAAGGGACAGTACATCGCGAAGATATGGGGCTCTGTCACTTCCTGCGGCTCATGGCTTCCGAGAATCCGAACTGGTAATATATTGGCCGCGTAGAGAATCTCCTCAGGAACATATGTGCAGAAATAACCCATAACCTTGCCGCCTGTCTTCTCTTTCCAATGCTTTGCATATTCGTGTCTGTTCTCATACCATTCTTTGAACATCTCTATCATTTCTACCCTCCGAATATTCAATTCAATCTTCCAGTCTTCTCTCCAAATTTATAAAATCGCTTCTGTTAAAACCAATTGACTTGAAGAATGCAAGAAGATCCCCTGAATCCCACCTTGCCACCGTGTAAATATTTTTGATGTTCCTTTCCTTAAAATGCTCGAGTAATCTTTTACCGAGCTTCCTTCCTATACCCTGCCCCATATACTTCGGATGAACACCGATTATTTCCAACCATCCGCTCTTCTCAACTCCAAACTCCCAGTCCTTTATTCCCCCGATAACAAAACCCACGACTTTTCCTTCCATCTCTGCTACTAGATTTGCCTCTGGATCTTTTGTAATATAATCGTGCATCCTTTTTTTAAGGCCTTCTCCAGGCTTTCTCTTGGTGATGGCCTCTTGGATTTCAGATACCGACTCGAAATCGCTCTCAGAAAGTGGCCTGATATTCACATCCATCTAGATTCACCTCAATCGATTCTTATGATCTTCACATGCTTGCCTACCCAGTCTGGCGGCAGATAAACCCTCCCGCTGTTTCCTGAGGGTTTCACTTCCTTTTCGATCATCTCCTCTCCGAAGACCTCGAATTTGGATTTTGTTTGCGGGTTGGTTTGTGTTGGTCGAGGCATGTCAATCACAGTCACAATACGGTTACTATGTAGATACTTTATGGTTATATATTAGCTATAATATAAATGTTATGGACAATATTTATTATAGATTAAAAAGGGAATCCCGCCCAAACCCCATCATTTATTTATATCTTATGCACCTTTTGGTTATGAGATGGCCATGGAAACTCACGGATTGACATTTCAAGAAAAAGTCATGCTGCATCTGTTGAATTTCAAGGGACAAGAGGAATCCTTCGAGTTGCCCATAGATGTAACACAAAAAGGGATCGCCACAAGCATCGGAGCGCAGAGAAAGCACATACCGCGAATACTCAAGAAACTCATGGGAAAGGGACTGGTATTCGAAAGGAGGGGGCGAATATCCGGCAGCTCGCAGAGCATGAAGGTGTACCTCCTGACATGGGAGGGCATATCCCAAGCAAAAAAAATTGAAAAATATGTGGAGGACACGACGATAAAGGTGAGGGATAAACAGGGTAATGTATCCGAAACAAAAGTGGCCCAGGTGAACGCACTGGTTGAAGGAGATTATTCTCTTTTGGAAATAATAAACAACATCTCGGATAAGGGGATATTCGAGGGTATCACTGAAGTGATCGAGGATGAAAGTGAACATGAGGAGATGCCGGCAAAATATGAAATATACCGGCATACCTTGCTGCAGGTCTGGAAGGACGGCAGGGCCAGTGTGGATGAAGAAGAAATCCTTGAAGAGCTCAGGAAACTGTTGGGTATCTCGGAGGAAGAGCATATTAAAATGCAGGAAAGAATCATCAGGTATGCATACCCTGTAAGAAAAAAGCTTTTGGAAATCTATTCCGAGGCGTACGAACAGGCCTTAAATGATGAACAGATAACCGAAGATGAAAGAAAAATATTGGAGATTCTAAGAGAAAAGCTGAGTATCGGAGAGGATGAGAGAGACGCAATAGAGGGCAAGATCAATAAAAAGCTGACTCGTTAGTAATAATGGATCGCCTACGTCATACAGGGGTGATGTACTGCTCAAGATCTTCGAACCAATCGTTTATTATAAAGATAGCAGAGACATGAAGGATGTGCAAGAAAACTCGGTACATCTTGTTGTTACGAGTCCCCCATATTTCAACACGAAGGACTACAGCGATGATAAAAGTGGCGCCGATCTGGGCAACATTGACGATCTAAATTCATGGCTTTCCGAGATAAAAAAGGTATGGAGGGAATGCCTTCGTGTTCTTTCACCTGGGAGGAAGATGTTCATCAACATCATGAATCTACCGATAACCGTGGACAACACCTTCCGCTCCCTCAACCTCGTGGGCAAGACCATCGACTTATGCGAGGACATAGGTTTCGTTTTCAAAAGGGATATAATCTGGTATAAGACCAACTCCGTCAGGGCACCATTTGGAAGTTATCCCTATCCAGTTGGTATACTTTTAAACAATATGCACGAATCCATTTTGGAGTTCGAGAAGCCGGGTGATGGAAAATGCAAGTACGATCACCTGTCTGAGGAGGATCGCGAAGCATCGAAGCTTCCAAAAGATTTCTGGCTGAAATTGAAGAACTCAGACGTGTGGGTAATGAAGCCCTATAAGAGCGGAACCAGGGAGCATTTGGCACCTTTCCCCGATGAACTGCCCTATCGCATAATAAAAGGTTATTCGTATATATCAGAGACCGTACTTGATCCTTTTCTCGGTATGGGTACCACATTGAAGGTGGCCAAGAGGTTGGGAAGAAAGGGCATAGGCTATGAGATCAACTCAACCTATAGACCGCTTATCGAAAAGGCCCTGAGCCAGAAACTGCTCGTGGAGTTTTAATCGATTATAAAATCAATTGAGAATGCCTTCCACACCGCATTCTGGACATGATATTTTTACAGGCTTGGCCAACACTTTGACCTCGAACACCCTGTTGCACTTTGGACAAGTCACCTGTTCTATTTTCGCATTGGAAACATTTGCAGATTGAGCATCCTGAGGAATAGAGGAATGAGTTGTGGATTGAGTTGCAGGGGAAACACTGAAATTGAACAATTCTTCCATGGTATGTTTCTTTTTAACTAGACCTGCGATCAAAAGGATCAGTCCCAAGATAAAAATCACAAAGCCCAAGGAACCGCCAAGTGTAGGAATTTTCTGAACTTGATATGTGTTTTCATCCCAATTTGATGCATTTTCTCCGAACGTTATTGTGACAAGCACTTTTTCGTCGAGTTCAAAGTTCTTTTCCTTTGTGAAAGCCTCAAGAACACCGTTATCCAGTTCCAGAACATAAATATCGGCAAGCTCGGTAATTTCGGTTATCTCGCCTACATATCTTTTCGTTTCTCCACCCTTTACTTCCTCCATTACGAATGTATCCTTTGTCTCGTAATCAATCAAAGGCCAGAAAGTCAAAACCATAAAAATCCCAATCAGTAGAAACGTGCTGCCGCAAACCGTTAAGCCAATTCTCATTTGCACACCTTGGAGATTGCCCCTCATTTGTTTTTGACCAGATACAATAATTATACAGAGATGATGCTTTGTATATGTATTTTTCTGCACACAAAAAGCGCTTTCTTACAAAAGGAGTACCAAGAAATATGAGTGCCCAATCCCTAAATATCACCCAAAAACTCGCAAATCTCGATACAGCAAAGTTTATATAGAAAAATTATCTTATATGAACCCCAGTATGACCAGAAAGGAGGTTTTAACCGAGGTAAGAGATGTTTTATCACATCTCGGATTTTTTGTCTCAGAACCGCATACGATAAGAAGCATTAGTTTTGATATCGTGGCGCGAAGAGATGAAGCCCTTTTGATCATAAAAATCCTTGGCAATGTGGATGCGTTCAGCAAGGAAAACGCCAAGGAATTGCAGACCCTGGCAAATCTGCTTTGCGGCTCACCCTTTATCATTGGAATGAAGAGCAGCACAAGTGATATAGAAGATGGTGTTGTATACTTCAGGCACGGTATTCCAATAATCTCGCAAGGCACGTTCAACGATTTCTTTGTGGAGGAGGTCCCACCTTTCGTATTCGCCGCCCCGGGGGGGATGTACGTTCATATAGACGGCGTGCAGCTTAGAAAAATCAGAGAAAAAAATCGTCTCTCACTGGGGGCCTTAGCCGAGATTGCGAAAGTTTCTAGACGAAGCATACAGCTGTATGAAAGTGGGATGGGGGCCATGATGGAGGCAGCGCTTCGTATCGAGGAGCATTTAAAAGAACCGATAATCCTGCCGATCAATCCGCTCATGTGCCATGCCAAAACAGAGGAGGAGACGGCGCAATGGGTGGACAGCTTCGAGGGATTCGAGGGCCTGGAAAAGGATGTTTTCCACCGCTTGAACGTTCTCGGCTATAGAATCATACCAACGAATAAAAGCCCCTTCGATGCCTTGACAAAAGACACCAAAACCCTGATATTAACCTCCGTCGAAAGATATGATGGCACCCTTGCAAAAAGGGCTAAGGTGGTGACAAACATATCGAAAGTGGTGGAGAAGCATTCCGTGATATTCGTCAAGAAGTCTAAAAAACTCAGCATTGAAGGCACACCGCTTATCGACACGAACGAACTCAAGAACATCGACGATTCCGAGGGTGTAATCGAACTTATTCTCGAAAGAAAGGGAAAGTAACATTGGGAATTTTATGAAAAAAATTCAGGTGGGCACTTCCAAGATATATATCCCGAACATCATAAACGGCCTGACTACTGAAAGTTCGAAAGTGAAAAAGGCATACAATAATATCAAACCCGATTTAGTGACCATTCAGACCTCCGAGGAGGAATTGTCTGGATTAAAACAGGTCGTTGAAGGGGTTGAACACGAGCATTTCCTATCAAATTACGAGGAGATCTATGCGAGAAAATTGGCTTCCTTCGGAGAGGTCAAGGTGCCTCCACCATGTTATGAAACAGCACTTAAATTATGCCAAGAAAACGATGTTCCAATTGCCGCTATAGATATGGACGATATGCTTTTCGCGGACGTGTTCTGCGAAAGCGTCTCCGGATGGGACCTGTTCAGACATTCACTCAGGGTGGGGAGGCTGAAAAGAAAACGTTTTCGCGCCAAAACCCCAGAGGAATTCGTGATAAAGTGGGATAGGGAAATTTCCAAGCTCAAAGGGTTTCGAAACCTGGAAAAAAAAAGAGAGGAGCACATGGCCCGGGAACTCGTTCGCCTGGCAAAGGATCACAGACGCATTTTATGCATAATAGAAATGCAGCGGGCTGAGGGAGTATCTCAGAAGATCCTCGAGGGAAGCAAATAAATTTATCAAGGGGAAATAAGCTTTTTCTATCCTCATGACCAAAATTATATCTCTTGAGATATCCATTCGGAGCCCGTGGCGTGATGAGCAACGATTTGATCGAAATAGTTTTGATCGGGATTTGGTTGACGATCCCAGCCTATGTGGCGAATCCCTCCGCAGTGCTTTTCGGCGGGGGGAGACCCATGGATTTCGAAAAGCGGCTTAAAGGAGAAAGAATCCTGGGTGATGGAAAGACATGGCGCGGTTTCTTTGGAGGAGTGTTTTCAGGTATTTTAATCGGTGTGATCCAGATAGCCATCTCGTCACCGATTGACGAGGGACATCTCGGATTCGGGGGATACCCTGATTTTCTTGCGGTGATAATACTACTTTCCTTTGGGTCCCTTATGGGGGATGTGATGGGCAGTTTCGTGAAAAGGAGGTTGGGGATAAAAAGGGGTCAGAAAGCTCCTTTTTTGGATCAATACGATTTCCTGATAGGGGCATGGCTGCTTTTATTAATCTTCAAATGGCAGTGGTTCTTTGAACATTTCGTTTACTGGCCCAATACTCTCGCATTAATCACCGTAATAATTTTAACTCCTTTTCTTCATAAGGGTGTGAACGTTTTAGGCTACAAGATGGGTAAAAAGGATGTCCCTTGGTGATTCCATGGATGAGAGATGCGAGATATGTGATGCTAGAGCCGCCACCCAAAAATGTATTCAATGCGGTAAAAATGTGTGCGCTACTTGCTTTTGGACCCAGATGGGGATTTGCAAGGCCTGTGGGGATAGCGGCACTGGAGCGATAAGATAATAACTTCCGTATGACAGTGTTGTGTTGGATGTGAAATGGTGTTGAAGGAATCCTTAAAGGAATGTGGAGCACTAAAAATCGGTGAGTTCACGCTTTCAAGCGGTAAGAAAAGCAATTACTATGTAGATATTAAAAAGGCCAGCACCAATCCCAAAATCCTAAAGGAGATCGCGGAGTGCATGGCAAAACATTTAGAAGGGGAGGAGAAGATCGCTGGTATGGAGCTGGGAGCGGTTCCCCTAGCCGTGGCACTTTCCCTTGAAACGAACATACCTTACCTGATCATACGAAAAGGTGAACGGAAGCACGGTACAGGCAAACTGGTGGAAGGGAAAATGGAAAAGGGGGACAGAATCCTTCTCGTAGAGGATGTGACAACCTCTGGTTCATCACTTATTAAAGCCGCGGAGATCATCAGACAGGAAGGCGGAAGTGTTAAACGAGCACTGGTCGTGGTGGACAGAGAGGAAGGGGCATCCGAGCTTCTGAAAGATGAGGGAATCGAGCTTTTACCCCTGGTAAGGGTGAGCGAGATGATGTAAAAAGGTGTTTTTCCACCGTTGTTACCCCAAAAACAAAAACAAAACTTTTAATATATTAAATAATCATTATTTGTATAATAAATCCCTTGAACGATTGGCTTAAAAGGTTATTATCGACATGGATGGAACCGAAATGAGTTATATCAACTTGAAGAGAACATCTTTTACTCCTGGGAGAATCATTGTAGTATTCTTTTTATCTCAAGCCTTATTTGTTTCAATTACGCCTTTTTTTTCATTCTCCTCTCAAACTGAGGGGGTGAGGGGAGAAGGAAACTCCTTTCATACTTACGACGAAATGGTCGCGGAAATAATGGATATCGAGGCAGGCAATTCCTCTATCGTTAAAGTGCATAACCTGACAACTACCTTCGAGGGCAGAACCCTGTGGGCTGTGAAGATTTCAGACGACCCGAAAAATGACGATCCAACAGAGCCAGATGTTCTGATAACAGGGGGACAAAAGGCCAATTCTTTGGTCTCGGTTGAAATAGCGATGTATCTATTAAACTATCTAACAAACAATTACGGTACGGATAACACTGTCACAGAGATAGTCGACAACAGGGAAATATGGATATTACCGATGTTAAACCCTGATGGTCATGAATATGTCGAGAACGATACCATGAACTGGGAAAAGAATAGGGTGGATAATCAGGACAGCACATTCGGCGTGAATCTGGACAGGAACTACGGGTTCAATTGGGGGACCGATGAACATACAAGCGATAATCCTCCCAGCCAATACTATCACGGGAATTCTCCCTTCTCTGAACAGGAGACTAAGGCCGTTCGAAACCTTGTAGAATCTCATGATTTTGTATTTTCCCTATCCTTCTCAAGTTATGGTGAGTTCATAACCTATCCCTGGGGGTACACCAACTCCTCCACACCAGATGATGAGCTTCTTATCGAGATAGCAAAGGACATGGCCATGTACTCGGACTATACGGTGAAACAAAGTGGAAAAATATATGTCACCCACGGTAATACCGATGACTGGCTCTATAATGAAGCAGGCATTCTTCCCTTTACCGTCCTTGCAGGAAGCGAGGACATACCGCAAGAGGGGGAGATAGAGGCCATCTGCGAGGAGAACCTGCATGCCAGTCTATACCTCATGGACATTGCGGACGATCCGAGCAGAGCGAAAAAGGCCCAGTGGACATTCATGGTTTATATGTCTGCGGATGACACTCTCCTGGAGGAGTGGGGCATTGCGGATTTCAATGAGATGGAGACGATTGGATCAAATCCATATGTTAATATCGTAGCGCAGTTCGATAGAGCGGCTGGTGGCGACAGCTCCAACGGTGATTGGAAGGATACCAGGAGGTTTCTGGTGATGAGGGACTATGACACTCAGCTCATCAGCACTCCCATGCTCAGCACCATCGGTGAAGCGAATATGGCGGATCCGCAGACCTTACTCGATTTCGTGAACTGGAGCATTACGAACTACCCTGCCGATCACTTTTTACTTGATCTCTGGGGTCACGGCAGAGGATGGCAGGGTGTAACTTTAGATCAAGGCGATTGGTTATCCATGAGCGAGATAAAGTCGGTTTTGCCCAAATTCAAGGACAGAATCGATGTTGTAGGGTTCGATAACTGCAACATGGCCATGATCGAGGTCTATACCCAGTTCATGGGCTTTGCGGACTATATCGTTGGCTCGGAAAAGGAAGAGGATGCATTGGGCTGGCCATATGAAATGATTTTTGAGGAGCTGGCCGCTGATTCACAGATGTCGCCTTTGGAATTATCCACTTTAATCGCGACGCAATATGTTGATTGGGCTGAAAACGAGAGCTTTTACTCGGCCACAGTATCGGTGGCAGATTTAAGCCACCTCCAGGAGTTGATCAACAAAACCGATGCTCTGGCAAAGGAGCTGAACAGAACTTTGGCCCTGTATCTGGAGGATATTAGATTTGCAATGGATCATACAGAGCAGTACGCAAAGAAACCATATCCTCGGGATCTGTATCATTTCGCTGAACTTTTAGAAAAAAAAGTACCGAACACACCCATCAAGATCGCAGCAGAAAACGTTATGAGAGCCGTATCATCATTGATCTTGGTAAATGAGCACTGGACCAGTCCATGGGATTCGGTTCCCGTGGATTTCGCCCACGGTATAGCGGTTTGGCTTTACGATGGTAGCGAAAGCGACTATCTTGCATATAAGAACTTGGACTATGCCACACTCACTCATTGGGACGAGTTCTTAGGAGCATACAAGTCTTCACCACCCAAGCCGCGGGTATTTTTCGAAATGGACTATGCCCTCACCGATTCTGACGGGGAGGGAAACACCGACTCTATAGAACTTAAATACAAAACCAACATATCCGGTCTCAATGTTGCAGTTGAGGTCTTTAACAGCGAGAACCAGCATATAATCACTTTTTATACGAACGACACGGAAAACGGCGTTGAATATGACAAATCCTTTAACCCATACGATCATGGCTATCCGGCAGACTATTACAATTTTTTTGTATATCTAGCGAACGATGCCAACGAAACGCAGAGCTACTCCGAGGCCACTTCAATTTGGCTTGGTAACGAAAGACCAGATGTTGTCTTGAAAAATGTTACCTTCTGCAGAAAGGACGGTTCAGCGGTGGGGGGGAATACTGGCAAAAGACCGATAGAGGGAGAGAACACACAAATCAAGGCATATATTGCAAACAACGGAACCGTAGCATTGTCGGATATTTCCATCGAATTCTTCGAGGAAGATAATCTGATACATTCCGAGAACATAAATTTGCATATAGGGGATGAGAGGATCGTCACAACCAATTGGCCATCACAAGCAGGAAAAAAAAGTATCAGAACTGTTGTGGATCGCGAAAACAGCATTAAAGAGGTAAATGAGAGCAACAATGAATACATTGAGATTGTAGAGGTAAAGTCTAATATACCAGTCGATCCTCTGACGGTTAGAGGTAAGGTTTTTAATAAGGACAATATCAACATCATCGGGGCGAAGGTTCAAATCAGGAATCTGCGGACAAACGAGACCATTAACAAGACAACCACTGAGAAGGGTTATTCCGCCGATTTAGAGACAAACTGGTATCTTGAAGGTGACCCAATCGATGTCGAGGCCGAATACAACTCGGTATCTGACAATATCAGTTTTTTTGCCTACTCGGAGGATGAAGAAACATATGTTAACATCACATTGGATACGGATGTATACGACATTTTGTTTTATTTCAAATTGGCGTTGATAGGATTTGAAATCGTGGGATTCTTCCTCGTGGTAAAGTATTATTTGAGCACGAGGAGGGGTAAACGTAAGGCATGATGATTTACATGAAGGTTAATGCAGATCTGCATATTCACAGCAAGTACTCCGGCGGCACGAGCAAGAATATGAGCATATCCGCCTTATCCAAGGAGGCGAAAAAAAAGGGTGTAGAACTGCTCGGAACAGGTGACTGCCTTCATTCGAAATGGATGAAGGAGATTCACGAGATGGAGAAGATTGACGAAGGCACTTTTGAGCTGAACGGTACAAAGTTCGTTTTGAATGTGGAAGTGGAGGATAATAGAAGGGTTCATCACCTTTTGTTCTTCCCCTCGATTTCCTCGGCCCAGGATTTCAGGGACAAGATAAGTTCTCGTTCCCCCAATTTAGACAGTGATGGTAGGCCTAACTTGGCCCTGGGCGGAGAAGAAATAGCCCAGCTCGCAAAGGATGTGGATGCCCTGATAGGGCCCTGCCATGCGTTCACACCGTGGACGGCCTTGTATGCATATTATGACTCCTTAAGCAGTTGTTACGGCGATCTTGAAAGCTATGTATCCTTCGTGGAACTGGGTTTAAGTGCCGATACGAATTATGCAGATAGAATAGCCGAGCTTGAGAGGCTGACATTCCTTACCAACTCGGATGCTCATTCTCCGTACCCCATACGACTTGCCCGGGAATTCAATAGATTCGAAATGAACGATATCATATATAATGAGCTTAAAAAGGCCCTTTTAAGAAGTGGTAGAAGAAGGCCCGTTCTAAATGTGGGCCTGCCTCCCTCCGAGGGAAAGTACAATGAAAGCGCATGTATAAAATGCTACACCCATTATACACTGAGAGAGGCCGTAATGCACAAATGGAAATGCACCAAATGCGGTAAAAGGGTAAAAAAGGGAGTGAAAGATAGGATAAATGAACTTGCCACGTACGATTCGCCGAAACATCCCTCCCACAGGCCGGAATATCTGTACCTGATTCCCCTTGCTGAGATCATCACTAAGGCCGTTGGGCAGAGCTCCCCACACACCAAAACGGTTCTTACAATATGGAACGAATTGATTAAGAATTTCGGTGACGAGGTCAAGGTACTCGTGGACTCAGACATCGAGGATATAGCCAAGGTATCGGAAGAGAGGGTAACCAAGGCCATCTTAGCGTTTCGTGAGGGTAAGGTCATTTTACATCCCGGTGGTGGCGGTCAATACGGACGGGTGGAACTGCCTGAAGGTGACAACAATTCGGCTCAAATCGAGCCAAAGAAAAAAGAGAGGGTTGGACAGACTAGCCTGTTTGAATTCTAAGTTTGATTACCCTTTTCTCCTTGTGAGTACAAAAAAGACTGCGATGATCACGGGCACGGCCACAAGTCCTATTATCCATGGGGAAGCCCCAGACCCTGAAACAGCAGAATTTTCATCGATTTCTTCGGTCTCGTTCATATCGGTGGTATTTACGGTGACCTTTTGTAGATAAACATCCTCCTTTGGCATACCAACGTTGCGCCAGATAGTGGGAACAACACTACCAGGCCTGGGATTGTTCTCGCCGTATACCGGGACCTCTGCGATCTCTCTTACAACCTCCATCCCCTCAATGACGATCCCAAATACAGCGTAATCCCCATCAAGGCCATGTTGAGGGCCATCGCAGATATAGAACTGATCCTCCGCAGAATCCGGGTCTTCGCTTCTGGCCATGCCCACCGCACCATCAACATGAGTGGCATTGGGGTGGATCTCCAGGGGTATGGTATCGGATCCTCCTCCGTCTCCGGTCTGGATTACAAAATCGTCAACGATCCTGTGGAACAGAACGCCATTGTAATGCCCAGATTCAGCAAGTTCGATGAAGTTTTGAGTTGTTATAGGAGTCCAATTTTCATAGAGCTCGAAAGTGATGACCCCGTAGTCGGTCTCAAGCACCGCAATGCCATTTTCAGAGGGTAGTTCTTGTTCCTCCTCTTCCTCCCCGTGCTCGGCCAAGGCCGGTTTAATTACAATTGAGAAGAACATGAATATCAGGAAAATGGTGAGTAGTCCCTTCTTACTCATGGTTCTAAAATCGATTTTGTTGAATTTATAATTTTCCTAGAGCAGCTATTTCGCTCCTTTTTTGCGGAATCTCTTCCTAAAAAGGAATTTCAGGTTCTTAAAACCGTCATTCCAGCTCTGGAGTTTTACCTCACCCTTCCTCATTCTGTAGGCAATAGGCACTTCCTTGGCCCTGAATCCCTTCCTCCAGGCCTCGATTTTAATTTCTTCGGATAGGGGCATGCCGTCGCTTGTCAATTCAATTTTATCTAGAATTTTTTTTCTGAAGACCCACATTCCAGATTGTGAGTCCTTAATGCGCATTCCAAAGAGTATGTTCGTTGTGACCTTCAATACCCAATTGCCAAACCTATGCTTCGCGGACATCACACCCTTTTCCAACCTCGACAACCTGTCACATGTGATAAAATCCAAATTTTCATCTTCAAGCATCTTCACCAACTTGGGGATATCTTCGGCTGGATAGGTGCAGTCGGCGTCCAATGTGGCGATTATCTCTCCTTTTGCCCTTTCGAACCCTGTTTTGTACGCCCTCCCGTATCCCCTTCTAGGCTCGTCGATGACCCTAGCTCCTTTGGACTTGGCTATCTCCACGGTCCTGTCCTTGGATTCGGTATCCACTACCGCGACCTCATAATCACCTTCAAATTCCCTCAAGGAATCTGATATGGTATCCATTACCTCGCCTATTGATTCCTCCTCGTTCATCGTGGGTATGATAATGGACACCTTCAAAGAATCGCCTGAATCGGGTGTAATTTGTGGTATTATTTAATGATTTCTACCTCGACTGCTGGGCCGCGTTTAAAATTCCGTTATTTCTTCTTTAGTTCTTCGAAAAAAGAAGTTCATCATCCTGACTTCTTAGCATCCACAGGAACATATGCAGCGGTTCCTTTGGGTTTGTATTTTCTCCTTCTGAAAAATTTGCACGTGAAGTAACCTAAAAATGCGATGCCTATTCTGGTGATGTACCAGAAGGTTATATGCGCCTTGATCATCTGTATGGGCCGGTAGTTCTTCCAAAGCCTACCGTGCTTTAAGGTGAGCTGTTTTCTTCCGAAACCGTTCCAGAAGGCCTGTTTAAAGAATCCAAGAAGGTTGCTTCTCGTTCTGTGATATACCACGGCATTCTCAGCATAGATCAATTTGGCTCCCCGGTCCACGGCCCTATAGTTCAAATCTATGTCTTCCGCCGTCCTGAACCATGAATCAAAACCCTCTATTCCATCGAATACTTCCTTTTTATAGGTCAGGTTACAGCTTGGGAACGTCAGATCGAATCCCTTATAGAACAATTCAACTCTGTCGAGATCCTCGAAGGCCTTATTACCAATATTTATGGTCTTCCCGGCCACGATATCCCCTTTCTCCAAGCCCTTTCTCATCTCCTTCATCCAGAGAAGGTGAGCGATGCAATCCCCGTCTATGAAGGCCAAGGCGTCTCCCTTTGCCATTTTGGCACCGAAATTCCTGCTCTCCCCTCTTGTTCCCCCGTGTTTAAATATCTTGATAAAATCGTATCTCTTGGCATAGCTCTGTGCTATTTCAACGGTTCTATCCTCGCTTCCGGAATCCACCAAGATGATCTCGATGGGCTGCTCCTGGGCAACCAGGCTGTCCAAGAGGTTTGGAAGGTTCCTTTCTTCGTTCCTTGTTGTTATTATTATGCTTATCATTATTTCATAAAGTTAGAATTTGTACAACTATTTCATTGTTTCGCTTAAATGGCTGAATAAAAAAGAACTTGCAGCTTAAAAATCAAAAGAGAGATATACCATAAGGATATATGCGAAGGAAAAGGTGAGAAATGGACATGAAAAGAGAGAGTAGAGGGGATCTTCCCTTCGTCTCCGTTGTCATGACGGTCTTGAACATGGAAAGGACCATTCGTGAGTGCATAGAATCCCTGATAAATCTGGATTATCCCAAGCATAAGTATGAGATAATCGTAGTTGATGGAAAATCGAAAGACCGCACAAAGGAAATCGTGCGATCTTTTATTGATGAAACGAAGGATCCAAAGATAAGACTGTTCGAAAAAGAGGGGCTGGTGGGCGTTGGCAGAAACGAGGCCTTCTCCCATGCAAAAGGAGAATTCATCGCTATAACGGACGGAGATATGGTTGTCCCCCCTGATTGGCTCTCGAATCTCGTGGAGGGCTTCGAGGACGATGTTGCTGGAGTTGGCGGACCCAATGACAATGCAGATAAATCCCTTATCACCACTGCAATATCATGTATAGATGTCCAGGGTCCCTCAAATGACGTGGTGCCCCTTTTTGGTAGGAATCCGTATCAAAAGGAGAAAAAAAGCAATTCGGATGTTTACACCACCGTATGCAGGAACACGGCCTACAGAAAGAGCGTTCTGGATGAGATAAAAGGATTCGATATTCGCATAATCTCGTGCGACGACCCCGAGCTGAATATCAAGATCTTGAAAAAAGGTTACAAACTGAAGTACATACCCGAAGCCTTGGTACTGCATCATCACAGATCATCGATTTTAGGCTTCTACAAGCAGCAGAGGCGCTATGCGGTAAGCCAAGCGATTGTAAACAAGATTCATCCCGAGTTGTTCAGGCCTG
>CP070739.1:1465646-1470871 GCA_020347705.1 Methanomassiliicoccales archaeon | reverse complement strand
GGCAACCACTCCGGATTCGAATCCCTCCACATCGGCGCCTTTCTCGTCCGTTACATTCAGAAGTTTTCTTACGATATCATCAATGCCTTCTAGTTGTGAATAGTTGCCCTGCCATCCCTCTAAAGTGTCCCCGTATTCTTCCTCTACCTCTCTTAGAATCTCCACCATATACAAGGGGAGGTACCTTGGCTCCCCTCCTCCCAAAATGGATGTTAAAAAAATGGAGCGTCCATGCTCTATCAGTATTTTTTTCTCACCGAAATCCATCCTCGTGAGACCTGTATCCTGACTCGTACCAAAGGAATCCTTGATAAATTCTTGAACCGCCGTGAACATGCCGCTGAATATATCCCTGTCAATGTCCTCCTCCAATTTCCTGCTCACATGGCTTACAAGAACGCCGCTGTTATGAATTAATAGCACCTCCTCCAACTGATAAGTCCCGCTGGGATCGGCAGTAAGCTTTTTTGGAATATTGAGCTGATAGAGAGTTTCATCGAAGGCCCTTTGATATGTGAGTTGAACATCCAGAGGGAGTTCTCCTGCTTCCATTGGTTTTATCCCGATTTCCATTCGCCATTTCTCTTCCAGATCCAGCTTCTTGATCCTCTCAAGGCCCTTAACATCGACATTTCCCCTGATGGTTATGTCAACATTTCTTGCGGAGAGGTTCCCGATATTTGAGATCTTGATTATACTCTTGTTCCAAACATCGGCCTCCATACCTCCTTCTGGTAGGGATAATATGAACTTTGGGGACTTTCCTTTTATGAACTGCTGCACCGTGTCCATGGTGAAATCCCTGGCCCTTTTAATGAATTCTTTGGTACCTGTGAAGTTGTTGTCTCTCAGCTCTTCTTCAGCATGGGTTAACAAATCGATGGCCTCTTTCGGATCAACACCTAGTGCTTGGGCTTCGGAAATGAACTGCCGAGCGGATTCAAGTTCTTCTTCTATTTCATGCCTCTGGCGCAGCTTGTAAGCGAGTTTTTCAGCTTCATCCACATGCTTTAGGACACTTTGAAAATCCTTTTCTTCAAACTCCCTCTCTGCAAGGGCGAGAAGTTCCTCTGGTTTATCAACGTCAACCCCGATTTCCTTAAATCGGTTTATCGTTGCCTTTGCATTCTTGATCCTGCTCTCAATGATGTCGATTTTATACTTTATTCTTGCCTCCTCAAGATTCTTTTCAAGGGCGTTTTTATATTCCTCTATGGATTCGAACTCCTCGCTTTCAAAGGCACTCTCCGCCATGTCAACCAAGTTGAGTAATCCTGCCTCATCAACACCAAGCTCCTTTGCAGAATTTACCAAATCCCTCATGGCAATGAGCTTCTCTTTGGCCGACGCGCTTTTCATCTCGAAATTTACCTGTTTTCCTTTATCCACAAGATAGGCCCAGGCCCGCTCGAAACCCTCATTTTCCATGGCCTGCATAAATTCCTCGATAAACATCTCCTGCTCACCGATCTTGAGCCCCTCATTTCGGGCCGCCTCAACGAGTTTGATGGTGGAGGCGACCACACCAGACTCGAATCCCTCCACCTCGGCGCCTTTCTCGTCCGTGACATTCAATAACTTCTTTACGATATCATCGATGCCTTCGAGTTGTGAATAATTGCCCTGCCATCCATCCAAAACATCCCCGTATTTCTCCTCCACCTCCCTCAAAACCTCCACCATGTATAACGGCAGATATCTTGGCTCACCTTCACCGAGTATGGATGTTAAAAAAATTGTATGTCCATGCTCAATCAAAATTTTCTTTTCACCGAAATCCATCCTCGTGAGTCCTGTATCCTCACTCCTTCCAAAGGAATCCTTGATAAATTCCTGAACTGCCGTGAACATCCCACTGAAAATATCCCTGTCAATGTCTATGTCCATTATTCTGCTCACTTGACTGATGAGGACCCCGTTGTTGTGTATCAGCAATACCTCTTCTAGCTGATAGGTGCCCCTTGAATCGGCGATGAGCCTTTTTGCGATATTGAGCTGATAGAGCGTATCATCGAAGGCCCTTTGGTATGCAAGTTGAACATCTAAAGAGACCTCTCCTGCTTCCCTGGGTTTAACTCCGATTTCCATCCGCTTCTTTTCACCGACATTGAGTTTTTCGATGGTTTCAATACCCTTTACATCGACATCTCCCCGAAAAGCTATGTCAACATTTTTGGCTATGAGATCACCGATATTAGCGATTTCGATTACGCATTTATTCCAAACGTCGACCTCCATGCCTCCTTTTGGGAGATCTAACTCGAACTTAGGATATTTTCCGTGGATGAATTGCTGGACATTGCTTGTGGTGATATTTCTTGCCTCCTCAATCAACTCCGTGGCCCGCCCGAAGTTGCTCATAGAAAGTTCATCCTGGGCCTCTTTCAATAGATCGTTTGCCTCCGAGGAATCAACGCCCAAGGCGTTGGCCTCGGAGAGGATCTCTTGGGTAGATTCGAGGTCCTGTTCGGTATCGTGTCTTCGACGTAGGTTATTTGCGATTTTTTCGGCTTCATCCACGTTTTTCTCGGCTTTTTCAAATTCCTGCGATTTGAATTGTTTTTCCGCATCGAACAGAAGCTCCTCGGCCCTTTCAACATCTATCCCCAGTTCTTTAAATCTGACAATCAGTTCAAGAGCCTTTTTAATTCTCACTGCTACGAACTCTGTTTTGTGCTTCAATTTCGCCTCTTCCAGTTTCTCCTCAAATTCCTCTTTATACTCCTCTATGATATCGAATTGTTTGGTTTCAAAGGCTTCCTCGGCCTTTTGAAGGAGGGAAACGAATTCTTCCTTCTCTATCCTCAACTCCTTTGTAAGGGCCATAAGGTCCTTCATAGCAGTCATCCTGGCCCTGGCCATCTCGGCGGATATCTTTCTTTCCGCTTCACTGAACACCATATCGATTTTATCCAAATCCACAAGCTTTGCTTTTGAGAATAGGTTCTCCGCAAGGCCGCCTACAACTAGATCCATACTCTTGGCAACGTAATTTATTTCCGAAATGACTCGTTCTATTTCAGCATAGTTCATGGTCTCCAGCGCATTCTTGGCTCTCTCCAATAGCTTTTCAGCCCTGGAAACATCCTTACCTTTTGCTCTTCCCCTGTGTATCACATGCTCGATGGTTGCCAATAACACATCTGTACCTTTTCGCTCCATGGCTTTCTTGACCCTTCTTTTGATTTTTCTCACCAGACTTCTGACCTCGGCATAATCCCTCCTGGCCAGGGCCTCTTCGGCCTGCTCGACTACATCTTCGATTTCCTCGGTTTTCAATCCAAAGCGTTTGATTTCATCGATTTCAGGTTTAACTTCCTCGATAAGCTCCTCTACCTTCTTGTGTTTTTGAAATTTCACCGCAGCTTTTTTTGCCTCTTTTACGGATTGGCTTACGACTCCATAATCCTTATTTTGCAGTGCCATTAGAGCCTGGTCGTAGTAGGCCTCGGCCACTGTAACATCTGCTCCAGCTTCCTTGGCATTACTTATATCAGTTCTGCAGTTCTCTATCATGAGATATGCCCTGTGATACCGCTTGGCCTCCTTGGCTTCCCGTTTTGCCGTCCGAACGTATTCGCTTAAATCACCGTACGCCTTATTCCTTAAGGCTTCCTTTGCTTTATCCAGGTAACTTTCAGCCTTTGTGGCATCTGCTCCGGCCCTCCTCGCATCGGCCACAACAGGCAGGGCATGCTGGATCAACAACTTAGAGCGATGATAGCGTTTTGCGTCCGCTGCCGCAGCTTTCGCCTTTTTTACAGAAATCCGAACCTGTTTCGTGTTTAAATTTTCTAAGTGGGTTTTTGCCTCCTCCAAATAGTGCTTCGCTTCGGACAGGTCGGCACCAGTCTTTTCCGCCTCGATAATATCGATTTCCGCACTTTTCGTTAGGACCTCGGCATCCTCGATATCTTTGGGATTAATATTGGATGGCCGATTTATGCCTTCATTTACCACTTTTTCTCCTCCACAGACATGGCATGCATTATCCTTTAATCATCCAACCTAGGTGAACAAGCTACTTAATCAGATATAGATTATTAAATTTATCGACATTTTTATCAAGAATTTTAAAAGATTTGGTTCTATATGCATTTTATCGGGGAAGCGAAAGAATAATCGTATACCTATCACTCAGAAATAAAGAGGCTCGTTTCTACCCAGTACCTGCATTGCTTCGCCAACATTAAAGATCGAGCCAGTTATGCAGATGACGTCATCCTCTTTAACACTTTTTTTGGCGTATTTAACGGCCTCTGCTACATTTTCTTTTATTAGAACATGGTCGCAATATTTCAGGGCTTCATTCTCTATCTTCTCGGGTTCGGATGCCCTCTCGAATTTAGGTTTGGTTACGATGATGTTGTCCGCTATATAGGCTATTTCCTTTACTATACCAGGAATATCCTTATCTCGCATTATACCTATGATAAAGGTCTTCTCCTTTTCCTTGAACAAATCCATAAAAGCTGATTTTAAAGCCTTCATGCCTGCGGGATTATGAGCGCAATCCAAAACAATGGTGGGTTTTTCTTGGACTATTTCCAGTCTGCCAGGCCATCTGGTGTTTTCAAATCCCTTTTTGATGCTTTCATCTGGTAAATCGACCCCTTTCTTTTTCAGAAGATTCACGGTCATAGCGGCTATCAGGGCATTCTTTACCTGATGCTCGCCGAGTAAATGAATTTTCAAATCGGAAAATCTGCTCCCATTAGATTCTATATCGAATATTTGGCCTTTTAGGCCCGATTCCTTCAGATAATAGGCTCCGTGCTCCTTTGTAGTATAAACCTCGCAATTTTTTTCCAGACAGATTTTTTTTATCAAGTCGAGTAGTCCGTCATCTTCTACTCCTGTTACCACAGGTACCCCCGGTTTTATTATCCCGGCTTTTTCTCTGGCAACATCATCCAAATTCTCACCGAGAACATGGGTATGATCCAGGGCCACGGTTGTGATAGCGCAGGCCATTGGGGTGATCACGTTGGTGGCATCCAGGCGTCCCCCCAAACCCACCTCCAAGACCGCGTAATCCACGTTTTCTTCGATAAAATGCGTAAATGCCATGGCAGTGATGATTTCAAAGAACGTCGGATGGTCGAATTTTTTGCTCATTGTCATGTTCTCAGCGATAGGTTTGATTCTCGTTGTCATTGTACACACTTTATCCTTGGGAATCGGTATCCCGTTCACCCTGATACGTTCCTCAAAAAAGAGAAGAT
>CP070739.1:1457504-1465546 GCA_020347705.1 Methanomassiliicoccales archaeon | reverse complement strand
GCGAACGGCAACTACTACCCGCAGTTGGACGCCTATGCAGATGTCAAGGTCACAGCACCTATTTTATTTATATCCAAATCCGCGAGTGTATCGAAGGCCGATCCCGGCGATACCATTGTCTACACGATCATTTACAAGAACTTGGGAACTGGTTGGGCCACTTTAGTAGAAATTGTGGATACCATACCGGCCGACACCACCTTGGTAAACTCAACCCCAGGATACAACAGCTCATCCGGTGACAAATATACCTGGACAATAGGCGATCTTGCACCGAACAGTACCTTTACGATAACGATCATCGTTACCGTGGATGTCCCCACTGCAGATGGAAAAACACTGCATAACGTGGTAACCCTTGATGGAGCGGACGCAAACGGTAACTACTACCCGCAATTGGATGATTATGCGGATGTCACTGTTACGGCACCGATCTTATCGATAAATAAGACGGCAGATAAAACCACTGTCAATCCAGGAGACACGATAACCTACACGATCCAGTATGTGAACTCAGGAACTGGTTGGGCAACACTTGTGGAAATCGTGGATACCATACCTCCCGATACAACCCTAATAAACGCAAGTCCTGGATACGACAACTCATCCGGCGATAAATACACTTGGATCATAGGAAACCTCGGACCAGGGGCAAGTGGAACCATAACGATCATCGTTACAGTTGATGTCCCGACTTCAGACACGACACTCCTACATAATGAGGTGACCCTCGATTGGGCCGATGCGAACGGCAACTACTACCCGCAGTTGGACGCCTATGCGGATGTTACTGTTACAGCTCCGATATTGTCTATTCACAAGGACGCGGACGTTTCCTATGCAAATCCTGGCGACACTATTGTTTACACCATCGTATATAATAACACAGGTACAGGTTGGGCCTCACTTGTGGAGATAATCGACACCATACCGGCCGATACAAATTTTGTAAGCGCGACTTCGGGATACAACATGTCCGGTGATAATTTAACATGGACAATAGGCGATCTTGCACCAAACGGTTCCTGGGTGATCACGATCACGGTCACAGTGGATGTCCCCACTCCAGACGGGACTACATTGCATAATGTGGTGACCCTGGACTGGGCCGACGCAAACGGCAACTACTACCCACAACTAAGCGATTATGCCGATGTTGTTGTTACTGCACCCATATTGTCGTTCTCGAAATCCACACCAGAGTCCACCGCCGATCCCGGTGATACGCTGGTTTATACCCTGGAATACAAGAATAAAGGTACAGGATTGGCCACTGGCGTAAAGATCCAGGATACGATTCCAGGCAATGTCACATTTGTGAACGCTTCCCCGTTACCCGATTCTGTAAGCAGTGGAGTATACACCTGGAACATTGGTGACCTCGGACCAAATGCAAGCGGTGTAATAACCGTTATTGTGACTGTGGATGTTCCAACCCCTGACAAGACACTGCTTCACAATGGCGCAACCCTCGATTACGCGGATGCAAACGGCAACTCCTACCCGCAAATGGACGATTACGCCAATGTCTATGTTACCGCCCCTGTCCTTTCGATTAACAAAACTGCAAATGTTCCAACCGCAGATCCTGGTGACACCATTATCTTCACCATCGTAATTACCAACTCGGGAACAGGTTGGGCCTCACTTGTAGAAATCGTGGATACCATTCCGGCCGATACAACCTTCGTAAATGCCACTCCAGGATACAACGCCTCATCCGGGGATGAATATACATGGACCATAGGCGCTCTTGCACCTAATTCCTCTTTGACCATTACTATTGCGGTCACCGTGGACTTCCCAACACCTGATCAGACCCTTCTGCATAACGAGGCAACCCTGGACTGGGCAGACGCAAACGGTAACTACTACCCGCAACTAAGCGATGATGCATATGTTGTTGTAACTGCTCCGCAAATGTCCATGAGCAAGACAGCGAATGTGACCCATGCGTATCCAGGTGCCACGATAATGTATACGATTACGTACACCAACTTCGGAACTGGGTATGCTTACAATGTTGTGATCGAGGATACGATTCCCATTGATACCACCTTCAAGGATTCCGATCCCAACCACACTTCAGAGAATAATAAGACATACACCTGGGAAATCGGAATAGTGCCTCCAGGAACCACGAGTTACATACATATCAATGTCACGGTCATTATGGGCACCCCGGATAAGACACATCTTGAAAATCTTGCGATCCTCGACTATACGGATTCCAATGAAAACCAGTACCCGCAATTGGTAGATTATGCCAATGTCACCGTAACGGCACCCATCATGGTGCTCGACAAGACAGCCGATAAGACAACCGTCAATCCTGGCGACCTCATAGTGTTCACCATCACCTACATGAATCTGGGAACCGGTTGGGAATTTGATTTCTATATCAACGATACCCTCCCGGCCTTTACTTCCTTTGTCGATGCAGATCCGTGGTATACAGAGGTCAATAACCGAACATACCACTGGTTCCTTGGAGATGTGGCCCCGGGAACCGTGGAATACATCTATCTCACGGTTATGGTCGATGCTTACACGCCGGACCAAGAGGTCATACTTAATGAAATCGGCAACGTTTCCTCCAAGGTTACGGTTACAGCTCCCATCATGTCGATAAACAAGACCGCCGATCAGCCCACGGCCGATCCCGGTGATTTGATCGTTTATACGATTACCATCGTAAATATAGGAACCGGAAACGCCTCAGGGGTCTACGTGAACGATACGATACCAAACTGCACTACTTACGTGAGTTCGAGCATAAACTACAGTTCAAATATGGGAAATCTGTATGTGTTCTACTTCGATCTTATTCTAGCAAACTCAACACTGACCTTCACCATCATAGTAATGGTGGATGTAGGCGCACCTGATAAGACACTTCTGCGCAACGAGGTCACCCTGGATTATGCGGATGTCAACGGCAACTATTATCCGCAGGGATATGACTTCGCGGATGTTGTGGTGACTGCGCCTATAATGTTCGTAAGTAAAGCCGCTAATATTACAGAAGGTACTCCTGGTGATGCCATCGCATACACCATATATTACGTGAACAATGGAACCGGTGATGCAAGCAGTGTGACAGTCGTGGATATCCTGCCATTGGACGTTATCTACATCTCGGCTTCCTCACTACCTGATTCCGTTTCAGGCAACATCCTGACCTGGGTAATCGATGATGTTCCGTCCGGCGGCACCGGGACCATCATTGTTGTTGTGAAGATCAAACCTGGCACATGGGATGAAACGGTCCTGACAAATGTGGTGACCCTGGACTACTCCGATGCGAACGACAACTGGATTGAGCAAGTTACTGACTCGGTGGACGTCGTTGTAACCGCGCCTGTGATGACAATATCCAAGGAGGCAGGAGAGGTTAAAGAAAGTGCCTATATTACAACCGATATCACGCTCAGGGTGGCGGGAGAAAAGTGGCATGATGTAATTCTCACGCTTTATAACAACAATGTCTCAATCGCCGTGGCATCCGTTTACAGAGTGCCAGGTGATCCGGATGAGCAGGCAGTAACTATCCATAATGTAACAATAGACCTTCTTTCCGATTCCTTCTCGGCCATGGTGGTATACACACCCTTCGATGACTTTGTCAACGGACAATTCTGGGGAGCTGACCCCGCATGGCTCATCCTCAATACCGAATACGGCAATGAGGTCAGAATACACCACACCTTCAACATAAGACACCAGGATACATGGATATGGATTATCGATGATTTCCGCCCGTATCTCACGAAGCTACCTCTGACCTTGAACTACACGGTGAGCTACACCATGTTCTACGAGAACATTGGAACCGGGGATGCAACCAATGTATGGGTCTATGACACTCTTCCGGCGAGCACTTTCCTTGTTAACAGTACTCCGGTCCATGACTCTTATATCGGAAATGTTGTCGGCTGGAATATCGGCTATGTGCCCTCTGGCGGAAGCGGTTACATCTTCCTCAACATCAGCTTTGTCTTTGAGAATGTCATCGTGAAAAACTGGTATCCAATGGGGAAGATCCTAGAGAACACTGCTACAATGGACTACTCAGATACCAACGGTAACTTCGTGGAGCAGGTGAGTGATAGTGCTGAGGTTGTCGTATACGTCCCATCCGAACTCAAGAAGCCTAAGACAACGGGATTCTCATCCGCATTCCAGGGAATCGCAAGCGAAGCTCCATCAGAACTGATGACCTTCCTGGATGGTGAAAGCGCCGTCATGCATGAGACGTACCTGGTATTCTTCAGCGAAAGCAACTTTGAGAACGACCTTGTACCAACAAGTGAAATGGGCATAGGCGATGAACTGAACATGAATGAGTTCAACATCCTGCATGTCTACCTAAGCCAAGATGGGTACGAAACCACACCGCCTATGGAGCCGCCCGCCGAAGAACTCGTCGCTCCCGATGTGGACACCATAGAAGTCATTCAGATCGAGATGCCAATCGATGATGTAGTGTTTATCAGCATCGAGGAAATGCCTGATATACTGGTGATCGAGCACGGCATCGGAATCCAAGAAATTACAGATATCGTGCTTGTGGAGCCATCCTTCACAGTTGGTGAGCCTGTATATCTTGAGGAGGCCCATATCCTTGAAGGAACTTCCGAGGTATCACTGAGTGAGGTTGCCTTTGACGAGCAGGAATGTATAGTTACACCCGATATCCAAGGGAAAGTAGAACAACCTGAAACTCAAAAAGTGATCCTAGTAACAGAACCAGAAGAGAGGACAGAGAGCCAAAAGATCGAGAAATCAGACGAGGAAATGATAATCGAAATGGAGTCTACATCCGTATGCCTTGCGGGAAACCAAAATTCAGCATGCACAGAGATCTCAGAAGATCCACACCAGGAAGCTGTGGTCCCCTATTACATGGGCCTTTTCGCGCTTTTCTTCGCTATCATCGCCCTTGGCGTGGGAATATACTACTGGCACCTAATTAGAAAGAAGAGATAATCTCCTTTCTATTTTTTTAATTATTTTTCTTTTGCCTCAGAATATTTTAATTACGTTATTCTTATATCATGAACATGAAATCCCCCTGCATTGCGGTACCACTGAAAAAAGCTGAGGAAGTAAAAAAGGCCCTATTGGATGAAGGAAAATTGAATAAAAACCTGGCCTTGGAGAAGGAGGAGGAAATCCTTTACTTACCAATACTAAGCCATGAAAAGGAGAATCTGATCTTGGGATACGAGGTCCTTGAAAGGGATTTTCAGGTTCTGGAAAAAGACATCAAGAACTACAAAGAGCTGGTTGATATTCCAGAAGAACTTAGGCAATTTTTACCTACTTCTTTTGATATCGTTGGGAAGGTGGCCATAATCAAGGTGCAGGACGAGATCCAAGGATATGTAAAGCAGATCGGCGAGGCGATACTCTCGGCCAACAAGAGCGTAGAAACCGTGGCATTGGACTGCGGAGTAAAGGGTGAAGAAAGGGTCAGAGGACTAAAAATCGTGGCAGGAAAAGAAAGCACAGAAACCGTTCATAAAGAATACGGTATAGAATTGGAGACGGACCCGTCAAAGGTCTATTTCTCCCCCCGCCTTGCCACAGAACACTTTCGAATCGCGCAGATGGTAAAAGACGATGAGGTAGTGATAGACATGTTCTGCGGTATAGGGCCCTTTTCCATTCTCATGGCCAAGCACAGGAAACCCGATAAAATATACGCCATCGATATCAACTCAGATGCCATAGGCTATCTCAAAAGAAATATAAAAAGGAACAAGGTATCCAATATAGTACCTCTTCTCGGCGATTCAAAAGTGCTCGTCCCCGACCTTGAAGGGGCCCATAGAATCGTAATGAACCTCCCCCATTCGGCCTTTGAATTTCTTTCTTTTGCTCTTTTGAAAATAAAGAACAATGGAGTTATACACTACTATGAGGTTCTAAATCATGAAAGTATAGACGACAGGTTGGAGGAAATAAAGAAAATGGCAAATAAAGACGGGATAACAATTATTCTCCTGGGGCAAAGAGAGGTTCATACGTATTCTCCTGAATCAAGTCTGTACTGTTTGGATCTGCGAGTTGAAAAGGATGAACGGGACATATGATCCGATAAAGAGGGCCGAGACCCTCGAAAAGTACGCCGTAAAAGGGGACAGCAGGGCATACTACCGCTTCCGTCCTGCCAAATGGTATGGAGGTATTGTTACAGGGGATGTTACGGTGTGCAACCTTTTATGCGCGTTCTGCTGGGCCGGTGATGAAATAAGACATCACCCCCAGAAGGTAGGCAAGTTCTACTCACCTGAGCAGGCCTTCAAACGACTGTGCACCATAGGGGACAAGAAGGGTTATAGGTTGATGCGGCTTTCTGGCCAGGAGCCCACCATCGGAAGGGAGCACCTGCTGAGATTATTAAGACTCGTGGACAAAACAAAGTATCGTTTTATCCTTGAGACAAACGGCATTTTAATCGGCCACGAGAAAGACTATGCAGAAAGCCTCTCCGAGTTTTCGAAGGTACACGTCAGGGTCTCGTTAAAAGGAACCAACGAGGAGGAATTTTCGGCGTTGACCTTGGCGAAGCCTGAATGCTTCTCGCTTCAACTAAAAGGCCTTGAGAACCTGGTTTCCGCCGGTGTTTCCTGCCACCCTTCGGCCATGGTGTCTTTTTCCCCTTCTGAGAATATCAGAAAATTACAGGAGCGTTTAGCAGCTATCGCACCCTTTTTGAAATCCGAGATGGAGATAGAGGAGCTCATACTCTATCCCCATGTGACAAAACGATTAAAAAAAATCAAAATGGGCTATAATATAGGCCATGACCCGGGATGCGTTCCAAAAGAATTGATTTAGAACTTTTGTCTTCATATACGAAAATTTTCAGTTATTCAAAAGGGATATTTCAATTAAGGGTGGGAGGAGGGGGCGGCGGAGGGGGATGGAGGGCGGGTAAAAAAATACCTTCAATTGACCTTCTTCAGGCTCTCCTTCCCTTCATATGACTGGATCTGCCATAAGCCCTTTTGGGGATAATATTCCACGTCACCTGTGAAGATAACCTCGTCTTGGTTTTGGATCCTCATACCGTCCCTATCCACCATGTCCGTTTGATTAAAAACGATGCAGTTTACGGAGTAGGATCCGCTATCGCTTTGGTTCTGCAAAGTAAAGGTTATCGCGCTGATGCTTTCTATCTTCTCGATGTCCCAGACGGTACCCTGTACCACAACCAAAATTCCCTCGAAAACCTCGGGTCTGTCAAGAACAACATCAAGGGAGTGGGTATTGCTTAAAGCGGTTTGCAGCAGTTTTATTCCCTCTGAGGACATGACATGAATAAGCAGTTCGCCCTTGTAATCCTCCACAAGGCCATTGACCCGAATCTTAGCACCAGGAATCAGTTTTTCCTGATGTGGGAGGTTCGTTGCGGCATCAGAATCAACATTCACTTCGACGGTTTTACCTGAATCGTAGTCCACTAAAACCATGCTCATAGCTCCATCTGACCACCAATTTACCTCCTTGATGTGGCCTTCGACCTCCACCAAGCTTCCAAGGTGTTTTGAATCCAAATCCGAGATAGGAACCGATTTTGCCTCGATCAACACGGCATATGCGTAAATCCCTAATATCCCCGAAAGGGTGATAATAACCACGAGCATAAGCAGTTTCGGCTTTTCGATCATGTGAAATAGGGTATGGGCAAGGTAATATATAATATCCTCTTTTTCGAACTTCCTCGCTCCTTTAGCCCATTATTATGAGGTTTAGTGTTGGAAAATGAAGGTAAGAAATTAGAGCCACTGAAGGGATCCAGAACCCGCCTTTTTCTTTGGGGTAAAAATCTTCTCTGGCTCGGGCTCGCAAAGAAACCCCGTGGAATCAAAGATTCCACTTTGCCTCGAAAAACTTCGTTTTTCTTCGGAACATGGGGGAAAAAGAAACTCGCCCTCACCTGCTCGATTTTTACATCGGCCTGCTCGGCTCGCTTTTAATAAAAAAGATAGAGCCACTGAAGGGATTTGAACCCCTGATCTGCTGATATTTCT
>CP070739.1:1451359-1457404 GCA_020347705.1 Methanomassiliicoccales archaeon | reverse complement strand
CCCGAGGACGATCCCAGAAATCCAGCCACCATAGCGGATAATGTCGGAGATAACGTGGGGGATGTTGCTGGAATGGGTGCAGATTTGTACGAATCCTACGTCGGCTCCATAATAGCCACCATGGCCTTGGGCTATGTGGCATTCACTCACGGCGATCTGCCCAAAAGCTGCGTGCTGTTGCCTGTTGTGATTGCAGGTCTTGGGATATTTTCATCAGTTATTGGAACCTTTTTTGTGAGAACGGGCGAGCGGGCTGAACAACGCGTTTTATTATTGGCCCTGAGAAAAGGCATTTATCTGGCGGCCATAATGGTCACAATTTTGTCCTTCTTCGCCGTGTATCTGATTTTGGGTTGGCAGCATATCTCGGTATTCGGTGCCATTCTCTCCGGACTTATGGCCGGTGTGATAATAGGAATCAGCACCGAATATTTCACATCTGACAGTTATCAACCCACAAGGGACCTTGCGAAATCCTCAGAAACCGGTGCAGGTCCAACCATAATCAACGGACTTTCAGTTGGAATGAAAAGCACCCTGTTTCCTATTATCACCTTGGGTGTGGCGATAATGTTATCGTACCAATTCGCTGGGCTGTACGGTATAGCAATTTCGGCTGTTGGCATGCTGTCCACCCTAGGTATTACATTAGCAACCGACGCCTACGGTCCAGTGGCCGATAATGCAGGCGGTATCGCCGAGATGGCACATCTTGGCCCCGATGTCAGGAAGAGAACCGATGCCTTGGACGCCCTGGGCAACACCACTGCGGCCACGGGAAAGGGCTTTGCCATAGGCTCCGCTGCTTTGACTGCCCTGGGTTTGACAGTGGCCTATGCTGATGCCGCTGGAATCACCAATATCACCCTGACCGATCCCTCGGTTATCGTTGGACTGTTCGTTGGCGGTATGCTGCCCTTCATATTCTGTGCAATGACCATGCAGGCAGTAGGCAAGGCCGCATCGCAGATCGTGGAAGAAGTAAGAAGACAGTTCAGAGAAATCGCAGGCCTGATGGAGGGCGAGGCCGAACCTGATTACGAAACATGTGTGGACATAAGCACAAGGACGGCCCAGAGAGAAATGATACTGCCGGGACTGACGGCCGTGGTTGTCCCCATCGTTGTGGGCCTGCTTCTCGGACCCTATGCCCTGGGAGGCCTTCTGGTGGGGGCCCTGGTTACAGGCTTTCTTCTGGCCGTGATGATGGCCAATGCCGGTGGGGCCTGGGACAATGCAAAGAAGTACATCGAGGCAGGTCATCTGGGAGGAAAAGGATCACCTTCGCATAAGGCCGCCGTGGTGGGAGATACAGTAGGCGATCCGTTCAAGGACACCTCTGGTCCATCATTGAACATACTGTTAAAATTGATGTCCATAGTCTCACTGGTGTTTGCCGCCTTCATTGTCCAGTGGAGTATTGCAGGTTGACCTATGATTATATATATTATATTGTACTAACCTATTAATAATATAAATGATTATTTAAATAACACCACGATACGGGTATAGTGTAGATAGATTCGAAAATTTCACGGAAGTGAATCACATGTACCAGATAATCACAAGAGAAGAAGTCGTGAGAATACCGCCTGAGCAGCTCACCGAGAATATAAATGAGGTTGTGGAGAGACTGACTCAGCAGAACTTCGAAGGAAAGATCGGAAAAACCGGAGGACTGACGGTGCTCACCACGAATATAGAAAGGTTGGGGGAAGGAAGAATAGTCCACGGTGACGGTGCTGTATACCAGGGTGTGAGGTACGATGCCCTGATATTCGTTCCTGATCTGCAGGAAATTGTGCATGGAACCGTATGTGAGATGCTGAAGTTCGGGGCCTTCGTAAGATTCGGACCTCTAGACGGCCTTTTGCATATCAGCCAGGTGATGGACGACCGCATAGATGTCGATGTCGCCAATTCCAGGCTTACTGGTAAAGACACGAGGCGGGATCTGAAGGTCGGGGATGACGCCAGGGCGAGAATAGTGGCCGTGAGCATCAACGAGCGCAGTCCCAGAGAGAGCAAGATAGGACTGACCATGAGACAGCCGGCCCTTGGAAAATTCGAATGGATAGAGGAGGATATCAGAGGGGAAGGGCCAAAGAAGCCGACAAAGAAAAAGAAGGCCAAAAAGAGGGGTAAGAAAAAGGGTAAAGAACGTTGAGGTAATTTAAGAGGATGATAATATGAGTACTTTAAGGGCATGTAAGGTATGCAGGCTCATCACCGATGAGGACAAATGTCCAAAATGCGGCGAGAAAACCTCGAGGGAATGGCAGGGCTACCTGATAATGGTGAATCATTCACGCTCCGAAATCGCAAAGAAAGTGGGTATCGATGCAAATGGTAAGTACGCGCTCAAGGTCAGATAACGATTTTTTTGAGTTGAAAGAAGCGGTAGGACTGCCGAAGGATCTGCGGGATGAATTGAAGAATCCCCTGGGGGAGGTTGTAGACGAAAATCATCTCAAGGACACTCTCGCGGAAGTTGAAAAAATCGTGAGCGTAGGTGACCAATGCTCGTTATCGCTCTTTGAAATGGGAATCGAGCCTGACATTGCTATCGTGGATTTTCGGGTCAAAAGGGGTGATGTGGGGGAAAAGAGGGCCCGAATCCAGAAGATAGGGCAAAGCGTTATTAATGTTAAGAACCCTGCGGGGGTGATTACTAAGGAACTGTGGGAAGCTGTAGAAAAGGCCTATTCGGCGGACAAGAAGGTGAGAATAGAGGTTCAGGGCGAGGAGGATTTGGCGACCCTGCCCTGCGTGTGGCTGGCGCCGAAAAACACGGCCATCGTGTACGGCCTTCCCGGAATAGGCCTTGTGGTGGTACTTGACAGGCACAAAGCCAGAAAAAAGGTTAAAGATGTGCTGATAAAGATGAAATAAAAAAGAGGTTTGTAAATGGAAGTTGAGGTCATCTCAAAGAGAGAAAATCCTGTGATAGGCAGACTGGAAGTGGATTTCAAGGTAACGCATCCAAAGGAGGTCACCCCACGACGCAAAGAGGTCAGGGACAAGATCGCAGCGCAGCTTGAGGTTCAGAAGGACAGGATAGTGATCGACCACATGAAGACCGAATTCGGAAAGCCGGAGACAATGGGGTATGCCAAGGTCTACAAAAGCAAGGGAGATGCACTCCAGGTCGAGACGAAGGCGGTTCTAAAGAGGAACAATCTTTTAGAGGAAAAAAAGGAGAAGGCCAAAGAGAAACCTCCGGAGAAGCCTGCAGAGAAGGCTAAAGAGAAACCTCCGGAGAAGCCAACTGAGAAGCCCAAGGAAAAGAAGGAGGAGGCATAAGGGATGTCCAAGATCGATAGTTACGAGGTTTTGGATGGCAAGCTCCACAGGAAGAAGAAGACCTGTCCCAAATGCGGAGACGGAGTGTTTTTAGCGGAGCATTCCAACAGAATATCCTGCGGAAAGTGCGGTTATACCGAGTTCAAGAGGAAGGAAGAACCCAAAAAAGAAGAAAAGAAGATAGAAAAACCTCCAATACCTGAGACCGGAGCACCGAGTCTCTTTGAGGAATGACATCTTTTTTGGGCCTGTAGTGTAGCAATCCGGGCAGTGCACTGCTCGGACTATAATGGATATCACTGGGGCCTCCGGCATCCCTTAAACACGGATGGGGACAGCCCTAAACTCGGGTTCAAATTGCGACGAGGCGCATGAAATTCCCGGCAGGCCCGCTTTCCTTTTTATTTAGAGAGGGAGCTCCCAAGGGGATTGGATTTTGATGGGGAGCCATTGGCTCTGCCTGCTCGTTTGGGAGCGGGAGGTGGGACTCTTGTTATCTATAATTCTATGCTTATCTAGTTTTTATTGCTTTTAATCTTTTATTCAACTCTTTTCTTAAGTGTTTATGGTCTTTATAAAAAATCGTACTCATATTTCTTATATCAAAATGTAAGGGTGTTCCTTTTCTTGCTAATAATATGATGTTTTCAAACTTTTTTCCATGGCCATGTGCATATCCCAACTCATAATATACATTTGGTCGTTCATTGGTTAAATCCACAATCAAATACTCAGAATCATCAATATGTTCAAGAACTTTTTCATCAACTTTTGCACTTGAATGTATTTCATCTATTCGAATTGCGTTGATATCTGCTTTTTTGCATTCGTCTTTGATTATTTGATAGGTTTTTTCTAACTCAGGATCTTCAGCCATAGGCATTAGTATAAATCCTTTATCCATAATCTCTTCCAGCCATTCTAGCTGATAAAATGCAATAATTTTTCTTATTATCCCATCACGATCCAGTGTTGGTTTAACATCATATATGTCAATATATATTGATTTTAAAACATCATTTGTTAATTGTCCAAGTAACATTCTTGGAGTGATTTTTTCACTTCTAATTATCTCAACCATCTTGTCCCAATTATTTCTCCCTCGAGGTAAGTCAAAATCTCTGATAAGTTTTGTAAGTCTTGGCGATTTAAAATGTTGAAATACGACCATTACACCAAAGATAAGAAAATTCTGTCTTTTCATAACATACTGATAAGTATATTCACTATTTTTAATCTCATCAATAAGGTCTTGTTTTGAGCCTGACCTTCTCAATCCCAATATATAACATAATTCTTTTAGAATATCATTGGGATATTCTTCTAATAATTCTTGAAGCTCTCCCCACTGCTGTAAATCTACCATAAACTCACCTTATTTTATCGTTCTCGCACAAGGTTTCTTGAATTCTTACGGGTCGTCGCCTTTAAGTAAAGATATCGTCCTAAACATACCCTTCATCATACAAATATGTTGTAGCTCACATAGAATTGCTCCTTTATCGTCTTTACGGTTTGCGGTCGCAAATCCTCAGGCTTTCGGACCCTCATCCTATCTCGGAATGTGAGGCAGCAACCTTAATGCTATTAACCGACTAAGATACTTCTTCTTTCATAAATCCTTTAAGTAAAATCTCAGGATCTCCGATATTATGAAGTATCCGAAGTGTATTTTTTACACTTTCTGGTATCTCTATATGACGCTGTAAATATTTCTCAACGATAATCTGTTTACGCTCTTCGTACTTTTTCAGCTTTTTAATTTCCACACTATCTTCTGAAAATGGTTTATCTAAAATATTTTCAGGAAGTTCTAAAACAGAAAATTGAAGATGTTCTTCAATCGCTTTTTTATGTTTTTTTAATATTTTCTTCTCCTTTCGAGATAATTTTTTATATTCTTTATAATATTCTTTATAATTAGGACCTATTGTATAAATTACCCGATATCTCTTATCAATTTCATCTTCATAATATTTTGTTTTTGTGAAAAATAACATCTTTTACACCCTTTCGTATCTTAGCCTCACCTAAATCAGGTCACACCTCCTCTTTAACCCCAACCACTATAACCATTATTGTCCTTTGCACATAAAGGTTTTGCCACTCCGTCGTGCATTGGGCGACCCTTACCTACTCGGAGCGGGAGGCGGCGGCTATGTTGTAAGTCGGAGGTATCCTTTTGTAGATTATTATGATTGTTCAACTATTCTCCAATTTGCCTCAACTTCATATTTATCTACGTTAAACATTTTTTCAAATTTATCCCATTTTTCAAAATCAATTGGAGAATTTTTAAATTTGGTTTTTAAAATTTTAAGATATTTATTAATTGAATCATTATCACCAATAATAGTGATTTTAATCGCTAATCCTCTTCTGCCATAATCGGGTTGCCAGGTATCGAAATACCGTCTACTTATTAATCTAATTTTTAAAAAATCACTATTAATATCAATATCCCAATTAAATATAGTACCAGGAACTTTACTATATAGAAACTTGATCTTTGTTTTTTCATTAAATTCCTTTGCACTCTCGTATACCTTCTGACCAATATCTGTAAAGGCTACTTGTCCAAACTCAGCTTCTTTGTAAATACCTTTTTTCAAACTTCTTTTACTTAAATGTGGATTAGTGTTTATAGGTTTAGCATATAAAATCAATTTATTAATAAATATCACATCCTTAATTTACTTTCTTTTGTTTATTCTACATTTATAGTTAAATTAGATACCTCCT
>CP070739.1:1445114-1451259 GCA_020347705.1 Methanomassiliicoccales archaeon | reverse complement strand
CAAATGTATGTATATGACACTGGACGTGACCTGATGAAGATTGGTGTGTTACCAACAGAGAATATGTTGCCTGAGGTCGCATATATGAAACTTGCTTGGGCGTTGGGCCATACCAGCAACTTAGATGAAGTAAAAAAAATCATGCTTACACCTATTGCAGGCGAGATTACAGAAAGGGAACCACATAATGGATATATCATATTGCAAGGGGGAATACCTGAAGTCGATGAGTTTGTTAATAGATATTTGAGATAGATATTTTTCTTGTAAAGTAAGGGCCAACTGATGAATAAAAGATATTAGCTAAAAATTTTGTAAGAATCTTGGTATTTCACAAGTGTCAATATAATAGAAAGAGCTTAAATTCCTCCATGCCGAGAAAATACTTGAAACGTACCTGGAGGAAGCACGAAAGCAGAGGAAAACAGAGGTCTTGCAGAAGTGTCTAATTATATTCATAATAGGCATCGGCTGGCCGCTTTCAGATGGCTACCCCCACGAGATGAGGGCTGCGGATTACGATGACTGGGTCACCGAGACTACCTCAAAGGATGGCAAGCCCATGCACGGTCTAAACGGTGATATTCTTGTCTAGAATCCCGTGACAAAACGACGCCACGAGCTCACCTCCATGGGTATACGTGTCACAAAGGAAACCCTTAAAGTCCAGCTGAAAATGTCGGGGCAGATGGATTTACTTAACCAACCATACCATAAGGCCATCCTTAACGACGAGATTCCACTTTCCATTGGCGGAGGTATAGGGCAGTCGAGAACCTACATGCTCTTGCTCAAAAAGGCGCATCTCGGAGAGGTGAGTGTCACAGTTTGGCCTAAAATACTTAAAGACATATGCGCCCGAAAGAACATACCTGTTTTGGAATAGGATGATAAGCCAGTTAGATGCGATTCTCCTATTGGGAATTTCCTCTTTACTATTAGGAAAAAAATACAGGCCAGATTTAGCTGGCCTTTTTGAGTTTTTCAATTGTTTCTTCCACACCCTTGCTTTCATTATCAAGCCATTTTTTGTATTCTTCAAGTTTTTCTATCTTTTCCTCGGATGTGAGAAACTGTCTTCCGCAGTGTGGATGGCACATTTTCATCACCTCTTTAATATCCATATCGGTTTTCCGATATCGGATATGCGATAGCTTCTATATAAATGTATCGGATTTCCGATACTTTCTTATAATACCAAAAATTTTAATATCGATTTTCCGATACATAAAATAATGACGCATTGTCGGATGAAGGGATTCTTGAATTTCCTGATTCTGTGGCTGATCAGCAAGGAAAAAATGACAGGAGCAGAAATAGCAGTAGAGCTCGAAAAAAGAAAGGGGCACAAGCCAAGCCCAGGCACCATATATCCTGTTTTAAAGGAATTAAAAGACAAAGGACTGCTCTCAATGGATGATAATAAACGCTACTCGCTGACGAAACAGGGAAAAAAGGAGCTGGAAATCGGTTTAAATACATTTTTCGAAACATTTTGTGATATCGATGAAATGAGATCGTGTTGTAAGAAATAAATGCATAATCCGATATCGAGAACGATGGATATCAGGAACAAAATTGATAGATGGGCGTACTTCCGTCAAAACAACGGACTTTTTTGAAATCTAGGACGCTGGTACGCCCTCCATCGATTGTTAACGAATGGGCCGTAAAGACCGTAATTGGGCGGACTCCTTACGGGATATTGTCAGTCGGTTAAAGAACCTTTTTTGGTCCAAAGGGCTTTACTTTCTTGCCATCTTGGCTTCGCCGACATAACCAGATTTGTCGAGGTAGTACATATAGCCCTTTTTCTTCTTTATTCTCTCAGATCCGACTTTCTTCTTCCTGCCGCGCTTATTTGTTTTCATCGGGGCGCGCCATACATAGCCGTCTTTGCCGACATAATACAAATAGCCGGGCTCACGTCTTATTTTTTCTTTTCCTATTCGCTTTCCCATGTTATAGCCTCCTTTGAGTCTACCCAATAATCCGAGGGTTTATATTATTTTCCCCGTCGTTATCCCGACGGAGATTTTAATGATTTTCGGCAAAATCCCATTAAAAACCCTAAATTTTTGATTTTTTGGCGAAAAAAGGGTATGAAACGAGGGTAAATATCATTTGATAAGGTACTATGGAGATATCCTAATAGCTCTTTTCCCCACAATCCCCCTCTGAGCTGCTACTAGTTAGCTTTATTATATGAAATCGCAATACTGTTTTTTTGCCCAAACCTTTCATATGGTGATGGCGTAGAGGACAGACAAATATGGAGAAACTTGATTCCCTAATTCCCATAGAGAAAAGAATTCTGATCCATCTTCTCGGCTATATTAGGTTTAAACCTAAATCCACGGTACCCATGGCGTTGACTCAAAATGGCATTGCACAAGCCATAGCTGCAAGCAGGGGATACACCCCCCGCCCCCTTAAAAATTTGGTAACCAATGGCTACGTTAAAGAGTCGTTCGGGAGAGTGAAGGGCAGAAATAAGAAACAAAAATATTATATGCTCACCCACGAGGGAGAAAAATACATCAATAAATTTCAAAAGGAGGTATCAAAGCAACAGATCACTTTGAAACACCCGGATGGTACCACAAAATCGATGAAACTCAGCGAGATCGAACCATATTTGAAAAATACAAAAATTTACCCTTCTATCACGGAGCAGGATATTTATAATATGATATCAAAGGACAGCACCATTGATATTGATTACCTGAAAAATATCAAGAAAGTGCAGTGGGTTGATTTTACATCCGATGCACCGAGAGTCATGCATTTTTTTGGTAGGAAGAGAGAGATGGCCATTCTCGAGAAATGGGTTGAGGATAAGGAAAGCCACAATATCATTTTTATACATGGAATGGCAGGCATTGGCAAAACAACCCTTACAGCGAAACTGATAGAAAACCAGCGCGGCTCAAAACACCTCTTTTGGCATAATTTTCACAACTTAGATACATTGCGAGGTGTTCTGTTCAGACTCTCCGAGTTTCTATCAAAGTTGGGGCATGACCATCTTGAGATGTATATAAGGACACGCACAAGTTTAGACTCATATGAGATATCAAGAATCCTCGAAAAGAGCATAGGAAAATTGGATGCCACCCTGATTTTCGATGATTTTCACAAGTCAAACGACAAGATCAGGGCATTCTTTGTCTATTTACTGAGAATGCTCACTTCTTCATCAAAAACGAAAATACTGATTTTGTCAAGAGAGATCGTACCCTTCTATGACAGTAGAGAAGTGCTGACAAAAAAAATAGTTGCCGAAATGGAACTGGAGGGCCTTGACTTTGAGAGCAGTAAGAGATTGCTTACGGAAAAGGGTATAGATAAAAGGAGGTTTAAAGAAATTTATGGATTTACTGCGGGCAATCCTCTATTTCTTGAAATTCTTGAATCAAAGGATCATCTTGAGAGATATGTCCATGATGAGTTATTCTCGAAACTTGGTGAGGATGAGAGAAAGATCCTAGGGATAATCTCGATCTACCGCTTTCCGGTCCCAGAAGATTCCTTGGTTATGAATAAAGATTTCAGTTTTGAGAAACTTTATGCTCTAACTCAGAAATCTATAGTGAAAAAAGATTCCCATAATCGATATTTTGTGCATGATATCTTAAAACAGTTCTTCTATACCAGACTATCACCCACTAAAAGAAGAAGACATCATTCACTTGCAGCTAAATGGTATAGGAATAGCGATGCACCTATTGATCTTATCGAGGCAATCTACCATTATCTAGAAGGAGGAAAACATATTAAGGCAGCCCAGCTTGCCATGGATAGCTCAGCATCCATTCTCGATGGCGGATATGCTGGAGAATTCCTCGCGATTCTTGAAAGATTCAATGAGAAGAACGTAGAGTCCTCTGCTTGGCCAGGAATCCTGATCCTTAAAGGAAAAGCCTGCTACATGGGCGGTGATTGGAAAAAGGCACTGCTTTATTTCACCGAAAGCTCAGATATGGCCTCCATAATCGGCGACAGAGGACCTGAGGTGGAGGCGATTTGCGAATCAGGTCATATCCTTGAGGAACAAAATCAATTTGATAAGGCAATGGATTGTTTTAATAAATGTTTAGAAATCTCCAAAAAAGCCGAATATTTATCTGAAAAGGGAGAAACGTATAGAGGTATAGGCAGGATTCATTGGAGAAATAGCGAGCATAAAAAGGCGATTCTGAGCTACGAAAAGTGTCTAGAAATCTCAGAAAAGGTGAATGACTTGGAGCTTCTTGCTTCAACTTGGATCGATTTAGGCAATGTTTATGATGAAATGTATGAAACAGAAAAAGCTATTGAGTGCTATAACAAGAGCCTTGATATACTGAAAAAGACAAAAAATACATCTGAAACCGCGAGGGCCTATGGAAATCTAGCGATCATGTACAGGCGAGTGGAGGAGTTCGACAAAGCCATAGAATATGGAGGTAAATTCTTAGAATTAGCAAAAAATCTACACAACTTAAAGTTGATGGGTTATGGTTATGCAGGTGTTAGCTATTGTTATGCTAAAATAAATAAGTGGCCAAATGCCAGAGATTATGTTAAAAAAGCAGGAGATATCGCTTCGAAAATCGATAATGAGAATATCATGTATCAAGTCAATAAAACCTATGCTCTAATATCTAGGGAAGAAAAGAAATGGGAAGAGGCTGTAAAGTTACTTAAAAAAAATATTGTGTTCGTTGAAAAACTTAAACACCTCTATGGCCTCTCTGATGCACATTTTGAACTAGCCTTGACATACGATGAGATGGGTGACTTAAATAATGCTAAAAAACACTTTAAAATAACATCAAACCTTTATAATGAATTAGGTCTTGGAAACACAAAATTTGTCAGGGATAAATTTTCAAAATATAAGCAGTATATATCAAAAAAATAAAAAAAAGAGATCTTTGTGGATGTTCAATCGGGTAGGTGATAAATTAAAGAGGCATCTACTATGCTCGTCTCCGTGGGAAGGCCTGTTGTTCTTCCCGTGAGTTTTACATACCAAAAATGATTTACCCCCAATACTATTGAATCGGTTTTCTCAGGAGCAATAGTTTCGCTGGTCCAATACTCCCAGTTCTCATCGCCATTGGAGCCCCATACAGTAGCAATGATCTCGTTCTCTCCGTTTTCTATGCGGAATCTTCTATTGCGATACCTATCTGTATAAGTTGATTCTATTATCTCTGTCTCGCTGCTAGCCACTTCTACATCCAATCTTTCTTTCACCGCCTGAGCCTCCACCACCCCTACGAAAACCATGCACACAAATATCCATGTAAAAAATATGGATACAATACCTAATTTTGCCTTTCTGGACATATCCCTCACCGAGGATATTTTTGTTTTTTATGTATTTAAAGGTTTTGAGTTAATTAACCAGATAAGTTCATATATTAGATTTATCTAGTATATAGAGCTAAAAGATGAATTCAAGTCAAATATCCTAACAGCCGCGATAAATTGTGAGGGGGGGTTGGGGTTGGAGTAAATCTGCACGAGAAAAAGATCGCTTTGTTTATATTGCAAAGCAAGTAAAAGAATGAGTTGATAAATATGGTCCACGCCCCCCCAAGAAAAAAGGCATCAACAGAAGATCTTGAACCTTATGAAATCTTGGGGGTGTACCTTCTTAATAGCGATGGTAAAATAGTATCTCAAAAGGAAGTTCCCTATCGTTCGAAATATGATACAGATATTTTTACTCCTATGTTTACGGCAGTTAAAATCTTTATTAAGGATTCCTCTCATCCATTCATGGGACTGAGAAATGTTCAATACGGAGGTTATAAGATTTTAGTAGAGGAAGGAAAGGAATTTTTTCTTGTTGTGATAGGCAAGGGTGATTATATAAATCCTATAAGGGAGGACATGAAGAGAACGGTTGAGCGATTAAACGATAGATACAGTGAAGCCATAACCAATCAGGAGGAAAATGGTGAGGTATTAATAGAAATTAGAAGAGAACTTGATGTGTTAACTAAATCATTCAGATCTAAATGAGCCACAATGAACGAGGATTAGCTTAAAAATAATATTGCTGGGGAAGAAAACGTTAAAAAAAAACACAGGATGAACAATGAAATAATATCCTTTTTTAGTTTTCCGTAAATATCAGGAATAATTCCAT
>CP070739.1:1434124-1445014 GCA_020347705.1 Methanomassiliicoccales archaeon | reverse complement strand
CTTGGCATTCTCCTCTATGATCACTCCCTTCCCGCACTTTCCCCATTCCGGGCATGGAGGATGAAGCACATTCAATATGGTGACATTGGGTCCCAGCCATGCCTTATCCTTGATATTAACGAATTCAGGTATATAGCAGTTGGTATGAATCCTCACCTTGTTTCCGATGACATTCTCCCTTTCCATTACAGAATGCGTGCCTACGCTCACATCGTCACCGATGACATTGTTCTCCCTAATCAGCACTCCGTGGCCAGTTTGGAAGTTCTTACCGATCTTGTTGCCCAGGTATATCACGCTGTGTGAGCGGATGACAGAGTCGTCCCCGATGATCAATTCACCTTCATGGGGAGGATCGATAGGAGGTTGGGAAGGCTTCGTTCCAAGGATCACGAAGTCGTGAACCTGGATGTTCTTGCCCATCAACACATCGTCGAGGATTTTGTAGGTCATATTCGTTTGCTCCTTATAGCCCTCATACAGACTGAAAGGGTTGAAGGCTCGTAGGTATATCTATAATTTAAAAGTTACGATAGAGGTGTTATGGCGGTAATCCTCCAGTTATTGCCGCTTTTTTCTCAATTTCATCAGAATGGGAATTTCCGCTATCTTCTCCTCCTTTAGCTCATCCCACAGTATACCCTTGGGCTTCTCTCTTTTCGGGATCCTGATGCTATCTTTGGGTGTGACCACAAGGTCCAGAGGAACATCATGGGAGGTCATAGGTATCTCAGAATCCACAACCTGTAGAGAATGCACGGTGGAAACCACAGGTGTATCTGAGCTCACAACCCCGAATTCCAAGGCCAGAGCGAATTCCAGATCTGAGAATCCTCCGCCCTTTCCGAGCCTGGCTCCTTTCGAGTCCACCGCTACCGAGCCTGCAACGATAATATCCACCTTCTTCATGTGCTTCGGGCCCACCTTCTTACCGAATTTGAAGGCTCCTTTTATTGTAGCCCCTTTAGCCGGACTTCCATATATGCGGCTCTTATGTAACTCGATAAAACAGCGCTCATCCCGAAGGCGGGGCACGGCCATGTAGACGGTCTTTCCTTGGGCCAAGGCGAACTCCCTCACAGGTTTTTGAGGGCTGTCAGGGTTGCACTTCAGAACCTCGGCTTCCCGCCATATCTTAGAGTCTCTCAAAATCCTGGCCGCATTCTCTGCTCCGTTAAAATTAGGGATTCTACCATGGGGCGGCAAGGGGAATCTGGCCACATTCTCTTTTTCTAAAAGATCCCAGATTCTCTTTCTTAGGGCATCTTTTTCACTTGGCTCCATTTTAATTACCCTCTATGGAGGTATGATGATCGAGAAATCTGAAAATAGATCACATTTCACCGCGCCAAAAACGATGTGACTTCATCAACTTCTTCTTCTGCATATCCCAGGAGTAGACCTTTTCGAACATGGCTCTGCCGCTCTCCCCTTTCTTCTTCGCATCCTCTGGATGTTCATAAAAATGTTTAATCGCCTTGGTTATCGCCTTAACATCCATGGGATTCACCGCGACCCCGCATTTGGCCTCCTTCACCACGATTTTTCTCATATTCGGAAAATCTGAAACGAGCATAGGAACGCCCATGGCCATGTAATCGAACAGCTTGTTGGGCACCCTTGCGATTTCATTTGCGCTCAAAGGCTGAAACAATGCGGTTCCCAGATCGAATGTTGCGGTATATCTCAGTAGAACATCAGGAGGTACCCTTCCTGTGAAAACGATCCTTTTTCGGACACCCTTTTTTTCGGCATATCGCTTAACCTCATCCATGTCTCTCGCCTGCCCGCTTCCTCCTACAACCAGGAACTTGAAGTTATCAGGCAGATTTTTTTGCGCATCCATTATCTGCTGAGTTCCGTTTTTTAGGCTGACGCTTCCTGAAAAACCCACGACATAATCGTCCTTTTTGATGCCCAATTCCCATTTTATCTCGTTGATTTCCATCTTATTTATTTTCGGCACAGCCGCCTGACCTTTGGAGTTGTAAAGGGTCTTTGCCAAATAACCCATCTTATTGTACTTTTTTGTGAGGTCGTCTCCGTAGGTATAGGAGAAGATCACATGTCTAAGCAGCCTTTTTTCCATGGATGAAAACACCCTTGCCTCCAGTTTACTGTTCTGGGCAACCATCTCAGGCCAGTTCTCGTGGACGTCAAAAAAGAGCAGGGCATCGAGTTTCTTTTTGGCTCTAACCCCAGCCTTCAATATCTCCAGGTCGTGGCAGACAATGGCATCCGGTTTTATTTTTATGATACGGTCCGATATATTTCGGAGCACCTTTCGGTAGGCCATCATCCTCTTAAAAGTGGATTCTTTAGGGGGGACCATAAATATCCTGTGAATTTTCACACCTTCCCTTTCTTCCTGGGAGGGAAGGTCCAATTCATTCTTGATCCAGCAAACGGCGTGTATTTCATAACCGTTTTCTCTCAGTACCTGGATCTCTCTTACGGCCCGAACCACTGGCCATGGCGTGAACAGATCCGCATGGAGGACAAAGCACACCTTTTTCATGTCTTGATTCCTCGAATTGTTTGCTGCCGAACGAATCCCCTGTTCCTTTATTACACTTTCTATTGGAAGACCATATCGGGGTCCTTTAAATAACGGAAACGCAACATTTTTAATACCATTGCTGTTTACACATTCCGCATGACAGATTTGGATTTCTTATTCAATCCCAGGTCCATCGCAGTTTTGGGGGCCTCCTCAAAACCAGGCAAGATCGGGTATGAGGTGTTGAAGAGTATAATCGATGCAGGTTATGAGCAAAAGATATATCCCATCAACATAAAGGGCGAGGAAATCCTGGGTATGAAATCCTATAGAAGTATTTTGGATGTGCAAGATGATATGGACTTGGCCGTATTTGCTCTACCGGCCAAGTACGCTCCCAAGGCCATGGATGAATGCGGGCAAAAGGGAGTCTCTGGCGTTGTTATCATCTCGGGAGGATTCAAGGAGCTCAATGGAGAAGGTGCTGAGCTTGAGAGGCGGACCATGGAAACTGCAAAAAGATATGGGATCAGGGTGATTGGCCCGAACTGCGTCGGAATACTGGGCTTGGATGCCAAGTTCGACACTTTCTTCCAACCGAACTACGCCATGTCAAGACCAAAAAAAGGTAACATAAGCGTCTTAACCCAATCCGGTACCTTCGGCCTCAGCCTATTGGAATGTTTTGCAATGGAAGGTTTGGGTGTGAGCAAGTTCGTCTCATACGGCAACAAGGCAGATGTGGATGAACTGGACATGCTGAGATACCTTGAAAACGATGAAGATACGAAGATTATCGTGTTGTACGTTGAAGGGCTTCCTTATGGAAGGGAATTTACGGAGCTTGCCAAAAATATAGGTAAAAAAAAGCCGATTGTGATGCTGAAAGCAGGTAGGACCAAATCTGGCGCGGCCGCTGCAAAAAGCCACACAGGTTCACTTGCCGGTAACGATGCGGTTTTTATTGGGGCCATGAGGCAGTCAGGCGTGATCTTGGTTGATGATATCGATGAGGTCGTGGATGTGGTGAAGATACTCTCCATGCAGCCTCTTCCTTCAGGTAATAAGGTGGCCATGGTCACAAACGGTGTTGGGCCCTGCGTTGTTGCCACCGATGAGATAGAGTATGCAAAAAACCTCAAGCTTTCAGAATTAGACAAAGAGACCGTGGTAAAATTGAAAGAACATCTTCCCGATTTCTGCGTGTTTTCAAATCCCTTGGACCTCACAGGAAGCGCCACTGCAGAGTGGTTCGGGTATTCCATAGAAATATTGAAGCAGGATGAGAACGTGAACACGATAATGCCTTTCTTCGTTTTCCAGGATGGACCGCTTTCTCAGTCCATGAAAGAGCTGCACGATTTTATGAATAAATTCAACGACGAGAAAAAACCCATGGTTTGTGTGGCCACCGGTGGAGAGTTCACTAAAAAGCAGGCAGCGAGACTTCAAAAAAACGGTATACCATGTCTTTTTACACCGAAAAGGGCCGTCCAGGCCTTGGACAAGGTGGTGTTGTACGCGAATTTCCTTCGCCAAAGGGCTAATCTTTCTCCTTCAACTTGAATCGCCGCACAGTCACTTCGCTTTGGCTCAGAACATCTTTTGCCAGGGAATCGATGTACTCATCATCATAAACTATCTCTTTGATGCTGGCGTTTATCAGCAGCTTGGCGCATACAACGCATGGATGATTGGTGGTGTATATCTTACCGTCCTTGATGCTGGTGCCGAAAACCGCGGCCTGGATGATGGCGTTTTGTTCTGCGTGCACACCTCGGCATAGCTCATGCCTCTCGCCTGTTGGTACATCCAGATTCTCCCTTAGACATCCCACTTCCTCACAGTGGGGCAATCCTTTTGGTGCTCCATTATAGCCTGTGGAAAGCACCCTTTTATCCTTCACAATCACAGCCCCGACGTTTCTTCTTTGGCATGTGGATCTGGATGCGGCAAGATGCGCCATCTTCATGAAGTACTCGTCCAAGCTGGGTCTTTTGTTTTTTTCCATAGGGCCACCAGGATTTTATCATGATAGCATTATCTGTTTATCAGTGTTTTGGGACCTTTTTAAGATACAGGATAAAGCCCTACTAAACCATCTCCTTTTTGAGGGTCGCACCCAACCTCTTGATTCCTTCCTCCAACTTCTCATCAGATGAATGCGAGAAGTTCAGCCGCATATGATTCTTCCCGCTGCCATCAGGGTAAAACGCGGAGCCGATGACGAAGGCCACATGGTCCTCCTTTATGGCTCTCATGAGAATGAGCTTGGAATCCATGTGCTCAGGCATCGTAACCCAAGTGAACATCCCGCCTTCGGGTTTCGTCCATGTTAGGCCCTCCGGGAAATGCTCGTCCATGGCCTTGAGCATTATGTCCTTTTTTCTCATATACATGGCCTTGACTTTTTCTATGTGCGGCTCCAAATATCCTCTATTTATAAATTCATAGGCGATGTGCTGCGAAAATGTGGTGGAGCAAAGGTCTGCAGACTGCTTAGCAATAGCGAACTTCCTTGACAGATCCTTGGGTGACAGCATCCAGGCCACTCTTAAGCCTGGAGATAGGAGTTTGGACATGGTGCCTAGAAAGATCACCCTGCCCTCATAGTCGAAGTATTTTACAGGTTTGACCTCCTCACCCTCGAAGCGCAGCCTGCTGTATGGATCATCTTCGAGTATCAGAACATCGTAATCGATGGCCAGCTCAAGCATCTCCTCCCTGCGCTTCTCGTTCATTGTAACACCAGCAGGATTCTGGAATGTGGGAACCACGTATATGAGCTTCGGTTTTTTAAAGTTCGCCTTCATCGTCGAGAGCTTCTCGCTTAAGGATTCGATCACCAGGCCTTCATCGTCCTGTGCCACGGTGTCTATCCTCGCTTGGAACGCTCTGAAGGCTCCTATTCCACCAACATACGATGGTGCGGTTGTCAGCACTATGTCATTAGGATCCAGTAATCCCATGGAAATCAAAGAAAGAGCCTGCTGTGAGCCTGTGGTAACAATTAGATTATCCACTTCACCGTCAACATGAAATGACCTTTTCATGTAATCCACAAGAGCCTGTCTCAGGGGCCTGATACCCTCCGTGGCCGAATACTGCAGGGCCTTATGTGAATCATTTTTAAGAATATCGGTGCATATCTCGGCGATCTGCTCCGCTGGAAAGGCCTTGGTGTTTGGCAATCCTCCGGCCAGGGAAATGATCTCCGGACGCTGGGTCAACTCCAGAAGCTCCCTTATGTCGGAGGCCTTCATGCCTCTCGCCCTATCGGAGAAAAACCTGCTCATGTCTCGTTCCACTATATCACCGATGGGTTATAGGAGAGGTGATATTTATAGTTCGTTTAGAAAAAATCTTATAATTTGAACGCTATAACGGAATCCCTGTTTATACTTTTACCCTGTTCGGTTTGCGGTTTGTTATGAAGTGCAGTTAAATGAGAAACCGCTTTAAACGAAGAGGGGAGAGGGAGAAAAGGCTGGTGTACGCATGGAAAAGAAATTCTTGAAATCCGGGAAGGTCAAAGAGGTGTACGAGGTTGAAGAGAACATGCTTGAGTTCAAGTTCACAGATCAGATCTCCGTGTTCGACAAGGTGATACCCACTTTGGTTCCCCACAAGGGGGAGACGTTGTGCAGAACAAGTGCGCACTGGTTTACGGTGGCGAAGTCCATGGGCATTCATTCCCATTTCGAGGGACTGTCGGGGCCCAATTTGATGCAGGTGAAGAAGGTGGATGTGATAAGGGATTATGCCAAACTCACACCTGAGACTACAAATTATCTCATACCGCTTGAGTTCATATGCAGACATTATGTTGCAGGCTCGCTTTTGGACAGGCTTAAAAGCGGTGATGTGAAACCCGAGGATGTGGGATTTCCCTCTGGGCACACCCCCAAATATGGTGAGAAACTGCCCGAGCCTTTTTTCGAGACAACCACCAAGCTTGAGGAGTTCGACAGAAAGCTCACCATCGAGGAGGGAATGGAGATGGCGGGATTGACAAAGGAGGAATTCCAAAAGATCAAGGACACTGTGCTGAAACTGGATGAAAAAATCGGAGAGGAAGTCCGAAAGAGAGGCCTTATCCATGTTGACGGCAAGAAGGAGTTCGCCTTTGATTCTGAGAGGAACCTGATGTTGATCGATACCTTCGGAACCGCGGATGAGGACAGATTCTGGGATGCTGCAAGTTATGAAGAAGGCAAGTTCGTGGAGATGAGCAAGGAGTTTGTTCGGCAGCATTACAGGAGTATCAGTTACTTGGATGTTTTGGAGGATGCAAGAAAAAAAGGTGAGGAAGAGCCTGATATTCCTGCCTTGCCTGATGATGTCACTCCCAAGGTGAGCGAGCTTTATATCAAACTGTTTGAGAGGTTAACCGGCGAGAAGTTCAGGTAGAGCATTTCCTCCCAGGAACTTTTTTTATTAAATCTAATATTATTTTACGAAAATCGTCAGGCAAATTATATATATCGAAAAAGCCATTACCCTGGTTAAGTTAAAGGAGGGAGCAAGAATTCAAGAAGTTGGGGAGCGGGGTGGAATCCTACATTTACGATGATTCGGGAATGTAAATTCGCAGCTTCTTTTATTTGCGCTCAACCGAGGAGAATGATAAAAATATAGGAGGAAGATAGCATGAGAGGAACAGGTAAAATATCGAGCATATTTGTGTGTCTTTTGATGGTGGCCATGGTTTTTTGTGTGGCTGTGAACGCAGCGGCCGATGGTGGGACGGTCATACTGCACCCTGGGTATATTGAGGGGAATTTGATTGTACCGGGTGAGACCGTAGACGACGGGACAGTATGGGCTGTAAGTATACCCCCTGGATACGAGGGATGGGATTATGATGCCGTAAATGGAGAATATAATGTAACAGTTGAAGGTGGTTATGATTACAGATTACGTCCCACCGCGACCATCAACGATAATACTGAGATGCCCTACTATCATTCATTTACCGATTTAAGGTTGAATACACAAAACACCTATGTGGGAGTAGGAGATACAGTAAATCTGGACCTTTCCATAGACCCTGGTTATATCGCACCAACTATAAATGTGATCGGGGGTGGAATACAGTATATTGTCTGGTATGCAAATTGCAATTATGATTCAACAGTTCAATGGTGGTACCGGACAGCAAAATATGAATACGGTCACGATGTCTGGGATCCAGACCTAGGCGAATATGTTTTCCATTACCTTGATGGATCAACTTTTTTTCCGGCCATGCCTTGGAACAGCTATGACGCCAATGGCGACGGTGATTACCTAGATCAAGGTGAGGGTGACACATATTTATCTATTTACGCAGTCATCAGAGTGAACGACATTGCTTATCAGCTTGAGGAACAGTACTTAAACGTGAATGCAGGTGAAACAACCTATGTGAACTGGGAGCTGGATGTGACTCCAGGGACTATCTCCGGCAGTGTTAATATAATAGGTGAACCTGATCCTTATTCTTATTGGCTCAGAGGATATGCCGATATCGGCGAGACTCATATAACTATATCGGATTATTATTATCCGGGAAACCAAGATTATTTTGCAGAAGTTCCGGCTGCAACATGGAACCTTTATCCAGAGATCATTTTCTTTGATCCTTCCATCGATAGAGACGATTGGTTGAATTTAAGATCCATACCAGCCACGGTGGAAGTCGGACCCGGCGAGGAGGTTGTACAAAACTTCAATATCGAACCAGGCTATATAACGGGGACTATTGATCTTTGGGGTGCGTACCCCTATTTAGATAAAGCACAAATCGATGCAGATAATATTGCTACAGGCCAGTGGCCGCAAGATGCTCGGACAAATACTCAATCCAATGACTATCGGTTGACCCTTTATGAGGGAGATTGGCGTGTCGGGGGTGTTCCTTACATGTATCTATACTTTGATTATGATTTAACCTACAAACATTCCAATTACGATACCTCTTACATTCGATTGACGGATTATGGTAAGCGTTATTCAGACCCGATACATGTCACAGCCGGGCAGACCGTCACTGATGTGGACTTCTCTTTTGGGACTGCAATGTTAACCCTCAATTATGAGGTGGAAGGTGGTGGGGAGCTTAGTAGACCTGAAATATATTCATTGTGTTACGAAGGTACTTTGCCGAATCAGAAATATTACTATTCCCGTGGCTGGGGAAGTACTGAGATTACAACCCTGGGTGAGGCCACAATTACAGTTCCAGGCGGCAATAACCACGTCCATGCTTATGCATATGTGGAAGATGGTTCCTTTGCCAAGTTCGGAGAGTTCTATATCGATGTCGAGCCTGGGGACATTATAATACATGACATCGGGGCACCAATTCTGGATGTGACACATCCGTTAGGATATGAGCATGTCCCCGGCCGAACCGTTCTTGTAGAGGGAACAGCCACAGACGACTCAGAGGTAGCCAGTGTAACAGTGAATGGTGTAGAGGTAGAGTTAATTCCCACCAACAATCCCGAAGACCCCAATGAGGTATCCTTTTGCATAATAGTTGAAGGATTGGATTACGGTGAGAATACGATAACTGTTGTAGCAACCGACACTTATGATAAAACAACTACTGTAGAGCGGATAGTAATCAGCGACCTTCAGAACAGTCCGCCAGTAATTGATTCCATAAGCGGACCCGTGGCTCCCGAGGCTGTTGGAACTTTGATTCAAATGACAGGATACTATTCTGACCCAGACCTCGATGACACGCACACATCAAGTTGGGATTGGGGAGACGGCTCTGATCCGATACCAGGTACGGCTGCGGATGGTGTAGCTTCTGGAACATATATCTATGGATCTCCGGGTGTATATACAGTTACCCTTACCATCACAGATGAAGCAGGTGAAACCGCGACAATGGATTATCAGTATGTCGTAATCTACGATCCAACAGGAGGTTTCGTCACTGGTGGCGGCTGGATCGATTCACCTGAAGGCTCAATGCCCGAATTCCCGGAGGTCTCAGGAAAAGCGAACTTCGGCTTCGTGTCTAAGTATAAGAAAGGAGCCGAATTACCCACAGGCAACACCCAGTTCCAGTTCAAGGTAGGCGATTTGAACTTCCATTCAGATAGTTATGAATGGTTAATTATTGCAGGCGCAAAAGCGATGTTCAAAGGAATGGGAACAGTCAATGGCGAAGGAGAATTCAACTTTATGATCACAGCCACCGACGGAGATCTACAGGAAGAAGGCGGTCCAGACAAGTTCAGAATCAGAATTTGGACTGAGGATGCAGCAGGTAACGAGTACGTAAAGTACGACAATGGAGCAGACAGCGAACTTGGCGGCGGGAGTATCAAGATCCATAAAGGCAATTGATAGAGGTCCAATCGGTCACGAATCAGTGACAACCTCTCTTTCTTTTTTTTATTTTTTTATTTACTAATCTGGATTTTATTCGGCTCTCCATTTTAAAAAAATAGAAGCTCAAAACTTACTTGCAGTATATTCAAGCACGCTCTCAAATACGGCCTTCCCGTCCCCAACCCAGTCATGCTCGTTTTCCCTCATCCAATCAGGATGCGTGAACCTGTAAAATACTCTTTCGGGATGGGGCATCATCCCAAAAACATTGCCCTCCTCATTGCAGATTCCGGCTATATTGTATAAAGAGCCGTTCGGGTTCCAGGGATAGCCTGCGTAATCACCATTCCTATCCACATACCTAAAGACGATCTGATCGTTTTCTATCAACTGTTTGAGGCCTTCTTTTTCTTTTTCAGAGGGGAACAGAAACTTACCTTCAGCATGAGCACAAGGGGCGATCATAACATTCTCTTTCGGGATTTTCTTGGTGAAAACACATTTTCCAGTGTTCTCGTGCTTCAATAATGCGGGTCTGCATTCGAACCTGTCTGATTCGTTGGTGGTGAGCACGGCCTCTGGAAATTTGCTTATGGTTTTTCCGAAGGCAGGAAGAAGTCCCAGCTCCACAAGAACCTGAAACCCGTTGCAGATTCCACCAATGGAGTACCCGCTTTCTACGAATTCAACGAGCTGATTTTCAAGCTTGCTCTTCATCCTTGAGGCGAAGATGGCTCCGGCCCGAATATAATCACCGGAGGAAAAGCCGCCAGGCAGCATCAGGATTTGATAATCTGATAGCTTTCTTCTCTCTTGCTCTCGGACATCTGATGAGGTCAGCTGCTTCAAATGAACGAACTCAGGACTTGCCCCCAGTCTTTTAAAGGAGTCGAAAGTCTCCTGCTCGCAGTTGGTTCCCTCGATACGCAGGATGCATACCCTGATGTCTTTGATTCTCATCTATCTATCACCTAACCCATGAACTTCCATAGTGTGTCGTTCCAGGCGCTTTTTATTTTTTCGATTTCCAAATCAAGTAAAGTCTTGTCCTTGTCGAT
>CP070739.1:1430552-1434024 GCA_020347705.1 Methanomassiliicoccales archaeon | reverse complement strand
GGTTTTCGCTTCAAGAATTTTATACCACAACTGTCCCCGGCTGTTTACACCGAGCTTTTGATACATATTGTAAATGTGATTTTTAACCGTGTTGAATGATATGAAAAGTATGTCCTGGATCTCCTTGTTGTTTTTCCCCTGCAGCAACAGTTTGATGACTTCCAGTTCTCTCTGGGAGATTTCATGTTGTTGGGCAAAATTGTTTAAAAAAGCCTGATCCTCGATAAATGACATGCCTCCGTAATATTTCGGAAAGAATTTGTGTATCCAGATTATCGGAACGATATTGAATAGGACGAGTGCTCCTGAATCGATAAAACCAGAAATCTGAAATGGAGGAAGTGTAGCGATAAAATAAAATAAATAAGGTATCAAATAGAGCCACCCGAATGCCTGCAAAGATTTTCTTCTTGATATGTTTTGAACTTTCCTTCCATCCAGTAATAACATAATAAGGAATACATTTATCGTTATAACCGTTAATGTTGACAGAATGTGGAATGATGTGGCAAGCCATGGGGAATTGGGATTATCCAAAGTCTTGATTATCCCTGCTATATAAAGACAGACAAAAACGGCTACGGCAGCAAAAAAAACCAGTAAAAAGACTTTCGATACGTTTTTGTTTCTCAATCCGAAAAGGCATTGGATGAATGTATATATCAATCCCACCTGAACGAACAATCCACTGACATTGACAGCTATAACAAATAATGGCTGCATTCCTGATACATTTTGTTCCATCAGGTTTATGTTTATGTAACCAAAGATTTGGTAGAGAAAAACAGATATATTGAAGCAGATTATGTAATAGACAAGATAGCGTAAAAAGGCAAACCTGTATGTTCTATACATGTAAAAGGAATAAGATGCTGCCCACAGACCTGCGATCAGAATGATGGAAAGCAGCAAGATCGAAACGTGTTCCATTCAATCTTCCCCTAAATTAGACATGTCTTCAAATGAGTATCAAAATTACAGGTTTTTTTTTGAAATTACAAGTGCAGTATAACGAATAGGAAAAATATACTAATCAACATTTGGTAAATTATACCCATTGACGTAATCAGGAATGATACACGATTATTTTAAGGATGATTTGAGCATAATCAATGACATATATGATTTGTCAAGTGATGTACCGAAGCGGAAACTACAGGGATTTTGCAAAGGTTTCTCTGAATGGGATAAAAACCGAATTGTATAACTTAGGAGGATAATAATGAACAGAAAACTATCTCTACTCCACATAACGATGATATTTTTGGTGCTTACGTTCTGCCAAGGACAGAAAAATCAGCGGCGATCACAAACGAATGATGCCGCCTCTTATGCCCAGAACACCTTGAAACGGATCAAGGAAGTTGAGAGTAAATTGACCTCACCGGTAATGATCGAAGGAGCCGAACAGGTTTTCCACTCTCTGGCCGAACAAATGGCTTGGTATAAAGTGCCAGGAGTGAGCATAGCTGTGATCAACAACGGAAAGATTGAGTGGGCCAAGGGATACGGCCTAAGAGTTGCTGGCATGGATTTGCCCGTTGATGTCAATACTCTTTTTCAAGCCGCATCCATCAGTAAATCGATATCAGCAATGGGAGTGCTGCACTGGGTACAGAAGGGCGCACTCGATTTGGACACAAATATCAACGACTTCCTTGAATCTTGGAAAATTCCGGAAAACGAATATACGAGAAAACAGCCCGTAACAGCCAGATATTTGCTCTGCCATGGGGCTGGCATTAGCGGGCACTCGTTGGGGACATACTCCAAGGGAGATGAGATTCCGACTGTCTTACAATTACTGGAGGGAAAACCACCATCCAAGGTCGGTCCTGTAAGAGTTGTTTCCGAGCCTCAAACAGAGTTCAAGTATTCCGGCGCCGGCTATTTGATCCTTCTCCAAGCCATGATCGATACTATCGGAAAACCTTTTCCTGTTATCATGGATAAGGCCTTGTTAAGTCCAATAGGGATGAACAGGAGCGGCTACTTCCAGCCTCTTGAGTACGACAGCGCTGAAAATGTGGCTGCCGGACACGATGGCATGGGTTCTGTTTTCGAGGGGTACTGGCAGACCATGGCCAATCTTTCGGGGGGCGGCTTGTGGACAACACCATCCGAACTCTGTCTCTTTGCTATCGAAGTTCAAAAAGGCCTGCGGGGTGAATCCTCGATCATCTCGCAGGAACTGGCCGAAGAAATGCTTACAGATCATATGGGTTCTTATGGTCTCGGGCTTATGCTTCAAGGCGAAGGAGAAGATCTGGCTTTTGGTCATGGCGGTGGTAATAGGGGTTATCAAAACTTCTTGTTCGCCTTCGCAAGGCGGGGCCAAGGCGTGGCTGTTATGACAAACGCTCAAAACGGGCTTTATTTGTATGAAGAGATTCTCCGTTCTGCCGCCATAGTCTATGACTGGCCCCTTTTGAAGCCCTCTGTGGTCAGCCCGGTTAAACTCCCCATGGAAACGCTGAAAAACTATACAGGTAGATTCGTATTTAACAACGAACTCGGTACTGAAGTCATCATCGAGGACAACCATTTAAAAATGGTAGGGGACGACGGAAGGCTCTTTTTGTGGTACCCAGATTCAGATAATCATTTCATCGATACCATAACTGGATGGGAACTTGAATTCATCTTTGATGATGAGAACGAAGTCTCGGAGGCCGTTATCTCTATGGCAGGGGATGCTGTTGTGATTAGGGGCGAAAAAGTCAATATAGGTTTATGATCAACTGGAAAAGCTGGCCAAAAAGATAATAAAAAAATACAAGATTTATTCCATAAAGCGGAGTAAGAATATTTATTATCACTCGGTCAATAGCTTCGATTGATATCAACTTGAGAAAGTGCTATAAATTATTGATAATGATAGAGTTGAAATGCTGAAGAGCGGATTCGAACTCTATAAGTTTTATAGCTTCTTTAATTCCAGGCATATATGAAATATGTTGTTGATAATACAAAAAATCATGTTTTAAATTGGTTTAAGTTGTTCTAAGTTGTTTTGAGACTTTTTGCATCCACATGGTCCCAAAATGGTCCCAAGCAACTTAAATGATAAGGCTGAATTGGACTGGAAGAGGGTGTATCAGATTTTTGGTTTGTAAACATCTACCTTTGATTCTATAATTATTGGAAATCGGAAAAGGAGACATGCAATGAGTAAAATTTATAATCTCGCTCAAATCAAGGACATATTGAAGTCACTCCAACCCATCCAAGAGATCGAAGAAGGATTTGTTGCCTATTCCCAAGGCAATGCAGTGATCCCTCCTGTTGGTGAGATGGTATTCAAAGAGCCTCCAGGCGATGTCCACATAAAATACGGCTATCTTGTGGATGATGATTATTATGTCATCAAAATCGCTTCCGGATTCTTCGAGAGTCCCTCGTCAAGCCGTTATACAAGTGACGGACTCATACTGCTTTTTAGAAAGGGAACAGGCGAACTGGCCTGCGCTCT
>CP070739.1:1424813-1430452 GCA_020347705.1 Methanomassiliicoccales archaeon | reverse complement strand
CACTGATAGCAGATTCGGGAAATAATCGTGTGATCGAGGTCGATAGTTCTGGCGGTATCGTCTGGCAAAAGACAGGATTAAGTGGCCCTACTGATGTCGAGAGACTGGCAAATGGCAACACGCTCATAACCGAGTACTTGGCAAATCGTGTGATCGAGGTCAACAGTGCAGGTGGTATCGTCTGGCAAAAGACTGGACTGAATCAGCCTTATGATGCAGATAGACTGGCCGATGGCAACACACTGATAACAGAGCATGGTAGTAATCGCGTAATCGAAGTCGATGCCGGTGGGACCATTACCTGGCAAACGACTGGAGTAATTGGTCCCTATGATGCGGATAGACTGGCCAGCGGTAACACGTTGATATCAGTTACTTTGGGAGGTTTCGTAGTGGAGGTAAACAATGCTGGGACCTGGGTGTGGTATAGAGCTGGGTTATATTACCCAGTCGATGCAGAGAGACTGGCCAGCGGCAACACGCTGATTTCGGAGCGGAATCTCAAGCGCGTGATCGAGGTCGACAACTCGGGTGGTATCGTATGGCAGAAGACCGGGTTGAACTTCATCGGAAAAGCCCACAGAGTCCAGCCAACAACACCGGAAGCTGCAATTGAAAGTTTGATGACAGCTGTTAAGGATTTGGGCTTGGAGGACGGCATAGAGAACAGCCTGATATCCAAGCTGGAGAACGCTTTAAAATCCGTAATAAACGACCGCCCGTCGGCAGAGGGGCAGCTCGGTTCATTCATCAACGAAGTCGAGGCTTTGAGAGGAGACAAACTGACGAATGAAGATGCAGATGCGCTCATCGCTGCGGCCCAGGCGATAATCGATAAACTCTCCAGTTGATATCCCTAACTACTATGCGAAGAGAAAGGGGAATACGCAATATACCAGCGCAAGGTATTTATCCAGATATGACGATACATCTGGACGATGATTAGAAAGATGGCCGCATTATGGCTGAGTATGATTATAGCGATAGGCTCAATCCTCCTTATCGTAGAGATCGCTCCGATTATCAAAAGCTCCGAGATAATCTATGTCGATGACGTGGCAGGAGTGGGGCCCGGCAATCCTTCGGAGAATTTTACGAGTATTCAGGATGCGATAAATTCATCAAGCAATGGAGATACGATTTATGTTTATAACGGGACATATTATGAGAATGTGGTGGTAAACAAGACCATCAACTTGACTGGGGAAAATAGAGAGACCACGATAATTGAAGGTGCAAATAATAATGACGTTGTTATTATAACATCGGATTGGGTTAATCTTACTGGGTTCACCATCACAAACAGCGGCCCGTCCACAGATGATGCAGGAATACAGATCGATTCCGATTACAATTCCGTTTTTCACAACAACATATACTATAATTATTACGGCGTATATCTGAATTTTTCCGACGGAAATAACAGCTATAACAATACTCTCGTGAGCAATGATTACGGTATCTTCTCACAGTCTTCAGTCAACAACATTATCTATCATAACAACTTCCTTGACAATACAAATTCCGCTTACGATGAGGGGACCAATCAATGGAATATCGGTTATCCTGCGGGAGGCAACTATTGGGATAACTGGACGATGCCGGACGATGATGAAGACGGCTTTGTGGACACACCCTTTCTCATACCTGGAGGTTCCGGTCAAGACGATTATCCCTTCTCCAATATCTGGGGCTGGGACCTTGGAGGCTGCTGGCATCTTGATGAAGGGTTTGGAGTATATGCGAACGACAGCAGCGGGAACGATAACAACGGGACTTTGGGACCGGCCTACCCCTCGAATGCACCGCAGTGGGTAAACGGAATCTCAAATGATGCACTGGAATTTGACGGAATCGATGATTTTATTGACTGCCAAAACAAAAGTAGCCTGAACATCACTGATGCCATTACCATCGAAGCATGGGTAAAGCTGAATTCGCTGCAACCCGGTATTATCACCTCAAAGCCTGGGGCCTATTACCTGGAGATCAACTACGATAACAAATTGGTAGGAGGTATCCATGACAGCGATAACTGGTATCGGGTTTTGGGAACAACAATTTTGTCGGTAGATAGATGGTATCATGTTATGTTCACATATGATGGACACAATCTCACCCTCTATCTTGACGGTGTTCTGGAAGGTGAGAGCACACACAACGGCTCAATTTCTCCACTCTTGATCAACAATTTTTATGTTGGAAAACAGATATTCATAGACGACTACTCAAGCTATATCGAGGGTTCAGACGGCTCACAGACCTATGATTTTGAGATCTACGGGGGAGGCCAAGTTGTTGAAAACGGAGCGTACCATTTCTACGGGAATACGGGAGATGAGCCGATTTCGATTATAAGAGGTTTCAATGCATCTGATATGATCATCGAGGCAAGGGTCATGAAAACATCTCCTGCCGGAGGTGCCTATTTCTGCCCGAGGTTCCTCACCGTTGAGGATAAATTCGAGATCGTATTGGATATGGAGTGGAACCAGGTTGTGTTAAATAAGGTGGTAGGAAATGTCTGGGCACAAATCAATTCAGCGGACCTCGGATATACCGTTCAAATCGGTACGTGGTATACACTCAAGGGACAGATAACAACCGAGGGAAGCATAAATAGGATCAAGATATGGGTCAACGACGTATTGTACATCAATGATACGGACCCCGATCTCATGGATTACACCATGCTGGCCATCTTGGCCTTCGATTACGAAAATCCATTCGACATACATTTTGACGATCTCAAGGTTTACATTCCATTCAACGGAACCATAGATGAGATCCGTGTATGGGACCGCGCCTTGACTCCCATCGAGGTACGAGAACAATACAGACGGATTATCACAGACTCGATTTTCCTTTACAATGGTTGGAATCTTATTTCGACCCCATATATCCTATCTGATACGGATCTGGGCCCTGTTTTATCCTCCATAAGCGGATATTATGATGCAGTTCAATGGTTTGACACAACCGATTCATCTGATCCTTGGAAGCATAACCACACCTTAAAACCTCAATATATGAACGATTTCAGATTTATCTCAAACACCAAGGGATTCTGGATACATATCACCGAGCCTGGCGGTGTGTTATTTGAATACACAGGCATGCCGCCCACCGAGATACAGACAATCGCTCTTCATATAGGATGGAACCTGGTTGGTTATTCTTCCCAAACAAGTTATAACAGATTAAACGGATTGAACAACCTCACATTCGGAACGCATGTTGATTCGGTTTGGAGCTACAGCGCTTCAAATCAAAAATGGAGGGAGCTGGGTCCATCGGATCATTTCGAACCGGGCAGGGGATATTGGATCCTGGCCAAAGAGGAGTGCACCTGGGAAGTTCCTTTGTGAGAATTTACAGTTCTTGATCGGTTTTTACTATGTAAAAAAATAAAAGAAGGGAGGGATAAATCTTAATGCCAAATATATAAAAAAAGCATTGATTTGGCTTAAAAGGGCAGCATCTTCATCTCGCCAAGTTTCTTGATTGTTATGAGCTTATAAGCACCTCCGTTTTTGGGCAGTTCTGAATCTCCTTTAATGATAAGAAACCACTTTTTATCTTCAACAGCCATTTTTCCAATCCTCCTTTGGGTTTCGTTGGACCTATATTATTTTCTTTTTTATCTTCAAATCACCAAATACCAGAATTCCCCCTATTATCGTCGTTCTGAGATGGTCTTTTTTGTCCCTCATTTTCTATCACCACTATTGTTTCTATTGAAAATCGGTATATATATAGAGATTGGTACACTTTTTTGATGGTAAAGTTTCAAAGACTTGATAAAGTGGCTACTGTTGTTTAGAGGGAAAAACGGTGGCTCTCAGGCCCAAATGACCAATATTAACCGATAGAATTATTAACAAAAATGTTATTCGGGGTATAGGGGAGTTCGAAATGGATTCGATAAAGAGCTTTTTCAACCCTTCGTCGGTGGCTGTGATAGGTGCCTCATCCAAAAAAGGCAAGGTAGGCAATGTCGTTTTGAACAACATCATCTACGGCTCTTACGAGAACCAAAAAAATAACGTGGTTGGAGGATTCAAAGGAAATATCTATCCCATAAATCCCAGGGCCGATGATATCTCGGGGATTAAAGCCTACGATTCTATCATCAAGGTACCATCTGAAGTGGATATGGCCGTACTCTGCATTCCTTCCTCCGCGGTATTGGGTGCTGTTGAAGACTGCGGAAAAAAGGGAGTCAAGTCCATTGTAATCATCACGGCAGGTTTCTCGGAGATGGGAGATAAAGGACGCAAGCTCGAGAATGAGATACTGGCAAGGGCCAAAAAATACAACATCCGCATAATCGGCCCGAACTGCCTAGGGATCATCAGCCCCTTCTCTGACCTCAATGCCAGCTTTGGTGATGCTGTGCCGAACCGCGGCCCCATATCCTTCGCATCCCAGAGCGGTGCACTGTGCACCTCCGTGATCCAGTATTCCTTCGAGGAGTTTCTCGGATTTGCGAATTTTGTGAGTATAGGCAACAAGGCCGATGTGGACGATGCAGACCTCATCGAATACTTTCGATCGGACCCAAACACGAAATGCATAATGCTCTACATCGAATCTTTGAAGGACGCCCGCAAATTCTTCGAGACGGCCCGAAAGGTGGTGAGGGAAAAACCTGTAGTCGCCTTCAAATCCGGTTTTACGGAAGAGGGGGCCAAAGCAACCTCCTCGCATACGGGCAGCATTGCCGGCTCTGACGCGGCCTATGAGGCTGCCTTCAGACAGTCAGGGGTGTTTCGTGCGAAAACTTTAAGCGAACTCTTCGACGCCTCGCGGGCACTTGCATATCAGCCTGTTCCGAAAGGTGAGAATATCGCTATTTTAACCAATGCGGGCGGCCCTGGAGTGCTTGCTGCAGATAAGGTTTACAGCCTTGGTATGAAACTCACCACACTTTCCGATGAGACGAAAGAACAGCTTGACAGAATCTGTCCTCCCAACTGGAGCCGCCGCAACCCTGTGGATATAATCGGTGATTCAACTGCAAAAAGATACGACGATGCTCTCAAAATACTGATGACCGCGGAGGAGGTCGATGCCGTTATCCTTTTACTGTCCCCGACGGCCATGGCCCACCCGTTGAATCTTGCATATCGGATAGTGGATATCCATGAGGCCACAGGAAAACCCATTGCTGTTTCCTTTGTGGGCATGGTCCACCAGGAATCCGAAAATTATCTGGACAGCCAAGGTATACCCGAAATCGAGTACCCTGAGAGAGCGGTGTTTGCCATGTACGCGCTTATCGAGCGCCTTAGGTTTTTGAAAAAGGAGGGATTGATGTGAAAGATAACATATCCAAGGAAATCTCAGCTGCTGTAAAAAACGGTAAATCGGTTCTGCCACTGGAAGAATCAAGAAGAATCATGGAGCTTGCTGGAATACCTTTTAACAAATCAGGCCTTGCAACATCGGAAGAAGAGGTCGTGAAGCTGGCCAACAAAATCGGCTATCCCCTGGTAATGAAGATCGTGTCTCCCCAGATTATTCACAAGACCGAGGTGGGTGGGATCAAGGTCAACATAACCTCTGAGGATGAAGCAAGAGAATCTTATATTGAGATCATTACAAGGGTAAAAGAAAAAGCACCGGATGCCGAGATT
>CP070739.1:1419936-1424713 GCA_020347705.1 Methanomassiliicoccales archaeon | reverse complement strand
GTCCACCTGCCCTAAATCATCAGTACAGATTGCCAGGCTATCAGGATCCAGAACCTTACCATTAGGGTCAAGGCGAATTCCGTAAATATCTGCACTCTCCATGTCCGGTGGATCATAAGCACCATTTCGAAAATCATACCAGACGATGAGAAACTGCTCTCCATTCCAGGCAACCTTCGGGAATAATTGCTTTTCTTTTATCTTAGGAATATTTAATTTTGTTGGTGTTGTTTCATCAAATGATACCAGGGCGGCATATATATCCGTTGACAGGCTAGAGCTAGTGTCATCCTGCCAGGTAACCAGGCATTGATCTTTACCTGGATTGCAGGCTATACTGGGAGCATGATTGGCACTACCGGAATTTTCGATAGATGCGATCTCAAAGGGCTCACCATCAGGATTCCCATCAGGATCAAGCCGAACACCATAAATACCTGGCTCATGGTGATTATACCAGACTGCAAGATATTTACGCAGATTGGCATTCCAGGCCGCAGCAGGATAATTTTGCAAACCCTCACCGGTAAAGATTTCAAAGGAATCTCCAGCTTTAGTAATTGGAGGAAAAGCAACTTCTAAAAGGAAGATCATCACTGTCAGGAGTAGAAAGCAAAGATATTTATGCCTACACATAATCTGGTCCCTTCACACGTTTATCCAAGAGAAGATTAAATAATAAAAAACGAGGTCGGGTCTATTGAGCAAAATGACCGGACCTCTGATATACAAGATGAACAGGATGCTTATTAATCCTCTTTTATTTATCCTGATCATCCTATTAATCCTGTAATCCTGTCTGAAGAAATAGTAACTTAACTATCCTTAAAATTTTAAAATTGATCAAGCCAGGACTTTGCTCGATTTTTCAGGCTATTAATAAAACATCCGCTCCCGCTAAGGGGGACCTCGCCAGTGGTATAAAAAACAAGACTATATGAGGCATTAAGACCATTGCCGGCCAGGTCTTTAGCAGATGTTTCTATTGAAACTGAATAAGATTGATCTGATGACATTGAGTTAGGATCAAATATTAAGGTTTGAGCATCGGACCAAGAAAATTTTCCTGATACAGCCCGATCATTGGCATCCATCATAATAAAGGCACCTTGGGTCGCACCAGAATTCATCGGCTCACTGAAAACGATTCTAATCTCTTGGGTTATTTCAATAATATCATTTTGTTGAGGGAAACTCTCCATTACCGAGGGGCTGACATCATCCCGCATCTGCACTCCCTCATCCGTGCCAAACCAGGCTTCGCCGCGGGAATTAATGGACAGGGCATTAATTGCTTCTTCCGATAAATCACTGCCATCGTCCCCAGTGTAAGCTATACACGATCCGTTTGTCATATTACATCGCCCCAATCCACTCGTGGTCCCCACCCAGATATACTCATCTTCTGAATCAATGGCCAGGGAGGTTATTGAATTCCCAGGTAATCCATGAATAATTGTGTATTGAGACCATACACCGGGTGCCCCGCCACTTGGGTCCAACTTTAAGAGCCCGTAATTGAGTGTACCAACCCAAATAGCCCCGGATGAATCAGCTACCATAGCGGTAATATTAATAGTATCGTAGACATAGCCTGCTTCTCCCCAGGTATTGTTCAATGCATCAAGCTTCCAGATACCTGTGGTTGTTCCAATCCATGCATTATCATCACCATCTAATGTAAACGCCCAAATCAAGTCATCTGGAATCTTGGTTGGATCAGTATCAATATGGGTCACCTGGCCATTTTGATATTTCAGAATGCCGCTACTACTGGTAACAATCCAGACATTACTTTCAGAATCAACAGCAATAGTATTGATGACATTATCAAGGCAATCAGGATCTAAATCTTTAGCAGAAATAATTTGCCAAATATCATTCTCTATTTCGTATTTTGCCAATTTAGGAGTGGTATTCGGATCATCTTGAGCAGTGATATCAAGGCCAAGCCATAAGTATCCTTTTTCATTGTCAATGGCCATGCAAGGAATATCAGCAATCTGATTAAGATCATCAGGGAGTGTTATACTCTGCCAGGCAACCCCATTAAAGGAGCAAATGCCGGTCTCCGACCCAGTGGCGATCCAGGGCCTATCCTGGCTATCTATGACCATACTGCTTATCACATCCCCTGCTAAACCGTCATTTGAGTCATAGAGAGGACTATAGCCGATACTAGATTCCTCAACTAAAAATCCCATTACCCAGGAATCAGTTGGCTCTCCACCTATCCCATTACCATCACTTTCTAAAGGAAGGCCACTCTTGTCCGTTGCTGTTGATTCTACCTTAACTATATATACTGCTCCTTCTATTAAAGAATACGAGGTTAGGGTAAAAGTAAGTGTATATAGCTCAACTACCACCTCCCCACGATCCTTCAGGTCGGTGTCTGCATCAGCATAAGCTCTGAAACTGAAGGCATCTTTGGTGGTGTTAGGATCCATTCCATCGGGGTCCGTGCCTAAAAATTCGATGGTAATGGTATCCCTTGTTGGAGATACGATATTATCCGTGTACGGTTCAATTTTTTGGGGGTCAGAATCCAAATCCAATACGATAGGTGGCAATTGAGCCCAGACCCTTGCTCCAACCAGGTGAATAAGAAAAATAAACGATAAACAGATCCAAAATGAGATTTTTATGGATTTTTCCTTCATCCTTACTCTCCTAAGTTATTCATCCTTTCCGTTATCCAATGAGGTCATATCATTGATCAGGAAAATATCATTTAGCTGCTCAGAAAATTTTCATTTTCCCACTACAGGACTCCCCAACCCATCTTAGAATATAGCATGAGAATTTAATGCATTTATCTGCCTTCATCTGCGGTATGTGTGTCTATACAATCTAATTCACCTACTGATCTTTTTCTTGATTTCAATCATTATGATTTATTATTGTTGAATATTTTCATGCAAGTTTTGAGCCATGTTGCACCTTACATTTATTAAGACTCCTACAGTCCGCATTGTGAAAATTTTGTTGAAAACCAATTATGCAAGAGCAAGGTTACATAAAAAGGCTGTTTATCATTATAGTATAATATTCTTCTCTATTGCAAGCTATAGGAAAATAAAAGCTCTATAAAACACAAAAGTCGGTATCGCTAGATGGATATTTAGGTAATAATTAAGGGATGGAGAACACTATGGAAGATAAGAATTCGCTGTCGGAAAAGTCCCTCCGGAAACTGACCGATGCCCTTACCTGACAATTTATTTTTCCTCTATAAGGGCGACCTTGGCTGCCTCTTCATTATGCAGAAAAAGCATCCACAAAATGATCGATCTTTTTGATCTTGTTATTATTGAAAATAATGGATATAACATCGAAACGACAGCGCTTATTTTGTAATTGTTCCTTTTGTAAATAATACATGGCTAATTGCAGGAGTTTTTTCTGTTTAAAATAATGGACTGCCTCTTCGGGTAAGCCATAATTACTATTCCTTCTTGTTTTTACCTCAACGAAAACAATAACATCATCATCTTCAGCCACGATATCAATCTCTCCTGCAGCACAGCGAAAATTAGTCTCTCGAATGCACAGTTGTTTTGACTTTAAAAACTGAACTGCCACTCGTTCGCCTTCCTTGCCAAGTTGCCGTCTATCCGCCGATAACATTATCCTTTTTTTTGTCTCATGCTCTTTTCTTTAATTCTGGCCTTTTTGCCTATTCGCTGGCGCATGTAATATAATTTAGCTCGACGAACCTCTCCCCTTCTGGTGACCTCGATTTTATCAATCACAGGAGAATGGAGAGGGAAAATTCTCTCTACCCCTACTCCATATGAAACCTTTCTCACTGTCAAAGTAGAGCGAATATTACCTCGCCGTATTCGGATGACATCACCCTCAAAGACCTGAATTCTCTCCCGATCCCCCTCAACTAACTTAATATGTACTCTTACTGTATCACCAGGCCCTAAACTTGGAATATCTTTTTTCAATCCTTCCCGCTCTAATGTTCTTACAATATTATTCATTTCTTTTCGACCTCATTATCTATTTTTGTTCATTAATCTGTCGAGAATTATAGCCACAGCTGCTCTTACGGAAAGATGATTGTAATTCCCCTGCCCATATACGGGTTCATGGGCGATATCCATATGATCAATCAAACTCTCCTCAATTCCCCACCCTGTTCCAAAAATTATTATATAGGGTTGTTGTGCCAAACGAATTCTTTTACGAAGTTCAGCATAAGAAATACTTTTTTTGTGTGCCCGGGCCGAAGTAACAATAGTAGCAGGCTCATGGCCATATTTCTCCCTAAGTCCCTGAAGGCAATCCCCGAGGTTACTTACTACTGCTACATTCTGCAGAGCATATCGCCGCGTTGGATTGTATTGAGCTCCATAACCTTCCTGCCAATGTTTTATTAAACGGCCAACCAACTCCCTTTGTGATTGCAAGGGGGTAATAATATAAAAATTATCAACTCCAAATGTTCTCGCTGTCCGGGAAATATCGTGAAGACAAGAGGTTGTTATTGAAGTGGTAACAACCTCTTTTTTTTTGTTATATACTGGAAAATGAAGCAGTCCAATAGAAATAGACAGTCGTTCCACCTTTAAGAAGAATCCTTCAGTAATTCAATATCTTCAGCAGTCAAGCGTATTTTCCGGGCAAGATCGGGCCTTTGTCGAGATGTGCGTATTAGGGAATGTTTACGCCTCCATTTTTGAATTTTTTCATGATGCCCGGATAGAAGAACCTTCGGAACCTCCATATTATTAAAGACTTCCGGTCTCGTATATTGTGGATAATC
>CP070739.1:1410613-1419836 GCA_020347705.1 Methanomassiliicoccales archaeon | reverse complement strand
GGTAAAAAAGTATTAATACTATATATAATATATAAAATAGTTTCAACATGAAAGCCTGCAATGAGAATTAATATCACGAATATCAAATGGGGGAGGTTCATGTTGAAACTATTTTATATATTATATATAGTATTAATACTTTTTTACCTTAATGGTACTTATAGTATCAAGACGGCTTAGTGATACCTTGGCGGACATTTAGATAAATACAACTAACTTGGTGGTTGTGAAAGAAGAAAGGGAGTAGGATAATGCAATGTTAACTGTATTCCTCATTGCCTTAATACGAAGTAAAGTCGCAAATTTAAACCTCGATTTCCTTGAAGCAGATCCCGCATACGGCACCCTTTTTTCCCTGGGAGTACATCTCGAGGAATATCTTGTTGTGGCGCAATGCAGTGCAGATGTCACCCAGTTTTTAGGTGAGCTCCATGCCATCTTTTCTTTTCTCGTACAGTTTGCTGGAAAACGACTCCACAAACGGGCTGATCTCGGGAAAGTCCTTAAAAAAATCGCTCTGCACACCCCTTGAGCCGTTGAGGTACTGGCTCACGACAGAAATCTTACCACGATGATCTCACAGGGGTTCTTCATGTTTTTTACAATTGACCGTATAATTAAATACTTTTTCATGGGGATTTAACACTGTGAAAAAATTAAAATATAGATGTTCCTTTCCCACTATCTAGCGGGAATTAATATGGGCCAAGAAAATCAAATCCTGGTGAAAATATCCGCTTTCTTTGCTTCCAAGAGCGGCATCATATTTGTTGGGGGCTTTATTGGAGTTATGGCTGCCATCCTGCAGCATGAGGGGAATCCCGGCAACATGGGTTTTTGTATCGCGTGCTTCCAACGGGATATCGCAGGTGCCCTTGGACTGCATAGTGCTGAAGTGGTCCAGTACCTCAGACCTGAGATAATGGGTATCGTGCTGGGCGCATTTATGGCATCGGTGATGTTCAAAGAATTCAGGGCAAGAACCGGCTCCGCACCTATTATTAGGTTCATTCTAGGATTCTTTGCCATGATCGGTGCTTTGGTATTTCTTGGCTGTCCATGGAGGGCCTTTCTCAGGCTCGCAGGGGGAGATGGCAACGCTGTTTTAGGCATCGCTGGCCTTGTGGCCGGTATTTTTGTTGGAACGATTTTCATAAAATCAGGTTTCAATCTCGGTAGGACAAAGAAAACATATCCACTCGTTGGATTGATACTCCCCGGAATAATGATCGCACTCCTTATTCTGCTCATCTGGGATCCTGTATTTGGGGACGATACTAACGTCATATTTAAGAGTACCTCGGGTCCAGGCTCCATGTATGCACCGTTGGCTCTCTCACTGGGCATCGCTATTGCGGTTGGATTCTTTGCCCAGCGCAGCAGGTTCTGTACCGTGGGAGGAATACGGGATACCATAATAATGAAGGATTACCATCTGTTGTTAGGGGCAATCGCCCTCGTGGTCGCTGCCTTTGTCACCAATATTGCTCTTTCCCAATTCAATCCTGGATTCGAAGATCAACCTGTTGCCCACAACGACTATCTTTGGAATTTTATGGGAATGCTGCTTGCCGGACTCGCATTCGTTTTGGCTGGAGGATGCCCAGGCAGACAGCTTATTCTCTCCGGGGAGGGCAATGCCGATTCAGCGATATTCATTCTGGGAATGATTGCGGGCGCGGCATTTTCCCATAACCTCAGGTTGGCGAGCAGTCCACAAGGCACGGGTGATTGGGGACCGGCAGCGGTGATTTTCGGATTGATCGTCTGTATAGTAATTGGATTTACATTGAGAGAAAAGGTTTAAAAACATATATCAATTCAAAATACAAAGGAGAGATGGCCTTGACAGAGCGTATTGACGTCAGGGGACTATCTTGTCCCCAACCTTTGGTTTTAACCCGAAAAAAGATGAAGGAGCTTGGAGCCGGAACATTCGAGGTGATTGGTGATTCAGCGACAGCAAGGGACAACATTTACAGATTGGCCCGGGAAAAAGCGTGGGATATTAAAGAGGAAAGGAAGGAGGACGAATTCATTCTGATTCTTTCGAAATCAAAAGATATATAATAAGAAGAACATGAAGGGTATGATGATATACTTCGATAATGCTGCGACCACCTGGCCGAAACCATCGACCGTTGTTTCGGCCATGACGGAATTCATGAATGAAATTGGGGCCAACCCTGGACGCTCCGGGCATCATCTCTCGGTAAAAGCCGGGAGGATTGTATTAAATGCGAGGGAGAACATCGCGACCCTGCTCAATGTAAAGGATCCGATGAGGGTTGTGTTTGGAATGAATGCAACTGAAGCGTTGAACCTCGGAATCAGGGGCCTGCTAAAAAGAGGAGATCATGTCATAACTGGGAGCATGGAACACAATTCCGTTATGCGCCCTCTAAGGGAGATCGAGAGGGAGGGAGTTGAAGTCACGGTGGTGCCGTTCTCGAAGGAAGGTTTCCTTGCTCCAGAAAACATCGACGAAGCAATTAAGAAAAACACAAAATTGATTGTTCTGAATCAGGCATCGAACATAGTGGGAAGCATTCTTCCTACACGGGAGGTAGGGAAAATCGCAAGGGAAAATGAGATTTTGTACATGATAGATTCTGCCCAAACTGCAGGGTGCATTCCCATGGATATGGAAGCTGATTGTATCGACCTTCTCGCATTCACTGGACATAAAAGTTTATTTGGCCCTCAGGGAACCGGTGGCCTTGTGATAGGAGAAAAAGTGGATATAAAAAAGCTCCGTCCACTGAAATCTGGTGGAACCGGAAGTAAATCTGAATTTGAGCTTCAACCTGATTTTTTACCGGACAAATATGAGAGCGGTACGATGAACACCGTTGGTCTTGCTGGCCTTGCCGCAGGGGTGCGGTTCGTTTTGGATGAGACAGTGGAAAAGATCCGGAAAAAGGAGATGGAGTTGACCAGAAAGTTTCTTGAAGGAGCATCCGAAATTTCAAATTTAACATTATACGGGGGGTGCGATGAGAAGACCCAAACATCCACAGTTTCATTCAACATAAAAGATATATCCCCCTCCAAGGTCGGATTGATACTTGATGAGGAATATGACATTTCGTGCAGAGTGGGTTTGCATTGCGCTCCTTCGGCACATAAGACGATAGGCACGTTTCCTGATGGAACTGTCAGGTTTGGTTTCGGATACTTCAATACTCTTACCGAAATTGATCATGCATTGCAGGCTCTTAGAGAGATGGTGAAAGCCAGATGAGTGTAAATAATATGTATGTTGCCTTGTTTTATTCAACGAGTCACGCGATAAGAGCTGAAAAGATCGCAAAGACGGCCGGCCTTGAGGTGAAGCTCATCCCCACACCAAGACACCTAAGTTCGGACTGCGGAACCGCCTTACGATTTAATGCCCGTGATAAGGATGCGATAATTTCTGCATTCGAACGAGCGAACCTGGATTATGATCGAATAGCTCCGCTTTAATTTTAACAGTGGAATTTAGGCTTGCGACCAGCACAAGAATAATTATATACCAAATACCCATTTGGGCCTCTGCGTGCTTTCATGAATACGAAGGAAAAGATGACCGAGTACCTTCATGAGCAGGTAATCGAGGATTTGGAATCAGTGGAGAAGTTCATTTTCGAGAACATCGAATCTGAAATCGAGCTTATGGGTGATATCTCTAGATATCTGATTGTGGCGGGAGGCAAGCGGGTGAGACCTGCCTTGGTTCTCCTTACCTTCAGGGCAGTCGGAGGCAAAGATATCCAAAAGGTTGTCCCTATCGCGGCCGCCATCGAGCTGATACACACTGCGACGCTCATACATGACGACATCAACGACTCAAGCGCAACTAGAAGAGGAATACCCTCGGTGAACCAAAAATTCGGTCTTTCCAATGCCCTTGTGGGCGGAGATTTTCTGTTCGTGAAGGCCTTCAAAATCGGTGGGTCCTACGATTGGGGGATCGTGAAGATCATCGCCGATGCATGCTCGAATCTAGCAGAGGGCGAAATACTGCAATCCATGAACAGGTACAATGCGAACTTGAATATGGAGGACTACAATAAAACCATCGAAAAGAAAACCGCCAGCCTGATCTCCGCCTGCGCACAAGTGGGTGCGATACTTGGCGGAGCCAGGGAAAAGGAGGTTCGCGCCCTATCAAGCTATGGCCGTAATATGGGTTTAACATTCCAGATTATCGACGATATACTGGATTTGGAGGGGGATGCGGTTCAAACCGGCAAACCGCAAGGCACCGATATCATGGAAGGACAATTGTCCGTACCACTCATTAAAGCGCTCTCGGTTCTAGAGCCAAAGACGCACGATGAGCTGGCAAAAATCTTAAAGAAAAAAGAGAACACCAAAGAGGAGATCGAAAGAGCCATTGACATCGTGAGAAGTACGGATGCTCTACCTTTTACTAGGGACTTGGCAAAGCAATATGCCGACAAGGCACGAGCAGCGATTGGTGTTCTTCCAGACACGGATTACAAAGATAATCTTGAGCTGTTCATAGATGCTTTAATCGAGAGGAATTATTGATTTAATTCTAAAATAAATTGGGGGTGAAAATCTTGGAGGGGAAGGTAAAAAAGAGGATGGTACTACTGGTTCTTTCCAGTACCTACGACAAGGCCCTGGCGGCTTTCATGCTTGCCAACACGGCCCTTCTCATGGATATGGAGGTGCACATGTACTTCACCTTTATGGGTGTCGGTGTCATCAAGAAAGGTTTTAAACCAAGATTACCAGGTATTTTCAGGTTTGCTACAGGTGCATATAAAAAGCGAATGAAAAAGGCCAATGTTGAGGACCTTGATGGGCAAATTGCCCAGGCAAAAAAAATGGGTGCAAAGATGTATGTGTGCTCGGCATGTATAAATGCAGGATTACTTAAAAAAGAGAAAATAATTCCGGGTGTCGAGATCGCTGGCATGGGAACCCTGATGGATTTGGTGGAAGATTCGGATATCCATCTTGTCATAGGATAATAAGTATTCGGTCATACCTTCTGAATAAAGATGTGCAAATGTCCTTCTTTCTCTACCACATCCAGGATATTTTGTTTCCTGATCTTCCCAAATATACGTAGGACGTTTTCTTTTCCCTCCGAATCTGCCAAAACTTCCAGAACCTGACCTATTTCTAGCAACTCCAGTCTCTTCCTCACTTCCAGTACAGGTTTGGAGCAAACTTGATTTCTAATATCGACAAAGGCATCGACTTTATGCATACTTACCTGACCTTAAGAATAGAATTAAAAGAAAACCGCTTTGTCAGTATCCCTAATCCACGAGACCATATCATGCATCGTCCCTTTCACAACGCCCTCTATGAACTCCTTTTCTGAAACTCCACGCTCCTTTATGCAGGTCCCGCAGGCCTTCACATCAGCTCCATCTGCGATCACCTGTTTGAGCCATTCTTCAGCGTTTTTGAAGTTTCCAGGCTCTTGCCCTTTCTTTCCCAGGAAGATCCCATCCTCAAAGAGGAAAACCTTTACCTTCATACCCTCCAGGATGGCGGTCTGGGCAAAGTTCAGGGCCGTAAATGCTCTCTCTGACTGATAGGCGCTGGAACCCAAAACAATGGTAACTGACTCTGAGCTTGACATTTTGACACCACCTTTTATGCTAAATGGTTAGGAAGGTATATATTTTTTCGATATAAGGATATCTTGCTGAGTTCTTCAAATCGAGAATAGAATCTTTTTAACATGCAACTCCCCAACTTTTAAATCGCATTAAATCATTGAAGAGCTTCCTGTATGTTAGTCAATAAAATTGGGAGCAGTGAAAGGCTTTGAAGGTCGAGGTGAACGAAAAGCTCGTTCTTGTGGGAACGGCACATGTTTCTCAGGTCAGTGTAAAAGAGGTGGAGGAGGCGATAAGACAATATGAACCTGATGTGGTGGCGGTTGAACTCGATGAGAAAAGGCTCGAGGTTTTATTGAATAAGAAAAAATGGGAGGAGACACCGATAACGGACATGATACGCGGCGGGAAGGCCCCTTTCTTTCTGGCCCAGGTGTTTCTGGCCTCCATACAGAGAAGATTGGGCAAGGAGTTCGGTGCCGAGCCCGGTTCTGAGATGCTGGCCGCGGTAAAAGAGGCAGAGAAGAACGCGATAAGGGTGGAGCTCGTAGACAGGGATATCACGATCACCATGAGAAAGGCCTGGAGGACCATGGGATTCAGAGAAAAGTTCCGTCTTTTCTGGGAGTTCTCCAAGGCCATGGTAGGTTACTCGGATGAGGAGGAAATCGATTTAGAAGAGATCATGAACGAAGATGTCATCACAATGCTCATCGAAGAGCTCAGTGAAATCGCACCGAGCGTAACGAAGATTTTGGTATTTGAGCGTGATGCGTACATAGCCAAAAAACTCTCAGGACTTTCCGAAGAAGGCAAGGTGGTGGCAGTTGTTGGTGCAGGACATCTCAAGGGCATTCAAGAGAACCTGGCAAAAATCCATGAGACGCCGTCCTTCGAGGATCTGAATGCCGTGCCCAAAAAAAGGATAAGACTCGGTAAAGCAATTGCCTATGCTATACCGATTTTGTTTTTTACCTTGCTTATCTGGCTGGTATATAACGGCCTAACTACTCAGGATCCCGATTACTGGGACAACCTATCAAGGGTGCTTTTTACCTGGTTCATAATAAACGGTATATGCTCGGCCATTGGAGCCGCATTAGCAAGGGGCCATCCATATTCTATTGCCACCGCCTTTATTGCCGCTCCTTTCACTTCGTTGAATCCTGCAGTTGCCGCAGGGTGGTTCGCAGGTGCCGTGGAAGCGAAAGTGAGAACCCCTACGGTGAAAGACTTCCAGGATTTAAGCGTGATAGAAACAACGAAGCAGTTTCTCAACAATAGGGTGATCAGGGTGTTGATGGTAGCCGCATTAGCAAATATCGGTAGTGTGATAGGGACTTTTATCGCCGGGGCGGAAATATTCAGGATCGTATTCTCGTAGGTTTTCTTTAAACTACGACCTCCTCCCTGTAAAAGGAGGACGAACACTTTGTATATGGAGAATAGAAACGGAGAAAGGCATTGATGTTGATTGATATCATTCGATCCTTTCCTTATAAGATTTTAAGAAACTTTCATATCCTATTATCTATATTCTGTTTTATATCAGAGGCGCCATTATGTCCTGGAAGAAAATTTCAATCACGATTTTTCTACTCATTGTTTTTCTCAACATCCTCCAAATCAATATATTTTTATACTTTTACTTTTCACAATCCGCAAACGGTGAGACTGGCAACGGTTTGAGTTCCGAAACGATTACCACCGTATGGTACGGTGAATTCATCTTAGGAGTGGCTTTATTGGCCGTGGCCATTTACTATTTTCTTACCGCGAAAAAGCAGAAAAAAGAATTACCTGCTGAAGAGACAGTGAAAACGCCCACAGGAGAGGTTAAGATCTCCGCGACCACAGGCTACAACCATGTAAATCCTTTTTATAAGATCAACATCCAAAATGCTACGTCGATGCCTATAATCGATGTGATCATAAGTCCCCGTTTATCCAAGGAGGCCTTCACACTCGATATGAACGAGAGGAGAATTCCTTTGATTAGAGCCAACGAATCAAAAATCATCAAATTCGTTTTATTACCAAAGCGAGATGAAAACGGCGAGGCGAACATGCTTTGCCATGTAAGGTACTACAATCTCGGGATCGATGATTACGAGGAATGCATGCTGGAACCTGAAAAGATAACGGTAATATGGCCTGAACTTAAAGAAAGCGAAATAGAACTCGAGGAATGGGAGAAGGTCAAAGACACCCTTTTAAAGGCGGAGGAAAACATCACAGACATCCCCCTTTCAGGGGAAGAATGCGTAAGGCTCACAACGGAAATAATCAAGAAAAATAACTTGTACACGGTAACATCCCATACCCTAGAGGACCCTTATGAGGCAACCGCAGCGGCGTATACATCTGATGAGAACGAATTGAGGTACGGTGTTGAGCTTTTTGTGACTGCAAAAGGGAAAAGCCAAGCCCCCAGTGAGCTTGATATCGCTGTATATGCGGAAGATAATGAAACATTAACTGGCTTCTATTATACGTTATTTGACGAGATCCAGAAGATCGTTGGAAAGGAAGAAAAGGAAATAACAGTGGAAGAAGGGGTAGAAAAGGAAATTGCAGAAGCCAAACCTACACCCACACCAGAAATATCAAAGATGGCCGCCGAAGGGATGGAACCTCATCGTGATTTGTACGAGGAATTTGACGTCCTTAGGCATCGCGTTGAAACTATTGAGAAAGATAAAATCGGAGTGGATTCAAAGTACACATCCCTTTATGAATTGGATGAGCTTTATAAGATTCTGGCGGAGGATTTGGTAAAGCGCCGGATCGTGGATATCAAGGCGGGGGAAGAGATCGTAAAGAAAAGACTGGACAAGAAGTATCTTGAGGAGCTGAAGCGGTTCGACGAGGCCTATGCCCTTCTTTGCGAGGCCGAGACCTCGGATAGCGTTTTAACAAGGAAGGATTTCCCCAACTCCGGAAAAAAAGCGATTCTATTGGTTTATTTCAATGCGGCTGAGGTATACATTAGAGAGCGATTAAAGGAACTGATTCCAAAAGGTGTGACGGTTCTATTGGGGGAGAATCACGGTCATATCAACACCAGAAAGAAGGATTGGGAAAAGAGCTGGGCTGTCTTGAGTCTCGGAAGCTGTATCCACATTATCAATCGCAATAAGTATCTTTTTTTAAAAAATGAGGAGTTGTGGAAGCGGAGAGTGGAAACGTTAATGCACCAGGTGAGGGAACTTAGAAACACGGTGGCACATCCTTCAAAAGAAAACCCAGACCCGAGATTGGTAAGGGAGAAGGTCTATAAGCTTCTCATGCAGTTGCCTGAAGTATTAAAATCGAAGGACGTTTCGGAGGCGGACCATTTCTAATTTCCCTTCGGCTCATTTAAGGATGTCCGCCAGTTTTTCCCCGGTATCCCTGTCTACGATCAATTGAAATTTATCATCGTTTTCGATATAGATGTGCGCGTCGTTCTTGCCAATATTTATTCGCGTTATCTCATTTATTTCGATCTCAAGAAACTCCAATCCGTCCATTTCCTTTGCCCTGTTGGATCTGGCCAGGGCGTACTGCCAGTCACCACCCCCCACGAGCTCGTCACCAACCAAACCACCGGATTGTCTGCCCACGGCCCAATAACCAGGTGGGAATTGTCT
>CP070739.1:1395488-1410513 GCA_020347705.1 Methanomassiliicoccales archaeon | reverse complement strand
ACCAGGAGTGGAGCCAAAGGACTTTGTAAAGGTGATATCCAAAGCTCTTGAAAAGATGGATTATATCGAATTTGGTATTCAATTGGATGAGGTGAATCGCGTTTTTACCGTGAACAGCTCCCTTAAAGAGTTGCCGAGATGTTCCGTTCTACTTCTGCCATATTGTGCTAAAATGCCAGAATGCGAATACAGGCAAAAAAAGGATTGTATTAAATGTGGGGATTGTAATGTTGGCGAGAGCTTTGAATTTGCCGAAAATAAAGGTATCGAAGTTGTGACCATACTCGATTTTGAGGACCTATTAGAAACCCTAAACAGATACAAGAATAACGGCGTTTCGGCCTTTGTTGGCAGTTGCTGCGAGGCTTTTTACGTCAAACATCTTGAGGATTTTGAGAGAATTGGCCTACCTGGTGTATTGGTGGACATCGACAATCAAACCTGTTATGAATTGGGTAGGGAGAAGGAAGCGTTGGTTGGGGAATTCGAGAACAAGACCGAGCTCAGGACTGAAATAATCGAGAAAGTTATTAGAAAGGTTTGCTTTTGAATCTACCTTTATTTGCGTTCATATGTTAAATCCTCAACCCCTAAACCTTTTTTCGGGATATAATTAAACAGTCATATAAATATGAAGATGACGAAAATTGCAAATATAATGACGAATAAGTTACATTTAAATATCGCGAAGTCAATTAGGAATTTACGAATTGGGTTGCGGGCCCGTAATAGGGGGTGAATACATGATGCAGATCGCAAGATTCCGCGTGGAACATATGGATGAATGTGTGGAGACAAAATCCGGACCCACAAAAGAGGAGCAGATGTGGGATTACGTTTTAGATAATTATAAGAAGTGGGAAAATGAAGATGTAAAACCGTTATATTTGACCAATAGAGGTGTTTACAGGGATATAAGTTTGGTGGTGAGCTCAAGGTCGGCTGATGCTTTTGCCGATTACATACTGAACCATATGGCTCCCTTGGATTCCATAAGGGATATATGGGTGTTCAATATGATGGATACGAGACTCTTTTCTATTCCGGCGAATCTCTCCCAGAATCTAAAGAGATTCACAATTACTTTAAACGTTGTTCCCGGGGAAGCTCCATTTATTTTTGATTTTATTTCCAAAATAAAACCTTCTGCAGAAATTTTGATAACCTACATTACATACATCTATCATAGACATGGTGATATATTGATATCCTTACTTGCGGGGGACAAATCAGTTGCAGAAGATTTCGTTAGGAGATACATAGGCAGTATGAAAGGAGTGATTCGGACGGAGATAATCCCAATAATCAAATCAAAAAATCTGGCAAACTCTGAGGAATGGAGGGACAACTGCGGCCAGTACTTTGACATCAAGAACGGGAGAGATGTGGGGGATTTAGAGGTATATGAAAGCTGGTGGAAAATTGGTTTTGAATAAACTTGAAGAATAAATGTGCAGAAGGAGGATTGATAATCTGATGATGATAGCGAGGATAAAATGCGATAAAAAAGAAGGATATGTTGAGGCAAAAGACGACGATGTTTGGCAATATATAAAGGGTCACTATCGTCAATGGAGGGATGATGAAAACTTAACCCTTTTATATCTAACCAAGCGATTCGTCCCGGGTGAGACCAGTTTAATAGTCAATGCAAGGAACGCCGAAATGTTTTTACATTTTCTAAATCATCATATTCTTCCCCTTGATTATGTGACAGGAGTATATATATTCAACCTCATGAAACCTACCTTCTTTTCCATTCCGAGAGGAACTTGCCTGGATCTAAAGAGATTTACTGTCACCATCGATGCCAATCCCTCCAAATACAAAGAGATTTACGAGGCGGTATGTATGATCAAGCCCACAAAATTCTTTGTGGTGAGTTATATTGCCTACACCTTTCAAGAGCCTGGAAGCGATATGGTATTATCGGTACTGGCCCAGGGCCCATCTGCCGTAAAGCAAGGAGTTAGGAAATATATTGACTCCTTGGATGGCGTAAATAATACGGATATTGTGTGGGTGCCAAAAACAAGAAAATTATACTCTGGCGCCGAGGCTGAAAAATTTAAGGGGACCCATTACTTATCCGATGAGAGCTTGAGCATGGAGATGTTCTGAGTCCCAATGATTCCTTATAGATGGTCATTATAAAGAGCGTATCCACAGTAAAATTATCGCTCGTGCCCAATAAATTGCCCAAATTTGGTAAAATATTTCGTACCACCGATAAAAATGCCTTTTTGTTCTTATATGACTTTTAACTGCAGTTGGTAACAACGAAATATATATAAATATTATACGACAATCGCCATTATAATATAGAATATCGCTGTAATATTGCCGAAATATTTAAAAGCCGAAAAAACATTCACACGAAAATAGCGGTATTCAGTGCTGGCATGAATAATGAATTTGGGTGCAGGGTCGATAATAAATGACCGAGATAAATACAAAGTCTCAGAGTGATTGTGAAATTGTCGTCGCTGAGCTTGACCCAGATTTTAAGTTCGAAATAGCAAATGAGCCAGGTGGAGAAAACATTTTATTTTGCTTCCAATGCGGAACATGTGTAGCAGTATGCCCCGTGGCCGCAAAGAATCCTGAATACGATCCAAAGAAAATAATCTGGATGGCTTTACTAGGGCTCAGGGAGAAAGTGCTTTCTTCAAAGGCGATATGGCTTTGCTCCACGTGTTATAGTTGTTATATAAGGTGTCCTCAGAACGTCAAGATCACTAGCGTTATGAGTGCTATTCAGAATATCGCGACCCGGGAAGGTCATGTACATTCTTCTTACGAAGCCGGACTAAAAATGCTGGAAGAAACGGGAAGGACCGTGGAGCTGTCAGAATTCGAGAACCAAAAAAGAGAGAAATTGAACTGCCCACCTATAGTGGAAAATGCCGAGAGCACCAAGAAGATCCTCAACGTAACCCGCAAATTGAAAGAAAAGATAAAGGATAAAAGTCAAGGGGATGAAAAATGAAGGCAGCATATTTTTTAGGATGCAACGTAGCGCTTAGGACCTACGAATACGATGCTGCTGTAAGGAGGATAGCTGAGAAGCTGGGAATCGAATTGGTGGATTGTAAGGATTTTGTCTGCTGCGGATATCCTGCAGCTCCTCAGGACCATACTACATTTTTAGCTTTGGCAGCCCAAAACCTAGTGGCAGCCGAAGAGATGGGAGTCGATTATGTGATTAGTGTGTGCAATTCTTGCTCAGCCACCCTCTCTAAGGTCAATAAGTTACTCAAGGAGGATGAAAAGGAACGGGAGCTTATCAATAAGATACTGAAAAATTCCATAGGAAAGGAATTTCAGGGTAAATTGGAGGTAAGGCATTTTCTCAGGTTCATATATGAGGAAGTAGGGCTTGGAAAAATTAAAAGTGTGATAACCAATAAGCTCAATCCTGTGAGGGTGGCACCTCATTACGGGTGTCATTATCTTAAACCACCTGAGATATTTGATTTCTTCGAGGATCCGATAGTACCCCATACTGCTGAGGACCTAATGGCCCTCACAGGTGTTGTCCCAATTAAATACGAAAACATGAAGCAATGTTGCGGTGGTGCGATACTCGCAGTGAACGAAGAAACATCCATTAAGATGGTCAAAGAAAAGTTAATACATGTTCACGAAGCCCAGGCAGATGTTCTGGCCGTTCACTGTCCATTTTGCAATGTGATGTACAGCGAATATCAAAAGGATCCCAGGATAGACCTTGATTTCAAGATACCTGTGGTTTTTACGCCGCAGATTCTAGGCCTTGCCATGGGCTACAATGCCAAAGCCCTTGGGATTAAAAAGAAGGTCGCCAAGGGCTTTGGCATTGTAGCCCATGGCAACCTTGGGATTAAAAAGAAGGTCGCCAAGTTATTTTTAGAGAAAGAGGAGGCCAGTGAGACAAAGAAAGAGGAGATTGTTGTACATGGGTGAAGTTCATATCCAGGTTAAACCCAACTCAGACCTTTCTTTGTTGCACAATCGAGTCAAAAAGGGGAGATTTTAAGGAGGAGAAAAATTGGCGCAAGAAAAAAACGATAAGAAGACCGAGCAAAACCCTGATGATATGTCGATCATTACTGAAGATGAGTTGGACTCGCAGTTTAAATATGAAATATTGAAGGAGCCAGGAGGAGAGAACTTCCTAAGATGCATGCAGTGCGGTACATGTACCGCCAGCTGCCCTGTAAAAGCCATCGACCCTGACTATAACTGCAGGAGAATCATAAGAAGGGCTTTGATTGGCGATAAAGAGCATGTTCTGAACAGCAAGTTCATATGGATGTGCTCTACATGTTACTCATGTTATGAGCGATGTCCCCAGGATGTTAAAATCACAGAGCTTATGTTCGCTTTGAAAAATATAGCTGTTAAGCACGGTTTTATTCACCCAAGCATCAAAGCGCAGGTAACCCTTCTCGAAAAGTTTGGAGCTCTATCCGAGATTTCGGAGTTCGAAAACAGGATGCGAGAGAAGTACGGATTACCAAAAATCAAGCAGTCCCCAGATAGGGTTAAAAAGGTTCTAGAGAAGGAGAATATAAAAGAGATAATCGAGGGTGATAGCTGATGCACTATGCGCTCTTTTTAGGATGTACAGTTCCTGCAAGAAGTTTGGGTTACGATATATCTGTTCGAAAGGTCGCTGAGGATTTGGATGTTAATCTTATAGATGTTGAAGGTTTTTCTTGCTGCGGTTTTCCAACGGCCTCTATTCATAGGGAAACTTCGTTCGCTTTGGCTGCAATAAATCTGTGTTTAGCCGAGGAAAAAGGTTTAAACATAATCACCTTGTGTAATTCATGCACCGCGTATTTGACCAAAGTCAACATGATTTTGAAAAATAACAAGGAGATGTTTGAGAGAATCAATGAGATACTAAAATCAAATGATCTGGAATTTAGAGGTACAATAGATGTCAAACACATCTCAAGGATGTTGTACGAAGATATTGGAACAGTTAGAATCCAAAAGACCGTGAAACGGAGCTTGGACGGTATCAAAATAGCGCCGATTTATGGCTGTCATTACCTCAAACCCTCATCGATTTACAACAAGTTCGACGATCCCGAGATGCCAAAATCCTTAGATAGTCTGATTTTGGCAACCGGCGCCACCTCCCTTGATTTCCCAGAGAAGATATTGTGCTGTGGAGGTGCGATATTAGCTATTGACGAGAACGCTTCCATGGGAATGACCCACATCGTCCTGGATTCTGTAAAATCTCTGGAAGCGGATGCCATGGCGACAATATGTCCCTTTTGCCACCTTATGTATGACGAGTATCAAATCACCATAGGGAACAAATACGGTAAGGATTACAATATACCTTCGTTATTTTTTACCCAGCTTTTGGGTTTAGCCTTTGGCCACGAGTCAAAGGAACTCGGCTTAAAATTCAATGCGGTAAGAACCAAAGCTCTTGTTAAAAAGATTATGGGAGGGGAGCAATGAAAAAAGGCGTTGTAATAATCGGTGGAGGCATAGCAGGAATACAAGCCGCATTGGATTTAGCAGATTCTGGTGTAAAGGTGTATTTGGTGGAAAGAACCCCCTCCCTAGGGGGAAGAATGGCCCAGCTGGACAAAACTTTTCCAACAAACGATTGCGCCATGTGTATTCTTTCACCCAAGCTTGTTGGAGCGGCAAGGCATCCGAACATTGAGCTTTTAAGCCTATCAGAAGTTAAAAAGGTCGAAGGAGAGGCTGGGGATTTCAAGGTCACTGTACTAAGGCATCCCAGATATGTGGATGAAACAAAATGTGTAGGTTGTGGAGACTGTGCGAAAGCCTGCACCGTCCAGGTGGATAACGAATTTGAACAGGGAATGAGCAAGCGGAAGGCTGTTTATATTCCTTTCCCACAGGCGGTGCCATTAAAATATACGGTTCATAAGAGGGGGAAGTCACCCTGTAAAATGGCCTGCCCCACTAAGACCAATGTACAAGGATATGTTGCTCTCATAAGGGAGGGCAAGTTCAGGGAGGCCCTGGAACTTGTAAAGAAAGCCCATCCCTTTCCTGGCATCTGCGGAAGGATCTGTACCCACCCCTGTGAGCAGAACTGCAAAAGAGGTGAAGTGGACGATCCAGTGGCAATCAGCGCCTTAAAACGTTTTATTGCAGATTTGGAAGTTACCTATGATGACGCACCCATTCTACCTACTCCCAAGGAGAAGAAAAATCAGAAGGTGGCAATAATCGGTGGCGGCCCCTCAGGACTCACGGCAGCTTACAATCTCAGGCTTGAAGGTTACCAAACTACCGTTTTCGAGGCACTACCTGTTCTTGGTGGAATGCTGTGGGTTGGCATTCCCCCCTATCGGCTGCCAAGAGAGGTCATTCGTAGGGAGATCGACGACATAATCAGCCTTGGCGTTGAGGTGAATTTAAACACGCCTATCGGGGAAACCATCAAGTTGGAGGATCTTGAAAAGGAATACGAAGCTATATTCATTGCAGCGGGGGCACATAAACCCTTCAAGTTGGATATTTCCGGGGAGGACCTGGACGGGGTTCATCACGGTGTCGCGTTCATGAGGAAATTGAACTTAAAACAACCTCTTGAAGTTAGGGAGAGGTTGGCGGTCATAGGTGGCGGAAATACGGCCATGGACTGTGCAAGAAGTGCAAGGAGGCTGGGTGCAAAGGAGGTATACGTTCTATACAGACGCTCCAGAAAGGAAATGCCAGTGGATGCAAAAGAGGTTAAGGAGGCTGAAGAAGAGGGAGTGAAATTCCTATTTTTAACAAGTCCTACAAGAATATTGAGTGAAGATAATAAAACTGCATCGAAGATTGAATGCATTAAAATGGAGCTCGGAGAGCCCGATGAAAGTGGAAGAAGAAGGCCCATTCCGATTCAAGGTTCAGAGTTCACAATAGATGTGGATATGGTGATACCAGCAATAAGCCAAGCACCAGATATATCATTTCTTCCTCCCGAGGTACGCTTCGAGATAACAAAATGGGACAGATTGGCCGTGAATCCCGTAACCCTGATGACGAATCAACCTGGAATCTTCGCAGGCGGTGATTTTGTAACAGGTCCCTCCTCGGTAATTCAGGCCATTGCAGCAGGTGAAAGGGCTGCAATTTCAATAGATAAATACCTCCAAGGAGTGGAGGACCTTGAGGAAAGCATGAAGGAGGAGGAGCTTCCGGATATCGGCCATTTGGTGGATATAAGCGAAGTGGTACAAGAAAAGAGAAGAGAGTCAACGACCATCGATTTAGAGCAGAGACTAACGAGTTTCGATGAGGTGGAGTTGGGTCTTACCAAAGAAGAGGCAAAAGAAGAGGCAAAGCGCTGCCTTTCATGCGGGGTCTGTTCAGAATGTTTAGAATGTGTCAAGGCCTGCGAGGCTGAAGCAATCGATCACGATATGACCGAGGAGGAAATCGAAATTCCAGCAGGCTCCATCATCGTGGCCACAGGCTTTGACATGATAGATCCTGCCCATAGAACCGAATATGGCTACGGTGTATACGAAAACGTTATCACATCCCTTGAGTTCGAACGTATGCTGAGCGCATCTGGGCCTACCGGTGGAAAGGTTGCTCGGCCTTCAGATGGTGAGGTTCCAACGAGTATCGCCTTTATTCAGTGTTATGGCTCCAGGGACCAGCTCAAGGGCTGTGAATACTGTTCCCGGGTATGCTGCATGTATGCCATGAAAGAGGCCATGCTCGCCAGGGAACACGAGGAATCAATTGAAGATATCACCATATATTACATGGATATACGCGCATATGGAAAAGGATTTGAGGATTATTTCAATCGCTCCAAAAAAGAGGGAGGGATCAAGTTTTACAGGGGCAGACCTGCACGATTGTTCGAGAGCCCAGAGACAAAGGACTTGATCATCAGGGCCGAGAACACGGAGACCGGGGAGCAGGAGGAGAAGAACGCTGACCTCATTGTTTTAGCTTCGGCTGTTATACCCTCGAAAGGCACCCAAGAGCTGGCAAATATTATAGGCATATCATTGGACGAAAACGGATTCTTCAAGGAGAAGCAGAGCAACACCTCAATTGTAGAAACAGACAAAGAGGGTGTATATATTTGTGGATGCGCCCAGGGACCAAAGGATATCCCTGACAGTGTTGCCCAAGCAAGTGCCGCAGCCTCAAAAGCCGAAATATGGCTCAAGGATCATCGGGTAAAGGAGATAAAAGAGGAAATTCCGCAGGTCGATATCTCAGGCGATCCGCGTGTCGGTGTGTTCGTCTGCCATTGCGGAAGCAATATTGCTGGTGTTGTGGATGTTGAGGCGGTAAGTGAATACGCTGGGAACCTACCAAATGTTGTTTATTCTACCCACAATCTTTATACATGTTCAGACAGTACCCAGAAAGCCATACAGGATGCAATAGCAAAGAACAATTTAAACAGGGTCATTGTGGCATCATGTTCACCTCGAACCCACGAGCCAATATTCAGAGATACCTGTGAAAAAGCGGGTCTCAATCCCTATCTTTTCACAATGGCTAACATACGCGACCAATGCTCATGGATACACATGCATGAACCTGAAAATGCCACTGAGAAAGCAAAAGATCTCGTCAGAATGGCTGTTGCTAGGGCATGTCTTCTTCAACCTCTTACATCATCCGAGTTGGAGGTTGCAAATACTGCCCTCATTATCGGTGGCGGGATATCAGGTATGACCGCTTCCCTGGACCTAAACCACCTTGGATTCAAGGTGTACCTAATAGAAGAAAAACGGTTTTTAGGAGGTGGTCTTGCAGATCGCGAGCTTCTGGCTCCTGAGTATACCCCTGTCTCGGAGATCCTTTATCAACATTATAGGGATATCGAAAAAAGCGATATCAAGGTTTTATATAATGCTACCTTGGACGGAATCGAAGGTTTCATAGGCAACTTTAAAGTGGACATATCACAAAAGGGGTTGGGAGTGGATCCCGATAAATGTAATATGTGCGGGGAATGCGAAAAAGTCTGCCCAGAAATAGTAGAAGTGGATTACAATGAAGGCCAGGGAAAGAAAACGAGAAAGGCCATATGGCATAAGATGAACGGGTGGCCCAAATCTTACGCTGTCGACTTCGAAAATTGCTCGGAGTGCGGTGAATGTATAAAAGTCTGCGAGCCGAAATGCATTCATCTTGACGAGAAGGATAAGAATACAGAACATCATCTGGACATCGGTACGATCATCCTGGCAATAGGCTCTGATTTATATGAGCCAAAGGAAGGGGAGTTCGGATATGGAGTCTACCCAAATGTGATTACCAACGCCGATTTAGAGAGGCTCCTTACGGAACGCCAAGAGAAAGAGCCTTTGATGTTGAACGGTAAGGAATTGAAAAAGGTTGCCTTGATCCACTGTGTTGGCTCTAGAGAGACGGATGGCTTTACTGGATGTTCAAGATATTGCTGTCAAGTTGCTTTAAAACAGGCAAACGAACTTCGCGATTTGGGGGTCGAGGTGGCCGATTATTACAGAGATATTCGAGCGTTCAGCAAGGGTGCTGAGAAACTATATCAAGATACCCGATTAAAGGGGGTCATATACTTCAGATACACGCCAGATACCAAACCCGAGGTTCTCCAAGAAAATGACAAATTGAAGATCAGAGCAGTGGACACACTGTTCGGACAGGTCGTGGAGCTGTCATTCGATGCCATCGTTTTATCTGTGGGCATGAAACCAAAAGAAGAAGAGACCAAGAGAATCCAGGAGATGTTGAGAATTCCAAGAGGAGCTGACGGTTTCTTATTAGAGAAGCATCCAAAACTGGGTCCTATCGAAACGAATACCGATGGAATCTATGTCGCTGGTTGTGCCCAATATCCAAAGGATGTGGCGGATTCAATATCCCAGGCCTCAGGTACAGCTGCTAAGGCCGCGATTCCCATGGCAATTGGAAAGGTAAGAGCCGAGGGAATCGTATCCGTTGTGGATAAGGATAAGTGCAGTGGATGTGGAACCTGCGAGCTCCTGTGCGCCTTCGGTGCAATCACGAAAAAAGAAGACGGAAAGGCCGAGGTCACGCCTGCCCTGTGTAAAGGATGCGGTGTATGCAGAGCGAGCTGCCCGGAACTTGCTATTATGCTTCCCCATTTCACAATCGATCAGCTGTTGGCTGAAATTTCAGCGGTTTCAGAGGAGGTGGTGGATTAGATGGAAGGTGAAAAACCGCCAATGGATGAAAATTCTCTTGAGTTCAAACCGAAGATCGTAGGCTTCCTATGCAACTGGTGCAGTTATGCTGGAGCGGATCTTGCGGGAGTGTCCCGCCTGCAAATGCCCACCACCCTCAGAGTGATCAGGGTGATGTGCAGCGGAAGTTTGGACCCGAAATTTCCACTCTCGGCTCTAAAGTCTGGAGCGGATGGGGTTTTGATAATGGGTTGCCATCCTGGAGATTGCCATTACATCTCAGGTAACTACGAAGCTCAAAGAAAATACAATATACTCAAGAAACTCCTAAAATTCATAGACCTGGAGAATGAGAGACTTCAGCTTGAATGGGTCTCAGCTTCTGAAGGTGCTCGCTTTCAACAGGTTGTATCTGATTTCACCTCCAAGATAAAGAAAATCGGCCCGAACCCGATACAGAAAAAGGATGAAAAAGCAAAGAAAATAATTGGGCAGCTGGACGCCGCAATTCATGCCACAGAAGGATTCAGATTGCGGTCTTTAGTGGGAAGAGAAAAGAAGATCATGGAGCTTGGCAACGCTTATGGCGAGATACTTTCACGGGAAGAGATGGAAAAAATCGAAGATGAGATAATAGAGGATGAGTTCATTCGCAGCAACATCGTTTTAAGGGTGGAACGGGTCCCAAAAACCGTTGAAGATATTGCGCTTGCTACGGGATTTTCTACCGAAACTGTGTTCAAACATGTTGCTAGACTCTGGAAGAAACAGATCATCTTACCCCATGGCTATAAAAAGCTTTCCCCCATGTATATCAAAGCAGGGGGTGCGTGAATGGGAAAAAAGGTTGGTGCGGTAATGGTCCTGGGTGCGGGTATCTCCGGGATGCAGACATCTTTGGATCTGGCAGAATCAGGATTCAAGGTATACCTTGTGGAAAAGAAAAGCAGCATCGGAGGTGTCATGGCCTCACTGGATAAGACCTTCCCCACCAACGACTGTGCAATGTGCACAATAGCCCCCACCCTTGTGGGAACTGGAAGGCATCACAATATTGAGATTTTGACAGTGAGTGATATTGAAAAGGTGGAAGGAGAAGCTGGTGATTTTTCAGTCACGGTGATAAAACATCCAAGATATATAGATGAAGAAAAATGTACTGGATGCGGGTTGTGCTCCCAGTACTGTCCTATAGAGGCTATTAGCGAATTTGAAAGGGGGGTGTCCTTAAGAAACGCGACCTTCGTTCCATTCCCCCAGGCCGTGCCCTTGGTTTACAGGATAGACAGAACAAAGTGTATCGGTTGTGGCCTGTGCGAACAGTACTGTAAAGCCAATGCAGTCAATTACTCCGATGAAGAAGAGAAAAAGGTATTGAATGTTGGCTCCATAGTCCTTTCCCCAGGCTTTGAGACCTTCGATCCCAGCGTGAAATCTGAATATGGATATGGAAGATTTTCCAATGTTGTAACAAGTATTCAGTTCGAAAGAATTCTCTCAGCTTCCGGGCCTTATGCAGGTCATGTTCTTCGTCCTTCTGACGGTAAACATCCCATGAAGATCGCCTGGATTCAATGCGTGGGCTCAAGGGACGAGCAGGTTGGGAAGGGGTACTGTTCTGCGGTGTGCTGTACCTATGCCACAAAGGAAGCTATTATCGCCAAGGAACATACAGCTGGAACGGACTGTACAATCTTCTACATGGATATGCGGACCTATGGTAAGGGATTTGAAGAATACTATAACATTGCTAAGGACGAGTATGGCGTAAATTATATAAAATGCAGGATTCCTCACATCGAGGAGATTCCTGAAACCAAGGATTTAAAAATCATTTACAGGGATGAAAAAGGAGAGCAAAAGGAGGAGATATTCAACCTTGTTGTGTTATCGGTGGGTATGGAGCCAAGCGAAGATTTTAAAGAGATTGCAGACAAATTTGGAATAGAATTGAACGAGTACGGTTTTTGTGATACCAACTACTTTTCTCCACTCAAAACTTCAAGACCAGGGGTCTTTGTTGGTGGTTCATTCTCCTCACCAAAGGATATCCCAGATGCTGTTGCTCAGGCCTCAGGGGTTGCATCCAAAGCATCTGGTTCGATATCGTCAGAAAGAAATTCCCTCGTGACCGTGAAAGAATATCCCGAAGAGATTAAAATCGGTGATGAGCCGAGAATCGGTGTCTTCTGCTGTCACTGCGGAATAAACATCGGTGGTATTGTGGATGTGCCAGCTGTGACAGAATTTGCCAAAACCCTTCCGAATGTTGTCCACACAGAGCATAATCTCTATACATGCTCCCAGGACACTCAGGACAAAATCAAAGACGCTATCAAAGAACATAACCTGAACAGGGTGATTGTTGCTTCATGCACTCCAAGAACCCACGAGCCTCTCTTTCAGAATACAATAAGAGAGGCGGGTTTGAATCCTTATCTCTTTGATCTCACCAGTACAAGGGAACACGTTTCCTGGGTCCATAAAAATGATCCAAAAAAGGCTACGGAAAAGGCCAAGCATATGGTGGCCATGGCTGTAGAAAAGGTGAGGAGGAACAAGTTGGTGCATAGGTCCTCTGTGGAAAGTGAAAAAGCAGCTCTTATCATAGGTGGAGGGATCGCAGGAATGACGGCAGCCCTGGATCTGGCGGATCAGGGTTTTTTGGCCTACATAATCGAAAAGGAAAATGTGCTAGGAGGCAATCTCCGTAACATTTATCATCTACTTTCCGAAGGAGACCCGCAAAAGGAGCTTGCGGCATTTATCGAAAAGGTTGAAAAAAATCCGAATATAGAGGTTTTCATCAACGCCACACTTGAGAGTTTAAGTGGCTATATCGGTAATTTCATAGCGAAGGTGAAACAGGGTGACGAATGCAAGGAACTTAAGGCTGGAGCGATCATAGTCGCCACAGGCGCAAAGGAGTTCAAGCCAGTCGGGCAATATCTCTATGGTCAAGATCCCCGTGTAATGACACAACTGGAATTCGATAAGAAGCTTCATGATGAGGGATTTTCAGGAAAAAATATCGTTATGATCCAATGTGTAGGATCAAGAGAGAAAGGTAGAGAGTACTGCAGTAGGATATGTTGCACCGAAGCCATCAAGAATGCGCTTGTAGTAAAAGAATTAAATCCAGATGCGAATGTCTATGTGTTGTATCGTGACATTCGTACCTACGGTTTCAGAGAGAAAATTTACAGGGAGGCTAGAGAGAAAGGGGTGTTGTTCCTAAGGTACACCACAGATAAAAAACCCCTGGTGGATAAGGATGGGGATGACCTCAAAGTCACTGTTCACAATGCCAACATCAAAAAGGATATAGTCATCAGGCCAGATGTTGTAGTTCTTTCCGCTGCAACTGTTCCCTATGAGGAGAACGGGGAGCTGGGCCAGGTAATAAAGGTTCCATTGACTGCTCAAAGTTTTTTCCTTGAAGCTCATATGAAGATCAAACCAGTGGATTTTGCTACGGCGGGAATTTTCCTATGCGGAACATGCCACTCCCCGAAGTTCATAGACGAAACAATATCCCAGGCCAGCGGTGCGGCATCAAGGGCCACCACCTTGATGTCGAAGAAGGAGCTTTTCACTGAAGGTGTTTCCGCTGTTGTGGATGAAGTAAGATGTGCGGGTTGCGGATTATGTGAGGAAAACTGTGCTTATGATGCGATAAAGGTCGATGAGGAGACAGGAATTGCTGAGGTGAACGAGGTATTGTGTATGGGCTGCGGTGCTTGCTCCTGTATCTGTCCCTCTAATGTACCCTATTTGAGGCAATTTGAACCCAAGCAATTGATTGCCATGGTGGACAAGGCATTGGAGGCTGCGTAATGAAATCGGGAAATGGAAAAACTGCACTGGTAATTGGAGGGGGGGTTGCAGGAATGCAGGCAGCCTTAGACCTTTCCAATTCCGGCATTTATACTTATCTTGTAGAGAGGGAGAGAGAGCTAGGAGGTAGGGCATACAAGCTCAGCAGAACTTACAGAACACACGAGTGCAAAGCCGATGGATGTTGTATGGATTACTGTCGAGAATGTATATTCACACCTAAATTTGGGGAGTTATTTTCAAGCGAGAATTTAGAACTGATGCTGGGAACCCGGGTGGAGAACATCTCAGGCAAACCGGGTGATTTTCAGGTCGAATTGAGTTATGATGGAGGAAAAAAGAGTCTCGAAATCGATGCAATTTTAGTTGCAACTGGATCAAGAACTTTTGATGCTAAAAAAATAACCGAATATGGGTACGATATATATGAGGATGTCATAACCTTTTTAGAACTTGAGAAGATGATCGTTTCACAGAGGGCAGAAGGCAATTTATTGAAAAGACCCTCGGATGGAAAAATTCCAAAGGTTGTGAATTTCATATTATGTGTTGGTAGCAGGGATTCCAATAAGGGCAACCAGCACTGCTCCATTGTCTGTTGCACCTATGCCATGGGGCAGGCAAAAGATCTGAAGACAAGGTATCCTGATATGGAGGTTTACGTTCACTATATGGATCTCAGGGCGGCATACAGAGGTTTTGAGGAATTCTATAAAGAAGCGCAAGAAAGTGGAGTTCATTTCCTCAGAGGCAGAGTCGCGCAGGTCCAAAAGGAAAACAAAGACCTTGTGGTAAGGCTGGAAAATATCGACACTGAGGAATTGACGAAGATAAAAAGCGACCTTGTAGTATTAGCAGTTGGTCAAGAACCACATCAAGGCAGCGATAAGATAGCTAAAGGCCTTGGTTTGAAGCTCCAACAAAACGGATTTATCAAATGCAACGGTACAAAAGGAATAGCGGTGGCAGGCTGTGCCCTGGGACCGAGAGGGATTAGGTATTCTGTCGAAGATGCCAAGAGAGCTGCCTTGGAGATAATCGATTTCCTT
>CP070739.1:1389598-1395388 GCA_020347705.1 Methanomassiliicoccales archaeon | reverse complement strand
TGTACTCAGTGCCAACACCTGGAATAACAACTCCCTCCCCCCTGACCTCCATTGCCGAATCCTCAATAAAAACAAATCCTCCACTCAAAATCGTAAATACAATTAGCATGCTCACTACTCTTTCCTTGAAATTGAACTCTTTCATACAATCCCCCCCTAGAGGTTTGCTTATGGCCACTTCAGGCCTCATACCCATATGGTTGTCCAGATATAAAAAAATAGAGTTGGATTATGGGGGTATCATACCATCCATACCTAAAAAAAGTACTCTAGGGTGCACTCCTTGACCTTCTCATTCTCGAACAAAGAGGAAATGGCCCCGTCCACAAGACGGATCCTCTGCTTCGTGTAGTTGGAGATGTCATAACTCTCCACTATCTCCTTGGAGACCTCCAGATACTTCTTGACACTCCCTTCGTGGACAGTAAGAGTAAGGTTACCCTCACAATTGGAGCACTTCCCCATAAGAGGCATTCTTCTGAACTTCTTGTTGCACTTTGTACATCTCACCTGCTGTGTGGAAAAACGCTTTAAGTTACCGATCATGTCAGGCAGAAAATGATTGTTTATCACCCTTGCCACCACATCATCGGTGTCAACCGCCCTGATCTTCCGGGCCAGAGAAAGCTGTCCATCCATCTTGTCCATCATGGTCTTCAAGGTCTTGTAGGCCGACTGGGGCGGACCCTCGCCAATGTTCTTGGTATCATGGGTAAAACCAAACCCCTCATACTGGCCAACTTCCCCTATCCTTCCCGCAACAATATCCATAACCTTCTCCACATCCTTGGGATTGGAATAGTGCATGGTGGCCTCGTAGAATCCCAGCGGATATCGAAATAGGACATCCAGGTTGTGCGCCTCCTTGTCGATCTCATCAGGATTTATCCTTGTGGTCAAAACCAATGGAGCGTCCATCATACCTCCCCTGGATTCCGGCAGATACGCCCGTGAAAAATCGATCAAACCGTCGAGAAGCAGCATGACGCAGTCCTCATCTCCGTCGCAGTTGCGCCTTTTGGCCGCATGAAAAAAGGGATGGGCGTAGCCGACCTGGGCCTTGGTATAGCCGATGATCCTCGCAAGAACCCCGCCAGAGGTGTGAGGGGCCAATCCAACTACGAGATGGCCTATCAAATCCTCGGGGGCGGAGGCGTTGTAAAAAGACTCGATGTCGTAGAATTTGGTAAGGAGGTCGTCCATGAACTTCGATACGCGAACCAGATACTTCCCGCATTTTATGGAAGGGATAATGTCCTGGGGCTTGAGCTCTATCAGCTGGTGTCCGTTTTCAAGAGGTTCACCTTTATAGTCAGTGTTGTACCCCAGTTCTTTGGCTTTATCAACGGAAAGCCCGATCTCGGAGGGCTTGATATGGGTTACGGGCACGTCCGTCATATCGAAGCGTATGGTGCCGTCCTTGAACACGAAAACCTCGTGTTTCTGTCTGAGAATCCCCTTTTCTAGGGGCTCCGGTGTTTTATTTTTTGATATCATACCCCGTACGCCTTTTATCTCCGAGCCGTTACTCTCACCGAGATTCGCACAGGCCCTTCGATATTCCCGATCCAAATCGATCTTCTGTGGCGTGGGAGAATCCACGGCCTTCGTATGCCCGCCGCATTCACATCGGGAGGAGAAATTCCTTTTCCTGCAGGTGGTGCACTCCCTTATACCCACATCCACCGTGATGACCCCTTTCTTCAGGGCCTCCGAGACCAACCTTTGGGCTCCCCCATATTCACCCAAGGGAAACAGCACATGTGGAGGGGGCCTCATCTTGCGCTCCTTGGCCTTCTCGGGCCTGGCCATCCTTGCACCGATTCTGTTGGGCGCTCTCTCTCTGATCGTAACCCCGGAAAGACTCGAGACCAATGAGATCACGTCCGATATTCCCTCATCTTCAAGACTCGACACGTCATCTCGTTTTTCCAAAGAGTTGTCCTTCACTGCAAGACCAAGACATCTAATAAGAGGATAGGTGTGGCGCCCCACAACCAGATCCATCCCTTTCTGCGTGTGCAGGGCTCCCAGCGAGATCAACACATCTTTCGCCTTTTCGTCAAAGGGCAAGATAAGGTTGCCTTCATCCAGTCTCCCATGGTCAAGAAGGTACTCTCGTAGGAACAACACACTGTCGGTAGTGATATCATGCCAGAGCAAATTGAAATTGGGATGAAGGGGTATCGAATATTCCTCTGATATCCTGAAGGCCTCATCTGGACCAAATTCAGCAGGAAGCTGCTCAACCTTCCCCCCGCTATTTTCGAACTCGGCCAACCACCACTCCTTACAGTAGGCCCCAGGGATGAGTATATGGTTGTTTTCTATAAACTCCCCGTACGGTATCAACACCTCTCCCAGATCCACTATCTTGCTCACCCTGCTCTTCAGTGCCTGGGCCATGTTGCCGTCCTCTACTTCTATCAGATCCCCATTTTCCAGCAGTACGACGGGAGGCTCGATGGAATCGCAGGGCGTCACGGCCCCGGCTTTCCCTGGTCTCTCTATCTTGATCTGGGTACCCACGGAGATGAAATCATCCAATATCGTCATGGCCGCAGGATGTATCGAGATTGCCGCAAGCCCGCTGGCCCGGCTTCTTCCGTATCTGAGCCTGAAACCTCCCACTCTGCTTGGATGACAGAGAACAGGCCTTCCGGCCACGATATCCTTGATGAACTTGTAATTGGCCTCTACCTTCATTCTCTCCTCCTCGTCTCTCTCGACCTCCGTGCTCTTGGCACTAACCAGCTCATCTATGAACTCCCATCCATCTATCTTGAGTTTTTTCACGAGCCGTTGGATCTTGGAGGCCTTGAGACATAGCCCCTCGGCCAGGACGAGGAGGGCTCCTCCTCTCACCCTGTTGGTTGCCACCCGCTGAAGGTCTCTGTTGCCGCTTACCTCATCCTCCTCAGTGCCCTCTCCATCGATGCAAATTGGGCAGTTTTTTATGATGAGATCGATCTCATCGTTTGTGGGAGTGTACTGCGATGTTTTATACAACGCCATTTCTTCCTTGTAGCGCTCTATTTCCTTTCTCGTGGGTTTGTATCGTCCTATACCCAGTTCCCTTCTCACCACATCCGCGATCAATACGCTCATGGCCTGTCCTGTTCCGCCTGCGGATCGAATCGGACCAGCATAATACACGCTCACATACGAGGAGCTGCCTTTACCATGGATTTTCACATCTGCAACACCCTCCAAGGGTGCCACCAAAATGCCCTCCGTAAGAACCGCCAGACCAACCCGAATGGCCCTCTCCAGGGCCTTTTCTCGGTTCATCTTATCGCTTATCACTATCTCCTTGGCGATTCCTAGGGAGGCCTCCTCCCTGTTGTACTCCGTGGTCAGGGCCCTTATACGATGGGCTATACCGTCAAAATCCAGGAGCTTTTCCACCCTCATGGCCAAATCCTCGGCCTTTGGTATCTCGACCTTTACCTCGGGGTCCTTTCCCTGCAATCGAGCCCTTTCACTGATCTCGTAGCATTCATTGGCCATGGTCTCCAAGGCCTCGAAATAGGCCTTCATATCATTGCTACATACTACCTTGCTATTCAATTCCACGTTATGACCTTCCAAAGGAAATAAAGGGGTGACTGGCTAGTAAAAAGCAGCCTTTTATTACTTATAACAAGTTCACCCCATCGCCAACTTGGATTGAGAGGGGTATAATATGTTTGTTAGGGTAAAAAGATTATGTGAGAAAGTGTATCATAAACCCCCCTTCAATCCCCACTTTGGAGAACCATATTATAGTTCTTGAGAATATTCACCCTCGAAATATAGGACCGTGCCACCAAGGTGAAAACATGATCGCGATATCCTGTCCCGGATTCAGTATGACGCCCTTTGAAAAGATGCTGACGCTCATTTCTCCGAATTTTCGCGCATGGGAGATCATAGCCGAGGGCATGCACGCGATGTCCAATATCGAAGAGAACATAAGGAGGGCCCAGGACTCATTCGACATCCATTTTAAGGTTCATGCACCCTTCAGCGATCTGAATATCGCAAGCCTGAACCCCAAAATCAGGGAAAGTTCATTGAATCAAATCATCGATTCCATCAGGGTCTCCTCTGATCTGGGCATTGACCTCGTTTCACTTCATCCGGGTCATAAATCTCCCCTTGGCGCTTATTTCCCCGATAAAAGCGCAAAAACCAACAAAAAAAGCCTTATCGAATTGGATAAGGCCGGGGAGGAATACGATGTCGTCTTGGCCCTTGAGAACATGCCGAAGATGTGGATATCCCTCTGCGCGGATGCCTAGGAAATGGCAGAGCTCATCGAGGGAACGAATCTTAAGATATGCTTTGATGTGGGCCATGCAAATATATCCGAAGATATAGGCGGTTTTCTGGGCCTAAAAGAAACCTTCGCGAATATCCATCTGCACGATAATGATGGAAAGATAGATCGACATCTGGTACTTGGTCAGGGGAATATCGAGATATCCGCGATTTTAAAACAGCTAAAAGGATATGAAGGAGATCTCGTGATCGAATCAACGAACTTAGAGCAGGGCATCCAAAGCAAAACCATTCTAACCGAGATGCTAGATAGGATTTGAACGAAAAATCGACCCAGATTATGGTGTTTTTATGGTAAGTACCTAGTAGAATTTATATACCAACGATAATATTACAATATAACTTTATACTATAATAAATAATATATTCGACATATGTTTACCATTAATTGGGGGTAAAAATTGGGGATAACGGTGATTACCACGCAAAAGAAACTCTCCAATAAGAGATTATCGCTGCTCGTTGTTGCTCTCCTGGCAATGTCGATGTTTTCATTTACCCAGGCAATTGCCGAATCAGGTATTCCTAATGACACAACTGATATGGACATGCTTCCCCCTGAAGAAAAGCCCTGGTGGGAGGATTGGGAAAGGGATCAAAACAAGGACAAGATCGATGATGCACTGCAGTATCATCTTGCGACGTCCAAACCCAGCTCGGATGAACTGATCCCCGTCATAATTGATTATGATCATTTTCCAGACTCGGTGGATGAAGAAAAGCTGAATAACTATGGATGGGATGTGCAGTATGTGTGCAAATATATCGAATCCATAGTGGTTCAGGTGCCGGTTGCCGAAATAGAAAACATAGCATCCAGGAATGAGATCGTTATGGTTCAATACGCACCAGACTTACAGTTCACATTGAGTTCAGCTTTACCCAGCATAGGAGTTATCGAGGTTTGGCAGAACCTGGGTTATGACGGTGAAGGTGTGACGATTGCGATTTTAGATACAGGCATTGATGACGAGCATCAAGGTTTGGATGACCTGGACGATGATCCGGCCACGGACGATCCCAATGTGATAGCCTTTTATGATGTGCTAAACCATCCTGGTCAGGATGACGGAACATATGAGCCGTACGACGAGAACAATGGCCACGGGACGCACTGCGCCGGCACTGCCGCAGGCACGGGTGCGCCAAACTACAATCATATCGGCGTTGCTCCTAAAGCCACCCTGGTGGGTGTGAGGATAGGCACCGGGGATGGTATCCCGCAGGGTAAGGCGATGGCCGGTGTCGAATGGGTTATTGCCAACAAGGACAAGTTCGGCATCGATATCATGAGCTGCAGTTGGGGCTATGTCATCGGGGGACCCAACGGCCATAACGGCCAAAGCGATATCTCCAGACTTATGGACGAGGCTGTGGAGGCTGGTATAGTGGTTTTTGTCGCGGCAGGCAATACCGCTATAAACCTTCAGGTACTCGCTCCGGGCGATGCGGAGAAGGTCATCACCG
>CP070739.1:1373482-1389498 GCA_020347705.1 Methanomassiliicoccales archaeon | reverse complement strand
CATTCGACTATGCGTCCTACCTACCGGTCTCGAGACTTCATTCCGGTTCGTTTGGACTTGCTCCGGTGGGGATGGCCGTTTCACCAAATCCGCTGAAGACCTCATCGCCAAGCGAATCATCGCATTGTTCAGCAGCTGTGTCGTTTCTGCTCCATCTCGACGATTATCACGCCAAGCCTGAATTAGCTTCAGGAAGCCAGGACTCTCGCCCTATTCACTTGCGCAAATCCACCTTTCTCAAGGAGGGGGGACTTTCCTCAGTTTGAACCTCTAAGCCGAGGAAACCGTTGGCCGTCCGCCTTCTCCCGACAGGATAATAATTGTGTTTCGGGTTGAAAAAGATTGCGGAAGAAAAACCCTAATTATGTAATATAAAGCCAAAAAATACCCCTTCATTTTAACCCAAACTCAGCAAAAGTTTTATCCCCAGTCAACAATACAGGTTATGATAAACCATGCTTCGCGAATGCAGAGAACACGGATACTTCAGAGGAGACGACTGCCCTATCTGTGGGGAGGAGGGCAAATTCTTAGCCAGCGATGAGGAATTGAACAATCTGGGAAGACTCATGGCCGGTGTGCTTAGACACTTTCCCGAGAGGTTCGGATTGGAAATGGATGACCACGGATGGATCGATATGCGTGAATTCACCCAGGCCGTGCAGCTGAGAAGGAGAGACTTCCACTGGTTAAGACCGCATCATATCCATGCTGTAATAGAAACCGATCCGAAAGGCAGATACCAGTTCAAAAACGGCGCAATACGTGCAACTTACGGCCATTCGTTCGAAGTGGACCTGGAACTTCCATCCGATAACATACCGGATATGCTTTTTTATCCCACAACAGAGGAGGAAGTGGATATCCTGCTGGAGACAGGTATAAGACCCTCAGACAGAAAGAAGGTTCACCTGAGCAGGACATTCGATGATGCGGAGATAGCAGGGAAACACCGGGTTGAAACGCCGATAGTGCTTTCTGTGGACGCAAAAAAGGCCATTAAAGACGGTGTAATTATCCAGAAGGCCGGGAAAACCGTCTTTATTACCGATGTGATTCCATCCAAATACATTAAAAAAACAGAAAGTTAACTATCTTCTTTTCTTTCTGGACCTATCCCAGGTCAGAAGTATAGTAAGAAATCCGAATATAAATATCGCGATCCCGTTTATGATCCAAGCGGGCGAGCGGCTGGGATCATCAAATACATCAGGATTATCTGCGATAATCTGGCTCACCACGAAGACCGGAATGCTCAGAACTATCATAAACAGCCCCTCGAAGTACATCACATTGGTTGCGCTGGAACTGTAATGGCTCCTTCCTCTAAGTGTATTTCTTCTCATCAAGTATGCTCCTATAAGAAAGAAAATGCCTATTATCTCAATAACGGCCACCAAACCCGAGGAGTTGAATATCATTATCGTTTCCATCTCTCTTTCCGGTCTTTCACCCACATAAACTGTCTTTCGCAGAACATTGTCGCCATCGTTAAATTCCAGCAAGGCTCCGTTTTCGTTGATTCTTACCTCGATTTCATGTTCTCCTTCGTCGTCTTTTGAGGTTACCCATTCCATATATACTTCCTTTGTTGTATTTGCAGAAACATCCTCGGTGGTATTGCCTATCATTAAACCGTCCACATAAAAAGCAATCACTGCACCTTTTACATCGATTTGGCTTGGATTTCGTACCGTGACCGTTATGTTCACAATAACAGGTTTAAATATCTCGATCTCTTTGAGGACGTCCCCACTCCAGGCCTCATCGGTTCTGTTTGCAGAAGTCCCATTTACAACAAGCGTGATTGGGCGGTCGTCACTTGGTGCGGTAACATTGATCAAAAAGGTATTTTCGGTGGAGTTGCCCTCGCTGGGATCCACATCTGCACCCGTTGGGATTGGATTTTCAATTCTTGCCAGAAAGCTCCAATTACCCCCTGTCTCTGCAGGTCCACCTATGATTCTGATTGTGTATCCATCGGTACCGTTGGTAGGCAATGAATCCGGGCCTGTTATGAACACACGCACCTCATCCGATTGCGCAAGAGAACGGCCGCAAATAACCATTAAAGTTATTAAAAATAAAATGCATAAATATGAAAATATGATGGCTCTTTTATGTCCACCCTTACTTGGGAATATCAAGTTGTTTTCCTCCTTTTCATAATAATGGCCGCTGCAAAAAGTGAAGCGAGTAATGCAAATGCTTCAAAGCCAGGTATCGGAGTGGTATTTAAAGCACCTTCTGACACCTGTTCTCCAGAGACCTTGAGATCCTCTCCTCCTATTTCCAGATTCGATACAGAAACTTCGATATTTAGCTCAGATGTCATGTTGGAACCAGAAGTTACCTTCAGGATTAAAATGGCCTCCTTTACGTTTGCATCGTAAGAGATGTTGATGGTCAATATAATACTTTGCGCTTCACCTGCTCCCAGAAATGACACCTCGTTTGGAGTTAGTGTGGCGTTCCATTCTTCAGGTAATCCCGTAAGATTCAGGATGAAATTGTCCCTTGCATTTCCCATGTTCGTTAGTTTTAACTTATAGATCAAGGAGTTGTTCTTTGCGACTTTAGGTTCTTCGGTTTCGAATGATATGTTCGCTGCCGTGTACACGGGTACGATGTTGACCTTCAAATCCACGCTGTCCTTCTGCGTTGGAGTGTTCTTAGATTCTGCAGTGAGTGTAATTTTATCATGCTCAACCTTAGCGGTTGGTGATGCATTGATTTGAACCTCGAATATCTTTGTCTCTCCTATGCCCAATGTGACATTTTTAGGCGCACTGAGATTCCAATTCTCTGGACCGACCAAGTATAAATAAAATAATTCTTCTGTGTTACCGGTGTTCTTTGCACTCACATTATAGGTTACGCTCCCATTTTGTTCGATGGTTTCGGCAGTTCCATTGATCCATTCCATTACTATATCATAATGTTTAACCCTGCTCAGGCTCAGGTATAATTTCATATCGTCAGTTACCTCAACCGTTTGTTTATACGTATAATTCATGGTCATATTGAATTCAAAGGTGGAAAGCTCGGCTTGGGTTGTGTAGTTGTCAGGTGGAAGCCAAAACTCAAATTGACCACTCTCATCGGAATTAGTGATGATCTTTCCCGCGCCCTCGAATTCTATTTGTACTTGAGCACTTAAATTCTCTTTTGATGAGTTGATGTAGTAGGCTTTGCCCTTCACCTTTGCTGCAGGTTCGAGTTCTATATCCAATATGAGGTCACCCCGGGGCATAACAGAGATTTCACCGAGATATGCATAAACCTCAGAATCCGAGACCTTTCTCGCGTAAAGATGATAAGTCCCATAAGAAAGATCGACGCTGTAATTACCAACGGCGTCGGAGGTAGCAGTACGGTTGATGGCCGTGTTGGAAACACCCCAGAACCACAACGCTGTATAGCTTTTCGGTATTTCCTCTATAAGGGTTTGACCGCTTACTGTCAAGTTTGCGGGTATAATCAAGAAATCCTTTTTGTTTTGCGCCATCGTCGGTTTAAACGTGAATTCTTCCTCAACAATGGGAAAATCGGTGCTCAATATCACTGTATACTCAACATCGAGCTCAAGATAAACTTCATAATTTCCCGATTCATTGGATATTAGGGATTTAATACCTGTTCCATCATCGAACTGTAGGGAGATGTTTTCAATACCCTCCGTTGGATCCATCTCGTCATCACCGTCTAAATCGAGATACACCATACCGTTTACCTTTACGTACTTCGTTAAATCGATATCAAAATTAGTGAGTGGAGTTGTGAGAACTTCTACGGTGTCGTTGAATGTATACCAAACGTCTTTCCCATCCTCGGACTTTGTTTGGTTCACGGATATTTCGTATGTTCGATTTGGTGGTAGGAATATATTGTACCCTCCACCAGATAAGGTTTCTATGATCAAAAAGCTGTTGTTCGTAAAATTGAGCTTAATGCCCCTCACTCCAATCCCATCGTATTCTACCTCACCTTCCACCTCTACTCCTTTTGAAACATTGAGCTCGATTTCTTGCGACTCAAGGAATTCGTAAGTATCAAGGAAGACATAATGGGATGAGTCGTTCATTTCATGATCTATCAAAACTCTGTATTCTCCTGGTACCAAGAATATCTCGAATGTACCGTTGATTGTTGTGACATCATTTTCAAATCCCTCTTCTATGTCGAGGGCTTGGAAGAATATCGTAACATTCTCGGATGTTCCGTTTATCGTACCGTTCACCGTGATCATTTTTATTAACTCGAGGTCTAATTCATGGGTATTCTCACCGAGTTTTATATTGATGGTCTCATCATATTGAAACCTCACCAGTTTACCGTTTTCGGTTGTGTTGAAATCAACAAATACGCGGTACTCACCTGGTAAAAGGCCAAGAGAATAGTTACCATCCGAGTCGTCGCTTTCAGTTGACTTATTCTCACCAACACCTGCTTCCACGGCAATAAACGATATTGGCACATTTACAATGGGAGTTCCACTATAATAAGTAACTCCGAATATAGAAACCTCATCAGGTACCAGGCTGAAATCGCTCTGTTCGCTTAGTTCGGTGAGATTCATCGGAGGAACAGATAAATCAACAAAGCCGTGGCTCTTTGCGATGACGCTGTAATCCCTTCCTCCAGGGAGGTTTATAGAATAATAACCGGTATCATCACTTACCGCTATAATCTCAGTTCCGTTTTCATCTTTGAATGTCACTGTGGCGTATGAAAGGCCCTCCAGTTCTTCTCTTTCGCCATTCTCATTAATATCATGATATACATGCCCCTCTACCTTAAGGCCCATTATGAGAAGGATATTATGTTCCATTCTCTCATATTGTGTAATCGACAGATTTCCAAGATGGCTGCCCTTTGTGCTCTCGAATGTAGAATACACAGAGTAGTCACCTAAAGGAAGGAATACACGGTAATAGCCTGTGAAATTGGTGGTCACCTGGCTCTTCCAGTTTGAATTTTCGAATATTATCTGGGAGTACGGCCTAGTCTCAAATGGATCAACAGAACCGTTACCGTCGAAGTCCCTGTAAACAAATCCAGACACTTCGATACTCCTCTCAAGGATAATATCGTGTGTAATATCCCCACCTTGAACATCGATTTCCCCTAAATAAACATAGGGCGCATCCTCTCCCAAATCATGTTTTACCTTGATTTTATACCTGCCGTTTCTAAGGTGGATATCATAGAATCCTATCTCATTGGTCGTAGCGAATAGGGTTAGGCCCGCATGCTCGTCTTTCCCATCGAACCTTACGGTTGCGTTAGGGATGGGTGCATTGTTTACACCGTTTGTGGTGGTTCCCTTCACATCTGTTGAGGGCCAGATAACTATTTCTCTCTCTGTGGTGTTTCCCTCGGGAATATTCACTTTTTCGGAATATCTTTCAAAGCCATCAATATCCACATTTATGGTGTAATTTCCAGACAACAACATTTCGAAACTGAAGTTTCCTTCTGAATCCGTTGACACGGTGAGGTAAGTGCCGTTGGTATCGTCTAACAAACTGATCTCCTCATCAATGAATCTTGTACCATTGATGGAGCTGATATTCCCCCGGAATTTACTTGGCTGAATATCAATATCAATGGATTCCTCCTCTCCGGTTTCAAATGTCAGCTCTTCTTCCAAACTCACCGGAAGAACATGGCCTTCAACCTCCACACTCACATTATATGTCCCCGGCATAAGGTCGTCGAACAAGTATGTGCCGTTCAGCTCGGACTTTGTGGTATACTCCATGTCGTGCTCCGGATTTTTCAATGTGATCGAAGCCTTGGATATGTTCGAGTCGGAATTTTCATCATAAGCGTCGTTGGAATTGATGTCCCAGTACACCCGCCCGTTTAAGACATTTGGCTCGATTTCAAAATCAGAAACGATGTTGTAATCCCATATACCATCTTCATCTTCGTCTATCTTCCTCCTCATAACCTGATCATCAGATATTTCGATATCGGTACTGTTGAGCCTTACTATCTCATTCTGGGTCAAGACATTGTACGCTACATAATCACCCTCGCCGAAACCTCCTGTCGTGACATCCACGGTTACATTACCCGAAGGGGCGATAAGATGATATTCGCCGTTGTCATCTGTGAAAGTGGTATCGTGGGGGATACCGTACTCATCTGAAACTGTTACTCTGACGTTACGAACTGGAGTGCCCTTTGTTGTCCGAACAGTGCCATTTAAATACGCACCTTCATAGTATTTTATGAACACCACACCTGACTTGAGACCGGAGGTGACAACGCCGCCCTCTCCCCTGTCATCCTTGTCCATTTTTCCGTTGTTGTCATTGTCAATACCGTCGCTCTCCAATTTTTCCACGAGGGCGTTTGCATCCGTATCCAACATAGCCACCCATGCATCTGGATGATACTTATATTCGGATTGATTGTACGGATTCCAATATGCTGTCCTGTAAACGAGCTGGAAATGTTTCATCATCCATGCCTGCATGGGAGGATAATTGGTGGCATGTATTGCAGGTAGGTTCGGCTCTGTTCCCCCTTCGCCCGGGTCGGCCGCGCCAATATCCTCCAGCGTATAGCCTAAATAGCATTTTAGTAGCATCGAATCCAAAAACTGTTCATAGTATCTCAATTTAAACTCCCTGACCTCAAGTTTTGGATCCTTTTCCTGCGCCTCCCGGAATTCTTCAACAGTGTACTCTCTGCTATCAGAGCCCACAATAAAGGTCTGGAGAAAATCGTACGGTTCATTATTGTCGTTTATTCTGTGGTCGGAGAGCTTAAGCGGGGCGTAATAGATGCCTGTATTCTGTGGACCAAACGGAACCAGTCTTGAATCAATGGCGAAGTACCGCTGGCTGTAGCCTGTTTCCTCCTGAAGGTCGTGAAGTAACCATGTTCTTTGGTCGTCATCTAAAAGCTCTGGTATCCAAGTTTGGAGAACCGCGTATATGGGTGTGGTGTCTGCAACAAGATCAGATGCGTAATGCCCGTACCTTTCAGGATTGTCTAAAACCTCGCTTTTATATTTGGCAGTATTGTAAAGAACATCCTCTATCTCGGTGGTTTTTTCCTCGCCGAAGTATTTAACCAGTATATCTCTCACACCACCGTGGAGTTTATAAACACCATGCCCATCCTTGTATCTATAATCGGCCCTATCAGCTTCGAGAATCCTCGCGATTAAAAGCGAGGTGGCTTGAGTTTCATTTTTAGCGGATATAAAGGATCCTGCATATTGCACCCTACCCTGAAAGTTGTCCGCAGCGGTGGGATGCTCACCGAGGTAAATTGCCCAAAATCCATAGTCCCACCAGCTTATGAAGCCAGGTCTTTCCTCAATGGGAAGATCCTGATCCTGCTCCGATAACCAGCGCATCCCATCCAACCAATAATCTGAAGGAAAACCATGGCCAAACGCACCGAAGTACTTCAGTTCGTTCAAATTCGTTTTGTTGTACATGGTTCCCGTACCGTCAGGATAACGTGTTGTGTTACCGGCCTGCTCACTATCATACTCCTCGGGTTTCATGAACCATGGTAGAGCATCGTATACAGCCACATCCACGGCCTTCTTTTCTCCAAAGGGAACTCCCGCGTCCCAGCCGAGCCATACATTGGGGATTAATATCAAGAAAACTAGGAAAAGCACTCCCGCAATATGACTTACCTTTACACTTTTCTTCATGCCGTAGAACCTACCGCCACCTTTCAGACTTCTGTAGTGCTTGAGCATTCTGCGGAAATCTAGTTTCTTAATGATCTCGTATACCATCCAGCCCGAAAGTATCGCGAAAATTGGCCCGGCATTGAATATGAACCGGGTGGCGGAAATGGTCATGTAAACGGCTGTCAGGCCCCAAATCGTCATGAACAGGTAATGGGCCTTCATGTCCTTTGCTACCCTTATTATGGAGACCACAAGTGCAATATAGGCCAAGAAAGAGGTGGCCACACCATATGAAAACGTCGCTCTACTATAATCTGGAGCCTGAGCCTCTGCGATGGTCTCGAATATCTTGGTATTAATGAAGTAACCCTGTCCACTGAAGTAGGTATTCCCAATGTCGGGGAAGACATAAATGAGTAGAACGAAGCCGGTTATTAGCATCGTTGCCAGAATTGAAAATACCAACAACCACGGGCTGTCCTTGGTGGGTACCAATATCGCACTTATAAATATTACAGCCAATAAAATCTCTGAGGCAGGCCTTATAACCTTGGGCATATTATTGCCGTTGTAATATGGAATGGGCAGTAATGCTACCACCACCAATGTGAGTATCGTGCATAAAGCAACACCCAGTGAATCCTTGTTCCTCAGCTTGTTCAGTATCAATTGAATGAAGAAATACACGATGATGATCACGATGGCATACAAGAATCCTTTCCATATCAGGGCCACCGAGGCCAATGCAAGACCAGAAAGAAGTGAAAAGGCCACCGATACCTGATTGTATTTGAACCATTTCCTGAAACCTTTGACCATTTCTTTTGGACGTAACCAATTATCGACCCATTTTTCCCTGATGGCGAGGCTGTTTAAGGCCTTTATAAAGAAGAAGAACGAAAGCACCACAAAGAAAAGCGCTATGGCATCGTGGTCAGAGAAGCCAAGGGGAGAACGTTCCACGTGAGAGGGCATGGTGGCCAAAAGGAACGCACATATCAATCCGGCCTTCTTGTTGAACATCTCCTTTCCTATGAAGTACACTGGGATGACAGTTAAAGCCCCCCAGAACGCCGGGGAAAATTCCATGACCTGCCAGGTGGAAGTTCCCACATCACCCCCAAATAAAGGGGAGAGCAATAACCCGACTATTGCTATAGACCAGTCGAACATCGGCGGTCGTGGATTATATGAACCGTCTGGATGGCACAAAAGAGGATCGAATATGAGATGATGGTGATTTTCTTGAACGTAGTCTGCAACCCTTTTGTGATAATAGGGATCATTACCCGATAGGATGAATCCATCTTCGGTTGCGGGAGGGTAATAGAAATAACTTCTCAAGAACAAACCGAACAGGAATATGAGGAGTAAAGCCAGCATCGTTTTCCAATTCTGCTCAAGCCAGAGTCTCCCTACTGATGCCTTTTTTTCTTCTTCCTCTAAATCCCTCTTGGTTAGGGTCCTTTCTCTTCGCCTTTTTGCGCCCCGTCTACGTTTTGGGACGTCCATTTCATCCTCTGCCTCAACGGATTTTCGTCTCTTTCTGAACCTGCTCTTGCGTAAAGGCTCCGAATCCGCCTCGTCATTGAGCTCTTTTTCGTCTTCCTCAACCATGTTTTCACACCGGTGAAAGTGAATCCCATATATTATTCATATTTATTAATTTTCCCTAATCCATTATCTTTGAGGGTTTTACGGGTATTGTTAATAGAAATTTAAATAAAATCAAAAATCCCTCAAATCGTGGGAATGCGAATTTTTAAAATCGAGTCTCGATGCGGTGATAATTTTTTTGAAGGTTTTTAAATAGCTTTTCTGAAACACAGGTATTATTCGATCCAAGCGGTATTTCTTTTCTATTAGTTAGGGCTAAAAATAGCATTATAAACACAAGAAGTGTCGCTTGAAATATGCTGTATCGCTTTTTTTCTGTATTCTGTACTCCGAGCGTCCCAAACATTTTTTCTCACCACATGAACTATATGCTTCAATTGTCTTTTTAGTATATATTTGTTTCTCATAACTATGGCCATTTTCAATTTAAAGGGTTAGAATTCCTTCTATTTGAAAAGGATTACAATAAAAGATATCCAACCCAAAAATTAGTAATATATTATCACTATTATGGACCGAGTGAAGTTCCAAGGGGGGATCTGTGTGTTCATCGACGAACTAAGGGAGCAACTTGGTGATGATAAGGTATTAAGTGAAGATTTTGAGCGATATGTTTACGGTGCTGACTGGAGTCCCAGGACAAAGGAGGAGATCTTCCCTCCAGATGTGGTGATCGTTCCGAAAAACACGGAGGACGTGGCAAAAACCGTGAAAATAGCGTATGAGCATGCCATACCCGTCACCGCAGGGGGAGGACTGACAGGCATGGCAGGTGGTGCAGTGCCGATTCATAAGGGCATATATATCGACTCAACAAGCATGAACCAGATAATCGATGTAGACGTACCAAATCAGACGATAAGAGCACAGGCGGGTGCTACACTTCAAGAGATCAACGATGCTTTGGAAGAGCACGGCCTATGGCTCCCCAACCTTCCGGAATCCAAGTGGATATGCACTATTGGATCGGAAATCGCCTGTGACAACGACTCGACTTTCGGCATGAGATACGGGAAAATCCTCAATGCACTTCTTTCGGTGCAAATCGTGACAGGTTCCGGAGAGATCCTGGAATTGGGGCACAGAAAGTGCCATTTCACATCTTCGGGATATAAGTTGAAAGACCTCTTGGTGGGAAGCGAGGGGACGCTGGGGGTGATAACCGAGGCCACATTGAAGGTCGAGCCGATTCCAAGAGAAAGACGTGTGGAGATGATCATATTCTCGTCCATGGGAACTGCAGTTAAGTTCCTGGATAGACTCCTTAAAGCCGGTCTTACCATCGAAGGTGCGCACATCAACTGTAAAAGGAGATTGAAGTTCTACACCCATGCCTATAGAAAAAAATATGGCAAGGACCCGGAGATTCCTGATTGGGCAGGAGCACTTCTAGCCATCATCTTCGCCGGAGACAAGGAAGTGGTGGATTTTGAAAGGAACTATGCCTTGGGCATAGCTGAGGAGATGAAAGGTGAATTGGTGAAAGAAAGGGAGATCGTGAAGGGATGGTGGATTTCCAAGCATACCCTTGAATTCCCGCCTTTCAAGCAGAAATGGCCCGACTCTCAGAGGGAAAAGAAATTCGGAGCCGTTGATCCAGGTATTCCCATGGGAAGATTGGAGGAATTCTACGATGTATTCGTTAAGACCGCAGAGAAGTACAACCTCCAGATACTGGGCATGAACGCCTACCTTGAACACCCCAATAGCATCGGCTTTTCGTTATCATGCGCATTGTTCGTGGACTACCATGACCAGGATGAGGTGAACAGGTACCTAAAGTACTTCGAAGATATGGCCAAGGCCGCTGTGGATTTCGAAGGCACCATGAGCACATACATGAGTGATACAAACCTTAAAGTGCCGTATTTCGAATATGAGCATGGAGAGAGCGCGAAGTATATGAAAAAAGTCAAGGATATCTTCGATCCTAAAGGTATTATGAATCCCGGTAAAAAATTCGAATACAAAGGTGATGTCAAATGAGCCTGGCTGATTTCAAGGATGACATCGAAACTTGCTTTGGTGCATCATGCGGATTCTGCGAGAGAAAATGTCCAGTTTATCAGGTTATTAAAAAGAAAACCTTCACTTCTAGGGGGAGGAATAGGGCCATTTTAGGATTGATCGAGGGGAAAGTGAAACCTTCAAAGGCCATGGCCAAGGCCTATTTTGCGTGCATGCTATGTGGATGCTGCGAGAGATGGTGTGCACTTCCTGATACCGAAATAGAAAGGGAGCTCCGCAAATTCCTGGTGGAGGAAGGATTTGAAATAGAGAAGCACAAGGAGAATGTGGAGAATGTAATGAAGTTCGGGAATCCATACGGTGTGGAGGATTCGACAAAATGGAGAGAGGGCATAGTATTCGCCTCCCCCAAGGAAACTCACACGCTGTTTTTCGCGGGATGTACAATGCCGCTCAGACAGCCTGAGACCCTGAAAAGAGCGGTACAACTTCTAGGCCCAGAGAAAATCGCGATAATGGACGAGGAGATCTGCTGCGGAAGCTATGTTCTTAGGACAGGTTATGAAAAACAGTACAACGAGCTGACCTCCCGGTTCCTAAAATATTTGGTTGACAACGAAGTAAAGGAGATCATAACAGCCTGCCCTGGATGCAATACCACTATCAAGGAAAAATTGGAGAAAAGTGATTCTGATATCAAAGTAACACACATAATCCAGAAATTGGTGGAAATGCTGGAAAAACATAAATTAACTGTGAAAAAGATGCTCGGAAAGGTAACATATCACGATCCCTGCCATCTTGGGAGATTGGAAGGGTTAATAGAAGAGCCAAGAGAAATTTTGAGGCAGATTTCGGACTTCAGGGAGATGCCGAATTATGGATATGACTCAAATTGCTGCGGAGCCGGTGGCGGGGTGAGGGCAGCATTCCCAGAACTCTCATTCGAGATCGGAAAAAAGAGAATCGAAGAGGTAAAGGCAACAGGGGCGGAAATTCTTGTATCCTCTTGTCCGTTCTGCGAGGAGCAGTTCAGAAACATCGGCGGAATAAAAGTTATGGACTTGATCGATGCGGTTTGGGAGACCGTGAAATAGGTTCGTTCCCGATCAGTAAATGGGTTTGTATACCCTTGATATTATATCTGAGTATACGAGCTCGAAACCATCCACCTGTTTTCCTGACCAGACCTTGAATAAAAAGGCTTTCTCACCGTCTTCAGAAGGCTGATTTGTTATCATATCCATATAATTTGCTGGATCCTTTTCTGCGGCTGTGAAGAAAGCATATGCAATTCCCGCGGCGTCCCTGCTGAAAGTCAGGATATAACTAGCGTTATACTTTTGCATCATTTGTTTCGTAAAATTCGAATCATCTGTAGTAAAGGCAAGCGCCACGTCCTTTACAGTTTCCTCTGGGCATAATGGTTTATCCCATGATTTTCCCTCCACAGCCACTTCAGCTACAGTATTCAGGATGGCACTCGAAGGATAATCTATCACAGGTTCTCGATTAGCATAGGCTCTGATCATATGCCCGTAATCCCACCAGCTCATGATCGTTGCATTCTCAGGAGTATTATCCTTGAGCCAATTGAGCGTTGGTCTGTCCTTTGGATCGAATACTCCGTCCACCTGGGTTTTATTCATATAATAGACTATCTTATAATTCTCGTACAAACGTCCATCGACATAGTTGCCCCATCGTTCAATTGTAGCATCATACTCACCGCCGATATACTCTGTATCTAGGAGTTCGCTATCGGTATCCACTCTATCTGAGTATGTGTACATGAAGATCCCGCTTATGGAAAAGAGTATAACCAGGATTGCAACTGATGCGGCCATAACCTTTGTTCTTTTTTCGATTCTGCCCGTCAATTTTTCCTCTTCTATCTTTTCAGCAGCAAGCAATTTTTGAAATTTCATCATATGCCCAAGGCCTAATAGATATCCAAGAACCAGAAGGATTATTACCGGGCTTATAATCGCATAGAACGCTGTTTCATGAAAACCTTTCTCAAATAGATCCCATAATACGAATTCTAAGGAGGTGGTTAGGCCACCGATACCTGCAACGAGGGAAATGATCACTGAAAAGCTTCCATAATCCCGAATTAAAGAAGGTCTTCTGAACTGGAGGATAATCATCATAAAGATGATCAGGCCTGTAGCCAAAAACAGGGCACAAAATAAAGCATCACCCGTATACAGCATCCGATTGGTTGGAGACATTGTTTTCTGATACCAAGAAACCCCAAAATATAGTAAATCGATACCTATCAACATGGAAAAAATGCCCACCGAAAGTTGGATGAACAAAAAGGCCTTTATCCCCCTATCAGGCCGTTTGGGCAGGGTTTTTATATACTCCGAGGCCACATCATGAGGTTCACCAAGATTTTCAATGACATTTTCAAGGATCTTTTCATCAACCTCTTCTTTACCCGATTTTCGAGCTAGGGTTTCTGACTTCTCTGTGATATGGCCTCTTAATTCCTCGATCACCGACAACCTGAGCTTCCTATCCAAACCAGAAAGTTCTTCATCGATTCTATCTAAATATTCCTCAGCAATGGTATCCTTCTTCATATTTTTCCCCCCAATTTCCGAATTACTTTGGTGGAGGATTGCACCAGATCCTTCCAATCCTTCAGACCTTTATCTAAGGCCACTTTCCCGGTTTTGGTGATTTGGTAATATTTTCTCGGCGGCCCTAAAGGGGATTCTTCTATTCTGCTTTCGAGAAGTCCTTGTTTTTGAAGGGACCTCAATATCGCATATACCGTACCCTCTTGAAATTTCAGCTCCTCTTCACTGAGTTCTTCAATGGATTGTATGATCTTGTATCCGTACATAGGCTCTCTCGTTTCCTTTATTACACATAGAACTAAAAGTGATATGAGGCCAGATTTGGTCTCCTTATCCATCTTTTGGCGGAACTCAGCCACCTTATCCATGGTTTTACCTCAAATGTCACCCTCAGATGCGAAGACTGTGGGTTTATGTTTCATTTATGTCCCCCCATGGCCTCCAGAAGATCAAGCTTCGATGCCCTCGATGCTGGGCCTATGGATCCAGCATAAGCTATCATGACCGTTATTAAAAAACTGAGTACCACAAGCCACGGCATGGTTTTTGCAGGGGCGAAGAACATCGAGCCTCTTTGCTCTAGATAGTAATGATAGAAGAACTGATTGCTCACGATCAATCCAATCAACAATCCCGAGGCCCACGATGCTAGAGAAAGCCACATCGCTTCATATATGAATATCCGGGATATCTCCCTTTTAGTGAGCCCGATGGATTTCAGTATGGCTATATCTCTTCCCGAATATAAAACCGAACAGCGTATGGTGCTGAAGATGGTACCAACAGAGGATATAAATAGAAAAAGGGCCGCGACAATCAACCACCCAACTAAAGCGTTTGCCTCCTCTTCTGAGATATGTTTATTCTGAGTTACTACCTCCGGGGTGAGTATAAAATTAGGATCCTCGAAACCGCTCTCCTGTAGCTGTAAACCTGTGAACAATGAGAGTACTATCAAAAAAATTGCCACGCTGATCGTCATTACCACCAACATCATGGTGTACCTTATCCAGTAATATTTCAATCGGCCTGATATATAATCGACTACACCGAATTTCTTTTCCTGGTCCTTCTCTCTTTCCATTGGAGCTACTCCCCGCTTTCTTGTACTTTTCCATCCAGGATGTTCAACCTCTTTGACTCGAGCCCGTTTAAAATCGAAGGGTTATGGGTGGCGATTATCACCGTCTTTCCCTTTCTGTTGAGCTTCTTAAGTATATCTATGATGTTTTTCCCTGCCTTTGAATCCAGGTTTCCTGTGGGTTCATCAGCAAATATGATCCTGGGATCGTTTAACAATGCCCTAGCAATAGCGACCCTTTGCTGCTCTCCTCCTGACAGCTCAGAAGGAAGGTGCTGTGTGCGGTGGGCCAATCCCATGCTTTCCAGGATTTCTTGTGCTCTTTTTTGGTGTTTTTCGGAGTCGAACATCCTCGAAGCGACCACATTTTCCAGTGCAGAGAGACTAGGTATCAAATTAAACGCTTGGAATACGAAGCCTATGGTCTCCTTCCTGAACCTGGCCATCTCCAGCTCTGAAAGTCCGTTCAACTGCCTTCCTGCCACGACCACTTTCCCACTGGAGGGTTTTAGCATTCCCGACATGAGATATAATAGAGTACTCTTTCCAGAGCCGCTGGGACCGCATATCAATATTAACTCGCCGTCCTCGATTTCAAAAGTTGCAGAGTCAACTGCGCAAACGGAGGAAGATCCCTGTGTGTATACCTTTGAAACTGAATCCACAATTATGAGCTTATTCATACCCGATAACCTCCATAACAGGCCTATTCCATAAAATCGTCGTCGTTATATAGGTCGAGATAAACGATGATATTAATATCACAAACAGCGGTAAAATCATCCATGGGGTTGGGGAAAATGGGGAAGACAGGGTTTCAAACGAACCTGTGGATTGATAGGAGAGATGCAAAATTACACCTACTACAAGGGAGGAAAAAATACCAATCACAAAGGCCGCTGCGCCTATTAATATGTATTCAATTAAAAGCACTGAAGAAACTTGCCTTCGTGTTAAACCAATCGCACGGAGGATCACCAAGGTTCTTCTTCGCCCAAAAACGGAAGTGATAACAGATATCGCCAATGTGAGCACAATCACAATTGCCGCAAGATAGAATATCAAAAAGGACCAATCTCGAAGGGCATTG
>CP070739.1:1362396-1373382 GCA_020347705.1 Methanomassiliicoccales archaeon | reverse complement strand
GAGCAGGGAAGAAGCAGTAGGATCTTCGGATAGGGGGTTTTTTTATATCTCTCTTTTACCCTCTCTCTGAACCGCACGATCTCAGGTCTTGTTAGACTCTCACTTGACGATGCAATCATCTGTCCTCCAGTAATTGGAAAATACTTCTCCAAAAAGGAATAATGATGAGTATCCAAGATACGCAGGATAGACACCATCTGGGGCTCGGATCTCACTCTTGTCTCCACCAGCTCGCGAAGGCCTCCCGAGCGAATCGCGTTTCTAACGGTCCTGAGCTCTGCCAAAGACGCATAATAGTTGTGTCCCAAAATGGATTCGTAATCTCTTTTCCCGCCAACACATGAGGGACAAAAACAAAAATCCTCGGCCATCTCATCCCTATTGACCTTGCCCTGGGCAGTAAGATAATTGCCCAGTCTCGCGTTCAAAAGTGAGGACGCAGAATCGAACAGGTCCACACCGCAATATACGAGCAACGCGATGTGATGCGGACTTCCAAGGCCTGGAGTGTATATCAACCTCTGGTATCCCACGGCCTTTCTCAGGTTCACCAAAGTGTTAACAAAAGATTTCGGTTTTCTAACAAGCTGTAACGCATTTGCCAGTAAGTACATCTCGGCCTTTACACCTTCCAAAGCGGAAGTCACGGCCTCATCCTTTCCTGAGACGACAAATAATTTACCGGAGAAAACATCTTTGTTGATCTTCGCTGCGTAAGCGTTTAATTCCACCTGACTTGGAGGATAAATCAGACTTGGTGAGACCGAGTAGTCGGATACTCCACCCCTCGGCTCCATAAAGAGGCCCGGGGTCGATAGGATATAGGGTTTATTATCCGGGATGTCTTCTTCTGAAATGAGGAATTCCGCCTCTTTAGGAGGGGTAATTCCTTGGCCTGCGAAGAATAGAATATTAGGCGTTGTCACCTCTTTATTCTGTTCTTTAAGGAGCCATTTTCCCACTCTGGCCACACCATTTCTTTTCTGCACCTCGAACATCACAACCCCTATCTTTCACTGAGTATGTCATATCAACATAATATTTTATTGGTCTTGTTTTTCGGGGATTGCTCAGGGAGGAAACAGGCTGACCAGATCCACAATAATATATCCAATGTGATAAAATGTTTTTTTCTAGCTCTTTTTAAAAAGATACGCACTCAAAAGTAGTGTGAACAGACAAAACAAAGACAGTACCCCGAAATCCACAAGAAGGGGAAAATGCGCAACCGAGGAGCCTTGGATTGAGCCCCTCAACCCGTCGATCCCGTAAGTTAAAGGATCGATGTATGTCAATAACTTCAACCAATCAGGCAAGGTTTCTATTGGATACAGTGCACCGGATAAGAAGAACATGGGCATCACGAGAAAGGACATGATCATCTGAAAACCTTCCATGCTCTCGATTTTCGATGCGATGGCGATTCCCAGGCTCACAAAGGAAAGGCCGATTAGAAACATGAACGCCACCGTAATGATAAAACCAAGGCCTATACCAAATTCGGATGAGAATTTCACCCCCAGAAGAATCCCTAAAATGAACATGATCATACCTTGGATCATAGCTGTGGTGGTTCCTCCAAGGGCCTTGCCCAATACGATTGACAATCTGGAAACGGGTGCAACCAATATCTCTTTTAAAAATCCGAATTCCCTATCAAATATTATGGAGATTCCCGAGAATATGGAGGTGAACAGTATGGTCATCCCGATGATTCCAGGTGCGATATATTGGATATAGTTCATGTTATGAGGAAGAAAGGGGGAGTCTTCCACCATCCCGCCTATCGCTGTTCCAAGTAAAGCCAACCAGATAATGGGCATGGCAAGTGAGGAAATGATCCTTGATTTCGATCGAACATAGCGTATCATCTCTCTGAGCCATATCGTGTAAATATCGCTTATCAATGGTGTAGCCTCCTCCGATGGCCTATCCTCCTCTTCAATTGACCTTTCTTTCCTTCGGCTTCGTCCCTCAACCTTCTGCCCGTGAACTTGATGAATACATCCTCCAAGGTGGGTGCATGCAATGAAACAGATTTGACCTCAACACCATGTTCACGGACAACGTTCAAGGCCTCTGGAATTACGGTTTCGCCTTTTGATGCTGTGAGCCTAATCGCATCCTCTACGAAATCCACCGCGGTCACGTTTTCGATCTTTAATAGGCCCTCTCTCAGTTTTTCATCCTTTGATGAAGAGGCCAATGAAATCACATCCCCACCCAGGGATTCCTTGAGACTGGATGGATTTCCCAATGCAACGATTTTCCCGTAATCGATTATAGCGATTCTGTCACAAAGATAATCCGCCTCATCCATATAGTGCGTGGTAAGAAGCATTGTGATTCCTTCGTTTTGGTTCAATTTTTCTATGTACTCCCAGATATGTCTTCGGGTTTGGGGATCGAGTCCCAGGGTGGGCTCATCGAGAAAAAGGACCTTGGGGTGGTGTAACAATCCTCTGGCAATTTCAAGACGACGACGCATCCCTCCCGAATAGGTTTTGACGAGGTCGTCCGCTCTATCGGCAAGTTCCATTAACTCCATTAATTCTTTCATGCGCTCGTTCATTACATTCTTCGGGACCTTATACAGCCTGCCGTGGAACTGTAGATTTTCTCTGCCTGTTAGATTGTCATCCAAACTCTGATCCTGGAAAACGATCCCGATGGACTTTCTCACCATGTCCTGCTCCCTGATGATGTCGTGATTCCATACCTGTGCAGTGCCTGATGTCGGTTTTAAAATTGTACACAACATCGATATCAGAGTGGTTTTGCCGGCTCCGTTAGGGCCGAGAAGGCCAAATAACTCCCCGGACTCGATGTCGAGATTGACATTATCCACTGCTGTGAGCTTATCGAATTTTTTAGTCAAATCCGTTATTTTTACAGCGACCATTCTTATTCCATCCAGTGAATTATCATAGCCAAGGTATAATGGCTCTCACCCAGTACATTTGCACTTAATAACTTTTCCTTACGCGAAGGCCTTATATTTTTATTATCATCCTTAGAAAACCTCATGGTAAAGTATTTAGGTTTCGCGCACCTTATCCGCGATATCACATAAACACGGATGCGCTGACTTGTTGATATGCCATATCCTCGCCCAATGCAGCTCTTGAATAGATGGGGCCGTGGGGTAGCTTGGTCAATCCTTCGGGCTTTGGGAGCCTGGTACTCCAGTTCAAATCTGGGCGGCCCCACTCTAATTTATCATTGATGTATTCGTGGGGCCGCCATGGTCCACTTCATTTTCAATTCATGATCCTTTTCAGTGGACCACTACGCCCTTCAGTTATAATTGAAATCGCTTAATTCTTAAGCTGAAGGGCTGGGCGGCCCCATTTTTATATCGAATTATCTAGGTTGATAATTGTAGCAGAAATACTATCTTATAGGGATTTAATTTTTCCTTCCCCCCTACGCACCTCCAACGCCTTACAACCCTAGGTATGCCATATCGTGAGTAAAGCGATCCTCTGTGGCCGTAGGGGGGCCAAATTAATCTGGTTTTACTCCTGAACCAATCTTGCCAGGCTCACCACCCTATCCCCTGCCTTCAATTTCATGACCCTGACACCCATGGTGGCCCTGCCCTGAACCCGGATACCTCTCACCGGCATTCTGATGATCATCCCGTTTTGACTCGTTACGATCAACTCGTCATCAGGGGATACCTCTTTTACACCCACCACCTTCCCGTTTCTCTCCCCGGTTTTGATGGTTATGACGCCACCGGCTCCCCGTCTTGTCTTTCTATAAGAGGAGACCTCAGAGCGTTTTCCATATCCGTTCTCCGTGATGGTCAAAAGAATAGATTCCTCGGTGACCACGCTCATGCCCACAACCTCATCCCCATCTTTAAGTCTGATACCCCTAACGCCCATGGCCGCCCTGCCCATGGGCCTGACGTCTTTTTCATGGAACCTCACGGCCTGGCCGTTCTTTGAGGCGATTATAAGCTCTTTTTGTCCATTTGTAAGCTTGGTTTCCACGAGCTCGTCTCCTTCACGTAACCTTATGGCCCTGATACCTGTTATCATGGGTCTGCCGTAGGCTTTAAGGACCGTCTTCTTGATCTGCCCCTTTTTAGTCACAAATGTCAAATATTGAGCCGAGGTGAACTCCTCGATGGGAATTGCGGCGTTGATCACCTCCCCCTTCTCCAACCTGGGTAGGAGGTTTATTATCGCCTTGCCCTTGGCATGCCTGCCTCCAACGGGAATCTTGTATGTTTTCAACCAGTATACCTTGCCCCTGTTGCTGAAAAACAGTATGTAATTATGCGTGGAGGTCACGAAAAGATCGACCACATAATCCTCCTCTTTTGTTCCCATGCCAATCAGGCCCACACCTCCCCTCTTCTGGGTTTTATAGGTGTCCAAGGGCAACCTCTTGATATAACCCGTATTTGTGATGGTCACCACCATCTCCTCATCAGGTATCAGCTCTTCAATATCGAAGTCATCAGCCGCCTCTAAATCGATTTCTGTCCGCCTGGTATCCCCGTATTTCTTTTTTAACTCCGTAAGCTCCTCTTTTATTACGTCCGTTATTTCGGTTTCGCTCGCAAGGATTTCCTTGTATCGTGCTATCTTCTTTTTGAGCTCCCCGCTTTCATCTTTAATGTTCTGTCTTTCAAGTCCCGTGAGCTTCTGAAGCCTCATATCCAAAATCGCCTTGGTCTGCTCGGGTGTGATGAGGAATTTCGTCTTCAATGACTCCCGGGCCTCGTCCAGCGATTTCGATTTTCTTATAATCTTGATGACCTCGTCGATATTGTCCAAAGCGACTATAAGGCCCTCGAGAATGTGGGCCCGTTTTTCGGCTTTGTCCAGCTCAAACTGAGTTCGTCTCCTAACAACGTCTTTTCTGTGGGAGATGTAATGATGAATCATATCAGGCAGACTGAGAATCTTGGGCTGGTTGTTCACCAGGGCCAGGTTGATGATACCGAAGGTCGTCTGCATCTGGGTGTGTTTGTAAAGTTGTTTTAGTATGATATCTGGTATGGAATCCCTTCTCAGTTCGATAACGATTCTCATACCGGTTCTGTCAGATTCGTCCCTCAAATCGGTTATGCCTTCTACCTTTTTCTCCTTGACAAGGTTGGCGATGGATTCCAAAAGATTCGATTTATTCACCTGGTATGGTATCTCGGTGACTATGATGCGCTGCTTGTCCCTTTTACCCTCCTCAATTGAGGTCTTGGCCCTTACCCTGATCAATCCTCTGCCAAGTGTATAGGCCGATATCACGCCGTTGATTCCGCAAATGATACCACCTGTTGGAAAATCGGGTGCTTTGATGACCTTCATTATATCTTTTATCTCGGTATCAGGATTGTCGATGAGCAGGGTGATCCCATCTATGATCTCGCTGATATTATGAGGAGGCATGTTGGTTGCCATGCCAACAGCAATCCCCGAGGAGCCGTTTATGAGAAGGTTGGGTAGTTTGGCAGGCAGCACCTTTGGCTCTTTAAGGGATTCATCGTAATTGGGATCGAAATTCACGGTGTTCTTGTCGATGTCCTCGAGCATCTCCTCCGCCATCTTATTGAGCCTTGATTCCGTATATCTCATGGCCGCAGGTGAGTCCCCGTCCACCGATCCGAAATTACCCTGACCGTCGATTAGCATGTATCTCAACGAGAAATCCTGGGCCATTCTCACCATGGCATCATAGACCGCCACATCACCGTGGGGATGGAACTTGCCAAGGACATCCCCCACAACCCTTGCGGATTTCTTGTAGGGCTTTGTTGAGGTGATACCTGATTCATGCATCGCAAAAAGTATCCGTCTGTGAACGGGTTTTAATCCGTCCCTTACATCAGGAAGTGCCCTGCCCACGATGACGCTCATGGCGTAGTCAATGTAGGACGTTTTCATCTCGTCCTCGATTGAACGGTATATCACCCTCTTCTCGCTCTCTTCCTCTACCTCAGTATCGGGCAATCCTCTCACTCCCTTTATTGATTTTTCTACTTATCCTATCTTCCGTAAAAAGGTCATCATACATCCAGGTTGACTACCTCCAGTGCATGTTCCTGGATGAACCCTCTTCGTGGCTCTACCTGCTCTCCCATGAGCGTAGTAAAAAGCTCATCGGCATAGGCGGCATCCTCCAAGGTGACCTTGACTATTATCCTCGTATCCGGGTTCATAGTGGTTTCCCAAAGCTGTGTCGGATTCATCTCCCCAAGGCCCTTGTATCTTTGTATGGAAATCCCGGACTCACCAAGCTCCTTATACTTCTCGTCCTTCTCGGTATCCGTGTATACGTACCATTCCTTATTCCCCTTTTTCAGCCTGTACAACGGAGGCTTCGCTATGTAGATGTAACCGGCATTGATCAGATCCTCCATGTATCTGTAAAAGAACGTGAGAAGCAGTGTTCTGATATGGGCCCCGTCCACATCCGCGTCCGTCATGATGATGATTTTATGGTATCTTACCTTGTTGATATCGAAATCTTCTCGTATGTGGGTTCCTATGGCCGTTATCAAGGTCTGGATTTCATTGTTTTTATAGATTTTATCAAGCCTGGCTTTCTCCACATTGAGGATCTTTCCCCTCAAAGGCAATATGGCCTGGAACGTGCGGTCCCTGCCCTGTTTTGCTGAGCCGCCTGCTGAATCTCCCTCCACCACGTACAGCTCGCACTTCTCTGGGTCCTTCTCCGAGCAGTCGGCGAGCTTTCCTGGAAGATTGCTTCCCTCTAAAACGGTTTTCCTTCGGGTGAGTTCTCGAGCCTTCCTGGCCGCAATTCTCGCCTGCGAGGCGATGATGGCCTTCTCGATCACGGCCCTGGCCGTTTTCGGGTTCTCCTCGAAGAACTCGGCCAGCTTATCGTTGACTACGGATTCCATAATGCCTTTTACATCGCTGTTACCCAGTTTGGTCTTTGTCTGGCCCTCGAACTGGGGTTCACTCAGTTTCACTGAGATAATCGCGGTCAATCCCTCCCTGCAATCCTCACCGCTCAATTTATCCGCTTCATTTTTTATCAGAGAATTGCTTTTGGCGTAATCGTTTAAGGTCCTTGTAAGCGCTGATTTGAAACCTGAAAGGTGTGTACCCCCTTCGACGGTATTGATGTTGTTTGCAAAGGAATGTGTGTTATCCATGTAGCCATCGTTGTACTGCAGAGCCACTTCTACAATTACATCCTCCTTTGTACCTTCGAAATATATGACATCATCGTGAAGTATGTTTTTGTTCTTGTTTAAATGCTGGACAAAGGATATGATACCACCCTCATACTGGAAGCTGTTCTCCTTTTCGCTCCTGTCGTCCCTTATTATGATCTTAACCCCTCTGTTCAGGAAGGCCAGTTCCCTCAAACGAGAGGAGATGGTGTCAAAATTGAAGTCGATCTCAGGGAAGATGTCCTTATCCGGCATAAATACGACGGTGGTGCCTGTTTCCTCGGCTTCATCAACCACTTTTAGTTTACCTTTCGGGACACCGCGCTCGTACCTTTGAGAATGCACTTTTCCGTTTCTTGAGATGCTTACCTCAAGCCATTCTGAGAGGGCGTTTACAACGGATACTCCAACACCATGGAGTCCTCCGGAAACCTTATAGGACTTCTTATCGAACTTACCCCCGGCATGGAGCTTCGTCATCACTATCTCCACCCCCGGTTTGCGGTACTTCGAGTGAACCTCCACCGGGATTCCTCTACCGTCATCCATTACTGTCACGCTGTTGTTGTCATGCAAAATGACCCTGATGTTCCTGCAATAACCCACCATGGCCTCGTCAATGCTGTTGTCCACAACCTCGTATACGAGATGATGAAGGCCTCTTGCATCGGTGCTGCCGATGTACATGCTGGGCCGTTTCCTTACCGCCTGCAAACCCTCCAGAACTTGTATATCGTCCACCCTATAGGTCTCTTCTTTTTTCATAATCTCAAACCCTAGATTTCTGGGCGTGCCATCCCCTATTTAATCCATCAATTTTACATGCTGAAGAAGGGACTGAAATCTCCCTTCTATACGTATAGTACTGTACATATATAAAGGCTTTGGAGCACTGCTGGCTTTATATATAAAAATGAAAAATATGGAGTGCTTTTAGAGCGAAAAACGAGACCGGAGCGCCTTTTTACCCAAAACAGGTCCCGTTATAGCCGTATTTCCGCCAATTTCATGTCTCTTTTCTTTTTCTCGAGAAAGCTGTAAACTGCAGAGTGTTCGCTCCCCGAAAGCAGCATTTCAATGGCCGTCACAGCTATACCCATCTCTAGGCTTTCCCCGATGACACCTACGGTATTTCCATATATGGAGACATTTACCCCGGTGAGCTCCTCTATCAATATGCGGGTTTTTCCTTTCGTTCCGATGATCCTGCTTCTTACTCGTCTCACATGTTTCTGATTCTTTCCAGCGTAGTCCCTTATATCCAGCAAGGTGAAGTAAATATCATCATCAAGCAGTCTCAAGGCCTTCTTGGGGGAGAAACCCCGCCCAATTGCCTTGACCATGTCCGCACATTTTAAAATAAGAATGGGATCCGAAGCTTTCGAATCGTCAACAGTGACATCACCGGTTTTTGAATCTATAAGAAGTGTGGTTCCTGTTTCATCTTCTATCTTCTTTTTTATCTCGCCGTTTTTTCCAACAAGAACCCCAACTCTCTCCATTGGTATTTTTACGTATTTCATTGCTCCTGCCCCCTTATATAATCGAGAAGTTCCTTTTCATTGATTTTCACGCCCAGCTTTTTAAAGTACCTTGTTATATTGGTGATATCCCGAAGGAGCAACTCCGAAGCAAGGGGATGCTCCAAAACCACGGATTGGCCTACATCAATTAAAAAGCATTCCTCATCCTCAACTAGGATGTTATATTCACTTAAATCCCCGTGAATCAGTTGAGCTTCTTCATATAATTTTTTCATCATCATTTTTATGGATTTATAGCTTTTTTCTGCATCAGATAAGGTAGTATCTTTGAGCATGGGTGCCGGCTGCTCTTCACATCCGATATATTGCATCACAAGGACATTTTTTAACAATTTCTTTGGCTCTGGGGATTTAATACCGGCGTTATACATTCTAGCCAGGTTCTTGTATTCCTTCTGCGCCCATAGAAATATGATCCCCCGTCTATCCTTGGGGATGTTCCTGAACCTGGGATCACCTGTGATATACTTAGTGAGATTTTTATATGTAGATGTGGAGGTGCGGTAGATTTTCACTGCAACGGGCTCCCCTTTCTCATCTGTGGCCCGGAAAACATTACCTTCTTTACCTGTGGAGATAGGAAAGTCAAGAGTCTGTATCACTCCTTTTGATATCAGGGTATAGAGGGTAAGAAGGGTATTTTTATCGAATACCTCATCGTACGTTTTTCTATCCTCTGTGCTTTTTTCCCTCCTCTCCAAGGTGCAAATCTTTCCCTCTAAAATGCGGTACAACTCCTCCTCTTTCATTGCCATCTCCCAAGTTACAGCACAACTCTGAATTAAAATAAATCCATATACATATTAGGCAGCAGCTTCTTTCTCTTCAAAGAGCTGGCCTGTGTTTTGGTGTATCTGTATATGATATCCGCCTTATCATCTTGAAAATTCCAGGGCCTCACTATCAATAGGTCGCCCTCCCTGATCCACATCCTCTTCTTGATTTTACCTGGAATACGCCCCAGTCTGGATTTTCCATCGGAGCACATCACCTTGATGCGTGAGGCCCCAAGCAATTGCTCGGCTATGGCGAATATCTCGCCTCTATTCCTTTCAGGCAAGCGTAGGCGCACATATGCCTCAGAAGCCCCAGTTTTCTTACGGGTGCCCTTTTTTACCATTAAAACAGGATAATGAGGTCCCTTTAAATAAGGATTTGGGTTTTTTTGACGGTGTTTTTATGGTTATCAGCCGATTTGTAGGACTACCCTGCGATTCCTTGGGCCATCTAATTCTATGAAAAGTATCGACTGCCACGTGCCCAATGTAGTTCTGCCATTTGTTATTGGTAAAGTGACGGAGCATCCTATTATGGAGGCCAATATATGTGAATGGGCGTTGTTATCGATGTTATCATGAGAATAACCTTTCCCCTTCGGCACCAGCTCCGAGAGCTTATTTTTGACGTCGCCAATCAATCTGGGTTCATCCTCATTTACGGTCAAGGCGCATGTGGTGTGGGGAGTGAAGACTAGAAGAATGCCTGCCTTGATCCCGGATTTTTTTATGGCTTCGTTCACCTTCCCGGTTATGTTCACGATCTCAAAACTACTTTTTGTTCTGATATCAATGGTCTCCATAATAGAGGGCATTGAAGGGAAATAGTTGTACCCAAATAAAATTTCTTCGGTTTTTTCCCTTACCTACCCACACAATCTCATACTCTCAGAGAACATCACAAAGATTAAAAACTTCGAACTTAATTCCCGCACAAAGCTCGCAGGACCCTATTATGCGGGTGTAGTGTAGCCTGGTATCACTTAAGCTTGCCAAGAGTCTTTCTTTTGTCTGGCAAAGGTGATAAAAGAAGGCCGTAGACAGCTTATAACTCGGGTTCAAATCCCGGCGCCCGCATTTAATTGTTTTATCATTTGAGGGCGATTGAATCAATAATACTTTTATCCGGGATTTGTAAAGGATGAAAGGAGATTATAGGTAATTTATTGCACCTTTCTATCCGGCTTCAAATCCCGGCGCCCGCACTCTGCTTATAAATTGTTTTAATGCGTGCGGGCGCCTTGTGTTCGAGTTTAAGAAATAATTGACGTGTCAACATAACTCGAACACCCTGGACTGTGAGGAATAATTAGAAAACAAAAAATCTAATTATTCTCTTCGTTCCATTTCTCAATAAATTGATTAATGAGGGTTTGAGTATGATAGTCACTCACAACGATCATTTGCTTGTACATCAATATAAATTCATGCTCCTTCGGTAGTTTAATACTCATGTAAAATCTTATATAAGAATCCTAAGTATTTAAACTCACTCTTAAAATTATCG
>CP070739.1:1355662-1362296 GCA_020347705.1 Methanomassiliicoccales archaeon | reverse complement strand
TCCACTATGGCACCATTGGAATCGTACAGGTATACATTGTCCCCGGAAGATATCATATTCTGAAAGAATGCGTTATCAGTCCCGTAAAGTAAATAGCCCAAGCGATCATCAGAAAATAGTAAGGTCCCATCTGGAAAGATGTACTCGCTATTACAAACCAGTTTGTACCCAGAGAGGTTGACCATCCTATTACCAGTATAGCATATCTCCACGAAGTGATTGTTCACATCGATGGGATTGAACAGCACTTCGTTTAACACAACAGATGAAGAAAGATTATCTGGTGGGACATCGTTTTGCGCTCCGAAATTCGGACCAGTTGTCCAGTTCCTTTCCCACACATCCGAATACGAGGTCCCTTGCCAATATCTTTCTGTACTTTCGTTGGGTATGGGGTCAGGAACCGTTCCCAGGGTGCCGTAGGATATCTCATCGATGAGAACACCGTTTTGGTATAAGGTTGCGGTATCACCCTGTGAATCCAAGCCCAATAAAGTGGTTACCTCAAACACTGCATATTCACCAATGCCTGCTGGAAATGAAGACCAGATGCCACTGAGAAGAACAGATTTATTTTCCATGGTAAATCCGGAATTGTAGTTAATTGGAGGATACCAGGGATTGTAAATCTCAATTTGTGATAAAGTGGAATCGCTGTCCGATATCTCGGTTATGAGCAGCTCAAATGGAGAATCGAAAAACCAGTCCGCGGCCTGAGATGTGGTATCATCGTGCCCTTGGTATGTGCCGGATCCATCCGGAACCCTGCGTACGCTCATATCTGTTGTATGGGCAGAATTCCATCCCACCATATCGAGAAGCTCGCCATTTAAATCGTACAAATAAACATTATCTGCATCGAAATCCATGCTGTCGAAAAATTGAATGGAGGCGGGATCATCATCGTATCTGAATATCCTTTTTTCGAATGGATCGATATCTATACTACCCACATTGGGAAGTCGGTATTCTGCATCACACACCAGTGAGTAATCAGCTACATCCACGATAACCGGTCCAAGATTCATCAGAACGAAATACTTACCGTTCGCTGCAGATGTATCGAACATCACCTCGTTCAATATGACGGATGGCGATGGATTGATGGGGGAGACATCGTTTTGGGCGCCCCAAGATGGTCCAGAGGTACCGTTTCTGGTCCACTCTACCGAGTACCCTGGTATATTGCCATCCCAGTAGCGGGCCGTGGACTCCCCGACGAGGGGATCAGATGCCACTCCCCTCGTACCGAAAGCCACCTGCTCCATCAAAGTCGTTGTATTATAATATAAACTGATGGAGTCGCCGTCCGCATCGAGGATTGCACCGCCATTTCTATCGAAGAAGGCGTAGTCTCCACTGGATATTATCTCTCCTGGTGTGTTCCATGTACCTGATAATGTGCCGAGATCCACATCCAGGGTCCATCTGGTGGTGAGGACCTTGTCCCCTCCCCTTGGATTGTAAAGCTCAACCCTAGCCGTCGTACTGTCATCCGCCGAAAACTCGGTGATTAAAAGATATGGCTCTTGATCGAAAATCCATCCTGCGGCCATGGATGTTGCGTCATCGAATCCTTGATTTGTACCTACACCATCCGTGGCCCGGGCCATGAACCTTCCTTTAAAATGTTGAGAGCTCCATCCCACCATGTCGAAAAGATCACCATTATCGTCGTATAGGTAGATATTATCTCCAGAAGCATCCATATTTGTAAAGAACCCTGGAAAGTCGGAATACGTTAACACAAAGAACCTGTTAAAGAGATCCAGGATCGTTCCCTGGGGTATTATAAACTCGTCATCACAGACGATTTTAAAGTCCGATATATCCATCTGGGCCATTCCTGTGTACATGATCTCCACATACCCTTCTTCTTCGTCTCCTGAAAAGGGATTGAACAGCACCTGGTTTATGACAACATTGGGCGATGTGATGATGCTTCCGATCCCGATATTATCAGCTCCCCAACTGGGACCGGTTGAGGCATTGCGAAGCCATATATCATCATAGGATCCTTTTAATGGGTTGAATTTTCTGGCCAGTGACTCTCCATTCAGTGGATCAGGGGCCGTGCCCATCTGGCCATATGTAACATGGTCGATCAATATACCGTCTTCATAGAGATAGATAGTATCGCCTTCTATGTCTATAGTTTCAGCTGGCTCGAAATAGCTGTATCCATAGGTTGGGATGGTATTAGGGATCCAATTTCCAGTCAAAGGTCCTCCTGCCTTTGCAGAGTGAAGTTCTAAAATACCTATGGGATTAGTGGGCTCGTTTCCGAAGTTGAACACCTCGATTCGCGGGGTTGCTGAGCCTGAATCCCTGATCTCCGTGAGAAGATAGCCAGTGAGTACATTTTTATAGTAATCCCTGGCATCATTGATGGCAAAAATCATGTTGTCATAAGAGTCGTTTACAGCTATGACATAAGTGAAGGTCCTGGACTCCCCCGGTAGCAAAGTGGTCCCGTTCCATCCCACGGTAGTCGTGATATTTCCTGGATTAATCCCGTCCGTGGCGGTGGCGTTGGCCGCATGAATGCGCTCATACAACCATGTATCATTCTCAAAGAAATTAATGTACTCCGATGAGTAGTCGGCATGGTAATCCTGGGCATAATAGTGGTTTACCGGATCAGAGGTGGTCACGGATGAGACCCCAAAGGTAGTGCCTGAATCGGTATCTCTCGCCCAATAGACGGCGTTTGGTGTATCAAAACCATCCACATCATCCCCTCCATCGCCCAGGGCATTCCCCCCCACACCTCCTCTTCCCCCTACCTGGGAGAGAGGCAGTTCAAGGCTGATACACACATTATTAAGGGTGGCAGAAGGTGATCTCACGTTGGTTAGGGTCCACTGTAATATGGCCCAATCCTTATCGTTCACCGTCCAAACTGATTGGTTGATGAAGATATCATTTGGATCACCGGTTAATGTGTTGGTGTTTATAAACGAAGCCGTGCTTCTTTGCACCTCTCCATCGGTTGTCAATGCGATGGCCCTCTGAGTGGTGAAATCATCCGGATCGGTGTAGAAAGGAGTGGTGTATGGATCCGCGATGTTTTCGGCGCCAAAGGTATGATCGTAATTACTCTGGTCGATCACAAGACCAATGAAGCCGAACATCGTATCTCGAACGGTCTGGGAGCCGATATTCCAATATATATCTCTTTTTACTCTTCCATGATCGCTGAGCCAATTGATTTTCACATTGGCATTCGTATGGCTTTCGTCGGCCCTAACATTGAGCATATGAAAGGTTATTGCTATAAAAAAAGAGTTGATTATTAGGAAAATACAGATTGTCAACGAAAAGAACCTTCTTTTTTTGGATACTTTTTTATTGCTTATCAAGTTGCTCCCTCGTGAATATCTTCTGTTATACTCGGCACAAGTGGTCAATGATGTCTTCCACATGGGGGTTGTGAGATTTCTGATGTCATTGGGAATGGAAATATTTCACTCACCCTATAAGCCTTGCGTTTTCAGTCAAAATTCTCAAGCCCACATTTTTCGGATATCACGAAACATCACAAGATTCTAATTGACATCGTTTTCTTCTTCGTGTTAACCCCCAAATTTTTTTTACCTCTTTCGAACCTCCTTTTGTTTTACGATTCTTTCATATGAATATAATCCTTTATACGCTTTTCGCTTAATTCATGGCTCTTTCCCTCAAATTCTCCCAAATTCCTTAATAATTATTTAATATAAGTATTCATATCTATTATTTAATTAATTTATGTAATATTAGTTCTTTAGTTCATTCTCTGCGAGATAAATCCATAGAAAACTTTTAAAAACAGCTTGATTATTGCATGGATGATGGGCAAATTAAATCCCGAGGGATTACTGAAATGTATGAGAAAAGAGTCCAATGCTGTTGTAATCGAGTTCGAGGTCAAACCCGGTGCCAAGAACACGATAATCGAGGGAATCGATGATTGGAGAGGATGTATCGTAGTGAGGGTAAGGGCACCTGCAAAAAAGGGTAAGGCGAATAAGGAACTGATAAAATTCCTCTCATCCGCTCTATCCTTACCCTCTTCGAATCTCACTATAATAAAAGGAGAATGGGGCCGTCGAAAGACAATAAAAATTTCGGGATTGAGTCCCACGGAGTTGGTACAAAAAATAAAATCAAAGACCCAAGAAAGGTAATGGATTAAAAAATCAAAAAGAGGTATGTGTTTGAGAATCGAAGAATTACTGGAAAAGATACTGGAGGTTCTAGACGAACTAAGGCTGATAAATATCGAAATACCTATAATAGTGGAGGGAGAATCGGATGTCAGGACATTGAGGGAATTGGGAATCGAGGGTAAAATAATCCCAATCAATAGAGGGCAACCTCTTTTCAATTTCTGCGAGGATATAGCTCGTAATTATCCCAAGGTGGTGATACTCACGGATTGGGATCGCAAAGGAGGACATCTGTGCAAGCTGCTTCGTGAGGACCTGAAGGCCAATGACGTCCAATTCGATACCCAGATCAGGGCAAAACTCGCAGGGTACTGCAAAAAGGAGACAAAGGATGTTGAGGGCTTGGTTGGCTGTGTAAACAGGTTGAAACTTCGCATATAGAATGCGAACTGAGGCTGAAAAATATTTAAACTATAAACGTTATGTATCACAGAAAACCGCAAATCGAGGATTAAACACATATCATCGCAGTCCCTCCAAAATCGAATAGGTAATTTAAGGTGGTGTAAGATTGACCAATGAAGGGCAAAAACCGGTACAAAACGAAGAATCTGAGCAGGGGGTCCTGGATCACGAAGCATCGATCTGGGAAGTTCTAAGAAAAAGCGAGGAGAAGATCAGGGTAGAGAAGAAGAGGCTGGCCGAGGAGAAGGCCGAAGCAGACCGGTTGAAGGAAGAACTGTATAAAGAGAAAGATGAGTTGGCTAAGCTTAAGGATGATGCCTTATCCCAAAAATCCGAGGCAATAAAGGAGAAGGAAAAGATATCTGTGCAAAAGGATCAACTTGTAGCTCAAAGACAAAAAGCAGTGGAAGCCATGGGGAGACTCGATGAGCAACGCTCTAATTTGAAGGGACGTTCAGAGGAGGTAAACCGTAAAATTGAAGAGGTAGAAAAAAGAGAAAGAGAACTTCTTGACAGAGAAAGAGCACTACTTAAGATGGATTCAGACCTCGCTACGAAGAACACGGAACTACTCAAACGGGAGAAAGATATCATCGAAAATGAGAAGGAGCTGGCCGATAAAACCAAACCACTTATAGAAAAGGAGGCCGAGCTGCAAAATAAGGAAAAACTTCTTGCTGAGAGGGAAAGTACCCTAAACCAGGCCGAGGAAAAAAGACTCGCGCGAGAGCAGGAAACAGCAGATAGGGAATCAAAATCACTGGAAAGGGAAAAATCGATACTTGAGGAATACGAAAAATTGATCGCTATGAAGGTAAAACTCACAGAAAGGGAAAACAAGTTATTGGAAAGGGAGAAGGGTTCTGAGAGCCAGGAAGGATTCACCCCCATAGAACCATTGTCAACTGAAATCGAGAGTGAGGACTTAGAGGAGGTCGCCAAGGATATCGGAATTGGGGAAGAGGAAGCAGAACCTGTGGAACCAGAGGAGGAATCGGAAGAAGAGGCCCAAGAAAGTCCACCTGAACCTGAGAGCGTTGAGGAAGAAAAGCCGCCTGCTGAGGAGACCCCGCCCGAGACCGCAGATGAGGCAGTCGAAGAGCCATCCGAGGCCGAGGAGGTGTCAGAGGAAGTTACCGAAACCCCAATGGCCACACCTACACCCTCCGAAGCGGAAGAAGAAATGACGCCCGAGCCTGAAACCGTTGAAAGCGAAGAAGAAGCTACCTCGGAAGAGATCCCAGAGGAGGAACAAAAGGCGGTGCCTATTGGAGAGCCAGAGGAGGGAGAAAAGGCCTGTCCAAAATGTGGTACGATAATAAGTGCAGTGGCAACCACTTGTTTCGCCTGTGGTATGGACATAGAACCCGAAGAGGCAGAGGAGGAAGAGGAGGTCCAAGAGGAACCAAGTGAGGAACCCGCCCCCACACCCGAATCTGCCCCTGAAGCTGAGCCCACCGAAAAACCTTCTGCTCCATCCGTAACTACGGCTCCTCCCGAGGGCGGTGAGCTGAAAACGCCCACCAAGGAAGAATTGTATACCATGCCCGACGAACAGCTGGTGGCCTATTGTCAGTGGTTCGGACTGGATTCCAGCGGCAGATCAAAACATCTGCGGGAAAGGCTTTTAATTCATATAGGAGAGGAAGGGGATGCAGTCGAAGAGCCATCCGAAGGGGAAGAGGAAGTTTCCCATCCTTGTCCTGATTGCGGTGGAGAACTGACTTATGTGGAGCAGTACGACGCCTGGTACTGTGGAGCCTGTGAAAAGTACGCACCTATGTCCGAGGATTAATGAACTCATCCTAGGTAGAAACTTCTTTCTCCTGGAAGATTATCTCGACCTCGAATCCTTTTTTCAGCTCATCTTCAAATTTAGTCTCCAAAGCCAAATCGATATCAGAGGATATGTTCTGTCCTCTACATTGCGCTGTGTTATTGGAAAAAATGGTTATGCTCACGTGAACTTGTTTTGTGTATTCTAGGTCGAAGATGCCCCTTCCGAGTCGAACCTCATC
>CP070739.1:1332546-1355562 GCA_020347705.1 Methanomassiliicoccales archaeon | reverse complement strand
CCGGAATCACCAGCTGTTCGAAAAAACATGGTCTTATCGCTAATATCATCACTTAAATATGCTCCCAATAAAGTATCGGTGTCAGTTTCATCTCTCTTGACAATGACCCTTCCCCATGAATCGAGAGCAGGATCATCAATATTTACCCAGAATGAAAGTGTCAGTTCTGAATGCTGTCCATCGGTTATTCCAAAATCACCCAAGATGAACCTGTCATCACCTGTACTGCCTGTAAACTCCTGCCCATAACCGATTCGGCCTGAGGTCCTTATTGGCGAGTCACCCCTAGTTCCGTAATTAGATAAGGATACCGAGTTCTCTATACTTCCACTTTCTTCAAGCATATGATAAACTCCAACGTAATTGTTGCTCCAGACTCCATATGAATGCTCAGTGGGGATGCTCTGGCCGCTGTTCCCGTAATACATCTGGATAACCTTATCGGTTGTCGGAGAGAGCCATGGGACCTTCACCCATGCGAGCAGTTCACCCGTGCCGCTGTTGTAGTTCTCTATTTCATGGTCAAGCCTCACCTGACCCTGTACGAATATTATATCGTATCCATCCGAACGTGCATCGCTTGAAAGATCGGAATCAGTGATTTTAACGAGAACCGGGAAGTCGGCAACACCCCCCGAAACCTTGGAGGAATTGATTATGATATTCTTACGATAACCCCAATCCGTGTCAAACCAAGGTTCAATCAGTTCTTCTGTACCGACAGAGCAGAAATCAATGGAGTTTTCAATGTTCATATATGAGGTATTGATCCAGTCATAGCTCCTTACGGTTTTGGATATTCGCACTTCATCGATTAAACCGTCCCATGTATCGGCGCTATCACTTATTAAAAAGTTACGTGTGGGATTACTTAGGTCCTTACCTTCTTTGGGACTGGCGGCCTTGAGATTATCGAGTTTTCCATCGAGATAAAATATGGCGGGGCCGTCCCTATCAACCGATACCACCAAATGATGCCATTGGTCATCCTTTATATCGGCTTTGCTGTCCGCATATACCCTTGAAGAACCGTCGCCGTCACCGAAATACATTCTGTAGTCATCGTTCGAATCATACACAAAGAACCAGTATCCTGCTGTTCCGGACCCAGTTCCACCCTTTTCCACAATGGTTGGATAGGATGCTGGTGGTAAAGAGCCACTTTGGACCCATGCCTCGATTGTGAAATCGCTGTAATCCATATCCAAACTCTCTGAGCAATAGTCATCTCTGTATAGATAATCATTACTTCCATCGAAAATCAAGGTACCGTCGATCCTTCCGCTTACCTGGTTCGTGTAATCCATGGAGCCCACGGATTCCAGGTGGTTCATATAATACGAGCTATCAATAATCTGGTTATCAAATCCCTCCCTTGGAAGTTCGTTCAGATGCCATACTCCCCTGAAATCATCATCATATACGCATTTGGGATTGGAATGATCACCCGCAAGCGGGTTGTTGTAGTACATGTAAATCATCGTATCCACGGTTGAAGAGAGTGAAGGTATACGCACCCAGGCCTTCAATTCCCCGGTAATTCCGTTGTAGCTCACCATCTCATGGTGCAGGCTGGTTCCATCTGGATTCTTGAAATGGATATCATACCCATCGCCCCGGGCATTTGCAGAAAGGTCCGAGTCGGTAATGTTAATGAAAACAGGAAAATCTGTGAGGTCCCCTGAAACAAGGGAAGAGTTGATGGTAATCGGTTTGCGATTGTTACAATCACCGATTGAGAAAAACGCTGTTGGATCAAGCTGGATGTTCCTCTCTGTGGCGATCCATTCCTCTGAACGTTCTAAATTACTGATGCGGACCTCGTCTATGATACCCCCAAAATTAACCGAGGGGCCATCGTTTGCACCTATGGTTACAGACATTGGTGAGCTTGAAAGAGCTCCAGCCGAGTCATAATCTTCGGTTGCCTCAGATCCATTGATATAGAAGATCTTTGTGGTGCCGTTAAATGTGCCTGCAACGTGCACCCAAACGTCCTTGGCAAGCACCTGATAGCCGGTAGAGTCCGTGTTGATTTCTTGGAATATTTGCCTGTTTGCACCACTCCAATCCAAACCTATAGAGTATATATAATCGTTGTCAGCGGCATTCCTTTTGGAGATGATCCTACCCCCGTCTTCACAACGGGAATCGATGGTATACGCCCAAGCTGAAAATGTGATGTTCTCGTTTATCCCGTCACAAAGACCGAAATCACCAAGGCTGATCATATCGTCGGCTCCACTCCCCCCAACAAGGCCGGTGAATTCCTGACCGTAGCCTATTTTGCCCTTGGTCCTTGTGGGTGTGTTATACTGGGTTCCATAATTACTCGTAGAAACAGAGTTGATATAGGGTTCGGCATCCTCCTTCAGGTGATAAACCCCAACGAATCCGTTGGTCCAGACCTCATGTGGATCCTGCTGGTTGGAAGCACTGGTGTTACCATAGTACATGTAGATAACTGTATCATCAGTTGATGAAAGGAAAGGAATTTTTATCCAGACTACCAATCGTCCGGCGGTGCTGTCGAACATCTCGATCTCGTGGGCCAGCTTCGTATCACCGTCTGCACCCACGAACAGGATATCATCACCATCTGGTTGTGCAAAAGTGGCGAGATCATACAGTGTCATGTCAAGGACCACAGGGAAATCATATAGATCACCTGCCACCTTGCCTGCATGAAGTGTTATCTTCTTCTTGTAATTCCAAGCACCATCGTATGGACTTCCTGTTGGGTCGTATAAAACCTCATTGATAATTACGGACTGGTCCAAATTTCTCGAGCCCTGGGTCCAAGAACCCGCGTGGATGCCGAAGGGATCGGCCTTATCGGTTTCTGGGCCTTCCCAGTCCGAGGATGAATTGGTATCTGTGGAATCCTTATCCAGACCGAAGGACTCAGCCTCGGAAATAGATGAGGTATCGATGTAATCGCCTGCAGTCCAATAACCGGCAGAAACGGCATCGTCGTCACCTGAGCGGGGGTCACCACCCCAGGCAACATAATCGATAATGACGCCTGTATCATGCGCAAGTGTTAGACCATCTGTATAGTCGAGCATATTTGATGTTAAATTTATGACCAGCTTAGGTCTTAAATCAGTATCGTCTGTATAATCACTTGATCGAAAATATGGATTGGGTGCGTTTGCATCGTATTCAGCTCCCAAAAGCATGCCGTAATTTGAATATGTTCCCTTTACCCATCCTTTAATCAAATCAGTGACACTCCATGAGTACCAGCCGTTGGTTGGAGGAACGAATGTAGTGCTCTCTTCCACAACATCGTAATCGCCACCGACAGAAGCCCAAGGAGTAGCCCCATCATAAGTGTTCCAATTTGAGCCTGATTCTGTCCAGGATTGGGTTAACCTATAAAGGGAGATATTCGAGCTGAACGCATTGCCGCTGCTTCGATATAGCCATAACTTTGCATCTTCTATATTGTCAGGAACGCTTGAAACATCAAATTCTATTATAGGTCTATGTTCTGCAGCGGCATCGTTTCGAACGGATACTATTGTTGCCGTTCCGAAATTCAGTGTTGCACCGTTGCTTAAAAGATAATTATCTTTTCCATCCGAAATACCTGGTTGAATTGCTATCTCATCAAGCAACGTTACATAAACATCGGTAGTACTGTTAGTTCCTTGTTGATTTAGATGGCATACCAAGTATCCACCAGCTGGAATGTTACCTGCACCGCTTATGTCAAAGATATTACCCCCATGATCCTTGAGGTACCACCCATTCAGATCTACCGAGGAGCTTTCGGCGTTGTAGATCTCCACCCACTCGTAACCTGATGATGATAAGCTGCTTGTTTGCTCCTCAACTCCTACGGTGTAAAATGTGGAAGGTGAAAACTGATTGTTGTATTCGGTTTTAATCCAGCCCCCGGAACGGGCTCCCGAGGAGACCCTCACCTCGTCGATCCATCCCTCTGGGGTATCGGAATTGTCTCCAATTTCAAAATCATTTGCGCTGCCGTCGATTCCACCAAAAGAACCGGGAATAAAGATGTTGTCATCTTCCATGTGATTGACGCCGTTCATATAAACCCGTAATATACCGTTTGTTCTATCACATACGCCCACAAGATATACCCAGGTGTAATTGATCCAATATGCCTCGTTTTGGATTCTTGAGCTACCGTCAGCTATCGCAGCGTAGCTCATTTGCCCATCGGGTCTGTATACGAGAACATAACCCCCTTCGCTTGATGAGCGACCTCCCTTTGCAACGAGGTCCTGGTAATCTGCGGTTTGATTGATATTTACCCAGGCACTAAAAGTACAGCTGTTATAACCAAAATCGAGATGACCGTCCGGAATGGGACCGAAATCCACCTCTGCATCGATGCCATCGAATAAATAGGCATTACCTATTTGACCTGTCTCCCCCCGGGAAATCGATGCATCTGGTGTAGCAGATATTCCATAAGATGTGGAGTCGAAAGTGTCACCGGTGGTTTCGCCCAGATGCCCTATGAACCTGTAGTTATTACTCCATACTTCGGCTGAGTTCTGCTGATTTGTGGCATTCGGATTATTGTAATACATATAAATTACGGTATCCTGGGTCGAGGAGACCAAGGGAACCTTTACCCATGCGATCAACTCTCCTGTGCCGCTTGTGTACCTCTCAATTTCATGGGCGAGTTTCGTCTCCCCATCGGAGGCGGTGAAGAAGATGTCGTCCCCGTCAGATTGAGCTTTGCTTAAAAGGTCAGAATCAGTAATATCGATTAACACAGGGAAATCCTCCAGATCCTCAACTACCTTCGTGTGGTCGATGGTGATCTTCCTCCGGTACGCCCAGTCATCGTCAAAGGGTCCGCCACCAACTGGATCCGACATTATCTCGTTTATCCTCAAATCATGATAAATGTAGGTGTAATTTACTGTGAAGTAGCAGTAATCGAGGTAAAAACGGTCTGCTGAGGCCCCATCATCATGTCCTCTGAATCTCACTCTATAATTCCCTGAGTTGAGGTTCACCACGTTTGGTAGGTTCGTGTTTTGGACCAATATTACATCTATATCAATATCCGGTGGGATGCTGAGCGAGTAATCTCCCAAATCGTTTTCGGTTGCATCGACCCTCCAGGTGATGTTTGAAAGAGTATCAGTCGTTAATTGCCACCCATCGTTGGTATAATAACCGTAATAAAATGTGATGAAGTTAACAATGGCACTGGCGGGAATACCTGCACCAGGAAAGTACACCTCAATCCAATCTACGGCAGGGTCGTTGGTATCTCCACTCTGTTCATAAAAGGTATCGCCATTCGCATCCTCGATCAATTGCAGATAATCCAAGATTTCTCCGTCTGAATTTGCCACACCATTGGGATGGATATGACCTGTGGTATACTCGGCACGAGTCCCGTGTTCAAGGGGCATTTCTTTTTCGGTAAGATCAGGTGGCATTTCCTCCTTACCCTCGTCCTCCTCATCAATCTGGTCAGTTAAAGGAGCCTGTTGATGTAATGATAAAAGCAATATATTACTAAATAACAACGTTAGGAAAATGTAAATTGCAACACCCTTTTTTATCGTGGTATTTTTAACCTTATTCATTGAACATCCACTCATTTATTTACTTGAGGGTTGTCGATGACCAAAGGTTCCATGGTACGGGATTTACGACCTGTTCAGCTTCATTTATCTTGATTCAATATTTATACCATCAACTCAAGCATTTTAGCGTGAATTGGCTATGTACTCCCCATTCTTCGGGTATTAACGTTGATAATAAGGATAATATAGCTATATATATCATTGAAAAATTTCGATTAAATACTATCGACCCTAAAATCACTTATGATTACTAATTTTGAGAAAAACGCGATGCACTGACCTTATTCATTGGGAGATCCTACTGCGTGTCGATATCCTTAGCCATAAAAAACTATTAATCGGTAATAACTGATACAGATGATAACAGACACAGATGAAAGAGGATGGGATAAATGGCAGACACGATCTATGCTACAAAAGATATCAATAAAGCAATCCGGGCCCAATTAAAAAAGGGCGCCGCAACACGTATAGAAGGACTCACGAGCCAGGATAATATCGCAGTGGGCCTTTTCAGTGATACAAAAATAACCATTGTGGGGGACGCCGGTGATTTTTTTGGGGCATTAAACGATGGTACGACATTGTTACTCAAAGGGAATTCAGGCAGATTCCTGGGAGATACCATGACATCTGGCAGGATCGTGGTGGAAGGCAATGTGGGTGATGGTGTAGGCATCAACATGCGCGGAGGGCAAATCATGATCAAGGGCCAGGCAGGCTCGAAAGTGGGTGCAGGGATGAAAGGAGGCTTGATAATAATAGATGATGATGTGGGTGATGAGCTAGGCTTAAATCTTTTTAATGGCGATATAGTGGTTACTGGGAATGCTGGAAAAAATGTCGGTTTGAACATGTACGGGGGAAGCATATTCGTAAATGGGGAGATAAAAAGCCTGGGAAAAAACGCTAAGGTCCAAAAGCCAGACAAGAACGATAAATTGAAGCTCACCGATTTCCTAACGGAGCAGAACCTTTTAGGAGAATTTAAATTCAGAAAAGTGGCCAGTGAGAATGAACTCCCATTTGATGTCATAAAAAAATCATTTAACTTCACCCTAAAAAAACAGCAAAATAACAAGGAAAAAAATGAAATGGCAGTTTAAGCGATTTGATGATCCAAAAGAGGCGTGTAATTGAAAGAAATAGAGCAAAAGGCGAAAAGCGGATGGCCAGGGTTCAGAGGTTTGTCCGAGGAGGACATGGCTTCCGTCCTGGACGAATTCGCCCTGATACCATCCTTAGACCTCGATAAACCGAGTTCTTATGAGCAACAATCGGTGGAAACCGAGGTTATCATAGGGGAAGGAAGAGATGTGAAATTTCCGCTGCTTTTAACCCACCCTCTCTTCGTGGACGCCTGTCACCTGGGCAGGATGAACAAATCGGTGAGGATAGCCTTAACTTACAGCGCTCTTAAGGCAAAAATCCCAATAAACATATGCGAAGGGATGTTGCCTGAGGAAAAGAAACTGGGAGACAGATTTCAAAATAATTTCATCTCACAGTGGTCACCTCTAAGACTGGGGATCGATAAAAAGACCCTCGCTTCGCAAAGGGCCGTGGTCATTACCCTGGGTGATGGATATCATGTTCGGACTTTCCCATCAGCGGATCTTGAGGAGGTGATTCAGAGCAAAGGAGGATTGCTGACTCAAGAACTCCTTAACCCGGGGCATCATCTCGATTTGGAAACAGAAGCAGACCTTGGAAAACATGTGGAGCTTTTAAGGGAAGCCACAGAATATAAAATACCGATTATGATAAAGATCAAAGCAAGCGATGTACTTAACGGTACGAAATCGGCCATTGAAGCTGAGGCTGACGCAGTTATTATCGATACAAGCATGAATCCGTTTTCCACACTATCAACCGTGAGTGGAACCTATGGAGCATCGATTATAGGCGCAATACCCCCGGCCCAGAAGGCCTTTAAGGGTGCTAACGCGAGCAAAGAGGGAATAAAACTCCTTGTTACCGGGGGCTTTCGAAGTGGGGCCGACATCGTAAAGGTCTTGGCCATGGGTGTGGACGCTGTAGGTATCGCTGAATCCACAGCAGTGGCACTGGGGTGTGATCTATGCGGAGAGTGTTATAAAGGAATCTGCGAGAAGGGTATGGCAACAAGAACCAACGAGTTGCGGTCCAGATTTAAATGGAAAAATGCGGGTAAGAAACTTTCCAATTATATCAACGCCACAAAGAAGGAGATAGAGTTCTTCATGAACTTTTTGGGTATAAATGATGTCAAAAAGCTCGATACGAGCCATATTACCGCATTAACTTACGATGCGGCCGCGATCTCGGGTATTAAACTCACAGGCTATGATCGTGAGCTGCCCATGTGGTTCCACTAATGAGCCAGATTTTTTTTTTGATATACTTGGAACCGAATATATATTAGTGAATTTTATCGTTATTTCATCCGACGTCAACTCACCCAACCTTAATATACTGTAAAGAACATATATTCTGCGAGGTGTCAAGGGATGTTATTTGTTACAACGATGAAAGCGCGATACGGGCAACATCTAGAGGCCATCAAGCTTTTTAAGCGCCCAAAAATTCCAGATGGCTTGGAAATTAGGCATTTTATAGGAACCTTCGGCGCAACCGATGCGCTCGTGATATTCGAAGCCCCCGATGAGGCCACCGCGGCGGAGTTCACGGTTCAGTTTTGTCATGTTGCAGATGTAAATACATCTTTGGCCCTGCCAATCGAGGATCTGAAGTGGACTAGATAAATTTGGTTTTCAGAAATCCTCAAGTTTCTGATCCTGCCAATTGACATATTTTATGTTTAAAAATCCTTTTTTCTGGGATATTTATTTACCACAGATTCGTATATATGGTTCGAGGTTAAGTCGATGAGGCTTCTCTCTTGGAATGTCAACGGTATCAGGGCCGCCTCCAAAAAGGGCCTTTTGGAATGGGTCAAAAAGGAAAAGGCGGATATCATCTGTCTTCAGGAGACCAAGGCCCGACCCGAGCAGCTAACAAAGGAACTTTTATCACCCGAAGGATATCATTCGTTTTTTAGCAGCGCAGAAAAAAAAGGATACAGCGGTACTGTCACCTACTCCAAGGAAAAACCCAGTAAGGTGTTGTATGGAATGGGAGAACCCAAACTCGACTCGGAGGGCAGGATGGTTATCACGGAATTCGAGGATTTCGTTTTGTTCAATGTATATTTTCCCAACGGAAAAAGGAATAGGGAGAGATTGGGTTATAAACTGGACTTTTATGATGCCTTCCTTGAAATTGCCGAATCCTACAAAAAGAAGAAAAAAGGCGTTGTAGCATGCGGAGACTTCAACACTGCCCATAGCGAGATAGACCTGGCAAGGCCGAAAGAGAACGAAAACGTCTCAGGTTTCCTTCCAATTGAGAGGAAATGGATCGATACATTCATCTCTCACGGATACACAGATACCTTCAGGCGATTCAATAAAAAACCTGGGCAGTACTCCTGGTGGGACTACAAGACAAGGGCCAGGGAAAGGAATATCGGCTGGAGGATCGACTATTTCTATGTTAGCAATGATCTTTTACCAAATCTAAAAGAGGCTTTCATTCAGCAAAAGGTCATGGGGAGCGATCACTGTCCCGTGGGAATTATTTTAGAACTTTAGTGGTATACCAGATGAAATACAATGGGAGAAGTCACAGATGACAAAAAAAAATTCTCTTGGGCAAAAAGACTCTATAACCCTGAAAAAAACATTCAATGATTTAGATTCAAATTTAACAAGGGTGTTTATGCCCTGGGTACTGCGACATCCGAGACATGTTCGGACCTTTATACGCCTTTCTAAAGCCTTAAAGGAGTGCAAGAGCACCCGGGTAAATAATTTTGATACTGGATTGAGGGTTCCTCCGGCTTTAATCCTCAGTATAACGTCCTTTTGCAATCTAAACTGCAAAGGATGTTTTGCTGCAGCGGCAGGTACCACCCGCAATAGCGATGTTGATACTAGGTTAAAAACAAAAGCCCATCTTACTATAAACCAGTGGCATGATATCATATCTGAGGCAAGCGAATTGGGTGTGTTCTGCTTTGTGATCGCAGGTGGGGAGCCCTTTCTCTTCTCTGGTTTAATCGAACTCTGCCAGGAATTCAAAGATAGGTTTTTCTTGATTTTAACCAATGGTACGATCCTCAACAAGGAACATTACAACAGATTAAAGCATCTATCCAATACAGCGATAATTGTGAGTATCGAGGGTGGAAAAGAGCTAACTGATGCACGGCGAGGTCAAGGAGTTTATGAAAAGGCCATGGGCACCGTAAAACAACTGAATAAAAGGGGTATTCTCACTGGGGTCTCCGTGACCATAACCCGCCTAAATTTCAGTTACTGGATGAATCCCCATAATATCGATAACCTCATAAAGCAAGGGACTCGCCTCGGAGTTTTTATCGAATACATACCACTTGCGTATGACCCAATGGCAGAGCCCGGGAACCTCAATCAGCCTGTAGCATATTGTCCGGGTATTTCCGAGCCAGATAGCAACAATAACGAATGGACCGAGAAAAACGATATGTTCCTTTTACTCGCCAGAGAAGAACGGGCCAGGTTCAGGAATCAGATGCTTGAATATCGTGACAAGAAGCCGATATATATCGTCCACTCTCCAGGCGATGAGGAATATTTCGGAGGCTGCGTTTCAGCTGGAAAAGGATTCGCACACATAACACCAGTTGGAGACCTGACACCCTGTCCTGTATCGAATATAGCTACACACAACCTCGCAACCTCAACTTTACGCGAGGCATTGGCAAGTCCTCTTTTTGAGGAAATCAGACAGAATGAACATCTTTTGGAGACTGAAGGCCTGCCCTGTGCGCTGTTTGCCCATCCAAAGGAGCTGGAGGACCTTGCCAAGACCGTCGGAGCTCATAGGACGGATTCTGGGAAATAGCCCATTTTAGTACCTATCTGTTAAGTGTATTCAAAGTCCTGCTGAACACTCCCATTAAAGTATGAAACTCCCACTTGGAAAGGACGGCCCTACCGAGAATTCTTTGAAACATGACCTGGGTTTTTTTCTTCTTATGTTCGGGATAATCCACGACATCCAAAAGGTCACAGAAGTGCTTCATCAACTTGTCCCTCTCGAAACCAGAGGCCTCTTTTATCTGTTTTTCCTGGGCATGTGCAACGAAGAGTTCATAAAAAATGATGGAGGCAGAGTGGGATATGTTGAGGATGGGGTACTCCACCGATGCCGGAATGGTGATCACAGTATCGCATTTCTCCAATTCCGTATTATAAAGGCCGTAGCTTTCTCTGCCGAATACGATGCCCACTGAGCCCTCGATTTCCTCCACCTTGGACGCAAAATCCCTGGGTGTAAGGTTGTTCCTCAGGTGCTTTTTATCGCTTTTACTGTCAATTCCAGATGTTCCCGCGATGAAATCCAAATCCTCCACGGCCAAATCAAGGCTCTCGAAATATTTCGCATTCTCGATAACATCTTTTGCATGCATTGCTCTGCGAAGACAGTCATCCCCGATATCACAGGGATTGACTAAGGCCAGGCTTTTTAAGCCGAAATTCTTCATAATCCTGGCCATGGCTCCGATATTGCCCTGGAACTTGGGCTCAGCGAGAATCACTCTATACTCCGGCATTCTTACACCCAATCGGTAAAATGGAATTGGCTATTTTATTGTTGTCATTCACCGATTTTTTCAGCTCTTAAGGAGGAAGGGGCGGAGGAGGAGCCTTTGGTAAAAAGTTATTAATCCCATCTTTTGATTATCCACAAGGAGTGGCCACATGAGATACGCCCTTAAATTCGGTTACCACGGGAAGGTTTATTCAGGCTATGCCCGTCAACCAGGGTTGAAAACCGTTGAGAGCGAAATAATCAATGCCCTCAAAAAAACGAGGATGATAGATGATCTGGAGGATGCACAGCTGAGAGTGGCTTCCAGGACCGACTCCGGAGTCTCGGCCTGCGGCAATGTCTTGTCACTCACCACAGGTTTCAGGAAGGACGAGATACTTGGGGCTTTAAACGCTCATCTGGACGATATCTGGTTTTATGGTATGACCCAGGTTTTAGAAGATTTCAACCCAAGACACGCTAAAAACCGATGGTACCGTTATCATCTATTTAATGAAGATATCGATGTGAGTCATATCCAAGAAACAGCGAACATATTTGTTGGGACTCACGACTTCTTAAATTTCGCCAAACCAAGCGGGGATGAATCCACAAGGACCATTGACTCGATTGATGTGGTAGGTGAAAAGGAAGGAATCGTATTGGATTTTAAAGCCCAGAGCTTTATGTGGCACATGGTGAGAAGAATCGTCAAGGCGATCTTGGATGTGGAGGAAGGCAAACTCGCCCGAGCCGACATCAAGAAGGCCCTGGATTCCAGGGAAAAAATAGATTACGGCCTCGCACCTCCTTGGCCCCTTATACTCATGGATGTGAGTTACGATTTCGAATTCGAAATCCATAGCATGAAGCTTGGCGATGTGAAAATATCCCTTGAAAAAGATATTCAAAAGCTTCATATGAAAAACATAATTTATGATCAGATGCTGAAAATCGCACAAAGCTGAAGGGACATTAAGCCTGCATCTTAGGTCTCGGAGGGGGATATATTGGCATCTGCCATAACAGAATGCTTTTTTATGGTGACACCAGCACCTATCACGCTGTCTGCAAGCTTCACGTCATCTTCCAATGTGCACTTGTTGGATACTATACTGTTTACGACCTCGCTTCTCCAGCCTAAGGAGCTTTCGCTCATGATTATACTGTTTTTTACGAGAACCCCCCTATCGATTCTCACGTTATCGTAGATACAGGCCTTTTCAAGTACGCTGTTTCTTCCCACCTCTATTCCGCTCCCGATATAGCAGGGCCCTTTGATCGTCACATCCTTTTCGAGAGAAACACCCTCTCCTATGATGATCTTTCCCTCGGTTTTAATATCCTGGATGCTCATCTCTTTACCGTTTCTTTCCACCACTTCGAATGTGGCACTGAGCACATCATATGGTCTGCCTATATCCATCCACAGACCCGAGATAGGAGCGCCGTAGATAGGCTTCTCGTTTTGTAAAAGCAGCGGGAACACATTTTTTGAAAAATCGAACATCTGGTTCTCAGGAATGAAATCCAAAACCTCAGGTTCAAGAATATATATACCCGCGTTGATAAGATTCGAGAATATCTCCTCCTCCTTGGGTTTCTCTTTGAACTGGATTATCCTGTTGTCATCGTCCAATCCAACGATTCCAAACTCGGAGGGGTTCTGCACGGTGGTCAAAGCCATGGTAGCAACGGCCTTTTTTTCCTGATGGTAGTCGAACAACGCCTTTATATCCACATCGGCAAGGACATCACCGCTTGCAACTACGAAGGTATCGTCAAGAAATTCCGAGACATTTTTTACGGCTCCTGCCGTGCCTGCCGGAGTCTCCTCGAAAGCGTAGACGATGCTGGCACCGAACTTCTTACCATCCCCAACGCTTCTTATCATGGTATCTGACATATATCCTGTGGTGACGATGATTCTTTTAAAATCCGCTGAAACAAGCGATTTGATCATATAGTCGATGCACGGCTCTCCGGCGATGGGTATCAGAGGTTTTGGCCTTTTATAGGTGAGCGGTTTAAGTCTTATGCCCTCTCCACCTGCCAGTATCACGGCCTTCATTTTTTCACATCTCCACTTTGCCCTTCTTCAACAGCTTTTCAACGCTCTCCTTGGCCGCTTTTTCCAGCTCCTCCTCATCCTCCAGGGCCTTTTTCACGGCGATATTTTGTTCTTGTATCAGCTTTCTGGCCGCAGCCCGCTCCATCCTTTTTTCCTTTTTGATCTCCAAAACCTTTTTTCTCATCTCCATGGCCCTTTTATGGTAATAATCAGCACGCTCCCTGATCTTGAGGTATTTCTCGTGCTTCTTGTTGGCCTCGAGGATGATAATGGAGACCTCGTTCATTATGGAGGTGACCCTCTCATGGTGCTTTTGGCTCTCATCTGAAAGACGAACAACCTCCTCGTGCTCCTTGTCCGCCTGTTTGAACAATTCGTCTATCTTGGCGTTCAACTCCTCCACATCGGCCACGATATCGGTCTGTTCCTTCATTAGTTTCTCCATTTCTTTGAGCTCTTTCGCCTTGATCTTTATGGTCTCGAGCAGTTCTTTCTCTTTGTCAATTGACAAGGGGGTTGTTTCCTGCTTGATTTCCATCCTGGCTATTTCCTTCCTAAGCTCTTCTATGGTCTGCGGAAGGTTCCTTTCGAGCTTGCCCCCTTTCTTCTTCTTGAACGCAATGAGCTCCTTTGCCTTTTTTTGCAGCTCGTTTCTCTTTTTCTTGTGCTCCCTCATCTCTTTGGTCAGGGCGTTTCTGAGTTCTCTTTTCCCTTTCATCTCCTCGTTCAGCTTCTTTCTCTGCTCGTGGAATGCGTCGCGCTCCTCCTTGTAGGCGTTGGCCTCGTTGTTGAAATTGTCTCTCTTTTCAATCAGGGACTGGTATCTCTTCTCGGCGTTGTCGAGCTCGGTTGTCTCCTTCTTCTTTTTCCTTGAGCCTTTTCTCATCAGATGGGAGAATTTGTTTTTATTATAAAAAGGATTCGGCTGGGGTTTTGTGGCTAAACTGGGGATATTCGTGTGGAGAAAGGGCTATCGCGTAGGCTATTATCATCAAACATAAACGTATTGTCGAGAAGTAATTTATATCCCCAACTTCTTCCTGTTCCCCTCAATATGGGCCAGTATTCCATCCACTGCTTTTACTGCATCTGTCTCGACATTCAATAATCCCCCGGTCACATCCTTGCAGTCCTGGGTTAACAACTTCACCAAATCAGGTCCACCGGTAACTGTGGGAACTGGATTCACATATGTGTACAACCCAAATGCCAAGGCAAATACAGCATCGATTGTTGCCTTCTGCTCCATGTACTCCGGTGCCGTAGCCGCAACAGGCAAATCAGGAATTGGCACTCCTCCAAGGGCCTTTGAAACTGCTGCCAATAGATCGGCCAATCGGCCTGTGTCTGTACAGGTCCCATAACTTAGAACAGGTGGAATACCAAGTTTTTCACACAGTCCTTTGAGTCCCGGCCCTGCAAATTCCTTTGCATCTGGACTGCAAAGACCTGCAACTTGTACTCCTCCATTTCCGCATCCCAATGATAGCACTAGAACGTCGCGTTTGATCAATTCCTTGACGATATTCACGGTGTGAACATCTTGACCGAAATCCCTTAAGGTGGTGCAGGAAACCATGCCGACTACACCCCGTATGGTTCCATTTTTTATTGCATCAAGTAAAGGATCCAGTTTGCCTCCAAGAGCATCGAGAATGCTTTCTGTAGAAAAGCCCACTACAGCTTCCTTCATCGGTAAATTAACAACAGGCTCAATGGATGCCCTGCGCTCTTTGAAGTTATCAATGGCCATCTGTAAAAGTGAAGCGGCCTGCTCTTCCGCCTTCTCAGGTATGTAGTTTACCCTGTCCTTTACCCCCTCAAAGGCCACAACCTCGCTCACTGGTACCAACTTAAATTTGTATTTTTCAGCATATATCGGATCCACGGGCATGGAGCAGTTCATATCACACGCAAAAAGATCCACACAACCACTTGCAAGCACCGCTTCCTGCATTATCCAATTTCCGGTGAACCCATAGAAGACATCATCCATCTCCCATCTTTGGATCATCTCCTGCCCGGTCTCGATATTTGCGATAACGCGCAGGCCCTTTGCACCCTGGGCCTTGGCTTTATCCTGCCACTCAGGTTTTCGAGCAAGCTGTACCATGGCAAAACCCAAGAAAGGCTCGTGGCCATTGGGAAGTACATTTACAAAGCCTGGGTCCAAAACACCTAAATCAACACGCATATTATGAGGTCTTGGGATACCGAACAGGATGTCCTGACAGAATTCGTTTACGATTTGGCTTTGATATGCCATTGCTATACCCAAACGCATAGCTTTAAGAGCCAGGCTGACATAATAACCATCCACATTGGTCAGGCATGAGCTTGTGGAGAACATTATCTCCCCATGAATTCCACCTGGAAAGATACCCAATTTTCTCCAGAGCTCCTTTCGCTCCTTCGGAGCCAAAGCTTCAACAACTTGACTTGGCTCGTCATACTTTCTTTCAAAATCTTTCTCCACGAAATCACACAGTCGAAGAGCGATATCCTTTTCAGAGCCTGAGGTATCCACGCCAAGGCGGGCAGCAAAAGTTTTCAGTTTCTCAGGCTCTGCAATCTCGAAAGGAGTGATATTATTGGCGGTTGAACGCCGGGTCTTGATTGTCTGGTCTGTGTGATAATGATAAGTAGAGGCACCCATGACGTTTCTGAGCAGCATCATGCGCATGGCCATGCCATCTCCTGTGATTCCGCACACTCCTCTTTTGTCCTTTGTGACATCTGCACGACATGGTCCGTTTGAGCATAAATCGCATCTTACTCCACCCATGCAAAAAGGACATCTCTTATCAGGTTCCCCAAAACCCTGGGCTTCGTACCTATCCCAGATGTTGTTCATTTCATCTTTTTTAATTTTCTTATACATCTTGAGCACTGATTCGTGATAAGAAATCCTATCATCTTCCATTATTTGCCCCCCATTCAATCTCTGCTTGATCATTTTACAATAACTTCTCTTCGGAATCGCCTTTAATACTTATAACATATTCCCTTACAGGAATTTCTTTTCCAGATTCCTTGAGTGCCTCGGATATCAGTTTCACAAGTCCAAAGCAGCACGGCACTTCCATGTGGGCAATGGTCACTGATTTTATGTTGTTATCTCTGAAAATCTGGGTGATCTTTTCTTTGTAGAACTCAGCATCATCCAGCTTTGGGCATCCAACGAGAAGCATCTTGCCCTTCAGGAAGTCCTCGTGGAAATCAGGGTAAGAAAAGGGAACGCAGTCCGCTGCGATCAGAAGATCAGCATCCTTAAGATATGGGGCACTGGGTGGAACCAGCATGATCTGAACCGGCCACTGTCTCAGTTGGGATACACCCTTGGGGACTATCTCCTCCACCTCCTCAACGCACTCCTCCTCTTCCTTTCTTAGGTCCATCACAGCAGAGCCTGGGCAGCCGCAAGGGAGTGAATCCTCCTTAGCATTATGTGAATGCTCTTCTTTCTTTTCTTCACGAAGGTCCATTACAGCAGTACCTGGACATCCACATGCTAAGGTTTCTTCTTCATGGGCATGATGCGCGGGTTCCTCTATCGGTGCCTCATCTAATGATGGAATCTCCATATTGTTCTCTTTTAGGTAATCCACCGCTTGATTGAAATATTCGGTTTGGCCATGTTCTTTAAGATGTACAAGATGTGCTTTAATCACGTTATGTCCTTGTTTTACCACGTTTTCCATGACCTTTTTCTCATCGTATTCCTCGGCCTCTCTTTCCTCGATGGAAATGGCGTCCACAGGGCAGTGGCCGATACAGGCACCAAGTCCATCGCAGAACAAGTCAGAAATAATTCGTGCCTTGTCATCTATGATCTGTAAAGCTCCTTCAGGACAGTTTGGAATACACTCCCCGCAGCCGGTACAAGTGTCCTCATCGATCTTGATTATCTGTCTTTTCGCCATCTAACTCACTCCTTTTTTGACAATATTTTTTGATCTTTTCCATATACTCCTTCATTTTTTTCTCTTCTTCCTGGGTTCTTTTCTTATCCAATTTTGTGGTCCCTTTTGCTTTCATATATAGATGATAAGCCTCATCGCCCACACATTCTTTCCCGTACTCGCACCATTCGATGCAGGTGGGGACCTCGTCCCTTAGGACGTTGTTACCGCAGTTTTGGCATTTGCGGGAGTGCTCATGGGTCCAGATCTCGATCTCAGCACCGCATTTTTTGCATCTGAAGAACTCTGGAACGGGCTCTTTTATGCGCGTTGCGCCGGGGCACGAGAATGCTGTCATCTTTTTTATGTCCTCCTTTTGTTCCTTTATTGCTCCCATATGATCCCTTTTGGGTATGGAATTCACGATTTTGATTGTTTCGATTCAATCGGGTAAATATAGGTATGCATTCTATTATATATAAGTATTATCATGATAACATATCGATGTTTATTATTTATTATCTATAATTCATAGTTATTTTATATATGAGTTATAGTTTTTCAAGGAAGATGCTCATCAACCATAGAAAGGAGATTTTTCACCTCGAGTTCTGCACCAATTAACTCTCGCCCGAAGTTGAAGGACCGTTCGCAGAAAGGACAGGCCGTGATAATCACTGTAGCGCCAAGGGATTCTGCTTCTTTAACAATGAGCGAGGACATGGAATCTGCAAGGTCCTTGTTTTGGGCCCTAAGACCGCCGCCTGATCCGCAGCAGAGTGCTTCCTTTCCGTTATAGGACAGCTCTTTGAGTTTTAGGTTCGGGATTTTATTTAGAATTTCACGGGGCTCCTCAATCACACCCAATCCCTTGGCTAGGTGACATGAGTCATGATACGTTATCTCAAGAGGCTTGTCATTTGCGAACTTCATTTTATCAAGATTTTGTGATAGGAACTGCGTTATGTGAAGAGGGTTTGAGGACAGCTCGTATTTCTTGATAAAAACCTGTGTACATCCCGGGCAGGGGGAGACCACTTGGGTTCCCTCCTTTGTCTTTTTTTCGATTACGGGTTTCATTTTCAACCTGTTGCTCTCAGCATAATCGTTTAATCCGATTCCCCAAAGTGTGGATGCACAGCACGAGTATCGGTTCTTCTCATCATCGATGATACCGTAATTTATGTTCAATTTATCCATGATCGATTTGATGGACTTGATGGTGTTCTCGAAGTAGAACCTCGTGGTGCAGCCGAACCACAATTCGACTTGTTTTCCTCCATTATTAGAATACGTCATCTTAATCACCCTTCCCGTAAGGATTGCCGAAGGTCTTCACGTTCTCGCCAATCGTCATGTGTTTTTTCGGGGCAAGACCTTCCTGCACCACATCCTCCCGTATCTTCAAAAGGTACTCGGGAAGGGGAATTAAAAGAGGACATGCCAGCTCACAGCTTCCGCAGAGTGAGCAGTTGTAGAGTCCCTCATCAACGGTTTTTGATAAGCCACCTGAGAAACGAAGATGAACAAGTTCCCTGGGAGTTCGATACTCGCCCTCCTTCATCAATAAGGACCTGGGACACACTGCCCCGCAGGCCCGGCAGTTTATGCACTGAAGAAATTCTGAGAATTCTCCTTTAAGGAGATTCTTTCTGCCGTTATCCAGGATAATAACATGGATTTTATTTTCAGGGGTATCCGATGCACTGGAAAATCTGTCAGGGAGTTCATCGATATGCACTTTTTGAAAATCGGTATCATAGGAAAGTATCCCTAAAAGTAGGCTCTTTAAACCGAAAAATCCAGAAGCCCTGGAAATGAATTTGGCCTGTTCTAGATCCGATACGATCTTTTCCAAGCTCACCACCAAAATCGTCTCTTTGGATTGGGAAATCAAACTCGATATGTTGTTAAAATGCTGGACAAAGAAGAAGCTTCCGTCCCTTGAGGAAACAGCATTGGCGCCTATAAGGGAAACAAAATTAAGAGGCTCTTTGTATTTGATTATACGAATATCAAATGATTTCCAGATGTGATCCTCCGATATTTTAGGAACTTCCCAGTAGTCAAGGTGTGTAGTATCCTCAATTTCTTTTTGACTGGCATGGTACGTGTCAAATACCTCGATATCCTCCGGAAATTCAGATATGATTTCTTTTACAACCGACGAATTATTGATACAGACACCCTTTAAATCGGATCGTGCTAACACTTCTTGAACGTACGATGCCGCATCGGAAGCAGATTCAGCATAGAAGGTCTTTGCACCCATTTTCTCCAAAAGGATGGTTAATTCTTTTAAGTTAGCCTCGATATTTTTAAGGCTCTCCTCTCTTATAGATTTTAATTGTTTTTTGATTTCTTCTGAATCGATCTGCTGGCAATCCTTGTCATCCAATTTCCTCAGCTTGGAGTAAATGAAGTGCTTCCTTACAAGATCGCTGGATGGCTCTAAAAAGTGAATTGGTATTTTTGTTCTATGTGACTGAGATAATGATTTACTTGGGTTCAAAATATAAACCTCCATTTCGTCATCTCAATAATTTCTCCTTTAGAATATCGTCAATTGCCTAATAATTTTTCTATGCTATCTTGTTTGACACACCCGGTTTATTCTTGATATGGCAAGGCTTATCTATCTGGGTGATTGTTTGAATACGATAATCCTCTTATGTAAATCATCTATGTATAAAATAGCCATGAGGCGATGATTTACAGCAAAATTAAAGAAATAGGGAGGGGGAAAAGAGATTTTATCTAACTGGGGCATCCAACGGAGAACATCAGATATTATCTGGGTAAATATGGAGTATCCAAAAGGATCGACATCCAATGATGTAATGGACTAAATCCCTCGACTCCCCCTCCATAGGGTAGAGCATTTTTTACCAATGTATCTTCAAATTCTCCTGGGACCATTGAATGACATCTCTTAGAAAACTAAAAGATGTTATAATATATATAAATAATTGAAATATAATATTTGAATATATGTCATGTAACCTATATTTTATCGTTAATTATTTATATTTCCAACGTAATACCGCGATTTCAGGGATAATATGAAAATCGACCAAAAAGACAGGGTGATAATCTCGATGTACGCTGAAAATCCAGATGTTTCACAGGAAGAAATCGCAAAAAAAATAAACCTGTCACAGCCCTCTGTTGCCATGAGAATAAAGAAGCTCAAGGAGAACGGGGCCATAGAAACCCAGACTGGGATCAATCCTTTAAAGATGGGATTGTATATGGCAAAGGTGGATATCTCATCCAACGATCCGGCCGAAATACTAAGGATGTTCACAAACTGCCCTTATTTTGCCAACGGTTTTTCGATCTCGGGAAAGAGCAATTTATGTTTGTTCTTCGTAAGCGAGAGCATAGCAACATTGGAGGCCATAATAAACGGTCATGTGAGGCCCAATAAGTCAGTAACGGATGTGGATTTCAACATCGTCATCGCCACGGAAAAGGATTTCGTGGTTCCCAGTGTTTTGACTCCTGAGAAGTCAGAGAAACCTCCCTGTGGAATTCTGATCAAATGCAGAAATTGTCAGTCCTTCAAGGATGATAAATGCCTTGGCTGTCCCGCAACAGGTACCTACAAGGGCTGGTTCTACTGAGGTGAAAAATTATCCTATTTCTCTTTCCACACATTCTACCGATTGGCATAGGCCGTCGTATGCAGCTTTATAACCCAGGTCAAAAGCCTTGAGGTTCACATTCAAGGCCTTTTTTGGAACGGATTCGGCCACGCTTTCTTTTAGCACCTCGACCTCCAAGGGAAAGGCCTTTAAGGCCGACAGCGCCCCGATAAAAACCACATTTTCCGTTAAAGGATTGCCAGCCTCCTTCGCAAGATCAAGACCAGAAAGAGGCGCTACATTCGGAGTAACGGAATTCAATTTCTCTTTGATTTCATCGAATGTAATGAAATCCGTTCGTTTTTCCTTGGATAATTGGGCCACCTCAATGGGAGGATGTATCACCCTTTTATTTAGAATGATCACACCGTCATCCTTCAGATATTCGATGTACCTCAAGGCCTCCATGGCCTCAAGGGACACAATAGCATCGGCCTCTGCGTAAGGTATCAAAGGTGAAAGGTTGTCTCCTCCTATTCTCATGTGAATGTAGATGGTGCCGCTGCGCTGGGAAAGACCGTGCAGCTCTCCGGTTTTTGCTTCAAGATCCGCCTTGGCGCAGGCGCTACCGATAATGTTGGACAGCAAGACGATTCCTTGACCCCCGACACCGCAGATCACCAGATCGAATTTCGAATCCTGGCTCATTGTTTCACCTCCTTAGCTGGTGCTTCTTCCCCCTTCCTATGAATAGAGCCAAAGGGACAGATTTTTGCACACACACCGCAGCCGTCACATATCTCGGGCAGGATCCTGGCTGCCCTGTCATCTGTATCGAACTCAAAAGAAGGGCAGTAAAAGTCCCTTATACAAGTATGGGGTTTTTTGCAGATGTCCTTGTTCACCTCATTTTGGATTATCGGCTCGCCGGTTCTCCGCTTTATTCTGTCACCATGAAGTGCACAGGATCTTCTGGATATCAGAACAGAGGGTCCCTTGAAATCGAGCGCTTTTTTGATAATATCCACGTTGTTCTTAACGTCATAGGAATCCATTATAGCGACGTGTCCAACTCCGATTCCCCTGCACACATCCTCGATTTTTATTCTTTTTTTACCTTCTGGCATGCCGCGATCCTCCGGGGTTCCGGGGTGAAACTGCTGTCCAGTCATGGCCGTGACCTCGTTGTCCAAGACAAACAGAGTGACATTCAGGTTGTGGTACACCGAATTGACAAGCCCTGGTAGTGTCGCATGAAAGAAGGTTGAGTCTCCCACCACGCACATGACATCATCCTCCAAAACCTGGGACATGCCTGCTGAAAGTCCCAATGAAGAGCCCATGCATAGAAGGGAGCTGGTCATATTAAGCGGGGGAAAGAAGGCCATAGAGTAGCATCCGATATCGTTGTTGAACACCACATTCCTTCCTCGGATGGCTTGCTTGATGGCCCAGAAAGTTGCCCTATGGGGACACCCTGCGCAAAAACACGGCATCCTCTCAGGCAGCATCGATTTCAGCTCATCTGCCCTTTTCAGGATTTCATCATAATCAATTTTCGGCTCCATGCCCAAGGCAGATGCAATACCCCTTACAACTATGGGAACGTTGTACTCCATTGCCTCGCTGAAATGGCCTTTATCTTTTCCAAGGATAGTAACGTCGAGGCCAAAATCCTTGGCGATCCTCTTGGTATTGTGCTCCAAATACGGCTAAAGCTCCTCAACCACCACCAACTTCGAAAGACTGGAGGCAAACTCAGCTATCTTCTTCTCAGGTAATGGATATGGGGTGCCGATCTTGAGGATCTTTAGATTTATTTTGAGAATTTTGCACGCGTCCACGGTATAGCAATATCCAACACTTGAAGCAAGTATACCGATTTCCCCTTCACCCTCGGATATGACGTTGAAGGGTGAATCCTCAAATTCGCTTTGAATTTTCTTTACCTTTTTTAGCAGTTTATACTTGTTCTGCCTGGCGGTCTCACCCACTGTAAAATAATCTTTGCCAACCTCTGACCACTTGGCCTTCTCAAATGGTTTACGGGATAAAGGCTCTGTTTCTACAATACCGCTTTGATGGTTCACCCTGGTTGTTGTCCTTATAACTACGATGCTTTTATACCGCTCTGAAATTTCGAAGGCCGCTTTTACCATTCTTCTAGCCTCCGAGGGATTAGTCGGCTCAAGCATCGGTATGTAGGCATTGGGTCCGAAGAACCTGCCGTCCTCCTCGCTTTGAGAGGAATG
>CP070739.1:1328820-1332446 GCA_020347705.1 Methanomassiliicoccales archaeon | reverse complement strand
GGTTGTTTCTTGTCAATGAGGCCGTGGTCAGAGATTATTAATAAAGAAATGGAGCACTTTTTTCTAAAATATTCGAAACAAAGTGAGGAGCTTACCCTGGGGCGCTATGCCAATAGAATAAACAAGTGGACATATGAAAAGGACAATACTTATATTCAGTCTTGACGGGGGAACGCTGGATGTAATTACACCGTTGGTTCAGGCTGGCAGACTTCCGGTCTTAAGGAGATTTATGGCGGAAGGAAGTCACGGGAGATTGGAATCAACCATCCACCCTATGACGGCTCCGGCATGGATCTCGTTCATGACTGGTAAGAATCAAGGGAAACACGGGATTTATGATTTTACCCAGAAAAAAGCAGAGGCATATGCCATAGAATACGTAAATGCGAGGTGTTGTAAAAGTCAGACAATTTGGAAAATAGCGAGCCATCATGGTAAAAGAGTAGGTGTCTTTAACATGCCATTGACTTTCCCCCCGGAGGAAGTAAACGGTTTTATGATTGCGGGATTTGGCACACCTGGAAAAGAAAGTAAGTTCACTTACCCTGAGGAGCTGTATGGTGAGATAGTTGATAACTTTGGAACCTATAGGCTCCTCGAAATGCGCCAATCTAGCCCTGAAATGTGTTTTGAATCTTTGCTTGAGTCTATAGATCAAACAACAAAAATTAGCAAATATCTATTCGATAAACAAGAATGGGAACTCTTTGCTGTGACGTTCTATGAAACTGACCATATCCAGCATTTCTTTTGGCATTGCATGGATCAAAATCATCCTTGTTACACCCCTGACTTGCATAAGAAATACGGTGATTTCGTTTTCAAGATATATGAAAAGATTGACGCAGCGATTGGGCAGATATGCGACTATGTTCACCAAGAGAAAGTAGTTATAATTATGTCGGATCACGGAGCAGGGCCAATCAAAAAATATATAAACCTGAATAGCTGGCTAAGAGATATGGGCCTCCTGGAATACAAAAAGAGTAAGATACTTGAAAGCAAAATAAGTGGAGCGGTGCGCTTTGGGGCCAGGAAATTCCTCACAAGCAAATGGAAACACTGGATTATGAATGTTAATCCGAAGATAAAAGACAAATTCGATTCTCGATTGTTCTTTTCGACCATCAACTGGAAAAAGACTAAAGCCTATGCCATGGGTTCTTATGGTAATATTTACATTAACCTGAAAGGTAGGGAACCTCAGGGGATAGTGGAAACCAATGATTATAAGGCTATCCGTGAAGAGATTGCTGAGAAACTCTATCTGCTGAAAGATCCTGATACAGGAGAAAGCGTTGTTGAAAAGGTCCATATGAGAGAAAATCTTTACAACGGCCATTTCGTTGACAATGCGCCCGACATAATTGTCGTGTACAGGGACTATTCCTATTTCTCCATGCCGAGTCTCAGAAATGCTTATAAGCGACCAACTTTCGAAATGCACGCCGAAGATACCCTTGGGAAAGTGAATTCTCTTTCCTATCATCGCCTCCACGGCATCACGCTCTTCCATGGCGAAGGTATCAAAAGAGACTACCAAATAAAAGGGGCAAAGATTATCGACCTGGCCCCGATGATATTGTACCTTGCATGTATTCCGATCCCAGAAGACATGGATGGGAGAGTTCTAACAGAAATCTTTGATGAAGAATACCTTGAACAACACCAAATAACCTTTTCGCCTCAACAACCCCAGGGGATTGCACCCCATTCGCAAGCTGACTACGAATATTCAAAAGATGAAGCTGGAAAAATTGAGAAGAGACTATCGGATTTGGGATATCTCTGACCTAAAAAACATGAAAATTACAGATTCTTTAGATAAAAAAAAGTGGTTAGAGTTCGTAGAAAAGAACTCATCCGGTAATATTTTTCATACCCCCTACATGATGGAACTATACGAGAATACCCGGAAATATGAGCCGATAATTCTCGCCGCAGTGGATGGCAAGGAGGATGATATCCTCTCATTGATTCTCTCGGTCAGGGTCAGAGTAATTGGTGGCATACCCGGCAGACTTGCTTCGTGCGCCATTATCTTCGGGGGAGTATTGTGTGATGATAGCGAAGCGGGCCGCAGGTCTTTGAATAAGTTGTTCGAATATTATGATAGAAGCATCAAGCATAAGGTTCTATTCACCGAGATCAGAAATATATTCCCTACCGATAAAATCAAGAAACATCTTGAAGCAGGTGGGTGGAATTATGAACAGTATAATAACTATTTAATAGACTTACGGACATCCCAAGAACTTATCTTCCAATCTTTTTCTAAGAGCTTAAGAAGAAATATTAGAAAGGCAAAGAAAAACGGAATCATTGTAGAACAAATTGAGGATAAAGGACAACTACCTATCTTTTACAGGATGTTACGAGAGACCTATTCGAAAGCAAAGGTCTCCCTCGCCGATATCAGCCTTTTTGAATCTGCTTTTGACAGTTTACAACCGCGCAAAATGGTGAACTTTTTTCTAACACGACTGGGAGATAATTACACGGCTGGACGAGCGGTGCTTTCATACAAGGGATCTATTTTCGACTGGTACGCTTGTATGAACAGGGACTACGCGAAATTTTACCCCAATGAAATGCTTGTCTGGCATATTCTGAACTGGGGCATCGAGAATGGATTCCATACCTTCGATTTTGGAGGCGCAGGCAGACCTGATCAAAAGTATGGGGTTGGGGATTTCAAGGCCAGATTTAATGGCAGATTTGTCAATCACGGAAGATACATGAAGATTCATTGTCCGAACATTCTGAGGTTTAGTAGAAAATGTTATGAAGTTTACAGAAGGTTTTTGTAAAAAACCGGTGGTTGAGGAAGCTACTGGGTTGGAATTTCATCCCATTGTTATCTTTGGTAGACAGAAGCTAAGAAGATCGTAGATAATGTCTTGAGGATATTATTGTGGGCATTTTCCCTTTTTCGTAAAAAGATAATCTAGTGGTGTTCGAACTTCCTAACATTTAATGGCTTGCATAGATGACCCGTCAAAAATGGTAAGATCAAGAAAATATAAAAATAAGGAAAGATTCTCAAAACAGAGATTCAAAGTATGGGTCGATATCGGGCACACACCCCATGCTCCCTTTTTTGTGCCGATTATCAGGGAGCTCGAGAAGAGTGGACATGAGGTCGTCGTTACGGCAAGGAATAGTTTCCAAACATTTGATCTCCTCGATCTTCACGGGCTCAGATATAAAAAGATTGGGTTTCACTACGGCAAGAACAAAATCCTCAAAATTTACAGCCATCTTGTTCGCGCGATACGGCTCTTCTTTTTCGCTCTTGGTCAAAAATTCTCCATAGCAGTCTCCCATGGGTCACCATCGCAGCACATTGCAGCTTATCTCCTGAAGACTCCCCTATGGATGACGGCCGACTATGAACCTTCGTTTGGCAAATTCCTAAAGGTTTGCCGAAAGGTTGTTGTACCTGAAGTTATCCCCGACAACCTCCTGCTTAAGACCCTGAAGCCACAAAAAATCTCGAAGTATCCGGGCATCAAAGAGGACGCCTATGTGCATGACTTTCAACCTGATTCCGCACTATTAAAAGAGCTCAAAATTAGCCAACGAAACATTGTGGTCACTTTGAGACCCCCTGCAACATATGC
>CP070739.1:1324978-1328720 GCA_020347705.1 Methanomassiliicoccales archaeon | reverse complement strand
TCGAAAGGAGGCGGCTGCTCGATGTTGTGGAGCTTGGCAAGAGGAAGACCCTTCCCAAGCTGGTACACGGAAAGGCCTTCGAGGCTATTGTTACGGGGTCAGCTAAGATAGTAAGGGCCCTGAAAGAGGGAGAGCTTCATGCTGTGAGCGATGTGCCTGTTTTGATCTCAGGGGAAAGCGGCACGGGTAAGGAGCTCTTGGCAAGGGCTATCCATTCGGCCAGCCCCCGGGGGAAATTTCCCTTTACCCCTATAAATATGGCGTCCCTCACGGGGAGCCTATTCGAGGCCGAATTTTTTGGTCACACCAAAGGCGCCTTCACAGGGGCAGAAAAGGATCGGATGGGTTATTTGGAACAGACAAACAAAGGGACTTTATTCTTGGATGAAATAAGCAACTTGCCCCTCGAACTTCAAGGGAAGCTGCTTCGAGTTTTACAGGAAGGGGAATACCTCAAGCTGGGCACCAGCAGACTGCAAAGAACCGACGTTCGGTTTATCGCGGCCACCAACGCGGACCTGGACCGAATGATGGAGAAAGGAACGTTTCGCAAAGACCTCTACTACCGTCTTAAGGGTGCATGGCTCCACCTTCCACCCCTGAGGGAAAGGAGAGAGGATATCCCTCTCCTGACAAACAAGTTCTTACGAGATGTGTGTGCTCTTTCACCTGAACGCGCTATCGAGCCTGAAGCCATGGCGATACTCATGGACTATGATTATCCCGGAAATATCAGGGAACTCAGATCCATTCTCCAGTCAGCCTTGAACCTCGCGCATGGTAAGCCTATCTCTGCGAATTTTCTTCCTCGTTATATACGAAGTCGAAAGCCCGTTCTAAAGCGTTATTCTCAGGGAGAAGGTGCCGCCATCCTTCCGCTCACGGAAGTGACAAGGGGCCACATCCTGAGGGTTTACGAACAGACGGGCAGGAACAAGGTTCAAACGGCGAGACTTCTGGGCATTGGGCTAAACACCCTCCGCAGAAAATTGGCGGCCTATGGTATCGAATGAGCACGATTTCCATGCCAAATTTCTATGCCAAAATGAAGTGTTCCAAAATGGCATGATCGCTCTAAACGCTTGAAAAGAGCAAGTTTTACTTGTGAGCCATGCCAAATTGGCATGGCTCATAGGCCAATTTGAAACCTCTCGCGATAATCCCCCTTCAAACCTTCCATATTTAACCTGCTGAATTTACTCACCTTTTTGTTCATGCCCCAGATATAACGCTGCCTGGCACAGGAGATGCTTTACCGGGGGTAAACTCGGACGAGGCCATCATCGCCTGCGCTCGGAAGTAATTAACATTGGGTAATATTCCTTTTCTTCCCGCGGGGACGCGGAGCCTGCGTTACTCGCCCTAAGACTAGAGGAGAAACCTTGATGAATATCCTGGTGGTCGACGACGATGCGTTACAGCTCGAAACCTTGAGGAGGGGATTGAAGAACAAAGGTTATCAGGTTCTCGAGGCTTTGAGTGGCAAAGAGGCTGTAAAGTGTTTTGCCCGTTCCAATATGGCCAAAATCGACCTTGTCCTATCAGATTACCTTATGCCGGGCATGAACGGAATAGAGCTGGTCAAAAAGATCCGCCAAAATTACGGCTCTCTGCCCGTAATACTCATGACTGCTTACGGGGAGAAGGAGCTGGTCATTGAAGCGTTGCGGAACCGTTGTGACAGTTTTATCGAAAAACCCTTTACCCTTGACCAACTGATGCAAGAAATCGAACGGGTGACGTAATCAGTTGGCACCCGCAACTCTAAGAACGCAAATCGTATTTCCGTGCTGAAATGAAGACCGTTAAACCAAGTATGCCTCATCATTCATCTCAAGATTCCCGCCAGGGGGAGTTTCCGGCGCGGCATTCTGCGCTCGGGAGCTTTTTTGATTTGGATTTTCCTCGTCGCAACCGAGTGAAGGGCCTGACCGGCATCGCAAAACCATTCCAGCTTGATCCCTGGATTTTGAAGGATCATAAGGATACGGAACAGCGAATCCGGGAGAATATGAGCGTGCTCCAGGCGATCTTCGATGGGATTCCAGATCCTCTCCTGTTATTAGACGGGGACTTTACGGTGAATATGCCGCTGAACACGGCTGCAGCGGATTACTATGGGGTGCCGAACCCTCAGGAGGTTATTGGAAAACGGTGTTACGCGGCATTGAGGGGAAGATCGGAGCCGTGCGAAGGGTGCCCCTACCTTTCGGTGATTATAAACGGCCACGGTGGGACATTCGAGCGAAAGGGTTTGATGGACCCTGACAGATTCGAAGAGGTGACCATCTTTCCAACCGGGATCGGTGTCCTGATTCGCATAAAGGACATCACGAGGGCCAAGCTCATGGAAAGGCAACTCATTCAAAGCCAGAAGCTGGCCTCCCTTGGTCTTTTGGTGTCCGGTATTGTGCATGAGATCAAAAACCTCAACAACTGTGTCACCTTTAACATTCCCATCCTGAGGGAATACCTGAAGGAGCTGATTCCCATCATTGATGATTATGCTGAGAGAAATGGTGATTTTGAGTTATTCGGCATGTCTTATCCTGAATTCCGTGGGGATCTTTTTAGCCTTCTGGGTAACCTTGAACATGCTTCCGACCGGATCAGCGCCACCGTGTCGGACTTGGGGGAATTTGTCAGAAGGGGTGATAAGGGGAGACAACGGTGGGTTGAACTCAAGGAGGTGATTGAGAGGGGGGTTACCGTCTGCCGTTGTCATGTACAGAGGATGGTCAAATCCTTTGAGGTGGATATTGATGGGGATCTTTGTCCGATCTTTACCGATCCCCAGGCCTTGGAGCAGGTTTTGGTCAATCTTCTGATCAACGCTGGCCAGGCGGCCGAAAATGAGGATTCTTGGGTAAGGCTCAGGGCAAGGCGGGGAGACACCTGTGGGGATGGTGTGGTTATCGAGGTGAGTGACAATGGGTGTGGTATGGATGAGGAGGTAAGGGGGAAGGTATTTGAGCCGCTCTTTAGTACTAAGGAGCCTGGGCGGGGGACCGGTTTAGGTCTTTTTGTTGCTCATACCCTGATTGAAGAACTGGGTGGTCGCATCGAGGTGGACAGTGAGCCGGGGAAAGGCAGCACCTTCAGAATCATTTTAAACAATGCGAACCACAGGCGGATCAAAAATCAACAGTTCTCAGCTATTAAATTGCCGGTTAGGAGACAAGTTCTCCCCCAATAAGGTGCGCTAATGGATAACACCATACTCGTCATCGACGATGAACGGGATTTCCTAGATAGCGTCAGGAGGGGATTGATCTCCTCTGGTTTCAGAAATGTGCGACTTGAGAGTGATCCCTACGAAGCGGCTGCTCTTTTTGAAGAAGGGGGCTCATTTGACATCGCTTTGATCGATGTAAACATGTCAGGGAAGAATGGCGTGGAGCTGCTGGAGGTGATAAAAAATACCAGCCCAGATACCGAATGCCTCATGGTTACGGCGATAAATGAGGCAAGGGTTGCAGTTGAGTGCATGAAAAAAGGGGCCTATGATTACCTCGTGAAGCCGATTTCAAAAGAAGATCTGGTCGAGGCGGTTACGCCTGCCCTGGAAAGGAGACGGCTAGTAGATATTCTGGATCGCGGTAAACGCAAGGCCCTCCCCGAACTGGGACACGTTGAGGCCTTCAAGGCTATTGTTACAGGGTCGGGGAAAATATTGAGGATCCTGAAAGAGGCAGAGCTTCATGCCGGAAGCGACGTACCTGTTTTGATTACAGGGGAAAGC
>CP070739.1:1320368-1324878 GCA_020347705.1 Methanomassiliicoccales archaeon | reverse complement strand
TCTCCCACAATAGAGAATATCTTCTGGGCAATGTCACTTATGGATATATCTTTTCCGCAACCCAGATTCACAGTCTCCCCAACGGAGTCTGGCGACTTTGCCACAGAGATCAATCCTCTCACAATATCCTCTACAAATGTGAAGTCCCTTGTGGGATAGAGCGAACCTAACGTTACCTGATTTGCGTTTAGGGTCTGGAGAATTATGGTGGGTATTACTGCCCTGGCAGACTGCCGTGGGCCGTAAGTATTGAAGGGCCGTGCAATGGCCACTGGCAAATCAAACGACCTATAATAACTCTCGGCTAGCTTATCAGCAGCTATCTTGCTGGCAGAATAGGGAGATTGGGCTTGAAGGGGGTGTCTCTCATTTATGGGGCAGTAAAGGGCGGTTCCATATACCTCGCTGGTTGAGGTATGGACTATCTTTTCAACATAATCTGTCGAACTTGCATTAAGCACATTAGCGGTACCAAGCACATTAGTCTGTACAAAATCCAGGGGGTTAACATAAGAGTATGGAATAGCGATAAGTGAGCCTAGGTGAAAGACGATCTGGCATCCGTCCGCTGAGCGCCTGACTGCCTCAGGATCTTTAAGGTCACCGGTAAAAACCTCTACTTGTTGTCTTATCTCATTTGGTAATTTCTGGAGTAAACCTATATCACCTCTGGAGTTATACCGGATAAAGGCACGTACAGAAGCCCCTTCTATTACCAAGGCCTCTACCAGGTGGCTCCCAATAAATCCTCCTGCTCCTGTCACCAGGACTTTGGCTCCTTTGATTCTCACATTTTGCCCCACGCGCACATTCTCGAAGGTGGAATAAGTTTCGTTATTAATTTGTTAATTCATTTCAGTTGAAACGATTATCAGCGATCGGCCATGATCGATGAACTTTACTTTCCATTTTGAAACCTGTATTTTGCATCTTCTCGTCTAGTGTGAACTATCAGCCATCAGCCATGAAGGTTGCCTCACTTCCCCGATCGTGCATCTTTCAGACAGCTATGAGTCTGCTCTTTTCATCTTGTTCCACAGCCCGAATTCTGTTCATTACCTCACCCACCTTCTTAATCAAAGCTTCCCGATCCTTCCCTGCAACTAGTTTTCTAAATGTCTCAATGTCCTCTACAACTTCCTCATGGGCAAGGAGGGAGGGGGATATGATCCTTTTGATGTGATCATAGGCTGTATCCTGAACTCCTTCCACATCCAGCTCTATCGACTCTTTCCACTCTTCCAAGCTATCCGAGGCAATATATTCGATTTCAAGGTCTTTGTCCGGATCGAGTCCGTAGTCTTGAATAATCAACCTGGCTAGATCCACAATCTTGACCTTTCCGTTTAAAGCCGGTATGTAAATGCCGTAGTTAATCTCGTTTCTCTCGTCAAACGCTAGGGATGCTGTAAGCAAAATGAATTTTGCCGCCGATGAGGCGGTGAAAAAGTACCGTTCCTCCGCTGGATGATTCAGGATGATTTTTCCTCCGTCTCTTATCTGCTGCTGTATTCTGTCGAGAATGGAACCTCGATTTTCCACAAGATCCAACAAGCGAACGACGGCGCTGCTTGTATTGGAACCTTTCTCATGAACTTGGAGATAATGCTCGGCCAAACGGAGGGTTGCCTGCACAAAATTAGCAGGGTGCGCTGCACCGATAGAGGACACCATCAAGAGAAGCTGGCCATCAATAGACCTAAGCATCTGGAGAAGGTCCCAACTGTTCAAAATGTTATCCTTGACTATCGAGAGGGGATCCAGATCGATGGATGACAGATATTTCCGTGTCCCCATGTAAAAAATCATCTCAGGAGGATTAGGGCCAAGAAGGATCTTTCCCACAGCCCTATGCATCGGATCAGAAGAGAGATAAGGTCTCACCATTTCCTTTGGTAGAAAAGCCAGGGCCCTCATGAATGTCTCATTGAGGTAAGATTCGTATCGATCAAGAATGGCGATCTGTCCAGGATTCAAGGGCGCAAGATACTTCAGGAGCTCCAAACCAAGTACGCTGGAAGGACCGATCAAGAGAATTCCCTTTTCGCGGAATTTCTGTTCGACTTGGGCCATATCTAACTGAAAATCCTGGCTCCCAACCCATTGGGCGATCTTGCGAGTCCGGATATAATCCTCGCGCATCCGATCAGCAAAAGAATCAATTGGAGTCGTAAAGATCGAGTACTTCACAGATGCTTTGTTACAGAGGGAGATAATATGGCTGAGATTCAAATCATCAAGGTCGGATATGGCGATGATCACCTCGTCAATATGGTAGATCTTGGAGAGGACCTCAATATCATATCGTCCCCCAATTACACGATACTGTTGGATCTTTTTGTTTCTCTTCGACCGTTCATCATCGAGGAATCCAATGATGCTCGCATGGTCCTTCAGATGGGTAGCGGCCAAATTTCCTTTGTCGCCAGCCCCATAAACTAAGACATGCCTTTTTTTGTGGTTTTTTTCTTGGTAGAATTTTTCTCGAAGCAGCTTGATTGAAACCCTCGTAACAATCATGAATGTGTTAATGCAAAGCCAGTCTATGATTAGTATGGATCTCGGAAAAGACCTGTAACCTACAAGATAAAGGGCCGCAACCGTGAGTATGGAACCAACCGTTACTGCCTTTCCGACACTTATATAATTATAGACGTTCAGATATCGGATGAGAACACCATAAAGACCAAAGCAAATAGAACAGGAGATTCTGAAAAACAATAAAATATAAAAAACACCAAAGAACATGGTCCAAACATCGGGCGGAATGCTTCCCTCAAATCGCAGTTGCATCGCAAGCAAATAAGATATGAAGGTAGCAAGTATATCCAGGGAAAAAAGATAGATCTGGGATCGGTTCTCAAAAAAATGCCTTCGACTGATAGCACCAAATATTGTCTCTTTGAAGGCGAGTAGAATATATTTGAAATCTTTGAATAAAGTGGGGTGAGCCACGTACTCAAGATCCAATGCTAATTTATCAGGAAGAATATGCTTGATATAATAATCCGCATGATTAACGCCCTCCGGATACAGGTCTTCCTCATTGCGATAAACGGTCTGAGCGGGCCCCACAAGTCCGGGTTTGACTGAGAAGAGCACCCGTGCCTCTTGGGGATACAGTTCAGCCAAATCGGGATCCTCGGGTCGCGGACCCACCCAGCTCATCTCCCCCTGCAGGATGTTGAAGAGCTGCGGTAGCTCATTGAGCTTTGTTCGCCTTAGAATTCTGCCAAAGTTTGTAACCCTCACATCCCCTCGTGGGGAGACAATCGCTCCCACCTGTACCGGAGTTTCAATCATGGTTCGGAATTTATACATCCGGAAAGCTTTCCCACCTTTCCCAATCCGATCGCAAAGGTAAAATACAGGCCCCCTTGAGTCAAGCTTGATCAAGATGGCAATAATAATAAAGAAGGGAAACAAGAATATGAGTCCAATAAAGGACAGAATTATATCAAATCCTCTTTTTACCATATTTCCTATTTCTGTGGATAGTTAGGAGATAAAAGTAAGGAGTGAAATATTAAAGCTGGAAACTTAACTTCGTGGACTGCTGATTAAAAGATTTTAAGTGAGCTTGTTTATAAGAATTTAGAAAAAGGGCTTTGATTCCTCCTTCGTCAACTAAACAAAAAATTTCTACTCAAAAATCAAGGTATTCGCCATATAGTTAAGCTTTCAGATAGATTCCAGGGCCATGGCCTTTTTTAACAAAGCATTTGTACCTAACCCGGACCATAAAGGTAAGTTCTATATTGGCAATGGGAGGATTAAAGTCTGCCCATCCTATGAAGAGAGATAGAATCATGTTTAGCTTATTTGCTGCGGCAATTAGGGCTTTTTTCTGGATCTTTTTCCTCACTTCTGCAAGGTAATCGTTAGGTCGACTAAAATAACGCCTGTTTTAATCTGAAGAACTTTCCAACAAATCGATGAATTTTGGAATAATCCCTTTCATATGTATAGTACATGGTTAATTCTCCCCCAAAGCCTTGCTTGAAGATATTTATAGTATATGTTGGGTCATTCTTATCCCCACCAGTATAATATCCACCCATGTCGAATTCTTTTATACCTTTTTCTTTAGCATATTTCATGGCCTCCCAAATTAATAATCGATTCGCATCACCTATCATTTTTTGCATATTTTTATCCACATCCAGGCGCTTTGACGCACCAATCCACCATCTTATGTTATTATCATCCTCCAAATAAATATTGCCAGCAAGAGTTTTCCTGTCAAATTCTGCAACAAACAAGGTACCATATTTCCTAATGACATCAAATCGTTCTATCAAGCCTGAAAGGCCTTTTTTCTTTCTAAATCGAGTGAGCATTTTATAAAATTCTTCATAATTTTCACTCAATCTAACTACAATTTTCTGTCTCATCGCCTTGTTTATTAAGTTTTTACAGGTTTTATTCATGTTTTTCCAAATTACATCTAAATCTTGTGTCAAATTTATAACTAAGGTAGCGGCTTCTTGACGGGTAAATCCATCTATAT
>CP070739.1:1317210-1320268 GCA_020347705.1 Methanomassiliicoccales archaeon | reverse complement strand
CATACCTGCCGGTGAATCCCTTGGTGGAATATAGTGGACTCATATACTTTTATACCTGAAAAGAAACGATGCCCTACTATTCGATGAGGGTGTATTGAAGGCCTCGTAATTTTCATTTCTTTTCACAGCTATGGAAGAAGAAATCCCTATGTCTGATAACTACCCATCCCTATTTTCAAAAACTGTGAGAAATCTCTATTCTTGGAAAAATATCAACATCCGGGTAGCATGCAACGAGAGGGTCAGGATTTCCGATTGACAAGAGCAGTCGAAAATCAACAATGAGTGAATCGGGGGCTTCTCGCGGCGAGCGTACTTAAAATCGTCGAATCCCAATTCATAAAAATTACTATCAATTTAATTCGTTTGCTTGACATACGCCAGTCTTGGTACTAAAATACACACGCTTGTATTCAGAGGTTTTATAATGCATTTATGTTGGAGGGAGGGATCATGAAAGAACAACCCGTGGACGCTGAGAGACCTGGAACTGTATCTGTGAGGTCGTATATCACGAGATTCCGGCACGACGAGGACCCAATCTCGGAAGGAGGGATCTGGATCAACGGGAAAAAGGATGGGATTGACTTGACCGACGTCATTGTCAAGGCCGGGGTGGCCTACGGAGGGTTGTGCAGGATGAATATCCCGGAGAGTCGTGCCGAGCAGGGTAACCTTGAGGTCTCGGATGGAGCTACCCCCAAAGGAGATTACGATGATCCGACAGCAGTGCTCGCGGGTATATGGGGCAAGAACCAGCATGGAAAGGCGAAGGTGTTCAGCAGGAATCAGACGGAGAAATACTTCCAGGAAGTTGAAATACGCCTGCGTAGCACAATAACACCCCACCGTTGTACTGGTTACGAGGTATTCTGGAGGTGTCTCAAGAATGAAAACGCCTATGCAGAAATCGTAAGATGGAACGGGAAAATCGGAGATTTTACCTCACTGCGAAGACACACTGGTCCGCAATACGGAGTTAAGGACGGCGATGTGGTTGAGGCAACAATCTTCGGCAATGTCCTTAAAGGCTTTATAAATGGAGTGGAGGTAATATCTGCAACCGACGATACCTTCGACACGGGCAGCCCGGGAATCGGGTTCAATTTCGGCGTCGGCAATACCAACGTCGACTTTGGGTTCACCTTCTTCGAGGTGCATACCTACGACGATTAAACTATCGACGTTCACTTGTGCATGCATCACTTATTCTTGATAACAGGGGGACTTTCGATACCAAAGTTTACACGTGTCATTTTAAAATGACCAAGTCGAACAGCAGGGATGATCCGCGGACTCTCATTCCCATGTCGAGGGAAATGAACGGTCTCGCGTGACGAGACATAATTAACTGGGGCAGATCACTCCCTATAGTTATATTTCAATTACTTCCCGATACTCATTAACGAATACTTCCGCGCCACTGGATGTAATTAAAGCTCCGTCTTCAAACCTTAAGCCAAACTCATCATCTCCAAGAAAGATGTCAACCTGAAATGTCATACCTTCCTCTAGAATATAATCACTATCAGACTCTAAAAATGGGTGTTCACACTCCATCACTCCAGTACCATGACATGGACCGTATAAAAAGTAATTGGAAAAACCTTTGCTAACTAGGAAATCCCAATATGTCTCAAATACTTTTTTAGCTTTGATCCCGGGCTTTAAGGTTGAAAAGACTTTTTCCTGAGTTGCAATTCCAATATTCACTAATTTCTTATACTTTTCAGGCATTTTACCAATAGATAAAGGTCTTCCGATACTTGATGAATAATTTCCATATCTACAACCAAAACTGAGTTGAATCGGTTCATTTTTCAAAATAATTTTATGGGTGGCTCTACTAATTGCTTGATTTGTCCTTTTTCCAGATAATACATATGGAGCAAAGGCAAAATTTTCTGCTTTGTTCCTAAATAGTTCAGCAGCAATAAAACCTGCAACTTCAATTTCTTCCATTCCTGCTTTTATATTATTAATTGCTGCTTCAAAAGCTTTTAGGGTTATCCGGGAGGATTGCTTCATAAGCTCTATTTCATTTGCTGTCTTTTTCATTCTAACGTTTATCATAATGTCATCTGCTTTTACAACCTCAGAAGACTTTGAAGCGTTTACAATAGCTTCATATACTGGAAGGGCTATTATCTGAATACCTGAAATGCCGATCTTTTTAACCTTTTTGCCATTCAAAACATAATTGAAAATTTCACTATACGTGTCAAGTCTCTCATTTGGATAATTTGGCTCCGAAGACTCCCTATGTTCTATGACCTTAAAAATCTTTTCAATGGTACTGAATTCTCTGGCAAAAGTCTCAGATTCAGGTCCTATTACCAGAGCCGTTTCTCCCTCATTAGGTATTACAACAGCAGCTGTTTCAAATTGTGGCCAGTAATTTGAAAGATAAATCAGATTCTGAGGTTCGCAATCAGTCCCAAATACCACTAGAATATCAATATCTCTTCTTTTTAAAGCATCCTGGATTTTATTAATTCTATTCTTATATTCAGTAAGAGGTATTTGAGTAATCATTATTTCTCCTATCGTCTTTATTATTTATTTTAGTATCAGTTAATACTTGCTATGATTGTTTTCTCTCCCTCAAACTAAAAGATACAGCGATAATTATTATCAAACCTCTAAATACCATCTGCAACGCTATGTTTAAATTCATAAGCACCAAACCGTTGGCTATCATTCCCATTATTAGTGAACCTATGACAGAACCTATACAAGTACCTTTTCCACCCGAAAGACGAGTACCACCAATAATAACAGCCGCTATCACAAGCAATAGATCAGCTTGACCAAGAGTGTATCTTGCACCTTCTAGCCTGCCGGCATAAAGAATTCCCGCAAAAGAAGCAGATAAACCGCTAATAATAAAAATAGCTATCTTAATCCTATCTACATTGATGCCTGTAAATAATGAGGAAATCTTGTTTCCTCCGGTTGATAAGACACTTCGCCCAAACGATGTTTTTTTAAGAAAAATTTGACCTATAATTAAAAATACAAGTGTCCATATTAGTAGAATGGGAATCCCAACAACCTT
>CP070739.1:1297721-1317110 GCA_020347705.1 Methanomassiliicoccales archaeon | reverse complement strand
AGCCAGTATCATGTGGTGCTTGTGCCCTACAAACGCTTCAAGATGTTTGCAAGGGCAGATATCCGAAAGCGATTGGAAAGTATATGCTTTTCTATAGCGGAGAGGCATAGATTCGAAATCTATACAATCGAAGTGATGGAAGACCATATACACCTGTTTATAGGAATCCGCCCTTCCCAGTCGATCGCACAGGTTATGCAATATTTGAAGGGCGGCAGTTCCAGAGAATTGAGAAGGGCCTTCCCCGAATTGATGGGGTATCACAGATACCGTCTATGGTCGAAGGGAAAATACTTCAGGCCAATCGGTGAGGTGAATGAGGAAACGATCAAACATTACATCGCCGAATCACAATCGAAGCACCACCGCGATGATCGTAAAAAGCCATTGGGATGGCTGCATAAGGAATCAAAGGAAATGAGGACTCCTCAAAGGACTCTGCTTGAATTTACCTGCTAACCCGTGAGGATACCCTGATGCTTTAGCTTTGGGGAGCACTCATTTTTCTGGTTTTTTATAAATCACATAAAAATGTTGTTACAGTCACACGAAATCATATAAAATCACATATTATCAAATACTTAAAAGTAAAATTACTTAATAGTTAAAACTTAATAAATATTTAGTGATACTGTATATAATAAAAAAATATAAGACATATAAAAGTTATATATATAAGGAGCCAAATATATCTATAGGTTTAATTTAAAAGGGTTAAACATGTCTATGGGCTATTAAACCGCATTCCGTGAAAGTATAATTAAGTGGGCGATTTATGATAACAAAACCATTTATGATAATAATATGGAAAAAATAGGAGGAATAGTATGACTAAAAAGTGGGTAAAAACGATGCTGATATTGGGTGCACTGCTTTGTTCTTTTGTGGTGATCAGTGTTAATACTGAGGCATGCTTCAGTTGGTTTGTTTTTTGTGATGATACCACCAACAATGTAGATAAAGGAGATTATACGATATATGAGATCGAGGCTTCCTTTTCACCTGGTTGTAGGAGTGAATATTGGGTAAGCTTTTGGTCATCTGGAGAACCAGCAGGATGGACCACAGTTATTTTGGACGAATCAGGATTGGTGATACCCTTTAATACTGAGTTCTATTATCAAGGTTCTTTTACCATTCTCTTTTCAATGAAGGTCACAGCACCTGCCACTGCTAGTGGTGGGGAGAAAGCGTACATCACGATGCATATAAGGGCCAATGATAAATACAATCAGAATGAAGTCAAGGAAGTCTTGACAACCACCACTGTAAACGGTGCAGATCAAGCCCCGAACCCGGTTATTCTTTCTGAGGATGGTAATACTACAAGTTCAATCAACCTCACTTGGACAGAGAGCGATGAACCGTTGGCATCTTTTGACAGGTATGAAGTGTATATGAGTCTGGACCCTGATTTTACACCTGTCCAAGGAACCTTAATTGCCACAATATCTGATAGAGGAACCACTGATTATACGGTAACAGGTCTTTCGCCCGAAAGCACCTATTATTTCATTATTCGTGTTTGGGATAACGATCCTCAACCGGGAGGACCGTATTTCGCTGATTCAAACCTGCTTGAAGGGCATACATGTGGTTTTAACTTTCCTCCCACAGCAGTTATACTAAATGAACCCCAAGATGTAACAAATCAGGGAACCAATCTTTGTTGGAGCGAAAACGAGGATGATGATTTTGCACGATATGAGGTCCATGTCTCCAAAACACCAAGTTTTACACCCAGCGCCGAAACACTCTTTGGAGATCCAATCACTGATCAACTTCAGTTAGAATCCCTTACTAATGGTCTAAACGAAAATACCACATATTATTTTAAAATCAGAGTGTATGACACTGGTGGGCTCCACAGCGATTCCAATGAGGAAAGCTGTACCACCTTGGATTTTGTTCCTGAGCAGATAATATTGGATGATCCTTTCGATACCTCGGATTCCTCTACAAAATTGAGCTGGAGCAGGAGCGAGATTTCAGATTTTGATCATTATGAGGTTCATATGTCGCAAACGCCAGATTTTATCCTAGGTCCGGGTACGAAGCTGAAGGACATATCTAATATATCAGAAAACTTTACAACTGTATTGGGGCTGGAAGAAAAAACCAAATATTATTTCAAGGTAAGGGTTTTTGATAATGCAGGTCAATTTTCTGACTCCAACGAGGTTTGGGAAACCACACTCGACAGCACGTTGCCAAGAATAATTCTCACATCTCCGTATAATAATGAAATCGGGGTAGGGCTTACGAAAGCAATCGTTGTCAACTTCAATGAAGAAATGGATATTAACAGTGTGACATTCGTATGTTTCCCAAATCCCGAGGGATGGTTTGAATCGTGGAGCAATAACAATCAAACCCTTACATTCACCCATAATGTGTTCGAAAGTAAAACAACCTACCAGTTCCATATCACCAGCGGAAAGGATCTTGCTGGGAACGTTTTAATTGGAGGTGAGGTTCCCAATCCCTGGTCGTTTGAAACCGAGGATATTATCCCACCAGTGATAACTTTAACCAACCCGATCAACGGCGCATTGAATGTCCCAACCGATGCTGTTGTTGCCATCACGTTCTCTGAAGCAATGGACAAAAGCAGTGTTACATTTTCATGCTCCCCTGATCCCGAAGGTTGGGAAGGTTCATGGAGCAACCAAGACAAGACAATTACATTCACTCACAATTCATTTGAAAGCCTAACTACATATACATGCCAGATTACGGCGGGAAAGGACGTTGCTGGTAATGACTTAATAAGCGGTGATATTGATAATCCTTGGTCCTTTGATACCGAGGATGCAACACCCCCGACAGTATTGTCCACCACACCTTCGGGAAACGCACAAAATGTTCCTATCACAACTTCAATTTCCATAACCTTTTCCGAGGAAATGGACCATCTTTCAGTGGAAAATGCTCTGGTAACCTCATTCTCCTATGATACTCCCACATGGGACGGCAACACCATCACCTTAACTCCTACTTCAGACCTGGAATATTCATCCCAATATACGATAACTATAGATACAGAGGCCATGGACTTGGCAGAAAACCATCTATCCCAATCATTCTCATTTCAGTTTACAACAGAAGCAGAAATAATACACCCCACAAATCATGCTCCTGTTGTTGGTGTGTCATCTCCAAATGGTGATACCGCTCACGATGTTTTCACGATTATATGGACTGCCACAGACCAAGATGAAGACCAACTCACAATAAATATCTACTTCGACTTGGATGATAATCCAGATAATGGGATGACTTTAATTGAAGAAGATGTAGGGAATACATGGTCATATATTTGGGATACAAGTAATCTGGACAAAGGGAATTATTATGTCTATATTACAGCTTTTGACGGAACCAATGAGGTGGGATCCTACAGTGGTTTATTGACAATCGATCATACAGATGATACCACTGATACAGGTGGGGAGGGTGACGAAGGAACTGATGATGATCATCCCGATGGCCAAGTCGATACAAATATTGGTGATACACAAAACGATGATACTTTTCCATGGATTTTACTCTGGATAATATTATGCATTATCTTGGTTTTGATTTTAATCATGGCGATGGCATACAGGTCCCGTAAAGATAAGGATCAGCCCAGGGTAAAATGCGGGAATTGTGATCATCAGTTCACCCCCTTCGATCCAAATACGTCCACCACACAATGTCCCAATTGTGGCGAATCTACCATAATAAAATAGACAATTTTGGCTTGAACAGGGCATCATCAACCTGTATCTTTTATTATAAAAGGATTCCACAGGATTTATTCATGAAAGAAATCGCGATTTTAGGGTATTTAAACCCGTGAATTGGGAATGAATAGAAAGATTTAATGTCAATGAATATAATATACTTTAAAGAATTTACTGGATTGAGGCCGAAAAAGGTCACATGACAGCACATATCACATGAAATATGGGATAAGAGAAGGGATTCACTTCGCCCTAAAAAATACCGGAGGGGCAAGAATGTCTCGAAAAGGAGTTGAAGTAATATTGATATCGTGTGTTTTAATAGTCTCGTTCGTGGTCATTTGTGAGAACACCGAGGCATGCTTCAGCATTGAAGTAACCATTATAGATAAAGACTCTAGCAATCACGCGGATAGGGGGGAATACACCCTTTACGAGATCGAGGTCTACTTGAGACCTGGATGCAAGAGTAAATACTGGCTTACATTTACTTCAGAAGGTGAACCTTCCGGTTGGAGTTCTGCAGTTCTGAATGAATCGGGTGGTGTAATACCATATAACGAGGAGATCGTTTTAACAGGCACTGTCACGGTGATATTTACAGTAAGGGTCAAGGCTCCACCAGGTGCAAATCCCGGGGAGGATGCTTGGATTACAACGCATATCAAAGCCGACGATAAATACAATCAGATCTCAGAAGAGGATGTCGATACTACAACGGTAGCAAACGGCCAGGACCGTGCCCCAGATTCTGTCCTTCTATCACAAACTGAAATAACAATGAACTCAGTCAATCTCTCTTGGACTCAGAGTGATTACATTAATTTTGACAGATACGATGTACATATGAGTCCATACAGCGATTTTACGCCAGTTCGAGGAACCCTAATTGCCACAATTAATGATATAGGAACTACCAATTACAATGTGACAGGACTCTCCGCTGGAAGTACCTACTATTTTGCTGTTCGAGTTTGTGATAGTGGAGATTCCAATTCCCAAGCTCTTGGTGGCCCTTATTTTGCAGACTCGAATGTGCTAGAAGCCCATACCCCTGGTATCAACTACAGACCAACAGCTGTGGTGCTGAGTAATCCTACCGGTATAACAAACCGCGCGGCAACCCTTTCATGGAGTCAAAATATGGATGAGGATTTTTCCTATTATAAAATCTATGCCTCCCTCATCCAAGGATTCAATCCTGACTCCCAAAGTATGGTGGATTATACAATTTCAGATCAAAATATTGTTGAATATGTGGTAACTGGTCTAAAGGAAAATAATACCCACTATTTCAAGGTTAGAGTTGTGGACTCAGGGCAAATGTATAATGATTCCAACGAGGTATTCTGTACTACAGTGGATTGTATCCCCCTGTCAACAGCTTTACATGATCCTTATGATACCACTTATTCATCAACGAAATTGAAATGGCACCCAAACCACGATACAGATTTTGATCATTACGAGGTTCATATGTCACAAACCTCAGGTTTTACTCCGAGCTCAGATACATTGGAGGGCGCCTATATAACTAATGCTCTGGAGAACTACACAACGATCTCTGGATTGGAGGAGGAGCAGACCTATTATTTCAAGGTCAGGATTTATGATGTAGCAGGGCATCACAGCGATTCCAACGAGGTCTGGGTAACAACACCCGATGGAACGCCTCCAAAGATAACAATGACAACCCCCTCCAATAATGAGGTTGATATCGATCCCTCTGATGATATCATGGTCACCTTCAATGAGGCTATGGATACCGATCCTGAAAAACTGACGTTCACATGCTCTCCCGATCCCGGTGGTTGGACCATTAACTGGAATACCAGTAGCGAAAAGGTCACCTTCCAGCATTCAACGGATTTGGCCGAGGGAATAAAAATCACCTTCGAGGTCACCGAGGCAAAAGACCTGGCAGGAAATTCCCTTGTCGATGATGTCATACCGAATCCCTGGTCTTTTACGACAAAAGATATAACACCACCGCAGGTTTCTATAACAGATCCATTGAATATGGCGACCAGTGTTCCCATCGATACCGAGATAACCATCACCTTTTCCGAGGAGATGGATCGGTCCTCTGTGGAAGAAGCTATCGAGACCGCATTATCTTACGACGCACCGACATGGAGCGGAAACACGATCACCTTAACTTTAACTGATCTTTTGGATTTTTCGACGGAATATACTGTAACCATTGGCACTGGTGCCAAAGATACAGCTGGTAACTCCCTGTCCTCTGTATATACTTTAAAATTCACAACAGAGGTTGAAGGCACCAACCATGCTCCTGATGTGACGGTTTCTTCACCTTCGGGCGATAACGCCGACGATTCTTTCACGATCCAATGGAGTGCCACAGACATCGATGAAGAAGATACCCTTACGATAAGTCTCTATTACGATAATGATAAAGATGAAAGCAACGGAATGACACTGATAGAATCTGGCTTGGATAATACGGGATCTTATGACTGGGACACCTCCGAAATAAAAGAAGGATCTTACTATATTTATGTGAAAGCAGATGACAGTCTACTGAATGCTGGCTCTTATAGTGGCCGGCTAACAATCGATCACCAAGATGGTTCATCTTCAGATGAAACAGGATTTGATATCGATTTCTTCCTGCTTGTTTTATTGATCATTATTATTTGCGCGGTTTTAACCGGGGTGATAGTAGCGGCAAGGACATTCAGTTCTAAAAAGTCAGCTGCACCTGGGGGGCAAATTAGCTGCCCCAAATGTGGCCATCAGTTCCAAGCAGATACTTCGATGTCGCCCTATGTCCAATGCCCTTCCTGCGGAACATCAGGAATGATGAAATAAGTTCAAGATATTCTGGGCTTTCCCATGGTTTTTCTTTTATTTTCAGTAATATACTTGTGAAGTATGTTTTTATCATCAGGTCCCCCAAATAAAGGAGGGGATGACATGTGCCCTTAAGGAGAACAAAGGGGATAAGTTTATAATACAACTTATGAATATTATCCGATAAATATCTTGGAGTGGGCAAAGAAGATGAGAAAATCGTTTGTATTATCTATCAGCCTATTGTTGCTATTGTGTTTTTTATCTGGTATTCCACACGAAGAAGGGAGCGCGTACATGTTCAGAGGTGATATACTTCATTCAGGTATTTTCGATTCCACTGTTCCCGAGAACAATTCACTCTTTTGGAGCTTCGATACAGGTGCCCCTATTGAATCATCTCCTGTTGTTGTAGGTAATTGGGTCTATTTTGGGTGCGAAAACGGGAAGGTATACTGTGTGGACGCAGAAACAGGTGATGAGGAATGGAACTTCACAACCAAAAACGAGGTGGATTCCACTCCTACGGTTGTGGATGGAGTGGTTTATGTTGGCTCTGCAGATACGAACCTGTATGCCATCGAGGCCGACTCCGGCCACGAGCTGTGGAATTATTCGCCACCGAGCCCTCTTGCCCAGATAACGCCCTCTCCTGCTGTGGCGAATAATATGATTTTCTTCGGTGCTTCTGATTACAATATTTATGCTGTCAATGCAACAAGCCATGAGATGGAGTGGGTTTTTCCTGTCAAGGACGATGTCTGGTCGAGTCCTGCTGTAAATTGGCCCTATGTCTATATCGGCTCGCTTGATGGAAACCTGTACTGCCTATGGGCCGAAAACGGCACAGAGAATTGGAATTTCTCCACCAATCTCTCTAAATCTCCTCGGGGCATCTATTGCTCGCCCATGATATCCAACGGCAGGCTGTACATCGGAAGCGAGGATTATAATCTATACTGTCTGGACGCGGAAACAGGGGACTTTATTTGGAATTTTACGGCACCGTATTACATCTATTCATCGGCGGCCGTCCATGATGGTCTTGTGTTCATCCACACCCAGGGCAAGCCATATGGGCACATCTATGCACTCCCTGAAAATGATCCCAATGCCGAGGGGGTAATAGACGAATCCGAGATAGTCTGGTCCTTTGAAACAAAGGACTTCGATGGAGGCTCCTCACCTTCTGTTGCGGACGGGATGGTGCTTGTGGGCTCTAATATCAAGGTTCCCTGGCCCCAGGAAACCATTGGAAAGCTGTACTGCTTTAACGAAACAACAGGTAAAGAGCTCTGGAACCTCACAACTGAGAAGGGGATAGTGGCCTCACCCTTCATAGCCAACGGAGTTGTGTACATAACCTCCAAGGATGGCACATTATACGCTGTTGGAGGTATGGAGCCGGCCGAGATCGAAATTACGATTCTTCCTGAGTTTTCTACCATCAAGGCGGGTAGGGTGATGGGTATCTCCTTCTTGGTAACGTACAGAGATGAACCCATGGAGGGGGCCTTTATCAAGGTGGATGTAACACACGGCACACTTTGGCAGGGGGGTGCAAGCACATTTTCCGACGGCACTCAGAGAATCAAATACACCGCACCCGATGCGGATGAGAACCTGACAGTCACCTTACATGCAACCGTCACTAAGTCCGGATATCCAGAAATCGAATCATCGGCCCAATTCATCGTGGAGCCTTCCTCATCCTATGAGGATATAGGCAGTGGTAGCGTTTTATCAATTACCAAGTATTGGGCATACATTTTCGCAATCGGAGCCCTCATCGCGGTTAATGTGATATTGATCGTAGTAAGAGGAAAAAAAGGAAACCCGACAACGAAGAAAGATGAAATGAAGAAAGAAGTTAGGGATTAGAATGGATTCTGTGATAAAGAAGACATCTGCACTGTTGATGTTCTTGATGATCGTATGCACCTCAACTACCCAAGGGGATCCCGCCGATCCCATCGATGTCGCCACTTTAACCCTCCTCTGGGAGAACGGGGAGGGACATAACGCCACAATGTGGTCTGTGAGATGGTCTCCTGATAACACCATGATATCAGCAACTTATTTCGATAACACGACCACGATATTCCATGCGAATAACGGTACGATAATCACCAAGCTGGGGTCTCATCCACTTTCTTTTGGAACCAGATGTGATGGAGAACAGGATTGTGAAATCGAGGAGCATTTGCCCACGAGAACAAGTGCGTGGTCCCCCGACGGTAAATACCTGGCCACAGGGGGAGATAACAGACTTATCATGGTATACGAAACAACTACCTGGCAGGTTGTCAAGATACTAGAAGGACATGAGGGAAGCGTGCTCACCTTGGAATGGTCACCAGGCGGAACCATGATCGCTTCGGGCTCAGGCACCGATAAGGTGGCGATCCATAATTCAGCTGAGAACATGGCCAAGATATGGGATTTCTCAACAGGTGCTGCCATTGCTAATCTGAAAGGACACAGGGACGCCGTGATGAACATCAAATGGTCCCACGACGCCTCGCGAATTGCCACCGCGTCAGATGACATGACCATCATGCTGTGGAGCACGTCCAACTGGACGAACACAATGGCCCTATTCGGTCACACCCTCGGAGTACTGGATGTTTCTTGGTCTCCAGATGATACGAAGCTCGTTTCCGGCAGCAGGGACTATAAGGTACGGACCTGGGATGCGAAAAGCGGCGAGCCACTTGAATTATGGAGGGAGTTCAACTGTGTTCGCTCCGTTCACTGGCATCCAAATGGTGAGATCATCGCCAACTCAGGTGTTGATGAGGTGATGCTCAAGATTAGAAATGCCACCACGGGCACTATAATAAAAACCTTTACAGAATCTGCGGATACGAAAAGCGTTGTCATGTCCTCGCGGTGGTCACCTGACGGAAAAAGACTGGCGGCCGGGGCCGGCAAGGAGCATACACTAAGGGTTTATGCCCTTGGTGTTGCGGGAGTCGAAGAAAAACAAGAAATACCGTCGTGGGTTTTCGGCACCATCATTTTTATCGCAGTTGCGGCTGTCGGTGTGTCTCTGATTCTGTTTCCGATAATCAGTAAATTGAAAGAGAGCGGGAGGTGATGTGGAATTTGAATTCCCTCAGAACCAAGATGTGCGCAATTTGCCTCTCATTCGTCATGATGGTATCCATAATTTCGTTTTCTCCCAATGTAAGTGCCGAGATAGATTCGGATTATCTGGGCAGCAGTCCAGGCAGATTCAATTCAATCAGGGCCCTGGATATTGATGAAGATGAAAATGTTGAGATCGTTTTGGGTAATTACGACGGTTATCTCAACATAATCGAAAGCAGAGATGGGGATTATTTCGAGGAATGGAGCTCAGAGTATCTGGGCACGAGATTATGGGGTCTTGAGATCGAAGATTGCGATTCTGACGGTACATATGAGATGATAACCGGAAACGGCGAGGGGATCGTGTACATCTTCGATGCGGTTTCCCGCAGCTTGGAGTGGAAAAGCGGTGAGCTGGTGAGGGACGCACATGGCATTGCCGTAGGCAATACGGATGATGACCTGGGATTGGAAATCGTTATAGGTACAGGTTATAAGACAGACTATCCTTGGGCAATGGTTTATATCTATGATGGAACGACACATGAACTAGAGGATAAGATAGGACCTATATCCTCGAGACATCGTGGGATTGAAATCGAGGATGTTGACAATGACGGTGCGAACGAGATCATTTTCGGAAGCGGAGTTTCTCTAGGTGAAACCGCAGGTGAGGGTTACATCTACATATATGGCTATGAAGGGGGAGAATATAGTTTAGAATGGAAGAGCGAGGATTTGGACGGCGATGTAATAGGGCTTACAACATATGACACTGATGATGATGGCACAAAGGAGATAATCGCAGCAAACGGATACAGATACGATCAAGGCTACTGCTTTGTATTCGAATATGTAGGTGCTGCAAGTTCACAAGGCACAGGGAATCCTCCCATCTATGAGCAGGTTTGGGCCAGCGAGGATATCGGACCAAAGGCCTATGGACTGGATGTGGGGGACATCGACTCAGACGGTATCGCTGAGATCGTGGTGGGCAACCAACCAGGTTATATATGGATATTTGACGCATCGACCCATGAGGTGGAATGGAAAAGCCCTCTGCTGGGCACGGACATTTTAGGTATTGAACTCGTGGATGTGGACTTGGACGGGGAGACTGAGATCATCGCCTCTCAAGGCGGTTACATAGGCAAGGCCGATTGGACCTCTGCCTATACATCCCCTCATATATACATAATCGACGGAAAGACCCACGAGATCGAGTTCAAACTTGGTGAGCCAGACACCATGGAAATTGCATTGCAATCTGCTGTTATTATCTTGGTTGTCATCACGTTGATCAATATCAATTTGCTCCTGAAATATAAAAAACCCAAGAGAAAACTGAAGGTGGATACGAAAAGAGGAATTCGATGAGGGAAATTCCATGCTGTTGGAAGTTGTGGTTGCGGCCGTAATCGGGATATCCTTTGGTAATGCCTGGACATGCATTTTCATGTCCTTTGGTACATCTTCCGAAGAAAGAAGCGTGGGAAGGTGGTTCATATTGGGAAGATTCCTGGGTTTGATGGTCTTAGGTTCTGTAATCTCCCTTCTGAGGTTCGCGGCCCAAGATGCCATGCCAGTCATTCTGTTGATCTTCGGAATCTCCACTATCCTTTTCGGTCTCTTCGAATTGCTCAAACACATTAAGAAAAATAAGAATATTATTGTACATTCCAAAGCAAGAGAAGGAAGGTATCCCAGCAATCATATCGTATTCTCCATTCTTTCATTATTTGTGGCACTTCCCAGAAAAGGAAGATGTAAAGGAAGTTCTCATAGGCTAAAGACTGGATGCCGAAAACACAGGGCTCTAGAAAAAAGATCCGGCTTCATCCTGGGAGTGCTTCGGGGTGCGACTCCATGCGCCAAGATCGTGGTTTTGGCCCCGCTTCTCGTTGCCGTGGGCTTTCCATCATCCATCCTTCTCATACTTGTCTACGCCTCGGTATCTACGGTATATCCCATAATCGGTTATCTGTCCGCCGATATTCTGTCAAAATTCGAAAGGTATCAAATTGTATTGAAAATTATGGGCGCGGCGATTCTCATCGCAATAGGAATTTACACGATATTGAAGGTCATGATGTGGAGCTCCATACATACGTGAAGTGAATAAAATGAGAAGACCAAAAATAACAGAGTGGCGAATCATCGCTCAAACCGCTTGGCTTTTAGTGCTCTCCAGCGCACTCCTTGGAGTGCCTTATTTCAGCAGCGGACCTTGGACAAAAAACATATTCTGGCCCAATCTCTCCACAAGGTTTTTGATATACAATCCCACAACCAGCTTCCTCTACCAGATTCAGTCGCGGCTTTCCAGTGGATGGGAATCCTACTATGTGACCATCGTTATTCCACTTGTGATATTCATTTTACTGGTAATTGTATTGGGCAGGGTATGGTGCGGATGGCTATGTCCCATGGGATTTCTTCAGGATATCTTGCTCAGGATTAGAAAAAGACTGGGTATCCCGTACTCCGAGGTTTCCCCCAAGGCCGTTTTGGTGCTCAATCAAACCGGATATGTCATTTTATTTTTGATTTCCTTTATTTCATTTGCCGTGGGCGTTACATTTTTGGGGATGAACAACTTCTTCTCAAGGGCCGAGCTTCCCTTCGAGATGGTGGCACCGCCAAGGCCGATTACCATCTTTCTTCAACAGGTTCTGGGTTGGGAATCCTGGGATGCCGCAATACCGTTGCCTGGCCTGATAATCGCTCTTGCAATCATTGCCCTTTCCTTTAAAGTCAGGCATTTCTGGTGCAGAATCTGTCCTGCCGGAGCCATGATGTCCCTCTTAAACAGGAAGGCCCTTGTTTCCATTGAAAAGGACGGTACCAAATGCACGAAATGCAGGGTATGTCTAAGAGCATGTCCAATGGATATCGAAGAGATCTATGAAGAAAAGGAGTTGGACAATGTTACAAATCCCACCTGTATTCACTGCTACAGATGCGTTGAGCTCTGTCCTGAAAACGGGTGCTTGAGCGTGAAGTTTTTGAACAAAACCTTAACAATGTCAAAATATCCTTATTCAAGGAATGTCAAAGGGGTGGTGAAATGAGCTTGCTGGGTGGCAAAAAAAAAGAGCAGGAGATTGATTCGAAGAGGATTTCAGGCCTAGCGGCCGTTAAAAGAAGATACGTGACAACAAGAATCCTTGAGGATACAGCAACAAAAAGAAATCAGATCATATCAGGCATGAAGTCAATGATAGAGGACGAACTAAAAAAACTGCAATCCTTACCCGTCAGAGCGCAGTCCATGGCATATTTCGACGATATCGCCAGGTTCTATGGGCGAAGGGAAAAGGAGGTCAGGGAATTCAAAGATAGTGGTGGTAAGGTTGTTGGGTCTCTCTGTATGTTCGCACCCAACGAAATAATTGCGGCTTCGGGTGCACTTCCCATCAGGTTCTGCAGCGGTTTTCATGAAACCACGGGTCCCGCAAACATGATCCTCGGTGACGCGGGTTTATGCCCCCTTGTAAAATCAACATTGGGCCTTGAGATGACTGATTCCTCACCCTATCTTTCCATGTGCGATTTGTTGGTTGCACCCACACCTTGCGATGCAAAACTCAAATTAGGGGAAATCCTGCAGGACTTTTTACCCGTACTCATGCTGAACGTGCCAAAGATCAAGGCCGGGGAGGTGAACCGCAAGCAGTGGGCCGAAGAGCTTGGGATACTAATGGACAAACTGGAGGCTCTAACCGGAAAAAAGATCAAGAAAAATGACCTTAAAAACAGCATAGAAATTTATCAACGGGCCTATTCTGCGTGGAGGGAATTGACAGATTTAAGGAGGGAGGCCGATGTCTTGTGGGGCCGGGACACCCTTATGATCGCCCAGCTTACCAATTACGATGATATCAGAAGATGGACCGAGAACGTTCACAAGTTGATTGCAGAGCTTAAAAAGATGAAAGAGGAGGGAAAAAGCGTGGTTCGGGAAGACGTCCCAAGAATCATGTTGGCAGGATCACCAGTGATTTGGCCCAATTGGAAAATACCTGATATCATAGAGGAGAGCAATGCTCTCATCGTGGTGGATGAGCTGTGCTCAGCAACCCGCGCACTTACCAATCCTGTTGTTGTGGACGAGTACACCATGCGGGGTATGATAGATGCCGTTTCTGAGAGGTACCTTTATCCATGCACATGCCCTTGTTTTTCCCCGAACCTCGAAAGAGACGACAACCTGTTGAATAGAATAAAGGAATTTCGCGTGGATGGAGTGATTTTCCATGTATTGAAAGGCTGCCACTTGAATGCCTTGGATGCCACGCGAATCAAAAGGATCCTGGAGGAAGCTGAAATCCCAATGTTCACCATCGAAAGCGAGTACGAAATGGGGGATTACCAGCAGATCAAGCTGAGGCTCGAGGCCTTCTTAGAGATGGTGAGGGCGGAGGTGGTATTTTAAATAATGTCGAATACAATAAGGTGTGAGGTAGGGAAAAAATGAGAAGAATCATTTCATTTATAATGATAATCCAGGTCATACTGTTATCCAACTTCGTCGTTTTTTACGATTCATATGTCGAGGCCGAATCAGGCAGTATCACCGTAATAGGAACCTTACCCATGCCAATCTACAGGGCTTCGACCGTCTGGGATGGAAGTGATGCGTACATTTTTGGAGGCAAAGACGGCACCAAAGGCCTGGACACAATCGTCAAATACTCTCCATCCACCAACACGGCTTATGCAATCGACACCACACTGCCCACCCCAAAGGACGGTGCCACGGCCGTCTGGGATGGTGATTGCGCCTACATATTCGGAGGCAACTTTGAAGGAATCAGCACCAGGGAGATTCTCAAATTCGATCCCGTCACATCTGAGATTACAAAGATGAGTACCGAACTTCCCTGGGGCCTGCAGGGCCCTGGTTCATTCTGGGACGGGCAGTATGCTTACATTTTCGGGGGCCATGATGAGAATAAGATATTTCATCCTGAGATAATCAGATACAATCCTCTCGATGGCAACATCACCGTAACCGATGTTTTACTTCCAGGTGTAAGGGCAGGAGTCTCGGTTGTGTGGGATAAAGGCAATGCATATATCTTTGGAGGAAGAAATAAAACTACCATATACGACGAAATCCTAAGGTTTGATACAAAAAAGGGAGAAATCGAGATAATGGATGCGGTTTTACCAGAGCCGATATATCACACCTCAGCAGCGTGGAGTGGAACAAAGGCCTTAATCTTCGGCGGACGGAACGAAAGTTCAGTGGTGGATGAGATTTTATGCTATGAACCTGCTTCCGATTCTTTATCGGTCTTTAGCAAGAAACTTCCTTCTGCAAGGGAGCGCACCTCGGCCGTTTGGATCGATGATCATGCCATCGTTTTTGGCGGGCAGTCAGGGGCCGAATATTCGGATGAAATAATGAAATTCGATCCTGAAGATGAAACTAGTATTCAACCAGAGGAGCCCTTTTTTGTCTACCAGTTGATCGGGGTCGCCGCGATAATGGTGGTTCTGGTTTGGTTATTTGGAAAAAAGAGGAGAAAAAATGCAGGATAGTGTTGGTTTTTATTAATGCCGATCGTTATTTGATGAATACGCAAATCGTCCAACAAATTATTTATATAATTCAACACATATATCTATAATCACAGACGAGAAAGTAACGGAGTGGGCGAATGGTATGGAGATGAATCGATTCAAATCACTTGCTGTAGTTATTGTGGCGGGGTTAATTGTCGGTAATCTGATAATCTTATATCAATCTCAATTGACTTTTAATGATGAGCAGGGCGATGGCAAGACCGATTTAGCATCTGATCCCATTTTAAACAGACCCACAAAGGCCGGTTCCCCCTGGCCCATGCATCTTCATGATCCTGGTCATACGAGTTACACCACCGATTCAGGCCCCGTATCCGACCAAATTTTATGGGATAATTCCACAGGAGGCACTACATACGGCTCTCCTGCAGTGGCCAACGGAAGGGTATTTATCGGTGGCGGTAATGGGATGAACGCCTATTATGAAAACAACGGCACACCCGCCTGGCGGACGCCCACTTACAATCCTGTACCCGGAGATTATGGTGTCACCTCGTCACCTGCATATTCCGACGGTTTCGTTTATTTTGGCGGGGATGGGATATACTGTCTTTACGAGAACAACGGCACCGTCAAATGGTTTGTGGACACACCGTGGATGAACTGGGGTGACGGTACACCTACCGTGGCCAACGGCAAGGTATTTATTGCCGGAAGCGACTGGAACCTTTACTGTATCGACCAATACTCAGGGGATGTGATATGGACTTTCCAGACATCGGGTTCAGGTGAGAATAACTGGGGACTGTATGCGGCCCCCGCGGTGGTAGGCGGTCTTGTATATTTATCGGCCTGTGACGGTTGGGTTTATCAAATAAACGAAACTCAACCATCACCTATCGCCTCTGCGAACCACTCTTTCCGGATGTTATATGCCTCATACTCGTCACCTGTGGTGGCCAACGGAAGGGTATTTATGGGCTGTGGTTATGAGGACGCACTGAGGGATACCTGCCGCTTCTACTGTCTGAATGCCACCGATTTATCCTTGATCTGGGAGTTCTATCCAGGATCTCCAACGAGTTTCTTTTCTTCAGGAGGTTTTTACAACGATAGAATATACTTCGGCTCCAGGGACGGCTTCCTCTATTGCCTCGATGCCATGGCAGATCTGTCTCCACCTGCAATACATTGGCAGTATTATATAGGCGAAACCTGGTCCTCCCCCGCAATAACCAACGAAAGATTGTACATCGGCTCAAAGGCTAATTATCTGTACTGCTTCAATCTATCCCAGCCACTGACCCCGAACTACTACTGGAGAGGTAACACATTTGGCGATGTGGATTCTTCTCCTGCGGTCTCTGATGGAAAGGTCTACGTGGGCACCCAGGGAAGCGGAGGAGGGATATTCTGTTTTGGAAGCGCTGAACCCTCCAATCCCCCACCTGCACCACCAACAGGACTACAGGCCAATCTGGCCTCTTTTGGTAAAAATGTATCCTTATCTTGGAATGCTTCTTTGGACGATGGAGGCGGAGACTCTGATGTGGCGGGGTACACTGTTTATAAATCCATCACAGGTCCTGATGGAAATTATGAGTTTGCGGCTTGGATTTTCGCGGACGGCTCCTCAACCCATGATTGGATCGACGAAAATGCAGGTGATGGGGATCCGAACGATTATTTCTATATCGTTAGAGCCAACGATACTTTAAACAACGAGGAGCAAAATGTGAATAAGGTAGGCAAGGTCGTATATGATCTTGCACAAGGCTGGAACTTGATATCGGTTCCTCTTGTGCAAAGTGATGTCACAAGGGAAAATGTTCTGCAGACCGTGGATGGAAACTACACTGCTCTTCAAGGTTATCATGCAGGCAGATCGAGGCCCTGGCTTCACTGGCACAAGGACAAACCCGCCAATTTCAATGATGTTATTGAAATCACCCATGAAAGAGGATATTACATCAATATGATAAATCCAGATAATCTGGTGGTGGCCGGAAAGGTTCAAACCAACGTCCAGATATCCTTGAAAACAGGATGGAATCTGGTGGGTTATCCCTCACTTTTCATCCAAACCAGAGACGATGCCCTGGATTCTATCTTGGGCAGCTTCGATTGGGTTGAATTTTACAATACAACCATGGAAAGGGAAGAGCCTTTGGAGCCTAATGACCTCATGTATCCTGGGTGCGGTTATTGGATTCACACAACAGAGGATTGTGAATTATATATTTAATCTGTCTTCATGGTATCTCCAAGATTGAAAACCATCCGAAAAAATATTTATATCATTCGAATCATACGCGCATAAAAAGGCATAAATTAACAAGAAAGTTAAGGAGTGGGTGAACGATTTGAAGGTGTACTACCTCAGGATACTTGCTTTGATTGTAGCGGCTGCCTTATTGATGACAAGCGGCTTGTTGAGGATTCATCACCCTAACAATATATTAGATAATCCGACCAACGAAAATGAGGGATTTATTGAACCTGGGTCCCGGAGCAACACTCCCACAAGGGCAGGTACACCCTGGCCTATGCACCTCTACGATCCGGTTCATTCAAGTTATACAGTTGATATTGGCCCTGCAACCGCTGATGTGATTTGGAACAGTTCGACGGCAGATTGGACTTACAGCTCCCCGGCCGTGGTGAACGGTAAGGTATTCATTGGAAGTAGGGCCCCTTCAAATTACGGTTATATGAGTTGTTACTACGCAAATAACGGTTCATTAGCCTGGAGAACCTTAACAGAAGGCTCAATCCAAGGCGGATACGGTCTTACCTCCTCTCCGGCAGTAGAAAATGGTTATGTATTTTTCGCTGCTGATAAGATCTACTGCCTTTGGGAAAATAACGGGTCCATCAAATGGACAGTGGAACACCTAGGCCCAGGTAGTCCTAATTATGGTGACGGTACACCTACGGTGGCCAACGATAAGGTTTATGTGGGCTGTGGCGACGATTATGTATACTCCATCTATCAAGAAAATGGCACCGTGGCTTGGACTTTTTATACACCCCCAGGAGGGTCTCGTCCATATGGAACACATGCCGCTCCTGCCGTTTATAATGGTTATGTGTATATCGGCGCTTGCAACGGGTACGTGTATAAGGTAGCTGAAATACAACCAACAAGTACCGCAGTTGCAGACTATTCCTATAATTCTGGAAATTGTATTTTTTCATCACCTGTTATAGCAAACGGCAGGGTTTTCATTGGGAATGGTTACTCCGACGCTCCCTCGAACGGCCACTTCTATTGTCTTGACGCAACTGATTTGTCTTTCATATGGAGGTACGATCCCACTTGGTCCACCAGTTTCTTTTCTTCGGCTGGTTACTATAATAACAGGATATACGTAGGTTCTGCAGATGGCTACCTTTACTGCTTTGATGCAAATGCAGGATCGGCCACGATACTTTGGCAGCTTAGTATTGGAGCAACATGGTCGTCCCCGGCCATTACCAACGATAGATTGTACATCGGTTCTACGAACAACTATCTCTACTGCGTCAATATGAGTCAGACCTTTGGATCGGAGGAGTATTATTGGAGAGGTAATACATACGGCAATGTGTACTCCTCTCCTGCTGTCTCGGATGGAAAGGTGTACGTGGGCTCTCGGCGTACCAGTCCCAATGATGGACAGATCTACTGTTTCGGAAACACAGCAGCGCTCACAGTGGATAATATCAGGATAATGTCCCAATCAGGGGGCCAAGGCTTCCAAATAACAAATGGTTTCATTGATGTCGGGACGCAGCTAAGAGGTTATGCGGCCGCGTACAACAGTTCGATTTATCTATATGACATAGCTGTGGATTGGTCTGTTACTCTGGGAGGCCTGGCAAACTCCTCTACAAATCCAACAGGTCCTGCTACCAGTTCTGTTTTCTACTCAGGCTTTTTCGAGGGCACAGCCACTTGGAGAGCAGAAGATGGTGGCGGTCTTGTAGACGAGGTTTATTTTACAATCAATCCTCCTGAGGTGAATTATATTCGAATCGTGGGATCAGAAGGAACAGGTGAAAACGAGATTCAGCCAAACACGGTGGACGTCGGTTATACCGTAAAAGGTTACGCCGCAGGTTTCAATGGTACCATAGGCTATGTCGAAGACATAATAGTGAGTTGGTCCGTTATAAACACCAGCGGAGCAGAGGGCTTTACGATGCCCTCCTCGGGTACAAACTCTACGCTTAATGT
>CP070739.1:1286783-1297621 GCA_020347705.1 Methanomassiliicoccales archaeon | reverse complement strand
GCGGTTTCGGAAGCAGGTTTGAACCCATTTCATTTTGAGATGGCCAACATCAGGGAGAACGTGTCCTGGGTTCATTACGACACACCAAAGAAGGCCACCGAAAAGGCCAAGCATATCGTGAAAGGTGCAGTTGCCAGAGCGAAAAGGCTTGAGGCCATTGGCAAAATGACAGTCCCGGTCGAGCAGGCTGTGCTGGTGATCGGTGGGGGAATATCAGGTATCCAGGCCGCCCTCGATGTAGCCGAAATGGGAATCAAGGTCTACCTCGTAGAAAAAGAGCCCTCGATCGGAGGCAACATGGCCCGGCTTGTGGAGACGTTCCCAACAAATGACTGTGCCATGTGCATTCTTTCTCCCAAGATGGCCGATGTAGCGCGAAATCCCAATATCGAGGTTCTGACATATTCCGAGGTTGTGGATGTGAAAGGTTACATAGGGAATTTCGATGTGGTGGTGGAAAAAAAACCGAAATTTGTGGATGAAAAAAAATGTGTGGGATGCGGAGATTGCGCAGAAAAATGTCCTGTGGAGGTAAAAAGCCAGTGGGATATGGACATGGGTAATAGAAAGGCTATATACCTGCAATTTCCCCAGGCCCTGCCAAGGGCTTATGTTATAGACGAAAAAAACTGTATAAAACTCATCAAAAACAAATGCGGTGTGTGCGGTAAGGTCTGTCCTGCAGATGCCGTGGATTTCAAACAAAAACCGCGAAAAAGACGAATTAAGATCGGGGCCATAATTGTAGCCACAGGCTCCGAGGAATTCGATCCAAGTGATGTAAAGGAATACGGCTTCGGTATTTATGACGATGTGATAACTCAGTTGCAGCTCGCCAGAATCATGGACCCACAAGGCCCCACAGAAGGAGAAGTCCTCCGACCCTCTAACCGTAAAAAACCCAAGAAATACCTGATGATTCAATGTGTTGGTTTTCGGGACGAAAAATACAACCCGTACTGCTCACGCATCTGCTGCATGAGCGCTATAAAACATGCCATGATGATAAAGACCGAGCAAAATCCTGATGCTGAGGTTTACATCGCCTACACAGATATAAGAAGTTTTGGAAAAGGATACGAGGAGTACTATAAGCGGGCCCAAGAAATGGGTGTTAAGTTCATCAGAAGCAAAACGGCCGAGATCATGCAGGACGGCCGCAAGAGACTCATGGCAAGGCTGGAGGACACGGACGTGGGGGAGCCCTTGACCTTGTCTCCTGATTTAGTAGTTCTTTCCACAGGATTGGTTTCCAACGAAAGCGCAAAGATTGTGGCCAAAATGCTGAGACTGGATGTGGATTCATACAACTTCTTCTGCGAGAAACATCCTAAACTCGCTCCAGTGGATACCAAGATAGAAGGCATTTACATCTGCGGCTGCGCCCAGGGCCCAAAGGACATCCCTGACTCGGTTGCCCAGGCTAGAGCCGCTTCAGTTGCCGCATTGAGGTCTGTTTCTAAGAAATCCATAACCATCGATTTGGCCAAGGCAATCGTGGATGAAGAGCTCTGCAATCGCTGCGCGATCTGTGTTGATGCCTGTCCATATGAGGCAATTGAGTTGGAGGAGGAAGCAGAAGGGAGGTCAACTGCGCCTGCGCAGGTCATCGAGGCCATGTGCAACGCATGCGGAATCTGTGCGGCGGAATGTCCCACAGGGGCCATCGAGTTGAAGCATTATAAAAGCGATCAGATGCTGAGTCAGATAGACGGCGTATGCGGAGGTCCAAAATGAAACGATTCGAGCCTGTAATCGTTGGCTTTGTATGCAACGAGTGCGTCTATGCAGCTGCTGACCTTGCTGGAACCACCCGATTGTCCTATCCATCGAATATCAGGCTTATACGCGTTCCCTGCTCAGGTCAGGTTGATATGACACATATCCTTCGAGCCTTTGAGAACGGAGCTGACGGAGTCTTTGTTGGAGGGTGTTTGAAGGAGCAGTGCCATTATGTGGACGGTAACGTAAAGGCCGAGAAAAGAATCCACTTTCTCAGGGAAACTCTAAAGGCAATGGGAATAAAAGAAGAGAGGCTGGGCATTCATTTTATGTCGGCCTCCATGGGAAGAGAGTTCGCGAATTTCGCACAAGAGCTCACATCCACAATAAGGAAGCTCGGTCCAAGCCCGCTTAAAGGTAAGACAAAGACTATACATCAGAACGGGAAAAGAGCCATGCTCCGAGACATGCTATTATCCATGGCCAAAAAAGCGGACGTAAGCAAAATAGATTTTTCTGTGGTCATCGAGGGTTTCGGAGAGACCGAAATAGACAAGAATAAATGTATAGGCTGCGGAGCCTGCGATTATGTATGCAAGGACGGGGCAATGGCGGTGGAGGTAAAAAAGGATGGTCTGCTCATCAAAAACACATACTGGAAATGCACTGCATGCAGAATGTGCAGCGATGTATGCCCAAAAGAATGTCTTGAAGTAAAAGACGTGTTCGATTTATCGAGATTTTTAGGAGGAAAGGAGGAGATAAAGACCGAAGTCGGCATGACCCAGTGCGAAAATTGCGGCAAGTCGTTTTTACCTCTTATGCTTGCCCAGGATATCGAGAGATTTTTATCCACGAAGGATCGGACAGGTGAATTTCTTGATCATTGCCCTAAGTGTAGGAAATTGGATCAGGCGGATAGAATCAGAAGGACCCAAGGGCTTGCCGGTAAACCCATGAGAGTAAAATCCCAAAAATCCAGCAAAAGGCTCACAACCAAGTGGGTAAAATAATAGTATTCATATAGAATGAAACCATTACCAAATTTTCGAATTCGTATTCAACGATGCTACATTGGTAAGGTATAAAAGAAGACGAGAGAGCTTTATGGAAAATCAAAATTCTGCAACCTCTGATGCGGTCCTCGTTGTGGGCGGGGGCATCGCCGGCATTGAGGCCGCATTGAATCTGGCCGATTACGGTCTTCATGTCTATCTTGTGGAGGACACACCCTCAATAGGAGGCCTTATGGCCAGGCTGGACAAGACCTTTCCAACCAACGACTGCTCCATCTGCATCGAAGCCCCTAAGATGTACGAGGCTCAAAAGCACCCCAATATCGAGCTTTTGACGAACTGCGAGGTTCGAAGGGTGAAGGGAAAAGTCGGTGATTTCACTGTGAGGCTGCAGAAAAAACCCAGGTTCGTGGATGAAGAGAAGTGCAAGGGATGCGGCAAGTGCTCCGAGGTGTGTCCAGTCACAATTTCCGATGAGCTCGATGGGAAAATTAGCGGGCAAAGGAAGCTGATCTACATCCCTTTTCCTCAGGCCGTGCCCAACGTGTACCTCGTGGACAACTCCTGTCGGTACGGCAAATTGAGGGAGGACGGAGCCTGCATTGGAGGATGCATCATCGACTGCATCCAATGCAGGGAATGTCCTATAGCAAAATGTGTCAAGGCCTGCAAGGACGAGGGTGCAGATGCTGTCCTTCTTTGGCAGCAGGCAAAGCCCATGGACGTGAACGTGAAAAGCATCGTGGTGGCCTCAGGAGTAGAGGCCTTCGAGCCGCCTATTGGACTTTACGGCTACGGTAAATACGAAAACGTGATCACGAACCTCCAATTCGAGAGGCTCATGAATGCAGGAGGGCCAACTGATGGCGAGATAATCAGACCCTCAGACAAAAAACACCCAAAAACCATAGCCTGGATTCAATGTGTAGGCCGGGAGGCCAGGGTGGGCATCCCCTACTGCTCCAAGGTATGCTGTATGATAGCCACGAAGCAGACGATAATCACAAAGGAGCACGATGAAGATGTGAAGACCTTTATCTTCAACAACAACCTAAAGACCTATGGTAAAGGCTTTCACGAGTTTTATACCAAGGCCAAAGGTCTCGGCGTCAAGTATATAATAGGCAAACCCTCCGATGTTTTCGAGGACCCTGAGACAAAGAGCCTGATCATAAGGTATGAAGATTTAGAAAAGGGTGATGTTGCGGAGCTTCAAGTTGATCTTCTTGTCCTTTCCACGGCTCTCATCCCCTCAGGTAGAAATAATAAACTCGCCAAAACCTTGAAAATTGAACTGGATGAGAACGGATTTTTCCAAGAACCCGACCCTGTGAATGCCCCCCTTGAAACGAACGTTAAAGGAATATATCTCTGCGGAGGAGCAACAGGTCCAATCGATATATCGGAATCGGTTGCACAGGCCACAGCAGCGAGTATAAAGGCAGCTTCGAAGGGGGTGTCAAATGGAGATTAGGGTGGGTGTCTTTGTCTGCGACTGCGGAACCAATATCGGCGGTGTGGTGGATGTATCTGATGTTGTTGAGTACGCTAAAACCCTTTCAGATGTGGTATTTGCAGATGAGGGCAGGTGGATATGCTCTGTTGATTATCTCAATAAAATTAAAGAATACGTAAAAGAACATGATCTGAACCGTGTAGTTGTTGCATGCTGCACTCCAAGAACCCATGAGCCCACCTTCAAATCAACTGTGAAGGAAGCCGGCTTGAACCCGTATCTATTGGAATTCGTGAGTATAAGGGAGCAGAGCTCCTGGGTCCACAAATCCGATCCGAAAAAGGCCACAGAGAAGGCCAAGGATCTGGTGAGGATGGGCGTGGCAAAGGCCAGGTTGCTGGAGCCGGCCGAGGAGACCCGTGTTTCAGTTGGAAAGGATTGTGTGGTCATCGGTGGAGGAATAAGCGGCATGACCTCTGCACTTGCTCTTGCAGATTCTGGATTCGATGTGAAACTCATCGAGAAAAACAATGAGATTGGTGGAATCCTGTGCCAGGCAGATAAGATCGCTCCTTTCGAGGCCCAAGCAAGTGAGATAGTAGCTGACAGAAAGAAACAGATAGAGGAGCGCAACAATATAGAAGTATACACCGGCTCGGAAATCCAGGATGTAAAAGGATACGTTGGCAACTATAAGGTCATGATTGAAAAAGAGGGTGAGAAAAACGAGCATGATGTTTCCACTATAATCGTGGCCACTGGAATGAGGGAGCTTGAGCCTGAAGGTCAATTCCAATACAAAAAATCTCCAAATGTAGTGACGCAGCTTCAACTGGAAAATATGCTGAAAAGCCAAGATTTAAAGGACCTGAAAGAGGTGGCCATCATCAACTGCGTGAACTCAAGAAATGACATGCGAGGCTGCTGTAATGTAGGCTGTTTGATATCAATTAAGAACGCAAAAGCCCTCAAGGAGAAAAACGAAAATGCGAAGATATACCTGTTCTATCGAGACCTCAACATAAGAGGGCCTGAGGTTCCGTATTTTAAGGAGATAATAGAAAAATACGACATCAAGTTGGTGCGGATTTCAGAAGACAAAATGCCGGAGGTATTCGAAGATGACGGAAGATTGGCCCTTAAGACCCATGATATATTGCTGGGACGTGAGTTGACCTTCAATCCTGATCTGATCGTGTTGACAACTGCATTTCAGGGTGATGCTACAGTTGAAAAACTCAAGGGTCTACTAAAAGTCTCTGCAAACGATGATGGTTTTTTCCAGGAGGCCCATATCAAGTTAAGGCCTCTTGATTTTGCATCTGACGGCATTTACCTAGGAGGATGCGCGCGCTCTCCAAAGAGCGCAAGAGAAAGCATCGAAGAGGCCATGGGTGCTGCAATGAGGGCCGCGATACCAATGAAAAGAGGTTACGTCGAGGCAGAAGGCATAGTTGCAGATATCGACTACGAGAAGTGCAACGAGTGTGGCCTCTGCGCCAAGAATTGTGCCTTCGGGGCCATAGAACTCATGGATAAAAGACCAGAGGTTATCAAGGCCATCTGCAAAGGCTGTGGGACATGTGCTGCTGAGTGTCCGAAGGATGCCATAGACATCATCCACTTTACCGAGGAGCAGATCCTGGCCCAGGTAGAAGCGGCCTTAGAGGAGGAGCCCCAGGATAAAATCTTGGCCTTCTGCTGTCACTGGTGCGCCTTAGGTGCGGTGGACATGGCCGGTGTGGGCAGGTCAGAGTATCCCTTCAACATACGGATCATCAGGGTCATGTGCGTAGGCAGGGTTGACAAGTCTTTTATAATGAAGGCCTATGAACTGGGAGCAGGAGGAATCCTGGTCGCAGGCTGCGAATTCCCTACATGTCATTATATCACAGGCAATTACAAATGTAAGGATAGAATAGAGAAGCTGAAAAAGAAGTTGGAAAAGGATGGAAAAGATACTGATAAGCTCTGGATAGTTTGGCTTTCCGCAGCCGACGGCCCCAAATTCGTGAAGACCGTGAAGGACATGGTCGATAATTTAAATCTTTGAGTGAGAACATGATTTACAAGCAGTACAAGGAGTTGATCAGGCGCTGCGAGCAGTGCGGAACCTGCACGGCCAGCTGCCCCACGAAAGAGGTTTCAGACTTCAACATCAGAAAGCTTGTCAGGCATCTTCAGCTGGAGATCCATGATGACCCTGAGTTTCTTGGTAAGTATCCCTGGTTATGCACCCTTTGTTTTCGATGCAAGGAGCTGTGCACCGAGGGCCTGGAAATTCCGAGACTTGTTTGGGCCTTAAGGGAGCTCGCTTTGGAAAAGGGTGCGTCCCCAAAGGAAGTCTCCGAACTTCTGGAGACAGTTAGATCCGAAAACAGTCCCTATATATTAAAAGGCCGTGAAAAAACATCAAGAATCAAGCCCCCGCTTTCTTCTTCGGACGACTCAAAAATGCTTCTTTTTATGGGCTGCACGCCCTCCATTAAGGCCCCCAATATCGTGAGCGCCACGGCCGATGTACTTACCAGACATGGCTACTCCTTTAAAGTATTAAATGAGGAGCCCTGCTGCGGTGAGCCTTTGATATGTCTCGGTCTAAAAGAGGAGGCAAAGGACATCGCAAAAAATGTGGTGGAGGCTATAAAAAGTGCGCAGGTCGAGCAGGTTATTGCCCCTTGCTCTGGGTGCTACAATGCATTTACTAGGCTATATCCCGAGGTTCTGGGTGTTGAGCTCTCGGGGGTCGAGGTTCTTCATTCTTCCCAGTTCCTCGAAAAGAACTTAGAGGGACTCAAACTCGAAGTGCCTATGAAGGTTACCTATCATGATCCGTGCACTTTGGGAAGGCATGCTGGAGTGTATGATGAGCCGCGGAAGGTTCTGGAATCCAATGAAGGGCTTACCCTTGTGGAGATGGACAGAAACAGGGAATTCTCGGGATGCTGCGGTGGGGGAGGAGGCCTTCCTTCTCTGAACCAGAACATGCCCCTTGAAATCGCACGCAATAAACTGATAAAAGAGGTCATTCCTCTTGAGGTGGATGCACTGGTTACCTCCTGTCCAATGTGCTACTTGAATTTTAAGTACGCCTCGAAAAAGAATAAGATTCCGCTTACGATCTACGATTTGAGTGAAGTAGTTGCCCTCTCCTCAATCTAAACTTAAGCCTTGTGGATCTTGATGCTCCCGTGCATGAGTTCGGTTTCGGGGTCGCTGTTGTCATCCTCGTCACCTACATTGTTATCGTAGATGAGTTCATCGGTTTCCTTATCCCAAATCTTGATCCTGAACTTGTCTACTCCACCGCCACCAGGCAGGTCACCATCAATGGCCGTGAGCATGAATCCGAATTCACCTTCGCCGTTGATGGTTCCAGTGCCTTTGAACTGTCCCCTGGCACCAGACACTACTAACCAATCGTAGCTTGTGGATTTAAATCCAAGATCACCTGCGTGGAATTTGAACTGTGTGTTTCCATCAGGTGTGGTCGAACCCTTCTTGTACTTAGAAACGAATCCAAAAGTGGCCTTACCTGTAGCAGTGGGATCGGCAGGGAACGCGCCTTCCGGTGAATCGATCATACCTCCACCAGTGATAAACGCACCATTGGGGTCGTAGATCACGATGTACTGGGTCCAGGTCGCAGTATCGCTTAAGCCGAAGAAATCCACAATAGTTAGAGAGATTTGATATACGCCAGGTGTTGTATATACATGTTCACCAGACACTGTATCTTCAAGTTGGTTTACATCACCATCTGAGGTTTCACCCTCAGCCCAGGTCCAAGTTGCAGTGTGCGTATCGTCCACATTTGGATCTGTAAATTCACCAGTCATTGTGAATGATGTGCCAACAGCTACTGGATCTAATGGTCCAGTTATGGAATCAATTACTGGCGGTAGATTACCAATTCCCGTAGTGAACGGATAAAAATCATAGTTCTCATATGGATGTGGAATTTTCGTGTCACCGATCCAGTCACCTGGAATTGCATGCTTTTCAGTTCCGCTACCGTCATCCACTCCGGTATAATCGGACCAGTAGTTACCTTCCAGCAAACCGAGATGGTGCCACCTAGTGACCTCGGGATTCAAGTCATATGCTTGAATTAAATTGGCGATGATGTTATTATGGTCTATGGTGAGCCAGTTGCCGTGTTCTATGTAGATGCCATTATTATTGTTAGAAATCGTGTTGTAGTGTATATGCCCACTGCAGTATTCTATGTAGATACCGTAATTATTGTTTGAAATCGTGTTGGAGTATATGGGAAGCCCGCGGCCTTGTTTTATGTAAATACCGTAATTATTGTTAGTAATCGTGTTGTAGGATATGATGCCGTACGGATCCCATATGTACCTATCCCATATATAAATTCCATAATTATTGTTAAAAATTGTATTGTAAGATATGGTGTTGGAGTAACAATGCTCATGCATGTAGATGCCGTAATTACAATTGGAAATCGTGTTATGAGATACGGTGTTCTTAGAGTTGACATAAACCAGGTAGATACCGTAATAACTGTTGGTAATCGTGTTGTAAGATATGGTGTTAAAGTGGCTCCAACCAGGGATGTAGATGCCAGCTTCAGTATTATCTGAAATCGTGTTGTAAGATATTGTGTTTTGTTGGCCCACATATATGTAGATACCGTAATCGTTGTGAGAGATCGTGTTATAAGATATGGTGGTGTAGTAACTGTCATAGTTTAGACATATGCCGTAATCGCTGTTCGTGATCGTGTTGTAAGATATCGTATTATGGATATAAATGGGAGGGGTCCAAGTTAATGCAAATACTAAGATGCCCAAATAGCTGTTGGAAATCGTATTGTAAGATATGGTGTTGTATATCTCGAAACTGATGAGGTAATACCACATATAGATGCCGGCTTCAGTATTGTCTGAAATCGTGTTGTAAGATATGGTGTTGTAGTTACTATATTGTATATAGATGCCATTTGTAAATCCTTTTATTTCGAGATTTTTTATTGTTATCCCTGACCTGTAAGCCAAATATATTCCATAACCGGATCCAGAACCTTGCAGAGTATAGCCGTTCCCGTCTATTACAATATTATCCGCTGTCACAACTATATTGTCATAGATATCCTCAGTAAAGGTGTAATCTGAGGAAATGAAAAGGGTTGATGTCTCTTCTTGTACGTAAACGTGATGATGTTCTGTCAGGTCCTGGGTATAGGAATACGAGCCAGTTCCATCAGTTGTAAACTCCTCTTGTAAATAACCATCTTGATACCTGTAGTATGTTTTACTTACTACAAAACCGGACAGTGTAATCTGTGTCGAAGTCGCCGTATCATATGCTTGAATATGGTAACTCACAATACGAGGAATCGATTCGAGATACACATAAACCATTTCACTACTGGTCAGTGTTATGTTCAGATAACTGCTGTTGGAAATCTCGAAATAAGTGCCATTTCCTTCGACCAACCATCCGTTTTCCTCATCAAACCACGATTCGTGTTCTTCCAGTGGTACAGATGGATCTACCGTTCCTTCCCCGCTTACATTCATCGGCACCGTTGCGAATATCATCGCAACTAATGCCAACACGATCAAATACACTAGCCCCTTTCTAATTGCTTTTCTTTCTCCCATTATCTCATACCTCCCTAACATACTTTAATCGGGAAACCCAATTCCCGAGCTCCTCCCCCAGCTTAGGATTTTATGAATAGTTCCACTACATAGATTTTTGTCAATTCCACTTATGTTTCACATTCGGTCCCTAAGCCTTCCGCCTCCATTATCTCCATTGAGGGAATATATTTTTAGTTATATAATAATTTGTAAATATTAATTCCCAAATCCCATTTCACAACTGCGAAACCAAACAATTAAAACTCGATCTTACCAAGATCCTTTTTAACTGCCCCCATATAAATTCCACAAATACACTTATTTCCATTCCACTATTTACATCTGGCCTCTTCCCAACCATCAGGCGCTATCTCCCAAATCCTGTATACCAACATCGGGAGATAAAACCACTTTATTTTCCCAAACTCGGGAGATAGACCACTCCCCAAATTTATATGTTTTTTTGCTAAGTTTTTCCCAACATCGAGTGTTAGATCCTTAATCTTATTCCATTTTCAATATATAATTTCATTTCATAATTCAACTCAGACAATTTTTATCACATACACAGTGATGATAAAAATGTCTTACTATTTAAAATATAAATTAGATTTTGAGTATATAATTGAAAATAGATTATTATTTAATGGCCCACATACTTGCCAATTAATATCAAAAGGTGAACAAGAAACATTTAAGTACTTTGCCAAACATATGTTAAAGGTGAATAACATGACAGATTATTTAACTAAATTCAATAATAAATTAAAACGAAAATGGAAAGGTAGTTTGGTCAAAGTTAAAAATATAAAACACATGGAACCAAACGCTAAAAAATATTTGAATAACTTAGCGAAAGCTAAATTAATAAAAAATATTACTTGGGGTTGGTATTGGATACCATCAAATCCAAAAGATTTCTTTGATTTTTTACGCCAAGATAAGAACTTCAAAATCATTTCTTCTCAAACAGCAGCATCTTTTTGGAATTATGATTTTATCCATAGAGATATGTATACAATAAAAGTCAAT
>CP070739.1:1283962-1286683 GCA_020347705.1 Methanomassiliicoccales archaeon | reverse complement strand
CATCGAGTATCAAGGGTTGTTGATGTTTGACAAAGGCCCCGAACATTTCTCCGTTTAATTTCATCAATTGTCAAATCAACGTTAAATAGATTCGGAGTTTCGGCACCAGCACCGGTTGGAACGGTGTCATAATACCATCCATAAGATGTGAGCAACCAGAATAAATCAGAATTGATTTCAGATTGTGTGTTTCTTTTTGGCAAGCTGCTTATGACGGAAATAATTTGATCGTAAAGGTCGGGGGCAATCGACTGAATATATTCTGGAGAGCAGTTGTAGTAGTAATTATGAAGGATCACTATGACACCTACTGAATAAATAATATGACATCTTATCCGGGATCACGCCCCTGACTCCACCTCTAAGATTTGGAGTGTCTCCACTCCTTCTTGGTATCAGGTGAATGTGGGTATGAAAAATAGTCTGTCCAGAAGATTCACCACAGTTCGTATCTATGTTGAATCCTGTTATTGTTTTATCCTTTTTTCATAGGCAAATAATCTTCATTTTTTATTGTTACCTCTCCATCGAAAAGCTCTTCTGAACCCTTTCAGTTCAGCTTCCTTAACGGTTCTGCAATAAAATTCACCAGTCGTGTTAACTTTTGTTTTGTCATACATTTGATCGAAAGGAAGGTGGTAAATTTTTTCTTTTGTTGATGGATTTATGTTGCATTTAATGCAAGGATAATTTTGATCAAAAACATGGTTCTCAATCAGTTCTATCCCTAATTCATTCGCAAATCGTCTTGCTAATTCCGAAACTTGCGTTGTTGTGTGAAAAATACCTTTAACACTATTGGTGGGATATGAATCTTTATATTGAAATACTGTTCCAAAAAATTGAAATATGTGCTTTTCATAAATTGTTTTAAACTGTGACCAATTTTTACATTGTATAACCAAAACCTCTTTACCCTTTTTGCAGATGAGATCTCTGCCTAAGTCTTCAAAGCCTTTGAATATACCAACATAGTCAACACTATATCCTTTGCTTTCGTATAAAAATCCAACATATCTTTCATACAATCGTCCAATGAGACTCTTGGATTTTGGTCGGTTCCAGAATCTATCAAGGGCAAGTTGATTTTTTTCTGCAGTTGATAACTTTCTATATTCTTGCTTTGTTAAATAATTCGTAGCTGGATCAGCACGTTCTATTTCAGTATAATCACATAAAATGTTTTTCCCATTTTTATTATCAATAATGTCATCCTTAAAATCTAATAAGAAGGGGGCTATGGATTCGAAATATTCAATTAAGGCTCTAGTTTGCCTATTTTCAAATTCAGCTATACGTCTTCTCTTTGTTTCCCTTCTTACGACTTCTGATGCTTTTAAGGCTGGATGTTTTTTTGTGGCTAATGTTTCAGCAAGCTCTTCATCTTTTAATTTTTCATATTCTTGTATTGCATTCATTAGAGATGGATAACCTGAACTCTGCTCAAGGACAGAAGCTTTCCAAATATTAGCATCTTTTTCTGCTAATTTCGCTTTGCGTTCATACTTAAATACGATTGAAAAATAGGTAAGATATGAGGATACCAAAATGAAGACTGCAACAATAATGTGTTCAAAGAATCTATATTCCATTAATTTAAAAATATAGCCAAAGGACAATAGCGTTGCACCATAACCAATAATTACGAAGATAAAAGCAGTACCCAAAACACCCAAAGGAAACGTCACGATATATTTTAATAACATTTTATCTTTCATTTAGATTGGATTAAATTATTAATTAAGTTGTATTGTCATTTTGCCAATAAATAACCAAGAACTAATCCAGCTATTCCCCAAAGCCAGTAATAAAATTTTTTAACTGAAACAGTAGAAAAAGATACGTTTAATTGATTTGAAATATTTTTTATCTCATCAAATAAATTTGCATGATCTTCATCACGGGGATCAGATAGTTTTTCAGAAATAATCTTTAACTTTCTATTTATATGTTCTAAATATTTGTTGGCTCTAACTAATGGATCTTCTACTTTATCTAACGGTATATCATCTTCCCAATCTTTGAACCATTCTGGATGTTGCTTTTCCAAAAGATCAACTCTTGAATTGAACATATTTGGATATAACAAGTCAGAGTGTGGATCTTTGTAATCCCAACAACATTTTCTTAATTCATCTCTTATATTTTCGTTTTTATATAAATTCAAATTTTCAGTAGCTTCTTCTAAAAATTTATCATTATCCTTTTCAAACAATTCCCTGATTTCTTCTGGCCTATATGCCGTGAATCTTCGATAATAAGATTGCCTTAATGCTATGTCATCGCTGTCTTTCATAGATTCAAAAGAATCTTTAAAATCCCTTATAAGATTGGCAAGTGCATATCTGCATAACCCAAAAACATCTAATTCATCAGGATCTGTCTCTACCTTCCACCTACAAATTGTGTCCATCACTTCCATATCGTGAGGAGCATCAGGAACAAGCCTTTCACCAAGATGTGCGAGTAAACGGGCTGTCTTCTTATTTACGGGCAATTTTTCAAACAATTTCCATCCAGCGCTAAAAACACGTCCATATAAATATTCATCATAACCATCCATCCAAGTTTCACTATATGGTGTGCTGATTCTACGGTTATCATAGCTATACCACAATAATTCATACCATTGCTCATCGGACAGATTGTGAAATGGTTCTTTTCTTTCATACAGGTTTACTATTATCTCATCCTCAATTAATTCGTTAGATAAAAATGCTG
>CP070739.1:1280919-1283862 GCA_020347705.1 Methanomassiliicoccales archaeon | reverse complement strand
GGAAGCTACGACAGTTTAATTTATAATAATTTAATCAAAGACAATGACGATATGGGTCTGCATATAGTGGGTAATAATATCAACATAACTAGCAACATCTTCGAGGGCAATGGAGACGGTATTCCCCAGGGAGCGAATCCCCAGTGGCAGGACTGCGGCATTGACATAATGAACAGTCAGGACATATTTGTGACCAGAAACTCGTTTATACGGAACATTAAGACCAGCCCTGTCGGAGATCATGTGGACGGAATATACCTGTTGGGCACTGAGAGAATCACATACGCATTCATGGAGGGCAATTATATGGACCAGAACAACCGCAATATCCATGCCCGTGGCGGTGTGAGTGCAATAGACAGAAACAGCACATACAATGTATCAGCACTTGCCCAGCCGACCCCCTACGAGGTTTACCTGGAACAGGCAGCAGATGCCTATCCAACAGCTCCTGACAATCATATAACATTCATAAATACCACTTTCGATAATTCATCTGTTTATATTGGTGATCCAGGCTCGGATCTTACGGTAAAATGGTACAAGCATATCAGAACCGAAGATTATGGCGGGTCCCCAATAAGCGGAGCAAATGTCTGGATCAACGATTCCAATGGCGATCCCGAGCCAGGTGGAGTACAACCCTTTACAACAGATTCGGACGGTAGGGTGACATTTATCGAGCTCACGGAATATGTTCAGGACAGCTCTGGTACGACCTTCTACACCCCCCACACTGTAGAAGCAAAAGAAGGCTCAAGAGAGGCAGCTCAAGTTGATAATATGTGGTATTCCCACTATAACACTTTAAAACTCAATGAAAGACCCACTCTCTCCAATCTATTTACAGAATTTGGCGCAACCGGCAGCGTGTTGAGGGATGATACAATAATGATCAGGGCACAGGGATCCGATCAAGAGGACAGCAACAGTGACCTCACACCGCACTTCGAGTTCAGGGTCAACGAGACATCTCCATGGATTAACGAAACAAGCATATATCTCGGTTCATGGAACTACGATTCTGGGAATGACTGGTGGGAGATTGATTTCACCCCACCTACCGACGCCGTCTTGGATAATTACGGATTCAGGGTGAACTTGGAGGACCAGTATCCCTCCATAAGTGATTGGTTCGCAGTGGATGACATGGTTGATGTCCTGAACAATCCGCCAGATGCCGAAGACATTCTCGAGAGCGGAGATAGGGTTGATAGAGGCGGTAGTATTGAGATATTTGCAGATGCCTCCGACATCGAGGACATAGATGAGGACGAAGAATGGGAGGCAGATCTCGAATACAAACTCGCCAACAGCACTAGTTGGTCAAGTGTGCATGTATCAGGCAGCGGTTACGATTCTTTCACCGGGAATTGGAAATTCGTGTTTTCGCCGCCAAAAACAAGGCCCGATCCAAAACACGGCTGGGCAGATTTCAGGGTAAAATTCACAGATTCCGATGGCGATGAGAGCTCATGGCACACCGAGAACGATTTAATTCATGTTTACAATGTAATTCCAACAGTCGATAATATAAAGTCAGGTCAATCAGAGATTACCAGGGGTGAATCCACCTGGGTATTTGCCAATGGCACCGATGCAGAAGAAGTTGAGGAAAATTTGGATGTCGAATTCTTTTACGATGTGCCTGGTGGAGGAATAAATTGGGTTCGAGGTAATTTTGTGGGCTCCGCGGAATTCGATAATATCTATAATCTATGGAAGATAAAATTCTTTGCACCACCGACGGATCCAATCGGTGATTACTACTTCATGGTAAGATTTACGGACAGTGACGGCGACTACAGCGAATTGATAGGTGGTGTTGGGGGTAAGGTAAATGTAAAGAACGACCTGCCCATAGTAGAGGATATCAAAGCATCGAAACCCGAGGTCAGAGCAGGAGCGGAATTTATCTATATCAACGTCAACGCCACAGATTCTGATAGTGATGATAGTAGTTTGATACTCATAGTCGAACATCGATACGGCTCAGAGTCGTGGAAAACCGATTATATCAGCGGCTCAACAAGCTACGATTCACAGGGATGGCTGAAGATAAAGTTCGAACCAACGGACAACGCCCCCTTGGGTGACTACGATTTCAGAGCAAAGGTTGTGGACATAGACGGTGGTCAGAGCACTGACTGGGAACAAGCAGATAACATAGTCTCTGTCCAGAACCCAGAACCGGAACTCTTGGATATAACTCTAGGAGCAACAGAGGTATTCAGGGGAGATACAATTTACATAATCGTAAACGCCTACGATCAACTAGTTGACCAGCAGGATTTGACCATTGAAGTTCAGTATTCTCCGCCCAGCGGAGGTTGGATAGATATTCCATCCCAACCCACAGATTTCAATTCCAATGATGAACAATGGGAGATACCTTTCACACCAGGCGACAATGCAGAATTGGGTACATACCAGTTCAGAGGCAGGGTCTATAACGGAAAGGCCTACAGCAACAAGGGAGGTTACGATTACACAGCAGATAATGCAGAAGTAAAGAACAACGAGCCCGAGACCATAAGTATAGAAGCAGCCGCCACAACAGTGGAGAGGGGCGGTGAGGTCTACATATATGCAAAGGGAACCGATCAGGAAGATGGAGACGGTATAACTCCGATTTTCCAGTACAGGCCGGAAGGCGGGAATTGGGATGATACCTATTTGGTAAATGTGAGATCCCCAACAGGCAGTGAAGACAGGTGGAGAGTCACTTTTTCACCACCTGCAGATGATGAGTTCACATTGGGCAATTATGATTTCCAGGTTTGGTTCAGAGATGATGATGAGGATGAAAGCACTCCTAAAGAAGGCACAGGTTTGGTTGAGGTCCAGAACGTGGCGCCAACTGCGGACGCCTTGAGCATACCCACTACTTCGGGTTATCGTGGAGAGTCGGTAATCATCACAGCAGATGCCACAGATGATGAT
>CP070739.1:1277368-1280819 GCA_020347705.1 Methanomassiliicoccales archaeon | reverse complement strand
TCAAACAAAATTTTTAAGATAAATAAAATTCAAAATTATTAAGTAATCCAAAACCCCTTTATCTTTATTGGCGAAGGATATGAATTTGAAAATATCCATAGTGGTTGTATCGGTCTTCCTGCTCCTTGTTCCATGCATGTATTCATTCCCAGTGGGATTGGATTCCTCCATAAAAACGAGCATTTTGGAGCCGATTCAGAAAGATGAGGCATCGAAAAGGAGTGAATCACCTATCAACAGCCATATACCAACAAGAGCAGGTGGTGTAACACTCACGAACGTCACACCTGAGGTCGGTTTAAGCGGAGTGACAGGAGATTCCTTTGCCTGGGGTGACTACAATAACGATGGATACCAGGACCTCCTTGTTAAGGGAGGTAGGTTATTTCGAAACAACGGCCCTCCCAACTGGGACTTCACAGAGGTAACCGATGATGTAGAGATTACAGGGAGCGGTTACGCTGTTTGGGGAGATTACAATAATGATGGTTTTTTGGACTTTTATGCGGTTGGGCATCCTTACGAGTACTGGGACTCGCTTTGGATGAACCTCGGACCCCCAGATTACAAGTTCCAAAACGTCACCGAAAGTGCAGGTAACCTTGATGATGGTATGCCAGGTCTTGCGGCAGGATGGGCAGATTACGATCGGGACGGTTATTTGGATCTCTACATCGTGAATTGGAGGGATGGCGAGAACATCAAGTATCCAGACGTCCTGTATCATAATAACGGAGACGGTACATTTACAGATGTCACCGTGGCCGCGGGGGTATGGGAAGGGGACGAACCCTATGCAGGTATGGGAATGAACTGGGGGGATTACAACAACGATGGCTGGCCAGATATCCATGTATCCAATTATCTTGTGACCCCCAACTATCTCTATGAGAACAACATGGACGGGACCTTCTCCGAGGTGGCCCACGAAAAAAACGCTGCTGGTTTGGCTCCTGCAGGGGGATACTACGGTCATTCGGCAGGTTCATCATGGGCCGATTACGATCATGACGGTGATTTGGATATGTGGGTGAGCAACCTCGCCCATACCACGGATCCCAGAGGATTTTACACTGATTATTCGCAGATGCTGCGAAACGACGGTGCGGCCGCGGGGTATTCCTTTACTGATGTGAGGGATGATACAGGGATAGAAAAGAAGCCGTATATGAGCGAAGACGAGCTTCATTTTGGAATCGCTTGGGGGGATTATGACAACGATGGCGATTATGACATGTTCATACCCCAGGTGAAGGATATAGATTATGCATTTTCCTACTTTTTTGAAAATAATGGAGATGGAACATTTACAGATGTTAGCGAGGAAGTGGGTGTGAAAGTGTGGAACACTGATGGGGCCTGTTGGGTGGATTACAACAATGACGGTTATATCGATTTGACTGTTGAGGGCCAGTATCCTTTCGGCGGAAATAGGGAAATACGGTTGTTCAGGAATAACGCGGAGAGTGGATACAAATGGCTCGAAGTGGAACTTAAGGCCTCTTTTAGCAATTTCGCTTCAATAGGTGCTCGAGTCATGGTAAGCTACAATGGAATTACCATGATGAAGGAGGTGGAAGGTGGAACAGCAGGACACTCCTACCAGCACTCATTGATTCAGCATTTCGGCTTTGGAGACTACGATGGTACCGTAGATGTTGAGGTCTGGTGGCCCTCTGGTAGGCAAATTGTATGGGAGGATATCGCACTCAACCAGAAAGTCACCATCAGGGAGTATGACTATGATCTGATTGTATCATCAATTTCTTTTTCAAATCCCGAACCAGGAGTCGGAGACAGTGTTACTATCAATGCGATTATTCAGAATGTCGGCAATTCTGAGATAACCTCTGCCAAGATAAAATTCTTCGAAGGTGATGTTGGCTCAGATCTGATAGGTAGCAAACATATCTACGACATTTCCCCTGGAAATGAAAAAACCGCCCAGGTTCAATGGGATACCTCAGGTAAGGGTGGAAGCCACATTATCTCCGTTATCATCGAAGAGGTGCAACCTCAGGAGGAGAATAACCAGAACAACCAGGATGAAAAGGAGATCACAGTGAAAGTACCTGATCTTATGGTATCCCAGATATCGGTCTCTAATCCACAACCAGAGGTGGGTGAAACCGTAACAATTTTCGCCGAAATTAAAAATTCAGGTGATTTAGAGGCCGTTTCTGCCACAGTAAAATTTTTTATTGATGATATCAGCACCACTCCAATCGGAATTCACCACCTTAATAATATTGCTTCGGGAGCAAAGAATATAACCCAAGAGAAATGGGATACAGCCGGTAAAAAAGGAATCCATACGATAATAGTACAAATTGAGGATATTGAACCCGAAGATTATGATATTAATAACAACAATGGTACAAGGAACATCGAGGTAAAAGACAAAGAAACGCAGAAGCAGGATGAAACGAACAGTCCCCCAGTTATCACAGCATTTTCTGCAGAGCCATCCAGTATTAAAATTGGAGAAAGTTGCACCTTAACTGTGGTAGCCGAGGATTCGGATGACGATCAATTGACCTATACCTACCAAGCTTCCGATGGCTTTATTACTGGGATTGGGAGCGTTGTTGTATGGTATGCTCCAGATAAAGCAGGTGATTTTAATATCACCGTAACCGTTAAGGACTCAAGGGATGGTGAAGATACTGAAAGTGTAATTGTCGAGGTGCAGGCAAATAAACCGCCCCAAGCCAAAAGTGCCATGACTTCAACAGAGAATGTGTACAATAATGGATTCGATAGGGTTTTGATCACAGTTGAGATTACCGATGAAAACGGTTTAAACGACATCAAACTGGTAAGGATAGATTTAAGCGAGATTGGCGGTAGCTCAAAACAGAGGATGTACGATGATGGAACCTCTGGGGATAAAAAGGTAGGGGATGGAATATATACCTTCGAGGCCGTTATTCCGGAGGGCGTCGAACCCGGCCAAAAGAACATGAAGATCACCGCAATCGACAAATCCGGAGGAGAGAATACAATAGATGTACAAATTACGGTTCTCTCAACAGAAGAAAAGGACGATGATGATATGTTTTCCTGGCCTTTTGCTTTCTTCCCTTTTCTTGCAATTATTGCTGTACTTGCTATTATAGTTATCACAGCCATAGTATTGGTAAGAAGGAGAGGAAAAAGGAACCGTGTGGAATATCGATAAAAGATTATAAGCATAACCTTGAAATACATTTAGGCTGTTTTATGGAGGGATGATACCCTTTAAAGAGGTCAATGTTCTGGACATCAACGCGGCCCACCTCGGCATCCCCACTTCCCAGCTTATGGAAAATGCAGGTCAGGGTACCGCAAAGACTGCCCTCGATAGATTTGAAATCAGTAAAAAGAGTGTCGTTATATTATGCGGCCCTGGAAACAATGGTGGGGACGGTTTCGTTGCTGCAAGGTATCTGGCCGAGAAATGCAAGGTTTT
>CP070739.1:1257654-1277268 GCA_020347705.1 Methanomassiliicoccales archaeon | reverse complement strand
AATTCATTGGTCGTGCTTACCATGCCAATCACAACCTCATTTTTTCCGTCATTATCAGCATCACCTATTGCCAGCGAATAGATACTTTCCGGGGCGCTCACAATGACCTCTTCCGTCCAGCTTCCACCGGCCTTTTCGTACAATCTCACCTCGTTGGTGGAGTCCCACATTCCAATTACGACCTCGTTTGAACCGTCGTTATCTGCATCGCCTATGGAAACCGAGGTTACAGCGCTGGGCGTATCCTCGATGATCTTTTCAAGCCAATTTTCACCGGATGCTTGCACCTCATGCTGGAATTGGACGACTGCCAGTAAAATCACGCTTACTGAAATCCATACAAGAAACACATCTTTTTTATTTTTGTGCATGCTCTCAACCGCTCCAACGCGCAAGCTCCGCGAAGCATAATAAAACTCTCTTTCCAAATATCGCTGGTTATTATCATTTGATATAATCGAAAACAAAAATGTTGGGTAAAAATTACTCAGAATATCGAATAAACCGAGGCTTTCGGGGGAATTTTATAAACGTCATTTTAGAAATCAATATCCTTGCATTATTTTTTAGTCTTTTTTCTTTTTGTCCTGTATTTAACAATTATGAAGAGTGCGATGAAGGAGGTGAAAGGAAGGAGAATTTCCTTAAATTCCGGGATTATTACCGAGTCAGTCATGGTGGGGCTGGCCTCTTGAACGGTGACGATTTTATCGGTTTGATTATTTTCTACTTCATTGGGCCCCCCGGGAATACCACCTTCTATCCTCACATCATCGATATACCATCCACTATCTGTAGTACCACCGTCACTGGTGAACCTGTAACGAATTAGAATGAATCTATAACGATATGATGATATATCCCGGGTTTCAAGTGTCCAGCCACTCCCGCTCAGATCACCTGTGTAACTGCTTCCCAGTTGTGTCCATGAATTCCCATCGTCTGTGGATATTTCCACATATCCGAAATCCGATCCATCTTCTGATCTAAACCACTGATAAAAACTGAGTGTTGAGGTAGTATTTACAAGGTATATTGAATCCACCGTTCGTACCCATGCATCCATGTTATTTGGATAGTCACCTTCGAGATTGGTTGCCCATACGTTGGTACCAGAATATGCAGAGCCTGGCCCGGATGTTGGTGCTCCATGTTCCCATTCATTATTCGTGCCGTCAGATGTCCAGTTATCACTGCCTCCCTCCAAATCGTCAAAAAAGATCTGTTTTTCATCTGGTCCATCTGGATCAAACTGAACTTTAAATGCATCTATTGGGGGTGAAGCTGAAATTTGAACCACATAGAAGTAATCCTTGGGTATACCGTATGAAATATTAGCGTTTGGATCCCCGTCCGTAAAATTGAATCTTACTACATTTTTATAATTGGTGACTACAGTTGTAACCTGTGTATCGGAGCCAGACCAGGTTCCATCACCATCGTCCAGATATATATAATGGTTTGTAAATGTGCTTGTAAGATTCATATTGCTCAGTGGAGTTGCCCCGTCATCCTCGAAGAATCTGAATCTCCAAGTTACAAGCTCCACACTATTATCACCAGGCCTGCCATTATGAGTTACATTAATTCTAAGCAGGTCGTCTGTGCTACCTGAAGGCATATCGGAGGGTGCGGTGTCCGTCACATTCTCCGTGACCTGAGCACCGATGTTCTTCCATACGATGATCTCGTAATCCTCACCACTGTGACTCCCTGAGACAATATCTGGGTCTCCATCATTATCAAAATCCGCAACTGCTGTTGCGTTAACATCGTCTATAGAATCGCCAACCTCAATCCGAGTAAACGAAGTTGTATCGTTCTGCCATGCGATAATATTGTTTACCTGTCCAGTACCACTCCCACAAACAATGTCCATATCGCCATCGAGGTCTATATCTGCAATTGCAACAGAATAGACATCGTCAATAGAGTCTCCCACATCTACTTGTGTAAAAGATCCCGTATCATTACGCCATACAATAATATTATTATCCTCACCTGTACCACTTCCTGAGACGACATCCATGTCGCCATCATTATCCATATCTGCTACCGCAATGGAATACACATCATCCACGGAATCGCCCACATCAACCTGCGTGAACGACCCGGTGTCGTTGCGCCATATGATGATGTTATAGGCCTCTGCGGTACCGCTTCCTGAGATAATATCTATATCACCATCATTGTCTGAGTCTGCTACTGCGACTGAAAGTACATTATCAGTAGAAGATCCGACGCTTAAATTCGTCCATTTCCCTATGAATGGTGAGCCGTCATTATCCCAACTAATGACTTCATAATCCTCGTTGCTTCCGCTTCCTGAGACGATATCCATGTCGCCATCGTTATCTATATCCCCAACTGCAACCGAGTAGACCGTGTCCTTAGATACTCCGACATCGTTATTTGTCCATGTTCCGCTGAAGGGTGTGCCGTCGTTTTCCCATACGATAATTTCATTATCGTCTATCGTCGCGTACCTTAAGTCACCATCATCCTGGTAATGATAACTGATATGTGGTTTGTCGTTTGAATCTATGGCTATGGAGTTAGTTTCACCTACAATAACAGGCGTGCCATCTACAGTTTCATTACTCCAGCCGGTGCCCGTCCATTTGGCGTACTTCAATTCTCCTTCCATAGCGAAAATATCATAGTAGTAGCTGATATGCGGATAGTCATTTGAGTCGATAGCTATGGAGGTGTACATGATACCAGCTCCACTAACACTTTCTACAGTTTCTATATTCCATGCACTGCCAGTCCAGTTGGCGTGTTTTAAACTACTGCCACTCGAATTGGAGTAGCTGATATGTGGGTAGTCGTTTGAGTCTAGGGCGATAGAGGTCCATTCTCCTACATTATCTATACTGTCTATGGTTTCTATGTTCCATTCAGATCCAGTCCAGTTAGCGTATTTTAAATCAGAGCTAGTTGCGTTATAGTAGCTGATGTATGGGTAGTCGTCTGAATCCAATGCTATAGAGGTATGTGTGCCTACCCAATCTGTGATGTCCACAGTTACTATATTCCATTCGGAACCAGTCCAGTTGGCATATTTTAAATCCTGGTTAGTTGAATTATAGTAGCTGATGTGCGGATAGCCATTTGAATCAAGAGCAATAGAGGTATGCATACCCACATCATCGATGCTATCTACGGTTTCTATGTTCCATGCGGTGCCAGTCCAGTTGGCGTGTTTTAAACTACTACCGGTTTCATTACGGTAGCTTATGTGTGGGAAGTTGTTTGAATCCAACGCTAAAGAGGTATAATGGCCTACATCATCTATACTATCCACGGTTTCTATATTCCATGTGGTGCCGGTCCACTTAGTGTATTTTAAATCACCGCTGGATTCATTATGATAGCTGATGTGCGGATAGCCATTTGAATCCAGGGCTATAGAAGTATGTACTCCCACATTACCTATGCTGTCCACGGTTTCTATGCTCCAGTTAGCCTCCACAAATTCGCTTCCTGACACGATGTCCATATCCCCGTCGTTATCGAAATCTGCTACCGCAACTGAATATATGGGTTCCGAAGAATTCCCAACCTTGTTTTGGGTCCATAAATTGGAAAATGGGGTGCCATCGTTTTGGTAAATTACTATGCTTGTTTGATTGCCAATTACTATGTCCATATCTCCATCGTTGTCAAAATCCGCAGTTGCAATCGAATACACATTATCAGCTGAAGCCCCTACATCGTTTCCGCTGCTGTTAAAGGGCATGTTCCTGTGCGTGAGAGTGTTGTTCCAGACGTAGGGATTAAAACCCGTATCACCGCTTATCACATCCAAATCACCGTCGAGATCCAAATCGCCAAAGGCTGTGCAATAGACCTCTCCACCTGCATTTCCGATATCGGTACCCTCCCATGAGTCCCATGGTGTCCAATCGTTTTCCCATACATATACGTCATTGTTGGTATCGCCGCTCCCAATGTCCAGCCAACCGTCATTGTCCAAATCGCCAACAGTAACTGACCTCACGGAGGATACGATACCAATGCTACCAACCACGTTGCTGGTCCAGCTTCCCCAGGGTGTTTCATCGTTCTCCCAAGCAAGGACCCAACCGTCGGCGCTTCCACCCCATCCGTTGCCGCTGACGATATCCAGCCAACCATCATTGTCCAGGTCACCTGTTGAAACACTCAATATATTCCCGCCAACATTTCCTATTTCTGTCCCGGTCCATGTACCCCACGGTGTACCGTCATTTTCCCATACCATGACCCTGTCCGCATAATCTCCACTAACGATGTCCAACGTACCGTTATTATCAAGGTCACCCAACGCAACAGTTTCGACCCAATCAAGAGCATCACCGATATCTGTTGCGCTCCAAGCTTCCCAGGGGGTGCCGTCGTTCTCCCAGACATGAATATTGGCCGATGAATCTCCAGTGACAATATCTAATGTGCCGTTGTTATCCAGATCGCCTAATGCCAATGCATAAAGGGTATCGGCACCTGTTCCGAACTCGTATCTGGTCCATGCTCCCCATGGTGTGCCGTCGTTCTCCCATCCATAAACCTTATTGTCCCCATCCTCCACGCTCACGATGTCCAACCCACCATCGTTATCCAGATCCCCAACCGCAATCCCGTTTACATCGCCTGTAGCATCACCAATATCGTAGCTTGTCCAGCTGCCCCAAGGTGTGCCGTCGTTCTCCCATACAAATATATCATTTCCCTCATCGCCGGTGACAATGTCTGTATCTCCATCATTATCCAGATCACCCACTGCTACCGACCATACTACACTAGATGCATCGCCAATATCATATCCCAATCCAAAGGACAGCTGATCCCTTCCCTGATAGAACCTTGTCCCTCTTTGTACCGTTTCATCAGAATGATCCCCAGGACTTTCGCTCCAATCCGTTGTCTGGAAGTACACTTGGTAGTGCTCCGATAAATTCAAATCGATCTTCGAGAGCTCCGTTTCAAGGCGTACGAAATCCGTTTTCGCTGAAACGCTATCTTCTTCGAGCCACATCCACTCAAAGGGAGTTGCACCCATGAAGCTCATATACTTATTTGAGATGATCTCCCCGAACCTACCGGTGATCTCGATCAAATGGTCGGCACCGATTCCGCCCACGAAGTAACCTGTAGCCGATTCATTATCGCCGTCCACGTATATCCTGGTCACATCCTCTCCTGTCCTGGGTTCGGGCGGGGAGGGAGCTGCTGCCGCACCGGGTCTCCCTGCTCCAGCTGGTCTTGAAATCGGTGCATCCGCTTCATTCCAGTACGGCACCGCGGTTCCGCCGCACATCTCTCCATCAACCCTCATGTAGAATGAAACCATCAGGGTCGAATTCGATATACCGTACTCGATTATATTCAAATTATCTTCTTCGATATCACCTGTACTATCACTGTGTACGTTCTTCCCTTCCCAGTCACCAAATGCCCCATCGATCTTCACCTCATCAGGGACCTTCAAGAGATAACTGGTATCATAATGTCCTGTGGCAGGTTTTTCGGTTTTCAGCGAAACGGTGCCCGTGCTCGTATCTATGTCCTCCCTACTCGTGATCTTAAAGCCTATGCTGTCCTCTGAAACCGCTCTTTGGCTGACATCCACAACGATGTATAAAGTCACCGTTTCCCCTTCATACAGGGTCATCTGAGGTTGAAAATTAATACCGCCGGTACTCAGGGTGCCATAATCAATACGATTGCGGTTTTCGCCTTCGAGTCTTATGGCCTCTGCATCGCTGTCGGCCCCGAAGCCTGTCCTTGTGGCCTGCAGGCTGTTTATCGTGATTTCGGCATTCTTTGCGGTTAATCTCAGCTTCAACAACCTGTTGTCGTTGCCGCGGATCATATTTTCACCTACGCTCTGCTGGGACACCACCAATTCACCCTCTTCGTTGCTTATTACAGTATCCGAGAAATCATCGTAACCGTTCCAGCTCTGCATATAGAACAGCGCATCCACGACATCGCCATTTCTTAGGCCTAAGGTTCCGTAGCCCACGTCAACCTCGAGCTCCTTGCCTGCTGCTGCCGATTTCACATTACCTGTACTTCTCCAAAGATTCCAGTCCTGGACAATGGATCCGTATTCGAAAAGTCTGCTGAATACGATCTGTCCCTTCCAACCCTCCACCTTCACCATGAAATCCGCGCCTATGCCCATGATCTGATAGCCCGAGGTCGTTAATCGATCCACATCGATGAAGATATATGCAGTATCCATACCCCTTCCGTCCCTCTCTGGCTCGCCAGCGAGCATGGACCCTTCCACCCTGATGTAGAACGACAGCCTCTGTAGCCTACCCTCAATTCTGCAATCAGTAATGTCAACGTTGCGGTTTGGAGGTGAAGCAATATCGGTATCAGGGGACGTTGCGATACCTTCCCAATCCGAAAAATGGCCATCGATTACTATTCCACTTGGCTGTTTGAATAAGGAAACAGCAATATACGGAGCTATTACGAGAATTAATATGATGGCAGGAACCACGACCAAACCCCACCTGCTCTTCCTGGTTTCGAACATTCGTCCTCTTCTGCCCAGACCATTGGTAATACCGTTACCGTTCGTAATCCCGTTCGTAATCCCGCCTCTCATCACCCTAAGGCCGTTTGTGAGCCCGTTGGTCAGACCGTTTGTTAATCCATTTGTGAGCCCGTTGGTCAGGCCTCGCTCCCTCCTTCCCAGGCCGTTTGTTGTGCCAATGGTGAGCCCCATGCTAACGGGTTTTTCTACTCCGATTCTCGGGCGGACTAGGCTGACCTCTTCCTCAACCTTCGGCTCTTCTTCGATCTCCACCACTTCGGTGATCTCCGGAGGTTTTCTCATGATTTTTAATCCGCAGCTTGGACAAACCGAAGCATCCAAATCCAAGAAATCACCGCATACGGGGCACTCTTTTTCCTCCCAATATGCGGCCACCTCCTCCACTCCCTCGAACTCGGCACCGCAATCCGGACATACCGATACCTCTTCCTCGAACAACATCCCGCATTCCGGACATTCGAACCCTTCCTCGTAATACTCCTCCTCCAGCTCCTCGAACTTACTTCCGCAAGAGGGACATTCCGTGGAATCAGGTTTCAGAAGTGTGTTGCACTCAGGACACTGGAATCTCTCCTCTTCTAAGAGCTCAAAACCACAGTAGGGGCATTCGGTCTCGTCCGCGTCAATAAATGCATCACATGAAGGGCATCTGTTTTCCACTCAGCCCCCTCCTATCTGTTTAGTAGTCATCATTCCTCACCATTAAAACGCCGTAAGACATGCGAACATTAGAGAATTTATCTACGCCAAGGATTGGATATATGGGAGAGTTGAATTTGCCATGCACTTGAATCCATATATAGCTTTCTATTTATTTTATAGAATGTAATTGGCTTACGTGGTTGTCATAAAAAAGTGTACAATATTTGACAAGAAGTTGAGAGTAACTCGTTAGCCTCTCCATTTCCTGAAGTAATCATACGGTAAGGCGCTCAGCACATTGGAGTAATTCAAAAAATCTTCCTGGAGAACGTTCATCACCTTGTTCATCGTCACGTCCACCAACGATTCTGTGGAATGAGGGCCCAGCCGAGATTCGTAATGTTCGATCACGACATTTATGAGCTCTGTTAAGATGTTCACCAACTCCTCGCATTGCTGTTCGGATAGTATCATGCCATTTAGATTCCTTTTGAAGAACTCCTTGGCATCCTCCAAATCACCATCGAACATGAGTGAACTCATAACCAACTCCTTCCCGCTGTTTTTTATCTCTGCAAATCTTCCACTCACGTAAGAATCCACACTTTGCCCCACCACCTTTCTCGATTTCATGAGAATGGTGAAAAGGATGGAAAATAGCAAGAGCGGTTTTTCACCCACTCCTAGGGATTTGCCTTTGAGCGCGGAAAGGTCGAACTCGATTTTGATCCTCGGGTCTTTCACATGGTATTCAAAAGCTTTCCTTGTTTTGCCCCTTTTTACCCGCCTTTCGACCAATTCAAGCTCGTGGAGCTCCGAGAGGTATTTCACGGCCGTTGCGATATGGATACTCAGATCCCTTGCAACCTGGCTCGCGGTCTGCCATCCATTTTTGTTGAGGTTTATCATCACGTCCAAGCAATGTTCCTTTCCCAAAACGAACAGCAGTCTTCTTATATCATCTTTCTTCATTTTATTATCCTCCAGGAGCCCAAATATCTTCGGTTTCTCCAAGAGTTCTGGCCATACCATTATAAATATCACGACCAATTCCTATAAATATTAATCGAGAAAAATAATCAATAGTGATTCTCAGGTATGATAAACTGCCCTTTGAATTTCCCACTGCTGGCTGCAAAATACCGAGGAAAATTACGTGTATTTGTCCTTATTTTTGGCCAGTTTCCGAAATAACTTGCACAGAACACCAAAACATTCAAAAAATGGCAAGGACATCACTTTACTATGGACTCCCACGACCCCATGGAAATCTATCATCGTCTGTCAAAGCGTTTCGGTGATCTAAAATGGTGGCCTGCCGACTCACCCTTCGAGGTCATGGTCGGGGCCGTGCTCACCCAGCAAACCAACTGGAAGAACGTGGAAATTAGCATAAGTAACCTGAAAAATGCAGATCTTTTGAACATCAACCCTCTGGCCTCAGCCAGTCTCGGCACCATAAGGAAGTGTATCAAGCCCTCTGGATTTTACAAACAGAAGACCCAGAGAATCAAAAACCTAGCAAGGTTCCTCGTGGACAATTATGAGGCCGATTTAAATAAGTTTTTCCAAAAAGATGCAGATACCCAAAGAAAGGAGCTATTGTCCTTAAAGGGCATAGGACCGGAAACAGCGGACTCGATACTGCTTTACGCAGATTCAAAGCTCAAGTTCGTGGTGGATGCTTACACCTTCAGGATATTCAAGCGGCTTGGTCTGAATTTTCAAGATAACTACGAAAAGGCGCAGGAATTCTTCGAAAACAGGCTATCAAAGGACCTGTATTTATACAGGAACTTTCATGCCCTCTTGGTGGAACTAGGTAAGAACCACTGCAAGATAAAACCTATCTGCCACGACTGTCCCCTTTTTGACTGCTGCACCTTTCATCAGAACTTAAAGTGAGCCTTTTAGACTTTTTACATCTTCTACGATTTTTGGCAGGATATCCTCTGCCACACCCATTACTATCCAATCAGATAGAAAATCGGATAAGAATGTCCTTTCTAAATTGATCTCCAGCACTTTAGCCCCGCTCTCCTTAGCAACAATAGGCATATGGGACATTGGGGAGACAACTGCGGAGGTACCAACAACGAGCATCAGATCGCAATCCCTTGCCAGTGCATAGGATCCAGATAGGGCCTTCTCAGGAAGCTGTTCTCCGAAAAGCACCACATCCGGTCTTAGTGCGTAACCGCAATCGCATCTCGGAGGCATCTTCTCAAGATAACGCTCCACAGGATAGCTCTTTTGGCATTTCATACATATCAGACTGCGATTGTTTCCGTGCAGTTCGAACACCTTTTTGCTACCTGCAGCCTGATGTAAAAAGTCCACATTCCCAGTGATGATGCCCTCTAGATGATCCATCTCTTCAAGTTTAGCTAGGGCGAAATGGGCCGCGTTCGGCTCAGCAATACGTATGGTATCTATCATCTCCGAAAGCATTATCCATACCTTCTTTGGATTCTTTTTGAAGGACTCGACGTGGGCGTACTCATCAGGATTGTACTTCTCCCACAAACCGCCCTTTCCCCTGAAAGGTGGAATCCCGCTTCCCACGGAGATTCCCGCACCCGTTAAAGCTACGGTCTTTTCGGAACCCAGTATGGTCTCTGCGGTCTTCCTTATCAAGGTCTCATCTGCAATATCACTTGAACTTTCGCCCTGCATTATGAATCCTCTTTAAATCATTCTCTCCTGTCCATTCGTTCCTTTAAAAGGTAACCTATGCTACTGTCCCATTAAGACGCTTGTGACTATATATTGTCTGATGATTGAGGCTCATTACCTGCTTTCTCTAACCGGATTTAACATGGTCTTGTATCAGATCGATTACGATCTCACCGATGCGGTCCATGTTCTCGTAGGTCTGGGCACCGAGATGCGGCATCAAAAGGACATTATCGACTCCCATCAACGGGGAATCAATGGGTGGTTCGAAATGATATACATCCAGGCCCGCATATCTGACCTTCCCTGATTTTAGGGCATCCGCCAGATCCTGATCCACTATCAGTTTTCCCCGGGCCGTGTTGATGAGCACCACACCGTCCTTCATTTTGGCTATTGTATCCTTGTTGATCATGCCCTTGGTTTCCTCTGTTATGGGCGTATGAAGCGAGATTATATCCGATTTTTCGAGAAGCTCGTTTAGGCCTACGATCTCTGCGTAGTCCGATGGCTTGCCCGATTTCCTATAGGCGATGACATTCATGCCGAACGCCTTAGCCCGCTTCGCAACCTCTGTGCCGATTCTGCCTATGCCGATCAGGCCCAGGGTCTTTTTGTAGAGTTCCTGGCCTTTCAACTGCTTTTTTATCCACTCGCCGTTCTTCGTGGTGTTATGGGCCCTGACTATGTTTCTCTGGATAGCGAGCATCATGGCCATGGCCAGCTCCGCAACCGCTATGGACGATGCCTCTGGTGTGTTGTGAACTGCAATACCCTTTGATTTGGCATATCCAACATCGATGTTATCGATACCCACCCCACCTCTGATGATCATCTTCAAGTTCTGTGCCTGGTCAATGTAATCCTTCGTGGCCTTCGTCGCACTTCTCACAAGTACGACATCGGCGGAAGGCAGCTCCTCCTTGTTATCCGTGACTTCACCGAACTCACTCAGTCTTTCCGGAAGATCCTTTGAAAAGGGATCCGAAATCAGTATCTTCATCTTTTTCACCCCCTTAACCATTATTTTCCTTAAACTCCGCAAGGAATTCGCTTAGTTTCGCAACACCTTCAATTGGCATGGAGTTGTAGATTGAGGCCCTCATGCCGCCTACGGACCTGTGGCCCTTGAGCCCGAAAAGGTCGTGCTCCAAAGCTTCCTTGATGCACTTCGCCTCCAACTCTTCGGAAGGAAGTCTGAAGGTGACGTTCATAATCGAGCGCGAATCCTTCTCCGCATGGCCCCGAAAGAAGCCGCCAGAATCATCTATGACCTTGTAGAGCATATCGGCCTTCCCCATGTTTCTGGTTTCGTTTCCGGAAACTCCCCCGTTCTCCGAAATCCACTCCAAAACGAGCTTGCACAGGTATATCGGGAAACATGGAGGTGTGTTGAACATGGAGTTCTTGTCGGCGTGGGTCTTGTACTTCACCATGGTGGGCACATCCTCCTTTGCACGTCCTACCAGATCCTCCCTGATGATCACCGCCGTCACACCCGAGGGGCCCATGTTCTTCTGGGCTCCCGCATAGATGAGCCCGAACTTTTTGACATCCAGCTTCCTGCTCATGATGTCCGAGGACATATCGGTGACAAGGGGAACATCACCTGTTTCCGGATACTCCTGCCACTGGGTCCCGAAGATGGTGTTGTTCGATGTGATGTGCACGTAGGAAGCTTCCGGGTTTAATCCAATTTCTTTTGGTATGTACGAGAAGTTCTTGTCCTCCGACGTGGCCGCCACGTTCACATCTCCCAGCAGCTTCGCCTCCTTTATGGCCTTCTTGGACCATGTTCCTGTGTTGATATAGTCCGCACCCTTTCCGGGAAGCATTATGTTCATGGGAATCATATAGAACTGGGTGGATGCTCCGCCCTGAAGCCAGAGTATCTTATAGTCGTCCGGAACCCCATATATCCTGCGCAGAAGGGCCGAGGCCTCGTTGATCACGGTATCGAATTCCTTTGATCGGTGGCTCGTCTCAAGGATGGAAATCCCTGTTCCTTCGTAATCCAGAAGCTCCGCCTGTGCCTTCCTTAATGCCGGCAGTGGAAGGGTGGCCGGTCCTGGATTGAAGTTATACACTCTTTTTTCCAACTTTTCAACCTCCTATCTCTTACTCTTGCTCCTCCTTTCTTTTCGAGTCTTTTTATCGGTTATGCAACTTCTTACGACCAAGGGGATAATCCCAAGGTCATCACAGTTTGTTGATCACGAACCCCGTATATACCTTGGGATAGAAAAAGGTTGACTTCTGCGGCATGGTTTCGTGGTTCGTGGCCACCTCCTCAACCTCCCCGACCTTTGTGGGATTCATGAAGAACACAGCTTGGTATCCTTTTTCGTTGACCTTCTCAACCGATTTTTCCACGGCATCACCGATTGCCTTGATGTACTCCACATATGATCCTCCTTCGATGGTTCCGCTGGCCACTTTTTCTTTGGTAAGGCCTAACATATTCTCGAGAATCAATTTGTGAAGTATGGTCACATCCAGGTGCTTCCAAGCCTTTGAGTGATTTTCAATCGCATCCATCTTGTTTTCGTTCTTCAATACCATTGAATAATATTTGCCGTCATTGCAATACAGGCCGAAGGCGTGCTTACCTTCTGCGAAATGATCCTTGATTCTACTGAACATGGCATCCCTTGCGTTTTTATCATCACCAGGTTTTATTTCGAATTCCTCCATTATGAAATCCTCGGAAAGTGCGGTAATCAATTTCTCGCAATCAAATCCTTCTACGCCCTGAACTAGTCTATGGGTGGGTAGGATCACAAGTCCCTTGTTCATTGTGTTTACGAAGGCGAGCATCCGAAACTTCGATGAGCCCTCATCAGGATGCTCCTTGCTGTATCGCAATGCTGTCTTGTAGCGGTGATGGCCGTCGGCTATTATAATGTATTTTTTATCCATCACCTCCTGGATCCGGCTTATTTCATTTTCATCATCCATGGCCCATAGTCTGTGAATTACTCCATCATCATCTATCACCGTCATAAGAGGCTGGGTTTTCATCCTGTTTTCTAAAACGGAATCGATGGTCATCCTTTCATCGGAATATATGGAAAAGATCAGGCCGAAATTTGCCTTTGCTGCGGAAAGAAGATTGAGCCTGTCCTCGATATCCTTCGGGAGGGTCTCCTCATGCTGGTGAACACCAGTGCATGTCCCTTCCGAATCCGAGGATGCGCACATCTCTTCCAGATTTATTAGCGCGATAAATCCTGCTCTCGTCATTTTTTCCCCTTCAACTTCGAAATCCTGGGCAAGAACATAGATGGACGGCTTATCCTCCCTTTCCAATACCCCTGATTCTATCCAGGTATCAAGTAGCTTGGCGGCCCTTAGGTACTCATTATTTCCCCTGCTATCGGTTTCAAATTTTTTACCTTTTATCAGATGTGTAATGTTGAACTCCGAGGCCTCGTGCAATTTCTTCTGCAGTTCGGAGCTGATCACGTCATATGGAGGAGAGACCACAAGTTTAAAATCATCGACCTTATCGATATCGTATCTAAAGCCCCTGAATGGAAGGATTTTGACCATGGAGGGCGGATAATGTAATCTGCAGATAAATAATTTATGAATAATGGGTGGGAGGTGGGGGAGGAAGTGGGGGAAGAGGCGGGGGTGGTGGAGGGAATTATTACAATTAAAGTGATACTATCTGAAAAAAAATCAACGTTTTCTAAAGGGCACGGCAAGTAAGGTCAAAACTGGAAAGATCTCCAGTCTTCCAACCCACATCTCGATGATAAGAACCACCTTCTCGTGGGCCGGCATACCCATATTCGTGACGCCAACGCTCAGACCCACGTTGCCTTCCGCCGAGGCCACCTCGAACAGGGAATCGGCCGCTGAATGTCCTCCCGCCATGAACACCAGAGCTCCAAGGCAGAGCACTATGATGTAGAGGATGGAGTAGAGCGTGGCCACACGTATCTCCTCCACGGGATATGTGGTCCTGCCCACCTTAAAGGGTATCACCGCCTTCCTGGAATACAGGAATTTCTTCACAACCCATGCCACGGCATATATTATGATGACCACCCTGATCATCTTCAATGCCGACGAGGTGGAACCGTAACCTCCCCCCAGGACCATCAAAATGCTCAGGATGAACTTGGAAAAATCGTCCCAGGCGGATAGGTCTTCAGTGGAGAATCCCGTTCCTGTGAGGGCAGAAGAGGCCTGGAAGAAGGAATGAAGCCCTCCGACCCTCGTAACCAGTATGAAACTGGTGAGGAAGAATATCAGCAGTATCGCCTTGACCTCTATGGTGAAAAACTCCGATAACCTCCCCTTCAACAGGAACCTGTGGGATGCAAAGGATATCCCGCCCAACAACATGAAGGGTATGAGGAATACGGCCACAGGGCCGCCATATGCACCGATGCTGTCGTTGGTAACAGCAAATCCCCCGGTGGCCAGACATGTCATACCAATGTTTACCGCGTCAAAGGCCCGATTGAGCCCAAGGAGGGCCACAAGGCCTAATATACATAATAATGTATATAATATATATATCCCCCATATTCTCCTGGCCGTGCTCACGATATTGTGCGCGATTCTATCGGTTCTTCCCTCTGCCTTGTACAATTTTGCCGCGATGCCGGAGCTTCGTATCAGAATCGACAGGAAAAGCACGATGACCCCAACGCCGCCTATCCACTGGGTGAAGGAGCGCCAGAAGAGAAGGGACCTCGGAAGTGACTCCACATCCTCGAACATCGTAAGGCCTGTGGCCGTAAAACCAGACATGGATTCGAAAAAACCATCCAAACCCGAAAGATATCCTGAAAGCGAAAAGGGCAGCGAACCCACGAAAGTCAATACCAACCAACCGAAAGCCGCTATGCTCAAGGCCTCGTCGTAACCGAGTCGGGCTGGCTTGCCCAAAATAAAGATTGACAGAAAGCCGATGATAAGCGACATCCCTCCTACCATGAAGAATATCACGGTGAGATTCATGTCCGAATCCACTACAGAGGCCATTACACCTGGAAGAAATAAGGCCATTCCTTCTATGACCAAAAGAACGGAGGAATAATACCATATCTTGCCGAATTTCCCCTCACCAAGGCCCAACGCACTCACTTCCCATCCGAGTTTACAGAGCTTTAATAGAATGGTTGTATAATAACTTTATGCCTTTTGGCATTTAAAATAACCTCACCAGTTTCGGTATTGTATCGGTTCTAGCAAACACAATAAGGCTGTCCCCGATGTTGACCACATCCTCGCCCCCAGGGATGATCACGTTGCCGTTTCGTACGATGGCCCCCACCAGCGTGTTTTTGGGAAAATTCGTTCTTTTAAGCTTTTTTCCAGCGATTTTCGAATGCGGGCTCACTTTCAGCTCCACGATCCTCGCCTCGCCCTTATGCAGAACGGAGAGGGAGAGCATCTCGGCCCTGTGCACATGCTGGAGTATTCCGCTCACGGTGGCCAATCTCGGGCTGATGGCTATGTCTATCCCGATGTCCTCAAGCATGTTCTTCAGCTCCGGACGGTCCACAAGGGCAAGGGTCTTTTTTGCACCGTACTGCTTGGCCAGGATGCAGGAAAGGATGTTGATCTCCTCGGAACTCGTCGTGGCCAAAAAGGCGTCCACATTGGCCACGCCTTCCTCCATGAGCACCTCATCGTCCGTCCCGCTTCCATGAATCACAAGAGAGCTTAACAGCCTCTCCGAGGCCATCTTGCACCTATCTTCATCCTCATCGATGAGGACGATATTGACCTCTTTCTCCAAAAGCCTCGCAAGGTGCATCCCGATCCTCGTGGCTCCCACCACCATGATCTTTTCGATCATGTCCAGACTCGTTGTCGGAGCACCTGTTCCGAAAAGGCGCTTTATTTCCGGCATCCCTCTGGGATCACCCAAGGCCACAACCACCCTGTCCCCGGCCATCAGTCTGTCCGTACCCCTCGGGATTATCACCTCATGCCTTCGAAAGATGGCGACTAGATTGCATCTTGGGGGTAGGGGTATGGTTTTCAGGGTTTTCCCGTTTATAGCGGATTTCGCACTGACCGTGGACTCGATGATCTGTATCTTTCCTCTGGCGAAGACATCCGTATCCAACAATGAGGGCATGGTGAGCATTCTGGCCATTTTGATGGCCGCCAAAAGTTCCGGACATACTGCCACATCAATCCCTAGGAAGGTGTACTTCTTCGTGGCAATGGGCTCATCGATGTAATCAAGGCTGTTTATACGTGCTATAGTCTTGCAGCCCCTTGTATGTGCTATGCCGCAGGCAACCATGTTGATCTCGTCCGAGCCGGTGACTCCTATAAATAGCTCGGCATTGGCGATTCCAGCCTCATCAAGCTTTGCGAGGCTGGCGGCGTTGCCTCTCACGACCAAAGCGTCCAGGGCCTCGGCTCTCTCACACGCTTTTTGGTTATTATCAACAATCGCCAGGTTATATCCTTCATCGTACAAGGAATGGGCGATATGCAGGCCCACCTCACCTGCACCGCCTATAACAGCGTACATACCGTCGCTATAACATTCCTTCTTGATTTAAATCTTTCGATTTGTTAAAAATCCCGTTTTTGAGGGTTTTTGGGGCTAAATCAGGAGAAATCGATGATGCTCGCCTCACCCGTTTTCAAGTTGACGATAGGCACCTTGGCCGGATCCGGGATGAAATTGTGCATCTTTTGATACTTGGTTTGCGCCTGCCAGCAAGACGCGTTTATGAGGGTTACTCCCCGGTATTTACCCATATCTGTGGCGTGCCCATGGCCAGTTACGAATATATCCGGCACTCTGTCTATCACGAGATAATCCTTATGTTCGGGTGCGATGGGGGTTCTGCCGCCGTATATGGGGACTAGATGGCGTTTTTTGAGCATTTCTATCATGATCTTCTTGGCCTTGCTGTAGTCCAAAGAGGGCAGGGCCTTGATGAAATCGTCCATGCTCCTGCCGTGATAGGCGAGGATCTCAACCCCGTGAAGGGAAAAATAGCAGGGATTTCCCGTGAAAATCACGTTCTGCCCGAACAGCTCCCTTATTTCCGAGGGGAAGGTGGGCTGTGGCTCCGCAGGTCGTACAGCATCGTGATTGCCGGGCAGCATTATCACCTTTATATGCTCTGGTATCCTGCTGAAAAGACGGGCTAGCTCCTCGTACTGCCCGTAGATATCGTTTATTGCCAGCTCCTCCTCCTGATCAGGATATACGCCGATTCCATCCACGACGTCCCCGGGCACCACAATATATCTAACGGATTTGGCCACATCGCGTTTTCTGCCGTTGGTCCCGTTAAGCCAGGCCAAAAAATCGTCGAATTCTTCCTTTAAAAAAGTATTGCTGCCCACATGAACATCGGATACGAAGGCGGCGTACACGGTTTTTTCGCTACGGTTGGGGGGTCTGTTCACCGGAACATCCGGCCTTACAACCTCCTCGGCCTTTAACAGCTGATCATTCCTGAATGGTCGATCGTCCCTGAACTTGGAGCAGAAAAGGCCTATCACCTCGTCCAGGACCGTGGGGTCGTTGACCAAGGCCGTGCCCTTGGTCAGGAGCACGTTCACCGAGGTGTTTTCGTCCTCGATGGTCACCCTTTTGTTCCCTTTTCTCGTCATCCTGATATCACTTACCATGCCTATGATCTTGAAGGTGCTGTCGGCCCTCTTCACCCCGCTCAAGGGTATAACACCGGCCATCCCCCTTCTAGCTTTAAGGAGTCTTCTCAGCGTTTTGAGCCTGTCATTGAAATATAGCTTGAAATCCCCGATCTTGCCCTGGCAGGTGGAGTTGCCTGAGATGTCTGAGAACAGATTTATTTCTCCTGGAAGCTCTTGAACCGGGCCTGCAAGCTCCCGTTTTTTGGCGATTATTCCCTTCTCCACGAAATTATCAAGAGGTTTTTCTTCGGGAATAAATTGCGTCTTAGGTTCTACTTCTGTTTGTGTCTTTGTTATTTCAGCCTTGGAAGCGGCAATCTGTGTGATGCCCTCCACCTTTCTCAGGTGTTCAACTGTAAGAATGAAGGGCGGCTCCTCGATATTTTCCAGGACTCTCTCCATATAACTTATGGGCTCCTCTTTTGACATTATGTAGTCCACGGCCTCCGTTTGAACCAACGTTCCGTAATCTGTTAGGAAACTTAAAATTCGATCCCTCATACAAATACTTATCTTGCGATCCCTATTAAAATTTTTGGATGGAAAAAGAAGTTGGTCCCTGTCATTTGTCCTCTTGACCTGCACCCTTTTTTTATTATTTTAAAAACCATCCTACAGCATCTTTTTCCCACTTTTAGTAACAATTTATATCAAGATCTATAAACTCAATAGATATTATTAAATACATTGTAGTGTATTGTATTTTATTGTGATAAAATGCCTGTGACCACAATAAGACTCGACGAAGATGATCTAAAAACGCTGGAGAAAATCGCAGCAAAGCATGAATTGGATAGAACCAATTTGATCAAGAAGGCCATAAAACTTGGAGTTCATGAGATACTGCTTAAGGAGGCTTTGGAGAGATATCAAGATGGTCTATGCAGTGCATGGGAGAGTGCAAGGGAAGCACAAATATCATTGTGGGAATTTCTTGAACAACTGAGAAAAAGAGATATCGGATTTAAGGTGGATGAAATCGAGCTTAAAAATGCTCTGAGGGAATTATCGTGAAGGCCGCGATAAACGCCTCACCTTTTATTTTTTTAGCCAAATTGGAGAGGCTGGACTGCCTTAGACTCTATGAGAAAATCTTTACTTCAAACCTTGTCATCCAAGAGATCGAAAAGGGCCTGAACAAGGGCCATCAAGAGGCCCTATGGGTCCAAAAGTTGATCAATGAGAAATTTATCGTATCGAAAAAAACCAAGAAGAAAAAAGAAGGATTTGGCCTTCATCCAGGAGAGCTCTCAGTAATTGACCTGGCAAAAGAGATGAAGATAAAAAATATCATAGTCGATGATAGAAAAGCTATCCAGGTCGCAAAATATTTTGGATTGAAGGTGGTAAGCACGCCCTTTCTTTTTTTAAGGAACCTCAAGATGGGCAGGATCGAATACGAGGAATTTATGGATGCTTTCGAAGGACGGATAGGTCTAGGCTATTTCATATCTCCGGATCTTTATGTAAAGATTTTAGAGAAGGCAAGGGAGTTTGATTAATTCTATAAAATACGCCTAATATTCACATAACAAGACTTAAATGCAATGAACTGTATGGGTTCATGTCATTTCCCAGATAAAAGGACAAATAGCAAGTATATCTTGTTTTGATATTTGGGCAGGACATAAATGGAGTGCTTGATGTGGCCAATAGACGAACTAGATTTACGAAAGCTAGAAATAAGAACAGGAATAGACCAGTTTATGAGAAAGAGGCAAAGCTCAACTTAAGGAACCTTTACAGTTTTGAATACCTTCTTAGGGAGATTTTAGCAGATTCCTCAATGAACGAGGATTTTACCAATGCTTTTATCGCAAATGTAATTACCAAAGGTTCTCGGGCGTCATTGAAGGAGGCAAAGGACTATGTGAGGTCCCTTGCCAAGGAAGGGGTCTTAGAGAACGAAACCTCGGATGAGATAATCCAACTTTTAGACAGGAACAGGAAATACCGGTAGGAGTTTTGATTTGGATTTTTTTCCCACTCTCCGCTTATTATAATTGCACAAGCATGATCTTAAAAAAACTCGGCCTAAACTAACTCATTTTTTCAATTCTATCTAATATCTCTTTGATGGGTAAGGTGTT
>CP070739.1:1248839-1257554 GCA_020347705.1 Methanomassiliicoccales archaeon | reverse complement strand
GGCGTGCCCGACAGGGGCGTGATCGAGTTCCCCGAAGAGATGTCCTTTGGTCGCGGCGGGCTTGTCGGTGGGCGTTTCGGTCGCTTCGGCCCCAGGCATAGGATGCCGTTTGGCGGACATAGTTCTGGCCCCTTCTTTATCGTGGGCGGGCTGTGGTAACTGTGTTTCGATTTGTGCATACGGAGCAGCACAATTGGATGAGGAGAAAGGAGTGTCAAGCATAAACGAAGGATTGTGCGAGGGATGCGGGGCCTGTGCCGCAGGCTGTCCCTCCGGGGCGCTTCAGCATAAGAACTACACGAAGAAGCAGATCTTTGATATGTTATCTGCCTACACCGAGGATTAAAAAGAGGTTGAAGGATGAATGATAAGATAATGAAAGCCGAAGAAGCGACAAAATCCGCAAATGATTCAGCGTTGGTTGTTGGTGCCGGTTTAGCTGGAATAAAGGCCGCGCTGGATTTGGCAGATTCAAATTTCCGCGTTCATCTTCTTGATGATTCCCCGTATATAGGAGGTACCCTCTCCAAGTTGGACCGCCAGTTCCCCACGAATGACTGCGGAATGTGCAAGATGCTGCCGTCTTTTGGGGATGAGTTCTGTTCCGATATGTGCCTTCGAAGGGGGCTTGTTCATCCAAATATCCATGTTATCACTGATTCCGAGATCGTAAAACTTGACGGAAAAGGCGGTGATTTTACTGCCACTATTAAAAAAAGAGCACGGCTTGTGGATCCTGATAAATGCATCGCATGCGGCCTTTGTGTTGATGTTTGTCCAGTCGAGATTGAAGGGGATTTCAACTCCAAGCTCTCCAAAAGAAAGGCGATCTATATCGAATATCCCTCAGCGACGCCCAGGATTTATACAATTGATTATGACAATTGCACGAAGTGTGAAGAATGCGTGAAAATCTGTCCCACAAAGGCGGTGGACCTTTCAAAAAAAGATGTGGAAGAGAAGCTGTATGTGGGTGCTGTCATTTTGGCCCTTGGCTTTACTCCGTATGATCCAAGTGAAATGGGTGCGATTCATTACGATGAGTTAGAAAATGTTGTTACCGCGCTGGAATTCGAAAGAATGATGAGCGGAACTGGCCCAGATCAGGATAGAACTCTGAAAAGAGTTACGGATGGAACTTTTCCTTCGAAAATTGCATTCCTTCAGTGTGTTGGCTCCAGAGATGAAGATCATAACTACTGCTCTTATGCTTGCTGCATGCACTCTTTAAAGGAGGCCATGATGGCCAAGGAGCTGAATCCTGATTTGGAAGTTACCATATTCTATATGGATATGCGGGCTTTTGGAAAGGGCTATCACAGATACTACGAAGACGCAAAGAAAATGGGTATCAATTTTATAAGATCCAGGGTTGCGGATATACAATCTGGGTACGAGGGAAACCTGATTGTGAATTATGTGGATGAACAGGATGAGCCTAAAAGCGAAACCTTTGAGATGGTTGTTTTGGCTACTGGACAATCCCCGCCCAAGAATGCATCCGAGCTGTCCAAAACCCTTGGTGTGGAACTCGATAGATTTGGATTCTGCAATACAAAATCCGAGAATCCCACCCAAACCTCAAGGGAAGGGGTGTTTGTATGTGGCTCTTTTTCAGGCCCAAAGGACATCCCTGACACCATATGCGATGCAGGCTGTGCAGCTGCTTTGGCTGACTCGTTTCTTAATACGGAGCCACAGGAAAAGGAAAAAGAAATTGAAGTCGCACAAGAAAAAGATGAAAAGGCCATTGGCATCTATATTTGTAAAGCAGATTGCTGCCTCGGAAATTCACTTCATATTAATGAGATAGTCGAATTTGCAGGATCTTTAAAGAACGTGAAAAAGGTGGAGCAACTCGAATTTCTCTGCCTTGAGATGGATGAATTGAAAAGCATCACGTCAGCAGCAAACGTAGGCAAGGTTATTATTGCAGCCTGTGCTCCGTATCCATTCGAGGACAGGTTCAAAATGACATTAGCAGAGGAGGGTTTGGATTCTGATCAGATTGAAATCGTGGATCTTCGTGAGGGCTGTGCCTGGGTTCACAATGACAAGAAAAAAGCAACTGATAAAGCAAAGGACATGATTTCAATGGCATATGAAAAATTGAGGTTGCAGGAAACACATAAAACAATGGGTACATCCACCTCACAAAGGGCCCTGGTCATCGGAGGAGGAATCTCAGGAATGACGGCAGCACAGAGGATTGCACGATCAGGTTATAACGTGGATTTGGTGGAAAAGGATTCCCAGCTTGGTGGAAATACAAGGGATGTTTTTTATACAATAGATGGTTTTGATATTCAAAAATATCTTAAGGGTATAGTGAAAGTGGTGGGTAAAAACGATCTTATCAATGTTCACTTGAATTCAGAGGTTCAGAAGGTTTCCGGAAATGCAGGGGAATTCTCTGCCACAATCAACATACCTGAAGGTGAGAAGAATAATGAGTTCGGTACAGTGATTATAGCGACAGGTGCTAAGGAAGTGGAACCCAAGGAGTACCATTTTGGTGAACATGACTCTATAATAACACAAAAGGAACTCGAAAAAAGGCTTGCAGACGGCGAGGTAAAAGCGAGAAACATCGTCATGATCCAATGCGTCGGCCTTCGTGACGAGAACAGAAAATACTGCGGAAGAATCTGCTGTATCCAGGCAATAAAAAACGCTTTGAAGATCAAGGAAAAAATATCAGATTGTCAGGTTCACATACTCTATCAAGATATAATGACCTATGGTTTTTCAGAGGAATACTACTTGAAGGCCAAGGAAAAGAATGTGAACTTCATAAGATACGATCCAAAGGAGAAACCCGAGGTTTCCAATGAAAAAGGAAAGTTATTGGTCAAGGTAAAGGATCCTGTATTATCCGAGGAATTATCACTTGCACCTGATCTTCTGGTATTAAGCATGGGACCTTCCCCAAGGGGAAATGATGCCATAAAGAAAATATTCGAGGCGGAGTTGAAGCTGGATGAGGATGGATTTTTCTCAGAAACCAACGTGAAATTCAGACCCGTAGATTTCGTATCCGAGGGAATCTTTGTCTGTGGATTGGCCCATTCACCAAGGACCATATCCGAGTCCATTTCCCAGGCCGAGGCAGCAGCGAAAAAGGCCTTGACAATTCTTTCAAAATCAAGATTATATCCAAAAGGAGTTATCTCTGAGGTCCATGACAGGTGGTGCGTGGGTTGTGAAGCCTGTGTAGACGCCTGCCCCTATGAAGCCAGGAAGATTACGCCCGAGAAAGTGGCCCAGGTTGTGGAGGCCCTCTGCAAGGGCTGTGGTGTGTGCGCTGTTGTATGTCCCTCGGGGGCAGCCAAGCTCAGGGGCTACAAGGATGAACAAATATTGGCCATGATCGATTACGCTGTTACCTAGGAGGAAAGTCGTTATAATGGAGATGAGAATATGGCAGAAGAGGAAAAAAAGGCGGATGAAAAAGAAGAGTTCGAACCAAAGATCGTTGGTTTCTTGTGCAAGTGGTGCTCGTCAAGCGCAGCAGACCTTGCTGGTACTTCAAGAATCCAGTATCCTCCGAACATCAGGATTATCAGGCTTATGTGCTCAGGCTCCGTGGATTCCGTTTATCTGGTCAAAGCGCTGATGGAGGGAGCGGACGGGGTCCTTGTAGCAGGGTGCCATCCAGGAGACTGTCATTACATTGAAGGTAACTACAAGGCAAGAAGGAGGGTGGCCCTATTAAAGGACATCATGAAAACCCTGGGCCTCGACACAGACAGGGTATGGATACGATGGATCGGAGCCGATGAGGGAAGAAAATTCGCCGAGACCGTGTCTGAGATGACGAAGGAGCTGAAGAAGATGGGATCAAATCCAATGCAGAAACATTGGGCTTTATGATAGGAGTGAGCAATATGACAAAAGGTGAGAATAATCTGCAAATGAATATATGCGATTTGCTTGGGCAGATGCTCAACAAGGAATGCGTGGACGCTGTCTTGGTTCCCAAAAAACTCCCCTTTGGAGAGGGGGTGGTTCAAACTCTAATCACCGATGAAAATAAATTGAAGGAAGCTAAACCTCTTGCCTTCGTCATGCCCGTTTCCACTGGAACCATAATATCGGAGATGACCAAGGTGGAACCAAGCGAAAAGAAAATTGCGGCCGTCATGAAGCCCTGCGAAATCCGAGCTGCAGTGGAGCTTTTGAAGTTGAAGCAGGCCGCCTTTGATAATATCATCATAATCGGGGTGGACTGCCCGGGGACCTATTCTGTCAACGACTACAAGGAGATAATATCAGAAGGCAAATCACCCATGGATATTTATTTGAGCAATGTAAAAGAGGGTAAGGACGACGAAAAAATGAGAGCGGCCTGTAAGGTCTGTGAATATTCGATTCCAGAAAATGTGGATATTACAATTGGTATCTTGGGCTCCGATTTAAAAACACCCCTTATCATGTACAATTCTGAGAAAGGCAAAGATATCATAAAAATATTGGGTATAAAACCTCAAGAGGATATGAAGAAAAGGGAAGAGGAGATATCCAAATTAAAGAAAAGAAGGCTTGCCGCATGGGACACACTTTTGCAATCCACGCAGAAGGATGTGGGAGGATTGGATAACCTCCTTGCGTTCTTTGAATCCTGCATCAAGTGCCATAATTGTATGGATGTGTGTCCTGTATGCTACTGCAGGGAGTGCTTCTTTGAATCGCCCACCTTCGAGTACGAGGCCCAGAAGTACCTTTCGTGGTCTCAGAAAAAGGGAATACTAAAAATGCCAAAGGACACACTTCTTTTCCACCTCACCAGGATGAATCACATGGCAACATCCTGTGTTGGGTGCGGGATGTGCGAACAGGCATGCCCCTCGAAGATCGAACTACTCAGGATATACAAGACAGTTGGGCACAACGCCCAGAAGGTCTTTGATTATGTACCTGGAAGAAGCGTTGATGAGGAACTTCCACTTCTCACATTTAGAGAGGAGGAGCTTGAACCGAGATGATCTGAAAATGCGGAGGGAACAAAATGGCTGAAGCAGCAGAAGAGAAGGTCAAGGAAAAAGATGAAGACATATCCAAGGATATGGTCACGATATACATCATGGGAAAGCGGTACGAGGTCCCAAGCAACCTCACCATAATGAAGGCCATGGAGTACGCTGGCTACAGATTCGTTCGTGGCTGCGGATGCAGAGGCGGTTTCTGCGGTGCCTGCGGAACCGTTTACAGGACCAAGGACGACTACAAACTCAAGGCGGGTTTGGCCTGCCAGACCGTTGTAGAGGAGGACATGTATCTCACCCAGATACCTTTTTTCCCGGCCAACAAGGCCGTATACGATTTGGAGGAATTAGAGCCCACGGCAGAACAGGTGATCAAGCTTTATCCGGAGGTCTTCAGATGCGTGAGCTGCAACACATGTACCAAGATATGCCCCCAGGAAATAGAGGTCATGAACTACGTCAACGCCGCATTGAGAGGGGACATATCAAAAACCGCGGATTTATCCTTTGACTGCATCAGCTGCGGCCTGTGTGCTGCTAGATGTCCCGCTGAGATAGTTCAGTACAATGTTGCCATACTCTGTCGAAGACTTTATGCCAGGTATATCGCGCAAAAGGCTAAGCACCTTGAAAAAAGGGTGAAGGAAATCGAAGATGGAAAGTTCGATTCCGAAGTCAAGAAGCTCGTTGAGGCGGACGAGAAAACCCTGCGAAAGCTTTACAATGAAAGGGACATAGAGCCGCAATAGGAGGGAAGAGGATGTACAATGAAGAGATGCTCAAATCCATGAAAAAATTGGAAGAAACGAGAAGCGAGAGGAAGAAACAGAAGTTACCTTTGCTATCACCCGAGGAAAAAAAGGAGCTTCTCACCAAATTTCATCCCGATTACAAGCCAGACACCACAAGAAAGATGAGGGTGGGGGCCAACAAAGGCGAGAATGTATACCATGAATACGCCAACCTCTTCGAGGCCTTTGGATCCATCGACCCAGGGACTTTCAAACTGGGAGGCTTTGACTATGATGTTGATGTCCTCATAATCGGTGGTGGTGGTGCGGGCGCCGCGGCCGCCCTATCGGCCCATTCACAGGGTGCGACTGTTCTTCTGGCCACGAAACTCCGCTTGGGTGATGCCAACACCATGATGGCCCAGGGAGGTATTCAGGCCGCGGATAAAGAAAACGATTCCCCTGACAGGCATTATCTCGATGTCATCGGCGGAGGAGGTTTTCACAACGACCCGGACCTGGTGAAGGCTCTTGTCATGGATGCCCCGTTGGTTATTTCGTGGCTCGAGAAACTGGGAGTCATGTTCGACAAGGAAAAGGATGGAACCATGGTGACCATACACGGCGGCGGCACCTCCCGCAAAAGAATGCACTCGGCAAGGGATTACTCGGGCGGGGAGATCATGAAAACCTTAAGGGATGAGGTGATAAACCGTAAAATCGAGGTCATGGAGTTCTCGCCTGCCATAGAGCTTTTGACTGAAAAGAACAGGGTCACAGGTGCGATTCTCTACAACCTGGAAACAGAGGAATACATCATCGTTTCTGCAAAGACGACCATCTTGGCAACAGGGGGCTCAGGAAGACTCCACATCCAGGGATTTCCCACCACCAATCACTACGGCGCCACCGCGGACGGACTCGTTTTGGCCTACAGGGCTGGTGCGAAAATGGCCTTCATGGATACAGTGCAGTACCATCCCACCGGCGCTGCATTTCCCGAGCAGATCGTGGGTTTGTTGATCACTGAGAAGATGCGAGGTCTTGGGGCCCAGCTTGTGAACAAAAACGGAGATAGATTCATATACGAGCTTGAAACCAGGGATGCCGAGGCCGCGGCCATAATACGGGAGTGCGAAGAGCGGAACCTGGGCGTGAGAACCCCCAGCGGAATGCTGGGAGTGTGGCTCGACTCACCTCTAGTTGAGGAGATTCACGGTAAAGGTACTATTAAGAAGCGGTTGCCGGCCATGTACAGGCAGTATCAGAGGTTCGAAATCGACATGGCAGAGGTGCCGATACTGGTTTATCCCACGCAGCACTATCAGAACGGCGGCATCGCGATAAACGACAAGGCCGAAGCCGGGATTAAAAACCTCTATGCAGCTGGGGAAACCTCGGGGGGCGTTCATGGCAGAAACAGGCTCATGGGCAACTCCCTTTTGGACATACTGGTCTTTGGAATTCGGGCCGGAAAAAGCGCAGCAGAAAAGTCCAAGAAAACGAAATCCGGAAAGCTGACCCTTGAACACATCAAGAAGTATCATGCTGAATTGAAGAAGGCCAGAATAAAAGAGGTAAAGCATTCCCCAATAATCCTACCCGACTATCGACGGGAGGAAACCAAGGCTAGGCATGTTGGGATATTCGAAGGTGGGTTGGCTTAGAGCTAAAAAATTCTAGTTTAAATTTAAAAAATTTTATCCGATATTGTAATCAATAAATAATCATAATTCAATAATTTCAGCACTATTTGTTTTTGTATTGTATATTGCAAAGGTTGATTTTTTTGTTGACCAATTTCCACATATTGCACCCGGATTAACAATGCAACATTTCTCATTATAGACCTTATTCTCTATTTCGTGTTTGTGCCCATAAAAAATTGCATCAAAATCGTTTGATTTTGCCATATGTTCAACCAAGTCACGATCATGTGTCATGAATATTGTTTTTCCATCTGTTTTAACTTCAACTTCATCTTTATCATTGGAACTATATTGAAATTTATTTTCTTTTATTATTGCATATGTATCAAGAGCCATTTTTAGATTGCTTCCCTTTTTCATTGAAAGTCTTGTTATTTCAACTTTGTTGCCATCACAATTTCCCCAAATCCCAAAAACAGGAATATTTGATTCCAATAATTTTTTAGCAATTCTTTTTGTAACAAAATCCCCAAGAAACAAAATTTGGCTAACGTATCTTTTTTCTATTTCTTCCATTGCAGATTTCAATTTCTCCTCTGCATCATGTATATCAGAAATAATAGCAATAATCATACTAATTAATATCTTATCACTGTTTATAAGGATTTCGAATAAGATGTTAAATATTATTATCATGATAGTTCATATGTATTCTCTGCAAATCCCCCATCATCATCTTCCACCTGCAAGATTATTGTTTCAGGGCCTTCATAAACCAAGGTTGTTGTGTCATAAATGTCCCTCGGATTAACCTCGGGTGAAGGATATGGATCAGGATTAGGAGGATTATTTAGATAATTGACAGTAACGATCTGAGAACCATATGTGTAGGTGAGAGTTAAATCATCACTTCCGGGATCACTAACATGGGATGTAATCTCAAAACTAAGACCTATGAAATGGGGATTTAGCTCAACCTCCCATGGTTCTACATGGTTCCAATGTTCGCTGTTCCTCTTTTTTGACTGCTGAACGTTGAAGGTATGGTGAATCCTATTTATGTTCCCATTCTCAGATTTGAGGTATATCCACACAGGATTTGCCCCTACATTCGGTGGGTCCTCAGGGGTAAATGTGACATTGGCTGAGTAGTTTTTGGTCATGTCCAGTGTAACAGGAATCCAGGCCATCTGTTCATTTGGAGAACCTGGTAGTCTTTCGATGGAGACAGAGCCAAGGCTGTCTCCATCTTCATATAGAGTCATACTCACATTGTTATACTTCCTTCCCGCGACTCTTAGACCTATTTCAACTTTCATTGTTGCAGACTCGATAGAAACAGTTGGGTCT
>CP070739.1:1246010-1248739 GCA_020347705.1 Methanomassiliicoccales archaeon | reverse complement strand
TTTATTTCCAATATTTTTTCCCAAGAACCGTTAGTAATAAATATTGAATCGATGTATTTACATCTATAAGTAAGAGTGACATTAAATTTTAAAAGGTTTTCAACATCCTCATCGGTTGGATGATGGTCATAACGAACAGATAAATTTACGGATTCTTCTTTATTCTTTTCAATTTTGTCATCTATTCCATTGTGGTTTTTATCTTTGTAATAGTCGTTCCACCATTCATCCTTTGTGCTTTCTTCATTCTTTCTATTTTCTTCACCAAATTCATGATATTGATATTCTTCGGGTTCATCCTTTATTTTCAATGAATCAATACAATCTTGTGACCATTCTATCCAGAAATCGTCCATTTCATTTCCTGAGTAGACTTTCCCGGTAAGCCCATTCATATCATTGCCCCAATCCTTTTCGGGTAAGGAATTCGATGGTGCAAATATAGTGAAGGTCAAAAATAGAGCCACAACATATATGGATGTAATTCTTATCTCTTTGTTTCTTCTATCCCTTTTCATATATACTCCTCCGAACCACATATCTTATCAATGAAATTTTCAGCCACCGCTCCCGATTCTCATTACCGCCCATATTTTCTTGTCCTTCAAGCTTTTAAAGCTATGTTGAAAATTTATTAGAAAAGTATATATAGGAACATTCCAGGATGATTAACTCGTCCCCAACTTCACCACCTCTTTTCATCAATCGAGAAGCACTTTCTCGAGGGTAACTGAAAAATCTGAAATGGTCCAAGTGCCCCCAATCCCTCAGGAAAAATATTCACGGGTTAGATTGCCGCTTATCTGCGATATCACGCCCTATATCTTGACGACTGTTGAGAACAAAGAGCGCTAACTGCCAAGTTTCCTGGGTGATTGATGCAGGATATCGAAAATTCACCAGGAGAGGTGGGTATTGCGGATGATTGCGTGATTCAAATATTTATAAAACTAGTTATAATGATACTAATTTATATGCCTCGATACTAAGACTTAAATATCATTACTATATTACTAATAAATGTCGAGAAGTTGAGGTCTAGGGACTATGCCAGAGAAAGACAGATTGAAATTCAAGATATGTATGATTGGCGAAGGCAACGTGGGAAAAACGAGTTTGATTAGGAAATTTGTGCTCGACATCTTCGAGGATAGTTACGTATCCACCATAGGAATGAAGACCACCAAGAAGGAATTTTGTATATGCGATCCCAGGAACGGAGAACCGGTGGATATATGCTTTGTTATCTGGGATATCATGGGTCAACCCGGGTTTCGCCAGCTACTGAAAGGAACCTATTTTTTCGGGGCCAGCGGATTTATAGTGATATGTGATGTGACAAGGAAGGACACCCTTTACGCATTGCCTGAGTGGCTTAAAATCTGTAAAGAAACCGCAGGAGATGTTCCTGTCGTCTTCCTTGGCAACAAATGTGATCTTGTGGAGGAGCAGGAGGTTTACTTAGAGGACATAAAAGCCTTTGCCTCGAACTATGGCTGTGAATCCCTCTTCCTTTCAAGTGCAAAAACAGGGGAAAATGTGGGTTTAGCCTTTCGAACGCCGAGTGAAAGCATTCTAACGAATATGGCGGAGCGGGATAAAAGGTAAACCTTGAGGAGTCATCAAGGGAAGTTGGACATATAAAAATATAAAGTTTGTAGAGAGTGTAAACCTTGTAAATAGGGTTTTTGAGCCATTTTAACCCATTCTAAGAGCCTCCAATACCAACCCATCATTTCATACCTGCATTAGAAGTAATTAGAATCCTGCACAATCCTGATAGCGTGGTGTTTACGATTCACTTATTCTTGTGTTTCAAGGTAATAAGTGGCCCCCGATCCCATTTTTTCGAAAATCTATCGTGTCACAAACCGATAGTATATAAGGAAGGGTAGGGATCGGGGGTAACAGACTATTGATTTATATGTTCTTATGTATTTTGATAAGAAGAGACAAACGGTCAGGCGATTGTCTATAAGTATAATATAACAGAAATTAAATCATAAGCTCGGTGTAGAGAAACGGAGTTCCGATTGTCAACTAACAATATTTTTACTATCTGAAATAATGATCCAATAATATTTGTTTCTCAATCGATTAGAACAAATGCTACCCCATCTTCGATTATATCAACAATGGCTAAATGAAATTGAGGCTTTCTCGTATAATCATATAAAAATTTTACGTACAAAGTTGTACAGAATGTTTTTATAACGAAAAAGAGATTAAGGATTATAATAGAATATTCTGTTATTAATTTAACAGTTTTAAAAGGTGAAAAATTAAGTTCAGTGAAACAATATGTGAAATATAATTACTGTGGAGTGTTGCCAAAGATATTTCAAAATCAGAAATCAGATGAGGAAGCTGAATTATTACTGATGGACTATGACAATCTCCATCTGCTATATATAAGGGGGAATAAAAATGGAGTCTAAGAAACAGAAAGAGAGAACTATTACTGAAAAGGAAGGAGGAGCACCAGATGTCACGAGCGCTGCCAAACCAATAGCAATTACTGACACGGCAAAACCAATGGCGTTTCAGGATGTGGCAAAGGCTGTTGCAATGATACAAGATGTCGCAAAGGCAATCGGGCTGGAATCTGCCAAGCCAATACCAATCACTGATACCGCCAAGCTAATGGCGGTTCAAGACGTGGCAAAGGCTGTTGCAATGATACAAGATGTCGCAAAGGCAATCGGGCTGGAATCTGCCAAGCCAATACC
>CP070739.1:1242991-1245910 GCA_020347705.1 Methanomassiliicoccales archaeon | reverse complement strand
CTGGAAAAATTCGGCTGGAAAGGTTCGACCTCCAATCTGCCCGCTGCGTATCTCACCGGCTACCTTGCGGGGAAGCGTGCAAAAAGTGCAGGTGTTGAAAAGGCTGTATTGGACATAGGACTTAACACTCCCACAAGAGGCTCCAGGATCTTCGCTTCCTTAAAAGGATTGCTTGATGCAGGAATAGACATACCCCATAACGAGGAAATCATTCCTTCTGAGGAAAGGATTTACGGGGCACATATAAACGAGAATATAAAAAATCAGTTTGAGACGGTAAAAGCCAGCTTGGAGGGTGAGGGATAATGTACTGGGTGCCAAAGACCAGATTGGGAAAGATGGTGGAAAAAGGAGAAATAACCACCATGGCGGAGGCGCTGAGAACACGGCTTCCTCTTCGAGAACCTGAGATCGTGGATATACTCCTACCAGATATGGATGACGAGGTTCTAGATGTTAACATGGTTCAAAGAATGACCGATTCCGGAAGAAGGGTGAGATTTGCCATTACCACCGTCGTAGGGAACTCCAATGGCTATGTAGGATTGGGCAAGGCCAAGGGAAAGGAAGTGGGACCCACCATAAGAAAGGCCATAGACAATGCCAAGTTGAATATAATTGAAGTGAAAAGAGGCTGTGGCTCCTGGGAATGCGGATGCGGGCAACCTCATTCATTGCCCTTTGAGGTGACCGGTAAAAAAGGTTCTGCTCGTGTTACATTCAAACCCGCACCGAAAGGTATTGCGCTCGCTGTGGGTGACGTGACAAAACCCGTTTTGAGGCTGGCCGGGATAAAGGATGCTTGGGCATTCACATCAGGCCACACAAAAACAACGGCAAACTATGCACAAGCGGCTTTCGAGGCCCTGAAAAAGACTGCAGAAATGAGGGTAATGAAGCATCAGGAGGAGAAGATGCATATTTTAACCGGGACTATTCCCGAATTAGAGAAAGAAAAGGAAGAGACAATTGAAGAAATCGAGGTGGGAGAGGAGGAGAAAAAACCAGAGAAAGAGATGGAGGAAGTGGATACACAGGAGGAAATGCCTGAAGTTGAAAAGAAAGTGGAAGAAGAGGAAAAATTGGATGAAAAAACCATAAAAAAGAAGATACTTAGGAAGAAACAGAAGGTGGTCAAGTCCCCGAGAAAGGAGGAGAAGAAATGACGTATGCTGTTATCCGGGTAAGGGGATCCGTCAACGTCACCTCCGAAATCAAAGATACCTTAAATATGCTAAGGTTGAATAGGGTGAATCACTGTGTAATATTGCCTGAGACGAAGAGTTATTTGGGGATGCTCCAAAAAGTCAAGGATTATGTTACATGGGGAGAGATAAAGCCGGAGACCTTGGCAAAGTTACTCATACGCAGGGGAAAACGGGTGGGTAACAATAAAATAACTGACAGCTTCATCAAGAAAAATACCAAATATAAATCTGTAATGTCATTTGCTAAGGCAATTTCGAAGGGTGAGGCGAAATTTAAGGACTTAAAAGATTTAAAAGCAACGATTAGGTTACATCCCCCGAGAAAGGGGTATGAAGGGGTGAAAAGGAGCTATAAAGCAGGGGGAGCTCTGGGATATCGCGGCGCGGATATAAACGCGCTCATAGAGAGAATGGTTTGAGGTGGAGAAATGGGCAGAACCGAAAAGCATCGCGGCAGTCGAACACATGGCAGAGGAAAAAAGGCCGGTAGAGGCGCTGGCAAACGCGGTGGAAGGGGAAATGCGGGCCTTCATAAGCACAAATTCATTACAACTGTCAAATATGATCCAGCACACTTTGGTAGATACGGATTTAAAAGACCTAAACGCCCCTCAGAGAAAACGCTTAAAACCATCAATGTAGGCCAACTGGAAGAGCGATTGGAGAGTTTTATTAAAAAAGGCACAGCCAAGAGGGTAGGGGATGGATACGAGGTGGATTTGAGTTCTGCCGGCATCGACAAACTATTAGGTTCAGGTAAACTTCAAAAATCCCTTCAAATCACGGTGGAAGGGGCATCGCAGCTGGCAATATCAAAGGTCGAAAGCGCTGGTGGTAAAGTGGTGATGATAGGTAAAGAGGCGATGGAGGAGAATACCTCAGAGGCTGAGTGATAATGGCGGATGAACCAAGAAATAAAGCGGTGGCAATACCGATTATAATCATCTGGGTCGCGATAGTAGCGTTTTATGCCTTCTCATCGAATTTCGATCCAGTTATAATATTTCTTGCAACGGCCATTACAGCCCCCCTGTTTGGGATGCTCTACCTCATGCTTTCTTATACAGGTGAGGGGAGTAAACTCATCGGATTAAAACCCTTAACCGATAGATTACCGGCCGTAAAGAAACCGGAGGGACATGTCCATTTTCGAACGAAAATGATGTGGACTCTACTCGTTTTGATCGTTTATTTCATCATGACAAATGTGTTCATTTATGGTTTAAGCAAGGAAGACACCCTGGATTTATTCTCAGAGTACCGTGCCATTATGGCAGGTGCTTCCGGTTCCCTGATGCATCTTGGTATCGGCCCGATAGTTACAGGTTCAATCATCATGCAGCTTTTCACGGGTGCGAAGATCATTAAATTGGATCTGACAAAACCTGAGGACAAGGCCATTTACCAGGGAACGCAGAAATTACTGGTCATCGTGATGATCGTCGTTGAGGCCGTACCGCAGGTGTACGGATATCTAAAACCGGACCTCAATTTTGTCGCAAAGCTGGACATGATGGCCCCAGGCTATGGAGATCTGCTCTCTAAAACATTGATCGTTTTTCAATTATTCGTGGGCAGCTATCTTGTGTTCTTCATGGACGAGGTGGTCTCGAAATGGGGTATTGGAAGCGGAATAAGTCTTTTCATCGCAGCCGGCGTATCTCAGGCCATTTTCACAGGAACAATTAGTTGGATGCCCACATCCCAATCG
>CP070739.1:1239932-1242891 GCA_020347705.1 Methanomassiliicoccales archaeon | reverse complement strand
TAATGTTAAACGCCGAGGGGGAGATTTGAACTCCCGTGGTGCAAAGCACCAACAGGTGCCTTGGCTTTCCCTCAGGAAAACTCTCGAGCCTGCCGCCTTGAACCGGGCTTAGCTACCTCGGCATATATCGCGAAGAGAGATTGGATGTTCATGGGACATGGTTGATACCAATGAGCTAGTTGAGATCCAATAATGCTCCATTGATATATGACATTCTGAGGGCTATAGGTTTACCTTGGTAATAAAATTAGCGTTTTCTCATTTCACCTTTGGAACCTTCTCCCAATCACTCAAGAATCTTTCTATGCCCACATCGGTTAATGAATGCTTTACCATCTTCCTTAAAGTATCGTATGGGACTGTAGCTATATGGGCCCCAGCAATGGCGGCATCAATAACATGAATCGGATTTCTAATGCTCGCCACTATGACTTCTGATTCAAATTTGTAATTTTCGAATATTATCATAATATCACGGATTATGTCCATTCCAATATGTCCAATATCATCGAGTCTCCCGATAAAAGGGCTCACATAAGTGGCACCTACTTTTGCCGCAAGCAATGCCTGGTTCGGAGAGAATATGAGGGTGGCATTGGTTTTGATATCAAGCTCCTTTAACCTTTTCATAGTCTTCAGACCTTCGGGCATTATAGGAACTTTAATCACGATATTCTTATGAATTTGGGCAAGCCCCTTCGCCTCCTCCACCATCTCGTCGGATTTCATGCTCACCACCTCGGCAGAAATCGGGCCATCAACAATACTGCATATCTCCTTAACAACATCCTCGAAATTCCTTCCTTCTCTGGCTATTAGGGTAGGATTCGTTGTAACGCCATCTATAATACCCCAACTGCTGGCCTCCTTGATGTGCTCAACATTAGCAGTATCTAAAAAAATCTTCATGCTTTACTCACCTCTTTTTCGAACTTTTTCTTTTTTGGGATTTGGATCTTTTTGTATCCTTTTTATTACCCTTTTTTCTTTCATGCTTAATCAGCTTCTTACTTACCCTTTGGAGCCTGCTCAGCTTATCCTTCCTTTTTAGCACATTATGAGCGGCTTTTACTATATCTTCCACGGTAAGGCCGTATTTTTTCATGAGTTCATCGGAACTACCGGATTCGCCGAACACATCAGGAATGCCCACTCTTTTCATGGGCACATGCTTTTTTTCTGCTATAACCATGGAGATCGCCGTACCCATCCCCATTTCCACATTGTGCTCCTCGGCTGTGACGATAGCTCCTGTTTCCCTAGCGGCTTTTTCCAGAATGTCCTCGTCAATGGGTTTGATCGTACTCATGTTTATAACCCTGGCATCAATGCCCTTCTTTTTAAGGACCTCTGCCGCATCCAGGCAGACTGAAACCATGATACCTGTTCCAATGAGCGTCACATCCTTTCCATTTCTAAGAAGTGTTGCTTTGCCTATTTCGAATTGGTCTTTTTCAGATGTAATTGAAGGAACTTCTGCTCTGCCCAGCCTGACGTAAACGGGGCCACCGTAGTCTGCTGCAGCCTTAATTGCCTTTGAGGTTTCAACCGCATCTGCAGGTACTATCACCTTCATGTTGGGTAATACCATCATCAGTGCGATATCCTCGGTGATCTGATGCGTCGCTCCGTCACCACCAACTGTGATACCGGCATGTGTTACAACGATTTTAACATTCAATTTCGGATACGCTATAGATTGTCTTATCTGATCGTAGACCCTTCCCGTGCCGAAAACGGCGAAAGTGCTTACAAATACGGTCTTTCCTGCTGCGGCAAGTCCTGCAGCTGTACTCATCATATTCTGTTCAGCTATACCGAAATTGAAATGCCTTTCTGGGAACTCGTTTGAGAACTCGAGAGTCTTTGTTGAGCTTGCTAAATCAGCATTCAGTACCACTATATCGTTTCTTTCCCGCCCAAGTTCCACAAGTGCAAGTGCATAGGCTTTTCTTTGGCTCTCCACTTTTTCCTTAGGCACCGGCATCACCTTCCAGTTCTTTCATTGCCTGTTTGAACTGTTCTTCATCCGGAGCTTTGCCATGAAAGCCCACTGCACCTTCCATGAAAGAGACGCCTTTACCTTTCACAGTATGGGCCACAATAAGTGTTGGTTTTCCCTTCACCTCTTTCGCAGTATCTAAAGCTGTGAGAATCTCCTTGAAGTTGTGACCATCGATTTCAATTACATGCCATCCGAACGCTTGCCACTTATCCGGGATGGGCTCAAGGGACATTATTTGCTCGGTTGGACCGTCGAGTTGTAATTTGTTCCTGTCAAGTATAGCAATTAAATTGTCCAATTTAAAATGAGATGCTGACATTGCAGTTTCCCATATTTGACCACAATCCATCTCTCCGTCTCCGATCATAACAAAGATATGATACAACTTCCTGTCCAGCTTTGCGGCCATGGCTTGTCCGCATCCTATCGCTAAACCTTGGCCTTCTGAGCCTGTGGAAGCCTCAATTCCTGGTGTTTTATTCATATCAGGATGACCTTGGAGGGGAAATCCAAGTCTTCTCAAGTACATTAAAAGATCGATACCAAAGGCCTTCTCTTCCTTTATCCTCTCATACATTTCATCATTTTTATCCTTTAGAAAGGCCAAGAGCACCTTTTTCTCAAAATATCCTGCCTCTGCTAGCACACCATAGAGGGTCGGGGCCGAATGCCCTTTGCTGAGAATGAATCTATCCCTGTCCTCCCATCCTGGATTTTTTGGATCATGATTCATAATGGGTTCCTTATTGTCCTTCTTGCATTCCTTATCCAGGAACTTATGGAAATATAGCGCGGTGAGGATATCCACAGAGGAAAGAGAACCCCCTGGGTGGCCAGAGCCCGCATTATAGATCATCTTCACAACATACTGGCGAATGATTTTAGCCTTTTGTGTTAAAGATTCGATTAATTCTTCGTCGTAGACTGCCATAGCCTACCCCCCCAAAAAAGAGG
>CP070739.1:1237033-1239832 GCA_020347705.1 Methanomassiliicoccales archaeon | reverse complement strand
TCTGCCTGCCGACAAAATCGAGGTCCCTGCTATTGTCATGGGAAATGTCTACGGGTCTGTCCCGTTGGTTGGCGAGGGAATATCGGAGCTGCCTCATCGTAAGATCATCCAACGCGATCGGACCCACGGGGGTGGGTTGCTTCTTCCGTCCAATTGAGGAATTCTCATCGCGAGAAAACTTGACAAGGGAGATGATTATACTATGCTTAGTGGATGTTCTAAAAACTCTCTGTTTAAGTTATCAGACGGTGCTGCATATCCAGGGGCAAAGGAACATTTTATATAACGGCTTAGGTGAAGCATTGGTGAAGGAGGACAGACCAACGCATATGAATTCAATTGCACTCATCGCTCCTTACCAGGAAATGGCCGAAATAGCCGGGGAACTCCGTAAAGAATTCCAGAAACCGATAGTAATTGAGGTAGGTGATCTTCAGGAGGGACTTAGGAAAGGCCAGCTACTGGTTGAAAGGGGAGTGGAAGTTATTATCAGCCGTGGTGGGACAGCTCAGCTGTTGCAAGCGGGATTGCGAATTCCAGTAGTTGAGATTAAGGTAACGGCCTACGATATTATAGGGGCCCTTCAAAGGGTACAAACGCGTGGTCAAAAAATAGGAATCATAGGCTTTGGAAATGTCATTTATGGCGCTCATAAACTGGGAGATTTATTGGATTTGGATTTAACTGTATTCACCATCCAGAAGGAAGGGGATGTTCCAATTACATTAGAAGAAGCAAAGAAGAAGAAGGTTGACATCATTATCGGCGATAAAGTCGTTGTGTCTCATGCGAGTAAAAGTGGACAGAAATCAGTATTAATCGAATCAGGCAGGGAATCCATTTTGCGATCCTTTCACGAAGCATATGAAATTCTGAGGGTAGTTCGGGCCGAGGCCCAGAAACGCAGGCAATATGTAAATACCCTCACTCAGTTACAGGCCGTTTTGGATTCAGTAGAAGACCAAGTAGTCATTTTGGATTCACGTGATCGAATACAATCATGTAATCCTGCGGCATTACGCATGTTCAAGAAAAATGAAAGCCAACTTCAGGGGTTACCCTTATCCCTGTATCCTGGTGACCCATTAAAGGAGATGAAAAAGAGGTCGACCGCTCAAAGGGACCAATTAGTCTTCATTCAAGGAAAGTATGTACTCGTTGATTATACGCCTATCGAGACAAATGGCGAAATGACGGGAACCCTTATTGTTGGAAGAAGCATCTCAAAACTTCAGCAGGCCGAAAGAAAGATTAGAAACGAGCTTCATCTGAAAGGGCATGTGGCACGGTTTTCCTTTTCGGATATTCTTACCGAAGATGACAACTTTCAGAGAACGATCAACAGGGCCAAGGGGTTTTCGTCCTCTGCATCAACCGTGCTCATATTAGGAGAAACCGGCACGGGCAAAGAAATGTTTGCGCAAAGCATCCATAATGAGAGATTCGGTCCAGAGAGACCTTTTGTGGCAATAAATTGTGCCACCCTCCCTGAATCCCTATTAGAGAGTGAGCTTTTCGGTTACGCAGAAGGCGCGTTTACTGGCGCAAAGAAAAAGGGGAAAAAGGGTTTTTTTGAGTTAGCCCATGCGGGGACAATCCTTCTCGACGAAATTGGTGAATTACCGCTTAATTTGCAGAGTCGGCTCTTGCGAGTAATTGAGGAGAGAGAGGTTCAGCCCATAGGGGATGATCGCGTTATCCCCATTGATGTGCGTATTATCGCGTCAACCAACAAGGATCTTGAGAAAGAAGTGAAGGAGAAACGATTCAGGGGAGATTTGTTCTACAGGTTAAATGTGCTTCAATTGATTGTACCACCTCTCAGGGAGAGAGGGAGAGATGCATTTGTACTTTTCAGGCATTTCGCTCTTCAAATAAATTCAAAAGCTCGGAAGAGGCATCTATTCTCCGAAGAAGTGGAAGCACTTTTGATTGAATACCAATGGCCTGGGAATGTCCGGGAGCTAAGAAATCTTGTTGAAAGATTGGCAATCCTTACAGGTAATTTCAGCCACTCTCTCCAAAATGTTACAGAATGGATCCGTGAAGAACTGAGAAAACCGGTTGATGTGACGAGTGTAGATAGAGAAGGTCAAGCAGCCAGTATGAATCTTAAGGATGTTGAGAAGCTTTGGATCAAGCAATTGTATGCGTCATCGCCATTGAAAAAAAAGGAATTGGCAGAAATCCTGGGAATTAGCAGAACGACTTTATGGAAGAAATTAAAAATGTAGTAAGTAGCTTGGTATATTGTATGAAAAAACCTGAGCGAATCCCCAAAGCTATGCCTCCATTTTGTTCATGTTATAAACGGAAATGTCCAATAAGTGAACAGAAGTAGCCCTCTCTTTCTCCCCATTCCGTGCTTTTCTTCCCTTCATATCACATAATTTATTGAAATTATTAAATATTTAGATTTTCTGCTCTTTTGGCATGGGCATTGCTGTTTTATTACAACGGTATGACACTAAGGTGTTTAGTTATTGCGGATGATTTGACGGGTGGTGCAGATGCTGGGGCTCAGTTTGCTGAAAAAGGCCTCAGCACCTTGTTGATTTCCGTTAGCGATAACACGAATATTGACTTCTCTCGATATCTAAATGGAGAGGTGCTGGTTATTAACACGGATTCTAGGGGATTAAGCCCTCATAGGTCATTTAGCTTAGTATCGAATCTGTTGAAAAGGTGTGATAAAAAACTTTTCCCTATCATTTATAAAAAGATAGATTCAACTCTGAGAGGGAACATTGGTTATGAGATAGATGCCATTTTACAAGAAACGAATATATCAATGGGCTT
>CP070739.1:1228988-1236933 GCA_020347705.1 Methanomassiliicoccales archaeon | reverse complement strand
CAAGGCCTGGCTCGAAAAGGATAACAAATTTTTGATAAGCGAGGGAAGAGCAAAGATATTGAGACTCATAGGCGAGACAGGTTCTTTGAGCAAGACCGCCAAGAAGATGAAGATGTCCTATCGGCACCTGTGGGGAATAGTAAAGGAAATGGAGAAGGCAGCCGGAAAAAAACTGGTGAAGTCGGAGCGGGGAGGAAAAAGCGGCGGAAGAACCGAACTGACCCCTTCCGGAAAAAGACTTTTGGAGGAGTACCAAAGGGGAATGAAAAGCCTCAACGCGTTTTTAGACAACAGAGGTTTTCTCAAACCCTCTTTGGCCGCGGACGGGATCGTGATTCACAAGAACAAACTCGTGCTTATAAAAAGGGCCAATAACCCCTTCAAGGGCAGTTACGCCCTCCCCGGAGGATTCGTGGAGTACAACGAGAGGGTCGAGGAAGCCGTGGTAAGGGAACTTGCGGAGGAAACAGGCCTTAAGACCTCTATCAAATCCCTGGTCGGGGTGTACTCTGATCCGAAAAGAGACCCCAGGGGCCATACCGTCTCCGCGGTTTTCGAGTTGGAGGTTACTGGAGGTAAGTTGAGATCAGGCTCGGATGCAAAGGAAGCAAAGCTCTTTTCCCTGAATAAACTCCCGAAGTTGGCCTTCGATCACGACGAGGTCGTTTCCGAGTTCCTTAAAAAAAAGAAAAAGAAATGAGAACTGACACCTCCCCACCCAAAACCTTTTAAAAATTTATTTGATACCCAAAACCTCGATAGTGATGATAGAGACAAGGGGGCTCACTAAGAATTTTAACGGCTTCTGCGCAGTGGACCGCATCGACCTTACTGTGAAGAAGGGCGATATCTTCGGTTTCTTGGGGCCCAACGGGGCCGGAAAGACCACGACGATTCGCATGCTGACAACGATACTCTCGCCCACATCGGGCACGGCCTCGGTGTGCGGCCATGATATCATCAGCGAGTCCATTGAGGTCAGAAGGCTAATCGGTCTTATGCCTGAAAGCCCTGGCTTTTACGAGAACATGAGCGCCTTGAGCATACTGCAGTTCTACGCCGAGTTCTACGGCATCCCGAAAAACGAGCGAAAGAAAAAGTCCGCAGAGCTTCTGGAGATCATGGGCCTCGGGGACTTCATGAAGAAGAAGATCAAGACCTACTCACACGGCATGCGCAAAAGGGTGGCCCTGGCCCAGGCCCTCATCAACGATCCCGAGCTTCTGATCCTGGACGAACCCACTGGGGGCCTGGATCCCCAGGGCTCCTACAGTTTTCGCCAGATGATAAGAGGTCTTAGAGATAGAGGCATGACCGTTTTCCTGTCCTCCCATATACTGCCTGAGGTTCAGCAGCTCTGCAACAGGGTGGGCATCATAAATCACGGGAGGATCGTGGCCGTGGACACCATCGAAAACCTGGCGAACAGGATCGTGGCCAGGGGAAAGAGGAACATCTTCGTCACAGGCGAAGGGATAACAGCACCCATGCTGGATGAGGTGGCAAGACTCCAGGGCATCATGGGCATTCAACCCTATGAAACCGGGATCAACTTCGTTGCGGACAGTCAGTTTGATTTGGCCCCCGAGATCAACAGGATCCTTGTAACAGGTGGTGCCAGGGTGCGCTCCATATATCTTTCGGAGCCCACCTTGGAGGATATTTTCCTTTCCTTAACAGGAGATGAAGAGCGTGGTTGAGGAAGATATCACAGAAGAAATAACCCGAAGCGGGATAAGCGAGCCGATAAAAGAAATTCCCGGACAAGAGGACGTAATGCAACCGAAGCGGTACCCAATCAAATCCTATCTTGGCCCTTTGAGCATCGCAAAGCGGGAGTTTACCGCCAACATGAAGAGCGTCAGGATGGTTGTGCTCATGCTGCTCTTCGTACTGGCCGTTTTGGGAGGAGCGTACGGCATCTCTGGATTGAGCACCTCCACGACCTCGCTTCCGGAGGTAGAAGTTCTGGCATGGGCCGTACTAGAGGACGATGACGGTATGGGTTATCCCGATGACCTCCTGGTGCTGATAACAGATGGCAGCGGCACGCCAAGACCCAACGTCAAGGTGGAGTACGTCGACTACGAGGAGGACGAAGATGACGTCTTCTTCGAGGGGAACTCAAATTCCAACGGAGCGGTTGTTGTCAACAACATCACCTATGCCATGCTTGGCACCTACTCCATTAGGGTAACATATGAAGGTGAGGAGATCGATCGGGCGAGAACGAGCTATGCCCTGGAGCTGTCTCCGAAACCGGCCTATGTATTGGCCCATGTCCTGGATCTGGACGACGATAATGTAGAGGATGACGTACTGGTGATGGTGACAGACGGCGACGGGATACCAATTGCGGACGTGGAGGTATCGCTGAGCGCTTCAAACTATCATAACAACGGTACAACGGATGCGAAAGGCACCGTCACCTTCAGAAACCTCATGGCCGGAGAAGGCGATCCTTTTATGGGCTTCTCCCCAAAGAAATACGATGTTGAGATCACGCACTCAGGCTCAATCTCCACCAACACCTTATATATCTACCAGGACGACGAATCCATGACGAGCTTATTCGAATTCGAGGGTCCTGATGAAATAATCTACTTTGTAGCATCGGTCTTCATCATGATGTTGGGCCCAATCATTGCCATATCCCTTTCCTTCGACAGCATAACAAAGGAAAAACTCCAGCGTTCCATGGACTTTCTCCTCAGCAGGCCCATGGGAAGGCGCGGCATCATTGTTGGCAAGTTCCTGGGCATCCTCTCGGCTATCGCCCTGCCTGTTACCGCCATCAACCTGTTAGCAGTAGTAGTGATTTCCTCTGTCACCAACAAAAGCCCCACAGGCTCTCTTGTGGCCGGCTTTCTGGTTTATACCGTGGTATTCATAGCGATATATATTTTGCTTCAGCAGATCTTCTCAACGTTAGCCAAGACCACTGGTACCGCTATTTTATCGGGTATCGCCATCTGGCTCATATTCAACATGTTCTGGAGTCTCATCTCCATAGCTGCGGGCGCGGCAATGGGCTACCAGTTGGGTTCTGATGCTTGGATAAAAATGAACAATCAGATAGGATTGATGAATCCCAGCGGTTCATACCAACTGGCCCTGGCCTATCTGCTTCCCGTGGAAGGAGAAGTGTCGATATTGGGTGTTCCTGGCTGGTTGCCCCCTGTGGTGATGGCCGTATGGCTTGTGGTCATGTTCCTTTTGGCCACCGAAATCTTCGTGAGAAAGGCCGATTCCTGATTGGTTCAGGTAAATTTTAAAAGTCCAATTTCTCAAATAACTTTTATATAATAGTAAAAGTATGACTTGTTTCGGAGATTGCGCCGAATCGAAATCGATTATGGCGTTTGCAATTATACAGGCCGCCAAGAAAGCGAGACGATAGCGATGGACCCGACAATAAAGCTGAAGATAACACTCATTGGCGAAGGAGGCATTGGTAAGACCAGTCTCATCAAAAGATACGTGTTCGACCAATTTTCGGACGGCTACATCACCACCATTGGTACAAAGGTAACGAAAAAGGAGCTCAAACTGAGACATCCGGTGACGGAGGAGAATTACAACGTGACCATGATGATATGGGACATCATGGGCCAGCGAGGCTTTCGGGAGATACTCAAGGAAGCGTACTTCTACGGGACACAAGGAGCCATCGCGGTTTGTGATGTCACCAAAGCGCAGACACTTGAGCGACTCGAGGAATGGATTCAATCCCTGTTTCAGATCACAACGGACGTTCCCATCGTGTTCATGGGCAATAAGTGCGATCTTGTTGACAAGGCGCAGCTCACTTACAGTGATGTGAAGAATTTCGCTTCAAATTACGAGGAGCCCACCGTGTTCCTTACGAGCGCCAAGACCGGTATCAACGTGAACCTGGCCTTTAAAACCCTCGCCGAGAAGATTTTAAAGAAATCCGCGGAACAGGAAGAGTGAGCCCATCGCGAAGTCCCTGTTTTTACGACTTTCTCTTATTATATAAAAGATGCACTTTTACGAAAAGCAGGCCGTTGATCACCACAGGAAGCCAGGTTTTCTTGTTTTTACTTTTGACGGTATCCTTTACCCCCTCGATACCAACATGCATTCGGCCTTCCACATCGTTATAGATAAGGGTCTCCAGGAAATTCGCGCCCAATATCACCGCTCCCCAGATTATCAGTATCACATGCAGTGAGGTGAGTGCGAAGATACTCGAATCTAGGGTTATCCCCACATCGATTATGGCATACTTATCAGGAGAAAATGGATAGAAGAAGGACATGCTCCCTGAAACGCCATCCAAGAACATATGACCCACAAACATTACGGCAAGTAGCACACAGCCCCTCTGCCCAATGGATAATTTCTTACCCTGCTCATAGAAATAAAAAATCGAAAATAATACCATTGGAATAATTAAAAATACAAATACATTATGAAATAACTTTACCCCTGAATTTTGATAGATGGGAAATAGATGATCCAAATCTATTCCTGTTGTTGCCACGGCACAAAGCAGGATTAAAAGGTACTTTCTGGATTTATTTTTAATATGCAGTCCCACTCCCAGTCCTGCGATGATGGATAGAAGGAAATGTACCATGGGCTGCATTTTTTTTACTCCGAAAATAGATTACCATCCCGAAATATATATGACTAGTCCTCCACCAATCATCCTTGATTATCATGGTCATCAATCACCATTGATTCTCATACCCGATTCCCTCAAAAAACAAGAGGGGAGGTCAAAAATCCCCGGGATTTTGTGCGGTATCTGAAAAATCTATCTCCTATGATTCCACTCAGGGTTTTTGTATCTGTCCCTTATAAGCTCCTGGGCCAGTTTCATCTCATTGCTCGTCAATTTTCCTTCTTCGAGCTCGATGTCAAGTGAGCGTTCAAAGCCCTTGGCAAGCGCGAAAACCACATCCTCGAAGGCCACTTCCCTTCGAAGCACGCTGTTGATGCTCGTGACCCTTTCTTTCACATCGGAGATGAGCTTATCCTTGAGCTTCTCGGAGGGGACTATCAACAGTGAGAACATCTTCGCGACATCCGTATCAATGAGCACGGTGCCGTGCTGCAGCACGGTTCGGTTGCGCCTGGTCTGAGCGCTGCCGGAAATCTTCTTGCCCTCGACTATGATATCGTTGAGGGGAACGAATTTCGAGGAGATACCGAGCTCCTTCAATCCCTCGATTATACCCCCGCATATGACCTTGTAGGATTCAAGAACGTTATCGGGAATCAAGCGGTCCGCCTCGGGGATCGAGATGCTGTATGTGACCTCCTTTTCGTGGAATACGGCCCCGCCACCTGTAATCCTTCTCAGATAATCTGTTTCGAGATTTTTGCACATATCAAGGTCCACCTCCTCTTCAAGACCTTGAAAATAACCTATGGAAACTGCAGGAGGAAGCCATCCGTACAATCTTATGGTCGGAGGTGAAATGCCCTGACCCACATGGATCATAATGGATTCGTCGATCCCCATGTTCGTAAAACCATCGTTATGGCCTGTTAGTAGCAATCTGCATCTCATTTCTGAGCCTCCTTGCACATCATGACCGCATCCACAACAGCTCTCGGTGTGATCCCAAAGGCGATGAGGTCACTTCGAGAAAAGAACTCACCCACGGTATCGGCCACGTTTTTTCGAAAGTACTCCATACCACTTAAGGCCAGTTCCAAGTCATCCAGGCTCTCCTCTGGGTGGATGAAAAAGTCACCTCTGATCAGCACCTTCTCTATTTTATCGTTCTCAGACTCGACTGTGACCTTGAGCAGTTTGCCGTTGGGGACCTTATAGGTGCAGTTTCCGACCTTAACCATCGTCTTCCACCAACCCGATAACAGATGCTGAGAAAGCGGTGTTAAATTCTTCTTGGGAGGGAACATAAGGATAATTGTATAAAACCTTGCCGGGGCTCTCGTTGTAGAAGGGGCGATTGCATCCGAGACAACCTGTGGTTTGAAAGGCCGAGGGCTTCAATCGATTCGATAGTTCATCGGAACTGATACCGAATCCGGCGATCCTTTCTTTCTCGTCGAATTTGAAGTTCGGAGCAAAATCATTATAAATTAGGAACCTTGCGGCCTGGATCCTTCTGTAATGTTCGATGCTCGGTCTTTTTTTATTCTCCAGGGCCGTCCCTTTGATTGGGGTAAAGGCGAATAGGGCCAGGACAACGCCATCTTCATGCATCTTATTCATCAATTCCACAGCATCCTTCTCGGTCTCTCCCAGGCCGATTATAAGATGCGTACTTATCTTTCCTTCAAATTCAGAGGCCGCCTTTTTTATCAGGTCCAATTGCTCCAGAAAAGAGCCTTCCTTGACCTCGGCAAAGACCTCTTTATTTGCGGCATCAATAGGCAGCCCAACGACATCGGCCCCAGCTTCAAATGTCCTTCTTATAGTGGCCATATCATCAGCTTTCAAATCGACACTGAGTGGGATATCGCATCTTTTGCGAATCTCCTTCACATACCTCAAAAAATCTTCCGGGCCATTGGAATGCACAACCTGGAGGCACACCCTTTGGAACCTATCCTGTTTATTTTGCAGGGCCGTAAGAACCTTTTCACTCTCGTGCTCGGGCCAGGAAATCCTTGAAAGTAACTTATCATCCGCAGTGGAAGAGTTCGACTGGGTGCAGAACTTGCAGGAGAACTTACATTTACCTGGGGTCATGAGATGCGCAGTAGTTGGATATGCACTCATCTTTATATTCGTCAAGCCCAACACGCTGGCCGTGCCGATGGCCACCCTGATCATATGATGCAGCACTCCTCGCTTGTTAAGATTTCCAATCCCAAGCTCTCGGCAAGGCCCTGTGCACCTTTTGAAGGCATGACGATCCTGTCCATTCCCATACTTACACACATTTCATCGAGTTGCTCCCGAAAACGGCCAGAGGGCCTCATGCAACCGAGATAAAGCGGAGTTTTATTCATCTTTTTTTTGGCATAGGATAGAACATCCTGTATGTCGTTCAAAGACGGGGGTTTGGCGTTCTCGTATTCAGTACCTGGGGTAGGAATGAACACGTTGAACACCAGGGCCTCGGCCCCAAGCTTCGAAAGTTCGTCCAACGCATGGTATTCCCCCTTCACCTCACCGCGATGAATTCCAATTGTGATATGAGGGAATGTTCTGACCTCCTTTCTAAGAGCCACGTAGCTCTGGATGAAGTCCAAAGCTGTCTTTTTTAGATTGTATACCTCCCGGATGGTCGAGTCCTCACCTATGAAGTTGAAGGAGGCGGCATGTATGTAGGGCGAAATCAAGGGAACATCCTCCTCTTTGATAAGGCCGGTATGTGCTATCACATTATATTTCTTGGATAAATTTTTCAAGATATCCAGATGGTCTTTAAGGGGCACCGCACCCTCAGAATCGCACCCACCTGAGATAAGATAACTTTTAACCACGTTCGAAGTTACTTCGGAATCTGAACAAAAGTTCTTCATATGCTTCAAGTAGTGGCCGTTGCAGTGGGAGCAGGAGAGAGCGCATGTTTCCCCAGTTATGCTAAGAGGCCTGGTTCTTCTGGGATAGACGAATGTGATGTTGCCCATCCTATCCCTTCCGTTTATATTTAATAATGGGTTTTCTCGCTGCGAGAACACCGTCTATTCTGCTTTTGATGGGGGCATGGGGCGCGTTTTTGACCAAATCTGGATCACTTTTTGCTTCCTTTGCGATGGTGTTCATGGCCACGGCGAAGGCATCCAGAGTTTGCTTGCTTTCCGTTTCCGTTGGCTCTATCATCATTGCCTCCTTTACAATCAGGGGGAAATAGATGGTGGGAGGGTGAAAGCCGTAGTCCATGAGGCGCTTGGCGATGTACATGGTTCTAACACCGTATTTCATCTGCTTATCACCGGAAATAACGAATTCGTGTTTACAGATGGTATCGTAAGGCAGTGTATACTCGTTACT
>CP070739.1:1225211-1228888 GCA_020347705.1 Methanomassiliicoccales archaeon | reverse complement strand
TTTAACGCTCACCGGATGTGGAAATTCTGTCGCCGAATTTCATCAAGCGGTGAAGTCGGGAGATCTTGAAAAGGCTGAAGCCTTGTTGGCAGAGGAGCCTACACTGGTGCTTCCTCTTTTCCGAATCGTGTTTTTTAGGGTGGTATAAGGGTAGAACTCAACTCTGATTTTGCAGATATCCTCTTCTGATTCCCAAAATTCATTCACCCATATCTGTCGGAATAACTCTGTGGTGTTATAGGAACTCATGGAAACCATCCATTTCCTCCGTAAAATTCTGCCGTTGTAAAATGCATAGTTGATATATCGCTACTCGATACGAATCCTCGACACTTAATATCCCAAAGCACCGCTATAACCACTGGTATACTCAATGTGACTTCGTATGAGGATACTATTGCTCGGCTATCAGCTGCTCAATCTCCTCAAGGAGCGTGTCATCGGCCCTTTTTCCCCGGAATATCACCGCGAGCAACAGGTCCTCTGTGACGCTCATAAACACGATTTTTTGGTTATTGAGCCGAATCACCACTCCTTTGACGGGATCTTCCATCTCCATGGAGGCCGCTTCGGCCGAGCCCATGAGGATCGCGGCCATCCCAACGAATTTATCCATGCTTGTGCTCCGTCTGAGGCTGCCGAGAATGAACATCCCGGTTTTGGTCATTATCACGGCATCTGTGACCGAAGCCAAGCTCTTGACTTGACTCAGCAGGCTCTTCAATGATTTGATATCCTCCATGTATGTCACCGATTGTGTGTCCAAAGGAGTGTTTTCATCTGAAATGATAGCATGAGTAAAGGGATAAGAGTTGATAAAATTTTCTTTTCATAAATTGCGGTTAAAAGACCCTGCATTTTTATTGGCTCCCGGGGGTTTTTACCTGCTTCATGTGTTCACCCCTTTAACTGAAATCAGGGATTGCCTGCGATTAAATAACTATGAAGGTTGCGAATCGGAAGGTGCAGGTTCAGTGACGACCTCAGCCTCGACGATTTCCCCTTGGATTGGGGCCTCTGGGGTGGGTTGTGTTGAGTCGGTTGCGATGGTCCCCTCTTTTTTCGGTGTCATTTTGTACTTCCAGTAATAGAATCCCAATAGTCCTGCAAGTATGACCACGATGATGAGAATCCAGAACGGGAAGCCTTCCTCCTTGGGTTCTATGGGTGGAGCTTCCTCCACCATATATACTCTGGTCAGATCGTAAAAGTACGTTTTCATCTCGATGGTGCCGTTACCACCATATTCTGGTGTGGGCTCACCGAACTCGGGCTGGGCTATCCTTGCATGGAGATCGCCGGTATCGTACTGTATTACCTCATCCTCCCCCAGGTCGAATACCATCTGGATGCTTAATGCGTACTCGATAATGGCCTCGTTGAACTCGTTCTCACCGAAATTGGGGCCCTCCCAACGTCTTATTTTACCGGCATAGCCTCGGACGTTAATTTCCCAGAGTTGACCTGTTTGAGCGCCGCCTCCACCAAGATCAATTTCCTCATGTCTTATGCCTTCCGTTGAAAAGCTTGAATCCCCGCTCCAGTCGATGTTTCCGTCACCATCGTAATCGATCACCACCCAAAGAGTGCTGGATTCGAAGTCAGTTGAGCTGATGGGCTCATATTGCAGGTCTACTATCACCCTACTCGTTCTGTTGTGGATAAACACCTGTCTTGGATGATGGGTGGTAAAAGAGCTCACGGGATTCTCGGGGTCCGTGAACATGCTCCAGTCCCCGATCCAGCTCGTTGCTAGCACGTTGGTCTTATCACTTGTCGTGCCATTTGTGGTGATGTTGAAGTACCTTCTGTATGCGTCCATGACCGTGACATCTTCGTCGGTTCGCCTCATCTCCTCCAAAGTCAGAGCCAGTGCAACCGCATGATCCGCTCTAACGATGCCATAGCCCTGGCCAAAATCATAAGGCAGGTCGTTTATTCCCAAGCTGAAGTTGGTGGGCACACCGTTATCCTGGGCCGGCTGTACATACCTCGCGGTGAGCTTCATTATGGCCTCTGTTTCATGTATTCTGGATTCAGGATTGCTCCAGTACTCATCGTCATCGAGTACGGAGTATTCGTCATATATCTCGCTTACCCTGAGGCTAGGTGCGGCCTGCCAAAGCAGAGCGCAAAGACCTGAAACATGGGGTGTGGCCATGGATGTTCCGGAGATGGACATGTAGTAGCCGTCCTGGGCATCGCTTGGATCCTGCTTTCTCATGGCCGAGATTAAAGTCTTCCTCGCTTCTGTTGCCCATATATGCACACCAGGGGCACCGATGTCCGGCCATGTGAAATTGTCTTCGGCAGATCCTCTGGAACTGAAGTAGGCGATACCTGATCCGTCCCTCTCCATGGCAGCTATGGATAGAACCCCAGGCTCCAAGGAATAGGGGTTGGTGGTTACGGCATGTCCGTCATGATTTTCCTCCCCCTCGTTTCCTGCTGCGAAGACTACGGCGACGTTGTTCTCATGCGTAATTTTTCTCGTGATCTGGTTAATGGCATTGTCGGGGTTGTACTCACCGGATGAGCCCCAGCTGTTGGAGACGGCCTTTATGTTGTAGGGATTCGCGTTCGGTCTGGAATGATCGTACACCCATTCCAGCGCGCCAACCGCGTTTAAAATGGCCACGGCTTCTCCTGTGCTGATTCCTATCAGGTTCGCGCCTGGTGCCACTCCGCGTCTCGCACCTCCTGAGGCCTCCCCGTTTCCCGCTATGGTTCCTGAGCAGTGGGTGCCGTGACCCGATGATGTATCGGTGTTCTCGGCTTCGGTATAGCCCCCGTCCAAATCGGACTTGAGGTTCATTATTGTCTTTTCCCTGTAATCCAAATCGGGATGACCTGCGTCCACACCTGAATCCACCACGACAACCGTTATTCCACTTCCATCGATATGAAGGGGTGTGTTATCCGCGTCCATCCAGGTTCTGTTCTTATAATCAACGATTTGTGAGGCCCAGACCTTGGTGGCGTTGATGGTGTTGGTGGACTCATCCATGAGGTACTCCAAAGGTTCGTTGTACTCGATGTGGAAGGTCCTGCTGTAATGAGTGAGCCTGAGAATCGAGCTTTTCGTGCCGATTGCATAAACGGCCGGTATCACATGGAAGGTTCTTTTGACCTCGAAATTAAGAGCCGAGAGAAGGCCGATATCCATTTCATTTACCTCATCCTTGAATTGGATAATCACTTCAAGGGGATCGTTTGGGGAAGCTTCGTTAAGCCTGGTTGCGAGCTTTGAATCTAAAATGTCAAGGTCAGCGTCATTTTCGAAAATCTCGCCGGCGCTGCCGAATATGGGAATCAAGAGTAGAATCAATACTAACAACGAAATACCGCTTTTTTTCATTAGCCTCACACCCCATTGAGGAGGAAACCAGAATCAATTGTCATTGATTGTATAGAGTCTGACTCATATTAAAGTTTTTGGTGATGCAGACCCGGTTTTTCTTGCAGATTTATATGTAAAACTCAAAAAGAAATGAGGATTCGCGATTTTCAGGGGACGATACGTTTATCTAATTACATTCTATAAACCCCAAGGTCAACCAAATTGGGCCTGTAGCTCAGCTATGCCCGTGGTGCTCGTTTCACTCACACCACTCCATAGCTTCGCTACAGAATTGCATTCGCTTGGGCCTGTAGCTCAGCTAGGTAGAGCGATCGGC
>CP070739.1:1218054-1225111 GCA_020347705.1 Methanomassiliicoccales archaeon | reverse complement strand
CTTCTTACATTTGGTAGCAACTCAGAAGTTCTATTCGTCATAGGAATAATAGTATATTCCATTGGCGAATTCATTGTTCATCCAGGCTTTATCGCATATGTTTCCAAGATCGCACCAAAAGATAAGGTGGCAATTTATATGGGTGCAATCTTTATCTCAACAGGTGTTGGAATTGTTTTAGGTCCTGCAATCATGGGAATATGGTACTCATCTTTTGTTGAGAGTGCACATATGCCAAAATTATTTGGAACACTTATTGTGGCAGTTGGAGTTTTAACATTTGCCAGCTTTATTCTTTACAATCGTTGGATAAATAAGTTAGCAAAGGAAGAGGACCCAACCTACCAAGAGGACACCAGCATGTGGACAAAGGTAGTGACTGCTATGGTGGCCCTGTTGATTATCCCTGTCGTTATTGGGGTGGGATATGCTGGTGGAACCGATACCTTCTTCGGGGAAGAAGAGGAAGGAGGCGTCATCGAGATAAACTGGTCAAGGGATTATGACCTGATGAAAGGCGGGCCCATTGTCATTACGGATTACACAAACGAAGGTGAGGAATCGGTGGTACCAGTCAAAATCGAAGATGAAAACATCAAATCAGTGACCTGCACTCTTACCTGGGAGGACGAACCGGATGCCTCGGGTCTTGGTTCCTACGAGAATCAGCCTGACAATTTCGAAATCGAAATAGACAAACCCAGAGGCGGCCACACCGGTCCGAAAAGCGGCCAGAACCAGCATGGGCAGCAAGGTTCCATATCCATTAGGGCGGAATTTGAACCCAATGAGGAACCTTTCTTAAACGGTACCGGAACCTACAATGTCACCATCACCTGTACTGACGCTGGGGACCAGCAGCCCCAGGTAAATTTACTCGGTTTAAGAACCATAGCCGATAACGGCAACGACTGGGAGCTCTCCGTGGAATACGAATATTACCAAAAGAAAGAATAAAACAATTATACCCCAACAACAATTCGCCCTTCGCAATTCATTTAGGATTACAGGGGAGGTATAAGAAATGGAACTGAACAACGTGGTTGTAGAGAAGGAAAACAACTTAGCAGTGCTTTTCATCAACAGGCCAAAGGCATTAAACGCCCTCAACTCGGAAACGCTTTCTGATATCGGCACCGCCGCCAGGGCCCTCACCGAGGATGATGATGTGGGTGTGGTGATAATAACGGGTATGGGCGAGAAGGCCTTCGTGGCCGGAGCGGACATCAAGGAGATGAAGGACATGTCCCCCTTGGAGGCGAGGCGCTTTATGATCTTCGGGCAGAGCGTTTTCAACGAGATAAGCAACCTGCCCAAGCCCACAATAGCCGCGGTGAACGGCTTTGCACTGGGCGGCGGATGCGAACTCGCCCTCTCATGCGACATGATCATAGCATCCGAGAATGCGAAGTTCGGCCTGCCTGAAGTCACACTGGGCATTCACCCCGGCTTCGGAGGTACACAAAGATTGCCGAGACTGATAGGAGCGGCCAAGGCCAAGGAGCTCATATTCACAGGTCAGATGATAGATGCCAGCGAAGCCTCGAAAATCGGCCTTGTGAACAAGGTGGTCCCTTACGAGAATCTCCTGGATGTAGCAAAGGCTCTGGCGCATAAAATCCTGAAAAACGGTCAGGTGGCCATCAGGCTCGTCAAATCCGCGATCAACGCAGGGCTGGATACAACTTTGGAAAAGGGACTGGCCTACGAGGCGGAAACCCAGGGACTGGCTTTTTCCACCGAGGACAAGAGCGAGGGACTTTCAGCATTCATGGAGAAGAGAAAACCGAATTTCAAGGGCAGGTAAAGAAATGGAGGTTACGGTCTCAGAGAACAAAACCATCGAAATCGATGAGGAGATCATAGAATTTCTAAAACAACAGGATGAGGACTTTAGGATCTCCACCTCCTGCTATGGTCCTATACTCATTCCTGTATCCATGAAACCACCAAAGAAATCCGATATCAAGGTCAATTTCGGAAAGCGAACCCTCCATATCTCGATGGTTCAGGCCGCTTACCTATCAAAAGTGGATAAATCCATGTTGATGGGGTCCTCGCTTTCGGATTTGGAAAGGTGTTTTCTTTAACAATTTTTATTTCACCCTCTTCCATGCCGTCCCTGTCTGAGAATCCTCAAGAATGATGCCCTGGGCCTTCAGCTTCTTTCTGATTTCGTCCGCCTTTTTCCAGTCTTTGGCCCGTCTCGCCTCCTCTCTTTCTTTGATCAATTGCTCCTGCTTTAAAGAAAGCCCTTTTTCTCTTTTTAACACGAACTTAACGCCGAAAATCCCCTCAAATTCCGAGGACAGATCGAGCAGTTTAATTGCGCCCTTCTTATCCACTTCACTTTTTCTTATATGATCGTTGATTTTCCTGACATAATCAAATATCACGGCAAGTGCAGCTGCAGTATTGAAATTATCATCCATGGATTCTATCAGTTTCTGGCGTGTTTCCCCGACCAAATCATCCACAACTGTCTCCTCACCCTCTCCCTTTCTCTCCAAAAGGATCTGAAGATTCTCGGTTGTGTTCCTGATCTTTTGCAGTTTTTCTTTGGCTTCTTCGATTTTATCTTCAGCGTAGTCTATTGGTCTGTAGTAAGGATTGAACGAAAAGAAGAACCTCACGATCTCGGGACCGTGTTTGTTTATCGCGTCTCTTGCCGTTATGTAATTTCCCAGTGACTTCGACATCTTTTGACCTTCAACACGAAGGAATCTGTTGTGCAACCAATATTTGACGAAGGGCACCTTGCCTGTGAAGGCCTCGGCCTGAGCTATCTCGGCCTCGTGGTGCGGGAATATCAGATCCTCTCCGCCACCGTGAATGTCGTACTGGGGACCAAAGCATGTGATTGAAATTGCGGTGTCCTCGATATGCCACCCGGGCCTTCCCTCGCCCCAGGGAGAATCCCATGAGGGCTCATCAGGTTTCTTGCTCTTCCATAAGGAGAAGTCGATGGGATTCATCTTCTGCGGGTTCGGTTCGATCCTCGATACCCTCTCGTCCTTCATTATATCCTCGAAGGTTCGGTGTGCGAGTTTGCCGTACTCATCGAACCTGGAAACATCGAAATACACACCGTCGTCAATCTCGTACGCGTAGCCCTTCTCGGCCAAACCCTGAATCTGCTCGATTATCTGCGGAATATAGTCCGTGGCATTTTCGTATTTATCCACGGAGCTGACATTCAAATCCCTCATGTCGTCATGATACTTTTGGGTGAACTCCGATGCGAGCTCTTTGCAGGTTTTTCCCACTTCGTTTGCCCGCTTAATCAGCCTATCTTCGATGTCCGTAATATTCTGGAGGTAGAATACATCGTATCCACGATAGCGCAGGTACCTTGCGATGACATCGAAGGCGATGTACGATTTGGCATGCCCGATATGTGTGTAGTCGTACACGGTGGGCCCGCACACGAACATCTTGACTTTTTTTTCTTCAAGCGGTTTAAACTCTTCCTTGCTTCTCGTCAGCGTATTATGGACTCTTAGCACTTCCAAACCCCAAAAGTTTTGTTAAATGGAGCCGGGGGGGGGATTTTCACGTCCGCTCAACAACAGCAAAGACTGGATGAGCCAGACCTTTGAACTCCCGTAAACCGATCTGCAGTCGGACACATAGCCTCTCTGTCACCCCGGCATTATGATATTCGAGTTTTCGTAAAATCCTTTTCAAAGATTTAAATGTTGGGGTTTATAATCTCCCGACCGACCCCGCAGAACCATAATATATCATCAATTCTATTGGGATTACCCGAATATCAGGAATTTATCAGGAGCATGTCTCATGGAATTTAGACTTTTCGAGAACGTGCAGTTCATATATGAATTGGTATTGGCTCAACATGAGCTTTCGGCCCTGGGTGTGGATTTTGAGGTTGGGGGCGATCTCAGGACCTTCGAATGCAAAACCACCAGTGATTCTGCTGCCCTGAAAAAAAGACTTGCTTACTTTGACAAAGTAGATGGAGAAACAACTGATTACGCCAGCATAGTCAAGCACAACCGCACCCGCTCACCGAATCAGTATCTGACACATTGGATATACCCCTACAAGGGAAAGTACCATCCGCAGATGATCAGGGCCCTGCTGAACGTGATCGGAGCAGAGAAATGCGATGTCATACTCGATCCATTCATAGGCAGTGGGACAACCTCTTTAGAATGTCAGCTTCTGGGGATAGACTCCATGGGCATCGATGTTTCCCAGGTCTGTGTTCTTATCTCCAAGGTGAAAAGCGAATCCATTGAAGTGATTCCGCAAATCGAAAAGGTGAAGAAATCACTGTGTGAAGATTACCCTGAGACCACCTTGTTCACCTTCGATTCTCCAAAAACCCAAAAAAAAGAGGGCCTGAGCCAAGCCATCAATAACATCGAGAATGAGAAGGTCAGGAATTTTTACAAGGTTGCGGAGTTGATTGCCCACAGCGATAGGAGCAGAAGGAGAAAGAAGGACTTTTACCAGTCCTTTAAAAACAATGTTGAAAAGATGCTACAATCCACCAAGGATTTCAAGAATGCTGTGGAGGAACTTTCACTACCTCTTGGTAATGTAAAAATAGACTTGGGTGATGCCCGAGATTTAAAGCTAAAAAGTGAGCACGTAGACGGGATCATCACCTCCCCGCCCTATTCAATAGCGCTTGATTATGTTAAAAACGATGCCCATGCATTGGAGGCCTTGGGCTATGATCTAAAAAAGGTGAGGGAGGATTTCATTGGAGTAAGAGGAACAGGCGCAAAAAAGGTAAAAGTCTACAATGAGGATATGAGAAAATGCTACGACGAAATGTACAGGGTATTGAAGACTGGCAAGCATTGCGTGATCGTCATTGGCAACGCCACCTTGCAAGGTCAGGAGCTCAAAACCGTGGATAAAACCGTGGAATACTGCGAGAAAATCGGATTTAAACTGAAAAAGAACATGGACAAGATCATCTTCGGGCTTTACAATGTGATGCAGAAGGAGAATATACTGATTTTCGAAAAATAGGCGGCCTTGCTATCCCTGGTATTCCATAAGAAACGGCACTCTATCATCATCCTTTTTTACGTCGAATACCGTTAACGTTTCGATGCCTGTAATTCCAGGGATAATCGCGATCTTATCCTCAATGTATTTACCGCAGATTTTTTGATCGGTTCCCACAACTTTGACCAGTATGTCATATCGCCCATGAATTGCATAGATAATCTGGATACTAGCGATATCCTTTCCATAGGGTTTTGGGGTCAAGGAAGAAAAGACATCAAGAACGAATTCCCAGGGATTGGCCTTCAATCCATTTCTATTATCCACTACAAAACGGAATTCATACCCTGCATCATATCGTTCCTTTATTTCATCCTCCGCAAAGCTTTCTAGGTACCCTCCCTCATCCTTGATGAACCCTGTTGTCACCTTGACCAGAGAGAATAAGTTATTGTATCCGAGATAATCCTTGTTAAGGATGGCCCGACATCCCTTGATTATCTCCTTTTCTTGCAGATTAACAATTCTGCGCTGTATCGTGGAGGTGGGGATATCCAATTTATTCGCCAATTTTCTAATAGAGATATTGCATCGCTCTTGAAGCTCGGACAATATCTTGATATCCAATTCATCGGGCTCATATCCTTCCTTATCACTCATTTCATTTGTCCCCCTTGTTTATATACTATTTTATTTTTTGTACATATTATTCATCATATTTATACTAATCGTACAATTATTTAATGCTGCTATTAAGACGACGTACCAATAATCTTAAAGTTTTTTAGACGCTAACGAATCATTTGACCCATTATTACAATAAAAAAATCTAAAATGTACCCTTATACATCAAAAATTATGAAATATATGCCATTATAAAAAAAAATATGACACAAAATACAAAACATTCATATAGTACCTAAATATATTGTATCCCCGGTGGTAGGACAGAATATTCTGTCACGGGAGGTAGTATGTACCACTTGTTGGATGAAGAGGATTGCATACCGCAAGGAGTCCTGGATATCCATCTCGATAGCAATGAAATAGCGTTGGTTAAAAAAGCCGCCAGGGCCTTTGCGGTATGCTATGTAAATGAGATAATCAACACCATCAACTCCATAGATCCTTCTGCTGTAGAGAAGCTCGTGATATCCAAGAAATACCCGTTTTACCTGTACCTTTTTATCGACCAGGAAATACCTGGGGTAATAAAACAATTGGACATCTATTCCGAGCATAAGAATAACGGAGACGGGCTGTCCGAGGTCAAGGAGATTTACCATGCCTCCGAATGTGACATATCGGAAATAGAAGAGATGAAGAATAACCTCGCCGAAAAATGCATCAATTGGCGGTGGAATTGGTTGGAATTGGGCAAGATGTATACCCTGTCCATTACCGAGGGAAAGAAGGTGGGATGGTCCATATACAATCGTTTTGTGATATCCTTTGGGGGAACGTATCCTAGGAGTTTCGTCAATCATATTAATTCGATATCGATTCCCACACACAAATCCATGGGTTACGGAACCCGTTCCCATTGATCTTCCAAACCTCAGCATCTTTTTAATGTGGTCGTTTTCTTATCATATCCCTATTTTTTCCATCTTACCCTAAATCCTAATAACCGATGAAGGTATTCCATTTTCGATACTTTGAACCTAGAAATGGCCGTATCAAGCGTGATAGGCTTCGCCCCCGCGGTGTTACTTCTTTTCATCCTGCTCAGGCGCTACGAGGAGTTTTTGAAGGAGAAGAGAATATTTCAAACCTTCGCGGTGGGGATGATCCTGGGCATGGTGATCACGGTATTTCACATGGTAAGCGACGATTTCATATTGTCGGCCTTGGACCTGTCGTTTTTGGTTTTTGTGATGTTATTCCCGCTGTTCGAGGGGCTGGTCAAGCTCGTGATATTGAACATGCCCAGGCTTCAGTTGAAGCATGAGACGGTGTACTACGGCGCCGCCCTGGGCCTGGGCATCGGGTCCATGGCCATCATAGCTATATCCTTCAGGGTGTTTCTGGATTCCCCTGAGTCCATGGGAGATCCGCTCACGGTAGTAGG
>CP070739.1:1213801-1217954 GCA_020347705.1 Methanomassiliicoccales archaeon | reverse complement strand
GGGAAGTTTTTAATGATACCTACGACATATTGGATATGAAGTTCGATATTGCGGCCAGGACAAATGTCATTGCTGTCGGTGATATGAGAGCTTTAGAATTCATAAGAAATGTGGATGTTGCAGAGTCAATGGGTTAAAATAATTTGGAGGAATTCGGATGAAGTTCGGTGTGATGTCGAATCCGGATATAGAAAAAGCCACGGAATTGGCAAGGGAGGTCATAGATTTTTTAAAAGATAAAGCGGACATCACTTTGGAAGAGAGCCTTGCATCAAGACTCGGCCGCGAGGGTGTACCACTTACCGAAATGAAATCAGATATCCTAATCACAATCGGGGGAGATGGTACGGTTTTATGGGCACTACAGCGCACTAACCTCAAACTCTTCTGCATCAATGCAGGGGTGCTGGGATTCCTAACTGAGGCAAGTCCTGAAAACGCAATCGAAAGCCTTAACAAGATATTGAAGGGTGAATATATCTTAGATAAAAGGACACGACTGAAAACCGTATTGAACGGCGAGAGGCTCTTCGACTGCACAAACGAGGCCGTTATACACACTGCACATGTTGCGAAGATGCGGCATTTTGAGATATTGGTGGACGATAATCTTGTTGCAGATATCAGAGCTGACGGGATCATCGTCGCCACACCAACAGGCTCAACCTGCTACGCCATGAGCGTGGGCAGCCCTTTGGTGGATCCCCGCGTAAACGCCTTTGTAATCGCTCCAATCGCACCTTTCAAGCTCTCCGCAAGACCGTATGTAGTTCCCATAAACAGCGATATCACGATAAAGCTTCTCGAACCGAAACGCCCGTGCATCTTGGTCCTTGACGGGCAGTACGAAAGGCAGTTGCAAAACGAGGCCGCAGTTACCTTCACCGCCTCGGAAAATCCAGCCGAGCTAGTGCGTTTTACCAGGGATTTCTATAAAAGGGTGTCTGAGAAACTGATCTTGTGAACACTATTTTCCTTGGTCCAACATAAATGAGGAAAAATAATGAAGTTTTTCAAGAGAGATAAACAAAAAACATCCCCCAAAACCCAAAAAGATGCTATACCTAAAAGGAGGGTTTGGGGCATCAATACGGAGACATTGCAACTGATCCTCGAGGTATCGAAAGAAACCTATCCCAATGAATTCGTGGCCACACTGATCGCAAAAAAAGGTGTGATCGAGGAGATCAATCTTCTGCCAGGAACACTATCAGGTAACACCACTGCCACCATTCGCACCCATATGCAGCCTCCTGACATCACCTTGAGCGTGGTGGGTATAGTACACAGCCATCCCTCAGGGGACTTTAGACCTTCTGGTGCCGACCTCTTCTTCTTTTCGAAATTCGGTAACACCCATATCATCGTGGGAACGCCCTATGATATAAACAGTTGGCAGGCCTACGACAGCAGCGGTCAGCCCATAGAAATAAAGATTGTGGACTAATCTATTATTTTTGAATTACCCCCCCATATATCTCCTCAATCTCCCTTACCACCTTATCCCAGGTATACTCATTCTCCACCTTCTTCCTTCCGTTTTCTCCCATGACTTTTCTTATCACGGGGTTGGAGAGCAGATAATTGATCTTATTTGCCAAATCCTCTGAATTCATAGGTTCTGTATGCAATCCGTTAATATCATCGGTAACCAACTCCATAACACCTGGGATGGTGGAGACTATAACAGGTTTTCCAGAGGCCATGGCCTCCAGTACGACCAGGCCGAAGGCTTCAAGTCGTGAAATCGAAGGAAGAACAAAAATATCGCAAGCCGCAAAGTACTTGGGTATGTCGTTAAATGATACATTTCCCGTAAAAATCACCTTATCTTCAACATTTTTTTCCCTTGCCCTCTTTTTCAATTTCCCCAAATAATCTCCACTGCCTACTATGATAAAACGCACATCTTCCGGGGTGAGTTTGGCCGAGTCGATCAGGTAGTCCACCCCCTTATGGTACACCAGCCTTCCCACGAACAACACCATTCTCTTACCTTCCAATCTGTGTCTCGCTGTAATATCAGAGAAATCGACTGCTTCTTTGAAGCGTATTGGGTTGACCGCACTGGGAACGATCGCCACTTCGGAATTCCATATCGTCCTAGATGTTGCCCCGTAGGTCCTGGTATGGACTACTATTCTATCAGCATGATTGAAGGTATACCTGCCCAAGGTCCTTTGATATATGGCCGTGGCTATCTTCCCCGTGATTCTTGGCAGCTCGAGATCACAGTGATATGTAACCACAAAAGGGATCTTTTTCTTCTTGCAGGCCTTGGCCGCATAATAGGAGGTGAGAGGTGGGGGGGTATGGGCGTGAACCACATCAAAATCCTCCTTGGCCAGTGTCTTTTTCAATGAAGGAGTGATGGGTGTGGAAAAGATATTTGCCACTTGTTTTGATCTGATGATATTAATTCCCTGAAAAAGGTCCTTTTCCCTTAAATCCGCATGCTTTGACGTAAAGACGGTCACTTCATGGCCATTTCTCAACAATCTCCCAGATAGTGTCAGGACATGGGACTCGACGCCTCCAACATGAGGGTAGAAATACGGGGCAACCTGAGCGATTCTCATATGAATCATCGCCTATCGGCTTACTTTTCCCAAGATGATTTCATATCCAATTAATCCTTATCAACACCGAGCGGCAGGTTAATTATCTTACCCATCATCTGCGATTCAATGAATCCTGCTCTTTGGGGCGATATTGCCTCTTGCCACTGCGTTCGGGCCTATATAGGAATTCTCACCCATAATCGTACCGGGATCGATGGAGCTGTTTATACCTGTCTTTACCTCGTCGCCCATGATAACACCAAGTTTTCTTAGACCTGTATCCACTTGAGTGCCTCTTAGCACAACCGAGATGCTCTTTTGGTCCAACCTGAGGTTGGCCACCTTCGTTCCGGCACCGAGATTACATCTGTATCCTATTATGCTGTCACCTACATAATTGTTATGCGGTGTGTTGGAAAAATCCATTATAACGCTGTTTTTTATTTCCACTGCATTCCCAATTTTACAACCATTTCCGATGACCGTACTCGGTCTTATCACGCAGTTTGGCCCAATTGTACAATCCTCTCCTATGATCACTGGCCCTGTGATATATGATCCGTTTCTTACGACGGTACCTTTACCTATCTGCACCGCACCGTGAATCTCGGTATACTTCTCAACATCGCCTTCGATTTTCTCTTCTATGTTCTTCATAAGGGCAGTATTTGCACTCAGTATGTCCCAGGGTCTTCCGATCTCAATCCATGGTTCCTCGAGGATGTATCCATAAAAATCGGTGCTCCCCATCAGGATTTTTATAGATTCCGTTATCTCGTATTCCCCTCTGGATGACTTTGGTGTCTTTTCTATTGCTTCGAATATCTCGGGTGTAAAAACATAGATACCGGCATTTATGAGGGAGCTTTTGGGAATCTTCGGTTTTTCGGTGATCTTCTTTACCTGTTTTCCATCGAGCTCCACAACCCCGAAACGCTCTGGGTTATCGACTTTTGCTAGGCTCATTATATTGCCGTTCATGGATTTATAAAAATCCAGGACACCTTGGAGGTACGACCGGGCAAGAACGATATCACCATTGAGACAGAGGAAAGGGGAATCCATTTCATTTCTGGCAATTCCAACTGCATGGGCCGTGCCCATTCTCTCCTCTTGGAGAAGGTAGGTAATGTTAACTCCGAAACGACTCCCATCCCCGAAATATTCCTTTATCTTCCCCATCTTCCAGCCTATTAAAAGATAGATATCCGTAACCTTGAGGCTTTCTAGTGTTTCTATAATGTGCTGCAGAAAGGGTTTGCCGGCCACAGGTAGAAGAGGTTTCGGGGTGTTGGCCGTAAGCGGCCTCATCCTTGTGCCTTCTCCTGCAGCCAATATCAGGGCCTTCATCGGTCCATACACCTTCCTACAAGTTCATAAACCTTATCATGCAATGCAGTTGCTTCCTTCTCATCCTCGGCTTCCGTTGTTATCCTTATTTTTGGCTCCGTACCAGACGCCCGAACCAAGGACCAGGCCCTGTCGAATTGCGCCAGTATACCGTCCTCGGTATTGAGTTCTTTATATTCGAGTTCACCTATTCGCTTCCCAACTACGGCAAGGACAGCGGATTTTCTTTCGTTTGAACATGC
>CP070739.1:1203882-1213701 GCA_020347705.1 Methanomassiliicoccales archaeon | reverse complement strand
ATTAATTTTTCATTGACGCAAAAAGGTGATGTATGGTATTACAATATCACGCCATTTGATGGTGAGGATTATGGAGTTACGGTTCAGTCGGATCCTGTCACCATAGGCAACACTCCGCCGCAAGTGTTCAATATAACCATATCACCACTGGACCCGGCCACTGAAGATGACCTAACTGTAGATTATGAATTCTTTGATCTGGATGGGGACAGTGAGAGTTTAGACACTACTATTAAGTGGCTGCGTAAAAGTGGCTCCGAATTCTATGATACAGGGCATAGAGGAAAAAGTTTATCCTCGGAGTACACATTAAAAGGAGAGATATGGGCCTGCGAGGTTATTCCGCATGATGGTATAGATGAGGGAGTGGCCAATCGCAGTATTATGAACTTGACAATCAATAATTCGGCACCAGCGGTTTCGAATGCTTATATAACACCTGCAAATCCCAATTCGGATTCGGATATCACCGCGGATTACGACTATTGGGATCCTGATGATGATCCTGAGTCGGGGAGCATCATACGATGGTTCAGAAACGGCATGGAGCAATTTGATCTATACGGTAATCTTACGATTAATTTCTCAAGGACACAAAAAGGCGATACATGGTACTATAATATCACTCCCTCGGACGGAGAAGAAGAGGGGATTTCAGTTGAGTCCGATCCTATCACCATAGGCAACACTCCTCCGCAGGTATCTAATATCATCATATCTCCTGAGAATCCCACGACCTCAGATGATCTGGTTGTAGATTATGATTTCTTCGATTCCGACGATGATACTGAGAGCCTGGATACCACTATAAAATGGCTGCGTTTAAGCGGCTCTGATTTTGTAGACACGGGCTTTAGAGGCAGAACATTGTTCTCCGCATACACGTCAAAAGGTGAGATCTGGACCTGCGAGGTAAGACCTCATGATGGTACGGATGCAGGAACTATCATGCCCAGCATCAATGATGTGACAATAACAAATACAAAACCCACTGCTTCGAATGCCTATATCACTCCTTCAAATCCCACGACAGAATCCGATCTTAATGCTAATTATGATTATTCAGATTTGGATTCTGATCTGGAGTCAGGTACGGAAATTATCTGGTATTGTAACAATGTTCATATGTCAGATCTGGACAACCAACTCACTGTATCGCACAATCTTATCGAAAAAGGCCAAATATGGAATTTCACTGTGCGTCCAATGGACGGTAGTGATTTTGGTTATCTGGATGTATCGGAGAGTGTCACCATTTTAAACAGCCCACCCACTGCAACTGACCTATTCATAACACCGAATCCTCCGTTGGGCGATAACCATCTGACAGCCTCGTATACATACGTGGATTTGGATGGTGATACCGAGCAAGAGCCCGAAATCAGGTGGTATAAAAATGGCCTGCTGCAAGCATTATATGATGATGAGCTTGTTGTGGACTCGGCCGATACAGAAAAAGGCGAGCTGTGGTATTATACTTTGAGGGTGTATGACGGTGAGCAATACAGCGGGGAGCTCCGCTCTCATTATGTTGAAATCGAGAATTCCAAACCTGTAATCAATTCAATCTCCCCACAGCCCAGCTCGATTATACTAAATGAAACAGAGTCAATGGAATTCTTCGTTGATGCGGAGGATCCCGATGGCGATATTTTGTTGTTCAAATGGAGACTCGATAAATCCAGTGTAGGAGATGATGAGTATTATAAATTTGAAACCGATTACGAAAGTAGTGGGACCTATACCCTCAATCTATCTGTTTCAGATGTGGGAGGGAAATCTTACACGTTGTATTATGAATGGGAGATAGTCGTGTATAAAGTTAATCGATTACCCGAAATTGAGGTGAAAGAACCACTTGCAAAGAATCTCAATATGGAGGAGGACACATCACTTAGGTTCATGATAGATGAAAGCGACCTTGACTCGGAGGACACCCTTGAAATTACTTGGTATTTCGATGATGTGGTGGCGCAGTCAGGAGGACCTTCGTATACTTATCATGCAGATTTTGCCTCTGCGGGAGATCATATGGTTAAAGCTGTGGTGGACGATGGAACAGAAAGCGTAGAGTACAGTTGGAATCTGACTGTCGCAGATGTGGCCGAGCCGGGAGTAGAACGGATGCTTGGATTGACCTGGGATCAATGGGGCATAATACTCGAGGTGTTTGTTATCGCGGGTACCGGTATTCTGGCCTTTATCGGATACAGCAGGATCAAGAGAAAGAAAGGTGCATTAAAGAGATATATGGTCGAAATCGATTCGATCTCGGCTGCAGAATACGAGGATCCATTGGAGTACGAACAAAAACTGAATGAACTGGAGGGCATAATAAATGAGGAATTCCTGACTGGTAAAATCGAAGATTTGCATTTCCATATGCTTCAGGATATCATCGTAAGCAGGCGGGCAGATATTCGAAGAGCAACTATTTCGCAGAAGTTCGAGAAATTACCAGATGGAATCGAAAAGGATTTGGATGAGATGCTCAGGGACGGTAAAATAAGCCGAGAAGAATACGAGAGTTTTGTGGCCACGATTTCAATGACAAAATCGCTCACGCCTGATCAAAAGAAGGAACTGTCCAGAATGATCGGTAAATGGGAGGTTGAGGATAAGGATATAATTACAGAGGAACATTCACACGAGAATGGCAATTATGAAAAATCCGAAATCGAGAACGATTTTGATAAAGAATTCGAAAATCAAGATGAGGAAGAAAATTTGGATGAGGAGTAAAGGATTTTAAAAATAAACAATTTGTATTGATAACTCTTCTTCCCATTTTATTCCATTTTTTACATCTGGCTACCCCCATTTTAGCGAAAGAACTATTAATGATGAGTTACAAATAGTACAATCCCTGACTCTCAATTGCCGAATAAGGAAAAAGATTTTAGGTGTTTCCCCTGAAATTTTTCCTCCTCCCCAAAGATTGGGAGTCGGGGGCCTTATCATTTAATATTCATTATCATCCTTTCGCTTAATGTTTTAAAGATGAGGTCCACGTTGTATCCTGTTTTCACGCTTGAAAGATAGGTTTCGGATTTGTCGTATATGGATGCAAAGGTTTTTACCTCCTCCAAACTCAACTGCTGCTCTTTTTCCAAGTCGCATTTGTTTCCAAGGAATATGATTGGGATATCATCTGTTACACTTAAGGCCACCTCCATCCAGCGTGTAAGCTCAGATAATGTCTCTTTCCTTGTGACATCGCACATGGCAATCAATCCTCTGGCTCCGAAGAAGTACGACACTTTCAGCAAATCAAGGAAACACTGCTGGCCCATTAGGTCCCATATCATCAGGTAAACATCCAGCGTCTCATCGGTTTCTGGATGCCGAATCTTGAGCTCTTTCTTTGTGACTTTTGTACCTATGGTGACGTGATAGGTCTCATCGAACTCATCGAACACGTATCTTTTAATCAAACTCGTTTTTCCCACGGCGCCCTCGCCCAATAAGCATATCTTGAATTTTACGAGATTTGAACCTGTCACAACCAACCACTCTTTTGCTTTTTTATTATCCTTATTCCAACCCAATAGAAGGAAAACCACCTTCTTCTTCTTTTAAAAGTTAGTCCTTCAATATCTTAAATGATATTTATATTTAATTCACCTCAAATCCGGGAAACAATCCTCAACTTTTAAATACCAGTATCCGAAAGATTTACAAACTTATATAAGATATAAGCCATACAGGTCTGCCCGTTGCTTTTCAATGATATGGGCTTATGATAAAAACACAATATGGTGATAACATGGATGAAGCGTTAGAAGGCCTAGAACCGGAATCCGTATGGAACTACTTCGATAAAATCAGACAGATTCCTCGATGCTCTAAAAATGAGGCAAAGATCGTAGAGTTTATTGAGAATACAGCAAAGGAACTTGAACTTAAAGTGATGAAGGATCAAGAAGGAAACATCGTGATCGTAAAACCTGCTTCACCAGGATACGAGAATCATCCTGGTGTGTGCCTTCAGGGACACCTTGATATGGTGGGGGAGAAGAACGCGGATGTTGAGCACGACTTCTCGTCAGACCCAATTCAGTTGAGAAGGGAAGGGGAATACATCATGGCAAAGGGCACTACCCTAGGAGCTGACAACGGCATAGGCTGTGCCATCCTGTTGGCCATTTCCGAGGAAAAGGAACTTAAACACCCTCCCTTGGAGATGCTCTTCACGGTAGACGAGGAGACTGGTATGACCGGGGCCTCGAAGATGACTAAGGATTTTATTAGGCACAGAAAACTGATAAACGTGGACAGCGAGGAGCTGGGCACTATATACATCGGCTGTGCAGGAGGAGGGGATACGAGTCTCAGGTTCCCTTTGGGTGCCAAGTCCCAGGCCACAGGAACAACCGGTGTGAATATCGCGGTGAAAGGTCTTAAAGGGGGTCACTCAGGAGTTGATATACATCTTGGGAGGACGAATGCAATCAAGTGCCTCGCTAGGGTGCTTAACAACATCTTACTTGAACAGAAAATAAGACTGGTTGATATTACCGGCGGGAATAAAAGAAACGCTATCCCCAGGGAGGCCCAGGCATCCGTTCTTGTGGAGGATACGAGTAAAGTGGAGGATGTGATCAAAAAGTTAGAGAATGAGCTTTTGGATGAATTCGAAGGAATTGAAGACAACATCGAAATCCAAGGGATAAAATTCGAGGGAAAACAGGGTTATTCCGAGGAATCCACAATGAAACTTATTACCCTGCTGTGCGCACTGCCCCACGGATATCTCGCATTCAACCCCCATATTCCTGATCTAGTGGATACCTCAACCAATCTAGCCACGGTAAGCATGGAGGGTGATGAAGTAATCATCGGTGCCAATACGAGGTCGTCTATCAACTCGGCCATTGAAAACGTGAGGAATCAGATAGTAGCAACGGGCGAACTTGCCGGTGCGCAGGGCATAAAAAGCGATGCATACCCTTCCTGGAAACCGAACATGAACTCTGAGCTGCTTTCCATCGCAAAAGGCGTATACAAAAATAAATTCGCATCCGAGCCCGAGATCAAGGCCATCCACGCGGGCCTTGAGACCTCCATTATCGGTGCACACTTTCCAGGAATGGACATGATATCCATAGGGCCCCAAATAGAATATCCCCACAGTCCCGACGAGAGGGTGCAGATCGCATCGATTAAGACTTTCTGGGAGTACATAGTGGCTTTGCTCGAAAAGCTGTAGAATTCGTTTTTTTGGCCTTGGTACCATTTGTCTGAATACCTTATAGTTGAATATGGAAGGAAAGATGAAGTAAGGAGCCTTGCGAAGTTTTAAATGCAAAAACATATTCTCGGATTAAGAGGGCGTACGTTTGAACCTGAATGCGGCATTTGAGGATTTGAAGAAGAAAAAATGGGTATGGGTAATATACATATCCATGGCCATACCCATCAACCTGTTGTTCGCTTTAAGCGGAAATTGTTTGGCCCTAATTTTTATCGCGATAGTGACCTTAGTAATACCCTACTTTTTTGGTGTTAGGGGTATTAAAACCTTTTTAAAGGCCGGTATTGTAATTATTCTTATTACCGGTATCTTATATGGTGCGATTTACACATATTTCATGTACAACGAGATGTTCTATCCTTATTTTACAGATAGAACCGTGGGCGACACACAACTTGAGGATGGAACGGTGACACCATATCTGGGAAATGAAACCACATTCTTCAATTACACGGTGAGATATACGGGTGAGGAATCTCCGGATAATATCACGGTATACGCAAACGTTACGGATGCCGCCGGTGAAGTCATAACGAGCTTTCCATTGAAAAACACTGATGGAATGTATTACAACGAAACCCGTTTAGAAAGGGATATTTATTACTTTTATTTTGCAGCCCATTTAAATTCCACAGATGAATGGCTAAAAACAGGTACGGGATTTGGACCTGTTACCGTTCCCTATGAAGAGATGATGACGTTACAGATCTTCTTTGGAGCTCTTTCCTTGTTATTGAACTCGGGGATATTCTTCTTTATGTTCGTTGCGTTTTTATATTTTAGAAAAAAGAGTCAGGAAGACAAGATGAAATTGGAAGAAAAACTTAAAGCCGAAGAAGAAACCAAAGTTAAGGAAAAAAAAGATGAGAAAAAGGAAGAGAAAGAGAAAAAAAAGGAAGATGAAAAAGATGAATTTACCTGCACATCCTGCAATGCTGTTGTCAGTGCTGATGCAAACTTTTGCCCAAAGTGCGGAGAAGAGTTCGAGGGAATTGAAGATGAAGAGGAGGAGAAAGAGGGGGAGAAAAAGGAAGAGAAGGAAGTAAAAGAAGAAGAGAAAGAGGAGGTAAAAGAGGAGTTTACTTGCACCGAATGCGGTGCTACAGTAGATGCCCAAGCCACCTCATGTCCAAGCTGCGGTGAGGATTTCGAGGACTGAATTTCAATGATACTAAAACAGTGAATGGGCTTGGGCAGTGAGTGATTTTATTTATCTAAAACTTGTGGATCCCGTACAATGCGATCTTCAAATCTTTGATGTTCTTGGCCATACTGGTCCTTGGTGTTCCTTGCTTGAACAGGGAATTGCTGCGAGCGTCGATTTCCCGCGGATTGGGATTCTCCTCACCAGTCAAGGCGGCGATAATGGAGTGGGCCAGTTTTCCGTTGTAGGTCGTGTACCCTCCTTCCATAATTATCATGAAGTTCTCCCCGATTTCCTCTTTGAGGGTTCTAACAAGGTTGTAATATCCCGCAGAGGTCATTCTCATGTCAGAGAACTGATCGCTGAAATGGGCATCGAAACCGTTGCAGCCGATGACGAAATCTGGAGAGAATATCCGGTACATTGGCAGTACAACCTCCTTTACCGCCGTCATGTATTCCTCATCCCCGGATGTTTTTGGCATGACGATGTTGATGTTGGCTCCTCTTCCCTCTCTCGCACCTATCTGGGACGGAAAGCCATTGTGTGGATAGAAGTTCACGGGGTCTCGGTGCATGGATATGGTCATCACCGAGGGATCCTCATAAAATATCTTCATTGTCCCATTGGCGGCATGGACATCCCAGTCTATTATCATGATCTTCGTTTGATATCTCCTTTTTTGAAGATGTCGGGCCAATATCGCGGCGTTGTTGAATATGCAGTACCCCCCATAACTGTCGGAACTTGCGTGATGACCTGGTGGTCTGACTAGAGCGAAGGAGGTGTCGAATCTCTTTTCCAGCACCATGTCGGCGGCCTTCATGGCACCTCCCACCGCGAGAAGGGCGTATTCGTAGGAATCCTTTGTCAAATAGGTGCTGTCCCCGAGAAAGCCTCCTCCCTGTTCGCAGTAGTTCTTGATAAAATCGATATATCTTTTCTCGTGCACTAGCATCAGATCCGGCTCGGTAGCCTGGTTGAATTCCGAAATCAAGGTGCAGTTGCCATCGAAGGCTCCGACCTCGCTTGTCAGATAATCGATTATGGAGGTCAGCCTCTCAGGGTTTTCAGGGCTGCTGGACTTTATGGGCTTGTGACCGATATGGGCTTTGTTGTAGACGATGGCTGCATAATTCCTTGCGGAAGTGGTCATTGATTTCACCGCATGCTCCCTAGACCTGGCTTGAATACCGCTTATGGGCTATATGTTTTTCCCATTCATTTTATGATGCGATAATGAGGATTTACCGTGTAAAAAAGTACATTATTTTTGAGACATCAAAATCTTTTTATATCCACATCAGTCTATCTTCGATGATGTCTAAAACCATCCGTGAAAACGATTCTGTCGTGTTGATGGACGGGAAGGGGAACAGGATACTCCTTACTGTAGAAAGCGGAATCAAGAAAGTAAAGGATCTAGGTGTCTACGACCCAGGAGATCTCATTGGCGCAAATTATTACCAGCAGATTACGATAGGCAACAAGAAATTCATGATTATGGCCCCCTCAATCTCTGATAAAATCACGGCCATCGAGCGCAAAGCGCAGATCATCCTACCCAAGGATGGGATGTTCATCATATTCTACTGTGACATCAAATCAGGGGATAAGGTTATTGAAGGGGGAGCAGGATCGGGGGCCCTTACCATCCTATTGGCCAATTCCGTCAGACCAAAAGGTAAGATAATCTCCTATGAAAAAAGGGACGAGTTCATAAAGATAGCAAAAAAGAACCTTATACGCGCAGGCCTTAATGAGCATGTGAATATAGTGAAAAAAGACGTGACAGAGAATATTAAGGAGAAGAATGTGGATGCCGTGATTCTCGATATTCCGAATCCCTGGGATGCCATTGATAATGCCTTTTGTGCGCTTAAATCGGGAGGGCATGTTGCAAGCTACTCTCCTACCGTAAACCAGGTCGAGAAGACTGTGAAGAAGATGAGAGAATGTGGATTTTCTGGGATCAAAACCCTGGAAACACTGCAAAGGGAGATGGTAGTGGGCGAAAGAGGTGTGAGACCCAGCTTTAATGTTCTCGGTCATACAGGTTATGTGAGCTTCGCAAGGAAGGTCTCATGAGAAAAACCGCTTGATTTTTAATTCCGGTCTTAAAAGTGTTCAATTTTTACCTATCAATACCAGTAAATTGGTAAATAAATATGTGTTACTAATAGTTAATAGAAAATTTTAAGTATTTTAAAACATATTACAATATGTTATATATTTATGGGGGCGTGTTATATTGGTAAAGGGTAGAAGAAAGAATGCATTTACAGTTATTTTAGCATTCGCGGTGCTATTGAGCATACTATTGCCGGTTTTGGGTGCACCTTCGGGACCATCCATTTTCAGGTACGATGAAAAAAGGACCGGCAACTCGTATTTAGTAAGCAACATCGTGGAACCAGGGCCAAGATGGACCTTTGAAACCGACGCTGCTGGTGGGACAGTTCCAATAGCTGGCGACATCGATGGAGATGGCAGCATCGAGGTGGTATGGGGCAACGTTGAGGGAACACTTTACGCCATAAACGAGGATGGTGAGGAGCTTTGGAGCTTCCAGGCACAAGGACGGCTGGCCTCTCCTCCCGCCATAGGCGATGTGGATGGCGATGGAAAGAATGAGGTGCTAATAGGCGGATCTTACTTTAAGGGAGCAGGCGATCCAAATCTTTACGCCCTCAATGGAGAGGATGGAAGTCTGCTTTGGATCTTCAGCACCCTAAACAGGGGTGCATATAGTACAAAGGGATTCGAGGCCGCACCGTCATTATACGATATAACTGGAGATGGAAAACTGGATGTTCTTATCGCATCCAGGAACCACTTTTTCTATGCCCTAAAGGGTGCTGACGGCACAATTCTTTGGCAGAGCCAATTCGAGCATTTCATAAGAGCCTCCTCCCCCATCGGCGATATTGACAACGACGGTAATGATGAGATAGTCGTTGGTGATAACCATGCCATAGTGCGGCTTTTCGAGATGGACGGCAGTGTCGATTGGGAGATCAATGCAGGCTATGGAATCATCGCCACCCCGATTTTTGAAGATGTGGATGGAGACGGCTACGATGAGATAATATTCTTCACATACGGAAGGGAGGGGCGCGGAATACCAGGTGCTCCCTTGGTCTATAACCACGACGGCTCTCTTCTTTGGACCAATACAGATTACCAGTTCTTTTATTCCACCCCGACAATATACGATGTGGATGGGGATGGACTTGCGGACATTTTAAACGTCGACACCGACAACCAGGTCCTGATAGCATACAGGGGTATGGACGGGGCTATACTGTACACATCTTCACCTTTTGAGAAGAAATTCATGGGGCCGGGTTTGGTAACCGCAGATATCGATGGCGACGGCGAGATCGAGGTTTTGGTGGGCGCAAATCCCAATCTATTCAGT
>CP070739.1:1199005-1203782 GCA_020347705.1 Methanomassiliicoccales archaeon | reverse complement strand
TTGAAGATCAATTACAATAAATTGATGACATCAGGTAATGGTATTCTTATTCTGGGTGTGCTTTGGCTCCTATTTTGGATTGGACCTGCTTTTTCCCTTTTTGAGGAAGATTCCAGGTGGGGCCATAATTATGCCATACCGATTTTATTCATAACCGTTGGGCTAGCATACAATGTAAACAAGATATCATGTCAACTCACCGCCGCAATTGCATCCTTTCTCACAATCCCTATTTTAATGGATTTTTGGCCCTGGGACCTGTCCACCATCATTGCCAGTATATTTCTAGGTATATTCCTCCTATTATATCTAATCGAAAGGAAAAGAAAAACCGAGCTTATAAATCCTAAAAAGAGGTTGAAAGCATGGCTTAAGATGCACCTCATGACTCTTGCCTACTTCGGCCTCGTGCACATGACGTTCATATTCTTTTTTGTCAGATGGACCAATTCTTCGGAATTTGAGAATTACTTACCATACGAGTTTGAGGATTATGATACGATCATGTTCAATGCAATGCTTCCGGTTCTCACTGTTTTTGCCATAATGGAGAGGTTTGTAAAGAAGATTGGCAGATTCCCCGTCCCAAAAGCAGGTTTCATATGGTCCATTTTGATGATAATTGTACCCCTTTTGATTATAGGCATTTTAGGATAATGAAAAATTTATAAATAAATGCATGTTCTTAACAGGTTAATAGGGCGTTTTCAGATGAGGACTGATTATGACAGCGGACAACGGATTGATTGATTACAGCTGTTTTCACCCCGATCAGGTTGAACTAAAGAGGTACTTCGAGGAGGATAAGGTGTACACCGTTCAGATAGAATCCAACCTTGCATGTAGACAAGGGTGCTTCTTTTGCTACGCCTCTTCAAATGAACAATTAGATAAGGAGCTGCCAAAAGAAATTGTAATTTCTGTGCTTGACTCTGCTGCAAACATGGGTGTGAGAGCAATAGACTGGCTAGGGGGGGATCCATTAGAAAGAAAAGACTGGTACGAATTAATGAAATACAGCATGAACCTAGGCATGAAGAACAATATATGGACAAGTGGACTACCGCTTGCAGAAAGGGACATTGCCAAAAAAGCAGTTGAAGTTTCCCAGGGAGGGTTTATCTCGGTTCATCTTGACACAATAGACGAGAGACTGTACAAGAAACTGCATACAGGGAATCCAAAAGAAAAGATTGCGGCCATAATAAAGGGCGTAGACAATGTTTTGGTCCTGGGCAAGAGCTCAGATGCCATGTTCAATTGTATTACCTTCACGAAGATATTGGCGAATGAAGATATCGGACAAACAATAAGATTCTTCTATGAAAAAAAGGGTATGAGAACGTGCCTCACCCAGATGTGCAGGGTGGGTTCAGCTCTTGAGCATCCTGAATGGATTCCAACTAATGAAGAGATCAAAGAGGCAGTCTCAATAAGGGATTCAATTAATTACCCCGGCTCGTTAAAATCCATGAGCACAATGGATGCCAACAAATTCTACTGCGGGGGTGCAATATGCGTTACCATCGACGGTGATGTGACACCATGCTCTGTGATCAGAAAGGGATTCGGCAATGTTCATAACTTAGCTTTAGAAACCATAATCGAAAAGAATAAGGCGGCGCTTTTGTATACAGAATTGCGGGATCCGAAAAACCTGCCCGGAAATTGTAGGACCTGCAAGAACAATGACGTATGCTGGGGGTGCAGGGCTACCGCATACTATGAAGCGGGAGATATCCTTGCCAAGGATCCAAAGTGCATGCTAGGTCATAATTGAAAATAAATTAGGGAGGAAAAGAATATGAGTGAAATCATAAAAGGAAGGAAATTGGGCTTCAAATTGGAGGATGTCCAAGAAGTATATGAGGGGCCTGTGGGTGTTCTGTGGGAGATGCTCATGGGTGAGGAGATACACGTAGGCGGCCCCGTGGAGACCGATATTCTCGCCGAAAAGGCGAACATAACAAAAAAGACACATGTGCTAGACATATGCAGCGCATTGGGGGGTCCAGCCCGACATCTGGCAAGGAAGTTCGGATGCAGAGTATCCGGCCTTGATGCAACAAAAAAGATGTTTGAAGAAGCAAAAAAAAGAACAGAACAAGAAGATCTAACGCATCTTGTTTCATACGAACTGGGCAACTCCTTGGATATGCCCTTTGAGACCGGGATATTTGATGTAGTATGGGGACAGGATGCCTGGTGCTATGTGACAGACAAGAAGAAACTCATTGCTGAGGCGTCAAGGGTGATAAAATCCGGGGGTACCATTGCCTTCACGGACTGGATTCAGACCGACACCATGAGCGAAAAGGAGTGGGAAGCCCTGAATGAATTCATGGTGTTTCCCTACATGGAAACATTGGATGGCTACGAAAAGCTGTTAGAAGAAACTGGTTTTGAGGTGATTGAAAAAGAAGACCTATCAGAGGATTTCGCAAGGCACTGCCATTTATATCAGGATAAGCTCAGAAATGAGCTGAAACCTTCGATAATAGAGCATTACAGCAATGAGCTATTTGAGGCGGCCGATTCCGGTCTTGGTATGTGGGTTGCGGCGGCAGATCAGGGAAAGGTGGGAAGGGGAAGGTGGATTGCCAAGAAGAAAAAATGACTGATGGTTGAAGGTATTTCATGAACGCGATCGTAGTCATGGCAAGAGAACCTCAACCTAATAAGGTCAAGACCAGATTGACTCCCCCTTTAAACCCGCAAACTGCATCTAAAATATATCGCGGTTTTTTACTGGATAGGATCAAGCAGATTAGTGGAATCTCAGATGCCCACCATTTCATTGCGTATACCCCCAGCTCAGCGGTACAATTCTTCAGAAACATAACACCCGATAGCTTTACCCTTCTTGCCCAAGAGGGCAAGGACCTTGGTGAGAGGTTGAGTAACATCTCTTATGTATTATTTGAAAAGGGATACGAGAAAGTCATAATAATGGACAGTGACTCACCTAATCTACCCACAAACCACATTTTTACTGCTTTAAAAAACCTGGACAATGCGGATCTGGTCCTGGGTCCATGTGAAGATGGAGGATATTATCTTGTAGGCTTGAGCCTGCATGTACCCGAAATATTCAAGGATATTCCCTGGAGTACATCCGAGGTCATGAAAACCACAATTAGGAGGGCAGAATCAGCCGGTAAAACCATTTCCTTTCTGGAGAAATGGTATGATGTGGATACCAAGGAGGACTTATTACGTTTGAAAAATGATCTTGATAAGCAACCCAAAAGCCCAAATGATATGTACTTTTGTAAAAATACATATGAGATCATGTCTGAGTTTGATATTAAATAAATATTATGAAATTAGCAAAGAGGTTAAGCCGGTCTAAGGGTGCCCGCAAAAACCTGCCAGGCAAGTGCCGATTTTGCAACCAGGCTGAGGATCACATACATCCTTTCCCCGTAAAGGTAATCCTTCCATTTTCTGAACTTTTTATACTGGAGAACCATGTTGATTGCAAAGCTGTTGAACAGTATCGCAATGGTTACGAATATGTAGTACACGAAATCCGGCGGTCCTCCTTCCTCACCTCCGGCGCCGAAGAGCCATATGAAAATCACGATCCAAGGAATTATCCCGGCTATGCAGCCGTAAATGAAGGGCCTCCAGTCCGTTTTTTCTGTGTACTGGTTGTGGACCTCCATTCTCAGTCCGAATAAAATCATCATCATGTTCAGGAAGAATATCAGAAGGAGTGTGCCGATATCGTAAATCCCTGTGAGCATAGCAATAATCCAAATCATCAAAGAGGCACTTATGGAGTATTCATACCATCTGTACTTGTTCATGCCCTTTTTTAGACCGGCCACATACTTCTCATATAGGACGGTGGCAATCATTAGGTGGGCTATTGCAGACATGAACAGAAAAGCTGCAACTAGGGGCCCAATCCTCAAATCAAAAAGGGTTACAGTGGCCGGGTTTAACGTTTGCGTTGCTGGATCGAACTCGAGAAAGCTTCTGGTCACAGGGAGTGTAAAATCATTGCTTAAAATGAGCATCAAGGCACCCTGGATCAGGTGCAATATTCCCATTATCAAGTTGAAGTTTTTCAATTTCTTGAATTTGATTTCATCTGAGTCTTCCATCTCCAATCGCCCCATGTGATTTACTTCGTTGTTCTACATCTTGTAATTATAAAAAACTTTCTAAGGATTGTTATTCTAGATTTTCAAGATAATTTATTTAGATAATAAATGCTTACTGTAAAATGGATAAATTAAATTTAATTGAGCAAGTAACTTCTTGGATGCTGCAAAATATGAGATTTGAAAAACGTTTACAGAACATCGTCGTGATATGCCTGAGCGTGAGCATAGTCGTTATCGTCTTCGCTATCCTAATTGAATTTGAGGATCTGATGGGCCTGGGCACATTCGCACTTTTGTCATCGTTTTCAATTGCCTTCTATTTCTGGAAGGAGTTCGCAGAAATGGAATCCAAGAAGTATCATAAGATCAAAAATGTCATACGTATTTCATCCATGGCAATGATAATATGTGCAATTATTCTTTTTTTTATATTAAGAGAGATCATCTGCGGTGAATATTATATCGCACTCCTTTTCCTCATAGCCGGACTGATCATACTTGGGCTAGCATGGCTTATGGGAACCTTCAGGAGGAACATTTGAAGGGTTCGTCCGAGGACTTTTTTGGGATTTGAAGAAAAGTTGAAATAGCCAAAAAACTTCCCACGAAAATCATGGACCAAATCCAAATTAGGGGGTGCCCCCAAACAAAAATTAACAACA
>CP070739.1:1179100-1198905 GCA_020347705.1 Methanomassiliicoccales archaeon | reverse complement strand
TTGCACCCTGTGACTCACCATTCATAAAACGCGAGCTGTATTTGAAACTCTTTGAGTTGGCAAAAGGCTCAGACGGCGCGGTGCCAGAGATAAAAGGCTACTGGGAGCCGATTCATGCAGTTTATAGAAGGGATGCCATGATAGATGCCATAAAGAAGGCTCTCGCAGAAGGAAAAACCAGACCAAAAGACACATACAGATATCTAAAATTGACAAAATTGGAGGAGACCAAGATAAAGTCATTTGATCCCGAGCTGCGTTCCTTCGTCAACATCAATTCCTTGCAGGATTTGGCAAAAGCCTCGGATGAATTTAAAAATATCAGTAAATGAAGATTTCTTGATACTCAAATAATAATATATCTTGAAAAAGAGATTATATGGGAAAATATCGTGCCTAAATGCTTTTTTCGAGTAAAAATATAAGATAATTAACGCTCAATAATTATTCCATTTTTGCCTTGATTTCAGCCTTGAGCTCTTCTTCGGACTTGCCCTCTGTATCGATGCCTAGTTCCTTTGCGGCCTTGACAAAGTCCTTCTCCTCCTTTTTCGTTTCTTTAGTTTTTTCCTCTTTTTTCGCTTCCTTGGCTTTTTCCTCCTTGATCTCTTTATCTACTTCCATTTTTCCCCGCTCGAACTCACCTTTAGCCCTTCCAAGGCTTCTCGCCAACTCAGGAAGTTTCTTTGCACCGAAGAGAAGGATCACTATAACGAGGATGATTATGACTATCTCGGGCATTCCAAGCATTTTTTCAGCCTCATTTTCTATAAATAGCTATATCGTTTCCTCTTTTTAACCTTTTTGCACTCGTTTGGATATAATATATCCGATGACGTACAGTACCATCATAGGCATTGCCACGATGAGCTGGGTGATACCACTTCCGTCAGGAGTTACGATGGCCCCGAATATCACCATTGCAACGAAGGCATATCTCCAATTTTCGGCCCAGAATTCCGCAGATACAGTGCCCAAGCGTGTTAAACCTACCATAACTATCGGTAATTCAAAGACCAGCCCATAGGCTATGAGAAATATGATCACGAAGGAGATGAATGATTCCAGGGATAGAAACGGCTGCACATCCATTGCGAAGGCGAAGCCGTAGAGAAAATCAATAGTAAAGGGAATGATGATATAATAGGCAAAACCGCAACCTAATGCGAAAAGGAAGGTGGCGGGAAAGGCCGTCTTGATTAAAATGGCCCTCTCATGGGGGTAGAGCCCTGGAGATACGAATTTTCCAAATTGATACACGATCATGGGCATCCCGAACAGGATTCCGAGAAAAAGTGATATTTCAAGCTGGACAATAACGGGGTCTGCTATTCCGATGGGTATGAGCTGAATCCTCGGATCTCTTATCAAATCGTTTCTTATCATGTTGAAAATCTGGGTGTTGATATTATCATACAGTTCCGGAAATGGATAATATACCTTGATTCCTCCAATATCGGCCGATTTCAAGCCGAAAATAAAGCAGAAAATGGCTATGCCAAAGACCGTTACTAGGCAGTATATCGTACGTCTTCTCAACTCCTCTAAATGGTCCCAAAAGCTCATTTTCAGTTCCAATTCCATACCTCTGGCATGATCCCCTACTATTGCCGCATAATCGTAATACACTATTTATTTGTTTTTGCTTTTACAGTGACAGTACGGGAGTAAAGATTATAACAGAATGATACCATTTTGACATTAGGAGTTCAAAAAAAACTTAATAGTAAAACGCAATTGAAAAGATAAGGGATTTCAAATCCCCCTTCATACAACCTGATCATGATCGAACTGGAGAGTTGTTTTTGACAGAAAAGGAAAAAGAACAAAAAAAAGGATCCGTGATAATGGGAATCCTATATGGCGGAGGAATTCCCAGTGGCAGCAACCTAAAAAACAAATTTCTCGGGATGATCTGTCTCCAAAGGCCAATGGTCGCAGTAATGGGTCCTCTCATGTTCTTTGCAGGTGCTTTCATTGCCCTGGGTAAAGTTCCCCCGGTGAATTCAATAATCTGGGGCTTTATTGCTGTTTATGCATTAACCTCAGCTGAACATACCATAGACGATTATATAGACAAAGAAATCGACAAGAAAAAATGGCCAAATCGGCCTCTACCAACTGAAACAATATCAAGGCGAGGGGGCGGGATTTATGCGATTTCACTGGCCTCATTTGGCATCGTGCTCTCCTTCATATTCTTCAACTGGCAGCTGGTGGTTGTTGAATTCGTTGCCCTGGGACTTGGAACGCTTTATCCCTATCTAAGGGACAGAATAGGGTATCTCGTCCTTCCTGGAATTCCTGCGCTCATCGGCATAGGAGGATGGGTGGCGTATTCACCTGATACATTGTTCACGTCACCTCTGCCCTGGCTTCTGTATCTAATATTTGCCTCTTGGCAGGCCTTTCATATACTGACCTTGCCTTGGGCCCTCACAGTTACCAAGACTTTTTTTGTTAAACCCAAACCAAGGACTGTTGCAAAAATCAGCGTGATCTTTTCAGTACTTACGCTTCTTTTGGCCCTGTATTTATCTTCTTATCTCGATAATGCATTGCTCTTCATTATTGTGATGATGGTCGTTTCTATAATCTTTTGGCTGAGCGCTGTTCCCTTGATCAGAGAACCTACAGATACAAAGAACAGTTATCGGGCCGTTGTTGTGGCATCGAACTACAACATCGTATTGTGCGTAGCATTGATGTTTACCGTAATATAATGACCGCGCTGTATAGTGTTATATATAAAAATGATGAATCAATAATAATCCAGAAACTTGTGTTTTTCATTCCTTTTTGAATTTATAGGCGATTTCCATTTCGCACTTGACAGCATTTGTAAGAGGACACCTAGTTTTAGCTTTTTCAAAGCACTTTTGAAGCTCCTTTTTGAATTTCTCCTCTGCACAAGCAGTAAGTTCCATTTCAATGCTATTCAGTCTCTCCTTACCGCTCATTTCGTGGTCTATGGTGGCCCTGACATCGGTATAAACCCCGTTAAGTATAGTCATGGATTCCTGAGCGCATTTGGTAAAGGTGGCAGTGAAGCATGCACCTATGCTCGCAAGAAATATCTCTCCTGGTGCAGGGGCTGAGTTCGTTCCGAACTTCCATTTGGGGCCGTCAGCTACAACTTCAAAGCCCCTCATGAGACTGGTGGTTTTTATACCGCCTTCCCAGTTAATTTTTACATGCGCCTTCACAACCTTTATCTCATCCGCATTAGAGTCATCGCTCATAAAATACCCGAAAGACATCAAAGTATTTGTGTGTGTCGAATGTGGTGTAAATATTGCATCATACAGTTCAGTATCCATAGTTTTGATGAATTATACAAGACCGATAACTATAAAAACCCCCAAACCAATCTATATTCGACGAAAATCGATGAAAATATGCCGATATAGATATATAAAAATGTTTATATATGACGAGAAGCGGCAAACATAATACGATACCGGATAAACATCAATCGAAATGCGAACCAGAAACAAATGAAAGACTGACATGATGTAACAAAAAAATGGCAATACAAATACAAAACATGACATCAAATGAACAGGAAAATGAATGGTGATTGCGAAATGAGTAAAGTGACAGACGAAATACATGGACAGATAATAGGAATCACAGATGAGGAAAGAGTGAAAATAGATGCCTTTGAGAGACGAATGTACAGTCATGACCTCGCCTCCCTTCCAAAAATGATGGAACTGGGATTTAAAATGATGCCTGATCTTGTAGTGATACCAAAGGATGCTGAAGAGATTGCAGAGATAATCAAGATTGCCAGAAAGGAAGGCATACCCGTTGTCCCAAGGGGAGGGGCAAGCTGGGGTCTTGGGGGTGCCATGCCCGTCGACGGCGGTATTGTAATCGACCTTACTAAGATGAATAAAATATTGAACATTGATAAAAATAATTTCAATGTGACCGTGGAATCCGGGGTCACCTGGAAGAAACTGTATGATAGTCTCATAAAAATGGGTTATATGATCGGCTCGTACCCCAGTAGTGCTTATGCAGCAACCATAGGGGGATGGATCAGTACCGGGGGTGTTGGGGTGGGAACATACAAGTATGGTTCTGCCATAGATCACATGGAATCACTTGAGGTGGTTCTTCCCACCGGCCGAATATTGGAAATTGGAGAATCCGAAACATCAACTACCGGGGGACAGGACCTCAGCAGGCTGTTTTTTGGGGCCGAAGGCACCCTTGGAATAGTTACCAAGGCAAGATTAAAGATACATCCTGCCCCTGAAGAAATACGCCCTCTTTCCTATGGATTTGACAATTTGAAGGTTCTATCATCAGTTGTAAAGAAGATGACCCTCTCAGACGTTATGCCTCTTCATATTTCGTTTCTAGATAGGTTTCATTTCGAATTTCTAAGAGATTTGGGAATTGAAATCCCAGGTTCAGAGATTAATGATATGCTCAACATCGCATTAGAGGGAGATTCTGCAGTTTTGGATTTAGAGGAGGAAGCGCTTGATAAAATCGCAATGACAAACAATGGAAAAAAACAAGAAAACGATATAGCTTTACACGAATGGAATGAAAGATTCTTTGAACTCCGAACCAAAAGAGCCGGCCCTACCGCTACTCTGGGTGAGGTTTTTATTCCGATTTCCAATATGGCAGAAATGGTTGAAGATATATACAAACTTATTAAGAAGATGAAACTCAGGGCTGCGGTTACAGGCATGATTAGCGATAGGAATACCGCGGTTTTCATGCCTTATTACCTATCTGATGAGCGTAAACTGATTCGAAACTTGGTTTCACTATCATTTATTAAAAAATTGGGTGATTTGGCCTTTACACACGGAGGAAGACCTGCGGGTCAAGGGCTATTTTTCCCTGGAAATCTGAAGAAGACATACGGCCCCGGTCGGGATACGATGATGGACATAAAGTCTGTTATGGACCCATTCGATTTAATGAACCCAGGAAAAACCACCGAAGGATTGACCAGATTCGGAATCCCAATCCCGACATTTGCTATGAACTCGGGAATGAACATGATGGCCTGGATCAAGCATATTTTGACAAAAGACAAGAAGGTGAGCACATGAAGATAAAAATTGGTGGTATCGAAAATGACCTGTATGCTTGTCTGCAGTGTGGATATTGTACGTCCATTTGCCCTGTTTACAATGAAGTAGGGTGGGAGTCTGCTTCACCAAGAGGAAAAATCTTCTATATCAAACAATTAACCCAAAAGAGTATCTGGGATAGGATACTTAGAAGAAAAATTGATATCAACGACGCATTGATCAAAAGAATATATCAATGTACCAACTGCGGTGCATGTGAAGAAGTGTGCCATGTTAACAACAAACCTTACGAGATTTGGGGGTTGGTTAAAGACTGGTTTTACGCAAATAACATAGATCCTCCTGAAATATTGAAAAAGATGCAATCCACGATAGAGACAAACCACAGCCCTTACGTTAGCGGTTTTGAATCAGGGTCCGTAGCTGATAGAAATGAATTGCTGATAAAAAAGTACAAGCTCCCAGAAAAGGGGGAAGTTGTATTTTTCGTGGGATGTGTTTCTTCGTATTTGCTGATCAAAATGATGAATTCGGCATTGAAAATACTGCGAAAGTCCGGTATAAATTACACGGTGCTCAAGGATGAGTGGTGCTGCGGAAATATACTGGGTGCAACGGGCCAGGGAAAATCCCCTACATTCCAAAAAAGTGCACAACATAATATGGCAGCCGTTAAAGCCACCGGAGCAAATACACTTGTTACCAGCTGTCCTGGTTGTTATCGTACGTTTTCAGAAATGTACCCGAAATATGCCAGCAAACCTGATTTTGAGGTTATGCATTTTACGGAATTATTGGTGGATCTTATAGATAACGAAAAAATTTCATTTAAAAAGTCATTTGACAAGAAGATAGCCTACCATGATCCCTGCGAGCTGGGCCGATTATCCGGAATATACGAACCACCAAGGAAGATCCTAGAGAATATTCCAGGTATCAAGCTTACTGAGTTAATCGATAATAAAAAGGATTGCAATTGCTGCGGTAATGGTGGTGGATTAAGCTCATTGGAACCGGATTTGGCCATGAATATTTCTCTTAAAAAAATTGACGAGGTGCTGGAGACAAAAGCCGATACCCTAGTATCCAGCTGCCCAAATTGCAGACATGGACTAAGTAATGCTATCCTCGAGAAAAAAAAGAGGATGTCCACAAATGGAGGAGGAGATTTAGGTTTGGATATGATGGATATAACCGAGCTTGTTGGTAAACTGGTCTGATGCGATGATCTACAATACTTGAAAAAATTATACAAGATTTCAACAGAGGTGGTGATGTGAAAATCGGAAAATATGATATGCCAGACGAATTGTACTACAACAAAGGACACTGTTGGGCAAGATTAAAAGGCGATGTGGCTGAGGTGGGATATGACCATTTCGGGGAGAGACTTGCAGGTCCCATTAAGAATGTTGAGCTCCTCGATGAAGAGGACATAATCACCCAGGATGAGCCCTTTGGAACCTTAAGCAGCGGCAAATGGGCAGGAAAACTGGAATCACCGGTATCCGGTGAAATAGTGGAAATAAATGAAGATATAGTAAATAATCCCCAGAAGATTAACGAGAATCCCTATTCATCCTGGTTGGTGAGGATTAAACTGGAGGATACGGGGGAGCTTGAAAATCTTATGAAAGGTGGAACCGAGCCCCTTCAGAACTGGTTGACATCGGAGATAGGCCAGTTTGAATCGAAAGGGTATCAATGGGAATGAGAAAATAGAAAAACCCTCAGCGATTTAAAAAATTCAATATCAGATGGGGATGCGTATGACCCGAGAATCTCAGGATCAAAGCAATACATACGATGATGAGGTTTTAAACTTGGACCCGAACTTCAAATACGAAATCACGAAACAAACGGGTGGCGAAAAGCTATTAAGATGCCTACAGTGCGGGACTTGTGCCGGTATCTGCCCTGTTTTCGAGGTCGATGAGAGATATGATCCCCAGAAGATCATTAAGATGGCGTTAAACGGGATGCGGAAAGAATTGCTATCTTCTGAACTTATCTGGATGTGTTCTACCTGTTATGCATGCAATGAATACTGTCCGCAGGATGTTATGGTGGCAGATCTGATGTGTGCAATCCAAAATATTGCGACAAGATATGGTTATCCCGCCCCTGCTCTTGAAGATAAGATACAGATACTTAAATATCACGCAAGAACCCTTCCTTTGGATAATTTTGATAATAAAAAGCGTTTAAAACTTAAACTGCCTTCAATCGAAGAAAAACCACAAGACATTACACAAATAATAGAAAATACTGGCATAGAGAGGATATTGGAAAATGCTCTAACACCGGTAACCAATGAAATTGCTGGTGCTGTATCGGAGGACAGGAGATGAAATATGCATCTTTTTTAGGATGCACACTTCCGTCAAGGGCACATAACTATGAGGCTTCTGCCAGATTGGTTGGAAATAAATTTGGAATAGAACTTGTTGATATTTTTGACTTTAATTGCTGCGGGCTTCCACTGAAATCAGCACATTTTGAAACCTATCTGGCAATAGCTGCGGATAATTTAGCAATCGCCGAAGCTAAAGGTTTACCTTTGGTGGTATTTTGTAACGGATGTTTCGGCGCGCTGTCAGAGGCAAATGAGCATCTCAAACATAACGCAAAGGATCGCAAGATGGTCAATGAGCTGCTCAAACCATTGGGCAAGGAATTTAACCAGGGTGTTAAAATAATACATTTCTCAAGGGTTTTGTACGAGGATGTGGGAATCCAAAGGATAAAAGAGGAGATTGTTAGGGATTTGAAAGGAATTAGAATCGCACCGCACTATGGCTGCCATTATTTCAGGCCTGGAGAGGTGCACGAGAATGATGAAAACCCCAAAAACCCTACCTCCCTTGATATGTTGATAGAAGTCACAGGTGCAACCTCGATATCGTATGAGGATATGCTTCAGTGTTGTGCTAGCCCTGTTCTTGGCACCAGTGAAAAGATAGCCGTGAGGATAGGTAAAAAGAAGCTGGATCACATCAAGGCAGCAGGGGCGGACCTGATGGTAATACACTGCCCATTATGCAGTATCATGTACGACCAGTATCAACCAACAATAGAAAAACAGTTCAATGTGGAGTATAAAATTCCAGTTTTGTATTATACACAGCTTCTGGGATTAGCCATGGATTTTGACCCAACTGAGCTAGGTTTAAAGAAAAATAAGGTAAAAGTAAACGATTTGTTGGCTAAGATTGAAAATATTTCATGAAGTGACCAAAATGTTAAATGATAAAGGGGTTGAAGAAGAAATTAAACCAGATGTTAAAATCGGTGTATACGTTTGTTCATGTAATGGATCTTTTGAGAAATCCATTGATATAGAACCAATAATCGACCATGTAAGAAATTTTCCGGATGTTGTTAAGGTCGAGCATTATAAACATTTATGTGAGGAAGAAGAGTTGGAGCAAATAAAAGAAGATATAAAAAATGAAATTGTGGATAGAGTTGTTGTAGCTGGATGTACCCCCAGCACCCATGAAGATATCATGGGTAATATATTGGAAGAGGCAGGGTTAAATAGATATTTATATGAGCATGCAAACATTAGAGAGCAATGTTCTTGGGTTCACAGTGATATGGACGCTGCCACTGAAAAAGCCATGTCCATTATCGCAATGGCCATCGCAAAATCTAGACTCTCAGAACCATTGATAGGAACTGAGATAGAAATAAAACCCAATGCCTTGGTTATAGGCGGAGGAATTGCAGGGATGCAGGTTTCATTGGATTTAGCACAAAACGGATTTAAGAGTTATCTGGTTGAACGTGAGCCGGAACTTGGTGGACGCACATATGGACTGAATACAACGTATCCTACATCAAACTGTGGAATATGCTGTATGCATGACTGCAAGAACTGTAAGCTCACTCCAAAAATAGAAGAATTTTATAATAATCCTAATATCGAAGTGCTAACCAATTCAGAGGTTTCCAAAATCGATGGCCACATTGGTAATTATGCGGCTGAGGTGAGAAACAAAATCGGTGATTTGAAGAAATTATATGTCGGGACAATCATCATTTCAACTGGCTCTAAAACATTCGATCCAAATAAGTTACCTGAATATGGATATGAAAATGAAGATGTTGTAACTATACTTGAGCTGGAGAAACTCCATAACTTTCGAAGACCATCAGACGGTAAAGTGCCTGAAACTGTGAATTTCATACTATGCGTAGGCTCACGTTCGGAAAAAAGCGGTAACCCACACTGTTCTTTAGTTTGTTGCAATTTTGCAATAGGACAAGCACGAGAAATCAAGGAACTCTATCCGAATACAAACGTCTATGTACACTATATGGATATTAGAGCAGCTTATCAAGGATTCGAAGAATTTTATGCTGAGGCGAGGGACATGGGAATTAACTTCGTCAGGGGCAGAGTGGCAAAAGTTGAGAAAATCGGCGATAAACTCATGGTGAGAGCAAAAGACATGGATATGGGTATACTTCTTAAAATCAAATCAGATCTTGTAGTTTTGGCTGTGGGACAAGAACCTGTAGAAGGAACTGGACAATTGGCTAAAATGTTAAATCAGGAGTTAGATATCGAAGGATTTATAAAGAATATAAATCCTCAATATCGAAGCTTCGAGGATAACGGTATATATTCCGCAGGTTGTGTATTGGGTCCAAAAGGTATAAGACATTCCATCGAAGATGCGAAAAATGCAGCAATGAATGCTGGCAATTTACTTAGGAAAGGGAGGATCCGCTTAAGCCCTATAAAGTCCCGCGTCGTAGATGCAAATTGTGATGGTTGTGCATATTGTATCGATCCCTGTCTATATAATGCATTGACCTTGATTGAATATAACAGAAGTGGCGCAATAAAAAAAACCGTCGAGAGAAATGAAGGGAAATGCAGAGGCTGTGGAGTCTGTGCTGCTACCTGTCCCAAGAAAGGCATTTATGTCTCCCATTACAGGCCAGAACAGATAAGTGCAATGATTGATGCCGCATTGGAGGTCGCTTAATTGGCAGAGGATGATTTCGAACCAAGTATCATAGCTTTCTGTTGCAATTGGTGTGGATATAGGGCTGCTGATTCCGCGGGAATAAGAAATATCGAATATCCTACTGGACTTAGAATAATCAGAATAATGTGCTCAGGCATGATACACCCCAATTATGTTATAGATGCACTGACCAAGGGCGCTGATGGCGTTATAATATTCGGCTGTTATCGGGAAGAAGATCTTAGGGATTTGGGGCCGACCAAGTACAAAGCATGTCATTATGTTGATGGTATCAAAAAAACCGAGAATCGTGCTGAGGCAATTAAACTCATGTTAGAGGATTTTGGATTGGAGCCGGAGAGATTCAGATTAGAACGGATATTTGCCTCAGAAGGTCAGAGATTTGCCCAAATTGTGAAAGAAATGTCAGATTCTCTAAAGTCATTAGCGCCAAATCCATTTAAAAATTCGTAATATAATATTCTCACAAAGGAAAGAATATATTAACTTATTTATCAGCTTAATACTAAATCAATCGAATTATAAATCGTTGATTCATCTAATTTATTGCCCACCAGTAATTCATTCAATCGCGAACTATTTTCCTGCGATATTTGACTGTAAATCTTGATGTGCCTAATTTCTTGGTTTTTTGATCCTATACACATCTCAACACCTTTATGGACAATATGACTGAGAGTCATGCCCTCAATAATTTTTATTGTTCTGTGGCCTGGTTTTTTCATATTTTTAAAAAGCCAATCATTGGTTGAGAACTTTTTATCAAGTTCCTGCATTTTATTTACTACTTCTGAGCTCAAGTCGCTTTTTTCTAAAGAACCGAACACATCTTCATAATTTGATATCAAGATGGATTTGAGTTCTTTATATTCTGGGATATATCCTAACTCCCTCTTAACATTGGTTAAATTATCTTTCATGGCTAAATAAACATCTTTTCGAAACCTCTCCGATGATAATCTTAATATCCGGCCCATGGTCTCGCAGTCAAAATCCAATAAAATTGAGCCTGTCATTACCTTACAATTTCCAATGTCCCCACCTCCGTTACCTGATATCTTTTTACCATTTACCACTAGGTCACTGACAGGATTATACTTTGCATCGATTCCAAGGGCCTTGTATGTTCGTATAACTGGCTCTAATAACTTTCTAAAAAGCACCCTTTGGTCAAGGGATGCCTTTTCTCTATCAATTATTATCTGATAGAACAGTTGATTTTTATCAAGCAATACGGTGCCGCCCCCGATTTCCCTTCTAAAAATTCCTATTTTGCGATTTACACAATACTCTAGATCAAGCTCGAAAGCAGGATCCTGGTGAAATCCCACGCATGCATATTCTTTTTCTGGAGTGCAGATTACCAAAGCTTGCTTATCACATCTGGCAAGAGCATGGTATACGAGTTGTGTCTGCTTCCAGGGTATAGTTCCTAAATCATACAATAACATAGGGTCGTGATATTAGGTTCAGATAATTAAGATTTCCCTTATTCGCTCCCAGATATCCTTATAATAAGCTCCTAATTCTCTTTAGTATCAAATCTCACTTTTACAGACGATTCCCAATAATCAGTATCAAGACTTTTTAGTGTTTGTGTCATTCTCATTACATAAAATTGTCGTATCTCGTCTTGTTTATTGCTAATTATCAATACCAAACGACTAAACCGTTAGATTTAAATGCATATAAATGGATATAGTAATGACGATTTATTGGAAAATAATACCGAAATATAAAAAAATCTTTACGATAAATGGTGCAATTCGACGAGCTGGTTGCGATATGCATAAAAAAACTCAAGAGACATATAATAAGATCATATTGATAACTGGAAAGGACAGGGTTCGAATAGATCCCTTTGAGAGGCGCATGTACAGCCACGACCTTGCATCCCTCCCTAAAATGTTGGAGTTCGTATTTAAGACGATGCCTGATTTGGTAGTTAAACCAAAAAGCTCAGAAGAAATATCAGAGATTATCAAGGTAGCTGCATATGAGGGAATACCCATCGTTCCCAGAGGAGGAGCAAGCTGGGGTCTTGGGGGTGCCATGCCTGTAAGTGGAGGAATCGTTTTTGATCTGACAAGAATGAACAAAATATTGGATTATGATTATGAGAATTTGATTGTGACAGTTGAACCCGGAATCACATGGAAGGCACTTAATGACAACCTGATCAAAAGAGGATATATAATTGGCTCTTACCCAAGCAGCGCTCTTGCTGCCACAGTGGGAGGCTGGATCAATACTGGCGGTGTGGGGGTGGGAACGTACAAATACGGCTCAGCCATGGACCATCTTAAATCACTGGAAGTGGTTCTCCCCACCGGAAAAATTCTGGAAACCGGTAACTTTCGGACATCAATCTTTGGAGGACAGGATTTAAACAGGGTCTTCTTCGGCTCCGAGGGGACGCTTGGAATAGTTACTCGGGCAAGCCTGAGGATCTACCCGAAACCCCAAGAGATCCGACCTATCTCATATGGTTTTTCAAACTTTCAAAAGCTCTCTAAAGTTGTTCGACAAATAACGCTTTCCGAAGTTGTCCCACTACACATTTCATTTTTAGATGGATATCATTTCAATTTCCTCAGGGATTTGGGGATTCAAACCCCAGATTCAAAGATTAAGGGTATGCTGAATATAGCACTGGAAGGAGATTCAGCAGTATTGGATATTGAGGAAAAGGCTCTTGATGAAATCGCAGCTAAACATAAAGCAATAAAACAGGACAGAGAGGTAGCAAGGCATGAATGGAATGAAAGGTTCTACGAACTTAGGACCAAGAGAGCGGGCCCCACTGCGACACTTGGTGAGGTTTTCGTACCAATATCGGAAATGTCGACCATGGTGGAAGCAACTTACAATCTAATAAAAAGAATGAAACTCAGGGCTGCAATAACAGGTATGGTAAGCGATAGAAATACCGCCATATTCATGCCGTATTACCTTTCTGATGAGCGTAAATTGATTCGGAATATGGTGTCCCTTTCGTTTGTAAAGAAATTGGGTGATCTCGCATTTGAACATGGGGGAAGACCAGCAGGCCTTGGACTCTTCTTCTCTGGGAACCTCAAGAAGATGTATGACGAAGGCTGGGATACGATGCGGGACCTAAAAGCGATTATGGATCCGTATGACATCATGAATCCAGGTAAAACGGTCGAGGGGCTCACAAGGTTCGGTGTCCCCATACCTCCCTTTGCTCTAAATTTCGGAATGGACATGATGGCCGGAGTCAAGCATATCATGACAAAAGACAAAAAGGTGGTATCATGGGGATAGACATAAGGGGCATTACACAGGACATGTATGCATGCTTACAATGCGGGTACTGTACGTCAATCTGTCCCATATATGAACAATTGGGATGGGAATCGGCCTCACCGAGGGGCAAGATTTTTTACCTGAAACAGCTGACACAGAGAAACTTACTGGATCTCATACTCCGCAGAAAAATTGAAGTGACAGAGGAATTTATCACCCGAATGTTCCAGTGCACAGGTTGCGGTGCCTGTGAGGAAGTGTGTCATGTCAATATCAAACTACACGAATTTTGGAAAAAAGTAAAGGAATGGCTGTTCGAGGAGGGACTGATAAGCATTGAAGCTCACAAGAAGGTGCATGAAAGGATCCATGAGTTTAAAAATCCCTTTGCTGAGCCCCCTGAGAACAGAGGAAAATGGCTCCCTAATGACATCAAATTATCTGATAAACCAGAGGTTGTCTTTTTTACAGGTTGTACAGAAGCTTACAGGAAGCAGGAGATGGCGGTAACAACAGCAAGGTTGCTACAAAAAATTGGGGTGCCCTTTACAATCTTGGGTCCTGATGAGTGGTGCTGTGGATCCATATGTATCAATACGGGACAGATAGATTATATCAAGGAATTTGCCGACCATAACGTCAATGAAATAAAAAAAACCGGGGCCAAGGTCCTTGTTGCCGCATGTGCAGGATGTTACAATACAATTAAAAACGAGTATCCCAAGATCGTTGATGATATGCCCTTTGAACTGTACCATGTCTCCGAATTTCTGGAGAAACTTATAGAAGATGGCCGAATGGAGTTCACAAAAGAGATTGATAAGACAGTGACATTTCATGACTCCTGTCATCTTGGCAGGGGTGCAGGGGTGTTCGATGCTCCAAGAAAGGTAATTAAATCAATACCCGGGATAAAATTCGAAGAGATGGTAAGAAGCAGGGAAATGTCAAGATGCTGCGGGGCAGGATGCGGATGCGTTGCAGCTTTTAAAACAATTGCCGTGGCTTTGGCTGCAGAAAGGGTAATGGAGGCTGAAAGGACAGGTGCCGATCTAATAATAACCACATGTCCCTTTTGCAATCTCAATTTGAATAATGTAGCAAAGGATGCAGGTATGATTCCCACGATGGATGTCGTGCAGTTAGCCTATGAGGCCATCTAGGTATCTTTTTGTTTTATCAATTCATCATTATCCAGTAAAATCACTGCATAGTAGGATACCCAGACTACTGTTTCAAACCCTTCCTTAAGTCTCTCCCTACCCCCAGCTAGAACCTCCATTGTGGCAAGATCGTCAACCTTATTATGATAGCCAGGATATACGATTAATCCAGAAAAATAAATCGTTGAAACTCCAATGGGCCAGAAGCTTACTTGATCCGAACTGCCCTCACCGGTCTCCTTCACATCGAAACCGCTTGAAGGGTATCGAAGGATCTCGTCGATTACTCTGTTACTTACATTCAGAAGTTCCGGATTCTCCACCTCAGCACCATTCTCATCAGGGCCCACAAGAACATTGAGTTGGTACACCTGAGGCCAGTTCAGGCCCACCATATCGTAGTTCAAATATGCCTTTATTGTGACATTTTCAGGTATGTTATTTACAAAGAACTCGGAGCCCCAAAGACCTTGCTCCTCCCCAGACCACAGGCACAAGACTATGGTTCGATCCGTTTTCATTTGTGAGATGGCCTTTGCAATTTCCAGTACAGCCACGGTCCCGGCGGCATTATCATAGGCACCTTCGATTGTTTTTTCTTTGATATCGTAGTGACCGCCCAAAACGACCCATTCCTCGGGTCTATTGATTCCCCGATGATAACCTATTACATTTAAAACATCCCGGTTCTCTTGCTGGAATCTCTGTATCTCTGTGTCCAATTTAAAGCTTTTCAATTGCTGTTCTAGATAGCTGGCGGCCTGTTCCATGTGGGGATAACCGGTACTTCGTTTCGCATATCTGGTTGTAAAAGTCCTCATATAATCATGGTATTCATCCCCAGAGACAAGTGCACCAGCATCTTCTTTTACCGTAACCTGGAAACTGACTTCAAAGGACCCTTTACTGATATGGATCGGGAAGCTACCGTCCACAGTTGGAGGAAGAAGGAGTTGTAGGTTATCCATTGGTGAATCGAATGTAAGTGTGCTATTGTGGGAAATGATATCATCTTTGATGATGAGGATATTATTTGGAACGTTAATTGTATACGACTTTAAGTTCGTTTCAAAATTGAAAGATGATAATGAACCTGCCGTTGCAGTAAGGGGTAGGAGATTTGCATAGGCATGCTCATCTTCTCTCCCAATTTCCAATCCTCGTCCGAGATAACCCCATGCGACCACTATCATGAAGATAACGATTAATATAGAACCGATTTTGTACTTTGGCGACATCATTGTCCCTATTATCTTTTTAACTTATTAAACTTGTTGATTCCGCCCAAATAAAGATAACCAGAAGTTGAAAAATCATGCTTGACATGCTCCCAGAATAACAAATATTTACTGACATAAATCGAGATTAATTTCACGAATATCGTAATGTTTATATTTATAGATACCATTAAGGAGTGGTAAATCGAATTACGATAGGGGGCTATTTCAATGAAAATCGATGAATATGAGATGCCAGACGATCTTTATTACCATCCCGAACACTCGTGGATTAAGGTAGAGGGCGACACGGGCGTAGTCGGTCTCTCTGATTTTGCACAGAAATTGGCAGGGACAATAAAACGTGTCGTGACGCTGGAGGAAGAGGATGAAGTCCAACAGGGTAAACCATGTGGAACCGTCAGCAGCGGAAAATGGACAGGTAAATTATACTCACCTGTGAGCGGGGAGATCATAGAGGTCAACGAGGATATAGAAGACGAGCCAAAACTGATAAACGACTCCCCGTACGGAGAAGGATGGATTTTTAAAGTAAAGATCTCTGATACCAATGAATTGAGCTCGTTGATGCACGGTGATAAAGTAGTGGATTGGATCAAAAGTGAGATTGCCAAGCACAAACAATAGAAAAGATCGTAGGCCTTACGGAGTAAATATTCTCCACTCTAAGATGGATTAGAAGGCCAACTTAAACCTCCGAGAGTTCCTCCTCTTTAAATGTTGCCAGGGGCAAATCCTCATCTAGACTTTTTCCAGGTAAGTAGTTGAAAACTGTCTGAACATCCTTACCAAGAGCCAGATATATCCCTAAAAGAGGTATTTTACTGGGACAGGCACTTTCGCATTGTCCACAGGCGACACATGAGGTTATCATGTGGTTCATTCTTCCAATGTGGTACAATACCGTATCCATTGGCATTCTGATAACACCCTTTTTTCCTGCCTTGTCCAAGTACTGTTTTGGCGAACTCTTCAGGACATCTGACTCGAAGAAACATTCTTTGCAGTAGCATATCGGGCATACCTTCATACAGTTATGACAATTGATGCAACCTGCAAGGACCCTCATGAACCCCGGGATATCCGCAACCGCTTCCTTGACGCCCTGAATCAGTTTATCTCGACTCTCTTCTCGGGCTTTTATCAGTGCTTCGAGAGCGGTTTTGCGCTCGCTTGGGTCTTCCTCTGTCAGCTCAAAACCCATGTTACTTAAAAGTACCTCACCTTTTGGTGTATTGGCAGAAAGTAATATTTCTTTATCCTTATTAAGGCCCAGTGTCCAAATCGAGATGTCTGCAGTATCGATGACCGGGAATTCGCAGGTTAGACATGCGGGACGTAAATCCCTTCCAGATATGGTTGAAATACCATTATTCTCCACTTCCTTGAGTAGTTTCAAGGTGAGGTCCTCCTCAGATTTACCTGCGAGCTCTGTATAATCCGAAATAGGTAAAGTTCCAAGACAATCCACAGAAATCAAAGTGACGTTTTCAAGATTTATCTGATGAAGTTTTGCTAGTTCGAAAACAGCTCGCATTTCACAGGGTCTGAACAAGGCGACGATCCTCTGTTTCGATGCATCGTCCGTGGTTTTTACCAAAATATCAGCGGAATTAGCGGGGAGAACAAAGGCAAAGGGATTTACAGAGATCACACTTTCGGGATCCCCAACAATGGTTTGGACAGTACTCACCCCAGATGGCAAGTTTTGGGGGACTACCAATGCATCGGACATGTTGTTTTTAAGGAGGTTCCTGAAGAAATCATTCAATGTTGCAAGCACATCTTTTTTAACATCTAACCTAACGATCTTGGCCATATTTTCCCCTCCTAAATATCCCATTCAGATTTTATGGGGTTTGGCCCCAGTTTTATGGTCTCCTTCATCATCTCATTCACGGTATCAGCGAATTTTTGTCCTTCACTTGCACTGATCCATTCCAAACGAACTCTTTTCTCTTCAAGCCCTATGTCCTCGAGCAGTTTCTTTAAAATTGCGATCCTTCTCCTTGCTTTATAATTTCCAGAAAGGTAGTGACAGTCACCAGGATGACAGCCTGCCACAAGCACTGCATCAGCTCCTTCAAGCAGGGCCTTTATCACGTAAACAGGATCTACCGCACCTGTACACATGACCCTTATGGGTATGAAGTTCGGAGGATACTGCAGTCTTGAAACTCCGGCGAGATCGGCACCGGTATATGAACACCAGTTACAGAGAAATCCAATGATTTTCGGCTCGAACTTTTTTTCATTCTCATTCGGCGCATCTACAGTCTCTTCAGCTTTGGTATCGGTCACCATGTATTTCACCTCTTAAATCAACTCGTCAATTTGGGCCATTATTTCCCTATTTGTGAAACCTATTAATTGAGGTACTCCACCGGGACATGCCATTGCACATGCCCCGCACCCCTGACAGACAGCTAGATTAACGCAGCTCACCATTTTCACCTCATCAGTTATGTAATCCTTTACAGTTATCATGGTGATTGCCTCATAAGGGCATAGCTGCTCGCATAACTTACAACCCATGCAGCGATTTTCATCTATAACAGAATGCACACCTTTTGCCTTCAATCCATTTTTAAGGATGCCTGCGATTTCGGATGCAGCTTTTTTGGCATCCGATATTGACCGGGCAACACCCCTTGGCCCTTGAGCGCATCCGGCAATGCTTATTCCTCTCCTGTCAACGATATCGAATCTGTCATTATAATATCCCAAAAAGCCGTCCACATCCAAAGGCAGATGAACCATATCAGCCAGCTTCTTGGTGCCGGAGGATGCTTCTTGACCAACTGATAACACCACGAGATCGGTTGGAAAATCCATTACTTCTCCGAGTTCTATATGCTCGGTTCTCATCCTCAAATTTCCATTTTCTCTCAAAATCTCGGCCACTCTGCCTCTTATGAAAATAACACCCTTTTTCTGGGCACCCAGGAAGTACTCCTCGAATCCATTGTCTGGACCGCGAAGATCCATATAATGGATATATACCTCAGTATCGGGGCTCAGGGTTTTAATTCTGGCTGCCTGCTTAATAGCGTATGTGCAGCAAACCAAAGAGCAATGGGTATTTCCCTTGTTCTCATCCCTTGAACCGACGCATTGAATGAAATTTAACCGTTTGGGTTTCTCCCCGGTAGAGGGCACCTTCAAATTCTTATATACCAGCATTTTTTCCAGTTCATAGAAATCGATAACATCCTCATCATCATATTTGTACTCAGGAATTCTATTGGCATCAAAAAGGTTGGAACCTGAGGCGATAATTATTCCCCCAACCACGACTTCCTTTTGCCCATCCTCTGTGTTTACCGTTACTTTATAATCCCCGAATGTACCCTGAATTTCCACAACCTCAGAATTCAGCATGATATCTGCTTTCTCATTTAGGGTCAATTCATCAATTGCTGGCAGGATTATTTCATCCTCCCTCAATCTTTCCAAATCCAATGAATAGGCTCTTCCCCCCAGTTCGGCGTTTCTTTCAACTAAATGTATAATAACTCCCCGCTTCAACAATTCCAATGATGCCGTAATCCCTGCGACACCACCGCCTATGATCAATACCTCTTTATTTGGCAAAACTACCTCCTTATCCTCAATTGATAATGCATTAGCAACTCTTGCTATGCCGCCCCCAACTAGGAACTCTGCCTTATCGGTGGCAGATTTTTTATCGGAATGGATCCAGTCACAATGCTCTCTTATGTTTACCTGCTCCAAAAGATGCTTGTTGATTCCAGCTTCCAACGCACCCTTGTCTATAATCTCTTCATAGGTTCTTGGTGTGCAACCAACGATAACGATCCTATCCGCATCTGATTTTGATATTTCGTTTTTCAATAAGTCCTGTCCTTCTCTTTTACAGAGATTACCCACTTTCACAGTAAAAGCAACTTCTGGACGTTTTTTGACTCTCTTTTCCAGCTCATTCATATCTATATTTAAACCAATGGTACCCTCACAGGTACAGAAGAACACACCGACCTTTGGCTACGTTCTCTTAATTACCCTCAGCCACATCACCACCATAAAGGAAATCGATTATCTCAA
>CP070739.1:1162622-1179000 GCA_020347705.1 Methanomassiliicoccales archaeon | reverse complement strand
TCCTGACACATATTCACCGTATAAAGGTTGGAGAATCGTGAGAACAGGTTCGGTGTTGTCCACATAAAATGTTATTGGAGGGTCTGTTATGGCCTTTCCTGAAAAATCATATGCTGTCGCACTGATATCGTATGAACCATCGGGATATGATGTCGTGCTTCTTATGTACTCATAATATCCAGTTCCCGGATTGTAGGTGGTTGTTGCAGTTGTCCCAAAAACCGTGACATTGACATAATCGATTCCCACGGAATCAGAAGCGTGAATCTTGATGGTCAGTGTGCCTTGTACATATTCACCGGAAACCGGTGAGAGTATTGTGCATATGGGATTGTTGTTATCCACGATCACATTTACTGTCTGCTGTGAAACGTGATTGAGTGTATCCCTTGCCCGTACCGTTAATGTATGTTCACCTGCTTTATACAATGTTGTATCCCAGTTCGCACCCCAATTCACGGGTCCTCCTCCCATAAGGTCCCAGGAGCCTGTGTCGATCTTGTATTCGACAGTAGGTGTGAAAGGCCCGTCGGTTGCCGAGGCCAGGATAATACTTGATGCCCCTGACACATATTCATCATTGGAGGGCTGCAGAATCGATAGAATAGGTTCGTTGTTGTCTATGAAATAATCCAAGGTAATAGGTGATATGGGATCGTTTACATTACCTGCCTTGTCATAAATATCAACGGTAATTTGTGCGTCTCCATCGGTGTAAATTGTCGTAACAACTGTAAGCTCATAGTATCCTGTGAAACTGTTGTAGGTGGTCCTTTTGGTTCCGAGATTCCAGATATCGGAGCCTCCGATATTGTTGAAGGTAATGTCCACATGATCCACATCAAGATTATCGTTGGCCATTATGCTGAAGGTGTATGTCCCCTCGATATTCTGACCCGCACTTGGAAGAACCGGAAATCCTGTTGGACGGCTGTTGTCCACTATAACCTCCACTGATTTCATGGTGGTGATTCCATAGGGACCGTTGTCCATCACCTCAAACTCTATGGTATGAGAGCCTTCCGTAAGCATTGTTGTATCGAATTCCCCTGCATCCGAAATGTAGTTAGATGTACCTGCCAGAAGGTCCAGATCGTACCATGTTGTTCCACCGTCTATCCTGTATCTTGGCCTTGGACTCTCGTCATCTAGTATACCGTCCGTGTCCACGGCACTGATATTGACCAAGTATGTTCCCCTTATGACATCCCCTTCTTTTGGGGAGACCACATAAAGGGAAGGTTCGTTTTGAATCAAAACAGATGTTGTGTTCACAATGGAGTTGTCGTACAGGTCATAGACCATGATCTTGAGATTGTGGGAGCCATCAGAATATCCGGTTGTGAGCAAGGAAAACTCGAAGTTCCCGGATACATCCAGTGCCCCGTCAAAGGCAGCGAAGACATCATCCACGTAAAGCTCCGCGTAATGGGCCTCGCTTTCAGGATACGGATCCACCACCACAGAATACATGTTCTTGATGATATCACCGGGTTGTGGATCGGTAATGGATATGGAGTCAAGGAGTATATTATCCACGATAACGCTCACAGAGCCTGTCGCTATAGCACCTGTAATATCAGTTACCTGGAATTCTATTACATGTGGACCATCACTTAAGGTGGTTGTGTCGAAATTCCCAGTATAAAAAACAGGTGCAGCAACACCTGGAGTTACCGTTGAAACATCCGATAGCCAGTCGGATTCCTGGTCACTGTCTATGTAGGGATTGCGCTGAAGTGACCTTCCAAAGGAGGCGTAAATGGACCAGCCTGGGACCACATTCTCCCAGTACACAGCATCGGTTACTCCTGCAAATTCCACGTAATCTCCGGCGTCACCAAGCCTTTGAATCCCAAGTCCAGCGTCGTAATCAGGTGCATAACCGTATACCGATTCAAAAGAAACAGCATTGATAGCCACCACGATGGTACCGTAGGCAGGTATGGTGGCCCCACCAGGGAATGTAAAGAATATACCACCATCATCTGATAGACTTAACCCGGCAATACTGACATCTGATGCGGTTGGATTGAAAAGCTCCACCCACTCGGCCGTGGCAATGGGATGCTCGTACATCACTTCTGAAATCACCACATAACCTATGGAAAGCGTGTTGGTCATGTCATACCACATACCGTAATCCACACGATATTGGGGGTTGATTATGTCATCCACAATGGAATCACCGTTGGGATCCGTTGCCTTGATGGTGAGGGGATACGATGTCCCTGATATTACTTCGCCCACGGCAGGCTGCATGATCTGAAGGGAAGGCTCGTTTACGAAGTTCACAAGGACTGTATCGGCCAAGGAGTTGCCCTCTGGGTCGTAAACCTGGGCTTTCAGGGTGTGGGAGCCGTCTTGGAACCATACGGTGTCCAATGTGATCTCGTAGCCCCAATCATCCCCTGGCCATTCCGTCTCAGTGTACTCTACCACCGTGAGCATACCATCGATATACAACTCAGCATATCCAGGCCCGGGGTAGGCCGAGTTATCCTGATCGTCATCCTCGAAATTAACGTAGACAGTGTAAACTCCGGACAGCATCTCGCCTGCGGAGGGCCTTATTATGTCCACTGAAAGAAGGTCATCCCAGTTGTCGAAGGTATACGTCTCGTAACCCGAGCTTTCTCCTGCACCGTTTATGGCCCTTGCCCGAAGTTGATGGTAACCATCGTCGTAATTCTTGGTATCCAATGTGTATGAGTATTCGTCGGGGTTGCCTGTGGGGGCCATGTCGTTTACGTACTCACCATCAACGTAGAGCTCCACCCTATCTGCATTCACTGCTGTTACCACTATATTCCGGGTCCCGGAGATCGTCCCGGGAGCAGGGGATGTAATTACCACCCCTGTGGGCGGTGCAATGGATGTTGGGTTAACTATGGCTACGGAAATTGTCCGCCACATTGTGACTCCATCATTGTCCTGGACAACGATTCTGATATCGTATAATCCATTGTCATATTTTGTGGTATCCCATGTGGTTTCGAAAATGTAGCTTCCGGCTGCTCTCTGTGATAGTGAGGTCCATGTGGATTCACCCTCGATTTGGAAGCCAACATAGTTTATATCATCCCCAATTACAGCATCCTCGTCATCTGCATCTATTCTGAAATTGTACTCATTTCCAATGACTGTACTGCCGTCAACAGGTGATACGAGCCTAACCCAGGCGCATCCTGTCTGCAGATATGCCCAACTTGGTGCGATATATAAGGAACCTGCCGTACCCTGGGTTTTAACCTTGTCCACGTTCACCGTCCTATCCCAATAGAAGTCCTGCTCACCTACTGGCATATCAAAATCATAGAATCTGATGAGCATTCCGATTAAATCATGGTTCGCAATCCAAAGGTCGTAATCCCCGTCATTGAGTTCTGCAGAACCTGGTATGTAGGGAATACAAAATTCGAACTCGTATCTATCATTTTCCACACCTGTTGGATTGTAATATAAGGCGTCGGCATTTCCGTCATCAAAATCATCTGGTGCAAGGATATCATCAGCCCATACACCCGATGCCGCGTCAAACCAACCTTCTGTATAGATCCCTTGACTTGTGACCTGTTCATAATGCTCATATTCAGGACCCAAGGGGGCCGGAGCACCGCTTAGGACTCCGTTTCTCGGTCCGAAAGGAGCACCGCTTCCCTCCTCAAAATACAATCTTGTGTAATCCTGCGGATTGTTATCATCATCATAGATAATCAAACCGATATTGATATATCCCGTGGGCAATACGATATTCGGGTCCTGATTGATGAATATCGTGGCATTTAGTATTGTTCCCTGGAAGTTCGAAAGCACGATATCCCGCTGATAGCAATCAGACCATCCAAAATCGTTTGTTATATCCCCATCGATTGTTGGCGTGATCTGGGAATAGGTGGAATAAAAGGAACGGTCCTTGGTCATAAGACCCATCTTTAAATCGGCATATCTAGTAATAACCGTGGGATCGTTTCCTGTCAATTCCCAGTAGAACCACTCGTTTTCGGTTGACTCCCATATTTCAATAAAAATGCCTATCTCGTCATCCCGAACGATGTTCAAATCCGAACCTGTAAGGCCTGTGTCCTCCTTTCCATCAAGGGGTATTCTCCATTCCCACCTTAGATAACTGTTTCCCCAACCTATGCCAAGTGTCCAGTCCAGTGCTACATCAGGATCGGAAATCCAGCCGCCGTTCCAGTATCCATCCACCTGATTGCTTGAATCCCTTCTGGAACCAACATAATTCTCGTTACCATTTGTAAAAGCATCATCATGGGAGCCATCGTACCTTCCTGCAAGATCGCCCTCATCAAAATAAATCCTGCACTCATTGTCCGCAGCAGTACTTCCGGACTGATATACAATACCAATATACAGGAAGTTATCATCATTTTGTGTCAGCAGATATCCGCTGAGATAATCCGGCTCCCCGGATTCGAAATCATACAGTTGTATCTCTCTTACATATGCTGCATCCCATTCTGTTGGGTCTCCCGCACCTGATATGTCTCCATCCAAATTTATGTCCGTAAACGCCGTTGGGTTGTAATAACTGTATAGTTGGAGAGGATCTCCAGCTGACTCGGCTATGTGTCCCGAGGCGTTTTCCATGTTCCATTCCACAACTGCTAATCCTGCAAAAACCATCCACATTACCAGCGTAGTTGCCGCAATTTTATTTAAGTGTCTTTTCATTTTCTGACCTCCTTTATCCCAAAATGGGATTTTGGATAATGTCGAAAAATCTCCCCTATTTACATTTATAACTTTTTGTACAAATTCGGATAAATGATAATTGTAAAGTTGTTATAGTTGTACAGCCCCAAATGCTTAAATACGCAGCAATTTATCCAATAACAGGTCCCAGCCATGAATGGTACAACTTGGATGGTTTACATTATTCTATTTGTAGTGGCCTTTCTGCCTTCCGTAGCCTATATCGTATGGATAAGAAACACGGAAAGATATGAAAGAGAACCTTGGGGGACAATTTTTAAGACTTTCATATGGGGGGCCATATTCGGCGTTATTCTCGGCGTTTTGTTCTCCCTGATTTTGATCGTGCTCTTCGACTTTGCAGCACCGGAGCGCGTGTACAACGCCATCGCAGAGGACGAGGGTTACTATTCCCTGTTTTTGGCCTGCATAATCGCCCCCATAGCCGAAGAGGCGGCCAAAGGCATCGGCGTTTTTACCGCAGGCAGTGAACTGGACGAGGTTGAAGATGGACTGATATACGGTGCCTCGGTTGGTCTGGGATTTGCGGCCACTGAGAATCTTCTTTACGGATATATAGCCCTGCAGGAAAGTGTGGCGCTTTTCATAGCCACTGCCATCGTAAGAAGCATATCAAGTGCATTATTACATGCCAGCGCGACATCTGCCACAGGTTACGGGATAGCCAAGAAAAAAATACTGGGCAAAGGACATTTCATCCTGCCTTACCTTCTCTTGGCCGTTGTTATGCACGGTTTATTCAATCTCTTTGCATCCATGGGAACCCTATTCGGCCTGCTTCTCGCAATCATGTTCGCCATCGTTGCCATCGAATTCACGAGGCATAAGATACACCAATGGGACGCAACGAGCATATTACAGGACAGATGGCGGGGACACATGTAGAATAATGCAAATACAGTTGATTTGTATGGTAATAACAGAAATTAAGAGGTGAGATGCATAACAGGAAAATTGGCCCTGATCGCCATTGGCGGCAACGCGATACAAAGGCCCGACGAGAACGGGTCAGCAGCCGGCCAGCTTGACAACATCAGCATCGCCTCCGGTCAAATCGCTAAAATGATAAAAGAAGGGTACAATGTGGTGATAACCCACGGTAACGGCCCCCAAGTTGGTAACATTCTCCTCAAAAACGAGATTGCAGATGGTATAACACCCTCGATGCCAATGGACGTTTGCGTGGCCGAATCACAGGGTCAGATCGGATATTTAATACAGCAGAGTCTCTTAAACCAACTTTCAAAACTGGGTATCGAAGCCCAGACGACCTCGTTGATCACGCAGGTATTGGTAGATGAAAAGGATGATGCCCTCGAGAATCCCACAAAACCTATTGGACCTTACTACCCTGAGGACGAGGCCCAGAGATTGGCCAAGGAAAAAGGATGGACGATGATGGAGGACAAAGCTAGGCAAGGTTACAGAAGGGTCGTTGCTTCTCCGGAGCCAAAAGAGATTGTTGAAGGCGATATCATCAAGAAGCTGCTTGAGGGGGATTTAGGCATCAATATCATAATCGCAGCAGGGGGAGGAGGAATACCTGTCATCCGAACTAAGGACGGATTAAAAGGTGTGGAGGCAGTTGTGGACAAGGATTTGGCCTCCTTCCTTTTAGCAAACGATATAAACGCGGATCTGCTCATCATGCTGACGGATGTGGAAAAGGTGGCTATTAATTTCGGAAAACCTGAGCAGGAGGATATAAGCGAGCTTACGATTTCAGAGGCGAAAAAATACTTAAAAGAGGGGCATTTTCCTCCTGGGAGCATGGGACCTAAGATAATTTCCGCCATCAGATTCCTTGAGTGCGGGGGAGAGATGGCTATAATCACCACATCGAAGAACCTCGAAGGCGCCCTACGTGGAGAGAAGGGAACGAGAATAGTTCCAGGCTGATATTATGGCGCAAATTGAGGAGCAGATAAAGGAGATAGAGGAAGAGATCAGAAAGACCCCCTATAACAAGTCCACTCAGCATCACATCGGCAAATTGAAGGCGAAACTCGCGAAGTTGCAGGACGAACTGGACAAAAGAAAGGCAAAACGTGGGGAGGCAAGGGGTTATGCCGTCAAGAAATCGGGTCATGCCACCGTGGTCCTTGTGGGGCTGCCAAGTGTGGGAAAAAGCACCCTTTTAAACATCCTAACAGACGCTGAAAGTGAGGTGGGTACTTATTTTTTCACCACCTTAAAGGTCATACCCGGTGTAATGGACTACAAGGGAGCCAAGATCCAGGTTCTGGATTTACCAGGCCTTGTGGAAGGTGCTTCCAAGGGCAAAGGCCGCGGAAGGGAGGTCCTTTCGGTTGCCAGGAGCGCCGATCTCATTCTTCTTATGGTGGATGTGTTCGCAAACGATGTCCAACTTCTTGTAAATGAGCTTAAAAAAGGTGGTATAAGACTCAACCAATCACCTCCCAATGTTACTATTAATAGAAAGGATAGGGGCGGTGTTTCCATCAGCTCCACCGTTAAACTCACTAATTTAGAGTACGATACCATGGCCGCCATATTTCGGGAGTACGGTTATATCAATGCAGATATCGTGGTCAGGGAAGACCTTACTGAGGACAGGCTCATCGATTCCATGGCCAACAACAGGATCTACACCCCGGCTTTGGTGGTGTTGAACAAGATAGACCTGGTCTCGGAGGCGGAATTCAAGAACATAAAGAACACACTTGGAGATTTGCCCATCTTGGCCATATCCGCCAAAGAGAAAGTGGGTCTTAACGACCTTAGGGATAGCATATTTGAAAAACTGGATTTCATCAGAATTTACATGAGGCCCCAGGGAAAGAAAGCCGATTACAGCGAACCCCTGGTGATCAAAAGGGATTCTTCCATAGGAAATGTGTGCGATATCATACACAGAACTTTTAGGAAACGCTTTCGGTATGCCAATATCTGGGGCAACAGTGCGAAATTCCCGGGCCAGACTGTAGGTATGAGGCACGTCCTCCAAGACGGGGATGTGCTTACCATAGTGGTGAGCAAATGAAGAAGTGGTCTTTTTTCGTATTCTCGACATTTATAAATAGCATTACTCATATATATTTTCGAATCAAAACCGGGGCGTATGATATTGTTTGAAAGAAGAACCTTGCTTTTAACGTTAACGCTTATCATATCTTTCAGCCTTGTTGCACCTCTTGTTGGTGAAGAAAATTCAACCGGATACGAGATGACAAAAACAACTGAAAATGGGGTGGGAGAGGGCACAAACGACCTTCATCGGGATTTTAGAGGAACCCGGGCCGCTGTAATATCAAACACACCTTCGGCCGGTGCAATGAATGTGGCCCTGGATGTTTTAATCGATGTAACCTTCACCGAGCCCATGGTTCAATCCAGCGCACAAGGAGCTTTTTCCCTCACTCCCACGGTATCAGGGGATTTTGGTTGGGAAGGGAACAAGATGATTTTCACACCGGCATCCAACTTGAGCGAGGGAACCACCTACCAGGTTAAAATCACGGCCAATGCCCAAGATCAGGAAGGGGATATCCTGGATGGCAATAATAATGGGATCGAGGAGGGCTCCCCGGATGATGATTATATATGGTATTTCACAACGCTGGCGATTCCTCCAACTGTGGAAAACGTATACCCCAAAAACGGGGCACAAAAGGTGTTTACAGATACTAGCGTTATCATTAACTTCAGCGAGAGTATGGATACCGAGGATACTGCGGATGAATTCAGCTACGCTGACGAGAGTGATACACAATTTCAATCCGGAAGCGGCCAGGTTACTTGGACCAACGATGATAAGACCATGACTTTTAAACCGTATGTGAAGTTCACCCACAATATGACATACACCTTCACCGTTTCCAAAGATGCGCATGATCCCAGTTTCATATATCTGGATGGGGATGGGGACGGCGTCGGAGGGGAGGATAACCAGGATGATTTCTCCTGGCAATTCAAGACTATACCGGTTCCCCCCAAGGTCACATCTGTGACACCCAAGGACTACTCCACCAATGTTGCGGTGGACACAAGTATAAAAATCAAGTTTTCAAAATCCATGGATCAAATCTCTGTTGAAGATGCATTCACTTATACATATGAGGACTCCAATACGACATGGGATGTATCTTCTGGCCAAAAGACATGGAACTCACTTACCGAGATGGAGTTCACCCCATCATCCGAATTAGAACATGACAGATTGTATACGTTCATGATAAATGCCACGGCTACTGATGGCGAAGGAATCAATCTCGACGGCAACAGGAATAAAAAGCCTGAGGGATCCGCAATCGACTCGTATGTCTGGAGATTCACCACGATTCCAGAGCCTCCCGCAGTGGTGTCCACAGACCCGAATAACAACTCCCAGGAAGTTGCTTTGGATGCCAACATCGTGATTACATTTGACAGGGCCATGGATAAGGGTGCTACGGAGGACGCACTCAGTTACACCTACGAGGACGCTTTACAGGATTTTGACGCTACAAACGGTGATTCTGTATGGACCAATAGTGCAAAAACTCTCACATTCAATCCCGATATGGAATTCGAAGAGGGTGTTAAATATTCCGTAACCTTCGATAGCACCGCAATGGACGTGGACGGTATCAATCTCGAGAATTACGTTTTGGTATTCACAACGAAAATCAACTCGCCACCGGTCCTTGAGGGAGGAGGTGTTCACCCTGAGAAGGGGGATACCTCAGATACTTTCAAATTCAGCATCGTCTACACTGATGAGGATGACGATGAACCAAAGGATGTATATGTTGTGATAGATGATATACCATGGAGAATGCTCGAAAGTGATCCCAAAGTCGATACATACAAAGAGGGGAAGGCATACGAGTACTCACTGGAACTGGAGGGGGGGAAGCACGAATACTATTTCGAAGTTACCAATGAAAAGCATGAAGTGCGATTTCCAGAGGGTGTAGTCACGAAGACTGTAGAAGTCTCGGAGGTGGAACCTGAACTCATCATGGGGATTTTCGAGGAAGAATACGTGGGTATGCCCACCATGATCTGCGGACCCATAGGCATAATCCTGCTAGTGGCGATAATAATCGCTGTCGTGGTGATGAGAAGGAAAAAGAAAGCACCTAGTGGGATTACTACTTTCTCCGCCTTCCAAGAGCAGCAGACTGCCCCAATGGCATTTACTCCAGCGGATGAGGAACTCATGTCCTTCACGCTGGAAGAGGAGGAGGAGCTTGCCACCTTTCAAGCCTTCGAGGAGCCCGCCCCCTTGGAGGAGGCGAAACCTGTTGTTATCCAGTGCCCGGAATGCAGGAATTATCTTAAGGTGAGAGCCACGAAAAGGCCCTTTAATTTTCCATGTAAGTGCGGAGCAAGTCTCGTTTTGAGGTGAGCCTTAAAATCCCACCAAAATTCTTAAACTGTATAAGCTCGTTTAGGATGCCTCAATATATTTGCGATGGCGAAATCCATGAAGAAATCCGAGAATTTCAGCGAATGGTACAACGATATCACGGAACGTGCGAATCTCTCAGATAAAAGGTACCCAGTCAAGGGAATGAACATCTGGACCCCTTACGGCTGGAAGATCATGCTGAACATCGATAACATTATCAGGGAAGAGATGGACCGCACGAAACATGAAGAGGTGTGTTTTCCGCTACTAATATCCGAGGACCAGTTCGCCAAGGAAGCGGAGCATATCAAAGGCTTTGGCGATGACGTATACTGGGTTACTCACACAGGTAAGAATCTACTTGATGTGAGGCTGCTGTTAAGACCCACAAGCGAAACGGCCATGTACCCGATTTTCGCACTGTGGGTGAGGTCCCATGCGGAACTCCCATTGAAAACCTTCCAGATCGTGAACGTGTTCAGATACGAGACCAAGCAGACCAGGGCCTTCATGCGGGTGAGGGAGATCCATTTCTTTGAGGCCCACACATGCCACACCGATTTTGATGATGCCGAGAAGCAGATTGCAGAGGATCTGGATATCATGGATACGCTTGCAAAGAAGCTATGCCTACCCTATCTGAACCTGCGCCGTCCTGAATGGGACAAGTTCGCAGGGGCCTATTACACCATCGGGGTGGACACGCTGATGCCCTCTGGCAGAACCCTACAGATCGGTGGGATACACCAGTACAAGGAGAATTTTGCGAAGCCCTATGAGATCACCTACGAAGACGAACAGGGTGAGCATCAGTACGTGCATCAGACCACTTACGGTATGAGCGAGCGACTCGTCGGGGCCGTTATTGGAGTGCACGGTGACGATCTTGGGCTCATCCTGCCCCCAGATATTGCCCCGTATCAGGTGGTGATCGTACCGATTCTGGCCAAGGGCATTCAGGAGCGCATCATTGAGGAATGCCGTAATCTTGAGAACGAGGTTAAAAACGCCGGTTTTAGGGTCTTCCTCGATACCCGTGAGATAAGGCCTGGCAGCAAGTATTTCGACTGGGAGATCAGGGGTGTGCCACTGAGACTGGAATTGGGCCAACGAGATTTGGAACGGAATGTCGTCACTTTCGTCAGGCGCGATACTGGAAAAAAAGAGGAAATCGAAAGGAGTAAACTGATTACCCAGATAACGGACTCCCTCCGCTTAATCGCAGAGAATCTATTGGAAAAAGCCCTGTCGAGTCAAAAAAAGAACACCTTTTTAGCCAAGACCTTGGATGATGCAAAGGATGCAGTGGGTATCGTAAAGATCGGATGGTGCGGCGAAGAGGGGTGCGGAACAGAAATCGAGGAAATCACTGATATGACGGTTCTTGGCACGCCCATTGAAAAGGAGGATTTCTCTGGGCAGTGTGTATTGTGCGGGAAAACCACGGATATCGTGGCCTACCTGGCAAAAACATATTAATCTTCTTCCTCTTCAACCTCTTTTCTTGTGAAAAGGAAGACACTCACAAGGCCAAAACCTATTATAGGAGCCGAGATGGCATAAAGCCCTATATCAGTCCAGGCATCGTACGCCGCGGCCCAAGAAACATAGAGGATGACGCCTGCCAATAGAACAAGAATAGCGAATATCAGCTTGTACTTGTTGGGCAATTCAACTTCTTTTTCCATGAAATCGATTGGAAATATCGTTTGAGTATTAAAGAGTTTCTAAGTGGAATTACCTGTTTGCCGTTTTTCTACAGGTTCTACCGCAAATCTCTCTTTTTTTCCCTTAAAAGCGGCATCCTTAGGTAATCACCGCAGTTTTCGCAGAAATAGATGATCTTTCCGTTGCTCACCCTGACCCTGCAGGATACTGAAGGTAAAAGATAAGCATGACAATGCTTGCAGTACCTCCTTCTATATCGCGCGGGGATTCTTACATTATATCTCATCCAGATTTTCCTGGCCAGCTCCACATATCTATTGGCCCTTGGTAAATTGTGGGCTCTCGCTTCCTCTTCCGCCAGATCGAACAATATATCGATTCTTTCACCAGCTATGTTTATCATTTCCTTGGTTCTCTTGCCGCGTCTGCCTCGGGTCATGGTTCCCAAATGGTATTATGTTGTTAATACTTTGCGGCCAAAGCCTTTTAGGATTTGATATGGAAGCATGCATATTTTTTTATTATGTGACAACAATACCCATATTCCATGAAACACACCAGGACAGAAAAAATCCTAGAAAATTGCGGGGAACTGGACGCGATAGTATTCATTAACGGAACTGAACCGTGTTTGGACATGGGCTTTTTCTACGTTACTGAGCTTGTGGAAGGACTTTTCGAGGGAGGCCTGGCCATCGTCTACCCCGATGGCTCCTTGGAAGTTGTAACATCGCTTCTCGAGGCGGAAAGCGCGAAAAAAGGGGACTTTGAAATCTCCGTATTCAAAACCAAGGCCGAGAGAAAGGAAATTACCAAGGAAAAAATCTCGAAATTCAAGAAAATTGGAATTAACGCACAGGGTCTTCTCCACAAGAATTACTTGGATCTCAAAGAATTATTCCCTGATATCGAATTCGTGGATATTTCTGAGAGCGTCAGTAAGGCTAGGATGATCAAGGACGACAAGGAGATCGACACCCTCAAATCCGCGTGTAAGATGGTTTCGGAGGTGGCCGAAGATATCGTGGATTTCATCAAGGAGGGGATTTTGGAGTACGAGGTGGCCGCGGAGCTCTCCTACATGATGCAGAAGAAGGGGGCAGTGGGCCCAAGTTTCGACACCATATCATCCTTCGGCAAGAACACGGCCGAGCCCCATTACACGGCCGGGGATGCGGTTTTGAAAAAAGGCGAGTTCGTTCTTTTGGATTTCGGTGCAAAATACCGAAGATACTGCTCTGACATCACAAGGACTTTCGTTTGCGGCGGCGGCTCGGACAAACATAAGGATATGTACGAAACGATACTCAAGGCCCAAAAGCTCGCCCTGGATAAGATCAAGCCCGGTGTCAACGGAAAGGATGTGCATCAGGCGGTGAGTGATTTCATCGAAGGAACGAAGTATAAAGGCCTGTTCACCCATTCCACAGGCCACTCAATCGGCCTTTCGGTTCACGATGGCCCCGCCGTGACAAAGGAGGTGGACGTCATCTTGGAGGAGAACATGGTGTTCACGGTGGAGCCAGGGATATATATATCAGGATACGGGGGGGTCAGAATCGAGGACGATGTGCGCGTTACAAAGGACGGCGTGGAGATCTTGACCTGGGGGACGAAGGAGTTAATCGAGGTTTAAAAACAGTATTAATTCTCAGATTTTTTTTACCCTAATAACCTCTCCCTCTCTCACCTTTTTCAGGACCTTGGCATCCCCTACAATCCTGGCAAAGAGGTTCACAGGGCTGTAGGCCTTGGGTTTTTCATCATCTGAAACAGGTGTGGGACCGAAAAAAATGCACATGGCGTTTCCCATGGGCCAGAAAGCGATATCCCCCATTTCCATCTCCTGCTGGGAGTTCTCCTCCGATGCTCCAACTGGTATGTTGAAGTATATCTCATCGCCCCAAACGTGCGCCGGGCCTTCAAAGGGTAATGCCTTTATAATCGCATCGGCGGTCTCAGGGTTTTTATCGATGATCTCGGCCTCGATCTCACCGATGGTTTCGCAGCTTATCAGCAGTTTCGATTCTTCCACCATCATTCCCCCGAATCCAATAGGAAGTTTTAATCGTTTCGATTGTGTCGATTCTTCTTTCGTGTCTTCCCTCAGATAATTAAAAAACATTTAATATCAGAGATAGAATATAGGGAAAAAGACTCGCATGGGCCGATGGTCTAGGGGTTATGACGTCGCGCTTACATCCGCAGGAACCTATCTTCTATTGCGGTATGAAACGCGGAGGTCGCCGGTTCGATTCCGGCTCGGCCCACTAAAATTTTTTATTACTACATACGTGGACCGAGCCTCAAGGATAATGAGTGTTCAACATCGGATGAAAGGTAAAAGCTATACAATATTACTCTCCTTTCATCCTGCCTTGGCGTTATGCTCATATATGCTTTATTCTTAAGCGCCAAGGTTCCGGCTCGGCCCATTTAATAATCCTCCTCATCATACCTTCCCCGAAATCCTTTTATGCCAACATCCCGTTTCCAATCCGAGGTGCTTTTCTTGAAGGAATACAATAAGATCCTGATACCCACAGATGGCTCAGAGGATGCCAAGTATGCCGCTTTAAAGGGATTGAGCCTTGCACAACTCATAGAGGCAAAGGTAACTGCTTTGCATGTCATCGAACATCCTCATTATCTTGGGGAGATGCTTTCGGTTGGTGATATGATACCTGTGGAGCCTCCGGAGATGAAAGAATCGGACATGTATAAGAGTCTTGAAAAAATAGGTAGGGTGGCTGTGGATTATATAAAAGAGGAAGGTGAGAAACTTGGAGTTGAGGTGGAGACAAAAATCATCGAGGGACACCCTGCAGAACTGATATCCAAGCTATCCGAGGAGTACGACCTCATAGTGCTTTCTGCCCTTGGCAGGAGTTGCATGACGGATCTTCTCTTGGGTGGAGTGGCCGATAAGGTGGCAAGACATGCGAAATGCCCGGTTCTCTTGGTAAGGAAAAAGGGAGAGTAAACTAGGTTCGAATAATATCAGGGGATGATCATCATGAACGGCTGCAGTGGAATTCGCAGGGAAGATAAGAACCGCTGGGAAAGACGTACACCGATAACACCGGAGCATGTCAGGAAATTGAAAGATGAGCATTCATTGAATATTACTGTTCAGCCTTCCGAAATACGTGTATTTCCTGACAAGGAGTACACAGATGCCGGGGCAAAGGTGAACGAGAACCTCACTTTATGTGACACCATCTTTGCGATAAAGGAGATACCCATTTCCCTGCTCGAGCCGAAAAAGACCTACGTTTTCTTCGCCCATGTCATCAAAGGTCAAAAACATAACATGCCCATGCTGAAAAAAATGATGGAGCTGGAATGCAATCTGATAGACTACGAAAGAATAGTGAACGAGAAGGGGTTCCGCCTGATTTTCTTTGGAAAGTGGGCAGGCCTTGCAGGTATGACAGACACTTTAACTGCTTTTGGATTGAGGCTGCAAAACCAAGGTATATCCAATCCATTCACTAATCTTCAGTACGCCCATAATTACAAGGATCATCACGAGATGCAAGCAGCAATTACCCAGGTCGGAGATAATATCAAGAAAAACGGCCTTCCCGAAGAGCTCGTTCCCATAGTAATAGGCCTTGCTGGTTACGGAAATGTATCAAAGGGCTGCCAGGAGGTTTTATCCTATCTCCCATTACAAGAAATACCCCCAGAAGAACTGATTTCCTTCTTCGAAAAGAGAGACTTCTCAAAGAATTTGATATACAAAGTGGTTTTCAAAGAGGAGCATATGGTGGAACCCATCTCACCTGATAACAAGTTCGAGCTTTACGATTACTACGATCATCCTGAGAAATATAGGGGAACATTTCACACCTATGTTCCGTATCTTACAATACTCATGAATTGTATCTACTGGGACAAGCAGTATCCCAGACTGGTCAGTATCGATCTTTCAAAAAAGCTCTTTAAGGAGAGTAAGCAACCAAGGTTGAGGGCAATAGGAGACATAAGCTGTGATATCAACGGTGCGATCGAGTTTACAAAGAAGTCAACCTCCATTGACGAGCCAACTTTTGTCTACGACCCAAAAGAGGATAAGATAGCTGATGGAATAGAGGGCATGGGCATACTAGTTATGGCAGTGGACAATCTTCCCTGTGAATTACCAAGAGAGTCTTCGACCCAGTTCGGAGATTCCCTTTTTGACTTCGTATCTGCCATTGCAAAAGCGGATTTTTCCCTTCCTTTTGGCGAACTTGAACTTCCACCACCAATAAAAAAAGCGGTGATTTTACACAATGGCAAATTAACCCCTGATTATGAATATCTGAATAAGTTTTTATAAAGAGGTATTTATCAAGAGATTCACGGTAATTAACAAAAAACACTATTTACGAAAAACCCCATATAAGCGCTTAAAATCCTTCGGAGGTAAGAAAATGAGTGGAATACTGGTATTGGGAGCAGGAATGGTTGCAGGACCCCTTGTCAGATATCTTTTGGATCAAGATTTCGAGGTCAAGGTGGCAAGCAGAACCATAAGTAAAGCAGAAAAATTGGTTGAAGGTTATCCCAAGGGCAGTGCCGAATCCCTGGATGTGGAAAAGCCCGACGCTGAAAAGAAACTGGAGG
>CP070739.1:1151309-1162522 GCA_020347705.1 Methanomassiliicoccales archaeon | reverse complement strand
TGTGGAGCGATATATTAAATAGGGGTCAAAATCTTGGATTGTTTGCGGTTCCCAGTTGAGGATTATATCCTTTCCATTGGAACTTACATTAATATAAAGAATCGGGGGCAGTAAAGGTGGAGGCCTTCTTTCAAAGGATTCCATCAAAGGATAGTTATCCTGGGAATCGAAGTCGATCATATAAGGATTCTTACCACCACCTGCCCCTGTTCCATTATCAACTATACCATCACCGCCCAACACATTTTGATCTGGTCCTTTAAAATCATCATATGCCCCTTCGCTTGCTTCATCGAGATCTGACCAGTAGTTACCACCGCTTGGATAGCCATCATCCCAGAAGTTATCGTCTCCATCATCATATGCTTGATTGGTGTTATTGATTATATTGTTGTGATAAATCCTATTATTCGATGATGATTCGATTATTATACCCTTTATATAACTTGATATAATGTTATTGCTTTTGATGATGTTATTATTGGATTCTCGAAAGAGAATACCATTTTCATTCCAAGACGCATTATTATCTTTTACTGTATTGTTTGAGCACTCCCTAAGTCGAATTCCCCAATTATTTCTATATGCAATATTACCCTCGATGGAGTTATCTGATGATTGAGAAGGATCGATCCCAAAACCACAATATGAAACATTATTGTCCTTGATACTGTTATTAGATGATCTGTCAAGATTTATTCCATGCGCTTGGATTGACACATTATTACCCCAGATATTGCTATTTGATGAATACAGCAGTAAAATTCCAGAATGAGCAAATGATACATAATTACCAATTATATCACACTCATAAGAATTGATAAGAACGATACCTGCGAAATTATCCGAGATGTTATTACCCTTTATGCTAATATTTATGGAGTAGGCAATATGTATTCCAAATACAGTCTTATTAATTTCCAAGTTTTTAATATTCATATCCGAACAATTGGCAAGAATTATTTGTCCCACAGGGATGTCATCGATATTTAAACCGCTTTCATCCTTGTAATAATACAACAGCTCTCCATTTATTTTATTGTTAAGAGGAATATTGTGAGAATTGTAATGCGACAATTGATCCCCTAAGATATATACCCCCCCTGGAGCTATTTCGTTGCCTGTTAAAGTGTTGTTGGTAGAATACCAAATGTAGATTCCCCATCGTCTAGAAATCGGTGTCAATTTATTATTTGTAACATTGTTATTATCAGAAGATTCAAGATGGATACCAGTAGTGGTCGATATATTATTTCCATTGACGATATTATTCGATGATAATTCAAGATAAATGCCCCAAGAGTTTAAGGATAAGTTGTTGTTGGTGATACTACAGTTCTGGACATCGTATAATTTTATACATTCTTTCGTGTGGGTACTGGTTCCAATTACAGTAAATCCCGTGATATTTACCCAGTCAGCGATTACATCAATTCCAGGTCCGGTATTTTCACCATGGATTATCGTAGTATCCGGGTTTTCTCCAGTCAGATTTATTGTTTTGTCCACCACAACATTCTCATTATAGGTCCCACTATAAACATATACGGTATCCCCAGGATCTGCTGCGTTTATCGCTTCCTGTATTGTTGGGTAATTGGTAGGAACATAAATTATATCGGCTTTTGAAGGCGGGGTAACCTCAACAATGATAATTACCAGACTAAGCAGCATCGCTAAAATCAGCAAAATGGCGACTTTCCTCCTATTCATCGATGAAACATATTGCTATCGTGAAATAAATACCTTCCGACATCTATTTGGAGTTTTTCGACGCTTTTGCACCTGAATGGCATTATTCCCTTTTTGCTAGAAGAATGCAATAAAAGCCCCCCGACAGCGTAATATATCCTTTTCAACATATCATCCCTTTGGTTCCTTATGCCCTTCACCGCCTTCCATTGTGCCCCAGTCTGGTTGATATTTCTCGCCAGGCCTAAACGATTCGATTGGATTGCGCTCAGCGTCGGAGCCACCTTGCCGGATATACTGGAGCCATTGATGATATTCATCTTCTACAGGCACTATGGGGAAGTACGAGTTTGGACTCATTCTCTATTGGGAGCCGCAACCATCGTTTTAATTGGAGCCTTGCTCGTCTCAGTTTTTGTAGTGCCGAGAATACTCGCATACCTGAGAGATAAATACAAAGATAAGCGATTTCATACCTTCGCAAAAATAGATATTTTGGAGCATAGAGGCTCCATCTTGGTGATAATATACTCTGCACTTATCGGGACCATAAGCCATGTGACCCTGGACTTGTTCTATCATGCAAGCAATCCTATTTTTCATCCATACGGGAGCACGGCCATTCTATTCTTCGATGATTTGATGATCTCAAAGATAATAACGACTATCGTAACAGGCGGTATCTTTTGCTATCTCGCATACAGATTTTGGTGGAAAACTTAAGTCATGGTTCACTCTGATATTTATCTTTACTTGGTAAGAACTAGAATATGTGCCTTCCCATCCTTTCACTTATAAAATATCCGTGAGCCTTTATATTTTATATTTGCATACCCCAACCTGATGAGGATATTAAAACTGTGTGTGAGGTTCCCTCCTGCCCCAGGTGGAGTGGAATTCCAGATGCTGAAAATCTGCAAGGAGCTTAAAAAAAGAGGGCATGATGTACAGGTGTTCGCCTCCGACCTTTATTCAGAGATACCTTGGAAGAAACTCGACAAACGATATACCAATATCGAAGGCATACCTGTTAAACGGTTCAAGGCATATTCCTTAAAAGGCGATATGCAGTACTCGGTCATTCCATCGATGATGAGGACTATCTTCAAAGGCAAGTGGGATATCATTCACGCTCATTCATACGGTTATTTCCCCTCCCATGTAGGTGCATGGGCGTCCCGTGCGAAACGAGGAAAATTCATTTTCACTCCGCATTTTCATCCTGGCGAGACAACGTGGGGAGGTAAAAGAAGAATGAAAATCCGGAGTCTATATGACAGATATCTTGCGGAAGGGGTGATGGAAAAGGCCTGCAAAATCATCTGTGTTTCCAAGGGAGAGAGAAAGCTTTTAATCGATGCTGGCATCACTCCCGAAAAAATCGTGATCGTACCTGACAGCGTTGATATATTACGGTTTGAAGGGTTGCGAGAAGGCTCTTTTAAAAAGACTTACGATATAAAAGATGACTTCGTGCTCTTCGTGGGCCGATTGGCAAAGAACAAGGGCCTCGAATACCTCATCGAGGCCATGCCCGAGGTTTTGAGAAGCTTTCCGCAGACGAAATTCGTCTTGATCGGTGAGGACGAAGGAATGTACAAAAAACTTATGGGTAGAGCAAAAGTCCTTGGCATCGAACATAGTGTATTGTTTACTGGTTCCTTGAATGATAAGAGTGTATCACAGGCCTTCATCGACTGTGATATATTTGTTCTGCCCTCCGAGTTCGAGGCCTTCGGAATCGTACTGATCGAGGCAATGGCCGCTAAAAAACCTTGCGTCGCCACGAAGGTGGGTGGAATGCCATATGTGGTGAAAGATGGGGAGACAGGCATCCTGGTGGATTATGGAGATTCCCATCAATTGGGTACTGCTATCTGTGAACTGCTAGGTGATGAAGCAAAGCGAGCTGCGTTCGGATCCGCCGGTAGACAATTGGCATTAAAGAATTTTGCAATAGAGAAGGTTGTCGATAGACTGGAAAATGTTTATCGTGAAGTTGCAGACACAAGATGATGAAAGTCACCTTGCTTAATCCGACAAGAGGTTTTTTTTATTAAGTCTTGAACCTGCTTCAAAACATTACGATTCACTTCGACAGACTACTTCTCGATTATATCTGCCCCGCTCATTTCCCCCCCAAAATCGTTTATCGTACCGTTGGTCAGGTGGAATCTCATCCTCAATTTTCCGTTTTCGAAGAAGAGATAAGCGGTCTTAAGCTGCGAGATATAAATGCTAACCCTCTTGCCTTTTCTCGTCAACCTCCTCTCGACACAACGAAGCAAGCCTACCTTCTCCAGCTCCCTGATCTTCCTGTAGCAGGCCGCAATGGGAATGCCGTACTTCTCGCTCAGTTCAATGGCACTCTTGGGCTTTTTTGTGGTGCCAACGAGGATCTTCACAGTGTATTTATCGGTTATCAATTGAGATGCTTCAAATAGATCCATATTCCTACCCATCCATGAGAAGGGATGTATCCAAGCATAGAAACTCGGATAGTCTACCTACGTTTATTTGATATGCATTCGGTTGTTATATAAACTATCTTCTTTGATTATCAAACATGATAACCGCAATTTTTTTATCCGAGTGCCAGTACCTAATTTTTTGAAATAAATTCTCGATTGCACTTCACGGGAAAATCATTTTTCTAAAGAGACAAATCATTATTCCTCAATAAAAAACATCCCCCACTTTCCGACGTTAATCTCGGTCCCGTAATCGGAGATCTTGACGTAACCATTTACTATCCTGATCTTCGAACCGATCTTGATCTTTCCCTCGATAACGGCCTCAACGTCCTTATTCCATAAAGTGAATCTGCAACTTCCTGTGTCATCATGGATGGTGATGTTTACAACCTGGCCTTCACCTCTGTTTTTCCTCTTAAACTTCCTCGGTTCTGAAACATCATCGACCAAGGCTTGTAGACTTACACTGTCTCCATTCGATAAGTCCGAGATGCTCGCGCTCCTCACCACATTCCTCCCCATTTCATCCACCAGCAGATAGGCGATGGCCTCCTCGTTTAAAAGGCCCTCTAACTCATCGCACCTTCTATTGATCTCGCGGTGGAATTCATCCTCTGACATCAAATCGCTTACAAGTTCATAAAGCTCTGATTTTGTTTTATACATTGAACTGGGATATTGTGTTTGTGATAGATTAAATATACGGATAAAAAAACGGGATTTAAAAAAAGTAAAGAATTATACTCACGACCTGAGACGGTGAAAAGAATGATTCACTCATCTTGATCTTCATCCATATGCAATAGCAAATCTCCCTTTGCACCCCAGGCGTCAACACAATTAGGATCCAATTCCAGGGCCCGGTCGAAGCAATACATTGCCTTTTGAAGTTCACCTTTTGCCATATGCTCCCTACCTTCGATGACCAGGGTCTCCAAGACGGCCTGGTTTTTGTTTGGGAGGTTGTACCCTTCCTTGTGGGCATCCAAATGTACTTCATCAGGGTTCTTTTTGCTTATTGGATGGCCGTCCAAATGGACTTCAGCAGATGGCTTGCCGTGGATATTTTGTCCGTCCAAATGGGCCGTTTTTTCAACCAAAAGCTCCTGCAGTTCGTCTAAATCTTCATAGAGGCCGTCGTATGAATCAGGAGTTTCCTCATCTTCTGAGGTGCCCTCACTCCCTAAGATATCGGATTCATCGTCGGTCGATTCCTCTTTTCCCTCTACATCTTGAATCAACATTTTTTCAAATTCATCTAAATTCGTCTCGAAATCCTTGTATGATTCAGTTGTGTCCTCGCTTGGGAGCTCCAATTCCAAATCCTGCCCATCCAACGGAATATCGTCAGTCTGGAAGATTTCTGGGTTTTCTACACTCACAAGTTCTGTTTCTTGGTCGATTAACTCCTGTAATTCGTTTAAGCCTGCATCGATATCTTCCTTAGAATCAGAAATGGTTTCCTCCTCTTCGGCAATCTCAAGAGAGTGATGATCATAAGAATCCATAAAAGATTCAACCGCGAAGGATTCTTCCTGAGGTTCGGTATCCTCAACGTATTCATCGTATGAATATTCCGATTCCACCATTTTCTTCCTTCGCTTTTTCCTTTTCTTTCTTACCTTACGAAGTTTTGACTTTCGAGCTTCACCCTCGAAAAATAATTTATCCCCGACGAATGTCAATAGGGCTTTTTTTGCCTTCTTGTTATCCGGATTGATCTCGAGAACCCACGAGAAACACTCCTTGGCCTTTTCAGTGTTATTTCGTATTTTAAGAAGTTCTCCTATTCTAAACCACGCCTCTTCAAACCCGGATGTGATCTGGACTGCCTCGTTGTAGCATAACACCGCTTTATCGAAATCACCCGCATCCCGCATTACATTTCCCAATCTGTACCACACATAGGCCCGTGAAGAGTTCAATTCTAAGGCATTCTGATAGATTAAAGCCGCTTCTTCCTCCCTGCCGGTCTTTTCAAGCAAGACACCCTTGCAAGCCAAAGCGAGATAGTTGTCAGGATATCTTTCAATAAACTTATCGATGCACTCAAACGCTTCGGTGTAAAAACCGAGCTCGTAAAACGAATATGCCATTGCGCACCAGTCTTCGGTAACCTTCAAGTGAACATCATTTGACCTAAGTCCTATCACGACTTTAAATGACTGCTTTGATTCCTCTGTCATATCGAGTTTTTGGAATGTTTTTCCTATACCGTGCCATGCTCTTATGAAATTTGGATCGATTTCGATGCATCTATTGTAGCATTGCGTGGCCTCCTCGTAGCGGTGTAGGGTGTAAAGGACATCTCCTCTACCGCACCAGGCCTCAACTGAATTTGGTATCCTGTCGGTTACCACCGTGAGACTGTCCAAGGCATCCTCCAATTCCACTCTCCTCTCTTTATCCAAGATCTCGAGGTCGTCTTCCAGTTCATGTGTGCGGAGTTTCCTTAATGCGTTACCTCTTTCCAACCACGCCTTCACATAGTTGTGATCCATCTGGACAATGCGATCATAGCATTCGATCGCTTCTCTGAAACGTTCTAATATCAGCAACACTTCGCCTTTCTCGTACCATACCTTTTTGTCTTCTGGGTCGTGTTCGATTATCTTGTCTAAAAATTGAATCGATTCCTCAAACCGTCCTGCATCCGTTAATAGGGCCACCTTGATCCTGTAAAGCCCTATATCGTTGGGATTTTTTTCTATCTCAGAATCGAGCCTTTGTAGGGTGTCGTCGATGTTGTCTTCACCCTTTGAGGCAAGATGTGCTTCATCTTTCTTACTTGGGAACTCATTTTGTGTGGAGGAGTCCATATGATCCTCTCGTGAAATTATGCCCACCTCATGGTAGTAACGAAATTACGTTAGACTTACAATTAACCTAATCTATAAAAATACATGACGACCCAGTTATCAGACATAATTTTCAAAAGTGATTCTGGATGGAAAGTTTTATAAGTTAGTTATTAAAAATTTTTCGTGAATTTTTAGTATTTACATTGCTTGTTTGATGCAGTATACGAAAAGGGTGTCGATGAAAAGAATTTTAAGGTTATAAAATCATGAATATCATGGGAGTGTTGATGGATATTAAAGGTCACAAACTGATTATCATATTGGTGACGCTTGCCCTTCTTTTAAATATCCATTTCATACCTATTCCAACAGAGGCAAATCCCTTAACTGAGGTTATTGTCGATCTCAATGACGAACCTGTGGAAGTGGATGTCTCACCGGATAGCTCAGGTGTTGTCACCATCAATGGTATTGTAACATGCAAAAAGTGGGGCCCTGACCAAGTGAAGGTTTACCTAAACGCAACATCTACAGTTGGTGGTGCAAGTGTGATACCACCCAGCATATTTTTTGGCGGCGGAGGAGGTAGCGAGGAAACACATACAATTTCCGCAGCCACAAGAGTTCCTGAGGGCACATCCAGCTCAGAGGTAGTAACCGTCACGGTAAGCGGGTATTATGAACAGGGAGGTATGCAATACGATATTGAGCAACCGGATTCGGTCCTGATTATCGTTAAACAATATTATCTGATTAAAATCTATAATGTGGATGAGGATAAGGGGCTAAATTTAAAAGGGAAATCTGGGAAAAATATGGATTTTTCACTCGATATCCGCAACGCAGGTAATGGCAACGATATCTTCATGATAGACTTTATGGATAGAGATGTTTTAGAAAGCGACGGTTTCAGACTACCTCAGCCCAAAGAAATCGTTATGATTGAGAATGCAAATGAAAGTGTTGATCTGAGAATAGGAATTCCTGACGACAAATCTGGATTATATCATATGGCTTTAACAATATCCTCTGAGGGTTCACAGGAAACCGACTCTCCTGAGAAGGTAATAGTACCAATAAAACTAGATATCGAGGAGCAGAGTGTCGGAGAAAAAATAGGGGCCATCGTATTATCACCTTTGTTTATCATCGTAATTGCAGTAATAATAGTGATTGTTGTGGTTCTCGTTCGGAAACGAAGTAAATGAGCACAGGTGAATTTTATACGCCTTGAATCCTATAATCCTTTGAGCAATCATGCCCCGAAGGAAATACGGCCATATGGTAGGTCCTTGTCCTCCAACACCCATCGAGAACTGCAGGGCATGCCGCCTTGGTATACCCTGTCCAAAACATGATCTGCAAAAGAAACCTGATTATAAGGCCCTGGCCAAAACAAAGCGTCATAGAAAAACGGGAGGAAAAAAGGGGAAGAGGAAGAGGCTGAAAACCAAAAATATCAAACAAAAGGTATAAAAAGTATGAAGAGTATTACCATCTTGAGACCATGGCCAAGAAAAAAATCGCCATCAGCATTGATGAAAACCTTCTGGAGATTATAGACCAACAGAGAGGGGGCGAAAAGCGCTCTACATATATAAACTCCATAATCTCGGTACATTTTAAGACGGTACCTGAGGACAAAGGTGGAGGCACTTTCGTCACCACCCTGGAACTTCGGAAAACCCTCAAACCGATATACGATAAACTGCTTCTTATCGAGGGTTTATCCCACGACGTAAAGGAACTGCAGGAGTTCATCCAAACGAAATAATAACTCTAAGGACAACGATGGCAATAACCCCCTCTTTATCCATTACTTTCAATTTCTAAAATATGAAAAAAATGGGAGATTTTGCTTTTATCAAAATTGATTTTAAGGTGGAAAGAATAAAAAGGACTCTATACGAATGTACATATGTCCAGAAAGGAGCGAGCAGTTATATGGATAAAATCAAGACAGGACTGATAGGTCTAAATTCATTGCTGAACGGCGGTATAAACAGAAACTCCATCACGGTGGTTATCGGCGCCGCAGGTTCAGGTAAAACAACGTTTGCCACACAATTTTTAAGAAGAGGCCTTGAAAGAGGAAACGATGGTCTTTTCATCAGTCTGGATGAGAACAAGGAGCAGTTGATCACGGAGGCAAGGGAAATGGGATGGTACAATATAAGTGACCACATAGAATCCGAGTCTCTGATTTTCATCGATGCAAACGGTAAGAATTTCTCAGAATTCGTAAGAGAGGAATTGCCCAATTTCGTGGCCGAATGGGCAGGAAGCAACACCAGGATAGTGATTGATCCTCTGACTCCCATCATATGGGCGAATGAAGATAGATACACACAAAGGGAGCTTTTGATGCTCCTTTTCAAGGAGATAAAAAAGATAGGAACGTCCGTATGCACTCTTGAGGAGCATGGAATTAGCGGTGATCTGTCGGGATCCGAGACCTTCATTCCTATGTACCTGTCAGATTCCATCGTACACCTGAGGTTCGTTAGAAATGACTCGTTTACACAGAGGCAAATGGAAATTTTAAAATGCCGAAACAGCAAGCACAGCAACCGGTCACATTTCTTCAGGATAATCAAAGGATTCGGCATCGTAATCGAAAGCAACGGTAAAAAAGGGATAAAAAAAGAGATTACAACGAAAAATATCCCAAAAATCCTGGAAGCCGACCTGGAGGATAGGCTGTCGGGTATACCATCATCTGCGAAGGAGAGAATACAACAGTCCCTGGCTCGTCTGGATGATAAAGATTTCGAGAACATAAATCTCACCTATCTAATCGATAGGATATTAGAGGATTATTCCGACTAGGAGAATTCCTCATGAAAAAGATGATAACCGAATTCAATAAGCTGTTGAATCAAGGTGTCAACACACAAAAAGACCCTCAAAAGATAAGAAAGAAATCCATCCTTATGAATCCCTCCCGTAGGGCCATATATGAATACCTGTGTCTACATCCATGCAGCTTGGTCTCCAGTATCGCGAAGGCACTGAACATCTCGGAATCAAGCGTAAGATGGCATCTAGACAAACTCGTCTATGAAAGATTTGTAACTGTCCAGGAAAACGGGAGCACCGTGTTTTTCCCTACCCGTATGATCAATCCAGAACACACGTCTTTATTCAGATTGATGGCGTTGGAAAAGAGTATCGACATTCTCTCATTGATTAAATCAAAGGAAGGGGTACATCAGAACGAAATCGGAAGGGAGCTGGAATTGAACATCAGAACCGCGATGAAGTATCTCTCGGACCTTGAGACCTTCGGTCTGATCAGAAGTGCCAACGACGGAAAATACAAGCGCTTTTACTTGACGGAAATGATGGATGAACTGAAGGAGTACTACAAAAGAAATTCAAAACATTTCAAGGGTTATATCATTAAAAAGGCGAGACAGGACGGTCTTCGCCCCAAGATCCTTCTATCATCCCCGGAGCTGTTAAGGCTCAAGCTGGATATTGGCACGGAAATCAGAATTTTGACCATCCCCATGATCCCCTTTGCGGGGGATACTTTTGAACTGAAGGATAAAAAGAAGAAAAAACTGGTTCAAAAGATGGTATATCGTCCGAAAAGCCCCTACCAGAGTTAAGATAACTTCTTTGATTCGGTAATGCAGCCAACCACGAGGGCGTTGAATCGTTGCATTATTCGTACAGATTATTGGATTTTCACTACATAATTCCCTTATTAAGGGAATTGGATAGTAAGTATGGGTACAAACTTTCGATGACTAAGGTGATGGTGGTTTGACCGTTAAAAAAAGAAAATCAAGTGTATGCCCTGTTTGCCACAACCCTGTTGCTTTAGGTTCTAAAAAATGCGATCACTGCGGTGCTTCCATTGAAGGAAATGTCGATGGATTGGGTTTTGATTCCAACGATATCCAAAATCAAAAAAAGAGCAAAAATAAGATTTTCAGGGATTTTGTAAAACGCTGGGAAAAGGTTGAAGGATCATCCGAGCACAAGGAAAGTCAAAATAAATGCCCATTATGCGGGGTTAAACTGCGGCTACCTCCCTTTAAATGCACGGACTGCAACAGATATTACGAGGTGAATGATCTTTTAAGGGCCGAAGATGGCATGCCTAGATGTCCTTCCTGCAAATCCCCAGTGGAGCTCTGCTCCCAATTGGATTATGAAAAAGGCCCAAAAATAGAAAAATGCAGGGAGTGTGGCTATAGATTTAAAGGAATAGAAGGGGTAATTGGTGAAAGGCCCC
>CP070739.1:1144908-1151209 GCA_020347705.1 Methanomassiliicoccales archaeon | reverse complement strand
CCTTCGTTACCATTAATAGTGTAATTCACATAGTAAGTCTTTGATTCATTGACAGCCAAGGTCATTGGCCCGACACTCCACCCGAGTTCTGTATCATTAACATAGACATTATAAAGTGGACAATCTCCGGTGTTAGTAACGACAATCGTGTAGGTAATCGTGTCGCCTTCATGAGCCTCTGCAGGACCAGTCTTGTCCACATCGATATCTGGATGCAGGATATCAACAGTGTGTGAATCGCTGTCTGTTACGGTCTCTCCTAGGTTATCTGTGCCTTCTGCGTCTGCGGTATTGGTGAACGGATCTCCCTCGTTGCCAATGATTGTGTAGTTCACATAATAGGTCTTGGATTCGTTAATGGCCAAGGTGATTGGTCCAACACTCCACCCGAGTTCTGTATCATTAACATAAACATTGTAGAGTGGGCAATCTCCGGTGTTGGTAACGACTATCGTGTAGGTGATAGTATCTCCTTCATGAGCCTCCGCAGGGCCGGTCTTGTCCACGTCGATATCGGGATGTAGGATATCAACGGTATGTGAATCTTCATCTGTAACGGTCTCCCCTAGGTTATCCGTACCTTCGGTTGTTGCAGTATTAGTGAACGGATCTCCCTCGTTGCCAGTGATCGTGTAATTCACATAGTAGGTCTTGGATTCATTAACGGCCAAGGTGATTGGTCCAACACTCCAACTGAGTTGTGAGTCGTTCACATAAACATTATACAACGGGCAATCTCCGGTATTTGTTACGACAATCGTATAGGTGATAGTATCGCCTTCATGGGCCTCCGCAGGACCAGTCTTGTCCACGCTTATGTCTGGGTTTAGTACATCAACTGGATGGGTGCCATCGTCTGTGACTATTTCTCCAAGAGTGTCTTCGCCTTCTGCTGTTGCGGTATTATTGAACGGATCGCCCTCATTTCCTGTGATAGTGTAGTTTACATAGAATGTTTGCGACTCATTTATATCGAGAGTGATTGGCCCGACGCTCCAACTTAGTTGGGTATCGTTAACATAGACATTGTAGAGTGTGCAGTCTCCGGTGTTGGTAACGGTTATCGTGTAGGTGATGGTATCTCCCACATGCGCCTCGGAGGGGCCGGTCTTGGTTAGATCGATGTCTGGATGTAGCACATCAACGGTATGAGAATCGCTGTCTGTGACCGTCTCTCCCAGATTGTCCGTTCCTTCGGCTGTAACGGTGTTGGTAATATCTCCAGAAGGTGTTGGGACGGTGTAGTTCACATCGAACGAGTTGACCTCTCCAACAGTCAGTGTTGTATCAGGCAAATAGGAAGTCAGGTCACCAAGAACATCGTCATCCAATGCAACATTATAAAGTGGACAGTCTCCGGTGTTCTCAACCGTAATGGTGTAGGTGATGGTATCGCCCTCATGGGCCACGCTTGGGCCGGTTTTGGATACATAAATCGCCGGATTAAGCACATCCACTGTCCAAGAATCCTCGTCTGTCACCTCGGTTGCGAATGAATCGGTTCCATAAGCGGTTACAGTGTTAACCAGAGGGTCGTCATCTTCTGATTGGACTGTGTAATTAAATGTAAAAGTCCAGTATTCATCAACTGCAAGCTCATCTGAACTAGTGTAATTGACCTTATAATAATATTCATCTGTTAGATCATCATAAACATATACATCATATAAAGTGACTTCTCCAATATTAGTCACGTTAATAGTATAAATGACGGTGTCACCCACATGAGCTTCTGTTCTATCGCCTGTCTTTGTCACCTGAATATCAGGGGTCAAAAGTCTGTTTCCAAAATCGATGTGAGTGAGGTTCGTGTCATCCTCAGTGATTTGGATGGTATCGGTGCAAGGCGGGTCTCCTGTTCGGTTGGTGCAAGTCCAGCCTTCGGGTAGATATTCACACACCGTATAGTTACCATTAATCAAACCTGGGAATCGATAGTAACCATTTTCATCGGTGATCTGAAACCTACTTACATTTTTTCCATAGATATCTACGCCTGTAAGGTGGAATGTCCAGTTAGCCAGTGCATCCTCACCATCATCCCAAACCCCATCATCGTCTGAATCGTAATATTTGTAACCGCTTATTTTACTAAGAGGGGGCGAAAGTGGTTGCTCCACCTGAACATCCTGCTGCCCACCAGTCTGCTCTTCGCCATTGTAAAACCATGTCTCAAAATGAGTGTGAAGGGCTTTTCCTGGCCATGATTTTGTCTCATTTTGATCGATTCGGGCATCCCAGCGCAGGTAGTAGTCCCCCGCGGTCTCAATAGTGAAAGTGGCATTGAATTCAATCAAAATGGTATTGCTCTCTTCTGGATAGAAGGGTCCTTCCACAGTTACATTGATCCCGGTCTCATTTTCATTAGGGTAATCGTCATAGAGTACACGAACATCCTTTATCTCGATAAATCCGTAAGCTTCTATTAATTTATGGTAGTAATCGTGGTTCCAGACCATTTTGTATTCACCAGGATCTGCATTATAGATTTTAACATGCCACCAAACCCAGTCTCCAGCGCCATATCCTTCCAGTGTGGATTTGGTCCAATCATCGAATTTCCAATCCCATCCGAATAGGCTTGGCGGTTTACCGTCCGTGAAGGTAGTGAAGTTATATCGCCCGTGTTCATCAGTTGCTTCTACTAGATATTCCCCGAGAATACCATCAAGTACATAGTTGGTCGTGAAACTCCCAAATTCATCGGCGGTCGTGTTCGAGTACTCAACCTCGCTATCTGGTCTGGTGATTTTCACTTCTATAGCATCGTAATGAGTGAAGTACTCGCCGCTAATGATGACAGTCTCCTCTGGATAATAATCATCCTTATCTGTCCATATTCTAGGCGGTCCGCCTTCTGCTGTCACCATCATCGATGACATCACTACGAACACATTCAAAATCAGTGCCAACACTGCTAAACCCACAAGAAATCTCGACACCTTAATCTTTTTTCTAAGATTTCTTTTTGGGTTGCTCTCTTCTTGCTCTGGCGCAAATTTACTTATATATTTCATTTCTTTCAGTCCTCCTGTCAGTTTTCTTTTACTTTTTTAACAAATTCTTTATAGTCTTTTCTTCTGCGCTGGAAAATCCATTACTGTAGGCATGAAAACAGCCAACAGAAGCAGCGCGGTATTTTTCTCTTCGTTTTTAAGCTTATTTTCCATTATAGTTCCTCCCTCCTTGGGATCAAGTAACTATTGGAATCTTTGGAAAAGAAAATTTTACTTTTCTCTCCCGCCTTTGTTTTGACACCATAGTTTGGTGCTTTCCATTTAAGGGGGAAATAGAATAACCTTATAAAAGAGTATCTCAGGATTTTATAAAAGTTTACTACAACTTATTTACAATTCTATTGCAAATCACATGCATATCGATCGATAAAATTAGCTCAAATCATAAACAAACATAGGATGGAATCAACTTGTTCATTTAATATTTTCATGTCTTATTCGGCTCAGGTATGTCTATAATAGAAATTAATACTCTTCCCAGTGTATCTTCGTATCCTGGGGCCACCGCCAATCTCAGCCTGATATGAACTTTATTACCGGTTAACGTTCTTGTTACAGCTTCACTCTCAAATGTGGTCTTTCCCTCGGCCAATGCAATAAGTTCTTCCCTGAATACTTCGTATGAATCTATATCGAAAACCTTGTTTAAATTATCAAGAAGTTGTTCTTTATTTTCAGCCTTGTATAAAACCAGTGTATTTTTGTTCACATCGATAATTCTCACAGAACTTACACAATTGACAACCTCTTCTGGATGATTCTTAAAATATTCTCTAAAGTCCTTAATCCCTGTGCCTCGTAAACTGTCAATATATTTTTTGACATCGGTAAAATCCTCTTCCCACAGAGAGATTGGAGAATCCTCGAACAGATAATGATACCGCTCCCTACTTTCCATAAGTGTTCTCTCGGCGATTATCTTAGCATGTGCAAAGGCCAAGTCACTTGCCACCTCCTCAAGGAGTTGAATCTCTGCTTTATCGATTTCATGTGTTGCCTGAAAACATATAGTCAAAACGCCAACAACGGATCTCTGATTCAACATTGGGATGAGTAAGGACTTATGATCTTCCCCGTGCTTACAAAAACTGCACTCTCCGCATAATTTTTCAGTACTACTTATATAATTTCTAGTTGCTGTGTTCACAACTGATTTGACGCATTTTGGGGCATTTCCATTCCCATCCAATATAATTCCAGACGAACTCCACGGATGATTACCACTGTGTCCGATTGGGGTGATTACACCCTTTTTACTATCCAAAAAAGAGATGCAGACATCCAGGTATCCCTGCGTCTTTAACAGTCTATCGCAGGATCCCTGGGCAATAGTTCCTAAATCAGACTCATGACTGATCAGTTGGCCAATATCTTTTATGGCCATTAGTAGACCATTTATATGTCTTATCCGTTCTTGCGCCATCATTCGCTCTCTGATTCTTCCCAGTCTTGAGGCAATTGCTTCGATTAAATGTCTCTCCTCTTTTAGGAATGGTCCATCCTCCCTTTCAGGGCGTTCTTCCAGATAATACACTTCTACAACCCCAACTTTCTTTTCATGAAAGAGGATATCACTGGCTTGCTTCCATTTTGTTTTTTTAAAGTTATTTGTTCTGAACTCCTCATGATTCAATACAATCCTTGCAGAGGTTATCTCTGGATACTGCCATGAAACCGGGATTAACTCAACAGTCTCTTGAATTAATTCTTCCAATGTAATCCCCGGTTTTTCAACCAGTTTAGATATGCTATAAAGGCAGTTCAACTCTTTAACGCGTTCATCAAGTTCATGTTTTTGTTGATGCAGACATGTTATCATCAATTTTTGTTCGGTGATATCCCTGACAATACCGAGCATGCGGATTGCCTCTTTTTTCCTATCGCGTATTACATCACCGGATTCAGACACCCAGCGTATAGTCCCATCTGGCCATACAATGCGGTGCTCTATGGTATATTCTTTACCCTCTTCTATGCATGCATCAACAGAATCCATAACAAATTGGCGATCCTCAGGGTGTACGCGATCGAGAAAAGCCTCGTATGTTGCTCCGAATTCTCCTCTGTCGAAACCAAACATCGGTTCGATTGTTTCAGACCATTTTAAATCGCCTGTTTGAATATTCCAATCCCAGCTGCCGATATTTGCCGCTCGTTGCGCTAACGCATACCTCTCTTCGCTAAGCTTCAATGCCTCCTCTGTGCGCTTGCGCTCCGTAATGTCTATGCACATCGTCTGGATGTAATCCTGCTCACCGATACGAATCCGGGATGTATTTAAAAGTGCGTCGAATATATTACCGTCTTTATTATAAAGTCTTGCGGGATAATTTACAGCTTTACCATTTTTGGAAATAATGTCTATCAAAGCCTTTCTGTTCTCCTGGTCCTTGTATAAATCATTAAGGTTAATCTTTTTGAGCTCATTAAGAGAGTACCCTGTAATCACTTCCATAGCACTGTTAGCGGTAATAATTTTGCCTTGGAAATCAGCTAAACCAATACCAATAGGAGAGTCCTCGAAAAGATGCCGATATCTCTCTTCATTCTCTCGCAACGCCTCCTCCGCTTGAATCCGCCTGGTGATATCCCGAGATAAAATCGAGAACCCAATAGGGATACCGTTTTCCTCCCTGATGTGGTCCACGGTAAGGTTAATATCGATTATTTTTCCCGATTTAGCTTTGAACTTCGTTTCAAAATCTACTATATGCTCTCCTGCCGAAATCTTATTTATCAGTTCTTCCCTGGCCGAAGAGTCAAGAAGATTTTCGAAGGGAGCTCCTATTATCTCATTTTTATTATATCCTAACAATTTCTCCGCACTTTTGTTCAAAAAAAAGACTTGTTTTTCCTCATTGATAATGATTACCGTATCATTTGTTTGCTCCATCACATCCTGAAAAAATTTTGGAGAGGTTGTGAAATCTTTTAGCTTCTTGGATTTCTCAAATTTCATTTTTATATCCTCGAAAATCACCATATTATCTTCCATCTCTGGAGTTAGAAGATAAACCTCCCCATATCCTCCAGTTTTGGAGGAACTTACAAGTTCGTTTTTTAAAAGCACATTCATATGGTATTTAATTGTTCGATAATTCAGATTCAAAATCTCGGCTAGTTGATTGACGTTATATGGCCGCTCCCTGATCAATTCGATGATTTGAATCCTATTTTGTCCTCCTTTTTGACCTAAAATTAGGTGTGAAAGCGTTTTCTCTATTGTACGCATTTTTATTGAACCTCCCCCATTTGATATTCGTGATATTAATTCTCATTGCAGG
>CP070739.1:1142075-1144808 GCA_020347705.1 Methanomassiliicoccales archaeon | reverse complement strand
TGAGAAAGTGGGATGATCTGCTGAACCTGGGCATCCGCAAGACGGCAGTGGGGGAGAGCGACTGCAAGAATGCCGACAACACCCCCGACGGTGGGGACCTGTTCAATATGAGGGGTGCCATAGGTTATCCCAGAAACTACATCTATGCAAGGGAGTTCTCAATTAGAGGCATTATTGAGGCCGTACGATACGGCCGGAGCTATGTCACGGACGGTCCAACAATGAACTTCACTGTGAGCAGCTACATCATGGGGGAGACCATCTATTCCCAGATACCGAGGCAGTTATTCATCAATATCTCGGGCAATGCAGTGGAGAATTCGGATGTCAGGATCATTTCCAATGATGCTTTAATCCATTCCCAGAGCGTGGGGCCAGGAGCCTTCTCAATATCTCACAGTCATATGACCTCAGGGGACGCATATTTCCGGGTTGAGATAAGAACGTTCAATGGTGACCTGTTTACCGGGGAGACAAATATTGCCTTCTCCAATCCAGTTTATTTTGATATCACACCCTACGAAGATATTCCCAACCCTCCCAAGGACCTGGAAGCATGGATCCAGGGAAATGATATTGTTCTGAACTGGACGGCATCCAATTCATCGGATGTGGTCCATTATTACATATACAAAAGCCCGACACTGAACAGTTTCGACTTTACATACCCCCATGCCCAGACATCTAAAACATCATGGACAGACACAGGTGCCGGGGATGGCGATATAAATGATTATTACTATATTGTGAGAGCTGTGGATGAAAAGCTGTACAATGATACAAATACCATCACCGCAGCCAAGCACGTCCAGCCTTTGAACAAGGGATGGAATCTGGTGTCCACTCCCCTAAAGCTCTCCAGAATAACACCTGGAGACGTTCTGCAGACAGTAAACGATACCTGCGAAATTGCCCAATTCTACGACCCATCGGACGTTGCAGATTCTTGGAAGGACACGGAACTGGGGGATCTGACCCATATAAACAACACCATGGGCATCTGGCTCTATGTCAATGCAACAGATTACCTAATAACTGCAGGAACAGTGCCCAAAACCACAGTAATATTTCTTCGCACAGGTTGGAATCTCGTGGGCTATCCCTCCTATACCAGCCAAACCCCTACAGATGCATTAGGTGGTATTTTCTGGGATGCAGCTCAAACCTATGATTCAAAGGGTGACTTCTGGACACACAGCTGCCCAAAAAAATCCGGTATATTCAACGATTTGAAGGAAATGAACCAGGGGAGCGGTTACTGGATTCACGCAACCCAGGATGGTCAATGGACAATTGCCAATTAAACGCGCTCTTATCAACTGATGTTTTTAATATCATTTCAATGGGAAAATATCGGCGCTGGAACGCCGATTTCAATGTTATCCAAATCAATACCATTATGGCAAGTTTTATAAGTAAGAAAGGCATATGACCCACTGTGATATTATGGCCAACAAAGGTTCTGTAAAGGCCGCTAAGCGGGCCGCTAAAGACCAGATGAGAGAGGCAAAACAGGTAAAGAAGTCAGCAAAACAAACCGCAAAGGCCGCGGAGATAAGGGCAAAGGTCGCCAAGAAGAGGGGCGAGGCAGCAAAACTGGAAGCCAAACTCAAGAAGATCCAAAGCGAGATCCATGAGCTGGAAACCAAGGCCGACAATCTGGACGGCCGCGGAACATCCCAGAGACAGCGCGGATATAACAGGCAATACGGTGGCTATTAAACATCCTCTCATTTTTTTTCATTATTATTTATTCTATTTCCGCCTCATTTTGAGTGATAGAACCCTGATTACCATATCATCTAATTTTTTATATACTATATTGACGATAACGTTACGATGCTGGGAAAACTGGTGGGCCTGGGTATCATTGTTTTTCTGTGCTCCTTTTCAGGTTGTATAGACACCCCCCCATCCCCCCTCTCGTCGATACCGAGGATTCTTATTGACCACATAATAGAAACCGAAGAAACCAAAGTCTACGTTCACGGCCTAGACGATCATATGTTCTCGAATATTACCATTGAAATAAATAATGCCACTATCACTGAGAATTACACATACTCACTTCACCTTACCACCAAACTTTTGGAAGTCTCTCTCAATGTCTCGGTATGGGATAAACAGAAGGAATATGAGTATAATGGAAACATGACCCTTCTTTCCGAGCAAGATCAGATCATGTTGGAAGTTGATGATGAAAGACGTGACGATCCAATAGAACGTTCTCTGCCATACAACATTATAATGGAGAGGAAAGAATGAAACTGAAGGCTAAAACCCCGTTCTCGTATGTTTTGTGGATCATAGTATTATTTATCATCGCTCTCTTGATAGTCGTCCCATTGATATCGATTCTAACGGGTATATTGGATATTACTCAGGTTTACGTCTTCGTATACGGTGCAATACTCGGCTGGTCCGCATTAATCCTGCTGGCCCTAATAGGCGCAATATTCGTTGGCATGCTCCTCTCCCACAGAATCCTTTCTGCTGGAACCTTCACCCCCTTCGAGGAGGAGATGCTCAGGATGAGGGAGGACATCAAGGCCATCAATGAAAAACTGGAGGCCCTGGTGAAGCAGGAGGAAAAAGGTAAATCTAAAAAATAGGCCGATTTAACCGGTCATACCAGCTTCTCGGGACACGTGCTCCGCCTCGAACAGCCCTTGCACTTATTGGGGCGTTTGTGGTTTCTATGCGCCTCCCCTGTTTTGATGATGTTCTTCATGT
>CP070739.1:1136102-1141975 GCA_020347705.1 Methanomassiliicoccales archaeon | reverse complement strand
GGCTTGGATTGAACTACACACTATGGGGAATAACCCTTGCCTCGATTGTGATATCCTTGTACTGTTTAATCCTCGTTTTTATAGTAATCGCCTGGTTGAGAAGGCGGACTCTACTTCCCGAGGAAAGATTTTCTTTAAAGTTAGATTTTCTTACTGCTAGATCTCGCGAAATAACACCCACAGATAAAGTAATCGTCCTGGTTATTGCGATTGCTCTCGTCATTGGAGGGGCGTTATTGATATTCATCGCAACACATCCTCCAAGGGAACATTCCACAGAACTCTATCTTCTCGATGAAAACGGAACCCTAGAGAATTACCCTACCAACCTAGAAGTCAACGAGAGTTCATCGATAATCATTGTTGTCGTTTGTCATGAGGAGGAAACGACCGATTATCAAACGGTTGTAAGATTAATACCTGAGAGAGGGATCAATCAAACTCCAACCCAATACAGCTTTTCACTTACCGATGATAAGGAATGGCGACAGGTTTTCAATTTCAGCGCAAACGAGAGTGGCACATATAAATTAGAAGTAGAGCTCTTCAAGACAGACGATATTATACCTTATGCCACCACTCATGTCTGGATCGATGTTAGAAATTGATTTATCAACTGTTATTTTTGACTGGTATTAAAAATGACAGGAAGGAAAAAATAATAAAGGACATGGCCATAAGGTTGCTCAATTGTATAAACTATTGAATTATGAGGTGAAATGATGTCTGAGAGGGCTTTAATCACAGGAATAACGGGCTTCGTCGGCAGTCACTTAGCAGAATTCCTTCTGGCGAAAGGTTTAAAAGTATATGGGATCAAGCGTTGGAGAAGTAAAACCGACAATATAAACCATCTAACGGAACAATTAAATCTGATAGAAGCCGATATGCGGGACGGTCATTCGTTGGTGGAAGCCTTGAAGGAGGCTGAGCCGAATTATATCTTTCATCTCGCTGCCCAGTCGTTCGTTCCAATGTCATGGAGAGCACCATCCGATACCATGGAAACGAACGCTGTAGGAACCATACACCTGTTAGAGGCGATTCGTAAGTTAGAAATCGACCCCGCCGTACAAATCGCCGGTTCCAGCGAGGAGTACGGATTGGTATATCCAGATGAGGTCCCGATAAAGGAGACGAATCCTCTCAGGCCTTTAAGCCCTTACGGTGTGTCGAAAGTGGCTCAGGACAAACTCGGCTTTCAATACCATCGATCCTACGGTATGAAGATCGTGGTCACGAGGTCCTTCAACCACACTGGACCGAGAAGAGGGGAGGTCTTCGTGACCTCCAACTTTGCTAAACAAATCGTCGAGATAGAGAAGGGGATAAGAAAGCCTGTTATATACGTGGGAAATCTGGAAGCTCAGCGGGATTTCTCGGATGTGAGGGATGTTATAAGAGCCTATTGGCTCTCCCTTCAAAAATGTGAATTCGGAGATTGCTATAATATATGCTCAGGGAAACCGAGGGTCATCAAAGATGTGCTCAATATACTTTTAGAAAAAAGTAAATCAAAAGATATCAGAATCGAAAACGATCCTTTACGCATGAGACCATCTGATGTGGAGATTCTCCACGGTGATTGCTCCAAGATCATGGTGCAAGCTGGATGGAAGCCTGAGATACCCTTTGAGAAGACAATGAGCGATTTACTAGCTTATTGGCGGGAGAGATTGTAGATCTTTCCAAATATTGAAGGCGAGGAGAAGTGTGAAATGGGAATAAAAGAGGAGATATTGGATAAAATAAAAGGGAAAAAAGCGAGGATTTGTGTAGTGGGTTTGGGTTATGTTGGCCTACCTACTGCAGTATTTTTCGGGGAGCAGGGATTTGAAGTAATCGGTGCAGATGTGGATGAAGAGAAAGTTCAACTAATAAAATACGGAAAAAGCCCACAACCGGAGTTGATGCTTGAAAATAGAATAGAAAAACTCCTCTCTTCAGAAAAACTTCATGTAATCCCAGATGTTACAATGGCAGTTGAGCAATCGGATGTTGTCCTCATTATAGTTCCCACTCCAGTCAACAGAATGAAGAAGCCTGATTTGAGTTTTATAGTATCTGCAGGAGAAGATACGGCTAAAGGCTTGAAGCCCGGAAAGCTGGTTGTTCTGGAATCCACGACATTCCCGGGCACCTGCGAGGAAATTTTACAGCCTATTCTTGAAAAATCAGGCCTTAAGGCTGGAGAGGATTTTGGCCTCGCCTACTGCCCTGAGAGGTACAATCCGGGGGACGAGAACCATACACTTGATAAAGTGGCGAGGATAGTTGGAGCTATTGATTTAGAGTGGGCGGAGATTACCAAGGAGTTATATCAAAGTATAGTAAAAGAGGAAGTTAAAATTGTGAAGGATTTGAAAACCGCTGAGGCCGCGAAAGTTATTGAAAACATCCAAAGAGACCTTAATATAGCACTATTCAACGAACTAGCCATGATTTTCCAAAAAATGGATATCGATGTAATTTCTGTAATTGAAGCCGCCTCTACAAAGTGGAACTTTGTTAGGTATTACCCCGGCCCTGGAGTTGGGGGGCACTGCCTTCCAGTTGATCCTTATTATTTAACACATAAGGCCATGGAACTGGGATATCACCCTCAGCTGATTTTAGCTGGTAGATCGATAAATGATAATATGCCATTTTATGTGGTCGACTTGATCATCGACGGGTTGAATGAACTGGCTAAACCGATTAAAGGCTCAAAGATAGCGATTTTAGGAGTTGCTTATAAGGCGAACACAAGCGATATAAGAGAGACTCCTGCAAAAGCGATAGTTAAAACATTATTAGGAATGGGTGCAAATGTCTGTGTTCATGATCCCTTGGTCGACGAACAAGAAGTAGAGAGGGTGTTCAATTTAGAAAATTGCACCCTGGAAGAAGCTCTTAGGAATTCCGACTGTGTTGTTCTTCATACATATCACAAGACATTCCAAAAACTGCAAATAACCGATCTTAAAGGATTAATGAAAGATGAAGCTTTATTGGTGGATACACAACATATGTTTTCACCAAATGATGTTGTTAAAAGTGGATTGAAATACAGAGGAATAGGCAGGGGGGGAATCAAAGATCATTGAAGACAGAAATATATTAATAACTGGTGGTGGAGGATTCATCGGTTCCAATCTCGCGGAGAGCTTATCAAAGAAAAATAAAGTTACCATCATCGATAACCTTTCTACAGGCATAGAAAAGAATATTGAAGGACTTGACGTGGAACTCGTAGAAGGCAGCATTACAGACCTGGATCTATTGATGAAAGTGTGCTCAGGAAAGGATTTTGTGTTTCATTTGGCCGCTCTGCCTAGTGTTCCGAGAAGCGTCAAGGAGCCAAAACTTGTGCATGAGGTGAACGCTACAGGTACACTGAATGTATTGATCGCTTCAAGGGATGCAGATGTAAATAAAGTTGTATATGCGAGTTCCTCCTCGGTTTACGGCGATAGTCCTACTTTACCAAAGGTGGAAACCATGCTGCCCAATCCTCTATCACCCTATGCGGTATCCAAATTGATTGGGGAATATTATTGCAATGTGTTCTCCAGCGTTTATGGACTACCGACGGTATCTGTTAGATATTTTAATGTATATGGTCCCAAACAAAACCCCAAGGGTGAATATGCGGCGGTAATACCCAAATTCATCCATAGAATCATGAATAACTCGCCTCCGATCATATACGGGGATGGTGAACAAACTAGGGATTTCACATATGTAAAGGATACGGTTAGAGGAACCATATTAGCCTCTGAAACAGAAGGGGTAAATGGAGTCGTTATAAATATAGCCACAGGGAACAGGATAACAATCAACGAATTGGCAAGGAAAATTGGCAGCCAGATGGGTTTTGATATCGAGCCTGTTCACGAGGAGCCTCGGGATGGAGATATACTCCATTCATTAGCTGACATAAGCCAGGCTGAGAAACTTTTAGGTTATCAGCCTAAATATAGAATAGATGATGGACTGGAAGAAACCATATCCTATTTTATTCGTTAATGGATAGTTGAGAAGAGAAATAACGATCCTAGTATAAATTTATATAGAAGTAAACACATTGCCATTCCGATGGGAATATGGGTAAGGATTTAATATCCGTATTTTTACCGGCGTTGGATGAAGAGTTGACCATAGAGTCGGTTATCGATGATATTCCAACCAAAAAATTGATGGGCATGGGTTATGATGTTGAGATTCTTGTGGTCGACGGAAACAGTAAGGATAGAACCAAAGAAATCGCAAGAAACAAAGGTGCAAGAGTCATTACCCAACAGGGGATAGGGAAAGGTTTGGGCGTTAGAGAGGCTTTTTCGGCTTTCAAAGGTCAATATTTATTTATGATGGATGCGGATGCAACCTACCCGGGATATCATATCTTGGATATTATACCTCTATTGGAATCTGGGAAGTATGACGTTGTGCTCGGCTCAAGAATGAATGGCACAATATTACCAGGGGCCATGAGCAGATTTAACTATATTGGAAATAAATTCCTCACCGAAACCGCCAATGCACTATTTCCCAATGGACACAAAATTTCTGATGTTTGCACAGGTATGTGGGGATTTAGGAGAGAAGTGGTAAAAGACTTGAATCTCACAGCAGTCTACTTCGAGATTGAGGCAGAGATGTTCGCAAAATGTATTAAGAAAGGATATAAAATAGGTGAGATCCCCATTGAATATCGGAGGAGAAAAACCCCTTCAAAGCTCAGATCTATGAAGCATGGCTCAAGAATATTCTCTCAATTAATAACAGAAAAGTTATTTAATAGATAATCGAGGTATTTTCAGTGAGCATTTGTGACGGAAAAACAATGTGCAGACAATACCTTATTATATATATTTATGATTCATTTTCAAATTAAAAGTGGAAGGTTTCGAAGCAAAGAAACTATAGGCACAATTATTAAATCAATCTATTTGCTTAAAGGGATGAATGAAGGTATCAGTTGTAATATGCACTTATGACACCAATCGCTTATCCGATACTCTCAGCTCTATTAATTCCGTGTTATCTCAAAATTACAATGATAAAGAGGTTATTGTTGTTGTAGATAGAAACAAAGAACTTTATAATCGATTAAAATATCTTATTAAATCTCCAAAAGTTACACTTTTACTCAGCAATAATTCAGGCCTTTCCGCATGTAGAAATTTAGCGCGTAGACATGTTAGGGGTGGTGTTATCGCATTTTTAGATGATGATGCAGTAGCCAGTAAGAATTGGTTACACTATTTATCAAAATGCTATGAGGATGAAAATGTATTATGCGTTGGTGGAAGGATAAACGCGCATCCTTATACACCAATACCGGACTCATTTCCAAAAGAGATGTATTGGATTTTTGGCTGTACATATAAAGGACATCCTACACAAAAAGGAGAAGTAAGAAATACTTTTGGCAGCAATATTTCTTTTAAAAAAAGGATTTTTAATGATGTAGGATTATTCGATAGTACTTTTGGCAGGGTTGATAAAAAAAACACAACAGCCGAGGAAACTGAGTTATGTGTAAGAATTCGAGAAAGATATCCAATATGCAAAATCATCTTTGAACCAAAAGCGATTATCTATCATCGAGTATATAAATCACGACTATCATTAAAATATATTTTAAAAAGAGGATTTGGTGAAGGTTATTCAAAAGCAAAAGTAAACAAGAAATTTAAAAATAAAAACGTGCTTTTAGTGGAGAGTAAGGTCTTGAGTCGTATAGTGAATCAGTCAATCCCTGAGAGATTAAAAAAAATAATGACTGGACAAGAACCAATAAATAATTCAAAGCAAGTGATTCACCTGTTCTTAACTAGCGGTGTTGTGTTAACTGGATATATAATCGGAAATATTACGTCTTAAAAATT
>CP070739.1:1132194-1136002 GCA_020347705.1 Methanomassiliicoccales archaeon | reverse complement strand
TTCTCGGCCAAGGCCAAGTTTCTCGCTGCTATTGTAAGCCAGGTATTCTTGTCAAAAGAGCGGGTAACACCAGGTGCAGGGCAGCATGATGCTCCCTCCAACTCGGAGAACTCGACACCCAGTTCCTTCAATATTTCCCTGGTTGAGCTCTCAACACCTGGATAGCGGTTGGGGGCGACACACCCTAAAAACAGTGCATATCCCATGTTATGCCCCTCCTATCAGTTTGTCAAAACCGGTTTTCTTGATCAGCTTCTGCACCTCTTCCAAGGCCTTCTTGTCAGACAATGTCGTAGGAGGCGTTTCGTTTAAACCTACGCTTTTTCTCTTCTCTTTGTACTCAGGGCTTAAAGGCACCAGATGACCGGTTTTTAGAAGGTAACCAGCACCTTTCTTGTGCATCTCACCCATATGCCCTTCTGCCACGGCCATGTTTCTCAATGTGAGGATTATATCCGGAATCTCCACCCCTCTTGGGCAGCGCTCATGGCAGGTGTAGCAGGTTGTGCAGAACCAGAGATCGTCTGTGGGGAGGATATCGTCTTTGAATCCCAGCTGGGCCCTCCTTATCACCTTTCTCACTCTGAAAGCCGTTAGTCTGCCTGAGGGACAGCTGCCTGTGCAGGTGCCGCACTGAAAACAAAGATTCAGAGTGTCTGCTCCTTTTGCGATCACCGCATTGGTAAATTCAGGGTTCGGTTGTTTTGGTTTTTCAGCCATAAATCGTCACCATTCCCATCAAATACCTACTCCTTTATATACTTTCTTAAAATTTCACATTAGTATTACCATCGACGGTAATACTAATCCGGTAAGGGGTTTGTGAAAAATCAAAAATACAAGAAATTCACGGGAATTCCAGGTGAATTTTCGTGTTTTTCGAAAATTTCAAGTACACGCATGCCTTTCATGATACATATAGGGGGTAAATAGAAAACGATCCTGAAATGCAAAGCTGGGAGTTCGTTTCTGTATTATTCGAACACATCGAAGGGATGAGGGATAAAAGGGATTAAAGAGGGTTTAAAATGATGGAAGAAGAGGAAAAAATAATTATGGTATCCCCTTTAAACTCTTCCTTAACAGAGAGAGAAATTATATTCCAATTACTTTGACATTCCACAAAGGGTGATGAACATGGTCTATGGGGGTTACAGATACATTGAATTGGATTACGAGCCTGACATCGAGGACGACATTATTGTGTGGCATTGGGTAAAAGGCACCATGCCCTTAGAGAAATTATCGGAAGCGGTGGCCGCAGAATCTTCGGTGGGAACATGGACGGAGCTTAAGACCGTAAACAAAGAGGTCTTCGAGAAACTCAGGGCCAAGGTATTCAGAATCCAAAAGGTTTCAGAAAACTCGGGTTTCATTTGGCTGGCCTACCCTTTGGATCACTTCGACAAGGACAATCTTCTTCAGATTCTGGCCTCCATTCGCGGTAACATTTACGGTCTTTCAGAGCTCGAGGCATTAAAGTTCCTTGATATCGGGATACCAAAGAAATTACAGCGGAAATTCAAAGGACCTAGATTCGGCCTTGCGGGCGTGAGAAACCGGGTAGGCACCAATGTCTCGCGAAGACCCCATTTGGGCACCATCGTGAAGCCCAAGGTGGGTCTGGCTCCAAAGGAATGGGCGAACGTGGCCTACGAATCGTATATCGGCGGCGTGGATTTTGTCAAGGACGACGAGAACCTGGTGGACCAGGATTTCTGCCCCTGGGAGGAGCGGGTACATGCAGTTTTAAATGTGATTGATAGGGTGAAGGACGAAACAGGAAGGACAGTGATTTACTCTCCCAATATCACCGACAGATTCTCGAAAATGCTCGAAAGAATGGACACCCTCAAGGCCATGGGATGGGACATAGCCATGCTGGATGTCTATATGATAGGATATGCCGCCTTGATGGACATGGTAGAAAAGCTGCATGATGCAGGATTCATCATACATGCCCACAGGGCAGGACATACAGCCGAGACAAGAGGAAAATTCGGAGTCGAGTACAACGTGTTCGCAAAATTGTGGCGCCTCATCGGGGTGGACCAGCTACATACTGGAACTGGCGTGGGAAAGATGGAGGGCTCCCCGCTTGTGATAAGAGGCTACGGTAAGATATGCAGGGATAGGGCAATAGACGAAGCACTGCATCTTTTCAGATTGGGATATCAATGGGATGACACAATAAATCCTGTGATGCCTGTTGCCTCAGGAGGGCTCGATGCAGGTAAAGTGGACGCTCTAATCGAGGTATATGGAAAAGACCTGGTAATCCAAGCAGGGGGAGGAATTCACGGTCATCCGCAAGGCACCGTGGCCGGTGCCAAGTCCATGCTCTGCGCGGTAGAGGGGGCAATGGAAGGCAAGAAATCCCCTGAAAAGGCAAAGGAATGCAAGGAGCTGGAGGTGGCCCTGGACGAGTGGGGATATACCGACCCTGAACAAATCAGAGAAATCTTTGATCTTTCTGAGGAAAATAAGGAAATGCTCGTTAAAAAGTTGTTCGAGGTCGGTTACGATGACTTCGAAATCATGGAAGAAATCAGAAAATAGGGACCTCATACTTAAAGGCTTCACATTAATCATAGAAAGTCAATAATTATATATACTGGTATAGCCATTAATTATATCATATATTAGAGATAAATTCGTAATATAAGCTGAAGTCCTCTAGGAGGGACGAAGCGACGCGAAGGCCATTAATTGCGGTGTTCGTAAACACATTCATATCTGACGGTAGGAGGGCTACAATGGTACTATGGACACATACGTCTGGGCTAAGAAAGATAAGTACTTTTTTTATCGTGACGAATATAATCCTGGTCCTTGTATTTACCATTGGATCATGGAATTTGTCCACGGTCAGTGCAGGTTCAGTTGATCACAACATCGGGAACCTGGACATCATTGGAATGTCAGATTACGGAAGGATAGGAGATCGGTCGATATATTGGAATGGTGTGGAGCAGACCGCTGCCGTAAGTCAAGACAGGCCATACCATGGTCTGGTTTTGGACCACAGCCAATACGATCATAGCGGTGGAGACTACGGCATAGCTGATTGGTGGGATTCCTTCAACAGCCCGGTATTCCCTGATTTTAAGGTTACAGATTCAGATCAGAGCATCATTTTCGAAGAGAACAGTTTCAACCAACAAAAAAGCATATGCTCTTTCACCCAGGTTGATGCAACAGGTGATATCGGAGTGGGTTACGATGTTCGTGTGCATCAAACTGTATGGACGCTGGCAGGCAAGGATTGGGCCATTGTGGAATGGAGAATTGAGAATCTTCTGATAACCGACCTCACACAGGTTCATGTGGGTATGGAGGTTTTTTCCTCATCCGCAAGCGCCGCAAATTGGTTTGGTGTTGATGGAGATCAGGCTGATGATTTGGATTACTGGGACGATGTGAACGATATCTATTATTTACAGGACGATTCCTTGAAAACCACAGGATATTCTTCTGCTGATGTTTTAAATCCACTTGACCATTATTATGCAGAGGAAACTAACTTTTTTGGCGACGATAAAAGTGCGTATAATGCCTTGACTGGAGCGGATGGTCTCGCAAAAAACGATCCCCAGTTCGATTTTGGAACGGACCCGATATACTCTTTGGTCAGCTGGAACAATAGGATCATCCCCGCAGACGGTGAGATGGCCTTCGCTATAGTGATAGCATGCGGCTCCAATGATGTCACCCTACTAAACGCGATAAGGGATGCACAGGATTTTTGGGAATCGACTCGCTTGAAGATCACTGAGATTCAAGATTCACCCGATGCCAACGAGCGGAT
>CP070739.1:1128063-1132094 GCA_020347705.1 Methanomassiliicoccales archaeon | reverse complement strand
TCAAGGCCGATTATCACGAGCATGTCATATCCGAGTTTTTCTGGATCTACAAGCGGGATATAGCCGGAGATGATCCCATTCAATTCCATTTTCTTTACCCTGCTGGTAACTGTTGTCAATGACACCTTCAATTCCCTGGAAATCCGCCTGAAGCTCATTCGTGCATCCTTGTTAAGCATCCTCAAAATCCGCCTGTCGGTTTCATCGAACTCATGCATTTGACCACTATCCTGTATTTAGAGCGCCAATATGAGCGTTATTATCAATTTTTATATAAATATCTTTTTATTTTTTGGTATTTATAATAACAATGTCATAATATAATAAAGATTTTTCGGTCAATTGACACTTTTATAATGGATAAAACATATATATGAATATTAGTACTTTATATTAGAGAAAGGGGGTTTCAGAGTGCAGGAAGATGCCTGGTTAAGGCTATGGAAATGGCAGTGGACCGAAGACATCAAAAAAGTCATCCGCAAGCCAAAATAACTCACCTAAAACAAAGGTAGCCTGGCCTCTGAAGTTTTTCTTTTCAATCACATCTGTCAGAGGCACTCTTAAAAGCCGTACCTCTCGCACTTCTCGTCCACTTCACTTTGGATTTTTTCGATTTCCTCGGGCTTGTCCAGCAGATGTTTGAAGCGCCTCTGGGTCTTGAGGTACTCGATTACCGGTTTTCTCTCCTTGGGCTTCTTTGTAACCTTGATGTTGGCGAAATCATTACCCTCAAGCTCCCATAGCACAAATACACCTGTCTGGACGGCAAGCTTTGCAATCTCTACTGTCCTCTCGCTTGCATAACCCCAACCTGTGGGACATGGAACAAAGACATGCAAAAAGCACGGCCCTTCAACATCCAAGGCTGTTCTAACCTTTTTTCTCAGGTCTTTCGGATGTGCAATGGATGCCGTAGCCGTATAGGGAATATCGTGTGCTACACATATGGCCGCAATTGGTTTTTTAGGCCTGCTTTCACCGATACTGCATGTTCCTGAAGGTGAAGTTGTAGTAGAAGCACCGTAAGGAGTGGAAGAGCATCTCTGTATTCCTGTGTTCATGTAGGCCTCGTTGTCGAAGCACACATACTTAATGTTATGCCCTCTTTCGAGCATTCCTGATAGTGCCTGAAAACCTATGTCAAAAGTTCCTCCGTCCCCACCAAATGCCAAAACGTTGACACCTTTCCTTTTTCCTTTTGCGATCAAAGCGGCTTCTATTCCTGAGGCTACCGACGAAGCGTTCTCAAATGCAGCATGGATCCACGGTATCTCCCATGCAGACTCAGGATAACCTGTTGTCATGACCTCCAAACAGCCTGTAACCTCGGCTACGATGGTGTTTGGCCCTGCTTCGTTCAAAACCTGTCTTACAGCAATTCCTTCGCCACAGCCTGCACACCCCCTGTGTCCAGAAGCGAACATCTCCTTTGTTACATCGCATTGTTCCGCCATTTATATCACCTCACAGGTTGTCCTCCTTCAGGTTGATCCATTCAACCATCCTCTCCGGTTTTCCCGCGCTCAGGGCCGATTCTGCCCTCTCTGTCATGGCTTCGAAATCGGGGATCGTGATATCCCTGCCGCCTAGGCCCACGATGAAGTTCATTATGATGGGTTTCTTGGGCTCATTGACATAGATGGCCGCCGCCTCCCCAAATACAGCGCCGCCGAAACCAGGGGAAATGTCCCTGTCAACCACAGCAAGCACCTTGGTTTTCTTGCAAATGTCCATGAGCTCCTTTGTAGGAAAGGGACGGAAGACCGTCATCTTGGCACAGCCCACCTTCATGCCCTGCTCTCTCATGACATCCACGGCAGCCCTTGCAGTGCCGCTCATGGAGCCCAGAGTCAGCAGGATTATGTCAGCATCCTCTGTCCTATAGGGCTTGATCTTCATGTACTCCCGTCCAAAGGTCTCCTTGAACTGGGCAAAGGCCTCGTCAATGACCTTCTCCGAGTCCTCCAAGGCCTTGGTCTGGGCGTACTTGAACTCCATGTAGTATTCAGGTGTGCCAAATGAGCCGAACGTCATGGGTTTTTCGGGATCGAGAACTCCATAGGGTGCTTTATATGGTGGAAGAAACTCGTCCACCTTATCCTGATCAGGTATGTCCACCGCCTCCATTGTGTGGGTGAGCACAAAGGCATCTAAGCCAACCATACCGGGCAGCAGAACGCGCTTGTCCTCTGCTACCTTGAAGGCTATGATCATGAGGTCTAAAGCCTCCTGGTTCTTCTCGGCATAGAACTGCATCCATCCCGTGTCTCGTTCAGATATCGAGTCCTGATGATCGCACCATATATTTATGGGCGCAGACAACGCCCTGTTGGCAACAGCCACCACAATAGGTAATCTCATTCCGGAAGCGATGTAAAGCATCTCGTGCATCAAGGCCAACCCCTGGGAGGCTGTTGCAGTACATGTCCTTGCCCCGGTTGCGGAAGCTCCGATGCACGCGCTCATGGCCGAGTGCTCGCTTTCCACCAAGATGAACTGAGTGTCCATCTCCCCATCTGCCACATATTCAGATATTTTTTCCGGAAACAAGGTTGAAGGGGTGATCGGATAGGCTGGTATCACCTCTGCCCTGCTGAGCTTTGCAGCCAGTGCGGTTGCCATATTACCTAGAATAACGGTTTTCATTTCATCACTTCTCCTCGGGAACAAGCTCGATGGCTTCCTTTGGACATTCATATGCGCAAATTCCACAGCCCTTGCAGTAAGCGTAGATGATTTTTGGCCCGTCATCGGTTTTCTCAACCGCCGAATCCGGACAGAAATCGTAGCAGAAAAAGCACTTCTTCGTGCACTTTTCAAAATCTATAACAGGTTTTAACGTTCTCCAGCTCCCTGTTTCGTAATTCCTTGAGCTTCCGGGATCAGGGTTCACTGCCCCTACCGTAACCTTCGCCAAAATATCACACTCCCTTCATATTCTCGTTGGCTTCTTCTGCGGCCTTTACGTTTTCATCTGGTTTTATGGGTGCGTTCTCCCTTATGGACTCACGAATTGCATCCATGCCGACATTTCCCACAGCTTTCGAGTAAGCCCCTAAAATAGCCGTGTTAACTATGGGATTTGTCCTTGATCCCAATCGGTTGTTAACTGCTATACTCGTTGCATCCACTGTGTAAACCTTTGCGTTTTTAAATTCGAACTCTGAAGGCTCTTAAATCGAATTGATTATGATTTTCCCTTCCGGTTTAAGGCCCTTAGCTACGTCCACAACCTCTAAAAGAGTAGGGTCAAGTACAATAACCGCATCAGGTTCATATATCTGGGTCTTTATGTCCATTGGTTTCTCATCTATTCTTGTGAAGGCCACAACTGGTGCGCCCCTTCTTTCCACTCCGAACATGGGAAAGGCCTGGCAATCCTTGCCTTCTTTAAAGGCTGCGATGGCCAGGATATTAGCTGCAGTGACAGCACCCTGTCCGCCTCTACCGTGAAATCTCACTTCGTACATCTTCATCTCCCACCTATCGAGATACGGGTGCGGCAATACTATGGCATAGCTTAAATGTTGTGGTGATAAGGTGACAACCATCTAGCGCTTAACTACAGGATGTTCAAAGGCGAAATTAAAGCACTTGTTAAGAAATGATATATGATTGACCCCCACCACCCACCCCAAAAACGAATACTTTTTATGGCCTTAAATATTTACAGTATGATAATGAAAATAATAGGACTTATAGGAGGCATGAGCTGGGAATCTTCCCTCGAATATTATCGCATCATCAACGAACAAGTTAAAGAAAGGCTTGGCGGTTTGCATTCCGCAAAAATTTTGATGTTCTCTGTAGATTTTTATGAAATAGAAAAAATGCAGCATCAGGGTAATTGGAAAGAAGCGATAAAAATGATGGTAAATGCTGCAAAAAGACTGGAAAAAGGCGGCGCAGATTTCGTTGTTTTATGCACAAACACAATGCACAAAACGGCGGATGACGTTCAATATAACATCAAAATCCCTCTGTTACATATCGCAGATGCGACCGCAGAGAAAATCAAGGCCCAAGGT
>CP070739.1:1112519-1127963 GCA_020347705.1 Methanomassiliicoccales archaeon | reverse complement strand
GGTCGGGGGTTCGATTCCCCCCAGTGGCTTTAAATTCAATCGCTTTATTACGCCACTGTGTGTCTTGCCAAGTTATGCTCCTAAAGTACTTGGGTCTTAAGCTTGGCAATTCCCCCCAGTGGCTTTTTATCCGTCTATTTTGATTGGTAGAAATTAAGTAAAATAAGAACCTTATAGGGAATTGACGAGGAAAGCTCATGAAGGAAAAGGTGTTAATTACATGGAGTGGAGGGAAGGACAGCGCACTTGCTCTCTTTGAACTTCAAAAGACTGGAAAATATGAAATAGCGGCCCTATTAGCAACAATCACCGAGGACTACGATAGAATCAGCATGCATGGTGTTAAAAGAATTCTTGTTGCGGAGCAATCAAAATCCTTGGATTTAGCCCTTGATGAGGTGTGCATCTTCAAAAATGCCTCGAATGAATAATACGAAAGTAAAATGCGAAATGTTCTTGAAAAATATCGCAAGTCAGGTGTATCCAGGGTGGCCTTTGGAGACATATTCTTGGAGGAAGTAAGAAGGTATCGGGAAGAGAATTTATCTAAGATTAAAATGAAAGGATTATTCCCATTATGGGGAAAAGATACCACAAAACTCGCCCATTCATTTATTGATATGGGATTTAAAGCCATCGTCACCTGCGTCGACTCCAACTTTCTTGATGGCTCCTTTGTTGGCAGAGACTATGATCTACAATTTTTATCTGAGCTTCCGAAATCGGTGGACCCCTGTGGTGAGAACGGGGAATTTCATTCTTTTGTATATAATGGACCAATTTTCAAAAAGGGGATATCAATTACCAGGGGGGATATCGTTTTAAGAGAGAATCGCTTCTACTTCTGTGATCTTATACCCAAAGAAGACAACTTAATTGGAGAAATGGATAGGTGAGATATTTGGCCGGGGCCGAAGACCTAAAAAGAATTTTATCACGAATTGACGGTAGGGGATATAAGGCTTACAAGGACCTTCAAGGAGATTTCGAGTTCGATTTTTTTAAGATTTACATAGATCACGTCCAGGGCGATCCCTTTGCATCCCCCTCCAAGATCAGAGTTCGTGTTTCACAGGATCATGCCAAGTTACCCGATTTTCTGTTCGAAAACAGAATCCGTCAGTTGGCCCTGGAGGATTTCCTTGCCCGCAAGGTAAAAGATGCCATTTTACGCACAAATCAGAAAAGGAGGGGCTCAGGAAAAAGCGGCCTGATCGCAGTGGACTCCGGGGGGCAGGAGGTCTTAAAGCGAACCGCGGTCGTGCTCACAAGAAAATGGGTTGAAGCAAGACTCCATATGGGACTCCCCGCAAGAGGACGCAGAGTTCTCGGAGAACAGGCAAAAGAGATGTTCTGCAGGGATATCCCACAGATTATCAAAGGGAGTCTGATTTGGGAAAACCTATCCGAAAAAGAAGCACAACGATTCGTTGAGTGCATAGAAAATCAAGAGCATATTCGAAAGCAGTTGGAAGCCCTGGGCCTTGTGGCCTTCGTTGGTGACAATTCCATCCTGCCAAGGGAGAGTGGCGCTGTCGATCATCCACTTTCAAGAGAACATGCTGTACCCTTTTTATCCGCTGAGGCCCTGCGCATTGAAATCGAACTTCTGAATCCCATCCCGGGCCTTTCGGAGAATGTGGATTCCATCTCAGGTATGGGCATACCCAAGGGAATTACCCTCATTGTTGGCGGGGGATACCATGGCAAATCCACATTACTGCGGGCACTGGAGCGCGGGGTATATCCGCATATACCAAAAGATGGACGCGAGTATGTTGTAACCTCCTACGATGCCGTGAAGATCCGGGCCGAAGATGGCCGTCGCGTTGAGCAGGTTGACATCAGTCCATTTATCGACACACTTCCGCAAGGCCGCAGCACCACCACCTTTTCAACAGACGATGCCAGCGGAAGTACGAGTCAGGCCGCGAACATCATGGAGGCCCTGGAGGTGGGAGCAAAGGTTCTGTTATTGGATGAGGACACCTCTGCAACCAACTTCATGGTCAGAGACGCCCGGATGCAATCCCTGGTGGCAAAAGAGAATGAACCCATCACTCCATTCCTCGACCGCGTGCGCGAACTGTACGAAACCCTGGGGGTCTCAACAATCCTGGTTATGGGAGGATGCGGCGACTATTTCGATGTGGCCGATTGCGTGATCATGATGCGGGAGTTCTTACCGATTGAGGTTACCGAGGAGGCAAAGAAAATCACACACACTCACACCACCTCCCGCAAGGTGGAAGCAAAACTACCCTTTTCGCAAAGAACAAAGCGCATCCCACTGGCACAAAGTTTTGATCCCTCCCGCGGAAAGCGTCAGGTAAAAATCGATGCCAAGGCCAAAGACCTCTTGCTTTTCGGAAGGGAGCCCATCGACCTGCGTCATGTTGAGCAATTGGTAGACCTCAGCCAGAGTCGGGCAGTTGGGTATGCGGTTCATCTAGCAACAAAGCGATTCATTAACGGAAAGGTAACGTTGTACCAGGTAATGGAAGCTATTGAGGATTTCTTTGATGAAAATGGTTTGGATGCCTTGGATCCATTTCATCGTAAAGAACGACATCCAGGCAATTTCGCGCGTCCCCGCAAATACGAAATCGCCGCGGCAATCAACAGGCTGCGTACTGTGCGTATGCAGCAGAAAATAGAAAAATAGTATGAAATTTTGATACTTTATGGTCTAAATTAGGCTATCTCTGTATTTTTAGTTGGGCACTGTAAAAATTTATAAATAATCGAGAAACTCAAGGGGATACAATGTAAAAATGGACTCGCAAAGGCCTGCCTTGTTATCACACACATAGAATGAATCCAAATAGAGGTTGGCAAATCTCTGCCCTGTTGTTTTATGTGTGATATTACCCATATCAAGATTCATACCCACTTTTAAGGGGGCTCCTTTCCTTTTATGGTCGCACACAGGACAGTGTCGTTTCTGATAGACTCTCGGTACTGGCTTTGTTACCAAGGCCTTCTTGTAGCGATTGGTATCATGCTCTCCCATTTCATTCCTTGATGTTGGAAAGAGGACTCGACATTTCGGGCAAACCACTGCCCAGTCATATCGAATGTCGATTTCGTCCCGCGGCAGCTCCCCGAGGTCCTTTTTGGAGATGAATTTCTTTTCCCAGATAAGATTACCAACATTGGTCATGGGATATTGGTCGAATTGCCCGTAATATCCGCAAAATGCGCAGGTCCCTCTAAATTCTGTTTTATCTGATTTTTTGAGAAAACCTGTGGTTTTTAGGGCTTCTTTATCTTCGGCATCCCTGAAGAATATGGGAAATACGGAACCGCAACGGGGGCTGGTGCATACATAAAACAGGTTATAGGTCATGTAAGCTATGGTTTTGTTTGGGTCTTTTTTTGTTGTCATACGGCCTATCACCAATCCCTTGTTCACTTCCACTTCTCCGATGACGCTTCTTCCGGCCATGACCATCATCTTCTCGGCCTCTCCACAGGGGTCACATAATGGACAATATACCGGCCAGTTCAGACCCAACTCATCTATAAAGGTCTCCCCTGCGATCCTAGATACACGCAAGTTCCTTGACCAGCGTCCTTGGGCGTTCTTGGCCGATGGGATTATTGCCTCGTCCGTTTGACTGATAAGGCCAAAGATAAATCGTAAATCAAGGCGCCTTTCTTTTCCAATAACCCCCTCGAGATCTCCTATATCAACATCTTCCATGAAACCGATATCTGCGAAATCGGCATCCTTTACTCCTATCGGATTGCAATGACTGACGAGCCTGCTCAAATTTCACCCTCCAATTTCATTGCCATGATACCTTTAGATGGGTTTAAATTTTTCCGCTGATTATTTTCCAAATTTTTCTATCATAATGCCCTATTTTGGGGTATTATTGGATTTTACTGCTGACTCCATGGTAAAAACGAAAGTCTTTTTATTGTCAACATATATTCGCGTGTGTTCATGGGAATCCATGGATATGGCCCAGCTTGGTACTTCTTGGAAGTCCTTCGGACTCCCACTGGTACCTACCTGGTCCACCCCTTCGCCACCAGTATGTTCGTAAGCGGGGATGGCCCAGCTCGGTAAGGCGATGGATTGCTAATCCATTGTTCGTGAGAACTCAGGGGTTCAAATCCCCTTCCCCGCGCTGTTCCTTTTTAATTATCTGTTTTTATTCAGGAACAGCGCTTCGTTTTCGAAATACGCTCAAGATGGTTGGGGACTTATTTCGAAAACCCCGCGTTTTGTTAACTCCCAAAGCTATACACCAAGGGTAATTTTTGAAAGTCCAGCACTATCATCTCTTAATGTATAACAAATTATAGATGTAGATAATTTCAAGGAAATATCTAAATATATAGAGTATAATTTAATCAAGGTTTAAGAACGTACATTCATTTTATTGAAATGGTGGTCTTATGCCCTTCAAGAAAAAGGTAGTTATGCTAGGAAACAGCTCAGTGGGTAAGACCAGTTTAGTGAGACGATTCGTATTCGACCAGTTCGAAGATTCTTATATTACGACCATCGGAAGCAAGACCACTGCAAAGGTTCTAAAGATCCAAAAAGGTGGAAAGGAAGTGGTCCTAACACTCGTGGTATGGGATGTCATGGGTAGAATAGGATACATTGGAGCGCATTCAAGAATGTTCAAGGGTGCCGATGGAGCTCTTCTGGTCACCGACTTGACGAGAAAGGAAACACTGGATAGCCTCGAGCGATACTGGATTCCCTTATTATGGGGGGTAGTTGACAATGTTCCGCTGATATTTATATCCAATAAATCGGATTTGGTCGATGAAATGGCCTTCGATCCAGACGATTTGGAGAGGATCGCCTCCAAGTATAACATGGGAATTAAGGAGGAACTCCCCTCCCACCTTTTCACGAGCTATTTGACCAGTGCAAAAACCGGGGAAAATGTAGAGAATGCCTTTGAGAGTTTGGGCCATTTGCTGCTCTCTAAGAAGACACCGTGGGATCCAGTCAAGGAATTGTATAAAAATCTTCTGGCCAAAGGCAACCTTCGACAGAGGGATACAAGGACCCCAATCGGTGCAACCGATGCCCTTATTGTAGATTTCTGTAAAGGCTTTGATGATGAGAAACTTGCCATGTTGATGCTACGACAGGAGATCATCAGAGCAGGATTGGATATCAACGAGCCTTCGAAAGAAGGACTACTTAGATTGGTTGAATTTCTTGCAGACGCAGAAAATGAATATAAAACCGATGAAAATGTAATTATGAGTCGAGAAAGAAGATTGTCCTTGGCAAGGGGTGTGAGGGAATAGAGGATAATGGTGGAAGGCCAAACGAATCAGTGGAACATCTTGGCGAAAGCTGATCCTGATACCCATTGAGTTGCCGATCCTGATTTTCTATTTCAAGGCGTGGATTCGTAACCCCTTATGAATCCAGGTAAAATACCAAGAACTTTATCTCGAAAATCCCGCACAATAGGATAAAGTTTATGGTCACCAAGTGCCTTGCGAGGTTGCGGAGACAGACAAAATGCCTAACTGGTACATCGTCACAACTGGGATATGCTATGGCTTATCTACACCCATTGGTGTCCATATCGGTTATCTTATGGCCAAGAACAGCTGGCTGTGGGTTTTTATCGAAACCGGAATCCTGATCGCCCTGCATCTGATCGCACCTGTTCTATGGGTAAAAGCCCAAACATATGATATCCGTAAGGCAGAACTCGAAAGAGATAAAGACCGATAAAAAGTAAAAAAGGGGGGACTGAGTAATGAAAACTATAGACCTGACAGAAGCGCAGGAGCCATTGTACTTCGTCTGCCTCGAGGACTGGTCAGATGAAATAAAAGAGGCGAAAAATCACAAAGAAATCTGGTTCCGCAAGATGAAGGACAAAGGACTGAGGGTGAAGCTAGCAATGGATGATAGTGGAAAAATCGGAGGGATGATCCAATACCTTCCCATAGAACACTCATTCGCAGAAGGTGAGGATCTGTATTTTATCAACTGTATCTGGGTGCACGGGTATAAGGAGGGCAGGGGAAATTTTCAGAAGAAAGGGATGGGCAAGGCCCTGTTGAAGGCTGCGGAAGAGGACGCAAAAGAACTTGAGTCCAAGGGAATGGCCGCATGGGGGGTTTCCTTACCCTTCTGGATGAAGGCGTCCTGGTTTAAAAAACAGGGGTATAAGAAAGCCGACAAGATGGATATTTCCGTTCTCCTTTGGAAACCTTTTTCGAAGAATGCAAAGCCCCCAAAGTGGATAAAGGTTGTGAAAAAGCCACAAAAAGTTCCAGGCAAGGTGACGGTGACATCTTTTATAAACGGATGGTGCCCGGCTCAGAATATTGTACATGAGAGGGCTAAGCGCGCATCAACAGAGGTCGGTGATAAGGTGGCTTTTATTACCATTGACACATCGAATTACGATACCTTTTCAAAGTGGGGAATTGTTGATGCATTGTTCTTGGACGGAAAGGAGGTTCGAACAGGCCCTCCACCTTCATATGAAAAGATTAAAAAACTCATCGCCAAGAGGATTAAGAAGCTTTAGAGAATATCTCCCATACCTCGTCTCTTTTGACTTTATCAATCCTTCCTTTCCTTCTTATCTTCTTTACGAACATATCTATCATCTTGGGCATGACCTTGAATGTGGGAAGCAACATCGGCATGAATTGAAGTCTGTCCTTTTCTATACCCAAATCATCCATATCGGATTGATACTCTTTTAGCCTCTTTTCGATTACCTCAGAAAGCTCTCCACCTTCCTCATCGGATAGTAGAACACCATCTGCACCCTTGGAGAATGCAAATATAATGTGTTTAAGAGCTATTCTTGCAGCCGAGGGAACCCTGATTATCCTGATCTCAGGCGGATAAGACATCCTCGCCGTACCTGCTGAATCGGCCGCTGTATAAGCCAGCTTATCTCCGAAGAAGCCCAATATAATAGGCTCCTCGCCCACTTTTTTGTCCTGTAGAATTCCCGTAATCTCTGCCATAATCTGGGCTTCGGTGTAATGATTCATGTCAAGTGCCTTAAATTCACACTCTGGGATGCATGCACCGCAGCCAATACATGCATATGAGTCGAGAATGGCCTCTGGTTCTATTGTGATGGCAGAAACAGGGCATACAGGGACACATTTTCCGCATTTGGTACATTTCTCTGGAATGATAAATGCCTTTATTGGGTCAATCACCATGGTTCCATCCCCAATAAATTCAATGGCCTTGGCAACTGCACTGTTTGCATCGGTTACACTCTCATGGATGTCCTTTGGACCCAGAATGCATCCTGCAGCAAAGATACCTGTACGATGTGAACTCACAGGATCGAGCTTCGGATGCTTCTCTGCGATGAAACCGTCTGGACCCAGTGGTATTTTCAGGACTTTGGCCAAATCTTCGGTGTCTCTGGCAGGTAATATCGCAGGACACAAAACCACCAAATCAAACTCGTTATCCAGAATCTCTCCTGCGGTCACATCCTCTGCCCGAACGATAAGGCCGTTTTCGGAAGGCACAACCTCGGCCCCCCTGCTTTTTACAAAATTTACCTTGTACTCCTCTTGGGCCCTCATATAGAACTCCTCGCAGCCCCGGGTGGAGGCCCGGATGTCGAGGTAGTACACCCACACGTCCATATATCTGAAATATTCCCGCAATTGAACCGAGTGTTTGATAGCATATGTGCATCCAACCTTACAGCAGTGGGCCACACCGCGATTGGTATCCCTTGAGCCGACACATAAAAGGTAAGCGATCCTCTTTACCCTCTTCCCGTCGCTTTTTCGCTTCAATACCTTTCCTTCTGCTGCCTCGTTGATAAACAACCTCTCCATTTGCATGGCAGATATGACGTCTGGATGCTCGAAATGGTACTCGGCAAGTGATGACGGGTCAAGTAATTCAAAGCCTGTGGCTGCAATGATTATCCCAACATCCAGGTTCGATACCTTTTCCTCATCCTCCAGATTGATGGCCTCAACCGGGCATGCTTCAACACAAGATCCGCACTCTGAGCAGTTATCGAAGTCAATAAAATAAGAAGGCGGGACAGCCTGGGGAAATGGTTTGTCAATAGCTTTTCGGATGTACAGACCCTCATCGAACTCATGCTCAACCTCCACTGGGCATTCTTCCGAGCACTTACCGCAACACAGACAAAGGTCTGTATCAACACCTCTTGGTTTTTGACTGACCTTTACTTGAAAATTACCTGGTGAGCCTTCGACCTTTACTACCTCCGAACATGTGATCAACGTGATATCTGGATGAATGCTTAAATCAGCCATCTTTGGAGCGAGGATGCAAGGCGAGCAGTCAAGGGTAGGATAGGTCTTGCTTAGCTGGGCCATGTGACCTCCAATGCTGGGATATCTCTCCAACAGAGTCACATGATAACCGCATCCTGCAAGCTGTAAAGCCGAGGTTATTCCTGCAATTCCTCCCCCAATAATCAGTATGTTTTTATTGATATCAACCTTCGTAGATTCCAAGGCCTCAAGCTCCCTTGCCCGAAGGACACCCGCTCTAATCAGATCCAGTGCTTTTTCTGTGCCTTTCTTCATATCCTCATGAATCCAAGAGCACTGCTCCCTTAGATTCACATGCTCTACGAGATAAGGATTCAAACCAGCCTCCTGAGCAACATTCTTAAAAAGGGTCTCGTGCATGTGTGGAGAGCAGGCAGCAACCACTATTCCCTCCAATTTATGCTCAGAAATTGCCTTCTTTATGGACTCAAGGTTCAACTTGGAGCATGTGAACTGTGCAACCTCCATAAAAACGACACCCTCCATTGTTTCAACATCGTCTTTAAGCCTTTTAACATCCACGGTTTTTGAGATGTTGCCCCCGCAACCGCATATGAACACACCTATTTTTTTGTCCGGCATATTATCCCTTCCTGTAATTATTCATACCTTGCTTGGGATTTCCTGAGGTTCCATTTCCATCATGAATCTCGGTAAAATCTCGGCCTCCTCATAATCCTTGCCCTTCTCCAATTTTCCTTCAGCTTCCTTTGCCTTCTCTGGGGAAACAAGGGAGATCATGATACCTTCTCCCTCTATTGCATATTCTTTATCGATTATCGCCTGTCCATGTTGGAGGCCCTCCACAAGAACAGAGCTGGTCACAGTTCCTATTTTCTCTTTTTGTGAATTGTAAACGACATACCCAGGTCGAATCGCCCTGATGCCCTTAGCCCGCATCCTGAACCTAACAACGGATCTCTTCCATCCAAGGAACCGTTTGAACTGCTCTTTTCTACCAATGAAAAAGGGCTTGTGAAACTTCACAAATGAACCGTACCCTGCCTCTATTGGATCGATATCATGCTCTCCTGCAAGCTCGTGTCCGTACAGAGGAAATCCTGCCTCAGTTCTCGTGGAATCTCTTGCTCCAAGACCGCAGGGTGTAATCCCAAATGGTTCACCTTTTTCAAGAAGTAGGTTCCAAAGCTTCGGAGCGTCGTTTGGATGAAGGTACAGCTCGAAGCCGATCTCCTCGCCTGTGTACCCGGTTCTTGAAACCATCACATCGATGTCTGCGAGTTTAACGAATATGAATTCAAGTTTCTTGAGCCTGGCCAGTTCCGAACTCGTGGATGCGTCCGCAATTGTCTTTAAAATAGCGAGGGAATTAGGACCCTGCAGGCTCAGGTCTACCTTCCTATCCGCTCCTGTTGATTCGTCCTTTAAATCGCGAATCGTTATTTCACCCTCGATTTCTATATCAGGATTGTCAACATCAATAAGGAACAGTTTTGTATTTACAGCATCAAGCCAGGCTTTGATTTTATCCATATTCACAGCGTTTACCACCATCATATACCTCTCATAATCCAAGCGATAGATGAAGACATCATCAAGAACATTTCCTTTAGGATCCAGGATATACGAGTAATGGGACTGGCCTGGCCTTAGCCATGGGACATAGTTTGTTGTGACGAAATCTAAAAACCGTGTGGCATACTCCCCCGAGAATTCCAGAATGCCCATATGCGATACATCGTACAATCCTGCTGTTTCCCTTACGGCCTTATGCTCGTCGCTTGTCTTAGTATACCACAGAGGCATTTCCCATCCTGCAAAAGGTGCCATCTTCTTGGTAAGTTTAATATGCTCATCATGCAGACAGCTTTTTTTTAGCGGTTTATCCTCCAAAACGTGTTTATATATCTTTTTCTCACCGCCCTTTTTCCCGATTTCATGAGTTATTTGTTTCTGACCGATGAAGTAGGGTTTTTTAAGATCGAAGAATGATTCATGACTCTTGTAAAGGGAAATTCCATCATATACCTTTTTACTGTCATAAACTGGAAGGCCGGATTCCGATCTGACCCTTTGTCTTGCCTGATAACCTCCTGGTTTTATTCCCAAAGCCTTACCCTCATTCAGTAAAATATCCCAGATTCTTTGTACTCCTGAAGGAGCCACAAAGAGGTCATATCCTTCAAATTCTCCATGAGACTCATGGGAAATCAGCACATCCTCATCGCCAATTTTTGTCTCAAAATGGTGCGAGGGTTTTAGGGATTCAACGAGAGGAGTTAATTTACTCAAGATATCTTTTGCTTTAGGACCTATTAGAGCCAATGCCGATTTTCCTTCTTTTTCTTCAATCTCGCTCAGATCCCTCACGACGACAGGCCCTTCGACCTTAACGAAGACATCGGTATCATCGAAAAGGACGTAACCGTCGGAGAGAGCCCTAAGCCATGTTTTAATCCTCTCGGTCTTCGTGCTGTTGAGTACAAGGAGGTACCTGCTTCTTCCGTCCCTCTCATGTTCCAATCGAAGGATGTGAGCTTCACCCATCAGTTTTGAATCCTTATACAATATGAAGGCCCAGGTGCCCATTCCAGGTTTCAGATCGCTTACATCCTTTGTTACGATTTGCTGCAGAAAGGGCATGACTCTATCCGTATCTCCTGAGATCTCCAGAAAACCCAGATCCCACATATCGAATAATGCGACACCTTCTATTGCGGCTTTAAATTCGGAATTTGGATCTCCATAATGCATGGGAATCAAACGGCCGTTTCGTTCCTCAAATTCGGCATTCAATGCTTTATGTACATCCGAAAGAGGGGAATCCATTACCGTTTTTTCACCAAGAGAGTAGTAGTGGGGGTATTTGCTTGATAATTCCACCTCATCCCGCAAAAGACTCCTTTCCAGTTCGGCAACCTCGGCTTTTACCTCTTCCATCAAATCAAAATCGATTTTTGCCCTGCCTGTCTCCCCAACTCCACCAATATAGTAAAAGGGGTGTATATTGGTCAATAACCTGTGAACCAGATAGGCGATCTTCTCCATTTCGGACTTACCCATCCCGCGTTGGGTCGCCCATGTGGTTCCCAGCCTTATCGCGGTTGGATGTACAGGGTTTTCATCACCGGCAATCGCATTCTTGTTGCATGTCAGTCCGCATAAATCCAGTATTCTAGATACTGCCTCGCCGCTCATCTGAAAACCAGTCTTTGTTTTTATACCCTTTAGATCGATTAGAACCATATGTGTGTTCGTTCCTCCATAGGCGAGTTTGAGGCCGAGCTCTTCCAAGGATTTGGCAAGATGCTTTGCATTCTCTACGATCCTCCTGGAAAGCTCCTTGAATTCATGGGTGGAAGCGATCTTGAAGCATACTGCTTTCGCTGCTATATTACAGATATGTGGGCCACCCTGCTCCCCAGGAAATACAGCGGTTTCGATTATCCTAGCCTTTTCCTCATCAGTTGTCATTATCACGGCTCCTCTTGGACCGCACATGGTTTTATGGGTGGTAAATGCAGTTACATCCGCGCAACCCACAGGATTCGAAACCACACCTGCAGATATCAAACCGGCCGTATGGGCGATATCAGCATGCAGTATACAACCTCCATCTACTGAGTCGGCAATTTCCCGTAGCTTTTTCCAGTCGATATCCCATGGGTATGCGCTGTAACCTGCTATTATCATCTTCGGTTGATGTTCTGCGGCAAGCTTTTTTATTTCATCGTAATCGAGTTTACCTGTCCCTTTGGAAATCCCATAAGGAATAATATTGTAGAACTTGCCGGATCGGTTGGCCTCGCTTCCGTGAGTAAGATGACCCCCACAGTCCAGGGCCATACCCATCACGGTATCGCCAGGCTCCAAAAAGGCCTCATATACCGCATTGTTCGCGGCCGCACCAGACAGGGGCTGTACATTCACGAATATCCTTTCTGCGGGAACATTCTCGGAGGCGAATAATTCTGCGCATCGTTTCTGGGCCAGGGCCTCGATGAAATTGACATAATCAACTCCCTTGTAATAGCGTCTATCCGAGTACCTTCTGTGAAATGTAAGCTGTCGTTCAAAATCCAGAAGCTCGTCTCTTTCGTCCCTGATAAACCTCATATGTGGATAACCCTCAGCATAAAGATTTGTAAAAACCGATGCCAGGGCTTCCTTCACAGGTTTCGGGCAGATGCTCTCCGATGCAATCAGCATGATCTTTCTTGCCTGTCTTTCCTCTTCGAGGTTGATCAGATTGCTTGTCTCAGGGTCGACCTCTGATAGTGATTCACGAAAGAAGTAGTTTGCAGGTTCTTCTATTTTACTCATGTTATGCACCCCATGGATACCATCCAAGCTATGTTTGAATTCTTACCTCTAAATCCTACCTCTTAGCTTGAACTGTTCCCTAACCAGAATTCGCCTACAAATAGTTTTTTACGAGCTAAGACTGTAAAGTTAAAGAATGTGAGAATCTAAAACATAAGGTATTTAATCGGTTTTAGAAAAGTCAAGTGTTTGTTAAATGGGGATTATCTGCATTTAAAAAGGAGTGAAGACGACAATTTGGGTGGACATTCCACTGGAATCGAACCAAAAAAGAATTCCCTTTTTGGCGTCTATGAATTTATATGAAACGGTATCACCTGTGCCATCCACTATCTCGTAAAGGACCCTGTCCCAACCATGAGTGTAATCATGTGATTCACTTAGATTTATCCTCGTGGAATTAAGGGCCCCACCACTCAGATTCTGAACCTCGTCCAACATGGAGCCAATGGTGATTCCATTCTTAAGGCTTCCTTTGAAACCAGGATTGAACCTTATCTCTGTTATCTCTTCTGATTGTTTGTTTAAGAGGAAATCGATTCCCTCTTTCTCCCTATAATCCAGCCATATGGTATTTCCTGAGTCGACCCTATCCTCTGGATTGCCATATGTATCAAGTACCTTATTCAAGTCATCTCCAATCTGTATGGAAGAAAGACCCAATCCTTCATATATCGTGCTGTCTGCTTCCTCCTTATCTTCACCCAACAAAAATAATCCTGCTATAATTACAAAAACGACGATTACTAGCAGAGCCAAAACCAATATGATAACCTTGGCGGAAGATTTTTTCCTTTTGTCAAATGATTCTTTTTCGTCTAAAAGTTGTCTTTTATATTCACTGGCAATCTCTTTTGGCTCTCCAAAATCTTCAAGGATTTTCTTTACATCTTCAGCCTTGACCTCGGAATCAGGAACAGGACTTTCTATAAAATGAAATTTTTCTTCCAGATGTTCATTAATTTCGTTGATTATCGATTTTTTTAGGTCAGAATCCATATCTGAAAGTTCCTTCTCGATTTCCCTCAGATAATGCCTGATTTCCGGATGTTTATTCATCAACTCACCTCCAAACTTTCAAATACCTTAGATAAGGTCTCCCTTAGGTTCTGCCAGGATTCTAACCCTGAGAAAAGAGCGGCTTTTCCCTGCTCAGTTATGGTATAATATTTTCTTGGGGCACCGGTGGGCGACTCCCCCAAATAGGACTTCATAAAATGCTGTGCCTGAAGATATCGAAGAATTGGATATACTGTCCCTTCGTGAAATTTCAATTTACCATCTGTGGCTTGATTTACCTCTTGAATGATCTTGTATCCATAAATTGGCTCTTTACTGTTACTGATTATATGCAGTATCAACAAGGCGATGAATCCAGACTTCATTTCCCGTTCAAGTTTATTTTTAAATTTTTCAACATTCTTCATTCAAGCACCAATGATTATGTATATCGAGGTTCGATATACTAAATACTTCAAGGCACTTATAAATCTTTCGGAAAATATGAGAAAGAAACCTGGATATCTCTTGTTTCATTAATTATCTTGAATTCCTTTTTCAATTAGCCATCATACATAAACTCTTTAAACATTGAACCAATATTGCTTGAATTGAAATTGGATGGAGATATAAAATTGAAAATATTGGTCCATGCCTGCTGTGCCCCATGCTTTACATACCCCCACGAGCACCTACTCGAAGAAGGAAATGAAGTTGTAGGTTTTTTCTACAATCCAAATATCCATCCCTATACCGAGTACAAGGCCAGGCTTCATGCATTACAAAGATATTCAGCGATAAAACCTGTTGAGGTCATTTATAGGAATGAATATCCCTTGGTAGAATTTATCCGCGGACAGCTGGATGCCGTGGATGAGGGTAAAAAGAGATGCGAGTTCTGCATAACAAAGAGATTGAACGAGACTGCAAAAACTGCCAAAGAAAAAGGCTTCGATGCCTTCACAACCACTCTCTTGGAGTCAAGATATCAACCTCATGATTTGATTAAAAAGATCGGTGAAGACCTGGCAAAGAAATACCAAGTAAGGTTCCATTACGAGGATTTCCGATCAGGTTGGAAAGAATCCATTCGAATTTCTAAAAAGATGGAACTGTATCGGCAAAAATACTGCGGTTGCATTTTTAGCGAGATGGAAAGGTTCCGTGAAAAATGAAAATAGGAAGCGGTAATGTAATCGAAGGTATGGCCTAATTAGATTCTCAAAATTCCCCGCTATATATTCAGTTCTACTGGGTGAAGGTTTCGCCCTTCTCGTATTTCTCTTTCAGGTGCTTGATCAGGCCTTCCCTGTTCCGCCTGATATGGGATTCGAACCATACCTTGACGACATCTGTTAGAATTTTGTGAAGTCTGTCAAAAGATGCAGCGTTCAACGTCGCATCGTAAAGTACGCGCTGGGTGAAAATCCGTTTCCAACCTGAATACTTGTAGTAATGCTCTCCTTCGCAGTATTCGAAAACCAATCTTAGATGTGTGGCTTTGGCCGTATTGTAAAACCAGGCTTTCAACGAATCCCCTACCCTGCCCTGATCCTGAGTTCTGTCGATGAGTTGAACGGTATTTACACTGGCGAAATTGAAAGCAGGTTTGAACTTCCATGGCTCTGGGAAATCCTCGAATTGAGCGAAAGCGCTGTGGCTCGGTTCCATCGTGAAATGCACGCCCTCTTTGTTGAATCTGATCCATATCCTCCAGAAATCCTCGATTAGCGTCTTGTTGATTTCTGCCTTCTGAGAGTTCTGTTCATCAACATCACTTAGAATTTCATCTGTCCTTTTTTCCAGTTCCTTATCGAGAGCTGCAAACCAATCATCTGCCATGGTATCACTTCGGGAGGT
>CP070739.1:1104136-1112419 GCA_020347705.1 Methanomassiliicoccales archaeon | reverse complement strand
GTTATCACAATATCTGAACTGAAAAGCGCGATGTCCTCGATAACGAATGAAGGCTCAGATAAATTGGATGTGATTGGTTTTGATGCATGCCTGATGTCTACAATCGAGGTGGCTCAATCCATGGCACCATACGCTGATTACATGGTGGCTTCGGAGGTGACCGAACCAGGCACGGGCTGGGACTACAATTTCCTGTCATATCTGAAACAGAATCCTAATATGAATCCAGTTGAACTTGGAAAAAAGATCGTGAAAACCTTTGTGGCCCAGGGCTCCTCTAACACGGAACAGACCTTCATGCTATCTCTTTTGAACTTGATGGAGATGAACTCTGTTCTCTCGGACCTCGATGCGCTCTCTGTTAGTATCCAAAACGGAGGATCCGATGAATATGGAGTTTTCCAGGAGGCACTACAATATGCACAGCCCGTTCAGGAGGGACTTTCGTCCGAAGCGAGGGACCTCTACGATTTTGTGAAAAGAATAAAGGCAGGCACAATGGACGATACTGTAAAGCAAGAGGCAGCCGATCTTCTTTCCGCACTGGACACGTTCATTTTATATTTGGAGAAGCGCTCCGGATATCAAGATATCAACGTGGACAACGCACATGGGCTTAGCATCTATTCCCCGGAATTTATGCTGACCTATCAATATGAAGAGGATAAATACACTGACCTCACCTTCGATGATGAGACCGAATGGGATGAACTTCTCGAGGACTATTACAGCGAGATCACGGTAGATCAGGTGATATACTTCGTTGAGGAATCGCTGATATACGATACGCACGATTTGGACTTTGACGGTTGGGACGATACGATATCCATAGGGTTTGAGATAGAATCACTGGAGGACGAGGTCGATGGTTATCTCGGTATCGATGTCTATGACGTCGAGGGATACCTCATAGACTATGTCGAATACACTTTCATGATCAACACCACAGAGATCGTGTATATGGAGCAGGGAGATCTGGTCTTTGTCCTTGAGGAAACTGATGGAGAAGCTGGATATTATATAATGGTATTGTATCTCTGCACCGGAGAGGAGTGGAATCCGGCAACCATTCAAGACTATGCCGAGACAGACTACGAGTGGCTGGAAGTTTACTATGGATAGATATTGAGTCTTCCAATGTTCTATCTGCCCATCTGGATAAATTTTCTCTTCGATTTCATATTCAGAAATCTTAGGACGTGATCATCTATTTGAGAGGTTGTGGATTTTTAGCTCCCAACCCTCACATCCAAAACAACATGCGAAACACCAGGTGCATAGGACTTCACGGATCGCATCCCTAGCAATTCCATACTTCGCCCCTTCTTTTTTACCTCTTTTTTCACATTTTCAAGGGGTCTTTCTTCCATTAGCTCGTTTGGGCACTTCTCATGGTAATGAATCACTCCACCCTCGTCTTTTAACAAGTCAAGGGCCTTTGGCAAGAAATGATACGTGTCCTCGAGGTACCCCATCACGACCCTGTCTGCAATGCCTTCTTCCTTTAAGTCCCTGTTATCCCCAAGAATTGGAACAACTGAATTTTCCACATCGTTCAAATGAATATTTTCGCATAGGTATTGATAGGCAATAGGGTTCAGCTCGCATGCGAAGATCTTCTTGGGTTGAGAATGCACAGCCATGGGGATGGAAAAGAAGCCGATTCCTGCGAACATATCAACCACTATTTCTCCGTCTACAGCTACTGAGGCCATCCTGATCCGCTCATCGATGTTACCCGACGAGAACATGAGCTTCGCGCAGTCGAGCTTGAACTTCACACCGTTTTCTTTATGAACTGTTTCGGTCTCGTTGCCCCAAAGTAATTCAACCTTGGGCTCCCTGAGATCTCCTTCAATACCCAGATCCCTTAGCACGGTTTTTGCCTGCAGCTCTTCTGCGTATGCCTTGGCTATCTCCTTTTTCAGAGCCTCCAACTCTAAAGGTAACTTTAACAATAGCACATCTCCTAAAAGCTCCCATTTTTTAGGAAGGAAGACCTTAAGGTGTCTAGGGACGACCAAGGATTGTAAGATGTTCTGGTATGGGGTTGCGCGGCCTTCTCCAATTATATTCTGGTTTTTGGTTTGGCTCATATATTTCGACAATGAACAAACCTCTATAAAAACCTTCTAGAGAGGGCCAAAAAAAGATGTTGAAAAGCTAAATATTATTAATACGGAGGCATTACCTCAATTCGGTGGGTGCATATCATGAACAGGATTTTATCTGATAATACGAATGAGCGTATCCTTGCCTTGGGGAATGAGGCCATAGTAAGGGGTGCCATTGAATCAGGATTGGATGTGGCCTCGACATACCCAGGAACTCCCTCTTCGGAGATTGGAGATGTGCTCTACCGGATAGCAGAAGAACTTGGAATTTACTTTGAGTATTCTGTCAACGAGAAGGTTGCCCTCGAGCTGGGGACTGCAGCGTCGATATCAGGATTAAACGCCTTGACTTTCATGAAACATGTGGGACTCAATGTGGCCTCCGATGCATTCACAAGCCTCGCATACGTAGGTGTGCGCGGTGGCCATGTTATCGTATCTGCCGACGATCCAGGATGTCATTCCAGCCAGAACGAGCAGGACAACAGATGGTACAGCAAACTCGCGAACATACCCCTGCTGGAGCCATCTTCCCCTCAAGAGGCCAAGGATATGGTGATTTCGGCCTTCGAGATGTCCTCTTCACTTGAGCTTCCCGTGCTTTTGAGAACCACCACTAGGGTCAGCCATACGAGAGCACCCATCTCTCTTGGAAAAATCAAAAGCGGCAAGGGAAAATCCAGATTCAAAAGAAAGCCCGAGAGGTTCATGCTCGTGCCTAAATATGCCCTTGAAAATCACAAATGGCTATTGGACAGAATGAAAAAGGCAGAGAAGCTGAGCGAGGAGTCGAAGTTCAATTTTATCTACAACAAAGAAGCGACAGGAAAAATCGGGTTCGTCACATCAGGAGTGTCATATGCTTACTGTCTTGATGTACTAAAAAAATTGGATATGAAAGCCAAGATACTAAAACTCGGTATGACGAATCCAATACCCAAGAAAATGTGCACGGATTTCGCAAGGGACCTTGAGGCCATTATCGTATTGGAGGAACTGGACCCTTTTCTTGAAAATGAAATTAAATCTATTGCATTGGAGAATAAAATCCCGCATAAAGTCTACGGAAAGGAAAATGGTCATTTCCCGAAGTACGGAGAGTTCAACACCGATATCGTAAAAGAAGGCATATTAAGGATTATTTCCGAGGATTTTCCAGATATAAAGATAAAGCAGGATGAAAAAGACACCTTCAATGTCAAACCCGTATCCTTGCCCTCCCGACCTCCGGTTCTGTGTCCTGGATGTCCTCACAGGGCCACTGCATATGCTGCCAAAAAAGTCTCCTCGGAGGACTCTATATTTCCCATGGACATAGGCTGCTATACGTTGGTTCTTCAAAGGCCCCTGAAAACGGCCGATATCGTGCTTTGCATGGGATCCAGTATTGGCACGGCCTGCGGTTTTGCAGAAGCAACAGATCAGATGGTAATCGCGTTTATCGGAGATTCGACCTTCTTTCATGCCGGTATCCCAGGACTGATAAACGCTGTTCACGCAGGCCATAAGTTCGTATTGAGCATTCTCGATAACAGCACAACCGCAATGACTGGATTTCAGCCTCACCCAGGAGTGGAGATGGGAGGGGAGGGAAGGAATGCAAAGGGTATTGATATATTCGAAGTGGTGAAGGGCTGCGGCGTGGAATCTGTCAAGGTAGTGGACCCGTACGATCTGAAAAAAACCATGGACGCCTTCAAAGAAGCATTAGAAAATCCAACGATCTCGGTTGTTATCGCCAGGCATCCCTGCGCCTTGGTCGAATACAGAGTGAAACGGAGAATGGGGGAGAAAATCGTCGAATATGATGTTGATAAAGACACCTGCATTCAATGCTATACATGCACATCAAATTTCGGGTGTCCTGCGTCAAGTGTTGGAGAGGATGAATTCCCTGGAATAAGTCCGCACCTTTGTGTAGGATGCGGAGTGTGTGCAGAGGTCTGTCCTTCGGGTGCGATTCAAAGGGTCGACAAAAAAGAGGAGGGGAAAGCCCATGAATGAAGAAGGTTGCAAGAATCTTGTCGTTGTGGGGGTGGGCGGGCAGGGCATTATTTTGGTATCGAGAATAATAGGAGAGGCCGCCTTAAAATCGGGTTTAAATGTAATGGTTAGCGAAATTCACGGTATGGCCCAAAGAGGCGGTATGGTGGTCTCAAAGATTCGCATCGGTGATGTCCACAGCCCGATGATCGGAAAAGGCGAAGCCGACATGATCCTGGGTTTTGAGCCTGTGGAAACCTACCGACACCTTGATATGGCTTCAGAAAAAACGACCATAGTAACCAGTGTGAATCCCATATACCCGCACACAGAATCTGCGGGAGAAAATGAGTATCCTGATTTGGAGGGACTTTTAGGCAATCTCGAAGGCATAGGCAAAAAGCTCGTCAGGTTGGACACCGAGGAGATGGCCTCCTCAGCAGGTCTGCCAGTCATCGTATCCAACATCATCATGCTGGGAGCGCTCTTCGGTGCCTGTAAGAACCTGCCTGTAAGAATAGACACATTAAAAGAAACCATAAAGGAGAACGTACCTTCGAGGTTTATGGATGCCAACATCAGGGCCTTTGAATTGGGATTCGAAGAGGCGAAAAGGGTCTCGAACAACACCGAATCCTAATCCATGGCCTTACCGCAGTACGGGCAGGCCTTCCATGTTTTAATTAATATGGCTCCACATCCCTTGCAGGGTGTCGTGTCCTGGGTTTGGGGCTGCGGGGCAGCAGGTGGTGGTGCAGCAGCCGTAACACCGCTTTTGTTGGCGATTTGATCCACGTAGGCCCAGAAGCTCCCCATCAAATTTCTTGCGTCATCCTCAAACTCCTTGTAGGAAACTGCTCCTCCCACCAAGGCAACAGGCCAAAATATCACGGCCGCGGCCGCCCCTCCGATGAGCCCTTCGTCGGTGATTTTGGCATTGAACTGGAGGTCGATGTATGAAGCACCCTGACGCTCGTCGATCCACAGATAAAATTCCCTTCTCAATCCGATTTTTTGATGATAGCTTTGACCGTGGATCTGGAAAGGCGATAATTGAGCCACATAAAATCCCTGTCTTGCCCAGAAATCGCAGATTTGCGGATATATGGCCTCCCTACTCACACCTTGATACATCCTATATTCTCTTTTTTCGAACATATTTTTCACTCACCTGTTATCTTCTTTGTCAGTTTTGCCATGCTCCTGCCGTAGGCGATACACTCATCTTCGGCATTCTTATCGGGGGCTCCAACGGCCACTGGGCCGTAATGGCTGCCGTTTGGATGGCCCTTTACTATCATTCCGTGAATCATGAGCATCTGCAAGATGTTCATTATCGTTGTTTCGTTGCCGCCCGCGATATTTGCGCTGGAGGAAAATGCTCCTCCCACCTTGCCGTCCAGTTTGCCGTGATGTTTCACGCTTTCATCAATGAGCTCCTTAATGGGAGCCGCGCATGTTCCGTAGTAAGTAGGGGAGCCCAAGATGATCCCGTCAAAATCCAATAGCTCGTCGCAGTTGACGTTTTCAACATTCCTTACGTCCACATCAACACCTTCGGCCCCCACTCCCTCTGCTATGAATTCGGCCATTTTCTGCGTGTTTCCTGATCCCGAAAAGTAGCATACCAGAATTCTTACCATACCTATCACTCCTATTTTCCTTCGAACTTCGGTTTCCTTCTCTCAGTAAAGGCCTTCATACCCTCTTTGCTGTCCTTTGTAGCGAAGGTCATGGAAACCGACTCCACCTCGTATGCCAAACCTGTATCAAGGTCCATCTCGCATCCCTTGTTCACGGCCGATTTTGCAAGGCGAATGGCAATGGGGGCCTGCTTTGCGATTTTTTCGGCCATCTTTCTTGCCTCCTCAAGCAGTTTGTCAGGAGGGATTACCTTGTTCACTAATCCCATCTGCTCGGCCTCCTGAGCACTCAGGATATCGGCCGTGAATATCATCTGCTTGGCCTTCGCCTTTCCAATCAGTCTCGGCAGCCGCTGCGTCCCGCCGAAGCCTGGGTGTATGCCCAAACCCACCTCAGGGAAGCCCAACCTTGCCTTGTTTGAAGCTAGTATGATGTCGCAGGCCAAAGCGAGCTCGCATCCTCCGCCCAGGGCCACTCCGTTCACGGCTGCGATTACAGGTTTGTTCATATTCTCGATGTCTCTGAACACGGCCTGACCCAGTTGAGTGAATTTTCTTGCTTCGATGGGATTCTTCTTTAGCATCTCCTTTATATCAGCACCTGCGACAAAGGCCTTTCCTTCTCCTGTGATTATGACGGCCGTGATTTCTCTATCCTGCTCCACCTGTCTGGTTATATCCTTTAAATCGGAGAGCACCTTCGAGTTGAGGGCGTTTAGGGCCTCAGGTCTGTCCATGGTGATGATGGCAATTTTATTCTACTTCGTTACCCGGACGGTCTTAAGGTCCCAAGGTTTATTTCCCTCTGCCTGTTTTCTCAGTATATCAGGGACCTTGAAGGTACCTTTCGATTTCTCGGCTACTGCGTTGACAAAGTCCAGGGATTTCTTGATTCCGACTTCGTTCATCATCGCAAAGGGTCCCGCGGCCCATCTCAAACCGATGGTGGCCCCGCGGTCGGTGTCCTCTTTTAAGGCCACCTCCTCCTCCACGAGCTGACATGCCACACCGAACATTACACCTAAAAAGCGCTCTTTTACAGACTCTATCGCATCCTCTTGGATTTCCCCGGTCAAATCCCATATTTCGTTGGACTCGAACTGGAGCTTGAGTTTCGCACTTGGTTTATAGAAATCGCCCAGGCCCTTATGAAGAGATTCCTGGGAATGATATGCAATAGGAATGCCTGTTGCGTTCATGAGCACGAAGGGACCCATACCGATTCCGAAGGCTTCTTTTGCGGCCTTGTCTATTGTTGGGATATTGGCCATATCATCCTCGAGCATCCTGCATGCCTCATTTAGCCAGGGAACAAAGAACCTGTTGACTGCAAAACCTGGGGCGTCCTTGGCCTTGATTGGGATTTTTCCCAGGGTGCGGGAGATATCCATTAAATTATCCATGGTCTTGGGGGATGTTTTTTCCCCTGCTATGACCTCGACAAGTCTGTTTATTGCGGCCGGATAGAAGAAGTGAAGTCCTGCGAATCTGTCCTCCCGTTTTGTGGTCTTGGCAAGTTCTGTTATGCTGAGAGACGAGGTATTGGACGCGAAAATCACATCCTCTTTACACAGTCCGTCCAACTTGGTAAACAGTTCCTTTTTCACGGTGAGGTCCTCAAAAATCGCCTCCACAACCAGGCTCACTCCCTCTGCGGCCTCCCCCATATTCGTAGTACCGTGTATGTTCTTTATGATTTGTTTTGACTGGTCCTCAGTGACCTTGCCCAGCTCCACGCCCTTTTGTAGGGTTTTTTCGATGGTTGCAAATCCCTTCTTTATAAATTCATCCTTTACATCCACCATCCATACTTCGAAACCTGATTGGGATGGACGCTGGGCGATTCCTGCACCCATGGTGCCTGCACCTATGACTGTGATCTTCTTCTTGTCCATTGAAATCTCCCCCGATGTTTCTCATCAGAAAACGATTTTTTGAGGCGGGATTGTGAATGCTGTTTTGATTTAATAAAGGTTTTCGTGTTAAAAAGGAAAATATTTTTGTAGGCTTTTCCAGATTTGAAAATCCTTTTTTACTAAATTATACGCAATAATAATTTGGAAAGGTTTGACCGAAAGTAAGAGACCTATACTCCAGAAAGGAAAACCTAAGCCTTTTACATCCACATCTTGGCCTTCGATTTTAAATTCCCATTCTTCAGGAGGTCCTCTATGGAGTTTACGGTCTCCTGGTGTTCTTATTATTTTGAATGTTAGATACCCTGAGTTTTTCGTAATAAATCTTGGATTTGTAGGGAAATAGAATTTCCTATTCGACCATACTATTCCATTAAAATTGGAGGTTCGCGCCTTTCCTTTAAGTAAAATAGTGCTTTTAACAAGCCAATAATGTGTGTCTATAGAAATCGAATCTTTTTCATCTAGTGAGATATCAAATGGAATAAATTTTGTCTTCCCCTTTAAGGAGAAAAATCCTGACAAACGGTTTGTATTAATTATTTCACTATCTGTTACAAATGTAATAGGATAAAAGAAAAAAGGATCTTCTTCAAGCATATCATTTCTCAAAGTCCCAACTAGTTT
>CP070739.1:1096538-1104036 GCA_020347705.1 Methanomassiliicoccales archaeon | reverse complement strand
ACTATAAACGATCACAATCCAAAAGCAGTGGAGGTTATTGAAAAGAATATAGCGCAAAACGCCCTGGAAAATTGCTTGGCTGAGAGGAAGAAGATGAACACCCTGACATCCGAGGAGGATTTTGATTACGTGGATATCGATCCCTTTGGCTCGCCTGTTTCCTATATCGATTCTTCACTGCAATGCCTTCGAAAAAACGGGATGCTTGCGGTTACAGCGACAGATACAGCATCCTTATGCGGCTCGCCAAAGAAAGCCTGCATGAGAAGGTACGATGCGCAGCCCTTTAGAACGAGCTTTTCAAAGGAGACAGCAACTAGGATACTGGCTGGTCATTGTGTAAGACTTGCTGCCAAGTACGAAATAGCTTTGAAACCGATTTTGTCCTTCTTTGCAGACCACTACATAAGAATTCATTTCACCCTGGATAAAGGGGCAAAGAAAGCGGATTCGACCTTAAAGGATGTAGGGTACCTCGTTTGGGATCCAAAGACCAAAGATCGCAGGAAGGTAGTCGAAATTCCCAAAAAATTAGGCAGCGCACAGATTGCAGGGCCCCTTTGGATCGGAGTTCTTCATGACAAGACCTACCTCAAGAAGATGAAGGTAAATGAAAGCCTTGGCACTGCAAAGAGAATGAAGAAGTATTTAGAGCTGTGGCTAAAGGAAGCCGACATGCCCCCCTATTTCTATGATCAAAACGAAATCGCGAGTCTGACAAAGACCCAACCGCTCTCATTGGAAGACATGGTGCAAAGGCTTAAAAAACAGGATTTTTCAGCATGCAAAACACACTTTTCCCCTACTGGATTTAAGACCGATGCCGATATAAAAGAAATCTCGGATTTGGTAGCAAAGAGAACATAAGGTGAGCAGATATTTTTGTAATATCAACCTATTTATAGTCGTATCCATTACGCCAGTTCTATAACCTGACGGAACATCGAATACAATTTAATATGTTACTAAACAAGGTGCATCCATGGCCCCACCACTACTCGGAGAAACAGCAGCAATCATTGTTGCTGTTCTTTGGACAGCAAACTCGATTCTCTTTACAGCAGCAGGAAAGCGCATAGGCGCAATCAGTGTCAATGCCTTTCGGATACTTCTTGCCTGTGTATTCCTAGGACTGACACATATAATCTTTTTCGGTACAATTCTCCCAGCTGCGAATTCTGCCCAGTGGTTCTGGATGGGAATATCCGGTATCGTTGGTCTTGGAATAGGTGACTTTGCACTGTTTGCCGCCTTTGTGATCATAGGTCCAAAGAGATCACTTCTTCTCATGGCCCTGGCCCCGGTGTGCTCGGTGTTTGCGGGTTTTATAGTACTCAGCGAGGGTCTAGGAATCTGGTCTGCAATCGGTATCACTGTCACCCTTATTGGAATCATAATCGTGATTCTTGAAAAGAAGGAGGACCCAGACGATTACAAAATTGCACCTGAGAAAAAGAAATTGGGGATCCTTCTTGGAATAATAGGGGCTGTTGGACAGGGAGTGGGTCTTGTCATTTCGAAGTACGGGATGGTAACTGTGGCGGATGATCCCTCAGTTCCATTGGATTCTCTTTCTGCGGCCTTGATTCGGATGGTAGTAGGAGCGATTTTTGTCTGGGTCTGCATTATTGCAATGGGCAAGTTACATGAGATGAAATCCGGCCTTTCAGATAGGCGTGCTGTAAAACTGACTTCGGCAGGAGCCTTTGTGGGGCCGTTTCTAGGGGTCTGGCTCTCAATGGTGGCTGTGACATATGCCCTAGCTGGTATTGCCATGACCCTGATGGCTCTAACACCTGTTATCATAATACCCATGGTTTGGCTCCTTTACTAGGAAAAGACGACCTCAAGAGGGATATTAGGGGCTTTGGTTGCCGTATGCGGTGTTGCGATTCTCTTTTTATTTTGAAAAGATTGCTTTCAAAGAGGAATAGATTGGGCAAACCCGAAGAGACGCAACTTTTTAAACCCTCTTTTGCATTCTGCTGTTTTATGAAGCAAGTATTTGTCACACGGGCTCTTCCGCAGCCAGGAATAAAGATGTTGAATATAAGATACAAGGTAGAGGTCAATCCTTATGACAGGGTTCTTACCAAAGAGGAAATTATATCCGGTGTTAAGGATGCAGATGCACTTGTTTGTCTGTTAACAGATACCATAGACAAGGAGATCATCGATTCCGGCTCAAACCTGAAGATAATCTCAAACTACGCTGTTGGCTACAACAATATCGATGTGAATTATGCAACCTTAAAAGGTATCATAGTCACCAACACCCCCGGAGTCCTCTCCGAGACCACTGCCGATCTGGCCTTCACACTGCTTTGCGCAACTGCAAGGCGCATTCCTGAAGGAGATAAGTTCATGCGTGAAGGTAAATTCAGTGGCTGGGCCCCCGAGTTGATGCTGGGCACGGATATACACGGCAAGACATTGGGTTTAATCGGATTGGGAAGAATCGGCATGCTGGTTGCCAAGCGCGCCTTGGGTTTTGATATGAGGGTATTATATCATAGCTCCAGTAGGAAACCAGAGGTCGAACAGGAACTGGGTGTAAGGTATGTTGAATTGGATGATCTATTAAAAAATTCTGATTTTGTAACACTGCATGTGCCTCTCACTTCTGCAACAAAAGGCCTTATTGGTAAGAAGGCGCTTGCACTCATGAAATCCACGGCCATTCTGATAAACACCTCAAGAGGCGAGGTTGTGAATGAGCCGGCCTTGATTGAAGCATTGAAAGAGAAAAAGATACGCGGGGCAGGGCTCGATGTATTTTGGGGTGAGCCAACTAATGTCAATCCAGAGCTCTTTAAACTCGATAATGCTGTGCTGGCACCACATATGGGCAGCGCCAGTTTAGAGACTAGGTCCAAGATGGCTGAGATGGCGGCTTCTGCTGTGATAGATGTATTGGTAGGCAAAAGGCCCAATCATATAGTAAATCCCGAGGTATTGGGAGCATGAGCATTTTTCAGAATCAAAGGGAATTGCTGGACATAGATGGTGAAGCTACAGGTAGATCTCATGTTTTGGATATACTTGAGGCCGGGATTTTATCTGTTTTACCAGAAAAAGCTGTAGGAGATGCGTTCGCAACAAAAGTATTGAAGTTACCGGACGAATTTACCGTCCTTGGATGGGGAAAAGCATCGCTGGGAATGTTTTCAGCATTTAAAAATAACTATCAAGGGGAAATTTTGGGGGGCCATATAATCTCACTACCAGAGGAAGAAAAATCACCGCCTGAATCGAAAATAGGTATTTCTTCTGGGGCTCATCCTTTGCCTGATGAGACCTCGCTGGATAGTGGAAGGAAACTCCTTGCGATTGCAGAGGAACTGAAAGAAAAGGACACTCTAGTATGCCTTATCTCAGGGGGTGGCTCGTCCATGTTCGAGGTGCCGAAGGAGAATACAGAGTTAGAGAACCTGAGAGATGCCTATAAACTCCTTTTAGAATCTGGAGCAGATATTCATGAAATGAACTCAGTAAGAAGGGCCTTATCCTCCAGTAAGGGCGGTGGATTGGCCAGGGTTGCTTATCCTGCAAAGGTGATCAATATAGTTATTTCCGATGTTCCAGGCAACAATTTGGAGGACATAGCTTCGGGTGCTACCGTGGAGGATCCATTTAGAATAAAGCCTCAAGACGTTGTAAAAAAATACGACCTAGAAGAAAAACTAGATGGTCACACTCTCGAAAATATCGAAAGTTACAGACCAATTGAGAAGAAATACTTTCGTAATGTGAAGACCCATATTATTGCAGATAACGACAGGGCACAAGAAGCAATGCTCAAAAGGGCACGTTCTTTGGGTTATAAGGCCACACGATTTGGAGGGTACCTTCACGGAGAGGCACGCCTCGCAGTTAAAGCCTTCATGGAAACTGAAGGTGAATTGATAGTCGGTGGTGGAGAGACAACCGTGACAGTAAAAGGTGGTGGGCGAGGTGGTAGAAATCAGGAGTTCGTTTTAGCAGGGCTACAAAAAATAAAGCGAGGTATTTTAGCATCCTGCGGAACGGATGGAATCGACGGGACCACGAAGGCCGCTGGAGCGATAGGTGATAAAACAGTTCTAGAAACCGCAAGGGCAAGGAGGTACGATATGGGCACCTTTTTGGAAAACAACGATTCCTATGGATTCTTTAAGGATTGCGGTGGATTGCTTATCACCGGGCCCACCGGTACAAATGTCGCCGATATCAGTGTGTTTTTAGGGGAAGTTGCGTCGAGTTAAGTTCCATCAATAATATGGATACGGAGTGGGATTCTTCGATGAATATGAACCCAAGGGGATGCCTTTTCGGAGCCTTAAATATCTTGTTAACAAGCTGAAGTATGGGCGAATTGATTTCCCTTTCTCTATTCTTTTTTTGACAAAGGGATTTGATGCGAGTCTGATAAATAAGTCCTTCTCTTTATTGGTGGTATTGACAAATACATTGCCGATTCTTTCCCAATAATCGAGTTCTTTTAAGAGATTAACCAACAGATCATGGTAGCTCTTTTCTTTCATTATAGCCTCAGCACCCAATTTTGCGGATTCCATGGAATATTTCAGACCAAAGCCGAAGGTCCTGTCTGTGAACGATGCGGCGCCTCCGATGACGTAGATGTTACCCCTCTGGTACGAATGAAACTCATACCACTTTTCCATATCTGTCCACTCATCGATTATCTCCAGCCCTATCCTTTCAGCATAACTCCTAAGTCTATCCCTTAAAATCCTGGGTTTGAAATCGGTTCCGATGGAGGCCGAGACCAGGCTGGCCGTCTTCCTGTTGATCGGAATAAGATAAAGGTAGCCGCCAGGTGCGTATCTATTGTCAAACAAGGAAAATGTTTTACCGGGTGTAAAATCACCCTTCACCGTAAACCCTAATCCGAGGCCTGTTACCTCAGGTCGCTTTTTTCTCATACCGGCCATTAAGGCGATTTTGGATCGGAATCCGTCAGCTGCTATTATGATATCCCAATCCGACAACATATCGAGGTTTTTGATCTTCGTGGAATAATTTATTTTAACTCGTCTTTCAACCGCTTTTCTTAATATAACTTCCACACCTTCGGTTCCACCAATTTTATAAAGATAGCCGAGGCTCCCTTCGAATGTCGAGGATTCATTTTCCGAAGACAGAATGAGTTTCGAGATTTCATAGGAAGGTCTCAGATTGGGTATGTTGTCCAGGTAATGCAAAGCACCTTCCATTTGGAGTGGGCGAGATGGCTCGTTTTTAGCGGAAGATTCGAAGATTTCCACCTCATGTGAATCGGCCAGAATCGATGCACACGTGCAACCAGCTGTTCCGGCCCCAACTATCGCAATCCTCTTCCTCGTATTTTTCATTACAAACATTATATAGATAATAATACATATATAGCCTGGTATACATGTATACCTTGTGATATTATGCAAGAACTGGCCATCGCGAAATTGAGCTTCGATCCATATGATATATATGATCTCGGTTACGAGGAATTGTTCGATCATTTCGAGGAGGTAGTTGTGACCAACGCGTTGATAGACAGTTCCAAGACATTTTTCGTCTTGGCGGAAGTCGTTTGGAAACAAGATCCTGATATGGATTTGATAAAAAAGTTCGAGTTCTTCGATGAGGTTCATGAAATGTCCCATGAAGGGAACAAATACATTTACATGGCCGTGGGTCACCATCTACCCATCTACTCAGATATCATTGAGGTTATGATAACCCAATTCCACTGTTTCATCGAATATCCCCTGGTCTACAGACGGGATTACGTGTACGAGCAGGTCGTCGGGAAAAGAGAAAACCTGAAAAAATACATGGATTTTTTATCCGATCTGGGGATCACATTTCGAGTTGAATATGTGAAGGACTACCACATCAAAGGAAGGGCACTTTTATCAGAACTTACACTAAGGCAGTACGAATGCATGAAGATGGCGGTTCAGAATGGGTACTTCGATATTCCCAGGCGAGCGAATTTGCGGGAATTGGCAAAGAGGATGAAGATAACCCATGGAGCTTTTTCATTTCATATAAGAAAGGCTCTAAAAACGATTAATACTGCCCTATTCAAGTAGGTTATGAGATTCGGGATTTCTACACCTTCAGCACATCTTATTATTATCATCGCCCATATCTTTCAATATATTCCTTCAGACTCCTTTTTGTCGAGTGCCATGTCCTGCCCATCTTGACAGCTGAAAGTACTCCCTGCCTCGCCCTCAAGCTGAGGTATTCCTGGGAATAAGAGGTGTCCTTAGCCAGTTCGGAAAGCGGTAAGAGCTCATCTTCCCCGCCGAATATGGAGATATAGATGGTAAGCGACTCGTCAAGGGCTCTTGCTACGAAGTTACCAAACGGACCCAGGTTCTTCGAATCAGCCTTTCTTAGGCTGTTATAGTACTTTTTTCTCTCCTCCTTTTTCAGGACCACAGGGGGGTAACCAGATCTCATCAGTATTAGATTCGAAACAAGCCTTGCCACACGACCATTACCGTCAGAAAATGGATGTATGGCCACTAATTTGTGATGTAGATGTACAGCTTTTACAAGGGGATGGCTTTTCATCCTTGACACTTCTTTGAGAAGTTCATCCATAAGAGCCGGAACTTTAGAAAAATCAGGAGGTCTTGCTTTGGCACCTACAATTCTGATATTCTGTGTTCTATATCTTCCGGCATCTTTTAACAATCCTCGGCTAACGATCTCATGGAGTTCTAATACAACGACCAAATCGACCTTTTTTCTTGCTTTCGCAAGTTCCACTATCCTTTCAAATGCCATGGCATTTCCTGTGGCCTCCAAATGCTCCTTAAGAGATTTTCCACCTATGGTAATACCCTCTTCAACAACAAGCTTGGTCTCTTGTAAAGTCAATGTATTACCCTCGATTGCATTGGAGTGATAGGTATGTAAAAGTCGCATATCCTCTTGAAGGCGATTTACCGCATCTTTTGGTAGAGGTCTTTTCGAATCTAGGATTCTTTTTTTTCTATCGATCCTCTCCAACAATGAGGCATCGATTTCAATATCGGTATCGGTTAAAATAGAGTGTTTCCGATATACGCTATTTTATATAAAACTCTAATATTTAGATGTTTGTTTGATTTTGAGGGAAAGGCAACTTGGGTGAGTTTGTTTTCGTCGAGGGACGACCCCATTGTGGTCTTCCACAAGATAAACTTAAGTTTAAAATCACCGGAACCTCTAGTTTGTATCTTGTTTTTCATCTCTCCCAATAAAATTGCGCCTCAGATCCCAATAAGTTTCTTCATCGATCTTCCCCTGCACTAATTTAGTTAACAACCTTAGCGTTTTGATTTTTTCAAGTTCTTCGGGGAAAATATAAGAATGATGAATTTCGTTACCCATTCTTGTAGTAGTAATCCTTTCCTTCTCAACTAAAAAACGTATATTTTTCCTAATAGTTAACCGATTTATCTTGGTTTTGGTTGCAAGCTCCTTCTGCGTTATACCGGGGTGCTTTTTAATGGTATTAATT
>CP070739.1:1093696-1096438 GCA_020347705.1 Methanomassiliicoccales archaeon | reverse complement strand
TCCTCTCTCGTAAGTCGTAACTCCTAACAACACCTACCTCGTCCACGCCTTTCCCTTTCCACTCGATCTCCACACCAATCTCTCTGAAAGCCAATTCCACAAGCTCCCTCACCGAATGAGACTGCCCTGTGGCGATAACGTAATCATCCGGTTCATCCTGCTGGAGTATAAGCCACATGGCCCTGACAAAATCCACTGCGTGACCCCAATCTCTCTTTGCATTGAGATTTCCCAGGTAAAGTTTTCTCTGAAGGCCTAGTTTCATGCGGGCCACTGCCCTCGTGATCTTCCGAGTGACAAAGGTCTCCCCTCGGATAGGCGATTCATGGTTGAAAAGGATACCGTTGGAGGCAAACATATTGTAAGCCTCACGGTAGTTTACGCAGATCCAGTAGGCGTACAGTTTGGCGGCGGCATAGGGACTACGAGGATAAAAGGGAGTTTTTTCATTCTGCGGGAATTCCTGAGCCATGCCGTAAAGTTCACTGCTAGAGGCCTGATAGAAACGCACGTGATCCGTCATGTTCAAAATTCTGATAGCCTCAAGCAGTCGGAGCGTTCCAAGCGCGTCCGCATTCGCCGTATATTCTGCTGTTTCAAAAGAAACTTTCACATGGCTTTGGGCTGCCAGGTTATAAATCTCGACCGGCTGAACCTCCTGGACAATTCGTATCAAATTGGTGGCATCCGTGAGATCCCCATAGTGCATAAAGAAGTGAACATCTTCCTCATGAGGATCTTTATAGAGGTGATCAACCCTCGCAGTGTTAAAGGAGGAGGAGCGGCGCTTGATTCCATGGACCTCGTACCCTTTTCCCAACAGATACTCCGCAAGGTAAGCGCCATCCTGCCCTGTTATTCCTGTGATCAACGCCTTTTTCATGATAATCTCCGTTATTATTAGAACTCCGTGTGGGTTATTCGTATTCCCTGATAGAGTATTATCCTCATTACTCCATCAAGCAGATCATGGCTTTATCTATTCTTTGAAATAATCAATAACGCTCTGTATCATGGCCTCCAGATGGTAGGCGGGCTGAAACCCTATTAAATTTTCTATCTTCTCAGTATCGGGGCATCTGCGCTCCATGTCTTCGAAGCCAGGCCCATAGGCCTTTTCGTAAGGAATATGATCTATCTCTGAATTGCTCCCTGTCATCTCTTTGACCTTAAAGGCCAGATCTTTGATGGTGATCTCATGATGATTCCCTACATTGAATATGTCCCCCTCTGCCTTGGGCTCCACCATTAATCTCGCCATAGCCTCAACCACGTCTTTCACATGAATAAAACTACGGCTTTGAGTGCCGTCACCGAAAACCGTTATCGGTTTACCGAGAAGAGCGCTCTGGACAAAATTGGGCAGCACCATGCCGTATTCACCAGTCTGCCTTGGACCGACCGTATTAAACAATCGAGCAATCACCACAGGTAATTTTTTCTCCTCGAAGTAGGCGAGCGCCAAGAATTCATCCAACGTCTTCGAACATGCATAGGCCCAGCGCCTCTTTTTGACACTCCCCATGACCCGGTTGTCATCCTCTGAGAGGGAATGTTCCATGTGTCGCCCATAAACCTCCGAGGTTGAGGCAATGAGGACCTTTTTTTTGAGACGATTGGCCAACCTCAAAACGGCCTCAGTTCCCTTTACGTTAATATCCAAGGTCTCCACAGGATGGTCCATAATCTTCCTCACCCCCACGGCTGCGGCCAGGTGAAAGATGTGGTCTGCTTTGGATATCAGCTCACACATCACGGACTCGTTCAATATGGTATCGATGACCAGATGCATCCTCTTATTGTCCTGAATCTTTTCCAGGTTTGTCAGATTACCGGTCCACAGATTGTCAATAACAAATACCTCGTAATTGAGTTCCAATAGTCTTTCAGCCAGATGCGATCCAATAAAACCTGCTCCACCCGTGATTAATGCCTTCATCGCTTCGCTCCTTCCCTTCGCTTAATAAAATTGCTTCGCAATTTTATAGAACGCGGCTCTGCCGCTTTAGTCCATTTGAGCATCTATGACTTCCCTTATTTTTGTAGCCGAGACTTTACCGACACCTTCAATTTTCATTAAATCTTCTACAGTAGCATTCATGACATTTGATACAGACTTAAAATGCTTTAATAATCTTTTAGCCATCGTGGAACCGACTTTAGGAAGGCCTTGTAAAATGAATAACTGTTTTGATTTTAGTCTCTTGGGCCGATAACCTCCTCGCAACGGGACCACATCCATACAGGCTTCTTCTTGCTTGCCAATCATCACGATGATATCTTTGGTATCTTCTTTGGTGCGAGAATATATTACGGGAATATACCAAATGGCTTGAGCCGATATAAGGGCTCCTCGAATGGCCATGTCATCAAAACTGAGATCTGTTTTGAAAGGGTTACCTTCAATAAGAAGGATAGGGTTGATACAATATCTCTTGAGTTTGGATAATTGATCGAATAGTCTCCCATCGATGATGGAAATTAGGAAATCCCTGGCAGTCTTTCGCTCAATTGTAATCGAATCATTGATTATGTAATCGCCATAAGATACCTTTTTAATTTCAATTTGAATGCCTTCACCCTTCAGTAAATCAATGAGACCAGAGGTCTTCTCACGATAATCAACTATGATTTTCAATGAAATTTTAACTCCATCAAAATTTCATATAGCGGCGGAGCCGCGTTGTATAAAATTGCGCAGGGTAGCAGAGCAATTTTATGAAGCGCAGCGCATAGCTCCGC
>CP070739.1:1090446-1093596 GCA_020347705.1 Methanomassiliicoccales archaeon | reverse complement strand
CCCAAAGGTAAAAAGGTTAGAGCTCAATTTTTGGCAAACAGACGTAAAACAGCCCGCTCCATTTTCTCCAGACTGGGTGAAAATGATAGAATGGAATTGTTAAACTCATTAGATAAGGTCTGTAAAATACTTGAAAAGTCTGTTGTACCTGATGAATCTAATTGAAAATGAAGCCTTACCAAAACATTAATTCCAAGAATTATTAACTAAAAGGTTAAATTTATGAATTTAAATAAGATATTTCACAATATTCTGTTCATAGCTTCTTTCATTTACTTGGTGATGTGTCCTTCAATTCACGAACTTGGTGACAATATCAGACATGATGTTACCCTTAAAACAGGAACAAAGATATCACAGAAGAATTTCAAGAAAGGTTTAAATTTTACTTTCTCAAAATTATCTAATAACAACCAAACTGGTTTTTTTGTTCAATCAAGGACTACACAGGAACTTCCAATCTTATCATCATTACCTTCTACCTTAAATCTTTCCATTTTATCTACCATAAGGCTTATCTTATGATTTCCCCATCCTAACCTAGCAACTGTTTCATGGTGCAGGGGCGATAGTTTTTATTTCACTCAAAATTTTTACACTAAAATCTATCCTTACCCAGAATAAGGGGGAAAGCTTATGGTTACATAAATACAGATGAATATCTCATGGGTGGAGGGTGTATTGACTTATTTATGTCCAAAAATTGCCATTTTGATGGTAGATGATAAGGTCACGACAGACCCTGAAAAGTGTTGTGAGTGCAGGATATGTGATGAGATATGTCCTATTAGTGCGCCTTTCGTTCAAGAAGTATGAGAATTAAGAGAGGAAAAGCACACGGATAGACACAACATTATAGTTTTAATAAGAGGTGAGAGGAGACATTAAGACTTCTAAGTATGATGTAGTCATTGTAGGTGAGGGCCTGCAGGACTTCTGGCAGCGCGAGCTGCCGGTGAGGAGGGAAGTAAAAAGTGACCAAAAGGGAGGTAGCAATGAGCAAGAAGGTTTTGATCGTAGGTGCCAACGGCCACCTGGGCCACGTTGTAGTTGAAACCGCTTTTGAAATGGGTTATCACGTCCTAGGAGCGGACCTGAAAACGGATCGTCTGGATTCCATTAAAAATCCCGGCCTAGAAAAGGTGAAGGTAGATGTTACAAGGAAGGAAACACTTGCTCCACTTATGGATGGTGTGGTAGGAGTTATTAGCACCGTTGGCCTCTGGCGGGAGAATCATCCATATACTTTTGACAGCGTTGATCGCCAGGGTAATATCAATTTATTTGAAGTGGCTGTGCAACAGGGAGTGAAGAAGGTAGTCTATGTGAGCCTACTCAATGTGGATAAGGCAAAAAAAGCAAAAGTTATGTTAGCGAAAAGGGCTGTAGAACAGTATCTTGAAAAGAGTGATCTGGATTATACTGTTTTTCGTCCCTCAGGTCTCTTCCATGACTTCGTCGAGGTCTTCAAACCTCAGATAATGAAGGGTCATGTTCGGGGGCTCGGCGATGGTTCTCTAATAATGCAGCCATTAAGTCCCAAGGACCTTTCCCGGTGCATGGTAGATGCACTTAAGAACTCCAAGGCCAGCCGTATGATTTTCAATATTGGTGGCCCTGAACGATTCACCTACCATGAGGCTATTTCTATGGTTGCCAAGGCCATGGGGGAAAAACCAAAGATCTCGTATACACCAATCTGGATGGCTACAGCCCTTGCCTATATTATCAACTGGATCAAACCCGGCGGCTTCCTCCAGCCAGACTGGATCGAGATTCTTACTATGGACAGTGTGGCCGACGTTAACCCTATTAAGGAATGTTTTGGTATCAAGCTGGAGACTATCCAGACTTACCTGCAAACCTATCTTGCTCATTGATCATCGGTGCGTTGTATTTATGCAAGTTAAACCTATAGAAAGGAGTATACAACATGAAAGTTTCTCACCTCACACTGATCATAATATCTGCCTTCGTTTGGTTTTCGGGAGGGATAGCTTTGCTGCTCAAAGGCGGCGCATTGATTAAAAATGCTTATTTGATTGATTCTCAATCAATATGGACATTTGCCGCACCGATCCTGGGTGTTGTTGCCGGTTTTCTCAAGGGAATATTTCTCTTCAACAAGAGTTGCAAGAAAAACATCAAGAGGATAAGGGTGCTCGTAAGTCCCCGGATATGGCAGTGTTTCAGGCCAGGTATGCTGATATTTCTTGCTCTTATTATTCCCGCAGGTGCATGGATGTCAAGAGCCGCAGCTGGAAATTATACTTTTCTTTGTCTTGTCGGTGCACTTGATCTATCAATTTCTTTTGCTCTTCTCACATCAAGTGTGGTATACTGGCAGCTCAAGGCATTTTCAGCTTCAAGCAGTTGAGATAGGACAATATCGATAATAATAGCGTTAAAAGGTCAAAGATTAATTTTACTTTTTCCTGAACGGGTTGTTTAGCAGTTAATTAACCCATAATCTGTAAATTTGTAATATTGATTTTTAGTGGTCAAGTTGTAAAAGGAGGTAATTATGGCGAAGAAATATGATCTGGTAATTGTAGGAGGTGGCCCTGCAGGCCTTATGGCAGCCAGAGTAGCCGGCGAGAATGGTCTGAGCACAGCCCTTTTGGAGCGAAAAACAAATATAACCAGAGTAAGACGTGTAGACGGAGGATCCCTTTCACCGGTTAATGAATATATATGTGAAGAAAAGCTCACATTTAATCCCAAGGCGAAAAGAATAGGTTTCCCGGTCAATGGGTTTTCCATCAAGTATGATGGACCCTATCAGGACATGTACGGATTCAGGTTGTTTTCACCGAGAGGCAAGATGTTGAGATTTGGTGACTACGATACACTGAAAAAGGAACCGGAGAAAAACCGGGTGGGTATCGCAACGGATAAAGAAGCTATGCTGAAGGGGCTCCTTGAAGATGCAAAGGCGGCCGGAGTGGATATTTTTCCGGGAACAAATGTTACTGGAATTGAAACAGGTGAGAGTGGTGTGGTGGTGACAGGAAACGGTGAAACTTTTAAGGGGTCTTTTGTGATTGCGGCAGACGGAATAAACTCCCGTATCGCTCGCTTGATGGGTATGAATAAGGAACGAAAATTTATTGCTACCATGGTAGATAGGGTATGGAATCTCGAGGGGAT
>CP070739.1:1087712-1090346 GCA_020347705.1 Methanomassiliicoccales archaeon | reverse complement strand
TGAAGGGGGCGGGGATTCCTGTGGTGCAGACGGTTCATACGTACAAGCATGTTTGTCCGAGTTACAGGTTATACCACATGGATAAAGGATCGGTTTGCGAGAAATGTATGGGTGGGGATTACTATCACGCTATGTTTGAGAGATGTCACAAAGGGTTGTTCTTTGCGAGTCTGCTACTGGCTTTGGAGATGTATCTTCACAAATGGCTTCAGCTCTACAGTCGTTATGTGGATCTTTTTCTCGTTCCCAGTCGGTTCATGGGTGAAAAGTTGGTAGAGGGTGGTATTGACCCAGGAAGGGTTCGGCATCTTTTTTATACGATTAAACTCGAAGATTACCCGTACCGTTTCGATTCAGATGGGTATTTCTTATATTACGGGAGGCTTTCGGGCGAAAAGGGAGTATTGACTCTATTGGAAGCGATGAGGGGGGTCAGTCGATCGTTTTTAAAGATTGTCGGCGAGGGCCCTCAGCGGCAAGTTTTGCAAGAATACGCTCAAAAAGAAGGTATAGAAGGCGTTGCATTCCTCGGACCGATGGAAGGTAATGCCCTCAAATCTGTGGTGTCAGGTGCGGAGTTTGTAGTTGTTCCATCTGAGTGGTATGAGAATTCGCCATTGGTTGTATACGAATCTTTTACCATGGGGAAACCGGTGATAGGATCTCGGATAGGTGGTATTCCCGAGCTGATCGAGCATGGAGTGGATGGATATCTGTTTGAGGCTGGTAACTCGGGTGAATTACGGTATTGGATCAATTATCTATTGAGGCATAAAGAATTGCTGCCTAAACTGGGTCGGGCAGCAAGAAAAAAAGCGGAGAAGATATTCGATCCTCATTTCCATTATGAAGAAATCATGAAACTTTATTCTCCTTTGTTGATGTCCACCAATGAGGCGTTTTTGTAAATAAGTGATCAAGAGGAGGTGTCAGTGATTATGAATTTGAGAAATTTATCGTTTGGTATTTTGGTCCTTCTCGTTTTATGTGGGATTTCGGTGGTTAGAGCCCAAGAAACTGTTTTTGAACGGAAGGCACAGGAGTATCTGGCAGACGAGACCGAAGGGGGTAAGTTAAGGTATTTTCACGAGCGTATATGGTCTTGGCTGGAGAGGATGAAAAGGGGTGAGATAGATGGTGACACCTATTACGTCACCGACCTGGACAGAGTTTCTAAACCTGTGAAGGAAGTGATTCACAACATCATTCGGTGTTGGGGAACAAAATGGCCCGAGTGGGGTAGTGCTCCTGGCCCACCCTACGGTTATGCTTGGCATTGGGGGCCGTGGCAGAGTCACGTCATGCTAATCTGGATTTTATTGAAATATGGAGATGTTATCCGTGCGGATGACCGGAATTTCTTAGTCCAACTTTACAACGGGCAATGTCGATCGAGGGATTACAGCCCGGGGAATCCAAATACCCAGATAGCTGATTGGGTGTCCCGCTATATTTGGTGTCAAGACCACCGGGATATTCGATCAATCTATTCCTATGATCCTCCACCGAATAATAATATTGGCACTTTTTCTTGGGAAGGCGCTACGTATGTGCCGGGGAACGAATACAATACATTTGAGTTAAGTCGAGATTTAATAAATAATGCTGTGGATCATTGGCTTTTTAGAGGAAATGTTGAGTTCGACAGTCCTCTTTATGCTTGGATGTATGTTCATTGTTTTAGTGGATTGTATGAGTTTGCAAAAGATCCTCTGATGAAGCGGAAGGCAAAGATGATGACCGATTTTTTCCTCCTGGAATCTGTGCTGGATTTTGGTGGGAATCAATGGGGGGGCGCTCTGGGACGAGGGGGAGAAGGGTGTTATACCAAGGACGTTGATCGGTTCTACTGGGATGTCTTTTGGGATGCGATCCGTCCAACTCACGAACCCTCTCGAAGCATTTTCTTTTCCAGCTACCGCATTCCTGATGTGATCTATGATATCGGTGATCTGAGTGACGAGCCGGATAACTATTACCACATTAATATGGAGTATAATCGCAGCATCTGTTATACACCTAACACGGGGAAGTGGAATTATGTGACCAAGTTTTACAGCCTTGGTGGTGGGTGTGGGATTGCTTGGAATTTCTGCATCCATTCAGATGATAACTTTGGGACCTACAGCCGGCCGAACGGTGTGCCCTTCCGGATGTGGATCAACACACAGGACTACCCTGAGAATGTAGCCGACTATGATCCGCGACCGCCGTGGATAATATTGGGTGAACATGGGTATCAGTACAAGAATGCCATGTTAGTGGCTGGTTCAAAATTTCATTATGCCGTCGGTAAGAATAGCTTCGATATCGACCAACAGGTGGGGAACTGGAGGTTTATCAAAGAAGGGCGTACAATGGTCGCCTTCCGTATCCGTACTGATATAGGAAAATCAGGACTGGAAGTGGCGATTGAGGGAGCTGACTACGGTTCGTTTGAGGAATTTAAACAGGCAATTCTTGCGAACGCGAATCTGGAGTTGTATAAGTTTATCACCAGTCGGGGAGATGAAATTGAAAGGAATTATAGACAGGAAGATGCGTTTTGGCGTGGCCGTGTTAAGAAACAGGGTGAATCAAATTTTCAGTACATCTGGAATTTTCCCTTTCCCAGACTGCAGGCAGTGGACTATC
>CP070739.1:1081295-1087612 GCA_020347705.1 Methanomassiliicoccales archaeon | reverse complement strand
CTCAAAAGGGTCTGATTGTATTCAAGGGAGTCGTAAGGGTGCCCCTCCAGGTATCTTACAGAGTCTGTATTGTTCAGTCTCGGTGGCAAGATCACCATTATGCTGATTACGCGCGTGGACCCCTGTTGAAAACTGGGATCGAACCAAGTGGGCCGGAATCGAATTCCCGCATTGCCTGGGTTCTTTTCATCCTCGTATACCATATGTGGATTGTTGATTTTGAGATAGATTGTGAATTCCTTTCCCCCTGATTTATACTCGATGAGATTACGAATATTGGAGTCGAGCTCTATTGCCACACCGATGTCGATGTACGGGGATTTTCGGATCCTATAGGGAGAATAGGCCACGTTGTCGACATAGACCCGTGCCTCCGCGCTGTTTAAATTATAATGATCATTGGGGAGCCCTATATCCACGCCGTCCATCTTTTCGTAGTTTATGAAAGTAATCCAGTACTCGATGTCAATGGAGCCGTCCTCCAGGATGGTGATCGTGATGGCCTCCTCATCCACTTTGAAAGAGTATTCCTGAGCCGAGGCTGTAAGGATAAAAAAGACGGACGAAGAAAGTAGAAACGAAAGGAGTACTGCGGCAAGAACGATTGTCTGCCTGCCTCTTTTCGTCACCATTTCGGCTCCTCCTCCAATTGGTATATGCTGCCGCAAAAGGGACATGAGATTAATACGGCCCCATCCACCATTCTGAGGTCCTTCTCCTTTAGCGCGGTACCGCATCCGCGGCATTTGAATCTCTCTATGGACACATCACCTGATGCACCGACTTGGACGTTCTGGGAAACGAGGCGGGGCTGGCTCGCCTTTTGCTTTTCCAGTTTGTAAGATAGAAATAACAGGATACAGGCCACGGCAATGAGGCCCGCACCGGTTGTAACGATAGTGGCAAGCAGGTAAATGAGGCCCAGAAATAGCAGGAAAAGGCCCGCGGCCATCAAGACGTACTTCAGGAAACCCATAAATCTGAATCGATTGGTTAGATAAAAGATTTTTGGGAGTGAAAATCGAGGATGTCAACTTAGCCCGTCCGCTTTACCCCCACAACCCGCCCTTAAATTCCTTCATGCCCCTCCCCTTTGTCCTCTCCACCCGCCCTTACTTTCCTATATGCCCCTCCACCCTTTTCTCCCTACTATGTTTTTTTACCTCACCCCATCCGCTCAGGTCCATCCACAATGCTCCTCCAACTTATTCCCCCATCCATGCCATATCCACTGTGTTATTTCTTACTTACCCCACCACCTAACCCCCTCCTCCCACCCATAATTTCCTCAAATGGGGGATATACATCTTTTAGCTGAAATTGTCAATATACTTCAACCCAATCTCTTAAATATAACACCTTCATTTCGGAATCCTGTGAAAATTTGAAGAATAACATCTACAGTGTAATCGGCATGGCATTATTGTTCATAATCGTACAGGTCATTGCAATCACAATCGCACCAATATACAGTGAAGCAGAATCTGAGGCATTGGGAGGAAGGGAGACCATTGAGAATCCGAGCTTCGCATTTGTGTACTTGGGCTTCATGCTGTTCTTCACTTTCGTCATTTTGATGATAGCACGCCGCAAGAAGGAGAAGTTCATCAAGTACCTTATTCTGGCAGCCATATTCATGACCATGGTTTACCTTTTCGTGCCCCTGACAATAATGGCGATGTATCCCCCCTCTGAGGATGGATGGGGGTACAACGAAATCGGGGAGACAGTTGTGGTCCTAGATGTGGGGGATGTGGATGATGATGGCATTGTAGAAATAGTGGCAGGATGTGGGGATCGTAAAATCAGGGTCTACGAGAGTGAGAACCACACCCTGGAATGGGAAAGCGAAGAGCTCGATGCCAATATCACGCAGATTCTTATAGGGAACTACGATGCCGATGAATCCAAGGAGATCGTGGTGTTCACAGGGGCAATTACGGTTTTCGATGGCCCCAATCAATCTGTGGAATGGGAAAGGATTCAGGGTGGGGGAAGCCCATCGATTACAGGAGCCGACCTAAATGGTAATAACACCCAAGAGCTGATATTCGGAGCGCCAAATAACACATATATCGAGATAACCGAGTCAGGTGCTCTTTTGGATTCGATAAACGTCTCCTCTTATTTGAATCTCATAGAATTCCTCGATACCACGGATGATGGAAGAATCGTAGCGGCCGACAACTCCACGATAATCCTCGTAAATCCCACCAACCATGAGATCGACCTGGAGATTACGGAGTTGGATAACATCCAGGCCCTAACAGTTTACAGGGATCCAGATGGGGAGGATCGTATAATAGCAGCCAATGAAAAAAGACCCTTTGTCTTCGGGCTTACAAACCAAGAGCACCTGCGCAAGGGTCCCAAATTTCTGGAGGTTGCGGCCTTATACCTGGAGCATTACACCATACCAGGTTACAACGATTCGATCCCCGATGTGATCGCGGTAAGCCAAGATACGGTGTATATCTCACCTGATATGCTAAAAAGCGAAAACGGATACTACTACTTACGCTTCAAGTACGACATATACTGTTTTTCGAGCACAGATTTGGAGGATGATGGTTCCAAAGAAGTGCTTTTGGGGGTTTCGGAGGGCTATAAACATACGACGATAGTTTTCGGAGAAGGAGCGAACCTCATCTGGCCTGTTGCGATCTCCATCATACTCGCATTCTCCCTCACGCTCCTGGTGCACAAATATCCTGAGTGGTATGTCGTGGATGCAGTGGGTCTTGTGATGGCCATCGGAGCCACCGTGATACTTGGTGTTACCTTTGCCCTGCTTCCCGCTATAGTACTTTTGATCATTCTGGCTGTATACGATGCCATCTCGGTGTATAAGACAAAGCATATGATAACCCTGGCCGACAGCGTCATAGACCTCAACCTTCCGGTGCTGCTGGTGATACCGAAAAAGTTATCATATTCTTATAGAAAGGAGAAACCCCGCCTCAAAGAGCAGCTGAAATCGGGAAAGGAGAGAGAGGCCATGTATATGGGGTTGGGGGATATAGTCATACCGAGCCTCCTGATCGTTTCTGCCCTTTCATTCTTACCCCACATCCAGACCGGGTTCGGGGTAACAGGTAATATCCTGGTTGGTATCGGCACCATGATAGGTATCTTGGTGGGTTTTTCGGTTCTCATGAGGTTCGTGTTGAAGGGAAATCCCCAGGCCGGTTTACCGCTTTTAAATTCTGGTGCTATTGCAGGTTACGTTATCACCTATATCCTCGTATACGGTGATCTGGGCTTCGGGTTCAATCTTAATTTCATGTGAGGTGTAAAAATGAGGATACTGGCAATCGCTGACGTCCATGGTGCTAAAGCGGCAAAAAATTTGGTGAATTCTCTGATCTCAGAGTACGTCCCCAATATCGTGATCGTGGCCGGGGACATCACCCAATTTGGCCCACCTTCCTGGGCAAAAGAATTCTTAGACAGCATCCCCCTTAAAACGTTGGCAATATCAGGCAACTGCGACCCAGAAGGTGTGGTGGCAGCAATCGAAGATAGCCAAGCACATTTGCTGCACGCAAAAAGCATGGAAGAAAGAGGCCATATCTTCGTGGGTTTAGGCGGCTCGAATGCCACACCTTTCGGCACTCCCTTCGAGCTCTCAGAGAAAGAGATATACGACACACTGAAAGAGGTTATGGTAGAAAAAGCAGTGCTAGTTGTTCACGCGCCTGCAAAGGGCCATCTCGATAAAACCGCTCTGGCATCGGATTTGGGCAGTGAGTCAGTGGCCAGGATAATCTCGGAATTCTCCCCGCCCCTCGTGATATCGGCGCATATTCACGAGGCAAGGGGAATCGAAAGGGAGGGAAAAACCACGTACGTCAATCCTGGGCCTGCCTCGCAGGGCTATGCCGCAATCATCGATCTGGATGGTGAGGTTAAAGTGGAATTGCTCGGGAATTAATTATTCCAAAGTCATAAAACGGAACTCAATCGCTTTTTTTTGTCTTCTCGATTCTAACGGCACAAACCTTGAGCTCAGGGATCTTTGATTGGGGGTCCAAAGCAGGGTTCGTAAGTGCATTTGCAGGGGTTTCCCAGAAGTGGAAGCTCATTGAGATGACTCCCTCAGGGACCTTTTGCGTGACAAAGGCCCGGCCAGCGACCTTTCCACGGCGTGAGATAACGTTCACCTTCTCTTCATGTGCAATGTTCAACTTCTTTGCATCAGCAGGATTGATCTCGATTCTTTCTTCGGGGCGTACGATATTAAGGCCTTCCACCTTCCTGGTCATGGTGCCTGTATGAAAGTGATAGAGCATCCTTGCAGTTGTAAGAACGAGGGGGTATTCATCGTCCGGAAGCTCCACAGGGGGCCTATATTCAAGGGGCTGAAAACACCCAAGACCCCTGGAAAACTGGCCTTCATGCAGGAACTTTGTCCCGGGGTGATCCTCGGCAGGGCACGGCCACTGAAGTCCCACATCCTCGATTCTGGAAAAATGAATACCGCCGTAGATTGGAGAGACTGATGCAATCTCATCCAGAATCTCCGAGGCGTTGGAAAACTCAAAACCTTTAGCATTCATTCGTTTAGCTACCTCACCCATGATCCACCAGTCAGGTCTGCTCTCACCCACTGGCTCAATGGCCTTTCTGATGCGTTGCACCCTTCTTTCGGTGTTGGTATATGTTCCATCCTTCTCCGCAAAACTTGCTGCAGGAAAAACGACATGGGCGAATCGGGCGGTTTCCGAAAGGAAGATGTCGTTTACCACAAGAAGCTCCAACTTCTCAAGCGCTTCTTTTACATGGTTAATATCGGGATCGGAGAGCATGGGATTCTCACCCACGATATAGAGGGCCTTGATCTGTCCGGAATGGGCCGCATCTATTATCTCGGTCACAGTAAGGCCTACATTGGGATCAAGCTCAACTCCCCATGCATCCTGGAATTTCTTTTGCACGGCCTCATCATTGACCTTCTGGTATCCAGGATAAACGTTGGGCAGTGCACCCAGATCACATGCTCCCTGCACATTGTTCTGGCCCCGAAGGGGATTCACTCCCGCGCTTTCCTTGCCCACATTTCCTGTGAGCATTGCCAGGTTGGCCACTGCAAGAACATTGTCGGTTCCGTGGGTATGCTGGGTGATTCCCATGGCAAACAAAGTAGAGGCCGGAGAGTTTTTTGCATAGAGCCTTGCAGCCTCGGCGATCCTATCCCATGAAATCCCTGTTGCTTTCTCAACAAATTCTGGGGTGAAGGCCTCAAGAGATTTTTTAAAATCTTCGAAGTTCTCGCATCTCACTTCAAAGAAATCCTGATCGTCAAGTCCCTCCTCCAGTATGACCCTGCACATCCCCATAAGGAGGGCCACATCACTTCCCGGTCTCTGTTGAAGCCAGATATCAGCAACATTAACAAGGTCGATTCTCTTGGGATTTGCCACGATCACCTTGGCCCCATTTTGTGCAGCATGTTTCACCTCCAGACCGATTATGGGATGAGTTTCTGTTGTATTCGAGCCAATGGAGAAGATGCATTTTGTATCTCTTATCTCTCCAATGGAATTTGTCATTGCACCGCTTCCAAAACTCTTTACGAGTCCCGCCACGGTAGGCGCGTGGCACAGTCTTGCGCAGTGATCCACACTGTTTGTTTTCAGAACTGCCCGTGCAAATTTCTGAACCACATAGTTCTCCTCGTTTGTGCACCTTGCAGATGAAAGCACGGCAACCTCGTGGGGCTTGTACTTGGCAAATCGCTCAGCAACAAAATTCAAAGTGCTTTCCCAATCTTTTTCAACAAACTCTCCATTCTCTTTCATTAATGGGTGGGTCAACCTTTCGGGATGATTGATAAAATCGTAACCGAACCTTCCCTTGACGCACAATCTTCCGTAATTAGAGGGATTCTCAAAATCCCCTCTAACATTTACGACCCTATCCCCTCTCACTCCTAGATACATTCCGCATCCGCAGCCACAATAGGGGCACACAGTTCTAACCTCATGTGATGGTACAAGAGCTTTATTGGAGACCAACGTTCCAGTGGGACAAGCGGCAACACAATGACCACAGTGCTCGCAAATTTCATCCAATCTGTTGACCCTGTAAGATAAACTGACAGCGCCCACTCCCTGAAGTTCCCTGCATGTGGAAACACAAAGGCCACATGAGATGCATTTATTTGGATCGCGCTCAATAAAGGGGTGAGAAAGGTCAATGGGATAATATGGATCTTCAATTGAGATCGGAGGTTCAACATCGTACTCCGTTGCAAGTATTCTCAGTTCGCAGTCCAAGGCCGCTTTACAGCCGCATTCCAGGCATCGAGCCGCTTG
>CP070739.1:1065995-1081195 GCA_020347705.1 Methanomassiliicoccales archaeon | reverse complement strand
GGGTTGCGACAGGCCCGGATGATAGTCCGCTACACTACCGGGGCTTATGCTTATGGCTCGGTAACACCCCAAAATCATGTATCTTGTATTTAATGATTGGGTGGGTTACAATCCTCTTCCAAGAATCTCTCCGATTTCCTTCTCAAAAAGGCTTATGATATCTTTGGAAGCTTCTTCCCTAAGGTGCTCAGGGATAAGGTTAAGGCCCAACTTTGCCCCTGATTTTGCGAGCTTGAGCGTTGCGTTGACCTCTTTTATTTTTGCGTAGAGGTACTCGTTTATTGCCTCTTTGATCTCTTTTTTGAGTTCCGGATCCTCATCGAGCTTCTGTCTTATGTAACGCTTGATTTCGTCCCTCACCAGATCATGAACCGCTTCTATGACCAGGTCTCTTTGGGGCATTATGTCTGAAACCGCACCCTTTAGGATTTGGGTTAAACTATCTTCAGAGTCGCTCATGAAATCACTTTCGTTATTCTACAGTTCGGAATATATGGGATGATATAAAAAAGTTATCTGCATATTTACCTACTTTTTCCTTTCAAAAATTATCTCGCCCTCATAAATGATTTTAAAGATCCTGTGGTACGGAATCGATGCTTCCTCTAACACCATGAACGAGTGCTCTAAATTCACAATCTCGTTTCCGGAGATTATCTTCGTATCGTTGGGGGCCCCTCTGTGAAGGTACCATATTTCGGCTTTGGATATATCCCTATCCTCTCGCCATTTGAGCTCGTTGAGAATTTCTCTGGGCATGGGCATTGGAATTGAATATGAAGGATTTGATATTTAATCCTACCCATTTTTAGAACTGCAAAACATTTATTACCACCCTCTTTATTAGGGGTATACCCATCCATTTCACATGATAATCTGATAGATGAGCTGATGCAAATGAAACACTCACGTTTCGAGAAGGCGAGAATAATCGGTGCAAGGGCCCTGCAGATCACCATGGGCGCGCCCCTTCTGATCAGAGGAAAGAAGGATATGCTCAATGTGGTTGAAATAGCAGAAATAGAATATCGGAAAGGGATCATACCGATCAATGCCCTAAGAGAAGCCTGAGGGAATGAATTGTCTGTCATAAAAAACGTTCTCATACGAAAAATACTCGACAGTAGAGGGAATCCAACCGTTGAGGTGGAAATATTCACCCAAGGCGGTTATGGCAGTGCCTCGGCACCAAGCGGAGCAAGTGTAGGTGCGAATGAGGTTATGGCCTTTCCCAAGAAAGGCGTGGATTTTGCCATTGAGAATTTCAGACATAATGTCGCTCCGAAGCTCATAGGAGAAGATGTGACGGAGCAGGAGAACATTGATTCTTTACTTCATGAAATCGACGAAACAGAAAACTTCTCAAATATAGGCGGTAACGTGGCCGTAGCAACATCCATTGCAGCGGCAAAGGCCGGGGCCTTCATTTCCAGGCTTCCACTCTATGAATACTTGGGAGGGCCCTCTGAAAAAAGCATCCCTTTCCCTTTGGGCAACATACTCGGGGGGTGAAAGCATGCAATTGGCGGAACTGACATACAAGAGTTTCATGCAATCTCCATGGGCCCAACAGTGAGTGAATCCATATTTGCCAACGCTAAGGTTCACCTATCCGTAAAAAAACGTTTAAAAAGGAGATTCCCTAATAGTGCCCTCGGCAAAGGTGATGAAGGAGCTTGGGTTGCGAAGATGAAAAATGAAGAAGCTCTGGAGGTTGTGGCTGAGGCATGCAAGGAAGTATCATATACAATGGGTATTGATATTAAACCATGTTTGGATATAGCGGCCTCAGAACTCTTTGACGATGGGAGCTATCACTACAAGGAAGGGGAATTGGATGATGAGGGACAGATAGAATTCGTAATACACCTGATCGAGAATTACGGCCTATATCTCGTAGAGGATCCACTTGATCAGGAGGATTTTGAGGGATACGCCGAACTCACGAAAGCAGTTGGTGATAGTTGTATCATCGTCGGCGATGATCTATTCGTAACCAACCCAAACAGATTGGAAAAGGGCATTAGGATGGGTGCGGCCAACGCTGTTTTAATAAAACCCAATCAGGTAGGCACTCTCACAAAAACCATAAAGACCATCAAACTGGCCCAGGAGAACGGCTATAAGACCATCGTCTCTCATAGGAGCGGAGAGACCATGGATTGCCTGATCTCTCATCTGGCCGTGGCATTCGGCTGTCATGCCATTAAAACAGGGGCAGTTGGAGGGGAGCGGACCGTCAAACTGAACGAACTGATCAGAATAGAGGAAGGACTTATGGAATTGGAGGGTTGATTTGGAAGAAGAGGAAATTACTGAACCGTTGTTGGTAACAGAGGATGTATATCTTACCGCAGGAGTGCATATAGGCACCCAGCAAAAAAGTGCAGACATGAAACCCTTTATCTTCAGGGTGCGAACCGACGGGCTTTACGTTTTGGATGTGAAGCAAACGAATCGGCGCTTGACAGAGGCCTCGAAATTCCTTTCTAGGTACGAACCGGAAAAGGTGCTTGTGGTATCCACAAGACAGTATGGACAGAAACCTGTGAGGGTCTTTGCAGAGCACACGAAAGTCAAGGCGATGCCAGGAAGATTTGTTCCCGGTACCCTAACCAATCCTCAGCTGCCTTCATATGTAGAGCCAAATGTATTGATGGTAACGGATCCTGCGGCTGATCAACAAGCACTGAGGGAGGCGGTGAATATCGGAATTCCCGTGGTGGGAATCTGCGATGCGAACAATGAGACAAGGAATGTGGATCTGATCATTCCTGCCAACAACAAAGGTAGGATGGCCCTGGCGGCCATATACTGGATACTGACAAGGGAATTTTTAAAACTCAAAGGGATTATCGAGAAGAATGAGGATTTCACTCCGACTATGGAGGATTTCGAGGCATCATTATAGTTGTGTAATGTAAGACCCTCCGCAATTGGTGTGGGAAGTTTTTTTCTGTTTAGCCTTTTTAGGCGGACGATCAGCTTCTAGCTTTATTTTAAGTATAAATTAGCCTCTTACTAAAACAAATAATGCTGCCCCAATGGCAAATATTGTCCCTATTAACACACTGTGTATACATACCCAATACCTTTCATCTTTATATTTATCCATATAAGAAAATGATAAGATAACTATGATTAATCCTAAAATTGCTCCTGGAAAACATATGGCTGAAAAAGAATAATAAAAATGGCTTGGCTGTGGATTTAACCTATTTAATTCCAATATATATGCTACAATGAGCCATATCTGAACTATCAGTTGATATATCATGGCCAAATTATAAGGTAATATTTTATTCTTTTTAAATATCTTACTTACCTTCATCGCATATACCTCATATTATCAGAGACAGGCCTTTTCAACCCGATCTCCACATCCATATGATTGTTTATATCGATATAAGGATTGCGCTACTTAGCTCTTTCAAATTGCGCCTAATTAACGAAATATAAGCTTTGAACATAAACACTATCTCTCGCCCAATCCCCACTATGGCCTTCCCCCCCCATATTGCACATCCACCGCCCCACCTCGTTTCATCGAACCACTCGCGCCCTGCCCTTTCAAACCCGATGACAGGTTCCCTTCATATGGCTCATTATTCTAAAATGACCACATCTTTAAGCTCTTTAAAATGTTTATCTTTTGTGAGCAGTTTTGATTTTGTCATTCGAGCGGATGCGTAAATCATGGCATCGATACTATAAAGTCCAAAATCTTTTTTCATATCCGCGGCCAACAATGCAATATCGGTATCAATATCCACGATTGATGATCGATCGCATATGAAATCAATTCTGCTTTTCCATTTCTTTTTTTCTCTTTGATATTTATTTTTAATTTCAAGCAAGTCGATAGTGGGTGTATAGATCGTTTCCGCTGTGTCTACATAACCTTTAACTATTCGACCCAAATCCGATCCTGAAAAATATTCGATCCAGGCGCTGCTGTCAAACGTCACGGTCATGTTCATCCCTAAGATCCCTTAAATCCGCCTGTTTCAGCCAAGGATCTGCGCCGAACATATCTTTTCCTCTCTTAGAAAAATGTTTGGATAGAATTTCGTTTACTGTAATCGATATCTTCCGCTTGCCATATTCCCTAACAATCCTGCGATATATGTCATCCCTGATTTCAATAGTCGTTCGCATGTTATCAATAAAGCATATATGCTTATGCTTTAATAAATGTTTCTATCCGAATACCACTCTATTCTTCTTTGGTTCCAAAATTGGCTCCCTCTATCCGTATCTACTTGGTAGCGTTCCAACATATCGGCGGCCAGCCTTCCTTGTTTTTCAACTCAGGATTTCTTAGCTCCCACTTTTGGTTTAATTGTAGTGATTGTGCCTATCTCCCCGATCACCTTTGAGCATAGTTTTTTACTGATTCCTAAAAAAGGCTCCCGAACATTGATTTTATCCACACAACTTGTCTGAAACAATTCGGCATCATATTTATCAGCATACCCTTTCATGACGCTCTCAATTGTGTCCAGCTCGTCTTTCGCAACCAGGTCGATCTTGTTCAAAACCAGGACGATATCGACATCGTCCGGATTATCCTTGACATGAGATATCCAAGAATCGATATTCTCCACGGTGGATCGTCTTGAGGCATCAGCAACTGCGATCAAACCACTAGCACCGCGCTCGTATCTATTTCGCAAACTACCTACATCCAAAAGACCGGTGATATCCCAAATTGAGAAATGAGCGGAAATCACATCAGTTTCGCCAGAAGCATGGACATAATAATATGTGAAAACCACCCCATAATCGTTTAGAACATTGTCGTCCAGCACATTGATCGTGGCCAGCTTGGCCAATGTACGCTTGCCCACCCCACTGTCACCCACCATGGCCACCTTGAACATATATTTTTGCTCCTTCATCTTGTGACCACCCTTGCATCATACCTACGCTGACCATTTTAGCTACAAATCTAGTACTTTTATTTATAAATCAATATCAGCTGATAAACCCCACCATAATTAAGCTCCCAAATGCTCTTTTATAATCGAGTCAATATTAATATATTTGTGTACATTTATCGATTATTGATAAAGTACACTGGCTAATCGTTAATCAATAATTCTTTATACTGTAAAAACCATATTGCCCTCGACAATCAGACCCGACAAAGCGGAGGGAGATTATGAGATATCCGGCAGTAGCAGGACAGTTCTATGAAGGACGAGAGGACGCGCTGAGGAAGCAGATAGAGGAATGCTTTCTGCACAGTTTAGGCCCAGGAGAGATACCAAAACTGAATGACGGCGAAAGGAAAATAAAAGGTGCGGTCGTCCCCCACGCAGGTTATATGTTTTCCGGCCCTGTGGCAGCGCATGTTTGTGCAGCATTGGCCAGTGATGGATTTCCAGAGACATTCATCATAATTGGGCCGAAACATTCCGGATTTGGAAGCCCAGTGGCCATAACAACAGAGGAATTTAAAACACCGCTTGGCAATGTTGCAATAGATATGGAACTGGCCAAGAAACTTCATACCGGTGTGATAGATGACGATATTACGGCCCATAGAAGCGAGCACTCGATAGAAGTTCAGCTACCCTTTTTACAATATATAAAACCCAACATAAAATTCGTACCGTTATGTATAGGCCATCAGACATATCGAATGGCCAGGGAGATCGGGGGAATCATATCCAAGGCCATAGAAGGGAAGGATGTTGTGGTGTTGGCATCCACGGATTTTTCCCATTACGTACCAAAGGAGATCGCCGAAAAGAAGGACATGAAGGCAATCGAGGCGATAATCAACCTCGATGCAAAATCCCTCTATAAAACCGTGGATAAATTGAAAATATCCATGTGCGGTTATGGCCCTGTAATGACGATGATCGAGGCCGTTGGCGGGAAAAAGGCCAGCCTCCTTAAGTATTCCACCTCGGGGGATGTAATGGATATGAGAGACGTGGTGGGTTATGGGGCCGTGGTTGTTAAATAGATATTATGACCTATCAAAGTGATTGCAATGGGCAAAGGAAATGATACTTCAAAATCCGACAAGAAAAAGTCCAAGTCCACAAAACAGGCTATGAATGCAAAAATGCTTGCCATTGCAATTATATTTGTTTTGTTATTCGTATCTTTCGCGGTGATCATCACAACCCAAGAGGGCACCCAACTTTCAAAAAACATGGTCTTCCGCCAGGATGCGGAGGAATCAGGCTCGTATTACGGCAACGTAAAAGATGTGAACATCGATTTATCCAACGTGAAAATCGAAATTAAAGATGCAAGTTCAGACAGCACTAACACCTCAGACACACTTGCTGATGACATGATCATGGAGACGGCCGGGAATTTCAAATGCACTTTCTCTGATAAAAATCACAATGGTAAACTCGATTCCGCGGATGAGTTCTTCGTTCAAAACGCAGCGGAGGGTGATTTGATAAAACTGTATCTCAAGTCAAGCAATACCGAGCTTGCTTTCTATACTTTCTCAGCACCTTTTTAATTTTTTTATAGGACTTTAAATCCACGGTTAAAATAGACCTTAACCACCTTGTACAATTATCTCCCAAAAGTCTATTTATTATCAATTCCTTATCAACGAATGTGATAAAATGGAAGGTGTTGAAATTGCCGTGGCAATTATTTGTGTGTTAGCGCTCGTGCTTTTGGTTATCAACCTTCTTGCCTATAAGAGGGAAAGATCCAAAAGATTACTGTTAACAATCGTAGTTTTCGCCCTCTTTTTAGTAAAGGGTGTGGTTATGAGCATCTCCATATTTACCACAAGTTTGGATGATGTGGCAGAAAACCTGGTATTATATTTTGCATTTGATGTCGTCATATTGCTGTTTTTATTTTTTTCCATATTATCACCGCCAAAAAACAGGGGAAAAGACTCCGATTCCAAAGATACAGAAAAAGGAAAAACCTGATATCTTTTGCCCAAAAACCTTCAATTTAGGTGTAATGAGGCAAAAATAAAAGGAGGAAGAACACGGGGTGAACATCGAACATGGCCAAGGAACTGGATTTGGAGACCCGAAGGGAGATTTTTGAGCTTATCTCTGATTTTCCAGGGCTCCATTTCAGGGAGATTTTACGCAGGCTTCATATATCGAGCGGTAATTTGAACTATCAATTGAACTACATGGTAAAACATGATATCTTGGTGACGATCCAGGATGGAAACCTTAAACGCTATTATATTATTGGAAAGGTCAAAGGCATGGAAAAGAGGATTTTGGCATGCTTAAGAAACGAAACTGCTAGGGGATTGGTGCTGTTTCTGTTGCTGAATCCGAACTCGGAGTTCAATGAAATCGCGAGTAACTTCGATTTGGCCCCTTCAAAACTGGCATATCATCTAAAGAAACTGTTGGAAAAGGATATCATCGAGAAGAAAAAAAAGGGCAGAACAACTCTATATCGGGTCATGGATGAGGGGGCAGTTGCCAATGTTCTCATTTCCTACAGGCCCTCATTCTTGGACGGCATAGTTGATAACTTCATAGAGGCTTGGAAAGAGCGTTGAGTTTCATATCAGTCCCAGTTTTTGTTTTGCCATCTTTATATTATGTTTAGTCTCGGATTCCACGTTTTCGTACAGGCTGTTTCCCTGGCTGTCCATGGCCACTATCAAGGGCCCAAAGCCCTCTGCTTCCAAAACCCACAATGCCTCAGGCATGCCGATATCCAACCAATGCACATCCTTCACGCTTGTAATGCCTTTTGCCGCCAATAGCGCAGCACCCCCAGTAATCGCAAGATAAACACAACCGTAGCTTTTCATGGCATCCAAAGTGGGCCTTGACATACCCCCCTTACCTATTATCGCTCTGGCTCCAAAGGTCTTGATGAATTCAGGCTCCAAGGAGTTCATTCTCGAACTGGTTGTGGGCCCGGCCGCTACCAGATGCCAAGTATCCCCTTCTTTTTGCATGATGGGACCGCAATGGAATACGGCAGAACCCGTAAACTCCACAGGGATATCCTTTCCCTCCTTTTTATATTCCAGCGCGCGGATGTGGGCTTCGTCCCGTGCCGTGAATATAGTTCCCGAAAGACTGACAACATCACCTATCTTCAATTCTCTTATCGAGTCCTCATCAAGAGGTGTTGTCAACTTGATATCTTTCATGGAGAAACCTCCTTGGGATGTGAGATGTGCTCAATCAAGCCGTCGGGGTGTATCCTTGCCACGGCCCTTCTCGCTGCCCAGCACTGAATATTTATCGCAATAGGAAGACTCGCGGTGTGACAGTACGCGTATTCGATGTTCACACCCAACACCGTGGTTTTTCCACCCAAACCCATGGGCCCGATCCCAAGGGTGTTTATAGCCGAATAGAGCTCGTTTTCTAGCTCGGCAATTTGCGAATCATCATTTCGCTGGTTTATAGGGCGAAGAAGAGCCTCCTTTGCGAGCTTCATGGATATGTCAGCCGAACCTCCGATACCCATGCCTATTATCGTAGGTGGACATGGCTTTCCCCCGGCTTTTACAATGGTATTCAATGCGAACTCCTTTATCCCTGAAAGACCCTGGGATGGGGTAAGCATGGCCAAGGCGCTCATGTTCTCGGAGCCAGCACCCTTTGGCATAACTGCGATTTCGATATAATCCTTATCTGAGAAACGATAGTTGATATAAGGCATCTTTAAACCGGTATTATCTCCAGGATTATGTCTTGATAGGGGATGCACGGCGTTAGGCCTTAAGGGGATTATTTTGGTGGCCTCCTTAAGCCCGTTTCTTATGGCGTCCTCCACACTTATAACCATATCCTTTCCGAACGTGACATAGAAAATATGTATACCTGTATCCTGGCACATCGGAAGGGATCCAGTTTGTGCAAGCTCGATGTTGTCCAAAATGTTTTTCAACTGCATTTTGGGGATGGCATCTTCCTCGGTTTCATAGGCCTTTTTCAAGGCAGTGTTAATGTCCTCTGGAAGAGCGGTTACTGCATTTTTTAAAAGCTCCACTGTGGCCTTTTTTAAAACATCATCTGAAATCATACTCCTCACCTACCGTAAATGATCACAGGGAGGGTATATGTTGCATGGTAATAAAGTTGAGGTAAGGATATCGTCGATGGTCAGTCCTTTTTTTCCTCTTGTTTATCCTTCTTGGATTTGGGCTCGGTTTCTTCCTCCTCCAATTTTCTTGTTTGCTCATCCTCGGATTGAAACTCAACTTCATCCTCACCCATCTCTTCACCAGGTTCCTCACCAGGTTCTTCAGCAACCTCCTCCTCTTTTTCCTCAATCCATTCAACTAGATCTTTTTCTGGTTGAAGCTCCGCCTCTTTTTCTTCGGATTCCCAGGGCTCTTCCTCTTCATGTTCCAACTCCATTTCATCAAAAACTACCATTTCAACTTGCTCTTCCTCTGGCTCGAATTCTACCTCATCTTCATGGAGTTCGAATTCCACATCCTCCCCTGCCCCTTCTTCTGCTTCGTCATGAGGTTCGAATTCCACGGGCTCCTCCTCCAAAGGTGCTTCTTCGGTTGGGGGCGGAGGTGGTATTCCCTTAGGCTCCTCCTCGTAAATGACCTCCCCCTCCAATGGTTCCTCCAGTGGTGGGGGTGGAGGGGGTATTCCCTCTGGTTCCTCCTCGTAAATGACCTCCTCCTCCAATGGTTCCTCGGGTGGTGGGGGTGGGGGAGGCATCAAAGATTCTTCCTCGGTAATAAATTGCATGTCTTCAATCTCGCTTCTTCTTTGTTTTTGGATCAGGAAAAAGAAGAGAATAACAACCACGCCTATAATGAGAACCACCAGAAGAAGCATCCATATTATATCATCCTCACCGTTCCATTTCGTATTATCCAGTGCGAACGCATCCACTCCATCCTTATAACCATCCCCATCGGTATCAGGATTTTTCGGATCTGTTTCTCCTTTATCCACTATCCCGTCCTGATCAAGATCCTCCTCGATATCAGGTAATCCATCGTCGTCATCATCGTCATCCCCGATATCATCTATTCCATCGGAATCAGTGTCTCTATTGTCCACTGTCACATATAATATTGAATCCTCCGCCCTGTTACCAACGATATCCTCACCGCCGTAAATAATAACGCTCGTGGTTGATGGGACTGTAAAAGGTGCAGTATAAATGTAAAACACCTTTCCTCCGTCAAGGCTGTAAAATATATTGGATTTGTTAATACCGCTATCCATCCATAACAGGGAAATCGGTGTAGAGGAATTAATATGAACTTTATCATCAATATATACATTTGGATTGCCGATACTAATTGCGATCGAAGGTGGTTTATAATCGAGATCTATTATGAAGGTGCCCCCGGTTTTATTGTGCCCAAGGTTGTCTTCACTACCGATCACGATGGTGTGAAAGCCCTCGCTGTATCCTTTAAGAGTAAAACTCGAGCCCTTGTAGAACACATCATCGATAATGTACCAGTAACGGGATACACCAGATAAATTATCAAGGGATATTATTGTAAAGACAGTGCTTTTATTCACAGCCCATGGATCCTCTTCATCTTCTCGGTATTTGGGATCATCGATGTGAATCGATATCTCGGGAGGACTTGTATCCAAATAAACCGTCCAGATATTATCCGTCTCATTTATACCGAAGTTATTCATGCTCCCCCATGTGATGTTATGCGGACCATCATCAAGGTTAGATAACTTAAAACTAAGACCTTCAAAGTAAAGGCCGTCGATGGTGTACCAGGTAAAATCTATACCGCAGTGTATATCTGGAGGGTACAATAAAAAGTTAGATTTCTTGGTCACATTCCAGGAATCCTCAACTCCCATACGGTATTTTTCGCCTTCGATTTCTATCCTAGTTGAAAGAGAAATCGGACATAAATACACTTTCTTAATCTTGGGCTCTTCCATCTTTCCAAGATTGTCCAGTGCACCAAAATATATCGTATGAGGGCCCTCCCTATAGCCCGATAAATTAAAGGTTGTGCCTTCGAAGTATAAACCATCAATTGTGTACCATGTATAATCCACCCCAGAACAGGAATCGTTGGATATCAATGTAAAAACCGTTTGAGTTGTGACATTCAAGTAATGCTCTATATCATACGTGTAATTCGGCCCGTTGATAATAATCTTTGTTGACGGAGGATTTACGTCCAAGTTCACGTAAAGCGAATTCGCGGGCTCATTTTGATCCAGGTTGTCGATACTGCCATATGTAATGAAATGGAGACCCTCGTTTTCCCCATCTAGATTGAATGAGTCGTCTTCATGGTAAATGCCATCGATGGTATACCAAATTGTTTTAACCATGGAGTATTCGTCGGTTGCGGTCAGCTCGAAGATGGTTGTCTCTGTTACATTCCAATAGTCCCCATCTGAAGAGTGATATGTCAGTCCGTTGAAATCCAATTGGGTATCTGGTGGATCGCAGTCGAGAACTATCGTAATCGGAATCTCGGATATATTGTTGCCAACATTATCTTCAGCTCCAAATACGATCTCGTAGGACCCATTTTCATAACCATCCAGTGTGAACACCGTCCCTTCAAAATATTCCCCATCGATGGTAGACCATGTGAAATTTATCCCGGAGTAATCGTCAGAAGGAAAGAATGTTATGTTTGTGGAGCGATTTACGACCCATGGGTCGAAACTATATTCCTGCCATTTAGGATCACCTATTACATAGTCGGTGGAGGGGGGCCTCCAATCAAGAAACACCGTAATTGAATTGTCTGTTTCGTTATGGCCAAATAAATCCTCACTTCCCCATGTAATGTAATGCTGGCCATCAAAGTAATTTTCTAAATTGAAGATTTCGCCCTCGAAATATTCATCATCGATGGTGTACCATTTGAAGGCCACACCTGTTTGATCCTCCGCATAAGACATGTTGAAGAGTGTAGACCTTGAAACCGTCCACATATCAGTTGTAGTGATTAGATATTTTGGTGATTCTATTTTTAAATCTGTTTCAGGATAGCTCAAATCAACGTACGCATTTATAGATTTGATATCCTCAAGATTGCCCAAGTTGTCCTCGCTGTAGAACTCAATGGTATAATTACCTTCTCCCCAAGATAATGTGAATGAGACATCCATGTACCAATCCTTCACGAGGGTCCCTTCGTACAATATCCTATACCATGTCCGAAGGACACCACTGATCGGATCATCCGGGCTCAACGTGAACTGGGTCGATGGCAAAACGAACCACTTCAAGTCCTTATAATAACTTGGATCTCCAACCATAGGGGTCGTTATCGGAGGTGAGTTGTCGAACCAAACTTCAATTGACTCTTCTTCTGAATATTCTGTCCCGTTGAATGCTCTTGCGTAAACCGTGTGCAGGCCGTCTGGGAAGGACCGTGTATCAGTTTCATGATACCAATCGTAAATCCCTGTTGCCGGAACCCAGGGATCATCATCAATTTTCACATCCACATCGGTGGCATAACCTATTGTAATCCCCGTGATATTTGTTACGTTGTGCAACATCGCTGATGAGGTGGGATTTATGATTTCCACAATGCACTTATCTAGGGCATTTGAGGCCACCAGTGAATAGGTTTGATCGATTCTAGGGGTGGTTGAGTCATCCCCGTCTAAAGGAATATTTTCTCCAATCACTTCCAAGGTCCATATCCCGGAAATGGGGTTTGATATAAACACATTCTCGACATTGTTTTTCGAATCAGCGCTCCCACCTGGGGAGGACCATTTCGAGTTTTCGAGGCCGTAATTTCCCCAGTAGGTTGTTCCCAAGGGATCCGTTACCTTCAGATTTAGATTATTCACCAATGCAGGATTTGCACCGGCAGAAGCAGGTACATCGGTCCATACCAACGATATTTTTAATGGTCCCAAACCTGTTGGTGTAAAGGTATACACCGTGCTTTCACCTGTGGCAAGGGAATTTGGCTCATCGATGATGTAATGATGCCTCCCTGTAGAATACACGTTCTCGACATCTACTCCTCCCCAACCCTGTTGATATCGGTTAGCCTGGGAAAAATCGTACTGATAGGCATCTGCTATCAATATCGCTTTAACTGTTGAGGCATGGGGTAATTCGTTGGTTGGATTGTTGCCAAAATGATTATCCTTGTACATCTCATATACCAATCCAACGGCCCCAGCGACAACTGGAGTAGCCCCGCTTGTTCCTCCATAATTGTCATGATATGCACTTTCGTCATTGTATCCTTTTTGGCCCGTGCTTGGGGTATATACTATGGCATCCGTGGTATAAATCCGATCAAAAGGTCCTGATAAATCGGGTTTGATTCTACCGTCGGATGCGGGACCCTGGCTTGGTGTGGCGCCGTCACCATAAAAATCTGTCCATTCGTGTAGTGCTCTATCTGTCTTGTCATCGTGATAAAGGCCTCCCACAGCTATCACATTCTTTGCTACAGAATCCCGGCTGCACGATTGCGGGTAAACACCAGCGTCACTGTTTCCAGCTGAATGTAGCATTGTGATATCATGATCGATGATGGCACGATCGTTTTCTCTGGAGGATGTCGTGTAATTGCTGTCGAGCTCGCCCGTGCTCCAGCTGTTGCTTTGAAACACACCGTTCCAGTTATCAACAAGCCGCTCCATAGACAAGTAACGAGGTACACTCCAATTACAAAATACTCCCTTCCCATCCGGAAGCATCCCTTTGGCATTTTCATTGTTCGCACCTGTTGAGAATACTATACCAAACGCGCATGTGCCATGGGCCTCCTCTGTTGGAGTGCCATCTATTCCGATTATCTGACCTGTAAAATCAGGATGACTCGCATCGATACCGCTGTCCTTCACCTCACCCACGATGCCGGACCCGGTAAATCCTTCGATATGAACGAGTTCGGCCCCTGTAAAAGTTCGAATGTTGTTCATGGATGCGGAAGGTGAAGAGTACTCATCGATCCATTCCACCTCCGGAATGAAGGTAATGTCCTTTACCCTTTGTGCGTCTATCTTGGTCCTGATGATGTGGTTGCCCTCTCCATTGTAAGTTATCACACCCCCCAATTCCATTAACTCATTTCTGACCATCCCTAGGTTCTCTTTCCCGTTTCTGAAAACTTGAACATTGAGTTCCAATTCCCCAGTCTTCTGCATCAAACCGCTCTGAATCTTGTATGAAGGTTCATATGGCCCGACCCATCTCACGAAAGGGAGGTTTAAGATTGTCTCTTTTACACCGTCTTCTATGTGCAGGATGTAGGCGTAATCTGGGATGTAACCCAGAATATCAGCACCGGTTTTTTGAATCTCTTCAACCCAATGGGATTGTATGGGACCTACACATTGAACAATATAGTAGTCAGTATTTGAATCCAAGGTCCATTCGGGGGATAGACTGATTTCTTCGCTTAAGGGGTCAAAGGTGGCAGCTTTCAAATGGATTTTGGGGGATATAACGGTATTGAGATTACGGCCATGTAGCCCTTCATCAACTTGTGAATTCTCAGATGCAGTGTCTTCTCCCAATGTAGGCCAGATTGGATGCGCTCCTGTATTTGACATTGCACATAAAAACAATATCACAAGAAGGAATGGAAAGACTGTTCTCCTTATCATACTAAGGTTCGCTTCTCCCCTCATTTGTGTCACATCATCTTTTTTGTCTGGAATAGGAATTGATATTACTGGTTCAACACCCTATCATGTAACATTTATTATTGTATATATAAACATTGGTTGGTAACAACCATTTATCAACCAAAATACCAATTGAGGGAGAATGTGCTCGCCCTCAGTATGTTTTTGTTGTCTACTCCAATATCTATTTGGTATAACATTTTGATGACCCAGCCAATAAACTTATTAGCCAAGAAAAACATGTGTATAACGAACATAGGAGGCCATTGCCAGTAATTGAAATTACCTAAAGGAGGGGTAAGAATATGCAACGAAAATATATTTGCACTATATTGGTATGTCTATTCACGATATTTGCATTTTTGCCGCTTGGTATGAACGCAGGAGCCAAGATAGACACCGATTCTCAATTCATGGTAGTCAATACCGGTGTCGAAGGTTCTCGCCCAATTGTTGATGATGAGATCATCGTTTTTTCATATTATCATGTATCAGATCAATCCATGCCTGTTTATTATCACAATATCACCACGAGAACCACAGTTGATATAGGGATTCAAGGCCGACACATTGGCCTCGATGTTCCATACATCGTGATATTCTCCCAGGAGTTGTGGCTCGGAGACCTCAATGGTG
>CP070739.1:1061054-1065895 GCA_020347705.1 Methanomassiliicoccales archaeon | reverse complement strand
GGGCATTTGGTGCTTGAAAAAAGGAATTGGTTCGTTGAAAGGGTAAAGGAGATCACCTCAAGGAACTACCCAATCGTAAAACGCTGGGTACAGAGCAGGGATGATTTGGAATGGATTGTCCCAAGATATGGTGTGATCGGTTTTCCGAGACTAAAAAGAGATATGGATACCATGGAGCTTGCAATGTTTTTGCTTAAAAAATACAGGACCTTGATTTCGCCTGGCAGGTTTTTCGGTGCTAACAATCACTTTCGTATTGGTTTTGGTGGGGAAAAGGAAAAACTTGAGAAGGGGCTTTCCAATGTGGATCTAGCTTTGGACGAGTTTAGTTGATAATTTAAATTAAAAAACAAGATCAGGAGAAAGTTAATGAAAATGAATTATCGGTCCTTTCAAAGCAATCGTGTGTTAGACAAGGTAAAATCAAAATCTGTGTTTCACTGTAACTATACTATTACACCTTACGTTGGATGTGAATATGGTTGTGTTTATTGTCGCAAATGCATTGAGGCAGTGACACCAGAAAAATCCCCTGATACGATACTGATCAAAGACGATGCACCTAACATTCTAAGAAAAGAATTGAAAAGTGCAAAAAAGGCTCTGGTATGCATAAGTGGTTACCAACAGGTGGAAAATGAAAAGCGAATCATAAGAAAAACATTAGAGATCCTGAGCATGCGAAGATTTCCTGTACACATCATCACGAGATCCGATATTGTTTTGGAGGATATTGATATTCTCCGTAAAATAGCGGAAGATAGTTGGTGTGCTGTTTCATTTTGTATAAACACTCTCGATGAGGCAATCTCTCATATATTTGAGCCTCATGCTCCTTCACCGAAACAGCGCATTAAAGCCTTGGGAAAGGTTGCTGAGGCCGGAATTCCGACTGGTATCGCCCTAATGCCCATAATCCCCTATATTACCGACTCAAAGGAGCAGTTGGAGAAGGTAATAAGCACAGCCGCAGATATGAAAGCAGGATATGCATTGGCAGCTCCTTTGAAATTGGAGGACGAGTATCGGGCCAGGGTCATTCAGGTGATAAAAAGGCATTTTTCAAAGTTACTTGCAAGATACAGAAAAATGTACGAGTTTGGCCCCTTACCTGATGTTAGATACTCAAGGGAATTGAAGAGGAAGATCCGCCCTCTTCTCGATAGATATGACTTGCCAGAGGGAATAGAACCTACTTACAACCTGAGAAAGACTAAACAGGTTAGGATTGAAAATTATTAATTGAATTAATAACCTCCTCGATTTTTTTCCTGAGGGCCAGCTCTACCTTCATTCCATCCACTTTTCCTCTCAATTTCTTCATGACCACGCCCATAAGAGGCGCTGTAGCGGAAATTTCTCTCTCTCTTATAAAATCCATCCGTTCCGATATGATGGAGTCTATAATGCGATTCATCTCTTCATCGCTTATACTTTCGAGATCCAAATCAGACAAGGCCTGTTCCACGGAAACATCGTTTGTGATGACATACTCCAGCACCTCCAGAATACCCTCCTTTGCGAATTTCTCGGCCTTTAAAGCTCTAAGGATGTCATCAAGTATTTTGTCGTTTATTTTATTGACTTCTTTACCCTCAGACTCAAGTTGAGGGATGATATTCAGAAGGATTTTGGCGATGATCCCCTGCATGTTCTCGGTATCATACCTTGTTACCAAAGCCTCGAACATTTCATCGTATCCAACATTGATCAGCTGCTTTGCCTGCTCGATGTTTATCCCAAAGCTTTTGACAAATCTCATTTCCTTTTCCTCTGGCATCTCTGGAAGGTTGGCTTTTACATATTCCATTCTTTTTTTGGTAATCCTGATGGGGGGTACGTCGGTCTCTGGGTACATCCTCGCCCTTCCAGGCAACGGTCTGCTGTATCGGGAGGTTCCATCCGGTAGAGGATCCCTTGTTTCCTCGGGGACACCCTCTAAGGCCATGAGAGCCCTATGGATTACGATTTCTCCGGCCTCTTTTGCCTTCTTCTTCTGCTCCGCTATAAGGATGAATGCATCCATCTCACCCATCTTTAAGACGTTTCGAACTTTTTCAACCTCATCCTGGGAAATCCCATTTGCAGGCAATTCATCTGAATGGAAGATACCCGCAACACCGATGGTGTTTACATAAGCTGCGAACTCAGGACCCAATACCCTCCTTTCTTCTTCACCAGTTGTATTGGAGAGCTGATCACCTAAAAGCCCATCAAAACCCATCAATTTGATACCGAGCACGATACCTCCCTTTTCAATCATCCCTTTTATTATCTTCGAATCGGTGGATTGGAATAAGCTGGTGAGGTCTTTTATCATGCTTATATCGTTCCTATCCACACCTCTTTTTTCGAGCTCCTTCTTCGCCATAACAAGTCTTGCCTGCCTACCTGCTTCCTCCTCAACATAGGTGGATATCATTTTCAGTTCTTGAACACCTTTTACCTCCACTCTTGATCCTTCAGCAATTGATATATTTAGATCTTCTCTTATGGTGCCGATACCTCTTTTAACCTTCTTAGTGGCCCTCAAGAGGCTTCCGATTCTCAAAGCCACATCTCTTGCCTGGGCAGGGGTTTTTATCACAGGCTCAGTTGCTATCTCGATAAGTGGTATGCCGAGTCTATCCAGGCGGTATGTGATCTCAGAGCCTTTCTTCTCCACTTTTCTTGCGGCATCCTCCTCCAGACAGATGGTGGTTATTCCAATAGAGGTCGGTCCATCGGAAGCCAGGTCTCCCATATCCATATTTCCACCCAAGGCGATCAGAGCCGTTCTCTGAAAACCTGAGGTATTGGAGCCGTCGATCACGATTTTTCTCATGAACTGGATTTCATCCACAGGATTCGCATTGACCATATACGCGAACTGTAAAACTGTGTTGATGGCCTGGGAATTGGCCTCATGTGGTGGCTCTTCATCGCACTCAACAAGGCAGATTGAAAAAGGAGCCTGATATCTGAACCTCAACTTCCTTCTCGCCTCTGTTTGGGCCGTCCTGTCCACCTCCCCCATCTCGCTTTGGGTTGGGTGAAGCGATCTCTCGAACTCTAAGGCCTTGATGTCCGTAAGTTCTGAAGGGCAGTTGCAGAACAGTTTGTGCGTGTCAAGCTGCTGATGTATTTCTAGGCCTACCTTCAATCCAAGAGCCTGGTAATCCATGGAACCACTTTCGTGCTTATGGTGTTCTCAGCTTATTATGCTTGCGAAGGATGTTGTTTTCCACTTCATGTCAAAAAAAGATTAATACATTTTAATGTATAACATACTCAAATCCATTATATGATGCGGCTGTGATCTAGTCTGGTTAGGATTGAAGCTTCCCAAGCTTCCTGCCCGGGTTCAAATCCCGGTGGCCGCATTCCTATGTTTTTATTATATTATAATCATAATGCGTCCACCTCGTGTTCGAGTTATAATTAAACATCAATTATGTCTTAAGCTCGAACACCCGGCGGCCGCACTCAGCATAAAATAATCACTATATCATTATTTAAAAGGGATTCGGACCTTAGAGGAAAGTAGGTATCAAGCATTTATTATTAACTTTCCTTGCCGGGTTCGAACGCCCGTGGCGGAGGACCCACCACTTCGTTTCCTCGCAGGGCTCGGAAATCCCGGCAGCCGCATTCCTATATATTTTATCATATTATAATCAGAATACGTCCACCTCATGTCTGAGTTATAAAGGTAAATCAATTACTTCTTAAGCTCAGACACCCGCAGTCCTCTTCCATTATCTTTAAATAATAGTCCAAAAAGTGCACAAATCTGTATATATAAGAGTTGTGACATATTCTAAATTGATGAAATCTTTGACATGCAGTGCAGGAGAATGGAAGATGAACCCATTCTTCATCGCTTTTGTATCGGTAATGCTGATCCTAATTACCCTGTCCAATCTCCCAGATTCGATAAATGCAGAAGAAACAGAGCCTGTTCTAAATTTCTATATTGAAAGAGAGCTTTTAGGACATTCCGATGATGTTACTGCCCTTGCATGGAGTGCAAACGGACAAAGTATGGCTTCAGGTTCCCTTGACAACACCACCAGAATCTGGAGCACGGGGACCTGGACTTCAGTTAAAACTCTCCATCATTCAGCACCGGTGAGCGGAATATCTTGGAGCCAAACCACCTTAAAAATGGCCATAAGTCATGAGAACGGCACAATTGGGATATACAACAGTATAAGCTGGGCCCTGCAAGAGACCCTTTCGGAACATTTTGAAAACGTACGAGGTCTTAGCTGGAGCCCTGACGGAACCATGCTGTCCTCGGGCGACAGCTCGGGGAGTATCAAAATCTGGGACGCGACAACATGGAATTCAATCCAGACCTTAGATCTACAAAGCGGAGTAATGGACCTGAAATGGAGCAATAACCAAGATAAACTAGCAGCTTGCTCAGATAACGGGACAATAAGTATTTGGGAAACAGCCACTTGGACGAGCATTGAATCCTTTGACTCAACTTCGGGGGAGCAAAGCGCGGAATCCATTTTCTGGAGTCCTGATGACACAAAACTCGCATCAAGTTCCGGGGAAATGAAGGTGATGGTATGGGATACAGATTCATGGGATGCACTGCAAACCCTGGATACGGATAGTATCCCAAAAGAGGTAGGCTGGAGTTCCGATGACTCTTATCTTGCGGTGAGTGTCATGGGTGGAATAAAAATCTGGAACACTACTTTATGGAATCTTATTAAAACCACAGAGCTTGATGAGAACTCTCAAGTAGCGGCCCTCGCAATAAGTCACGATGGTGATAGAATTGCTACTGGTGCTCCACAAAAGACCAGCAACACCGTTATGATATGGGGAAAGAATTTCTCTCC
>CP070739.1:1058164-1060954 GCA_020347705.1 Methanomassiliicoccales archaeon | reverse complement strand
CAGTGTATAGTGCATGGGGACCTAAAGCCGGAAGAATCCGTCCGTTCTTGTATTCCCTCAGGGCCGCGACACCCGATTCCACTTTTTTTCTGCCTTTTTCACCCTTGGTCTCGTCGAAGAGGTCGAAGAACACCTCGGAGAGGACCCCTCTTATACCCATCTCGTCCACTGCTCTGGCCGCTACTTCCCCGTGGAAGTACATGTCATTGAAGCACGTGGTGCCGGATTTGATCATCTCCAGGCACGCGAGCTTAGTGCCCCAGTAGATGTCGTCTTTCGTAAGCTTGGCCTCTATTGGCCATATATTGTTCGTGAGCCATTCCTGCAGCGTGTAGTCATCTGCATAGCTGCGCAGAAGCGTCATTGCCGCATGGGTGTGGGTGTTTATCAGACCTGGGATGGCTGCCTTGTTCTTTCCATCCAGGACATGCTCCGCCTCAATCCTGGGGCCCCCGATCTCTGAAATGAGGTTGTCCTCGATGTAGATGTTCGTTGTTTTATTGTTGAAAAGCACGTCCGTAATCATGATGCTCATTTCAGCTCCTCCACCAGTTTGAGCAGGAACTCGGCGATTACATCGCCATTGACCTTTGCATTCTCCAGTATCATTTCATTGGTCAGAGGTTCTTCGGTTATACCGTTGGCATAGTTGTCAATGGAGCAAATACTGGCATATCTCAGGCCCAGTTCACGGGCTATGGTTGCCTCGTTTGCCAGGGTCATCCCCACGATATCTGCGAATTTTCCAAGCATTTTGACCTCTGTCTTGGTCTCCAGCCTCGGGCCAGTGGTCTGGATGTAGATTCCCGAACCTATAGCTCCGAGTTCGTATATCTCGGCAAAGGAGAGTATGGCCTGCCTGAGCCCTTCGTCGAGTCCCGGTACAATATGCACTATTTTATCATCGTGGATCGTTGCGATATCCCAGAGTCCGACGTAGTCGTGGGGAATCATTATGGCCGGCGGTGCTATCTCGTAGTTGAGGCTCCCTGCCGAGTTCACTGCAATGATCCTTTCTATGCCCTTCTCCTTGAAGGCCGAAAGATTGGCCTTGTGGTCGACTTTATGGGGAGGGATGTTCCTATCCAGGCCGTGCCTTGGAACAAAGGAAATCCTTTCCATAATCATCATATTGACCTTGCCATAGGGCGTTTCCACCTCCTCGATTCTGGCATCCTTGAACAAATCTGACCGGGAAAAACCTACTCCGCCTATCACGCCTATCATGTAAACGCTCACCTCCTAGCACATCCAAACATAGAGTGGTTACATAAAGGTTCACCGATATAAATATTAACACCGACAGGTGAACCTTGTCATATTTGTCACCTCCGTGGATTCTTTTCTGTTGCATAGGCGTGTACATTTATAGAATTTATGGCCTTAAAAAAAAGAAAAAAAGATAGGAGGGAGTGAGAGTGAAAGGGAGGAGTTCACGACGAAGCGTTTGATGTTGTTAGCCAGGATACACCCTTTATCTTCAGGTATCTATGCTACGAATCCACTTAAGCATCACCCTGCGCTCGTGATCCACCACGTAGCGGGGGTTGCAGTCGGCCAGGATCTTTAAAAGCTCGTTTACAATTAATCTCAATTCCTCTTTGGTGGGGTTGCTGAAATCGGCGCCGAATTTTTTAAACTGATGAGCTATGAAGGGCATAGCCGCCTCCAGGCCGCCGTGCAGATTGCAGAAACGACACAGAATCTCATCCGAGGCTTCAACCGCTTTCATCGAGCTCTCCCTTACTAAAAATAACGTTACCCAGCATATATATACCAAGTGACCCGAAATTCATGGGTGAATTTCATTTGTGGTTTTCATAAGCGATTCTCCCACATGAAAAAAATATAGTAATTGGAATTTTAATTCATATAATAATTGAGATATTGGGGTATTTAGACAAATAAAATTGATTTTCAAAAGTGATTTTACATACAATGGGTTATTCATGAGGAACCTTGCTACTTCAATTCTAAATTCCATCCTTATTATCAAGAACCTCCAAATCAAGCTCTAGTAAGAAATCCCTGGGAGATATGAAATTCACAATTCTATTGATCTTCATTTGCGTTAATCTTCGATTCGTGGTGACAAAATAACTGCATTTCAAGGCGGAATATGCATTGATATGGGGTAGGTCATCTTCATCATCTACAAGTTCACGATACCTATCGCCTATCGAATTGATCTCTTCCTTGCTTACGATATTAAGCCCCTGTACTGTCCATATCAAGGTGCGCATCCATGAAGCTGTGTCTTTGGAATATCTTGATTTGATGTTATGCATTATCTCCTTGAAAGTATGAAACGAGACAACGGGAATGAATAATCCCTCATTTGCGGCCTCGATCACCAGTTCTGAGTTGCTAATTTCTTCCTCTAAAAAAATCAAGAAGATATTTGTGTCAAGGTAGGCTTTTTTCAACTCCATATCTCCTTGTATACGGCCTTTCGGGATTTCTTGGCAGATTTGAGAAGTTCTGCATGCGAGATTTTCTTTTTCTTCTTTTTAAGGTCTGCGAGAATTCTTTTCGAAGTCTCATGTATTTGCAGGCGGATGGCACTCTTGATGAAATCTGTGCGGCTTGTGAAATACCCGTTCTCTATGACCTCGTCTATGAATTTATATTCGGCTTCCGGCAATCTGACATGGGAAACTTTAGATGGCATATCAATCACTTTGTATACTATATGTGATACATAATACTAATACTTATTGTAAAGTTCTTAACTTCCTCCAGATTAATTAATCGCAACTAATACCCCTGCATCTCAAATTCCAAATCCTT
>CP070739.1:1055433-1058064 GCA_020347705.1 Methanomassiliicoccales archaeon | reverse complement strand
TGACACTTTTCGCCACCGAAGATTTAAAACCGTTGCTATCAAACGGTTTCCGGCGTTGATGTTTTAGTGTTGTAAACACGATTCCCCCGAAATCTGGTTGAATCTCTTCTCAATTTCCCTGGCCTCCCCTCCCTTCTAACCTACAATTCACAAGCACATGGGAGCATTTTATTTGAGTATGAAATGCGATAGTCATTAATGGTTTCCTTAGCACTTTTATAAAGTGTCGTCATTTTTGTCGTCACTTAATTGACGACAGTTCTAGCGCTTTCCTATCAACAGTTTGCGGAGTTTTGTCGTCACATTAATAAAGGTGGGTGCTTTTCATCCCCCCCCTTATATATAGGGTTTTCTCGCTGTGATTTCCCTTTATTTTCACAGAGTTAAAGGTGTCGTCACTACTTGACGACAGATTTGACGACAATTTCCCATATTTTCTTCTTTCCATCGTATTTGATTTCTGGACTTTTCCCGCTTTGCAAGTTATTCACCGCCTTCTCATAAGCCCAAAGGCCAGCCCGCTTAGCATTGGTCAGCCTTTTTAAGTCTCGGTCTTTGAGTGGTCCTAACTGAAGCCCGCGTCTTATTTTTTCCTCTAGCTTGGCAACGATATTATCAGCGTCAATCGGGTCAAGTTGTTCCCGGACCTTGATTTGCCAATCCATGATTTCGGTTACTCTTTGGACTATATCCAGGTCAACCTCGGTCTTTAGATCGTTTAGGGCCAACAGGGGCATAAGCCTTAATGCATACGTATCAATTCTTTTTGTGTGAACTGATTCCTGCATTTCCAGATACCAGTCGGTGAATAGATTTAGTGCTTGTGGGTCAACCTTCATTTCCAAGCCGGAATTAACTTTTGCTATTCTGTTTTTGATTTTGTCTGCCAGGAATTTCTTATCTTTTAACGGAATTGTTGCTGGGATGGGATATTGCCGTTTTCCTTTACCTGGAACGAGAAACAGTCTATTTGTGAATCCAATGTCAATAAAAGTGCTTGTCCACATAGTTTGATACGTCTGTATCGTGCTGGCTGCTAGGATAGAGAGCTGGGCGTTATCTATTTCAATTGCTTTATTTTTGGTTCTCGTTTCGTATCGGGTCTTTTCAAATAGGGTATTTACACATGGAAGAAGGACAGGAGCTTCAATTTTGCACTTATTAACGAAGGCTTTGAACTCATCGAGAACAAGTAGAAGTTTTCCGCCGAGTGTGGCTTCGATTTTATCCTGGAGACCCTCGGCACTTCCCACACCGAAACTACAATTGAGGTTATGCTCCATGAATTCTCGCCAATAATCCACGGGTGCATCGATACCCGTTGACTTGCGTGCCTCGGCGGATTCCCCTAAACAGAGCATGTAGAATCTCGGCCGCGGTTTAATTTCGGAAGCCATTGTCAATTTATCGACTACCGCTTGGCCGAAACAGGTCAAGAAACCAAAAAACAAGAAGACCTTTGGGGGTTCAATATAGCCGGAATAAAGGTCAACAAAATCCCCTGCAACGCCACTCATCAGGTGTTCAGGAAATTGGAGCCTTTCCGATATGTCAGCCCCTTCCCCTGGCCTTTCTTCTGTATCTCCCGATGCGGGATTTTCTTGTTCATCAACCTTGCTCCATGTTCGCCAGAGCCAGTTATCCAGGTTTCCTCCATGCTTCGTCATCAATAGCCGACTCATCCTCAAATTCACGTCCAGGCAGATTGAATAAAAGGTTTCGAACTCACACCCTCGTTTGCGGAGGTGAGATGCTACAGCCATAACCAATTCACTATTTGAGGGGTATTCACCATTGTTATTCCCATCCCATCCGTTGTGGATGAGTTGCCTGTACTTCTTGGCGATCTTCAGCTTATCAAGATCAACTTTTTCGACATCCTTGGGAAAGGCCGAAGGATCGATTTCTAAGGATGCTCCCTGGGGCTCCTTATCACCGTAATAATTTGGAAACTCGCTTAAATCATGGCCTTCATTTGACATAGACAATCTCCACTTCGTGAGGCGGATCGTACTTCCAGTTAAGGGTCATAGGAACACGGAAAACACGAGATAAGTCCTGCGTGTGGTCGCCTCGGAGTTCTTTGGCAAGGCTTCTCATCGTATTTCTCACCATTGAAAAGTTATCCCGTGCTGGCTCCTTTAATCGCCAATAGCAGTGGTACCCCCCGCCTGTGTTGACGACAATATCAGGAGCAGGGGAATAATTGAGGACCGTATTCGACATTTTGTAGAAATTCGGCTTCCCATCCACGAGGTAATTCTTCGTGTCCACATCGCACCATAAGACTCGGACTTCCTGAATGTCTTCCTGTTTTCCTCTTTTTCTTATGCGTGGGCAAATACCGAAATACAGATTGAATTTTTGTTTTTCCCCATTTAGAGGCCCCCATTTCGACTGGAGGTCACTAACGAGGTCATCAACCGATTTATACCAGCCCCGTTTAATCCCTTCCTCTCCGATTGCCCTAATCTCAATAAACCCATTAGGCTCAGTGCCAAAGATTGTGTGAAAGAATTCGTCAGTCAAAACGGTATATCCTCCTGCCCCTCATTGCTTTCGAGGTATGTTGCCAAAACTGCGGCCTCAATATCTCCCTTCAGCTTTTCGGGGAAAATGATTAATGGTTTG
>CP070739.1:1051236-1055333 GCA_020347705.1 Methanomassiliicoccales archaeon | reverse complement strand
CGAGAAGTGTCTTATCAATACTGTTTAGCCTAGAGTTGTAATCATCCAAAGCCAATTTATAACCGTCGATGCTTTGCAATAGAAGTTTGGTCGATCTTCTCCTTTTATCAAGTGGTAGGGTCAACATTTCAATGGAATGCAATGTTTCCCTGCATTCCTGGAGTGACCGGAAAGCCGTCTTTACCTTGGTGGTAATCCCTTTGACTTTTGGAAGTTCTAGCGGCGATAAGTCCGCTCTTACAATCTCACCTATTTCATTAAATTTGTTGTTGAGTAAGTTGACCTTGCTCTCTAAAAGGCCCGTCACGGATAACGAGGCCTTTTTTTCACCTATTTCCTTGGATATAATTTCACTGATATTAGAAGGTAACAAAGCATTCTCTTGCCTGGTTATTGTTCTTCTTACCTTATTCGTTTTACTCATTGGATCCTGTGCTCAAAGGGGTTAATCTGAATGAGCGTATATGGCTCGTAATGATCGTTTTTCAATAAAGCTTGGCCCACAGTTAGTCTTAGCATCTCTTTTCTGGCCCTATTGATTTCCCTCTTATTGATCAATCCTATGTTTTCAGCCATTTTTTTTGCATCTGCGCTACCCGACTGAAGGCAGATCAAGGTTGCGGTATTAGAGAACATTGAGCTATCAAAATCCCTCGCCTCTTGGGAAGACAGTATCAAGCCGATACCATATTTTCTCGTTTCCTTTATCAGATGGATTAAAGTCCTGTCGCCATACAATTTATGAGCCTCGTCAATAATGCAAAAAATTCGAAATAGCTCAGAGGGTCCTGCCATCAGCATATTCATATAAATTTTCTGTAATATAAACCGACTCAAGGCTATCATCAACTCTTCTGTTGCCAAATTGGCAAGTCGAAGGATTGTCACATTTGAAATTATGTCGTCGAAGTAGAATGATCTCGGCCCCCCGGAGAGGATTCTGCTGCCAAATATAGAATCAATTCTGGCAATCAAGTTTTTTAAATTTGAATCGCCTTCCCTCTGTTTTTTTAAGAGAATATCCCACACGTCGTTTAGCGTTGGAGCCATAAAATTTAACGTTACTTCCCTATCTGAAAACCCCTTCTGATGAAATGCCTCAAACATTGCTTCTCGCAAAATACTCTCTTGAATTACACCTAGTTTGCAAATCTTGGAGATGCTATTTGAAACTTGATAGATTACTTTCTCATGAGCTTGCAGTTGTTTGGTATACGGGTCATATGGAATTTCCAGCGGATTTAGCTTAATGCCATCGTTTGCATCGATTATTTTTGCCTTGGTTGCTTTGACGAATTCCTCCTTTACATATTCGCCATGAAAGTCGAAAACAATCGATGGAACCCCGCACCTAAAGAACTCATAAATCAATGCCATAGTAGTTTGCGTCTTGCCCGATCCACTCTTCCCCACAATTAAAATATGGGCATTAGCCAGTCTTTTTGGCCTTCGACGCGATGGGGACCAAAATATAGCTTCCCCCGTCGATAAAGCCGTTCCCAAGCAGACTTCAATATCTTTAGGCTCTAACTTCCATTTTGGAGATATGTCGAAATAACCAGGGTGATGCTTCTCCCTTCGTTTTTCCCTTTTTTTGTGAATTTCCTTTCTTAGAGCAATTTTCTCATCTGGAAGAATTGACGGCTCCTGCGGGTTAAGAATGTCGAGCACCCCCGGGGGGACCGTGAATTCATTCCCCCTTTTATTGGCCTTCTTCTTTTTCATTGGCCTCTATTCCTTCATCTCCTCCAAGAACTTTTCCAATTGATGTATTAGTTTGAACCTTACGCCGGTTATTCCTGTGACGATTTTCGACTTTGCTTCCGCTTGCAATCCCAAAAGCCTGTGGTTAAAGTCCCCGACCTGCATTGATCCATTGATATGCAACATCGGGAGCCTTTGCTTCGAAGCTTCATCAATAAGATAGATTTCTAACTTCTCGTCGGCATTTAACACATAGTTGATCTTAAGGTTGAATGGCGATTTTACATAGTTTTCCGCTATGGCGTACCCTCCAAATCTGCTTTTGTAATAGAGACATTTGATTCTCGTTCCAAAGGGTGAAATTCCGATTAAGACTCCGATTAGAATAAGCATTACTACCAACACTATTCTCTTCATGTAATATCCTTTCGAATTCCGCATGTTATTTCACACTCTTCCCTCATAATATTCTAGCACTCTATCCAAGAATTGTTGCGTTTCCCGATAAGGTGAGAATATCACCTCTATCCTCACAAAGAGAGCAGAAATAAGAGCCCTACACAGAGGGCAGTAGTAAATGTCCAATACACAAATTTTCCAACTGCCCTTTTCGTTTTTTGGGTCATCTCTCTCTTGGAGGCACTGATTTTCCCTTCTGTGTAACTATCTTCGCCATTAATCTGGGAGGCTTTTTCATAATGTACCAACGCAACCGAATAATTCCCCCGTCCAAAATTCATATCGCCTTTCTCTTTTGACTCCCTGAATTCCTGTTCTCGCAGTTCAATCTTCTCAGCCAGAGAATCATATTTTTCTTCATCCCTCGCGGTTGCATAGGCCATGTTTAGCGTTTCTTTTGCAGTGTGTAATTTTTTCTCGTTCAGTGCCTTCTCTGCTTTGGCATATAAAATATCGGCCTCTTTAATCCTCTTTTGAGCATTATATATTTCACTTTCTACAATATTGTAGAGAACGCGCCTCTTACCTCTTTCATCTACGTAGATATCATCTCTTCCATCTATTTCCTCTAATATCTCCTTGGCTTTTGTATACCAATTCAGTGCGTCAACTGCCTCATCAGAGCTGCACTTTTTCCCCAACAAGTAATACTCTACAGCAGAATTAAATCTTCTGATTCTGTACTGCCTGGTTTCCTTTATGCTCTCCTCAAAGACTCTTTTATCGACGCATACGTAGCAGACTATGTTATCATCAAAAACGGATTCCCTAAATCTCCTCTCCTTCAAAATGATATGATATATCCTTGAACTAATCGTTTTCTTAAAGCTCTTGATAAATTTCTCCTTTTTGCCTCTTCGCATAGCCTCCGTGTAGCTCTCCAAATAAATCGAGATTATGGATTCGTGGGATTCTAATAGATTCTCAATTGCTTCAAGGCGGGCAGTATCAATGCATCTCTGGAGGTCCCCTTTTTTGAGTTTGACTATGGCGAGGCCTGAGAGATCATCCTCCGTGCAGGGATTCCCCAGGTCGGTTAATCCAATCTTGGTTCGACTGCTAAGGCTCGTGCATCCAAAGATCAGCGGGGCGATGAGAAGCAAAGCCAGAAATTTAGCCACTTATAAAATCCTCTCCAAAAGCTCTTGCTGAACCCTGTGGTTATAATCCCTCAATATCTCCAATTGCCTCTCCTTCTCCCTTTCAAATTCCTTACTCTTGAATATCTCCAAATATTTTTGCTCCATCTGGTCGGCGTAATCTGCTGTTGAAATCTCCCTCAACCTCTTGAGGTAATATGGGATAATAACCTCGTCCACCTCGGGTCTGGCCACATAAATACGAACGATTACCTCTCCCGTTTTTTCACCTACCACTTTATCCTTGAATTTCTTGCCGGGTATGGGACCCTGATATCTTATTCGGGTAAGGATCTCATATACCCTCTTGCCCTCACCCTCGGTAGTGGCGTCCTTGACCTCTTCAAGTATGGACCTGACCGCCTCTAACCTAAAATTCTCCGCTAAGACTCCCAAGGCAGCAATTCTTGCCATGTCTTCCGCGGTTTGCTTATCTTTTTTGAATTTTGCCTTCCCAACAGCAACATATGCCTTTGCCTCAGTGGGTAGGGGAGGAAACGGATCAGTTGGTATGTAACCTTTCGCCACTTTCACCTTCCCCTTTCCCGTTGAGCACCCAATCAATGCCACCATTCCCAGAAGAAAGAGGATGAGTATTTTCTTCATGACTTAGCCTCCTTTCAGCTAAATACTCTTTGTTATTCCCAAAAGTTCTTCCTTTCCCCCCTCCCCTTTGTTTGCATAAAAACTTTTGCCACTACATTTGGAATCGGAAAAGGGCCTATTCCAGTTCCGCTTTTTGAAGGAACACAATCGTTAGCACGTGTACTACCTTCCCATTTTCTTCGACACACT
>CP070739.1:1047483-1051136 GCA_020347705.1 Methanomassiliicoccales archaeon | reverse complement strand
TTGCTCTTGGTGGTGTTAGGAATGATATTTGTGCTGGAAGTGAGGAGATTTAGATTGGATTTACTGGGGATACTCATGGCTTTTGGTGCGTCAGTAATCTTTTCCCTTTACCTTTGTGGTGGGCAAAAGATTGTTCAAAAGGTGAATCCTCTCATGATGTCAACATATGTTATGAGTTTTGCCGCACTGTTTTTCTTTATTTTCCGATCATTGCGCAAGGGATTCGTAACGGCCGAGGTATCTGTTCCCAGAGAGTGGGTCATTATCCTCTTAATTTCGGTCGTTTGTACTTCTGTTCCCGTACTCTTACAGTTGTCTGCTCTGGAGAAGATTGGTGGGGTGAGGACATCCCTGATAGGTACTCTGGAGCCGCTCTGGGTTATTTTTTTTGATTTTCTCTTTTTTGGCATCGTATTAACACTTCAACAACTAATCGGAGGATTAATTGTCATCGGAGGAATAGTGGTAATTGCTCTTTTTAGCTATGAAAGAGCACCCCCAGTGAAGACACTTAAGGAAGCAACGATATGAAAATATTTGTCCTTTAGTTCAACAGTGCAATGGGTGGGCAGGGAGAAATGCATAACTGGATTGTCAATGGACTATGAGGAATACCAATTTACTTTGAGAAATGAACAGCTTTTTTGATTAGTTTAACTGGTTCTGTGAAATCATGGGAATTCACGGGAGGAAGTATGACGCTATTTTCCACTAAGGAAAAAAAAGGCAAATATATGAAACCAAAGAAAAAAGTTCTCTCCGCCTTATTTGGCGGGAGGGTGGATAGACCACCGGTGGTCAATTTAACCTCAGTCTTTAGCATGGAAGTAATGGAAGAAGTTGGCGTCACGTTTCCCGATGCCCACCTAGAGAGCGGAAAAATGGCCCAGCTCGCATCATCAAGCTATACGCTTCTGGGGTATGATTCGATTTCACCCCACATTAGCATTGTCCATGAAGCGGCTGCATTAGGCTTTAAAATTGACTGGGGGGGTCCAGACAGGTTACCTGCCGTCCAAGGGCCTCGTTTGTCAAAAGCCGAAGACATTCAAGTACCACAAGATTTTCTGAAGCGTGATTCAATCAAGGTTGTATTGGATGCGATAAAGATTGTCAAAAAAAACTTTGGGAACGAGGTTGCTATCGTGGGAAAGATTCTCGGACCTTGGCATCTTGCGATGGTGATGTTCGATATGGAGGATTTTGTGACTTCAATGGTGACCAATCCTGATAAGGTGAAAAAGATCACGGAGATCTATAAGGATGTCTGTGTTTCATTTGCTAATGCACAAGTCGAGGCAGGTGCTGACGTCATTCTCGTTGGAAATGTTGGCAACCGAGAATTCTGTAGCCCGGAGATGTATCGAGATTTTGTTGGAGATTTGTTCGACGAGCTCCCGATAAAGATCAACGCGCCCACGATCTTGCATATTTGTGGGGATACAAGCGATCGTTTGGATTTTATTGCCGACAGCAACTTTGATTGCTTTCATTTCGATACCAAAGTTGAAACGTCTCTCGCGAGGGAGGAGACGAAAGGGAAGATGTCATTGGCTGGAGGAATAAGTAATGTAACTCTGATGGAAGGTCGACTAGAGGATGTTGAACGGGAAGTCACGACGGCGATGGAGGTCGGTGTCGACCTCATCAGTCCTGAGTGTTCAATTCCCTTACAGACCCCCCTGAGGGCTCTGAAGGGCATTGCGGAAGAGGTGAGAAAACAGAGTCGTGAGGGGAGAAAGGAGCTCGATGAGGCAGGGGATTCCGGGTGAGAAACCAAAGACGCTAAAGCCGACAGAAAGGGGTTCGCTGTGGTCGGTTCCTATTGATGAAAGGAGGATTCCTTAAATGAAAATTGACAAAATTGAAGCCTTTCAAGTTGCTGTTCCATTTAAGCAGGCCTACACCACTTCTTATTCAACGATCAATGAATTTGGACACGTATTTATTAAGATTAGTACAAACGAAGAGGTTGTGGGATTTGGAGAGGTCAGTTCATTACCGGAATTTACAGGGGAGAACCTGGGGACGATTACGGAGGCTGTGAGACAGCTGGGATCGGTGATTAAGGGATGCGACCCCTTTGACTTGGAAAAGATTATGAGCTTAATGGACAAAGAAGTGAAGTTTAACAACACCGCCAAGGCAGCTATTGATTTTGCCCTGCATGACATCATTGGCAAGAGCCTTGGAGTGAACGCGGTTAACTTTATTGGCGGAAGATATGTGGAGAAAATTCCCTTATCATGGTCTCTCACCAGTGGAGAGCCTGGCAAGGTGGCGGCGGAAGCAGTGAAGATGGTGGAAGCGGGTTTTGATACGGTCAATCTAAAGATAGGGGCGAATCCTGATGAAGATGTTGAAAGAGTGAGGAGGGTGAGGGAGGCGATCGGAGATAAGGTAAATATCAGGGCGGACGCAAATTCGGCGTTTACCCCCATGCAGGCGATACAGCTCATCAAGAGAATGGAAAAGTATGACATGCAGTACGTCGAGCAGCCCGTCCCTGGGTGGGATCTCGATGGGATGGCCGAAGTGAGGAGGCAGGTAAATGTTCGAATATCGGCAGACGAATCGGTATTCTACCTGCACAATGCGTTGGATGTCATTAAAAAGGGTGCCGCTGATATTTTTGCCCTTAAGGTGGCAAAGATGGGAGGAATCAGAAGGACAAAACAGATCGCGACAATAGCTGAGGCGGCCAATATGCCCTGTATGGTGAATAGTAATTTTGAGGTAGATATAGGCGTGTCAGCAGCAGCCATTGTAGCTGCTTCGACGAAGGTGGTTCAATACAACTCCGAGATAACGGGGCCGTTGAGGCATCAAACAGATGTGATCAAAAAGGGGGTGGAGTATAGGGATGGCTTTCTGATTCCACCTACGGGGCCTGGATTAGGCATAGAGATAGATGAAAAAAAATTGGAGAGGTATCGAATTTTCTGAGACGGGGTGCAGAAAGGAGAAAAGGGAAAACAGATAGGCTGCGTTAATGAATAACATACGGCAGGGGAGGAGTTGCTCATGGCATATGAAGATCTTAGAGATTATCTTGAGGAATTGGAAAAGCGCGGCAAGCTCAAGCACGTAAAAGCTGAAGTTGACATAACCTGGGAGGTCGCATGCATTGCTCGGTGGGTTTTTCAGGCTGTTCCGGAAAAAGAGAGATACGGATTGATGTTCGATCATCCAAAAGGATTCGATATCCCGATTGTAACAGGAGTTTGTGGCGCTTCGAGAGAGATTTACGCTATTGCCCTCGAGACTACGGCGGACCGTATTTTTGAGAAATGGTACGAGGGCTTGAAAAAACTCATTCCACCAAAGGAGGTTAAGGCTGGGCCTGTTCAGGAAGTGGTTGAAGAAGGGGATGATGTAGACCTCTATAAGATCCCCATCCCTACATGGACGCCAGGCAAAGATGGGGGGCCTTACCTCACGGCTCCCTGTGTGATCACCAAGGACCCCGATACTGGATTGCAAAACGTGGGTACCTACAGAGTGCAGGTCCAGACAGGGAATCGGACAGGGGTTCTGATCACAACCCATAAAGATATTGGGATACACTTCTACAATAAATATGAATCCAAGGAGAAAACGATGCCTGTGGCCGTGGCATTTGGGGTTGACCCATCAATCGGCCTGGCATCCCT
>CP070739.1:1044475-1047383 GCA_020347705.1 Methanomassiliicoccales archaeon | reverse complement strand
CTCCATGAGAGCACCTCCTATTCCCTGGCCGTATCTCTCAGGGGAAATGAGAAGCATTGTGACCATGTCTAGGATTCTGCCAAATTTGTCTTCCTGGATTCGGGACCTTAAAAAGCCTATTACAGTTTCGTCTTCCAAGGCCATGAGAAAGTGGTCTTTTCCCAATGATTTGTTCAACTCACTTTCAAAATTATTCATGTCAGCTTCCTTTTGCTGAGCTGATGGTACAACCTCACCAAAGAACTCCACTACTTTCGGTATATCGTCTTTTTCCATTTCCTTGATTTCCATGGTCTTACTCTCCTTTTCAGACAATATGATTATACATCCTTGAAGGGCACGATATCGCAGCAGCCGCATTTGTGGCACATTGTCTTAAAAGACATGGTGGAAAGACCGTACCTTTCTAAAATGCCTTTCTGCTTTATGGCAAGGTCCATCATTCTCTCTAAAGGAACCTTCTCTACATCATGTCCCAAGGCATCAACAATACGTCTGTGATTGTAATCGTTTAACCTAAGAATTCGGATGACAGCAACCACTCCCCTTTTCGCAAAATATTCCACACCATCTAAAACGTTATTGTCGCTTTCTCCAAGCCCTACCAAGATGTTGGTGGTTACCTTTCCCCTACCGAATAACATCGCGGCCTCCTTCAGCATCTTTAATATATGGTCATAATCCAGCTCGGGGCATATCCTATTGAATATATCTCTGTCATAGGATTCGATGTTGATTTTAATCTCGGTTGCTCCTGCATCATGGAGTCTTTGAATATCTTTTGCCTCCGACACATAAGGCTCAACTCCTATCTCCACTTCCCCCAAGTTTTCCTTTACCTTTTTCACGACCCAAAGGATCTCATCGAGGGTCTTAGCAGGTGAGCCAACAATGCCGCTGGTTATGGCCACAGACTGAAAATCTTCTTGGTTGGAGGCCTTCAATATCATATTCACGATCTGTTCGGGACTCACAGTCTTTTTTTTAGCCTCATCGAGTATGGGAGTGGCACAGAAGGAACAACTGTAAATACAGCCGTCCCTGAGATTCACAAAGGCCTGGTTCGGGGCATGAAGCAGTGTTGGAATGATTTCCACGTCGTGAACGTATACCTCTTTATCCTTTATGATTTGAAAACCATCGCCATTTTTTTTAAGAGAGAACTTGGAATCCTTATCCTTCGAAAATCCCAGCTTCAATCTTGTACCTCCGAAGGATAGGGCAAAAGCCTTCTTTCCTGCACCTGGCCCAGCCGTGGAGCTGCTCAATGGATAGGGTAATTTTATGGAATCTGGGACGTATATTTTACCGTAATGAATCAGTTCCGCCTTTTTTTTGGCAACTTCGGATATATGGGCCGAATCCTCATCCTTCATACAGCTCCCTTCTGATTCTCGGGATCATGGCCATGAGAACCCCCTGCTCCGTAAGCTTTGTTCTGTCAAATATACCCTTGGAGAGGTAACCGATTGCACCCATTTTTCTTCCCACGTCCTTTATACCGTAGCTCTCTTCAATACTCTGGCCTATGGTTCTTCCCTGCTTTACGAGCTCGATGAGTACGGAAGGGTAATAAAACCCAGAGCCATGACCAAAGGTAATCCTTTTACTCTTGTCTATCACGGCACAGTACTGCACGTCAAAGTATTTGTTGGCAACTTCATTCCAGATAAGGCCTGCCTCTATACCCACCCCAAAATCACATTCCTCGGTCAATGCAGATTTCGCCCTTTTTATAGCACCTTCTATGACCTCCTTCTCCATGGGCTGCTCGGGAACTCCTCCACTGACTTTCAGTCCTTTCACCTGAACTCGTCTGAAGAACTTGGAGAAAACGTGCTCTGCTGCATCGAGCTTAACCTGATTCTCTGAGCCTACACTAACAATGACCTTCCTCATCATCTTGCCGTTTATGTCCATATACCCTTTCTTGATTTTGGTTGCGCTTATAACCTCTCCATTTTCGGCATAGGCCATTTTTATAGAGAGTATCTCTAAGGGCTTGAGGGAATCTTTTTTTCGCTCGTAATTGATGGCCTCGGCCCCTGACCTTGTTTCATCAGATACGACGATAGCATCATAGTCGTCTCGTACCGCTGGACCCAATTCGTCATCCAGGGTAACGATGGTGAATCTGCCTTCCCAGCCCTTACCTCTAAGAAAACTCTCAAGGGTTTTTTTCCTGGCATCATAATCATCTATTTCGACCCCTTTATTCTTCCTCCCCAGCTCATCTGAGGTAAGGCCGATATAAACTTGGTTGTCATCCTCAAAGGCCCTTTCAAATAACAGTTCGTGCCCTTTATGCAGGATATTGAAAGTACCACCAAGGCAAACCTTCATCCTCGACCCCCTCACACTGTCCACCGAAAGATGTCATAATTATACAAAGGATAATATTAGGACGGCAAAAATGACGACTATCACCATCCATACCATCACCATCAGGTTCTTCTTCTTGTTGGCCTTGATCAATTGATTCCATTTCTCCTTGCAATCATCATTACAGAATTCCTCACCCAACGGTGTGGCCTTTAAGCACATCTGGCAGTGACGGTGTTGAACCAATTTCTCAGCCATTTTAATCCCTCTCTTATAGATGGTTTGAATCCCTATCCCATTATTCGATATTTAAGGTTTGGCTTTGACGGGAGGGGAAAATAGCGGATACATACAAAAAAAGAGCAGGCAAAATCAAATGAGAAAAGGAACTTTATTCTTGTAAATTTCATATTCCTTGATATGGGATAATTCCTTCTCCTCGATTTTACACACCCGAAGATACATGAAGATCAGAATTGGCGTGAATATCACAGTCAAAATGGTGGGCCAGCCTATGAGCCAGCCGATTATCATCAAAATAAATCCGAAGTACTGAGGGTGCCTTGAAAAGGAATATATCCCTTTT
>CP070739.1:1041443-1044375 GCA_020347705.1 Methanomassiliicoccales archaeon | reverse complement strand
TCAGGAGAGCCCCCCAAAATCTAAAAGACTGCGGGTCAGATAGCCTTTTTGTTGCTGATAGGGGGGGCATATGAGCCCCCAATCCCCATGAATAAAATCAACCTTGAGGAGGGGTCTTATTGGCCATAGGGATTGAGGATTATGATACCCCCAACCTTAATAATTTAAAATACGTTAACCCCTTTAAATGTCAAACGAAAGAGAAAATATATTTTTACTGGAAGTGGAACATCTTATTGACACTAACGATATTATTCGCCAGAAAGCAACCGAGAAAAATGCTATAGATTACTCTGGAGACGATGTGTATCCAATTGAAATGAAGAAATTGCATGCATTAATTGAAAACACTCCCAAAGGAAATATTTTGGATATCGCAACTTACTATCTGAAAAACATCATTCTTTTTCAACCATTTCCAGATGGAAACCATCGTACGGCACTGGCTTCAGTGGAGTTCTTCCTGAATAAGAATGGTCATGTTTTATCTTACAACGCAGATGAGGCTTTAGAGTTCCAGAAGGAGGCTTATCGGGTTAGATTGAGGACATATGGTAATTATGATCAGCATGACATCTCCATTTTGATGAAACCTGAGGATGATTTTACAAGGTTGTGTCGAGATTTTATTGAAAAAAGGTTAGCTAAGCACGACTAGGACATCGTATCTACGTTCTAAGATTTGGGCTATTAACTCCCTGTCTTTTTTACGTTCGTCCTCTGTCATACAACCAACAATACTTATGGAGGGAGGGTTTATATAGTTTTTTCCATATTTTTTGGATTTGTTGAACATTATTGTAAACAGAAGCAATCTTCTGTCCCCTATGTTTTTTTGTCTTTTACCGTCTAGGAATGGTAAACATAAGTGTCGGGTGAAGGACATAAGCCCCCTTCTTTCATCAAGATGTGGCAAAATTTCGTCGAAATTTTCCTTCATATTTTTTTATTTTTGTATCTGGCTCTATTATTTATTGGTATATTCGAGGTTTTAGGGTATTTTAATGCAAAGAAATCTATTTGAATATTAACCTACCATCGGTCTTGGCCGGTGTTCATATTCAAAATCGGACAATCTTCTATAAATATCTCGATATTCCTCATCGAAACTCGAATAATACTGGACTCCTTGTTTAATGAATTCCTTAGGTATGCGAACTGATTGACCCGCTTCAATTAATAATACATACCCCTCCATATTTTTCTTGTATTTATCTTCCTCGTCTTCATATTTCATTAAACGTTCCTTATAGTCTTCTATTTCTTTTTCTAAACTCTCTATTCTTCTTTTCAATTCTCCAATATCTGTCATAATCTCTCTCCTGAAGCATAGTTTATCAATCGTTTTATAATTGATTTTACATTATATATAATTGAGGGAGGTAGATAAGTGAAAATATTTCTGAAAATTCTTATTAGATGTTAATAGGAATAATGAAGTGCCCCCAATCCCTTTTTATCGAAAAATCGGGTCAGATAGCCGCGATTATGCGAGGAAGGGTTGGGATCGGGGACATAAAAGAAATGTACTTATTGGTTTAAATAATTTGGGAACCTCGGCATATCTATTTCACACCTAACACTTTTAGACTTGGGACTCACAGACCAAGAAAGGGGCCAAAAGCCCACGATGAGATGGCGTGCCAAAGGGAATCCCGAATTATCAAATGTTCAGTGGCACAGGCGGTGAATCCTGCACATTCCCCCTTCAAGGCATGTGTAAGAACATGGGTTTAACTTGGAAGCTCTTAGAATCGATTACAGGGTCTTTTCAGCACACATGGGAATCCAGTAGCGGTAGGCCATTTCCACATGCTGAATAGTGATTTTATCGTCCTCAAGTGCTTCCGCGATTTGACCTGCCGTTAAAAGAAGGTCCTCTGCAAATCGGATTTCCAACCTGTCCCAGGGCGAGGACAGTTCAGCGATTTTGCGTAGGACAGGTGGGCCAATTACCCCAGGATGGTACCATTTCTTTGCAAATACCAACAGGTAATCGATTAGCTCCTCCTCATTTTCGATAATCCTTTCTTCGTATATGATATCGACATTAGGGACCTTGAATAATCGGGGATATTCGGGCTTATCTTCGCCAAAATAAGATTTTAAGGCAACCTGCACTATCCCAGATACCGTAGTGCCTTTCTGGTGAGCTTCTTTTTCAATAGCCAAATTAAGGTCCCTCGGTATTAGGGCTGTTAGGTTTACAAAGTCGGCCATGAGTGGTAAATGTAGACTATCTCCTCTTATATAATATCCCAAGGGTTGAGTGAAAGTATTTATTGGCTACTCAATTGATTCTGCACCTGTTATTTCGGCACTAAAAAGGGTGATGTATTTGAAGTGGTATTATTTGGAATTGTATAGTAAGGTATAAGGATTTAAATACTTTGTATTATGCCCTTTCTCAAGGCCCAAATCGGTCCCAAAAGTTCCATGACAAGTACCACAAAAGTACCACAGGTAAAAAAAGCACCCCTTTTATGGTAAAAACAAGGTAAAAACGTAGTAAAAAGCATGGTAAAAGCGTGGTAATTTACATGGTAAATTCCATGGCATAAACCCCATTTAATATTATATTAGATTAAAAGTCATAATAAATTACTATGAAAAGTAGTTCATCTTGAGCTTCTACCATCTTATGATGTGATAGAAAAGGATATATTCTCCAAATTTAATAAATGAATCTAACAGGAGGAATCTAAAATGCTTCAAAATGATCAAATCAAGAAGATTAAGGAGCTTAGGAAGAAAGGGTCTTCTTATGATAAGATTGCCAAGAAAATGAATATCTCTATAAAGACCGCAATGAAATACGGAAAAGAAGGTCAGGCACAAGAAGGACATGAGAACCAAGAAGCTGAGAAAACCATAGCTGAGGATTCTGTTGTTAAAGAGCATATGCTAGAAACAACAACTCCTTCAACGATGT
>CP070739.1:1038834-1041343 GCA_020347705.1 Methanomassiliicoccales archaeon | reverse complement strand
GGGAGAAGAAACCATTTTTGGCTTTTCTTAAATTCTCGCTGGCCTTGGCATAAAAGGTGGGCGAGAGTTCCATGGCCTTTTCGAAGGATCGAATCGCCTTGTCAAGGTCGCCTTCCTGCAAATAGGTACACCCGAGGTTATTGTAAGCCTGTGCTTCACCCACTCCTCTTCTGAAAGCCTCCAGGGCTTCTTCATATCTTCCCAATTTTGAGAGTGCCAACCCGAGGTTGTTATAAATCTTCTCGTGGGTGGTTCTGGTCTTTAAGGCCTCACTGAAGGCGGCAACGGCCCTCTCGTAATCCCCCATCAACGAGTAAGATACCCCCAAATTATTGTATAGGAGTCCTTCGCCTGGCTTCAGTCCAATGGCTGCCTGGTATTCATGAATAGCCGTCTCAGGCTGTTTCTGATAGTCATGGATCACACCTAAGAAACTGTGAACTCTCCAAAGCTTCGGATCAACGCTCAATGCGTGCTGGAAGTGTTTTTTTGCCGGCTTGTACGCTCCCATTCTGAAGAAGGCTTGCCCTATCCCATCAAGAGCGAGTGCATGATCGGGGTTCTTTTTGAGGACCTTTTCAAACTCCTTAATGGCTTCCTCGTTTCTCCCCTTGGCCAGCAAGACCAGGCCTTTCTTATACTGAATGCGAGTCTTTTCTGGATGTTTTGGAAGGGCTTTCTCGTATTGCAAATACGCTGTTTCGAGATTGCCTTGCCGGAAATGAGCATCGCCCAATTTCTCATATTCTTGACTTGTCATTTTTGGCAATTTATCCGGGGCGGTTGTTTCTGCCTGATCTCTGTCTATCTGCTCTTTGAGAAGCCTCTTATAATCCTTCCCTCCTAATTTGAGAGATCCCATCCGCACATCCTGCGCCGCGCACCCCCAGAGACCCGTGGCCAGGAGACAGACTGTAGCCAAAATGTTGAAAAGAAGCCTCTTCTTCGATGGATTCATGATAGGAATAACCTCCTTTTCTTTTATAGAATCGAATTCTGACTCGTTCATATCCGACCCCGTGGCCCGACGAACCACGGGGCGTCAATGATTCAAGATTATCCGCCAGACGCGGATCGCCGCAGGTCCCAGAATAGTCACAAACAAGGCGGGGAAGATGAAGAGAATCAAAGGAAACATGAGTTTCACCGGAAGTTTTGCAGCAATCTCTTCTGCCCTTTGATATCTTTTTGTCCTCAAAGCATCCGAATAAACCCGCAAAGCCTGGGCGATACTGGTACCAAACCGATCGGCTTGGATTAACAATGTCACAAGGCTGTTCACGTCTTCCAAGTCAATTCGGCGGGCCAAGCTTCTGAGTGCATCTCGACGCAACTTTCCCGCCCTGAGCTCGAGATTTAGGAATTTGAATTCGTCACTGAGTACCGTATGGCTCAATTGAATTTCTTCTGCCACACGGTTGATCGCCGCATCCAGGCCCATCCCGGCCTCAACACAAACCACTAAGAGGTCGAGTGCATCGGGAAGTCCTTCCAGAATCTTTTCTTTCCTCCTATCAGTTCGCACATTCAACCAGAGGTTGGGGAGATAGAAACCCATAAGGGCGAGGAGCGTACACATCGTCAAGGTTGTTGAAGGGCTCATAAGCTTCAAACCTGTCGTCCGGACCAGAAGAAGGCAGGCGGGCAGCAGAATCGCAAGGAAGGATTTGACACCCCAAAAGATCACCGGAGCATTGTCCCGCCGTATGCCTGCCTTAAGGAAATTCAAGCGCATCCGGGAGAGTTCGTCGGATTTTGACGGCCCAAGACGCTCACCCAACAGACCGAAAAACCTCATTGAGCGTTTGTGAATTGTCCCTCGAGCTTCACGAGCAGAACCTTCCCCGTCTGATTGTTTTGGTTTTTGCCCTCCTCGTTTGATTTTTTCGATGAGTTTCCTATTCTCGGCGTGTTTGCGGAGATGATCGTAAATTGCCAAAAGAAAAAGAAAGATGGAGAGAAAGACCAATACGGAAATCAAAACGGGGATATTTTCAGAAGTGAATATCATTATCCTTTCCTCACAAGAGACTAGACTTTAATTTGAGTCATCCTTTTCATGACGAAAATCCCAATTATCATCAGAAAGGCACCTGCAATTGCCATCGCCTTCCCCATAGGATCTGCGACCAAGGCGTTTATATAATCAGGGCTGATGAAGCGAAGAGCGATGAAAACGAAAAAGGGGAGGGCCACAAGGGTCATGGCCGAGAGTTTCCCTTCAGCGGCCAACACACGGATACGGCCCTTCAGTTTGAATCTTTCCCGAATGAGATGGGCGATGCTTTCGATGATTTCGGCCAGATTCCCCCCGGTCTCTCGTTGTATGATAACAGAAACGACAAAATACCTTAGGTCAGGGCAGTCGACCCGGCTCGAGAGGTTTTTTAAAGCGTCCGGAACACTAACACCGAAATTGACCTCATCCAAGGTGGCCTCGAATTCAGGGCCGAGGGGGTCGTCGAACTCATCGGCTGCTAGCTTCATCCCGCTCGAAAATGCATGGCCT
>CP070739.1:1035775-1038734 GCA_020347705.1 Methanomassiliicoccales archaeon | reverse complement strand
GGAGGCCCTGCAGGAGGGGGAGGAGGAGGGGGAGGGGGTGGAGGGGGAACTGGAGGGGGCAGAACCACATACAAGGTAACGTCCTTAAAAGCTATGAAGTCGGCTTTATAATTCCATGTTGTATAAATGATTCCGGATTGAGGATATACTCCGATAAGTTGCTCACCCCGCTGCGATGATTCGATTTGATAGGATACCTGCCATGATTCGGTTAAAAGCAATCTGTCTATGTTCCAGGTAAGTTGCGTAGTCCCGTTTGGATGAAATTCTATCCTTACGCTTAGATTAGAGGATGAATTCGGGACGTATCTGATATGGGAAGGTAAGATATCTATAACCTCTATGTTCCTTCCTGCAATCCTGGTTAGGTACCGATTTGATATCTCCTCGTAAATCTTAAAAAGCTCGGAAGCATCCTGGGCCGAAAAATACGATCCATTTGTCTCGTCTGCAATCCATTGCAGTAAACTCGAATCGTGATCCGATCCCAGACCAACCGTATATATCGTTATATCGTTGTTTTTGGCCAAATTCATGGTTTCGCTGGTGACATTACCGTTTTCAGGGTGTCCCGGTGCATCAGGCTTTCCATCTGTAAGCATTATGACCAGTTTGGTTTTTTGTGGATCACCAAAGTCCTTTTGTTCATTAACCGATACCTCGATTGCCTCGTCAATGTTGGTCCCGGCTCCTGATGTGATAATTGCTAGATTCTTCTTTATTCCATCATAATCTTCAGAAAGATGTCCAGCATAATCCATGACCAAGGTGGCGTTTGATGCGAAATTCACAACCGCTGCCCGATCCGGGACGAGCATTTTGTCGACAAAATTCTGTGTAGCTTCAACCCTGAGGTAACTTGGATCAGAAGCCCCCATCGAGCCCGAGGAATCCATCAAAAAGACCACATCGATTGCGGCTGCTGGCTCTCCCTTGGCCATGATCGTTAAGGTGACATCAGCTTCGTTGGGCTCGTTTTCGCTTTGCGCGGGCCAAATGGAATCAGGTTCAGCAACCTTATCGATCTCAAGGTATGGTCTTGCCGATGCAATTGATATGAAACATGATGTGACAACCAGCAGTACCACGACTGTAATATATAATACAACAATGAGTTTTAAATGCCTGAGGACGTGTGGGCATTTAGAGTCGCATTTACTTTTTGAGCGTGTCATATTTTCCCATCATCCAGATTATTTATACTGATGCGATGTGCAAAGGGTTCTATCGGTAGGGTTGCGACTTACTTAGCCTTCTTTTTTATGAGTTTCTTTTTCACCTTTTTTTTATCCTTTTTGGGGACTTCTGTGCCAGAAGTGGTTTCGGATTCGGTAAGGGTGAGGGCCTCCATCTCCTCCATGGTAGACGTTGCCTTTGGGGGGAAATCCATGGGCCTTTTAGGTGCGGGAGGTTGAGGTTCTCCACCTGAAATCTCGATATCATCAATGGATTCCATCAGAGATTTCTTTCCCATATCCGAAGGTGCTGGAGGTGCCGGAGGTGGTGGAGGTACAACTTCGGCTTGATAAACAGGAACACCCTTATCATCTATTTTCTCGATTTCATGTAATATGCCCTCAGCTGTTTCTTGAGTCGCAACCTCCCCATCTGGGACTGCACCTTTCTTTTGGCGGGTAAAAACTCTTCTTAACCTTCCATGCTTTTTTCCTTCTGCATCAGGCTTGGGGGTTTTCTTCTCCTCCCTGTACCAGGCCTGGAGCATTCCTACTTTAAGAAGCACGAAAACCAAGATTATGAAGAATATCAGGAACAGAAAACCGATTCCTGGGAGGTTTTCCTGGAAGGCCCGCCAGAGATTTATGGGATTGTCGACTTCGATCCTTCCCCTTATGATCTCTTCGTTGCCCAGAGTATCAACTGTTTTGATCTCATAATCGTACGCACGGTTGTTATCCTCTGTTGTGATCCATCTGAAAGTGTAGTTATTCGTGTAGTTGTCGTAAAGCATGGCTCTCCACTCGCCGCTGTCGAACTTGATGTACACATTTGCAACGTTTGAATCGTCCGTTGCATTGATCTCCCACATTATGGTTCCCCTTTGATCTGAAAATGAACAGGGTCTTACCACTGTAATCTGGGGTCCGGTATTATCCACGAATATTTCGCATTGTCTGTTCGATTCTTGGCCTGTGAAATCGATGGAGTTCACATATATCGTGTGATACCCATCTTCGAGTTCTGTTGTATCCACTGAGGCATCATAAGGAGCATTGATTCCAACGGTCACCATTTCAACTCCTATTTGATCGTCAATGCTCATGGTGACCCTCTGCACACCTCCTCCTGCATAAACACTGACTAGGAGCTCATCTCTTACGTGGGTCCCGTTTTTGGGCTCCAAAATCACAACCTCTGGAGCTATGTTGTCCACGATAACTGTCACGGATCTTTCGGTAACATGGCCTGCCTCATCCGTTGCTCTCACCGTGATCATATGTTCGTTATCGCTTACCAATGTTGTGTTAAAGGGATCTTCGATCTGGGTCCAGCCACTGTCATCAACCGTGTACTTTACCGTGTAATTGAATGTATCGTTTACCAGGACATCAATAATGATCTCCTCTTTGACATATTCGCCGTTTAAAGGTGACAGGATAGTCAAATCGGGGGGTGTGTTGTCCACTCTGAAAGTGATGGAATCCATATATGAGGACTTCCCTGATTTATCATATGACGTGGCCATGATGGTGTAGGTTCCGTCATCCACTGTGCGTGTATCGATGCTGTACTCGTAGTAACCTGTCTCGCTGTTGTAGGGAATCTCGATTGTCATGTTGAAAACCGATACGTTGACATAATCGATTCCTACCAAATCCGTGGCCGATATCTCGAAGGTGTATATTTTCTCCACGAACTGATCTAATACTGGAGATATAATCGAGCACTTGGGTGCTATGTTGTCCACATATACATTTATGGTCTGCTGAGTTACATGTCC
>CP070739.1:1029980-1035675 GCA_020347705.1 Methanomassiliicoccales archaeon | reverse complement strand
CGTCGAGCGGCGGAAAAGGGATCATGTTGAATCCCCCGATGAAAACGTTCAGATAGCATATCATCCAAATCAAGGTCCATATCTCGACAATAATCCCAGGAAAGAAAAACAGGACAGGCAAAAGAAATGAAGCAACCGCGATGTTCATCAAGGGCCCTGCCGCGCTCACTTTTCCGTTTTCCTCCTTTGATGGATGTCCTCTGACATGAACCGCACCGGGAGCCGCAAATAAAAATCCGATGAACGCAGAAACCACCGCGAGCAAAAGTCCCTGCGGCCAGGCCCGAAACTCGGCCCAGCACCCGTATCGCTGGGCCACGATCTTGTGCCCGATTTCGTGCAGTAAAAATCCAGTGCACACGGCCACGAAAGATAAACCCACTATGGTATAAATCGGTAATCCGCTACCAAGGAACAACAAAGTAAAAGCAAAAGTCAAAGCACCAACTGCCAGAAGAAGATGCTTTTTCTCCTCCTCGCTGAACTGAAGGCCACCTTGTACAGGCGGCTGATTGTATTGATCATAGGGGCTGTAGCTCACCCTGTACGTCACTTCTTTTTCATCTCCCCACATGCTTTCTCCTCAAATGTCTATATCGTTTTTGTGGATATGTCGATGCCCAAACCCGTAAAAAAAATCTTTCGGCACATGTTCGCAACCTCATTTGCTATAAGCTCCTTATCGCTTTTGTCCTTGATTTTCACCCTGTCCAGTGATATCTGAACTCCGGCAGAGGTTGGGTGTCCGCCTGCCGAACCGTATTCAGAAAACGCTCTTTTAACGGCCTCGCCAAGATGCAGGCTTTTATCATTGCTCCTGGCCGATATATGAATGTTGAATCCTCTGATGCCGCATAGACCCACCACCCTGACACCGCTTTCCCTGAGAAGGAACTCCGCAGCTTGAGGCAGTGCATCCCTCTCCTTAACATAACCCACCGAGGAAAAGAGCACTCCATCCCTGATCTCTCTGTTCACGATGGCCTTTCCGATGACATCCATGGTGTAGGAGCTCATGGGAGGTGACTCGATCCTCTTCAGAAGCTCCTCATCCGCAAAGGGTGACAGGAAAGCCGCAATCCGAAGGTCGGTGGAGGACACATTTCTTGTGAAGGACTTTGTATCTACCTTCAGGGCATATAAGAGTGCAGTGGCAAGTTTTGAATCAACCTTTACATCGAGCTTTTGAAGATATGTGGTTAAGGCTGTGGACAATGCGCCTAGGTCGCTTCGAATATCTGCGAAGTCCGAGGCGTTCACATCCATATTCGTGGAATGATGATCTAAGACGATGTTGGGCACGATATCCATTGGAAGAACGTTGTTCTCAGAAGGTAAGGCAGTCTCTATCATCACTATCTTAGAAGCATTTTGAAGGGCAATTGAAAGTTCATCCTCATTTTTAATATGGTTAAGCTCTATTTCGAGGAGGCGAACCAGTTCCTTGTTCTCCTGATGGGATATCTCACCGCCGTAATATATCTTTGAGCGGATACCTTCACTTTCGCATATGGCCTGAAACGCAAGGGCCGAGGCTATTGAATCAGGATCAGGATCGTTGTGTGTGAAAATTGCTACGGTGCCTCCTTTTGCTTTTTGCAGGATTTTTCGAAGTAGGGTCGCTTTTTTTTCTGTTATCCGCGCCTCCAAGGCGATCTTTAGGGCATTCCTGACACTGTCCGAGATTCGAATCGGCACAACACCTTTGATCAAGTTCATCTTATCTTCGCATTCCTTATTCGTCGCGTTCACGATGATGGTAACATCCGGAATAAGCTCTCTTGTCATTTTAATTAATTCCAAATTTTTTCGCCCGTCATCACCTAAGATGAACACCTGGTCTCCTGTTTTAACATGGCTATTAATGATATCTGAAGAAAAGGTTTTTATCGGAAGTACTCTAAATCCTTCCTTTTCAAGTCCGGATAAATTATCTGCGGTCTCATCGATTATCAGGATATCCTTTATGTCGACATCTAGGCCACGAACAAATTCATAGCCGAACCTTCCGCAACTTAAAACAACGTACATGCGCTTTCCTCGCTAAACAACGGTCTTATTCATATTCACGGTCTCGGCATTCGCAATGGGCATTTTCCGGATTTGAGTATGTATGGTTTCTCGCATCACAGGTATTTCATAACCATATTCTCAATGTGCCCTTTTGGCACCACGCCTGTTATACGCTCCACAAGTTTGCCGTCCTTAAAGAATAATAGCGTGGGTATCGCCATGATCTGGAATTTCCTGGATATATCAAGGTTCTCGTCGGTATTGAGTTTCCCGAAAGTGACATTTTGATATTCCTCTGACAGTGCATCTATCACCGGGGCGATCATCCTACAAGGCCCGCACCAAGGAGCCCAGCAGTCCACCACCACCAAAGAATTGTCCTTCAATATGCTGTCGAATGTTCCATCGGTTATTTCGATTGTCCTTGCTGCCATACTCATACACCCTATAATGCAACTGGAACCGAGAATTGTGATTATAGTATTTGAAGGTATTGTATTTTCACATTGTCCAATGGTTTAATGGATACCAAAATCTCCTGCTCGTCCGTCCAATATATGGAAACTATGGTCTTGTTTTGTTACCTCACATAAACCGTTTTATCTATGTTGCGGTTTATGGTATGCTGAAATTGAGGATGAGGTAGTAATGAATGAGCCTATCCAAATGATCATCGTAATTGTGATAGCAGTATATTTCATGGTGGGCCTATCGCAGATTATTTCTGCCCTTCAAATGAAGAAAAAGGCTAAAAAAATACGATTTCCAAAAAAGGATTTCTTTGTCTCGGTCATCATTCCAGTTAAGGAACTATCAGGAACCACATTAGAAAACCTTGAGTCTACATGTATACAGCATTATCCGAGATTTGAAGTGATATTCATAGCCGAGGCAGAGGAACATCCAGCCATTAAAGTGGCAAGAGCCCTTGAAAGGAAATATCCCCATGTAAAAGTACTTTTATCTGGGAATCACGATCCTCTCAAAACCATAGCCAAATGTCACAACTTAGTATGTGCTGCTTTACATGCACAAGGCGATGTCCTATTATTCGGAGATTCGGATGTGACGTATCCACAGGATTGGATTTTGAAAATGACATCACCTCTGGGTGAGAAGATAAACGAAAGGACAATAGATGTGGTTACGGCCCCGTTTTTCATCGAGCCTGATAGGTTCTTCGGTAAATTCATCGCACTTTCGGTTTCTCTAGTCACTTTCACGGCATCCGCAACCCGCTCCAATCAGCGTTTTCCGGTCTATGCATCAGGGGCCTCAATCGCGGTAACCAGGGAGGTCTTCGATGAACTGGAAATGATAAAGGTATGGAAGAACACTTTCAACGATGATTTGGTTTTTGCGAATGAGGCAAGAAACCGCGGTTATCACATCTACAATCAACTTGCCCATATGAACCATCCCAACGAGGCCTTTATCGATATCAGACAAACTATGGAGAAGCTGGTTAGATGGGTTGTCACCATATCCAAGTTCGGTCACAGGGATCTTCGGGCCGAAGTACCCCTTTTGGTGGGTAAAAATCTCCAGTTTCAAATCACCTTGATAGCAACAATCATTCTCCTTCTTACAGGATTTCCTGTAATATTCGCCTTCGCCGTCTTGGTTGCTGGTTATGTCTATGCAGTGATTTTCCGATGGCTTTTGGGCATTATCATCGAGGAGAAGGACATGACCCCCTATTACCCTCTGGTACCTATAAGCACAACCGCGATGATATTGTTCTATGTGTTTGTCAGATTGTTCTATCATACCTTTTCCTGGGAGGGCAAGACCTATGAGGTGCAGGGAAGATATTCAAATTAACATGCACATGTGGTAGTTACCTTTTACAGTCAATAATTGTATCATAAATCATTTATATGACTATTGAGCATTGATTAATAAGACAAAGATGAACAAAATTCAAATTTTGTTCTAAAATCAATAAATAGTAATAATCATATGCTGTGCAAGGAGGGTTCCAGATACACAAAAGATCGAGGTCAAGGCGGTTATTCTCAGCAGCCATTAGCATAACGCTTATCTTAAACTCGCTTTCATTGGCAATATTACTGCAGCTCCCTTCTGCAAGTGCCGCCACTGTAGACCACACAAACGCTGAGGTCAATATCATGTGGCTCAATGATTGGGGCAGGATCCAGAGATTTATCAGCACCGATGGGTCCGGACCCCAGACAGTTAGCGACATCATGTTCGGCTGCATCGGCCTCGTGATAGACCAGGGCAACTACGATCATACCCCTGGATTTGAGAACATAGCAGATCCTTACACCACCCCATATTACACCTCCCCCGACGATTTCGAGACCCAGAGAGCCATTACATTGATCACCGATGGTGAACTGCAAATTAGCACGGCATCTTACATGAATACAGGCTCGGGCACAGGGGATCCCAATGACATCCTCATCAACCAGACTGCCTGGACGGTGGACAACAAGGATTGGGCCGTGATCCAATATACCTTAACCAATGTGAGATCACCTGCCCAAACCCTAACTGACGTGTGCATCGGTCTTGAGCTGCCCCTTTCGCAAGTAGGGGGTAGGGGGCGTGTGGGGGGTGACACCCTCGGTGATGGGGGAGATGATGTTGACGGTTTTGATGCCGTAACCTCCACCTACTGGGTTGAAGATGCGGAGGACACCGTCTTGGGAGTGTCCTCTGCAATCGACACCGATCCCATCAATCACTATTTTGGGCAGGACTATCATGCTGACTACTCATCTGAATACATATATTTCTTTGAAAACGATACCTGGCTGTACGAGCGCATGCATGCAGAAAATCAAACGGCCACGGATGGAATAACTCCCGGGAATATAACCACCACCGTGGGATGGAACGGCACCACATTACTTCCTGGGGAGTCTAGGACCTTCACATATGTTATCTCGGTAAACGACTCCTTTAACAGCATGATTAATGCTATCAAGGACGCCCAGGATTACTATTCCAAGAATCTCATCGACCTCTTGATCACCGAATTTACTGACGACTCCACAACCCAGCGAATCGAGATATACAATAAAGGGCGTGAGGTAAATTTAACTGAGGAGGATTTCTTCATTTCCCTTGATGGAGGGAACACAGCACTTTCTGGTAGCTGGGATAAAGATTTCATTCCAATGTACGAATACGCTGTATTTACACTGGTTGGAACTCCCCTTGGACCTGAAGGAGGGACATTAGGGCTGTACCAGGATTTGGGCGGGGGAAACAAGGTACTAAGAGATGGTCTTATCTCTTTCGGACAAAATGGTACCGTGCCGGATCCGCAGGATTCGGAATCAGCAGCGAGACATTATGACGATACTTCCGCGAGGTACACTGACGATTGGCTGCGAAATTCATCCACAGGCCCCACATGGGGTTATAAAAACGACGTCCCACCTGTAAATCCCACTCCAACACTGCTTTTAAACGAAATCATGTTCTTTCCCAATATGCCTTCTGACGGATTTGTGGAGCTCTATCTTACGGAAGGAACTCTGGATATCTCGGGCTATAAGATCGTCGGTGATTCTGAATATACCATACCTGCAGGAACTATATTGACCCCTGACGAGCCGTATTTCTATCTCACATATAACGATGATTGGAATTTCTTTGATGCCCTGGAATCCTCGGGTGACAACATTTACCTATACAATGACACAGG
>CP070739.1:1027086-1029880 GCA_020347705.1 Methanomassiliicoccales archaeon | reverse complement strand
ATATCCTTCAATATTCTTTTCTTGATCTAGATATAACTGCATAAAGGTAAAGTAAACATCATCCCACTTGTATTTGTCTGTCAAATCTTTGAATTTCATAATGCGTTCCTCTATGAGTTATGTTCTGATCAATCTCATCCGGCGATAAGTTTATCACCTTTCTCCTCAATTCGCAATAGCGGAAGAAGAATCTCACGCCAATCATCTGTCGAACCGTTCACACCGTTGATTTCAAGCCCTTCGTCATGGTAGTATATCTCCAGCTTCTCATCGCAACAACCACATTTCAAAAGATATCGTGGCATTTTCTTTCCTGCCCCCTTTTTGTGATAAACCCTGATTTGAGGATAACCATCTGGCCTTGTGTAATAATAGCGATGGGTCCTTTTCAGTATGTTCATTTAATCCTCCATCTACCCGGTAGTAATACTTATCATCCCAACATTATTAATGAACACTACAACTACCCAAAATTCATATTCTTTACATAAGGAATAAAAAAATACCTATTAGAAGGTATTGACAGCATTTTACTTTTCATAATGAACAACCCTGTTATATAATCCAATGGCTTCAACGTGTTGATAAGGCAACTGCCATAATGGCTAAATAGCTAAAGCTATTTAGCCGAGCATATTGACTCAGGATATTGTATCTGGGGAGTCCAGGGACCCCCAACCGATTTTATTATTAATGATAGGAAAAGTCAAAACACGCCTACTTTAGTTACCTGTTTGGCTCCCCTGATCGGAGAGCTCTGGGTATGTTATCAACATCGTCCAGTCCGGGGAGGAAAAACTAAAATATGACCCTTCTATGTGCGTTGAGAGGGTTTTAGAAACTAACAAGTTTCCTTATATTTTATTCCCCCTCGATTGATAAGCAAGAATCTGTGGTGCTGGTAAAGTGTTACCGATGCCTCCATCCAGTACAATGACTTGACATTTATCTCCCAATGAGTTACCGTCGCATCCATCGAAACATAATCAAATCAAAGGAGAGGTGAGACAAGAGTCCCAGAGACTACTATGAAGTAGGCAGGCCATTAGCTGGTGGACAAAGGGAGGTATAGAGCATGAAGATTCTTCAATCAGAGTTGTCAAAGGTTCTTTTTACAGGTGTGATTCTTGCCTTATGTATAGGCCATGTACCCACTGTGGGTGCTGCACCGGTTCCCGGACCCGAGTTGTCTGCACCTATCATTAGGCGCCCAATATATGATTGTGCACAAGTGATAGCTTTCTCGGGGATCTGTCGGGATTCCACGATTATCGTCTACGTCAACGGTAAGCCATTCCATAGCGTAAATACAGCGTGGGGAGAGGGGGAAACCGCACTCCCTAGTCCCTTGAAGAAGGGAGATGTGGTCAGTGCGCGTCAGGTTGTCAATAATCGCATAAGCGCAGAAACCAGCGAGCCGGTCCATGTCACTGAGGTTCCTGTCCTTTACAGAGTGGGAGGAAGACTGAATCGACCGAAGGTTCTTCCACCCCTCTATGAGTGTCAGCAGGTAGTGAGGGTCAATGTGCTGGAAGGTGCGGAAGTGATCCTTAGAAATGTCAATGGCAAGACTTGGAAAGGTAGGACGGCTTACAACAGGATCTATTTTGGCCTCACCCCCCCGCTCGCGTCCGACGATGAATGGTTCGTTGCTGTGCAAGATCTTTGCGCAGAACAAGGACTTCCGAGCTATTGGTCAAGAAAGGTGTGGGTGGAAAACGGACCTGCCTCTCTCCCGGACCCAATAAAAGGCCGGCTCGTGTCCGGTGCCGATGCCTTGCTGCTGAAAAACCTGACCCCTGGGGCAGATGTGGTTATTTATGCTGACGATGGTAGCGGGGAAGTCCGGGTAGGGGGCGGCCCAGCTCGTGACACAGCTAGCATATTCTGGATCCATCCTCCTATTGATCTCAACTCTCGCTACCGGCCCGTCCAATCCCTGTGTGGAGTGACCGGCGTGGGTAGAAAAGAGTATCCGGAAGAGAATCCGTCTCCCCCTACTATTCAGGAGCCAATTTGTGCTGGGAGTTTCTACGTCACAATCTGTGACACTGTGCCAAGGAGTACCATCAAGGTATATGCTGATGGAACACAAGTTGCCCAGGCTGCGGGAAATGGGGAGTGCGTGACAATGGCCCTTGGCAACAAGGCCAGATTCTCCAAGGATCAAAAGGTCAAAGTCATACAGGAGGTAGACGGAAAACCGAGCAAACCTTCAGGGGAAGCGATCGTCGCAGACGCTGGCTTGCCCCCAGACTACAATCCAACCCTCTGGAATGATATGGGTCCTGATCTAGGGATAAGGGACAACAATTGCTACAACTACGCATGTGACATAAAGACTGATACAAACGCACAACCAGGACTGGCTCATGGTACAGGTGCATCCGACGCCGGAGACTGCCAGGAGGTTGAGCTGGCGGCCATGGCTGATGGTTTGAAAAAATGGGATGAGCAGACGCTCGAAGGATGTACACATCTGGTTGCCCTCTTCGTTGACCGGGATATACATGATTATCACTGGTATCGCTTGGATAGTAGCGGGCGTTGGTCACACAAGTTCGGCCAATTCCCCGCAACCGATCTTGATGCGTCAGACAAACCGATCCTTAACCCAGAAACAGCTGATCGTACTTATGTCTTCGGACCTGCCCATGCTCCAGATTTTATACTGGACTACGAGACATTCTGCGGTTATTATGTCGTTGACAAGAAAGTCGTCAATAATAAATAAGGCTTGGTCTGAGAAAGGAGGGAGGATATGTGCGAATCATCCGTTCCTATTAAGATTACT
>CP070739.1:1021416-1026986 GCA_020347705.1 Methanomassiliicoccales archaeon | reverse complement strand
GGGAAATAGATAACCATGAGAAAGCTGATCCTTGAAATTGAACCGAATGAGAATTGGGCAAAATTACTGAGCCCCATATTTGAAAAAATCCAATCCTACGAGGTCTTAGAGATAATGAAATGCGCATTTGAGGAAGGAGTTAGGATACATTTAGCTGAATGTGTTCTAAAAGAGGCCTTTTCAATTCATGATGTGAAATACATAGGTCATTACGAGATGCTGAATGTTTTAAAATCCGAGGGTAATAAGCACACTTGTCTGATAAAAATTACAGAACCGGAAGGTTTTATGGAATTATTCAAGGAATTCGATCTGGATTTGATCTATACAACGCCAATGATACTTTCTGAAGAGATACACACCTACAGTTGTATAGGGGATCAAGAGAACATTTCAAAGTTTGTTGAGGTAATGAAGACGAAGATGGGTAATGTCGTAAATATGAGCTTTCAAAAAGCTGCACACCAGAAACATGACATTCTTTCGGTTTTAACCGATAAACAAAGAGAAATCCTTATTGCTGCTAAAAAGAATGGATATTATGATTTGCCCAAAAAGATAAACAGTGAGCAATTATCACAAAAGGTCAACATCAGTAAAGCCACACTTCTGGAACATTTAAGAAAAGCCGAAGAACGGATAATGGAAAATATATTGGCTGGGTATTAATTTTTAAAGGAATTGAACATATCAAATAACTCATTCCTTAATGAAACTGTAAACGAATTCAATAATTCCTTTTCTGGTAATATTTCAAATGCAATGATAATTTCGAACCAAGGTTGCCAAAATCCAAACCGAAATGATACATTATACGAATTCTCTTTCGGCTCACAGGTGTTTGCTTCTTCATCCTCGTATATCCCGGGAAGGTACCTGTAAAATATCTTTGGTAGATCCCGGGAGTATTTCCTAACTTGAAACCGTGGATATTTCTTTAGGACCTTTTCGGATAAATTAGCAATCTTCAGGGCAGTTTCTTGACCCTCTTTGATAAAGGTTTTTATATAGTACGTGCTTAACATTAAAACACAAGCATGTTCGGAGGTTGTTATGATACTTTGACCTTGTTTAGGGATATCAACATGTACTTTTAGGTCTTCTTTCAATTCATTAAATAATTCTATTTCTGGGGATTCTCCCACACATACTTCAACCAATGATTTTGATATAGTGAAACATAATCTTGCGGGAGGTTCCACTGTTTTATATTTGTTTTCACCTCGAACAAATCCATCCTCTTCCAGCCAATATCGCCTCATATTAGGAAGGGAAGGAATCAGTTTAAGGGTTGAGTGGGATAGTAGATTCTCCAACGTGAAATCTAATCTCTCAACCTCATCTCTAAGTATTTCTTTTAATCCAGTGCATTTATACTTTTCTGCCTCTATTGCTGAGTCTAATTTTGCATTTATAACATTGCCATCTCGGTCAAAGGTCTCAACAAGAATATTTCTCTGTCGTGGAATCATTTCCTTTCCAATAATGCTGTAATTCATCTTCATAATGGAATATGTGACACTGATCCCGTTTGGTCCAGCACAACCTCCTGAATTCATTAACATTTCCAACATATATTCGACTTCCATTTGATTTTATGTATTTCCAGATATATTAACACCAAATCATAGTATCGATTTTTCTATCATCAATTCCAGTTTCAAAGAATAATATTCTTTATCCAGTTGTATATATTCAGATCTTAACTTTGATATCTCTTCGCCATAACTTTTATTAATCTGTCCAATCTCCACCAATATCTCTATCTTTCTGTCCTCGATTTCTTTTAATCTTTTTTGCTTATCCTCTTGTAATTTATTTACCATTTACATCATTCCCATATTTATTGTTCAAGACTTACAGCGACCTTAAGTGAGCTGGTTTTAGTCGAGGTCCTTTCGAGAATCTTAACCACAAGCGCAGGCAGGAAGATCAATGCTCCAATCAGGGCCAGAACCAGTCCCAAGACAGGCACCTGCCCAAGGGCTCTCATACCCGGATGCTCGGCAACAGTAAAGGATGAGAATGCAAGGCAGGTTGTAGCAGTGGTGAGTAAAACGGCCTTGCCAGTGTTCTGAACCACATGGGGAATTGAACCCTTTCCCTCTTCCTTGTACCGGTGAAGTATATGGATTCCATCATCTATTCCGATTCCCACGACCAGAGGTATCATCATTATGGAAATCATGTTCAGTGAGATATCAAGATATGCCGCAAGTGCAAGTATTCCTCCAACCCCGAATGCTACGGGGACCAGGGCCAATACTGCGTACACTGGATTCTTTCTTTTGAACCCTATAAACACGATGAGGAATATCGGGATTCCGGCATAAAATGTCACATTTATAACATCCTTTGTCATTGCATCCATAAGCACAGGGAACATAATGGCCCTAGCAACGATGTTGGGATTGACTTCTTCCATCTCTGCAACCAGTGCCTCCCTGTAATCCTTGTCCCAGATATTGCCCCAGGCGGATACCCTGATGAGGAACCTCTCTCCTTCTTCTCCTTCCGAGACCCAGTTTGCCTTGATGCTTTCGGGAAGCTCCCGCCATGTCATCTCATCTAGGTTCATCCAGGATACATTGGCAAGCTCGGGATTTATTGCCTTGGCCTGCTCAAATATCAGGAGCTTGGCACTCTGGTTTTCAGGTAGGAAGCTCAGAATCGATTCCACTTTCATGATCTCGGGTATCTGTGAAAAACCATTTACCGTATACTCAAGCTCGTCATATCCTTCCGCGACACAAAGAATGTAATCCTCTGTGTAGTTGAAATTCTCCTTTACCTTCTCAAGCTGCTTGTAAGAATTTGTTGTCTTTGGCTGAAGTTCATGGAGATTCTCGTCAATGGAAGCTGCAGGAACCTGAAGTGCAAGAAATACACTGACTACTAGAAGTATAAGTATTATTACTGTGGCGAATCTTGCACTTGTTGATCCGATCTTTTTCAGTATATTGTACTTGGCTCTTTTGTTCAGCTTCTGCCTCAACTTCCCACTTCTCAATCTCAATGTGATCAATGCAGGAAGAACAGCAAACACACAAAACATTGTGGTGATAAGCCCTATTGCCAGAACTACACCCATCTGTCTCATTCCTGAGGTGTTACTAAAGGCAAGTGCACCAAAGGCCACCGCAGTTGTCATGGTACCTAAAACGATGGCCTTACCGGTGCTGAGGGAGGTGCATTCAAAAGCTTTCTTGATATCTTCATTACCATTCAACTCTTCCATGAATCGGGTAAGTATGTGAAGTGAAAAATCTATTCCCAGTCCCAAAAGAAGCACTGCAAAAACTGCAGCAAGCATACTTAGAGCTCCTTAGATTACCGCTATGATCCCTGCTGTAATCACAATACCCATTACAAGTGGCACAAGGGAAAGTATTGGCAAAGATATACTCTTAAATGATATGAAAAGAATTATCAATATCAAAATAAAGGTTACAATGCCTGTTATATACATGTCATTTAAGGCCATCTTATCCCCTTCATAATCTATTACAGTCATGCTGCCTGTAAATCCTACCTTGAGATCGTCATATTGGGGATTTGAATCCTGAACCTCGTCAAGCAGTTCATATAGCCCGTCAAATATTTCACCTCTTTCCTCCATATCATCAATTGTATAATTCAATATCATGTTAAGGATGTATATGTTGCCGTTTTCGGATACAACATACTGTGGTTCGTTCATTGAACCGATAATGTACTGATGGTTCATATCAACGGATTCGGCTGTGGCATTTGGGTCCATTACAAAATAGAGGTATTCTGTGGGAACATACAATATCATCTTTTCACCTGCAAAGTCCATGTTCTGGGTATATTGGATATCCCTGAACCAATCTGTGTTTTCCAGTTCCCCTGCTAAATCTTCAAGGAACATTTTGGCTGCGGTTTCATTGCTTTTTTTACAATCCACCACTACAGTTACAAGTTCCTGCTCACCGAATTCCTCACCAACTTCCATGAAATCCTCAATTTCTTCTGGTACATCGTCTCCGAAGACCCCTTCCACTGAGGAATCTATTTTCAGGTTGGCAGCAAGGGCCATGAATATAACTGTTACAACCAAAGCAACCAACAGTGTCTTTTTTGGATGTTCGGCTGAGATCCCCACGAGCACTGTTAATGGATTTTTCCTATCTACCTTTTCTTTGTCATCTTTTGGCATTTCTCTCACCTTAGTTTTTTCAATTAATGCATATGTAACATGAATTTGTTAAGATTTGAGCCGATTATATATGGTAGTTTATATACCCCGGTATGTCTTTCGCAGGAATTCAAGGTGAGTTCCCATTTAAAAAATAAAAAAGAAAGATTATGAAGACATATCTTGCCGAATCTCATACATTTATCTGCAGTTAGGTGGCTTATGTCCTTCAACCATTAATTATCCAACTTAAAACCAGCTTATTCTTAAAGATTCTCCCACTTCTCAAACAAAAAAAAGAAAAAAGAAGAGTCCAAAACAGCTAATTTGCGGTATATAAGTGTTGGCCTGGGTTTCCACAGTCGAGCTATTACTTCCACTCCCGGTTCAGCTCGTCTATTTTATCAAAATCCTTGTCCTCGGTCACTATGGTGAACACACCGTGGAGGAGAGCGCATGCGGCATGAATCGAGTCCCGCGGATCCATCTTGAGGTTCCTGATGAGCTCGAAGGATTTCCAGATGACCTCGTCATCGACCTCCAGGAAGCGTAAGTTGGGCATCTCGAGCAGGGCTTCCGTTGCAGTCAGTGCGGCCTCGTATCCCTTTTCGCGCCTGACCTTCCAGAAGAATTCATCGTATGTGAGTGCTGAAGTTACAGCTGATTCCTCTCCCGATTCAATTGATTGGAGTAATTTTCTGGCCCATTGCCCTGTTCTCCCGGTGTCTATTGCTGCATATATGAAGAAATTGAAATCAAAATATCTCATCACGATCGCTCCCCGAGCATCTCGTCGTAATCCTTATCTGAATCGATTTTACCCGAGAACTTCTTTCCGGATTTTGCGATTTTCTCAAAAATCGAAGCAACATGACCGTGGGGCTTTTTAATTATCAATTTCTCATCATCCATCAGGAATATGATTTCATCCTTTGGATATATCTTCAAACTCTTTCGAAATACTGCGGGGATCACTACCTGACCTTTTGGTCCGACAGTCATGCTTATTTCCAACACGTTATCACAATATATTATATTGTATAACCAATATTTATACTTTTGTATAACTAGAGCCCTAACCTTACTGTAAACGGCTATCCTGGTAAACATTCTTATACACTAAATTCCAACTTCCCACACACACTCCTGCGCCGCATGAATCCAGTACCCCCTGCCCACCTCGAAGTAGTCCCCCGCTTTTATCTCCTCCCAAGTCTGTGTTGCAGCATTGAAGGCCCAGATAACATCCACCTCCACTCCGAATGTGAGGTTGTTCAGGGCTGCTGTTCGGTTTCTATTTGTCAGGGATGGGTAGCCCACCATGTTCCAGCCCGGATGGAGGGGGATGGATTGGTTGGAGGTTAGTTGGGTGCCATGATATTCGAATAGAACTCCGCCAGGTTCGAGAATG
>CP070739.1:1010787-1021316 GCA_020347705.1 Methanomassiliicoccales archaeon | reverse complement strand
CCGCCTTGAGGTTTGGAGTAACCCATGGGATAAAAACGTTTCCTTCTGCCATCCGGCTTCGAGTATATCAAATGGGCTTGCTCTAACTGCTTGAGGTGGTACACCAACTGCCCGTTGCCCAATTCCATTTCCTGTTTGATCAAACCAAAGTTAGCACCTGGGTTGCCCTTTATATATCCAAAGATTTCGTGTCTCGTGGGATGATCGAGCATATATCTTTTTTTCAGTCTCGTGGCGAGTGCCAGGAACATTGCTAGTAGCGCCCATTTTCCAATTTCCGTGGAAAATATTCCAAGCCCAAGAGTAAATACAAAACCAAAAACCATTAATATTAAAATTGGTGACAATGGCTCAGCCACATGGTCGTCTGTTAAGAGCAACTCGGCATCATCCCCTGTAAGGCCTGTTCGGAGGGCGGCACTACTTTCAATATCTCCATCACTGTCCTCATCGATTGAAAAGGTAACTGATTTGCCAGAACTCAACTCGTCCCAACTCTCTATTTTAAAGTAATGTGTTGCATCTTTGCTCAGTGGCATCTCAGTCAATTGAAAACTTTCTTCTTTATCTTCTTCGGAGAAAAGAAATTCCATTGAATAATATTTATTATCTTCGCCGGTGGATAGTGAGAAACTCCCATTTTCAAAATCGAAATTGTAGTTATCGATGGTGCCCTGAGAACAGGGAACATCGAATATGCTATATTTTTTGGCAACACCATCTTTCACGCTTATTATGCTAAGATCATAGACACCGCTGCCTGTTCCCACCACCTCGAAGCTATATGTATCTGCCCCCGGAACATAATATACCTCGATGTCGTTGTACAGCATGGCGACGAAAGCATCCTCGACCGTGTTTATTTGAGAGCCCTTAAAATTCCCGATTTGATGGCCCTCTAAATTTTTGATCATCAGATCTGCTGGGCATTGCAGTATGACGACAAAATAACCGCTCTCGTTCAAATATTCTTTGTATTGACCAAAAACGGCATTACACTGGTCATTATTGTCGATGGTATCGATTATAACGGTAATCGTATTGCTGTCTGTCCCGCCCTCGTCGTCTGTTACCGTCAGAGTAACGGTGTAAACACCATTTTCTTCATATGTGTGTGCAAGTGTTTCCCCCGATGCTGAGGTACCATCACCGAAGTTCCATTGATAATTCACCAAATACCCTTCAAAGTCAGTTGACCTAAAACCGTCAAAGAAAATCACGCCTACCCTTTGTACGATATCGTTAAACTGTATCTCTGCTGTTTGCTGTATACTGAGTTTTGAGTTGAAGAGAAGGTGCACAGAGTAGGTGTTATCTAAAAACTCAAATGTTACAATCACTGGGTTGGAGCCGCCATTGTGGCCATTGTAATTTAATATCACATTGTACACTTTGTTCGCATCCATATTATAGGAGATCGTGCCGATATCTGGTTCATTGGAATGCCTGATGACATCGACATCTTCAACCACAACCCCGTTTTCGTGCAATTCCATTGTTATGATATTTTCCTTTCGTCCAGTTACTCTCAAAGTGATATCAGTATGGAATGAGTAATCGCCGCCGGTAAAACCGGTTCCATTATAATAATCGGTTCTTGCCGTGGGTAATTGGTTAACATTGATCACATATATTTGTCCTGTGTGATTTTCAAGGGAACCGTATGTGGCTGTCACCCTGCAATATCCGCCTCTCCATCCCGCAGTAAACAGTGTGTACTCTTCAGGCCCATAGTCAACTTTTCCCACTATGGTGTTGTTGCTTTCCCAAGTGGCTATTACGTCCCTGAGATAATCTGCTGTATTATTGAATCCGGCAGCCCAGAAGATATCGCTGTCACCCTCGTTATACGTCCTTTCTGCGATCCATTGCCCTTTCCCATCGGGCGAGTCCATGATCTTTATAAAGTCTATGGTTGGGGCCAAAACCGTCAAATCACCGGTAGAGTTCGTTATGCCGTTATAATCGGCCGTAACATTGCAGGTGCTGTCTGCATCCACCTTCTGGGCAGTGAAATCCGTCCAAGAGCCAGGGGAGGTGACCGTTGCTACTTTCGTATCACTGCTTATCCAATCCACCACCACATCCTCTTTGTACCCAGCAGTGTTGTTATAGCTTGCAGCATAGAAAACATCTGTTTGGTATACGATATAAGTTCTGATGGTTACGATATCTCCCAATCCGTTGGGCTCATCCCTGATCTGAATATAATCCACAGTAGGTTCCAGGACGGTAACCTCTGTTGTGTTCGAATGACCGCTGCCATCATCCAAGGTTATCGTCACCGTTCCCCAATTCGTGGGACTGCAGGTTATCGTAGCAGAGCTGCCCGGTGATGTGACATCCACAATATCGATTGCGCTGCTGTTCCATGTCGAGGTTCCGGGCACATCCCCTAAGTAACCTGCCGTGTCGTTATATTTGGCACCATAAAAATCATCAGAGGCTCCAACAGGGTAGCTTTTATAATTGGCGGGATCACATAGATCGAGGCCTCCTCCATCGGGGCTATCTCTGATCAATACATAATCGCAAGTGGGCTTCAATATCGAAACCTCTGTGGTGTTCGTGTGACCGTCACCATCATCCAATGTTATCGTCACCGTTCCCCAATTCGTGGGACTGCAGGTTATCGTTGTAGAGCTGCCCGGTGATGTGACTTCCACAATATCGATTTCGCTGCTGTTCCATGTCGAGGTTCCGGGCACATCTCCCAGGTAGCCTGCCGTATCGTTATATTCGGCGCCATAGAAATCATCCGAGGCTCCAACGGGGTAGCTTTTATAATTGGCTGGATCGCTTAGATTGAGGCCTCCTCCGCCAGGGCCATCTCTGATCAATACATAATCGAGAGTGGGCTTCATAATCGAAACCTGTGTGGTGTTCGTATGATCGCCACCATCATCCAAGGTGATCGTTGCCGTCCCCCAATACATATTACTGCAGGTTATGATAGAGGAGCTTCCTGGCGATGTCACTTCCACCAAACTGGTGTTATCGCTTTCCCAGGTCGATGTCACGGGAACATCCATCATATAACCGCTTGAATGATTGTATGCGGCTCCGTAAAAAGTAGCGGTATGCCCCACAGGGTAGGTCCTGTAGTTGGCGGGATCGGAAAGATTATCGCCGCCGCCTTCTGGAGCGTCTCTGATCTGGATGTAGTCGATTCCGTCGGCCAAAACCGTAACCTGTGTGGTGGTCAAATGGCCTTCCCCATCGTCCAAGGTGATGGTGACCGTACCGCTGTTGGTTTCGTTACAGGATATGGTTGAAAGGCTACCAGGGGATGTAACCTTTACTATGCTGAAATTGGTGCTTTCCCATGTCGATGATGTTGGAACATCTTCTATATAACCGGCAGTGTAATTGTACGCCGCGCCAAAGAAAGTGGTGATATGACCTTTATAATAGCTGGGATAATTCGCAGGATCGCTCAGATTAACTCCCCCTCCTTTGGGCTCATCCCTGATAAGAATGTAATCCACATTGCTCACTCCTTTTGTGGTGAACTCCCAAGTCGGAGATTCCGTGGTCTCCCATCCATCATCAGCCGTGACACGCCAGTAATAGGTTTGCCCAGGCGATGTTGTAAATGGATCACTTACGGTGAGCTCGGTCCAATTCGAAGCCACTATATTGTTGAACCACGGATCATCTGACACCTCCCAATAATAATCGACGCGATCACCTTCAGAATCGTTGCCACCCGAGGTCCAAGCCACGGTCGTGTTGTGACCGTATGGAACATCGGTGGCGTTATCAGGTGGATGTGGAGTGGCTGGAGTTGGAGGAGCTGTGTTCATGTGATACAGTGTCTCGTTCCAGGGACACCAACCAGCAGTGGGATCAAATCCCCTGGCCCGTACATAGTAATCCTCCCCGTCATGAAGTGGTAATGCGGTTCCATTATCATTATAGGTTACATTTGTTACGGCTCCTTGTCTCACCCCTGTGTCCCACATAAGAGTTCCTGTCCCATTGGAACCTGTCCATACCTCAAGCTCGTAAGCAATTGGGTCGGGGCCACCGGAGTCCTCATAGGTCCATGTGAATAAAGGCTCATGGTTTATGATGTGCATGATATCCTGGGAACCCTCCGCATAACCTTCCACTTCAAGATCCAGCACCTCAAGCTCTGCCATTACACCCTGAAAAAAGAAGGTAACGCTCAACATCATCAGACAAAACGAGATTATACCCACAATTCGGTTCCGTTTCATTTGGGTGACCTCCCACTCCGTTCATTCGTGTCCTGGTAATAATGTAACTAATGCTATAAATGATATTTGGATTTTTTTTTGCCTATTATTTGAGTTTTTTGGTGCAATTTTTTGCACGATTGTCTTTTTAGATGTTTTGGAAAGTTATACACATTATAGACTTTGGCATCGCCATATTGAGTCTCTGGGTATACCTTGCAGATATCTTAACATTCTACCAAGAATGGATAGAAAATAGGGGGGAGGGCGTAAGGTATTTATCCTGCTAAAGCAATAACTTTTTTGATGAACAAAAAGATAGCCGCAATCTTGCTGAGCTGGGCAATGATGTTAAGCTTTATAGTTATTATTTTGGAGATAACACCGGTTGTTAAGGCTCCTATTATATTATTTGTCGATGATGAATCAGGTACAGGTCCAGACAATCCACCAGAGAATTTCCTTAAGATTCAGGATGCGATAAATGCATCTAGCGATGGGTATATTATCTACGTCTACAACGGAACATACTACGAGAATGTTATTGTGAACAAGACTTTAACCTTGATTGGCGAGAACAAGAACACAACGATAGTGGATGGAGGCTGGGCCGACGATCCGATATACGTTTTATCTGACGGGGTAAATATCACTGGATTCACAGTGACTCACAGCGGAGTGAACTGGTATGATGCGGGAATAAATCTCGAATCGGTCGAAGACTGCAGAATCGTTGACAACATAGCTGTAGAAAATGCTCGCGGCTTCCTACTATATTATTCAAACAGAACCACCCTGTCTGGGAACACAGCTGTGGACAATTGGGATTATGGATTCTTCATCGATTACTCCAACAACAATTCGATTACAGGCAACAATGTTACGAACAGCGATAGTGGCATTTACTTGATATATTCCAACGATAATACCGTAAGCAGGAATATCGGATGGGAAAACGGTAATGGTATCCGTATTTCAGATTCGAGGAACATCACCATAGAACTCAACATGATTAACTCCTCCTGGGATCACGGCATCTATCTCTATTATTCTGATGAGAATCAAATCGCAGATAACATAGTCTCCTTAAGTTTCGATGGAATATATCTCTATCATTCTACTATGAGCAACATCACAAACAATACATTTTATTCAAATTACTATAGAGGTTTATATCTGCGGGATTCAAACAACATTACTCTTCATCATAATAATATCATCAACAATACAGCCCAAGTCCGTCTACAGAATAGTAAAGATATTTTTTGGGATGATGGGATGGGTGAAGGTAATTATTGGAGTGACTACACTGGTTTAGATGATGGCAGCGGCGGTCGCACTGCAGGCGATGGTGTTGGTGATACCAAGATTCCGCATCCATTTACCGACCAGGGGAATGGATATTACCAATTGGACAACTATCCGCTTGTGGATCCTGTTGGTAATTATATCTTTCTTTATGAAGGTTGGAATCTTGTCTCATTCCCCTTTATTCAATCTGATACGAACTTAGGCAATGTTCTTTCTTCGATTAAAGGGTCGTACACTGCAGTTCAACAGTATAATGCGTCAGACTCAAATGATCCTTGGAAACATAACTGTTCCTTAAAACCTCCATATATGAACGACTTATACAATATCGATCATCTCATGGGATTTTGGATATACATTACTAAATTCGGTGGTGTTCTGTTTGAATATTTTGGTGTGGAACCTGCCACAAACCAGACCATCACCCTCTACGAAGGCTGGAACATGGTAGGCTATCCCTCCCTGACAAGCTACAACAGAACAGACGGGTTGAACAATCTCACCTTCGGTACGCATGTGGATTCGGTCTGGACCTACGATGCTAGAGCGCAAAAATTGAAAGAGCTAGGCCCATCGGATCATTTCAAGGTTGGATATGGATATTGGATACGGGCAAAGGATGAGTGTGGCTGGGAAGTCCCCTTGTAGCTTTTTTACCAATCCCCTAACCTACTTCGCTTTTGCGCCTCAGTAGGAAAAAACAGGCTATCATCTTCCCAATTTTCTCGTCCACTGTTAGATACGCAAAAGGGGGCGTCGGTGAATTGAGGAAATGATTAGGGAACTAGGGGAGATAGAAAATGATATAATTGATTAGGTATATAACGAGAAATGGAGGTTTTTTATTCCAGGGAATGACGATAGAAGAAAGGTGCAAACGATTATGATTGCGGTAATTGGAATAGTCTTGCTCATGGCATCTTTTGTGCTGCCATGGTGGGGACGTCATGTGGAAATGGAACAAACAATGTTAATGGGAGATGAGCGTTATTATCATAGTGAAGCGGGATTCGGTGTTTCCATTTCAAGTGGCATTTCATATAGTGGAAGCGGAACAGGTTTCTATATCGGTGGCAGCACCTCGACAGTATATTTTGCTGCAGCCATACTGATTATCCTTGCACTCATTTGCGCTTCATTAATGGTAACTGCCTTAATAATAAGTTTGATCAATAATAATATAAAACCTAAATTACCGTTGCAGTTGGGTGTTTTAGCATTAGTGTTTTGTCTGTTAGCCCCAATAATATTCATGATCGCATTACCAGGTGCAATGAAAGCCGATGAGGAAAAAAAGGCAGAAGATAGTGGTGAAGATTATAAGGAACCAGACCGCAATGATCCCACAAAATCATTCTTCGGTAACTACGAGGAGAAAGAGAATAATAGTCATTCCATTAGTACGACAAAAAGTAATTGGGGTGGTGATATAGGCTGGGTCCTATCACTCGTTTCATTTTCTTTTTTCGTGATTTCTGTTGTTATGATGAGACCAAGAAAAGCACCGCTTCCTTCCCCAGAGTTATCACCAGAACAAACCAATATACCTGAACCGCAACCTCAAGTACAATATGAATTACCACCACCTCCACCCCCAGTTTGAAGATGCTGATTTGTTAGCTTCGGAATGGAAATATATCCCGATCAGAAGTCATTTCCTATTCATCGAAGAGAGCCTTTACCGCGGTACCAAGTGGGTGGTCTTTGAACTCAACGCTGAGCCACTCAGGGCGCATATCCGGTTGAATGTTGGAACCTTTATGCACAATCTCTTCCGCAAGGGTGCTTTTCGAGGAGGAGAAAGGGGATGACGGAACTGAGGAGGTGAGAGAAGGGGGGCATTAAAGAATAAATTGCTTAACTCTTAATATTTTTCTCGATTTCTGTTATGAACTCATCTGCTAACTTTAACGCTACTTCGGCCTCGTTCCCACTGATTCTCACATCCAAGGCATACAAAGCTGTGTGTCGAAATCTTCTGTAGGAATCCAAGACGCGAATATGATGTTCCAATTGGGGGTATTTTGATTTTAAATACAATACAATGCAGACATGGCTTCGTTCTTTTATACCATCTATAAAAAGCAGGGAACGCGCAGCATGGAACATGGCAGTGTAAGCCGCGACGACTGTAATGTCATGGATATCGATTTCGTAATTCTTTCTCGCTTTTTCGAGGTATTCCTTTGCCTTTTCGATTTCCTTCTTCGCTGCTTGTGGTTGAGGTCGTATGCGTTTAAGCAATCCCTGATCGTAACAATCTTTAAGATTCATATTAGTTCACCACCATACAGTAAAATATGATTTATCATGACATTGCTGTAAAAGGGATCCTCTCTTTCCTTCAATTTGTTCCATTGACCTATTGAAAAAACTTCGATGCTCACAATTTTTTTTAATTTCTTCTCAATATGCTCTATAAATTCATTAAGATCCAGTTTCTTGGGTGCTATTAATAAAATATCCAGATCGCTTTTATCATCGTATTCACCTGTTGCATAGCTTCCGTATAAGGCTATTGATATGATATTATCATCTATTCTTAATAATTTGTCCACAAAGGCCATTTCCTGTAATTTCATCAACATGAAAGATTTTTTAAGTTCTTTTATAATTACTAACTCGTTATTGAGCTTGTAGAGATGGATTTGACCCTTTTCCTCTTTATCAACCAATCCCCACTTTTTGAATCGTATTAAGGCAGAGCTGACGCTCCCAGGGCTTACGTCTAATATCCGCGCCAATTCCTTCACATAAAACGATTGAGAGGAATGCTCGAGGAAATGCGCTAATATCTTCCAATCGACATATTTTTCAAACAGTTCAATCAAATGAACCACCGTTCAATATAATAAACCACCGTTCAATATATAAAACTTTTGGTTTTTTAAGTCCAAACTCTAGAGGGATCATCACCTACATTTCGTATGCTATTTGTAGGAGTTAACGCTCGTATTTCGTATAGAACCAGCAGATCGAACTGAAAATATTTTTTGGACCCTTTTACGATCCGTGAGAGTTGTGGGGCGGTTTTGGGGGAATCCTCACAAACTCCACAACCCCCTCATCCCTCAGCATCTGCTGCCTGATCTTATTTCCCAAAACATTTGTAAGCCCAAATTAGAGGGAGTTTCATGAAGGCGTTAAGGAAGACGATGAGGACGATAGAGTGATGGTCCCGGACAAGAAGTAATTTAGCCACTTTCATTTCTTAATAACCATGACCATAAAGGTACATAGGATACCTCTTTTCCACTTATCTTTTCTTTACCAGAATAATCCCATGTAATTATCAAAAGATTCTTGCATCGTAATTCTTTTGATGCCTTCAGCAAGGATTTTATTTCCCTTTCATTGATCTCATGTCTTTCGTTAGTATATGTAACCTGGATAAGCTGTTTTACTTTCGGACCCTTTTTTACAATGAAATCGACCTCATTTTGTTGGTGATCCTTCCAGTAATATATCTCCTGGGTAGGTAAAACAGAACCTCTTCTTAACAATTCCACGGCCACCGTGTTCTCTATGATTCTACCAGTATTTTCGGAATAACCGAAACCTACCGAGTTCATGATACCGTTATCGATACAGTATATCTTTTTTGGTGCCACGAACTGTTGTTTCAACTTGAAATCGAACCGCTCCAATTTTATTATCAGGAATGCCTGCTCGAGATAGGATATCCAATTTGAAACCGTTGAAACGTGTCTTATATCTAGGATCCTTGATAGTTTGCTGTAACTGATTTCATTTGAAAAGTTGGACACGAGATACATGGCCAAATTATTTAGTTCCTCTCGCTTTCTTATCCTGTATCTTAAAACAATATCCTTTGTTATGATGTTCTCGTATATTCGCGGGAGCATCCCCTTGCCGAATTTATATACCTCGGGCAGGCCGCCCAGTTTCAGGTATTCGTCAAGTAATTTATTCAACTCGGCCTTTTCTTTTGTGGTCAGCACCTCGGTCCCTTTAAAACCTTTGAAGCTTAAGAACTCGCGAAATGAGAATGGGAATAATCGTATATCGATATATCTTCCAGTAAGGTGTGTGGCGAGTTCACCTGCCAGAAGATGTGAATTGCTTCCGGTTATGATGACCTTTCTTGTTCTTCTCAATCTATTTGCGAACAGCTCCCACCCGGGGACGTTCTGGATCTCGTCCAAAACGATATACTCGACATCACCGTAAAGTTCGTAGAACGCTTCAAGAATCCTGTTGAGATCTTCGGTCTTTGTCCCCGAGAGCCTCTCGTCGTCGAAATTTATGTAACCGAAATCATGTTCTTTTGAAAGCATGTAGGAGAAGATGGATTTACCGCAGCGTCTCACACCCAGGATCGCCAGGACATTGGGATGTTCTAGATATTTGACTGCATCCTTTTCCTGCTCTCTGGAAATAAACCTTTCACGTTTGTCGATCTCCTCCAATTCCTCTCTCTGTTCCTTGATTAAGGCTTTGAAGTCCATGATAGTATATTAGAAAGGTATTAAATAAAGCTTTCTATTATGAGGTAAAGCTCTAAAAGACTATTAAATCCAATTGTGAACCATTTTTAGGCCGTTGGTATCCTCACAAACTCCACGATTCCCTCATCCCTTACAGAAGTCTATTCCTATTTGTTGAGGAGAGCCTTTACCGCGGAACCAAGTGGGTGGTCTTTGAACCCAACGCTGAACCACTCAGGGTGCATATCAGACTGAATGTCTCCACTTTTATGCACAATCTCTTACGCTAGGGTGGTTTTTAGGGGACAACGCCGCAGGATGATTACTTTGTGAAGTGTGATGAACCCTTTCTTAGCGCAGCTTCTAAACTTAGGATTTTATCAAGCGGTTAATTGATTAAAAAGTGTATGTTGGAGTTCGTTAGATAAATCTATGTATGGAAAAATTGAACTTATAAATTGATATAAAATGTACGAGATAGTAATTATATGTCTGGTGAATCTTCTGGATAAGGTATCATCTTTTCAATAAGTCCCTTGCTACCATCATTGAAATGAATTGTAGCCTG
>CP070739.1:1006305-1010687 GCA_020347705.1 Methanomassiliicoccales archaeon | reverse complement strand
GATAACAGATATCGCCAATGTGAGCACAATCACAATTGCCGCAAGATAGAATATCAAAAAGGACCAATCTCGAAGGGCATTGGAAATATTTTGCGGATTTTGGAAGTTTTGAGGGTTTTTCTGTGCCTCAAGAGCGACACCTGAAAAAAGCCCAAATAAAAGGCACTGGACAAAGACACATGTCGCGATACAGAAAGCTATTATCCACCACATGTCGCTGTTATTTCTGAGGTTCCTTATCGCCATGTTATAAGGGGTCAAATTTTTTTTTAATTTCATGGGTGCCCGCCCTTTTTCCCAAATCATCAATATTTCTATTTTTTTTTATGGTATCTGATATCCCCATACTACTGTAAAGTTATCACTACTAAAAATCAAACAGTAGTATTTAAAGTTTTTCACAATTTATCTCAGACAAAAAAATCACAAATCGTAGGGGGATATGTAATCCCCGAGTTCGGCTCTCGTCTTTTCCAACATCCCTCTCTGGTCTTCTAATACCTTAAACACGATGTCTGGTGTATCGAGCACCCTCGTTTTGTATATCTCGATCAGCCTGTTGATTTTTGCAAGATTCTCAGGCACGCGAATGGTAAATTGTTTGATATAATCCTCCTTTAAGTACTCTTTATCATAGGTTTCTCTAAAGAGCCTCTTTAGGTCCTCGTATTTTGGTATGAAACCAGTTGGGGTTCTTATAGCATCTGCATCGCCATTTACCCGCAGTTCCATCCACTTGAGCCAAATACGTTTGTCGTTTTTATGGTTCAGCCAGTTTCCTTCGGAGTCTTTCAGGAAGTAGTTCACGGAGAAAACCTTGGGTGCACTACTTAATCCCCTTCCAAAATCCAGATTGTTTTGGACATATCGTCCTATCGGTATGGACAGGAAATCCAAATTGGACATGGGATTGAACACCCTAACACCCTCCTTTCCTAAAGTGGCTGCCGTGGTCTCCGATTCAAGTCCGGCCCCTTTGGATATGATACCATGAGCCCAGTCGAAGGCCTCCTCCACGGGTACCCATGTATCGGAGTCGCGGCCTCCATATATTACCCCTCTTATCAGCACACCTTTTGGATCCTCCATTATTGAATCATAATTGTCCAGTATCTTCATGTCCAATGTGAATCTTGCGTTCTTATGCGAAGGTGTAATATCCTTACCGTCCGAATCCTTCTTCCCCAGGAACCATTCCCCTGAATGATTATGGCCCTTTTGGGGGCAATCACCGTCCTTACCATTCCAGTAGACTTTTTTATCTGGTGTCACCAATACATTTGAAAAGATCAGTTCATTGTCACTGTGTAGGGCCTTCCACTGCAGGTGATCATCCGTGGAGTTTATCCCCTCGATTATTCCAAAAATTCCCTTCTCGACATTGACTGCATGCACATTTCCATTTATGTTCCTTAAATATGCAATATCGTCCCCAACTATCCGCTCTCCCTCTATCATCGCAGTTGAGGTCTTTCCGCACATGGAGGGGTAAGCACCCATGAAGTAGCTCACTCTACCCTCAGGCCCATTCACCCCTGTGATGAACATGTGTTCGGTGAGCCATCCTTCCTTTGAAGCCCTATTTATGGCCAACCTCATGGCCAGCTTCTTAAGTCCGATGGTGTTTCCACCGTATTGTGTATTGGCGCTGTAGATTACCTCGTCGGTTAGGTCGATGTACACCCTTCGTTTGTCTTTGTTCTTGCTCACCTGAAGATCCAATCCCGCTTCTTCAGTCTCGCCCTGAGAATGCACGAACTTGAAAAACTGTGCCTTTTCACCCAAACTCACGAATTCTTCGTAACCCTGCCTGTACAGCAGGTCCTCGCTGTGGGCAACATATGCTGAGTCCGTGAGTTGGACACAGGTTATGGTGAACTCGGAATTCCTGGGTCCCAAGCAGAAAAACTTCACAAATAGCTCATGTCCTTCCAGGATATTTTTCATAATGGAGTATATCTCTTTTAGTCCGTCATCCCTATCCATTGCATTGATCTCCGGCCCCAGGTCAACGCCCTTGGGCAAAAGGAACTTGGTCTTCTGCTTATCCCTTGCTTGGTCGTAGTAACCGTCGAAATGAACCGTATGATTTGGGTTGGCGAGACTCGCCTCTCCCTTGTCCCTTATTGCTGCATCCTTGATATATTGAATATCTTCATCCGAGTCTGTGCATATAAAAACTTTAGCAGGATTGCATAACTCGACGAACTTGGCAATGAATTTATGAACCTCTTGATTGTTGATCTTCATGAGTTTTTTATGATTTTCATCCCCTAATCTGGATTTCAGAATTTGCACGAATTCCTGTTCCATATAATTGCCCCCCAAGAATCTTTCCATCACGATTGGCAAAAACCCGAATATATTCGAATATCATATACTTTTGGATTGAATTGGGACGAATTTCGACAAGATTTTATTTTTTTTAGTTATTTATCAAACATAGTTTGGAGTGTAGATTGAAAATTTATACATCAACCTGCCCAATCCTTAATTGAATAATCAACGTTCTGGGGAACAGTACCCTTGCAGTTTTCCTCCAAGAAGGAGAGCATCTCATCCGCAATCAATCCAAGGCAAATCCCCCCCTTCACGCTCTCCCTCGTGATCCTAAAAACACTTACAGTATCCAATTTTGTAGGCTCCGAGAACATTGCCAGCTTAAGTAACACCTTCGGATTGATTTCCTTGGACACCACTGTCACCTCGAAATTCGGATGAACCATGAACTTACCTCTTCTAAGGGACATCATCTTAATGAATTTTTTCTCGGAAAGCCCCCCCAAGCAGTAATTGCCTAATTTTGTGAGTGCAAGGAATTTTTCCTTATCTTGATTCTCCGCGATTTCAACAATCCCTAGCAATTTCAGTTTTGAATTTATTATCCTCCACAAACCTTCTGCGTCAAAATGAATCCATCTGAAAGGCTGGCCCGCGGTGAACAACGTTCTTTTGGCATTCGTAACGAAGCTCTCAAGAGAATACCACTTCTCAATTTTAAGTGCAGCCAACTCCTCGAAAAAAAAATCGATGTTGTCCTTTCCCACCTCTCCCATGCCCAGACCTCCTTCCTCTCTGAGATCGTCAAACGTAAATTTGAATATCTCTTTTGCCATCCTATGCGGATGCGCAAGCACATCTTTCCATTTTTTGTATCCCTCCCCTTTAATGTGGATGTTGGAGGACAGGACCTCGAGCGTATCCTTAATAAATCTTATTCCGTCATCCTCCATCATTAGCAATTCTTCTACCCTCTTTTTCGAGGCGGATCTGACACCCTGATCTTGTTTCGGGTACAGCTTTCGATAATCCCAATTGACATCCATCTGCCAGAGATACCAAAGAATCGAGTACTCTCCGCACGGTGCCATAGAAATGGGATCCATTTGCTCCTTTCTGGGATTTATGGGAGCTTTTGAAGAGAACGATTTCGACAGGATAGAGATATATTTTCGTGGAATCGTGAACTCGAGGGCCTCCCCGCTTTTTAGACCCTCCTCTTTGAGCAAGAGCCCCATATCCATGAGTTTCTTCTCAGTTTTTTGCATTTCCCAGAGGGTATATTTCTCGAGGTAGATCCTCTTAAACCTGGGTCCTGTTACCCTGCCTTTGTTCATCAAAATAATTGATAGGAAGGCTCTTTCTTTATCTTCCAAAGTGGATACGACTCCATCTAGTTTTTTCGATGATTTATTCCTTCTTACCATTATACTGCCTCTCGAACCTTGAACCATCGATTATCGTGTATTTATAACCTTGCTCGGTCAAGAACAACTGCCTTTTCTCTGCATAGTCCTGATCCTTTGTTGCGCGGGTAACTATCGAGTAGAATCTGGCTTTTGAGCCATCCTTTTTCGGTCTCAAAATCCTGCCTAACCTTTGGGCCTCCTCCTGTCTCGAGCCGAAGGTCCCCGATACCTGAATTGCCACATTCGCATCCGGCAAATCAAGTGCAAAGTTCGCAACCTTTGAGAGGATCAACAGCCTGATTTCTCCTTTTTTAAAGGACTCATACAACCTCTCCCTTTCCTTCCTTTTGGTCTTTCCAGTGATGATCTCTGCATCAAACATATATGCTATCTTCCTTAACTGGGCAAGATACATACCGATAACCAAAATATTGTCTTTTTTATGTCGCTTCACTATATTTTTTAGGATTTCATATTTTACTGGATTCTCGGCCGCTATCCTGTACCTCTTTCTTTCGCTGGCCAGGGCATAATCCATCTTCACCTCGGATGTCATGTCCACCCTGATCTCCATGCATTCCGCTGTGGCGATCCACCCCTCTTTTTCCAAAATCTTCCATGATATGTCGTATTTTTTTGGTCCTATGAGGCTGAATACGTCCCTCTCCTTACCGTCCTCTCTTACCAAAGTGG
>CP070739.1:1003089-1006205 GCA_020347705.1 Methanomassiliicoccales archaeon | reverse complement strand
CCAATATTCTTGGGATTTGGTATATCTAAACCAGAACACGCATCCACACTTGCGGAATTAGGAGCTGATGGTATTATTATTGGTTCGGCAATAATAGATGTCATTAAGAGAAATTTAAGCGATTTTAATAAAATGGAGCAAGAACTAGTTGAATTTGTATCAAGTATAAAAAATGCGATAAAGAGGTCGAATTAACTATGGAATTTGATATTCATATAGAAAAAATTGGTCAGTTGGATGATATATTTAGTTTTTATAAGTATTTAGTTAAGAAATATGATTTAAAAAAACATGTATTATTAGAATCTGCTTCGGAAAACACAAAAGAAACTCTTTATAGCTTTATAGCGTTAGAACCCGATTTTATGCTGGAAATCAACGAAGATAAATATAAAATATTCGATATCACTACTGAGAGAGGGGAAAATATTAATGATTACGTAGAATCTAAAGATATTTCGGAAGAAAGACCGCATAATCCACTGCCGTTTAAGGACAATGTTGAATATAATATGGTTGCCCTTGATACTTTGAGCTCGCTAACGCCATATTCAAATTTACCTTTCACGGAGTTATTTCCAAGAAATATTTTCTACGGTGGAATGTTAGGTTATATAGGATATGATGTCGTTGCTCCATATGTAGGTTATAAATCTATTAGTGAATTTCCTGACATTTTAATGGGATTATATACAAAAGTGCTTGTTTACTCTCATGAATCTAACTTATTATTTATGATCGATAATAGTATCGATGATTATTCTCGAGATAAAGAAATTCGTTATCAGTTAAGTTTATTCAAGAGAAATAACAGTTCCGTCGAAGAGAAAGAAATTCCCTTGGATATTGAGGATATTGATGAATCGGGGTTTAGATCTAATACGACCAAATCCGCTCACGAGAGAATGGTTGAAAAAGCTAAAGAATATATATACGTAGGTGATATAATACAAGCAGTTATTTCCCGAAGATTATATACTGAGAGTAAAATCGACCCGATGGCGATTTACGAGGTTTTAAGGGTTTTGAATCCCTCTCCGTATATGTATAACATCAATTTTGGAAATATTCGGATTATTGGTAGTAGTCCAGAAGCTCTGGTTTCTAAGAATAAAGATATCCTTACAACGGTACCAATTGCGGGAACGATAAGAAGAGGGAAAACTCCTGAGGAAGATTTTAAATTAGAGAAGGAAATGTTAGAAGATCCTAAGGAACAAGCAGAGCATCTCCAATTGGTGGATCTTGGGAGAAATGATCTTGCCAAGGTTTCATATCCAGGTACAGTTGATACTTATGAATTTATGACAATCCAAAAATATCAGAAAGTGCAACATATCGTGAGTAAGATTAGAAGTAGAACGCCATTGGACGGATATCAAGTGTTAAAGAGTATGTTCCCTGCTGGTACGCTTTCGGGAGCGCCTAAACTCCGTGCTATGCAAATCATACAAGAATTAGAAACAGAGAATCGTTCAATTTATGGGGGTGCAATCGGATATTTCAGTTTCAACGGTGATCTTGCAATGGCCATAGCTATTAGAACATTATTTGGGAAAGGAAGTAAATATTTTGCTCAAGCTGGGGGCGGTATTGTGGCAGATTCTCAGCCTGAACAAGAATTTCGTGAAACTTACAACAAATTATATAGTGTATTAAAATCAATAAAAATAGCAGAGGCAAAAAAACGATGAATATTCTATTTATAAATAATTACGACAGCTTTGTATATAATCTAGTTAATTACTTCTGTCAGTTGGCACCAGACGCTAGTATAATTATTGAAGATAATAATATCCCTATTGAGAAAGTTAAGGAATACTTTGCTGATAAAATTATCATCTCACCCGGACCGGGTCATCCCAAATACGACACGGGTACCGTTATTCCCATCATTAAAGAATACTACAAAGAAATTCCAATATTAGGAATATGTCTTGGACATCAAGCAATTGTCGAAACTTTCGGTAAGAAATCAGATTTGGAATATATAGGTCGAGCAAAGGTTGGACCAATGCATGGAAAAGTATCAAAAATCTTCCATGATCAAGAGACTATTTTTAAAAACATTCCTAATCCATTAATGGTCATCCGATATCACTCTCTTGCTGTTAAATCTGACTTACTGCCCCAAGAATTAAAAATAACGGCTACAGCTGACGATGGTACAATAATGGCCGTTCGACACAAGAATTATCCTGTAGAAGGCGTTCAATTTCATCCCGAATCAATAAAAATGAAACCCTACGGAATAAAAATTCTAAAAAATTTCTTAGAATTATAGATACATATAACATTAAAAAAATAATTTATTTTTCTAACCCAATTTCCTATGAAATTGTGACAAAAGTTAAAAAGACTCGAATCAGGCCAATGCTAAACGCATAGTTTTATTGAGCGTGTTCAGCCAGATGCTCAAGCAACAGAATCGTTATCTTTTCCGGCTCCATTTGAAGTGCAAAATTGAGCGCAACTTCGAGGATCTCGAATCGATACGGCCCCTTAACATAATGCGCATTAGCTTCAGCCGCCTCCCTAGATACATTAGCTACATTTTGAGGCCAAATGAAGAGAGTGGGCATGACAACCGGTTTTAGGTTAGGTGGAATCCTAAGAACCCGATACCAGTGAAAAACTGCTCGAAGGGCTTCTTCGCTGCTGAGTGCCTCACGATACGGATCGATCTCTTCGGCGGGTAATGCAATGCGTTCAAAAATACCCTCAAAATTTTCCAATTCCTTGCCCTCTTTTCTGAATTCAGAAAAATATCTATACCCTTCTCGTTGTTTATCCGCCGCCTCTGTCGCCATCACCTCAACAATTGCACCTGGATGTGTTTGATTGATACAGGCTAGCGTCGCTACCCGCTTAGGATATTTCGAAGCAAGAATCCATGCGATCGTAGCTCCGATACTGGTCCCCATAAGATGAAAGGGACGATCTGTCCATCCAAGTTGGTCTGCAATTGCCAGGATATCTTGAACAAATTCATCTACAATATATGCCTTCACACCTTCAGGTCGCGCACCTGGGCAGTAACCTCTAAGATCAGGCGCAATAGCTCGGAATCCAGCCTCAGCTAATTTTGGCAGCTGATGGTGCCACTCCCAGCTCGT
>CP070739.1:1000475-1002989 GCA_020347705.1 Methanomassiliicoccales archaeon | reverse complement strand
TACAAGAGCATTCAAATTCTACCGGATCTATACCTGGCTAAGGAGGATGTGACTGTATCAGAACCCAATGTGTTCGAGGGCCAAAGTGCGTATGTAGCAGCCGATGTGCAAAATATCGGACCCGGGGATGCAGAAAATGTCTTAGTCAAGTTTTACACCACGGATATGTTCTTGGGTTACGACATAGTGAATGTTTCTACCGGCAGCACGAGCTCCGCTTCAGTTTCATGGCAACCACCAGTGGGAACCCATATCGTTTATGTGGAGGTTGATCCTGGAAATCGGATAGCCGAATTGAACGAGAACAACAACCTAATGAGCAAGACACAGACCGTATTGCTCGAAATGGACCTGTCCGTGGAATTAGAGCTTGACGGTTCAGAAACAGGTAAGGTTTTGATTACAGCAACCGTGCAGAACCAAGGTAATTCCGATGCAAACCTTGTTCGGGTGGATATCTTCAACGGTGATCCCGAGGCTGGCGGCCTTCTGATAAATTCCAAGACATACGATATCCTGTCTGGGGGCGGCACGGAGGTGGTATCATTTGATTGGGAGACAACAGCAGGCACAAAAACAGTTTACGTTGTGGTGGATGATGCCGATGTTAACAAGGAAACTGATGAGACCAACAATATTCAGACAAAAACTGTGAATGTAAAGGGAGAGAAAGCAGAAGAGGCCGATTTGTTGCCCATCATAATCATTGTTATCGTGGTAATAGCTGTACCAACCGTTATAATCATCTACTATTGGCGGAAAAGGCTGGCCCAATGATATCAATCCTGCGTGCCTTTTAATTCAATATTAAGCCCAAGAAGGTAGAATAATAGGGGAAATCCTTTATATATAAAATGTCTATTCAAGCAGAGATAGAAGATGACCCTAAAAATCAAAATAGTTAGTCCCCACAATCCAAAGCCTGTGACCATGGAGATCGAGCCAAACGATTATATAGAGGACATAATCGATAGCGTTGCAGATTTCTGGGAACTGGATGCAGCAAACTATCTAATAAAAAGGGGGAGCACCGTTTATTCGAAGGACCTAAAAATCATGGAGACGAACATCAAAAGCGGAACGGTATTTGAATTTGTTACCGAGAAAGATATAGTAGAAAGAAAGAAGAGAAAGATCCAAGACATAGAAGATGCAAAGAAATGGTTATCCGAAAATATTGGCTCCCCTTCGGAAAAACTGGACCTAATTGGGGATATACAAGAAAAGAGGGAGCATTTCATAATTTTCGAGGACTCCACCGATAAAAGCAGATACGGCATGGTTATAGGAACGGATGAGAAAGTGGAGGAATTTCAACTCCTTACCCAGGATAATGTACAATCGGATGCATCGAGCGGGAATTTCGACAGCGTTCTTCTCTTAGATATCTCGGGAAGTACAAAAAGTGCTGATATCCAGGTTGGGGAGATGGTCCATGAGATCGACGGCATTCTAACTGGTGAGTTCTTTGAAGATTTCCTATCCAAATTTGAGGAAGGGCGGTATGTTAAAAGATACGAAGTTGCTGCACTTTGCGCCTTGATATATCTTCTGGGCAGAATAAAAAGCAGTAAAGAGGATAAAACCGCTGTGGTTCCTTTTTCAGATGACTCCAATTTCGTCTGGTTTGAGGGTGATCCCTATTTCAGCTCTGATGTTGAAGATGTTTCCAAGGCCGCAGAGGGCATGGTGAAAAAAATCCAGGATACATGGCACGGTACAGCAAATTTAATTGATGGTCTGAACAAGAGTATTGCATTAATAAAGAACTTCGATAGAAGGAAGATAAAGAACATATTAATCTTCCTGGACGGAAAGGCCGACGAGGAGGAGGCTGTTTTGGATCTGGTGAAAGGAAGGCTCGGCCCAAGATATGATGTGGTTATCAATACAATCGGGTGGGGTTCGGAGATAGATGATGATTTTATGACTTCTCTTTCTGAAATGGCACAGGGACAATACAGCAAAGTCTCTGATTTTAATGACCTTCTCAATATCTATAAAAATTACGCCTCCGAATTGAAGATCAAGGATTTGGGCGAAAAGATGGAAAAATGGCAGAAGGTCCAGGAAAACATCTCCAAGAAGGTGACTGCCCCTAAAACCTGCCCAGAATGCGATTTAGGCCTATCCTTTCTCTATAAGGAGAAGAAGTGGTACTGCTACAACTGCCAGAAGTACCTCTGATTTATAAACTAATTTTTGATTTTATGTGAAGTCACGATCATAGATTAGGGTTGTATTTCATTCTTTTTTGTAGTTGAACTCCGTGCTGCATGAAGGACAAGTGAAAGTCCTACCAATCTCGGTTTCTTCAACGCCGAATCCGCCCTTGTTCATGCATGTTGGGCAGATGACCTCCAATGCTCCGTGTTTTTCGTATTTCTTGTTCCAGCTTTCAAGGACTTCCCTGTCGATTGCCTCCTTTTCCTCGGTCACTTCTTCACCCATGGCCTCTGCCTCGGTTATCTCTTCCTTGACAGTAATAGGTTCCTCCCCTTCTGTTATCTCTTC
>CP070739.1:994245-1000375 GCA_020347705.1 Methanomassiliicoccales archaeon | reverse complement strand
TCCAATACCCACAGCATTGCGGAATTTGCCAGGGAGATGAAAGAGGTAGCAATGGAGTGCTACAGGGTTCTGAAACCCAACCATTTCTGCGCTATTCTGATTGGGGATACCAGGAGGAACCTGCACTATATTCCAGTAGCTTACAGGACCCTGAATTCCTTTCTAGAAGTCGGATTTATCCTTAGAGAAGACATAATAAAGCATCAATGGCAGTGCAAGTCAACTCCGTATTGGGTCAAGAAGTCCATGGAGAGCAACTTCCTCATGATCATGCACGAGCATCTATTCGTTTTTCGAAAACCATCTGAGAACGAGAAACTCAACAAGCTTAAAGAAAGCATGTATTAACCGACCTTTTATAAAAATGAGGAAACATTAAATAATTCGAAAACGATTTGCTGCCGGGTTAATTTCAAGATGGTGCGGAAAAAGGGTGGGCAGTGAAGAGAGCCTTTTTTATCTTCAGTCTTAACCCTTTCTTCAATCATGATTAACCCAAAAAAACGTAGGAGGAAAAAAATGAATAAGAGAGTAAAGAGAATAGTTGCGCTTGTAATTTTAGGAATGATCGTGCTGATTATGTGTGCCCCGACACCTTCGGCATTGGTTTGGGGGGGACATCTAACTGGTGCGAGTAATTATATGGTAATTGATAGTGATAACAATAGTAATGATGAGGTTTGGGCAGTATTTCATGATGGCTCTCCTGTAGAGTCACCTCCAGGTGAAGAACTATTTAGAATCCAGGAGAATGGCAGAGTCGGTATTTTAAACCCAGATCCAACACATACTTTAGATGTCAATGGAAGCGTAAGGGTCAGGGAACTTCCTCAGGATGATTCCCTAGATAATTTGGTTGTGGCCGATGCCGATGGTGTGCTGCATGTAAGGGATGTTAACACGATTGCGGGAGGTACTCCTAATTCCTGGTACGGTGTTGACACCGGTGCTCCTCCCTCGGATATAAATGACGATATTTACACAAATGGAGAGGTGGGCATTGGGACGGACGCTCCTGCGACCACCCTCGATGTAAACGGTGGATTTGCCACAAATATAGTTACTGTGACAGAAGTTTACACGGCTTCAGGTTCTGATTACACGATTCTTGCGGACGCATCTACTAAAAGTGTGCGAGTTAAGCTTCCATCCGCAGGTGAAGTTCCGGGGCAGATACTCAATATAAAACGAATCGATGATCACAAGAAAAATAAAGTTGTTATCGATGGAAATGTTCAGGAAAAAATCGACGGTCAATTAACTGTGCAACTGAACACAAAATATATGTCTTATACCATCCAGAGCGATGGGTCTGGTTGGTATATTATTACTTCCTATGGTTCCTTTGGACAAAGCCACCTGAATAATAAGAATAGATAAAGATCCAGGAAATGAAGAGTCTTGGGTCTTCAGGACCCTGAATTCATTCTTGGAGGTCGGGTTTATCCTGAGGGAGGATATAATCAAACATCAGTGGCAGTGCAAGAGCACTCCCTACTGGGTCAAGAAGTCCATGGAGAGCAACTTTCTGATGATCATGCACGAGCATCTGTTTGTCTTCAGGAAACCTGGAGAGGGGGAGAGGGTTAAGAAGTTCAAGGAGAGTATGGCGTGATTGAGCTGGCAGATCTTTGATTATACTATATGCACAAAATAAATATTGTGCATAAAAAGTATGCAGAAAGCTCAAAAATATGCAATCCCCGAATCCAGGGAATCTAGTCCAATATCAACTTCTTTAAATCATTGATATCCCAGTGGTGGATCCCTTCCGATTCCATCCGCCTGAGACAGTTCTTGGTAAAGCCTTTTTGGGATACTGTAAGGAAAGCCTCCTTTCGCGATTCGGCCCTCCACTGGACCAGTTTTGATTTTCGCTTCAGCTCCTCTACAACAGTCCATCCGACCTGCCTGCTAACCCATTTTACTTCGATGAATAGTATCTTTGAGCTTTTTTCATCCACTGCAACTATATCGATTTCCTCTCCCCTGCGGTCCCACCAGCGCCCCAGCTTGGTTGGTGAGAAGAATGGTCTTTTTGTTATCATTATCTCTTTTACAACATCCTCCATATTGAGCCCGGTAAAGGCCGGTAATTGCCTTTTGGTTTCCTCCCACACCGCTTTGGGATCGATCTCGATAAATGAGGCATTTGAGTGTACATACTTGAACCAGAAATCAAAAAAATTATCTTTAATATGATATCGAACAAATCTTTTCTTTGTTGTGGTTGCGGGACGGTCTGCTTTTACCATTTCATACTCATCCGAAAGTTCTCCGAGGTATTTTGATACGGTGGCAATATTCATCCCTGCATGGTCTGCTATCTCCTTGGGTGTTGATTTGCCTTTACTTATGCTTTCAAGCACAGAAAAATATCCCTTGTGCTGGGAGCCGAATTCCAAGGATAATATATTTACGCCCTCTTCTCTGAGATAAGATGTAGGGCTAAAAAATAGATCCCAGATATTATTCTTTTTGGCAACAACCTCAACAAGATATCGCGGTACACCTCCAAATACCGCATATACCCGCATACATTCCTCAAAGGTCAAATTTTGTTCTATGAGAAACTGGGTGGTAGCAAAAACATCAAAGGGATCCAGCTTCATCATCCCAGAAGCTCTGCCGAAAAGCGGCTGCTTTCCATCCCGAAATATCTTCTTGATCATGCCAACATAGGACCCGATGGCAATAAAGAATAAACCTGGTTTAGAATCGATTTCATCCCATATTTTTTGCATTTTTGAAAAAAGGTGAGGGTTTACAACACCCAGATTCTGAAATTCATCAAAAACAAGCGTAAGCTTCTCGGCAAGAGCGATATCGAATAAGGTTTCCCATGAGTCTAGGCGAGGCATGTACCCCATTGCTTTCCCGAAGACCCTCTCACAATCTTTGAGAATCAGTTCCTCGTTTTTCGGCTCGATGAATATATAAACGCCCTTAACATCCTTTAAAAATTCCTTCACAAGCGTTGTTTTACCCACTCTTCTTCGCCCATATATCACTAACAATTGACTCCTCTTGGATGCTGCTTTATGGTGGTCTTGAAGAGCTTTAAGCTCTGCTGCTCTGTCAAAGAACATATTTACCAATCAGTAATTTACTAAGTAGTAAATAAACTTTTCCAATTAATGGATTTATTTGAGAGATTACCTTAATATAACAAAAAGCCAAACTGTAAGTAATTCCCCCTTGGAATCCCCCTTCTTTTCTTCTGGTATTTTTCGTCGGTTGCTCCCATTCCTATTTCATAGCCCCCCGCAGCGGCCACCCCTCACCCCTTTCCTAGTCCCTAAAACCGCCCTCAACTCCCATGGATTGGAAGTCCCCCTAGAAAATCTGCTTGCCTCCCCATGTTAAACCTCCAAAAAGCACCTAATTGATGGGACTCACAGGATTTAAGCCAGTTCATGGAAATCGCATTTTACCCAAGGACCAGCCACCTCCCGCAGATTGTATACGAAATACGGGCGTTAAGCCCCAATAACCATTTACGAAATGCGGGAGTCAACCCCAGAATCCTTTGCGAACTGCGGGCGCTGCATTGTATACGAATTACGGGAGTTTATTGAAATTCATTCAGTTATTATTGTTGATTTAGAACACACTTATTTATAACATTCTATAACTAACTTATAACCAACCTATAACTATCTATATCTACCAGACTCCCTTCTGGGCCCTCAAAACCGCCCCCATCCACCGCAGATGGTAAATCCCCTCTCATTTACCAGCCCAGACTCCGGGTCAATGCAGCCCAAATCATCCTCTTTTCACCATCCGAAATCACCACAGCCATCCTACCAAAATCGATCAGCATCCTTAATCATACTATCCCTCGCAGATGGTATACCAAATACGAGGGATGAACACAATATTCCTTTTCCCAAACGCGAGGGATGACTCTAGGATCCTTTCCCAACTGCGAAGGATGCATTGTATACCAAATACGAGGGATACCAATCGTGGATGGGAAATTAAAATGGAGTGTCGAAGAAGGGAAAAATCAGCTTACATACTCCAGTGGCCACACATCCGAAATTCCAGTGTGGTGAATCCAAAGACCCTGCCCGGGTTTTAAAAAGTCGAGAGTATCGGGGGAGGCTCCCGGGTCCCAGTATTCCCACGAACCCGAGCTGGCATTGTACCACTGGACCATGTCAACCCCAGCAGGCAGCCCGGACGAAGCAGGAACCCTTTCTATCAGGGATGGATAGCCTGCGAAGTTCCACCCGTTGTATAACGTGATCTGGTTGAAATAACCGATCTCGGGGGCTGTGCCGTTGACATACAGTGTTGCAGCGTTCTTCATGTGTATCCACAATCCTTTGAACCTGTTTATTTCTGAGAGATCATTCAGAGATTGAGGTTTCGTGGTTCTGTGGTGTTTCCAGGGATCGTTATTGTCGCTAGAATTATAACATTGAACAGCATCGTAATCCACAGATATGTTCTCCAACACGATTTGCAGAGCTGTATCGCCCTGGATAAGGGGAACAGAGATCATGTTCCAGCCTGGCTCCAAATCTATTGGAAATTTCGTTGTGAATGTGAAATCGCTGCTGATATTGTAAATCGTGGAATTAAAATATGATGAAATTCTGAAATGATATAGTCTTCCGGGCTCAAGTCCTGTCAGGTCCACACTGTGCTGGGTCACATTGGAGCTGTATTCAACAACTGACCCGTAGGCAGTTGTAAAACCGTACTCCACTGTACTGTTGGATAGATAATTTGTTTTCCAGGCTATGGTTGCGCCAATATCTGTAATGTCCCCCGCTTGAACTTCACTGACAAGAAGCAAAACCTTACTGTCATATCGTCGGGCGTAAATCCCATAGCCCCATCCATCTTGACCAAAAGAGTGCCATGTGATCACATAGTTGCCTGCAGAATCCATTGCTATTGATGGATACTCCTGTAAGCTTTCCCAATAGATGTTCACTTGGAACTCAGAACCCAGCGGATTACCGCTGTTATCGAATTGCTGCGCATAAATTCCATTAAAGTCTCCATCCTGTCCGTTTGAGTGCCAGGTGATTACAAAATTACCTTGAGGATCCATCGCAATTGATGAACGTTCTTGAGCACCTAACGTGTTTGTGTTCACTAGAAATTCTGTTCCTAATAGATTACCGCTGTAATCATAACGCTGCGCATAAACTCCATTATTACTTCCATCCTGTCCGTATGAGCTCCATGTAATTACGAAGTATCCCGTATCGTTCAACTTTAAGGATGTGACTACTTGATTTGAGGATGCGTAGGTGTTTGCTCGAAACTCGTTGCCCTGCCCGCCACCTTTTTTAGCTGCAGGAGGAGGAGCAAGTTCATTGCCATTGTTATCGAAGCGCTGTGTAAAAGCGCCATACATATCTCCGTCTTGACCATAGGATGACCATGCAATTATGAAGTTGCCCACAGGGTCCATTGCAACCGATGGGTATCTTTGATCCAAAATGGTGTAGTTGTTGACTCGAAACTCATTACCCGATTCACCACCTTTTAAAACTGTAGGAGGAGGTGCAAGTTCATTTCCATTGCTGTCATAGCGCATGGCGTATATCCCATAATCAGATCCATCCTGCCAATTTGATTGCCAAGCAATTACGAAGTTACCCGCAGAATCCATTGCTACAGATGGGAATTCTTGAGCCCATGATGTATAGTTGTTCACTCGAAATTCGCTTCCCAGAGCTGAGCCTGTGTTGTCAAAGCGCTGAGCATATATCCCAAAACCGTCCCCATCCTGTCCATCTGATTGCCATACAATTACGAAGTAACCTGTATCGTTCATTGCTATTGAAGGGTGTAATTGATCGTCTGTTTGATATGTGTTCACTAGAAACTCATTTCCGACAGGGTTGCCATCGCTGTCGTAGCGCTGCGCAAAAATTCCCATGTAATCTGCATCCTGTAATCTTTGCCATGTAATTATAAAATTGCCTGTGGAGTCCATTGCTACCGATGGGTATTCTTGATCAAAAGTGGTGTAGGTGTTCACTCTAAATTCTGGGCCTAAAGGTGCCGCCTCATTAATTGTACTGAAATTGAATGTCACCAATATCGTACTAATTAAAAGAACGGCAATAGATATGACAAAGATTTTTCTTCTCATAGGCTC
>CP070739.1:988151-994145 GCA_020347705.1 Methanomassiliicoccales archaeon | reverse complement strand
GATGTCGTGGACAACGGCGACTTTACACAGACAGCCACTTGGGAATTCGATTACGATGAAGACTATAACCTTTACAATGTCACCATGGTCAATGGCGCTGTGAATCTATCTCTTAAAACCTACTGGTGGAATGAGACCACACAGAATGATTTCGATAATATAGATGCAACATTCACAAACTCCAAAGCCATACCTTCCGGCGAAGTGGTCCTGACCGATGAGATGAAGTCAATAAACCTCATCAAAACCGGGGATTTCGCATCGGATTCCGACTGGGATTTTAATCCTGATAATAACATTATATCCAGACATAACGCAAGCCAAACCGCGGAAATGGGTTTCAGCTACGGAACCGGGCCTGAGATAGCGTATCTTATACCTGCCCAAGAAGATGACGGCACCGTGTTAAAATGGGTGGGTTCATCAATCTATCTGATAGACGATATCGCGACTTCCACTCAGATAGGGCGCCACGATGATTTCGGACAGTTTAAAAATAAGAGAGGTTTCTTCTACTTTAACATCAGCAGCATTCCCTCCTCGGCCATTATTGATAATGTATCATTTTATGCCCGCATCGAAGATGATTCCCAAAACGATACACATCTCATAGACATACATGCCCTCGATGAAAAGCTTGATCCGTTCGTTGCCCAAGAACTCTTCCTCGACTGCGAAAACGGAACCACTTATGTAGATGATAACGACTCTTTAAAGGCCAACAAATTTCCCTCATATCCAGTATATCATGAATGGAAGCTTGGAAACCAGGCCGCTTTGGATCTGCAGGACAATGTGAGCAACGGTTGGTTCGGAATAGGAATTCATGAGGAGGGGGATGAAGATTGGAGAGGCTTTATATACAGTGCCAACAGTGCTTATGACCCGCAACTCAACGTATCATATACCACAACTGCCGCCGTTACCTTCGAAGAAACAGCTTATGTAAATCAAACTTTTTTCAAGCCCAATGTCACTCCCTTCGATATGGAGGCAGTCAATCTCAGCTTCGATTCCGTTGTGGAGAGGTTCCTGGGCTGTACAGCTGATCTTGTGGTGAAGATCGATGGAAATACGGTTTGGAGCAGTGCGATCACCGATGTTACCACCTGGAGCCATAATTATGTTAATGTCAGCCAGTACATGACCGAATCCAGAAACTACAACATCAGCCTTCAACTTCATATGGACGTGAATTCCGCTTCGAATGTGGATTGCATCGTAAAGTTCGACAATGTAACCATCACCACTTTGGGCTATGTTTGGTCAGGGAATTATCTTTCGAGAATCTTCGACCCGGGTTCAGAGGTGTTCTGGGATAAGATAAGCTGGAACTCTTCCACCCCTCAAGAAACAGATTTTACGATAAGAACACGGAGTTCTCCCAATGGTATAACATGGGAAGACTGGTCGTACGAATATTCAAACTCCCTTGGAGAACAAATTTCATCGAACATAGGCCGACGGATACAATACACCGTGAATCTCAGCACGTCCAATTACACTAAGACACCAATATTGTCCGATGTGAACATCTCCTACCAAAAATACTACGGGAACGGAACCATCGAGATGAACAGCGATTTCGAACCTGAGAACCTGCGGAATTGGGGAACATTCATGTGGCAGAACCAGGCCAATGGACAGACTATCACTTATTGGTATTCCATTGATTCGGGTGTTACTTGGAATCTGACATCAGATGGAAATCTATCCTCTGTGGACACAATCTCAGGGAAAATCAGATTCAGGGCCAACTTCACCACAACAGACCCTGTAACAACACCCACCTTGCTTCAATGGAATCTAACCTATGAAGTGAGCGAGCTACCCACTTTGTACGGAGGAGTACAACCCGAAATCGGTGATATTACATATTGGTATAATTTCTCTGTGAGATATTCTGATCCCGAGGGAGATATACCATGGAATATCACGCTGAACATCACGGAAGGAACATCGCATTTAGACAGTTGGGATATGCACGAGGTCAACATAAGCGATGATGATTATACTGACGGTAAATGGTATTATTTCAACGATACAAATTTTGCCAGAGGCAATAATTATAGCTACCACTTTGCGGCCAAGGATCCAAGCGGTGTTTGGAGTGAAAGTGACCCTAAGGATGGACCTTACGTACTGAATTCCCCTCCAAAGATCGTATCTGATCATAAATACGGTGCCCAGGGAGGGATTCTGTATTATAACGAATACGAGGCTGAGGATCTCGAGGATGAATCCAGTCTCACATGGTCGGTGGATACCAATGCTTCCTCATGGCTGGATATGAATCCGACAACAGGTAACCTAAGCGGCACGCCTCCTAGTGGTGATAAGGGATACTACTGGGTGAACGTTAGGGTGGATGACGGCCATAATGGGATAGACGAGAGAAATTTTACCCTAATCGTAGGCGATACAATCCCCCCTACTGCGAACGCAGGAGAGGACATGAGTGTTTTTGAAGACGAGGTTGTTCACTTTAACGGCACTAATTCCACAGATAATATCGGTATATTCAACTATACCTGGTATTTCGGGGATGGAAGTATTGGATATGAAGAGACACCTTCCCATATCTACACACGTAAAGGCGTTTATCTCGTGGCTCTGATAGTCAAGGACATCCTGGAAAATGATGATATAGACTTAATCAATGTAACGGTGAAGAATCGGCGCCCTGTTGCCGATGCAGGTGAAAATGTAATCACTTATGAAGGGGAGCTGGTTTCCTTTAACGCCAGCAATTCTTACGACACTCCATCCGATCAGGATTCCCTGGTATTTATGTGGGATTATAATGCCGATGGAATATTCGACGACGGAGTGGGGGCTCTCTCAAATTATACTTGGTATGAACCCAAGACCATTGATGTGAAGCTCCGAGTCACGGACAACGATGGCGAATCTGATGAGGATACAATCACCGTTGAGGTACGTAATATTGCCCCGATTGTTGACATCGAGGATCACTATGCTGGGGAAATAGGGTCTGAGATACTATTTATGGCCTATCACTATGATCCCGGAAATGTTGAACTGCTGTTCCGTTGGGATTGGAATAATGACGGGATTTGGGACACTGAACGATCGCCAGAATTCATAGTGAACCATTCTTGGGGTATGGAAGGGGAATACACGGTAAAGGTTGAGGTTTGGGATGGTGTGGAGGGGATGACCGATACTGCGACTGTCGAAATCACCGAGTACAACTCACCGCCAAGAATAGGCGATTTAGGCAGCAGACAGATACGCTACAATAATCCTTACACAATCGACCTTGCCCCATTTATCACCGATGAGGACACAGATATGTCCTCTATGATCGTTTCAACATCTGACCCTGGGCATGTCTCGATAAATGGCGTGAAAATTACCCTGATATATCCCGAAGATATGATTGGTCAGACCATCGATGTTACGGTAACAGTATTTGACGGATCATCATACGCCCAAGCGATTTTAACGGTCCTAATCACGCAGAACTATCCCCCAACTTTGAGGGAACATTTTCCGGATATTCAATTTTTAGAGGATGGGGAATCTTTAGAGGCTTTTAACTTAAACGACCATTTCGAAGACAACGATGGGGATAAACTCGAATTCGATTTCATTGTATCCGACCCCAACCTGATCGTGATAATCGAGGAGGATGGATCGGTGACATTCAAGGCCTCACCCAATTGGGCAGGAAAAACCCAGGTTAGGTTCTTGGCTGAGGATCCCAGTGGCGCCTTCGCAGATGAGAGTATTCATGTTACTGTCACCCCTGTGAATGACCCCCCTCTAATATTGGGCCAGATAAAGTTCACCTCAATTCGTGAAAACGAGAATTGGAGCATCGATCTGGATGATTATATCTTTGATTTGGATAACTTCAATTTAACATTCACCTGCAACTACCCTGAAATCAAAATAGATCCAATTACCCATGAAGCCGTTTGGGTTCCAGGAGATAAAAAGCGGTTGGAGGGGGTCATATTCAGTGTCAGTGATGGAGAGCATACCGTTGAACTGGATAAAATCGATTTGGAGGTGGTAGAGCCCGAACCTTTCAACTGGCTCTACATAATCCTAGCATTTCTTATCGGCATACTGATCTTTGCTGTGGCCAGGGAAATCCGATACAGATACTCCATTGAAGAGGTCTTTTTAGTGGATAATGCAGGAGTATTGCTGGTGCATATGTCCCAAGGTGAATCCAAAGCCATTGATGCAAAACTGGTCAGCGGAATGCTGACAGCGGTTCAGGAGTTCGTCAAGGATTCCTTCAGAGGGAGTGATTCGGCCGAAGATATGGATATTGAGGGGGCGCTCGGTAAGCTCGAATATGGAGATTTTAAGATAGTCATAGAGAGGGGCACCTACACCTTTCTTTCAGCGGTTATTTCAGGATACGATAATAAAAGATTGAGAAAAAGAATGAAGGATGTTGTAGAGGAATTCGAGGAAAAATATTCGCATACACTTGCCGATTGGGATGGAGATATGGCAAAATTCGAAGGAGCAGGGATCATAGTGAGTAAGCTTCTTAAAAATCACACAGATGTAAAAGAAATTTCGGACGAGATAGAGGAAGAATCTGATGAGGGGGAGAATGTGGATCTTGATACCGACCTTTCAGATGAATTGCCTTATGGTGATGTCGAAGATGTGCCGTCCTATTATGATGAGGCCGAAGATCAAGAGTTACAGAACAATATGGAAGATACTTTAAAAAAGGATTGATGGATATGATTAAAAATAATCACTGCATAAATGATTTATATCATTATCACGCTACACTTCAAATTCAAATAATATATAAAATATCCCCTATAAAAATACGACCATCTTAAAGAGAGGATTTGAAAATGGAGAGAAAAAGATATCAGAGAAAAATATGCCTTCTGGGCGATGGCAGTGTGGGTAAAACGAGTCTGATCAGAAAATATGTTCTGGACAAATTCGATGATAAATACCTTCCAACAATAGGCACAAAAGTTTCGAGAAAGGAGGTAGTCATGCCGTTTCAAAGGGAGAAGATCGTGGTGGATCTCACGATGATAATTTGGGATATCGTCGGTCAAAAGGCCTATCAAAAATTGAGACAGATGTACTATCAAGGTGCAAATGGAGCTCTTGTTGTGTGTGATGTTACAAAAAGAGAATCCCTGGAGAGTATGAGAGAATGGACGAATTCCCTATTTAAAGTGACTAATCCCGTACCCATCCTATTTTTGGCCAACAAATCTGATTTAATCCATAAGGCTGAATTTAAATCCACCGATTTGGAAGCATTAGTATCTGCATTCAAATCCCCATATTTTTATACAAGTGCTAAAAGCGGAGCAAATGTAAATAGAGCATTTTACAGACTGGGGGAGTTGATGATATATCCCCAAATAAAGAGTAAACGATGACGTAAAAGGTGAATACGATATGGAAAAACCAGAAGCCCAAGACAAGGAGCTAATTAAATCCCCGGTGGCATTCTTTTTAATGCCTGTAGACATATTAAAGGGTGTTCACGAAGAGCTATCTGAATTATTAGGTTCTGATACCGCATCAAAAATCCTCTATAATTGTGGTGTAAGAAGCGGAAAGAATATCGTCGAAGACATGAACATAGAGTTCCCAGATATGAAAACATTGAGCGAAACATTACCCGAACTTTGGCTGCAGATGGGCATTGGTGTTTTCAGTATTGAGGAGCTGAACAAAAACAAACTCGTCTTAAAGTGTAACGAGTCCAATGAGGCAGTAGCTATTGGATACACAGGGAGGAAATCCTGCGATCTCACCAGCGGTTATTTAGCTGGAATGATTTCCACGATTTTCGGAAAAGAGTTCAAGTGTGAGGAAAAAAACTGCATATCTAAAGGGGATCCTTATTGTCTCTTTGAGCTCTCGGTAGTTTAAGGTTTTTTTTATTAAATGAAAAAGGTTATGAACATGTAATCCAATTACCCCCAAACACGGCGGGGGCTATAACCGAAGCCATAAGATGTT
>CP070739.1:984063-988051 GCA_020347705.1 Methanomassiliicoccales archaeon | reverse complement strand
TCGATTCCGTCGCCGTTCACATCACCTGCATGGGATACGGTCCATCCCAGATGATCATCAGGGGCGCTTCCCGTCACAGTGGCTTCGATACGCTGATCTGCGATTCCAGTGGGAATAATGAGGATCTCAGATAAAGGGATAAATATACTGAAAAATATTAAAATAATAACAATAAGCGATACCAATGGTCTTTCTTTGCCAAAACCATTCTCCCTGGGTCCCAATTTCATCGTCATCCCTTATCGTCCTTGATACAATCCTCCTCTCCCACAACCTCCAAGCTATTATATGTTTCCTTGGATTTTTCCCATTTCAGAGTTTGGATAGTTGTAATTAATACAGGTGTTTATATTTTTTTTGATATATCCTAATTGGCAGTAAGCCTTGTGATATGTCCTTAATCAGCCTAAAAAAGTTGCTTTTACTTTATCCACGAGTTTTTGACATCCTTGTATAAGAGTGTCACAACATGGTACTCCGAACCTCTCTTCATATTCATCAATGGTTCTGTCTATCTCGGATTCCGTCATATTCTCATGGTTTATTGTGATCGCCATCACTTTTGCATCTGCGAACATCTGGAGCATTTCTATTTCCTTTATTAAATCGGGCATGGGAAGCTCAAGCTCATTCTTTCTGAAATTTCGGAACTTTCGCCCAGGAGCATGCTGAAGCACTATGCCGCTGGGCTGGGATGCCGTGATAATGGCCCTTGTCCCGCAGACGTATGCGGGATGGCTAATACTGCCCTGGCCCTCGATTATTATTACCTCCGGCTTTTCTTCCTCGTGGGCCTTCACTATCTCCCTTTCCAGCTCGCCTACGATGTAATCCCCCTGTATTGAGTCAATGGCCACGGCGTACTTGAAGCCTTGAAGGATGCCTGTCTGGCCTGTACTGACAAACACTGTCTTGACACCCTCTGCATTCAGGGCCTTGGTAAGGTCTATTGCGGAGGTTCTTTTCCCAATGGAGCTATCAGTCCCTAATACAGGAATTCTTATGGCGTCCAGTTTTCCACACAGATTTGCGAATCTGCGCATCTCCTCTAACGGAGGCTCCTTTCTCACATCCACTAGCTCAACCTTATAATCCCTCGCCAATGCTGAAAGCTCATGATCCAGGGATAGGAATTCGTGAAGACCGGCAATTACATTGATTTTATTTTTTATAGCCTCGATTATAACTGGTCTGAACTCGGAAGGTAACTTTCCTCCTATCGTAGCCACACCTATGATCAGGTAATCTAGCCGAACTTCCAATTGGGATAGTGCGGTATTCAGGCTTTCGAAGACTGGTATTCCTTTTTTGGCTCCCTCCACCACCTCCTGGGCCATCATTCCTGCCTTTGAGCTGTCTATTATGCCGAGAATCTCAAATCTCTCGGAGTGGCGGACCAGACCGTTGGCCGTCTTTCCCACGTACTTCCCGAAATTGCCTTCGCATAGTACCAAAGCAGTCTCCAGATACACACCTCAAATTGTAATATGGAATTCAGCGGGAGGCAACATGAAATTGACACCATAAATTACTTTCTCCCTTGGAATTAATTCTTATAAATCCCTCTTTTTATTGAATGCCCCTGCATAAAGTATTAATACCGAAAAGATACATTCCAACCGCGGTGTGCTAAAATGAAGAAACTGGTATTCATCGGAATTATTGTAATGATAATCTTAATCTCTATTGCGTCGGGATGTACAGATGAGGGAGATGATGAAGAGGAGGAAGAAGAGGAGGAAGAGCTTCCAGATTTGGGATCTGCTCCTGGTTTCACATTGACATCTATAGATAATGATACTTTCAGCCTATCCGATTTTGAAGGACAGGTTGTGATTTTGGATTTCATGGCAACCTGGTGTGGACCTTGTAAGACCGAGATGGAATATTTGAAAGATGTTTATGATAATTATGATGAAAGCGATGTCCAAATAATTTCCATAGATATCGATGAAACAGAAACAAATGATATGCTCAGGGATTTCAAGGATGATTATGGTGACAACTGGCTCTATGCAATCGATACATATGGTGATGTGGAAAAAGATTATTTAGATCCAAGCGATGGTATACCATATGAATATATAATAGATCAGAATGGAGATATCAGGTACAAGCATGAAGGGAAACACGATAGTTACGAAGACATTGCCTCGATTATAGATAGACTGTTTTAAAAAGATCTCATCCAGGTGGCGGAGGAGGGGGCTCTACCTTTTTCTCCTCTTTTTTCTCCTCCTTTTCCTCTTCTTTTTTAGGCTCAGGCGGCGGTGCCGGCGGTTGGAAATACTGCGGTTCGTAGACTGAATTTATGGCCTCTTTGAATTTTTCGTATATCATTAGCTTTCCGCATTTCCTACAGGTACCGTCCCTTGCCAACTGCTGCTCAATGCAGAACTCATGATAGTGCTCTCCGCATGATCCGCAGCGAAAGACCTTGCCCTCGTACTCTTTGAAAGTGCTTTTGCAGAAAGCGCAATTTTTCGAAGGATCGTCGATAATAACCATGTTCACATAGGCCATCTGCCTCATGTCTGATGGCATTCTGATCTCATCGGGAATGGCCTTGTTTACCGCTTCGTCAAGTATGTTCGAAAGCAGATACGCACTCACATAATGCCCCTGCTCATTGGATTGGGGGGGATGCAGTTTTGGCAGCATATGCACGATCATACCAGCGCCGTAATTGAGAGCCACGATCATGGCTCCAGAGCCATATTTCTTCTCTAGTTTCTTGGAGGATACAACCTCATCGATATCGGGCTTTACCTTTTTTATGGGATGGCAGTTGTCCTCGATCCAGAACTTCATTGCCTTTTTCTTTGTGGCCCCTCTGAACAATGGATGCTCCAGACTGGAAATTTCACCCTTAAAGGCACCGCCTTTTATCTGCTGTTTTTCGTAGGTAATGATGTCGGGAAATAGATCCGCTATGAAACTGTCGAGGCATCTTGCTGTGGTTACCAAAAAACCTCCTTCTTCGATGTATTTCTTCAATCTGTCAGCGAGAGGCACCTTCTTATCATGGGAGCCTATCAATATCACATGATATTTGCTTAGATCCGTTGCACCGAGCTTTGAAAAATCGATGATATCCTTCTGGTTGGCATAGAGATTTTTCACGGCACCCTCGACCTTCTCGATGCGTCCATTTATCCCTAAAACGGCTCCGTTGTTGCTCACCTTTACGAACACTTTTCTTTTTTCGGCCTGTTTTTTCTCGGCCACCTTCGCATAAATTTTCTTTAAATCAACGCCCATACCTATACCTCCAGATTCGATCCTCTTTTTTTTACGTGGACAACGTTTTTCGTTTAAATCCGAGTCATCGTTTCGAAAGGATGTCTATTGCCCTCTTCTCATCCATATCCAGGGCCTTTAGGGAGTAGTGCAGTGCCTTTCTTGCGATATCCTCTTCCGTTAGGTTCAACTGCCTCTCAGGAAAGAGCAAACCGCTGTTGTAATATCCAATGGCCAAATCCGAGTAATAGAACCTTGCACCCTCGGGATCGAGTTTGATTGCGCTGTTGTAAGCTTCCTCCGCTTGACTTAACAGTCCGTTGTCAAGACAGAAATCCCCGTAACTTTTGTAGTAAAAGGGATTGTCAGGCTCGAGTTCAATCGCCTTTTTATATAGTTGCGCTACTTCAACCATGGAGAATTTAGATACACCGATGGAAGCCTCCGCTTTTCCGAAATATCCAACAGAGTTATCTGGCGCTGCTTTTATCACGCGATCGAACGTCTTGGCAGCCTTTTCGAATTCTCCGTTATTCAGTAGCTCCTTGGCCTGCATTATCAATTTGTCCACTTCTTTCATGCCTCAACCTCCATTCTGTTACATAGGTTGATATTTCCGTTGTATATTCTCTTTCTATATTTTAAATCTTATTGATATAGTATCACACGAGATAGTGATATATTTTGCTATTTCATACTTCTTTTAATCAATTCGCAAGCCGCATAACCGGCTTTATTCATGATTTCC
>CP070739.1:980896-983963 GCA_020347705.1 Methanomassiliicoccales archaeon | reverse complement strand
GAAGGTAAATTTGCCGGACGAACGGTCTTCCTATGGGCAGGAGAGAGCCAGCTACTCAATAGGATCATGGAGGCTGAAAACGACATTGCCTCAGTCCATGCAACTGACCCTGAAATCATTTTGCAGGCAGCCATATTTGAGATCATCACAACGGAAGTGGAGAACCTATCCATTCCCGCATGGGTATTTCAGGAACTCGGCCTTGTGGTTGAAAACAGGAACTTTGATTATGAGTCGATGCTTTTCGATTCCGGTGAAGAGATAGACTTTTACGGCCCGGGGGCCTCCGTTCCCGATATTACAAAACTAGAAACACGACTATGGTTTTTTTATCTAGCTGCCTCATACATAGATATTGGCATTGAGGCTATCCATCTTGGTCAGCTTAACTGGGTGAGTCAAGCTGATACAGACTATGCAAATCTTGAAGACCTCATTGCCCACATACGAAGCTACGCTTCGCAAAACGCCCGCAGAAACTATGTGATTTTGGACGCCCACACGCATGGGATCGTTCGGGATGGAAATCTCTTACTGGATTTCCACTCCTACCCGCTTAGAATAGTTGAGGTTGAAGGTTCTCCCATGGAAACAACACTGCAGGTTGGGTATCATGACAGTATTTACCTTAACAGTAAGGGTGGTACAGCTCCCAGTGGTTGGTATGCAGATAGCCTCCCCTACCTGGTGGAGTTCGATCATGGATACGGTCGGGGATCAGTAGAAGAAAATGTTGGTCCAGAGTTTGTTTGGGGATATGACGAAATAAGCTGGTTCTCCCTACTAATCGAAAGCGCTCGTAACGATTTTCTCTACTTCGCCTGGGATTGGGTAAGGAACACTGATCCCAATGGTCACCTTGAGATGCCGGGTATGAGACCCACCTTTATCAATACTCTTCCACATCAACCGGACTGGTACTATGCCAACTCTGCCAGTAGTGCCGTTCCAGATGGATATAACCAGGAGAAGACGATCAAAGATATCTGGACTCAGGATACAGCTATATCCTGTACTGTATTGAACATCTACGGTGAAGATACAGAAGAAGTAGAACTCCTGAGGTATGTCAGGGATAACGTGCTGAGTCATACTCCAGAAGGCCGGGAACTCATAAAGTTGTACTACCAATGGAGTCCTGCCATAGTTAAGGTAATGGAGAAGGATGCGGGATTTAAAGAAGAAGTGAAGGAATTAATTGAAGGTATTTTGCCAATGATTAGGTGAAACGCAGAAAAGGTTATTCGATTGGACACATATTAATAGGCAGGGTTTTGACTCTGCCTTTTTCTTTGGTTCTCAACAATTGAAAGCCCGAACTATTTAGCTCCTGAACAAATATGCAATCCACTATTAGAAAGGACTTATGTCAGATTTAACTTACACTTGAATTAATTCTGTCAGACTAAATCCTGGTTATCACATATGAAAGTTAGCACGCTTGCAAGCTATCAGGCTAGAGTTCTTCAAGCCCCAACTCTTCCAACTTCTTTGCCTTTATTTTTCCGCTGGCTTCCCACCCTCTAAGACGGTAATAATCCGCAACCATTTCTTTAATGGGTGGAAGGTGGTCTGCTGCAGGCCCCTTTTTCCTTTTAACAGTGATAAGGCGTTCGGGCAAACTGTCAGAAGCAGGATCAAGCCCAAGCTTAAGGTTGATCAAACGCTTGAGATTAAACATTTTTTCACCAGAGAGCATCAAAGCGTCAAAATCCTTTTCAATGCCGGTAGCAAGGTTGAACCAATAAGCAACCTCTTTTGCCGTTAATCCTGGAAATTCGTTGACGGAATAGTATTGTGCATATCCGGCGTGGGAAAAAGCGCAGAGAACGAGTGAATTCAGAATACCTGCATAATTCTGTCCCCTCGCTACCATTTCAGCGGTGCTACTGACAGCAAACCTCACATCTTCCATGTTTAAAAGGTCGAATCCTTCAATCCTCGGATCTGCCGCCCCCGTGTGGATTGCACCCCGGTTATCAGTTGCATAGGCGAGTGCCAAAAAGTTGTGGGCTCGGGGGTCGTGGGCCGGCACTTCAAGTCCCTTTACTTCAATAGCGAATTTTTCAGCCGCCGCACCTATCAGACGTGCCGCCTTCCTGGTTCCCTCGGCCAGAACTGACCCGAAGCCCTCTCTTCTGCAGACTTTTTCCAGCATTGCAAGCATTGCATCCCCATTCCCGAAGGTAAGCCGGATACCGTCCGTATCCTCCTCCGTTATGATGCCCTCCTCGAAGCACTCCATTGCAAATGAGATTACCCCGCCTGCTGATATGGAATCTATCCCATGGCGGTTGCATATCTCATACGCCTTCTGCACACATTTCATGTCGGTTATTCCGCATTGAGATCCAAGCGGTGCAACAACTTCCCATACCGTCTGCCTCTCGCCGGAGCTCACATGTGATTCAACACATCCTGTCCTGCAACCCGCGCAAAGATATGGTTTACCTTCCCTTACGTGTCTCTCTACCTCTTTGAGAAAAGATTTCTTGAATCCTTCAAGTTCGCTGTCCCTCCAGTTATTCACACCGTGCCTTTCGTCATCAATAAACATTGAAAAGACATTGCTGGCTTTTTTTAAACGGTGTTCCGTATCCTTTACCAGTTCTGGCATCGTATCTTTGATGGATTTTATTAATCTTTCTTTCTCTGCCACCTCGACGTTTCCGATTCCCTTCACTGCTATTGCCTTCAGGTTCTTTGAGCCCATCACGTCTCCAATGCCGCATCGTCCTGCTGTTCGTGCAGCCGGGCCATCGTGGATTACCGATGCGAACCTGACAAGATTTTCTCCTGCTCCACCGATGGCGGCAACTTTTGCTTTCCCATCAGAGTATTTCTTAAGGAGCACCTCGGTTTCATAGGTATCTTTTCCTTTAAGAGCAGAAGCATCCTCAATGGTTACGGTTTGATCTATAATATTGAGATAAACAGGCCGATCTGCCTTACCTCTTAAGATTATTCCATCAAACCCGGCCTTTTTAAGCTCTTTGCCCCATGTCCCGCCAGCATATGCCTCTCCCCATAAGCCGGTAAGAGGAGATATTGTGGCGACACAGTGTCT
>CP070739.1:978027-980796 GCA_020347705.1 Methanomassiliicoccales archaeon | reverse complement strand
CCCGAAGGGATTTGTGTATCCTGGGCACAGACGACATTTTTATTTTGTACGATTATCGGGTATGTGAACATCAGGGCGAATAAAACTATTATAGTCGTGAAGAGCTTTCTTAAATTACCGGTTTTTTTCCATATCCCACTCATATCATCAAGTATGTAAATAGCGTTTTAAATGCTTTAATAATTTTCGCAACCGAGAACACAAGAGAGGATGTTATGAATATCCCAAAAACTTTTATACCCCCATTCTCTACCCTGTTTCGCTCTTTTAGAGCCAATGATTGATGAAGTGATCTGCCTTGCGCAGAAAACAGAAGGAGGTACGAATATGGCGAAAAACATCTATGTCAGATTCGAAATGCCCAAGGAATTGGTGGATAGAACTTATGAGGCAGTGGAGCTGGCGAGAGACTCAGGCAAGGTGCGAAAAGGCGTAAACGAGGTGACAAAACTCGTTGAGAGGGGAGGCGTGACCCTAGTGGTCATGTCTGAAGATGTTCAGCCCCCCGAGATTCTGGCGCATATGCCCATTCTCTGTGAGGAAAAGAACATAGCCTATGCATATGTCCCAAGCAAACAGGAGTTGGGGGTTGCATCGGGACTTAAAGTTTCCACTGCAAGCGTCGCGATAATCGATCCAGGGAAGGGCAAGCAGCTTGTGGAGGATTTGGTGTCAAAACTCAAGTCCCTGAAGAAATAAGAGGTTGAATAGATGGTTGAAGGAATACCTGCTGAGGTTGTAGAGCTAATTGGTAGAACCGGCATGACCGGGGAGGCGACACAGGTAAAAGTCAGGGTACTGGACGGCCGGGATAAGGGCAGAATCATCACAAGAAATGTAAAAGGACCTGTCCAGTTAGGTGATATCCTGTTGCTTCAGGAGACCGCGAGAGAGGCGAGAAAACTCAGCATCAAATAATAGTGCGTGAGAAAATGGTTGAGCGTAGAGTATGTTCCTTTTGCGGCAACGAGATAGAGCCCGGTACGGGAAAAATATACGTTAAAATAGACGGAACGATATTCAATTTCTGCAGGAACAAATGCCACAAGAACTTAATCGAACTTCACAGGGTACCCAGAAGAACGAGGTGGACACAGCCCTATATGAGGGAGAAGTCCGTTAAAATGAGTGCAAAAGAAAAGAAGGTGTCCAGGAAAAGGAAGGGTAAGCCCACAAGGATAAAAAAAATGAAGAAGAAAAAACCGGTCGAGGCCAAATCTGAGGGCGAGGAAGAAAAGACGAAAAAGAAAAAAAGAGAAAAGGAGGAATAATTCAAAAAGATAAAAGGGGGAGGTGCCATGGAAAGAACATTCGTCATGTTGAAGCCGGGTTCGATACAAAGAGGTCTGATAGGCCATATTATCTCCAGGTTCGAGAACCGCGGTTTGAAAATCACGGCAATGAAAATGTTGCAGGTAACCACAGAATTGGCGGAGAGGCACTATGCGGAGCACAAGGAAAAGCCGTTTTATGAAAGCCTTGTGGGCTACATAACCTCGGGTCCGGTTGTTGCCATGGTGTTGGAAGGGCCCCAGGCCATCTCGGTGGTCAGAAAGATGATGGGTGCAACCGACCCGTTGGAATCATCACCGGGGACCATACGCGGTGATCTGGGTCTTTTCACGGGCAAGAACATCGTTCACGGCTCGGACTCTGAGGCCAGCGCCAAAAGAGAAATCGGTTTATTCTTCTCGGATGAGGATTTCGTATCCTATAAAAAATGTGATGAGGAATGGATACTCGAGTAGCGCGCTTATTATTTATATCTTAACTGACAGAGTGGCCCGCTAAATGGGATATTTCCTTTGTAAGGAAAAGCTAATACCTTTGAATGAATTTACTGATTTTAATGAAATCAGAGGAAGAGGGAATTCTGCGAAAACAATTAAGTCATTTACCAGCCAAAGATCTAAAATATCTTTGTCAATTTTTCAAGCTTTCGAGAGGCGGTTCAAAGAAGGACATGATTAAACGAATTCTAAAATCAGGGAATGAATATAAAGAAATAGCATTTATTACGGGTTATGTTCGTTTAATGAATGATATCGAGGATGAACTCAATAAAAAATATTTTAAAAAAATTCTAATCAAATCGAAAATACCTTACTCTGGAAATAAACATACGCTTGCTTTACGGGTGGTTGAAAACTTTCTAATTTCCCCCTATGAATTATTAAATAAACTCACCTTGGCGACATTAAGGGATCTATATTATAATTTGTACGGAAAGATAACGACAAAACCCAAAGGAAAAATCATACCAGAAATATTGGCAAGTTACAGATTGGAAAAAGAAGAAGAGAAAATGGATAAGGTTAAGGCATCTATTAAAAAGAAAGAAAAAGAAGTTGCTGAAGGAAAATTTGCCTTTGTCTTAATGCCCTTTAGGAAAAAGTATGCCATTGTATACACAGATGTAATCAAACCAGCTGTAGAAAATCAAAATTATATTTGTAAAAGGGCGGATGATTTTTTCACGCCAAATAAAATTATGGATGACATCGAGAGGGCCATTAGAGATGCTGCCTTTATCATAGCCGATTTGACAGGAAAAAACCCAAACGTATTTTACGAAGTAGGAATGAGCCATATTCTTAAGAAAAAAGTGATTTTGCTTGCACAATCTCTTGATGATGTGCCTTTCGATTTATTACATTGGCGACATATTCGTTACAATACATCCAAAGAGGGATTAATAGGACTGAGAAGAAAATTAGAAAAGACGATCAAAACTATATCTTAATCATAATTTGTAGCTAAAAGCATAAT
>CP070739.1:975057-977927 GCA_020347705.1 Methanomassiliicoccales archaeon | reverse complement strand
GGTATTTTACCTCGATGAAATAGAGATGCCCAAGAGTTTACGCCGTAAAATAAAAAACAGGCGAAAAGATTATACAAACAAGATTGCTAAACTATATGAAAAAGGAATAGAAGAGGGCAGTTTCAATAAAATCGACCCTAATCTGGCAGTATATTTTTTGCTTGGTGCATGTAACTGGCTTATCATGTGGTATTCCGCCCAAAAGAGTCCTAATCCTGAATTGGTGATAGAAAACCTCATGAAAATGCTCCGCAAAGGTTATGAAATCAGCAGCTAATTTTATGCGTTTGTAAATCTAGAAAAGAATTTCTATTGATTTGAGAGGAATGGAAAGCTTCTCCCGTTTTTGTTATCGAAATATTTTACGCGACGAAGTTTATCCGGGTAATATTTTGCGGATTTGATGCCGGTAAGGATTTTAACGATTTTAAATAATAAGGGGGCGGTAAAATGGATGTTGCTTTTATTCTGGCTGAAAATGTGGTGCGTGTAACTTATGACAATTTGAATTCGGTAGCCATTGATATGACGAAGAAAGACATCCTTGATGTATTGGGAGTGGCAACAGCAGGAAGTGCAGCACTTGGTGTTGCCGAGGTTGAAGGGCTACTCGAGGAGTGGGGCGGGAAAAAAGAGAGCACCGTCATCGGATTTGATTGCATGTTACCCGCTCCTTATGCAGCACTGATCAATGGGATGATGAGCCATGCCCTAGATTATGACGACGGACACGATAAGTCTATGGTCCATGCAGCGGCTTCGGTCGTTTCGTCAGCGTTTGCTGTGGCGCAGCGAAAAGGCAAGATAAACGGAAAGGACTTCATTACGGCAGTGGCCCTTGGAATAGACCTTATGGCCAGAATGGCGCTTGGCGCCAAGACAAATCTGAGAGTCAGCGGATGGGTCTACAGCTGTATATTCGGGTATTTTGGAGCAGCCGCTGCAGCGGGAAAGATACTAGGTCTTGATAAAGAGAAGATGGTCAATGCCTTCGGTATTGCCTATAGCCAAACAGCGGGCAGTTTTCAGTCCATTGCCGATGCAGTATTAACAAAAAGGGCACAACTCGGCTTTGCCGCAAGGGCAGGTGTATTTTCGGCACTCCTTGCCGAAAGGGGGATCACAGGACCTGTGAACTGCATGGAAGGAGACTACGGGATCTACAATAACTACATCAAGGGTGAGTATGACCCGCATGCCGTGACGAATGATTTGGGTAGACAGTTTGAAGTGGTGAACATGGGCTTCAAAGCCTATCCGAGTTGCGGATACACCCATAATCCGATTTTTTCAACATTGACCCTTATGAAGGAGAATGGTCTCAAGGCGGATGATATCGATGAAATCAACGTGTCGACAGGAAAGAACGCAGGTGATCTTTTTGAACCATTGGAAAGAAAACGGCGTCCACCGGTAGTCCCGGATGCACAGTTTAGTATCCCTTACACCGTGGGTGTTGCTGTGGTAAAGGGTAGCGTAGGTATCGGAGATTTTACACCTGAGGCAATAAAGGACACCCGTGTGCTTGGGGTGGCACAGAGAGTGAATCCAATAATCCTGTCAGAACTTACTCGCAGGGAAGTAGATCCATCGATTGTGGAGATAAAGACCAAAGACGGTAATCGATACTCAATGCGGATGGATAATCGAAAGGGTACTCCTGAGAATCCTATGACGGAAGAGGAATTTGACAATAAGTTCCGTGATTGCCTAACACACGGGAGGAAGCATATCTCAAAACAAAAGACAGAAAAGATAATGCATTTGATCAAAAACTTGGAAGAGGTTGATGATGTTGGAAAGATCGTGCAACTGCTTGGATAGAGAAGGCTTTTTGATTATCGAAAGTTAAAAAAAGCTGAGTTGACGGTAGGTTGTTGAGAAAGCCGATTATTTCAGTCCAGACGGGATGATGATAAAGGCAAGGCAACAGCGAATAGATGAAGATATGTTCCTAGAGATGAGGGAAGAGGTATTCTCTCTCTGGCCCACAGGTGCGGAAGTAGATCTAGCGGAAGCGGTCTAATATCAGAAGTTCCTGCCAGAAAGTAAAAACTGGTTCGAGGTAGTCGAACTGTTGAAAGAGGATGGGAGGACGGTTCTTCGACCCAATGCCAGAACTCCCATCCTTGAAGATGAGATTAAGCTATGCAAGACAATTTATGAATCAGGGATGCCCCTTATCCCAATCACCGCCGGCACTTACACCCGCCAACTCCAGTTCGAGAAGGCCCGAGCTGGCCTAGAAGGAAGCGAGAGAACAGGCAGACCCATGCTCAACGGCTACCCGAGAGTCAAAAAAAGATAACAGATCAATTCTGGTTAATCAAGTTCCAATCGCATTCATGTCATTTACGAATTAAAAGTGAACCGTTTCTGAGAGATTTACGTTTTAAAAGTGAACTCCTAAGGAACCATAATCTGAGGCCGAAAGGAGGTCTTAGGTTATGGTACAATTGCACAAGAGATTCACCGACAGCCAGGTCAAAGATCTGATCGAACGCTACCTGAGCAAAGGGATTGAGAGAGGCTATATCCAAGAGGTCCTGGGCATTGGAAAAACGAGGTTCTTTGCCCTCGTCAACGCGTATAGACACAGCCCTCTGGAGTTCTCAATTCAGTATGAAAGAAACACCAAAACAAGAACGATATCCCAGGCCGTTGAAGACAACATTCTCAGAGAGCTCCAAATCGAAAGAACCATGATAGAGAGCCCGAGATACCGGTACGACACTATAACTACAGTTATATCAGAGACCTTCTGAGGGACCTGCCCCCAAAAGTGATGCGAACTTTTAAGTTAGTCTTTGGACATTCATCCTGTCAATCCCTTTATTTATGATCCAGGGTTCTATAGTTCTATCAATTGG
>CP070739.1:958662-974957 GCA_020347705.1 Methanomassiliicoccales archaeon | reverse complement strand
TCCGCATCTGAATACGAAGGGCCCCAGTAAATTGGCCCTAATTTTTCTATGCTGAATTTCTCGCCGTGGTCCTTGCACCATTGATGATAGGCATAGATTGCAGCGCCGATGGGAGTGCTGTCATCTCCGCATGAGGGGAATACAAAGAACCGATCTATATCCTCCACCTCCTGTAAAATACGCTGGTTCGCCTTCACGTTCATGAATACACCCCCACTGCAGAATACATTGCGGATACCTGTCTTCGCAACCGCATTCTTCACCCAATCAACCATTAGTTCTTCTACCAGCTTTTGTGCCCCTGCACAAAGATTATCGAACCTCACCTTTTGGAAGTCCTTGGCGAACTGAGGAAGGTAATCCTTTCCCCAGCAACCCGAGAGATTTTCGAACTGGAGTTCATTGACACCGAAATAATCCTTTCGCATTTTTTCGTAAACCGGCATATAGTACTTTTCATGACCATGCCCTGCCATTCCCATGACCTTATATTCATGGGATAATGGTTTCATGCCCAGGTACTCGGTAACCCGGGAGTAAAAGATACCAAGGGAGTTGTATGAATTGATCTCCTCCACCGTCTCCATCTCACCGTTATGGCCCTTTGGTATGACTCGAACGGTACCGCACAGGGCGTCGCCGCTGCCGTCCAAAGTCAGTATGAGCATATCATCGTTCTGGCCCCACCAATTCAGTAAGGTGGTGTAGGCATGGCAGGCGTGGTGATTGACGAACTCCACCTTATTCGAGGGAATGCCCAGTTTCTTCAGGTTCTCGTATATGGATTCCGGATTTCTAGCGAACTTGTTTATGGCCTTTTTAACCCACCAGTTCCCCCGCATGGCCGAAACCGGAAGGACAGCATTCATTATGCCGAACAGTACGACCTGCTTTGTTTTCACTTGCCCGTCGATCTGTTTACGGGTAAGAGGAGGGAGAACCGATGTGAAAACGGCCTTGTCTATCTCATCTGGACTCGTCTTGCCCATTCGCAGCACTTCATTGATTGCTGTGTGTGGAAATCCGTTCCATTCTTTTATCCTGTTCAATCGATCCTCACTGACGCATGCCAATACCTTTCCATTTTCTATAAGTGTCGCTGTGGCGGTATGACCATCATGAATTCCGAGGATCTTCATTCATATTCCCTCTTCTTCAATCTGTACAGAATCTCCTCCTGCAACAATCTCTGCCTGGTATACATGTCTGCTATCAGGGCCATGACCAAAAGTAGCGCCCCTACAACGATAAGTACCACCCCGATGTAAACCAGTGATAAATAGGGGCTTATTACATTATATAGTAGTAATCTCAATCCAAGAACTATCCCTATCACCACACCTGGAACGAACATGACCAATCCCAATCTCCCAAAGAATTTCAGGGGCCTAAAATCTCTGTGTGCCCGGATGATGAGAAGAAGGGATCTGAGGCTGTATCCGGAAATACTGCCCACAACCCTGGATTTGCCTTCTCTTTCCCCTTTAACCTTGCAGGGGACTTCCTTGATCTGCATCCCTTTGAAAACCAGGTTCAAGAATACCTCCTGTGTATAAGTATGTCCGCCGAACAGTGTGAGCCTCAAGGCCGCTTCTTTCGAATATGCACGGAATCCGCACTGCGTATCTGTAAATTTCTCGCCTGTGAACCGGTTGACAAGATTCGTGAATCTTTTGTTTCCGAATTTTTTCACTTTCGGCATTTTGGGTGCTTTTCCGGCAAATCGTGTGCATGTGACCATGTCGGCCTCTTTGTCTACGATAGGTTTTACGAGTCTCGGAATATCCCTGGGATCGAACTGTCCGTCGGCATCTATATTCACTATCACATCCGCACCCATCCTCAACGCGTTGTCTATTCCTGTTCTAAATGCATGACCCAGACCCTTGTTTCTTTTATGGGATACGACATCGTCGGCCCCTGCTCTCTTTGCATATCCCACGGTATTATCCTGAGATCCGTCGTTGATAACCAATACCTTCACTTCGTCCGCAAAATTCCGGGGAATTCCTTTGATGACATGGCCAATGGTCTTTTCTTCGTTATAAGCTGGTATCATCACCACGGCCTTCATCTTGAATCCTCCGGAGGGTGATTCAGATTAACCAAGATATCAATTTGGTCCTCTTCTCCGCTCATCGATACCGTGCGTCTTATCGGGATTATCTATAATAATCTTTTTCCCGCCGTTATGAAAATGTTAACTTAATGGGATTTTATTCAGTGGATACGAAAATGTCAGGGCGAGCGACGGGGGTTTCGGAGGTGGGACTATGTTGATTCCATCATCATTATGCCCTTCATCCAACCAGTCCAAAAATTGCTGCCAAGATATTTCCAATAAACACGGAAATGGCAAATCCCGCGGCTAGGAGCACGATAAACGGTATTTTCGGCGTAACCCAAATCCTCTTTACACCCTGCTCTATGAGTTTTTTAAGGCTCTCTTCATCGTTTTTCCTTGGAAAAAGCACCATCACTCTCTCCCCATCCATAATTCTCTCCATGGACCATACGAATTTCCTTTTTACTTCGTTTATATCCATCCTATAGCCCAGAAGCATCTCTGGAAAGCCGAAATCCCTTTTTGATGTGTTGTAGACGATAAACGCCAAGAAAAACCAGATCACGAATAACACCGAATTCATGAGAACCAGAAATGCGAAAGGAAAGAAAAGCTCCATTGCATTTGCCAACCTTTCAGGCGTGAATTCGAGGACTGGAAATCCGAAAAATTCTGGGTAGAAGGGCATCAGAACCGCGATTGCAATCAACGCTTTGGTATCTGCTCCGCCATGCAGGATCCTCAATTGATAAAGCACAAAGAAAAATACGATCAGTACAGGAATCGTGAGCAGTTGATAGTAATACGATTCTTGATATAATATGCTGAACTGGTAAATCAGAACCGCAATACCGATGATAAAAAGGCCCAATATCTTGAAATTAATGGTCTTTTTCTCCCTGTCAACGATAGGGGCGTATTCAAGAAACATCGAGGCGAATAAAATGCTTATCGGTACCAAAATCAGATAATATTCCCAGCTTTTTTCTTCCTGAAACAATTGGAGTGCAAGTAAAATTCCGCCTGCAAATCCCATCACCATCCAGACCTCATTTCTGACCTTTCGGGTTTTCAGGTCGGAATATGCGGCATAGCCCAAAAAAACCATGCCGAAAACCACTCTAATGATATCCAGGGCCGCGCTCATCTCTAATAAATGACCGTGTAGGTATAAATAATTTAACCATAATAAAAAATATTATAATCATTGAGAAAATATGGCCATCGGTAAAGGGTATGGAAAAGAAATACAAATTGAATGTGCTGGAAGGAAAAGATATATTCGATATTATAAGAAATAATAGAAATTTAATCGATGAATATTTTTGGGAATATTATGAGAACTTCACGACCAAGAGATTGAGGACATACGTTGAAGATATTTGTGATTTTTTTAATCCGTCAGGCAACGTATTGAGCATCGGCTGCGGACATGGTTTGAATGAGATTTTAATGTCCGATATGTGCCAAGAGGTCATAAATATTAAGGGAATCGATTTAGTCGAGTTTAAAATCAAAAGCATGAATGAAATCATCGATTTGTTGGGCCTTGAAAATGTTGTTGGCATTCATGCTGATGGAATGAAGATGGATTTTTCAGATGAATTTTTTGACACCATCATAATAATCGAGTCATTAAGTCATGCTGATAATCAACATCAGATGTTAAAAGAAGCGGCAAGGGTTCTTAAAAAGAAAGGGGCCGTTTTTGTCTTGGATTTTAACAATGGTGCCAACCCTCGGATTTGGATTAGATCCTGGAAACAGAGACATTTTGAAGAAACGATAGAGAACATAGTAAATCCGTATTTTATCAGAAATAGGCTGTTAAAAATGGGTTTTAAGGATATTGTCATAGAACCTTATAGACACGGTCGTTCCTTTGGTCATCTCAGAAGGATGATGCTTTCAAAGAACATGGAGTTGCCTTCTAAGCTTTATCTCTTTGTTTCGAAGGGATTCATGTTGAAAGGAAGAAAATATTGATCGATTTTTTTTAAGCAGTGGCGGCCTAATTACACAAAGTTTATTTAAGCCTAATAATATCAAAATAAACACGAAAACTATTTAGCGATAGGTACTATACCCCTATTCACGGGGGGACTGCACTGGATGATAGAAATAAGATTCCACGGTAGAGGCGGACAAGGTGCTGTCGTGGCCTCGAACTTGCTGGCCATGGCGGCCTTCAGGGAGGGCAAGGATGTCCAAGCCTTTCCGTATTTTGGAGTTGAAAGAAGAGGAGCCCCGGTCACTGCATTTACGAAAATTGACGATAGGCCGGTGAGAATAAAATCCATGATCTATGAGCCGGATCATGTGATCGTCATGGACTCTTCGTTACTCAAGGCCGTGGATGTAACGCAGGGTCTAAAAAATGAGGGAGTGATTCTAATCAATACAGACAAGAAACCCGGGGATATCCAAGGAGTTAAAGGCAAGATAGCTACCGTGGACGCGACGGCCATTGCCGTGAAACACGGTCTAGGCTCCAAGGAGGCCCCCATCGTCAATACCGCCATCTTAGGTGCGTTTGCGAAGGCCACGGGAATAGTCAAAATCGAATCCCTTGTGGAGAGCATACTCGATAGTGCTCCTGCAAAGAAAAACGAAAATGCAAAGGCTGCAAAAGAGGCCTATGAAAATGTGTTGATTGGAGGGGAATAGATGTTCAAGGGCTACAAAGACCTACCCGTTGTTCCCATGACCTGGGATACCACCATGGTGAACATGACTGGGGGATGGAGAACATACAAGCCTATTCTGGATCCTGAAAAATGCAATAAATGCTACATCTGCTGGAAATTCTGCCCGGAGGCGGCAATTGACGTCGATGACGAATTAAAAGAGGTGCCAATAATCGATTACGACCACTGTAAAGGGTGCGCCATTTGCGCAAATGAATGCCCAAAGGAAGCAATCGAGATGGTTGATGAATCGATTGAGGATTAAATTAAGGGGGTTTGTATTTGGTAAAAAAGGTCATAACCGGCAATTATGCATCATCTTACGGTGCTAAATTGGCCAAGGCCCAGGTTATCGCAGCATATCCTATCACCCCGCAAACCAGCGTTGTCGAGAAGATAGCTGAGTTTGTGGCGAGCGGGGAGATGGAAGCCCAGTACATAAAAGTCGAAAGCGAACACTCGGCAATGGCTGCATGTATCACGGCCTCCCAGACAGGAGCAAGAACCTTTACGGCCACGTCGGCTCATGGACTGACTTTAATGCACGAGATGTTGATTTGGGCATCTGGCGCCAGAACACCGGTTGTGATGACCAATGTCAACCGGGCCATGGCGCCGCCGTGGAGCGTTTGGGCGGATCATTTGGATTCCGTGGCCCAGAGGGATACCGGCTGGATTCAATACTATTGTGAAAGCAACCAGGAGGTTCTGGATACCATCATCATGGCCTATAAAGTTGGTGAAAGCAGGGATGTACTCCTACCGTCATTTTTAACCCTGGATGCATTCTATTTGTCACATACCTATGAAACTGTGGACATCCCTGAGCAAGACGAGGTGGATGAGTTCCTTCCTCGCTTCGACCCGCCGTACAAGTTCGATGTCGAGGACCCGCATCTGTTCGGCTCACTGTCGTTTCCACATCAGTTCTACATGGAATGGAGATATCAGATTTCCCTGTCCATGGCAAAGGCCAGGGAGAAAATATTGGAGATCGAGGCCGAATTCAAGAAGACCTTCGGAAGAAGCCATGGAGGCCTTCTGGATGAGTATAGATGCGACGATGCCGAGGTGGTTCTCATCGCCGCAGGCACAATGGCTTCTACCATAAGAGAGGTTATCGACCAATACAGGGATAACGGGGAGAAGGTGGGCCTTGCCAGGCTGAGGGTTTTCAGGCCGTTTCCTGTAAACGAAGTGAGGGAGCTTGCCAAGAGGGCAAAAGTCATAGGTGTTTTGGATAGGAGCTATTCCTTTGGTTACGGTGGAGCGTTCTTTGCTGAAACTGCCGGTGCACTTTACAACAGCCCCGACGAGCCCGTAATAAAGAATTATGTGGTAGGTATCGGCGGCCGGGATGTCACACCTTCCACGGTCTCAGGGATTCTCGATAACGCCCTGAGCCTGAAGGAAAAGGGACTCGATAGGGAAATCGAATGGATCGAATTAAAGGAAGGGGGTGATTGATATGGCAAAACTCACGATTCCAAGGGAGGAACTGCTCATTCCCGGCCATATGGGATGCCTGGGCTGCGGAGGCGCATTGGCCATGAGGTACGTTCTTAAGGCCCTTGGTAAAAGAACCATTGTGAGCGTCCCTGCCTGCTGCTGGGCCATTTTAAGCGGTATCTTTCCCAATACCTGCCTTCGGGTACCTATGGTGAACACCGCTTTTGAGACCACTGGAGCCTCTGTATCAGGAATACGTGCGGCCTTGGATGCCTTGGGTATCGAGGATGTGAACGTCCTCGGGTGGGCCGGGGATGGAGGCACACTGGATATTGGAATACAGGCCCTTTCAGGGGCAGTGGAAAGAGGCCATAATATCATCTATGTATGCTACGACAACGAGGCCTATATGAATACCGGGATTCAGAGAAGCTCGGGGACCCCGGAAGGCGCATGGACAACCACGACCCCTGTTGGGAAAACCCAAGCCTGGAAAAAGGGCCCCAAGAAGAACATGGTGGAGATCATGGTTGCGCACAAAATTCCGTACACGGCCACGGCCACGGTGGCTTACCCCGAAGACCTCATAAAGAAGGTGACAAAGGCCAAAGGGATCCATGGACCCAAGTACATCCATGTGTTCGCACCGTGCCCTACCGGCTGGAGGATGGCCCCTGGCAAGGCCGTGGAGATATCAAGGCTCGCAGTTCAAACCCATGCCTTCCCCCTGTATGAAGTTGAAAATGGGATATATCATATTTCTAAAAAACCCAAGCAAAAGCCAGTTATGGAATATCTGAAACTACAGGGCCGGTTCAAGCATATGCCCCAGGAAATGGTGGATAAATTTCAAAAAGAAATTGACAGGGAATGGGAACTTCTTATTAAAAAGGAGGAGTTCACAAAATCTCTTTACGCGGGTGAATGATTTTTTTTCGATTTGCCCCGATTATTTCTCCTTCCTAATCCCGTTTTATTAAGGGTAAATAAAGCCCAGAACCCAAAACTTTAAACGGATATGCTTCATTATACATGTCGATGATCGATAGGTTTGAAAGAAACATAAACAACATGCGTATATCCATTACTCAGCAATGCAATCTGGACTGTTTTTACTGTCACCATGAAGGCGAAAAGAATGAAGGTGCAGGAGTTGAAAACGGCCATCTTACACCGCCTGAAATTGAAAAGATCACTCAGATTGCCAGCCAGGTGGGCATCCAAAAATTGAAGATCACAGGTGGAGAGCCGTTATTACGAAAGGATATCGTTGAGATCGTAAAAAGAACTGCAAAGCATATGAAAGAAGTTTCCATGACCACAAACGGTGTTCTTCTTAAAAAGTATGCTGGGGCATTGAATGGTGCTGGATTAAAAAGGATTAATATCAGTTTTGACGCCCTCGATCCCACAACATTTCAAAGAATTACCAACAAGGAGTTTTTCTATGAGGTAAAGGAAGGGATTGAGTCGGCTATTTGTGCTGGATTATACCCTGTGAAGCTTAATATGGTGATTCTCAAAGGTGTTAACGATAAGGACATTCAAGTTGCCATGGACTACGCATCTGAAATAGGGGCTGTGCTTCAGCTCATTGAATTCGAAGGCTCGAAAGAGGAATCTGGGAATTCGATTTTTAAAAAGCATTATCTTAACCTTCGGGATTGGGAAAATTGGTTGAAGAGCAGGTCGGTTGAAGTAAGACAAAGGAGAATGCACCGCAGAAATAAATATATACTGCCCTCGGAGAATGACGGTAAAGCCGAGGTGGAGATCGTACGGGCCATGCATAATTCCGAATTCTGTCAAAACTGCACTCGACTGAGGGTTACATCCTCCGGAGAGCTTAAACCCTGTCTTCTAAAAAACGATAACCTAATCAATATCATAGGGCCCATAAGAAAAGGAGCAAGCGACAAGGAACTTAAGGATCTGTTCGAATATGCAATTCTAAAAAAAGAACCCTACTGGAGGGCATAGTTTGAAAGTCAATGTGAAATTCTTTGCCTCGTATAAAGAGGCCCTTGGGAAGGATGAACTCAAAATAGAGTTGGACAAAGATTCCACTGTCTCCGACCTTTTAAAAGCGTTGAGACGGGATTACCCAGAACTTGGAAAGCTCATGGAGACCCTTGTTGTCTCGATAAACCTGGAATACGCTTCCCATGATAGCGTATTGAAGGAGGGGGACGAGGTGGCACTTCTGCCGCCGGTAAGCGGAGGGTAATAATTGATCTCAATTACAAAAAAGGATTTTAATATAAACGATGTGGTGGGGGATCTGCAAAAGGAAGGGGTGGGTGCCATAGTGACCTTTATCGGCACAGTAAGGGACTTTGCCGAGGGCTCGAAAAAAGGTAATGAGGTAAAAAAGATAGATGTCAAAGAAATGGTGTACGAATCCTATGAGGATATGGCCCTTTCTAAAATGTCCAAGATCAGGGAAGACGCACTGTCCAACTACGATATAGATGATATGTCGATAATCCATCGGGTCGGTGTTCTGAAACCCTCCGAAAAAATCGTGATTATTGCCGTTTCCGCAGCGCATAGGAAGGCCGCATTTTCAGCCTGTGAGTATACTATCGAAGAACTCAAAAAAATCGTTCCCATATGGAAGAAGGAGGTCACCCAAGACGGAGGATATTGGGTTGGAGGGGAGAGGAAAAAGGAGGTTTAGACGAGATGACGAAGATGGTGGACATAGGTGAAAAGAATGTATCCAAAAGAACAGCCAAAGCAAGAGGTGAAATCAAATTGAATCCGGACACCATCGTGGCAATAAAAGATGGAAACATTAAAAAGGGGGATGCTCTAAACACCGCCAAAACTGCGGCAATTTTGGCCGTAAAAAATACCCCCAATACCATACCTTTATGCCACCCGATTCCCATCGATTCCGTGGAAGTCAAGTTCGATATGAATGAAGAGAGCATTTCATGCGAATGCGAGGTTTCGGCTCATTACAAAACCGGCGTGGAGATGGAAAGCCTGGTTGGGGTCAGCGTTGCGCTTCTCACAATATGGGATATGGTAAAATATCTCGAAAAGGATGCAAATGGCCAGTATCCCGGGACTTTTATCGAAAAAATAATGGTGGTTTTAAAACAAAAGGAGTGATCTCGTGGGAATCGAGGAACACAAGATGCATGCCCAGAAGACCGTGAACTGCGCGGTGATAACCGTAAGTTCCACAAGAACCAAAGAAAACGATATTTCTGGTAAAACTATTATAGGCCTTCTCGAAGGAAATGGGCATACGGTTCTTTATTACGATGTGATCAAAGACGACATCTCTCTTATTTCAAACTCATTAGAGCACACTTTAAAAGAAGAGGGGGTCCAAGCGGTGATATTAAACGGGGGTACGGGGATAGGTAAAAAAGATGTGACCGTCGAGGCCGTCGAGCCATTTTTAGAAAAAGAACTGGTGGGTTTCGGTGAACTGTTCAGATACGAAAGTTACAAGGAGGTGGGAAGTCCTGCTATATTGAGCAGGGCCCTGGCAGGAGTGGGGGAAGGGAAAATCATAATCTGCCTCCCCGGCTCTACTAATGCCTGCACCCTGGCAATGGAAAAATTGATTTTACCTGAATTGGGCCATATGGTCTATGAAGTCGGAAGATGAGATGGGAGTTACTCATTGAATATCCTTTAAAATGTCCCTCACGCCTTCCTCTAAATCGCTTCTTCTGAGGGCCAGCTGCAAGGTGGCCTTTATCCAATCCTCCTTCGTGCCGATATCGTATCTTCTGCCGGAGAACTCGTAGGCATAGGCCTTTTCTTTGGAAAGAAGCCTTTTTATACCGTCGGTAAGCTGAATCTCCCCTCCCACACCTGGATCTGTTTTCTCAAGACACTCGAATATATGGGGTGTGAACACATACCTTCCTATCGCCGCGATATTGGAGGGGGCAGCCTCTTTCGAGGGTTTTTCTATGATGTCCTCAATTTCATAAAGGCCGCTTTCCACCTGTTTTCCCTTAATCACACCGTACCTGTGAACCATCTCTTGTGGAACTCGTTCCACAGCGATAACCGAGCATGAAAGCTTCTTATACATATCCAACAGCTGCTTTATTCCTGGTGTGTCGCTGATTATCAGATCGTCACCCAGCATCACCGCAAAAGACTCGTCATTGATATGGTCCTTGGCACAAAGAACCGCGTGTCCTAAACCCAGTTGCTCCTTCTGCCTGATATAGTATATGTTGTCCATATCGGATATTCTTCGTATCTCATCCAGTTCCCGAGATTTTCCGCTTTTTTCGAGTATGTACTCGAGCTCCACAGACCTATCGAAATGATCCTCGATGGCCCGTTTTCCCCTTCCGGTTATTATTAAAATATCCTTAATACCAGAAGCCACAGCCTCCTCGACGACGTACTGGATAGCGGGTTTGTCCACAACAGGCAGCATTTCCTTTGGCTGGGCCTTGGTTGCGGGTAAAAGTCTCGTGCCCAAACCCGCGGCAGGGATGACCACTTTCATGACGTATAGAAATCTGTTTGGGGTAATAAAGGTTATGGGGAATTTCTTAGGAGGTTTTCGTAATCGCTATCCCGTTCTCACCAATCAAATATCGAAAGACCCCTGTCCTTTCGGGATGGTTTCTGAGCTTCTTTATCACCACAAAACGCTTGTAATCCGCCTTTTCGATCCACGTGTCCAGCTCTATTATACAGTCCACAACTCCTTCGATACCGCTGTAGGTGCTCTTCTCGTACACGTCCTTCTGAAGCGTGAAAAATGCCACACTTTCACTGTGCTGCACATGCGCCTTTATCATTCTCAGCGCTGAGATGACGTCCTTGTGAGGACGCTGCTCCAAAAAGAAATCCAGTGAGTCGATTACAAGCCTGAGAGGGGGATCCAGCTTAGAGACCTCATAGGTCAGGTTGGATAGGAAGTTCTCCTCCCTCTCGCTCTCAGCACCGTGGATGAGCGTGTCTATGTCTTCTCTCGAAAGGCCCTCGTACCTGTATTTGCTGACCTCCAACTTTCTGGCCAGGACTTTCTCGTAGTATCGCGTTCCTATATTGATTATGTTTATTTCATGTTTCCATCCATATCTTTTCATGGTGGAAAGTACATCCTCGTTTCTCTCGGTGGTGGACACATAGACGACATTTTCCGTGGGTTTACCCGCTGTGGCGAACTGTTTGGCAAATAGTTCCATACCTGCACCTGGAGAACCGGTGACGAGGGTTGTGAATCCTACAGGGATGCCCCCTCCTAATGTATCATCCAAGAGCTTGACACCTGTACTAATTACTTCCATTACGGCTCACCTATTTTGTTTCTGTAAAATTCAAAATCTCGTCGCATACAAGACCGAGCATGTTCGTGATCTCCTCTGATGACTGCTCTTCCACCGAGAGTATCAGTGTGTACGCATCCTTCGCCCTGAGATTGTTTACCAGGATGTGAAGGAATTCGGAGAGTATTTTGATGTTGTTGTGGATCGCAAGGGAGTTTATGGAATCGAGTAGAACGATTTTCTTGCCCTCAATGCTTCTCATCAGAAATTCAACCTTCAGCATGATGTTTTCAAGCATCGTTGGGCTTTCCACGAAGGATACATGCTCGGATCGAACTGCGGTCCCCATCATTATGTGGGATATGCAGTCCACGAAGTGGATCCTGTTTAGATTTATCTCCAAGATATTGAGGACATTCTTTATGGACTGGGAAGGAATGGTGGAGGTGATATATATCGCTGACAGATTTTTTTCCACTATAAAAGTATCTAGGGTGGCACGCATCGTGTCCAAATAGCCATCTATTTTAATGACCATTGCCACCGCACTGGTTTCGGGTAAATCCCTCATCCTCCCCGCAATATCCGTAGTTAGACTCGTTTATCCACCTCCAGCGACGCTTCCACCTTTCAGTAACGGAACCAGCAGCACACCAACCGGTGTGAGATCAAGTACATACTTGGCACGGGAATGCATCGTACCTCGCATCTTTACAACCTGTAAAGTTCTCAGTAGGTCGCCTCTTCTTTCGAGATTCGCCATGAGGACTATCCCGTCCGCTATAGCTTCCTCCACACCGTACATGGAGTAACTTTGCTCCCCGGGAGAGATCTCCGATACCAAAATACAGGTGCATCCGGCCTCTGAAAGATTTTTTCCAAAACTCAATATGAAGTCCCTAATTTTTTCCTTGGTCTTTAACTGGAAGCAAATGGAAGTGATTGAATCTATCACGAGCCTCTTTATATTCCATTCTCTTACTATGTCCCCTACGGCCCTCACGATGATGTCGATGTCCTCAACATTGAACTCTGCTTTCTCAAGTCCTAATTTCTGATAAATGGACCCCAAATCCACCATTATAAGCTTCTTCGTCTTGAGAAGACGCTCGTCGAAGAAGTCATAAGGAATCACGTTCTTGAGTAATTTTTCCCAGTTCTCCGTCACACTTACGAACAGGCTGTTTTCATCGTTTAAGGCCCCGTGCAAAAGGAACTCGAAGCTCAAGGTTGTTTTTCCGGTGCCGCAACTACCAGTGATCAACACGGTGTTGCCCCTTGGAATGCCTCCGTTTAAAATTCTATCTAGGCCATCGATTCCCGTGACACATCTGTCTTCTTCGGCAGCATCCATCTTCTTATCCGCGACCTCGGGCATGCTTTTCCCCTATTGCTCTCTTTTCTATATATTGTTTTGGTTGTAGGCATATTTAGTCCGAAAAACCTTTTATATTCACTTTCAATTTACCTTTCCTTGATGACAGAAATCATTGATGAAATCCTTCGGCTGAAGCACGAAAAGAATGCCGTGGTTCTTGCCCACAACTATCAGGTTCCTCAAATCCAAGACCTGGCCGATTTTGTTGGCGATTCTCTGGCCCTAGCCGTTCAGGCTACCAAGGTGGAAACGGACACCATTATCTTTTGTGGTGTGGACTTTATGGCCGAATCCGCGTTGATACTCAATCCTCAAAAGACTGTGGTGCATCCCAATCCTAAGGCAAAATGTCCCATGGCCGCAATGGTGGATGTGGAAGGCCTGAGATTGGCCAAGAAGGAAACCCCAAAAGCTGTTGTTGTAAGCTATGTGAACACCACGGCCGATGTTAAAACCGAAACCGATATCTGCTGCACTTCTGCCAATGCAGTTAAGGTCATCAAATCCCTTGAGGAAGATACCGTCCTTTTTGTTCCGGATTCCAATCTCGGACTTTATGCTCAGAGGTACGTTCCTGAGAAAAAGTTCATTTTCTGGCCTGGTTACTGCCACGTTCATCAGGATATCTCGGTTGAACAAATTCGGGAATTGAAGAGGGAATTCCCCGATGCGGAGGTTCTCGTTCATCCGGAATGCAGCCCTGATGTGATCGATATTGCGGATTTTGTGTTTTCAACCGAAGGCATGGTGAGGCATTGTTCTTCTTCCGCATCCAAGGAATTTATTATCGGAACAGAGGAAGGGCTTGTTCACAGGCTTAAAAAGGAGAACCCAGGTTCAATCTTCCACGCGATTCCAGATGCCGTATGCCCCAATATGAAGAAGATAACCCTCGAAGATACCCTGAATGCCCTGCGAAATCTCGAGCCGAGAGTTGTTTTATCCAAGGAAGTGATAGAAAAGGCCAGGGCCCCTTTGGACAAAATGGTTGCAATAGGGAGGCAGGATTGAGACCCACAATTTACATTTTTAGGATAACCTTTTTAATTACCCCCGCTTTTTCCCTTTCCTATGAAGATTCGAGCCAATTGTATTCCCTGTCTTCTCAATAGGACATTGTACGAGACGGACCTTGTCGATTCTTCCAAGGCCATGGAAGTAGTTGAAAAGGCCTGCAAGATCATCGGAAAATATGATCTAAAAGGTACGTGTTCCGCAGAGGTTGCCACAGAGGTGCATGATGCAACCTATAAAATTCTTGGAACAGAGGACCCGTATAAGACAATAAAAAATAGATGCAATCAAACCGCTCTATCACTGCTCCCCAAGGCCGAGGAATTCATCAAAACCTCGAAAGACAGGTTCAAAGCTGCCGTGCTCTGCTCCATCATCGGTAATGTCCTGGATTTTGGTATCCCCTCGAGTCCGGAAAGTCCGGAAAAGCTCATTGAGGGATTCGATAGATTGTTGGTGGAAGGCCTTGCAGTCGATGAGACCGATAAATTAAAAAGTCATTTGAAAAAGGGGGGAAAGATTCTTTATTTTTCTGACAATTGCGGAGAGATTGTGTTTGACAAGCTATTGTGTCGCGAAATAAAAGAGTTTTCTGTTCATCTCACCTTTGTAGCAAAAGGTGAGCCTATTCTCACTGATGCCACACTCGAGGATGTAAAGGAATTGGGTGTTGACAACGTTGTGGATCAGGTTCTCACAACAGGGTGTTTTGCAGTGGGTGTAGACTTTAATAATATGGGTGAAAATCTTAAAAAAGCCCTCGAGAAAGCTGATCTGATCATCTCAAAGGGCATGGGAAACTACGAAACTTTCTCGGAGACTGAATACAGGCCCATCGCCCATCTTTTAAGAACAAAATGTCAGCCTGTGGCTGAGGATATGGGACTTAAAATGAATCTAAATGTGGTTAAAGTATATGAATAGTATTTATTCGCATAACACCCGGACCCCTGTATTTCTTCTGGAAAGTAGATCTTCCTCACCCTCCACCCCCCATTATCTCCTCCCATTTACAAAAGATAGTTCTAGCTTATCGTTGCATTCCCACCCAATTCCGAAGATTTCTTAGTTATATGGTTCACATTTTTTTCTCTACATTTTAGATCGATTTTAATTTGTCTACCATATTTTATCGATTGGATTTCACAATGGCTATGTAACCAACTCACAAATGATTGTGTATTTTCTTGATTTGGGAGAACAATAGAGAGTCGGGCGGGGTAATCGAAAACATCTATAATCAGATTGATTATGTTTTCTTTATATTCCTCTTCAATGGCAGAGAGGGGTATAATATCCTTTATCTTGTGATCTACTACAATGGCTGTTAGAAGGTTTTTTGTTACCTTATCCAATATTTCTTCCTTATCTCTATTATTTAATTGTACTTTATCAATCTTATTAATTAATAAAACGATCTTTGAAGGTTCTAGATCGGGTAATAGAACATCAAAACTAGTTTTGAGTTTTCTGTTGATTTCATCGATAGGCTCGCTACCATCAATAATCAACAAGATTAAATCAGATAGAAAAATCTCCTCCAATGTAGAATGAAAAGCTCCTATGATCCAATGGGGTAAATTATCGATAAGGCCGACTGTGTCAGTAAGGATAATTGGTTTCTTAAGATCCGATATTCGTCTTGTAGTAGTAGATAATGTAGTAAATAATTTATCTTCCACAGCAACCGATTCTCCAGCTATCAAGTTAAATAATGTGCTTTTTCCTGCATTGGTGTACCCTACGATACTAACCAGATAATACCCGATTTCTCGGCGTTGCTTCCTACGAATTTCTCTTTCTTTTTCTATCTTCTTTAATTTCTGTTTATTCTTCTTTATTCTCCTTTTACAGATTTCATAATACTGTGCCACTTCATATTCTCCCCCAGCCATGAATCCCGGTCTTTCACCGTATCTCGCCTTATGGATCCAGTCTCTTAATAATGGGATCTCGTATTGTAGTTTGGCAAGCTCTACCTGTAATTTCGCTTCTTCGCTATGGGCTCTATCTGCGAATATCTCAAGTATCAACCTAATCCGATCGAAGACCGTTATCTCTAGGAAATTTTCGAGATTGTATTGTTGGGAGGGTTTGAGAGATGCATTAAAAACTGCGATATCGATTTTGTTTTCATCGATATAATCCTTTATTTCTTTTACCTTCCCACTGCCAACATAATATTTCGGGTTGGGATTCTTCCTAAACTGGACAAAGATTGTTAATACATCAAGCTCTAGGGAATCCGCCAACTCCCTAATTTCGGAGATATCATCATTCAGAGAAACTAATACACATTTTCTTTTATGCTCCATTGTACTTCTCCACAGGAAATGATGCCCTCTCCCCCACATACTTAATATACTTTTTGATGTTATTTTATATTAAAATCCTTTTTTTTATCCATCAACAGCCTCTGATGTTCGAAAGTGAGCTTCCAT
>CP070739.1:939412-958562 GCA_020347705.1 Methanomassiliicoccales archaeon | reverse complement strand
TCGTGTGGATTATGGAATGAACTCTGTAACCCATTATGGTGCCATGGCCAATAGTCCCGGTAGCAGATTATATTATATGGTGGTTCCATTTAATAATGGCGGTGTCCGTGGCTCCAGCACATACAGTATCGGAATTTGGACCGAGGAATATCTGGTACAATATGATACCATTGGAATACCTTTGAAATTAAAGGGTGATCAAACTGCAGACTGGTACTGCTGCAATATCAATTACACGGTTGGGATTAACTATTTCAATATCAGCGAGCAGCGGTGGTGTTGGCACTCCACAAGGATGCCAGCTGGAGCTTATGATCCGTTTATCGAGATGACAAATGGGTACCAAATATCGACCTCGAATGCAACAAAATTCATATTTATCGGGATATAGAACAAGGCTCTTCTCATAAGGGATTCGTTTATTTCTAGGTCATAACATGTTACAGGGTCACAAAGAAGTTCAGAATATTTTGCACATTGTTTAAAGAGTGAATTTTTAAGTGTATGGGAGTGTTATTACAACTCTACTAAAATATAGGCAAAAATTAAACCGAATATGACTTATATTTACTTATTTACCTGGAGTAAGGGAAGATATATATATCGGGAAGGAAAGTAGAATAGATTTAAGAAAGTTATTTATATTTCGTCCATAATATGTATAATAAGATATAGGAGGAAGATAAATTCAATAAAATGAAAGCGAAAAGAATTTTTTGCAGATTGGTATGCATAATAATAATTACTGCTGGGTTCGTGGTATTAGGGATAGAGAATGCCACTTCTGTAGTAACGAGAGTGGATGATCCGTTCCCGGGAGGGGGTGATCTTGCGGTATTTAGCAGTGAAATCTCTGTTGAATTCCCTCTAGCTGTGGGACATGAATCCAAAATCGATGTCGATGTTCATAATTTAGGTATTACAGCTGCCTCGACCTGGCATTTGGGTGATTATGTGGAGTACGATTTCTTTCAGGGGTCTGGTCAAACTCTGGATATAGAAATACGAATCAGATCCTATCAAGATCCAACAAGTACGAACGTTCAATTAGATGGAGCGGACATTGCCGATTTTAACTCTATGCCGGGGTTCGAAATTGTCACCATCCACGATATTACCATTTTATCCGGTGTCCATACGATAAGAATAACCCAGGCAAGTGATACGCCCTCCCCAGGATGCAGTTTATCGATTGATTGGTTAAAAATCGGACCCCAATTAATCGAAGGTGAGTTCTATGACAGAAGCGATGGAACCGATTCCAATCCAGACTATAGGGGTGTGGACGCGATATATCCGAGCAAAATCAGTACTAAATTCTATATCGATGGCAATTTGCTTGCGGAGAACCAAGGAGTAGGCACCCATACCAATTCAGTACCTGGTGATTCCCCATATCCCGAGGTGGATTTCCTTCCGAATAACAGCACCACAAATACTTCGACAACCTGGACCCCTTCATTGGAGGGATATCATACCATCGAAATCGAGGTTCTCGCCATAATAAGTTCAGATTTCAACCTCACCAACAGCAAGGCAAATATAACGGTTTATGTGGGCATTCCGCCGCCTAAACTTTACATAAATACAAGTCAGGATGGGAAAGATGCTGTACTTAACTGGGATCCACCCTCGGTTCCCGGAATCGACCATTATCTGATATATCGCGCAAAATCCCAGACAGATTTTGATTTTAACAATGTGTGGATAAATACTTTGAGAGATGCGGGATTTGGTGAATCTTTGCCAATTCCACTAAGAACCATGTGGAATGATTCAAATTCCACAAACCCAGAGAATGCTACCAATTACGAGGAGCAGTATTATTATATAATAAGGGCTGTGAACACCTATGGTCAGGCTAGCAGAACGAGCAGAACCGTGGGTAAGTGGACTAAAGCATTTTCAGAAGGTGTATCCACCTTCTCGATTCCGTTAGAGCCTTTTTGGAACTTGACAGCTGACGATTATCTTATGGACATGGGGGCCACATATATCAAATGGATGGATTCAGGTAACCACATCTGGGTGAAACACGGGGATGGAAGCGTAAACGATGGGCCAATGAGATTGGGCGAGGGCTATGAGGTTAAATTTGCACACCAAACCAACTACACATTCTGCGGTATGCCCGCGGCCATGATAAGTTACAGTGACGGAAGCGGATTTTTAGGATTCGATTCAGATTCTGAGGCAAAAAGCCTCAAGGTAGAAGTTGATTCAGGCGGGAATGTAAACCTGAGTTGGAAGGAGCCTGCAAGCATGGGTTCAGGAGACCGTTATGAGGTATATTACTCAAATTCTAGGGATGGCTTCTTTGGAACCTTAGGCGAACATTATTTTTATGTCTGTTCCCCCATAGATTTTGGTACCAATTTCACAACACACAATGGGGCCTTAGCCAACAACCCCAGAACCAGGTTGTATTACATGGTGGTTCCTTTCAATTCCAAGGGTATAAAGGGGGCAAGCACATACAGTATTGGAATCTGGACTGAGAAATATTTGGTACAATATGATACCTTCGGAATACCTTTGAAATTAAACGATGACCAAACTGCAGATTGGTATTGCAGCAGCATCAATCACACGGTTGGGATAAACTATTTTAATATCAGCGAGCAACGATGGTGTTGGCACTCCACAAGGATGCCTGCCGGTGCTTATGATCCGGTTATCGAGATGACAAATGGGTACCAGATATCGACCTCGAATGCAACAAAATTCATATTTATCGGGATATAATCCCTTTTTTATCACCTTTCTCCTCACCATCCACCTATTTTTTCCTCCCCAATGAAAATTTTGGAAATCCGATTTTTGTCTCGTAAAATTATTATAGAGTGATGATGCTTTAGTCTATGAGGCAGTCTATGGCCTGCGTAAATTGCGGCAAGGACACTGAGAGCGGAGTCTACGTCTGTAATAGCTGCATCGCATTCGCTACTTCTCATTTTCAATTCGGTGCAAGCACCGTGGATTTCCCTTCGATTTTCAATAATATATATTTCAGCGATTCAACTTTAATAGGTGTGGATGACCCAAGAACCTCAGACTCTCTGGATCTTCTTACTGGTTTGAGCCAAAAGAAGCGTTATCAAGAAGAACTGTCCTTTGTGATTGACGATCTCTCCGAGACCAAGGCCCAAGAATTTCTTAATTGCTTCGTTAGGGTATTGATCAACATCGGACTTCCTTTTGACCTGGAACAAAAACCAATTATCCTCCTCACCGAGGAAGATCTGGCTCTTGCAGAGCAGGTTCATAAAGGGGCTGAGGAGATCGAAAAAAAATACCCAAACATACCGAACATTGACCTTTACCTACTACTTGGGTGTTTACATTATACACTAAGTAGAAATAACTGCGGTGTTATTTTAACAGCCAAAAGAGGATACCATTTAAATAAGGCCGGTGAATATTTTGATAAGGTCTTGAGTATCGAGCAAAAATCGATTTCGGCTTGGAAGAACAAAGCAAAGGTTCTACTTGAAAAAGGAAAATATGATGAAGCCATCGAAAGCTATGACTGGATACTTGACAACCTTGAGCTTCCAAAAATCGATCTCACAGTGCAGCTTAATAAGGGAATGGCCCTGGCAAGATCTGGGGATATTGACGGGGCCATAGGGTGCTTTGATGTGGTTTTGGACAAGGACGCCGCTAATATCGAGGCCTGGCGTAGAAAGGGCGATATCTTCAAAAAAACGAACAGATGGGGAGGGGCCATACAGTGTTACAGCGAGGCCGCAAAACACACATCCAAAAGGGAAGATATTTGGATATCCATGGGTGAAACCTATATCGATCACGAAAAGTACAAGGATGCATCCCGATGTCTGGATGAGGTCCTTAAAATAAATGTCTGGAACGATACCGCATGGTTTCTCCAAGGCATCGTTTTTTCCAAAATCAACAGGTGGGGTGCGGCCATACAATGCCTGGATAAAGCCCTGAATATCAATCCCTTTTACTTCAAAGCCTGGAGGATAAAAGGGGCTCTTTTGATGAGCACCAATAGACTGGATGATGCTCTTGAGTGTTTTGATAGGGGCTTGAAACTCCAGCCTAAAAATATAGATTTGCTAATTTCAAAGGTAAAATTATTGAAGACGAAGGGAGAATATGAGGAAGCTCTTTCTACCCTTGTGGAAGTCATGGCCGTGGAGAAAGATAATCCTGACCTACTATTCGAAATGGGAGATATCCTCCAGGAGACGGGAAAGGCGTATAAGGCCCTAAAAAGCTTCGATCGCTCTCTAGAGCTGAGGCCATCCTTCGCAGAGGCATATTACAAGAAAGGATTGACCCTTGAAAAGCTCAGAAGGTATAAGGAAGCTGTTTCTTGCTACGAAAAGGCCTTAGAGCTGAAACCAACATTCGAAAAGGCCAAGAGGGCCAAGAAGGATTGCATGCTAAGAATGAATGGAAAATGAGTTGAACATCATGAATAGTGAGAGCAGGTGGGAAGAAAAATCCAATGCGGTGAACAAAAAGAATGAATTGGATGAGCCTCTTATCGAGGCCATCGATCGCATGGATGATTCTACGTTCAAGGCACTTGTCACCAAACTGGTGCGCTCCATGGGTCTCGAGATAATTTTCTCGGATATTAAAGATGAGAAAGCCGATGTTGAGGTAAGAATAGGAGAAAAGATACACGATGCAAATTATCCTTTCTATATCATCCGCATGAAGAGAAAAGGGGTGACAATCTCACCAGAAGAAGTGCAGGATTTTGTGGCCGAAAGGAAGAATGATAAGAGGGGAATGATTTACATCTCCACATCTGGCTTCTCGGAGAATGCTAGGCGCTATGCAAGAGAGTTCGATGTGGAGATTGTGGATGAGTCTGCCCTAGCCGCCATAGTGAGAAAGTTCGATCTCCTAAACGATGTCATGACCTACAGGGATAGGGAAATATTAAGAAAGGAAAAAGGAAGGTTCCTTCCAAGTGTTGATGAGCTTGAAAACATTATTGAATCGGGTAAAAAGGCGTATGCCAGGGGCGAGTTGGTAGAAGCCTTGAGGCTTTTTACAAAGGCATGTGAGTTGAAGCCGAACTACGATGCCGCATGGTATATGAGGGGCGTGATTTTAAGCGATCAGAAAAGGAACGAAGAGGCACTGGATGCATTTATGAAGGCCCTTGAGAGCAATATCGAAAACGCCAAGACCTGGTACAGTATGGGACTAACCCTTTACTCTCTCGGCAGGTACAATGAGGAGATAAACTGCTACAACAAGGCCATAGAACTGAGAAGAGACTTTCTCTCCGCTTGGAACAATAAAGGCGCCACACTCCTTCATTTGGAGAGATATGAAGAGGCAAACAAGAGCTATGATGAGGTTTTAAAGATCGATGGCAACTACAAATTGGCCTGGAATAACAAGGGCATCGCCTTAAAGAAGTTGAAGAGAAACGAGGAAGCAATGGAGTGCTTCACGCGTGCAGTAAAAATAGATTCTAATTATATTGACGCTTGGTTGAATAAAGGCATCATATTCCTTCGGGAAAAACGATATAGAAACGCATACCATTGTTTTGAGGCTGCTTTGAAGATATATTCCGGCAATGTTCAGGCACTCTATAACAAGGGAAAGACCTTGGAGGGGGTAGGCCAGTTCAGTATGGCCTTAGATTGCTATGAAAACATAATCACCATCGACCCTGAGTTTCGGGCGGCAAAAAGACGGAAAAAGAAGGTCTCTAAATCCCTTGAGCAGAACGGAGATTCGCCTATCGGCGAGGAGTTCTTCACATTAAGGCCAGAAGAACAGGATGAATATAAAGTCACACCCCGAATGGCGGACAAAGAGAGAATTCTAGTGGAAAAGAAAGTCACTAAACCCATTCAAGCCGAAGGGGAGGATATTTCAACCGGGATTCCGCCAACACCCGAGCCTGAACCCTCTGAGGAATATCCCCAAGAACCTGAGCCAAAGGCCGCTTTACCTCCCGAGGAAGTGGCACCTTTGCCTGTTCCTTATGCCGTATCCTCTGAAGAAGAGACTCTCAAGGAATTGAAAGAAATGAAAGAGGAACTGGAAGAGAAAGAACGCGATTTATTACAGATGGAGGCGTGGCTGAGAGAGAGGTACTTCACTATTGAGAATGAGCACAAGGAACTTAAATCCCTCAGGGCATCCTTCGAGCGTACAAAGAAGGAGATAGAAGATGAAAGGATATCGGCTCATAAAATGGCCGATGAACTTGAAAAAAAGGCCGCCATGCTCTCGAGTGCTGAGGAGGATATCAATAGGGCACGGGAGAAGAATATGAGGGAGCAGACCCAAATAGAAGAGGAAAGAAACGAGCTGAGAAGTAAAGCTGAAGCCGTGGTTAAGGAGGCGCACGGATCCATTGAAGAACGCGAGGCACTTAAGGAAAAACTTAAATTGTTGGAGCTCAGGGAAACTGAAATCAATACCGCAAGTAATATGCTGATTTCGGAACGGAAAAATATCGAAGAAGAAAGATCGATCCTTGAAAATGAGATTGGGAAGATAACATCCGCAAAGGATGAATTGAAAGCCAGAGAAAACGCAATAAACCTCAGAGAAATGGAGCTTAAATCAGGCTTTGATGAGGTCATCAAAAGGAGCCAAGAGATGTCAACAAAGGAAAAGGAGCTCGAAAGGGTGGCCTATGAGCTGAAGGAAACTCAGGAAAATCTCGAAAAAAGGGCGAAGACATTGAAAGACAGGGAAAGAAGCTTGGAAGAGAACCTCAAGATCCGTGCAAAGGAATTGCATATTGAACCTATGGAGGATATCAAAGAAAAACCCGGTGAAATATTACCGCAACGATCAAAAGAAGTGGATGAATTGGCCCATGAAAAACCTCAATCCTTCGTGGTAAAAACTGATACTGCACCTTCGCCTCCTGTCCCCGTCGATAGAGAAGACGAGGAGATTATTGAAGAGGAAAAAATAACCCCCCAACCGGAGGTACAAGGCCCACTTCCAGAGTTTTTGACCTTACCCGAAGAAGGATTAAAAGAGGTGCTTTCTTCAGAGGAGATGGAGGCGATAAAGGGTATCCTTGTGATGTACGGTCTAAGGCGTTTTGATGACGCTCTTGAGCGAATCGATGAAGCTTTACAGCAAGGCGGTAATTCCAAACTCCTTTGGAACCTTAAGGGGAACATCCTGAGGAACAAAAAGCATCCTCTCGAGGCTTTAATATGCTATGATAACGCTTTAAAGATGAATCAGAATAATGATATAACTTTATTGAACTTAATGTCTTTGAACTGTGATATGGAAAGGTATGATGATGCCTATAATTGGTGCAAAAAAGTTAATGCTTTAAGGCCAAAGGATGAGAAAGTTATCCTTCAAAAGGCTCTATTAGAGGCAAGAACAGGCAAAATCGATGAGGCCATTTCTACAGTGGATGACCTCTTGATTGAGAACGAACAATCGGATGTGGTATGGAGTCTAAAAGGATTACTTTTATTCAATTCGAATCAAGATGACAAGGCGCTGGAATGCTATGAAAGGGCATTGAAGATAAATCCTGAGCAGATCACGGCCTTGAATAATAAGGGGATTATCCTTTTTCATAATGGGAAATTCGAAGAGGCCCTGGATTGCTTTAATAAGGCCCTAAAGATTCTCCCCAATCAAAAAATCCAGATCAACAAGGAGAAAATCCAAGAAAAACTTAGAGGTTATAAGGCACCCGAAGGAACTCCTGTCGAGGTCGAAAAAATTGACTCGGCCACCGAGTTGTTAGGTGAATTGGGAAAAATGTCCGAGGGCGCAGAAGAAGAGACTCCAAAAGAGAGCTTAAAGGAAATCGCTGAAGAGATTGAAGTAAGTATGGGAAAGGCAGCGGAAGAGGCTGAGTCCGAAGAAGATTCTGCAAACCTTTACATGTGTCCCTCCTGCGGTATGTTCGTAAGTCCAACTGCAACAAAATGTGAGAAGTGCGGCTACAATTTCGAAGAAGAAGGAGAGGAGGCAGTAGAGGAGATAGAAAAAAAGGGCAAATTAGAGGAAGAAGAGCCCGGTGGAAAAGAGACCTCCAAAGAAGAGGCGATAGCGAAACTCATGATGATATCGGGTGTGGGCAGGTCAAAAGCCATTGCTCTATACGATGCGGGATATACGAATTACGATATTCTGAGAAACACTCCATCTGAAGACATCGGAAAAGTAAAAGGAATAGGTAAAGCATTGGCAAAAAACATCAAAGATCAGCTTAAAAAGGGTAAATTCAGCCGCGGTTAAACTTGCATAAATCAAAACGAGGTGTATAAATGGTCAAGGTTAAAAACATAATCAAGAAGATGTGTGTTATCGGCGAGGAAGCAGTGGGTAAAACGAGTTTGATACGAAGATTCGTAGTGGATAAGTTTGACGATAAATACATCGCCACAATTGGCACAAAAAGCTCAAAGAAAACCCTTATCATCAAAGATGACAATGTCAATGTAAATCTCACGATGATAATATGGGACGTTCTCGGTCAAAAAAAATTCGCCGAGCTCAAGAAATCAGCTTTCAAAGGTTCAAACGGTGCTTTTATCGTTTTGGACCTCACGAGAAGGGAAACCTTATATTCGTTTGATGAATGGCTTTCATCCTTATTCGAAGTGGCGGGTGATATCCCCGTGGTTATTCTGGCCAATAAGAACGATCTGAAATCCGAGTATGGAAAGGATGAGATTAACAGGCTCGTCAAACGTTATGACTTTCCCTTTTACCTCACAAGTGCAAAGACCGGTGAGAACGTTAATCAGGCCTTCCACAAGTTGGGTAAAATGATGATCGATACCGGTTCTAAAAAGATAGAGCCTGAGCTCAAGGATTCAAAGCCATCGGCGATCAAGACAGAATCAGGCAAAGCACTCTCGGCACTTGATGTAGAAGACATAATCATGGCAAGGTATTGCGACCTTCTTGAGGATACTGATTTTGCTATGGCCATAATCAGGGAGCAATTTAAAAGGGCAGGTGTGAATTTCAAATATCCTACGGTCGAGGGACTCGAAAAGGTAGTGGATTACCTGATAAAGGCCGCTTCTGACCGTGTAGAGGCCGCCCGCCTGGCACGGGAAGAAAGAGCCTATACGAATTTGATAAAAATGATAGGCAAGGATACGACTTAAGGTCTGAAATTCATAAAAACATTACCTCCTTTTTATAATTCCAACAATTACTCTAAATATCATCACTGAGAATTGTGATTGAGAATTGTGAACAAGATTTTTAATAATTGTACAGATTAAATCATATATACAAGGTTGAAGAGGCAAATTATCGAAATCCTCGATGTTATCATCAACCTATCAAATTTGATAATCAAGCCAAAACTATTTGGGAAGAAATGGCCGCGGCTTTTAAAAGCCAAGGCTATTGATATTGAGAAAGAGGAAGAGACGAACCCGGGTAAAAAGCTCAGACTGCGAGAAATGGAGGACTGGATCATGACAAGGCATTACAATCTCTCCAAAGACTCCGATTTTTCTACGGTCACATTAATCGGTGAAGTTGCTTCCAAGGATTTTTCAATATTTTATCCAGAAACGCTTTGATATCCTTTAGGTGGAAATCGATGACAGAACACCACACAAAATCCCTTAAAAAAGGTCTCAGAGGATTCATAATAAGTGCCATTTTACTTGGTAATATACTGTTTTTTTCAATACCTTCTCAAGCCTCCCCCACAGAGAAGTTGATAGAGGAGAACAAGGTGGATGGAGGAGGTGAAGGATATAGCCTATATATGGGTAATGGTATGGCTCAGTGCTTCAATGCAAGCAGCAATTATGTATTGACAAGGGTGAGTCTCTATGTAAAGGATGAAGTTCCCAATGACGATTCTTTGGGTATTCAGATATTTGATAACAACCCGGTAGATCCCGCAAATCCCTACGATGATGAGCCAGGAGGCCAATTAGGCATTCAAGTCAACAATAACGGTCCCGATAATGAATTTGCCTGGTTAGATTTCTATTTCACGCCTGGGACGCTCGTTCTTACAGCTGGCACAAGGTACTGGATCGTGGCCGGTTGCATGGATCCTGGGGGCTATGGCTATAGATGGAAGGATTCAAATGGCGATGAATATCCAAACGGCTACTTGGCCGAGGACGGTGTTCCTTTCTGGATTCTGAATACCTCAAATGACCTGATGTTTCGAGTTTATGGGATGACAGCCGATGACGTCGGAGTTGAGAAAATTATTGTCCCTCAATCTCAGGAGATATACTGCGAGACCAATGTGACTGCAACGATAAAGAACTATGGTGCAAATCCTCAGGAAGATCCCTTTGACGTAAGATGCACCATCAAGAATCCGGATGGGATCGAGGTATTCAATGAAACCAAACCTATATCCAACTTGGTTCTTGAGGAAGAGAAAGATTTATCATGGTACTACACTCCTATGCTAAATGGAACATACACTATTACGGTTACAACGTTATTGACAACGGATGATAACCAGACAAACGATGCCATGAATATAGAAATGAATGTAAGTTACTTACCAATTATAAAGCTCCACCATGAAATCAATGTGAATGGTAATCCAAACGATTGGATTGGGGATGCATCGGGCTTAGGGAATGACAGCTGGAAAACGAGCAGGAGAGAGTACATATGGAAGGATAAAAAAGGCGATGACAACGGTGATGGTAATTACAGCTATCCTACAACCCCCACCAACCCACCTGACCCTCCCGAGGTTAGATTCGAACAAGGCTGCCTGGATTTATTGGAATTTCGTGTATGTGTCGATGCTACCAACATCAATTTCTTACTTATATTCGATGAAATCGACGACGGCAGTGGAGATGGCACCGACGGCAGTTTGGGCTTTAGCGAGCAGATCATCGAGATTCTTATTGATACCGATAGAGACGGCACAGGAAGAGACGATACCATAAGGAATGCAAGATTGAAATTGGATAGACACATAGGATGGGAGTATGTACTCTGGGTGGATGGTTGGAAAAACGGATACGGAATGGATGAAGGCGGCCAAATTTTTCGTGATGTTAATGCAAGGGGTTCACCCTTATACGACGCCGTGGAAATATCAATACCTGCGGAATTAGATCTCGTCCCGGATTTCGAGGTCTGGAGGTATGTGGTTTTAATCGGTGCTCAGGATAACAATAGCTTGCCCTATCCTGATGACAGCGGCTCACGCTCTGGATTCATGAGGGTTGATGAGTACAATTCTTCGGAAGGGGGTGGGGGAGGCCAGGATTTGAATGGAGCAGATCCCAATGTCTATGATATGGCCTTTGCCTCTCCGCAGGTAGAGCAGCTAAGTAATTACGGTAATGAGGATTTCATGTTCGCATCATTCAACAATACTTCGACGCCTACAGGGGGAAATATTGATGAGAACGAATCATGGGCACAATGCTTTTCACCTCCATTTACATGTCTGCTTTCTTCTGTGGACCTCTATGCAAAGGATGTGGGTGACAACTCTACGAACATGAGTATCACAATACATTTCAAAGACGCAGAGTATGATCTCGAGAGCGCGGTTTCCTCCACCGAAACCGTGGATTTTGGTACAAACTATGAATGGCAGAGGGTGGAATTCTCGAATCCACCGGTTCTTAGAAAAGGTAAGAGATATTGGATTGTACCAGAATGTACCAACACAAGTGGAAACGGATACCAATGGGGAATGCAGCAAGGAGATCTTTGGCCTGATGGTATTGCCTCAAGATATTATATGGGCTCATGGTCCCCTAAAACTAACTACGATATGCTATTCAATGCCTCATTGCGGGATTTGACGGTTGTTAATGCGTATCAAGCCATATATTTCGCGCCCATTGTCATTAACGAAGTGTGTGTAAACGGCTCAGTCGATTTTGAATGGGTCAATATCTATTATAACGGAACAGAAAATGGCGAGGATATTGATATGACCAATTGGGCCTTATCTGACCAGGACGGGAATATCTTTTGGTTTGATGATTTCCTGCTCAGCAATAAAGAAAGTGTCACCGTGCACTCAGGTTTCGGATCAGACAACTCCACCGATCTTTTTTGGGACAATCTGATCGAGGTATGGAACGATTTTGGTGATGATGTATTGGTTTTAAACGATTTTATCCCGGTAGATTTCATGAATTATACAGACGGTAATGTGTTTGGGAATGATCCTCCCAAAGGATTGAATTGGGGTCCCGAAGGAAACGAGAAAATTCCGAGAAATCCGAAGGATCTCCAAGCACTCTCCTTAAGGATTAAGGGCAGAGACAATGATTTCTTTAAGGACTGGGAGATGAAGGCCCTGGGATGGATTGAAGAAAAAACACTGTATCTTCATGATGATTGTACCTATTCTGAAAACGATCCTTATGATTTAATGGACACAACGCCTCCAATAAAAAATGAACTAGGTGACCCTGATACTGATGGTGTTGAGGGCTTGACATTGTCACTTTCTGGCGAAACTTACATGAAATTCCAGGAATTCAATCTCACACCTGTGCTGGCCAAGGAATTCATTATTGCTGATGATGTATTGGTTGAATTATTGGTAGATGACGATCAAGAAGGTCAACATGTCGATTTGAATATCACGCTATTCGACTGCAATGAAACTGAAAAAATAATGATAGCGAGTCACATTAGACCATATAATACCGATGAAAAGAAAGGTTGGGAATTGGTGAAAGCAACCCTTATGGATGTGGATTATACCTTGGAGAATGGACGCTACCTCATTCTTAGAATCGAGCTCGATAGCTCAGATGAAGGGTACCTTTGGTTGGCTTACAATTCTACAAGGAACCCTTCATGCATTAGATCCATACCCACCCGAACCTTTGTCAATGTTGACTGGGCAAGCACCTATGATGTGACTGGGATTGAAAAATCCGATTTCATCCAAGGCGAGGAGGTCATAATAAAAGCAAATGTCTCAGATCCATTTGGCTCGTACGATATCACAGGTGCGAATATTACAATCGATTCTTCCGGAGGATCTGGGGGGGGTACCGAAAAACCCATGATATTGAATGCGACTGATCCAAGTGATCCATCTGCCTGGAAGCTGTTTAATTATACATTCTCAGATACCAACAAACCTGGTACTTACACGGTAGAAATCGAAGCAATTGAATCAAACGGTGTGGTACATGAAATCACGATATTCTTCAATGTCTTAAAGAACGCCCCTCCTACACTGACAGATCAATCACTGATACCTACTGAGGGCAACGCTTCATTAAGCTTTAATTTCACTATCAACTACACTGATATGGAAAACAACCCGCCCGATGTCATCACAGTAAATATTACAGGTCTTGGCATATTTGGCATGCTTGCCCTGGACCCGGATGATTCGGACTTCACCGATGGCGACAACCTCTATTACGTCAATATCACGGGCTTTGTCAACGATACCACCTATTCATATCATTTTGCAGCCAACGATTCAAAAGGCCTTTGGAATGATACAGATACATTTTGGGGACCTCTAATTGTGAACACACCGCCAACACTTTCGGATTGGGGATTGAATCCTACCAGCGGTAATGTCTCAACACCGTTCAATTTCACCATAAATTATACAGACATCGATGATCAACCCCCGAATGTGATCACAGTAAACATTACCGGTCCATCACATCAAGGCAGTTGGGAGATGCTCGAGGTCGACCCGTATGATGTTAATTTCACAGACGGAAAGTTGTATTATTATAACCATACGGGTTTAATTAATGGAACCTATTCGTATCATTATTGGGCAAAAGATACACAAGACGACTGGGACAAAACAGCCGAATTTCCAGGGCCTGATGTTGTGAACACACCTCCAGAACTCATAGACGATAACATATGGCCTGAGAGTGGTTATATCACTACAGAATTCAATTATACTGTGACATACATCGACCTCGACAATCAGGCTCCTGCTAATATCACTGTGAACATCTCTGGACCTTGGCATGCAGGCAGCTGGAAAATGATAGAGGTGGATGCTGATACAAACTATGCAGATGGAAAGGATTACTATTACACCTACACCGGCCTGAAGATAGGCTCCTACAGTTTCCATATTGCCGCCTGTGACTCAGAAGGTGCATGGTACACAACCTCCGAGGTTTCCAAGCCGACGGTGTATAACACTGCTCCGACACTTTCTCCTCCCAATCTTTACCCGACAGTTGGAGAGGCGGGTGTTACGGACTTCAACTACACAGTCATATATACGGATTTAGACAATCAATCTGCAGGCAAGATCACGGTTAATATCACAGGGCCATCCTTCTCAGGTAACTTCACGATGATCGAGGCTGATCCCTCTGACACCAATTACACGGACGGTAAGATATATTACTTTAATACAACCCTGCCCAACGATGGAACATATAATTATACCATATATGCCAATGATACCGGGGGATTAAGGGCTGAACCGAAATCTGACAGTGGCCCAAATGTGGGTAGTGATGCACCACCGGTATTAACAAATCCTGGGGTTTCTCCTGAGGAAGGTATTACCACCACCTGGTTCAATTTCACAGTGAACTTCACTGACCCACAAAACGATCCTGCAGGAGTCATAACATTAAACCTCTCAGGACCAACAAACCACACCATTACGATGCTCGAGGTGGATCCAAGCGACATCGATACAGATGATGGCAAGTTCTTTTACTATAACCTTACCGGACTTAAAAAGGGTGCATACAGGTTCTATGTACAGGGTAACGATAGTCTAGGAAATTATGCTGAGAGTGCGAACAGATCCCTTCCACAGGTATATAACAGCCTGCCCCAGCTGTTAGGCAGTTACATCAATGAGAGCGATTACGGAGGCAGTTGGCTCAATTTTACATTGATTATCGTAGATATCGATAACGATTCTGCTGGCAGCGTGAACATCAACATTTCCGGTCTGGGTAACTTCACTATGAACGAACTTGATCCCATGGATACTAATTGGAGTGATGGTAAGGAATTCTACTATAATCTATCGATTCCAAAAGGGTCGTACTCATACTGCTTTGAAGCCAACGATACAGGTTTGGGAATGGGTTGGACCTATACGACATACGAGAATTTCGATCTCAAAAATAATATACCATCCTTTTCAGAGCAAGGAGTTTCGCCTTCAACAGGTTTTGGGGGTGACTATTTCAACTTTACAGTCAATGTCTCGGATTATGATGACGATTCCCTGGAGGTTTATTTATACATCCCAGAAGAGTCTGGTAGCCCTTTTACAATGATAGAGCTTGACACATCGGATACTAATACCAAGGATGGAAAACTCTACTTCTACAATCTATCCCTTGCCAAAGGTACCTATAATTACAATTTCTCGGTTTTCGATGGGGAGACACCCAGTCAAACCACACCTCTTCCTTTAATCGTGAAAAACAATCCCCCTGTCATCACCACCTCGGATGTCGCGAATACCGATGAGGATATCCTTTACAGTGTGGATTATGATAACTTCGATTTGGATGGGGATGCTGTAACCTGGACCTTGGATACAAATGCAACATGGCTTACCATGGATTTTCCAACAGGTCTTTTAGAAGGAACTCCCTCGAACTTGGAAGTAGGAAGTTACTATGTAAATGTCAGTGTGGGTGACGGAGACGGGGGTATCGCCTATCATAATTTTACCTTGAATGTTACGAATACCCTACCTCTTTTTACCACTACGCCGGATGACTTTGCCAAAGAGGATATCCTCCACTTGGATGATTTTGACAGCATCGACGATGGACCAGGCACTATTTACTCACTGGGTACAAATGCTACCTGGCTTAACATCGATTCCGCAACTGGCCTTTTGAGCGGCACACCTGATAACAGACATGTGGGATGGTATTGGGTCAATGTAAGTGTAAACGACGGTAACGGAGGCATAGTTTCTTTAAATTACACCTTAACAGTCAACAACACGCCTCCTTCGTTAAGCACCACACCAGATCAAGATGCGGTGGAAGATATATTACATCTTGACGGGTTCAACTGCGATGATGATGGCGAGGGTAATATAGTATATTCACTTCTCACAAACGCTACATGGCTGAGTTTAAATCCAGATACAGGTATATTGAGCGGGACACCAGATAATACCCATGTAGGATCATATTGGGTCAACGTTACAGTAGACGACGGCAACGGAGGCAGCGATTCTATAAACTACAGTCTTACCGTCTATAATGTCCCTCCGGATATAACCTCCACCCCTGATGATAGTGCTTTTGAGGATTCTCCACATATTGATGACTTTGACTCCACCGATGAAGGGCAAGGCGACATCGTATATACCCTTATGACAAATGCCACATGGCTTAATATCGTTCCTCAAACAGGGGTTCTGAGCGGAACACCAGACAACACCCAAGTAGGATCATATTGGGTTAACGTCACAGTCGATGACGGCAACGGAGGTAGCGATTCTGTAAACTACACCCTTTGGGTGATCAACACTCCGCCAACAATTACAACCACTCCAATTCCCGTCGTGACGCAAGATATCCCCCATTATGATAATTTCGATTGTATCGATGATGGCCAGGGCATCATAGTCTATTCGATGCTCACAAATGCCACATGGCTTTATTTCAATTCCACGACAGGCGAATTGAACGGCACACCAAATAACACACACTTGGGTTGGAGCTGGGTGAATGTGAGTGTAACAGATGGCAATGGAGGCATGGATTATAAAAATTATACATTGACGGTGGACGATGTGAACGACCCCCCTATCATAACTACCCCTGATCTCGAATTCGCAGAGGAAGATTCCCTTTACTCCGTTGATTACGAGTATATCGACATCGATGATCCAAGCGTAACATGGCAGCTGCAAACCAATTCCTCCTGGCTTTCTATAGATCCTAACACCGGTGTACTATGGGGCACTCCCGAAAACGATGATGTGGGCTCGTGCTGGGTGAATATTACTGTAAATGATGGACGTGGAGGTTTCGATTCTACGAACTTCACAATAACGGTAAACAACACACCCCCCTCTATAACAAGCACACCTATCGAGTTTAACAATGAAGATGAACCTCATTGGGACGATTTCAATTGCTCCGATGATAATCAAGGAAACATAGTCTACAGCCTTCTTTCAAACGCCACATGGCTTAGCATCGATCCAATCACTGGGATGTTGGGTGGTACTGCAAATAATACCCAGGTTGGATGGTATTGGGTGAATGTCACCGTAAGTGATGGAAATGGTGGGAGCGATTCTAGGAATTATACGATAACCGTGATCAATACTCCACCTACGATAACCACATTTCCGGATCAAGAAGTGGATGAGGATTCTATACACACTAACAATTTTGACTGTGTTGATGATGATCAAGGCAATATCGTCTATTCCGTATTGACAAACGGCACTTGGCTCAGTTTTGATTCCGAGACAGGCATATTATTTGGATTACCTGATAACAGACATGTAGGATGGTATTGGGTCAACATCTCTGTAAACGATGGAAACGGGGGAATCGACTTTGTTAACTATACTCTGACCGTCCATAATGTACCACCAATCATTTCTACAATACCAGATGACACTGCTGTGGAAGACTCTCCGCACTCCGATGACTTCGATTGCAACGATGACGGTCAAGGGACCATCACATATTACCTTGTCACGAATGCCACATGGCTTTCAATCGATCCCCAAACAGGCGAACTGAGCGGCACTCCAAACAATGCTCATATAGGCTTGTATTTTGTTAATATCACAGTAGATGATGGAAACAAAGGTGATTTTTCCATCAACTACACTTTAACAGTATCCAACACCCCACCTACTATCACTACTATACCTGATGATTTCGCTTTCGAGGATTCTCTGCACTCGGATGATTTCAACTGCAATGATGATAACCAAGGCAACATCACATATCACCTTATCACAAATGCAACCTGGCTTGCTCTCAATTCCATAACCGGTGTACTTAGCGGAATCCCCAACAACACTCATGTTGGCTGGTTTTGGGTGAATGTCAGTGTCACGGATGGAAACGGGGGCATGGATTCCAGGAATTATACCCTGACAGTGGATGATACCAACGATGATCCCAATATAACCACACCTAATCTTGAATCCGCTCTTGAGGACACTTACTACGAGGTCGATTACGAGTTTCTTGATATAGACGGTGATACAGTAACTTGGCATCTGAAATCCAACGCATCATGGCTTGATATAGACGAAAACACAGGAGTACTCAATGGAACCCCGGCCAATGATGATGTGGGATCGTGGTGGGTGAATGTTACTATTGATGATGGACGCGGAGGCTTTGACTATACGAACTTCACTATTATCGTTAATAATACTGCTCCCATAATAACCAACACACCCGATGAGTTTTCCATGGAAGACGAGCCACATTTGGATGATTTCAATTGTGATGATGATTATGAGGGTAATATTTCCTATTCGCTTATCTCGAACGCCACCTGGCTCAGTATCAATTCGAGTACCGGTGTTCTAAGCGGAACCCCGAACAATGCCCATATTGGATGGTTCTGGGTCAATGTCAGTGTCTATGACGGAAACGACGGTTATCACTTTAAGAACTACACATTAAATGTTACCAATTCCCAGCCTACGATCAACTCAACACCTCATCCGAACGCCTATGAGGACATCCTTTACATAGAGGATTTTAACTGCATCGATGATGGACAAGGGTTGATAACCTACTATCTTAAAACGAACGCGTCTTGGCTCCTTATAAATTCAACATCTGGAGTGGTATCCGGTATGCCGGAAAACGAGGATGTTGGCACATATTGGGTCAACATTACCGTAACTGATGGTAACGATGGATTCCATTCTATTAACTATAGTCTTACTGTCATTAATACGAATGACCCCCCTAAAATAACCACGGGTCATACAGAAGTTATTGATGAAGATACTTACTATTATGTGGACTTTGAATTTACTGATGTAGACGATGTTCGGGTTAATTGGAGTCTGAATACAAATGCCTCCTGGCTTTCCATTGATATCAATACAGGGGTGCTTTCCGGTACTCCAGAAAATGTGGACGTCGGATGGTACTTTGTTAATGTCACTGTTAAAGACGATTATGGTGATTATGATTTTGTGAACTTCGTACTTATTGTGAACAATACCAACGATCCACCGAGC
>CP070739.1:936513-939312 GCA_020347705.1 Methanomassiliicoccales archaeon | reverse complement strand
AAATTCAGCTAAGACTAAATTTATCCTAACAAAAAAGGACGGTAAGAAACCGTCCCCTTTAGATTATTTTACTAACTGATTTGATGCTATTGGCTAATCACTCCCAATTTATAGAGAATATTTTTTTATATCTTTTCTTATCATCTTAAGTGTTTTTCTTAATCCTGGGCGGGCATAGGATTCTAATGTATCAATAAGTCCTTCAATTTTCTCTATTACTTCTGAGCTTAAGATCATCTCTTTACCTTCAATTAATGATGTAATATCAGGCATAATATCTAAAATCAATTCGGTTGCGCTTTCTCTAACCTCTTCATGCGCGATAATAAGACTAGTCAATTCAGGTGAATGGTTATAGTATAAATTAGTATATATTCTTCCCAACTCATTTTTAGCTAATACATTGTTTCTCAAATCCCTCAGTATTTTAAGAGAAGGAGATTGTTTTTCTAATACCAATTGAGCCGGACATGTCACTTCTAACACCTTAAAATCAATACCAGAAAGGTTTTCATCATCTATTGTCAATTCGTATAAGGGTGGGTCAAATGAAGATTCACCTACATTCGGTATCACAGTATAAAAACCATTTTCCATACCATTAAGTAAGTAGCTACCATCAGCATTTGTTTTTGATGATAAAAGAATGTCGTCTCCCTTTTTCAGGTTTATAGTAATTCCTTCATTTACCTCTCCTATTATCTGACCTGATATAGAATAGGTATCAAAGAGAGGATTTAATGCGATAATAATTGCTGTATTCTCACCATCATTTACCCTAATATTATTTTTTGAAGTAGAACTATATCTCTCAATGCCTGCTGTAATATTATAAACTCCTTCGCTGACTGAGGATAATCTGAAACTTCCATCTAACTTTGTAGTAGTTGAATACTCACCTCCTTCAGTTTCAACTAGTGCTCCCTCAATACCCTGACTGGTAGAAGCATTCACTACCTTACCTGAAATGACACCATTTGCCGATTCTTTCTTGAAATTCCACCTGCGGGAGGAAAATAACAGATTCTGAGGATCATTTCTGACTAGAGAGGTGTAATCTACAACCAATACTCTCACACCATGATTTCCTTTCTTTAAAGTACAAGTATCAACAGTCAGGGTATTGTCATTTTCTTTTTCTTGAATAGCACCATCAATCTCCCAGCCAATTCCTATACTTTCACTATTGGATTTAACCAATTCTATCTTGAATTGTAAGAAACTGGAATCTGAAGATAGGAATACGTTATTTACATCAGGTGAATGTTTATCAATGAGGTCAACGTGATTATACAGATTAATTACCAGCGCTTCAGCACATATCGGACAATAAGGAACATCCAGACTCCTCATGGCACAGTTGTGGTTGGGACGATAAATTCCTGTAGGAAGATATCGTGCCCCCTCATAAAGACCCACTCCATAGTCCCTACCAATCTCTGGAGTTGGAAGAGGAGTGCCACTTTCAATCCAGTTTTTCCATGGAATATATTCAAGCTCCGTTTGATAGGTTACATTGGGTTCAATATCCCCTTCAGGATACCCGGGGTAGGTTGTTTCATACTCATCGGCAAGATCTCCAATAAGGTGACCGGCTTCATGGATGGCAATTCTACCGGAATTTTCATTATTTGAAAATGCTATGGTTGCACCACCACTTCCACCATATTGTGTATCATTTACAACAATCATAACTGCATCGAAAGATGGAACTGAGGATGCGATATCGAAAGCCTTGGAATCATTAACCGTTAGTAATCTAGTTATTCCATATGTATCATAGGTTGCATCCAAAGCCGTATCAACATATATATTCTGAGAGGGATGATCTGCACCCGATTCACTAGAAATTACATCTGTTCTATAAATATTGATGAAATTTTTATATTCGGTCCAGGGGGAAGTACTAAAAAATTCATTAAAGATACGATCTACATCTTTGTGAAAATCATCCAATTGCAAAGAGGTGTATCCATCACCCATTATTACCCATACCATTCTGTTAGCATCATCCCCATTATCTTCTATCTTTTCAACGAAAAACTGTGCCAGAATAGGGCAGGGAAGCAAAAACAAAATAGAAAAGATAATTAATAGGCTAAGGCATAATCCTTTCATTTTTTTCCGTGGCTTTATTTTCATAACTTATGTAAATATCATTATTTTTATTAAAAGTTTATTGCACCTAAAAGCTCATAATCATCCGATTCTTCCAAAAGCATTTTTAAACTCATTGTATGAGATTGTGAGCCTATATCTGCTTTATAAAACATTATCTGTTTTACTTTACGAAAGTAGGGCACTCTTATTACAAAATCGATTTCATCTCGTTGCAATTTCCCACCTTTTAGCTCACCTGTGGATTCATCAAAATAGTCATAATGGAGCTTTCTAGGTATCTTAAAATTGCCTGTTTTAACTGTTTCTCCATCTTTTGAATTAAGGGTGTAGAAAAAGGACTGAGTTATATCCTTTCTACCAGTTCTTTTTATAAGCCCCACAACCTTCTTCATACTGTTTAAGGTTATCTCTCCTTCAGACCAGTGAAGGTTTAATATGACACATCCCTCATTATTTTCTCTATTATCGCTTGCAAACAACGTATCGGCAAAAGGGAATATATTAAAAAGCAAAATAGTGAATATTGTTATGTTTACTAGTTTTTTCATTAAAAAACCCATCCTTTTGATCGAAAGGACAGGTTTCATAAAATAAATCAGCGTATGGCAGCCCCGCTACCCTGATAAAGTCTTAAGGGCCGGTGGCTTTGCGTCCTATCCTTTCGAATAGTTTGCCTTT
>CP070739.1:928309-936413 GCA_020347705.1 Methanomassiliicoccales archaeon | reverse complement strand
GTATTAGCCGAAGGGCCTAGGGGTGAAGGCGGTGGTTCAGGTGAAGGATCTGGAGGCGAAGGCGGCGGTTCAGGTGAAGGATCTGGAGGCGAAGGCGGCGGTTCAGGTGAAGGATCTGGAGGCGAAGGTGGCGGTTCAGGCGAAGGGCCTGGAGGCGAAGGTGGCGGTTCAGGCGAAGGATCTGGAGGTGATGGCGGTGGTTCAGGCGAAGGATCTGGAGGTGAAGGCGGCGGTTCAGGTGAAGGATCTGGAGGTGAAAGCGGCGGCTCAGGTGAAGGAAATAACAATGGTCCTGACGAAGGAGAATCATATACCTGGCGGCATAAGTTCCGAAATGAAATCAACCAATCTATTGAGAATGGTACACTAGTTATGGAGACAACCTTTACAAGGCGAAATAGTCATATCGTCCAGGAAAACAATCATTACCAATATGGAATGGAACTTGAAATCGATGAGGCTACAAGAAAAAAAATCAGAGTCAGAGTAAGAGCAGAATTCCAAGAGGGAAAGCTGATAGTTTTAAATGTTGAACAAAATGTTCTTAATCTGGGTGAGTCAGGCAATTGCAATGTCTATTTCGATGGAAAAAAGATGCAACAGGGAACCTTTGGGGAGGTCCTAGAAGGACAGGGCCCTCAGGCAATGTATATGGGAGCCTTTGAAGAGGAAGGCGCCCAGTTTCTTGTGTATATCCCCCATTTCTCCGAGCACATCATTGAGATAGAATCATTATTGGAACTAGAAGAAGAACTCTTTACGGGGACCAACTTCGTGGTTATGGGCTTTGGGATTGTAACTTTAATTGGCCTATCAGGTCATATTTATAAAATTGGGAAGAGCAGGGATTAAGGCCCCCTAATTTTTCTTTTTCAAAACTTTTGGATCAATTTAAGTATTAGTGGATAGTTGATGAAAAAATATAAAACACAAGGTAGTTCTCATGATTGAAAAAAGGGGAATACCACGGTAGCCATGAATCTAACCTTTTTCTCTATCTATTTTCTTTGTGGCAACTATATTAACATCCAACCCTAGCACATTTTTAACGAGTATATCTCGAATATTTACAGGTGCATCAACCTTAATCTGTGAAACAACATCCATCACCTCGAACAATTTATCCTTGGGTATGGGTTCTGCGGTTTTGACACTTACGAGGGGTAATTTCCCGTTCTTAACCATCATGGTTGTGGTCAAAGTCCTTCTCGGATCAAACAGTTCTTCTTTTACATACCCTATCCCTTTTTTACACTGATGCCCTTCGATATTTATAATATCTCCATCCTTCGCTTTGATTGTGACCTTGCAGCCTACAGGGCATATGATGCATGTGATTTCGGATTCCATATTATTCTACCTTTACCGTTATCTCCTTCGCATCTGCAATCTCATCAGCATTCAGTTTGATTTTGACCATCTCTGGGGGAGCTACTATTTTAAATTTTTTGGATTTAAATAATTTTTCTCCGTCTGAGATTACGATCTTTTTATCCAAGCCAGGCTCAAGAACCCTCATGTATACTTCCACATCCTCCAAGGCGATTTTCTGGGGGACCACGAACCTAATTCCCTGACCAGGTTTCATGGGAATCCTGGACTTTTCTTTCAACTTCCCTTTGGCAAACAGGGCAGCGTTTTTTCCTGCCAGATATGCATCCATTGTAACGTAATCCACGATATCATGCACGAGGAGCACATTACCGCAGGCAAATATCCCTGGACAGGAGGTCATAAAATTTTCATTTACAACGGCACCGCCGGTTGCTTCATCGAGAGCTATTTTCGCCATCTTTGAGAGCTCGTTTTCCGGGATCAAACCCACGGATAAAAGCAGGGTGTCGCATTCGATTTTTCTATCTGTACCTTCCACAATCTGCCCCTTATCATCCACCTCTGCAATTATAACAGATTCCACTCTTTCCTTACCTTCGATATCGACAACCGTATGTTTTAGAAGAAGTGGAATGTCAAAATCCTCCAGACACTGTACCCTGTTGCGGATCAGGCCGCTGCAATAAGGAAGTATCTCGACCACGCATGTAACTTCAGCACCCTCCAATACCAACCTTCTCGCCATTATTAGACCGATATCACCAGAGCCTAAAATAACGACCCTCCTTCCTATCATGTAGTTTGCGATGTTGATGAAATGCTGAGCCTCTCCAGCCTTGAATATTCCGCTTGGCCTTGTGCCCGGGATTCTTATCATACCACGGGTTCTTTCCCTGCAACCCATGGTCAGGATAACCGCCTTGGCTTTTATTAGATGGAGTCCATTTTCGTTTGAGACTAATAACTCACGATTTTCATTAAGATCGATTACCATGGATTTTAGCATCACTGGAATTTCAAGTTCCTCAACCTCATCTATGAACCTTTGGATGTACTCCGGTCCTGTCAGGGCCTCTTTGTAGATCTCCAAACCAAAGCCCTCGTGGATGCACTGGTTCAGAATCCCCCCAAGATGCTCGTCCCTTTCTATTATGAGGATGTTGGCAACACCCTCCTTCTTTGCGGAGATGGCCGCGGCAAGGCCTGCAGGTCCTCCGCCTATAACCGCCACATCAACATTCTTTGTTATCATGTCTCCTCAAATCCTTGGTTTTCCCTATGAATAGAAACGAACCTTCACCTCGAAGCGTGATCTCCTCAGCATCTGGGTTGTATACATCTTCCATGATCTTGATGATCCTTGGTTTACAGAATCCTCCTTGGCATCTGCCCATCATGGCCCTGGACCTGTATTTTATGCCTGCCAGGGTTCTCACCCCCATGGGATTGTTCAAAGCGTCAATGATCTCCTGTTTTGTTACCTTCTCGCACCTGCATATCAAATGACCGTGATTTGGGTTTTCTGAGATGAGTTTTTCCTTGGCATCCAAATTCAGTTTGTCGAACCTCTGCTTGGCCCTCCATGTTTTGAGCTCCTTTTTAGGTATTAATTCCTCCTTTTTTTGTATAATATCGACGACCTCTTTGGATATTACCGGTGCAGCGGTAAGACCAGGGGATTCGATGCCCATGAGATTGATGAAACCAGGGAGCTTCTCATCCTCCTCTATTAAAAAATCACCTGGTTTGTTAGAGCCTTCGGGAACGAGTTTGCATCTAATACCTGCATAACTTTGAATGTATGCATCTTTGGGCAAACGTTCGAGGAAAGTTCTCGCATCTTCAAGAAGCCAATTCATTGCTTTTTTAGTGGAGGCCGTGTCCTCCTTATCCGGTATATACTCTGCACTTGGACCTATGAGGATATTACCTTCTATCGTTGGAGTTAGATGAATCCCTAGTCCACCTGAGCCTTTCTCAGGAACAGGATAGATCATATGATTTATGAGGTGACCTAAGCTTTTATCCAAAATAAGATACTCTCCCCTACATGGGTAAACCCGGAACTTTTCTATCCCAACCATCCTCGCTATGGCGTCACAATAAAGGCCTGCACAGTTGATCACATATCTGGCCCTGAGCTCCCTCCTATTGGTTTTTACAACGAAATATCCATTCTTTTGAGAAATATCCCTAACCTCTGTATTCAAAAATATCTGTACCCCGTTGACCTTCGCATTCTCTGCCAGGGCTATTGTCAGCTGATACGGGGATACGATTCCTGCACTCGGTACCCACAAAGCTTTTTGACCTTGAATATTAGGCTCTAGTTTTCTCAGTTTTTCTTCGTCTATGAATTCCAAGCCCGGGACACGATTTCTGTTTCCTGCTTTTATCAATTCTTCAAGTTCAGGTTCTTCATTTTCATTTCTTGCAACCACCAGCTTGCCCATTCTTATGAACTCGATACCCAGCTCCTTGGAAAAAGCTGGAAAAAGTTCGTTTCCTTTTACACAGAACCTCGCTTTAAGAGAGCCAGGCTGTGAATATATTCCCGAATGCACGACACCGCTGTTGGCCTTGCTGGCACCTGCGCAAACATCACTTTCTTTTTCCAGCAGTGCCACTTTCAATTCGTACTTGGAGAGCTGGTTGGCACAGGAACATCCCACTACACCCGCGCCAACGATAAGCACATCGAAGTCAGGCTCCATGCTCCGCTGAAATGCATGTCAATATTTATGTATTGTTGTCAATTTTAGGGTTGGCACACCTTCTCTAAGGGTAAAGTTATTTGAACTTGTATTCATTACCCCAAGATATAAAAAAGTGATAGGATGATGGAAGACGACCCGAAATTTCTGGCTGAACGAAAAAAACTATTACAGACACCGATAAACCAGATTCAGATACATGAAGATATGACGATCCGGGAACTGGTTGATAATTTCTGCAACATGTCGATTCAGGCAAGAAACATCGGCCGGGCCGCAAAAATCTGGGAAGAAATGCTTACCGACGAAGAAAGACCCACCATATTCATGGGACTGGCAGGGCCCCTCATCGCCGCGGGACTCAGAAATATTCTATCGGATATCATATGGAAAAATATGGTCGATGCTGTTGTTTCCACAGGGGCCATCGTGTATCAGGATCTATTATATGCAAGAGGTGGTTTACATCATCACGGCAGCATCATTGTAAATGATAAAAAATTGAGAGATTTGAGGATCAACAGGATCTACGATGTTTTCACTGATGACACCCTGTTCTTTGAAACAGACGACTATGTGGATAAATACACGGAAAGGAGTATAAAACCAGGGAATTATTCGAGCAGGGAATTCTTAATGGCACTATCCAGGGAAATCACGGACAAGAATTCGATTTTAAAGGCATGTTACGATACTAATACACCGATTTTCGTCCCGGCTATAAACGATTCTTCAATAGGCATCGGTTTGACAAAATATTGGGCCAATAACAAGGAGAAACCCAGGGTGACCATCGACTCGATCAAGGACAACTACGAGATGGTGCAGATCATCCTCAACTCGAAAAGCTCCGGTGCAGTTTATATCGGAGGCGGAGTCCCCAAGAACTTCATAAACGATGCCATAGTGATGGCGAATTTCGATTTCGGGGCTTTGATGGAGGGCCATAAATACGCTATCCAGGTTTCCACAGCTATACCAATGGATGGAGGATTATCAGGAAGTACGTTCGGTGAGGCAACGGCCTGGGGAAAGGTGAAGGGCGATGCGAGAAAATCCATGGTATATTTGGAGGCCTCCATTGGGCTGCCTTTGATCTACGGCTATCTGAGTAATAACGATAACATATCGAAAAGGTCCAGGATGAACTTTCAGTTTTAGTGCTGCTCAATCCACAAAAAGAACGTCCCTTGCTGCCATATCACTTATTATTTTCTCGGCCAGGGCGGAGAATAAGTTCTCCACATTCTCTCCAGTCTTTGCGCTGGCTGTAAAAGAGGGGGAGTCATAGGCTGAGGCCACGCTCTCTATCTCAGCCTTTCCGAAAGCATGTTTATCTACAAGATCACTTTTGTTACCAACGAACACGGAGGGCATAACTTTTCCCTCCACATATAGTGAATCTATCCAGTCGTCCAAATGTTCCAAAGTCTCAAGTCTGGTGAGATCACATACAAATATCGCTCCTCTCGCACCTCTTAAGTATGTTGGATGTAAAAGTTTCCTGAAACTTATCTGTCCCATGATATCCCAGATGATGAGCGTGAGGTGGATGTCCCTTGGAAAATCGGGTTTTTTTATGATAATCCGCTTTTTAGAGGTCTTTGTTCCAATTGTGAGAAGGTAGTCGTCGCGGAATGCGTCTTCAACAAACCTGCGAATAAGGCTTGTTTTGCCCACAGCGCCATCTCCTAGAAGGCAGATTTTTTGTTTCAGAATCAAAGGTTTATCCATGTCATTTTCCTCATTTCACCCAAGTCATAAGGTTACTATTTATTAAGTTTATCCACTGCTTTGACTCCCATTTTTAGTTATCCGCAACCAGACTATAAAATCGTTAGGTTTTCATTATCAGGGGTGATAACTTTTGTTGCTAAAATGACCCATTCAACGGTGAAATACTCCAAATCATTATATTGACAAACTTTATTTAGGGGTGTAGCGTATTGAGATTATGGGATATGGTTCTGATGGATTTATGGTTGAGCGTAATTATCCTGATTGTAGGTCTGGCTATCCTGATAAAGGGCAGCGATTTCTTCGTGGAAAGCGCTGCTTTTATGGCCAGGCATTTCGGGGTGAGCGAGCTTATAATCGGGCTCACTTTGGTTTCAATGGGCACCTCACTGCCGGAATTGGGAGCCTCGGTCTATGCTTCCTACAACGGCCAGGGCGGTATAGCCGTGGGAAATGTGGTGGGAAGCAACATCGCCAACATAGCATTAGTTCTCGGTGTTTGCCTGTTGTTTAAGCAGATTTCCGTGAAAAGGAAGATGCTCAAAAGAGACGGGCTTATTATGCTGGGTGTGTCCCTGCTTTTCACCTTATTCGTTTTTGGAGGGGTGGCAAGATGGGAAGGATTAATTCTAATGGCGCTTTTCACGATCTATATCGTAATTCTATACAAACAGAACAAAGACGAGAAAGAAACCGTTAAATTGGACTGGTCGAGTAGGCCGGTAGTTAAAAAGGAAAGCAGCGTAGCAAAAGAGATTGCCAAGCTGGTTATAGGTTGTATCGGTGTATTTGTTGGTTCGAAGTTATTGGTGGATTCAGCATCGGACATCGCTACACAATTGTCGATTTCCGAGACGGTAATCGGATCCACCCTTATCGCTTTCGGGACCTCTCTTCCCGAGTTGGCCGTTTCGATGACAGCGATATTGAAAAAGCACGTGGACATTTCAATAGGCAACATCATCGGTTCCAACATATTCAACATCCTCTGGGTAATCGGTATAGCTGCTCTAATAAACAGTTTACCTGTAGATGATATACTAGTCTACACGAACATCCCGATTATGCTTCTGGTAGCCGCATTTTTGCTCATGTTCATGGCCATGGGTCGAAATTTGAGGCGATGGCAGGGGGGTATTTTCGTGGGTATATATGTGTTATTTTTGATGATGAATTATTGGTAGCATCTCCCGGACTGAATGATACCTAAGAAACCATCTCATGATCGTGCCGAAATTTCATCGTTATCTTCTAAAGGGCTCAATATGACCTATCCAAAACCTTCACATACAAGGATTTCTATTACCGCTGCAATGCCCTCAGTAGAGATAAAATTAGAAAAACTCACCAAGTTCTTTAAAGAAGTCAAGGCCGTGGACAGTGTTAGCCTTGAAATCTATAAAGGTGAGATATTCGGCCTGCTGGGTCCAAACGGAGCTGGTAAGACCACGATAATAAGAATGCTAAGCGGTCTGGCCAGGCCCACGAGCGGTTCGGCGCAGGTAGCGGAAAACGATATAGTAAAAGACTCGGTGAAGGTTAGAAGGATTGTTGGAGTGGTGCCGCAATCCAACGTTCTGGACAGGGAGCTTACCGTATCCCAAAACCTGAGGTATCATGCAAAACTGCACGGCATGAAAAAGAGCAGATACGAGAAGTCCATCACCAATGTATTGGCCCTCGTTGGAATGAAGGATAAAAAGGATTCCGATCCCCTCACATTATCCGGCGGGATGAAGAGGCGCCTGACTATCGCCAAAGCCCTGATCCACGAGCCTGAAGTGCTTTTTTTGGACGAGCCAACCACTGGTTTGGACCCGCAATCCAAAAGAGCATTGTGGGATCGAATTCAGGCCTTAAGCGAGAAGGGCATCACCATGATTCTCACAACACATTACATGGAGGAGGCAGAACTTCTTTGCGATAGGATAGGCATTATTGATAAGGGTAAGATCATCGCATTGGACACTCCGCGAGAATTGAAAAAGATATTAAAAGGTGAGGCCGTCATCGAGGTGACCCATGACGGGAAATTGGATCCTCAGGTATTGGAGGCCCTCGATTTTGTAGGAGGACTAGATTCAGCACAGGATAACATACACATCTATACGACGCAGAAGAAAAAGGCCATATCCTATTTATTTACAAATTTCGAGGAGAACATACTGTCGGTGGACTTTCACGAGCCCACGTTGGAGGATGTGTTTCTCCATCTGACAGTAAAAGAGTTGAAAGGGTGACCAGATTGAATCCTGCGTTAAGAGTTGTTGAAAAGGAGCTGTATGTCTACTTTAAGACCTACTACACTGAGCTGACCT
>CP070739.1:906856-928209 GCA_020347705.1 Methanomassiliicoccales archaeon | reverse complement strand
TAAAATTATCAAGCCTGAATATCGAATTCTGAAATAATGAATTCAGGCAAGTCGTCTTTTGCTATCAACAGGTGTTGTTTTTTATTGACACAATTAGTAACAATTAATCAGCAACCCAGTGGAGGAATCATTTTGATCTGACAAATTGCCTTAGCTCCTTTACATCATGGGCCAGTCCTTCAAGGGTAACGAGCGTGTCATAAATGGGCTTCAGTGTCTTGCGCAGCTCCAGGGTGGTGACAAAGGTGGCTCCCCCCCTGTCGTCAGGAAGGGCCTTGAAGTGCTGGGCGACCATGGAATTGATGTAGGTGGAGCGTTTTTCACCCCCCCTCTGTTTGTCAATGAGCTCCAGGAGGTTTTGATCGATGCTGATGGCAATTTTCTCCTTAACCATGAAATCACCGGGTAATACTCTTCATACTCTTTATACTTTATCATACCATGAACATCCAATTTACCGGGAGTTCCTTTGACCCAACTGAGCCAACGAACAATACATTTTTATCCCGATTCCCGTATTAGTACCATCATGTCCTTAAAAAAGATCATCCGAGAAAAAAGAATAGACTGTCCGAGATGCTGGATTGAGGCTGATAGAATCGAAGTTCAGGTCTTTGGGCCGAATATCGAGATAGACGAATGTCCGAAATGTCACGGCATATGGCTGGATCCGGGGGAGTTAAAGAAACTGCTCAAGGACAGAAAGATGACGGACTACCTCACCAAAGAGATTGGTACACAGAGCAAGAGCCAACTCGTCTGTCCGAGATGTGGGGGACTCATGGACATTGAATCGGCAGACGATGTGGAAATCGATGTGTGCTTGACATGCAGGGGTGTCTGGCTAGATGCGGGTGAATTGGAGGATTTAAAATCCAAATCAAAGGAGGGTTTTAATGGCGACGAGATGGAAAAGGCCGTGGAAAAATGGGAGGAGCTCGCAAAGAAAAGCAGGGAGAGGAGATTAAAAGGATTTTTTGGACGTTAGTAGCTCTTTACAGCTTCTTATTCTTCTTGCCCTTCTTTCCCGCGTTCTTTCTGTGCCGCTTCTTTTTTGCCAGTTCCTTGTAATCGGGTTTCTTCTGGAGTTCGTGGATGGGACATGGAAGGTCCAGGCGGCAAGCCCTGCATTTATCAATCGGTGTGGGGGGGCATGGTCCCACCATGTGACCGTACTTCCTTCTGGGCATCAGTGCACCCAGGGGAAATGGCTTTCTTTTGGTATAAAACTCACCATGTTTTATCCAACCAAGATCGCACAGAGCCTATGATACCTGATACGGCCAAATATTAATCTATACAAGGACAATACGGGATTCATGAAGTTCAAAACCAAAGAGGAGCTCTACGGGTTTCTTCATGGTCGTATGGACCGAGAGAGATTTGATTCCGAGATAAAAAAAAGGTACAGCGAGTACGAGGGACTGCTGAGTGAGGACGCCATAGCATATCTTATTGCTGATGAGCAGGGCGTTGCTGTCTCCAAAAAAACCACTATCTCGGATCTGAGGGAGGGAGAGAGCGTAAGCATAACCGCCGAAATTGATGAGGTGGGCACACCCAGGGAGTTTAGGAGGAAGAACGGCAGTCACGGACAGGTTGTTAACCTGGTGATATCCGACGGAACAGGAAGCTGCAGGATGACCCTGTGGGACAAGGATGTGGAAAGGGTGAGGCAGGGGGAGTTGAAACCTGGAATGCGGGTGAATATCATCAACGGTTACGTCAAGGTCACAGATTTTGGCATGGAGGTGAATCTTGGGCGTTGGGGTCTCTTTCACACCCAGTGATGGCCAGAGAGAGTCTCATAATCACAGATGATAATAACATGTGATAATGGGGACATTAGGTATTTTTAGAACTGGAACAATGTTCTATCGAAGAAGATATTTCAAATTACCCAGATTGCGGAGATATTTGTGATAATAACACATAAAAAGCGCGGGATATCATGAACGATTTTCCCTCGGAAATAATGCAGAATTTGATGCGACCTTCTCCGGAAAGCAGAACCCTTGTGGGGGAGAACTTCGAGGAGATCCTGCAGTGCTACGATGAAATGATCCAGTACGACCCCAAGAACAGGAACCTATACCTGGGCAAGGTTTCCATCCTCCAGCAGAGAAATCGATTGAGCGAGGCCATCTGCACCTTGGACAGGGTGCTTGAATTTGCAGATGATGATGCAAAGATCTGGTGCAAGAAAGGGGAAGTATTGGTGAGCATGGGACAAAATTCAGAAGCAATGAAATGTTTCAGAAAGGCGGTTCAAATCGTGCCCATGTACGAGGATGCCTGGTGCAGAATCGGCGAACTGCTTCTGGCTCAAAAGGATTACATACAGGCCAAAGAAGTGTTCCAGAGGACCCTTAAGATCAATCTAAACAACGAGTATGCCGCAAAGGTGCTGCTTTCACTGGAGGGTCAGGGCTCTGAATCCAATGATTCTGGATTTCAGAGGAATGGGCCAAGCAATGGAAGTGAGAAGATGTTCGATACCGACATCGATGATGAACTGAGTGAGCTGTTTGGACGCACACCAACCAAGCCCGTGGAAACAGGAAAACCACCGATGCATCGCTTCAATCCCATTGAGACGGCAGGCAAATTGAAGAAGCTGGTCTTTGAGGGGCAGTTCTATCAGCGGCGGGGGGAGTACATCAAGGCCTTGAAGTGTTTCAACCAGGCTCTGGAGCTGAATAACGTATTCTGGGATGGATGGAGGGCCAAAGGGGACCTGTTCCTCGAGATCGGAAAGACCGATGAGGCATGCTTCTGCTACTACAAAGCACTGTACCTGGCCTTAACACCCGTAGGCAAGGAAAAAAGAACCATGATTTTTCTAAATGAAGACGAATACAATCTCTGGAGGGATGATTTCTTCTCAACAATGGAAGAGATCCATGACAATTTAAACCAGTTCCAATGAATTTTCTTTTCTTCTTCCAATCCCTGACCTTCGAAGAGGGATTTAATATTCACAGTAGGCACGAATAATAGGTCATCTGTGGCTCCGATTTTTTTTTAATTAAATGTAGAGCATGATTATCATTGATGATAATTCCAGATGATAATGTAAGCATTACTTTTTTTATTATCTAGGTCTATATTTCAATGATATCCTTATTTACAAATTGAAATAATGGTTCAAAGCACGGTTCAAATGGTGTAATCACGAGATGAGCGAATGAGGCTGTTTAAGAGGAAGAAAAACTCAGAAGAGCATGAGACTGAAACATGCGAGCCGCAACCTGACGGGGAAAGTGAAATTGAACCTCCCTTGGACGGGCAAGAACCTGTTGGGGAGAAAATGAAGGAGAACGAATCGAACCAAGAAGGCCCTACATCCCCATCAAATGAACCGCAAAAGGATGTTACTCCAGGTGAGGTTGTCAAACTCAAGGTCAAAAAGAAGAGAATCACAAGGAGGGTCAAAAGGAAAACTTCCCAGGAAAGGTATGATCCCATCGACGGTGGTTTAGGGGGCGACCAATCAAATATTGATAATGTGATAGCCCTGATTGACGTTCAAACAAAAAAAATATCCTCGAACGAAGCAACCAAATCAAGATTGATAAAGAGGAAAAAGAGGAAGGTCAAGAGGAAACCTCATCAAATCGAGCAAGAGCCAGTTGAAGAGAATCAATATGCTAATGATCCGGATTTTGACGAAAACGACGTTCATGTGAATAAACAAAAGGAAAATGCGAATCGGAATGAAGATAAACCAGATGGTCTTCCAGCTCAAAAAATAGAGGAGCCCTCCTCCGATAAATTCCTTCGGGTGAGAAATGATACTATTGAAGATGATTCTGAGATTATAGCATCAGATATCGATGACCTCTATGTTGTATTAGATGAACCACAGGAGGGAATTACCTCAAATAAAGAGAAAAATGCAAATTCCCAATACCCATTAGATAAAGGGGGAATCCCTGAAGGGCCTCCTCAAGCCGAGGATGAACCTTGGGAAGGAGCCTTGGGAGTATACGAATCAGATTACAATGCTATCTTAGCCCTGGCGGGTGAAGAGGAGGATGATGCAATGATGGAGGATTCCTCAGGACAAGAAACCTCGGCTCACGAGCCTGAAATCGCAAACGATCGTATTGGGTCAAGTAATGATAAAAAGACCATATGCGGCTGCATTGATGTGCACTTGAAAGAGGGCAGAAAACATCTTAAAAACAAGCAATTTCCGCAGGCCCTAAAATGCTTCAACCGGGCCCTTGAATTGAATTCTAGGAACTGGGACGCCTGGAGCGGTATGGGCGATGTCCTGATGGAGATGGGAAAGATAGAGCAGGCCAGCATATGCTACAAAAAGGCCATGGCCTCTTCCCTGAATATGGGTGAAGACTTCGTGCAAAACGATGATTCGGATGGTATGTCCCAAGAAAATGAATGGAGCAAATCGCTCATGACATACATTTCTGATGAGAAATTGGAAATCAAAGTGAACGAGCTGGAAAAATCAGATGAAAATTATGAATTATTTGATACCCCGCAACAACAATCATCAGAAGAAGAGCATAAAATCGAGGAAGATGTTCAAATTCAAGAAAATGCCCAGGGATTTTCTCGATTGGGCGGAAACCTCACATTCGATTGTCCGGTTTGCGGAAGCACGATGGATTTAAAGAAGCAGATGTGCCCCAAATGTTCCACGAGTTTTCATGAAGAAGAGTTCAGAAATGTGCACACCGGGATGGATGACAACCTCATGTTCTTCCACAGATTGAAGGATGCCATGGCTGAAAAGGAGCGGATATTTATACACTTTGACGGTGAGAACGGGTTCATAAGATTTATGGAGAAGAGGAAGAACAGCACCGAAGATAAGTTCGACTATGTGTTCGTTCGAGGGGAGATTGAGAAGCTCTGTTACGACTATTCATCGGGGGGCGGAGTACCGTAGATGAGGCCGAGTCGAGATGATGGCCCCAGTCATTTAACATTATCAAAATTGATTTTGTGATGAAAAACGGTATGATTGTAAAGCAATCTATAATCCATTGTTCGGCATGAATCAAGCAAGCACGGTCAAGGACAAACATATCGAAAAAATCCTCATAGCCACAAGCCTTCATCCCATGACTGCCATGAACTTAAGCAGGATATTCGGAATACCCAGTGCCATCTGTCACAGAAAAGTCAATCTACTGGAAAGTCTGGATCTGATCACCTGTGTGGAGAGGCTGATGTCAGAAGAGGATGGCATCACAAAGGTCTACAGTGCGAAAAGGGACAAGGTGACGGTTCATCAGGATGACGGCAGGTTCGTGGTGAGGATCAACGTTCCGTTGGATTTAGCCCTCCAACTGAGCTACGGTTGGAGGACGCTCCTAGCATGATTGCTGCTGTGCAATTATCATGCATGATAATCATACGAGATACTTTATATATGCTCCTGGGTCATACAAAAAAACTAAGAAAACTTGTATTGAGTTTTCCTGAATCTTGCACCTCTAGGACGGGGGAGAACATGGACATCTTCGAGGCATCACAACTCATAACTGACAAATATTCTGTTCGGATCCTCGTGGGTACAACCAAGAAACCCAAGAGCGCCATTGAGCTTTCTGAGAAGTTCGGTATTCCCATTGCAGCCTGCTACAGAAAGATCAGGGAATTGGAGCGTGCAGGATTGTTGCGCTGTGTAGAGCGCAGGTTGACAAGGAAGGGTAAAAGGGTGAGCATGTACATCTCCCAACTCAAGACAGCCTATCTGTTCTTCGAGAACGGAAGGTTGAGGATGCGGTTTCAGCTGACAAACGGCGCCGTTAACGACTTCGGGGGGGAGATGGGAGGGGAAAACCTCATCGAAAGATGACTTTTTTACAGAGAAGTTTTGGGGCACTCCCCTGGGATTCCCGCGAAATGTTTATAAGTTATCATTGTATTGTTTACCTTCAGACTGACTGCCCAAGATAATTGGGGTTGGTATTCAGAAGAGGAAGCCTGATAGGATGAACGGGTTGGATGTTGTTTGCTGGTCCATGATATTTTTAGTAGTGTTGGTCATTGTGTTGTTTCTTCTTTCAGGAATCAGGGTGGTGAAGGAGTACGAACGAGGCGTGATCTTCAGGCTGGGCAAGTTTCAAGGTGTGAAGGGCCCGGGCATATTCTATATTCTACCCATTTTTGACTCAATGCAGAAGGTGGACCTCAGGGTGATAACAGTGGATGTCCCGCCGCAGGAGGCCATCACAAAGGACAACGTGACAGCGAAGGTCAATGCAGTGCTCTACTACAGGGTGTCATCCCCAAAGACCGCCATTATCAACGTAGAGAACTACAGACTGGCCATAAGCGAGGCCGCACAGACCACGGTGAGAAGCATCATTGGTCAGTACTCCCTGGATGAATTGCTCAAGAACAGGGATATGGTCAATCAACGGCTTTCCAAGATCCTTGATGAGATGAGCGATCCCTGGGGTATAAGGGTGACCAATGTGGAGACAAAGGACCTGATGATACCCGAGAGCATGCAGAGGGCCATGGCCAAGGAGGCAGAGGCCGAGAGGGAAAAGAGGTCCAGGCTCATCAAGGCCCAGGCCGAGCTCGAATCGGCCTCTAAGCTGGCTGTGGCTGCCCAGCAGATCAGCGCCCATCCCTCTATTTTAGAGCTGCGGCGACTTCAGACCATCGCAGAGGTGGGCATCGAGCAGAACACCACCACGATCATTCTCATGCCCTCCGATTTCGTCACTTTTGCCAAGCACATAGGAGAAGCTGCAAAGGAGTTCACCAAGAAGATGGAAGGTGAAATGGGGCCGCCCTGAAACATCGAATTACCTGCCCTGCATGCACTGTGCATCCCGTATGATATTGTCCCTGTCCTTCACATCATAGATGAATTAACTTTCTCTACTCGAACTTTCTCTCAATGAAGGCTATCTCCAATGGCAGGGCCTGCTCCCTGAGCACGCACAGAAAAGGGTGGGGTCTGGCGAACCGTATACGGTTGAACAACGAGGCTCTTTGATATCGCTCGTAACCCGGGTTCTTCCATATGACGATGTGCTGATGTATAACAAAATCCCTCTCGATTTTCGAGAGGCCCACAAAAGTATCGAGATTTGCCGTGCCTTCCGCCTCAATCTGCTTCAATATCTGGTTTTTGTCATCAAGCCTCATTCTTCCTGCTTCTTCTTGATTATTACCGGTGTTAAGCAGCACATACGCTCTCTTCTCCTTGCTTATGGTGGCGAGGTTGGTCAAGAATCCATGGCCGATACCGAAGGGCTTTTTTGGCAGCTTTTGACCAGGTGCTGTCCAGTACATGAGGTCCAAACCCGGGCTGCTGTACACATCCCAGGACAGTATCCACGGAATCTTTCTCAGGAATTCATCAAAATCCGGCTTAAAACTGGCACCGTAGAGCATCTTTGCCAGGGTGGCCTCTGGATTGGAGGCGTGGACAACCATTCTCCATTCCCTGCTGGAAAGCTCCTCAATCAGATTCACCTCCACAAAGAATTTTGTGAGCAGCTCCACAGCACTGTTATGAGAGGGAGACCAGCTCCTCTTATATTTCGGAAAGAACATTCCCATGATCCTGCCTGGGGGCTCCTCCAGAGGGCTCATCATGAATCCATAGGCAGACTTGAGGTACTGGAGGTAATCATCCTTTGTTTTGTATTCTGCCCTACTGTAGAAGGGATTGAGCATGAGCTTCAGTTTCTTCACAGGATTCTCTTTCTTATCAGCCAAAACCTCATCAAGTAACGGTAGGGCGTTTCCTTGTGTTATGGCCCTTTCCGCAAGGCTTAGGCATTCAGGGCTGTCCATGAGATGCTGCACCTTCTCCAAAATTGCCGTATCATAGTCATAGATGTCTGTGAAAAGTTCGTCTTCTTTGCCCCACCAGAGCTCATCCATAAATATAATATGAACTGGATAGTTAAAAAATTTATTGCTCCATTGCTGGTCTCTACTCACCAATGAAAGAAAAAAAGAATTACTGAAAGGCTCACCTCCACGGGTAGATGTTCCGAATCGGTGGGCCCTTGAGGTATATTCTGCATGCTCGCTGTATCAGCAATTGGGAATATACGGAGTGTCGGAGCCAGGTACGGGATAGTAGCATTTTCACGCTACTGAAGCAATTCCCCTTTTCGTTCCTCCAAAACCCCTGGCTCTGGAGTATTCGGAACTTCGGGCACCTGAGGAGTAATCATATCGGCGTGAATAGGTGCAGGCAATGTGATATGTGAGTTGGCTTTTGGTGCCTGCGCTTCTTCGATGGTGGCGCTTTCCATGCCGCAGATAATCTCAGAGACCTCCAGACTCTTTGCTGCCATGATCGTTTGCATAACTGTTTTTCTCGTGTTTATGATCACCTGGGAGATCATCTTATTCATGATGTTCAAGGCCTCCTCTGCTGAGAGCCCAGGTGATATATCAAGGAGCTTGTTGTTGTCCAAAACGATGGTGCTTTCGGCAATGTTTCTCAGGTCGAGTAATCCCCTGCTTGCCTTGCTGCGTCTAACTGCCTCGGCTTCAAAGGGCAGTATGCAGATGGCTATCACCACTGCGCCTTCGTTCTTGGCGATTCTTCCCACCACAGGCGTGGCACCCAGTCCGGTCCCGCCGCCAAGTCCCGCCACCAGGAAGACGATATCAGAATTCCTCGTAATCTCGTTGAGGGAATCCTGAGCCAGCTCAGCTGCCTGCTCGCCAATTTCCCTGTGTCCTCCTGCTCCTCTGCCCCGGGTTATCGTCTTGCCGATAAACACCTTCTTGTCGGCCTCTATATGCTCCAGATGCCGGGAATCGGTGTTTATGCCTATGGTGGTTATACCGTCCACCCCGAGCTTGTGGAAGTAGTCCACAAGGTTGTTACCAGCTCCACCGCAGCCGATAACCAGTGTCACAGGATCTTCGATGTTCTCATAGGGCGTTTGCATCCTCGAAAGGACCTCTCTCACAGTTTGTATATCCTCGCTTTTCATTTTTACTCCTCCGTGCATTAGGGGATATATTGCTCCAAGAGAGGAGGAACTGGGGAGGTGGGGGATGCGGTCAAACCCCCACGAAGATAGTAACTCCTCCTACTGCCTGGACTCATTTTGGGGTCCCACGGTGAAAAATCTCATCCCATCCCTTCTGACCTGGGCTATACCCGAGAAATTCTCGGGGTGTTACACTCAACCTTTCCTGGGCAGACGAATTTTAAGATCCACACCGCTTTCACCTTATACCACCGCATTTTAGGCCTACAATCAATGCTTGAGGTAGTTTTTCTCCACCTCTTTTTTCAGCATATCCGCTTCCGCCATCTTGTACTTGATCTCCCGGAATTTCTCCTCCTGCTTCTCCACCTTCTCCCAGGACATTTCCTCGAGATAATCCCTAACGATCTCGAAAAGGGCTGCTTCCCGGGACTTGAATCGTCCCTTGGATATCAGGTAATCGATGGCGTTTATATGATCGTCGGACACGGGTACATAGGTCTCACCGGACTGACCCTGTGCAAGGGCAACCCGCCTGTCGATAAGCTCCTTTGCCGCAACCCGAAGGAGCTCGGATCTGCTTGCGAATCCTCCTTCCAAAATAAAGGAGTCGATCCACCGCAAATCCTTTTCATGGAGGCGTATGGTGATTCTCTCTCCTTTCAGGCCCATAGTACCACAATTGTGTCTGACAAATGTCATTTATACCAAGCATTTTGGTAAGACACTTTTCAGCAGCTACCCTGATATACATATAAGAATATAAGCTTTTCCATAATATGACATATGTCCTACCATCAATTTGAAAACATTTGTACCATTAATGAAAATAAGGTAAGAAATTCTGTAGGACGCAGTTAATCCAGGGTCACCTCGAAAACGATTGCCGCAGCCGTATCCCCCGCCGCACAGCCGTCGAACAGACCGAATCCACCTCCCGAAAGCACGAGCTCCTCGATGAGTTCGATAATCAACCGCGACCCTGTTGGACCCTGGGGGTGGCCGTATATGAGGGAGCATCCAAAGTTGTTCATATCCTTGACATCCATGCCCATCTCGTTGGCGAAATAGATATCGTTTACAGCGAAAGGATTGTGGGTTTTTATGGCCTTGATATCATCCAAGGTGATATCAGCCCTCTTAAGCGCCTTTTTTGCCGCAGGAACGATGGCCTGGGCCATGAAACCCTTCTTTGCCCTTCCATCCCCGTATGACACGATCTTGATTTCAATGTCGTCCACAGCAGAAAGCCTTTTGGCATTGTCCCTGGTGGTAACGATGATGCCTGCATTGCCATCCGCAGGATATGTCTGCGTGCCGAAGGTAACTGTGCCGTTGGGAAGTACGGGCCTAAGTTTGGATAGTCCCTCCATGGTGGTGGGAAAAACCCCCTCATCCCCCTGAACAGTGGCCAGAACCTTCCTTTTCTTTGCATCCATGATCTCTATGGGCGAAACCATGTATCTTTTCTGGAACCTCCCGTCTTCTTTCACAGAATCCTGATACTGGCTGTATCTCATGAAAGTGACCTCATCCTGCTCCTCCTTTGTGATACCCGATTCCTTTGCCACGTTCTCTGCAGTCTCGATCATGGCATTCTTGGCAAAGGGGTCAAAGCCGAAATTGTCCCATACCCAGTCCTCGGAATCGGGCCGTGCGCCAGGGGCCAATGGATTCGGGTACACCAGATGGGGCCCATTACTGGTTCTGTCGCAGGTTACCACCAGAACTGCCCTGTTGATTCCGGTTTCTATGCCCAAGGCCGCCAGTCCGACAGAATTCGCAGACGTGGCGCAGGCCTGCGATACGATGGGACCTGTTATATGGTCTGCCCCGGTCATCCCCGCCATCCACGGTGCCCCGTAGAAACAGGATGTCTGAGGGATGGTCATGCCGAGTATGATGCCGTCGAATTCAGTGGGCTTGATATTTCTTTCCGTGAGGGCCCTGGCGGCGATCTCGGCTCCGAATTTAATGGCATGCTGGTTGGCAAAGCTGCCCTGCCATCTGCAAAAAGGTGTGCTCCAGTAGCCTCCGTACGGAATATAAGAATCCTTGAAAGTCATGTACACTCCCCGCCCCCATATCCACAATCTCGTATTTATTATAATCGCGGATGCAGAAGGGTAGCTCCGCTTCAAACCACCTCTGATAGAAACCTATTTAGAACAAAAAAGTATTATCCGTTCCGGTGAAAAGATGGAGAACCTGTCCATTCTCGGTTTGATATTCATCGTGCTGGGACTAATACTCGCACCATTTACCGTATATACCACGCTGATTCTGGTGCTTATGGGTTTCTTACTGTTGATTGCAGGGCAAAGGACCTACCGCCTTTCGAACGTTCCGTACCCCATGTTCATGCCCTGCGCCGCCTGCGGCAAGCAGATGGAAGCAGGCAAACCAGTATGCCCGCACTGTCAGCAACCCGTCAGCCCGTAGTCTTTTTTACTTCTTTATCTTCTTACCTTTTTCAACTATTTATAAGCGGGGCACTGGGCCTGAGGCTTAAGATATAATTGGAGAATAATTATAACCGAAGGCAAAGTGCCCCCATGGATTATAGTTATAAGAAATAGAATTGGGGCACTGGGCCCGCAGGATAAGAAATTATTGTTGTTTAATAATATCCGAGGGCTAAGTGCCCCCCACGAAATAAATTATAATAAAAGAGAAGTGGGGGCACTGGGATTTGAACCCAGATCAGCGGGTTTCCACTGTATAGAGAGCGACTCTATACCAGGTTTTTGGGCTATTGTTCTGCAATAGGTCGTTGCTCCAGTTAGTCGTCATTTCCGTTGAATCTCAACGAATCAGCAAACCCGTTGGCAGTCATACCTATTGATAACTGGAGCCCGCGAGGATCCCTGACTACCCCATGCCCCCGAAAAGACAAGGGTCCAATGATATTTCCAGCTCATTTCTTCCGCATCTGCTGCGCTCTCTTTCTGCGCCTCATCTTCTTCTTGCGCCATTTCCAGCGCTGCTGTCCTCTCTTTTTCCATACTCTTGAGCTTCTCTTCATCAGGACTCCTCGGATATCCAACGGGTGAAAGTCTTTCTTATACATGTAGTTTATGGATAAAATGAACTGAAAATTACCTCTGATATTGGTCAGGATAGTAAAAATTGCTATAATCCTTCTTTTTAACCGCCCTCACAGAAAGCAGTGCCACCACGGCCAAGCCTATTAGCATGAATAGGATGATCAACAGGATGAAAGCCTCTGTGTCTATTTCATCTGATGAATCCTTGCCTTCCTGCGGGTCGGTCCTGAAGATCCCATCCCCTGGGCTGCCGTCGGATATCGAGCCTTCCTCTGCCAGTTCTATCAGAATAAATTCCTCGGCCTCGTTGCCCACTCCGTCCCTGGCAATTACCGTGATAATATGTATGCCCTCATTCATATCCGAGGTGTCCAAATCCCACATCCAAACACCGTAGGAAAGCGAAGATGTGATATCGATTGTTTCCTCATCGTCTATTACAAGGGTTAGTGATTCTATTTCGATGTCGTCTGGGGCAGTGCCTCGGATCGTTATCCATTCACCAATCTCGATGACTTCATCTATTCCATGGATTTCCACTACAGGGTCCTCTGTGTCAACAACAATGGATATGCCTGTTTCGGTCATGTGACCTGCCTTATCTATTGCTGTAATTGAGATGATGTGTCTGCCGCTTTCAAGGCCAAAGGAATCCCAATTGTACCGCCACTCACCGTCATTTACCTTCCTCGTAATATCAACTGGTGTACCCTCATCGAATGTGAGATAGACCGAACCCAGCTCAACGTCATCCGATGCTGTTCCTTTGACAACAATGGTATTACCTGCCATGAATACCTGGTTTTCAATTGGTTCATGGATATAGGCCACAGGTGCGGAGCCGTCCAGTATAATTGTAACGTCGTCTGTTGCCACGTTATCTGAACCGTCAGCAGCCGTAACTTCAACTGTGTATTCACCTGAAGCATGGGGTTTGGTATTCCATTCGTATGTCCAGTAGCCATCCACATCCAGGGTATCGAAAATATCCATTGGCTCGCCCTTATACATGGTAATTTCCAGGGATACAAGCTCCATGTTATCTGTGGCCTTACCTGATAATACCACGGTATCTCCCCGTCTGAAGATGGAGCCCTCATCAGGACTATGGATTCTCACATTTGGTAAAACTTTTTCCGTAATCCTGACATTTCTCGTAACCGAAGCGATATTCTGCGATGTATCTGTCCCCCTGATTGTTATGGCATGGTTTCCATATCCCAATGTATGGGTACCAATGTCGTACGAGAAATATCCATCAATGAGAAGATGAGTGATGTCTGTACTGTTCGCCTCATCCGAATCTATTATGATTTCGAGAGTCTGCAATGCTGCATTGTCAGAGGCTGTACCGTTTATGGTAAGAATCTCACCCAGTTTATATGCGGCACCCTCCCCTGGATTCTCAATCAAGACCACAGGATCGGTGACATCATTGAGCGTGACATTTATAAAGGTGGTAAGGGAAGCCTCCCCGAGTCGGGCTCTTGCCAGTATCCTGTGCTCACCGGGGGAAAGGCCCACTGTGGACAGCTCATACAGCCATGTGGAGAAGTCATCTCCCGAACCGCCTGTGGCGATTGTGGTGGCCCATTCCTGGGAATCATCCAGGGAGATCTCCACCGTGTCAACACCCTCGGGGGCCCAGGACGTACCAGTGATGGTTATATCATCACCGAGAGAAAACTCTGAGTGGTCGGCAGGCCCAGTGATTTCGATTTCCAGTTCACTTATTATATCCACAGTTATGTTGATTATCTTGCACGACGTCTGTGAAAATTCATTTGACAGAACAATGTAGTGCCTGTTATCGTCCGGAATTACGAAGGATAGGCTGCCGTTTGTGCTCTTCAGGTCAACTTCGTATGCATTGAATGAAAGGCCGCCCAAATACAGATTGTAATTAATTGAATTAGAGATGAAGAAATCGATATCTCCTGAAGGACCGTACATATCCCCCTCCTCTCCTGTGTACGAATTCTCTGATTTGGCGATATTTGCCACGACATCGTAGGAGATTTCCATCCTGAACTCCTCGTCCGGGTTACCCGGTGGGGGTATATCTGTTACCCTGAGCTGCTCCGCGCTCATGGGCAGGTTGAACGTGTGGGTGTAATTCTCACCTGCAACAGAATTCTGTATGACCTGGGTGACTCCGTTCAATGGGTCGGTTCCCAGGGTATCGCTTTCTGCGCTGGACCAGTAGTTTCGCTCGTCTCCCAGGGGGATGTTGACCCTTCCCGTATAATCAGTCGGTCCCCATGTTGTCGTTGTCAATAAGTCCGGATTGTAGTAGTTTTCAGTGGCAACGTCCACTAAAACACCATCCACGGGCATTCCGTCGGCATCCAAGACTGTGGCAGTATAATAGCAGACAGCCGTGTATTTGTTTGAAACCGACCATATGTGTCCATCGCCCCTGGTGTTCCACACCGATGATATCTTCTTGCCCCATCCGTTCTCGTACACCATTGGGTTGTCTGTTTGTCCGTCCCAGTGGATCCACCTTTTATCCCAGAACTCGTTCCAAACATGGTCTTCTGCGGAATTAATGGTGCATGTAGAAGGGATCAATCCCGCCCTGGCAATGGCATTGCGCATGTCCTGGTACTCGCCGCACCGTCCAATGTGCTTCCTGTAGATTCGCACGGGTTGAATCGGTCTTTCCTCGTCACTTGTAAAGGACATGGAATCCGACATCCAGCCGTTGCATTTGGATATGGCCTCCCACACCGTCCACGCCTCTGAAAGCCTGTCTTTGAGTAGAGGATAACCGGCATCTGCCTCGTTGAAGAGCCAGTCCCTCCAGAACTTGCCTGTGGGTGGAGGGGTACCGTGATTGCGGTCGTGTGGTGCGTCGTACACGTAATTATATTCCGGGTCCACATAGGTGGCGAGCTCGTCACTGAGCTTGGGATGGACAATATACCAGTAGTAGATATCCCTATCCAGCTCGATTGTGACATTGTTCCTATCCTTGTAAACCACAGTGGTGTAATCGCCTCTCTCCACGATATCCACGTAATTGAGATATTGGTCGTTGTCGTAAACAAGCTGGGCATTGTGTGATATCAGCTCGGGGAAGAAATAGTCGTCCTGGAGGTTTTGCACCGCAGAATGGGCAATGACAAAGGCGATTTCATCGATATACCTTGGATCCGGCGAATCGATTATCAGGTTGGCGAAGGTGACGGCATAGTCCTCGTTTAGTTCCCTGAATTTGTACGAGAGGTTGCCCTTGAGCCATTCGGGCACCATATCGAGGGCCCGGATGCATTCCGGAGGCAAAGTCGGGGGTGGCCTTGCAGCGATCTCCATATCCAGCGGGTCGAAGTAGATATAAAACATATCACCCGAATCTATCCATACGGTGGTGGTAATGGAGTCGAATATGAATTCCCCCGGAGCACCGGTCTCTTGGCCCTCGGCTCCAGCAGAACCGAGGATAGCGGTGTTGACTACCATTAAAATAATCAGCACACATGCGCCCACTTTGTTTTTAGCAGATAACATTCCAACCAATCCAGTCCAAATTGGATGAACAGTATATAATAGTGCCATTTCTACTTATAATTTTGCATAAATGAATCATTGGGATATAAGGAATGGAGGTTTTGTTCTTTCATTCCAGAACATGGATATTCTTTTTAGCACAGATATCTTTGAGCTGCTTGGGCCAAACAGTGACGCTAACCTCGCCCAGGTGGGCTTTCTTCAGGAGCAGCATGTAGGTTCTCGACTGCCCGATGCCACCGCCTATGCTCAGGGGGATTTCATCGTTCAAAATGGCCTTATGGTACGGCAGATTTAGAAAGTCCATCTGGCCTGACATCTCCAGCTGTACTTTTAAGGTCTCCTTTGTGACCCTGATGCCCATGGATGTCAGTTCGTGTCTGCGTTTGGTTATTGGATTCCACACAAGTATATCGCCGTTGAGGCCGTGGGTGGGCTTGCCGTCTGCAGATACGGTTTCGGTAACCCAGTCGTCGTAATCTGCCGCCCTCATCTCGTGGGGATACCCATCCTTCAGGGGCCAGCCAATGCCTATTATAAAAATCGCAGGATATTTCTTAATAATCTCTGTTTCACGCTGTTTTCGAGGCAGGTCAGGGTACATGTCCAGTATTTCTTCGGCATGAATGAATTTCAATTCATCAGGCAAACTGGGGTATTTGTCTGATTTCAGCTGGGGAAACTCCTTCTGCACCAGGTTTTCGGCGCCCTTGAGCACGTTCCATATCTTTCGTACAGTGTCCTTGAGATAATCGAGGTTTCTGTCCTCGGCTGTAATGACCTTCTCCCAGTCCCACTGGTCCACATAGGCACTGTGGTCGTGATCCAGGAAATAATCCTTGCGGACAGCCCGCATGTCGGTGTTGATGCCCTCTCCCCCCTCACAGTCGAACTGCTTTAAAGCAACCCTCTTCCACTTGGTTGCTGCCTGGACTATTGAGGCCCTGATGGGTTTTTCGAGACCCAGACCACAATCGAACTCGATGGGTGTCCGTGAGCCGTCGCGGTCAAGCATATCGTTGACTCCACTCTCCACATCAACAATGAGGGGTACCTGGACCATCATGAGATTGAGTTCCTTGCACATATTCTCCTCGATATAGTTCTTAACCATAAAGAGAGCCTTCATTGTTTCCTTTCGCGTTAAAAGAGGGGTGTAGTCATCGGGAAGAACCTCATCAACCTTTTCATAGGTGCTAATTCCCGGTCCTGCTAAATCGGCTTTCTTGTCAGTCTCTGCATCTGTCATAAACCTCACCTCATTTTTTGAAGCATTTCGGCATAGGATTTCGCATATATGAGGGTTTTGGAGAGGATTGCTTGGATAATTACATTAAGTCTTCAAATTCAATAAAAAGAAATAAAACGGACTCGGCGGGAATTTCGTGTCATATGGTAAACCACATGACTTTCGAACCCGCGATCCCCGGCTTTCTTTTATAGAAGGTTTCCCTCCTACCTTAGAAGGCCGGTGCCTTATCCAGACTAGGCCACGAGCCCACTGTTTTAAAGCCCAAAATGGTTTTTGATTAATAAAAGTTCGCATGTTGGATTTGAAGGAGTTCAAAACACAGTATCAATATTGAGGGTGATGATGAACCGCCAAAACGAAGTTAGGTTCAAACCGGAACGACCTCGCGGATGTGTGAATTGCTCTGCACATAATGCCGATGTAATGCACCAATTGAAATGAGTGGAAAATCGAATTTATTTTCATATATAAACCTTATTATTGACTGGCCTTATTTTTAATATAAATACTTTGTTGATAAATGATTACAAAAGGTATTTTAACCTAATTAACGGCCATGAATTGGAGGCGGGGGCTGGATTTATAGATACTTGAAGCAAGGAATCTGCTAAGATTCGAAGGATACCTATCTCCTGAAAAAGGGCTTGCATGAAACAGCTCGTGCCTCTCTCCCTCCTTTTTTAGGGGGAAAGAACTATAAAAGGAGGTGATACGAAAATAACACATAATGATCCAGGTACATTGAGCGGGCAAGCAAGATGAATGAGCGCAGGGATGCGCTATATAAATAATCCAAGGGGAGTGAGTTTTTTCCGGTGGAGAAGCCCACAACCCTTTTGTAAAAGAGAAATATGGGGAGGAAATATATGAAAATAGAAAGAATATTGAGCATGACGCTCTGTTTTGTGTTGTGTGCGACTTTGTTTGCAGTGGCTGTGGCTGGAGAGACACCAGCGGGCCCGGGAGGCATTGAGCCAGAGCAAAACAATCCAGTTGACAAATATGCAGTGCTCATATGCGGCGATTATGCAGGATACAGTGAGGAAGATCCAATTATTGATTATTCCACGCTGTGGGGGTACGACGAGTTCTGGGGCGACATGGTGCTCATGTACTGGATACTGCTCGAGAACGGCTATACCGACGAGGACATATACTTCCTCTATGCGGATGGCCACGACTATCCCAGCGACAGGTACGACCCGGAGGGCGAGGTCACGGACTACCCCGCAACAAAGGACGATGTGAACATGGTATTTGGGGGATTGGCATACGGCATAGGGGGCTTTCCCCGGGTGGATGACAACGATATACTCGTCGTGTTCACCTTCGACCACGGTGACTACGATCCGTCAGAGAACATGTCTATACTGTGTCTCATCGGTGAGGACATGAGGGCAGATGAATTCGCGTGGTCCGTGGACAGGATCGATGCCGGCTACAAGATGTTCTTCATGCAGCAGTGCTTCAGCGGCGGTTTCATAAGGTGGCTTGAGGCTCCCAACACGGTGATATTGACGGCGTGCGCCTGGAACGAGGTCGCATGGAGGGCGGACAATATCGCCGGTACGATACCGTGGCCCGAGAACGAGGAAATTGGCGGAACGACCTATCATCACGGAGAGTTCAACTTCCACTTCATAAACGCTCTGCGCAAGGTCTCGCCCCTGGGCTACCATGTGTACTCCGATCTTGACGATAACAATGAAATATCAATGTTCGAGACCTTCCAGTGGGTCGAAAGTGAGGATTCCCAGTGGGAGACGCCACAGTTCAGCGACCCGGGTCTGATTGGCGAGAACCTGTATCTCAAAGGCTACTGGGAAACGACCGGTGTTCCGTTGTCGGAGAAATTTGCGGTCCTGATATGCGGCGATGTGGCGGATTACGGACTTCCCGAGGCCGGTATAAGCTACACCTACTCCTACGGCTACGACGAGTTCTGGAATGACATCGTGCTGATGTACTGGATACTGCTGGAGAACGGGTTCCACGACGACAACATCATAATCCTCTACGGCGACGGTGTGGATTACGACGGGAATCGCTACGACCCTGACTACGATCCCACCAGTCAGATCACGGATTTTGCAGCAACCTACGACAATGTGGAGATGGTATTCTACGGACTTGCCTTCGGGGGAGTCCCGGGCGTGCCCCAGATGGATGGGGATGACTTCCTGTTCGTTTTCACCTTTGACCACGGCGGTCTGATCTGGGATGACACAATCGGGGATTGGGTCTCGACGCTGTGCCTCATGGATAAGGACATGAGGGCCGATGTATTCGCATGGAACGTGGGGCAGATAGACTGCGGTTACATACTCTTTTTCATGCAGCAGTGCCACAGCGGAGGCTTCATCGAATATCTCGACGAGGACAACTATGTGGTTGTAACGGTATGCGATAAATTCGAGTATGGCTGGAGGGCCGACGACCTGGATAAAGACGGCAACTACATCATGGAGAACGAAGTGTTGTACGGCGAGACCTGTCACCACGGTGAGTTCAACTACTACTTCATGAACGCCTTCAGGAAGGTTACACCCCTGGGCATTCACGTCGACGCCGATCTCACCGGTGACGGGAGGGTATCTGCTTACGAGGCCTTTAGATGGGTCGTGCTCCACGACTCGAGGCCCGAGACCACCCAGCTGTGGAACGTGGATCTTTCAGAGAACATCCATCTGTGCGGCTATCACGCCTTCAAACCCACCAAGTGGGCTCTGCTGGTTGCACCTGTCCGGGCCGAGTGGGAGCTCTGCTTAAAGGACGACATATCGGACATGAGGAACTACCTGCTGGCGAGGGGCTGGGACGACGACCATATAATCTTCCTGACTGTGGAGGACCCCACGGGCGAATTTGAATGGTGGATTGACGGCGACGCGACCTGGCAGAATGTAAAAAACGCTCTGGACGCCCTGGAAAGAGGGGGCGCCTACGATTTCGTGCACTCGACCGGTGAAGTGACCACCCAAGACTTCAAACCCTCGGATAAGGACGATATAATCTATATCTCACTAAAGGATCACGGAGGGAATTACCCCGATGGGATGAGACCCCCAGGCTTGGTCGATCCCAGACCGGGAGACGAGGACGACGGGTATGACGGTACCTTCTGCACCTATGGCAATCCACTCGATCCCTGGGACCAAGCATACTTCTGGTTCGACGACGAGATGGACATCGAGCTTGATCAGATAACATACTACAAGCTCATATTGGAGATGATGGCCTGCTTTGCTGGAGAGTTCCTACCGGATTGTGCAGGGGATATGAGGTTGGTCTGTCTGAGCTGCGAGGAGTACGAGAGTTCCTACGGCGTGCCACCCTACTACGACATATACGACGGACTTGTGGAAGCACCGGACGATTACCTGGTGGACGACGGCTTCGTCTCGGTTGAAGAGGCACATCAATGGGAAATAGACACCATGCCAGTTCATTACCAGAATCCGATCTCCGATGATCAGATACCAGGTGAGACAAAATTGTAGAACGAACCTCGACATAAGGGGGTATAGAAACCCCTTTCTTCTTTTTTTATTATAAATAAAACAACGGATCAAATCCAAATTCATTTCGCTTCTATCTCTGCTTCCCCCTTGTTCAACTCCCCTCCTACAATGAGAGAATAAAGTGGACCGGAGGGGATTTGAACCCCTGGCCTCCACCATTCTGGCCAAAGGATGCCAAGGTGGCGATCTTCCAACTGATCTACCGGCCCGTATGAAATTGATGTTGCATCTGAGGGACGGTAGAGCAAGTGGCAGCTTGCCTGCCACGGGGATCTACCGGCCCGAATTGATTTGATGTTGCTGTTTAGGGCCGGGAGATTAAGGGGAACCTTTGCTTCCCACGAATCTACCGGCCCATTATTAAATTCAAATGACCTTCAATTTGAACGATAAATATGATGAACAGATAAAAAGGTTATTATGAAGGGAAATGGAAATTCACCTTTCAAGCATCCCGCCCTCTGTGAGTACCTTTTCGAGGGCCTCGCCCATTGGTTTGTCCACAGTAATTTTGTGTTTCAGGCCCTCCCACTCCACAAATATGGTGGAGTCCTTTCTGCCATGCTTTATCTTCTCGACCTCATCATGGTACACCACGAAGTACTCCCTGGCCCCTGCCTCTTTCGCCTTGTCTGCCTTGTCTGGCCAGTACTGGCCGTCGCTCATTGAATAGAGCCTCTTTGCCACCTTGTCGTCCCCGCCAGGGTAACTCTTGGGGTCCCTGATGAAGACCGATCTCAGATTCGTAATTACAAAGCATCCGGGGCCGTCCATGAACACGACCTTCCATCCCGCCTTGTATCTTTTGTAAACACCGTAGGTATTGCCAGTTATGGTCTGGCTCGCACATTCACCGTCGTGAAAGAGCATCTGGCCTGTATCATCGTATACCGTACCCTTACCGTCGATATCCCCTAGTTTCATATGTACCACCCTCTGTAATCAACTTTTTACTTGGTCATCACAATGGAGAGATATTTGCCACTGCCGCCTCGATTATGAACGCAATAGATATGACTATACCGGCAATGACAATGCCCATTGCCATGTTTCCCTGTTTGAT
>CP070739.1:902400-906756 GCA_020347705.1 Methanomassiliicoccales archaeon | reverse complement strand
TGAATCCATTATCTCCTCCCAGCATTTACCCTGGCGATCGCATATCATACAGGATCTCACGAGTAATGTCCTTAGGTTCAGTTTTGTTAGCGGATCTATTCTTACAATGGTGTCGCCGTAGACTCCACCAGGCACCTTCTTCGGATACTCAACGAGCTTAGGTTTTTTCATCTTAAATGATGTTGCTTCTCCCGTCTCCTCAACGGGTATAGCCTCCACGATTTCCGCCTCAACCACGATGGGCTCAGCCTCTACAACCATCATTTCACTTTTACTTTCAACGCTTGGTGCACTTTTGATAACAACAGGCTCTTTTTTCGTCGGTGTTTCTGTTTCGGTTGGGGAGATGGAAGCTGTTGGTTCCTGGGCAGCAGCTTCGGGCACCGGGGCTCTTGCTGGAAAACCTGCCACAAGAAGTACTATGATCAGTATTATCATCACCATGGAACCGATGTAAACCCACCATTCCCTACTGATATCCATTCCGAAGTCATCGTAGAAATTTTTAGACGTGAACATCATAAGTAACCATAAAATGAATATGGTACCAAGTACCAATATGATGATGGGAGAAATCAATCTCTTTTTCTTTTGTTCCACATCGTCCGCATCCAAATCGGCCATAGGCTCACCGTATCATAGAGAAAGTTATATCCAGCACTAAATTAACCTGGCAATTGTCCTTATTTGTTGGAAATATATGTGTCTATATATAATGTTTTTGATTTTTTCAATCATTGGTTTAATGGCCTTTTGTCGGGATTACCCTTTGAATCCCTCATTTGCTCAGCTCTCGTCCCACCTTCTCCTCAACGCTTTTTATCTTCCTGTCCAGAGCGTTTTTCACGCCCTTTCTATCGTCTATTTTAATGGCGGTGGAGACCCTTTCAGTATCTTCGAGTATTGCCAAGTGACATTTTTTGATAAGTTCCATCACCTCATCCCATTCCCCCTCGACTACGGTGCCCATGGGATTGATTCTGTAGGGAAGGCCGCTTTTGTCTATAATTTCCAGGCTTCTGGAAACATATTTACTCAGACTTACACCCTCACCTATTGGGAAGATTGTAAATTCGGCTAACATGTTATTCTACCTCCCATCTCCATCGTTTTTTTAGGTAAAATATTTTATGTTGCCTATTCAAGGATGAAAAAAGGCGGAGGGTGTTCTTGTGGTGTTGACAACCTATATCTTAAAGTAATGAACAACCATACCGAATTATAAACGGTTGAGTGTAAAAGTCATGCTCCAGAAAACGATCAAATGCGGAAATTATTCCTTGGAATTCGGTAAAAGGACCATGCTAATGGGAATCATTAATGTAACTCCGGACTCTTTTTCAGATGGAGGTAGATTCTTTGATTCGAAAGTTGCTATCTCCCATGCAAAGCGTTTAGCGAAAGAGGGTGCTGATATAATCGATATTGGCGGTGAGTCCACACGCCCCGGCTCTGAGCCTGTAACTTCCGAGGAGGAGCAAATGAGGGTAATTCCTGTAATAGAAGGCATAGCAGATGAGGTGGAAGTACCTATATCAATAGACACCTGCAAATCCGAAGTTGCGAAAGCTGCCTTGGATGCGGGGGCCTGTATGATCAACGATATCTCTGCTACGCGCTTTGATCCAAAAATCGTGGATGTGGCCGCACAAAACAACGTTCCGATAATACTTATGCATATGAAGGGCACCCCAAAGGACATGCAACGTGACCCTACCTACGGTTCACTCATTGATGATATCAAGGAATTCCTGAGAGAGAGGATCGACTTTGTCCAATCGAAAGGTGTAAAAAGGGCCAGCATTATTGTCGATCCTGGAATAGGCTTCGGAAAGACCACAGAGCATAACTACGAGATCATAAGAAGACTGGGAGATTTCAAAGAATTGGAACTTCCCATCCTTATCGGAACCTCAAGGAAATCCTTTATTGGAAACACACTGGGTTTGGATGTGAATGAGAGATTGGAGGGTACCTTGGCCACCATCACGATGTGCATAATGAACGGCGCCGATATAATCCGGGTTCACGATGTGAAAGAGGTGCAGAGGGCGGCGCGCATGACGGATGCGATTTACAGATGAGGGGGAGGTTGAAAGTTGACAGGTGAGTTGATCGAGGATTTCGTGGCCGTAAAGGATGAGAAAGAGGCAAGCCAGATATACAACAAGGGATGCTACGGCCAACCACAATCAGGTGGAGCTCTTAAGCTCAGTTTAATAGAGGCCGTTTATTTATTCGAAGCGAAAAGAGTGGAAATTAAGCGGAAAAACAGAAGGATGAGTTTTGTTCAGTTGTTTCGATATGCAAATAAACGATATCCAGACTTCGAAATCAGATACATCGTCTACAGGGATTTGAGGATGAGAGGATACGTGGTCAAACCCGATATACAACCAGCACATTTCCGTGTGTTTCCCAGGGGCGGAAGACCCTCAAAAACTCCCTCCAGATTCTGGGTTTTGGCTGCTAGTGAGCGAGGTATGTTCGATTTAGAGGATATGGTGTCCCAGATGAGAAGGGTCCAAAAGGCCAGAAAAAGGCTGCTTATTGGGATAGTAGACGAGGAGGGTGACCTTACTTATTACCAGGCGAGGTTAATGCGGCCTAAAGGAAAAGTTAAGCCAAATGATTACGAAATTTCGGCCGATGCCTTGTTTTTGGGCGACAGGGTCCTTGTACTCGACTCAGACGAGGCAGAGACTCTTCATACCACCGAGTTCTTCGGCAAGTTCATTGGAGAGGGGCTGCAGCTTTCCCTGCTTGAAACTGCCTACCTCTTGGAAATGGGAGTGATCATATTAAGGGACGCAAAAACCGGTAGAAAAATCGACCTTGCCCAATTTACAAGAAAAGCGAAACGAATCCAGCCTGATTTTGACACTCGATTGAAAGTATATAAAGATCTGAAGAGCAGGGGGTTGATCGTAAAAACAGGATTCAAGTACGGCACCCATTTCCGGGTCTATAAAGGGGATCCAGAGAAGGAGCATGCCCTTTACCTGGTTCATGCGGTTTCACCTGCCTACCACAGCACGTGGCCTGAAATCTCAAGGGCTGTGAGATTGGCCCACGGTGTAAAAAAGGAATTGCTGTTGGGAAGGATCGTGGAAAAAGAATCTGAATATATAAGATTAAAACGAGTCCGGCCTTAAGGATATCACTTTTCACCCGATTCTTTTTTGGGCTTAATGGCCTTTTTCCCCTTTCCTTTCGATACCTTTTTCTTGGACCCCTTTTCCCGCTTTTTTTTCTCGAGCGCTATCTGGATTTTCAATGACTTGATATTCTTCTCATGCGCAGTTTTTCTCCGGGGATCGATTCTAATTCCAAGTCGTTTTGCCATTCTCATATCCATTTCTGCCTTTTTCAACTCCAGGTAACTGAAGCCTCTTCCCCCTCTTTCCTTCCCACCTGAAACGACCTTCGCCTTCATGAACATCACCTAATATATTTTGTTGAATGCTATTCTTTTTCCCGTGTACAGGTCTTTTTATAGGAACTTGCCCGCTCTTAAATGCAGGATATCCTAAAAAATGTTGTGGTGAATTTCCATATTCGAGAAAACGATGAGAGACAAAAGCCTAAATTTAGCATTAATCCACATAACAATATTGTCAACTTAAAAGGCATTATCCCCCATACTCTTTAAAGCTAGGGTGGGTGTCCTGAGGTTTAAGATATAAATATTTTATAGCGTAACCGAAGGATTAAGTGGTCTTTGAATACATTATGGTGGAATTGGAATAGACCACGACAGAGGGGGAAAGGTGGAGGGGATTAACAAGACATTCACTACACAACAATCAAAAACTTTTTCCCATAGAACCATAATGAGGTGCTCGTGGTGTCAATGTACCTCGATGAACTAACGATGTCAGAATTCAAGGAGAAAGTGAACGACAGCACCGTGGTAATACTCCCCATAGGTGCAATAGAGGAGCACGGCCCTCATTTACCCCTATGTACGGATTCCATACAACCGGAATATGTCGCTGAAAAGGTTGCCGAGGCAACAAAAGCTTTAATTGCTCCTCCCATAAGATACGGATTCTGCTCCTCCACCAAGAACTTCCCGGGAACCATGACGATCTCGTTTGACACCCTACGCTCACTTATCTACGATATCCTCTCTGAATTCGTAAGAAACAGCATAAAAAACATAGTCGTGTTATCAGGTCATGCAGGCAAGACGCACATGACGGCCTTGCGTTTGGCAGCAGAAAAAGTCGTGAGGGAAAACGAGGCAAACATCATGGTGCTCTCGGAATATGATTTATTTTATGACTTAATTTCTAGAGATACAACTATACCAAATAGTGATGGGCATTCTGGCCTAATAGAAACTTCAAGGGT
>CP070739.1:899337-902300 GCA_020347705.1 Methanomassiliicoccales archaeon | reverse complement strand
TAATTAATCACCATGCAGCACAGATAAGCGTTCCCGCCTCGGTTGAAGACCCTTCTTTTGATGCTGATGTTAATGTTAAAGGCCTGATTACTCTGTTGGAGGCATCGAGAAAAAACGGGGTTCGCAAAGTTGTTTTCATCTCCTCTGGTGGAGCAATTTATGGGGAAGCAGATCAATATCCTACAACCGAAGACTACCCCCCCGAAGCCCCTTTCACCTTATGCCATCTGCGATTCAGACAGTAGCGATTCCCCTGCGAACAGCTCACCGAGGGCAAGAGCAAACCCACCCAATATGGTTACTTTCGCCACCCGGTAGCCTTATTAAAAAAATAGCTTTTTTTTGTGGAGTACTCATTTTTTTCTAGCATTTTGTATTAGAATCTGTATGCTTAGGTAATAATGGGCATACAGAATACAGACAGCCAGAAATTCAGCCGACTCAGGCAGTCCCTTGTTCAACTCTCTAATGAGATAAAGAAACTTACCAACCCCTTTCTTTCCGATAAGCCTGTGATCAAAGGAACGGTCTATGAAATCAAGCGGAAATGTGGAAAACCAGGATGTAAATGTGCTCATGGCGAGCTACACTGCCGTATGGTTGTGAGTGCTAGTGAGAAAGGCAAGACAAGACTACGGGTCATCCCGAGCGGGTTTCTTATTGAAGTACAAGGTAAGGTGCGGCGCTATCAAGACCTTAGACAGGCTCGCGCACGGCTTGTAGAAGTGCATAAGAGAATTCTTCAAACAATGGATGAGATGGAGGCGATGAGACGGGAGGAGGTTCCTAAATCTGGCAAAAATAGCTCGGCAGCGTGAGGATTGAGATGGATTTTGTGATTTTCCAGGACAATAAACCTTTTATATTAGAGTCTTTTCGTAACGGAGACTTTGATTACATAGATGCTGCCAGTGAGGTGTTTGAGACTGATTTTTTTAAATTCATTGAAGCCAAGTCAATTCTACAAAAACTTGCCCAGACCTATCCAACCCCCCGGAAGAAAGAAGATGTGCCTCTGTGGTTTTATGTGGCAAGCAACCTTTCCATGCGGCTACATGGTGTGCACTCCTTCAATGCATTTCCCATGGTGGTACGCTGTGGAGGGATGCTCAATGCATTCGGACCAGAAGCGGGTCGGAAGGTTATCCATCCCGATACTGGTGATGTGACCATAGCCAGTGAAGGCTTCAACAAAAAGAATCATTATGACCGTGAGGCTCCATGTGACCAGGACTTTCTCCGGAAGATGGCTAAAGACACTGATGCCGAAGCCCTGATGAGGTGGTTTTGTGATGATGTAATAAGAGTATTTCGCAGCAGGCGTGCTTTTGACAAGGAGGGCATCTTCATAGGAGATGCATCCTACCTTTTTGTTCCCGACAATCCCAACTATGAGGGATCGGTAAAACTTCTCTTTGATCACAATGATCATCCGATCACCCAAAAGGAATACGAGAAGCTGACAGACGAGCAGAAGATCCACTGCCAGTTGCGACGCTGTTACAAGATGGTTACGCTATTACATACGAACCCAAATCTTGATTTCTTCCTTTTTGTGGCAGTTAAGGTGGTTTCGGGAAAGGACCACGAGTGTCCTGTGCTCTATGAGCTGGTGAAACACTTCGTGGAGGTAGTGGGTAAGGGGGTGATGAAAAGGCTCATCCTGGATCGCGGTTTTATTGATGGCAAAGCCATCTCCATCTGCAAGAAGCAATATGATACCGATATCCTTATCCCGGTTCGTCGTAATATGGACATATACGAGGATGCCATGGCCCTGTTCCGAGAGTCGGATGTAGATTGGCTTTGCTGTAATGAACAGGTTGCAGAAGTGAAAAATCCACCCCGACCACGGCCAAAAGTGATCGTCAACAGGGAGAAAAAGCGGCAGGAAAAGATCCAGCAACTCAAGCAGGAAAAGCAATCCCCTCCGCCAGAAAAGACGCTGCTCAAGATGGAGGCAGCGTTTATCGGAGAGTTTTCCAGCTGGTCTTCCTGCACGGTGCCACTGAGTGTTGTGGCCAACCGTGAGCACTACGCCGATGGCCATCAAGAAACATGGTTATTAATTGACACAAAAGAGGTTCAGGATCCGAGCAAGGATAAGGAGCTATATCATATGCGCACAGCTACCGAGGAGAGGTACAGGCAGTTCAAGTGCTTCATCGACCTAACTAATTTTACCTCTTGTGCTTTTTCTATGGTGGTTAACCAAGTCGTCTTTAGCATGCTTGCCTATAATCTGCTTCAGCTCCACCTGTTGAACAAGGGGCGCAAGGAGCTAAATAAAAAAACACTGCCTCGTGTACGTCAACAGCTGCTGCCCTCGGACAATCACATAATTGTTTACAATCAGAATTACTACGCCATGTTCAAACCAATTGAACTCATTGAATTTCTGATGACGCTTGGTGAGGAGGCACGCAATAAGATAGCAGAGAAATGCCGGCGGCTCCGTCTTGAGATGAAGGGAATCTTGAGGAATCCTCGCCCACCCTAATTCCCATTTACTGCAGGTACCAATTTTCGATACTACTCATACCAAACGGGGGATAGCCCTCGAATGCCCTTATTCGGCCTTTTTGTTCTCTCTAACGCTGAGTGTATCCCAAAAAAGGTCCGTCCCGTATCATGTTTCTGAGGTGTGGCACCTAAGGCACTAGCTCGGCATGCTTAAAGCAAACCTTGCAATCTAAACCACTCCTCCATGCTGATGTTGGATAAAATAGTGTCTGAATCACAAAGTAATCTACAATAATTTTGACAATTTGCCATATAAATGATATCGCACGTATTGTGCACTTTTGCGGCCTTGCCAAAAACCACAAAATATAGAAATATTGTGCAGAGACCTTTGCTTAGCATCAGCATGCTTTAGCATATCTTTTTACGGATCTCCCCTTTTTATTAACGCTCGTTACTTCTATTTCCTCCTTTCTCCAATTCCCTCCACTAAAAGTATG
>CP070739.1:890923-899237 GCA_020347705.1 Methanomassiliicoccales archaeon | reverse complement strand
AGCTTGCTAAGTCAATCGAGTATGAACCTGATATACATTTAAAGACAAGAAGTAAGAAAAGAGGTAAGGAGAGAAGAAGCCCAAGGGATTCCAGAGAAGAAGAGCTGTTTTTCGAAGAGTTAAGAATGATTAACGAGAACCTTGATAAGATTGGAAGAGATAAAGAGAGACTATCAAGCAGGGGTCTGCTCTACCCTGGTTCTAGATAGAGTTATTTCATTTACTACTTTTTTACTATATTGGAAGTGTAAGCTAAAAGTATGTAAACGGTCATACGGGAAGATATGAAAAGGAGTAAGTATGACTATAAAAACCGGGAATTAGGCTCAATATGACTATAAATAATTTATAATAATTTTCTCAGTTTTTTCTTTCAACGCCAACTTATCATTCTCTCGTAATTCATGGTAAATCCTCATTCTATTTAAAAAATTATTAAGTGAAGTTGAGTCTTGTGTGTATTTTTCAGGTTTAATACAATACATCAATATCTCAGGATGTTTTGGGTTAAGGTTCTCAATACTCTTCGCCATTGTTTGTGCTTTATCTCTTTGAAATCTAAATAAATCACTATTAATCATGTTTTGGAAAAATAAATACAATTGAGGTAAAACTTTCATGGCGAGCTCTTTTTTTAATTTATATGTGAATTCTTCTACTTCTTCTGGTTTTATACTTTTAAAATCTGTTAGAATATGCTTAGCAATATCTAATTTGATGTTGTTTTTTATTATATTTTTTTCATTTATAATAGGCTGATTCAACTCATTTATTATACCTTTATACTTATAATATTTTGGGGGTTTCCCTCTTCGCTTATTCCCCTTGACTTTTTTAGATAAATCTGAAATTTCTTCAAAACAATTTGATATCCAATTATCTATTAACCTATATGCAGTTCTTTTATGTTTTTCGGGCGTATCAAGTAACTCTATCAGTTGGGTACGAGTAACTGGTTTTTGTGGAAAAGAAAACTCAAAAATATATACAAGTAATCCTACTTGATAATAAAGAAAATCTATTCCCTCTGGTATTTCATGTTCTTCATATTTCAAAGACTTTTTTAAATAATAGTCTTCACAACTTTCTTCCAAGAAAAAATCGTCTCCAAATATCGTTTTAAATATTTCTTTTAATGAATAATTGTATAGCTTTGAATTGCCACGAACGGACTTTTGAGCCGTAAAATCCCCTACTTAATATTTTCTGACAATTTAAGACACCAGTAGATTTGTCCTTTGTCGGAAATTACTTTGAATAGATATAATGATTTCTTAAGTAGTATTCAAGTATTAAAGAAGGGATAAAATGAAGAAAAAGGTTAAAATTGGGACTTATTCGCCTTATCCTTTGTACATTCCAAAAGATCTAGCAAAGGAGGGATTTGTTGGAGAGACTTGGTTATTTGCAAATGCTAAAACTGTAACAATTGTGCATCCTAGAGCTTCGCTCGAAGAGATTGAGGAAAGTCTGGAGATTGTTTTACAAGATATTCGATTACGGAAAAAATCAGAAATGCGGTGATAAATAATGTCACGAAAATGTCCCCGATGTAAAACGGAAATGGCTTTTGATTCGTTTTTTGATTGCTGGCGATGCTGGGTCTGCGGTTATTGTAATACAAACGCGGAGATGGAATTATGAATGATATCGATAGAACACTACGTTTCGCCCAGGAGAATGATCTGTGCGTAATCCCAATAAAACACAAAGGCAAATGCCCTCGTGTGGCCTGGAAGAAATACCAGCAGAGAAAACCAAGCTCTGATGAGATAAAAGAGTGGTTCGAACAGGACTCAAATATCGCTTTCGTCTGTGGTTCCGTTAGTGGAGGGACCAAGAAGGCGTTTGTGGTGATAGACTTCGACGACGAAGAGATTTATAAAATCTTCTACCCAGATGGAGGGCCAGATACTAGAACAGTCAAAACGTCAAAGGGCTATCATGTCTACTTTTTTACACCTGTTCCCATCCCTAAATTTCGTATTGAGATAGAAAAAGAAGGAAAGCCAATAGGTATTGATGTCCAGGGTGAAGGTGGATATGTTATTTGTCCTCCGAGCATACACCCTTCAGGTGTTACCTATAAATGGGTCAACGACAAGCCCATCCGCTTTCTCAAGGATGAATTCCCATCGCATTTTAAGGCTTGCCTGCTACATCGTATCGACTGTGTATGTGTGGAGAGGGGATGGAAGAGGAGAGGAGCAGACAAACACGACATTCAAAGGATATTACAAGGAGTAAAGAGCGGTGAGCGAAATTTGTCAGCATATTTCCTTACTTCATATTATAAGCAACTGGGCAGGTCAAAGATTGAATCCGAGGAATTACTAGAACGGTGGAACGAAAGATGCGAACCACCATTACCTTATACCGAACTCATGTCCATTGTAACTTCTGCTTTCAAGCCTAATGCCAAGACAGGCTTCGATTTCGGTCTAGAGATCGAATCTTGGGTATCAAAATTTTTCACCGAAAATGGAAAGCCAAAGGTCAAGGAGATTTCCGAGGATATTAAATCTAGGCATGCTTTTGTTTGCATTAAAGATACCGAGGAGTTATATCGATATAATCCTCAACGAGGAATATATGAAACTGGTGGAGAGATGGTAATTAAATCAGAATGCAAGTCGAACTTCGGTAATATCATCAATCAATATTGGGTTCGAGAAATTCTCGCTTACATCCAAGCAACGACTTATATTCGTCGGGAAGAGCTTAATAGCCAGTCAAAATTACTACACCTTCAGAACGGTATCTTTGATATGGATACTTATAAATTAAGACCATTCACGCCCGATGTGATGAGTACAGTATCACTGCCTATCTTTTACGATTCAAAAGCAAAGTGCCCAGGATTCGATAAATTTCTCAATGAGGTAGCAAAACAAAGGGACATTCAGTTGATAAAAGAACTGTTTGGCTATTGTTTGCATAAAAGTTATGAAATCCATAAATTTTTCTTGTTTGCCGGGAGAGGCTCAAATTGAAAGACAACATTATTGGAGCTTTTGACTGCTTTCTTGGGCTCTGAAAATGTGTCGAATGTACCATTACAAGCGCTAGAGACTAACCGTTTCTCTTCCTCTCAAATGTATGGCAAACTTGCCAACATATACGCAGACCTTTCGGCCAAGGCTATGAACAAAACAGGTGCGTTCAAAATGGCAACAGGTGGAGACTCGATGTTGGCCGAAAAGAAGTTCAAAGAGGGATTTTCCTTTAGAAATTACGCTAAACTCATTTTTAGCTGCAATGAAGCCCCTGCAATCGGAGAGGACAGTTTAGCGTTATGGCGACGATTTATATTAATCAGATTTGAAAATATTTTCATTGACGGGATAAATAAAGATCCCATGATGCTTCAAAAATTAACGACCAAAGAAGAACTCAGTGGTATTTTTAACATTGCTATTGATGCGCACAGAAACCTGACGGAAAGGGGATATTTCGATTACGATACTGATATTGACGAAGTTCGGAGGAAATATACCCGCATGAGTAACAGTCTAAAAGCGTTCATCGAGGAGTGCGTTGTACAGGATTATGATGCCTGGGTAACCAAGGATGAATTCTTTACATTATATCGTGAGTGGGTCATGAAACATGGATTGAAATTGCAGAGTAAAAACCTGGTTGGTAGGAGGGTACCCGAGTATACATCCGCTACATCAGGCAAGCCGGGCGGGGGCAGTAGGAAGGAGTGTTGGATAGGAATCAGAGTGTTAAGGAATGATAAGAAAAAAAGTAAAAGTCGAATTGAAGAGTTCTGAATGGTGATATGGTGAAATTCGTGAAAAGCTTGGCAACGATGTCAGGGATGTCAGCGTTTTTTCTTTATTTAAGCTGGATGAAAAAATTACAAAATAATATAATATACTTTAAAAGAAGAAATAAGATAAAATCCCTGATATTGCCGACATTGCTGACTGATTTTAATAAATAGAAAATAGGTGGACAATATGGAAGAAGATAAGAAATTGGGAATTAAAATAAAAAAGAATGGAAAATGGATAGACCCAGTAGATAAAGAACAAAATTTACGTTCTGGAAATTGGTGTTTAAAATATGGGATGTGGGTAGATGACTGTTGGGAAGATCGATTGTGTGTGGCGATAGGGCTCCCCACATGTGTCGATTGTCCCTGGGCGGCATGGAATGTTACATGGTTAGGGCGTCCTTTGGATGATATGCCTAAACCAATATATTGGGGCTGGAAGTGGAGTGAAAATGAAGAAATAGGATATTGTGAGCATGATTCAATGTTTTTACATTGGAGCGGTTATCCTGAAAAACCTGGAGGCGAGTGGATAAAAATTGATGTGGAAACGAACTGCGACTGTAAATCACCTAAGAGAAATCCTCAGGAGAAAAAAGAATCTCAAATTCTAACCAATTGCGAAGAAGGTGAGGATGGTGAACACGATTATTTCACATAATAGGGTATAATATGCAAAAGAAGCCATAAAAATGGGGAAAAGCCCGTGAAAATGAAGGTTTGAGCATGATAAAGACAGCAACAAGGGATGGCTTACCGAGAAATGCGAAATTGCCCGAGATTCTTTTCAATGAGGAGAGGCTGAAGTATCTTGACACGGTAGATAGCTTCGAAGACCTCATATTTGCCCGTTTAGGCATGTATTCGGGGCTCAGATTGAATGAGGCACTCAATATTACCCCTAACGACATTGTGTTTCCTGAGAGGGCTGTAAGCGTAATAGGCAAAGGAAACAAACAGAGGTATGTTCCGGTAGATCATGCCACCCTGCAAATACTTCAATGTTATCTCAATGATAGGGATTTGGGCTTTAATGATAAGATTTTTACAGTTACCTCTCGGACCATACAAAATAGAGTTTCAGCCATTGCAGAGAAAGCGGGGATTAATCGAATTCAGGTCACCCCCCATACCCTTAGGCACACTGCCTGCTCCCTGATGCTTTACAGGAAAATCCCAGTTGAAATTGTACAGAAAATCATGGGCCACGCGGATATCAGTACCACTATGATATATTATCACACAGTGCCCAATATTGTCGTTAGAAGCTATTATGAGGCTTTTGGGGAGGGGTTATTGTGATTTTGAATAGACTTGATTTAGTAGGCAATAAAGTAATAGGTAGGAAAATGAGATGGTAGTTTCACGCACCTCTCCCCAAAAGGGTAATAACGCCACAGAGCACAACGTCCCCCAACAACATACGCAAAAGAGGGACCCTAATGCCGAAGAAAAGTCTCACCGGACTGAACGGCATAGGCGTTCTGTGGTTAAAAAAAGAAAGCGTGGTAGAAAACGAAGGGGGCGCAGTATGGGACGTTTTCCTTTCGTGACCTACATCAACAGGTATGTGATGGAATATGAACCCTACCTTGCAAAGACCACACTTGATGAGCAGGCAAGAAAACTGCGATATATTGGGCGGACCCTTCAACAGCTCAAGGAAGATGGCAGGATTGAAACAGTGGACCCCAGGAAAATTTCTGAGAAAGAGGTCGGAGAATACATGAAATGGATGAAACAACACGGAATGGAAGTCAATGGACAAGTCAAATACCTACAAGCATTTAACAATCTGCTTCGTTTCTGTGACAATTCAACCATTGACAGAATGAGGAAGAAACGACTTTTACCAAAGAAGAAACTGAATGAAATCGACAGCCTAACAGAACAGGAAATAGAGCACATTATCAACTCAACATCGAAAATACCGGGCTGGAGGGGCGTTAAAGCCAAGTTCATATGCGCAATGTATTCATATACTGGTCTACGCCCTCAGGCATTACGGTTGGCACAACTTGTTGACCTCGATGTCAAGAAATGGGAGTTCTGGGTCCGAAATCCTAAGGGTAAGAACCGATATGGTGTTCAGCGAACCGTCCCAATCCCCCCGCCAATAAGACTGTTTGTGCATGACTTCCTCCACGAGCGCAAGGAATACCTTACTCAGAAAGGATTTCATGAATGCGAACCGTTGATCCCGAAAATAACGGAAGGAAAGGTGGGTTATTATTCCTCCAACAACTTCAGGCAATTGAAAAAGGAAATATCTGAATGCTCTGGAATAGACTTCAGTTTGAAGACTTTCAGGGCCTCCTATGCTCAGATGTTGAAAGATAGGGTTGCTTCCATTGAGTCAATATCGAAACTCATGGGGCACCATACAACCAAGACCACAGAAACCTATTATGCCCGAATAAAGGATTCCTCGGTATTCAATGAAATAAACAGCATTTGGTCTGAACCGACGGATGCTAAAAAGTGCGAAATTGAGTTTTTGGCCAGATAGTAAAATAACGCGGGGAAGGGGATTTGAACCCCTGAGTTCTCGCGAACACTGGATTAGCAATCCAGCGCCTTACCGGGCTGGGCTATCCCCGCATGGAAGCGTTTGAACCTTGAGGGTGTTAGACCGGCCAGGTACTAGTGCCGTCCAAAGGATGGCACGGTTGTACCGGGCTGGGCTATCCCCGCTTTCTAGGAAAATCCGGGGCCGCAATAGACCTTGATAATAAAAATACTTTCCCCCATACCCCCGATATAGGGCCACGTAAACATAGGAAACATTTAAACCCAACTAAATATATCATGCCCCAAGATGAAGGAGGGCTTATATGAGTCGACTTGGAGGCTTATGCTACCCGATTGGAGAGCGGAACGCTGATTTTGCAGACATCGTGTTCGTGGAGAACATCGATGTAGGAGACCTTGCGAATTACATGGGCGAAGACAGAAGACTGGATTTGAGATTCATATATGGACTCATCAGCCAAACCGATGAGGTGATCTTCGCCTCTGCCAAGGCCGCCGCTGGACGCTGGTCGAGAAACCTGGAGGTGTCCGAGCAGGCCGGAGAGAACTTCCTGGAGGAGCTGGGATTGAAATGGCCGGTCTACTGCCCTGCATGCGACCCCTGCGGGGAGTACGAAAAAATGGAGGTTCTGGCGGGCCGAAGCGTAATGGGTGAGGTGGAGGTGGATAAGGGCATGGTAATAGGCCGTGTGACCCCCAAAAAGGACCCCAAGACCACAATTGCGTGGATGACATTCAACTTCTTTTACCGATGCGCCGACGATGAGTGTGGCGCTGTTTTCCCCATATTCTACCGCGACGCTGAGGACAAGACAGCCCTTGAAAAAACAGGCTTTCTAAAAAAATCGAAGAAAACCGAGTTCAAGGCGCGATGCGGCTTCTGCGGTTACATGGGCCCCTTCGACCAATTCCCCATGACCAACGTGGGCAATTTCATCTGGAGGAAGAAATTCATCTCAGGCTTGGACCTAGGCGACCTGCCCAGGGATGAGATGGATATCAGGTACGACTGGGCTGTGGTGTGCCCCAAGTGCCGGATACTGTTTCCCACTGCCAGAAATGAGGTGGGGGACCATGATACGAAGAGGTACAAAAAGGCCCTTGTCACCAAGCCAGTGCCCCGTGTATACCAAAAAAGGTACTGCACGGTATGTGACCATAAAAGGGAGGAGGCGCCGCTCAAGGTGGGCATGAGTCTTGACATAGGCAACGTCACACACAAGACAACGGGCCAGCGATTCGCAGATGTGTTTTTCGACTCGTTCTATTTGTGCGATAACAAACAAGGTCAATGCGAATCCATCTTCGCCCTGTTCCCCATCGAGTTCCTGGACTATAGAAAATAATTCCCAGAAACATGTCTTTGGGGATTCAGGCCTTCTTCAGAATCGTTCAGGGCACCCAGGTCTTTGACCTATATTTTCTGCGTTATGGACAGAGTGCGGAGCCTGTTGATGGCAGCTGCAATCTCGTACTTGCGCGGCCGGGCGAAGTTGCCTGGGTGGCGGTCTCCGCGGTGATACAGATCCAGTGCATCCAGGCCCTCTTTATCGAAGAACTCCCCAAGGGCATCCACAACCTCCCTCATTGTGGCAGAACCATCCATATACTGCTTTACAGCCAGATGAATGGCGAAACCAATGGCCCTGGTCTGGCTCCAGTCGACCAGCTGCTCAACCTGGCGCAAATCGATTGGCTGTCTGCCGAAATGGATGAGGTCCAGGGCCTTTGCATCAATTTTGACCTCTCTTTTTCCCCGGGAGGGATCAAAGCTCCCTTTCTGAGGAATCCTTTGGGTGATGGTTGTAAGGGGATCAGGACTTTCGGGTTTCCTCTGGGTTGCCAGTGAACCTGCCACCTCCTTGGCCTCACCCGTTACATTGTTCGGGAGGTAGTTCAGCATCTTGATTACTGTATCTGCCACATCAAAGTAATCCCCCGAGCCGCCCATGACAAGTACCGTTGAAATGCCGAGCCCCTCGTAGAGCTCCGAAACCCTGT
>CP070739.1:886307-890823 GCA_020347705.1 Methanomassiliicoccales archaeon | reverse complement strand
TGTGGTATCTGAGCCTTTCTTGGCGGTGCCATGGTTAGCATAATCTGAGGAATCAATAACTTCTCTATCAATTCCATCCCAGTAGGCCTCGTCCATCTTCCAGGACCCAACAAGCCCTGATCTATCGATATCTCCCATGCCCTCGATTACATTCCCCTCGATGATATTGTCGTTGGAATTTTCAAGATATATATTATCCCTTCCATTTTCTCTGAGAACATTGTAAGCCAGGGTGTTTCCACTGGAATTTTCAAGACGTATACCTTCCTCACCATGGAAGCTTACATTGTTGGAAGTCAGGAAATTTCCAGAGGAATTGTTAAGATTGATACCAACGCGTGAAGGTGAAAAGCGGTACAATTCTGCAATCTCGTCCTCGGATAGCGCGTAATCGTAGATCATCAACTCGTCAATGGTTCCATTGAAAGATTGAAAGTTATAGCTGCTGTACCCTATATACATATCAATGGGCGTTCCCGCGATATTGGCTGACCCAGTTGCTGAATTAACCAGAGCGCCATCAATATACATCCTCAAGGACGTATCCTCTTTTTGGACAACTACATGATTCCATTGATCAAGTGATAGGGAAGGTCCCCATATATTGGAAATAACAGATGTATCGTCCCCATATGCGAATACCGGTTGATCGCTATTACCGATTCTGAGTCTGTAACCCTTGTAGTTAGTTGACGGGCCGCTGAATTTATGGACAATACCGTCCTTGTCGTCCTGGGGTCCATCAAGTTTTGCCCAGAGCCCGATGGTAATATCCGAGGTTATATTCAAACTGCTGGATGATGGAACCCTTACATAATCGTTGTCTCCATCGAAGTAACCTGCGCGTCCTATCTTTGCGTTGTACGTGGTATTTGCACTGCCATTGGTCGAGCCGTGATTCCTATAATCACTGGAATCTTTCACCTCGAAAGGTTTCCCCTCCCACTTACCTTCATCCATTTTCCAATACCCTACGAGCCCGCTTTCATGGACATCCTCCCCACCGTAAATGGTGTTATTCTCAACAGTATTATCGTGGGAGTTATCCAAATGGATGTTATCCCATCTGTTTTCTCTCAGTATATTGAAAGTCAGGTTGTTGTCGCTGGAGTTTACCAGGCGGATGCCGTACTGGCCGTTTGCGCGGATGAGGTTGTCGGTGATGTTGCAGTTGTGGACATTATCCAGTTCCACCCCGGAATCAAAGGTACCATTTCCACCTTTTGTTATGTTGAACCCGGTGATGTTCACCCAGTTGGAGATGATGCTCACAACATCACCTGTTCCCTGGCCGTTTATGGTGGTATTGGCAGTTCCGTTTCCGATTATGGTGAGCGTCTTGTTCACGACGATGTTCTCATTGTACATACCTGCCCAGACATATATGGTACCGCCCTCAATAGAGTTGTTGATTGCGTCCTGGATCGTAGGAAAATCACCAGGTACGGTAATGGCTTTTGCGTTTTCAACAAAATTGTTTACGACAATCAATCCCATGAACATGCTCGCCAAAAGCAGAACAACAAGGGCCGAAGATATGATCCTTTTCCTCGTTATATCGAGAATATCATTTTTAACATGATTCCCAATCATATTTCATATCTCCAGTTGTGCGGATTCATTATCTTTCATTTTTTTTATGCTTTCATTCGCTGTAGGGACCCATTTTAGACCATATTTAACCTGTATCAGAGTGTGGTATAATTGGATTTGTGGTATTTATTCTTAAATGGAAATTTAGGTCCTCCTATTGATTCTGATACAGGGTTCCCGGCTTGCAAGTTGTGCTTTTTAATGAGTAACTGGATTATTTACGGATATTTAATATTTTAGTTATTTAAATAAGGTTATTGGCTGCATCCCAAAGTCACTAACTTCCCGACTTGCCCCCTCGTAAATGATTATGAGGATGTGACTTTCTCAATGGCCAATGAGAATTTGGCACAGTTACCCTTATATACCTTTGATTCTGTTTAGAAACCCACTCCAAAGACTGAATGGATGTATCGCTTATGCCAAAGCTCACCTTCAATGCCGAGAACTGCACAGGTTGCAGGGCCTGCGAGCTTGCCTGCAGCTTTCATCACGAGGAGCTTTTTTCACCTTCAAAATCCAGAATCAGAGTGGTGAAAATCGATGAGGAAGGCATAGACGTGCCCGTGGGTTGCGAGCACTGCGATTCCGCGGTATGCATGTTGGTCTGTCCCGTAAAGGCCCTAACAGAGGACAAGAACATTGGGGCCGTTATCCTCAACCCCGACATATGCATAGGCTGCAAGCAGTGCCTTGCCGTGTGCCCCTTCGGGGCCATCCACTACGACGAACAGAAAAAACTGTTTTACAAATGCGATCTCTGCGCAGGTGAGCCAGAATGCGTAAAATGGTGCGAGACAAAGGCCATAACATATTCAGATACACTTGATCCCTTGCTAAGAACCAAAAGAACGAGAAGGGCGGAAAAAACGGCCCGGGCCCTTTCCGAATCGAGAATGACATCTTCACGGTAGGCTGGATTGATGACAAAGAAACTAGGTGGATATGCAGGAAAACTTCTCAGAATCGACCTGACAAAGGAAAAGGTCAAAACCCAGGAGCTCAGCAAAGAGATATGCAAGAAGTACATTGGCGGGAGAGGAAGCGATGCCAAGGTCCTGTTCCATGAGCTTTCGCCAAAGGCCAATCCCCTGGGAAAGGAGAACATCCTATGCATCTCCACTGGTCCTATAACAGGCCTTCTCGGCCCCACAACCGGCAGGGTGAATGTGGCCGCAAAGTCTCCCCTCACCGACATCTACGGCAACTCAAATGCCGGAACCAATTTCGGCCCAGAACTGAAATATGCAGGTTATGATGGATTGATCATCAAAGGACGGGCAACAAAGCCGGTCTATCTCAATATCCAGGATGATGTGGTCGAAATCAAGGACGCAGGTAAGCTGTGGGGAGAAGGAGTTTTCGAGACCACTTTATCCCTCCAAGATAAATACAACGGCTACGAAACCAAGGTCGCCGCAATAGGTCCTGCGGCCGAAAGAGGTGTGCTCTTCGGCAGCCTCATATTCGACCTCTGGGATGCGGCGGGCAGAACAGGTATGGGCACGGTGATGGCCTCCAAGAACCTCAAGGCCATCGCGGTCTCGGGAACTGGGGCCCTATCGGTTGCCGATCCCAAAAGATACAAAGAGGTCATCGAGGACGGATGGCTAGGCCTTGTAAACGATCCCGGATTCAGAATGGGAGAGCATCAGGCCCTGGGGACCTCGGTCTGTGTGGGATGGGGCAACGCCCAAGGCTGGCTTCCCACAAGAAACTTCCGCGAGAGCGTGTTCGAGGGCGCGGAGAGCATAAGCGGCGAGGAGTTCCGTGATAAGTATTCCATCAAGCTGGCCCCGATACCAGGAGGAAGAGCCTGCTTGTCCTGCCCCAATCGATGCAAGCGGTTCGGAAGAATCGATTCCGGCAAGTACGCCGGAACCAGGGGCAACATCGAGTTCGAGGGCGTGGCCGCCTTCGGCTCCAAGTGCGGCGTGGATGATCTTGCGGCCGTGTTTCACGCCTTCATGCTGGCCAACGACTACGGCATGGACTGCGTCTCCTGCGGCAACATGATAGCGACTTTCATGGAGCTAAACGAGGAGGGCATCATAGATTCCAAGAAGACCGACAAAATCGATCTGAAGTTCGGAAATGCCGATGCCATGGTGGAGATGGTCCACAGGATCGCGAACCAGGAGGGCAAGCTGGGCCGCTTGGGGGCCCAGGGGGCCTTCAAGGCCACAAAGAAGATCGGAAACGGTGCCGATAAATACACGAGCTGCATAAAGGGAATAGACACCATCGCATGCGATCCCAGGGCAGCGAAGGGCTTTGGATTCACGTTCGCCGTCTCAAGCAGGGGCTCGGACCATTTAAGGGCCCACCCTGTTTTCGAGATGATCAGGTTGGACGGGGCCGTTGGCAAGGAGCTCTTCGGCTCAGAGGAGTCCTGCACCCTCAAAGGCTACAAGGGAAAGGCCAACATGGTGTTCTGGCACGAGAACCTCTCCGCTATCACAGATTCTATAGGATCTTGCAGATTCATGCATGCCTCATACTATGCTCAATATCCCGTGCCCGAACTCAGGGCCAAGTACAGCAAGAAAAAGAGAAAATCCAAGGTGCACTCCATAAAATATCATGAATGGCTTTCCGCCGCAACCGGCCTTGACATCGGATACGAAGACCTGCTTCGGATAGGGGACAGGATAATCAACCTGGAGAGAGCGATAAACACACGCATTGGAATCAGAAGAAAGGACGACACCCTGCCCCAGAGGTTCATGAAGGATCCGCTGCCATCAGGTCCCGCAAAAGGCGAGACATTCCAAAAGAAGCAGTTGGACAAGATGGTTGACAATTACTATGAACTGAGGGGCTGGGACAAGACCACTGGGTTACATTTAAAAGAAAAATTATCGGAGCTGGATATGAAGGACGTGCTTTCGGATTTACAGAAGCGAAAACTCGTAGTCTCTTC
>CP070739.1:883280-886207 GCA_020347705.1 Methanomassiliicoccales archaeon | reverse complement strand
GTACATCACCGATCGGCTCCATTACTTCCCATGTGTTCGGCGTCGATTCATCATTGACATCCGGATAATGGATGATTTCACTCTCGGCTCCAGCGATGTCTCTCGCTTTCAGGTAGAAAACATGAGTCCCGGGAGTCAGTGCAGGATCAGAGATATCAGAGAGCGTAATTCCTTTTTCAGCTGCGCCAAGAGCATACCAATGTGATATGTCATCCAACGCATAGTAGATCGAGTCCACCGTTTCAAGGCCATCATCGTCCTCAACGCCCCACAGGAAAGTTCGCGTCGGGAAGGTTTTCTCAGGAAGATTAGGATTATCGACGATGGGATTACTGCGGTAGCGGAAAGTGATTACGGGAGGAGTATTCCTGATAGGTAGAATGATCTCCGCTGGCGTGGGGTCCAGCAACGAGTCGGAATCTAAGGCTTTTACCGCAAATCCAAATATGTCAAAGGCTGTTCTTATGGGTATAATGAAGGACTCGGATTCGTTCGTCGTGTAGGTCCAATCCGGTTCGTGCTTCCACTTATAGTAGTATCCGATAACATCACCATCGGAATCCTCACCCCACCAATGCAGAGTCTGCTGGCTGGCAAGGATCGTTTGAAGGGCGTGCTGAAGCGTGTCCAATCCTTCCGATGGTCGTGAGGTGTCAGAGGGAAAGAAATAGGTCCAAGTGGTATCACAGGTCGAAATACCCATCGTATCCACATCGCAGACCACGCTATCCATCCGAGCGTAGATCACGGAGTTGGACGCAATACTGAGATAGGTTTCAGGAGGGAGTGAATCGATGGGAGGTTGGAGAGGTTTTTCCGTAAAAAGAGAGCAACTACTGAGGAGCAAAGTGAGACCATAAATCAGCCAGACACCGCGATGATGCGGGGAGAGAATCCGGTTGGTGTGTCCGCTCGGGATTTTACTTGGAACGATCACGTTCAACAGTCATTTCTTCGATGAGATACCACCTCTATGATTTCAATCCATCTCAGTCAGAACAACGCTATTAAATCCAGGAATAGCGGAAACGTGAAGCAATATAGAACGAGTAAAACAACTCTGATGATCGGTTCTTTCGGTGCAATAGTTTATGATGGATGATCGTTGAAAATCAATCCTGAAACATCGTTTCAGTGGTGGTCAGGTGAGAAAAAATGTGGGTGTCCAAGGTCGATCGTCCAGTTGAGTAGGATTGAGGACAAGCAACGTGCTTTCCGGATTAAACAGATAGGTACGCTGGGAAACGATGTGATCGTCGGGAAGTTAAAGTCGGGGCTCCGCCTACGGCGGGACTCCTCTGACGCTATTTCAATAACAGCATCTTGATGGACTTGCTGTATTTTTAGATCGTCTCTCTCAAAACCTCACCTTGACCAAGTCAATCGTCTGCACCAGTTCACCTCTGATAAAGGGATTGGGGCGAATATAGACTCTGGGAACGGCAAGGCTCATCTGCCTATCTTGAAAATTGATGAGGCCGGTGTCAGTAGGTGGATTCTTGTATCTACGGGTGCTGTTGAATCCTATCGTTGCACCGATGGAGAGGCTGGTGGGCATGACATACATAACGATTTTGGCATACGTAGGCCAAAAATCGGGATTATTCATATAGATAAACATTAATGGATACAGCGGTAGTGCCAATGCAACAGTTCCTACAACCAAACCTGCAACACTTCCTCTCACTGTCTGGATAAATGATCCTGTTTCATTACCCAGATTTCCAACCAGATAGACACCCAGTGCATTGCCGATAAGCCACCCTGCCTCCCCTCCAGATGCGGGATTCAATAGCCAAAGGCCTTCACCAATCAAAGCATCCATAAGGGTATAAACGCCAAAGGCTCCTGCAGCGCCTCCTGCCATACCAGCAACTAGCTCTCCAGCAATTCTTCCCATATTTAGAGCGGGCATATTCCACATACTCTTGTCAAACTTCTGCACTACAGTTCCATCGACAAGCCTGACTTGTATCCGTTTGGGAGTTAATTCGTATAAAGCACCGGATCGAATGTCAACTGCTGCTCCTGCCAATCCAACGGTCCCAAGGAAAATATTGCCCCAAATCCAACTATCCATTTTCCTACTGATTTTTGCTTCATAAGGCTCATATCCATCGGCCTCGATTCTTACCATGTGAGTATTTTTTCTGGCTAGACTAACTCTCAAGGGCGTGAGACCCAAAGAATCACCATCAACCATGACCTTTGCGCCTGAGGGATCGCTGGCGAAGCCAACATCCTGTGACGGGCCATTTATAATGGTTGCGCAACTGAAGGTCAGACCGGCGAGGATGATAAGGAAAGACCGGTACATAACTTTCATAATAGAGGTTCCTTTAATGATCAAATAGTGTCTTATCGTTCTCTGTTACAGATAATGGATCTTTATTTCCCCTCCGAACAATGTCCTCTCACTCCACCACAATCTCCCACTGACCGGGGCCAATGCGGTAGCGCTTCGCTTTATCATGTTTATCCTGGCTGGTGATGATGCCTCCCAAGGTGCCGAATAAGGCTCCAATAAGACCACAAGGAAGGCCACCTGCTAATGCGCCCTGTGCCATGATATATGCTATGTACTTCCCCTGCGACATTGGCTCTTCACCTTCAGCGTCAGTTCGCCCCCAATACATTGAGTAGCCGAAGAATCCAAGAACTCCCCCTACTGCTCCTCCAATAATCGCTCCCGTGGTTCCACCTAATTTCACGCCATTAACTAATCCTCGCTTAGTATGGTATGGTATCCGGTAGGCTTCGCCATGATATAGGAGAGCTGTCTTTGCAGCTGGCACACGGTTTGTACTCTCACCTCTCTTGGGGGGTTCTCTCAAAATGAGAAACCCATCTACCAAGCTATCATATTTACCAGTCCCAAAGATCCTGCCACTCCGGGATTCAGCAGCTACCCAATCGCCAACTTGAAT
>CP070739.1:879292-883180 GCA_020347705.1 Methanomassiliicoccales archaeon | reverse complement strand
TCTGAAATTCGATCTCACATCCCTTGCAGACTTCCATATCAAGTGCGCATCCCTGCGGCTAAATGTCACCGATTCCAGCAGGGGCATGCAGTTTGTGCACTATGTGCCTGACAACAGCTGGAGCGAGGACACACTCACAAATAATACCAAGCCTGATTTTGCCGAGCAGGTATCCACGGGATACGGTGGGATCGAGAATGTCACCACTGTCATTCGCCTCACCGAATTCGTTAGGGCCCATCAAGGAGAGGTGGTGTCGTTGTATATGGAGACGAACTCCTCTGATGGATTCTATTTCTCATCCAAGGAAGGGGGTCATGCACCCGAGATTCTGATCTGGGAGGTGGAGGAACCGCCACAAACCGATACCATCACGCTGATAAATGCAGGCGACGGTTGGTCCTACAGTGAGGTGGACCCACAACCCGATCCGGATTGGAATGTACCCATTTTTGATGATAGTGGATGGTCAAGTGGACCAGCACCCCTGGGATTCGGGGATAACACAACCTACGGAACCGAACTCAATGATAATGATGGATGTTACTACTTCCGAAAGACCTTTTATGTACATGCTGGTTTTGAATACGAAAACCTGACCCTCTATGTGGCCTCGGACAACTATGCCATGGTATATCTGAACGGGATCCTGGTGGACGATGATTCAGGTGCCGACCATGAGTTCAGTTACTGGAACAGGGTGGTGACCATTCCTGGAGATTACCTTTTGGAGGGGACCAATGCCATTGCCGCCTATGTTTACAACAACGCTAGTTCACCTGATGCATATTTCGATCTGAAACTCGATGGCGAAATGATAGTAAATCAAAGACCCACCTTAACCCTTCATCCCGGGTGGAACCTGATATCCCTTCCCTGCATTCAATCCCCAACAGACATTGATTCGGTATTCTCTTCCATCTCGGATTCCTATGATGCGATTCAATACTATGATGCTCTTGATGCCAATGATCCATGGAAACATTACCATAAGGGTAAGCCAGCCTCTATGAATGATCTATCTGATATCCAGAATAACATGGGGATATGGATTCATATCACAGATACTGAGGATGTTCTTTTTGAGGACCCTGGGATTCTACCAAACGGGGGACAAACTGTCACCTTAACACCCGGCTGGAATCTTGTTGGTTATCCGAGGTTGTCAAATTCAACTAGAACTGAAGGTCTAAACAACACGGTGTTCGGAACCCATATCAACATGTTAATGAGGTTCGATACGTCTTCCGGTAGCTGGCAGGACATGGCTGTGGACGATATTTTCGAGGTAGGAAGGGGATACTGGATGTACGCTCTGACCTCTCATGTATGGAGATTGTGAACTGAATACTTTCGGTGTTTAGGGGATTTCTCCCCAATGGATATTTGCTATTTATTATTATACGGGATTAAAAAGGTAGAGCTCTTTGTAAAATGATAAATATTTGATATTTTGTTTTATTCTCTAAGGTTTACTAATTTCGTCAATTGATTTGCGAAATATGTCAGGCAAAGTATATATATCGCAAAGGTCATTATGCGATTTATGGTAATAGGAGGGAGTCTAAGGAAACAGTGATATCAAAAGAGGCGAGGTGAAGAACTACAAGAGGCTTCAAATAGGCTAAAGAGCCGAATCGTTTTTTTTCACAATCCTTTGGCTTTACTCTTGAAAGTAAAAATATAGAAGGAAGATAACATGAAAAAGAAAACCAGAAGAATATCAGGTATGTTTTTGTGTCTAGTGATGGTGGCCATGGTGTTTGCTGTGACAGTGCCGATGAATATGAGTGCCGATTCGCAGGTTCCCTTCAAGGGCAACCTCGACGGCTCGACCGTTCCATCGGGGAATCCCTATGTGGAGCGAATCGAGGTGTCCGGACAAGCATCACACTTGGGGAAGTACACTGCGGTGGTTGAAGCCTACATGCCAGGGGGACAAGTCATTGGTGTTGATCCCGAAACTGGATTATACATCCTACTACTCCCAACTACGGCGACATTCACTGCAGCGAACGGCGATGAGCTGTATGCAGACTTAGTCCTCGTCGGCGGATTCGATTTCACGCCCACGGTTATGAACTTCCCATCCTTCACGCTCACCGGCACGATTACGGGTGGGACTGGCCGTTTAGCGGGAGCCTCGGGAACATTCACGGGTTCTGGGGGCCAGATTTCGGTCCCCGGTCCAGACAACGATCTCATCAGCGGGACGTTTTCAGGCATGATTTCGACTGTGGGCTCCAACAAGTAAGAGCCCCTAGGTGAAGTGCTATGATAAACAAATGGGAGGTATTGGATAGAATGTTAGGATTATCCCATCAAATACCAATAGGCCCTGTGACAGGGAGGAGGTGATATACAAATGAAAAAGAAAATACTAGGCATTTTAACGTGTATTCTAATGGTTGCATCCAGCATTGTCCTGGCCGGAACGACTGCGGCCCACTGGGATGAAGAACAAGGAGACACTCATAAGATGCACTGGGCACAAACTCCCGATACAAGTGATACCGGTGTGGGCGTTCATTTGGCCTCTTGGTATAAACTTGGAGATGATTTCAAATGCACACAGACTGGATACATCAATGACATCCATCTTTGGGGAGCATTCAAGAATGACAACCCAGGCCCTTACGGTTTGGACTTCAGGCTCCATATATACAGCGATAAACCAGCGGTCATTGACCCGGAATTTCCATCCCCGAGCCGCCCCAAGGATTTGCTCTGGTACGAAGAGGTTCTTGAGGGTGAATACACAGTTGATGAGACCACTTATCCCGACCAAATGGATTGGTACTACCCAAACACCGCCAACTTCATACCAGATACCCATACAAAAGTCTATCAGTACAATTTCCATTTCGAAGACGATGTGGCTTTTCAACAACAAGAAGAAACCATTTACTGGTTGGTGGTCCTTCAAAAGAATGACCCGCATTTCGGATGGATGACTACAACAAATGTATTGCATTGGAATGACAATGCAGTACGACCTATCGTAGGTTGGCCTTTCTGGGAAGCCTTGGAACATCCCAACGGCGATCCGATGGATTTGGCATTTGTGATCAACGGTACCGCGAGTTCATGGACACCACCTTTACTCCTTCTTCCGTGGGATCTCTATCCTTTGAAACTCAACGGTAACGGTGGTAGCAATGGAAGATCAGTGATGGCTAAAATCGACCCACCCGAAGGCTATGATAAGGATGATATCGATGTAAGCACCTTGATGCTGGAGGATAGTATTCCCGTGAGTCACCCTCCTGAACCAGGGAAGATCGGACATGGCAAAGGTAATAATAAATTAATGCTCAAGTTCGATCGCGGTGAACTCGAGGACATTCTAACCCCAGGAACACATAACCTGAAAATCTCGGGGCTGCTTGTGGATGGTACGCCTTTCGTGGGGTACAGTAATCCTGTGACAATATGGGATGAGCCCCCGAATTTGCCACCATAATCCCCTACAGAAAAAAGATAAACCCGCTATAAAAAACTTCTTCTTTTTTTTATTTTTCTATTTTTTACTATCAAGATTCAATTCTAATTTTCTATCTATCGCTCGTATTTGGCATACCATTTTCGTGCGATATCTCATAGATTTGAATTCCGGTTTCCGGGGATTGACGCACGGATTCCGTGGGGGACCGAGGCTGTTCTTTTAGTTTGATATGCTATGGTCAGAACATCCCCTTTCTTCTCGTGTTATAATCTTATGAGCTTGGGACTTAAGCACGAGGAAGCCAGTGGGTGGAGGTGATGGGATTTGTGTGGTGGGGATGATTTTTTGGCCTATCAGGGGGGTGGTCCTGCGGACGTCAATTTATAATTTTAATTTCTAAAACGGGGTTAGCATGGTGACCTGAGGTCTCCATTAACAGTGGA
>CP070739.1:875334-879192 GCA_020347705.1 Methanomassiliicoccales archaeon | reverse complement strand
GTCTGGAAATAGATTGGAATTAAACCTGGGAAAAGGTATTCAAATTGGATTAAGCGAATCCGTTGTCTACGGCAACAGATCTCTTCAATTGGGATATCTGAATCCCATAAGTTTTTTCAAATCAATAGAACATTATTATGGAGACCGTGACAACGGTACTCTTGGCTTTGATTTTGAATGGAGAATCGTCCCTGGAATAAAGGTATTTGGCGAATGGTTTATAGACGACATAACCACCACAAAACTAGGCTCCGATTGGTATGGGAATAAATTTGCCTATCAGATAGGATCATTTATTGTGAATCCCCTTTCGTTAAAAGATATAGATGTTTTAATTGAATATTCAAGGATAAAACCGTATGTCTATAGCCATAGTTTTCAGGATTATAATAAATACAAACATTATGACACAATTTTAGGTCACCATGTAGGTCCAAATTCGGATAATACTCTCTTTCGCTTAAGAAAAAGGTTTTCAAAATTTCTTCAGATTGGTCTAGAATTCGAGTCTTATCGACATGGATCAAATACCGAGGATAGAAACGTTGGTGGCGATCCAGATAGACCTTTCCAGCAGGGAGATTCTCTCGATGTAAAATTTTTAGACGGTATCCGCAAGAATCAAATTTCTTATGGCATTGTATTACAATATGAATTTATACGAAATATATTCTGTGAAATTCATTATCAAAGATTTAGATTTATACCATTTAGTTGGGAATCACTTATCTCATTTAGGCTGGCTTTCAACCTTGGATACCGAGATGAAAAAATTAAACATATATTCCCGGTACCATATTAAATTTATTAAATATCATATAATCAATTTCTTAAGAGAGGATAATTCAATATTGTTCAAATTATTTAACATTTGAAAGCAAACCGCGACTTCTTGTAACTTATTGAACTGAAAAAAATCATATATTAAAAGTAGATATAGACAAAATTTACACCTATTAAGGGACCGTTTATATACGATAAAGAGGGATTTATGAGAAGTATTATTAATGGTATATTTATTATATTTACAGCTTTAATTTCGATATATACACAGAGTTCCGACCAAATTCTAAAAGTAAAATTATATAGATCAGTGGACAAATTTAAACCTGCAGAAAGTTTTCCGATTGCAATAGAAATCGATATCATCCCACCTTATCACATAAATTCAAAAATACCAAGTGAAGACTATCTGATACCAACAACACTTAATTTTGAATCCCAGGAAGGAATTACCTACGGAAAATTTAATTTCCCAGAATCTCATTTCAAGAAATTTAGTTTTTCTGATAAACCCTTAGCTATATATGAAGGTAAAATTTACATTTTTACATCAATTAGTATTTCATCAGACTTCCCAGGTAATGAACTTATTTTAAAGGGAAGTTTAGGGTATCAAGCTTGTGATGATCACACTTGTCTGGCACCTGAAGAATACGTTTTCAGCCAAAAATTTCCCATAGGAAAATCTACAGATTCCTTTGAATTAATTAATCAATCCATTTTCCAACTTCAATTAAAGTCTGTTGATACTGAAAAAACTCAATTAAAGGATGAGGAACTAAATTTTACTGTGTCGATTGCAAAAAAAGGATGGCTTCTCACATTCATTCTTGTATTTTTGGGCGGACTTGCTCTCAATCTAACACCATGTGTTTATCCATTAATACCTATTACCATCAGTTATTTCGGTGGACAATCTCATGGGAAAAAAGGTAACTTAGTACTCCACGCCATTCTTTATGTATTGGGTATGGCCATTACCTATTCAATACTGGGGGTTTTTGCTGCTCTCACTGGTAGTCTATTTGGATCTGCATTACAAAATCCAACTATCCTTATTATTATAGCTATTATTCTGGTCGGTCTTTCACTAAGCATGTTCGATCTTTATGAGATCCGGGTTCCAAATTTTCTGACAAATTTTGCAGGTGGTGCAAAACAGGGATACTTCGGAACATTTTTCATGGGCCTGACCGTAGGCATCGTGGCTGCTCCCTGCATAGGACCCTTTGTATTGGCCCTTCTCACCTACGTGGGTGAAAGAGGAGATGTAGTGCTGGGATTTGGTATGTTTTTTGTGCTGGCGCTGGGTCTGGGTATACCATTTATTTTTTTGGCCCTGTTTTCCGGAAGCATCAATAAGATTCCCCGCTCCGGTGCCTGGATGGTCTGGGTACGTAATATATTCGGATTTATCCTTATTGGGATGGCCGTATATTTTTTACAGCCGTTATTCCCATCTACGCTTTTATATTACCTGGGACTCGCTTTCACAGCTTTGATCGGCGGAATATATATGGCTTGGTTAGAGCCCACCCAGGTCACTGGCAAAACATTTGCTGTCATTCGCAACCTAATAGGCATCCTATTTTTTATAATAAGTATACTTTTTTTCAGTCACAGTATTGAAGCCGCTATTGAAGCAAATTCTGCTTCTAATCAAGGCCTTACAGCAGTGAGTCAAGCTAAGATCAACTGGAAACCTTATTCAGAGAAGCTTTTACAACAGGCCCACCAGGAAAATACACCGGTCATGCTGGATTTTTATGCTGATTGGTGCATTCCCTGTAAAGAATTAGATAAATTCACATTTTCCCAACCGGAGGTCATTGAGCTATCCCAACAATTTTTAATGATGAAAGTTGATCTCACCAAGGCCGGTGATCCAAATACTCAGGAGTGGAGGAAAAAATATGGAATCAAAGGTGTGCCCACATTGGTTTTTCTGGATCCTTCATTGAAGGAGTTGAAAGATTTACGGGTGGTTGGGTTTAAGGAGCTAGAGGATTTTCTACCCATTATGAAAAAAGCATTGGCATCAAAAAATAATCTTAATTAGAGGGTTGTTCAGTTGTTATTAATGGATTTGATTAAAATAATTGTGTATTTTAACAGTACATTTCAGCAACAAATATAAATATATGCGTTCTCCATTACTCACATGTTGGTTATTTATGAAATTGATCTGGGGCCGGATTTTATATCCGATGTTGGATCTATACCCCCACCCCAAATTCTTCCCTACACCCAAACGTACTATTTACAAAAAAGGACTTGTGGATTATTTCTTTAGGAATTAAGTATCTTAATATCTGCAGCAGGATATATTGGTGCTGTCTTTATGAGTCTTTTTGTAGGATACTGTCTTGTTGCTGCTGATTTGGTAATTCGAGCAATGGCAGATTAAAATCATATGATTTTAAATAAAGCGTAGAAATGTACCTTTCATCAGGTTTCTCTATTGTCTGAACAAGAACTTCTACCCGGGCCGGAAACCATGCATTTTGTGTTTTTTGAAGTTCCAGTTTTGTAGACAAGCCCGAGTTTACTTCGTTATCTTCAAAAATTTGAGTATCCCAACCGATGCACAACCACTTACCATCAACTTCTTGGTAATCTGGATAGCTAACCACCTTTTGAGACTGGGTTTCCACTTCAAATGAGATAAGCCGACCTGAAGGTAAAAACCATTTTCTTACCGTAGTTTGAATTCCATCTTCGGCAGTCGCATAAGAAACGAATACCGAATCGCCTTTAAATACCGCTTCAGTTCCAGCCGGTATATCATCCAGTGGGGAGATGATCAAGTAGTTCAACCAGTCCAGATAAAATCCATGGAATTGATTTTTTAACAACTGTATCTTTTCTAAAATTTTGGGGCGTTCTGTATCATTTTCCATTCCAGGAAAAGGTTGTAAAACGTAATATATTTTCCCACTGCGTGTCCAGATGAACTTAAGGGGATAGGTATTGACAGTATCGCCCTTCTCTTTCATGAAGTTAATATAGTTTTGGGTTGTAATATAACAGTTAAAGTTTTGCACCTCACTGGCCATGAGATAATGATAATAAGGT
>CP070739.1:866487-875234 GCA_020347705.1 Methanomassiliicoccales archaeon | reverse complement strand
CTCCATTGAATATCCATAGCTGCCGAAAATCCTAGTGGCCTCATCTGCTGCCCTGCATGCGGTTTCTGAGGCAAAGTACTTGGCCATGGACGCCTCCTTCATGCACGGTTCACCTCGGTCTATCATGCGGGTGGCGTTATAGACCATGAGCCTGGAAGCCTCTATCTCGGTGGCCATTGTGGATATTTTCATTTGAATGGCCTGGAACTTTCCGATGGGTTTTTTGAACTGCACCCTCTCCTTGGCGTATCTCATGCTGGCATCGAAGGCCGCCCGGGCAAGGCCCAGGCTCAGGGCCGCCGTCATCGTTCTGATCTCAGCCAATATCCTCATGAGATTTCCAAGGCCCTTTCCCTCCTCACCGAGTCTGTTCTCCAGTGGGATTTGACAGTTTTCAAAGGCCAACTCCGAGGTCCAGGTCCCCAGGGTTCCAAGTTTTTCGAATTTCGGGCTGATGGACAGGCCCGGATTATCCTTTTCCACCAAAAAGAAGTTCAAACCCTTTGCACCCTTGCTTTTATCTGTTTGACAAAGCACGGTAAAGAAATCAGCATACGGTGCGTTGGTGATCCAAGTCTTGGTGCCGTTGATTATGTAGCCATCATCCTGCCGCTTCGCCGAGGTGCTTAACGCCATCAGATCTGAACCAGCATCCGGCTCCGTGAGAGCAAAGGCGGCCACCTTTTCCCCTTTTAATGCGGGTATCAGCAGTCTTTGTCTCTGCTCTTCTGTACCATGGGCAAAAATGAAGTTGGTGCCCATCAGGCACTGCATGGCCGTAAAGGCAGCAACTGCCATGGAGCCACGAGCAAGCTCCTCGCACATTATACAGAATAATGTGTTTGAGCCGTTTGACCCTCCATATTCCTCAGGGTATCTCAATCCATAAGCACCCATATCTGCCAGTCTTTTGAAAATCTCCCTTGGAAACTCGTCCTTCTCGTCTATTTCCCTGGCAATGGGAATGAGTTCATTGTCCACGAATTTGGTAAACGTTTCCCGAAGCAGTTTTTCGGCTTCCTCATCAGGTTTTTTATTCCCCATAGCCTCATCCTGTTGAGCTTATTTACCCATGGTTTTCTTATAAGAATTACTACCTCCTATTCGTCACAGATTTTGGGCTTGTTGCATAATGGATTGTTTTTATATTAACCTTTGGATTATCGGAAAATTTTCATTCAGGCAGCTTTTCAAAGACCTGCTTCATTCTGTTTCTATAGGCCAAAAAAGCCTCCCTGCCCTTTTTCGTTAGATTTAACATGGTATGCGGCTTCTTACCCACGAATTCCTTTTTAATCCTCACATATTCTGCTTTTTCAAGTTTGCTTAAATGGGATGATAAATTGCCGAATGTTAAACCCGTTTGCCTCATCAAAAACAAAAAGTCCGCGCTCTCCACCACATAAAGGTGGGCCATTATCATCAGGCGTGCGGGTTCATGGATGAGCTTGTCTATTTCCATGAACTGGCTTTGCGCTTCCTTTTCCTCTTTCTTAGGAGGCATTTGCGATTTCCTCCTCTTTGGGCAACGGGTATTTTCGTATGAACGAGATTAGAAATAAAAGCCCGACAACCATAACTGTAATCCCAAAAATAAGCACGACATAAGGACCGGTAGGCTCACCAAATTGCCCCCAGATGATCTCGTTTACGGCGAACATGAGCCCGTAAATAATCAATCGTGGAAAATCTAAATAATACGCTATGAGGCAAAAAGTCAGTGCTAAAAATATGGCCATACCCAAGGAGGACACGATTCTAGGGATTTCCCAACCTTGGCTAATTAATAGAAGAATACCAACTGTTGCGCAAATTGCAATTCCGATAGAGACAAAAAGCTTAATCCGCCTTTCCGTGCGGAACTGGCTGAACTTTACAAAGCCAAGTCTTGGGATAGTGACGAACCTCTTGCCTAATATCAGAATAGGTACACCTGAGAACATCCCCAGCGTGAACCAGACATTGTCAGTTAGGGTGCGGATTGCCATTGTCAACATCATGGATGCCATGAAGATATCCCATAGACCGTCCTGGAAATAGGCGGTCCAGGCCTTTTTCTCGATTTTCTTAAGATCGATATTCTTGCTCATACAATGATCCCCTCCTTATCAGGTAATGGGTATGTTTTTATGAAGGTCAAAAGCACATAGATCCCCACAGTAAGGGCCAGTATTCCAAGGGCCAAAACCGCAATATTGCGAACCGGTCTGTCATATAGGCCCCGCAGAACCTCGGTAAAGGCAAAAAGCATGCCATATATCCCCAGACGTGTATAATCCAGGTAAAAAGCAACGATAACGAATATTGTGGCAATGAATGCCGGAAAGGCAATACGGTCTGCAAATTCAATGGATATGTTTTCGGACGATGATACATAAAAGAGTAAAAGCATCATAAGAAAAACGAAAAGCAACGCGATCATCATCATCAATAGCCTTTTAATTCTTTTGTTTCCGAACTCCACCAGTCCGATCCGTGGTTTTGTAATAAATATTTTCCCTAAAGTTACAACCAAGACACCGACAAAGATAAATGAGGTGAACCAGATATTATAAAAATATGCCTGGATGACAAGGGTGAGCAGCATGATTCCCATGAATATATCGAAAAGACCATCCTTGGACATATATGTCTTCCAAGCCTTTTTCTCGATCTCTCGAAGGTCGATTTTTTCTGTCATGAGCTACACCTTGAATATAGATATGCACTTTGTAGTATATAATGCTTTGTGTTGCAAAGTTCTTTGCGAATATAATGATATGGGAGTTAGGATGTGGCATGGATAAAATAGCTATAGCTTGCTTAGCGCTATGAATATCTATGTATAACTGGAAAAAGGGAGGATTCGATCCTCCCATAAATCGGCCTATGATGTAAAACCTATGAGACTTCGTGGAAATTATTTGAATCGTTTCATAGCTTTTTTATTACTGTTGTTTTCGAAAAGCATGTAGATTAGGGCCAGAATCAAAAAAATATCGATTATTCCAATGGAGATCACACAAATAGAAGTGGATGAAAAACCAAAGAAGATAATTGCATTGAAGAACAGCATCAAGATTAACACCGAGGCTGCCATTAGGTATTCATGTTTTTTCGTATACTTGAACAAGAGGAACAATTCAGGAGCTGCCGTATCACTACCTCCGTTTATTTATAGCTTTCTTTGGTCGTTATTTCCGTTCTATTCTGGAAATCCCTCCTTTTTTCACCTTTTCTTTAGGGCCTATTTTAATATATTAAACAAAAAGCTTATTTAACTATATAGAGGGATATCCCAGGGATATCCCAAACCCTAGCTTTAATACAAAGGGGCCGACTTACCATCGAATATAAGGCATCGAAAAGTAATTATAGTGGTGAGTTTATGCAAATAAGAAAATAAAGATGAAAGTTAAAAAACATTCCACCTATTAGACAACTCTAAAATCGGTTCGAAAATTTTTTAATTTTCATATCTTTATTAAAAAAAGACAGAACCTCTGTTTCTGAGGAGGTGAAATAAGTGAAAGGTAAAGTAAAATGGTATAACGATATGAAATCTTACGGCTTTATCGAGGTCGAGGACGGAAAGGACGTATTCGTTCACAGAAATGCCCTACCTCAAGGGACAACACTGCGTGAAGGAGACGAAGTCGAATTCGATGTTGAAGAATCCCCAAAGGGACCACAAGCGGCAAATGTAAAGAAACTTTAATAAAATAAGGTTCTAACCACAAGTTTAATAGTTTTTTCTATTTAATTTTACTGCCCAATGTCAAGGTTCAGCACTGCTGATATCATTTGATTACAGATCAATTTCCATCTTTCCGATAAGATCCTTGAACCCAAGCATAAAGTAAAAATTCCTTGCTGCTTCATTTTTCGCCCATACAGTCAATTGTATCTTGTTTAGTTCGTGTTCCTTCGACCATAATTTGGCCCTCTTAAATAATGCAGTCCCTATCCCTTGAAAGCGATGATTCACATCCACGACAAAGTCATCGATTAGTGCGTATTCCATCCTCTTCAATATCGGAATATCTTGAGAGGTTGTCTGTTTAATATTCATGAATCCGATAATTTTACCCTCCATTTCTGCTACAAAGTAGTCTGATTTTTCGTTTTGAATCCATGAAAGTATGAAATCCTTTGTCCTCCCCTCCTCTGTTTCTTGAAACACATCAGGTAGGAGCTCTGCATGATATTTATCACCTTGGCGATATAATGATTGAATTGCGGGAATGTCATCTATTTTTGCCTCTCTAATTATCAATGAGTCATTATTATCCATTCCATCTTTCTCCCAATATTATCTTTCAAGTTCTTTTATTATCGAATCTAGATTGTTATTACATCTGCAATCCTTACAAATCACTTCACCTGGAAAGATATTATGATGGGTTGGGACAAACTGTGCCCGTACTATATTTATACATCGTCCACATATTTTACAATAAAGACCGAACCTAATGAAACATGATAGAGAGGATATCATGTCAATTCAACCCTCGATTACTTTCGTGATTCGCCTCGCCTTTAAGTGATGACTTCGTCTAGGGCATTCGCTTCGTCTCACATAAATGTTGTCCATCCCATGAAATTACTCATTTATATATAAAATCATATAAAACAAAATAAAAAAAATAAAGAAGAGGGTTTCAGAGAGTTTGCTGGGTGCTGTTTTCAGGTTGTCGCTATCTTAGGTATGGGTAGTAGTAGGGCCACCAGGTCGACCAATATCCCCAGTAGTGCCAGTAGTACCAGCCACCCCACCACCAGGTGTACCACGGATACCAATAATAATGGTAGTAAAAATGGTACCTCCAGTACCAGAAGTACCATCCGTAGAACCAGTTGGGATGATGGTGTGAGTCATACCACCATAGGTACCAGTATACAGGATAGTGGCGTACGATTAAAACACAATGTACATAGTACACTTGGTGCTCAAGACCGTCCACCCCGATTTCTCCGTTGTTGTTTGTGACCACGCCTGCGACGATCTTTTCGTCCTCGTTTGGACCGTAAGCGACGCTGATGTGGATGTCGTTATCGTTGATTGACCGCAGGCTCAAAGAGACCATTTCAATGGGGACGATGTCTCTTTGTCCCCCGGTCATCTTCCTGTCCAGATTTCCGTTGTCGAATGTTGCTGTCACAACCATGGGGTCTGCACTATACAACTGCAATTGAACGATTTCTATATCGATTTGCCCAGTATCACCGGCATCATAGCGTGCCACTTCATTTAAAAGCATCTGGAAATCTGGATCGTATTGAGTCCTCTCTATGATACTATCTCTTTGCGCTGGGTCCGTCACTTCCTCTATCTGCACACCGTCAACGTTGTAGGTGACCAACTCCCCCTGTGAGTCAACGTAACCGATGGCGGCTTTGTCAGATTTTGTATTCTGTGGCCTTCCTAGAACATGGCTGAAAGACATGGTGACCATGATGAAGCTTAATAGCACCGCCACTATTACCATGAAACCCTTCTTCGATCGCATTTTCACTTTCACGTTTGCCTCCCTCCTCAGGCTTATTGGTATTTATTTCACATAGCTGTGCTCATTTATTTCACACAGCTTGTGCCACGATTTGCTTGCGCAAATCCTGTCATCGCGCCCCACCTCGGCGCTCATTCTGCGAAAGAATGCTTTGCCACGAAATTGGTTTATGTTGGCTTGGATCTTATTTCGTCTGTATGTTGCTTTCGCTTCAGCTCCAAAAAAATCTAGGAGCATATGGTAAAAATTTTAAGGAAATTTGTGAGTCTTCTCCATTACCCTATCCCTTTCTATCACCCCCCAACGAGGCTTTTACCTCCAATGCTAATCACATTAAATATATTAATATATTATGTGTCATGATTCGTAAAAGATTCGACGAAATCAATAAAAATATTCCTCCCTGCTCGGAGCGGGCTCACTCCTCTAATAAACGGTTGGGGGCACTATAAAACAATAAATATGTTAGCTCATCCTATTTACTGCCTTCAGAATCATTCCTCTCGGAAAAATATAACCCTTGAAAGGCATCTTAACAGCCTTAAAATAATGGATTTCAACTTCAGAAAATCCAGCTTCAGTCAACAACTGTTTCATTTCTTCCGCGCTGTACAATCTCATCTCATATTTTTTAATGTGTTTTGTATGGTCCAGCCCATCGTCCTTGTTGAACGCCATTTCGATGACCAATCTGCCACCGGGAGCTAGAACTCGAAATATCTCTTTAAGGGATTTCAAAGGTTCAGGCAAGAAGAAGAATGTCTCAATTACGACAACTACAGAGAATTCATTGTCGTCCCAAGGTAGAGATGCTACATCTCCTTGTTTAAATTCAACCTTGCCTGATTTAATAAGATCTTTATTGATACTGCTAGCTAATTCCACCATGTCTTCCGAGATATCTATCCCAGCAATCCTTGATACATTAGAAGCATATCTCTTAATAAACAATCCAGCTCCAAATCCTATTTCTAGAAATCTATCATCAGGTTTAAGATCCAGCACTTTCGCAGTATTTTCATAAAAAACCTTGTGACCCCGAGCCATGCCCTTTGCTAATGTCTTTCCAATAAAGCCAGTTGGATTTGCTGCCTGTGACATTTAATGCTGTCTCCTGTTTTGTTGTGCCCCCAACCTGTACTCTCAATCGTTCACCATAAGCCCCAACCTTGGCTCGGTCGTCCTCAATATGTTCTTACAATTCTTTAAATCTTTCGTCCCATCGTGCAGTCGCTTCGCTCCTACACTTGCTCGCAAATTTATTCTAAATTTGCTCATCCTGCGCCGGACCCTCACCCTACCTGCTCGGAGCGGGAGGCGGTGGTTTATGCAAAAAATCGAGGCGCATTTAACGAATAAAAGATAAGAAATCGTCTCTATCCATTTTTGATTGTTTGATTATTGCATTTAACGTTCCCTTTGCTAGTTCTTTATGGTTAGGGACTGTAACTAAAATTCTCCGTTCATTATGCCAAAGATGAATATGACTACCAGATTGACGCACAATTTTAAAACCAGCTCTCTTCAATGCCTTAACAACTTTATTGGCTGACAGCACCGGAAGTTTTGGCATATCGCTCTACCTCAATCTCAATAAAAGAAGTTTTTGACCCTTTTGGAGCCATTTCCATTAAAATTTGATAATGCTCCTCTAATCCCTTTTTTAAATTGTTTATTGCCTCTTCCTCTGTAAGCCCTTGATCTGCAACATTTGTTACTAGATCTGTGGCAATGTAATATTTACCTTCTTTTTGGACTGAGATAACAGCTTTCAGCTTATCACCTTAAATGCCTTATATAACTTATACTATTAAAATATAGTTAACATAAAATCTTCTACAAAGAATTTTAATAATGATAATACCATTGCTATAGCAATGAGTAGAACTATTCGAAAGAAAAAAATTTGGTATAGACATGAAAATCCGAAAATTAGACGATCACATTTTCGGTCTCATAGACATAGAAATAGAATTTTATTGAAAAAGGCATGGGAAATTGAGTCATATTTTAAAACGCGCGGTTGGCTTACCTGGTAAATAATAATGAAATTCTTTCTTTAAAAATGCGCCTCTTAGTAATTATCCACCACCGCCTCCTTAAGTGATGACCCCGTCCGGAACATTCGGTCCGTCGCTATTCCTTGACTGACCTCACATGGAATTGCTCCCTTATCGTCTTTTCTATCTGTGGGAGCAACTCTCTGGCTTAACGGGCCCACGCCCTACCTTCGGACGAGGCATCTCCTCCGCCCCTCTAGCCTTTCACCAGCGTGCTCCTACGGAGCACTAGCTCGCATATTTATTCTAAATTTGCTCATCCTGCGCCGGACCCTCACCCTACCTGCTTGGAGCGGGAGGCGAAGTCTGAATTGTTATGTCGTTTAGTCTATCTTGATTTTTTAATTGGATTTGGGTCTTCCCCAAAGTACAACACGATTTCTATCAAACACTTTTTTCCATCTGCTCCCAAAATAGGGGCTTAAGGTTGTTAAGACGATTTCAGCTTCATCTTCCTCGAAAACAATATCGGATAACCAGTACTTACCATCCCCCCAATCTACAACGAATCTTAAAGTGTTGAAGACACGAAAAGGATTTTTTTCTCCTAGTGTTATGAAATGAATGCTAGTTATCTGCTCAAAAGTAACAAATTTATATGTAGTCCAAGATGTTCGCCCTCCGTAATATTTAGTTGGATCTCTCTTATCTTTTTGTTTACTATTATGTTTGCAAAATTGTGATTCAATTCCATTTTCAAATATATAAAAATGCTGACGTAATCCTCCCGGACTTTTCCATTTTTTCTCAAAAATTAACTGCCCTTTTTTTGTTTCTGACTTTTTATCTAATAAGCCCAAAACAACCACCACTAGACTAAACGCCTTTAAATCGCTTATTTAGACTTTGCCTCCTTAAGCCCCAACCTTGGCTCGGTCATCCTCAATACGTTGTTTGGATTGTATAAACCTTTCGTCCTTCCTCCAAACCGTTTCGCTCCTGCGCAAGGCCATACCCCTCCTCCTGCTCGGAGCAGACGAGGAGCTCCAATTTTATTGATTATGGCTTTTTAAGTGTTGATTTTAGTTGTTGTGGATTTAAATAGAGTTCAATATGACCACAATCTAAGCAAGTTCCACATAGAACTTGTTCACCTGAAAGCATCTTATTTGAAGAACGATATAATATGCTCGATCCAGTGAATGCTCCAACTGCAAAGCTTCCAGATGTAACAAGAGATCCATAATCAAGTTCACCG
>CP070739.1:863872-866387 GCA_020347705.1 Methanomassiliicoccales archaeon | reverse complement strand
GCCTCCCTGACGTTGATGAGGCGAAGAATCGGTTGGCTGGACTAAAAATCCGCTGAAAAATATGGCGCGAAATTAATTATTTCACGCCATATTTCTTGTATATGGAGAAGCTTAACGTCCCATCTATTTGCTTATGGTGTATATTCTAATTTGAAAAAAGGATTGATTATTCTAATGTGATGCTAGCGAAAATTAGTTCTCAAAGTGGCAGGAAAAATGGGGGGCATATCCTTACTAATAGTTTTCCGTTATTGTTGACGAATGCTATAGAGCAAAGAAAAGATTCATGTTAGGAAACAATGTTATGTTTATTCTGAAAGATCTTTTTTTTAAGAAAATATTTTTAGAAAGGGGAATTTGCTATGAAATTTAAAATGGCCATCTGTTTAATCGTTACAACTCTAGTACTAGGTCTACCTGCATGCAAAGCTCCGACTGAGAAAGGCTATAACGAGCAACTTGCCGAAAAACTGCAAATGGCACTTGAGAATGCTTATAAAAATACGGACACCACGTTTCCCGGTGCACTGCTGTACGTCAGTGGTCCTGAGGTAGGCAGCTGGGCTGGAGCGATAGGTCTGAGTAACGTTGAAATGACTACTGCCATGAAGCCTGATAACAGGTTCCGGGCGGCCAGCATATTAAAGTCCTTTATCTCGGTAGTCATTCTCCAATTAATGGAAGAAGAGAGGTTTTCGTTGAATGACTCAATGACAGCCGTATTGCCCGAAAGTTGCACGAGAAAATTTTCCGGAAGCAGCAAAATCACGGTGCGTATGTTATTGAATCATACCAGCGGGATTCCGGACTGGCTCACCGAAGCTATGATGGGTGAAATCGCCGCAGATCCCCAGAGGATCTGGAAGGTTGATGAATACCTTGATGTTGCTGCGGCGCAAGAGCCTTACTTTCCACCTGGGGAGAGTTGGCAATACTCAAACACGAATTACAACCTGCTTGGCCTGATTATCGAACAAGCGACTGGGAGCTCATGGAGGGAAGAAGTCCGAGAGCGCATAATCGAACGGTTGAACTTGGAAGACACACGACTGCCTGAACCTGGTGATTTGACTGTATCGGATAATCATGCCCACGGCTACTTTGACATGGGCGGGACGCAAATTGACTTTACAATGATTGACTCATCGATGGCAGGGGCTGCAGGAGGACATGCGCTCATAACGACAACTTCGGACTTGGCTCGATTCCTCAATGAGATATGGGATGGTAAGCTGTTCCAGAATGCCGGAACTTTGGATGCAATGCTGACATTTGTAGAAGCGCCAGAAGATGCTGAAGTATTAAAATATTCAGCCGGCTATGGTTTAGGCATGATGAAATTTTTGCTTCCGGGTGATGTTGAGATGTTTGGGCATGCAGGTACTACAGGTGGATTTCAATCCTTCATATACTACCTGCCCACCCAAAATATAACGGTCTCTGGAGTTATGAATAACACGGAGAGCAACCAATACCAAATTCTGCTGCCCATTCTAGAAATCCTGGTGCCAGGTTTTACATCACAGCGCTAGCAGCTAGGCATGTCGCATAATTAATTATTTCACGCCATATCCATGTTTCCCAGGATAAATCAAATATGTCGCTAAATATTACAATTAACGCCATTCTTTTCGCTAAAGTACCAAATCAAGGCACTTTGAATTTGACACTCCCCGTCTAAATAAATATTCTAATATCACATAATTGGAGGGGAAGAGTGGCAAACGAATGCCCTAAGTGTCAGACAAAGAATCCTGATGAGTCCAAATTCTGCAAGGAATGTGCGACTCCACTCCCCAGGATAAAAGAGGTAGTGCACACCAAGACCCTAGAAACTCCAACTGAGGAACTAAAGAGAGGAAGTGTATTCTCTGGTAGGTATGAGATTATCGAAGAGCTCGGCAAGGGAGGGATGGGTAAAGTGTACAGGGTCGAGGACACCAAGACTAATGAGGAGCTTGCCCTCAAGCTTATCAGTCCCACTGTCTCTTCAGACCGGAACACCATAAAAAGATTCATCAATGAACTCAAAATCACCCACAAGATTTCCCATAGAAATATCTGCCGCATGTATCATCTGGGAGAAGATGAAGGCAATTTTTACATCACCATGGAGTACGTTCCTGGCGAAGATTTGAAGAGAATGATCCGCATGACAAGGCGATTATCTATTGGGACCGCCGTATCCATAACCAAACAGGTTTGTTATGGATTGGCCGAAGCCCATCGGCTGGGAATCGTCCACCGGGATTTGAAACCCAGCAACATCATGATAGACAGGGAAGGCAATGCCCGGATTATGGATTTTGGGATTGCTCAATCTCTCAAATCCAAGGGCATCACAGGCGCTGGTGTTATGATTGGTACCCCCGAATACATGTCACCTGAACAGGTTGAAGCAAAAGAGGTTGATCAGCGTTCTGATATATATTCTCTGGGTATTATTCTGTATGAGATGACAACTGGAAAGCTTCCATTTGAGGCTGATACACCCTTTGCTATTGGAATTAAACAG
>CP070739.1:860605-863772 GCA_020347705.1 Methanomassiliicoccales archaeon | reverse complement strand
TGTGTGTGTATACGATAAATAGGTCGCTCCCCGGACGGATGATAAACCGGAATCTGGCAAACAACCCCAGGATTTTACTTACGTCATCGTATTGAAGATTTCCGATAACTGATGTCCATGGGGAGCTGTGCCAGGAACCTATCAGACGGAAGAGATGTGTGGAGAAATTTCCCTCTACCAAGCTAACGTCGTTCTTTTCGGCTTCGGTCGTAAAGCTTAAGCCAGGATAGGGCTTAACTGTAAATCCAAATCCGTATTGCGATCTATTGCCCGACCAGAACTCCCCTCTGGAAAGCTCTACATTGCCTGAAACAGAGCGATAGCTGGCTGTGCGTCCTATCAACTTCCACTCAAGTGTATTGTAATTACCTATTGGAATTATAATGTCTTGATGAATCTTAAACTCCCGCTCAAGATGCTCAAAGATCTGAGATATTTCAAGTGTCAGATTGTCTCCGCTCTCGAACCTGGTTTCCAGCAGTGTCAGATTTGTTTCTCGAGTTAAGAGGTGGCTGGAAAGGTCAGTCAGGTATATGAACTCAAGTTCGGAATCGAACTGCCGTATCGAGGATATACTCATTGGTCTGTGCGTGAATGCAATGGTTGGCTGAAAACGTCGAAATCCGTTGCGTCTTTGGAAACCAGTAGCGGGATCGAATTCATCACCGAATTCTCGGAACGACACATGTCCTCTCCAAATATCATTGGGGTAGTTAAGACGAACGCCGCGAGTTGAGAGATCCCAGAAGGACAAATTCCCACTGGCAACAGGGTCTGTATGGCATACAACGAACGCCTCGAATTGTAGGTTCCGATCGCCAAGAAAGCGTGATGTAAATAAGTCCAGGTCAACGCCGAATAAGTACCGGTCTGGTGGTGCTTCATTATCATCAATCATCTCGGTTGCTCTTCGGGTATAAATCGCACCGATGGACGACTGCCGGAAAAGCGTTCGCTTTACACGGGCGATAGTGAAATCTTCGGTGGGTGTATCCTTGTGTCGCCCAGTATGTACCTGGATAAATCCCAGTTCGTAACGACCAGCTTGTCCGCCAAGACGAGCACCATAGGTGATTGGAATCTGTTCTCCTTTTACCAATCCGATTCGTCTACTAAAGTATGGGATTACACCGTTCCGCGGCACAAAACTAAAAACGCTCGACCCTTCAAGAAAGAAATCACGCTTTTCTGGGAAATAAAGCGGGAACCGTGTGAGATTGACCCTTCGCTGGTCAACCTCGACTTCAGCAAAGTCGGTGTTGATGGTCAGAGCCGCACGGAGGTTTGGTGTAATGCTGTACGATAGATCAACTCCCATATCAGTGGGGAGGCTCGTTTGAAGTTCCTGGTTTGGCATATTGCGCCAGCCAGCAAGAGTGTATGGCTTGGCTTCGAAACCTATGCCCTGGGAAATCCCTCGGAGCCCTGTAAGTTTGCCTGCATGAACTGGGCGGTAGATCCCTTGGTTTCGGCGATATCCGCTCCAGAGTGTCTCTTCGTTCTTTCGGCGCACAGTGCGCTGGAAATTAATTCCCCATGTGTCACGCTCAGGATCGAAGTTAAGAGTTCGAAATGGGATGCGAATCTCCGCAGACCATCCATCTTGCCGAATTGTAGTATGAGTTTCCCAAATTCCATCCCATGATTTATTGACACCAAAAACGGATCCAGTGGTGAGCAGATCATCGCTCATTAATCCCGCGGGATTGATTTCGAAGTAGTATCCCGTTCTGCCGTCCAGGAATGTATCGAGGATTAACATAAACCGGTCGTCAGTACCGAGACTTGCATCGCGCTGCTTCTGATAAGCAAGGATGCCATCAACGTCACTGTCGTATAGGATTGCACCAATGTAAAAGTCGTCGCTATCGTACAGCACGTAGACCTCTGTCTGCTCGGTAGCAGCTTCCCCTTCCTTAGGTTCTTGCTGTAGAAAATCAGTCGCTGGTATCGATCGATGCCAGATAGGTTCGTTAAGACGGCCGTCCAGGCGAACACTTTCGTTCTCAGCAAGACGGTTGGCTGTAATAATTCGGGGCTCATCCAAATCAGCCGGCAAATTTTGAAACGACCGCAGCTGTAATGTCGGGATCAGCAACAAAATGCAGGTGAATGCAATACTCCGATTGCACAAGGTACGATGTGCCACATTGTATGTAATTTTACCAAAAACAGCCAACAATAGAAAATATAAACAAGAGCTTTTATGGTCCATATATTGAATGACCGAGATCATACTCATATTAACCAGGATTCGCCAGGTCTGAGTAGCCAATAAAAAATTCACCAGAATCTTTATCCTTTAAAAAAAAGCAACTCTACCAAAGTTTGTAATTTGTTCTATCGGATCATTATAGTATTGACGCACTGAAAAGATGAACATCCACTCCGACTTGGATTGAAAAATATATATTGCATATTTTGGTTATAAAAATTCAAGAGAATTTGAAACAGATATTTCAATTTTATATAAACGTAATCTTCTAATATTTGAAGTAAAAGCAAAGACCTCAAGAAATCCAGTTCACACAGAAGTGTACGTCGTCAGAACATTTTGGACATTTTCCTTTAAAAATTAAGGTATATATTTTACTATTTCAAGTATTTTTTCATAACTTTGCTTCTCAAGATCAATAATTATACTTGAAACCTACTAATTTATAATAACAATTCCAAGAATATAAAAAATTATACTGCATATTTAAGAGCCCACTATAACCATATCCGACAAGTGCCATTTTGAAGGTAGGGGGTTAAAAAATAACATTTCTTTATACTTCATAAATTGCAAAATTTAACCATTTTCTGCTTTGCATCTTATAAAGTATTTTTAATATTTCAAACATTTTTTTCGGAATATTATTTTATAGATTATCTACATAATATATAAAATATTTTTTGATTTTGAGAAATTATCTTATTATATTATATAAAAAAGAACTAATAATATATAAAATATAATCAAGTATCAAGGAGAAAATAAAATGTCACCATCAAAAATTCAAACAATTGACCGGGAAAAATATATGTCTGAAGATGAAGTCAGATTGTTAAGGAGTGTTTGCAGGGATAGAGCGATAATTGATTTAAAAAAAGGAAGACAAGGACATATTAGACAATGGTTGGTTATAAATTTAGTTACTTCAACTGGTTTAAGAGTTTCAGAG
>CP070739.1:857815-860505 GCA_020347705.1 Methanomassiliicoccales archaeon | reverse complement strand
GTATGGAAAAGGAGCGCTGGACAGGTTACTGATGCGTATGAAAAACCTGCCAAGAACGGTACAAATGGGTCTGCGCAACGCTGCTAGAAAGAAAGGACGGAGTGCCACCACCATAATCCAAGTGGCAATGGCAGTTGGAGTCTTTCTAGGATTGGTGACCTTTGGATATTCGTTGCAAATTGCAGTATCTGGAGCATGGGGCGACAGGTCGTGGGATATAAGGGTTATATCCCAGGGTGGTGGTGCAAATCAATTATATGAAAATCACGCCTCCATTATTGAGAATATAGATGGTGTGGAACTTGTAGAGCCATATTTAACAACATTCGCCCAGATAAATGACCGTCCAATCGAGATTTGGGGATATAATTACGATACACAAATGTGGGCTCACGAGAAAACTACCGCCCCATCTCCTAGTAGATGGTTTACCCAAGAAGACCAGGAAAATAATACAAGAGTTTTGTTAATTGGCGAAGCACTTGCAGAATTAGAGGATTTAGATGTCGGGGATGAGGTTGCATTAATGACCGCAACCGGGGAATTTGAATTTAAGATTATCGGTCTTCAATCGAGCTTAATGGATGAAGGTCAGGCAGTCTTAGCTCCATTGTCTACGCTTCAAGACATTCTACGGATCAACGATACAGTCTCAGGATTTTTAATTCACACAGAAAGTTCAAATCATAACGAAATAGATAAAGTCTCTACAAGAATAGAGGAAACATTGTTGGCTAGGGGTTTTGTGGTAAATAATCAAATCCATTATGTGTTGGAGGAACTGGAAAAAGCACAATACCAAGGAGTTTTGGACTTGTTTTTTATAGTGAGTTTACTTGTTATTTTCATCAGCATGATAGGCCTTATGAGCACGCTCACAATGAATGTAATAGATAGAATAAAAGAAATCGGAATGATGCGGTGCATAGGTTCAAAATCGACAAATATCTGGGCTATGTTTTGTATAGAAGGCGTATTTCTTTCAATAATCGGTTGGGTAATTGGTATCCCTGTTGGATATATAATATCATATATTTTAACGGAAATGGTGGCAGATGCAATGAAATTACAGATTTACCTGCACTTCCCGCTTCAGTATATCGCATATTCCTTTTTGATAGCTTTGATTGGGACCATTGCTATTATCCAGGCACCGCTTCTGAGGGCAATCAGGCTAAAACCAGGCGATGCCTTGAGATACCAGTAAATTTTCTTTATAATTTTTAAAACAACTTAAGGTGTAAATTCCAACTTTTTAGCTGTTGAGATATCCGAGATTCGTCCATGTTCATTTTTCTGTTTGGGTATATGATGGTCATTTTTAGTTTTAAGGGCTCAGCCGCTTGGACTTCTCTAACTATATAAGGATTTGGAGAGGGTTTATATAGTCGATGAAGGAAAAAGGCCTAACATATCATCAGGATTTTATACATTGAGACCATTCCTATAAAGAAAACATAGAAATTCACCAAATATTTTTAAACCTTTCGGTACTTTTCTACCATAGATAATAATCAAAAAACCTAGCAGCGAAAATAAACCCAAGGATTATCACCACTATACCAAATATCTTTGTTATCCACTTTCCTATTGAGATATACCTTTGGCCAATATTCGCTCTAACCGTTCTAGAAACTGTTGATATGGGGATGATCGGTATTCCATGCCCTAACCCAAAAACGAAGAGCATTAGCGCCCCCATAAGAACAGATATGTCCTGCGATACCATCCATATAAGCACTGGAAATACAAGCGATATTGCACACGGTGCCCATCCCAGTGCGAAGAATATACCCAGGAAGAACGCACCGAGAAATGTGGAGTGGCGAAACAGAATAACGGTAAAATTAGTGATTCTTGCCATGAAGCCCTTTTTCTCATTTATCTCCCCAGTTTCTTCATCTTGATCATTTCCCCTAAATAGGTTACGCAATGGTTCAATCATTTCGCCTATTGATTTGACATTATTTATACCGAAAATAACCAGGAGAATGCCTGCAAATAAATAAAAAAATGGAGATGCCCGAACAAACACACCTAAATATGATATGAAAAGTCCAATTATGAAAAAGACAAGAGCCATTCCTAGGGTGAAGGCGACTCCAATAATCAATCCCTCTCTTGAGGATGAGCCATCCTCCTCTACATTCTTTTCCTCTTTTTCAGAGGAGGTCATTATAAAAGAGAACATGGTAATCAATAGGGCTACTGAGCAAGGCGATAAGGATGTAATAATCCCCAGGGCAAACATTCCGAGAAATGAAATGCTTTGTTGTGATATCTCTCCTTCAAATCCTTCCCATTCACCTCGTTCTATTTTATCGATTTTCTCAGAAAGTGTTTCGGCATCCTGAATCCCGTCTATCTCTCCTTTCCCCATTTGGTAAACATGATAAACACCTACGACATTCTGTTCTTCATCAATAAGAAGGATAGTAGGATTCGAGATTCCGCCTTCTATGCTCCAATAATCAAGATATTTACCTGCAATTGGATAGGGGTCAAAATCCTCAACCCAATGCCAGCTGACATTCACGCCCCACCAATTCTCAGCCAGCGACTTACCATCTTCTGAATAAGGGTTTTTCCTCATGTTGATCGTTATTATCGTTATGTTGCTTCTACTTTCCTTTAATCTCTCCAGTTCTTCAGTTTGCGATCTCAGTTCTTTCTCACATTCTATACATAAT
>CP070739.1:842160-857715 GCA_020347705.1 Methanomassiliicoccales archaeon | reverse complement strand
CATGTTACTCACTTTTCTTTCTCTTCTTTTACTTTTTTCTTCATCTCGTTGAGTTTATTCAAGGCCTCCAAAGGTGTCATGGAATCCAGGTCAAGTTTTTTAATTTCCTCGATTACGGGATGCAAAACCGGATTGGGCTCGAAGAGCACCAGCTGTGTCAGCTTTTTCTTCGTAGGTAACAAAACCGCTGCCCTCTCCCCCTGGCCTTTTCCGCCGGTTTCATCGCTGACCCTGACGATGTTCTCCTCTTCGATGGTCTTAAGAACCTCGTTTGCTCTATTTATCACCTCAGAGGGCAGTCCCGCAAGCTTGGCCACCTCGATGCCGTAGCTCTTGTTCGTCCCGCCTGGTAAGACCTTTCTCAGGAATATGATGCCCTCCTCGTCCTCCTTTATGGCTATATTGTAGTTGGCCACACCTTCATAGATTTCAGCAAGCTCTGTGAGATTGTGATAGTGCGTAGCGAACAATGTTTTTGCCCCGATTTTGCTTTTGTTATGTATGTACTCCGCCACGGCCCAGGCGATACTCAGCCCGTCGAATGTACTGGTGCCTCTACCTATCTCGTCCAATATTATCAGGCTTTTTTTGGAGGCGCAATTGAGGATGTTACCCAGCTCGATCATCTCAACCATGAAGGTGCTTTGCCCCCTTGTCAGGTCATCAAAGGCCCCGACCCTGGTGAAGATCCTATCCACTAGGCCGATTACCGCGGATTTTGCAGGAACGAAACTGCCCATCTGGGCCAAGAGAGTTATCAACGCCACCTGGCGCATATATGTGGACTTGCCTGCCATGTTGGGCCCCGTCAGTATTATCAACCTGTTATTTTTGCAGTCCAAATGGGCGTCGTTTGGAATGAAGGACGAATAAAGGGACTGCTCGATAACCGGATGCCTGCCTTCCGAAATAACGATCTCATCGGTTTCATTGACCTCTGGCTTCGAGTAGTTGTTGTTGACGGCAACGAAGGCCAGTGCAACAAGGCAGTCCAGCTCCGAAATGGCCTTGGCAGAGGTTCTTATCTCGGAGGAACGCTCTGCAACCTGCTCTCTTACCTCAGAAAAGAGTTCGTATTCCAATGCGTTCATCTTCTCCTGGGCACTGAGGATCAACGATTCCTTTTCCTTTAAGTCAGGAGTTATGAACCTCTCCGAGTTGGCCACTGTCTGCTTTCTTATGTAATCTTCGGGTACCTGTGATAAATTCGATTTTGTAACGACGATATAGTAGCCAAATACCTTATTGTAGCCCACCCTCAGCGATTTTATGCCTGTTCTTTTCCTCTCTTGCTTTTCAAGCCTGGTAACCCATTTCTTACCCCCCCTGGCGATCTCCTGTAACTCGTCGAGTTTTTCGTTGTACCCGTTTTTTATCAATCCCCCCTCTTTCACAGTAAGAGGAGGGTCATTCACAATGGCCTTCTCTATTAAATCCACTACATCGGATTGCTCATCAATATCTTTTGTTATCCTCTTGAGCATCAGTGATTTCAGCTGATTTTCCGCAAAGGCGGATTTGATGTTGGGAATCAACATAAGGGATTCCTTCAGGGCGATAAGGTCTCTTGCGTTGGCACTGCCGTAAACGATTCTGCTTGTAAGCCTCTCAATATCTCTTAACGAGCCCAGGTGATCCCTAAGATCCTGCCGTAAAAAGGTGTTATTCACAAGCTCTTCCACCGCGTTCTGACGCATCTTGATGGGCTCCACCTTCATTAAGGGCCGGCATAGCCATTTTTGCATCAATCTGCTGCCCATGGGCGTGGCGGTGCCGTCCAGCACTTCCAGCATGGTTCCTTTTGTAGAGCCATCTCTGATATTCCCCGTGATTTCAAGGTTGCGCAGTGTTGTGGAATCCAATACCATATAATCTGCTGTAGTGTAGGTGCTCAAAGCATCGATATGTCCTATGTTCGCCTTCTGGGTTTCCTGCAGATAGCTTATCGCCGCTCCAGAAGCCTGAACCGCAAGGGGTAGGGATTCACATCCCATACCCTCCAGACTGATGGTTTTAAAATGGGCAATCAGGGTGCGATATGCCCTATCGAAGTGGAAGTGCTCATCCCCATACTCACTCACAAGGATGTTCTTGTCACAGTTCTTTATCAATCGAAAGATTGCATTATCCTTGCCTAAACTCTCTGACATGATGCACTCCGCGGGCTTAAAACGCATGATCTCGGTTGTTAACTTCAAGTTCAGATTCTCTCCGTCCAACTGGGTTGTTTGAAACTCTCCAGTGGACACATCTACGAAGGCAAGGCCCATTGCTTCGTTTCCTTTGGCGACGGACATGAGAAAATTGTTATCGCGCTCAGAGAGCATCCCGCTCTCGAGAACCGTCCCAGGGGTGACGACCCTTACGACCTCCCTTTTTACTACACCGGTTGCGGCCTTTGGGTCTTCCACTTGCTCGCAGATAGCCACCTTGTAGCCTTTCTTTATCAACTTTCCAAGGTAGGGCTCTAGGGCGTGATACGGAATCCCAGCAAGCGGTATTCTCTTATCAGCGCCTTTATTCCTCGAGGTTAAGGCAATATCCAGTTCCTTTGAAACCAGCTTTGCGTCCTCATAGAATGTCTCGTAGAAATCACCCATTCGAAAGAAAAGAATGCTATCTTTATGTTCGTTTTTAATTCTGCCGTACTGCTGCATCATCGGTGTTGCTTTGGCCAAAACACTCCCCGCCTTTCTATCAGCAAAGTGGATTGCCTGCGAATTGTTTAATGGTTAATGCATATACCATGATTAAAATATATCGATTTGTAGGTTTAATTTACCTATGCATTCTTCTTCGCGGCATGTACATTGGGGAAGTTTATGGTAAAGGACGTGCCCTTTCCCTCCTCACTTTCAACGTTTATTGGTGCGTTGTGCTTCTTTAATATCTTAGCGATGGCATACATCTTCGGTCCAGTCCCCTTCTCCTTCGTGGAGAACGGATCGAATATCTTATCAAGCTTTTCTTTTGGTATCCCAGCGCCCTCATCTTTTAGCACCATTTGAATGCTACCGTTTAAAATCCTGGTGGAGATAAAGATCTTTCCTGGACCTTCCATGGATTCCAGGGCCTTGGAAATGAGGTTTATGAACACCTCAAGCATTTCCACTGGGTTCCCATGGATTCTGGGAATCGGATTCAGGTCTGTTACGACCTCCACATCCTCGAATTTTGTATCGGTATTAAGGGTATTCAGGGATCTTATGATGATATCATTTAGATCGATAGGTACCATTGGAGGGGACGATGGATCTATAGGCTCGTCTGTCATCCCTTTTAAGAGGACACAAATCCTATTGGCAGAGTCAATGATCTCCTTCGAGTAGAGCCGAATCTTCAAAGGATCGTCCTCACCCATTATCGCCTCCGCGTTGTTTATCACACCCCCCAGAGGATTATTCACCTCATGTGCGATTCCTGAGACAATCGTGGTTATGTTCGGGATATTTTGGGTTTCCGTAGGTTCTTTTTGTAACACCTTCTTTTCAGTTATGCGTTTAAACAGTAAAATTGCGGAATAGCTACCGTCTTGATTTTTCAGGGGCGAGTGAGTGATCATGAAGTTATTCCCATCCGATGTTTCGCATTCCAAGGTCTCGATTCCCATATTCTCAAGACCGTTTGTTATCGGGCAATCCTCGCAAGGGGCCTCACTCTCAAAATGCACCTCGTAACAGGTTCTACCGATGACATCTTTGCCAACCGAGTCGTAAAAGTTCTTGTTCATGAACTGGATCTTGTGATCGGGACCTATGATCTCCAAACCGTCCCCCAGACTCTCAACGATGCTCTCGTTGAACTCCTTTAAGTATTTAACTTCATTCTCCGCTTCCTTTTTCTCTGTTATATCAGATATCTTGACCAACGTCCCTATCAATTCCCCCGTTGCATTTTTATAGGGAGAGCATGAAACCATCGTGGTCAATCCTGTATTTGGGTCGTATATCTCATCTGAAAAACCCACCTGTGTCTCGAACACTTTCTTATGGATGCAGCTGTGTAATGGGCTTTTTGCATCATGGAAGATGTCGCAGCAACTCTTTCCTATCAGTTCCTCGGGAATTGAACTCATCATTCTCGCATAAGCGATGTTTACCCAAAGGATTTTGTTACCTTTACTGATAAGCAGCATTGGATCTGATATTGAGTTGAAAGTGTTTTCCCATTCCCTCCCAACCATTGAGAGTTCCTTTACCAGCCTCATGTTGTCCACGATAATACCGATTTGATTGGATATCGTGGTAAACACCTTGATCTCTTTGGGGGATATTTTTTGTGAATTCTTAGCACCCACGGCCAACACTCCCACTACTCCCCTTTTGGTTCTGATTGGAATAAAGGCCATGGAGCTGAATCTCTCCTTTTCCAGAATCCCCCTGGTTCTATCCGAGAATAATAGCAGGTTTTTAAAAAGCACATGATGTTTCGCTTTTGCAGCTTTTCCAGGAATTCCATGGCCCAGTTCGAAACTGCTAAAAGCCTCTGCTGTTTCTGGGCTTATTTTCTCATAGGCCCTTAAGACAAGCCTTTTACTCCTTTCATCCAAAATGTATACGGCTCCACCAGCCGGATTTAATAATTTCAGTGCTCTTTTTAAGACGGTCTTTAATATGGTATCCAAATCTGATGATTGCAATAGTGATAAGCCCACAGAATTTATGGCGCTGAGTTCCTTGTTTTGCCTGATCACTTCGTTCACCATAATCGACTTCTCTGTGATGTCGTTTCCTATGAAAATCTCACCGATCATTCTATTTTCGCTGTCACCCAATGGAGCCCCTGACCAGGAGATAAGGCGTTTATCCCCGTTTTTATTGATAATATGCCTTTCGCTGTTGAAAATTGAGATCCCTTGTTTAGGTTTCTCGAATAATGCGGCCGTTTCTTCCTTTTGGTCCTCAGGGATGAGCAGCGTAATGAGGTTTTTTCCCACGGCTTCCTTCTTATTATACCCAGTTACCATTTCCGCTGCTTCATTGAATATCGTTATTTTTCCAAGAAGATTGGTGCCTATTATCATGCTTGGAGCTGTTTCGATCAACCTTTCCAAAAGCTCCTTTCTTTTCTTTATGCCGTTGTCGGACCTCTTTTTCTCATCAGAAGAGGCATCGTCCACTTTTTTTTCTTTAACCGTGTTATCACCTATCTTTAAGAGGGTAGGTTTTTTTTCAATCACTGACAAATCGAGACCATGCAAAATTAGCATATTCTCTACAAGATAACCTACTCCACACGATATTATCGAGTGTCCTGAGTATATATACAATTTTTCTCATAAATATCAAAATTGAGAAGCCACTTCCTCAGAGTCATTGTGAGAATAGAAAATACCTTATGCATGTAATTCAATGCCAGCCATATGGCAGATCATATATATGACGCCCACGTGCATTTTGGCCCCTCCACCCAATGGGTTCCTTATATCAACCCTGAGGTGTCCATAGACGATGTGCTTGAGGTAATGGAAATTCATAACATCCAAAAATCCGTGGTCTTTCCAAATCCTCATATCGGAGATAAATACCCAGAGCTCAATGATTTGATGACAGAAGCACAGAAGAAACACGCGGACAAGATCATTGGCTTCGGCCGGGTGGACCCCAGAAGAGGAAAGGAGGCTAAAATAGAAATCAAACGCATCCATGGTTTAGGACTCTCAGGGGTAAAGCTCCATCCGTATGTTGAGTGTTTTAGGCCGGATCATCCGTTCTTTTTGGATTTTTTCGGCACCATAAATGACCTAGATATGATCATTTTGATACATACGGGTACGATGTTCTCATCTCCCGGGTACCTAAAACCGATATTGAAGAAATTTCCTGATTTGAAGATCATTTTAGGCCATCTCCAGGAAGGCTGTATCTCTCTTATGAGGGATTATGAAAATATTTATTCAGACACCTCGACCTGTAGGGTCCATCTTTTGGAATACGCATGTGAAACCTGTGAGGACAGGATCATGTTCGGTTCGGATTATCCCTATCTGTCCCACAGGGTGCAAATGGAGGTTGTCAGGGCCGCGGACATCTCCGAGAGCGTCAAAAATAAGATATTTTCAGGGAATTTTAAAGAGGTTTTTCCTTAGGCCACCATAACTAACAAATATGCTCCACACCATAACTCTTCGGATGTTAGAAGGGTTCGCAGGTAAGGTGCAAACTCATGCCGTGCAGATCATTGTGGCAGTGATCGTAATCACCATACTATTTTCCGGGACCTTACCCTCGATAAAGGTTCTGACGAATTGGGAGGAATTTTATCCAGATAACGAGATAGTGAGGGATCTGAACCATGTAAACGCCAACTTCGGAAGAGCGTCTAAGTACCATTACATTTATGCCGAGGCGCGAAACGGGGGGGATGTCCTATCTCCCAGCTCATTGAGAGAGCAGTACAATATAACGCTCGCTGCCAAGAATGTCACAGGTGTAGAGGACGTTATGAGCGTTGCGGGATTTATAAATCTTGGTTGTTTGTTTGTCTACAACGACACGAAGGATATACTGAGTGCCACAGATGCCGAGATAGAGTTCGTCAAAAGCCTTGCAGTTTCCATATATCAGGCCAATTTCACGGGGGAGCTACCTATCGATATCGACATGGAAGAGGTCCAGATGCTGATGGCGACACTCCTTCCTGCCGATTTCAATCCGGAGGATCCAAAGGCAGATACCACGCTCATAGTGGTCATGATATACGGGGACTACGATGAACCTTCGTACAAGAAAATCAGCCTAAAAGTCCAGGACACCATAAATCAGATGCACTTCGATCACATAAACGTCGAACAAACGAGCAGCGCACTGCTCACATATGATGTCGATCAAAGCGTGTGGGATACCACGATAACCATTGGCATCGCGATATTCATGCTAATTGTGGTGGTTCTTGCGGTGAGTTTCAGGGACTACACCTATGTGTTGCTGCCGGTTTTAACCCTGATTATAGTTGCTATATGGACTTTTGGAACCATGGTATTGTTAGGGATCGAGTTCACGGTTGTCGAGGTGGCCGTGTTGCCCCTCGTTGTGGGTCTGGGGATCGATTACTCGGTACATATTTCCAGAAGATACCAAGAGGAACTGAAAAAGGGTAGCGATGTTTCTTCGGCATTAACTAAGTCCGTGAAGATGGTGGGCTCCGCGTTGTCTCTTGCGGTAGCAACAACGATAATCGCATTCCTTTCCAATGTCTTTTCGGGGATCATACCCATCAGAAATTTCGGCATCCTCGTGGGTTTGGGTATCTTCTATGCGTTCTTTCTGACCTTAACCTTCCAATGCGCTGCAAGATACATATTAGATTCCCGAGGTGGAGGGAAGGTCATCGAGAAAAGAAAGAAAAAAACCCGCATTTTAGACAAAGGTATGACATTCGGGGCCCTTACGGTAAAGCGACATTCGGTACCGGTTATAGTCGTGGTTCTTGTTCTCACATCTCTTGCAGCAGTCGCAGCCACTGGATTAGAAAGGGAATTCAGCTTGGAGGATTTTGTGCCACAAGACTGGCCCACGATGCGAACCACTGATCTCATTCGCGATCACTTTGCCTCGGCAAGCTATACACAGGAGTATATATTCCTTGAAGGTAACATATCAAAGCCCGAGGTTATCGAAAATATCGCCACAATGGAGAGTAATATAGCTGATGACAAACACGTCGTCAAGGTGCAATTGGCAGGGGAGGAGACAGTAAAGGTGGAGAGCATAAGGAAGTTCATGGCCGAGGCCATCAAGCGCAATCAAAGCCTCGAAATACGATTCAATCTGAATTCAAATGGCCTACCAGCAACAGGCTGTACCGAGGACGATATACAGGGAATCTTTTATTATCTATACACAAATCAAACATATCAGGAAAAGGTCAAATCCGTGTTGCACTACGATACAGACGAGAACAGGTTCGATGCCACGGTGATAAGAATCTTCGTCTCTGCAAAAAAGACTTCCGATGCGCGCGTCGTTTACACACAGTTAAGGGACGACGTGGTTAAAACCCAAAATGTTGTGGCAAAGGTCACTGGTGAAACTGTAATCGTCATCACCACAATCGATTCGTTCCAGCATAGCCAGCTGGTATCAACCGCATTCTCCGTGATTCTATCAGCACTAGTTCTGATGGTTGTTTATAGAAATCCAATACTAGGCCTGATTGCTGTTGTACCTGTAGCCATCTCGACAGTCTGGATATTGGGCACGATGTACCTTCTTGGTATATCCATAAATGTTTTCACGGTGATGGTCACTGCACTGACAATCGGCCTTGGCATAGATTACTCGATACATATCATCGAAAGGTTCAGAGAGGAGCGTAAAAAATTGAGCCCCCAAAAATCCATGCAGGCCACAATAGAACGCACCGGCTCTGCGCTATTCATTTCAGCACTCACAACGATCTGCGGTTTTGCTGTGCTTTTACTGTCTCCCATGCCGCTGACCCAGCATTTCGGAATAATAACTGCTGCCACCATCGTATACAGCTTTGATTTAGCTGTCTTCGTGCTTCCGATACTGCTTGTGGCCTGGGCTTTGGTTGCTAAGAGAAGAAGCAAGAATGGAAAATGAATTGAATTTGCCTGAGCTTAGTAAGGTCTCTTCAATTTAAAACTAATGGTTTCGTTCGTTTTTCCTCTTTCTTCCCATATAAGCCAAGTATATTCCAGGTAAAATAAGGCATCCTCCGATGATCGTGAATTGGGGCGGAACTTCTTCGAGAAGTATCCATGCAAGAATCGTGGATCCGATGGGCTCGCCTAAAAGACTCACCGATATTATCTGGGCTTTCACATATTTTAGAGCGTAGTTGTACAAGGTATGGCCCAGGATGGTGGGGATAAGGGCCATTAGGATAAAGAGTTCGTACTCCTCTAGGGGCAGTGGATAAAGGGGTGCAGCCACAACCGCACAAGCCCCCAAAAGACATACCGTGCAGACACCGTATACTATGAACACGTAAGGGACAAGAGAAATATTTCTTCTGGATTTTCTCCCTCCCAGGATGTAAGTTCCTGCAGCTATGCTTCCGATCAGGGCTAAAATATCACCCCTGAAATTGGATCCTCCCAGACCTAGATCACCTACTGAAAGGACTATTATACCGATGAAGGCCACGACTATACCGATATAACCTATGGTTTTCAACCGCTCCCGAAATAAATAATGGGATACTATGGCAACGAACAGAGGATGCGAGGTGACCAAAATCACTGAGCTTGCAACTGAGGTCTCCTCCAATGAAGAAATCCAAGCGCCAAAATGAAGTGCCAAAACCATTCCAATGGCCACCATAAAAATCAATTCATCTTTTTGTATCTTTTTGAATTCGTCCTTATATCTTACCGCAACCAGAGGAAGTAGAAATAAGCATGTGATGCCCATTCTGTAGGCCGCGATAACGAATGGATGTGCATTGCTCCAACGAATGAATATGGCTGAAAAGGAGACCGAAAAAACTGCGATTAATATGGCCATGTTACTCAGATTCTGCTGAGAAGAAGAAGTGGAAGAAGAGGCCGACCTTTGCATGCTAAAGATAAAGGCACAGAGGTATTTAATTGTATATTCGAACTCTGTTACCCTCTGCCGTTACTTACATTCAAATATATGAATGTCGATACATCGGAATCAAGGTGACTCAAAATGAAAGTCTGGATCTGTGATGAATGCGGAGAAGAAGTATCCATAGGTTCAAAACCGGATAAATGCCAATGCGGCTCGGATTCTATTATTGAAATAGAAAAAGTAAATGAGGGCGGTTGCGGATGTAAGGGGCCCAGGGCCTGACAGACTATTATCTGGTTATATCTATTGCCCTCACCCTCTCATAATTCTCCGGATTCTTTTCAAAATATTCTCTTGCGGATTCGAGGATTTCGGACAGATAGGTTGCGGTTGCGTTCTTCAAATCCTCAGGATGCAGCCCTCCGGAACTGAATATCTCATTAAGTTCAGCATAACCGTTGATCTGCAGGTCACCGCCAAATTTCTGGGGCCTTGAAATTGTCATGGTCTCTTTCCTGTTGAATATTATGTACCGGCAGATATCGATAATTGGATTATCATCAATTTGCCCCTCAGGGCAGTAGGCCTTTTTGATCTTCCTTTTAATATCCTCCAGAGAATCGTGGATGAATATGGAGTTCTCAGGGTTGGATTTCGACATCTTGGCTTCAATGGGATCCATTCTTCCCCCGCCTGTAAGACCTGAAAGAAGCGGTGTATGAATGGCTACCACCTTCTTCAAACCCAGCTTTTCCGAGATATCCCTTGCGAGCATGTGGGCCTTTCGCTGGTCCATGCCTCCATACGCCACATCCACATCCAGCTGGAAGATATCCGCAACCTGCATAGCGGGATATATGAGCATGGAGGCGTCCATATCAGCTTCATCTTCCTTCCGTCCCATTATGGTGAGCGTCCTTTTTATTCTGGAAAGTGAACTTTTCTTGGAGATTCGGAGCACCTTCTCCCAATATTCTATACCGTTTAAAAGGTCCGTGGCATACACGAATTCCAAGTCCTTCGACTCCACTCCAAAGGCAAAAAAACAGTCCTTGATGTACTCCCCGCAGACACGGCTGCTCTCGATATCCCCGCCAAGTTTATCGTTGAGGTAGGCATGCCAGTCCGCAAGTAGAATGGTGACCTTAAAACCGGAATCCAAGAGGTCCTTCACCTTATCGATACATATTATCGACCCGATATGCACAAGGCCAGAAGGCTCGATGCCGATATAAGCAGAGGGTTTGTCCTTCTCCTTTAATAAAGCTTCAAGCTCGTCGTGGGTCACTATCTCCTGGGTATTGTGGATTATCCGGTTTAATTGACTCATGCTCCTCACGACTTGAGGTATCGCAAAGGATGTAAAAGAGGGTTTTGGTTTGGGTATTGAATCCCTGTTTTCGGGAAGTTTTAAAAGGAAGAAGTGCGATACAGGTTGTGGGTGTGCCTGAAAGAAGAGGTGATTTGATTGAAAAGATTCGCAACCGAGTTAAGAGGAAAAACCGTAATGACGAATGAAGGACAAATCCTGGGTATGATCGAGAATTTCGTCGTTGATACCACAACCGGTGAGCTGCATCACGTGCTCGTAATCCCCGCGGAGGAGATCGAGCCAAGACTGTATAAAACCGATGCCCAGGGGAGACTTGTTCTACCTTTCAGAAATATGAAGGCCGTAAGAGACGTTGTTGTAATGGACCTGTTGAAATAAACCCAAGTATCAAGTATGATACATACCAATTATTCTGCATTGGATATGACCTTTTAATACCGTAAGGAAATTTTAAGTCGGAGGTGCACCTTTAAGATTTGTTGTGCATCCACCTTCAAATACCAAGGTGAATCCATGGAAACATATATCAAGTGGTTCGGGGAGATTTCCCGAGAGGATGTTTCTTTGGTAGGAGGAAAAGGGGCCAATTTGGGAGAGCTTTATCAGGGTGGTTTTCCAGTTCCTTTTGGATTTTGCATCTCCGTTCGGGCGTATAATGATTTTCAAAGGGAAAACGAGGATGAAATCCAAAAAATCGCAGATTCCATCGATTTCGCTGATCAATCCGATTTAAAGGGAAAATCTCAAAAGATAAGGGACATTTTATTGCGCAAAGAAATAACACAGACGATAACAAAGGATATAGAAGATGCCTTGCTGAAGTTGACAGAAAACCAAAAGGAACCTGTGGCCATCAGGTCCTCTGCAACGGCCGAGGATCTGCCCACAGCAAGTTTTGCAGGACAGCACGAGACCTTTTTGAACGTTGCGGGCAAAGAGGATATTCTCCAGAAGGTTAAGGAGTGCTGGGCATCGTTATGGACTCCCAGGGCCATTGGCTATCGACTGCGACAGGGCTTCGAGTCTGAGAAAGTGGGCATGTGCGTTGTGGTTCAAAGGATGTTGATTCCCTCCGTTTCAGGGGTGATGTTCACATTCAATTCAATGGAAGGAACCGGTGATGAAATTGTGATCGAATCCACTTTCGGATTAGGGGAGGGGCTCGTGGCAGGCATCGTAACCCCCGACGCCTTCATAATAAACAAAGAGAACCTCAAAATCGTTAAAAAAACCATCTCTGAGAAGGATTTTATGATAGTCCCTATGCAAGGCGGAACCGAACAAGTTAAAGTGCCAGGGGATAAGCGAAGGATACCCTCGATTTCCGATGACAAGGCCCTGGAATTGGCAAGAATTGGATTGAAAATCGAGGCCCACTACAAAACACCCCAAGATATCGAATGGTGCCGGTATAAAGACAGATTATTCATCCTCCAGTCAAGGCCGATTACAGGCATCGGAAGGACTCTACCGGTACTATCGAAGGAAGAGCTAAAGGACCTCGAGGGGGAATGGACGAAATCTCCTCTTGATGAGAGGGTCCAGGAACCACTCACTCCCTTCACATGGTCCATAGCAAAAGAGAGCATACCAAGCTTCTTCGAGGCCCTGGGGGCCTTTGGATTTCGTTTTCCCGAGGAAGCCGATATGGTGAGATTATTTTACGGCAGACCGTATGTAAGCAAAACCGAGCTTGAGAAGATATTCAAGGACTTACCCGGGGTAGTGGATGATTTTCTTATGGGGGGCCAGGCCCAACTCGATAGAAAAAAAATCAAGTTCAGTCCTTCAATGCTGACAAAATTCTTTAGGGCCTTGATTCTGGTAAACCAGGTTCATAAGGATTGGGACAGGGAATATCCAAGGATACTTGCGGAGTTCGAATCCCTAAAAAGATTTCAGATGAAAAAGGCAACCTCTGAGGAACTGCTCGCCCAATTGGATCATATTCTGGGTTTGGCCCATTCCATCGCAGCAACACATGCCCTCAGCATCATATTCTGCGAGGCATTGTATCAGATCCTGGTAATGTTCGTTGGAAGGTATGTGGACGATGACGCTGATTTGTTAAGTCCAAAATTGGTATCTGCCTTATGGGAAAACAAGACCCTTGAAACCAACAAGGAGCTTTGGCGTCTGGCCATGAAGGCAAAGGAATCGGAATTGATCTATACCGAAATTTCTTCCGGAAATTATCGTCACATGGTGGCTTTGCTCCATACAAAAAAGGACGGCAAGGATTTTTTAAACGATTTTCATAAGTTCCTAAGGACATACGGTCATCGCTCTCCAAAGTACGACCTGATTTATCCTTCCTGGGGTGATGATCCCGATCTGGTGTTGGAGCTGATAAGAGCCTATTTATCCAGCGCTACTTCCTCGAATCCCAATGAGATGGAAAAAAAAGGTATAAAGGAAAGGGAAAATGCAACAAGGCTCGTATTCGAAAGCCTCAATGTTCGAGCCTTGGACAGAATATTTCCTGTAAAAAGGCTCGTTTTTAAGAGACTGCTTCAGCTTACGCAGAAGTACATGATGCTGAGAGAGAACCAGCAATTCTACATAGGTCAGGGCTATCCCATCGCACGGGCCATAGTTTTGGAAATCGGCTCACGTTTTGTGGAAATGGGGATCATCAAAGAGCCCTCTGATGTATTCTTTTTGAAAATAGAAGAGATACGGAGCATCGTTTCAGGTTCAAGAGAAAGGCATATACAGATGATGGTGGAAGAAAGGAAAAAGGAATTCGAATCGTTCAAGAAGGTAGAACCCCCATCGTTGATCACCAAGGACGGAGCCAAAGAATGGACCGAAAAAGAAATACTCAAAGGGATAGCCGGAAGCCCGGGAATAGCTTCGGGTACTGCAAAGATCATATTGGATATCGGGGATTTCAGCAGGTTCAAGGAGGGTGAAATCTTGATCGCCCCCACCACAAACCCATCCTGGACCCCCTTATTCATAATGGCAAAGGCTGTTGTTACTGAGGTGGGAGGTTTGCTTTCCCACGGTGCGGTGGTGGCAAGAGAATACGGAATTCCGGCCGTTTTAGGGGTGAAAAATGCCACTCGAAGATTAAAGGACGGGCAGAAAATCACGGTGGATGGGGGATCCGGAATGATCTATACGAAGGATTGATCGCGCCTATTCCACAAAAATAGCGCATCTTCCAGGCACGGCTGATTTTGCTTTTCCCTGCGGGTCGTACAAAGTCTCGTCGTCCATTGAAAACACCTCGACCTCGCATTTAAGCTCGTGTTTTAAGAAGTCCCTCGCTTCAAGAAGATATCCCTTCTCGTCTATGGTCACGCTCAGTCTTAAGAGGTCATCAGGACCCCTGTTTCCCAGATTCTCCGCCAATTTTTTCGCGTACTGAGCCGCCTCCTTAGAATGAATTTTAATATTCTCGTGGGACATTGCTTTTTTCATCAATTCGTTTACACTCAGTTGCTTTTCTCGGGCCATTTCCAAGGCCATATGATACATATCATATTTCCATTCCGAGGGTGTGTAAAGCACTATCTTTTTAGGTTTGATACGTGTTACCCTCAGTATCTCGTTGATATCGGATATGGTGTTTATGAGGAAGTCCTCTGAGGCTTCTATGGTTGGGTTTATTTTTTCGGAATCGGCTTTCGGGTATTCTGCCGACGAGATAAAACCGCCTTCACCGAGTTTTTCCCAGATCTCCTCGCAGGTATGAGGTGCAATGGGGGCAAGAATCTTAGTTTGTATCTTTATAAAATCGTTTATTATGGTTTTATTACACCGGCCAAGGCAGCGCCTGAGATACCATTTCAGATGTCTCTGCAGGTCGAAGTACCCGATTTTCAACGCGGTTCTGAAGTTCATCTCTTCCATTACTTCGTTGGTCTCTTTTACCGTCCTTTCCAGAATGGATTCGAACCAACTGTCGATACCTATTCTCTTTTCTCTACCATTGTCGTAGTTGTTGATGGCAAAGTCCCTTAATGCAACGAGGCGTGTATATGCTCCGGATGCGAAGTCCATGTTGTAGTTGGGATCGTCGATACCCTCGCCGCTGTATGTCAGAGTGAGCCTGGTGCCGTCTACCCCGAATTTATCCAGTATCTCCCTCAAGGGATAAAAATTTCCAGCGGATTTGCTCATCTTGGCACCGGATACCAAAACCCAGCCGTTCACACTAAAGCCCTTTGGCCAGTGTTTTTCCGGAAATATTGCAACATGATTGAAAAGGCAGAATGAAAGGTGGTTCTGCACCAGGTCCTTTCCAGAGATTCTGAGATCAAAGGGATACCAGTATTCGAACTCGTTCTTCATTTCCACCAGTTTTGGCTCCGATATTCCCAATTCCTTGGAAAGAGCCGTTGGATCACCATCACCTAAAAATACGTAATTGAAGAAGGTGTCGCTTATCTTTTCTTCTGCAATTAATTTCTCGTGCTCCAGGTACTTGGATATCGTGTAGTAGGCCATGTATATCGTGGAATCCGAGAGGGACTCGATGACCCAATTCTCATCCCAAGGCAGCCTTGTTCCGAGCCCGAATTCCCTTGTGCAGGCCCAGTCGTTGAGCCAGTCTAACACATAATCGAACTGCTTTCTTACGCCTTCGGGATACAGTTTTAAACCACCCAATGCTGAGTGGGCCCCCTTCTTCCACTTTTCACTTCCATAGGCCATGAACCATTGGTTCGAAACCACCTTGACGATGCTCGGTGTTAAGCATCTGCATAT
>CP070739.1:829240-842060 GCA_020347705.1 Methanomassiliicoccales archaeon | reverse complement strand
GTAAAAATAGAGCCACTGAAGGGATTTGAACCCCTGATCTGCTGATATTTCTCCCTCTTGACTTTCCTTTTTTATTTGCCATATGACCGAGCATCCTAAGGATGCGAGGTAATAAGGCATTGCGAAGCAATGCATGTGCCATTCATGGCACTCGTTTCCGTCGACGCTTTCTGAAAGGGTCGAGGGTTACGAATCAGCCGCTCTACCGCTAAGCTACAGTGGCATATGTATTTGATGTGAGTAGCTTTGTCGGTGCAGAGGGGCTCGTTAGGGCGCCTCCAAACCGCTAAGCTACAGTGGCATTATTCGGGCAGCATAACTACGGGGGAGCATAAAAGGATTTTGCGGGTAATAACTTTCTTTTCGATATTCGAGCCTTATCTGGGTTTTCAATAAAAAGAGGGCAATCAGGGGATTTCTCGGATGATTTTCTCCTATCGATGCCAATAACAATTAAATATCTTTACAACAATATTACACACCATATGGCTGAAGAATCAGGTGAGTTGCTCTCCGGTAACAATAAGTTAATGGCCGTGATAGTCGTCCTTATTCTACTCACTGGAACGTTTATCGCCTCTCTTGCCTTCTACGAGTCTCCATCCATAAGAGGTGAGATCTTCGAAGAGGAATTTAAAATAAAAATCGGGGAGAATGTGGCTGTGACCTCGGTCCCCGAGAACAACAACGAGCCTGGCATAGCAGTGGATCCCAACGATCCATTGCATATCGTGGCCGGGGGTAACGATTACGGCACTCCAAACGGTGATGCCTGGGTGGGATACTATGTCTCCTGGGACGGAGGGGAGACTTGGTTTCGGGATCTGATCCCAGGCTATCTCGGAGGACCTATATCTCCACTTACGGGTTTTGATCTTGCAGGGGATCCGGTGGTGTGCTTCGATTCGGATGGGGATGTCTTCATCTCGGGCCTTATGGCAAAAAGGGACAGGAATCCCATAAACCCCTTTGGTTTTGGCTTTAATCTTGGACGTGCAGATGGAATATTCGTAGCCAAATCAACCGATGGTGGCGAAACATTTCCTTCCAGCCAAATAAACGTTATAGTAACTGCAATGCAGGCCTTGATCTCATTCCATGACAAGGAATGGATGGCAGTGGATATGAACAACGGCAATGTGTATGTTGTCTGGGTCGTGTTCACAGCCCTTTCGATGGCGAACGTACTATTCTCCAGGTCCACCGACAATGGCGAATCGTTCACAACGCCCATGGTCATATCAGAGTTTCAGGTTCGTGAATTTGGAGGGCACGGCTCCACAATACAGGTAACACCAGATGGCACGGTTCATATACTATGGGTCGATTTTGATGCCGGACAGGTCCGCTATACATACTCAACAGATGAAGGGCAGTCCTTTTCCACTCCTGAATCCATTTGCGAAGTGATAGAAATCCCGCGTTACATGGAAGGGAATGATTATCGTACTCCGACGCTCCTCATGTCGGCTGTTGATTTAAGCGATACCAATACCAGCGGTAGCCTTTATGTCACTTGGAATGACTATCGCACCGGCGATGCCGATATTTTGATGATTTATAGCAGAGACGGAGGGAGTACATGGTCCGAACCCATTCGGGTGAACAATGATACCGAGGGAAACGGTAAGGACCAGTTCTTTTCCGCTGTGGCGGTTTCACCCCAAGGCTATGTACATTTGATATATTACGATAGAAGGGATGACGAGGATAATACCATGATGCATATTTACTACGCTTTATCGAAAGACGGCGGTGAGGAGTATACCTTCCAGACTAACATAACCACAGTATCCTTCGACGGCAATAATGGCGTTGGTTCTGAACCTTTTATTGGAGACTACATCGGTATTTGCGCCACCAACACCACTGCCTACGGCATTTGGTGCGACACAAGGGAGGCCAGTGAGGGAAGCAACGATTGCGAACTTTATTTTGGGTCCGTAGAGTTCGCATGCGGAGAGTGCGAGGGCGAGGAAGAGGAATAGAACTCGAAGGGCAGCCCCAGGGAATTCCCCCAAAATCCTTATTTAAATCGATTTTCATATTTATGCACGTGACAATACGGAGGTGATAATAAAAAAACACGATAAAAGAGGATAAAATCCTCTAGAATGATAATTCAGATTTCCATCAAATTAGGATTAAATCCCCCGATTTGGTGCCGAAAGTCCCTCCCTCCCACGGCACCATTTTTTTTATTTTCTTTTGAATTTCTTCTCGAGCTCCGCCCTTGACATTAACAATATAGAGGGCCTGCCGTGTGGACAGCTTTCGGCATTTTCGGTGGTGTAAAGACTCTCCACCAGTTTCTTCATCTGGGTATACGAGAGCTCGTCCCCACCGCGGATCGCGCTGTGACATGCCACAACTGCCATGGCCTTTTCCCTGAGCACCTCTTCTTTTTTGGTCTTTCCCATCAAGGCAAGTTCATCGATGATATCGTATACCGCATTCTTGTTCTCGGTGTTCGTAAGCACCACGGGAACACTCCTGACCTGATAGGTGTTCCCTCCGAAATGCTCTATTTTAAAGCCCAGGGAATCCAGCATCTTTGCCTTTGCAGAAACGAAGCCGCTTTGCTCAGGATTTAGCTCGATGGTTATTGGAGAGAGTAATTCCTGGCTTTTTTTTCCCTCTTCTTTTTGATTATCACTCAGCCTTTCAAACAAAACGCGTTCAGGTGCTGCATGCTGATCGATTATCAATATGTTCTCACCGCTTTGTGCGACGATATATGTATTGAGTATCTGACCAATCAATGTCATTTTTGGAATGTGTGTTGTCTCCTCAGAAATTGTGGGATAAGGTTCTGCTTTTGCTTTGAATTCCGAATCGAACTCGTGGATATTCACCTGCTTTTTTGCCTCGATTACAGGTACCATCCCGTCTTTTGGGATAAGTCCTTCTTCCTTAAGGACCTCGAAGGCTTCGATTATCGGTGTTTTGAGAGTGATTTCACCCACATCCGGAATCAAGGATTTGGATTGCAGGGTGTTTCTTACAGCGGCAGAAAGTGAATCATATACCTTCTTCTCCTCCTGGAACTTGATTTCGAGCTTTGTTGGATGAACATTCACGTCCACCTTCCTCGGATGAATGGAAAGGGAAATCACGGCGATGGGGTACCTGTTCTTCATGATAAGATTGTGATAGCCTTCCTTTATTGCGGAAGACAACAGTTTGGAAGTGATGTACCGCCCATTTACGAATATCGAGATATGAGAGGGGGTTTTCCTGGTGACTTTAGGTTTGGAGATGAAGCCTTCAATTTTCATCTCGTTTTCAAAATGATCAACGGCTAGCATCTCCTTTGCGATGTCCTTGCCGTAGATGTGGATGATGTTATCCAGAGGGGTATTGGCCTTTGGAGTGTTTATGATCTCAGAGCCGTTGTGTATCAATTTAAAGTAAATCTGGGGATGAATCAGCGCAAAACGGGTGACGATATCCGTGATTTTGGCAAGTTCTGCCCTGGTGGTCTTCAGGAACTTCCTTCGTGCCGGCGTGTTGTAGAACAGATCCTCTACAATCACCGTGGTGCCTTCATTACAGGCCGCATCCTTCACGTGCCTTATCCTGCCGCCCTCGATAAAAACCTCGCATCCGACTTCGATTTTTTCATCCCGCGGTTTGGTTAAAAACGTTACCTTAGAAACGGCCGCGATGCTTGCCAAGGCCTCACCTCTAAAGCCAAGGGAGGTTATGGATTCCAAATCCCTCAAGGTTGATATCTTGCTGGTTGAATGGCGAAAAAAAGCCAGTTCTGCATCTTCTTTTTCCAACCCAACACCGTCATCAGTCACTTTTATCTTCTTTTTCCCACCATCGTCTATTTCTATCACAATTCGGGATGCATCCGCATCTATGGAGTTCTCAACCAGTTCCTTGACCACCGATGACGGTCTTTCCACGACCTCTCCTGCCGCTATTTGGGATACCACCCTGTCATCCAGAACCTTTATCCTGCCTACCATCGTAAAAACCGGCTCTGAATAGGTTTCAGGCTATTTATAGTCAAGGGCAAAAGAACTTGAGAACCACAACGATCATAGCGCAGGCGGATGCTCCGAGAAAGCCTTTAAAAGCCGGATGCAGTTCTTCACATCCCTGAGATTGGCAATGGAAATCGTGGAATGGGGATTGCGTATGGGCACGCCAACGGCCGTGGCAGGTAGGCCACCTTTGGTGATTGAAAGATATAAGGCATCTGTGGTGCCGATGTCGCTCACCTCCAGCTGATAAGGTATCCGCCTCTTTTTAGCCAGTTTAATCAGTGAATCCACAAGGCTTCTATTGGCAATGAGATCGCTGTCCTTTATGGTGATAACAGGGCCTTTTCCCAGCTGTATCCCGGAGTCCGAAAAATCGGTGGCAAAGGAGACGTCCACCGCAAGGGCGCAGGTGGCATCGATCTTGTACATCGAGGTTTTGGCACCGTACATGCCGATTTCCTCCTGGGCAGTAAAGACATAGTATATGTTTGTATCCGGTTTTTTCACGGCTTCAGCCAATCGAATCAGTATAGTGCAGCCGAGGCGATCATCCAGGGCCTTTCCGGAGATTATCTTGCCATCCCCTAAAAACTCCGTCTTTCTTTCCGGTACGATGTAGGTACCTATCCCTATTCCCATGGCCATCAATTGGTCCTTGCTGATTCCTGTATCCACATAAAGTTCCGCTTCCTCTGGAAATCCTTCGGATTCGTCGCCGATATGCAGTTTCTTATGGGTAATCACACCGTGTATCTCCTTCTTCGTCCCTTGTATATGCACCTTCTGACCGAGGAGCGTCTGCTTACTCAGCGCTCCTACCTTGGAAAAAAAGATGTGCCCGTACTTGTCGATTTCCCTGGTCATCAGGCCTATTTCGTCCATGTGGGCCGCAAGTATCAGGACCGAGTCCTTATCCCTTCCGTTCTTTCTGCAAATCAGGTTGCCCATCCTGTCGGTCTCGATCTCGTCAACATAGGATTTGATTTTACCCTGAATTATCTTTCTGACTTTGTCTTCATTACCGCTCACACCGAAAGCATCGGAAAGCTTCTTGATGAGTTTATAGGTTTCATTTGTCGGCGTTTTTCACACCCCGTTTTTCTTCCTGATTCGCCATATATGAGCTTGGGGTTAATAAAAATTCTGGTTTTATTTGAAGATATCGATTTTATTCCTGTTTTAGAGGATTTTTCGCTAAAAAAACCCCATTTTACGGAGATTTGGACTTAGGATTGTTCTACATAATGAGAAATGATATAAACGCCCACCGATATTTGGGGAACATGCAAAAAGGGCCCCAAAAGAGATTCGACGAGAGCAAAATATTGGATAGAATCCTCTATTCTGTTGAAAATAGCGAGAATATCCTTGAACAGGTTGTTAAGATACTGAAAGAGGTCACTCACTATCATTGGGTGGGAATATACCTTGTCGAGGGCGATAATTTGGTTCTTAAGCACTTTCTAGGAAGACCCACAGAACATACGAAGATAAAAATCGGGCAGGGCATATGCGGCGCTGCTGTGGTGGACGAGCAGACGATCATTGTCTCCGATGTTTCTGCTGACAACCGTTATATCGCATGCAGTGTGGAGACAAAATCTGAGATCGTCGTTCCTATCTGGAAGGGCGACAGGATCATCGGTGAGATAGATATAGACAGTGATTTGCCCGATGCTTTTGCTATCGAGGACAAGAAGATGCTTGAGAAGATTGCCGATGTCCTGGGTGATACGATCCAATAGGTTATTTACATCGATTACACCACATTTTCGTTTTTACAGCCTCTCATAGGACTGCGATGCTTTGCCCTTCTTAGTCTCTTTTTCCTCCTTTACTTCCAAAATTGAAAGTTCAGGTTCGGGTTCGGACTCCGCCTCCTTAAGCGCCTTATCGGTGGCCAGGGCTCTCGTAACGATAGAGGGCTGCTTCTTTTTGGATGGCGTTCTTTTTGATTTAGGCCTTTTTTTCTCTTCCCCCTCATCCATCAGATTGCCTTTTCCGTCATATACAACTGCATCTCTTTTTGTCTTGACCTTAGATGATGAAACCTTCTTGTAATCGCTCAGTTTCTTGGAGCGGTTGTTGGAACTTCGCCCCGATCGTTTTTTGGGTTTCTTTTTGTTGGTGCTCCTTTTATGATCTATCCAAGTATCTGTCATGGAGTCCTCGGTCAAATCATAATGATTGATATCCCAGTCATCGTCATAATACCTTGAATCCTCTCTTCTGTCCCAAGATATCAGGGGAGCCTCCTCAAAATCAGGATTTTCCCTGTGGATATAACCGTCATCCCGTGGCGGCTCATCGTATCCAAAGGCCCTCTCAGGTTGATATGAGACAGGCTCGTTCCATTGGGAAAGCGAGGAATATGATGAGGTTGTCGAAGGCAGCCTTTGTAGTTCCTCAAAACCTAATGGTGTCGGCTCTCTATGCCTCGTGGGTAGCAGGCTTCTGCTGCCGTGATCTATGGTGCCAAGTGTCCAAATGACCCTCTCGGCCACCATGTCTGCAAGTTTGCTTAAACTGGCCCCCGAGAATCTTCCTAAGAAATCATCATAGAAGTGCGTGTTGCCTGTGGCACGAAGGATCTCTTTTTTGTTCATATCGGCCATCATTCCACCTATCAGGCCAAAAACCACAACGATAAAGAAACCGTTACCGTTCAGGCCGACCAATGGCATGAGGCTAGAGTAAATCCCTGCAACATAGGATGCTGCGTGTGGGGAAATGCTTTTGACACCGCCCATAAACCAACCGGGAATCCCCGCAATTGCACCAAGAAACGGCAGCATTCCCATATCAAATGCCACCAGAATCAGGACTATGATGAAAACTGGTATAACGGCCACCAGGACACCTTTTGCAGGGGAACCGGCCTTTCGGCCACCCAAATATCCTGCTATCATCTGGCCAAAAACAGGGAGCCACCATAGCAAAATCGATAAAATGAACACATACCACATACCGGTTAGTATGTTGTGCTCCTTTGAGAAAAAACCTATTTTTTTCTCTTTCATATCAGGCCCCTGAACCGAATAAACGCCCTGGTTCATGAGAGCATCCGTTGTGGAATCGTGGTATACTGGGTCGTACTTTCTGCGCAAGAACATGTTATCCCATCCCAATGTTATATCTGACATTTTGTCAGACAGTAGCATATATGTGACTGATAGTATATATATCTTTCGTTTCCCTCGTATCACCGGCTTTCTAGCGAAATATTTATATATTTTGAAGTGTATACGGTGTCAGACAAATCGTCTAACAACCTACATAAAGAGAGGGATGCACTTGAACGTTAAATGCAGTGTTTGCGAAAAAAACGCCCAGTACAATACTACATTAGGGGTGTACTACTGCCCAGAGCACGGCTATGAAACCAGGCTAGAGAATACGAATGAATATATGAGTGAATTGGTTGAGAACCTTGAGCAGATGAAGATTCTTATTTAATCTGGATCATAAAAAGAGGTGTCAACAAAGGATTAAAATGGATTCATGCCTTGGCAGTCGATTCAATATTCCGGGAGTATCAGTGAAGGGATTCTCCGTCCTCATCGTGTTCCGGCTCGTTTTCTTCCTCCAGCTCATGTCTTTCCCAAAAACGTTCTTTTTCAACCTCAAAACCGTTTATTTCTATCTCATCGCCTAGATCGTTGATGAAAAATCTCTCATGTAGACTGCCCAGTATCTCCACATCGAATACACCGGACCACTGGGCCGTATGAATCGCAACATGGGTTTGCGGACGATTCTCGGGGACGATGATTCTCACTACTATGCCGTCCCAATGCACGGTTGTTGAGGAGCGAAATTGTATCTCGCTTTTGCTGTTTTTCTTGAAAATAAGGTCATCACCGCCGTGTTCGTATTTTCCATCGCGTTCGAAGAAAAGGGGCCTTATTAGTTCCACCCTGCCGCATCCCACAAAAACGGAGCCGTCCCAAGGTATCATCTTTTCATGCTCTGAATTGAAGCCGTCAAGCTGCCCCCATCTCACCTTGAGCCGGAACACCCTGACATCTTCCTTATGGTTATGATCCTTATAGAAAACCATGTGATTAAGCACGACATCATCGTAGTCCCAGTCGCATTCGAATTCGACGCTTTCAAATTGATCCTCGAATCCATATCTCGCCCCTTCCTTGAGCTCCTCTATCTCGCAGTACCTGTTTCCGTCGTCATCCATGGTGTCAGGATAGATGAAAACCTTGGTATCCTTTACGAAGATAAATGGAACAACCTTTGCCTTCTCTTTGGAAAAAACCGTGATTTCCGCTGTAAAACCGAGGAACTTGTGACTGCTTTTGAAAAGGAGCAGCCTGCCTTTTCCCTCTTTGAAATTGAATTTGAAGGGGTCGGGTTTTCTATACTGTTTTTCTCGCTTTGGTTCGCACCCCCAATCTTCCTCTTCTTTTTTACGCTGTTCTTCTTCCTGTCCTTCTCTCTCTTCCTTTCCCTCTTTTTCATGATGCTCTTCCTCTTCTTTGTCCTCTATCTCCTCATCATGCCCTTCCCTTTCTTCTTTTTCTTCCTCCTTTTCACGCCGCTCTTCCTCCTCATGTCTTTCTCTCTCTTCTTTTTCATCCTCGTCATGGCAGCACTCATTTTCTTCTTCATGATGGCAATGATCTTTATCCTCCTCCCACTCGGGACATTCCTCAAATTCATGTTTCGGAGGTATGAGCACCAACGTACCCCAAATCGGTTTTCTGTTTTCAGAGGTAATGGTGACATAAACCTCATGATCATAAAGTGCCTCAACTTCTTCTAGAGAAACCCTGAAAATCGTTACCTTGTCGGGATCTTTCCGAAAAGGATTAAAGATAATATCATCTTGGGTCATGGCCATTGTGGCCGCAGAGCCCCCTAAAACCAAAGCCGAAATCAAGGCAAAAATCTGGACTTTTGCAAGCATAGTAAACAGCTCCTATGAAGTGATTTCACACAATACATGTTTTATTATAAATATACTGGATGATATTTAAAAGTTATTTAACAAGTATTCACGCCCGCGCATCACTTAAAGGTGATATCCTTTTATATTTCGAGCACTATCTTGAATTATGCTCAGCCTTGGTATCGAGGGAACGGCCCATACGATAGGCGTCGGCATTGTGGATTCGCAATGCAACATCCTATCCAACGTGTTAAAGATGTACCACCCCGAGAAGGGGGGAATACACCCTAGAGAAGCGGCCAATCACCACGCCGAGAATCTGATTTCAATGCTGAAAGAAGCCACGGAAAAAGCCGGTGTCAATTACGAGAATCTCGATCTCATTTCATTTTCCCAGGGGCCTGGCTTGGGTCCGTGCCTGAGAACAGGGGCCACGGCCGCAAGGGCCCTGGCCTTGACTTTAAACATTCCAATAATCGGTGTGAACCACTGCGTGGCCCACCTGGAGATCGGAAGAAAGACCCAGCACTGTGTAAACCCTGTTCTGCTTTACGTCTCGGGGGGCAACACACAGATCATCGCGTTTTCCAACGGCAAGTACAGGGTTTTTGGAGAGACACTGGACATCGGAATAGGAAACATGCTCGACAAATTCGGACGGGGATTAAAGCTGGGATTTCCAGCAGGGGCAAAGATAGAGGAACTGGCCGAGGGCGGGAAGAAACTCCTTGATTTGCCTTACTCGGTAAAGGGTATGGACGTGTCGTTTTCTGGTATGCTCACAGCGGCTTCGAACCTATATTCAAAAGGCGAAACTAGGGAGGATCTTTGCCATTCGATCCAGGAAACTGCCTTCGCCATGCTCACGGAGGTAACGGAAAGGGCCATGGCCCATACAGACATTGAGGAGGTGCTGCTGGGAGGGGGCGTGGCCAGCAATAAAAGGCTGTGCACTATGCTAAAAACCATGGCCCTGGCAAGAGGTGCTAAATTCGCGGTACCGCCCCAAAAGCTGTGCATCGATAACGGTGCCATGATTGCGTGGATGGGCATCATCATGTATGAATCAGGGGTGAGAATGAATATAAAGGACACCGTGATCAGACAGAGGTTCAGGACCGATGAGGTGGAAGTTCAGTGGAGGTAAGCTTATGGCCGAGGTACCGATCGTAAAACCAAAGGATATCAACCTGCAAACCCACAGGTTTATTCTTAGACCTCTTACCGAGGATGATGCCGGGGATCTTTATAAGAACGTCAAGGAATATGATATCGCAAGATGGCTTGTCAACTTGCCGTATCCCTATCCTGACGACGGAGCCATCAAGTACATCAAACAGTGCCAGGAGCTCATGAAAAAAGGAGAATCATATGAACTCGCAATTCAGCTTAAATCCACAGAGGAAGTGATAGGAGTGATGGCCTTCGTGAGGGTGGATAAAAAACATAAAAACGCCGAGCTGGGTTATTGGACTGCAAAGAAATACTGGAGTCAGGGTATAGCAACCGAAGCTGGCATGAGGATATTGGAATTTGGATTTGATGTTTTGAATCTGGAGAGGATATATTCCAAATGTTTTTGCGAAAACACAGCCTCCAAAAGGGTCATGGAAAAACTCGGGATGGCATACGAAGGTAAATCTCGCCACGAAGTATTCAAGGAAAATAGGTTCATAGACCTTTTTTATTATGCAATTATCAGAGAGGATTGGGAAACCGGAAGATGATAGCCTTATTCGAAGACATTTTAATGATCATGCCAACAATTTGATGTTCGTGCCAATAATACTTTATAAGCTCCTTTTAATAGTTTTTATTTAGAAAACATGAATTGAAAAATATGAAAAGATGAACGCAGGAGGAGTAATAATGAAGATAAAGTTAACAAAAATATCCAGCATAATACTATGTTTAATGATGATTGCAACTGTATTTTTGATAAGTGTACCGGCGAATGTGAGTGCAGGTGTAAGTGTTACCACTGATAAGTATATCTATGATATTGGGGAAGACGTCGAAATCACGCTTGACGGCGAACATTGGACGTCGTCAGTCTCATATTTATCCGGCATGAGCTACGTGATCAAAGATTCTAATGGTGATTATGTTTGGGAGCAACCCATTATAGACTATGGTTATGTGCTCTGGGCCTGTGGCCGGTGGAAGGGGCCCGTAACCTATCACTGGAACCAAACTTATAGGGTCTATGAAAATCACAGTGGAGAATCGATTGTACCGCCATCAGGAGAGCAAGTACCACCTGGGACGTACTATGCTTATGCCTCCCTTAATAGGAGGATCTGTAGTGGTCCTGCATGGTTCGAGATTGTCGATGGTGGAGAAGAAACTGCATATAATCTAACAGTAATAACAAACAAATATTCCTATCAAATCGGAGAGCCTGTGGAAATAGATGTTATAGGCAGTGCAATATGGTCTGGCTTTGGGAGTGAAGGTTACGATATTGATTACCAAATTACTGATGAATATGGTAATATTGTGAGGATGCGCTTCTATTGCTATATTATAGGCACTGCATGTGGCATATTTCCCCAGCCTACTACCCCTCACCCTGTTTTCATATGGAACCAGACCTATTGGATTCATGACAAAAATAACCCTATGGCACCATCAGGTGAGCAAGTACCAACCGGAAAATATTTTGTGTGGTTACATCTAAGTGCCGGGATTTATAATCCTTACGGACCTGCAGAGTTCGAGATTGTCGAGCCGCCCCCCATTGGGGCAAGCATAGACATCGATCCTGACACACTGAACCTAAAGAGCCGCGGGAGATGGATCACCGCCTACATTACTCTGCCCAATGGATATGATGTCAACGATATCGATTTAAACACGATAATGCTCGAAGACACGATTCCAGCCGCACGGGGAGATGTTCAAGATGATGTTCTTATGGTCAAGTTCGATCGATCAGAAGTTGCGGAGATAGTGAGCCCCGGCCAAGTCACACTCACCATTATTGGAGAGCTAATAGACGAAACTCCATTCTCAGGTAGTGATACAATAAGGGTGATAAATCCCAGCTGATACCAAAAAAATCATCCCTTACTCATCACCAGTCTAACATCCTCCGCTTCCTTCCTAACTCCCAGTTGCTCGAAGAGTTTCGGGAATATTAGCCAGAGTATCAAAGAAGATGACGACCCTATTCGAAGACATTTTAAACCCCAACGCCATTCTATGATAAGTGACCAAAGAGGATCTACCAAAAAAGATTTCGGAACTTTCTCGGCGAATCGCGGAGCTCGAAGAGATGATGGCCCAACTTGTGGCTCCAGTAAAGGAAATGCAAAAGGCCACCCAGAATTATCTCAGATTGGTTGATTTGGCCTTAAAGCATGGGGGGATATCCCCAGAGATGCTGCTTCCTGAGGTAAAAGACCCCATTTCAAAAGAAATCGTTAAAGTGCTCCTTAAAAAAAGCGATCAGAACATCACACAGATCACAGAGGCCCTCAGGGCGGAAAGGGGCAGCGCATCACGCAGGATTGTACGTGAGAAACTCAAAACCTTGGAGGAAATGGGAATAATCGAACAAAAGGGAGAAAAGACTGTGTCAACCTATAATTTATCAGAGCAAGTGCTCAGGAAGTGGTCACAACTGCTCGGCATCTCTATATAGAGAGACCACTCTTTTTGTTAACAACGATAACTTACGGAGGTGTAAGAAATGAATCATCATGAAGAACATGGTATGCCAGATCCGGAAAAGATAAAGGAGATACTGAACATAGTATCTGAAAAGGTCCCAGGCCTATTAAAGGAACTGTCAAGTGTTCTCTATGGACCTGATCAGGCCAAGAACTTTGGCGTCGCTGTGTCCATATTCTACAAGGAGCTCAAGGCTGCAGGGATGACGGATGAACAGGCCTTTGAACTGACAAAACAGTACATGTCC
>CP070739.1:800469-829140 GCA_020347705.1 Methanomassiliicoccales archaeon | reverse complement strand
CGCTCCACAGATCACGGCATCGTACTTGGCCATCCTATCACTCAAATGTAAGGTTATTGCCGTATATATCAATTTTGTAAAATTTATGCCATTTTACCGTCTTAAAATACCGAGATGATACAGTGAGCTTTTGCTTGCTGTTTGCATTTGTGCTAATTGAATTTCTAGTGATATAGCAGACAGTGGACAACCGAAAGACCGCTTCCCATCCATCAAAACGTCTTTGTACCACTAACATATTACCAAAAGGGATGATTTGCGGTGTGGATGAGGCCGGCCGGGGGCCTGTCATGGGCCCTATGGTCGTTGCAGGCTTAATGCTGGAAAACGAATCCGAACTTGAGGGCCTGAACGTAAAAGACTCCAAAAAATGCACGCCCAAGCGCAGGGAGAAACTGGCCCAGGAACTTTATAAGATAGCCAAGACAGAGGTCATAATCGTACCCGCAAGGGACATAGACACCATGAGAGAAGGCCTGACCATGAACCAGATCGAGACCAAACTGTTCGCAAGCATAATAGAGAAACTGAAACCGAGCGTCGCATACGTGGACAGTGCAGATGTCAACGAAGAACGGTTTGGCCAGGACATAAAAAACGAGCTGGACCTCGATGTGAAGATAGTCTCGAAGCATGGGGCCGACGAGCTCTATCCCATAGTCTCCGCCGCATCCATAATCGCGAAGACGACCCGAGATTTCGAAGTGGGGAAGATCGCAGAAAAAATCGGCTGCAATATAGGTAGCGGCTATCCTTCCGATGTCCAGACGATATCGTTTTTGGAAAAATGGATTGCCGAACACGGCGAGCCGCCACCCCATACCCGCGTTTCGTGGAAGACCACGCAGAACATATTGAATAGAATCTTAACCAAAAAAATCGAAACCTTTTAGGAGGTATCAACATGGAAGATGTATTGAATGAATGGCTGGCAAAGGCCAAGAAGAAAATAGAGGAAGATGAAAAGGCAAAAGAGGAGATCAAAGGCTTTGACGGGGTCTTTCAACTGGACTTAACAGACGGTGAGAGTTATCATATTGCCATAAAAAGCGGGGAGGTCGGGGAGCTGGTAAAAGGGAAGGTGGATGATCCACGAATGACTGTAACATCTGATAGAGAAACCTTAACGGCCCTTATGACAGGGGAGATGAGCCCCATGAATGCCTTTGCCCTAAGAAAAATCAAGTTGAACGGCTCGTTCGAGGACATCCTCAGGCTCAGGAAGTTCTTAAAGACGGATTGATGTATTCATACCAGCATTTTAATTCTCAATATCTGAGCATTTGGGTTTTCATGAACTCTCGAAGAAATGACGTGGCATAGCACCCCTTTGTCAGCTCAAAACGCATTCTTATTCCGTCTTCTTCCATCTCGAATTGGAATTCCGTGGGGGGTGAAATCAATTCCCTTCTCATCCCCTTGGACGATAGTTGCCTCATTTGAGGTATAATAAAATCTTCTGGTGTTACTTCCTCTTCCTCCAATACCCTCCTTTCTATTTCGCCCTGCACGCCGCCTGCCAGGCTCACCTCTGCACCCGGCACAAGCCCGGAGATGAATGCCTTGCCTTCAGAAATCCTTTTTTTCACTTTTTCGATATTTCCTTCATTGACATCTATCCATTTTTTGTGATCTGGAAGACCTTCTGCATCTAAAGGAAGTACCAAGTCTCCGATCAGGGGCTCACAAGTCAACAAACCGTTTTTAATTCTCTGACTCAAAATTTTATTGAAGATATACGATTGATACGCATGAATGAACATCAGATACAGGTTCTTCGGTAAGGATGCCAAAGCGCCGATGTAGTCCTCTTCGTTTTTTACGAGGTGATTCAACATTGCCTTCTCAAATCCCAGATGCTTGGGGAACATTTTTAAAGCCTCAGCATAATCTGCACCCTCTTTTACGGCACACCTGGCTTCGTATGCCTCTTTGCCTTCGATCTCGGTAGGATTGCCCAAATAAGCAAGCACGGCACCATGAAAATCACCTTCAACGAGCTTCCTACCCACGATATGGGTGATGGGTCTTAGGGCACCGAACCTCTGATGGCCAAAGAAATTGGGAAATCCTCCTAAAGCTCTGAGTTGCTCTGATGTTTCATTAACGAGTTTCTCGGTATCAGTCGCAGGAGCCTCCAACTCCTTGATGGAGATTTCGAACCTATTTCCTATCAGATCACCCAAATTCAATCCCTTTCTAGAGGTATATGTATCCAGCACTTCGACATCCTTTAAATGCAGATTCTTCACATTCTCCATGGATGCTTTTATCGAAAAAAGCTGTGTGGTCACGGCTCTTTTGTCCTTGGTTCCTGCAAAATTGATTCTCTTTTTGCTTATGCCCAATTTCCTTGACAGCTTTCCAACGAGCCTGTTCGTCTCCCAGTTTCTCGCCCTGATCTGCGTGATGGTATATTCTCCCTCGTCGTCTTTTTGAGGGGGGGATGAAACCTCCTCTACGATAAAATCCTCGGAGTTTTTCCTGAGCTTGCCACCGATGCCCTTGGTATCCGTATAAAAAACTTCTATACCTATTATTCTTTCATCATCCTTGGAATCCATCATTGCGAGTGGATGGTTTGGAAGATAAAAGAGTTTTTGGGAGCGCTAAATTCACGGGATTAGACGGCAGAATTGACTATTTCCTTTTAAACATTTTTAATGTTTTACAGAATATGCAAAAAGCCTTCCAAACTACTTATATATCGGTTTTTTCATAGTATATGGCAAACTCATAAGGAGTGGAGGCAAAATGAACGAAATAAGAGGAAATAATCAGTGGGCAATTAATAAGAAAATCGTGTCCTGGATTCTGATCGTTATGCTGGCTTTCTCAGGGCTGGCCGTTCTTTTACCCATGTCATCCGACGAGGCCGAGGGGTATTCCATGCCAAGCGGTGTTTCATGGGGTATGGACGATCTGGTTTCCAATTCCAGCGGTGCCGTGACCCAAGGTCCAACTGGGCCGGATGTCTATCTCGTACATGATGATATCGTGATTACAGCGAACTCCAGCCTTTATGTTTATCCTGGACAGATGTTGTATTTCGATATAAATACGAGCTTTCAGGTCTATGGATACCTCGGTGCCGAGGGTGATAATAGCAGTGGAATCACCTTCACATCCAATGCGACCAATCCAAGCTACGGTGACTGGGACGGCATCACGTTCTATTACGGAGCAGGAGATATCGATTATGTTACCATTTCATACGCTGAGGAAGGAATCAGGCTATTTGGAACACCGCTTACCATAACCAACAGTGTATTCTCCTACAACGTGTGGGGCGTTCATGTCTATCATTCCGAGGTGGGCATCGCATACAATACCTTCCAGGAAAACGGCATACTCATACACCCCGATCCGTACTATTCCGTCGGCGGTGGGATTTACATAGAGAACGATTCCTATGGAAATGTACATGGCAATGATTTTATTTCCAATATTGGTGGTGTCAGGGTTTGGCTGGCATATTTAAATGTAAACAACAATTTATTTGCCAATAATTCAGTATATGGGATATACTGCGAGGAAGGCGGCTATTATCAGACATACCTGACCATCCAGGAAAACGATATAGAGCACAATGAAAATTACGGCATATATGTGATCCTGGGCTACGGAGCAACCATCCAGGACAACAACATCACATACAACAGGGTGGGAATATACATTAGTGGTGAATCCGAAGGATCCCCAGGCGGGGGATGGGGAGGCATCTACGATAATTACATCGCCCATAATGAGGAAAACGGAATAGAATGTTACGGCCAAGGATATCTCACGGATATGGGCGTTTCTATAAACGGAAACGAGATCCTTTCAAACGGCCTTTGTGGGATTTACTGCCACAACTCGGCACCATATATCTACAACAACGACATCAACAACAACTGGTACGGCGTATATAGCTTCAACTCTACCGTCGATATAAGTGTATCTACCTTCGATACCAACAGGTATGCGGTTTACGTAATTTTAACGGAGCTCGATATAGTGAACAGCGAGATAATGTCCAGTAACGCGTACGATTTTTTCCTTGAAAATGATTCCTACATCACATCCCTGAACACGACTTTCGACGATAACGCAGTCTCCTTCACCGATGACCTATCGGTATTGGAAGTGCAGTGGTATCTTCATATTCTCGTGATAAATGACAGCGGGCCCGTTCCTTCCGCAGATGTTGCAGTTTCAGACAACGAGAACGGCACCTGGAGCCAGGACTACCTGACGAATGCATACGGCAGGGTGAACTGGATCACGGTTATAGAGTACATCAGAGATTCACTCGACTGGGTGTACCATACTCCTCACAACATCACCGCAAGCAAGGGCCCCGAGACAGGATATGCAGATCCTTTCATGGACATGAGTAAGTTGGTTGTGGTGGACCTGTCACCAGGCCCCGAGCCTCCCAATCAGCCACCTGTGGCCGATGCGGGAGAGGATCAGCTCGTAAACGAGGACGATATTGTTGAATTCGATGGCTCGGGTTCCTACGATCCAGATGGAGTTATAGTGAACTACACATGGGACTTTGGAGACGGGAATTTTGGCTATGGTGTATCCCCTACCCATGTGTACGGTACGCCTGGTATCTATGAAGTCATCTTGACAGTTAAAGATGACGATGATGCAACAGACTCCGACATCTGCATAATAACTGTTGATGACATCGCAGCTCCTTCACTTCCTACGGATCTTAATGCGGAACTAGTTTCAGGTTCTCTAACCGATGTGAAGCTCACATGGACCGCCTCTGAAGATGACGGTGCGGGATATGATGATGTTGCCGGATATACGGTCTATAAATCCTCAACAGGTATATACGGTGATTACGAGTTTGAAGCCTGGGTTTGGGCGCAGAAAATCCCAGGGTACAGGTACGAATGGACAGATGAAGGTGCCGGGGATGAGGATTGGAACAACTACTTCTACATCGTCAGGGCAAACGATACTTCGGACAACGAGGAGCAAAACGAAAACAAAGTGGGTAAATTCGCAAGCTACCTTGACGAGGGATGGAACATGATGTCCGTGCCTCTCGTTCAGAAGGACACCTCAAGAGAGGTCGTCCTGCAGACCCTCGGAAACAACTATATGACGGTCCAGGGTTACCATGCAGGAAAATCCAGGCCATGGCTACACTGGCACAGGAACAAACCCAACTATTTCAACGATGTCATAGAGATAGACCACAAGAACGGTTACTACATCGATATGATCGTGCCCGATTACCTCGTCACCGCAGGGAAAGTGGCCACACAGGTCGAGATAAGTATTGAAACCGGCTGGAACCTGGTTGGGTATCCGTGCCTAACTGAGCTGTTGAGGGATGATGCACTATCCTCCATTGCAGGCAATTACAACATGGTGGAGCGATACGATACCACAAAAGACAAGGAGGTAAGGCTCGGACCTAATGACTACATGGAGCCGGGACTTGGATACTGGATTCATGCCACCGCGGATTGCGTATGGACTCTTACCAACTAACACCATCGGTGAACCTACGAAGGTATAATAGAAGGAGAGCAGAAACTGGTATATTGTGTAATTTAAAGATAAAATACCATTGCGCCTCTAACACACAACCCTATCTGATACATTTATACCTTTTCTGTTCTCTGCATACCTCGCCACATCTTCTCCGTTAAGGTATGTCTTTCCGCATTTTGGGCATTCAGAACCTCTTATTTGGAACTCATCAACGTAGAAAATCTTGGGATTGAGTTCACAACCGCAGGAACATTTTATCTCGTCTGCCATTACCATCACTTCCTTTTTAGTTCAACTTACCCACGGCCTTTTCGACCTCGCTCAGCACATCACAGGATTTCACCACGAAAGAGAGATTGTTGATGTCGTCAAAAAGCGGCCTGTCCTCCTCCAGATGATCCACGTGACGTCTGACCACTTCATAGGCCGCCGCAACACCTTTGCCAGGTTTGATGGGTGCCTTAAAGTCCAGTGCCTGGGCCCCGGCCATTAGCTCTATGGCCACCACTGCCTGGGCATTGTCTATGATCTGTTTCGTTTTGATTGCAGTTGTCATGCCCATGCTCACGAAATCCTCTTGGTCCGCAGCGGCAGGAATGGAGCCTGTTGCAGCTGGGTGCGAAAGGACCCTGTTTTCGCACACGAGAGAACCTGCTGTATACTGGGACAGCATCAAGCCTGAGAACATACCGGCCCCCTTCGTTAAAAAGGCAGGCAATCCCATGGAAAGATGCGGATTCAACAGCCTGTTCAGCCTTCTTTCTGATAATGCGGCCACAGTGGTCACCGCGATTCCCACCATTTCCAGGGCAAAGGCCAAGGGCGTTCCTTGAAAATTCGCACCTGTCAAAACCAGATCTTCTTTTGGAAAGAATGTGGGATTGTCGGCGGCGCTGTTCAGTTCGGTTTCTATCATATACCTCGCCCATTTGAAGGCATCCCTTGCGGCACCCACGACTTGAGGGGTGCTGCGCAGGCTGTAGGCGTCCTGGACCTTCTTTCCTTTCTGGGCCAGAAGCTCGCTGTCTTTTGTAATCAGTCTGATATTTTCGGCGCATTCAATGGCACCTGGAAAACCTCTTACCTTATGCAGCCTTTCGTTGTAGGCCTTCATGTTGGCGTTTAGTGCTTCCAAAGTCATGGCTGCGGATATTTCTGAGCTTTTCAACCAGCGCTGGGCATCATAAACCTGCAGTGCCCCCATACCGGTGATCACATTGGAGCCGTTTATGGTGGCCAATCCGTCCCTGGCCTCGTACTCGATAATCGGTATTTTTGCCTTCTCCATGGCCTCTTTTCCACTCATCCTTTCTCCGGAATAAAAGGCCTCGCCCTCCCCCATGAGCACCAGGGCCATCTGGGCCATGGGAGAAAGATCACCGCAGGCCCCCACCGAGCCCCTTTGACACATCACTGGTGTTACGCCTTTATTGAGCATCGCTACCAGGGTATTAACGACCTCAAGTCTCAGGCCGGAATGACCCCAGCAATGACAATTGATCCTACTGAGAATCGCAGCCCGGACCGCATCCTCGGAAACCGGGTCCCCATAACCTGCTGCATGACTGTATATCAGATATTTCTGATACTGCTTCACCTGCTCCTGGGTGAGCACGACTTCAGAAAGCTCCCCGATACCTGGGTTCACCCCGTACATGATCTCCTTTTCTTTGATTTTCCTTTCCAACAGGTCTCTGCATTCCTTGATCCTGTCCTTGGCCTCGGGATGGATATCAACCTTTTCGCGGTTGCGGGCCACCTCGATAACCTTTTCTATGGTAAGGCTATGGCCGTCAACGACAATGGTCATGTTCTCTCCCCCATAACAATCAATCTGCTGTAGGCTTCGTCTATAATGGTTCATATGAATTTAAGCGTTGCCCTGAGAAGTCGTGGTAAAATCGAGCCTGTTTATTCCTTTACCCGTATTCGAGCCTGTCGAGCCTTTTTCCTCCTCTCTCCGCTGCAAAGTACAGGAAAAGCGCGGCGATATCCAAAGAAAGGATCATCGCCAATAGACCCAGAACGTTGTATTGCCTGATCATCAAATAAAAAGGTGCTGTGATAAAAAGCGCTCCCAGAATAAGACAGCTCATGGCAAATATGTACATGGTCATGATATCAGGGTTCCCCTTGTTGGATTCGTCGAAGTTTGGATATTTTGCACCGAACCAGCAACCAAGGCCAATAAACAAGAATATCATGGTCTGCGCGGCAAGAACCGAGAACACAGCGACTTCTAAAAACGAATAGTTCATCAATTTTATTTCGGTGTAATAGGATATGTAATAGGCCGAAAATAAGGCCGTTCCAAACACGATGAGAGGTGAAATGGCCGCGTTTGAAAGTGCCTTTGCCTTGGCCACCAAGCTTCCCCCGAACGGGGCCGTCTTCAGTATCCATATGTTCTTTCCCTCCCTACCTATGCCGCTCAATGAGGATATACCAGGCTCAAGTGTGGAAACAGCAAAGATCCCCATACCCACAAGTAAGGGGTAGACATATTTTCCTGTACTCATCTGAAGAAGATCCACATCGGCCAGTGTATCGATTGCGTATTTGGTGCCCCAGGTGATGGCGATAACGGTGATCACAGTGCCCCAAATTGCACCGGATCTCACCTTTTCTGCGAGTTCCCTTCTCACCAGGGCCCTAAGACGTTCATCCATCAACCTTGCAGGCACAAGAGGTGATCTCGAGAAGATATCGTACACGGATTTTTTTACACCTTCGCTGGCACTGGTGCCGAAAGTCCATGAATCCAAAAACACCTTTTGGCATAAAAGCAGCAGAAGCAAGGACGCAAATGATAGGGTAATCAAGACCAGAAAAAGTGGCCAATGGACCAGGGATTGATACAGGTCCATAGTGATGCTGTATACTGCGATGAAAAAGGGCCCTTGGGCGAGCATCACAATAAATCTCCTGCTAAAGGGTCTTAGCGCATTGAAGATGGAGAACGAGAATCCCAGGCTTGTTCCAAGAGTCGAGAGAATGAATGCATATCCAAGATACCATAGGTCCAAAGGGATATGTATTCCCGATATAATTATGACAAGGAGCATAACCCCCACCATGGTTTCGAATAAAAGCAAATTGAATACGAGCTCAGAGAAGAATTTTCCAAACAAGACGTTTCTTTTTCGGATAGGCTGAGATAGATAGAATATCAGGGCCTTGTTCTGGGCCACTCTCCTCGTGGTGTCAGCCACAGATTTTGCTAGGAAAATGAAGAAGATGATGAGAAGGAGTGTGTTGGGCTCGATATCGGTGAATATACCCTCCTCTCCCTGTCGCATGGAAAATTCGTATGTCCGCAGTACGATCCAGGCAAAGGCGATCATCAATATGATGAACCAAATGGCCATGATTGGATGCTTATATATTCGCTTTCGCAGCACTCTATATGTGCTTATCGCGTCTGCGGAATAGATGTCGTACCATCCCATGACTTTCCTCCAACGATGTTTATAAAGGCGTTCTCCAGATCATCAGCATCCGCTTGGACCTTCAATTCGTGGATGGTTCCTATGGATGCGATCTTGCCGTTGTTGATTATGGCCACCCGATCACACAGGCTCTCGGCCACGGTTGTGATGTGCGTTGACATCAGTATCGTTTTATCGTGCTTTATGAATCCCTTGATCATATCCTTTAGGATTTTCGCGAACCTGGGATCGAGTCCTGAGGTGGGCTCATCCAAAATCAGGATGTCAGGCTCGTGGATGATGGCACCTGAAAATGCGATCTTCTGTCTCATGCCTTTCGAGTAGGTGCCTATTAAATAGTCTATTTGCTCCTTTAAATCCAATAATCGAATGAAGTGCTCAACGCGTTTGTCGGTTAATCCTTTTTCCATTCCCCGGAGCTTTCCCATCATGGTCAGGAATTCTCGTCCTGAGATATGCTCGAAAAGAGCGGGATATTCGGGTAAGAACCCGATCTTCGATTTGGCCAATATAGGGTTTTTTACGACATCTATGCCGTCTATCAATGCTCTTCCACTGGACGGGAGGAGAATACCGCCGAATATCTTCATGCATGTGGTCTTACCCGCTCCATTCGGTCCCAAAAGGCCGAAGATCTCACCTTTCTTTACGTAGAAGGAGATGTTCGAAAGGGCCTGGAATTTTTCAAAGCTTTTGTAAAGGCCGTCTGCCTGAATAGCGATTTTGTATGTTGGTGGTGCCGCTGAATTGTTCATATGTTTGTCATACGGATAATGTTTTAATATGTTTTTGGTGACAGTCGGTGTTTTTGAAAATAGAAAGATATATATTTGCGGTTATCATTGTGGTTTTCATCTCATTTATGGGCCGTTGGCCCTTTTGAAAAGGGCGTAGAAAACCGTTCATTTGAGAGAATTCTTGCAGTGAAACGAAACATAAAAGAGATGATGAACATGGGAGAAATTCAAGCCAATATGGCGGGGACCATCGCAGAGGTTCTGGTAGCCGAGGAAGATTCCGTCCAATCCGGTCAGGATGTCGTTATCCTTGAATCCATGAAGATGCATATCCCGATTCAGTCCAACCACAACGGTACGGTGAAGGAGGTCAAGGTCAACAAGGGCGATTTCGTAAACACTGGACATGTCTTATTGGTAGTCGAGTAAAATATTCATTCATCTTAGGAAGACGATAGATGCAATTTATGGGGGGTAGGAATTGCAAGAAGGCAACATATTAACGGAAAGGAAGGATTCAGTTCTTATAGTCACATTGAACAGACCGAAATTTATGAACGCCCTGAACCTCGAGACTCTCAAAGAGGGCAGACAAATCCTAACCGAGGTGTATTTTGATCCAGAGATCAGAGCAGTCATAATCACAGGTGCAGGAGAGAAGGCCTTTTGTGCCGGGGCCGATCTGAAAGAAAGGGAAAAGATGAGCGAGGTTGCGGTTAGGCATTACATAAAGACCATCAGGGAGACGCTAATCGACATAGAAAATCTCTCAAAACCTGTTATTTGCGCGGTCAACGGTGCAGCTTTGGGAGGTGGAACCGAGCTTGCCATGGCAAGTGATATAAGAATAGCGGCTCCAAATGCCACCTTTGGTCTCACGGAAGTCACTCTTGGCATCATCCCGGCAGGCGGAGGAACCCAGCGGCTGCCGAGGCTCGTGGGCATCGGCAAGGCCAAGGAACTCATACTCACCGGAAGGAGGATATCTGCAGAGGAGGCCCTGAGCATCGGTTTGATCAACAAGATCGCGCCTGAAGGCAAGCTCTTGGATGTGTCCTTAGAGATGGCACTATCTATTGCAAAGAACGCACCGTTTGCAGTGCAGCAGGCGAAGTTCGCCATCAACCACGGCTACGAGATCGATATCTATTCAGGTTTGGCCCTGGAATCCAAGGCCTATGATGTCTGTATACCGACAAAAGACAGGGTGGAGGCACTTAAAGCCTTCAAGGAGAAAAGAAAACCGGTCTTTAAGGGTGAATAGACTGCACATGTTTATCCCCGATGGGATGTAAGTGTTGAAGGATCAGGTGGTGTAAAAAATGAAATCGGAGGAGGAATTGAAAGCGCATATTGAAACCATAAAGAGAGGGGGGGCTGAGAAATACCATGTCAAGGCGAAGGAAAGGGGTAAGCTCTTCGTTCGTAACAGGTTGAAACTACTTCTGGACGACATATCCTTTGCCGAGGATGGTATGTTCGCCAATGTCCTGGACGGGAAACTTCCTGCCGATGGTGTTGTATGCGGTGTCGGCAAGGTACAGGGCAGAAGCGTGGCCATCATGGCCAACGATTCCACGATCAAGGCTGGCTCGTGGGGATGGCGCACCGTGGAGAAGATAGTGAGAATCCAGGAAACTGCAGTGAAGCTCAAGGTGCCTTTGATATATCTTGTGGACTCCGCGGGAGCGAGGATCACGGACCAGGTGGAGATGTTTCCCGGAAGACGGGGAGCAGGCAGGATATTCTACAACGAGGCCAACATGTCAGGTGTGATACCGCAGATCTGCGGATTGTTCGGACCTTCCGCGGCAGGAGGGGCCTATATTCCAGCTTTCTGCGACGTGACTTACATGGTTGACGGTAACGCGAGCATGTACCTGGGATCGCCGAGAATGGCCGAGATGGTCATAGGAGAAAAGGTCACACTGGAGGAGATGGGTGGCGCTCGGATGCACTGCACGATCTCAGGCTCAGGCGATATGCTCTGCAGCACCGAGGAGGAAGTAATAGACGCGATAAAAAAGCATATCTCATACTTTCCACAGAACTGCGAAGAAAGGCCCAGGGATATCGAACCTAAAGAGCCTGAGATGTCCTGTGACGATCTCGAGAGCATAATACCAAAGAACGAGAATGTTCCATTCGATATGTACGATCTCATAAAAAGGGTGGTGGATAAGGATTCTTTCTTTGAGATAAAGAGGCTATACGCCCCGGAGCTCATCGTCGGATTTTCACGAATCGGTGGAAAATCCATTGGTATCATAGCGAATCAACCCAAGGTTAAAGGCGGTGTGCTTTTCGTGGAATCCGCCTACAAAGGCGGCAAGTTCATGCAGTTGTGTGATGCCTTCAACATTCCACTTTTATATCTGGCCGATGTACCTGGCTTCATGATAGGCACCGCGGTGGAGAAGCAGGGGATCATTCGCGCAGGTGCAAGGATGATATTCTCGGTCTCTCAGGCCACGGTACCGAAAGTATCGATTATAGTGAGAAAGGCCTATGGCGCGGGATTGTATGCAATGGCCGGACCTGGCTATGAACCTGACTGCTGTCTTGCGCTGCCCACTGCAATGATCGCCGTCATGGGACCTGAGGCCGCTGTGAACGCCGTGTTCTACAACAAGATAATGGAATTGCCAGAGGAGGAAAGACCAGCCTATATCCAGAAATTGAGAGAAGAGTACAGGCAGGATGTGGATATATACAAGCTCGGGGCCGAGCTTGTAACCGACGGTATGGTTGCACCCTCGGAGTTGAGGAGCGAGATCATCAACCGCTTTAAAAAGTACGAGTCAAAAGATTATCATTTGCCGAAGAGAAGGCATGGAGTAATTCCGTAGGTGGGTTAAAACGTAGTTCTGTTTTTAGATGGTGTGAAGCCTGCTCTCACACACCCCGGCCATTCAGAGTCTTGGCCCTCTTTTTCCTCCAGAAAATAACGACACCGGCTGCAACTGCTATGAAGATCCCGGAGAAAAGAAGTATCTCCAAAAGAAGAGTGGATTGAATGGCATGGGGATGACCTGTTGCACCGAAGGGCGAGTGTCCGTCAATGACCGAGCCGACAGGAAGGGGTTCGGGCTCGTCCCACGCGTACTTGGGTGAGTAGACCCTCAGGTCTGGATCTCCGTAGTAAACCACGTTCTCGTAGATGTCCCACCACCACTGGCCCGTGAGATATTCGATGCCTACATGCCTGATTCCCCTCTCGTACGCTTCACCCACCGAGTAGCCCAGGGCCACGTCCCGAACAAAGGTCTGAATTGCAAAACCGCAGTACCAGGATGTGAGCCACGGGTCGATGATCGGAAATACAGAGCCGTGCCTGATCATGGCGAGCTGCAAATAGGTGTTCGCGATGAGGCATGAGCCTGCAGAAAAACCCAGGGAGTGCAGGTTCTCCATGGCATTGTCGAAATCGTAGCCGTTCTTGCTCACGGTCTGGGTAAATTGGGTGAGCAGGCAAATGATCACGCCGTCATGGAGTTGCTGGGTGGGAAAAGGATTGCGGATATAATCAAGACCTGTGTTCTTGCTCATCACCGCCGTGTCGGGCTCGAAGGTGCTTCCACCGTCCTCATATGATCTCCAAGGATTGGGCTCAACCTGATCCGGGTTCCAGAAACCCACCACGCCGGAATCCCTGTTGCCGCCGTGCATCACCTCCAGCCACATGATGGCACCCGAATTGAGATTCTCCATGGTAACATCGAAGTTCGTGCTGAACACTGAGGAATAGCCGGCCTTCTCGGCGTAGTAAGGCACAACCTCGGATGTGGTGATGTCAGGCCATTTTCCATCCTTATCGATGGGGTCATCGGAAGGTGACCTGTAGGGTGTGATACCGTCCGCACACACGTAATCGGAGCCCCAATACAGGCTGCCTCTCTCGTTGAACCTGTGATCATAAGAGACCCACGACTGCAGCAAAGGATACTGCGCCGTAACCTCTTTCTCCGGCTCGGTGATAACCAGCCCGTTGTAGGTCCTTGATGATGAACCTGTTGTCATGGTCACTCCTTTTTGATCCAGGGCAGGGTTGGCGAAAATGATCGCCTGATACAAAGCGCTTCTTGAAGTCCAATACGATGTATCCACAGGGGAGCCCAAGATCCTCCCAGGCAATGCGGCGCCTACGAACACACGATCCCAACTGGTTCCGATATCGAACTGGCCAGCCACCGTTAAGATGGATTCCATGAACTTCAAGTTATCTTTGTCGAATCCCATATCGTCCAGGAAACGATAAACCTGCGTTCCTGTTAGCACCATGCATCCCACCGAGGGAGGAAGTCTCCCCAAATACGCGTTCTTCCAGAAGTGGTTGTGCCAGGCATTGGCCGTAGAAAGCTCAGGATGCATGTCAGTTATGAACACAGGACAGCCGTGATGGGCGGCCGCATATGCGGCAGGGCCCAAGAAAAGCCCTCCTTTCTCTTCACCCTTAGGGCCGACACCAATATGCCAATAGGTCCAGGGGTTGATGGTTGAAAATACGATATCATACTGGTTCGTTTTCTCCTGGATCATCTTGTATATGGTCTCATAACCGTTTATCTCCTTCACCTTGATCTTAGGCTGTAAAAGCGATCTTGAATTTTTTATGGCATCGGCAACATCGCCCTTGGAATGGCCGCCGAGGTCGATTACGTAAACCTTTTTCACTCCCAGCGTATCCAGCGCGCTCTTGGTGTACGAAGAAAGAGAGGATCTTTTGGTAAAGAGCAAAGGTGAGTTCGTAACCGAAGCAAAAACAGCTCCTTGTGTGGCACTGGCCAGGTTGTCGCCTTCCCGCTTCTCCTTGGTTTGATGCCACGAGTAATCAACTTCGAAACTCACATCCGAAGACGAGTCGGAAAGCCTCACAACCGATATGGTATATTTCCCTTCCCCAAGCTCCATTAGCTCGATTTCCTTTGTTCTGTCTGTACCAACATCCTTTGCGATCTCGGCACCCGAGGGTCCGAGCACCACGAGTCCGAGATTCGCGTTGGTATCCTCCCAAGTGAGCTTGAAGTTGGCCTGTCTGCAGAAAAAGGGTGTTTCATCCGGCAGTTCGAGATCGATACCCGGGTAGAATGTATTGGTGATCTCATAGGTGGCCTCATCAAAGGGGCCTCTTGTGCCTCTTGCGAAATTGGCTTCGGGATCATCGTTTTGGCCGACGCTCTCCGTGGGCATATATGTTACTGCCGAGGCCCAGTTTCCACTGTGGTATATGTAGGAGCCGATACTCTCATGGGCACCTGTTAGAACGTTCCAGTTCTCGGATGCGGCCACTTCGCCCAAATCATCGGAGTACAACTGCAGATCTGGATCCTTTCCCCGCTGTGTCAGATCGTTTATAGTATCAAGGCCTGTGGGGCCGTACCATTCCATGTATGATGTGATATACTTGTAATCGCTTTCGATATTGAAATCATGGAAAATCGGGTCCACAGGATCAGGTGTCGCGCTCCCCTCGATCACATCGACCCTGATTGGAATGGAGCCTGAGATCGAGCCATTCACCTTGTTGGTTGTGGCGACATCGATGTCTTCATATACATCATCGATCACAGCAACCACTGCTGAGTCCGAGTACTCCCAATTGAAGAGGGCCATCTCCTTTGCTATTTTTATGGGGCAGTCCTCCTCGATAATATTGAGTTCGTCGGTACTCCATTTACCTTTCAGTCCATCAACATCTTCTTGGGGAATGTTAATAAATTGTACCGTATCCATGGTACCGTCAGAATAAATGAGCCAATCCTCCATGAAATAATCTATTCCAGAGGCCGCGTTGAGTACCTTTTCCTCATCACCCAGCTCCTCTGGTTTCTGGTAGAAAAGAAGCGGGCTCGAGTAAATCTCATCTTGTGAATCAGAATAGAATACTGCCGCAGGAACTGAGGCAAGGTAGGCATAATCATCGATGTAGCTCTCTTTATCGTAATTCACGAAAATAGCGTTTTTTATGGGAACCACCGGTTTCCACGATATTCCCTGTGCAGAGCCTTCTTGGGCGGGATCCTCATAAAGTCCGCTTTCTCTTTCGGGGCCTGGAGAGGGAGCAGATACATTAAGCGATATGGCTACTAGGGATATGCTGATAAGAAGTGCGACGATTTTCTTCATGGTTCGCAACTCCCAAACCTTCTCTATAATGGATGTGGAACATATAATATCGTTTCGGTGATAATGGATGTTTTGACCTAAAATATTAAAACAGCGCGTGCAATAGGGTTAGACAGATAGACATGAAGAAATGGGTCCTGATATCCCTACTTGCAGTATTTTTCCTGGCGATATTCATGCGACTTTTTCCTTTAACCCAATCTGCGATATGGGGCTCAGATACCGGTGAGTACTACCATATAACCTCACAACTTGCCTCCGACGGTTATGTTTCAACAGATTATGAGGGCTGGGGATTCGGATATCCATATTTTCCGGGCATGTTTTACCTTTCAGGAGGATTTCATCTACTAACTGGCATGGACGTTCTTTGGTCCTTGATAGTGGTCATTCCGTTCGTGGCCTCCTTCTCGGTGCTGTTGGTATTTATTTTGGCCAAGATCCTTTTTAAAAGCGACGGCGCTGCAATAATCGCTGGGGCGTTTTCGGCCGTGGCCATGCCCCATGTATTTGCCACATCCCATCCCATGCCCGGCTCCCTGGGAGATGTACTGCTGATATTCACTATTCTGCTTCTTTTGGCCTCTTTCAAGAACAAAAAATTCGTTTTGTTGTTGATTCCCACAGCTTTCGCCCTGACGATAACCCATCATCTATCATCCTATTTCCTGTTCATCATGGTTTTGGGTGGCCTGTTCGTGGAGGAAATCCTAAAAAAAGAGGATAAACAAGGGACAAGGTTTGCCTGGGCTTTTTTGGTGTTTATACTTACGGTCATGATTTTATACTGGATGCTTTTGGCCCAGCCGTTTGCAGAGCGGGTTGTGGGAGATGCCTTTGGTATTCCTTACGAGGCCGTGTTATTAGGGGGTTATGTAGCCTTATTCTTGGCCTACTTCATTATCAAAATAAGAAAACGTTTTAATTGGAGATTCGAGCCGAAATTCCCTGATCCGCAGAAACAGATAGGAAAATACCTGCTTCTTTTGAGTGTTCTTTTTGTGGTACTGGTACTCGTGGCCTTCACAACACTTCTCGGCACCAGTATTCAATTGGATCCAGCGATATTGTTGATGTTCAGCCCTTTTCTCATACTGACCGCCTTCGGCTCTATGGGACCAGGATATTCGCGGTTCTTCAAGAACGGAATGGTACTCTATGGGTGGATCATCGCCTTATTGCTGTCCAGTTTCATCGGCCTTATGGCCTCGAGCCGCGTCCTATTGCCTTATAGGCATACCCAGTATCTGATCGTTCCTCTAGCACTTCTCATAGGCATTGGTCTGGTGATGATGTATAATATGGTCGATTCTAAAAAAAGGACGAAGAAGCTCCTTGCAATAGGATTGGTTACCGTGCTTCTGGCTCTTTGTGCCCTTTCCGCATATCCTCCTAAGGAATTCATGGGAGGTTTTCAAGAAGGGACAAGCGAGGCAGACATGAAGGCCGTGACCTGGGCCAAGTCCTCTTTAAACGAAGATGCGACGGTTGCCTCCGATCACAGAATGAGCTCTATTATATTTGGATTTGGAGGGTTGAACGCCACCTGGGATGAGGCGTATTTGACCCTTCATGCGGCCGACTACGATGGATGCAGATCCGAGCTTGAGAACCTATCCACTCCTTCAGGGGAGAAGCCTATCGAATATATCCTGTTGGATGACGATATCAAGGAGGGCGCGGCCTTACTGCAATGGGAAAATGCGGAGCCTATGAGTTCAGAGGCCCAGAAGAAGTTCGAGAAATGGCCTTTTGTGAAACTCTACGAGTCAAATGGTGTAGAGGTTTATGGGATCGTGAAGCAGGGATGAAGGCACGTTGACACATTTAGCTGTTTTTTGATAACTCATTTCGGAGTGGGCTTTTTTAAGTTATTATTGGTGGCTTTAGATGGCTGTATGTCAAGTATTAAAAAGATTTAAAAAGAAAAATGTCATTATAGAGCCGGAGTACGGCCCAAAATACCACTGGTTTGTGGGCTAATTTACGAGGAGAGAGGATAAGATGAAAAAGATATTTGGAATATTTTTTAGTGCTCTGCTGGTGATCAGTACAATATTACTTTTTATTCCCGAGGAAGTCGATAGTGGCAATATACCAGATGAAGAGAACAACACCGTCTACTGGCATGCAGGAGGGGGGCATGGTCAGTGGTTAAATACACTTCAACAGGACCCCGAGTCTGATCCTACTTATACCCATAGTGAAACAACAATCAACCCATTCACTTATGGGATTGGATTTCAACTCAGAAATGCCGAGGAAGATATGAAAATGGATGCACCCATGCATTTTGAGAAGGGAGTGGTAAGCGGAGTTTTGCATCTGGAATTTGACGAGAGCGGTCAACATTCAGACAACATATCCATAGGATTTATTATTCTTGATAAAGATGGGAATGATAAAGTTGAGGTGTGGGAGGAACTACCTTATCAGGCCAGTGGATATTACTCGTACAACCTACAAATTGAGAATTGCACTGCAGAAGAGGGAGAAATAGTATTAATGGATCCTGTATGGAATAACAAGAGGGGTACGACCTCGGTAACAATATACCTGGAGGGGGATACCTATACCACATTTCCAATATTGGATGATACGGATGGCGACGGCATTATAGATAAAGAGGATTCGGACGATGACCAAGACGAGATGCCGGATACATGGGAGGATAGTAACGGTTTAGACTCAAAGAATGCTTCGGATGCAGATGATGACCCGGATAATGATGGTTTGACCAATTTGGAGGAGTGCAATTACGATACCAACCCAAACAGCCCTGACACGGACGGTGACGGCCATTCCGACGGCTACGAGATCACGTGGAACTCGGATCCCAAGGATGATCAGTCCGAGCCCTCGGTGGCTGAGGGTGAAAAAGAAAAAGAGAAAGGATTTTTGGAGAAGTACCTCATTTACATTGCAGCAACTATATTTCTTTTACTCATTATAATTATAATAATACTCGTGGTTGTAGTAAAGCGTAGGGGATAAAAAGAAACATTTCTGAGGTTTTAATATCCGAATCAGTCTGTCTTGATGGGAGATAGGTTTTAATATTCTTTCCGCGTTCTCACAGACCAAATCGGGCGCATAGATCCCCGAGGAAAGTTGAAGAGAAAACACATATACTCTACTTTCCTCTATATTTATGGTCCCTAAATTAAAAAATAATTCAATCCGGGCCCATAGATCCCCGAGGCAGGCAAGCTGCCTCTCGCTCTAAGGGCCCTACAATGGAAAAAGCTCATAATCGGGCCCATAGATCAGACTGGAAGATCGCTGCCTTCGCATGGATTTGGGGATACGATCCAAATCCGGAAACAGGCAGAGGCCACGGGTTCAAATCCCGTTGGGTCCACTTAAATTTTATATTATATTAATCCGTGGACCCAACTCGTGTTCAAATTATGCTGATATTACTCCATTATTCTTTATTAATTATTATATTATATAATATTAAAAGGATTAAGAAAGGATTAAGAGGATTTTTAGAAGTAATTTTGAACTCAAAACATTGATAAGGTACCATAATATCCTGTTTATCCACGATAACAATTTAAGAATGGGAAATTGCGCGTTGTGGGGTTAAAAACGTGAGCGTAAAAAGTAAGTTGATAAGAAATACGATTGCCAATTATGTAATTCGTTTTTGGGGCATGATACTGACTTTCTTTTTATTTTATTTTATAGTTAATAAAGTTGGTGTGGTTGATTATGGTATTTACCTGTTCGTCATGGCTATCACCGGCTACTTTGGGATTCTCAACCTAGGTATTGGTAATTCCTTAATAAAATTCGTTGCTCAGTATCATACTGAGGATGATAAGAAAAAGCTCAATGAGGTAATAAATACCACGTTTTTCATTTTTCTTTTTATTGGAATCATAGGGGCGGTGTTATTATTCCTTATAGGGACATTTTTATTGAGTTATCTGGCCGACACGTTTTCAGCACTGGAAGCACCAAACTTCTATAATAAAGCCAGGGCGATTATTTATTTCTTGGCTGCGAATTTCATATTCGGACTGGCTTTTTCCACCCTCAGGGGAATCATTGCAGGCATTCAAAGGTACGATATCTTGGCCTTTATTGCATTTGTAATGTCATTAATTAACCTCAGCGTCGTCCTCATTGTGTTGTCGTTGGGTGGCGGTATCGTTGATTTGGTTTTCTATCAGATTTGTACGGGCTTGATAAATTTCATAATTATCGCTTTTTACATTCAGAAAAAGCTGCCATTTGTTAAGATTAAGTTCTCTTTTGTTAACAGAAGTATGATAAAGGTTCTTATGGATCTGAGTATGAGCGTATTTCTTCTCTCGGTCTTCATAACGATTATATACTATACGGATAGACTCGTAATAGGACTGCTTGTAGATGTGGCATTAATTACATTTTATGTGGCAGCATGGAAACTTTACGGATTACCCGCTCAAGTCCCTGCAATAGCATTGCAAGCTATTATTCCCGCAGCTTCGGAGTTGGAATCAAAGGACAATCTCCCAGGTTTGAGACGACTTTTTTTACGAGGTACCAAATATGTATTAGGACTATGTTTTGCTCTTGCTGTACCTCTTTTTATACTTTCGAGAGAAATTCTAGTATGGTGGATGGGAAGCGATTACGCACCTTATTTTATCGTAGTACAAATCCTAATAATTTCACTTTTTTTTGATTTTAATAACTATGTTGCCAACCAGATATTGACAGGAATGAACAAGATAAAGAAGTTCGTAAAATATTACGGCATTGTAGCTGTGATGAATCTGTGTTTAAGCATATATTTCGTACAGCTGGGATGGGGCCTTACAGGTGTGGCCCTGGGAACAACCATACCCTTTATTCTCCTTGAGGTGTTCTTCTTGAGGTATGTTTTCAGCGTATTGGACATAAAATGGGGTACATACCTTAAGAAGGTGGTGGCAAGAACCCTACCCTTCGCTCTTGCTGTTGGTATTCTGCTATATGGAATCCTGTTAATTCGGGTCCCTGAGGTGGAAACCGTCAGATGGCACATAGGATTAACAGATGTAGGCGCATACTTTGCAGTGGGATTCACAATCTATCTGCTCCTGTTTTACTACCTAGGACTTGAGGAATATGAAAGAAAGGAAATAAAATATATCATCTCCAGGATTATAGCAAAAGCAAAATCGATCTTTGGTGGGACGGCATAGACGAATTCAAAAGAACCGGAGGATAAAAATGAAGATATGTTTCGTGAGCCCTTCCGTGGGAACCATTGTTGGAGGGTCGGAAACAATAATCCAGCAATTCGCAAGGCAACTTTCCGAAAAGCATGAGGTCATATTACTCACAGGAAAAAGCAGGCATATGCCCCTTCAAAAAAACATAGTGGATGCCCCATACAAGGTATTGACTGTCCCGTTTTGGCCCAGGTTCACCCCGAAAAACAACTTCGCAACCAGAATCATTCGTCGTCTCGATCCTTATAAAGCCGAGTCTCTGAGCTTCTATTATAATGTGATGTTAAGGCCCAAAATAAAGGAAAGTCTCAAGGAAATGGATGTGATCTCCACACATTATCGATTGGACAGCAGGCTGTTTTCGAATCTCGCATTCAAGCTCGGTGTACCTTCGGTATTTCATATACTGGGGGGTTCGTACTCAAAGGATTTTTTCGAGAAGGATAAATCGGCCTTGTATGTGGCCACGAGTCCCTTGACACAGAATTTGATCAACTCTAAGCATGGCACAAAAATACGGCATTTCGTGACTCCTGGAATTCCTTCTTGGGTACTTACGAAGAAGATAGAAAAAAAAGACCATGAAAGAAGACTCCTTTTCGTTGGAAGACTGCAGCGCTCCAAAGGTATATTCGAGCTCGTTGAGATGTTCAAGAAATTGTCTCAATTTGACGATAAAATGACCTTGACAATTGTGGGGATCGGGAATATCCTAAATGAACTCAGGGATCAAGTAGATAAATTTGGACTCAAGAAGAGGATAATCTTCCCAGGCTCAGTTCCCTACGAGAAGGTATTTGATCATTATTTCAACTCCAGTTTGTTCGTATTTCCCTCCAAGAAGGAGACCTTTGGTATGGTCCCCTTGGAGGCCATGGCCTGCGGATTACCTGTTATAGCCTCTGATATCCCCTCGATAAGGGAGGCCACTGGAGGATGCGCCATTTTGGTCAGTCTCGATAATATAGATGAATGGGTCGATAGAATTAAGACATTAATATCAGATGAAAACACGATGAAAGATATGTCGGCAAAAGGGAGGGTGTGGGCGCAACAATTCACCTGGGAAAAGAAGGCAGAGGAATATGAGAGGTGTCTTTTGGAAGCGATCGAGAAATTCTAAATTTTTCTTGTGTTCATACACTATTTTTGCAATATCATTCTTTCCTTTCTCAAAACGCCTCTGACCCATATCAAGATATTTTCCTTGGGGCTTTTATGAACCCAGACCTGTTCCTCTCCAAGATCAAAGTCAACAGAATTCTCCTTGAATATTTTCGGAAGGTCCATTTCCCGCTCCTTGCGCAACTTCCATCTATCGATCTCTGTTCTCAGCATCCTGAAGCTTTTCTCCATTTTTCCGCTGTACCTCTTTGATAATGCATCCATGTATGATTCCGCACCCTCCTCCTTCACGTTCTCCCCGACGGCCACTGGATACCATCGCATCTTGCCAGTTTTCCATACCCTCATCCAGAGATCCAGGTCATCTCCCCACTGGAAGTTACGCCACCCCCCCACTTCATCCATTATTTTCCTTGGATAGACACCGCTGAATATGGCTTGAACGGCCAGATCAGGATAAAGCTCCAGGCATTTGTAAATAAAAGTCCTCCAAATAGGAAAATATACGGTGTCACAATCCACCTGGAGTATGTATTTTCCTGTGCTTCTTTTTAGGGCCATCTGCCTACCGATCCCCCTCACACATTTCTTCTGAAGAACGGTCATGTTCTCATGGGAGGAGGCATATTTATTGAGAACATCCATACTTGAATCTGTTGATTTGCTATCCACGACAATATACTCGAATTCCTTTTCGTCCAATTGCGAATAAATTGAATCCAAATGCTGCTTTAGGGCATGGGCGCAGTTGTAGTTGGTAGTGCAGATGCTGAATCTAGGACTATTCATATGCGGTCTCCTATTTCATACATTCATTTATGATTCTTATCAATTTCTCTTTTCGGCTCGTAAGTGTAAAATGCGTAGCGATTCTCTTCCTTGCTTCCTGCCCCAATGTAGAAAGGAGAGCCTCCTTTATCGTTTTGGCCGTTTGCTCGGCATCTCCGTATTCCACGTATAGGCCTGCATCACCCACCACCTCAGGCATACCCCCTCTTTTCGTAACAACAGGCACGCACCCACATAGCATGGCCTCGGCCAAGGCACTCCCGAAGGATTCTTGGAATGAAAGCTGTGCGTACACCTTGGCTTTCTGGTAGTACTCCATCAATTTCTCTTCAGGCTGAAAGTCTTTGATTTCGAGATTTGGAGGTGCTTTTGATCTCCACTTTTCGGCCAATTTTGGATCATGATCACCTATCAATACAAATTTGACATCCGGAAGAAGTTCCGCGGTTTTTACGAATGTGTCCAGCCCCTTTACTCGTATGGTGACTTCATTTTTCAATTGCCCCACGGTGAGAACCATATTTTCTTTGGTGCCCTTAGGAGCGAATTTTTCAGAATCAAAGCCGAGATACATGGGGATAACATCGTCCCTCTTTACCCATTTTAGGGTCCAATTCTTCGTGGATTTCGACACTGCCAAGATTTTGGTGGCCCGTTTAAGGGCGAATCGGGTCTTTCTGATCCTGCTACCTCTCATGGCCCCATAGCCTATCTCAGGCATATAAACCACGTCCCACCCCCCAGTGATAACCACGCTCTTTTTTCCGAAAAATTTGGAAAATAATACGGCCGAGGTGGCATAACCTAATGAAAACCAGGAGATGTTAATATCCGTTTTAAGCACGAGTTTTAACAGTTTAAACAGATTCTTCTTACCTTTCGATTGGTAAGAAATGACCTCGAATTCTTCTTTGAGGATATTCAAATCCCTCTCGATAAAAGAGGAAAGAGATGGATAAATGAACAGTACCTTGATTTTCTTCGCCATGACTATATCCTGCCTTTTTTTCCTTCCGTTTTCGCTCTGCAATGGGGCGCTTTTATATTAATTTTATTGGGAATAATATTATAACCCCAACCCAATTCACGATGGATGAAGGCGCTAATCCAACTACTACGTCCTTTGAACTGCGTTATGGTAGCCATCGCAGTGGCAATCGGTGCCTTGGTGGCAAGCGGTATAGAAGGAATCGAGGATCATATAATATGCATTGGAATAGCTTGTGTGGTCGCTTTTCTTTTCACAGGTGCAGGAAATTCGTTAAACGATTATTTTGACAAGGATGTGGATCGGATCAACCACCCTCAAAGACCCATTCCCTCTGGGAAAATCAAGCCGAAAACGGCTATGAACCTGGCCTTATTATTGTTTCTAGCCAGTGTCATCCTGGCGATCTTTATAAACCACATCGCGTTTTTGATCGTGATTGCAAATTTGGTGGTGATGGTCTCCTATGAGATATTCTTCAAGGCCAAAGGAACTGCCGGCAACTTTACCATAAGTTGGCTCACAGGTACCGCATTCCTTTTTGGCGGTGCAGCAGTAATGGCCGTGGAAAATACATTGATTTTAGCCATTTTAGCCTTTTTGGCCACTCTCGGAAGAGAGATCGCCAAGGACATCGAGGATATCAAAGGCGATGTAAGCAGATTCACTCTCCCTATGAAAGTGGGCACTAAAAATGCTGGTATCACCGCATCCATGGCCATAGCCGCATCCGTGGCCTTAAGTCCTTTGCCTTTGCTATCAGGACTTTTCAGCTTTAAAGGGTCTGAGTTTTATATCCCTGTAATCGTAGTGGCGGATGCGATTTTTATATATTCCATTTCCCTTTTATTAAGGGAAAAAAACGGTTCATCCACAACGATAAAAGGAGCTATGCTGATCGCTTTACTAGCCTTCCTTGCAGGAGGTATTTTTTAGGTTCTGCGCAAAAGATCTCAGAAACAAGAAAGGCAGAGTATGATAATAGGTATAAAGAAATTATTTTCATATTCTCATAATTCCTATTGAGCACGCAAAGGTTTTAATATCAAATCGTTTATTCGGGTCAATTGAAACCCTTGTGGATTACGATTATTGATCACTGAAATCAATGGGGAGTGCACATGGAAGAATCGCTCTGCAGCATCGAGATTTTAAAGAAGGCGGATTCGTATCTCGCTAGAATTCAAACCGATTTGGGGGGAGTAAGAGAGGTAAAAAGTCCGACCTTTGAAGGAGTTTTGGAGCAGGTTGTCCTGGACCTACAGGAAGAGTTCGACGTGACCCTCTGATTCATAACACTTGTCCGTTTTCTATTATGGTTTTTTGGCCCCCGTCCTCATATTTTACACTGATGGTTGGTTCCTTTATCAAACCGTCCAGATGTATCAACGATTTCGCATCTTCATCGTAATTTGAGCCTATGGCTATGTGACATGTACCGTACACCTTTTCGTCCTCAAGCATGTTACCAACGATCTTCGCGTTCTTGTTTAGGCCTATACCCAGTTCTCCGAGGTTCCTGGCATTTTGAATGTAGGATGTCTCCATTTCTTTTGGTATCTTACCCGCAGAAACGAACTCTCTGACGGTGCTTTCAGCCTTCTTTATGGTCCCCTTCAGCTCATCGGCTTCATCCTTTCCCGTGATCTTTGTAACAAAACCGTTCTCGACCTCGGCCATGATTGGTGTTTTGATTATCACCTCACCGCCTTCAACGGTTATACTGCCGTCGAAGCCAATGGTGCCGTGTGAGGTTCCAAGTTCGGGTGATATGAAGACCTCACCGCAGGGAAGGTTGCCTCCCCTGCCCATTTCTTTGAAGTTGCCATCGTCGGCCTTGGCCTCACGTTTCGCAAGTCCTATCACGATGTCCGTGCCTGATGGAGCGGTTATATGAACCTCAATAGCTAGGTCCAGTTCATCTTTTATCTTCTTGCAGATTTCTCTCAGTTCCGTATAATCAATTGGTACGGTTTCAGCGAACATTCGAGCTGTTACCGACGGTGACCAGAAGGAGCGCATCTTCTTTTCTCCCAGAAGGTAAGTGAAGGTGTTATCGTATTCCTTGTCCCCCACTTTGTAGGGATCTTTTAAGGCCCATTTGTCCTTTCCCAGCTTATGTCTGCTGATGGACAGTATTATGTCTGGGTTGGACTTGATCGCAGAAATCACGCTCTCCTCTGCAAAATCCAGCTGTGTTTTCACAGGCTGGAATATCAAAACCGGTAATGCACCGGCATCCAGGGCCGCATCGTATAGTGCCATGGAGATGCTCTGGACGTCCTTTTCAGGATTGGTGATGATGAGTATCTTCTCGTCTTTTTGGGTGCCCAAGACCTCGTTTATGGCCACGCTAGCGGCCTTTTTCAGCTCTTCTTCAATTTTTAGGTTATTATTGAAAGCATTCGTCATATTTCTTCCCCCTTTTGGGAACAGAATAACGCAATCTAGGTTCTTTAAGGTTTTTGTGGGTCTTTGTAAATCCTTGAGTCTTAAACCAAAATAGAATTTCAGTGGTTTTAAAATAGATGTAATTTGTAAATATATAAGTCTAATTGTGATACACATGATATAAATACTCCCACCTTTATTATCTTAACCAAGGAGATCGTATGGTGAGGAGGGTGCGGCTGTGAGAAAGAAAGTTAAGTCTTTCGCAATGTGTTTAATACTTATTTTTGCCTTATTTGTTACTCACTATGCTTTATTTCCTACTCCTCAGGATATTATACCACCTCAAGGACAAGAAGTCGCCGAAAAAGAGATGAACATTCCTTATAATAGAGGGACAAGATCGTCTCCCGGTTGGATGGATGAGGTGCGATTGACAAATGGATCTGGGGACATCTTGGACAAAGATATGGCTGTTTGGGGTAATTATGTTCATGTGGTTTGGAGTGATGATAGAACCGGAGATTATGATATATATTATAAGAAAAGTAATGATTATGGGTTTAACTGGAGTGATGCTATAACATTGTATAACTCAAGTATTTACGATACCTGCCCAAATATTGCAGTTTTCGAAAATCACGTTCACGTGGTCCTAAGCGGGGGTGATGGAGAAATAAAATACGTCAATAGCTCAGATAATGGGGAAACCTGGAGTGACATTGTAAATTGGGACTGGACCACATATCCTCCGTCGGGACCTGATGCAATGATGTGGCCTGATGTTGCAGTTGATGGGAATTATGTATATATTGTGGGCACTTCCTGGGGGACAAGCCATGTGATATTCAAACGCAGCCTCGACAACGGAACTACCTGGACAGATTGGATATTTGTCTATGAGGGAGATTTTCCCTATCCCTTTCCTACGATTCATATCACTGATAACATGATTCATATTACAACTGATCAAACTAAATCACCGCTATATGAAAGATGGGTAGACCATTATTATAGTGATGACTTTGGAGATACCTGGCATAACAATACCCATAATCCAATTATTTTCTATTTCTCTGATGAATTGATAATTTCTCATGTTACAGCCTCAATTTATGAAGATAAATATTGTTTATACTATTCACTTATGGAAATAGATGGGATCACCAATATAGGAACATTTCTAAAATATTGTTATGACTCTGATCCTGAGACATGGTACGGTCCAGAACTAGTACTGTCCAATGGAGAAGGTCATTTTGATGTGGAAAAAGATCATTTGGTATGGGGTGAGGAAGATGCAGATAATTACCGCCAACTACATTACAATAAAACTGGCCAAATCACAGATTTTCCCAGTAATTCCGTGATCCCTCTTATAAGAGTCTATGGAGATATAAAACATATTTTATGGGAAGACGACAGGGACGGATTAAGTGAACTGTATTACACCCAAACAGGCTTGTGGGCAGATTTTGTAATAACTCCCTCAGATATTATATTCAATCCTCCTTCACCTGTTGAAAACGGAACTGAGATTTTTATCAACGTTACTGTCCATAATTACGGTACTTCTTCAGACAATGTGAAGGTTATATTCTACAATGGAGACCCAGATACCGATGACAACCTTATCCCAGATCCCTCGGCTGAGGAAATAGGAAACGATACAATCGACATAAGTGAATATTCCTCAACTATGGCCTCAACCCAATGGATTCCTCCTTCTGAGGGAGAGTATTACATTTATATTTGGGTAGATCCAAATAACAGCATTCAGGAATATAATAACGGAAACAATTTAGCGAATAAAACCCTTGAAGTGGTTCCCGGGATATTCACCCAAGAACTGGAAATGGGTTGGAACCTCATTTCGATACCACTAGAAATGTCAAACAATGACCTGATTTCTGTGCTTCAACCCATAGAAGGTCAATACGATTCAGCACAATGGTACAATTCATCCGATATAAATGACCCATGGAAACATCATCATACCTCGAAGGCCCCTAACCTGAACGATTTTCAGTCGATTGACCAACACAAAGGTTTTTGGTTGCATATTACGGAGCCAGGGGGAACAACCTTGACAATAATCGATAATAAAATATCAACTTCTCAAAATATCACCCTCAACCCAGGCTGGAACCATGTCGGCTACCCCTCCCTGAGTAACAAGAAAAGAACCGCGGCCCTCAACAACCTCGATTTTAACGAAGAAGTCGATTTTATCCAAACCTATGATGCTGCAAATCAAAAATGGGAGGAGATTGGGGAGTCTGACCACTTCGAACTGGGCAGGGGATACTGGGTTCATACTACCACTGAATGTGTATGGGAGGTCCCCCTCT
>CP070739.1:789922-800369 GCA_020347705.1 Methanomassiliicoccales archaeon | reverse complement strand
GTATATGATGCTGCGATTGATTCGATCCAGCTTGAGACTCAAATTGGCATGGATGATTTAGAGCTGAACAGCAATTTCACTTGGTGCTTCATGACCACGAATTGGGTGAATGAGACCAAGGATTACTCAGATGATTCATCGATAAACCTAAGAGGTATGCCTTCAAATCTAAGACCCGTAGAAGGAGAAGATGAAGAGCTAACCACAAATACCGTTCCTGAAGGCTCAGTAATGATCTCAGAAGGCCAAGAAATCCTGGGGAACTCCCCGTCATTTATATGCAATGTTACGCTTATCCCTATATCCTCGAACGGATATGCATATACCAGCGAAAACTCCCTCTATCAACTGTTTTTCAAGGAGCGCTCCAATGCAGAGGCGCTTGTAAAATTGGGAAACGTTCGACCAGATGGTATTGATGAATGTAACGCACTGGTCTTTCAACCAAAAAAGATGCAATATCGTGACGATCTCAACGAATCAGATATACTCGCGAATGTGAGTGATGTTCCTTCATACATAGGTCCCTCTTCAATACAATGGAATGAGAGCTTTGAGGTGGGTACTTCCCTCACATGCTTAAAATATGTTGTAGAGGTTGATAGACTAAAGGAGTTTCTCATTTTAAACGAGCTTCCCAGAGCTCCAGATGATATTCTCAATCCTACAAATATCACGCTTGATTACGGTTTTAAAATTGCATTTGGTGATAATATAATTTGGGCAGAAGGTGAAAAGAAAACCGCGGATTTCGTTACAACTGGAGCGATAGAATTTCGTAATAGTGTAGGGGAAATTCAATACACCATGCCCGAACCTTTTGCTGTGGATAGCAACAACATGATTACAGCATGCAGTTATCGTTTTGATTTTAAAGAAGAGGGAGCATTGCTATATATCATGACTCCCTATGAATGGCTTGCTGACGAAGATAGGGCTTATCCAGTTACAATTGACCCCACAACCATAGCCAGCTCAGGTACCGGAAATGGCGATGGCGTGGTATGGGGAAACCAGAGGGTACTTGTGAGGGATAGTAAGGGATATTGGTATGCTTTTTGGCAACAGTACGATACAGGAGCAGGTCAGTACTGGATCAACGCATCGAAGTCTTCGAACTATTATGGCAGTTCTTGGGACAGTGAGCTGTACCTCGTTTGCGATACCTCAGTTGGAACGAGCGTGCTAACAGGATATGGGGATGATCAGGGGTGGAGTCCTTGTGTAGCAGTTTATAGAACAGGCACGTTGTCAGATGATAGAATATATTTGACATGGAGAGGGTATGATGGCTCTGCATATCGACTTCTGAATTCTACTTGCACAGATCTTGCGAATTTCGGTTCTTCATCCAGCTGGACCACGCCTACTTATTATGGCACGGGTGGCGCTTCAGCTTATAATCCATCTATTACGGTGGACGAAAGTGGTATCCCTCATGTGGTGTGGCGATATAGTCAGGTCTACTACACCAAATGGGTTGCAGGTAGCGGTTGGGCGACACCTATTGCGATAAGTGGGGGATCAAATTGGGCTGTGGAAAGGCCTGCTATAGATATCGATCTCGATAACAATCTCCATGTCGCATGGTTAAACCAGACAGGAGGGAATAACCGTATCAATTACAAGCTATGCGATAACATCGCAAGCAGTCTTACAGCATCGGAATGGCATAAGGCAAACGGCAATCCCGGGGTAGATGTTGTCTTAAGTACGAGTATTAGTCCGTATGATCACACAATGGTAGTAGACAATGCAAAAAATGTATGGGTTGTGGCTAGGGTCGGTGATCTTTCATTATACTGGAACAAGATGTCAGGTGGCTCTTGGGGTTCTGAGATACAGATTACAAGTTCCATGTGCTATAATCCATCCATCGGTGCAAGCTGTGATGAAATCGATGGAGCAGACTATGTGCATCTGGTATGGGAAGATGCCACTTCTAACGATATTTACTATGCATATAATTTCAACGATGGAAATGGATGGGATTATGCAGATTACGATGATGATTCCGCTTCGGAGAGCGAGATACTCGTTGGCACTTACATGTATCCTAGTATGGAAAGGCATATTTTTGACACACATGCAGGTTTCATTGCACGGGACGATACCGCCGGTGAGATTATTTTTGCGTGGCAGCCGCTGCCCAAGTTGATTGATCCGGATCTTACTTTAAGCTCAGCTACGCGTACCGTTCCTGCCCTCGTTAGGGACAGCAGTGGCTATTGGTATACAATATGGAGACGCTCAAATAATAACGGATACCATGTCAGAAGCGCGAATGCCGAGGGAACGCATTGGGAGAAGTCTCCTCAGAAAGCAATAGCAGGTGGTGGCGATATATCAGGTGGCACGGCAGATGAATCTCCTTGTGTAGCGATTTTTAGGACAGGTACAGTAGCAAATGATGTTATCCATGTGGTCTGGATGGATGGTAACGAGATCTTTCATTGTAGTTTGACGAATCCTGCCAACTGGGAGACGGGGTGGGGTTCTAAAACTCAATTGGATGACGGTGTCGGGAATTGTAACGCCCCTCAAATAGTTGTGGATGGTAACGGCGTTCCTCATGCTATTTGGCGCGAGTACAATTCAACCTCAGGAGGTTATGACGTCTTCTACACAAAACAGGTCAGTGGAACGTGGCAGACTGGAATATCGGTGACTCCTGGTGGATATTCTAATAACCGTCCTTGTATCGACATAGACTCAAATAATTACTTACACATCGCATACGAAAATGAAAGCGCATCACCAGATAAAATCGTATATAAGATGTGCGACAATCCCGGCTCCTCTTTATCTGCCAATGAGTGGCATAAAGCGGATGGCACACCTGGGGATGATACTATCATCGATGGAAGCGGCAATATGGAAGCTCCTTCTATTGTGGCAGATGCAGATAATGATGTGTGGGTCGTATGTTGGGATCAATCGGATAGGGATATCTGGTACGTTAAATGTGATTACCCATCCAGTTATTGGGGAGCCGACGGTATAATTGCTGTTAGTGGGGCTCCTAGCTTTTATTACCCAACAATTGGTGCAGATTCAGGGGGTTGGGTTCATGTAGTCTGGGAGAGCAGCATAACCTCTAATTTTTATTATTCAAGAAATAAAGATGATGGCACTGGATGGACTGTCTGGGGTGCCCCCTACGTTAATGTTACAGATCAGTTTAGTAGCAAATATAGCGGTAACTTAGAAAAGCACGCCCTCGATGGCTCTACGATCATTGGATTGCTATTCATATCTGGAACCTATTCGAATTTGTATTTCGATAGTAAACCTGCATGTATCCCAGAATTTCAAGATTTTATGATACCATGTATTAGCTTACTTGTGATATCAATTATTATCAAAAGAAAAAGAAGATTTCAAAGTGTCTCAGGAAAGATAATCGGAGCCGGTTTACCCCAAGAAAATGTATCAGAGGGAGCTGTTAAGATGAACAAACAGGAGATATGAGCCAAGATTTCAAGATATATATCAATTAGTTAGGTGTGGATATGGTAAAAAGCAAGGAGCCACCAGAAAGATGTCCTCTATGTGGTACCAAATTGAAATTCCCTCCGTTTTATTGTAAAAATTGCGATGATTATCGATACGAGGATGATGTTAATACAGATGAAAATGGCATCGAAAGATGCCCTGAATGCAGCTTAAAGATAAAACGCATTTCAAAAAAGGACCTGAAACAAGATTTCAAATGCAAAGAATGTGGCTTTACCATCGGGGAAATGGAGGGTCTGGAAAAGGATTTGAAGGGCCGTCCTAGACCGACCTCCAAAGAAATACTTCACTCGCTGGAAGACAAGCTAGTAATTTTATCGGAGGAGATAGATAAAATATTGGCTGAAACCAGCGATGAGATATCTGATGCATATACCTGTCCAAAATGCGGTACCGAGGTCGAAACCGATGCCAAAACTTGTCCTGTTTGCCATATGGATTTTATAGATATAGATGAAATCCCCAAGGCCATGGGCCTCGAGGAGGAAACAGAGAAATTCGAATGCTCTGAATGCGGGGCCCTTATCGATGCAGAAACTTCCCAGTGCCCAGAATGTGGCACGATGTTCGTTGATGGGGAAGGAGAGCTCTTCGTTTGTCCATCATGTGATGAGATCGTAGATGCTTCGGCCGATATATGTCCAGGTTGTGGAATCGAGTTCATATCCCATGAGGATGAAATAACGAGGGCTTTGGATGAGGGCCTCGAGGAGGAAATGGAACCGAAAGTAAGTCCAGTACCCCAAGAAACTATGGAAACTGAAGAAAAGCCTGTTACTATCAAATCTGAGGAGGAGATCCTCAAAACTGAGCCTGAGGTTATTTCCGAGCAAAAAGAGCCGCCGGAAAGTCTCGAGACATCCAAACCTATAACGGATGAGAGCATCCCTGAGTACGCTGCTGGCCTAACAAATGGATTGACCAACGGGCTAACAATGGATAGACGGGGACTGACAAATGGTGTAACAAACGGACTGAAAAAACCTAAACGTGGTTTGACAAACGGTCTCACAAATGGCCTGACAAATGGGCTTACGAACGGCCTTACCAACGGCCTTCGGGCCTTAAGAGCAGGTATAACAAATGGCATCACCAACGGCAATGGTATAACAAACGGCCTCAAAGCTAAATCGGCTGTTGCCGAAGGAAAACGGAACCGATTAAAACTGGTTGTGGTACCTATTGTTGTGCTCATCCTGGTTTTCTCTCCATATATCATATCAAATTTTACTGAAGCACCTGACGGAATAAAAATAGACGGTAGATTCAATGATTGGAGCGGAGTTCTCACCTCCTCAGATATCAACGAGGACATACCCTTCAATGCTAATGTGGACATTGTGGATTACCGTGTGGATGGGAGGCAATTGGAGCTGTCTTTCTATCTGAGTGTTGACGGCAGGATGTTGGAGGGCGAGCCTGGCGGTGAAAAATTTGTTGACACCGCGTACATATTCGTAGATACCGATCAAGATCCGGATTCGGGCTATTTCATCAAAGGCATCGGTGGGGATTACATGCTGGAGGTATATGGGTGGGATGGGGAAGTCCTGAAAAGCGGTCTGTTCATATATACGGCCAAGGCCCAGGATTGGAACCTGTGGAGGGAAATAGATAAAATCGCGGCTGCAGCAAGTGACTCTGCGCTGGAATTGCAGGTGCCATACAGTTCTCTATTTCTAAAGAATCACGATTCAGTGGATGCCCTGTTCTATATGCAGAGCTGGGACGGATTCGAGGATTTCTCAGATACGGTAATAAGCAATGAGAAAGGTGTCTTATCCGTTACACAGCAGGGTGTGGGGGAAAATGTAATCAGGGATAATAGCAACAACGGTAATAGGCTGGTTAGACTGGATATGGAAGCGTTAAATGCTCATATGACAGTAAACGAATTGACGGCCGAAAGAACCGGTGTGGGGATTGATAACGACATCGCTGCGATAAGGCTTGATGACGAGAATGGCAATGCTGTTGCCTTTGGAACCATGAATAATGGCCATGTTACTTTTCTATTGAATCTTGATATACCCCTGGGGAAGAGGGCAACCCTCTACATAGTAGTGTTTATCAGTGATGATGCGGTTCCTGAGAATAGTATAGGTTTCAAGATTATGAATATCCATGATGTGATGACAGATAGCGGTACGATATCTTTAAAACAATTAAAACCCCTGGAAAATCACAATGAGTGCAGTTATATTTATAGTGTCCCAGAAAATATAACGATCGATGGTGCCTTTGCAGATTGGGAGGGTAAGAATATACGAAACGATACCAGAGGAGATGTAAACCAGGCAAATCTTGACCTGTTGAAATATGGTGTCTCGAGTACCAATTCCGGAGCAGCGTTCTATTTGAATATCGATGAAAAGATGTGTGGTGGGGCAACGGTTCCATACTGGAACAGAAAAGCAAAAACCGTACCTATGCAGGCTGAGGGACCTGTTGGTATAGAAGCACCGTCTGTAGCGATTCCACCCCAGACAGGAGAAGATGTGGTTTACATCTTCATCGATACGATCCCAGAAAGTGGGTATAGCAAAGGCCTCCCTCTAAGTGCGAACTACATGATAGAGGTAAGAGGAAGGCATAACAAGGTATTGAGCAGTTCATATCAAGAATGGTCGGGAGCTAATACAGCGGACTGGGAATGGACAGAACGTGGATCGGTAGTTGTAGGCTTGGACTCGATTCGGATGGAGGTGGGCATCGGTTGGCCCGAAATCGGTGGAGATTCGATAAATGATAGTTTTGATGTGTACTTTTTAGCAACGGATTGGGAGAATAAAAACACAGATTATTCAAACGGCGAGGGTGTGATACAGGGACAAAGAGGAACCAGAAGCCAGAGCCTGGAGGAGCTCGTTTCCGGTTTTGGTGCCAGTCAAAATGATGGCGTCGGGTGGAATGTGTCGTATGCTGGAGACATAAATAACGATGGTTATGATGATATTATCGTAGGAGCACCATTCTACAACACCACCTCTGGAGGTGGAGATTGGTGGAATGACAACTGGTTATATCGTAAAAGATTGATCTTCAATAATAGCGGACAACTAGAAAATTTATTGAATTTCCCGGTTATGGTGAACCTGAGTTCATCCAATTTTGATTACTCCGATGCAAAGTCCGATGGTAGCGATCTGCGGTTTATAGATGCTGATAGTACCACAGAATTAGATTACCATTTTGAGGAATGGAATACATCAGGTAACAGTTATGTTTGGGTGAATGTTACACAGATAGACGGTATCTCGTCCGAGGATTTCATCTGGATGTATTATAACAATTCAGGAGCCTCTGATGCACAGGATGAAACTGGAACTTGGGATAGTAATTACGTTGGGGTATGGCATTTGAATGAAACCGGAACTGGTACACGTTATGATTCCACTTCCTATAATAATGATGGAACTCCGAATAGTTATGAAGGCGATGAGGCAACAACTGGAAAGTGTGATGGTGCAGATGATTTTGACGGGAATAATGATTATATTTCAATGGATAGCGTTACAACTGAACTTGATGATGTGTTTACAGTAGCCTTTTGGATGAAAGCAGATGACTCTTCTGATTCTGCTTTGGTTTGTTTTCATGACTCGGGTGGCGGTAATATATGGCGGATAGAGATGATAGCAGATAATGCTGCCATAGAGGACAATCAGGGCAGTACTATAATCTCTGATGGTAATTGGCACTATATTGTTGGAATAGCCGATGGTTCCAAATCGATTCTTTATGTGGATGGTGAATTGGACTTGGACAACATTGCGGAAACCCCATTCCTCATAGATAGTGACCTTGCAAGTATGGCCCAGGAATACGATCCAGTAATGTCTCCAGGTGAGTATTTTGACGGTATACTCGATGAAGTTCGCATTGCAAGTACAGTAAGAAGCAAACACTGGATCAAGGCTCAATATCTATCTCAAAAAGATGAGTTCATTACATACGGAGAGAAGGAGGCAAGGGGTCAGGAGCGTGGAGCAGCTTATATCTTCTTTGGATACTCTGGTATAGGGCTCGGCGATATCAACGCTGCCAATGCAAATGTCACGATATACGGTAATAACACAGGTGATCTTTTCGGATGGGACGTGAGTGACACAGGCAACGTGAACGGCGATAGTTACGATGACATAATTATCGGCGCACCTGGATATGGTGAAAATAAAGGAAGAGCATACGTCTTTTTCGGCAGAGCCACTGCTTCATGGAGTGGTATCGATGATGCGGATACCGATTCTGATACGAATCTAACAGGGGAATATAATGGTGATAAGTTCGGGTGTTCTGTCTCAGGTGCAGGTGATGTGGATAATGATAATTATGATGATGTGATAATAGGCGCATATGGTCTTGGTTCTGATCAGGGCAGAGCTTACATATTATATGGTCCTAGTCTTAATATGAGCGGCTTTGCTTATTCATATGTGGAAAGTATAACTGTAAGCGAACTCACAAGTACCGCTACATACCTGGATTATCTCACCTTAACTGTCAATCCTCCTGCAGATACAAAATATCTGATCATCGCAACCTCTGATGTGGCTCCGGATGACAAGGTGGGCGACAATACATGGCTGCGCCTGATAGTTGATGATACAGACGTGTACCATGAAACTAACAGAGAATTCCAGGATGTCAACGATTGGTATCATTTCTCTGCAGTGAAATATATTTATCTAGCTGCCGGTTCGCATGATATTGAACTTGAGTACAAGACTGAAGGAGATACTGGCCGATTTCGTAATACAAGAATTATAGCAATAGAGATGAACATCCCTGCAGATCAATATGATGAGAACGAGGATGCAACAGTAACTACGGGACCTGAGGTCACCGCCGTTGAAACCACCTTTACACCCGCATCTTCTGGAGATTATCTGGTTATTGCAAGTGCTGATCTACGATCTGATAGCAGTAGCGATAGTGTCTGGGGTAGAATGTATATCGATGGAACAGTATACGGCGAAACACTAATGGAACCAGACGATAATTTTAATGAGCGATTCAATTTTGGTGTAATTAAGAACATAACCCTTGACACGAGTGCACATACAATTTCACTTACTGTGGACTCCGAAACTCCAACAGTAGGTACCTATATGGACCATGCCCATATCGCAGCAATACGTCTTGATACATTCTCTGAATTTCACTATAATGAGGCTGATGGATGGAATAGCGGTCCAGGTGGATGGGAGACTCTCGTCACAAACCCTTATACTCCAGAGGAATCTGGCGATTTCGTTATCCTTGGAACTGCTGAATGGTTCACCAATGATGCTACCGCAGTTAATGGGATAAGGCTGCGAACTTCCAGTACCACTCGCCAGGAATCATTAATCGAGAACAGGGACTCAACAGATATTCATATGCCGTTTCAAATGGATAAACGAACCTTGTCTGGTGCACAAAGCGATACCGTAGATCATTTTATGAACTCAGGAGGTGCGTCAAGGTTCGCCCGACTTATAACATTACCATTGGGTCTAGATTATGTTAGACTAACCGGGGCGAGTACCAATGAAAAGTTTGGTTTCTCGGTCTCGAATGCGGGGGATACAAACAACACAGGTTACGATGATGTTATTGTTGGCGCACCTGGTGGTGATCGGGCCTATATCTTCTGCGGTAGCAATGCCATGGATTATGATATTAGTGCTGCTAATGCTAATATTATCCTTACCGGTATCGGAGGATCCAATTTCGGTTGGAGTGTCGGGAATGCAAGCGATATCAATACAGATGGAAGTTATGATGATGTTATCGTAGGTGCACCAGAGACGACAAACGGGAATGCTTATATCTATTATGGGGGAAATCCCATGAACGTGGGAGCGGATGTAACCTTTGTCGGAGAAGCGGCAGGAGACAAGTTCGGGTATTCTGTGCATTACGCAGGCGATATCGACGGCGATGGCGATCCTGATGTGATCGTGGGCGCACCGTATCACACCAATGACTCGAAGACCGCGTGTGGTGCATTCTATGTCTTTTGCGGTGGCTCGGACGTCGACTCAACAGAAGATTATGTGAACTATGGCGAATACGCAGGTGACCATTTCGGGTGGTCTGTCTCATTCGCTGGTGATATCAATGGCGACAACATCAATGAGACATTATGTGGATCCCCGCATTATAACACGCTAGCGAGCGAGAGTCCTCCATCTGCGCAGGATGCGGGTAAGGCGTACTGTCACTCGACGTTTATCATTCCAGAATTTTCTAATACGTATATTCCTATTTTTGGAATCATTACATTGGTCATTTTAATAACATACAAGAAGGGGCGAAAAAAAGTAGGACGAGGGAAGTGTAGTAAAAAAGGAGGATATAAAATGAGATTTCCAGAGGATGTTAGAATATATGAGACCCAAAGAGATCAGCCTCCATCGAGAATAAAAGAGGTGATCTCTGAATTAAAGGAAGGAAGCGATATCAAAGGTGTGGTGCTTGTCGAAGGGAAGAATGTTATAATAGCCTGCGATCTCCCTGAGAATACAGACTTCAAAGCCCAAATACCCGATATATTGGAATGCCTTGAAGAAGGCAGCGGTATTACCCTAAACGAGCATCATAACGGTGTATTCGTTCAATACCTCTTCGATTATAACGGCTGTCAGATACTCGCTAAGAGATTAGGCAACGATCTCACACTGTTGGTAATAATGCAGAAACGAGGATATATTTGCCTGGCGATGATAGATATCGAAAATTCCATCAGAAGGATCGAAGAGAAATTTCGAGGGTCCAGATTTGAAAATAATCCTAACTCATAATAATATTCAAAGTAGTAGGATTATTATGGATTATCGATATCATCTTATTTCTGTAGATAAAAATTTTTAATCGGTTCTACCTCGATTACGAGAATACAACATACTAGTATCCATTCGTCTGATAAGTATACTTTCCATCAGGG
>CP070739.1:786581-789822 GCA_020347705.1 Methanomassiliicoccales archaeon | reverse complement strand
GGAGGCCTTGAAGTATGAATGAGATCCTGCTCGCTCAAGGCTTGAGCAAGGAATACCCTCTCCCTGATGGCACCCTGACCGTTTTTGAAGGCCTCGATTTTTCTCTAGCCGAAGGAGAGCTCGTAGCGATCATGGGCGTCTCAGGAGTAGGAAAAACGACTTTGCTCAACCTTTTCGGCGCACTGGACAGGCCGACCAAAGGAAAAGTCTACATCGATGGCGAAGACGTTTTTGCAAAGAATGAGAAGGAATTGGCCGATGTGAGGAACCGCTACATAGGCTTTATCTTTCAATTTTACCACCTCCTTCCTGAATTTACAGCGGCGGAAAATGTGAGTTTTCCCCTTCTCATCCGTGGTGTCGATAAGAGAGAAGCTTATCAAAAAGCCGTCGATAAGCTCGATGAAGTCTCCCTGGCAGATAAGGCCGCGCTCAGGCCTTCCCAGTTATCCGGAGGCGAACAACAGAGAATTGCTATTGCCAGGGCCCTTCTTAATGAGCCAAGAATATTATTGGCTGACGAACCCACGGGCAACCTGGATTGGAAGACAGGCCTCAAAATCCTGGAGCTGATCAAAGACCTCCATAAGAGGAAAGGTTTGTCCTCGATTCTGGTGACTCATAACGAAAAAGTCGCTCGATTCTGCCAGAGAGCCTATCTCATGGAAAGCGGACGATTGAAACTTTTGCCCTCCCCCTGACGTTTTACTTACGTGGAGATCGAAACACGGCGGAAAAGGTAAAAAGTTAGGATAAAAAGCGAACATTAGAAAGCATGAGACACAGGACGTTTAGTGCGTCTTGATTATTTATTTTTGTGTCCAAATGTGGTATAAGGAAAAGGCAATGAAAAGAACCCTATTAGTGTTGATTTTCTTATGTTTACCCCTGTTCTTGGCGGGACAGGAAATGGTCGAGAGGATCGAGATCGAAGGGAACGATCGAGTGACCCGGGAGACGATCCTTTACTATCTCTCATCTCAGGAGGGGGACTATTTCAGCCTGGAACTTTTACAGCGAGATTTTAAAGTCCTCTGGTCTACCGGATTCTTTGCAGACATAAAGATCGAACAATTTCCGGGGACGCAGGGGAAAGTTATCAAGATCATCGTTGAAGAGAACCCCGTGATTAGGGAAATTATTTACAAAACGGGGAAGAAGCTCAAGGAAGACGATATCGTCAATAAGCTGAAAGAAAAGAACGAGTATATGCTTCCCTATTCCTACTATAGCCCGAATAAAGTCCAGCAGATAAAAAAAACGATCGAAGAGTTGCTTGCGGAAAAGGGTTTGACTGGAGGAAGAGTCGAAGCTCAAGTCAATCCCAGGGGAAAGAATGAACTGGAAGTTGTGTTCAATATCGATGAGGGTCCAAAGATAAGGGTGGGAGACATCGTGTTTGAGGGATCGCCCAAATTGCTGGAGAGCACGCTGCAGGGTGCCTTCAAGGAGAACAAAAAGCACGGGCTTATCACCTGGATCATGGGAAAAGATACGTACAAGCAGAATAAACTAGTCGATGACATCGCCAATCTGAAAAAAGTGTATCAAGAACACGGGTACATGGAAGCCGTGATCGGTGAACCTCGGATCGAAGAGTATGAAAGACGAACCGTACTGTTCAAGAAACAGAAAATGAATCGGATCATCGTTCCGGTCAACGCGGGATACAGGTACTCTGTTGGGGAAGTTAAAATTGATGGGAACCAGGTATTCAATGCAGAGTATCTGCGGTCGCTCATCAAGTATAAAGAAGGCGACATTTACAGCATAAAAGTACGTGAAGAGGCAGTGAAGGACATAGGAGAGCTCTACCAGAACTTCGGCCATCTCTATGCCCAGATCCGGCCGGTTGAAAGCCTTGACCCAAAGAATAAAAAAGTCAATGTCACATACAATATCTATGAAGGGGAAGTGGCTTTCCTCCATCGGCTCAACATCATGGGTAATACGTATACCAAAGATAAGGTTATACGAAGAGAGATGATGCTCAGAGAGGGAGATGCATTCAGCTTTGCTCTGTTCAAGGATAGTCTTCTGCGGATGAACCAGCTGGGATTGGTCGAGCTGGATGGCGAGCCTGATATACAACCCAATCCTGAAGACCCGACTCAGATCAATGTCGACCTCAGAGTGACAGAGCTCCAGAGAAACAACATCCAATTTACTGCCGGATACAGCGGCTATCAGGGTGCTTTTGTTGCCATAAGCTATGGGACCGTAAATTTTCTCGGTGCTGGCGAAAAGCTCGACCTGATGTTCCAGTATGGAAAGAGAATAAGGAACTATATGTTCGGTTTCACCGAGCCCTATATCTTTGACCGGCCCATGTCAGTGGGATTCAATATATACAACAGGTGGATTGTCTATCCTTACCTCTACGACCGCAAGGGCAAAGGAATCGATTTGACGTTTGGTGCACGAATCCAGGGCTATTGGAGAACCAGTATCACCTATGGTTATGAATATGTGGATATCGCACCACCCAGCGAGACCTATGAGGATGGTGATCCGTATTCTGATCCCTACTATGGTTATGGTGGTTACGGAGGGTATGGTGGCTACGGCATGTATGGGGGGTATCCTTATTATGGGGGTTACGGTAAGTACACCATTAGCAGTATCTATCCGACTATTTACAGGAATACAGTCGACAGCCCCTTGACACCATCGCGAGGATCGCTCTATCTCTTTGGACTGAAGTTCTCTGGTTCGTTCTTGGGGGGAGATGTCGATTTGATCAAACCAAGGCTCGAGTTATCAAGATTCATACCCACTATCATGAATCATTCCATCGGCGCACATCTGGAGCTCCAATATGTATACCCCCTGAAGGGATCTTCAGTGCCTTTCTGGGAGAGGTTTTACCTGGGAGGTGAGAGGTCGATCAGGGGATACGAGATCTATTCTGTCGGTCCCCGGACTGTCACGGGCCAGAATATCGGTGGAGAAAAATCTGTGGTCTTCAACCTGGAGTATATCATACCTGTGGGCGGACCATTGTATACGATCTTATTCTTTGATGCCGGTAATGCATATGCCAGAAACCAGAATTTTAGTTTTGACAACCTCTACACATCCGCAGGTTTGGAGGCAAGGATATTTGTCCCCGCACTCAGGGTTCCTTTTCGGCTAATATTTGCATATAATAACCGATTGACACCGCAAAACCGTAACCATTTTAATTTCCGCTTTGCGATCGGTACGACGTTTTGACAAAAAACTAACTCGAATTCTCATT
>CP070739.1:781360-786481 GCA_020347705.1 Methanomassiliicoccales archaeon | reverse complement strand
GGAGGGAGGAGGCGAGCGAGACGTACCGCAGGGGTGAGGAGATGCTATTTTATAACGTTCTACAATGGCCAAACTCAAGCCGAAGGGTATCTGAGGTAGGGATTGTTTTTTTTTCGGTCATGCAGGCTTAAACTGTCCCATAGCTTCCGATTCTACGCGTCACAGCAGCCACTAGCGCTACTCCAGAGAAAGAACGGATAAAATTAGTAGTTGTCTTAATAAAATATATTGTGAGAGGACGCACCATGACTTAGAGCTGACATAAGTCAAGGTGCTGGTAATATTTTAAAGTGAAGTAGTATATAATTAATCGACAATACAAAGTCTTATCTTAATTTAAATCCTTTCGTTTAGTCCTAGCTGTTGCCATCTTTCCTTCATGTGAGCGATAAGTCTTATTGATAAGGTGGATTACCAACAGGTTTTTTCAGTTCCCCATCTACCTTCATTTTTTGATGTTTAATCGAATTTTACCAGTAATAATGATCTGTGAAAATATAAAACAAGATCAGTCTTTGAATTTAGATATCATGACATAGAGACATATTGTTTGCCCTAATATACTCGGATTCATTTTTCCTTTGTTCATTGTCACTTTGTTGTTATAATAAACAAGTCGGCTGAAAATTAAATTCTTTGAATGGAGGATCATAAGGATGGAAAGAAGAAAGCTTAATGAACTGAGCATATCGTTCTTTGTCGTAGTGGCTATTGTCACTATCCTCCTTTCGTACAGTCAAATCAGCAAGGGAGCTGCCGAACAGAATGAATACGTCTGGGTATCAATGGACGGCCCTCCGGGGGGAGGAGTGTCGGTCCTCAAGCAAAATCCTTATAAGAGGGATGAGCTATACGCGGGGGCTCCTCCGGGATTTTTTGTTTCAAATGATCAAGGGACCACTTTTCGCAGAATCGGTATCCCAACGTTGACCTATGTCAACTCTATCTCATTGGCTGAAAACTTCGCCGTGGTTACCGCCGACTTTGTGTACTCATATGATTACCAAACAGAGGATATGGATATTCTACTAGAATCTCCAGCTACGACATTTCTACATGGGGATGACCTTTATATCGTTACATTCTCGTCATCCGACAACAAGCTGGAATGTGGCATTTTCCGTATAGCAGGATTAGACCTATCTGCCAGAATCGACATGGATACCCAAGTACCTCTTTCGGTCATTCAAATAGATATGCCGGTTTTAGAGACTCAGACTCTCTTCGACATCACCATCCCAAATATTCTGATGGTAGAAGACACTCTACTTATTACAGTTGGATTTATCGATCATACAGGGATTTATACTTATGCAGAGCATAAGATTGTTGCTATCAATACCGGGGATGGTTCCTATCGGATAATCAATCACAAGCTGCCAGAGGACCTGGTACTAACCAAGATCTCTCAGAATCCGGAAAATCCACAACACTTGGTACTTGTCGCACGGAATAAGAGGGTAGGGGATACCGAAGCGCGGCCAATATCCAAATTGATCTATGAATCTACGGACGGCGGATCAACATGGGATACATTCACGAATAACACTTTCTACCAGTATCATATGATCAAGGACATCGATTTCAGTGGTGGGCGCATTTTTTTCCCCAGGGTAGCAGACTGGATCCTCTCTGTAGATGCCAGCGATCATTCTTCATGGGAAAGAATCGATATGCCCTTTTTCGGCAACCTAAATAATAGGGTTGCCTGGCTTGATTGGCTCAATTTCGATACCAACGATCCCAGAATTGTTTACGGAGGCCTTGACATCGAATCTGGATTTACTGGTGTTATCCGTTCAACCGATGGCATGCAGAGTTGGGAGATAATCGGAGATGGGATCCCCTCATCACAACCTTCCAACATTGACATACATCCTGAAAACGGTAGTATCCTAGTTACATCAGGAAATATCGCTCATTACCCTCATATCTCAGGGGATAGTGGAGCAACATGGCAACGTCTGCTTGAGGAAACCAGTATGGGCGACGAATTAGTTTTCGATCCGCATAATCCAAACCATCTTGTTCTAGTATCGGAAATCACCGATTTACTTCAGACGTGGGACATGGGCGAAAATTGGGAATCCCTTTCGGAGAGATTTCACGCGTCAAGAATATTTGATCTGGAAGCATCATCCCAAGGCAATGGGCAATTGTTCGCTTCATTATTTGGTATTGGAATCTCACAGTTTCCCAGCCTGAATAGCAGAGAACAGATACTCTCGGGTCCTGAGGCCAGGTTCCAATGGGAGCATATGTATGGGTCTTCAGATTACGCCTACGATTTAGAACTGGATCCTAAGAACAACAAGATATTGTATGCCTCCTATTCACCGAAGTTCTTCGAAAATCATGCATCAGTTTTTCGTTATGACGGATCAACGAATGGAGACGCCGTATGGGAAGAAATACTCAAGGTGGAAAACTCAACCGGCATCTCGTCGATAACAATCGATCAAAAGAATCCCGACAGGATATATACCGGAGTATTGGGGGAACGAGGAAGGATTCTTACCAGCAACGACAGGGGTAATCATTGGGAACCTTTGTCCGAAGACCTTACCTTCTCAACCATCCATGAAATGGCATTCGACCCGAACGATTTGGTGGCGTATGCTGCACCTTGGGGTGGCGGATTATTCAAGACTACTGACGGCGGAATGACATGGAACCCTCTTGATGTTCCCACTGTTTCTGTTGCTTCTATCGTGATTAATCCAAACAATCCTGATCACATATACATAGGAGATAGGACACAACCGTACGTGTTCGAAACACATGATGGTGGCAGGGAATGGATTCCGACCGTACACTTTGACAGAGATATGCTATATCGGGTCAGTGCTATGGTGTTTCATAAAGGGGCATTGTATATATCGGTTTTCAATAGAGTGGACAAAAAAATCTCGCTCTTCGATGAAGGACCTATGAGCGGAAAAACCTTTGTACTGCGGGACAGAAATGTTCAGGAATTGCAAGGAGGCATGACCAGAGCCGCCATTGGTTTTTGCTCAATGGATAATGCACTTTACGCAGTAAGTCATATCCGAGGAGTGTTTAAGTTGGAGGATAATTCCTGGGTCGATATTTCAGGAAACCTTCCAGACATGGGTTTCAATAGCATCACCACCGATGATAATGGAACCCTTTATCTGGCCGGTGGGTGCGATATCAGTCTCTACGGACCACCGCGAGTGGATGATCCCTCGATCATTAACAATATATACCAGAGTCAGGATGGAGGGATAACGTGGAATCCTGTTCTCGAAGGAAATGCGTTCGGCGGTCCGGTTAAAAAGGTGCTTGCCCATCCTACAGAACAAGACATGCTAGTCGCAGCAACTTCAAATGGTATCTTCATTTCCCGGAATCATGGGCAGACATGGAATAAACAGGACGATGGTTTTTCGTTCAAGAATGTCGGTGCACTTGCTCTCGGGCAAAACAGAGTATACGCGGGGACCCTAGGCGGGGGTGTGTTCTCAGGTACTAGTGGGCAGGGAACACTGGCCTGGTCCGGAACAACTGGTCCATACCCCGAAATTTTTAATATCAGGATCGTCCTCAATCCTTCCGATTCACAGGTGATCTATGCTACGGCATATCCTGGTGGAGTCTTTAAATCGCAGGACAGGGGATTGACATGGATTGAGTGTAATTTCGGCCTGCCGAGCTTCCAGGTGGTCGATCCATTTCTCGAGGGTTACTATGATCTTGCAGTTAATCCGGTTAATCCAGATATATTATGGCTTGGGATTTACGGTTATGGGATCTATGTCTCCAGGGACGCAGCTGCAACATGGGTGCCGATATACGCTATCAACAACACCGAGCCGATCCTGAGGGATCTAAAGACAAAACGTGTAGTTTTTGATCCAGTCAATAGGAACCATGTTTACATCGCTTCGGAAAAAGGTGTGCTTTTTACTGGGGATCTCGGCTCATCATGGGAAGTATTACACTCCGGACTGGATACTCATGATATCATTTCCCTCGAAATCTCGGATGATGGTTCAGTTTTTGCCGGTTCAAACGGATACGGTGTATACTCATTAAATAAGGAAACAAAAATATGGCATCACATGAATAGAACTATAGGATTTGGCGAATGGGCTCCCTGGGAGAGGCGGTTGTATATGTATGCGGCACTGTTGTTCGATCCCACGGTTGAAGGACGCATCTATATGGGCAACTTCCCTGGCGGATTTTTTGTCAGTAATGACGACGGGAATACGTGGGAGTGTTCCAGCCTTGGTCTGGGAAATGACGGAATATTTTCTCTTTGCATGCATCCCTATAACCATGAAGTAATATTCGCCGGTACCTATAATGGCGTCTGGAAGACGGAGAACCAAGGTAAAAGCTGGTCTCAAACCTCCAACGGCATGCCCGACGAACAATGGCCATTCTGTGTGGTTATCGATGATCAGAATCCTTCTATCATGTATACTGCAACAAAGAATGGTATGAATAAAGGATTTATGAGCCGCAACGAATTTGGCGGAGTCGTTATGAAATCCATAGATGGTGGGGAGAACTGGTTCAAGATAATGAATGGGCTTCAAGATATGTCCGAATACTATCAACTGATTATTCACCCTGATAATCACAATATCCTGTTCGTTAGCTCAACCTTCGGAATTTTCATGAGCAACGACGCCGGCAAGTCATGGGAGCCTTTTAATGAAGGCTTGCCCGAGAAACACTTCTACATTCGGGACAACGTAGCCGAAAACTTGAAAATAACTCCGGATGGAAAATATCTTGTTTTCGGAATTACTGCTCATGGAGTATGGAGAGTCGATATCACGGGGATAGCTGGGAATTAAGAACAAAATCAGATATAAAAACCTCAAAAAGTCATTGCAAAACACAGAGTTCCTCGAAAAGTCACCTCTTTCAAGAGCTGAAAATACACCCTGATTTCCAGGTGACATCGTGTCTCTAAAATGTCTCCACAAATGTTGATTTTGCCTATATCGAGTCCGAATAAATGTCGATTTTTTGAGTAAATACAGATTTTTTTGATAATTTTTTATGTGTAATCGGATTAAGTATACGGTGAGAAAGAAATGTATCGATCGTGTAATTCTTTTGGGGATAGCCAGTCTCGGAAGT
>CP070739.1:759041-781260 GCA_020347705.1 Methanomassiliicoccales archaeon | reverse complement strand
CGTGGTGTTGTGTGAATTACTGTACAACAGAATCCCTTTTCCATCATTATATGAGATATTTGTATCGTAGATTTCAGTGAAGGTTGATGCATTGAGGTTGATTCCAAAGTAATTGTTGTTCTGGATTGTGCAATTGTCAACATGCGTTGCATAGGATTCGTAAATTGTGACCCCATATCTGTCATTTGAGGTAATTGTGCAGTTAGATATCATGTTATTATCGCTGTTTGTAATATAGATTCCATCGAATTTGCAGTTTCTGAACGTTGAATTTGAGACTGTGTTATGTGTTCCAAAAAATGTAATAAAAACACCGTATGAGGCGTATTCGATTTCGGTATAGTTTATTAGATTGTAATCCGTTCTCAATCGGATAGTGTACCAGTCACCTTTTGCAGGGGAGCTTTGGTTTGATGTGAATTTTATCTTGCTCGAAGGGGTACCGTCGGCAACTAGAGTGCCATCAACGATCATTGAATTGTCATCGTCGAATTTTACCTCAACACCTGGTTGTATCGTAAGAGTATAACCCGGCTAAACAGTCACATCCCCTGTAACAATATACGGGCTGTCATCCGAATACCAGGTTGTGTCTGAATCAATTGACCCGCTCACATACGTTGGCCCTGGTGCACTTACAGGGGCGGTTATTATAAATAATCCCATGACTCCATTTAATACAAGCAGGCCCACAATCAACATCGAAATGATACGTTGACTCATTCGATCCCTCCTTCATATAAGATTATGTTCAAGGAAATAAACATATCAAATGGTATTTATAACATAATTTTATTCATTATCTCCTTTTTGGTATGATTTTTTTATCATTTTTCCTCCATCATTAATATATTTAGTTTATTAATCATAATCAACGGTTTCATTAAATAGCAACTTGCGGAGCACTATGCCTTTCTATTATGTCCCAAATATCGATATCTCACTGCGTTTTTTTCATCCCCAAAAACTTTTAATAAACACTCCTAGATACATAACCTGGTGAAAAAATGCCCTTCGATTGTCCCACATGCGGTAAAAAAGGGAGTGTCACAGAGTTCAAGGTTGAAGAGTTTTCACATCTGGACTATGCCAATATCAATATTTTTACGGAAGACCCGAGCCATACCCTGGATGTACTGTATCTTTTGCCACCGTGGCGATGTGAGTCTTGCCAGAGCGTTTTGCTAAGGGGAAGGGGAGACAAACCCATAAAGGAAACAAAATACAAGTGCAAGCTCTGCAAGAAAGGTAAGCTCGCGGAATTCGAGAACGCGGCGGTAGGGGAGCTTGTGGTCAGGGACACCTTCGAGAGGGTGGGCCAACTGACCATCGACGAGGCCTTCGTCTGCAACAACTGCGGATTGTTGAGAATGTTCGAGACTGGGAAGGAAGTGCTAGATTAAAACGAAAAAAGAACGAATAATCCCCTCCCGGTCAAAATTTATTTATACAAAGATTATGATTAATACATCAGTGGTTAAAATGTCATTTGACTGTATTAGATGCGGAGCAGAAGGCAGCGTTAAGGAACTTGAGCTGACCAGCATGGTTTTAAAGGATTTTGCGAACATAGACCTGGATCTCATGCTGGAAACCAAATCGCATATCTACAATGTGATTTATGACATGCCTCCCTGGTGGTGTGAATCATGCAAGTCCATTTACCTTAGAACACAGATAGGTAAGTTTCGAAGAGACACCGACAAAACATGTAAACTATGCGGAGAAGGGGCTTTACAAGAATTTGAGAATGTGGAAATCGGAGATGTTGTCATCAAAAGCACACTGGAGAAGATCGGTGACTTCACAGTGGACGAAGCCGTAGTATGCGACAAGTGTGGATACATGACCGTCATTGAGACGGGAGTAAAGGTCGATTAAAAGGATTTACGAAAAAAAATCAAGCCTCAACTTCCTCCTCTTCTTCCTCCTCCTCAAACTCCTCCATGGTTCCCAAATCATAGACCAGGGAATGTGCTGCATTTTCATAGAACTTGGCCAGCTCGATAAGCTGTTTCGGCTGTATCAACTCACCGTTTGTGAGCTGCGTGATCTCCTTTAAAGTCTGTACCGCTATCTTGCCCCGAGTACTATGGCTGTCACCAATATATACCGCATTTATCACTACCTTCTTGTTGGAGGCAAAACCTTTTTTGACCATTTCGATTACCTTTTTTGACACTGCCTGCACATCGGCCAATCGTGCAAAGCTGCCTTTATCTCCATTGAACTCGCCATCAGATAGTATCACGATCATCGTGGGCAGGGGTTTTCCCTCTCCAGACATGAACCTAAACAATTTCCATACCTCGATAAATGCGTTGTATCCGTGTGTGACCTTCTTCGTGTTCTGGCCGATACATTCAAAGAGGGCCCTAACCAGCATCTCCTTGTACTGTTCGGGATTGTTAATCCCGCCCTCTCCCACCTGCAGCCAATACCTGTTCTTTCCCTTGAATCTGTAACCGGCAATCCTGGCTTTATTCGAGTAAGCAATCAATCCCACCTTCTCAGATAGCTCCCTCTCCGCCTTTTCCGAGAAATAAAGGAGTACTGCACCCAAGGCGGCATATAACCTCGGGACTTCTCCATCATTTTCGATGGCCTCTATCACTTCTTTTAACATCTTATACTTTGGAGTGTTCGTGAGTTTGCTCAATATCGGATCATCTGACAGACGCAGAGTACCAGGGACATTTGGAATCAACTGCTTGTACATAGAGCCTGAGGTATCTACCATGAGTATGCCGTTGAACGGAGAGGTCAAGGCAACCTTGACTTTCGTCCCGGGAACGTAAGCGGCATATGGAAAAGGGCTCACTTTCAATATTTTAAGATTTAAATTTTTTTCCTTCCAGTAGATCTTCGAGCCCTGGTTGAACACGGGTTTTTTCTTTCTAAAAAAGTTATGTATCAATTCGCCCTGGTCTTTATTTATTTCGGTTAAGACCTTTATTTGCTTCTTACGATCTTCGGTCTCCATCTCCACCCTTACCAAAAGTTCCTCGGCCTCCATGGGCTCGGATTTCATTATCTCCAATTGGTCGTTGTTTGCAGCACCGTCCAACTGGGCCATTTCTCTGTTGATCATGGCCGTGCCTGCCTTGAGTCTGCCGTCCAGCTTAACTCTTAAGTACCTTGAGCTGCCCCTGTCCCTGTTAAAAACTTCGCAGATATCGTTGCTCTCAATATCTGACCCCGTGGCCACCTTGGTATTGATCTTGATAATCCATGAATCGATTTCATCCTTTAACGATGATTTGAGAATCAGGCTCATCGAAATCAGTTTTATAATGTATAAACAATTTATAATACTTTCGTGTCGAATTTTGAAAAAAACCTAATCGCGGCTCAATCTTCTTGTAAACTCATCTCGATACACTGCGTAAGTGTGCTTGTTGCCGTCAATATCGAGGAGTCAGATAAATCGTGTGGATTTGGAATCACCATATTCATGGGTTTATTAGGGCTGAAAAGAGATCGAAACAGCCAGCTTTCTGTTCTGCCTTCCTTTAGGAAACTGAAAACCGCCCCGCTTATTCGGGCACAAGGAAACACATCGATGAGAGGGTCCATACCCAAGGCCTTGGAGTCCTTTTTGAGCTGTGTAAGCTGCGTCGGATGGTGTTTTAGGCTTGTGGAGGCCTGCTCCTTTTCCTCTTGAATATTGGATTTGGCTATGGGGGGAATCAATCTCAGGGCGCTTATCCCCAATATATTTTTAATATCGGTTGCGTTGCCCACGAATTCTTTACTGAAAAGATGTTTTATCAGCTGCGGTACACTATGTGAAGGAGGGTAAGGTGTGTCCGAGCCGAATAAAAGTTTACTTGACCAGTAGTTGAAATTGTTGTATCCGTAATACCGGAAATAACTTTCTTCCACTTTTTCCCAATCCTGCTCAAAGATGTTATTTGACTCGAGTATGCCCTCGTACTTGATTTGCGATTTTGAGTTGGAGAAGAACTCCGCAAAGCTCTCAGGCCTTAATGTGGAGATTTCACCGAAGATGTTCGGGTGGGAAAGAATCTTATAAAGGCCATTATTTCCTACACCATTCCAGGGAGCATGACCGAGAATAACCTTCAGCCTGGGCACCATCTGGATCTTATCTGTATCCACGAGGCTTTTTATGGTGTTGTCAACCACTTCTTTGACCCTTTCCGCCATTCCCTCCTGTGTATGAAATATCACTGGAATATTGTAGTGCGCGGCCTTTGTGAGAATCTCCTCCATTCTCTCTCCAACGATCTCGAAATTCTCTTCCTTGGGATGAAGCTTTAAACCCCTCAGCCCCAGTTGGAACGCATTATCGAAAGCATCCAGGGCATCGCTGTGGTTGGGATCGAGCCTCCCAAAACCGATGAAACGAAAGTTATTATGCGGCGCATTGTCATCAGGTGATTTTTCTATCAAGGCCTCCCTGATCTTGGAATTCGCGCTCCTGTAATCCCTGGGTAGCGAAGAGGTTAGATTGGCGGAAAAAGTGATGATGAAGTCAAAGCCCATATATTTATCCAAAACACCCCTTAGGTCCTCTCCAGGATGGACTATGCTGTAAGCATCTTTCTGACAGTAATCGTAATAATCCGTGGGTCTATCCGTCAAATCCCAGGGAAAACGGAATCGATAATCCTTCTCATTCTTTTTAATGTCAATGGCCACATCCTTGACTATGCTGGAAAATTTTCTTACGAATTCCGAGGGTACCAATCCTTCCAATTTATTGATCTTGAGGTGCGTATGTGCATCCAACAACATGAAATTGTGGATTACATCGTATTCGTCCTTCAATACCAGCATTAAAGCACCTTTAACCTTTCAATTCAATGACGTCGTTCAATCTTACAGGTTCGTTTACTACTGGATCATACCAAATGTCGGAGGCGGCTTTGGTGGATTCTAATATTCTCTTCACAACCCGATCCATATCCTCCCCTTCATTGATATAGACAAAAAGCCAATACTGGGCTGGAGAGATCCCATCTCCTTTAAGGTCATAAATCGAATGACGAATGGGGTCCAAGAAATGCGAATAAATCAGGTTGCTTTCCTTGATCTCTGCCCTGAGAAAGAACAACATTTCCAGAACCAAGTCTGAAAGAATAATTTTCTCGAATCTGGACCCTTTGAGTCTTACGGTTTCACCTAAGATGGGTCTTACAGGAGGTCTAAACCAATTACCCCCCTCACATGCCATCTTCTTAAGACTCTGGAGATTGGTATTGGTCTCATTGATAACCTCAAGAAGATCCTCCTTATCCTCCGCAACGAGTTTTTCCGCCTTATGGGCCAGCATCTGTATGAGGGCTGCAATGCCTATTCTTCTGGCGATGCTCGGCTGAGAATCGAAGAACCTGATTTCGGTGGTCTGGTTTTCCTTTGAATACGGATCGATATCAAAAAAATGTGTGTCAGTGCGGAATGAGTTGGACTGTCTTTTAAACTCCTCTACGAAGGTTCTTTGATCCTTCCAACCGTTTTCCAAATATGGCATATATTCTCCATCCTGGAAACTGCACAGATGTTTCTTGTTATATAAAACGCGGATGCTCCTAAGGCATCTGGGAAAGGGTAGCTCTGGATCGTTTGGACGATACTTTCCCCACAATCCGCCCGATGCAAAAGGTGAGCAGGCAGAAAGCAGTATCAGATAAGGAGTGAAGAACCTCAAGAGATGATAGAAGTGTGTGAAGAAAGCTCTATCATCGGAAGACATATTTGAATTCTCCAACAATTTAATATGATGATGCTCCCCGCAGGTGGGGAATGAATCCGAATGCACGATGTCCTCTATTTTTTCATAGGGATTGACACCGAACAGCATGATGCGGTTCTCGCTGTTCGTTTTTTCCAGATGCTCGTTTGCCAAGTCAAACACGGTCTTTGACCACCATCCGAGCTCGTAAAGGGATTCACAAGGAGGTGTGGCAAGCTCGATCAAAGGCCATTCGGCCACATTTCTATCAACAGAAATGAGCTCTGTTTTCACATCGAGCTCTTTCGCCCTATAGGTAATGGTTAGTGCATCATGGGTGGAACTTTTTGATGGTGCTATCTCCATTTCCAAGATCTTTTCATTATAAAATTCAGGAATGAGCTCTTCAAGAGAGTGGATCAATGATTCTGATAGAAGTGAGGTGTATACCTTATCGAAGTCGGCATAGGAGAGTTTTATTCCCTTTTTATCAACCAGAAAACTCTCGATTTCGATACCGTGCGTGAACTTCAATGCCCCGCAGTCACCTTCACATGCCACCTTATCTTTTATACCTACCCTATCAAACCAGCTGCGTCGATTTGCCATCCAAAAGGAGAGAGTTTATAAAACAATTTAAATCTTTCCTCATCAGGGGGCTAGTCTGATAATTCAGGTATCCCGCTCCTTCAACCTTTGCATTAGGATTTCTCTCAGTTCCTCTATCCCTTCTTTATTCAATGCCGAGATTTTTATCCTGGAGGTTTCTGACCTCATTATATCCGCCTTATTTTCCACTTCGATTATAGGTATGTCCTCAAATCGTGACTTGATATCGGTGAGTATGCGCAGTTGGGAATCCATAGCATACCCACAATATTCGGTAGGGTCTATAACGAACACTATCAAATTTGCCAAATGATTCAGCGTTAAAATGGCCTTTAGCTCCATGGTGTTTCGTTTTTCCATCTCCCTATCCAGCAAGCCGGGAGTGTCTATCACTTGGTATGTTATCCCATCAAAATCGAAATGACCCACGGATACTCCTTTTGTCGTAAACGGATAGGAGGCGATCTTTGGTTTGGCCGAGGATATCCTTTTTACAATGAGTGACTTCCCGACATTCGGAGCACCTGCAATCACTATCGTAGGTTTTTTTACATCGATAACGGGTGCTCGAACTAGGTAACGTCTTGCTTTTTCTAAAAACGCAAGGTCATTCGATATCTGGTTCAACACCGAGGAGAACCTACCGTACGCTCCAGCAACTTGGTTTCTGACGTCCTTCTTGCCTTCCAAACGATGCATATTAGAAACGGCCTCATCCGCGATTTTTTGAATGGTTTTTCCGCACCAACTCACTGCCCCCAGGGATTTTTTCATAGCATCGATTCCAAGGGAAACATCGAATAAATCGTAATAGAACCTGGGAAGGGTATCAAAACTTGGAAAGGATTTGACGTAACGATTGAGGGTTGTGGATATGGTATTTGAGGCTTTCCTTACCTTTGCCACCGCGATTTTTTTGTGTTTCTGGGACCTGCCTTTAACAACGACCTGAACCTTATTGGCCCTTTTAAAGGCCTTATCGATGATCTCGTCAGGGTTGAGAATGGTCGGTATTTTGTACATATCATGTATGTTATGATATGGTGGGGGATAAGGGTTGCGATTGGATATTTGGTCTTAACAAAACTTCGTGACAGAGAAACCGTTATAAATACCATTATCCTTTCCCCCCATGCCAATCAGGGAGGTCAAAAAATGGTTGCTTTAATTGATAAGGAAAAATGCGACGGTTGCGCAACCTGCGTCGAATCATGCCCGGCCGAAGCCATCGCTATCGAAGACGAAAAAGCCAAGGTTGATGAAGACGAATGCGTTGATTGTGAGGCTTGCGTGGACGAATGTCCCAACAGTGCAATCTCCATGTCCGAAGAATAGTGTAGGGTCGAGTTGAGGAATAAATGGATAAACTCTACGTTCTGATAAAGGTCGAGCCTGGATGGATAGAGGGGATCCTTGATTCTGTGTTGCAAAAAAGGTATGTCAAAGAAGCAAGTGCCGTTACAGGCTCCTACGACATCATTGTGAAAATCGAGGGTGCAAGTATAGCCGAGATACTGTCAACAGTCGTTAGGGAAATTCATAAAATCGAAGGGATAAAAAGCACCGAGACCTTGGTCGCCGTAGAGCTGTGAAGGTAATACCATTTTTAAATACCGGTTCGCTAATCATCCCTAGAGTTTTTTATTATTTTAAGGACAGCCAGAAGGTTGTATTAAAAAAGGGAATCAGATAATTTATGGATGAGAATATAGCCATGTGAAATCTCTCGCCCCAAACATTTATTACAATCGAATTCATCCACAGCAACGCGACAGGAGCATGTTTCATGAAGCAAAAGTTATCATGCCTTGCCACAGGTATCGGCAGTCTCCCGCACACCTCATCTGAGGATGCATGCGATTTCATATTACGTAATCTGAAGGAGATACCGTTCTGGCCCCAGCTTCCAAAACTCTCCTTCAAGGAGAACATGTACGCTCAATTCGTTTATCAAGTCCCGAATGCGATAATAGACGAATCGAATAAACGCGTTTATATCGATACGTCCAGAGATCCCCAAGGTTTTGATGAATTCCTCGCCGATATACTCGCTGAAAATTTGGAACCTTTCGCCTATGAAGAAGATTACTTTCACGGTTTTTACAAAATGTTAGGAATGGAGGACAGTCTGAAAAATATCGATATTTTCAAGGGCCAGATAACAGGCCCCGTAAGCCTGGGTTTTCAGGTTACGGACGAGAATAGAAAGCCCATCTTCTACAATGATGTCTATAGGGATATCATGACCAAGAACCTAAAGATGATGGCCAAATGGCAGGAAAAGGCTCTCAGGAAACTGTGCGATAGAACCATGATCTTCCTTGACGAGCCATATTTGAGCATGATAGGTTCTGCGTTCGTCAGCTTAGACAGGAGCAACGCAATCGAGTATATGAACGAGGTGCTGAGCGCAATTGAAGGTATTAAGGCCATCCATTGCTGTGCGAATACTGATTGGTCCCTGGTCCTTGAGACCGATATCGAGGTTTTGAACTTTGACGCTTATGGTTATACAGATAATCTGCTCCTCTATTCCGATAAGGTGATAGAATTCCTAGAAAGAGGCGGAATCATCGCTTGGGGAATAGTGCCCACGAACGAGGAGGAACTCGATAAAGAAAGCTCAGAAAGCCTGACAGAAAGGCTAGAAGAAAGCATGAGACGCTTGGCTCAAAAAGGAATATCCCATGATGATATCTTATCCTCCTCTCTTATTACCCCCTCATGCGGTTTGGGCCCAACCAGTGTTCGATGCGCGGAAAATGTGTTGCCTATATTGAGGGAAATCTCAGATAAGATGAGAGAAAAATATGGCCTATAGAAGAATTTGAAGAGGGAATCGGTTATGACTTTCATATTCGGAGTAACAGGCAAAGGCGGCGTTGGAAAGACCACCTTCGCAGCCCTTCTCATAAGGGCATTGATCGAAAAGAAACTGGGTGTTGTCCTGGCCGTGGACGCGGATCCCAACTACAACTTGAACGAGAAACTGGGCGTTAAAATCGAAAATACAATAGGTGGCCTTCGGGAGGATATCGTAAAAGCCGTGGATTCCCTGCCTTCGTCCATGTCAAAACACGATTATGTCGAGTATCAGGTTCGCATGGCCCTTACGGAATCAGAGAATTTCGACCTCCTCGTAATGGGAAGACAGGAAGGACCCGGTTGTTATTGTTACATCAACAACATCCTCCGAAATTTTGTTGACACTTTATCAGATAATTACGATTTTATAATCATAGACAACGAGGCAGGCATGGAGCATCTGAGCAGGAGGACCACCAAGGCCATGAATGTGCTTTTCATTGTATCCGATGCATCGAAGATCGGTGTCGATACCGCAGTCAGGATAAAAAATCTCTCTTCTGCTATGGAACTTAAAATCGACAATTACGTTCTGATTATTAATAGAGCGCCCGAAAGAATGCCAGCGAAGGTAGAAGATGCAACCGTAAAACAAAACTTCGAAGAAGTGTATACCTTACCCAACGATGATGCGGTGGGCACATACAATATGGAAGGTAAAAGCCTGCTCACATTACCTATGGATTCAAAAGTTACGGTTGAAGTGGCGAATATACTTAGTAAGGTATTGGAGGAAAAAAAGGGTGGATGACATACAAACTGATATGAAGACAACGAAATCAGAACTTGAAGATAGGGTTTCAAGGCTGCAGGAGCAAATGATGCAAGATAACCTCGATGCGGTCCTGATCCTTCAGCAGGCTGACAAATTCTATTTCTCAGGTACCGTTCAGGACGGAGTGATTTTCATTCCTGTGGACGGCGAGCCGGTCTTCATGGTAAGAAAGAGCCTCGAGAGAGCTCTGGAAGAATCTGAACTGGACAACATATTACATTTCAAAAGCTACAGACAGATGCCAGGTATATTGGATAAACACGGATTCAAAAACCTTTCAAAACTGGGATCAGAGATGGATGTCATGCCAGTTTCGATTTTCAATAAACTCAAGAGCATATTTTTCGCAAGCGAAATCTGTGACGCATCGGGACATATTAAAAATATAAGAATGGTGAAGTCGAATTACGAGATTAAAATGATGAAAAAGGCCAGTGAGATCCTTGCCGGCGCAATGGAGGCCGTGCCTAATCTGCTTGCAGAGGGAATGACGGAGATAGAACTGGCTGCCGAAACCGAGATATTATTACGCAGAAGTGGGCATCAAGGGATTATAAGGATGAGGAAGTGGAACCAGGAGTGCTTTTACGGTCTTATACTATCGGGTGAAAGTGGTACCATATCCAATTACATGGACGCGCCCCTTGGAGGAATGGGACCATGCCCTGCAGCACCCCGGGGTGCTTCGTCAAAGAAGATCAAGAAAGGAGAACCTGTCATAATCGACATGGTAAGCGCATATAACGGGTACGTCGTTGACTGTACACGGACCTTTTGTATTGGCCCACTCGAGCCTCAATTATTGGGAGCGCTAGAGGCAGGTCTTAAAATCCAGGAGGAGGCAATAAAGTTGTTCAAAAGCGGTGTGAATCTGAGGGAAATATACGATATGGCGGTTTTGATGGCCTCCGAGGCCAATTTAGGGGAATTCTTCATGGGCTGGGGAAATTCCAAAGTCAAGTTTCTGGGGCACGGTGTTGGTTTAGAACTGGATGAGTTACCAGTGATCGCAGAGGGTTACGATTTTGAATTAAAAGAGAACATGACAGTGGCAATCGAGCCCAAGTTCTTGTTTCCCAAGATAGGTGCTGTGGGTGTGGAGAACACCTGGGCTAGTAAGAAGGGAAACCCGGAAAAGATCACGGATATGGCCGATGTTCTGATGTAATTTATTATAATAAAAAATTACGATTTTGTTATGTTTTTTTCATGAATCCACCGTCAAAAAAAATAAACTTTAAATAGGAACAAGTTTATGAGGGGGCTCGGAAGGATTTGGGAGAAACTCAAGGTTAAGAGCACTATCTCTTGCCTCCTGGGGTTTTTGTTCTCTTACCCTGGTGGTACCTCCTAGAGTTCTGCTCTTTTCACCATCTCCCAACTCCTCTCTTTTCTAAGATTTTTTCCATTATTGACGTGTAAAAACAGAGAAAATTCAATGGGCAGAAAAACGGTTATCGAATAATGGCCTAAATCAGGCCCGCATTAAGTTTTTTAAGGGTTAATAACCCATTCTTTTGGGTTATTTAAAAAAATTGGATAATAATTAAAAACCCTTATATAATGCCCCTTACATACCTATCGTTTCAAGGTTGTTTCGGTAAGGGGCAAGTAAAATGATTCGTTTTGGGCCTGGTGGTATACCGTTATCGTGCAAGGGAAGGACTCTGAGAGACGGTTTGGAGGACGTTCATACGCTGGGCCTTACGGCCATCGAAGTTCAGTTCGTTCGTGTCAACCTGAACAAGCGATATGTAACTGAGGATGAGATAGGGCTCACCCCCAGAGACATAGAAGGGGAACTTGCAGTCCAAGTTCTAAGAAAGCAGAAGGGAAAAAGGCCGCAGGAGGGAATAATGAATCCTGGGCTTAAATTGAAACAGGGGGATGTTCTCTGCCTACTCGCATCCGGTATAGTCAAGGATTACAAAGAGTTGGCCGAACTAAAGGAGATCTCAAAGGAGCTGGATATATATTTTTCTATTCACACTCCCTATTATATGGACCTCATAGGGGGCGGGGAGATCACCAAAAAAAGCACGGAAAGCATAAAATGGTGCGGCATGCTGGGGAACGAGATCGGGGCAAAGGTCATTGTAACCCATTTAGGCTTATATGGGAGATATTCCAGAAAAAAGGCATTGGAGAGGCTTATCCTCAACGTAAGGCAAATTCGTGATTGGTACAAAAAGCAGAAAATCTCGGCGAATTTGGGTATCGAAACCAGTGGAAAGCAGGAGGTTTTCGGGGATTTAGATGAGGTATTATCGGTCTGCAAGAGGGTATCTGGTGTAACACCAGTGCTGAACTTTGCCCACATGCACGCCAGAGGAAACGGGAGCCTTAAAAAGAAGGAGGATTTCCAGAATATCTTCGATGACACATTAAAGACCGTCAAAAACGATCTTTATACCCATTTCTCAGGTGTGGAATACGAAAAAGGCAACGAAAAGAGGTACACACCAATAAAGAAAGGTGACCTCAAATTCGAGCCATTGGCAGAATGCATCCTTGACAACAATATAAATATTACTATTATTTCTGGCTCACCTCTTTTAGAGCATGATGCAATGTACATGAAGGTTATTTTGGAGCGGGTTTTAACAAGACGAGAAGCGAAGGCAATGAGAGCAGCGGCAAAGAAGGGAGGGAAAAAAAAGGGGGGTAAAAAGAAGTGAGCTTTCATGAGTCCGTGAAATACATCACAAACACACTTTTAGAAGTCTTATCGAACAACGATTCTGCCCAGAATGAGGAACTTATCAAATATATTTTGGATGCAAAGAAGGTTTTCGTCTACGGAGTGGGAAGATCGGGGCATGTTGGAAAAGGTTTTGCCATGAGATTGGTACAACTTGGATTGAAAGCCTACTTTATCGGTGAGACCATCACTCCAATCGTCGAGTCGGGTGATGTGGCCCTAATAATATCTTACACCGGAGAGACCATGTCCGCTATCCAGACCGGGAACATAGTACGAAGGGTTGGCGCCAAAGTGATCGTGGTGACCTCACATGAAAAATCCAAACTGGCCCATGTCGCCAATATCGTCGTTTGCATCCCGATAAAGGATGAAGAAAGGAAAACCGACCTTGCACCCTTGGGAACCCTGTTCGAGGATGCCACCATGATATTCTTGGATGGTGTGATCTCTGAACTTATGGGTAAGCTGGGCGAGACGGAAGAAACCATGCGGGGAAGACACGCGATAATGGTTTAATCTGTATATAATACACATCAAGAATCCTTTTATTCTCATTTTAGCTTATACCTTGGCACTACTTTGTATAAGTGTTGAGATTGGGTTTCTATTTATCCGTAATACTGTCTTTTCCCCACCTCCAATATCGAGCTCAATCAGAAGCTTATCTGCGTTGGACCTTATGATCCTCGGATTAACGCCATCGGCCCTTAGTACCTTTATCAGGGTATTTTCAAATATCCCCTTTTTTGCCTTAAAAGAAGCTTCAAGTTCTTTGACTCTATTAGTAGTGTTGTATATCTTCTTCCTGCCTATTTTCTCATGGTAAATGAGGCCTGAGTTTTCCATTATAATGAGATGTCGAGAGAGCCTTTGCTGGTATATGTCTGCTGCCTCACACAAGCTTTTTTGGGTCATGTCGGAACCCGTATCTATCAAGATATAGACACGCCGTATCTCATCATTACCCAATAGGGTGAATACCTCACATTCATCCTTTTTTATATAATTTCTCAAGGGGCTGAAGATCTTCCTTTTTCCAAGGGAACCTTCGGTTATCATGCCTCCGTCAATCAATTTTCTAAGATGCCATTTTACATTCTGGCAAGAGAAATTCAATGCCCTTGAAATTGCTCGAAGATGGCTGCACGGGAAGTTGCACACGAATTCGAATATTCGAAGCCTAGATGGATTCATTAAAAGCGATGACTCTACTTTTTTGGTCTCTATTTGTGTAAGGATGTCATCGACCAATCCCATTTTTCGTTTTAGGGCCTTGGCCAAACCTTTTTCAGCCACTTTTACACCTGGATTATACAATGGACAGGATCCTACATATTGAAAATGTGTATCAATGCTCGATTCCATCCCTTGCCGCTATACCTTTATCGTAAGGGTGCTTCACTTTATCCATCTTCGTGACCAAATCCGCTTTTTCGAGGATCTTTTCGTTGGCATTGCGTCCGGTGATGATGAGCTCTACGCGGTCAGGTTTGGAATCAATTATTTTCATCACATCCGCCAATTCCACCAGTTTGAAATCAAGGGCCACATTCAGTTCATCGAGTATCACGATATCGTACTGTCCTTCCTGAACGATCACCTTCGCATGCTCAAGAGCCAGTTGAGCGAAATCAATATCCTCTTTTGCTGGATTTTCCTTGTCCACAAAGGTCGGCTTACCGAACTGGACTATTGTCAGATTGGGCAGGTGCTCCGCCGCTATAATCTCACCATAGTTTATATCTCCCTTCATGAACTGTATCATATATACCTTCAAACCGTGTCCACAGGCTCTCAAAGCCAAACCCAAGGCCGCTGTTGTTTTTCCTTTGCCATCTCCAGTATACACCTGAACTAAACCTGCCTCAAGTCCATTTTCTGACATGATTCTCACCGTACGTTACCATATCCTCCATAGCATAGGCTATCTTCTTTCTTTTGGTCCGTATAGTGCCTTGTTTTCTTCATAATCGAAAAAATGAACGGGTAATTCTAACCTGCGCTTTCAAGATAACCTTCGACTTTCTCTATATTGACCTTCCAAACCTTTGTGGTGTCGATGGGTTCATTGTCGTAATACGGCTCCAATATTTCGAGCTTATGCAGATATTCCAACACCTTTTTGTTTGCCCTGCCCTTTCTAGTTGTCCCCATGACCTTCCTTATACGTTCGTTGGTAACGATTACATTATGGTATCTGTTATAGCGGTCGTATAACATATGAATTATAGGCAGAACCTTGTCCTCCATCTTCACGGAATCACACTCTCCATTTTTCTGGTTCTCAGGCGCGTTTAATCATTATTGTTGAGCATTTCTATAAAGGGGTATGTATCTTGGTATATTTATACCCCTATGGTTGAAGACTTAGGAATGTGGTCACTCTACATTTTTTGATAAAACGATATTGATTTGTCGAGCTGGAAAGTCATGGTTGTTTGCCCAACCACCCAAACTTTAATTACCATCAAACCTAATAAACCACAGAAAAGGGGAGGCCGATGAAACAAGTCTGGGTGGAGAAGTACCGACCCAAGAAGTTGGACGACGTGGTGGGACAAACCGAAATTACCGAAAGGCTCAAGGCATATGCCAAGACCAAGAGTATGCCCCACCTGCTGTTCGCAGGCCCTGCCGGAACTGGAAAAACCACTTGCGCTATTGCTTTGGCAAAGGAGCTCTTTTTAGAGAACTGGAAAGAGAACTTCCAAGAGATGAACGCTTCCGATGAAAGAGGCATCTCCGTGGTTAGGACCAAGATCAAGGATTACGCGAGAATCGCTCCAATGGGTGAGGCAGGCTTCAAGATTATTTTCCTCGATGAAGCGGACGCCTTAACCCCTGAGGCGCAGGCTGCACTTAGGCGGACCATGGAGAGATACACCCAGACATGTCGTTTCATCCTGTCCTGTAATTATTCATCCAAGATTATAGAGCCGATACAGTCCCGATGTGCCGTTTTCAGGTTCAGATCCCTGAAAGCCGAAGACATAAAACTCTACCTCCTTCGTATAGCAGAGTCCGAGAATAGGGAAATAACTGAGGACGGCATGGAGGCCCTGATATATGTTGCCGAGGGGGACGCAAGGAAGGCGACTAATTCTCTACAGGTTGCGGCTTCAATGGGTGATACGATAGACTCGAATATGATCTATGAGACCGCATCCTTGGCAAGGCCTCAGGAGGTGAAACGTCTGTTAACCACGGCTCTCGGTGGCAGTTTTGCCGAGGCCAGGAAACGATTGGATGATCTTTTGATAACAGATGGCCTTTCTGGGGTAGATGTGATCAGACAAATTCATAGGTCCATTGTGGATCTGCCAATACCTGATCACAAGAAGGTCCAACTCGTTGACAAGGTTGGCGAGATAGAGTTCAGGATCGTGGAGGGAGGCAACGAGCGCATTCAACTGGAGGCTTTGATATCCCAGTTCATATTGGCCGGAGAGGATATGGAAGGTCAGTCCTCCAGGTAATCCATTGATAAAATCTGTTTAAGCCAACTTTTATATAGCCTAATTCCATTTCGCTTTTCTACCGAGGCATAATAATGGCACGATTTCCAGAAGCTGAGACCAGGATACTACATATGAAGATATGCATGAAGTGCTATGCGAGAAACGCCATCAGGGCCACCAGATGCAGGAAATGCGGTTACAAAGGCCTTCGAGTGAAAGCGAGGGAGAGCAGAGGCGGATAGGCCATTTTATATTGCGGTTTACACCTGAAAATATGTCTGTTTCTTGGGAAAATTATTAATCGATGCTATTATTAATATAGGGTTGAAAAAATAATAGATGTTACTGCATTTATTAAAAGGAGGTTCTAATATCTGGCTACCTATTAATGAAGCTTTGGATAAATATAAACAGTACAGGCATTTGATTACCGCCTCGAATTACATCACTCCCTTCAACGTGGTCTCAGAAACGGATGTTAAGCATAATTTCAATTCCAATGGCAAGGTAAGTATCTTCTCGAAGACACCTAGCATTGGGGGGAATTGGGCCACTCACCCCAGCTTCAAATACTCGTCCGATCAAAATGACATCTTCGAAACAGGTTCGGTATTTTCCAAGGTGAGCTCAAAGGACAATATCATGATCGAGAAGGAAAACCTAATCAAAATGAAGGAGCATTTGCCTGTCCCTGAGTTTCTTGGATTTTTTAAGAACAGGGAGGAGGACATCTCAGAATTACTAGAAATGAAATCAGGATGTAAAATCGCGGCCCTCTTGGTCGAGGAGTTCATCGATTCAATAAGTTTAGGGCAGGCTTTAATCGAGGAAAGAATAAATGCTGATGCTCTCGTTGAAAATGTGCTTGAGACACTTAAAAAGATGCATAAATTCTGTGCACATCGGGACCTTAAGCATTCCCATATCCGCATAAATCTGGACCCAAAAACCGCTGAAAATTTGGCTCGTGGTTACAGGGAAGAACTCGATGTAGAGATCGAAGGCGTTTTTATCATCGATGTGGAGACCACAAAAATGGGTAATGAATTTTCAAATGAGGAGTTTAAATTGAACATTAAAACAGACATAACACAGCTTCTCACATCCATCACAGGTTATATGAGTACATTGGAATACGACATAGAGGTGATCAAAAAGTTCTTCCCCACCCCTATTGCCCAGCGTCTAAAAAGATATGGTGCCTTTTTGGATGCGGTAAAGGCAGGATACGATGTGGAATTGAGCCATCGTTTTTTACCTGAAAGCAAGACCACGAAGTTCTTGATAGATAGGCTCGGTAGTTAGAGGCCTTCAGTTATTCAATGAGAAATCCCTTCATGCAAAACTTTTAATTTCCATGCTTTGATTAGGCCGTGGAATAAAAATGACGGATAAAAAAGAGCACTATAAAAATGTGATTTCAGAGCTAAAAAATGCCAGCGATAAAGACCATCATTTCAAGGATGGCAGAATCCTTGGTTCAATGTGCACAGAGCCTATCGAGATAGCGAGAAAGGCCCACACCCTATTTCTCGAGGCGAACCTGGGCAATCCAGGGCTGTATCCAGGAACCGTGGGACTCGAAAAGGAGCTGATTGCCATGGTTTCGAAGCTACTTCATGGCAAGAACGTATCCGGATTAACTGTCAGCGGAGGTACAGAATCCAACATTACAGCCTTATGGATAGCTAAGAAGGTGTCGGGCAAATCAGAGGTGATCTATCCAAAGAGTGCCCATTTTTCGTTCATGAAAGCTGCCGACATTTTGGGTCTAAAGGCAAAAGAAGTGGATTTGACCGAGAATTTGCAGATAGATATCTCGGAGGTCGAGAACAAATTATCCAGTAACACAGCAGCTGTTGTTGGGATTGCAGGAACCACGGAATTCGGAGTAATAGATCCAATAGAAGAACTGGCAGAATTAAGTGGCGAAACATTCCTACATGTGGATGCGGCCTTTGGGGGATTCGTGATACCTTTTTTAAAGGACCTGGGCTATCCTATGCCTTCATTCGATTTCGAAGTGGCGAATGTGGATTCCATTACGATAGATCCTCATAAGATGGGGCTCGCCACCATACCTTCAGGCCTTTTGCTCTTGCGAGATGCCAAAAATATGGAAAAGATCGCAGTTTCCTCACCCTACCTCACAAGCCCGAGACAAGCATCCCTGTCAGGTACAAGATGTAGTGCTGGTGTCGCCAGTGCCTATGCCGCAATGAAGTTCCTTGGTATGGATGGCTATAAAAAAATCGTTGGGGAATGCATGGATACAACAAAATACATTGTTGGGAGAATCAAAGAGATGGGTCTTGAGATTGCTATGGAGCCCATCATGAACCTTGTGGCAATTAAAATGAAATCACCTGAAGATGTGAAAAAGGAGCTGGAAAAACTGGGCTGGAAACCTTCTTTAACGAGGGCCCCCAAATGCCTGAGAATAGTCGTAATGCCCCATGTGACAAGGGAGATTGTTGACGAATTTCTACCTGATTTAGATAAGGTCTGCAGGGAGCTTGGAGAAATATAGTGCTTTCAAATTCTTATAATGCCCGACCTCGATTTCGTATTTGACTCATTGCTTAACCACAACTCTTATATCTACCCGCATGTATTGAGTTATACCCGAAAATTACAGACTGCATATTGGGGGGACGTATGAATGCCTATATTCGAAAAAACAACGGAGAGCCAGGTAACTAAGGCCATCGTAGAGAACTTCTCTAAACAGTTCATAGAGTATTGCGAGTCAGATGTGATCATAGTGGGTGCAGGTCCAAGCGGGCTCATGGCCGCAAGAGAACTCGCACTCAAGGGTATAAAGACCCTCTTGATAGAGAGGAACAACTATCTTGGCGGAGGGTTTTGGATCGGCGGATATCTCATGAACAAGGTCACCATAAGGGCTCCTGCCCAAGAGATCCTGGAGGAACTGGGAATACCGTTTAAGAAGGAAACTGAAGGACTGTATGTGGCCGATGGCCCCCACGCATGCTCCAGATTGATCGCAGCGGCATGTGATGCCGGAGCAAAGACCCTGAACATGACGAAGTTCGATGACCTTGTCCTCTATGAGGAGAACAGGGTCGGCGGGGTTGTTGTCAATTGGACTCCTGTATCGGCATTGCCACGGGAGATCACATGCGTTGATCCAATTGCACTGGAAGGAAAGGTTGTCATTGACGGAACAGGCCATGACGCTTGGGTTGTCAAATCCCTGGAGGAGCGAGGCTTGATCAAAACAAGGGGTTGCAACCCCATGTGGGTGGATAGGTCCGAGGAGATGGTCGTGGAGTACACGAGTGAGGTTCATTCTGGTCTTATTGTAATAGGCATGGCCGTGGCAACAACATTCGGTCTGCCTCGTATGGGTCCCACCTTCGGAGGGATGCTGCTTTCAGGCAGAAAGGGGGCTGAGATTGCCTACGAGAAGCTCCAGAAATGACGCGGACACAACTTCTCTCTCACCGAATATTCCCGATTTTATTTGTGTTTATAAAGATAGTTCTACCATCGATTTCATCGATCTGAAACGATACCTGGAAAATCAGATCGGTGGCGCGGTGAGAATAGAGTTGCGAAGGAGCTTCATTTCCCACCATCTCGGAAGCGATAAGGATATCGATTCTATTGCAGAGAAATTGGTTAACACCAAGGTTTTCGACGTCTCAGATCCCGAAAAAATATACGATCCTTTTCCCGTTGAAATAGATCACGAAAAGGATTTGATTTTCAATCCGAAAAAAAAGGTTTTCGGGATGCTGTATAACGGCTTCAGACTACAGAAACTGCTCAGGGAATTATTACCAACCGCCGAATCCAGCTTCAAATATTTACATGTTGCATTCACATCCAGACCCATCGCGACATGGGATTTCGGTGATGGACGATATCATGCAAGAACCAGCGTCTATGGATTCCCAAGCATAATCTCGAGTTCCGGTATAGTAGAGGCCCCTGCAAAACCGCGGGAGTATTATATAATAAGAAAAGCTCTGGTTGCCTCGGGACTGGCCAGGGAATTGGTGGAGGAGGAGTTGAAGAGCAAGCTCAAGGGCAGGTTCATAGACTATAACGATGAAAGAATGACCGACATTGTCAAGGGGTATATTCTTCAAGCGTTTTTTTACCACACCACCTATGAACCGTTTTGTGATGATACTAATTGCAGACTCTTCAATGCACATTGGCAGGAGGATATGATTCGAGCGCAGTTAAAGGGAAATGACCTTTGTGAAAGGCATGAAGGGATTTTAGAGAAAATTACATTAAAGCAAAAATGAAATTTTAGATAAGGGGGTGTTAGATAAGTGAGTGCTCCTCGAAGTAATCTGGTGCATATTTTCGTAGCTCCTTCATCATCATCTGATGCACGAGCTTTGCCCCTTCGGGTCCCAAGAAGGCCGTTAGGGCTTCCTCCATTTTCCTAATGAATTCCTCGGCAAGTTCCGGGGTCAGTGTATCCTCTGTAGCATGGACCTCCGTAAGTTGTTTCTTTATTATACCCGGGAGTACGATGGGGGCTATGGGGTCCAACTTCTGTCGAATATCGAGGATAAAAGACCTGGAATTCATACTTTCTCCTCATACTGAGAACTTTTTCAGCTGCTCTAAGTGATCTATAACCTTTTTGAAAATCATGAAGAAGCAAAATCCCATACCAAAGGCGATGATTGCCCCAGCAGCATTGAATAGCCAAAATTCGCCTATGGCTCCGATAAATCTCAATCCAAAACTCACAAGGTAAAGTACAGAAGCTATCAAAAGGTATGTTACCGTCACCTCCACCATGCCTCCCCCGGTTAGTTTCAAGGCTTCTTTACCCTTTGTCAGACCCATAAAAACCGCAAAAATTGCACAGAACACTCCCAAGAGTTCTAAAATTGATAGTACCAATGTCTGTATCTCCATAAAACCACCGAAAAAAGATTCATTCATGAGATATTTATTAATATTGTTCTTATTATCGGAAATCGAATAATTATTTTCGATCTTTATCTGCAATAACAATTTTCCAAACAACGAGAATCCACAACATTAATAAACTCCAAGGCTCTTATGATTCGTGAGTATTGATTGCTATGGTGCTAGAAGGCCTGGGTGAGTCTCTAAAGACCACATTGAGAAAAATCGCCAATGCGCCCCACATCGACAAGGACTTAATCAAGTCTGTGGTAAAGGACATTCAGAGGGCTCTGTTACAGGCAGATGTAAATGTGAAGCTTGTTCTGAATTTAACAAAGGAGGTTGAGAAAAGAGCATTAACGGAGCGGCCTCCTGCAGGGATGAGCTCAAGAGAACATGTCATCAGAATCATCTATGAAGAACTGGTCAACATATTGGGCGATACCAAGGAGGTGCCTTTGAAAAAACAGATCATACTCATGGTGGGTTTATATGGCCAGGGAAAAACCACAACCTCTGGAAAGCTATCGCGATACTTTCAAAAAAAGGGTATGAAGCCAGCTCTATTAGCAGGCGACACGCATAGGCCAGCTGCATACGATCAGCTCAAGCAGATAGCAGAATCCATAAACGCTCCATTTTACGGTGAGCCCAAGGAGAAGAAGGCAGTAAAAGTGGTTAAAAACGGTTTAAAAGAGCTTTCTGATTATGATGTCATCATCGTAGACACGTCAGGCAGACACTCTCTCGAGGATGACCTGATAGACGAGATCAAAAGCATAGCCAAGGTGACCAAACCCACAGAGGTCCTCTTGGTGCTGGATGGTGCCATTGGACAGCAGGCCGGGCCCCAGGCAAAGGCCTTTCATGAGGCCGTGAAAATAACTGGTGTCGTGCTGACCAAGTTGGACGGTACGGCCAAGGGCGGAGGGGCTTTAAGCGCTGTTTCGTAGACTGAAGAGCCTATCGTCTTCATAGGTACAGGAGATCATATCAACGATTTGGAGAAATTCGAACCTCCAAGGTTCATATCCCGGATGCTGGGTATGGGGGATATTCAGTCCCTTCTTGAAAAGGCCGAGGAGGTTATGGACAAGGAGAAGGCCGAAGAAACAGCCCGGAAGATGCTGTCAGGTAAATTCACATTGTTGGATATGCGTGATCAGTTGGACATGGTTTCTGGCATGGGACCTCTTAAGAAGGTG
>CP070739.1:754595-758941 GCA_020347705.1 Methanomassiliicoccales archaeon | reverse complement strand
CAATTGTGGAGGGGGAAAAATACGACTTCTACTGTATGGTCCACGATATCATAAACGAGAGGATGGAAATAGCGGAGAGACTTGCCGGCTCCAAACTCAAGGAGTCTGTGGTCCCGGTGCCGGCCATGCATGAAGGCTATGGCGGCAGGATTTTCTACTCCAAAGCGAAGCTCAATCCGATTCAGCTCATCGAAAAAGGCAGCGGAAAACTCTCCGAGCCAGAGACCATACCACCCTACTTTTCCGAAACAAGACATGCCACTAAAAACGATGTGGAAAAACTCTATGAAATAACACCAAGCTCCGCGCCTATTGGAAATCTAAGGGGTGTTACGGAGTTCGATGTCAACATCGATTTCGGTAAGCTGGTTAAAAAGCCTTTTGGGATTTTCGGAAGAACAGGCTCTGGAAAGAGCATATTCAACAAGATTCTCTGTAACTCCATATTGGCGAGAAAAGGTGCGAATGTGCTGATTTTTGACATGCACTCAGAGTACGGCATTTACTCGAAGACTGACAACACAGAGGGCTTGAAATTTTTCTTTCCGGAGAGAGTTGAGATATTCTCATTAGACTCTGAGAACAGGGAAGCGAAACCATTTATTATCTCTCCCAGGGAGATTCGCCCCGAGGATATAATCGTAGCATTCCAGGATCTGTCGGGCGGGATGATCGATGCATTATATGCTGTATACAGGCAGCGCGGAGATTTGGACCTGATGACGGCGGTGAAAAATGCCGATGCCGAGGATTTCGGGGAAAAGGAACTTCACCCTGCTTCGCTTTCCGCGTTGCAGCGAAGGATCACGCGCCTTGATAGATTCAAATTTATAAAGGAAACGGATAAGGAGGCCTTCGGTTTAATCCAAGGTCTCGTGAAATCCGGAAAATCGGTGGTCCTAGATTTCGGAAGGTACGGCACCCACCAGATGGCCTATCTCTTCGTTGCCAATGTGTTGGCAAGAAGGTTTTTCGACCTGTATACAGAGCAAAATGAAGACTATCCGCGACTCGTGATATTCCTTGAGGAAGCGCATAAGTTTCTGGAGCCAGGTATCGCCCAGTTCACGATTTTTGACAGGCTTGCAAGGGAGACCAGGAAGTTCAATTTAATCCTAGCCCTGATAGATCAAAGACCATCGAGAATAGATGATGAAGTGAGAAGTCAATTGGCGAATCGGCTTGTGCTGTCTTTGAAAGAGCCCTCGGACATCTCTTCTGCCTTGGCAGGCGTTCCCGATAGAAGTGCGTGGGAGAACATTGTGGGCACGATACCCCCGAGGACTGTGGTTGTCTTCGGAGATGCCATAAGGGTACCTACGGTGATTGATGTGATGCACTACGATGCAGAGAACGTGAAGAGGGGAATAATAGGGGAAACAAAGGACCTGGACGGTGCAGATCTTGAAAAGATAGCAGAGAAGGCCGACAGGATTTTGGGATGAGTTTGAAGGGGATGGTAGGTTGAGATACAATGGTGAGAAGAGCGTTCCCGAAGGTTTTACCGAAAAGGAAAAAGAGGAGATAGAGGCCACTGTCAGAGAGCTCGAACATCAGCTGGCTTTCTTTGAAGAGTTCGGTGAGAACGCCTTTTTGGTTTGGAAGAGGTTAAACGAAAAGAGGGGATTTAAAAAGGGTAAGTATCTGATAAAAAAGTACAAAATAGAAGGCGATGATATCACGGCTGTCAAGAGACTCATTAAGGCCTATGTGGATGACGATCCAAAAAGAACGGCCAGGCCTGACATTAGGATCGAGGATGATAAGTTGATCGTTGAAAGTACAGGTTTTTGTCCTCTTATCGAGTCTGCAAAGATTTTAAAAATCGATATGAAGTACACCTGTCCTTATTCAACCCGGCCCTACTTCCTTGCCTTGTGCAGGGCTGTGAATCCGAGCGTAAAGTATAAGAACTTGAAATGGCGTTTAAAGGGTGATAAGATATGTCGGGAGATATTTTGGATCGAGGAATGATGCATGGCCATAATAAGAGAGGCAAAAGAAGCGGATTTGGATAATATCAACACCATCCTGAGAAAGAATCGGCAGGTAGATGATGTCGAAAAAAACGACATTTTAGATTTCGTTGTTGCCGAGCTGGGCGACAAGATCGTAGGCTGCGGGATGCTAAAAGAGCATGAAAAGGGTGTAGAAATAAGTAAAGTGTCTGTTCTTCCTGATCATCAAGGAAAGGGCCTTGGGATGGAAATTACCATGTCACTTTTGGGAAGAGCAAAGGGGAGAAAATGCTGGCTGACCAGTGTTCATACCCACGGCTTTTGGGAGCTCTTCGGATTTCATATCGTGCCTGAAAGAGAGGCCCCTAGGGAAATGATGGATTACTGTAGAAGATGCAAGCAGCAACGGGAATGTGATAGGGTAGTGATGTATAGGGAAGGGGATTAAAAGGTAAAGGCCCTATACAAAAATTATTGGATTTTTTTATATTTACTGAGGTAATACCATGCTCTGGCCGTTGCAGACCGGGCAGTTGACTACGATGGGTCGCATGGGATTTTTTGTGGTAAATAATCTCAAGCAATGGGGGCATTTGAAGGTGACCTCTGATAGGGTCGAGATTTGAAATTGCGGTGCTGGTGCAATGGTAGGTTCTGGTTGAAATATCGGCACCGGTTCTTCTGGAACAAATTCCATCTCAAATGTGGGCAACTCTTCAGCCGGAGGTTGTGCCTTCTTTTTCTTGGCCCTTGCTCTGATTCCCACAACAGCTCCCACTATGGCCAATACAACAACGATCAAAATTATTATCAATAACAATGGTAATTCTTCGGCACCGGTTTCAGCAGAAGCGCTGACTTCGTCCGATTGCTCTCCTTCACCAGCGTCGTTTACCGCACTGACTTTATAGTAGTAAGTATCACCTTCATCAACGGATTTATCGTTGTAGTAGGTGACATTTCCGACCTCCACGAGTAAGGTCAACTCCCCCAACGACGGGCCTCTGTATATTTTGTAGTTCGTGATCGGGGAACCGCCATTGGATGTTGGAGGCTCCCAGGATATATTTATGTAATCGTCTTCTGCGGAAGCGATTAAATATTTTGGTTCGGCTGGAACCGTAATAGGTTTTACACTAATCTCATTAGATATTACCCCTTCTCCAACATCGTTTTTGGCGCTCACGTTGTAGTAATAGGTCACGCCAATAGTCACGGTGGTATCATTGTACTCAGTGACATTCCCGATCTCTGTCAGGAATTTTTCTTCTCCGGTTGCCGTGCTTCTGTAAATCCTGTAATTGGAAATTGACGAACCCCCGTTCGAGGCGGGTTCTGTCCAGGTGAGGTGCACATAAGAATCCCCAGATGATGATACAGCAACATTTCTGGGTGTCGTGGGTATCGTTACTGGAATAGCCTCTATCTCATCTGACTGCGGGCCCTCACCGACTTTGTTCACTGCACTCACGACATAAAAGTATTTCATGCCGTTGGTGACCTCGGTATCGTTGTAGAAGGACGTATATTCGGTTTCGGCCAGGAATTCCTCTTCTCCTGACTGCTCGCTTCTGTATATCTTGAATTTTGTGATGGGAGTGCCTCCATTGGATGTAGGATTGGTCCAGGTTATGTTCACGAAGGAATCTCCAACAGTCACCTCCAAACTCCTTGGGGCACCCGGGACAGCTATCGGAGTGGCATTGGTCTCCCCAGAGAGCGGGCCTTCACCGATCGCATTGACTGCACTCACGTTGTAATAATATGTGTCCCCATTGGTCAGACCTGTATCGTTAAAGAAAGTGACGTTTCCTGTCTCTTTATAGAAATCCTTTTTTCCTGGAGATTTGGATCTGTAGATTCTATAGTTTGTAATATTTAGACCGCCGTTGTAGGTCGGGGCTGTCCATGATAGATTGATGTATTTATCTCCAGGTGATGTGGCCAAATTCGTGGGAGCGTCCGGAACGGTTCCAGGGATGGCGCTCTCCTCGTTTGAGGCCGGGCTCTCACCTGCGATATTTCTCGCTTTTACATAGTAATAATATGTGACACCGTTGGTCACATCTGTAATATCATCATAATATAGTATATTTCCAACTGTATCGTGTAAAGTTTCTTGGCCTTGCTCGGTTCCTCTGTAAATCCAATAACTTGTTATGGAAGCACCTCCGTCTGAAGTAGGTGCTTCCCAGGTAAGGTTCACATAGGAGTCACCGACATTTACTGCAAGATTCCTGGGAGCGCTTGGTGGTGCAGTTTCTATTACGTTTACGTCGTAGGTGTAATCCGGGCCACCGTTTCCCCCCCATTCAACAATTTTCACATAAAAAATATCGCTTGTTGGAGCATTCCACTGGATTTTCGAGAATAGGTCCTGCCCACTAT
>CP070739.1:747508-754495 GCA_020347705.1 Methanomassiliicoccales archaeon | reverse complement strand
GCCAATCGTTTTGGACGGTTCGGGCTCATGGGATGATTCCGGATACATCGCATGGTACAATTGGACGTTCGGTGATGGAAATCGATTCAACGGCTCGGGCCCGGCAGGTGCGAGGGTGGTGCATACATACACGGATACAGGCGTCTTCGAGGTCATTCTAAATGTCAGTGACGCATTCGGCAACTGGGACAACGATACATGCAACATCACGGTATACGATGCAAGTGCTCCTGTCACAAACCTGACTCTTGAATGGCCAAATTATAGGGAGAACGATGGCGATGATTGGAACATCACACAGGACACATCCTTCAATTTAACAGCGTGGGATAAATACTCTGGTGTGAACTTTACATGGTATACCATCGATGGAGTGTATTATGAATTCGACGGAACCCCCTTCAATCTATCGGGCTACAATGAGGGATTCCACAACATAAGCTGGGGCTCAGAGGATGGCATAGGCAACAACGGATCTAAAAATGCCACCGTGTGGATAGACGAGAAAAAGCCCACGACACAGCTTTTCATTGGGGATCCAAGGCATCCTGCAACACCAGATTATGGCTGTAATGTATCCAATAAAACGGTCCTTACACTGATAGGGCAGGATCACCCCGTCCATAACTCAGGAATCGCGTTCTCGTGGTATATCATCGACTCTGATTACTACGAAGGAACGCAGTTCAATTTAACCGATTACGGCGAGGGTTTGCATTCCATATCATGGGGCAGTGAAGACAATCTCGGAAATAATGAGACAGCAAATACCATTGCCATATGGGTTGATAACAGCAAACCCGAAACTTATATCACCATCGATCTTCCGAAATACCCCGTAGGCCAAGATAGTGGCTGCAACGTCACCCCAGATACAACCTTTAGATTGACAGCGCACGACAAACCTGAGCACAACGCCAGCATTGCCTTCACCTGGTATACCGTGGATTCGGATTATTACGAGGCAGCGAGCTTTAATTTATCTGACTACCCCGAAGGGGAACACTTCATCACCTGGGGCAGCGAGGACAATCTCGGTAACAACGAGACAGGTAATTCATTAACCGTATGGGTGGATGATTCCCCTCCAAAAACTGATTTGGATATTGATCAACCGAGATATCCACTGTTTCCCTTTGACGGGTGCAACGTCACCTCAGATACAGATTTCACCCTCTCGCGCACAGATAAACCGGATGCCCACAACGCCGGTATCGACTTTACCTGGTATACAATTGACGGAGATTACTATCTAGGAACATGGTTCAATCTGTCTAAGTACGGTGAGGGCTCACACGACATCATCTGGGGCAGTCAGGACCTATTGGGCTACAATGAAACAGATAATTTCATCAGGGTTTGGGTGGATGATTCATATCCATATACGGAATTGAGTATAGGAAACGATAAATTCCCCACGAATGAGGATTTCGGATGTAATGTCACGCCTGATACGAAATTTACCTTTTCATCAATGGACAATCCCGAACACAATGCCAGTGTAAAACTCACATGGTATACTGTCAATGGAACTTATCGGGAAGGTACAAACTTCACATTATCGAACTTCCCTCTCGACGAGGGTGGCCCTTACACGATCACATGGGGCAGTATCGATCATCTTAACAACAACGAAACAGGCAACTTGATACTGGTATATCTGGATTTGAGGGCTCCTTTAATGGACCTTGAGATCAAAGATCCCCAGCACAGTGAATACTTTTTTCACTATTTGAACGTCACCAATTCCACCCCATTTAAGATCAATTCCACGGATCCCTACTCCGGCGTGGCCTTCTGCTGGTATACCATCAATGGTGAGTACTTTGAAGGCGACAGCTTTAATCTTATGGATTATGATGACGGCCTAATTACGATAGTATACGGTAGCCAGGATAATCTCAGCCATAACGAAACAGGGGGAAGCAGGACCGTAATTCTCGATACCACTGCACCCGATTCTTGGATTTATACCGGCGATCCTAAATCAAGGGCGGATGATAATACGGATTACTGGAATGTTACCTGGTCAACCCTCTTCACCATATACGCCGACGATGCTTCCTCGGGCGTTGACACCACATGGTACATCGTAGATGGTGAATATTCTGAAGGCTCCATGTTCACACTGCATGGTTTGGATAAGGGGCTACATACAATAACCTGGGGCGCAAGGGACATGCTGGGAAACAATAAAACCGGTAACACGACCAGAGTCTATGTGGATGAAGAGCCTCCAAATACCGATAGATCGATTATCGGTGCTGCCCATCGACTCCAGGAAGACGATCCTTGGAACGTCACTTCACAAACCACTTTCACACTCCAAGCTGAGGATGAGTACTCGGGCACGAATTATACGTGGTATACCATCAACGGCAAATATTTCGTGGGTACAAGTTTTAATCTCAGCGGAAATAAGGATGGTCGATACACAATTACTTATGGCAGTATGGACCTGGTGGGTAAAAACGGCACACCAAAAACAGAGGTAGTCATCCTCGACAATTCCTATCCGTTTACAAAAATAGACGTTGACTTGCCCAAATATCACGGATCGATGAATCACTTCTGGAATGTTACGAAGGAGACGATATTTACCCTTAACTCCTCTGATTCATATTCAGGTGTCAATTATTCTTGGTATACCATTGACGGCATCTTTTTCGAGGGAACCGAGTTCAACCTATCCCATCTAAAAGACGGCCGACATGTCATTACTTACGGGGGCATGGATAATCTCGGCATTGATGAACCGGCCCAAATGCTGATTGTTTATTTAGATATCACACATCCCACAACAGAGCTCTCCCCTGACGAGCCGAAGTACCATCTAGATCCCTCATACGATTGGAGCGTGACCCAAGGCACATTATTCAGCCTTATTTCTGAGGATGAATACTGCGGGGTTGCCCTCGTATGGTACACCATCGATGGTGAATATTTTGAAGGATCGGAATTCCGATTACAGGGTCGCATCGACGGCCTGCACACCATCACCTGGGGCTCAGAGGATAACCTCGGTAATGTGGAACCGACTAAGACAGTTACCGTCAATCTGGACACCTTGTCACCTTTCACAACCATTTACATTGGGGATCAGATGTATGAGCCAGATACCAGAGTCACCATGAACTCATCCACATATGTTACCCTCAGTGCAGATGAAGGTATGGGCGCCGGGCTGGATTATATATGGTACAGTCTTGACGGCGGCCTGACATACATGGTGTACGAATCACCGTTCACAGTACCTTTGGGCACCAGCACCATCAACTACGGTGCCATGGATTTATTGGGCAATAACGCCACAGGTTACACCTTGCGGGTGATCGTGGACGACAGTGAGCCGGTGATAGTTGATGATGATGATTTGGAAATTGATGATGAGGAGGAGATCAAACCGATTTATGGGGAGCTATTGGCCACATTTACGGATTACTATCTCTATATCCTGATAATCATCATAGTTGTAATTTTACTTGCAGTGATTTCGCGAAGGAGAAAAGGCAAAGAGGAGGTAGCGGATTTACAGATTGAAGAAGAAAAAGAAATCCCAGCTCCCGCTCCAACTTCAACATTCCAGGCTGAAGAAGAGGAAGAATTTTTAGAATTTGAAGAAGAAAAAGAGGAAATCCCGTCCCCTCCACCACCACCACCTCCGCCACCACCACCTCCACCACCACCTGAATAAGATAGGGGAACTGAAGGGATTTTGATCTGATAGATTTTAAAGTTTTTATAACAAATTTTAACTGGATAATATCGTACTAAAAATTTATAATTTCAATGAGTGTAGAAATATTTATTAGGTTACAAATCAATACAGGTTTCGGTGGGGAGGGCAGGTAGAAAGTTTATACACAAAAGCTGATTTCGAGTGGTTCGCTGCTCGATACGTGCTTGATGTGTTCCGGATCCGTAAACCTCTACCGAGCAATGTTTACCCTCGTGGTTTGCATTGAACTCCTTTACCAATGTGGGGAGACACTCTTTCATATCCTTATGACTGAGCGCTTTCTCACATAAGGCGATCCAGGTAGGCTTCATGCCAACTTGGACACCTAATCGAAAGCATATTTGATCTTTCAGGAAGGCCTCTTGTATATACTGAGAGATTCCATCATCCGCAATAGTGATTGGTACCTGCTTGGTCGAAATTGGGGGTAAGACCTCAGGGATGAGAAAAGACCGTTTTACCACGGTTGCTCCTCGTCTTTTTCGTTCCATGCCAGGCTCGATGAGGTTCACTCTCGCTCTCGGATTCACTTCGGTGGATTCGTGTAAAGAGATCACCTTACTGAGTTCGTACCATGATTCGTATCGACCTTTGGTCGGTTCGGTCTGTTTACATCTGAAAGACGTTTAGCCGACTCATCTTAGCTTCGTGTTGATTTGGGTTTACTGAATCTCTTAGGATGTGAGAGTTAGGCTCGCATTCGCAAACCTAGCTAAGACTGCTGCAGATGGATGTGCAAGGACTCAAAGTATCTCGTTCAATCTAGTATTGGTATAGATGCTCTTGTCCTACGATTGGGATCTTCGCCCAAGGTAGAGGATGACTCATCCCCACCACCTTCATTTTTTATTAGGCGATCAAAAAAACTATATCATCAAACACCTTTTCAAACCAGTTAAGACAGAACCTGAAAAAGGTCCTTGATGGGGTGAACATGAGATTCCTTTCTATGAAAAAGTATTCGAAGGTCATGGGTTGTATCGCCAGCAACTTCCTTGTAAAAGAGGCGATCTACCCATTTTACGCATCGTACAAAATCACAAATAAATGCAACATGAGATGTAAGTTCTGCAATGTATGGATGGAAAAGACCCCGGTTCTACCCACTGAGGAGGTGTTCAAGGTTTTGGACAATCTGGGTAATTCCAGCATCACACTGCTCAGCCTCGAAGGCGGTGAGCCTTTGAGAAGGAAGGATTTGGGAGAAATCCTTAGATATGCCAATACAAAGCCTTTTTACCTATTTTTCACCACAAACGGCCTTCTGTTGGATAGGGTCCCCATGGAGGAGTACGGGCGGTACATCGACTACCTGCACATAAGTATCGATGAGGGCCATGATAACCTGGATATGCTTGAGCGGCTTGAAGAGTACCAAAGATTTGCCCCCGTGTGCGTTCAAACCGTGGTAACGAACGAGGACTTGGGTGTCCTGGAAGACAAGGTCCGACTGATATACAAGGCCAATGCCAGGACAGTTATAATGCCGGCAGTTCATTTGGCCAACACTGATAACTACTATCCTGATACAGAGGAATTCGGGAAGGAGATCAAACGATTGAAGAAGGTTTATAAAAGCACCATAACCACACCAAATGGTTACCTCGACAGGATGAAACATCCCCACGGCTGCTCAACCTCCTCCATCATAATAGACTGCGACGGCCAGATGTTCTATCCATGTCGGATCTTGCAGCAAAAGACCTGCGACCTAACGAAGGTTCCATTGATGGAATATCTCGAATCAGAAGAGGCAAGAGGGTTTAGGGAGCAAATGAAGGCCTGCAATAAAAGATGCGGTTGGTACCAGTATTTTGCAACGAACTCTTTTACTTCGTTAAGGGAGTTTTTCTCTGCCATGAAACCCTACTACGACGGTCGTTGATCAACGGAAGACAGGGTTGGCAGATATATTGATAAAACAACGTTTTGAGTCGGTTTTTTTTACCTATATCCTGTTTAGAAATTCGAGGAAAAAATCTCTGCACCTAATTATCGAATCCACAAGAACACATTCGTTGGGGCCGTGGGCATTCTCCCCCTTTGGTCCGAAAACGATTGTTGGCATGAGTCCCCCAAAGGCGTTGAAATCACCCACCGATTTGCCGTATTCAATCTCAGCATCGATGTTATAAAACGCTTTATATGCGTTTTGAAATTTTTGGGCCCATAAATTCTCGGTATCCAGTATATACGGCTCGAGAAAGGGAGTTTCCCTTTCCAAAAGGGAGACTTCGTATTGACTTTCCAGGTTCAGGTTCCTTAATAGTTGGTCAAAATCCTTTGCAACCTGTATTTTGTCCTCCCCGAGAACCGTATGCCTGTCCACCGTGATTTCACATCTTTCCGGAACCGATAGAAAATCCCCTCCTCCGTTGATTTTCAGGGTGCATATGGATCCCTTTTGGAGCTTTGGATGCTCTTTTAAGGGGAGGTTCTTAAGGGCGGTAACGATTTTTGCGGCATCATCGATTGCGTTCGTTCCACTTTCTGGGGTGGCCCCGTGTGCAGAGAGGCCCTTGACTGTTATCTTCACAACATACCTGCCCCTGGCTCCGAGTTTTATTTTTTCCTGAGTATCCTCTGGTATCAGACAAAGGCCCTTTTCAAGGGTCTCTTTTCCCTCTTTTTCCGCGATTTTCGAAAGCAGTAAGTGCGCTCCTTTGCTGTTCCCCTCCTCATCGGATACAGCGGTAAAAATGAGATTCTTTCCATTCTTATCGGCCTGTTTGAAAACATCCATAGCGATTGCGATTCCAGCTTTCATATCACAGGCACCAAGGCCGAACATCCTGTTGCCTTCAATTCCGGGGACGAGGGGTTCGGAATCCCAGCCCTGCATTATATCGACGGTATCCATATGGCAGTTTAAAATGATCACAGGTTTTTCAGGATTTGTAATGGTTTCGGCAATCACGTTCGGTCCAAAACCCCCCACGGTTTGCAGTTCGACCTCTGCGAAGTTCAGTTGAGAGGCAATGAACTCTGCGATCTCATGCTCGTTGCCTGTTATGCTCTCAATGGAAACGAGTTTTTTTGTCAATTCTATAACATCCATCTCATCACCCCTTCAAACGTTATATTCTATCATGATACATACAAGCAGTCTCCTGCCACGATTTTTCGCATTCTATCTTCACCATCTTTGACCATTAGTGCACCCGTTTCATCCACATCCAGGGCGATACCTTCGATCGTCCCGTTTTGGGTGGTAATCTTCACGTTCTTTCCCAAGGTACCGCTTTGCT
>CP070739.1:741647-747408 GCA_020347705.1 Methanomassiliicoccales archaeon | reverse complement strand
TTTTTTGGGGGGGGGTTTGGGGGGTGTGTGGGGGGGGCCATGCTTTATTCATTGTATGTTATTTTTCTAACCTGTAAAATGCCCTTATGGCACGGTGACCCTTTAACAGATCCCTAATAATATTTCTCCCGGATTCGTTGGATTTACTCATAACCATAGAATATGGGTGCTTGTCATGGTGACTCGTAATCTCGGCAAAACCCAGTTCTCTGACATATTTTATTATGGATTTGTATCTTAAATAATGAGTATGGTCCACAATAGTGTATGTGGGAATGATGCGCTCTATCATTTTTCGAAATACACTAAACTGGGAGGAATAGGTGTTAACAAGAAGATGAATGGCGCCTCCTGACCTCAGGACCCTCTTGCTTTCGGAGAGAATATCGTAGGGTGCGATACCGTGGTCTATGCAGTTGTACACCAAAACACCGTCGAAATAATTTTCCTTGAAAGGCAGGTTTTCACCTATTCCGCAAAAGTATATCACAGAACTCAACTGCTCCGGCAAGAGGTGAATCTTGTAGAATGGTGCCAGGGGGTCTATCACAATGCCCCTATCACCCCGGAAGTGGGCAATCATGGGGTCTCCTCCGCCTCCTATTTCCAAAACCTTTTCCAACCGCCCATCGTCTGTGGCAGCCTGTAAATTATCGAAAATATCCAATGCAGCTTTTTGTTTATGTTTATTATAATCCTCAGAGACGAGCAGCTCTCGCTTTTTCTGCCAGTATTCCCTTTCGGTCTTTTGGGCTTCCTGAAATCTTTTTACAGATACCCTTGGGGAGGTTCTTTTTCCCATCTATCTACCCCGATATATCCATGGGTATTGTAATAATACAGTAATTAAATTTCTTTCTGCATTCTATATTGATCCCATTTATTCCGGTATTAAGTGATAATATCAAAACCATTATATAGACTGATAAAAATGTTAAATTTCAGAGAGGAGTTGCGTGGAGCAAAATTCCTGCGGAGCAGACTCCGGAAAGAAGCTCAGGCTTGCAATAATCCTGACTTCGGTCATATTGGTTGCCGAGGTCATAGGAGGCATACTGTCCAACAGCCTGGCACTGCTCACGGATGCGGCCCACGTCTTCATGGATGTCTTGGCTCTGGGTCTCTCTTTTTCGGCTTTCAAAATCGCATGCCGGCCCCATGACGAGAAGGCTACCTTCGGATATCACAGGGCCGAGATATTTGCAGCCCTCATAAACGGGATTTTGCTCGTTATAGTGGTCATAGTCATTCTCAGGGAGGCCTATGAAAGGCTCCTTTCGGCTCCAGAGGTCAGGACGACCGAGATGCTGGTTTTTGCGGCAATCGGCCTCGGCGTTAATCTATTTGTCACATTCACACTGAGGGGGCATCACGATCTGAACGTGAGAAGTGCCTACCTCCACGTCCTGGGTGATACACTGTCGTCCATGGCGGTAATTGCAGGGGCTATCGTAATGATCATCACAGGCAACTACCTAATCGACCCAATACTCAGCATCCTTATCTCCTTATTGATCTTCTACAGTTCCATAAGAATTCTCAGGGAATCCGTGAGCATTTTAATGGAGAGAACACCAAAACACATAGATATTGAAAAACTCCAGGAGGACATCCTCGCGGTGAAGGGAATCGAGAGCATCCACGACCTCCATGTCTGGAGCATCTGCTCCAACGTGCATGCACTGAACGCGCACCTGCTTGTTTCCAGCATGAGCGTGAAGGACACAGAGAAATTGACTGCCCAGATAAACCGGCAGCTGGCAGAAAACTACAATATCACCCATACCACGCTGCAGTACGAAAGCAGGGACTGCGGGATTGAGGGTATCGGTGATGCCAATAGAAACAATGGCAAAAATTAATTTGGTTTTTAAGGCTTGTCACTTTCATCTTCATTACGTTTTTTATGTTTAAGATATGCCGGAATCAGAAAGAGAACTAAAGCCTGGATAAAGAGGATGAGATACAGACTGATAACGAAATACACAACATCTGGTATATCAGTCCGACATTCCCAATGCTCTTCACCTCGTTCCCAATCACTGATATCTTCATTAGTACCCCGCTCTTCGATAACCGTAAGTGTTAATGTTGTGGAATCCCTTCCATATCCCCCAAAATCGATTCCGTGAAGAGTATCCCAAGTGTAGATTTCAAAATATATTGAAATACTCTCTCCCACGACAGCATCTCTCGGTATCTCGATTTTGAGACTCAGGGTGCGCCTTTCACCCGGATTGACTGAAATCTTGGATGGTATGACATCCCATGACCATTCACATCGAATGTCTCTGAATTCTGCGTGGTGCACGATTCGCCCGCCTTCTGTTTCTATGGTATAATTGAAATAAACAGCTTCCCCAGGAGCTCCTTGTAAAGATGAACTTGTATTAGAATGATCCCAGAAGTATGTAGGTCCCCCCTCGTATAAACCAAGTGACCAAAGAACCACAAGCGAACTGATGGTAATAATGAACGCCATGAACAATCTGGTCTTGATTGGTAAAGAAGTTATACCCCATCGATTTGTCTTTGCTATCTCCATTCCTCCTCGTTATATGAAATATAAATTAACTACAGCCTTTATAAAAGTATTTTATCATACATACTTTAGAATTCCCGTTATCCCATCCAAAATCGAAGGTTTTAATTATCAAAAGTATATGTTCTCTGCTACATCTTGATAAGAAAGTGGTCCTTATGAGCGAGTTCACAGGTGCCCTGATTTCCCTTATGGCCTTTGCCTTTATCATAGGCATTGTCAGGGGAGCGGCTGTGTGCACGTTCCTGTGCGGCCCCAGCCTTTTGGGGTACACGATGAGCGAGGGACGCAACTGGAGGAAGGGGGCCTCATATGCGATCAAATTCAACATCGGAAGGATAGCGCTCATCACGGCAGTGGGGGCAATATTGGGGTATTCCATAGGATTCGTGGCCGGTGATGGTTTGAATCTATCACTGGCAACTATGATGCTGATAGGATACCTGCTGATTGGTATATACTCAGTGATAATCGGTGCTGTTCTGTACAGGCGTGCCCGGAAGAGGCAGCTCGACCCAAACTGTGATTGTTCGCCGCACTTCAAAATGGTAGCGCGGCTAAAGGAAAAATACCCCAGGCTCTTTGCCAACGAAACAATGGCCCTGATCATGCTGGGATTGCTCATGGGAGTGGTCTGTCTCGTTGAAATAACGTTGTTCGATGCAGTTATTCTGGCTTCGGCTGCAGCAATGTTCGGGGCCGAATTCGGCATCGCAACAGCCCTTACAGGAGCACTCACCATGTTCGTCTTCGGGGTGGGCTCCGCCATTCCAATCATCGTGATCAACACGTCGGCAGGTTATGCTTCATCGAGGCTTAGTCCACAGACAATAAACAAGCATGCAGGCATCATTGCCGTCGCATTGATTACCATGGGAATAATTATCATACTCTTCAGGGGTTGTGCCCTTGTGGGCCTTCTCGCCAATGCCGGCTGAGGCCTTTCCTTTACCATAACATTAAAGTACGCTGGCAATCATCCCTTTTTGCATGCTCTGTGTGGGATACAGATTTTGGCCGGTTTTCTCAGTTTTCATAATTATCTTGATTCTGTTCAACTCCCATACTCACACCTTGGATGTCAAGGGAGAAGGTAGCGGAGATTATCCCCCACCGGTGAACGGGGATTGGATCATTAGGGACACAACCCGTGTGTCCAACGAAACCATTTTCTTAGAGGGATTATTGAACGTCACAAACAATGCGTTTCTCACCCTTGATAACGTAACCCTCATATTCAATATCAGTTCTGTTTTCAATCCCAGAATCTATGTGGACTGGGGAGCGGAGCTCCTTGTCCTTAACTCGAACATCACGTCCACCCAGACATTATACTCTTTCGAGGCTAACGGCAACCTGACCATCGATAACTCGATACTGTCGCGAATAGACAACGGTATTCGCCTCAACCTCGGCAACTACACGATCTCGAACAGCACACTGTTCAACAACCCGCAGTATGCAGTGATGTGTATGGGTGATATCGCCCTTTATTACAACGAATCGTTGGCCAAAGTGGTCCTCTACAACAATACGATCCATTCAAACTACTGTGCCCTCGCAGTAAGCTACTTTCACGAACCCTATCTTTGTAATAATAATATCTTTAACAACGATTGGGGTATCATCTGCCAGGTTTATGGCTCTCTGGTAATGTACGGAAACCACATCTCCCACAATACAATGGGGGGAATAAAGGGTGAACTTGGTTACTTCTGGCTGGAAAACAACACCATCGCATCCAATGGCGGTTACGGAGTCAAAGGCGATCACACCACAATCTATGCCAACAACAACACGATCTTCGATAACGAGCTGTGGGGAATATATGCTTTTAATGCACCGATTATACATGACAACAATACGTTCTCAATGGATGGATCCTCTGAAAGCCAGGGAGGTTTGTTGCAGGAATGGGAGGTCCTTGTCAATGTCAAGAACGTCGCAAACAAGACTCTTAGGGGTGTCAATCTAACCCTCTATGACAGCCTGGGCAACATGATTTGGACAGCTGAAACTATAGGCAGTGTTCGAAGGGTTGTTCTCAAGGAGTATGAAATATTGAATGAGGGTACAGAAATCAATCATATGCCATTTGCAATCAATGCGACCAAAGGAGATTATTTTTATAATAATACGTACGAGGTAGACCCATACGAGGAGATCATAATCATCCTAGAATACGAAGAAGAGCAGGAACCTGAAGAAAACCCAGCAAAACGGGTGGTTCCTTCCTGGATTATCGCAATGCTCTCAATTATATGGCTATTGGCCTTCATATTCGTAATTCTTGGAGCCTCTGTGAATTATTTTAGAAATAGAAAACCTTGAATGATTAATATCGATAAGGTTTAGGGAATCATTAAAATAGAGAATCCTTATTACTGACCTAAAATCTGCAAGCTTAATATGGGCATTTGCACAGCAATATGTGGACAAATGCCCACCCACGGGGCTGGACAAGCCAGCCCCTGGGTCCACACTTAAAAGCTAACACTGCAAAATGCAAAGCATTTTGCACCTACAGGGCTGCTCGAATATGCTCACAGCCCTTTGTCGCATGTTTGCTTTAAAGCAAATATGTAGGCAATCGCAAACATGCTCCCGTAGTGTAGCCCGGCCAATCATTTCGGCCTTTCGAGGCGCGCTTCGGCCAAGGCAAGCCGAGGACTCGGGTTCGAATCCCGACGGGAGCATCTCTCATTTTTATTAAAAAAGGAGCATCTATGTAAAACTAACTAATTATGAGAAAAATAATAAAATGGGCCTGCTACCACCAGCTATAATATGAGGTCATCCAGGCGATGAGCTCCACTATAACAACCGTTGCAATGCAGAGGGCGATGATGAGCCTCGGATCTATCTTGAGGGCGCTCTCCTCCTCGGAATCAAAATACCTGATAAGACCCGCAGCTGAGTGAAAGCCTTCAGATTTCTTGCCTTTCTTGGGTGGAGCCAATGTCTCATCCTCTTGGTGACCAATATTTGACGTTATATAAATAAGTTGCTCTAATCTTGTGATGGTTCAAAGGCCTCTTTAACCTGTAGTTTCACCATTATTTGGCAGTCGATTTCAATCCACTGGCCATTAAAATCAGGAGGGAGGCCATTCATCTAACCCCCCTTTTCATGTTTATATATGCTTCCGGACAATTAGTAGAGTTATCATTAACCGGTAAATTCCAACACAGCAGCAATACGGTTGGATGTGATACAATG
>CP070739.1:733224-741547 GCA_020347705.1 Methanomassiliicoccales archaeon | reverse complement strand
AGAGAATAGAGAGATCCTTGATTATGCAGCTGTAATCGGTGAAGAGTTTACCCCTGATATATTAGCTCATGCAACACAGCTCAATAAAATCGATTTATTAAAACAATTGAGGGCTTTGGAACAAACACATAAACTTATCCGCTCAATTGAGACTAAATATAAATTCGACCATGCAAAAATTAAGGAGATTTTGTACGATAAAATCCCCCCTGCATTGAGGATGGAATACCACGCATTAATTGCAGATTCAATCGAAACCTTGAACAAGGACATCCTCGATGAAGTAATTGAAGATCTTGCAATCCACTACTATCATTGCAAGAACAAGGAAAAAGCACTTCCCTATCTCATCAAAGCAGCAGAGAAAGCGAAGAAAGATTACTCAAATGAAGAGGCAATAAGGTTTTACCATCAAACCTTAGAACTCGAAGAGGATGGACAGAACAGGAGGGAAATATTCGAGGCTCTGGGAGATATCTACGATTTGATCGGAGATTATGCTAGGAGTATAGAATCCTATGAGAACGCATTGGGATTGACCAAAGGAAAGAAGAAGATGGCAGAGATTAGGGTGAAAATCGGGGACATTAACTGGAGAAAGGGAGAATACAATGAAGCCCAAAAAATCTGCACTGAGGCACTAGCTTTGGTGAGAGGTAAACGATGCAAGGAAGAAGCATTTTCAATCGAAATCATCGGTATTATACACTGGCGTAAAGGAGAATACAACATCGCCCTTGAACGCTTAGAGAAGGGATTGGAAATATATACAGAAATCAACGATCAGGAAGGTGTCGCCACCTCCCTCAACAACCTTAGTGAGGTATATGGTCGTCTGGGAGATTACGACAAAGCTCTTGAATATTATAAGAAAAGTTTAAAGATTATGAAAAATATTGGCGATCTCCCCGGTATCGCAAATTGCTTTGGTTATATCGGCCATTGGCACTTTTCTAGAGGAGAATATGGTAAGGCTCTTGAATATTTCGAGAAGAGTTTGGAGAAAAGGGATAAGATTGGCGACCAGCAAGGTATTGCGGTATCCCTCAACTATATTGGGCAGGCATATCGATGCAAAGGAGAAAACAACAAAGCTTTCGAGTATTTAGAGGAGAGTATGGAAATATGCGAGAAGATCGTCCTCCCATGGACCCTTGGGGACGTCCTCAATGAGATCGGTAGGATATATTTCGATTTAGGAGAATACGATAAAGCCTTAGAACATTTAAAGAGGAGCTTGAAGATAAGTGAAGAGCTCGGCCTTCAAAGTATTAGTGCATGGAACTTCTGTAATTTATCGGAAACTTATCTCAAAAAAAGGAATATAAAAAGAGCTCTAGATTTCTGTGCCCGAGCCTTAGATTTGTCTAAAGATATGGGGTATAAATGGCCACTCGGAGCCTCAAAGAGAGCCTTCGGAATGATTTACCGAGAACAGAAGAAATGGAATGAGTCAATTGAGAATTTCAATGAGAGCATCAAGGTATTTGGGGAGATTAATATGAAACATGAGTTAGGAGATTCCTGCTATGAGTTCGGATTGATGTGGAAGGAGAAAGGGGATTCTGAGAAGGCAAAAGAGTATCTGAATAAAGCTCTCAATATCTACGAGAAATTGAAGCTGGAGAAACACATGGAGAAGGTGAGGAAGGAGTTATAAGATGACCACAAGAAAAAAAATCGCCCTCCTGGGCGACTCCGCGGTCGGCAAGACCAGCCTCATCCGAAGATATGTCTTCAACCAGTTCGAGGACTCATATATTGCCACAATTGGAACCAAGGTTACAAGAAAGGAACTCAAGATAAAAAGACCTCACCATACAGTGGACCTCACCTTCGTGATATGGGATCTGATCGGCAGGGAAGGTTACCAAGGTCTTCATGCAAGGACCTTTGCTGGAGTATCCGGAGCTCTACTTGTGGCCGATTTAACCAGAAAGGAAACCCTCGTCAGTTTAGAGCGATATTGGATCCCTCTACTGTTCAAAGTCGTGGACAGTGTTCCTTTGGTCTTTGTCGTCAACAAATCTGATCTTGAGAATGAGTACGATTTCGAGCCTGAGGACATCGTTGATATTGCCCTAAGATACAATGGACGAGTCGATGGTATCCTTCCGAAAGGGCTTTCAACTTGTTATTCAACAAGCGCAAAGACAGGTGAAAACGTCGAGCATTCATTTGAAAGCCTTGGACATCTTTTGGTTTCCAGTTTTGACCTTCAAGACCCGGTTAAGGAGCTTTACGAGAACCTTGTGGCCCTGGGTATCCACAGATCAATGGACAAGACAACTCCAATAGGTGCTTTGGATACCATAATAGTGGATTTCTGCCAAGGATTCGAGGATTCAAGAACCGCGATGTTGATCCTTCGTCAAGAAGTGACCAGAGCAGGTCTTGATATCAATAATCCCACCAAGGAGGGAATTCTTAAAGCTATTGAATACCTTGCTGAGGCTGAAAGTGAGTATATGGATGAAAAAACCGTACTTGACAATCGAGAGAAGAGGATGGATTGGGCCCGTAAAGTGAGTGAATAAAAATTGTGGAGAGAGTGACATGGAAAAAGAAGGGAAATACACAAAGGTGCTTAAAGTGAGAATTGACCCTGAACTCCTTGAACAGGTAAAAAAGGAGGCAAAGAAGCTCAATACTGATTTATCAACGTATGTCAGATGGTGCATACGTACAGGTTTATACCTGGAGGATCTAAGCTCGTTTATAAGGTCAAAGGGTGATGAGTTCGAATGAAAATATGAGGATTTTCCCTATCATCAATTAGATGAAATTTCCTTTTTATCGTGGCCACATGTAGTCACAAATCATTATCAAAGACTAAGGACAATCCGTTTTTAGAAAAAATATAACCCTTCAATAATCCAGAATATACTAAGAGAAGCTCTAAGGAAACAATATCCAAGGAGATTAGTATATGACAGAAGAAGAAAAGTATACAAAGAGCCTTAGGGTGAGAATCGAGCCTGATCTTCTTAATTCTGTAAAGGAGAAAGCAGAAAAGCTTGAAACCGATGTATCTACTTATGTCAGATGGTGCATTCGGACGGGATTATATCTAGAGGATTTGAGCATGTTTTTGCAGTCAAGAATCGATGAAAACGAGTGAAATATCATTTTAGAAATTCTTTCCAATGAATTACTTGTGGCCACATGTGGACACAGGACTATATAATATAGGTAGGACCAGGGTGGTCACAAGAGCTTATTACACTTGCTATCTTTTAAAGAAAAAGATGGTATGAAAATGAAAAGAAAAAGTATAACTTTATTTCCGATTCAACAAAGATGGCTGCGTAATTTCTATCACGAAAGCGCCGAGGTGGGGCGCCATCGAAATACCATTGAACCCTTTTTCTCAGAGGGAGGAGGTGATGTAATATGAGAAAAACCATAGCTTTTGTAACAGTGATCGCTCTTATGGCCATGGTACTGGCAACGGTACCCGGGAGTGTCAGCGCGGATTATTCAGGGGATATTACAATTAACGCGGATGGCAGTATAACTCCCTCAGATGCTCCAATCACAAGACAGGGCTGTACATATACATTGACTGATAATATCTACGGGACAATAACCATCCAAAAATCAAGGATAACACTGGATGGTGATGGATATTCGGTCATAGGTGCCTGGACCGGTTTTGGGGTCTTTGTGGAATATATGGCGGGGGTGACAGTAAAAAACCTTCAAGTTGAGGCATTTTTTTACGGTATCTTAATTGGCTATTCAAATGGTGTCACAATAGAAGGTAGTGCAGTATCAAACTGTTATCGCGGAATCTATTTAGCCAGATCATACCATTGCACTGTGAAAGGAAATTCGGTCTCGATGTGTGCAAGTAACGGTATACGATTGTATAGTTCTCACAGCAACACTGTGGAAGAGAACACAGTCTGGTATAATAACTATGGCATATACCTCAGATACTCAAATCGGAATACCGTAAAGGGGAATACGATTTCGGAAAATGCTTTTGGAGTCTATTTCTCACCCGCCAACGACAACGTTTTAAAGATGAACCTTTTCCAGGAAAACATAGTAGCATTTATGTCATGGTATTCCACAGGAAACAGAATAACATTGAATACGGTGGTAGATAATGAACATGGATTATCACTATGTGACGGTAGCAATAAAAACGTTATTCACAAGAATACCGTCATCGACAACGATCTGTCAATTACCTACCCATGGCCATCATCCGGAATCTATCTCCAAGTTTGCAGTGGTAATACCATTTTCGAGAACACAGTAACTTCGAACCAGTTCGGATTCTGGTTCTGGTGGGCTTCTGATAATATTATAAAGGAAAACATGGTATCAGAAAACGACCTAGGCTTCCGTATAGAGGAGGATTCGGACGGAAACGTGATCCATACGAACAATATCATTGACAACACGGTCCAGGCTGAGGACGAGGGCATAAATACCTGGGATAACGGTGCAGAAGGCAACTACTGGAGCGATTACATGGGATCAGATCTTAATCATGATGGTGTAGGGGACACCGACCTTCCGCATCAAGGTGTGGATTCATACCCTCTGATGAACCCGTGCTAACCGAATCGACTGATAGAAGCAGAACTTAAAACCTTCTTCCTTTTTTTTTTAATTCGTAATTCATGCAAAAACATTTTATCTTACGAATCCGTTCGGTTGGACGAGGGCAAATTTATGGCGGATTGTGTAGTTACCTTCCAGCCTGACAACAAGAGCGTCAAGGTCGAACTGGGAGAGAGGATCTTAAATGCCGCCGTTGCCGCGGACGTGTTCATAAATTCCGTGTGCGGTGGGCTGGGAAAATGCGGCAAATGCAAGGTTCAAGTTAAAGGCGATGTCTCAAAAAGGGACTCGGAGCTCCTTACGGAAGAGGAGAAAGAAAACGATTTCGTCCTGGCATGCGAAAGCGCCGTGATGGGGGATTTGGAGGTCTACATTCCCGAAGCCTCAAGGGCCGCGAAACACCAGATACTGGTAAAATCAAAGGAAATAGACCTGAAAAGGCTCACACCTATAACCAGAAAACTTCGTTTGACTCTCCCTGTCCCGAGCCTGGAAGATAACATCAGTGACTTTGAAAGAATCAAAAGGGGTTTGGCAGAGCAGAACATCGAAAACCCGAGAATCAGCGCGAGCCTGCTTCGAAATTGCGCAAAGGCCCTCCGCGAAAACCTTTGGGACGTGGGGGCTACCATCGCCGAGGTAAACGGTACAAACGAGATCGTAAACATCGACTCCAAGGATTCCATAAAAAAACACTTCGGATTGGCCATAGATATCGGAACCACCACCGTTGTGGTTTCCCTAATCGATTTGAACACAGGTGAGACCATTTCCACCAAATCCAACTACAACAAACAGATCGTATGCGGTGAAGATGTTCTGGCCAGGATAAACTATGCCGAGGAGGAAGAGGGCGGTTTACCGCGACTTAACAAGCTGATCGTGGAGACCATCAACTTTCTCATTGAGAATCTGACCCTTGATGACGAGCTGTGCAGAAGGGGCATCGAGTACGGCACCTGCAAGGATGACATAATCGGCATCGTGGCCGCGGGAAACACCACCATGAGCCATCTATTTCTCTCTTTGGATCCGCAGCACATCAGGCTCGAGCCTTATATCCCGACAGTCAGTCTGATACCAACCCTGAGGGCGAGGGACCTGAACCTGGAGGTGAACCCTGAAGCCGTGGTATATTGCGTGCCCTGTAGAAGCAGCTATGTGGGAGGAGATATCACTGCAGATATTCTTGCCTCTGGCCTCACAAAAAAGGAGGAGCTGTCCCTTTTAATCGATGTAGGAACCAACGGCGAGGCCGTTATGGGTAACAAGGAATGGCTGGTGTCCTGTTCATGCTCTGCGGGCCCTGCCTTCGAGGGGGTAGAGGTGCAACATGGAATGCGGGCCTCAATGGGAGCAATCGAGAAGATCGCACTCACTGTACTGCCCAAGGAAAACGGGATGGAAATCTCCGTCTTCTACAAGACGATAGGCGATATAAAGCCCAAAGGCATATGCGGCTCAGGCCTAATCGACCTTCTGGCCGAGATGTTCATACACGGCATAATCGATAAAGGGGGCAACATAAACGATCTTTTATCACCGCGCATAAGGGATGGGATCGAAGGAAAGGAGTTTGTGGTTGCATGGGCCCATGAAACCTCCCTGGGAAGAGATATGATAGCACATAAGAAAGAAGACGGCGAGATAGTGATGGAGGAAAGCGAAGGCAAGGACATCGTGATCACGGAGGCCGATATCAAGAACATCATCAGGACCAAGGCCGCGGTGTATGCGAGCTGCTCCGTTCTTTTGAAGAGCATGAACCACACCTTCGAGGATTTGGATAAAATCTATATTGCAGGAGGCTTTGGAAACTATATCGACCTCAAGAAGGCGATATTACTGGGCCTGTTTCCGGATGTGCCTCTTAAAAAGTACGATTTCATTGGAAACGGTTCCCTTGGCGGTGCGAAGCTGGCGCTGCTTTCAAAGGACATGCGAGAGGAGGCCGAGAGAATCTACAAGATGATGACCTATATCGAACTCTCTGTGAACAACATGTTCTACAACGAGTTCACCTCGGCGCTGTTTTTACCGCATACGGACACGAACCTGTTTCCCACTGTTGCAGAGCAGTTGGACAAGAACCAAGGGTGAGGGGGAAAAGATAAATTGTAGTTCATATTATCCCAGATGCACCAATTGGACGAAAGAGGAACTAGGGAGCATTGTTAATGGACAATGAAGACAAGGAACCAAAAGAGTACGAAGTTGAGGTGGTGGAGGAGGAAGTGGTTGAGGTCGAGCCCGTGGAGGCTGAGGTGGTGGAACCTCCACAAATGGGGGAGGAGAAGAAGGGATTTTTTTCACAGTTTCCTAAAATATACTGGGTAGCAGATGCATTAGAACTCTTTGAGAGAGGCGCTTATTACGGGATGCTAGCTGTGATGTCGTATCACATGGCGAAGAACCTGGGCATTGATGCTGTCACTATTGGCCTCTTGTTTTCCTTGCTATTATTCTTCTCGTATTTCTGGCCACTGTTTGCGTCAGCACTTGCCGAGAAATTTGGGTACAGGCAGGTGATAATGGTCTCATTTGGACTTTTGATGTCCGGATATTTCATGACCTCGACCCTTCAAGCTGGGACCTTGCCACTTTTTGTAATCGCATTGCTTTTAATGGGATTTGGTGCAGGTACTTTCAAACCCTTAATCTCAGCGACAATCGCCCATGTAACCAAAGCCGAGCAGCGTAATCTGGCTTATTCGCTTTATTATTGGTTCATTAATTTCGGGGCCTTCATTACACCTCTCATTCTTGGATTTGCATTTCCAGCCGAGGAAAGCTACTACTGGATATTCGTTGTCTCAGGGGTATTGATAGGAGTAAATGTGGCAATCACACTCCTTTGGTATTCGAATCCCATAGAACCGCAGCGTGATTTAAGCGTCCCCCAAGCTTTTAAAAAAATAATGCCTGCCCTTCAGGATAAGAAATTTAGAACGTTAATAATCATATATGCTGGTTTCTGGTTCATGTACGCTGTAAACCACAGCTTCCTCCCTCTTTATATGATGGACTTTCATAGAATGCCGGGGTGGTTTACAGTTCAATGGCTGGCTATAATAAATCCAGGTACAATAATCGTTGTTGGCCCAGGTTTGGGAAAGTTCATGGAGAAGTACAAATCACTGAATGTGATGATGGTTGGAATAATAATCTATTGTATCGGGGTTCTTCTTACATTTGGTAGCAACTCAGAAGTTCTATTCGTCATAGGAATAATAGTATATTCTATTGGCGAATTCATTGTTCATCCAGGCTTTATCGCGTATGTTTCCAAGATCGCACCAAAAGATAAGGTGGCAATCTACATGGGTGCTATCTTTATAGCAACTGGTGTTGGGATTGTTGCAGGCCCAGCAATTATGGGGGTATGGTACTCAACATTTGTTGAACAATCACACATGCCGAAATTATTTGGTACGTTGATTGTAGCTGTTGGTGTGTTAACCTTTGCATGCTTCATACTATACAATCGATGGATAAACAAACTGGCAAAAGAAGAGGATCCCACATATGAGCAGGATACAAGTATGTGGTCAAAGGTAGTGACCGCAGTTGTTGCACTTATGTTCATTCCCATAGTAATAGGTGTGGGATTTGTTGGGGGAACTGATACTTTTTATGGTGAGGAAGAAGTAGTAACTCATGCACCACCGGATTGGGATAATGATTACGATTTGATAGGTGGAGATCCAATTTCCAGATCAAATAATTTAATTGAAGGGAACAATGT
>CP070739.1:701425-733124 GCA_020347705.1 Methanomassiliicoccales archaeon | reverse complement strand
TTCTGTGTAGGGCATATTAGTAACTTTTATTTTCCCCATCAAATGAATATATCTACTATAATTGCCATCCGTATCAATAACCTTGGCCCTGACATCGTAGCGGCCTTTCCACGCGCTCAGGTCCGGCTGGAATTTAACCCTCAACCAACCGGAAGGCGAAGAGCCATAATATGAGTCTTGTGAAATCGTGATTTTGTCAGGATCGGTCCCCCATGAGGGGTCTGAAGGAGGGTCGTCATCGTAGCTATTGTTCGTTCGCCATTCCAACATAACTGTGAGATCTTCCTCATTATCCTCCCTGTCCGTGGCATTGATGTAAAAATATATGTAGTGGTGAATGTAAGCCTCATTGGATGATGGAGTTATATCCATTACGATAGGTGGATCGGCCGAAGCATTCTCAATTAGCTTAACAGGTATATCGAGCAGAAGAATAGGGCAGACTAACGAAAATAAGAGTAAAATAACTATTGCAATCCTTAACTTCTTTGAATATACAATTTTAATTAAAGACAATCTATAATTCATGCTGACCCTTCAATATCTAATTATTATTTAATCAAAACTGTATTTAAAGTTTGTATGGTAATTACCTTAATTACACCATTCTTGGCATTTAGAATATTATATTCAAAATATTCTCTGAACTCAGGTCAGAGTGCCTGAAATACCGCAATGTGGACATCGAATTGGCATCGGCCTTGTCATTGATTCGACTATAAAATCATTTTCACATGCGGGACATCTGATATTTTGAGATGGTTTACCTGGGGCTTTTGAAGTTATCGGTGGTTGTGAAATAGGAGCGGCTCCACTCAAATCTATCACACCGGAAGTTCCGCAGTTAGGGCATTGGGCACGCATCGGGCCGCCAGTGTTGATAACCTGGAATGCATATTGGCATTGTGGACAGGAGATCTGGATCGTGGGCTGCTGTAATTCTGATTGCTGCATTTGCGCAGCAGTCTCTTTCGACTCAACAGTTAAGGATGTAGAGCAAAACGGGCATGTGACCTTCATGGTTGTGCCAATGTCTTTGACTTTGAGGAGATTGTTGCAAATGGAGCATGTGAATTGTAGGATTTGCGGCTCTTCAATTCGGGGTTCTTCAATCTGAGGTGCGATCTCTTCTTGAACATCCTTCTTTTTGGCTGCCATCAATCCAACAATAATTATCACCGCGATAATCACGATTAATAGCGCTAAGAGAAGATAGAATATCGGAAATTCGTCCTCCTTGGACTTTTCCACTGTGTTGAACCCAAGTTCGTATTTGCTCTCCAACTTGCGATTTGCGAGATCCTTCGCATTGGTGCTTATTGAAATCATATAATATGTATCGTAGTCGAGGGCTTCGGAAAAGCTGATCGTCAGGGTACAGTTGTCGTTGCTCCACTGGCAAGAGTAATCAGCAAATGGCGAGATAAAAAGTGCGGATTCAACTGAGTCTGTGTCCATAGGCTCGCTGAACTCTATTTCGATTTTAGTGTCCACATCCACATCAGCTAACCCATCATCAAGAGAGCTTGAAGATATCGAAGGAAGAGATGTATCTATCATGAATACAAACGATTTTTCACAAACATGTTTCGCAGCATCTTCTACTCTCAGTACGATTGAGCATAAACCGTCATCCCAGTCGGCGGTGTCGATGTCGTACGGCTCGTTGAGGGTCTGAAATGTACCTTGGTTCAAGGAATATTGCACAGAAACCAGATTTTCATCCGAGACCTCAAAATCAAGGATCGTAGCTTCCAATAAAAGTGTGTTGTTTTGAGGTGAATTTAGTGTGATCTCGGGGAACAAGGTATCTTTGATGAACCTGAACCATTTTTCGTTGACATTGCCCGCCATATCTTTAGCATTGATTTTAATATCGTACTGTCCATCTGACCAAGAGCTTGTGTCGATAAGATAATGTTCTAAAAAGGATTTTGCTGAGCCGTCATTTATAGAATAAGTTACTTGATGGAGGTTTTCATCCGAGATCGTGAGGCTGATTTCAACATCCGATTCTATGATTGAGTTGTTTTGGGGCGAGCTCAATTGGACCTTAGGCGGGGTAGAATCGATCGTAATATTGAAGAAATCTAATTTGAAGTTGTCAGCACGATCGCTCGCATTTATAGTTATGATGTAATTGCCATCTCCCCAGGTACTTGTATCAAGCTCATAAGGCGAGGGCAATTCCTTTTTTGTGCCACCATTGATCGAATATATCACATTATATAAATTCACGTCTGAGATTGATAGGTCTATCAACGCTCCGGCCTTGACTACAGAGTTGTTTTTCGGTGAATTAAGTGTAATCGACGGAGATATTGAATCGATAGTAATATTGAACCACTTTGTAATGACATTATCATAGGAGTCCGTTGCGCGGATTTTAATGTGGAAATTATCATCCCCCCAATCATCTGTCTCGATATCGTAAGGAGAAGGAAGTGCTTTCTCGGTTCCTGTGCCGATAGTATAAAACACCCCACTTAAATTCGGATCAGTAACGGACAGGTCGATAATTGTTCCTGGCTTGATTACCGAATTGTTATCAGGCGAAATAAGTGTGATAATTGGGGGAGCATATTCTATAAGCGGCCATTGCATAAGGGGATAGTTATCTCGGGAATCTGGGTCTATTGGGTAAGCGGTATCACCAATGCCATCGCTACCTGGCTGATCCTGATTTGGGCCGTACTTCTCGTCCGCACCTGTGTAATCCCTCCAATAATTTCCCCCTTGGGGATAGCCGTTGTCCCATTGGTTGCCGTTATTTGAACTGTCATCCGCTTGATTCGTATTTTCAATGATGAGGTTGCGATAAATCAGATTATTTAGAGGTTGTAACGTAAACAAACCCTCTAGGATGATGCCGTTATCGTTGTTCGATATGGTATTGCGGACGATGTTATTCTGGTGGGAATTATACAATAGATATACCCCATATTCGTTGTTGGATATGTTGTTATACGAAATACTGTTACCTTCAGATTCCAATAGCCAGATGCCATATTCTTTATTTGAGAAAATACTGTTTTGTATAATGTCGTTCCAATTGGAAAGAAAGAGCCATATGCCATGGTCATTGTTGGATATATTGTTGTCTTCAATATAGTTTGCTTCTGAACCCATTGTAAGGATGGCGATTAAGTTCTCACAGATGTAGTTGCTAAGGATATCGTTATCATCTGATTCGATGAGAAATATGCCACCTCCATTGCCCGATACGGTGTTATCATTGATGGAGTTGTCATTGGATGATTCGATAAATAATCCATATATGGTATTCGAGGAAATCGTGTTATCTATGATGTCTATGTTCGATGAAAACCCCAATTCAATACCAACAGACCCACCGGTAAGCTCCTGATTCTCTATATCTACATTATTACAATTGGCAAGGATTACCTGTCCCGCTCCTCCTGGGACCGTACCACCGGTTTGATCCTTCCAATAGTGCACAGGTTTACCATTCACGGTATTTGATGTATCGATATTATGAGAGTTCCAGTGGCCAATTGAGGCACCGCTTATAAAAATACTATTCCCGAACATAACGTTGTTCATGATATCGTTTGCTCTAGATGAATTGAGAGTGATGCCCATAATATTATATGAGATATTGTTGTCGGTAATGATGTTCTCATTGGAGCAGTTGATAAAGATGCCATTTAAATTGTAAAAGAGATTGTTGTTGTTTACATTACAGTTATAGACATTATCTAACTCTATCCCTGCGGCTTCCTCATCTGAACCACTCCCTGTAATAGTGAACTCAGTAATATTCACCCAATCAGCGGTAATATGAAAAACATCCCCTATTTCGCTACCGTTTATTCTCGTATGCTCGCGACCCTCTCCCATCAAATTTATGGTTTTGTCTATATGCACATTTTCATAATAAGTCCCAGCAGAAACTTCAATCGTATGCCCATCAAGGGTGTTGGTATCATCAATTGCCTCCTGGATGGTGTAAAAGTATTCATCTGAATCGATGTTATGAACGGGCCTAGGAAACACAATCAACCACCCACTTGGAGCCGTGAATGGATAATTATCCTGGCCGAAAGCCCCGTCTATTGATTTTGGATCATCAACAATTCCATCACTTCCCGAGTCCTCTTGGTCAGGGCCGTGGTTCTCATCTGGTGTCGTCCAGTCGGACCAGTGGTTACCGCCCGACGGGTAACCATTGTCCCACTGGTTTCCGATATTTGTATTTTGATATGCCTGGTTAGCATTATCGATGAAGTTATTGTGATAGATTATGTTGTTCGTGGAATCTACAAGATAAATTCCATAGTCATCGTTGGAGGAAATATTGTTATTCGATATGTTGTTGTCTGATGATGTGTCCAGTTCTATGCCCCGGGGATTGTCCGTGATATTATTGCCTAAAATATCGATGTTTGATGAGAACCCAAGGGCTATTCCATTTACATCGTTCTCTGTCACGCTATTGTTTATGATATGGTTGTAATGTGAGGACCAGCTAATAGAAATGCCAGAGTTACTATTCATGAAGACATTGTTGTTCATTATGAAGTTGTTGGAGGATGTCGCGCTAACACCGATACCGTTAAAATCGCTCATTGATACATTGTTATCCAAGACTACATTGTTGTTGGATGACTGTCGGATATCGATTCCAGCATCGTTATTCGATATGTAATTACCCGATATTGTGTTGTTATTTGAAGAGGCTTCGAGATAGATGGCCTGCCTTGAGTTTGCAGAAACGTTGTTTCCTTCTATGGTGTTGTATGACGATGAATCCAAATAGATACCGTAACTATTGTACCAAATATTGTTGTTGTAGATGCCATTGTAATTGGACTCAATCTGTATTCCTGAGTTGGCATTTTCACTGTTGTTTATTGTAAATCCTGTGATATTCACCCAATCAGCGGTGATCCTTATAACGTTCCCGCTCCCCCCACCGTCTATTATTGTATTATTTCGGTGTTCTCCAATTATAGATAATCTCTTATTGACCTCAACATTTTCATAATAGGTTCCTGAAGAGACTACAATCGTATGCCCATCTAAGGTATCGACATCGTCGATCGCTTCCTGAATCATATAGAAGTATCCACCAGTGTCGATGTTGTGAACAGGTTTAGCCCATCCATTTTCAGTTGTGAATGGATATCCATCTTCGTCGGGCCCACCACCTATCAGATATGGATTGTCAACGATGCCATCGCTTCCAGGTTGATTTTGGTCTTCACCACTGTAGTCGTCTGGAGCTGTCCAATCTGACCAGTAATTACCACCCGAAGGATAACCATTGTCCCATTGATTACCGTTTGAAACATCAGATACTTGATTGGTGTTATCTATGAAATTGTTATGATAGATATCGTTATTGTCAGAAATTAATAATACAATTCCATAATCATTGTTTGAGGCGCTGTTATTGTTAATTGTGTTCCAGTTAGACATATAAAGATCGATACCATACGCACTGTTGTTCAGGAAATCATTTCCCGTGACAGTATTTCCAATGGACTCCCTTATATAAATACCGTCTAAAATATTTGAAGTCGCAATATTATCTAATATATAATTACCACTGGAGCCAAAGATGAGGATGCCATTTTCACTGTTTGAGGATGCGTTGTTGCCAATTATATTGTTGTTATCGGACATCTCATAGATGGAGATGCCAACACCGTTATATGAGGCGTTATTATAGGTGATATTGTTCCAATCAGAATCATCGACGTGGATTCCTGCCAAGTTGTTCGAAACGTTGTTGTAAAAGATCCTGCAATTCTGTACATCTTCCAGATGGATTCCCGCATTTCCAGGACCCGAACCGCTTCCAATGATTGTAAAACCTGTAATATTCACCCAATCGGCAGTTACACTTACAACATCCCCATGTCCTCCGCCATCAATAATAGTCGTTTCCCTATCCTCTCCAACCAGGTTTAGAATCTTGTTAATAACTATGTTCTCGTTATAAAATCCGGGAGCAACCTCTATTGTATGCCCATCCAATGTATCAGGATCATCAATCGCTTCTTGGATCATATAAAAAAATTCGCCTGATTCTATGTTATGAACCGTTTTACCCCATCCATTTTCAGTCGTAAATGGGTAATTATCCTCGTTGGATCCACCGTCTATCAACCTTGGGTCATCGACAATTCCATCACTTCCAGGCTCATTTTGGTCGGGGCCACTGTTGACATCTGGTGTCGTCCAGTCGGACCAGTGGTTGCCACCCGATTGGTAACCGTTATCCCAGTAGTTGGTACATTCGTCATAGGCTTGAATCGTATTGTCTACGAAATTATTGTGATAGATATTATTGTCATCTGAAAAGAAGTTAACATAAATCCCGCGGTAGTTATTCGAAATATTGTTGTATTTTATATTGCTACGAACGGCGGCCCAAAAGTATGTACCGTTCTCAGTATTTGAATGAATATCGTTGTTCGTTATATTTGTATTAGTGGAAAATCCCACATATAGGCCATTTTGGTTATATGAAATATTGTTAAATGTAATATCATTTCTCCATGTCATATCCTGGAATATACCCCATATGTCATTCGAATGAACGTTATTGTTCGTAATCAAACAATCATTCCCTTCCCAAAATATATAGATACCTACCTGATTATTCGAAATGGCATTGTTGTCGCGGATCGTAATATTTGATGAAAAATCAGTACGAATTCCATTATCACCGTTTTGTACGGTGAATCCTGAAATATTCACCCAATCAGCATTTACATAAATCACATTCCCACTCCCTCCTCCATCGATTATGGTCGTATCCCTATTCTCCCCAGTCAGGTTGATGGTCTTGTCCACCACCACATTCTCATTATACGGTGCACTGTCATCATATACAAAGACCGTGTCTCCATCGCTGGCATTCTCTATTGCCCATTGTATATGTGTGAAATTTCCAGGATTTGATCCTCCTACATACCAAGTCCTTACGATATGTTCTATACCCCAACTATCCGATGAATACATGTTTGCCCATGAGTCTGGCCAGGTTTCATCAGCATCTTTTGGCCAATTAAACCATCCCATCGGATTGTCATCGTAACTCCTAAATTCTATACCCATTATCTCATCGCCGTCAGTGATATTAAGAAACTCAAAGGAAATCGAAAGCTCAGCGGTCCAGGTCTCGGCATCGGATGAGGTTTCGTTAAACACATGTCCTGCCCACTCCTCTTCCGGTACCGGTTCCCATCCTGAGCCACTACCACGATTGATCTCCGAAGTGCTTACATCCCTTCTGATGTAAAACTGATAATCATCCGGCTGAGGATGTAATTCTCCATTATGCTCGGTGTCGATACCAATTACTATATCATCTCCCCAGTAGTATGTGGAATCCACAATATGACTCATAAAATACAATGTGGTATCGTTATGTTTGAAAGATACATTGATCTCGCCTTGGTCATTGAAAAACATGATAAAATTTGCATCATCCCATTCACCGGATGAAATCGTTCCATCAACTATAGGAGCGCTTCCATCTTCTACATTTATATTCGGGATGTGGTTATATTGCCAAGAGTCTTCGGAATATAAGGTGATGTAATCAGGATAATTTTCATACACCTCACATTGATCCCACATGGAGACCTCATGCATTTTGATCATTACATCTGGATGATAGGTAGAATTGAAAGTTTCAAGATCGAAGCTCCAACCAGCGAGCATGGCGATGTTCAGGTTGTACAACTCAGAATAGCCGTTTGAGATATATTGCTCAAAATCGGATTGGAGATTATCGCCACTGTGATATATCGAAACCACTCCATCCCCTACCTCGAATCTATAACTGTTATTGTCACAGGAGCCGTGATAAGCTCTGATTTCTACTCCCTGAATGGTCAGTATCATTCTTTCATACAAGGGGGGGTCCATACGAATAAGCTGCTCGGGGGGAACAGAACCCTCCAGAGCGTCTATTACAGGATTTGGCCCGACGACCGTGGCACCGTAGGTAGTCGCCATCGATTCTACTACGACCGGGTCAAAATGATCACCATGGTCATGGGTTATAAGAATTATATCCGGATCCGGATCAGAGGGAACAGGCTCTTGAATCACATCAGTGTAGATTACAGGACCGATCCCATCGTCAATTATGAATTGATCATTATAGATGAATATAACTATTGTAGTTTTTTCGTTATGGGCCAATGTCTCCTGTGAGATTTCAATAAATGTAACTATCGATAGGAGAAATATCAATACGACAGCGATTACCCTTTTCATATTTTCACTTCATGAATTAGTAAAATCTTTAGAGAAAATTTCCACCTACGGTTCTTATTATAACGGGAACAGCGCTCACCCCCAATCTTCACAACCCTTCGTCTCATTAATTCCCCTTAATCCAAATGTTCGGCGGAGAATAAATACCTTTCCATACCCGAAACCGATTGGTCCCCATCGCAACCTTAATACCAACTAAGTCCATTAACAATCCAGCTAAAGTGGTGTTATGCCGAAGTTCGAGTACAAGTGGATATCACCCATCTCCTACAGCTCCGAGGGCCTCGCAAAGTTACTCCGCGAGATATTGGAGGAATTGGACTATAAGTTCCAAAGAGATAAAGTGGAAAAGTTTTACGATAAGTTCTATGTGATTATTCCATTGTTTCGTTTTGCCTATGCCTTTAGGTTCATCATAACGGAGCCATCAGAGTTCATCGTAGATGTGTACGACACGCAGCCCACCCACTCCAGCGTAATGCCCTATATCGAGATAGACTCAGTAAACGACGAAAATATCGAAGACATTCAAAAAATGCTGACACTTATGGTTGAGAAGATGCCGAGAGAGCCTTGGAAATTCACAAAGGGCCAGAGATTGATGCACGGCGCCCTGATGCCCGAATTCAGAAAGGCGAGGAAGGCCTGGGAAAAAATCGGCGTGAAAATAAAATAGCACATAATCTGTATCAGCTGAAAATGAAATATATCGCGACTAATGTACCCATTATCGCTTCACCTACAATGAGTCCCGTGGCTATCATGTAGGTGTCGAGAACCTTGATGGTCTTCTGCTTCTCTGTCCACTTCTCTGCCTTGGCCCTGGGCTCAAGATATCTTTTCTCCCAGATATCCCTTAAGGCTCCACCTAAGATGATAGGCAATCCAAGGGCGAGAGGAAAATACATGCCAAGGCCAATGGCGGTACCCATACCAGTGATCAACTCGAGGAGTACTCCAAGTGCAAAACCGATCAAAAGGAAGGAGACGAGCATGCCCAAATTCGATCCACCGAGGAACGTTTGGACGATGGTAGCGAAGGCGTTGGCCTGAGGAGCCACAAGGGCCATCTCCCCAGATGCCAACAATTTGCTGAACATCACCGCTGCAACCACTGCGGCAATCGATCCCGGGATAATGCCCGTGAGTTCACCTTTCATGAGATGGTAAGGCCTGTTGCCTATGTACAGACCTGATTTGAAATCCCATATTATGTCACCCTCCATTGAGATGGCACCGGCAAAGACCGTTGTACCTATGAGAACGATTATTGCGGTTAACCTCATAGGCAGACCAAGGCCCATGAATATCAGTATCAATATGATGAGAACGATAAAGGATGTGCCTGATACTGGATGCGTGCCCGTCTCGCCCATTACCTTCACGGCTATCGCACCGAAGAAAAACGTTGTGCTTACCAACATAACCGCGAATATCAATGCTATAAACGGATTGGAGCCCTCGAATCCGAACCAAAAGAGGAAAAATACAACGATGAAGGTAATAATGGTCATGGGCATAATATGTGTTATTGGCCATTCGTACCATCCTTTGCCCTCTATGTAATCCCGCCGCTCTCCTCCTTTTCTTGCTGAGGATATATCCGACATTGCGGATTTGAACGTGGGAATCATCTTCAAAAGAGCCATAATACCGGCACCCAGGATCGTACCAACCGCAATGGGTCTTGCTATCTTTGCATAGGCCATTATGGCGGGAGAAACGCCTGCGGAGCCCCATGTGATCGATGTTCCTGGGATGAAGGCCGTGCCAAGGAAGTACATTGGTGTAAAATATTCCCCTGCAGTCCCTGAACTGGCATCAAATATCGGCACACCTATGATAACTGCCATGGGTACGATGATGAACCAGGTGATGAAGGTTCCAAGGTTGACGAGTATGGAAACCTTCAATTTCATGAACCAACCTAGACCTATCTGGATCGGGATAAGCCCGAAGTTAAAATGGGTATAGGTGGCATCCTGATAAGGCTGGATTATGTCACCTTTGTCGTACATCGTACTGCCCTTGAACATGATATCCATGGCCGAGGCCTCAGGATTTGGATTAGCGCTGGTGGCATGCTCATTATAATACGCAAAGGATTCATCCATCCTTCCCACAGGAAAATCTTTGAACCATGTGAAAAGCATGGTTAGTCCGGTGTACTGTGCGAATAGCCTCAAAGAGCGCTTTGCACTGACGGTTTCACCTTTTATTATGTCGTTGGATATATCGATCAATTGTAGATTTGGCTCCCAGCCGGGTATATGTAAAGGGTCCTCCACCAACCAGATTCTTCGTAGGATTATAAAATAAAGTGTACCGAGTATCCCAGTCAAAATAGTAGCCAACAGGGCAACGACGAGCACACTGCTTGGAACGGACTCGATGATCTTTTCGCCGCCGGCAAGTGCATATGCATCAGTGGTCAACAGATATATGGCAGGGAAAGTGAATATGAATCCCGTGCCAATATAAGTGGCCCCTGTTGACGCTCCACCTGCGACGTTGATATCGCATGGGTGCCATTTCAGTGCTGCTCCGATAAGGTACATTATATACCTACCGCCGCTGATGGCGATTCCCACCTTCAGACCTACGTACTCTGTTATTACAGCAAAAATTGTACCGAGGATGATCCCCACCAGGACCTTCTTCCATTTGAACCTCGAGCGGTTAAAACTCTCAGTTCTGTTCTTCTCCTCAAAGTACTCCTCAAGAACTCCGGTATTGAGGTTGCTCCACACCTCTATATCCATGTAATCGAGGGTGCCTTTCTCTATCTTTTCCAAGCCTTGCGCCGTGGGTGGTTCCCTGTAGGCCGATTTTTTCACAACCAAAGGCATTCCCTCTAATCAGTGTGCAATCGACGGAAGTGAACTCATTGGCAATACTTAAAACTTTCATGGTACGCGTACTTTAGCTAGCATACTACTTTATGGCAGTTGCGCTACCTTGTAAAATTCTTTGATGTTAACAGCCAGTAATCGAATGTTTACAAGTTACACGCACTTTAGCTGGCTTACTACTTTATGGCAGTTGCACTATGGTTAACCGCCGGTGATTAGAGGTAGTACGAGATAAATCGCAATTATCGTCCCCATTACGGCCTCGCCTACGATAAGGCCCGTGGCCATCATGTAGGTCTGAAGCAGTTTAAGGGTCTTCTGCTTCTCTGTCCATCCCTCTCTCTTGGCCTGGGGCTCCAGCTTCTTCTTCTGCCACCAGTCTCTCAGTCCGCCGCCGATCATTAGGTTGACCGTTATGTAGAAAGGCAGATACATCCCCAAGCCAAAAGCTGTGCCCATACCCGTCATCAATTCGGCAAATACCCCAATACCTATACCGATCAATATCCAATCCCAAGGGGCCCTACCAACCATTATCTGGGTAAACGTAGCGAATGCATGGGCCTGGGGAGCCTCTAAATTCAGCACCGGAGTGCCATCAGGATTCATGGTGGAAAGTCCAATGGATAATATTACGGCACCAATGGCAGCAACGATCGCACCAAAGGGTATGGCGGTAAGCTCGGCTTTTGAGAGATGATAAGGTCTCGTACCAGTATAAACTCCTATCTTAAAATCGAAAATGATATCTGCCGACAACGATAAAGCCGTGCCGAACACTGTTGTGCCTATCAAGGATAGTATGATCATGGTAGATGTGTCTGTCCCTAGTAGTTTAAAGACGATAATAAGTATCATTAACACTATGAAGGATGTGCCAGAAACAGGAGTTGTGCCGATCTCACCCATAACTTTAACACCGATAGCACCCAGAATGAACGTTACTATCACCAATAATACACCTATGATTATCGATTCCAGTAGCGGAAATAGACCAACGACAGTGAACATTATCACCACGCCTATGATCACAACGAACCACATAAATGGTATCTGCGTCATAGGCCATTCGAACCAACCCTTTCCATGAACATAATCTGTTCTACCTTTGGAGTCCTTGCCAATTGCCATAACATCCGCTGTAGCGGTTTTGAAAACCTTCGCCATTTTTAAAAGAGCGGTAATACCCCCACCAAGAATCGCACCTATCGCTATCGGCCTGGCCACCCTTTCTGCAGCCACAAAAGCCGGGGGATCTGTTATTTCCCAAGTATTGGCTATTATTGGAAAGCTTTGAACCGAGAAATATTCTCCGGCCTGCGGCACCCAAATAGGTACGTTGAATCCAACAGCCATGGGTACTATTATAAACCATGTGAATATTGAACCTGAAGCAACCAAAAATGCCGTGCGGAACTTCATGAACCAGCCTATTGCTAATTCTATTGGAATCATGTTCCAACCAAAAAAAGTATAGGTGGCATAGGGATGCATGATCATCCCCTCCTCATAATAACTGCCGCCAAATATGTTATCCAATGCTGATGCGTTGTTGCTTATAGGAAAGTCCCTTAGAAATGTAAAACCCATTGTGCCGGTAGTCCATATTGCCATCGTCCTCAACGATTTCTTAGCCTGCTCTATCGCACCTCTAGCACGGTCGTTCGCGATATCTATCAGTTTTAAATAGGCCTGAAAGCCTGGTACAGGCAATGGATCCTCAACCAGCCAAATCCTCCTGAATATTGTGAAATAAAGGACACCCAACAAACCACCTAACATGGCACATATCATCGCAACAGCGATGGGAGGAACCATAGCCTCTGTAACCAAATGGACCAAATTGCCCTGTGAATCCCTTATCACATAATCAGGATGATTCATTAAAAGGTAGATCGCAGGGAATGTGAATACAAAACCGGTGCACGTTGATGATGCTCCAGTGCTTGCTCCTGATGCGATGTTGCATTCCGTGGGATGCCATTTTAGCGCCATGCCAATGAGATTGACGATGTACCAGTTCCCCGCAACTATCAATCCAACCTTTAATCCAACGTACTGGTTGATGAGGGCGAAGAGGATGCCCATGAAAATACCGAAGCCAACGCGTCTCCAATTCCATTTGGACCTTTTAAACCCCTCAACTCTCGTCTTTTCGGTCATGTACTGTTCTAAAGTGCCGGAATTGAGGTTGCTCCATATCTCATCGTCAAAATAATCCAGAGTGCCTTCTTCCATCTTTTTTATACCATCTGCTGTAAGCGGTTGACGGTAAATGGATTTCATAGGCATTGATTGTCCCCTTATGCCAAGCCCACTAGAATACTTCTTAGTAATTCTATTCCTGTACTTAAGTTTTATTCGGTTTTGGCCCCCCTCAGATTGCGATATATCCGCAAATTGTAAAAGGTATAATCACAATTACTTTTCACATGGAACATCTGCTCTTCGGCTTTGTATCCCTGTTTATAGCCCTGATTTTCGGCATCGTACTCGGGGGGTACGCGAAGTACGTTCTCAGGAATAGAAAGATGACTCAAACTTTTTCGGCTGTGGCCATTATGGCCACCGTCGCCTTCATCGTATGGGTCTGGATTTATCTTTGAGGTTTTTTTATGGAAATTGACGAACTAGATCCGAAAATGAAGATGCTGCTTACCTGCATTCCCAAAAGAAACGAAGAGGTGGAATGGGTGGAGGAGGACGATAGAGTTGTTCTGATATACCCAAAGAACTTCACGCGCTTTGAGAGATTCCTGCATCGACATATCGGGGGTCCAGAGAACATAAGACGACCTTTGGACGATAAAGGGGCCTTCATTTGGAAGATGTGCGATGGGGATCATAACGTCCATGAGATTTGTAGAGATACATACAGCGAATTCAAGGAGGATATCGAGCCTGTGATAAGAAGGGTCTGGGGCTTCTTGGAAACGCTGCTGAAATTGAACCTCATTACCATGAATGTGCCCGAGAAGGAAAAAGGGAAAGATGAAGATAAAGGTGATAAAGATGACGAAGACAAAGGATGATATACACAGAAGGGTACTCAGATGCCCGCAATGCGGGGGTACGAACGTATACTATGAGAATGCGTTGATCACAGGCTACAAGTACCACTGCAAGGATTGTGACTATATTGGTGCACTAATTATCGAAGAAGATGTCACAGAGCCTTAGGAAGCACGATCCATTCCAGGGTAGCGCATTTGGGTGACATAGTTATCAATATATATCCCGATGTCATTCACGAAACGCACATATGATTGTTAAAAAATAATCTGAGAAAAGGGGAGCGATAATGGTCGAAGAAAACGCAAAAGACATAAATGAGACCATCAAGTCCATGCTGGCGGAGGGGAGAAAATTTCCTCCAAGCGACGAATTTAGGAAGAAAGCGAACATCAAGAGCCTAGAGGAGTACCTAGAATTGTACGAGCGCTCTGTTTCCGATCCTGAAAAATTCTGGGGTGATATGGCAGAAGAGCTGCACTGGTTCAAGAAGTGGAAGAAAGTGATTTCATGGGATCCGCCTTTTGCCAAGTGGTTCGAAGGCGGTAGGATCAACGTTTCCTACAACTGTTTGGATCGCCATCTTTCCACCTGGAGAAAGAACAAGGCTGCGATCATATGGGAGGGGGAACCTGGAGACAGCAGGATATTCACCTATCACCAGCTTCACAGGGAAGTGTGCAAGTTCGCCAACGTGCTCAAGAAGTTCGATGTAACAAAAGGGGATCGGGTCTGCCTCTACATGCCAATGTTGCCTGAACTGGCCATAGCCATGCTTGCCTGTACTAGGATAGGCGCGGTGCACAGCATAGTTTTTGGAGGATTCAGCGCAGACGCACTCCGGGATAGAATTCGGGATTCAGAAGCCAAACTCGTGGTCACCTGCGACGGAAGCTTCAGGAGGGGTAAGAGAATACCGCTTAAAAGCAACACTGATAGGGCCCTGGAGTTCTGCCCCAGTGTGGAGAAGGTAATAGTCGTAAACAGAACCAACCTCGAGGTGCGTATGAAAGGTATGAGGGACCACTGGTGGCATGACGTTATGGAGCACATCTCGCCTGCCTGTCCCCCAGAGCAAATGGATGCCGAAGATCCCTTATTCATCCTATATACCAGCGGTACCACAGGAAAACCAAAGGGCGTGCTTCATACCACTGCGGGATATCTCTTATATGTGTATCTTACATCGAAATGGATATTCGATTTGAAGGAGGAGGACACATATTGGTGTACAGCCGACATCGGCTGGGTGACAGGTCACAGCTACATCGTTTACGGCCCCTTGGCAAACGGTGCGGCAAGTGTAATGTTCGAAGGTGTACCCAATTATCCAAAGCCAGATAGATTCTGGGAGGTTGTCGAAAAGTACGGGATCAACATATTTTACACCGCTCCCACGGCCATAAGGGCCATTATGAGGGATGGTGAAAAATGGCCCAACATGCATGATCTCAGCTCGCTGCGCCTTTTGGGCTCCGTGGGAGAGCCTATAAACCCCGAGGCCTGGATATGGTATTACGAGGTCATAGGCAAAGAGCGCTGCCCCATCGTGGATACATGGTGGCAGACAGAAACTGGAGGGATACTGATTTCGCCGTTACCAGGGGCCATGGAGTTGAAACCAGGCTGCGCCTCAAGACCCTTTCCTGGTGTGGTTCCTGCGGTTCTTCGCGAGGATGGCAGCGAGGTGGAGAAAAACGAGGGAGGTTATCTCGTGATCAAGGAGCCCTGGCCCGGTATGCTCAGAACCCTATACGGGGATCCAGAAAGATTTAAAGAGCAATACTTCAGCAAGTATCCGAAGTACTATTTCACAGGGGATGGTGCGAGAATCGATGAGGACGGTGATTACTGGCTTATGGGGAGAATAGATGATGTCATTAACGTCTCAGGCCATCGAATCGGGACCATGGAGGTGGAGAGTGCCCTCGTGAGCCATGATGTTGTGGCCGAGGCCGCGGTTGTGCCCATGCCCCACGAGATCAAAGGCCAAGGTCTTTACGCCTTCGTGACACTAAGAGAGGGTGTGGAAAAAAGTGGTGATTTACAGAATCTGTTGCGTGCACATGTGGCCAAGGAGATAGGGCCCATTGCCAAACCAGATAAAATACAATTCGCGGATGCCCTGCCCAAAACCAGAAGCGGTAAGATCCTAAGAAGAATACTCAAGGTCATCGCAAGTGGTAAAGACGATTGTGGAGATACGAGTACCCTTGCGGATCCAAAGGTGGTTGACACACTGTTGGAGGAGAGAGTATAGGAAAGATAAGAGGGTGAAAGAATGATGTTGATAGTACGCCTGATTTACAAGGAGAATCCCGAGAAGGTGTGGGATTATCTGATTAAGAACCTGAAGGAAATGGAAACCAAGAAGGTCAAACCCCTGTACCTGTCCCAACTTCATGGGAAGAATTACATCGGTGTCATATTTGATGTGGATAAGATCGATTACATAGTCAAGTTCCTTGTTCAGCAGATCGGAGCCTGTGAGGATATAATCGATACACAGACCCTTACCCTAATGAAGCCTGTATTTCTCCCAATCCCTAAAAAAAGGCCCGAGACCCTATGCAGGTTCACAATACATATCAAGATCGAACCTCGATACTACCATGATGTCTACAATGAGCTTCTGGATTTCAAATACGCAAATAACATGTTTCCAACGTATGTCGCGTACTCCCTTGGAGATTTTGACATAGTTGTTTCAATTTTAGGGGAGGGCATCGATAACGTAAAAAGTTTCGCGGATGAAACAATAGGCAAGATAAAAGGTGTGTCAGAATATACAATATATCCAATTGTCAGATCCGAGCATTTGGCAAGCAAAGATACATGGCGCAGATTGCAAAGAAGTCTGCTTCATATTCCTCCTTGGGTTTCAAAGGACATCAAGAAACATTACCTCTATGACTATGACCTGTCAGTGGAGGACTACTGCAAGCTCACGGGGGCCATGATCGACGAGCTTTAGGTTTATTCATCAATCTCAGGAATGATTATTTATTTCTCATCCCCTTCAGGTCCTTCACCATGCTGCAGGATTTACATACCGTGTTTAATGTAGGCTCCCCACATTGTTGACATTTTAACAATTTTGCGGGGGGAAATGATTTCATCAGGGCGTCGGCTATGGAATCATAACTTTGTAGAAGCGCATGTCTTGTACCGGGGGTGTCCTTTTCAAGGTCGTTAATGATATCACGATATTTACCCCTCAAGGCCCTATTCGAATACGGGCATTCTCCATCATAGAATTCGATATCCTTCAGCATCCCGTACAAGTAGCTCTCTTTTTCTGGAATCAACCTCAGCGGCTGAATTCTCGGAACCAAACCTTCTTGCACCCTGCTATGGGGTCCCAGCCTAGCCAGTTTGGCCACATCTCCCCTAAGTAAATTCATGAGAATGGATTGCGCTGTATCATCCAGATTGAGGCCAGTTGCCAGCTTCGTAGCGCCGAGTTCCTTGGCCTTGACATTGAGGGCCTTCCTTCTGAAGACTCCGCAATATGAGCACGGAGTGGTTTTGATGGGCAGCTTTGTTATTTCATCCATGGTTATGTTGACGATGTCCTGAAAACTGATGATGTGCTGCTCTATTCCAAGAGCCTGGCAATTCTTTGCGGCATACTTTATACTCCCGGGTCTGTAACCTCCTATTCCTTCATCTACCGTGATAGCTTGGAATTCGAGGTCCTTTCGTTTCCCTAAAATATCCTGCAAGATGTGCATCATCACGATGCTGTCCTTTCCTCCCGATACGGCCAGGGCCACCACTTCGTTTTTACCGAGTCTAGACTGCTTCCTCATTTCCTTTTTTACCCTTTTTTCAAAGAACTCGATCAAGTGAAATTTGCACAGGTGCATGCCGCTGTATCTGATGAATGTAACCGCTTCTTTTTGACATTTGCTACAGGACTTCATCACGTAAGTGAAAGGCTTGGCGTTATAAAGAGGTTAGGATTGCGGATTATTCCAATCAGCAGCATCCCGAAAGCATAATATAACTTCTTTTTAATCTCCGAATGCGCTGTGGTGATATACGATGAAGCTCTACGAATACAAGGCTAAGGAGATATTTTCGAATTACGGGATCCCGGTTTCCAGGGGCATCCTGGTAAAGGACCCAAACGAGCTTAAGGAATTCAAATTCCCGGCCGTGCTGAAATCCCAGGTGCTCGTTGGAGGAAGAGGAAAAGCAGGGGGCATTAAGTTCGCGGACGATTTGGACGAGGCAAGGGCTAAAATCGATGAAATCCTTGGAATGGATATCAAGGGTCTTAAAGTCAAGCTGGTACTTGTCGAGGAAAAAGCGGACATCATCAAAGAGCTGTATGTTGGTTTTGTGGTGGACAGAACCGCAAAGAGGAATGTCCTCATTCTCTCATCCGAAGGCGGGGTGAACATCGAGGAGGTGGCCCAAAAAAGTCCTGATTCGGTTGTCAAGTTCGAGATAGACCCAGCCGAAGGACTTCCCACCCATAAGATAACAAATCTTGTGAAGAAGATCGGCCTTCGAGGTAAGGAAATGGTTTCCGTGGTTGGGATAATCAATAGATTGTCCAATGTGTTTTCAGACTACGACGCAGAACTTGCTGAGATCAATCCACTTGTCACAACACCGGAAGGGCTTTTGGCAGTGGACGCAAAGCTCATAGTTGATGATAATTCTCTTTATCGCCACAAAGACCTTGCCAAAGAGTTCGCAAGAAGTGAGGAATACACCGAGATCGAGAAAAAGGCCAAGGATGCGGGATTATCGTATGTAGAATTGGACGGCGATATCGGAGTCATAGGTTGCGGGGCAGGGCTTGTCATGGCGTCCTTGGACACCCTCCAACTCTACGGCGGCAGTGCTGCGAACTTCCTTGATGTGGGCGGAGGGGCAAACGCAGAGAACATGAGACGTGCGCTGGAGCTTGTCGTGCAGAAGGAGAATGTGAAATCCATCTTCATAAATATTTTCGGAGGCATAACACGCTGCGACGAGATAGCAAAGGGCATCGTTGATTTCGCACCCAAGACACCGATTTCTGTTAGGATGATGGGCACAAACGAAGAGGAAGGAAAGCAGATACTGAAAGACAACGGTTACAGTGTCTCGGAAACGATAGAGGAAAGCGCAAAAGAGGCGATAGAACTTGCCAGGGGGGATTAAATGGCCATAATAATCGATGAGAATACCGAAGCCATTGTGCAGGGAATAACAGGTGGCCAGGGAAGGTTCCATACAAAGGCCATGAAGGACTACGGAACCAATATCGTGGCCGGCGTGACCCCTGGAAAAGGTGGGAATGCGGTTGAGGACATATCGGTGTACGATAGTATCAGCGAGGTCCCACAAGAGATTAACGCATCCATAATCTTCGTTCCAGCACCCTTTGCCAAGGACGCTGCTTTGGAGGCCATCGACTTTGGATTGAATCCTGTTGTGATAATAACAGAGCGCATACCTATTCACGATTCCATCCAAATTATGAAAAAGGCCGAGACCAAGGGAATCGATGTTATCGGACCAAACACCCCGGGTATCATCTCCCCAGAAAAATCTAAAATGGGTGTCATGCCAGCCCATGTTTTTACTCAAGGTATTGTGGGCCTGATTTCCAGAAGCGGGACCCTCACCTACGAGATAGCGAACAACTTAAGCAGAGCAGGTCTTGGGCAGTCCACAACTATTGGGCTTGGAGGCGATCCTGTTGTGGGTTTGAGCTTCGTGGACGTTTTAAAAAAATTCGAAGCTGATGAGGAAACTAAGGCAGTGGTCTTGGTGGGTGAAATCGGAGGAAACGCAGAGGAAATAGCAGCCAAGTACATCAGAGACAACTTCTCTAAACCGGTTGTAGCTTATATCGCTGGAAGAACCGCACCTCCGGGAAAGAGAATGGGACATGCAGGAGCCATCGTATCGGGAGGAATGGGAACGGCCGAAAGTAAAATCAAAGCTTTAACCGAGGCAGGAGTTTCGGTTGCCGAACTTCCTAGTGATGTTGTCAAGATATTACATGAGAATATAAGCTGATAATAAAAAGGGCTGTTTGCCGGATTGGGAGGCATATAACTTTTTATCCCATCATTCCATTGGGTGGGCGATGAGAATCGCTGTATTGAATAGAGACAGATGTCAGCCAAAACGCTGTGCATTGGAATGCCTCAAGTACTGCCCCAAGGTGAGAACCGGTGACGAGACAATCGTAATAGGTGACGATGGCAAGCCCGTAATCTCGGAAGAGCTCTGTCCCGGATGCGGCATATGCATCCATAAGTGCCCTTTCGAAGCCGTCCAGATCATAGGCCTGCCTGAGGAACTGGAGGAGGACCTTGTTCACCAGTTTGGAAAAAACGGGTTCAGGTTATTCAGGCTACCCTGGCCCAAGGAGGGAAAGGTAATAGGTCTTCTGGGCCCAAATGCAATAGGCAAGACCACCATCATCAACATCCTCTCAGGAAATCTCGTACCAAATCTAGGTAATTACGAATCAAAACCGGATTGGGAGTCAGTTCTGGAACATTATGCAGGTACAGAGCTTTTCGAGCATCTGAAAAGAATCGCAGATAAAACCATAAAGACCGCCCTAAAACCGCAGTACGTGGATAAAATACCGAAACTGTACGATGAAAAGGTCGACGGCCTCTTAAAGAAAATGGATGAGCAAGGTCAACTTGAAAAAATCATCGAGAGCATGGATTTACAAGGCTGCCTCGACAGAAAAACCACGGAGCTTTCAGGTGGAGAGCTGCAAAGAGTGACCATCGCCGCAGCAATGCTGAAGGATGCGGATATCTATTTCTTTGACGAGCCATCTTCTTACCTGGACATTCACCAACGATTATCGGTGGCTAAAACCATAAGAGAACTTTCCCTTGTAAAGCAGGTTGTGGTCATTGAACATGACCTGGCCGTACTGGACTTTCTAGGTGATGAGGTATATCTCATGTACGGCTCCGAAGGTGCCTATGGTATCATCGCCCAGCCCAGAGCCGTAAGAAGCGCCATAAACACCTATCTTTCCGGATACATGAGGGAGGAGAACATGAGATTCAGGGATACGGACATCAGGTTCGAGGCCCATGCGCCAAGAACTGGGTGGGAAACAGAGACCCTCATCAGCTTTGGAGAGTTGGAGAAACGGTTAAACGGTTTCGTTTTAAACACGAAAGCAGGGAGGATGCATACGGGGGAGGTGGTGGGTGTAGTGGGCAGAAACTCCACTGGAAAGACCACTTTTGTGAGGATGCTTGCAGGCGTCATCGAGCCCACGAAGGGTGAGATGGGGTCCATGGTGAAGGTGAGCTACAAACCCCAATATCTTAAACCGGATTTTGATGGAAGTGTTCTGGAGCTATTCCTGGAAAAAATCGGCAAAGCCTTCGAATCCGGCTTTTTCACCTCGGAAATAGCCCATCCCCTGAACCTCAAACCGCTCATGGATAACGCAGTTTTAAGCCTCTCGGGAGGAGAGCTTCAAAGGGTGGCCATAGCACTTTGCCTCTGCAGTGAGGCGGATATCTATCTCATTGACGAGCCCTCGGCCTACCTCGATTCCACACAGAGGATGGTGGCAGCAAGAACCATTAGAAGGGTGATGGAAAAGAGCGGGAAATCTGCACTCATTGTGGATCACGATGTGTATTTCATCGACTTGGTTTCCGATTCCCTGATGGTATTTGGAGGAGAGCCTTCAAGGCATGGTGTTGGAGAGGGGCCCTTCGAACTTAGAGAAGGGATGAACAGGTTCCTGAAAAATGTCGGAATCACATTCAGAAGGGACCCCGACACAAAAAGGCCCAGGATAAACAAGCTGGATTCCGTGCTGGACAGACGGCAGAAGGCGGATGGGGAGTACTACTATACGAAGTAATTTTTTGTCTTTTTTTATACTTATTGGAGCATAAATAGACCGCTCTTACAAAGGTTTGTAACATACATACAAGTTTTTATTCAATTCATCATATAATTTCGCTATATTTTCCTTATATACGTAAAGTTAGGATAGTTATAATTGAGCCTTTAGAACAAGTGACTTCAAGAGGAGTTTCATGTCACCTGATGAGAATCACACTCTCAACTGCCCTTTCTGCGGAAAAAGAGTCTCTTTTTTTGATGAGACCTGTAAAAATTGCGGGAGGAGACTGAAAAAGGAGATGGGAAATGGCGCTAGAAAGGGATTGGGTAAAGCCCTTTCAGAGAAATATCTTAAGCGTCTGAGTGAGGCCGCTAAGAAAGGGGAAAAGCCAACACCAGAGGCAAGGAGAATCGCCCTGGAGATGTTCTCGTTGGTCCCTAATATCGGGAGGTCCAGGGCCGAGGCCTTTTGGAATGCAGGATTCAGGACCATAGAAGATTTGAAAATGGCCTCAGTTGAGGATATCGCCGCAGTAAAAGGCATTGGCAGGTCATTGGCAGAGAAGATCCACAAGGGTCTTGCAGCTCCTGAATCCGAGGTGAAAAGAAGAGAACTGTTCATATGTCCCGGGTGCGGAGCGCTTTTGAGTTCAAAGGTTACGAAGTGCGGATTATGCGGTACCAAAATTGGAAAAGAAGAGCTGGTGGAGGAAGAGGAAATAATAGCGGAATTGGGAGAAGAGGAGGTTGGCGAGGAACTGTATATATGTTCCAAGTGTGGAGCATTCGTGCGACCAGGTGATAAGACATGCGCCAAATGCGGTACTAAGTTGGGAGAAATCGATCTCGCTGAGCTGGAACACGAGCTTGAGATGTTCGAGAAAGAATTGATAGAGGAAGAAAGACCGGATCTGTACCTGTGCCCCGAGTGCGGTGCTTTCATAAGGCCAGAGGATGAGGCCTGTGAAAAATGCGGCCTCAAGTTCGGAGAGATTGAGGAAGAGGGCGAAGAAGAGATCAGGCCAGAGGTTGTACTTTCGGAGATAGAGCATAAATTAGAGTTGCTTAGAAGGGAATTGGAGGAGGAGAAACCTGATCTGTACCTGTGCCCCCAATGCGGAGGCTTTTTAAGCACCGGGGCAAAGGAGTGTACAAGCTGTGGTGCGGTTTTCGAAATTGGGATAGGTGAGGAAGAGGAAGAATTAGAAGAGCTTGAAGGCGAGCCCGAGAAGGTTCCCGATTTCTGGTATAAAAAGGAAGACACCGCTTTACACCTCTGTCCCGAATGCGGGACGTTCGTTAAACTGGAGGAAACTGAGTGCAGCAGCTGCGGCGCCCAATTGGTCCCCAGGCCCCCCGAAAAGGAGATGGCCCCTAAGGAACTGGAGAAGGTGCCCGAGAAGGAGTTGCCACCCAAAGAGGCAATATTGGAAGCTGAACCTGAATTCGGTTTCAAAGAAGAGGAACCGGAACTGTACCTGTGTCCTGAATGCGGTGCGTTCCTTAAACCGGGGGCCGAAGAATGCGGCAGTTGCGGTGCTGTCTTCGAAATGGAGTTGGAGGAGGTAGAGGAGGAGGTTCCGGAAGAAGAGCTCGAAGCCGAGCCTGAGGGAATCCCTGAGTTCGGTTTCAAAGAAGAGGAGCCGGAGCTATACATCTGTCCCGAGTGCGGTTCCTTCCTGAAAACAGGAGCGACAATATGCGGCAGTTGCGGTGCTGTCTTCGAAGTGGAGTTGGAGGAGGTAGAGGAGGAGGTTGTGGAAGAAGCGCTCGAAGTCGAGCCTGAAATGGTTCCTGAAATCGGCGTAAAAGAAGAGGAACCTATGCTGTACCTATGTCCCGAATGCGGGGCATTCCTGAAACCAGGAGCAGAGGAATGCAGCATATGTGGTGTGATTTTGGCGCCGGAGGAGGCTCTCAAACCTGAGCTTGAGATGGTACCTGCATTGGCTGAAGAGGCGAGGAGGCCTTCGGTACTTTACCTGTGCCCCGAGTGCGGTGCCTTTATTAAGGAGGATGCCACCCACTGCAACATTTGCGGTAGTAGCCTGATTGAAGAAATGGTTCTTGAAGAAGAGGTCAGGAGGAAGGAAATTATCCTTGAGGAGGATGTTGAAGCTGAAATCAAGAGCCTGGAGGTATCTCTTGAAGAGGTTAAACCTGTGCCGACACCTGGTCTCACCAATGGACTTGTTAATGGCCTTAAGATGAAAAAGCTACCCCTTCCTGGTGTTACGAACGGTATGATCAATGGAATGACAAACGGCCTGACAAATGGCTTAAAGATGAGGAGAAAAAGCTTAATCGGGATCACAAACGGACTCACAAATGGCCTCACCAACGGTCTCACCAACGGCCTGACGAATGGATTGAAGAGGCTGCGAAGAGGTCTTATCAACGGTATAACGGATGGTAATGGTATTACAAATGGCATTGCCGCGCGCAAAGGGGCTTTAAAGGGAACGGGAACGCCGCTCCGGGTGGTGGCCGTAATAGTACTCGTTATAGCACTTTTAGTATCACCGATATTTATAAACACCATCACAACTACCCATAAACCCCTTCACATAGACGGTGGTTTCAGCGATTGGAAAAATATACCAAGCTATTCTGATTCTCTTACCGATCAGATTATTAATGAAGATGTGAACATAAAAGAGTACAAGGTGAGCGTAAACGACTGGGGTGATATATCGTTCTATCTCGAGACCCAGGGCACCATTCTTAAAGGTACACATGGTTTGGATTCTGTGAGTGTTTTCATAGATGAGGACGGCAACAAAGCGACGGGCTATAATATAAGGGGTCTTGGTGCAGATAAGATGATCGCAGTAACAGGCTGGAATAACAGCATATATGCCAGCGGTTACAGTGAATTCAATATATCTCGGTCTTCCCTTGACTTAAACGGCTTTGATAGATTCTATAAGATTCCCGCGGCCATAGGGGAGAATCAGATGGAGACGAAATTATGGCTTTCCGTTTTGAGCAGGTATCCAGATGATCCCATTAAGGTGCTGTTCAGTGCGAGAGATACGGCCGGTAATGAGGATATATCGGATATCATCATAAGTCAGATCGACGGTGCCTTGGTGGTCAACGAGACGAGCGTGGCCCCGCAGGTGATATCTAGGGGTTCGCGGCTTGTATCAACCACGCAGTTTGATATGAGCGCGGTTGGCGAATCCATTACCGTGGAGTCCATGAACCTGACCTTGACAGGAACAGCAGGAGGAGCGGATATAGATGGGCTCAGGGTTTACCAGGACAGCAATGGGAATGGGGTTTTCGATGGGAACGATCATGAGATCATCGATGTAGGAGGAGGGTTGGGCAAGGAGGTCAATATTCCCATGGGCTTAACGATATCAAAGGATGGGACCGAGAGTTTTTTCGCTGTGCTGGATGTATCTGGTAATGCAGTAGAGGGTGGAACCATTGGAATCAGGATCTCCGAGCCTAAGGATGTGATATTCGGGCCTGGAGTACTAACACTGACGCCGCTTTATTTGACGAACAGCTACATAGGTAGCGTGGGGGACAACATCACCATAGACGGCGCCTTTGGTGACTGGGAGGGCCGCTCAATCAGAACTGATAGCACAGGAGATGTAAGATTGGGAAACGAGGCAGTGGACTCAGCGAACATAGATATTTTGGATTACAGCGTGGAGCATGATACCGATGCATTGTCGGTATATATGGATGTGGTGGGAACTATGTTCGGTGGGGTCACGGTGCCATGGAACGCTACCAGGCCAAAGGATATCAAGAAGCCTATTGTGGCTATCGACAGTGACGGGGACGGTATACTTGACAGATATGAGCCAGGATACGAGCATGATTTCGACAACGATGTTGGTTTACCTGACGATCCTGGCAATCCGATAAGGCCGAATACTGGGCCTGACGGTTTTGATCACGACAGCGACAATGATATGATCGAGGATTATCCATGGGGAAACGATACCTGGTTGGAGAGGTCTGATACGAATAAAACAAGATACATAGGTCCCCATCCGCCCACACCGAAGCTGCCGGTGGTGACAGGGGAGGATATGGCTTATGTGTTCATCGATACCGATTGTGATTCGTCCACAGGCTACTATATAAATGAGTTCCTGGGCGCGGATTTCATGGTGAATATCTCTGGGAAAGGCAATATGATCACCTCGAGACATCTCAACATGCACAACAATTCGAACGGTGGTGGTTGGGCGTGGGATTTCATATCCGAAGTGAACGTGGCGGTGGATTCGAGGGCCCTTGAGGCACAGTTTGAGTTCGATGTTTTGGGTATAGCACAGAACCAAACCTTCAACGTATGGTTCATGACAACGGATTGGAGGGATTGCAGCGACTTGTCGGATAACGGTATAAACGGGACCAGGGAGAGCAGAGGGACAAGAGCGTCTAGTTCGAAGATCGTGTTAAACGAGATCTTCCCAGATACGAACGGCTGGGTCGAGCTGTACAACAAAGGCAAGCAAGCAATGGATATAAGCGGGTGGGAGATAATTTGGGACGGCAACTCCTATACCATTCCCCAGGGCACCACGATACAATCAGGAGGATTTCTTGCATTCGATGTTGGCTCCATTTCTGATTCCGGGACAGTCACATTAAACGACGATAAAGGTAAACAGATAGACACAACCACATATTCCAGTGTGCCTTCAGGAGAGGGCTGGGGCAGATATCCTGATGGTGAGAACAATTGGATTTATACAAATCCAACCAAGGGGGCCGCAAACGAACCAGCAACCCCTCCGCCACCCGTAAACGTCGTCATCAACGAGGTATATCCCGATACCAATGGGTGGGTTGAGCTTTTTAACACAGATACCCAAGGAGGGTCCACGGATATCAGCGGTTGGTACATCGTCTGGAGCGGGGGAACATATACGATACCCCAGAACACGAAGATTAAGAAGCAGTCGTTTTTAGCCTTCGATATCGGCAGTATCCCGGCCTCGGATACGGTGACCTTCTACAATAATGCGGATGTGGAGCAAGATTCCATAACATTCTCAAATGTACCCTCGGGTTATGGTTGGGGAAGATACCCTGATGGGTCCGGAAGTTGGTGGGTCACAATTCCAACAAAGGCAGCTTCAAATACCATACCCGAATTTACAGATGCGGCAATTCCACTTTTGTTTACCGTTTTATTGTTCGGTCTTGTAAGATATCATAAGGATAAGAAACGTAATGGAAAAAAGAAGGAAAAAAAGAAGGTGAGGAGAATGAATGACAAAAAAGATGTGATGCACAAGGATTCAGCGGGTAAAATTGAGAATCACTTGGTTAAGCTTATGAATCATTAAGACATTCAATGTTAAGTGACATTAAAACGGCAGTGATAGGATGAAGAAGATAAAAACCGGAGTGTTCGGCTTGAATCCGCTGTTGGACGGGGGTATCAACGAGAACTCCACCACGGCGGTTATCGGCGGCTCGGGGGCCGGAAAGACCACTTTTGCCATCCAATTCATCAGAAAGGGTTTGGAATCAGGCCAGGAAGGGATCTTCGTTTCCTTGGATGAAAACAAGGAGCAGATAATAAGGGAAGCAGTAGAAATGGGTTGGGAGGAGATAATGGAATATCTCAAAGATGATCTTCTGGTATTCATCGATGCCTCTGGAAAGGATTTCTCCAATTTTATAAGAAAAGAGCTTCATACATTTGTCAGCGACTGGAAGAAGGCAGGGGCAAGAATAGCAATCGACCCTCTCACCCCTGTGATATGGTCAGTGCAGGACAATTACGAGCAAAGGGAACTGATTACGATGTTGCTTAAACAGACGAGAAAGGTCGGCACCGTATTGTGCACCTTGGAGGAGCACGGAACCGAAGGGAACCTATCGGGCCACGAGACCATAATTCCTATGTATCTTGCGGATTGCGTGATTCATCTGCGTTATAAGGCCATGGAAGGCTCGAACAGTAGAATGTTAAAGATAGTTAAGTGTAGGAACAGTTGGCACAGCGAGGAGTTTCATCCGTATAGGATCATCAGCGGTCTGGGCTTGGTGGTGAAACAGGGAGATTTTGGGAAGACAAGAAAAAAAGAATCTGCCCAAGAGCTGATGAAGGAACTGGAGAAAAATGCGGGCAACCTGCCGAAAAATGCTTTTCAAAAGCTGAAAGAGACCTTTAAAGAGCTTTCTGACGCTGAGCTGGGCAACATTACATACGCAGAACTGATGCGCTACATAATGGAGGAGTACAGCTGAATCCTCCAATCACAGGATTGTGATGCAAATGCCAAGAGGTGTTGGGAAGGCACTTGAGCGGGCCATTACCACGAAAGAAAGGGGCATGTTCCACAAGGAGGAGGTCAGAGATGGAAAATCCGAGTTCATGAATATAAATCGCAAGGAGATTTTCCAGTACCTTTGTCTTCATCCTTGCAGTTACACTTCTATGATTTGTAAGGCTCTCGGCCTTTCGTTGCACACAACGAACTGGCACTTGAGAAGGCTTGTGGAGAGCGAATATATATCAAAAATAGCCCAGGGTAAAAACTCGGTTTATTATCCAGCCGAGATGATCGCCGTTTCGGACGTTCCCATACTAGAGATTTTGAACAACGAGAAGGCCAGGGCCATATATGTCGCCATCGCCGAGAAAAGCGGGTCTTTCCAAGGAGAAATCTGCAAGATCCTGGGTTTACAGCATCAAGCCGTTATTTGGTACACCAAAAAACTTGAGAGCCTGGGACTGATTTCCTCCTTGGAGGACGGTAAATACCGAAGATACTATCTCACGGAGCTTTTGAATCGAAAAAAGGAGGAAAACGCAATGAGGATGAAGCTCTTTCGGGATTGGATTGTAAAAAGATTTCAGCGCGAGATGTTATCCACCACCATTTTACGACTCACAGAGGACAAGATCGTTCTCCGGATTGAGAAAGGAGGGAGCAAGGCGGTGCTCACCCTGCACACGAATCCCTTTGTAACTGTTCTTTCGTGACACTTATACAAACTTTTGTAACATACAGCTAAATTCTTCTGCCATTACTGTAAATGGTACCACTACAAATTATATTATCCAGTTTTAACAAATAGAATAATGTAAACGGGTAATTACGAGGAGCCACCATGGAGATAAGATTGTTAAAATTGGTTTTGAAGAGTCACGGTATCAGCTCCAAGACAGTGGAATTGCTTTATGATGCCGGGTATGATGATCTCCAAAAAATAAAGAAGGCCACGATTCAAGAGCTAATACAGATTTCAGGTATAGATAGAGCCACAGCAGCGAGGATTAAGAATGTCATTTTGAAAGGAAATATTGAACAAGAACACCTTCAGGCCGAAATTTTCATATGCACCAACTGTGGAGCATTCGTTGCTCAATCGGCTAAGAATTGTGAAATATGTGGTGTATCCGTGGAGGATGTAACCGCCGGGGAAATGCCGACTGAGGACGTTGAGGGGGTTGAAAAAGAGGTTGAGAAAGAGATTAAGGAAGAGATTAAGGAAGAGATTAAGGAAGAGGTTGTCGAAAAAGTTGATGTATCAAAAGAGGTAGGTGAAACCGAAAAAACTCTAAGAATCCTAGCAGAGGTAATAGCCTCAATGGATGAGGAATACATACAGCTTTATGAGGAAGAAATCGAAGGTAAACCTAAAGCCAAGGTCGATGAGCTCCGAAAGGAGGAGCTGTCCCATCTCCCTTGGTATAAAATGGACAAATCCACAATGATTGATTGTCCTGAGTGCGGAGCATTTATCAGTTCCGAAAGTGAGAGATGTGAGATATGCGGATTGATCATTGCAGTTCCGATTTCAGTTCCTTTTGAAGTACTTGAGGAAGATATCAGCATCAAAAAATTATTTGAATTAGACAGCAAGAAGGCGAGCCTACTGGTTGGTATCAGTGTAAAATTAAGAAAGGAACCAAATGACCCAAGGCTGTGGTACTCAAAGGGGGTGATTCTCTCGGATATGGGAGAATTTAAGCGTGCAATAAACTGCTTCGATAAGGTTTTGGAACTTGAACCGAATCATACCCGGGCATGGAACGCAAAGGCTCTATCGCTTGCAGGATTGGATAGGTTCAAAGAGGCATCGGAATGTTTTGGTATGGTCCCAAACCTCCTGCTTGCGGATTTTGAAGCGGTGGGAGAGTATGAAGAGGATGAATTGCTGGAAGAGGATATGGGTTTATTTATATGCGGGGAATGTGGGGCGTTTTTAAGCCAGCATGATGAGATATGCTCACAATGTGGTTCTGGGATCGACGAGTTCATCGAATATGTACAATCACGGATTTCACCACCTGAAGCACCTCCTGAGGAAGAAGTTGAGGAGAAATATCCACTATGCCCCTCGTGTGGGGTTCCTTTGATGCATGAATATACAGAATGTTATAACTGCAAAGCGGTCATAAAGGAGTTCGCCCCACCTATCGAGGAAGAGACGAAGAGGGGCGTATCAAGGGATTTTAGAAGAAGATGGGAAGAGTTAAGTGGATTGGAGGAGAAAGAGGAATTTGAGCTCGCACAAGAGGAATTAGAGCCGCCAATAAAAGAGCCAGAGGAAGTTGAAGCTTTCTTAGAGGAATATGATGCCTTCCTTAGGGGGTTGGAGTCTGAATTAGAAGAGGAAATCGAAGAGCAAGAAGTGGCTCCCGAGGAATCGAAAGTCCAGGTTGAGGAGCAAGAGGTGGTTATCGATGAATTTGAGGAAGCTGCAATAGAGGAGGCTGAAGAGATTGAGTTACCGATAGAGGAGCCCAAAGTTCCGGTAGAGGAACTCGAGATGGAACCTGTGGAACCTGTAGAAAAGGAGAGGATAGAGGCCCTAGCGGAGGAACCTGTAGAACCGGAAGCTTTAATAGAGGAATACGAGGAGAAGGTTGTAGAACCTGAAGAAGTACAGGTTATAGAAGAAGAACATAAGGTGGAAGTCGAAGAGCTAGAGGACGATAGGGCTTTTCTTGAGATTTTGGATGTTTTGGTCAAGGGATCAGAGGAACTAGAGGCTCTGAAAGAAAAGCCTGAGGAAATCGAAGCTTTAGTGGAAGAGCGTGAATTACAGGTTGAAGTACCAAAGGAACCGGAGGTACAAGAAGAAGAGCTTGAAGTGCAGGTTGAAGAACCCGAAGAACTAGAGGTTCCAGTAGAGGAACTCGATATGGAAGGGAAAGAGCCTGAGGAGTTGGAGATTTGGGTGGATGAGGAAGGGGTTCCTGTTGAAGAATTGGATGATTATTCGGCTTTCCTTGAAGGATTAGAGGATATAATCGGAGAATCAGAGGAACCCGAAATTTTAAAGGAAAAGCATGAGGAGGCCGAGATTGAAGTTGAAGAACCTAAAACAGTTGAAGTCTATCATGAGGAACCAGAGGCTCGAATAGAGGAAGCTGAAGTGCATATTGAAGAGCCTGAGGAAGTAAAAGTTTTACCTGAAGAGCCCGAGAAAAAAATCGAGGAATTGGAGGATTACAGAGCATTTCTCGAGGAATTGGAGGGTATATTCGAGGAGCCTGAGAAACAAGAGATATCCATAGAAGATTATGATGCATATCTTGATGAATTGGAGGCGGAATTCGAGGAACCGTCGGAAGTAGGGGCTCTAATTGAAGAGTTGGAGTCGGAGGTTGCAGGACCAGAAGAACCTGAAATCCCTTCAGAGGAACCTGAATTGGAGATCGAGGACCAAGAGGAATTAAAAGGTATTGAGACCGAGCCGGTAGTTGGGATTGAGCCAGTTGGAAT
>CP070739.1:698280-701325 GCA_020347705.1 Methanomassiliicoccales archaeon | reverse complement strand
GACGCTCATTACGGCATGGGCTGGCGTATATTCAACTATGCAGGATACACCATGATATTCCACAGCGGAGGTATCCAAGGATATCTAGCTCAGATGGGATTTATTCCCGAACAACATATCGGTATAGTTGTGCTTTTAAATTCCAGGAGGATTGATTTTTTATTGCCGACATTCTTTGATATGTATCTGAATTTAAAAGAAATAGAAGGTCATTCAAGGTGAATAATACTTAGCACGGCGAAGCCGCAAACTGTATAAATCGGGTCTTTATATTTGAAAAATGTAAATAATTTCATAATTTTTAATGTAAAGATCAAACATCAAAATGCCTGCCTGCCGCAGCAGGGTGTTGCAAATTATAAAATATGAAATATCACTTGAATTATTCATAATATATTGTTATTATTAGGATAACAATTCATATAGTTGTCCTATTTCAGAGGTTCACCCATGGGTTTTATTTCAGCTGATCGAAGACAAAAGGATCTAATCGGCTACAGTCTTGAAGACTTTATTCCCAAGGATGCTAAATGCCGATTTATAGTTGACATTGTTTCACAACTTAATTTGAAAAAGCTTTATAATCATTATAGTCCACAAGGTGCTGATGCCTATGATCCTTCTATTATGCTGTCTACATGGTTTTATGGCTACACAGAGGGTGTCACAAGTACACGCAAATTAGAGAAGCTCTGCAAAAGAGACATGCATTTTATTTATGTCTCTGCCAATCTGCGTCCTGACCATTGCAGCTTCAGTCGATTTCGAAAGGATCATTTGCATCTATTTCCCTACTATTTTGAACAAATTATCCGAATAGCCCGCCAGAGAGGATATTCAGATTTCAAAGTTATTGCTACAGACAGCTCAAGAATTCACGCGCGATCCAGTGTAAAAAAGAGTAAAGATTCCGATAAATTAGCTCGTTATTTAACAGCTGTTCGTAAAGATATTCAAGAATATATCGAGCTTTGTGAACTGGACGAGTTGGACGATGAACCTGCTGATGATCAAAAAGAGATTAAGAAAAATCTCCAGCGTTTACGGAAACTTGAGAAGACACTTATCAAGCGTCAACACCAACTGGACGAGCGTAAAAAACAGATAAAGAAAGAGTATCGAGACAAACACCAGATCAATATAACGGAACCAGATGCATACTTGATGAATCATGTGAATGGTAAGCAATCGGCTCCTGCCTACAATGCCCAAGTAAGTGTGGACACCAAAACCCAACTCATTGTTGCTCAAGATGTTGTCCAGGATCGAAATGACAGGAAACAATTTTCAATACAACACCAGGCCGTTGAAAAAAACATTGGAAAAGATACAGAACGCAAACACATCAACGACTCGGGATATCACAGTCTAGAACAACTCGAATACATCGAAGAGAACCAAGTGAACGCCACCATTGCCGATCCGACTCTGGTTAATAAACCAAAAACATCGACCCAAAGCCCTGAAGAGATTCAGAAACAAGCTCGTCGTTTAAAGAAGTCAGACTTCTCATATCATGCTGATGGGGATTACTTTACCTGTCCAGTTGGGGAAAAACTAACATTTACCAGATATAATACTCAGAAGAATCGACCTGGTCGTCAATACCGTGCTTCAAATTGCAATGGCTGTAAATTAAAATCACAGTGTCTGGCTTCCTATAACAAATCAGGTCTCAGAAGTATATTCCGTGATGAGAAAGAACATTTATCTGAAAAAATGCGTCAGAAACTTCAAACCGAAGACGCAAAACAAAAATTAAAGCTACGATCAATAACCGTGGAACCTGTTATTGGAAATCTTAAATCGAATCTTGGATTTCGCAGGTTTCATCTTATGGGTTTACTAAACGTTAAGGGTGAATTCACCCTGATGTGCATTGCACATAATCTTAATAAGCTGTATGGCTTATTGCTCTGTTTTTATTTTCTCATATTTTTCAAGATATATCAAGATGATTTAGATAAAAATAGAATTTTTATTTAAACTGCCCAAAAAATCATTTTGCAACACCCTGCTGCGGTAGGCAGGCTTTTTGATATTTGATTTTTGAATTATTTAGGCATTAATAAGCTTTAAAACTTGACTCAAAATTCACAATGTCTGGTTGATAAAAGGTTTCATGCATTCGTGCTTAGATGAAGGGGTGTGTCGATTTATTTTTTGAAAAAATGGCTCAAGGGTATCGGGTCTCTCAGTCCCACACAGATGATTGTATTTAGTTTTGTCGTCATCATTACGGTCGGTACCATTCTGCTTTGCCTTCCCTGGGCGACACGAGGAAGTCCTCTCTCCCCATTGGATGCCCTTTTCACTGCTGTATCGGCCACCTGTGTTACCGGATTGACTGTAGTGAATATCGGATCTGAATTTACATTTTATGGGCAGATCGTCGTCTTGGTGTTGATCCAGCTGGGTGGGCTGGGTATTATGACGTTTTCTACCTTCTTTCTCTATTTGTTGGGTAGAAGAGTTTCGATGCGGGGGAGAGAAATTATCGATTCTACTCTGAGCCATATCCCTGTTCACAACATTAGTTCCCTTCTCCGTAGAATCATGATCATCGTGTTTTTCGTGGAGGGTGTAGGCGTGCTGATTCTCACCTTAGGATGGTTGAGGATTTATCCTCTGCCCAAAGCTCTTTACCACGGTGTTTTTCACGCGATTTCTGCTTTCTGTAACGCGGGATTCAGTCTGTACGGAAACAGTTTTGAGGGATTTCGCAATGATCTTATCATTAATTGGGTCGTCATAGGATTGATCGTCCTGGGTGGGTTGGGTTTTGTGGTGTTGATAGATTTTAAACATCTGTTGCGTCGACCAAGAGGCGCGCTTGGGCGTCTCTCTTTTCACTCGAAGGTGGTACTCACAGTAACGTTTTTTCTTATTTTCATTGGAACTCTGTTTATATTCTGGGTGGAGAAGTCGCACGCTTTGAGCGATATCAAGCCGACTACGGGGTTTCTTGTGGCCCTGTTTCAGTCGGTTACTGCAAGGACTGCTGGATTCAACACAGTGCGCATTGGTTCTTTGACCAACGGCGCT
>CP070739.1:692392-698180 GCA_020347705.1 Methanomassiliicoccales archaeon | reverse complement strand
TACCGGATCCACCAACTGGGCTCTCAGCTGTTTCAGGTGATAGACAGGTATCACTGTCTTGGACAGGGCCTTCTGATGATGGCGGATCCACAATAACCAAATATAGGATTTATAGGGGGACAAACCCCAGTCAAATAACATATCCCATTACTGTGGGCAATGTATACACATATACTGATAAATACCTCATAAACGGGCAAACATATTATTATAAAGTGAGTGCTGTCAATGGCGCCGGAGAAGGTTCGAAATCAAATGAGACCATTGCTACACCTGTTACGGTACCGAGTGCACCACTAGATTTGGTTGCAATAGCAGGCAACGGGCAGATATCGTTGTCTTGGCTGACACCATCTTCAGATGGTGGTTTGCCCATTATAGGCTATAAAATCTATAGAGGAGATAACCTAGATGAAGTGACACCTCTAACCACATTGAACGCCTCTTTGACATATACTGACACAGGACTAGCAAATGGCCATACATGTTATTATAAAGTCAGCGGAGTCAATAGCGTTGGCGAGGGCTCCGAATCGAAAGGTGCAAGTACCACTCCTAAAGGAGTCCCATCAGCACCTCAAGACTTGCTAGTAATTGCTGGTGACGGGCAGGTGATATTGACTTGGTCTGAACCAGGCTCAGACGGCGGCTCACAAATAACCAACTATAAAATATATAAAGGGGATACGCCAGATGGAGAAACATTGCTAACGACTTTGAGCAATGTCTTAATATTCATTGATACAGATCTCACTAATGGTAAAACGTATTATTACAAAGTGAGTGCTGTAAATGATGTCGGTGAAGGCTCCAAATCAGACACAGCGGCCACTCCTTTAATTGATCCAGACAACGAGAAGGATGATGTATCATGGCTCTGGATAATTATAGGAATTATAATTATATCCTTAATTTTATCCTTGATTGTAATTATGTTGATGAGAAAGAAAAAACAAGAGGATACTCGACTATTGTATCCTTCGGAACCATATCACCCTCAACCTATGTCATACTTTCAAAGCCAACAATTTCAACAGCAGCTTCGCTGCCCTGGATGTGGAGAGAGTTTTCAAATAGATGCCTGGTATTTTCCTATCGAAGTGCAATGCCCCTATTGCAATTTAAGGGGGTTTTTCGAGGGGTGACGAGCTATCTTGGGTTCAAAGGACGGCCTTAGATTTATATATAAAAGTATCATCGAAATTCCTTCTTCTTACATCGGGATGATGATATTTCTTCTTGCCTAATTAAAGGAGATATTAATACAGTTGCAGCTAGGGATCATCCTCTTTTTATGAAACAAACCAAAACAACCCATAGAAAGTGGCTGACGGCGATCCCAGCTTCCCATGGGCTCGCGCACCACAGTACAACAGGGAACGCTGGTGGGCTTAACTTCTGGGTTCGGGATGAGACCAGGTGTCGCCCCACCGCTATGGCCGTCATACCCTTTCTTGAATCGGATAATGCTAGAACCTTTATTTATAGCTTTCTTTCTTTTGGCTGTTTTTCCTCCTTCCCCTGGTTCCCATAATCAACCCTATGAAAGGTGCGAGCACCAAAAACAGCAGGCCGACTATTAAAATCGCCCAAGGAAAGCTCCAATCTTCCTCCTTTTCTTTGGGCTTTTCAGTCTGAATTGAAACATATATATCTTTTAATGCAATGTTATTCGATTCATCTGATTCAACTACTATATTGGTGGTGTCTATTTTTATCTTGAAGTTATGCCCTCCCTCAGAAACAGTCCACTTGAATTGAATATCATTCGCGCCATTAGCCACCGTTATGGATTTTTCGGATTCGAGTACATCATCTACGTAAAACTCAACAGTCAACTGTATCTCACCTGTTAAATTAACTGCGGTTATTGTTGCACCAATGTCTATTACCTCACTTTCATTAAAAACCGATTGTACGATATACATCCCGCTAATGCTGAGATCAGGCTCCGATTTTTGCAGGACAGTCAATTTTCTTGTGGCACGATTATTTCCCTCATTCGACTCCGTAATACTGTTTATAGAATCTACAGCTATGGTGATGTCATGATCTCCCTTTTGGGTGGTCCAATTGAATTGTACTAAAGTATCGGTGGAGGATATTTTCCTTGTTATGTAGGCCTTTTGTTCATCATCTACCAGCAGATCAACCACAACAAAGAGATCTTCGGATAAATTGTATGCGAAAATTGTTGCATTGATCATCACCACATCATATTCAAGAGGTGCATTATTCGAAAATTCAATGGAGTTTGACTCGATAACAAGATCTGGTTTCGAACTTTCTGATACTGAGATCTGTTTGGTTGCGACATTATTATCTTCGTGCGACTCATCAACGGAATTTACAATATCCACGTCCAATGAGATATCATGATTACCTTCTTCAGCTGTCCAATTGAACTGAACCTGTGTCGAAGAACCTGATATTGTCACGGGTTTGACATCCACTGAAACGCCATCTATCTCCATTTTTACCCAAACCAATTCTGATTGAGTGAGATTCTGTGCCTTGATATCCCCATATATCGTTATCATCTGACCTTCCATTGGAGTTGAGCTAGAAAAGGAAATATCGGATGTGGTGAGAATCAAATCCATAAGTGGATTCATTGAGATTATTTCCAATTCCGAAAGTGGGCCTTCACCCATTTTATTTGTGGCCGAAATCCTGTAGAAATAGGTGGTCCCCGGTGTTACATTTCCATCAATAAATTGGGTTTGGTTTCCCACCTCAGCCACTGGAGAAAGAGAGCCCATGGATAGCCCTCTGTAAATTGTATAACCCGTGATACTTGCATTTCCATTGTCCAAAGGTGGGTTCCAATTCAATTCCACATTATTGTTGTTTTCAATCGCCAAGAGAGCTTGTGGCTCTGAAGGGGGGTAGTGTAGTACATCGCTTCTTTGAATATTTATAACCCAATATACACTGACATTGTCGGTGAGGTTGATATCTTTCATATCCAATCTCAAATAATAGATAGCAGGGGTCAGCGTTGATGTATTCCAGGATTCCAGGATTCCATCCTTTACCGGTTCTGTGCGCTCAGGTCCTATCGGAGTATAGACATCATAATCGGGTGGGCCTGCATAGGATAATTGGTACGAGCCAAAAGAAATGTTGGAAGCAGGTGCAGTATCTATATAAGCGGAGCCAGAAATAGGAACAGAATCATTGCTCAAACCGGTTGGTGGGGAGTTGATTTTCGCAACCCACAATTCCGAGGCATCCAAAAGCATTGGCTCCCTGAAAGTTTCGCTGTTCAAAAGATAGACAGTGGCATAATCCTCCATTGTAAAATCGGTATAAACATAACAATTATAGAGTGCCAGAGTTCCCAGATCTTTTACATAAACCACAGGATTAAGGCCCCAGGGGTCCTGCGCAAAAAAAACGCATTCCCGGGCAAACACAGTGGATTCCCCGAACACCCAAAACGGACCGGCATCTCCCTTGTATATCGTATTTCTCATGTAAAGCGAGCAGTTCCAATAGATGCTAAGTATCTCGGAAAATATGCTGTTTACAAGATTAACAGAAGAATAATCGAACATATGCAAATGCCAATTTCGTAAAATGCTGTTTACAGCTCGAAACTGTCGATCAGAGAGGGGGGCGTTCCAGTCTGATTGATATGTATTTGCCACCAATCCGGAGATGTTAAGGGAATCGTCATTTATTGGTCGGATAATGACACTGGTAATGCAATTTCTTACAGTTACATCACATCCCTTTTCTAATAATGGGCTGTTTCCGTAGATATAGCAGTCGTCTATGATAAAGGAATAATCGATTCCCGAAGCGAACGGTACATCGGCTGGAAACTCGAAATGAAAAACATATTCGTTCCATAAAGGGGAATAGTCGATTACAGATCCATCATGAAACACGGTGAACACATTGATTATTCCGTCGATATTGGAGAAATTACCCTGGGCCGAATCCATGAAGAAGAATTCCGAAGCCCAGCCCTTGGGTCCGTATGAATCTTTCACCTCAACAGAGGAGTTATCCGCCATTTTGCAGCTGAACCAATCCGTGAATGTGACATTGATGAATGAGATTTTGCTGTCATTATTGGGATTTATTAGATTCGGGAATAAGTTCGAATAGATATTTGAATTCTCAACCCTGAGCTCAGAGGTGTTGAACAGATTTATAGAGAACTGCCACTTCGTTACGGATAAAAAACCGAACGTACTGGAATTGACAATGATTTTACTTTCATGGAAGGCCCAGATATTGCCGTAAACCCGAAACTCACCATTTTTCACCTCGATTTCTCCCTGATTAGTCAAATATACATTTCCATAATGATGGTAAGTATTTTCGATAAGTAGCTTCTCGTTTGGAGAATCGTCCCCGATAATAAGATCATTTGCAGATACCACATTTGAATGCTCCTGTATAAAGCCGAGATCGGGAAAAAGAATCAACAATAACATTCCTACGGTTGCCAATAATAAGATTCTCTTTATGCGGAAAGACTCGTTCATTTATAATCCCCCATATGAATGAACCAGACGATTAAAATATATAAACATATTGTCATTATTACCGAATAATAAAAGAGCCAAGAAGGTAATAAAAGAGCGAGAAAGGTCAAAATCGGCAAATAAATCCGTTTAATTCCAAAATCATGTATTTTCGTATACCAAAAATTCTATATATGGATTAGAATATCACCGCACAAATTCATTATTTCTAAGGCGTAATTAGGGGAATTTAATATGATTGGCGGATCTTTAGTTGCATTTTCGTTGATGGCTGCTTTAATCGCACTACTATTTTCTATTCTCCTCACAAGAAAGATATTGAAGGCCGATGCAGGCAGTCCCGTGATGCAGAAGATCTCCGATGCAACAAGAAAAGGTGCAATGGCCTACCTCAAGCGCCAGTACATGGCGATACTGTACTTCATGTTCGTTATGATCTTTGTTCTGACGGTGTTAATCGGACCCTTGACCACCATCGCGTTCGTCCTCGGCGCAACACTTTCTGCGTTTGCTGGCTTCATAGGTATGAACATCGCCACCAGGGCCAACGTGAGAACCACCGAAGGTGCGAGAAGGGGTTTGAACGAAGGCCTGAGAATCGCGTTCTCAAGCGGAACCGTAATGGGTCTTTCGGTTGTAGGGTTAGGCCGTCTGGGACTTTCCATTATATACATGTTTTTTTCCGCTGTACTAAACGATGATCTGGGAACCATCACCTCCGTTATAGCGGGATTCGGCCTGGGGGCGAGCTCCATCGCCCTGTTCGCCAGGGTTGGCGGTGGAATCTTTACGAAGGCCGCGGATGTGGGAGCTGACCTGGTGGGGAAGGTGGAGGCAGGCATACCCGAGGACGATCCCAGAAATCCAGCCACCATAGCGGATAATGTCGGAGATAACGTGGGCGATGTTGCGGGAATGGGTGCCGACCTATACGAGTCCTATGTAGGGTCAATAGTCGCCACTATGGTTCTTGCTGTCGCGGGTGGTTTCGGTTTAAACGGCGTTACGGTTCCTTTGGTAATGGCCGCGGTAGGCGTTATTTCAAGTATAATCGGAACATTTTTTGTCCGCACAAGAGAGGTTGCCGAACAAGGCGAACTCCTTTTCGCCCTTAGAAAAGGGATATTTGCAAGCGCAATTCTCATTGCTATAATTTCGTTTTTTGTAATAAAGCATACACTTGGAATGAAATATATAGGTGTTTATTATTCGATCATCACAGGGCTTTTGGTAGGTGTAATTATAGGCTTATCAACGGAATTCTTTACTTCTGTTAGATATCCTCC
>CP070739.1:680803-692292 GCA_020347705.1 Methanomassiliicoccales archaeon | reverse complement strand
CCTGGATTAACCGCGGTGAGGCCCTCATAGCCATGAAGAAATACAAAGAAGCGCTTAATTCCCTCAACTCCGCCTTGAAAATCGAACCGAAAGATAAGAAGGCCTTGAGCTCCAAAGGAAGGGCATTGGAGAAGATGGGAAAAAAGACCGAGGCCAAGGATTGCTACCTTACCATCATCGATGCACACCCAAAGGATTTGGAATTCTACGATCGGATTTTAAACCTCACACCAGATGATAAATCCATATGGGTGAGAAAGGGTGAGGTTTTGGACGACGATGGCAAGTACGAGGAGGCCCTGGATTGTTACGACAGGGCCCTTGAAATCGATCCCATGGATAAGGAAGTTCTAAGCAGCAAGGCCTGGGCCCTGGGTAATATAGAAAAATACCATGAGGCCGCAGAAAGCTTTCAGATGGCCATAGAGCTGGATGATAAGGATAAGTTGCTTTGGAAGGGAAAGGGAATGATGCTTCATAAAAATGGTGAACTCAAGGAGGCGTTAAAGGCCTTTGAAAGCGCCATAGAACTCGATGACAAGGACAAGGAGTCATGGAACAGAAAGGGAGTCGTCCTTCTGGAAATGGGGATGACAGAGCAGGCGCTGGATGCTTACGAAAGGGCCCTGGAGCTGGATCCAAACGATGTCCTGATTTTGTGCAATAAAAACGATGCGCTCATGGCTCTTAAGAGGTTCGAGGATGTTATCGATATATGCAATCGTATCCTCGATTTAGAACCAAAGAACCTCCGGGCCCTTAATGACAAAGGATGGGCTCTGCTGTCGCTGGGAAAGCCCGAAGAGGCCATCGAGCATTTTGATTTGGCCCTCAAGCTCGATTCAAGGAACCTAAGGGCCCTCACAAACAAAAAAGAGGCCTACAAGGATATGGATGAACCTGAGAAGTTGCTTGAAACATGCGATATCATCGTAAAATTCTATCCCAAGGAATTGGAAACGTGGGTTGACAGGGGGATCGTGTTGGAGGAGCTTGACCAGGTTGACAAGGCCGTTTCCTCCTATGATAAGGCGTTGCTAGTAGAACCTGAGAACCTCAACGTGCTGACGAGAAAGAAGGCGGCCTTGAAGCGTTTAGAAAAGGACGCTGATATCGTAAGCACATGCAACAGCATCCTAGCAATCGAGCCCAAGAACCAAGAGGCTCTGGAGGATAAAGGTACTTCATTAATCAATCTGGCAAAGAACGATGAGGCCATCGATGTTTTCGATGAGATTTTAAAGCTCGATCCAAAGAATATCGGTGCCATTTACAAGAAGGGAGTGGCCCTCAGCAGAATGGGGGCCTATGAGGAGGCAATAAAATGTTATGACGCGGCCCTGAAAATCGACCCAAAAAGCAAGGAGGCCTTGGAGAATAAAGGCGACGCCTTGAAAGCTCTTGAAGATCTTGAAGGGGCCGTTAGGTTCTATGATAAGGCTATAAACCTCGATGACAAAAATGCTAAGCTGTGGGACAAGAAGGGAAAAATACTACTTGATCTGGAGAGGTACGAAGAAGCTCTCGCAGCATACGAAAGTGCACTGGCAATCGATTCAACAAATTCAAGATATATATACCTGAAAGGAGTTTCCTTGGATTGGCTTGGCCGGTACGAGGAAGCGTTAATGACCTTTGATTCGGCCTTGGACTTGAACTCTAGGGACGAAAATGCCTTGTTGGGCAAAGGCCTGGTTTTGGTGAAATTGGGAAGGGAAAGCGAGGCCTTAAGACACCTTGATATGGTTTTAGATGTCAACTCCGACAACTTGGAGGCCTTGGTGAGTAAAAAGGATGTGCTCATGAAGCTGCAGGACTACGATGAGGCGGAGACGACCTGCGATAGGATCCTGGAGCTTTCACCGAACAACGTCAGGGCATGGGAGGATAAGGCATACTCTTTGGTGAAGCTAAAAAAGCAAAGGGAAGCGATACCGGCCTATGAAAGAGCCCTGGATCTTGAGCCTGACAATATCGAACTCTGGGTTCAGAAGAAAGAGGCCTTAAAATCCTTGGGCAGATACGAGGAGGTGATATTCGCCTGCGAGAGGATCATGGAGCTGGACCCGAAGAGCATCGAGGCCTTGCGAGATAAGGCCGAAGCCCTGGAAAATCTTGATAGGTACGAGGAGGCCGTGGAGCTTTACAACGAGGTCTTGGAATCCCGCCCCAAGGATGTCGGGGCCTTACAAAAGAGGGGCAGGGCCCTTGCGAAAATGGGCCTGTATGAACCGGCCTTGGACTCCTATGATCAGGCCTTAGCGGTGGAGAAAAAAGACAAGGCTCTTTGGAACGAAAAAGGGATTCTACTGACGAAAATGGAGGAATATTACGAGGCCATCATTTGCTACGATAAAGCCCTGAATTTGGATTCCAAAGACGATAACATCTGGGCAAACAAAGGGCAGGCCTACTATGAATCAGGGAAAAACGAGGAGGCATTGGAAGCATTCACGAAGGCCGTTGAGCTCAATAATAATAACATTCAAGCACAAAAAGGCAAGGGTAGGACCCTCATGGCCACAGATGAATTTGAAAGCGCGATTCGAAGTTTCGATCGGATCCTCGAGACCATGCCCGAAGATATCGAGTCCTGGGTGAGCAAGGCCGAGGCCTATGTAAGTCTTGGAAGATTCGAGGGCGCTATTGGTTGTTACGATCGGGCCATCGATTTAGATTCCAACAATAAGTCCCATTGGATAAACAGGGGTATGCTTCTCGACAGGACAGGCAGGTACGAGGAGGCAATTTCAAGCTATGACAACGCCCTAGATATAGACGAGAAGGATGCCAATATATGGCACAGGAAAGGCATGGCGATGTCTAAAATAGGGGATTTAGAAGGCGCCCTCGGTTGTTATGATAGGGCTTTGGGCCTAAATCCTGACAACAAACAGATTTGGACTAGCAAGGGTTTGGCCTTGAATAATCTGGATAACTATGAACAGGCGATAAGATGTTTTGAACATGCCCTTGAGCGCGACTCAAAATATCATCCGGCCATAGAGGGAAAGGAAAGGGCCGAAAGGGAGATTAAGAAGAGGAACATGGAGCGGTATGCAAAAGATATTCTCAAGTTCGAGAAGGATTACAACAGACCCGCCACAAAAGAGGAGGCCTTCAAAGTGTGCCATATCCCTTTCAGCTATCTCGACTCCGTGATCCAGTATCTTTCAAAGAAGGAGGATGTGGACATCACTGCCTTAAGCCATGAGGAGAGGGACAAGCTTGAAGAAGATTCCAACAGGGCCATCGTTTCCGCACTGAGAGATGATCCTGCATCCTTTGAAAAGCACGGGCTGAGACTGGCCGATATCGTAATAGGCTTCCCCGAATACTCCATATCAAGGGCGAAAAGACTTCTGGCGTACATCAATAAAGTGGATGAGATGGAGATAAAGGCCGACGTTGTCGAGCCTGAGGTTGAGGAAACTCTTCATCGGGCCCTGGAGCTCCCCTCCCACAGACGAAGCGTGTACGGATTGATTCAGGATATGAACCTCGGGATTTTCGAGGCCAAAAAGGTTTATGCTGTGCTTTTGGCCTTCCATGGGCAGGAGGTTGTTACCCCTGAGGTGAGGGTGAAATCCCTCGGGGGGGAGTCCCTCTACGAAAGAGAGATGGTGTCAGGGGAAGGGGCCTTTGAGGATCGCATGTCTGAACCATTGGATTACGAGCCAACGCTTGAGCCAGAAGAGCCAGAGGTGGAGGAGGAGCCACTCTGCATAATATGCGAGGAGAATCCAGTTGCATTGGAGCATGAGTGCGGGGCCAAGCTGTGCAAAGACTGCCTTGCCGAGTACAACGAAAGGTATGCGAAGCTCTATGAAGGCGGCGAGGGAGAGATTATTTGCCCCAAATGCGGTGAGGAGATAGTACTTCCACGTAAAAGAAAAGGCCGTAAAGGAGAAGATTTTATCAGACTTTAGATTTTTTATTCAAACATGATAAATTTTAAAAATGCCTCGAGATAATAGAGTTCATTACTTTATTTTAGCTGGATAAACCGTCGATGATTCGTTGTGCTGCAAAGATCATGGAATCTGCCTGTTGGCCTGTAATCTTCTTGTCCCTCTGTGCCTCGACCTCGTTTATGAAGGCATTCATCTTGTTTTTGGCCGCAATATCATTTCCTTCCTTAAATGAGGATAAGGTATTTTCCAACTTCTTTACGAGACTGTTTGTTATGCCACGGTGCAAGTCCATGCCTTCCACTTCGTCTATTAGGTCTTTTAAGAGATTCTCTACCTTCGAAGGATTACTTACTATGACTGTAAGGGTGTCACTACCCTTACCACCATCATCGTCAGTAACCGTAAGATTCACAGTAAAAACACCTTCCTCATCATATACATGTGTGGGGGTAAGTGTGCCTGTGGATGTATTTCCGTCGCCAAAGTTCCATTCTATCGTATGCGTGTCTTCAGAACCTGAATCCGTGAAGATGCCGCTAAATATAACGGTTTGTCCCATATCTACTGTTTGATCAGGGCCTGCATCAACTGAGGGTGCAGCGTTATCCACGTATACATCAGCATAGTCCAGAAGCACATCAGGTTCTTGTGTTGGATAGTCGTAGTAAATGTCCAAGAAGGGCAGAACGTCCTCCTGAACATCGATTTGGGGGTATGAATTTCCATTGCCTCTCATCCATCGTGTGGGATTGACTCTGCCGTCCTGGGAGATACCAGGATTGTCATCACCAGGATAATAACTCCCAAGGACGAATGCGCTTATAATATATGTGCCGCCTGCATTAAGAGTAATCGGCGGGATGGAAACCCCTGCCCAACCATGATCTGGTTGGATTAGGTTGGATGCCTGAGCAAGTATCGTTCCCATTTCATTCCAGAGGCGAATGTTGTAGAAGTAGATTGGATGTGTGGAATTTTGGCGGAAATATACAAGTTGATTCACGATGATATCATCTATAATCTCGAACTTTAGGCCGATTGTTCCGATATTACCAAACATATCGAGCAACAAATCAGGATCGTCGTCGTTCCAAATTTGTCCGCCTTTGTAAACCGTCTTCATGGAGACACCGTCCCATGCCTCGACTTTGGCCTGTCCTATATGGTCGTCGTTGAAGGTGTGTGTGTGGGTTGGGGAGCCTTTTACAACTCCAAAGTCATCTTTCTCCCACGTGCCGTTGTTGTTGACGTCCCATCTAAAATAATAATCGCTCACATCACCGCCTATAATATCTGCTTCAAGGGTCACTTCCTCTCCTTCAAAATAGGGCTCGAATACGGTTCCGTACGGGCCTTTGGCATCTACTTCATTGGTGTCAGTATCCAACGGTTCTACCCCAATGGGAATAGCCTCCATTGGTTCTACCTCTTTGAAATCAGCCTCTATAATATCTTCCTCCAAGGAGGCCTCCAAAGGTTCCTGTATCTTAGGGCTATCGAGCTCTATGGGAGTTACAGGCACATATTGAATCTCTGAGACCATGGGATTGTCGAGGACCGTAGGTTCGATTTCCTCTTGAGCTATATAGCTTTTCTCTTGAGCATGATCTTTGAAATCTCCCACAGGCATCGCAGTAGTAAAGTACACTCCAAATAGCAGTACAAATAATACTAATACTATGATCTTCCCATTTTTATTCATACCTATCGTCACCCTCTACCTATGTTTATTGGTATCTAAGGGTTATATTAAAGGAATTATCCAAGAGAAGGAGTTTATTGTTCTCTTTTTGGATTTTTTTTCCTAGGTTTTTTTTGGTATTGTTTATAAATTACCTAGGATTATCCTTATTACATAAATTGCGATTGGCCTATAAAACCCTTGCTATCCGCTAAAAAAACCTATGTTAAAGACTATTGAGAATCTCAAGAGCCTGAAATTTGTATTTTTTAATTGTACACAAAATGTTCAACATTTTTATTATATTTAAAAATATAATATACTCGAAAAACTTTTATAGAGTCATGGATATATCTCCATATACATTTGGTGTACATTCGTACACCAATAGGATTGGTATTATGGCGTCAAAGACTTCCAGGGTTTCTGCAAGGGTTCCAGAAGAATTGGTTCGAAGTCTCGAAGGCATCATGGATGAAGAAGGTATTAGCTCGATCTCCGAGTGCCTTAGAGAGTGTATTGAGGAGTACATCAATCTTAAAACAACACGTTTTTCCACTGAAAAAATCGTAATCGATATCGGCGAAGATATCCTCTCAGACATCGACAATCTCGTGGATATAGGACGGGTGTCAGGCCGGGAAGAGGCAATAAAGCATGCCATTAAATCATGGACAGAATCCCATGTGGAGCGGTATATTTTAGGCAGAGAGAGGTATTTCAAAACAGTTGCCGAGACTAAGGGCAGGATTCTTGAAAGCAGGGGTCAAAGCAAAATAAATTCGTATCTAAAATCGCCATAATTCCCGTTAAAAACGCTATCGGTGGCCCAAGACGGTAGATCGCGGTTAATAAGGATGGGAACCACAACATTAACCTCGATAAAATAGGAAGGGTCCCTCGAAAAATTCCTTGAAGATCGTAGTGGACGAGTAATAAAGATAAAAACCAACAGAGGAGGAAATCTCCAATATATGAGGTTCTTGGGCCTCCTCCTCTCCTATAAAAATTCAACTGGGCCCAAAAAGACCACCCAATTGGCACATAAAACCATGGACTAAGTGATTGTATGGCAGAAAAAACGACAAAAGTAACGATTCATAGCACCGAGGATACCCAAAACTCCGAAGTCGGGACTTCAAAAAGCTATGCAAGGGATTTTATGGTCTTAAGAAATGCCATCATTGAGAACTGCAGAGACTGTATAAGAGACTGCGGGCGAGATTGTCTAAATAAGGATGCTAAACCCATAGAAAATATAAGGTGCTCTCTTCAAAAGGTAAGGATGGATTACGGAATCATCATTGAAGATGATGTCATCAACGGTTCAAATATGTGGTCGAATCGAAAAATCGGCATCCAGCACACTGAATGAATTTTTTTTAAAGATCGTGTTTTTTCCAGGAGTAATTTTACCCAGCTATTATATCTTGATGATTTCGCTGCATTTGAAAGGATGTGTCAGGCCAACACTTACTCCCTCAAAGTCCTTTAAATGTTTATTGGCGGCCTCTTTCGCCAGATCCGGTGTATTGTTGTTTTGGGAAATATGGGCCAAAAGCACATGTCTTGTCGAGGTACCGATTACCTGCCTTAGGGTTTTTGCAGCTGCAGAATTTGAAAGATGCCCGAAATCCGAGAGTATCCTTTCCTTTAATGGAGGAGGATAGAAACCTGAAAGCAGCATGTTTTTGTCGTAGTTGCTCTCGATAATTATGAGGTTCGAGTTCTGCGCCTGCTCGATGAAAGTTTCGGTGTACACACCCATATCAGTTGCTATTGTTACTTTCTTGCCATTGCATCTTATCACGAATGCATTTGGCTCTGAGGCATCATGCGGCACGACCAACGGTGTGATATTAAATTCCTTAATTTTGAAATCCTTATGAGAATCGAAATGTCTTCTTTCCCAAACCTCGCCAATATATCTTAATTTTTGAAATGTGGTGTGGTTTGCATATACTGGGATTTCATATCTTCTTGACAGCACCCCTGCGCCACGAGTATGATCCGAATGCTCATGCGAAAGCACGATTCCCTTCAAATCACATGGATCGATACCTATATTTCTCAATCTCCTCTCCATTTCTTTTCCTGAGAAACCCGCGTCTATGAGTATTTTCGTGCTTCTTGTCCACAACAATGTTGCGTTACCGTCACTGGAACTGCCCAGAACACAGACCTTCATATCCATCCCTAAACTCACTTACAACCAATAAAGTAAAACTTCTTATTGGGCCAGGTGGTATATCCTTGGGGATAAATAACGATTTCTGTTTTTAAAAGGTCGGCCTGAAAAAGGCCTTTAAGACTAAAAACGTGAACCTCGACGACGTCTCTAGTGATAATGAATGCAAAAGGACGAGCGCTTTTTTATTTTCGCGGTAGTAGCTCTTCTTCCTCTATATATTCCCACTCACAAATCTCTGAGATGTATTGTATCTTTAACAGCGCTGTGATCAACGCATCATCATTTTTGATCAGCTTGGACAACACCAACCCCTCATTTTACGATTGTAATATCAGATATTGACACTTCTATTATATATATGCTTCGATGGTGAATTACGAAAAAGTTAGATTTTTGGGTTTTTTTTGGGAGTTTTTGCAAATTAGCCCTTACTGGATAGGGATTCAATGGGAAAAAAATGGCCTTATTCAGGGTAAATTAGGGGATTTTGCATAAAGGATCTAGATCAGATCACTTAATTCCTCGATTAGCTCAGGATGTTTCTTGCTGATCACCTTGATAATCTCAAGGGTTGAAAGTTGTTCGATTTGTACCTCGGCGAGGCTTCGAACTATTTTATTTATGGTCTCATTGCTGGTTGATACCAGTTTTTCTCTGGTAAGATAATTTAAATATAATGAATCCTCCAGTCTCTTTCTCCAGCGCTTTTCGTATTTATTCAGGAATTCACAGCTGAAATCTTGTGCTTTTTGTGCCTCCCCGATCACCTCACCTGCAATCTTTCCGCAAATGCAGGCATTTGCAATCCCTCCGCCAGTCATGGGATTGACCTGCCTTGCCGCATCCCCGACAAGCAGTATACCGTCTCCCACCGTTTTATCTATCGGGGCTGATACTGGAACAGCACCTGCGACGATCTCAATCACTTTTCCCCGGGAGTAATCAGGATGCCTTTTTATAAAATCGTCAAGATAGGATCTCACCATTTTTTTATCTGTAATCTTATTCAATTGGAATCCGACCCCTACGTTGGCCTCATCATCCCCTTTTGGAAAGATCCATAAATATCCACCTTTTTGGACATCTTCAAGGATAAATTCACAATAATCGGGATCTGGCTTTATATCGATCATGCGGTACTGCAGACACACGGAGATATCCTTTGGTTTCAGTGTTGTATCTATTTTCCCCCACCTTCCAATCTGGGATTCAAATCCATCAGCACCCACAACAATATTCGCGTTGATATCGAATTCATCACCCAGGTGCTTAGCCCTGACACCAACGACCTTATTTCCCTCTTTTAACAGGCTTATTGCCGAGGTTTTTACCATTATATTTGCTCCGGATTTTGCAGCATCACGGGCGAGATTCTTATCAAATACATCACGCTCTATTACCATACCCACCTCTTTTCCGGCTATCTTCTCGTCAATGTGAAGCTTTGAGCCATCAGGTGATATTATCTTTGCACCCTTGACCCTGTGGGTTAACCATCTATCGTCCGGTTTTATTCCGACCTCTTCAAGCCACCGTCCTGCAATACCCTCACCGCATCTAACAGGGGTTCCTATCTCCTGCCGTTTCTCTATTAGAAGAACATCCGCTCCGTCCATAGCAGCATATTTTGCAGTGATCGTTCCTGCAGGTCCGCCACCAACCACCACAACATCCACATTTAAGTCATTCATGATATACTCTCCGTACCTCAAACCAGTTTTTTCCTTTGGGAAGTAAAGGATTTGTGATTTTAAAAATATTGTTATCCTAAATATAGTCAAATACGAACCATATCTTGGAAAAACTATTTATCGTTGTAACCTGATAAAAGTAGTAGCACAAACTACTAAAAGGTGATATAATGCCAATAGCAATCCCTCTGACAAAAGAGGAAATCAAGCGAGAGTTTAAAAGTGTCTCAGGAAAGCTGGAGTCTCTCGGTCTTTCTGCGTACGAGTCAAGAGCCTACATAGCCTTGGTTGCCCACGGTTATGGAAATGCCGAGCTAATTGCCAAAACAGCCCAGATTCCAAGGACATCTGCCTATTCAGTTCTAAAATCCCTTGAAATAAAAGGTTTTGCAATAGCGACATCGGGCAGACCAGTGATATATAAGCCCGAACCACCTTCGAAGATCTATGAAAGGGTGAGGGCGGAGTTGGAAGAAACCTTTCAAAAACTCGAGTTGATCCATGAGATTCTAAGGGAGAGAGGCGAGCCGCAGCTCGTCTACACAATAACGGGTAAAGAGAAGGTGACAGAAAAGATAGGGGAACTGCTTGATAAATCAACCAAGAACTTCATTATTTCCACGCCTGTACTTTCAGAGGTAAGAGAAAAATTGGGCAAAAACATCCAGAATGCCCTCAAACGTGGAGTGGAAGTGACTGTTATCACCGAACCTCTGCAGAAGGTTCCCTGGGAGGTGAGATTATTTCGTAGAAAAGGGCTAATAGCGACTGATGTGATTTCCGATGGGAGAAACGCGCTTATCGCTTCACCTGATTTGAATGCATGCGGTTACATAGAAAACGAATCATTGGCAAGACATCTAAAACAGTTTTTAGAGATTTTAATGGAACATTAACTAAAAGTTTTATAAAAAAATAAAAGGGGGAGGAGTTTTTAAAAAGTTGCAAACTGTCGAAAGAATGTATCATTTAAAGATTTTTCTGAATCAGTTCTGTTACCAAAAAAATTCACCGAAGGTTTTATTTGTTATCAAGTCTGTTACCAATACGGTTTGCCACACGCTCTCAGAAACGAAGCAGAGAACATGCATGATAATGTATCGCTTCTCGATGAAATGTGAGCCAGTCTATGAAAAAGGGGGGAACACATGGCCAAGAGCAAGGTGTTTGTGACACCAGAGAGGTTAAAGGACCTGATAATAAAGTATGTAAAAGAGGAAGAGCGCTCAATTAGCTCGCTGTCAAGACGATTGGAAGAGGAAGGATATAAAATGCACAGACTCGTTTTAACAGGTTATCTTAAGGCACTGACAGATGTAGGGGTTCTTAAAGAAAAAGAGATCCCGCCTGCAAAGGTGTACACCACATCTGCGCATATGAAGAAGAACCTGTACGAAGTGGTTGGTGAGAAGTGCATGGCCTTGAACGTCGATGACGACAAGAAGGCCCAGGTGGCCGTATATATACTGCAGAAATTGTTCCGCAGACCCATATTCTTTGAGGAGCTCAAGCAGTGTGGTTTTAAGGAAGGTGTAGATGATGCCGAACAGGTGACCGGCGATGAAAGAAGGGAGGCCAAGGCCGCTTTGACCAAAGCCAAAGTCCATCTTCCTTACAATGACCCAGCATATCTTGTTAAAAAAGATTACGAAGCATTATTCGTTGAAGTGCTATCCGATATCGTAACCGAAGGTTATAGGGCAAAAAGACTTGTTATAGGCACAAAACAACTCAAGTTGGGGGATGTTTAACCGATTTTAATTCCATATTAATTCCTTTGGAAATCAAAAAATGACAACAGCAATTGTCTTAAACATCCTTGGTTATTAGGGTTATCACTACCTAAATGCGAGGGTAGCTACTCAGAAGTGACCTTTGGTCCCCTCTACGCCCTCGGAAACAATGCTATAATTAAAAAATACTTGTTTCCTACGGGAGCAAGCTTAGCTACCCTTTAAGCTGAAATTCACTTAAATGCGAGGGTAGCTAAGCATGGTCAAAGGCGACAGACT
>CP070739.1:677593-680703 GCA_020347705.1 Methanomassiliicoccales archaeon | reverse complement strand
GTGCCATCGATATAAAATAAGAACTGGGCATCATTAACAAGTAGTAGATAATTATCTTCGCTGACAAACCAGATATCAATTGGAAGGTTTTCTTTTACCTGCAATGTATAGACAACCTCGAACTCTTCGCCGTCTTGTAAATTCAAATCAATGTATTGGAGAGAATCAGGAGAAATAGTGATATTTACATCAAATTTTTCTACTTCAAATACCCTATGGTCAGCAGCTACTTCTGGAATAAAGGGGATTGACCCCAAAAAGGTATGACTGGCTAGAAAAGTAATTGAAAGGATTGAGCCTAATAATAGACTCCTGCGGCATCTGATTTTTATCACCCTACCTCCGTATTGTCAATCAAATCCTTAAGTTTTTCGCTTTAGAATATATGTAAGCGGTATCTAAATTACTATAATTTCACTTGAGTTTAACTTGAGTTTATTAACAAGGGGTGATCTAGGTCGATTATATGGAGATCTCATTTCTATTCCTATCCAATCTTATCAATAGTACATGCTTACAACCAAAACCCTTTTTATCGGGAATCCGGAACAGAAATCCCCATGTTACTTATAATATTATAGAAACTCTAAGTAACTCTACACCAAGTGAGCAGTTTTAATTAAAATCCCTAAGACTTAATGGCTCTTCTTCTTTTTCTATATACTATAGTGAACAGTGCAACTGCTATTACCAACATCGGAATGTCGCGGCTTGAAAATTCAGGAACCTGCATAGTCCACACCCTACCTGCATCCGTTCTTGAGGGGCTGTTGTCATCCCAGAATGGAGCCCCTGCTGCGACATTGAATACAGTATCGTTGACGTACCTTCCACCTGAGACACTCCATCCTAAACTTTCGCCGCCGCTGGTGCCGTTTTGTGAATTCGTATATGTGGTTGGTATGGTGTCCGAACCGTCGCAGTAATAGATATAAACCGCCCCATTTTGGGCTCCATTGTTATCTGAGAACGGTGCCCCTATAAAGAAGTCCTCTCCTCCATCATCATAGACGCCACCCGCACCTACGGCATAGCCGAACTGATCACCTCCACCGCTTCCACCTTCTGGGTTGGGTATATCATTTGGGAATGTGTTATCTGTCAGCCATCCCCGGGAGTCATCATCGCATAAAAAGACGTATGCGCGCCCTGCATCGGCCGCATCCTCATCGTTGTTAGGCTCCCCCACAACGAGATCATCGTAATCATTATCGGTATCTGGATTAAAGTCACCTGCGTCAAGTGAATACCCGAACTGATCGGTTCCTCCTGGTCCACCTTGAGGTCCGTCGATATAATTAGACGGGATATCCGGGGTGGCTCCATTGTCATCGAGGGCCGTTCCATTGAACAGGTTTACACGGCCTATCATAGTGCCCCCTGAAGTATAAAAAGGCTCTCCAACCGTAATATCGTCGTAACTACCGTTGTAGAAATTACCTATAGTTATAGAATAACCAAACTGGGCACCGACTTGGGTATCATCCAAGGATTCCAAAGTATCGTCAGGGGGGCTGTCTATTACAGTATCTCCCCAATCCACTGAATCGTAATAATAGATGTACACCTTGCCGTTTTCCGGAGGGTCGTGGTCAGGAGCTCCAATAACAAGGTCGTCGTTGCCGTCACCATTGAAATTCCCTGCAGCCAGTGACCTACCGAAGCTCGTCAGGCTTTCAACCTCACTGACAGTTACATCGGGAGTGTTATATGTGCCTGATAATGAGCTCGAGCCGTATTTTATACATACATCTACGTTGACACCGGCCACGATAGCGTCATCACAACCATCGTTGTTGAAATCACCGACACCGACCGTGCTTCCATAATTTTCGAAATTGGATGTGGAAAAGCCAAGGATCACATCCGCTGGAACAGTATTGCCTGTAATAGGACCAAAGAAGATGTATGCCCGTCCCCCGTAATTATTGTCCTGGCCGTTGTTGGGGGCACCGGAGAGGACATCTGCATAGCCATCGCCGTTGAAATCACCTATTTCGACATCTATACCAAAGTTATCATTATGGCTAACATAATCGTCGGTCTCCAGTGTATAGTAGACCAGAGTCGGATCGATTTTCACAGGATAGGAAGCGGTCGCGAGCCAATCTGAGGGGCAGCGGAGACTGAGCCTCTCAGTCTCACCTTTTGTAAATACATATTCGCATTCTATGGTGTCTCCCTCTGCATCTATCGCGATAGGGGCATCAACCGAAAACACGCAATCGCTTTCATGGTAGAAATCTAGGGGCTTCGATGTTATTACGTCGTTATCTTCCTCGATGCCGTTTGCGAGAATCTGAAGGTCTTCGGAGTAATCTAAGGGCATCGTCAGCATGAGATATTCCAAGCTCTCTTTCTCAGATCCAGGAAGTTTTTCTTCAAGTACAATATTTTCCTTCAGGAGGTTGCCATCAAACAGGTACTCAACAGAAACGCTCACACCGGAATATATATCAGGCCAGATGGCCCGAGAGGTGTGGATTTCAAGGCCATTTTGACCTAAACTAGCAATGGACACGGATTCGCTATTTTCATCTGTCCAACCCAATTCACCAGGCAGATCCCATGCCAGATAAAAGCCATCCTTTGTTTCAAACATTACAGATTTGGTGGATTCCTCGAAGTACACATCATATTGTCCATGGTATTTTAGATCATATCCTCTTATGCTGCCGTCGCCGATATAGGCCCGAGTTGGCCCTTCTATCATTCCCTCGAGGTCAGAATAATCTCCCTCTTTCATCATCCAGTCTGTTGTAAAAAAGTACACATTAAAGCGGTCGTTTTCAGGGTCCACCTCGATTTCTTCCCAGGTGATCCCCACCTCCATCTTGGCGGTTTCTAATCCAACATCCACCGACCCGAGCACCGCCCATTTCCAATCTGCTGCTGCGGCTCCAATCCATTCGTAATAGGTACTGGAAAGTACTTCGCTGTGTCTTCCCTTAACTTCGATCATATAGTTCGCACTAACAGGAAGGCCTTTTCTAAAACCGACATCCGGTATCGTATCGATGAAGATGTAAACAACGTCCTCCCCGGTTTTCGGCCTGGACACGGGAGAGGGGCCCTCTTCACCCACTCCCTCTCCGGATATGGGCTCGGTC
>CP070739.1:671632-677493 GCA_020347705.1 Methanomassiliicoccales archaeon | reverse complement strand
TTACACGGGAGGTTATGTGGGTGAAGTAAGAGTAAATTGGAGCAGCGACAACGAGAGTGTTGGGACGGTGAGCACAAACGGCTCATCCACCACATTTAATGCTGTGGGTATTGGAACCTGCATTGTCACAGCAGATTATGGAGGGGGAATTAATAATACCACGGGTGTTCTTACTGTTGCCAAGATAGATCATATTTTGATACGTGACTCACCCGATAACGGAGGAAATGAAGTCGGTGATAGGTTCTACTTCCTTTGGGACTATGGGGAGGTTTTTTACGCGGCAGGTTACAATGAAACATACGGTTACTTGGGTGATGTCACTGTTACATGGATGAGCAGCAATGACAGTGTGGGTATAGTTGGTCCTTCTCCGGAGCCCTCCACATATTTTTATCCAGTTGGAAACGGGACCTGCACAGTCACCGCCAATTACAATGGAATAACAGATGTAACAGGTTTAATAACAGTGTCAGATGCCACCTTGGATTATATTCAAATCCGCGATGCTCCTGATAATGGTGGGGATTTAGTTATCGATCCCCTCTACCTTGTAGGCAGTGTGGATATATATTATGGGGCCATGTACAATCACACTGTTGGTTATTTATGGGATATATCCGCAGGCTCCCCGCAGGGTCCCGAGTCATTTTGGAACAGCTCCAATACCAGTGTGGTTACCGTTGCAGAACAAGGTACCATGGCCATCATAACATGCAACGAGACAAATGAAGGCACAGCTTTGGTAGCGGTATGGGCCTACGGAGTCACCAACAGCACGTTAGTCACGGTATTCAATTGCACCATAGATTACATTAACATTATGGATGGTCCGGGTGATGCCAGCAATGTGGTAGAAGATAGGATCTACAGTGTTTGGGATACTGATACGTTTTATGCCATCGGCTTCAATTACACATATGGCTATGTGACCGAAGTTGAGGCATCGTGGGAGAGCAATGATACAGATTTTGGTATTGTTACCCCCTCAGGCATTTCCTCCACCTTCACAGCCCAATGGGTGTCAATTGACAGCACATGCAATGTCACAGCATCATATGAAGGCCTTCGCAATACAACTGGCAATTTAACAGTCCTTACCCCGAGAGTTGATTACGTACAAATCCGTTCTGCCGAGGGCGATAAAGGAGCGGTTATCAGCAGCATAAGCTATGAAAAAGGTGCTGTAGATACATACTATGGATCAACATACAACCATACCGTCGGTTTCATAGGTAGCGTGCCACAAACTTCGACTTGGAACAGTTCAAACACTTCCATTGTTATGTTGACAAGCCCGGGAAATTCCTCCAGTATTACTTGCAGCGATACGAATTGGGGGAATGTAACCGTTATTTTAGATGACGGTAATGGTCATACAAATATTACTAATGTTACTGTATTATATTGGGATGTGGATTACATATTGATAAGGGACTCACCTAGTGGTGGAGGAAAGGATCTTTGCGATCCCTCTAATTATCCGAGCTATCCAGTTGGTCACACCACTGAGTTTTATGGAGCGATGTACAATTATACTGCAGGATATGTTGGTGATGTTGCAAGTACCTCGAACTGGATCAGCAGTGATACAAGCGTGGTAGAGGTTTCCAGTCCTGGTGTTTATTCAACCATCACTTGTAGCAATACGAATTACGACGTGGTTACAGTCACACTCAATGAATGGATGGGACATGCAAACACAACCCAAGTTACTGTGATTGAGCCGACCATCGATTATATGGAGGTCAGGGATGCTGCTTCTGGTATGGGTGTTGAGGTAGGGAATAAGTTATATGTTATAGGGGATACCGATATATTCTATGCTGCGGCATTCAATGAAACCGCAGGTTATCTCGATGATGTCCCGGTGGTATGGATTAGCAGCAATACGAGTGTTGGAACGGTCACCACATTCGGGACCTCCACGAACTTTACCACCGTTGGGATGGGAACCTGCATCATAACAGGGTATTATGGGGCAGGAATAATGGATAACACTGGCATCCTAACAGTGGGTTTGCCGTCCAATATCACGGTGGACGACAGTGGCGGAGCACATTTCACATCCATCCAAGAGGCTATTGATAACGCGAACGACGGAAATACGATATACGTTTACAGTGGAACATATTTCGAGCATATAACCATTGACAAATCCCTCATCATCATGGGTGAAGATATGGATACCACGATCATCGATGGTGAAGGCAGCGGGAGGGTTATTTATATTCCAGGTGACGATATAAGCATTAGCGGATTCACCATTCAAAACGGAGAATACGGGATATACTGCGACGAATCTGATTCCCTTAATATTAGATACAATAAAATCAGGGATTACACATATGGCATCTACAACCACCGCACCACAGATGGTTATCTGGCGTACAACAAGATAACGGATGGGGAGTATGGCATCGTCACATACGAGGCCTACAACGATGCTATTAGATACAACACGATATCGTACAACACCGTTTATGGTGCCAAGGATTATAATTCTCAGTTGAAAAACTGCTTCAATTGGAACTATTTCCACAATAACCACATTGCATATTATTATGACCCAGATACCCAGCTTGCGGTCCTTGAATTTGACGGCAACATCCTTGAAGATAATTATATCGCCATTATGGTTGAGAACGCATCCACAATATCCATTACCAACAACACGGCCTCTCGGAACGAATATGGTATCTATTTAATCAGGGCCTCCCCGTATATTGCAGATAACTCCATATCTACATCGAAGTACGGGATCTACTCCGAAGATTCTTCGCCTTGGATTGAAAACAATATGATCAGCGAAATTTCAGAATATGGTATATACGCTAAATCAGGGGATTCATTTATGATAATAAACAATACCCTGCTCGATTCGGAAATGATATTCTTTAACTCTACTATCAAAGAGTTATGGTTGAAAGAATCGACTCTCATAAAAGTCAATACCACCATCGAGCATTTGCATCTGGACGATAGATCAAGCGTATTAACCAGTTGGTTTTTGCACATCAGGGTAGTTGACGATGAGGGAAATCCGATAGAGGGGGCTGCGGTTTTTGTATACGATGCTTTTGATGAGCTTATTTCAACACAGTTTACTGACTCAAATGGATGGGTGGAAACGATACTCGTTGCAGAGATCCAAGAAGATTCCACTTCTACGATTTCGTATAATCCCTATCGTATCGAGGTGTTCAAGGGCTCTATTAAAAACACCTCCGAATTAACAGTAACCAAGGATACGACGATATCGATTGCACTTGATAGCAATGAGGCCATCATCACTCCTACCGAATCTCCATTCCCCTGGGGATTGATTATTGCAGTAGGATTCATCGGAGCAATCGGTGTGAGCGGGCTCTGTATTGAGATAGTAAAATACGCATGGTTATTGTTTTTCCTTCCCCTCTACTCCAGGATTAAAAAAGAGAAGTTACTTGACCAGCCCACAAGGTATAAAATCTATGGGTACATAATCGGGAATCCGGGTGCACACTTCGGTTTGATCAAAGATGATCTGGATCTGGGAAGCGGGCAACTCGTTTATCATATCAAGCAATTAACTGAGGCGCATCTGATATACTCAAGAGACGATGGTGCAAAGAAACGCTTTTATCCTGCAGATATTCCCAAACCTAAGAGAGCGATTCCTAATCTAAGCGATATTCAGGAAAAGATTTTTAGGATCATCAAAAGTAATTCAGGTATCGGTCAAAAGGAGATTGCATCCTCCATGGGCATTACACGTCAAGTTGCAAGCTACCATCTTACAACCATGGAACGAAAAGGTTTGATAAATAAGCAAGTGGTTGGCAGAGAGTCCAGATACTACCCTACTGAGTAGTCCAACATTCGTAGTGATTTCTTTAGCTCATCGATTTTCTAAGGTTTTAAGTGACAATTTTATCCCTCGGCAAGAGTAAAAATAAATAGTAACACCTACATTTCACCCTCTACTAGGACAGGATGCTTAAATGGCAAAAGGAGATTCTAGGAACCATCACATGGACATACTTAGGGAATGCAGAACCAACATTCCTGAGGTGGTATTTGCCAGGTTCAAGGACGACCATGGCCTTTTAGAGACCATAAAATCCCTATTGGAAGCCAACAAAAGGGTTCTTGTGACCAAATGTTCAAGGAGCCAGATGGAACTTCTTAATAATGAATTCGCCTCCAAGGTAAAAAAGGGGGACGAGATCTCCGGTACGATGATTATCGTCGAGGAAGAGATTCAAAGTGAGATCATTGGCTCGGTTGCTGTGGTGTCTGCTGGTACATCGGATTACTTTGTGGCCGAGGAAGCAGGCATTTCTTCCGAGTTCTTCGGATTAAAGGTGTACAGACATTATGACTGTGGTATAGCGGGGATACATAGAGTGGAGGGTGCCTTAAAGACCATAGAGGAAAAAAAGGTGGATGTGGTGATAGTGGTGGCCGGGATGGAAGGGGCCCTACCTTCGATCATTTCCGGATTGGTTAAGCAGCCTATAGTGGCCGTTCCCACCTCTGTTGGATACGGTGCCAGTCTGAATGGGATCGCCGCTTTACTTGCTATGCTCAACAGCTGCTCTCCTGGTGTTGTGGTTGTGAACATAGACAACGGTTTCGGAGCCGCAGCCGCTGCTTATAAAACCATAAAATGGATGAAAAATAGGGAGTGAATCCCTTCTTCCCACACAATATAGGGTGTATTGTAATAATGGTTTTTTACCATTCTACAAACCAGGTACAGTCTCCTTTAACATGGATCCATAGGCCATACCCGGGTTTTATCTCCCCAAGATCATCCGCGGACCATGAGCCAGGGTCCCAGTCTTCCCAGTGGTCCGAGGTAGCGCTTGCATTGTAGTATTGAACGAGATCCACATCGTCGGCAATGGATTCAAAGGCCTCGTTTGTGTCGTTGCCCGCGATTCTCACTGTGATAGATGGATATCCCACAAAATTCCAGCCTTTCTTCAGCTCGATATCGGTTGTGGAAGGATCGGGAATTGCGCCAACAACTGGGAATATGTCATCTGATTTCATGAGTATCCAAATACCCTTTCTTCTGTCCACACTAGAGAGGTCATTCATACCCAGGCTCACTTTATTGACATGATAATGTTTCCAGGGATCAATAGGATCACTTGTATTGAACCACTGGACTGCTATGTAATTACCATCTATGGCTGAGAGTACATCTTCCAGGAGGGTGCTGGTACGGTTCACGGGAATGGATATCATGTTCCAGCCTTTTTTAAGCATGATCTCGAAGCTGATGCCGTTTAGCATGACAACGACCACCCTGCTTTTACTCATGGTGGCTAAACTGAAACCGAACCTTCCACTTTCAAGAGCCGAGACGTTATGTGGAGTATAGTAGGTCTTCTCACCAGTGAAGTCTCCATCAGAGTCCTGCTCGATGTACTCTGTTACAACATTCCACCTCGACCATCCTTGTCCGTCCGTGGTCGGATTGTAGAGTTCGTTTCCGTAGGTATCGTTTATCCATACCGTTGCTCCGCCAACACCTATTTCATCGGTATCCACAACCTTGACATGCATATACCAGTTTACTGTAATATTCGAAACCATGTCTCCAAACTGTGTCATATCCTTCTTGAAAGTTGTATTCAAGAGCCAGGGATGTGAATCGTCGTTCACATATATTTCACCTGCAGAGGGCACTGAATCCAGTGTGGAGTTATAGAATTTTGGTGAGGATCCACCAAAGGTAGGGCCATCGCAATAGACACTCCACATCTCTGAGTCGATGATGGAACATCCTTCTATCGTGGCATTGGAACGCTCTGTGAAACGCATCCCTAGCTGGGACGAATTGAGCACTTCATCGTCTGTTATTGTAG
>CP070739.1:662247-671532 GCA_020347705.1 Methanomassiliicoccales archaeon | reverse complement strand
GGGTTAATACATTGACGGATAAAGAGCCAGGGGAGCCGGAGCCTATTCCTGATAGAACGATGTGGAATGATACAAACGCTGCATTTCCAGGAAATATAACCAATTATGAAGAACAATATTACTATGTGATGAGAGCCTTTAATGGTCAGGGTGAGGTAAGCGGTACCAGTAGAACCGTCGGGAAATGGACGAGGATCTTCCCACGGGGTATATCCACCTTCTCCCTCCCTTTGGAGCCGTTGAAGCCAATATGGATTGACAATCTAACCACCGATATGAACGCGGATTACATAAAATATATGGACCCGGTAAATCACACTTGGACCCAACATGATCATGGCGTTGGTAATATCAATAACACAGAGGTTAAAATGGGAGAAGGCTTTGAGGTAAAATTTAGCGACCAGACTAATTTTACCTTTATTGGGCTACCCGGGACGATGATAAGTTATGATAACGATACTGGTTTTATAGGGTTCAATGCAAGTTCAGAGGCAAAAAATCTGACAATTTTTTTAGATTCAAACGGAAACGTTACACTGACATGGCAAGAACCCACAAGCATGAATATCGGTGACTGGTACGAGGTGTATTATTCGAATAAAAGGGACGGCTTCTTCGGAACTTTGGATGAGGATTATTTCTTAGCTTGTTCACCTATCTTCTTTGGTAACAATACCGCTAACCATACAGGTGCTCAGGCGAATGATCCTGGGTGTAGATTATATTATATAGTGGTTCCTTTCAACGCCAGTGGTGTTAGGGGAACAGGCACCTACAGCGTTGGGATTTGGACTGAGGAATATCTTTGTGAATACGATACAATAGGGATACCCTTGAAGATGAAGGAAAACCACACCGCGGACTGGTTTTGTACCCAAATCCCGGACAGTGTCGGTATCAACTACTTCAATTTCAGTCTCCAACTTTGGTCCTGGCACTCTACGAGAATGCCAGAGGGGGCCTTCGATCCTATATTGGTTATGACTGAGGGCTACCAAATATCAACTTCAAACACCACAAAATTCACTTTTATCGGGATTTAATGAGAGGTTTGTATGTTAAAATACCTTTTTCGCCAGAAAAATACGAATAATCCGCTATAATTATGAATATCAATATTTGTCGCAGCAATCGCTACAAAAAGTTTAAATTCGCATATTTTCATGCCAAAATCGTGATTTTATGACGGTTCAAGAGAGCAAGGCATCACAGGGCTTACCCAAGAAAACCCAATCACTCTGCCCAGATTGCAAGGCCATAATAGATGCTGAGATCTTTGAGGAGAATGGCAAGGTGATAATGAAAAAGGAATGCAAGGAACATGGGGAGGTCAAGGATATAATTTGGAGTGACGCCGATTTATATTTAAAGGCCGAAAGATACGCCCTCGATGGCCTTGGAGTCGACAATCCCAATACAAAGAACGAGAAGGGCTGCCCTCTGGAATGCGGTCTTTGTGACAAGCACTTCAGCCACACCGCCTTGTCGAACATAGATCTGACGAACAGATGCAACCTCAAATGTCCTATCTGTTTCGCGAATGCCAATGCAGCTGGTTATGTTTACGAGCCATCCTATGAAGAAGTTGTGAAGATGCTTGAACTGTTAAGGGCCGAAAGACCTGTGGCCACGCTGGTGGTACAGTTCTCGGGCGGAGAGCCTACAATTTATCCGAGGTTCATCGATGTCGTAAAAAAGGCCAAAGAGCTGGGCTTCTCCCAGGTTCAGATGGCCACAAACGGTATCAAGCTGGCTAAGGAGCCGAACTACGCGCAGATCCTGGTGGCTGCCGGCATGCACACCGTTTACCTCCAGTTCGACGGCTTAAAAGAGGAAAATTATACCACCACCAGGGGACAACCCCTGCTGCAAACGAAAATAAAGGCTATAGAGAACTGCAGAAGGACCAAGCCAAAGCCGTTATCCACGGCGCTGGTGCCGACGATAGTGAAAACCATAAACGATGACCAGGTGGGACCAATTTTGGATTTCGCAATAGAAAACTGCGATGTTGTTAAAGGAGTGAACTATCAACCTGTGGCCTTCACAGGCAGGATATCGAAAGAAGATAGGGAAAAGCAGAGGTTCACACTCACTGATTTGGTGGACAGACTCGTTGCACATTCGGACTTTCTGACAAAAGAGGATTTCTTTCCCGTACCTTCAGTGGCGCCGTTATCATACTTGGCATCTGTCATCTCCAACCAGCCAAAACTCACCTTTACGTGCCATGCACATTGTGGAATCGCAACCTATCTCTTTATAGAAGAGGATGGAAAGGTCATACCCTTACCGAGATTTATAGATATAGAAGGCATGATGTCCGAGATGATGAGTAAGGCTGAGACGTGGAGTGGCACAGGTGCTCAACTGGCTATCAAGTTCGGGGGTGCGATCAAGACCGAGAAAGGGAAGCAGAAGAGCGCCGCAAAGGCCTTCAAACGATACTTTGGTCAGTACATCGACGAGAACAAGATGCCAGAGGGCCTGGACATACCAACTCTGTTGAGCGCCGTTATTTCAGACCGTACCAAGACGGCGGTGAGCGATTTCACCTGGAAGACGATGTTCGTGGGAGGTATGCACTTCCAGGATCTGTACAACTACGATATACAAAGGGTTCAGCGCTGTGCCGTACACTACGCGACTCCTGATGGGAGGCTGATACCGTTCTGCTCTTATAACGGGGGACCCACTTGGAGAGAGGAAGTGGAGAAGAAATTTTCTGTGCCTTTGAGCGAATGGCGTGGCGGCAAGATCGTTGAGGATTAAAGACAGAAAACAAAGACTTTTACATGAGAACCGCTCTCTAAACAGGACCGAAATTCTAAGGGAAAATATAAGTACCCTAAATCAGATTATCGAGAAGGTGAGGTAATGGCATATTGTCAAAAATGTGGAAAGCAGAATGAAGATGGAGCACAATTCTGTAACAAATGCGGAGCTACTTTAATGGGTCCCCCAAGGGACTACAAGAAGCAAAGGGAGGACAAATGTGAAGAGGAATGTGCAGGCAGTCCTCGTGGGAGTTCGATATTTTGGGGGGTTATAATCGCGCTCATTGGCCTTTGGATCGTTTTTGAGTTTGGTATCAAGAATATCAGCGGAATGCCCGATTGGGTCTACGATTTTGAGTTCTGGTGGATCATTCCCGTGATCATCGGCCTGGCAATAATAATCGCAGGCCTTAAAATGGTTATGAAAAAAAATCAATCGCTATAGGCTTTGCAGGCTGAACTGCAATTCTCGCAAATCTTGATGTGACGCCATGAAGAGAGCCTTATCCTTGTATCCAACCAGAGAAACGATATGATCACTCCGATTATACCAAAGAACAGGCTTCTCGAAACCTGGAATACACCGATTATCACGAAAAAGAAGCCGACAACGAGAAAAATATTGGAAATCAGGTGCAGAAAAGAATTTTTCAAAGGGCCAATTATCATAATGTAATTGAAGGTAATGCAAATCAATCCCAGCATGATGAGAATAAGATTAAAGGCCTTTGAAAGTTCGATGGGAAGGGCAATATAGATAACCGTCAGGAACATCGATATAACGGCACCCAAGGCAAGGCCGGTACAGCCAGCACAAAGAGTTTTTCTCTTCGTATGGAAAGTGTGCCCCTTAAAACCCTCACAGTCGGGATGATGTCCCCGACGTTTAATCGTTTTATCGGTTTCATGCTGTTTTTTTACCTTTTGGCCCCCACGTTCGGATAGCCTTGCGGTCCAACCTGGATTTAGGGCCAGGGATATGCCAAATAGGCAGCAAAATATAAATGCCCCTCCAATGAACATCTTATCAACAATTGGCATCGTGTCGATTTCATCCGAGCCAAATATCGACAAGGCTATGAGCAACGTAGCTCCAATTATAGATAATATCAGATAATACATTACCGCGCTTTTTTGGTTCAAATCAGACGCCTCAATTTTGTTAATACCTTCTGACGAGCATAATGTCGGTACAGATTCCTTTTAAGCTTTTTTTTGGAAAACACCCCTGCAATATTTTTAGTGATGGAACCGTACCTCTCCCTGTAACATTTGTACAATTCCTCTTGTACTTCCTTCCTCGACAGTGTCTCGGTGGGCATGATCGCATGGGCCATGTCATAGTTTGCGAAATTTGTATCTGCAATCCATCCATTCTTTTTTGCGTTTTCATAATATTCTGTACCTGGGTATGGTGTGAGAACCGTATAAATGGAGAAGTCCGAGCCCAAATCCATGGAAAAATCCCTCAACCGTTTTATGGATTCTCTTGTATCTTTCCGGCTGCCAATAACGAACATGGCATGCGAGAATATATCGTTTTCATTCAGAATTTTTATCGCTTTATAGGCATCAGGTATTTTTATCCCCTTCTTGAATTCCAATAGCGTTTCCTCAGAATGACTCTCAACGCCCATCATCACCCAGTAGTTACCAACCTCACGAAATTTTGCCACCAGGTCAGGATTTGAAGTGACATCGTCAGTTCTTGCCTGGAAAAAGAGCATGAGATCATCTGAGAATTTCTTAGATTTTATTTCCTTCCACAGTTTTTTCCCACGTTTTCTATAATCGAAGTTATCGTCGGTAAACCAAATGAATTGTCCGCCGAATTTTTCATGAAGGTACTGGATCTCATCCGCGATACGCTTTGCTGATTTGGATCTCCACATACCGTTCCAATGCTTCCACTGGGTGCAAAAAGAGCATCGATGAACACATCCTCTAGCTCCTTCCATTACAACATAGGGGGTGTTCTTTCCTGCCATCATAGAGAAATGGTAGTTCTTGACTTGATCTTCAACCAGATGGTATGCCGGATAGGGGAGACTGTCAAGATTTTCAATCAAGGGCCTCGTGGGTGTGTGGATGATTTTTCCATTATGTGAAAACGACAATCCTTTAACATCGGTGATGTCCGTTTTATCTCTTATTGCTTTTATTAGTTCTACAAGTGTTTGCTCCCCTTCCCCTCTGACTATGTAATCGATCTCTGGAAAATTAAGAAGGGATTCTTCTGGAGTCTGTGAAAAATGCAGGCCGCCTGCGATGGTAACGATCTCGCTATTAACCTTTTTTGCGATCTCTGCCACTCTTGCGCAGGCATAGGCGTTGCAGGTAAATCCCGAGAAGGCCACAAACCATGGAGAAAAGGATTCGATATATACTTCGATATCTTTCCAGCTTTTTCTTTGAGCCTGGCAATCGAGGATCTCTATTTCAATATCAGGCAGTTCTCTTTCCAAATAGGCTGCTAAAATCAAAAGCACCGTGGGCGGAGGAAGATACTCGCCCATGACAAACCAATAATCCTTTGGCGGCTCAACGAACAATATTCTTGAAGACATCTTCTCCTATCTAGGTAAACAAAGGCTCATTGAAATAGGTTACTGTGGGATAAGGACCCAGTGCCGATTTGGCCTACTCTTTTTTCTCCTCAACCCTAAGCGGCATATTATCCTTCAGCCAGTCCCAGCATTCTTTACAGCAACCTTCCCCCTCATCGGTGTAGGCATGTATCTTGTTTTCCTCGATAATGGTCTGTAAGCATATACTACACTTCTCCATTGACTCAACTCCCAATAGGATATGTATCGACTTTCATATAATATAATATTTGTGATTCACAGCTCTCAACCATCAATCATTGCCATATATGATCTCTAATTTAATATCCTTTCCACCCTCCACACCTTTTAAAGAGGACACCATTCCATCAATTGTACCTGCCACGATCTCCTTGGCGAACTTTCCCATAGGTATTTTTTTACCATCAATCTCAAGAGAGACTTTTTTTTCTGAGAAGTAATAGCAGTCGCGAAACGAGTTTTTATCAAGACGAATCGAAAGAGCCAGTTCTCTGCAGGTTTCTAATCCACACTTTCCGCAGTCCAGGCCGGGAAGCGTCTTTTTCACCTTCTCGACTTCGATTCCCTCAATTGCATAACCGTGAATCTCATCGAAATTGTCCTTATACCGAAGAACCGTGTTCGGTTTTTCCTCTATATCCCCCACCGCGATCTTTGGACTGTCGTCATCCCAATATCCTTCCACTATTATTATATCCAGTTTGGCGATATTATCAACGATAGAAACAACATCTTCAGGAGCCATATTTCTGTTCACCAGAAAAGCCACCTCGTTTTTTGAACGGGCCACTACAACCTCAGATTGCGCCTTTGTATGTTTCCAGGTATCCTTTTCTTTGGAGTCGATTGTGAAATCGGGTATGTGTATGTTTTTTACAGAACCAACTCTGTATCCCTTTTCTTTCAATTGAGAAATCAGCTTCATGATCAAAGTGGTCTTCCCGGATTTCGACTCACCATATATGCCCAATATCATTGTCATCACCTCTCAAAAAAGTAATACCTCTACTGTATCACCTTTCTCCACCAAATCCACATTTGAAGGTATCTCGATATAACCGTCCGCTTCCGCCATGCTGGTTATGGCACCAGATTCCTTGAATACTGGGATCGCCTCATTATCTTTCAGCTTTACAGTCAAGAATTGCTGTCTGCCAAGTGTTGAAACCACCCTGCGAGACAATTTTGCTGAAACCTTCTGCCTTTCTATTTTTGGTAGCCGGGCAAGCTGTCTTACAATGGGGGCCATAAATACGTACCCGTCTATCAGGCATGCTGTTGGATATCCCGGTGTGCCAAGCACCGGTTTGCCCTCAACTTCACCCAAAAGAAGCGGTTTTCCTGGCTTAACCTGAACCCCATGAAAAAGGACCTTGCCGAGACTTTCCACGACATCCACGAGCACATCCCTTTCGCCAACCGAGCTCCCTCCTGAAAGCACCACGAAATCGTTTGACAAAGCTTTTTTTATCACCGATTCTAGAGCGGAACGAGTGTCCTCCACGATATCCATCCTTACAGGTATACCACCGTTCTCAAAAGCGATGCAGGCAAGGGCATATGAATTGGAGTTGTAGACCTGGCCTTCCTTCAACTCCTTCCCAATCTCGGCAACTTCGTTTCCCGTGGGAATTATGGCAACCTTTGGTTTTTGGTAAACTTCCACGGATTCAAGGCCAAGAGATGTCAGAACACCTATTTTACTGGGATTGAGGCTCTCACCTTCTTGAAGTACATTTTTCCCCTTAGAAATATCGGAACCCTTTATGGATACGTTCGCCTGGGGATACACAGGTTTGAAGATTTTTACATCCTCGTTCTCCCGCTCTGTTTCCTCGACAATTACCACCGCATCCGCACCTTTGGGGATCTTCGCGCCAGTTGCTATCTCAACGCAATGACCAGATGAAATCTCGATGTCGGAAACCTCGCCTGCATGGATGGAGCCGATTATCTTCACCACCTTGAAATCGAACAGTCCCGCACCAAAGGTGTCAGAGGCAAGAACTGCAAAGCCGTCCATGGCGGCCCTATCAAAGGGAGGGACATCCATTGTAGCTTTGATTTCCGAGGACAGAACTCTCATAGAAGCATTCTGCACATCCACGATTTCCACCCTGTCAATACCCCTTGCTGCGGAAAACGCAATTCTTTGCGCCTCATCAAAAGAAATCAACTTTTTAAAAGGTCTCATGATAATTACCTCCACACCTATTATTTCTTAACCTCATTTATTGGCAAGATATAGTGCATAGCTTCCGAATATCCTCCCCCCAACGGATAGGGATTCTGCATTCACATGCTCGATGGTATCCAGATATGTGTGATATTCCCAGCTACCCGACCCCCAGCAGGCCCCGGCCTTTATATCGTTTCGTGCAAATATAAGCTGATCGCTTCCACCGCTTTTCAGATCGTTGTATCCGATTTCGATATCGTATCTATCCAGTTCCGGATGATCCTCTAAAAGTGCTTTGGAGATCCTTTTCATATGATGGATTGAGGTGTTGTCGGATACGGTAATAGGCAGCCTGTTTCCGCGCTCAAGATCCACATTGTTCATATCGAAGTTCAAGTACATCATACAATTTTTTTGTGCATCTTCGGAGTGGGCCTCGAACCACCTGATTGACCCGAACAACCCCTCCTCCTCACCGCCCCATGTTGCAAGGCGTATGCTCTTCTTTGGATTGTATTTTGAAAGTTGCCGTGCCAGCTCTATCACGGTCACTGTACCCACGGTGTTATCCACGGCACCATCACCGTTATAAACCGTGTCATGATGTGCCCCGAGCATAACATAACTATTGGGTTTTTCGGTTCCTTTTACATCCCCCAGCACGACCCTAAGATACCTTTCCTCCACAGTAACATCAAAATCCAGCCTCAATTTCATTCCGGACTGTATGCCCTCCATGATCTGATTCCCTGCATCCTTTGAGACCATGAAGAAGGGTATGTCAGGATAACCTTTTATGTCCGAGGGCAAACCCGTGGATTTGCTTATTGGTAGGTATCCGACCTCCTCCCCTATGCGCGTATTATGCAAAACCAAGGCGCTCACTCCAAAATCCGAAGCCTTAAAAAAGAGCTCTGTATTCGAGGCAACTCCCACCTCCTGTGATACGACAGCAGCCTTTCCTTCTGCGTCCGCAAACAGTGCATCGTCATTTCCATCCTCCACATCAACGATCTCCAGATCATCCGAATAGGATTGCCATGCGTACGAGCCCGAATAACCTTGCACAACGAAATCCATCTTATGGACGAAATCGATAGGATCCGCTAAAGGGTTTGGTAAATTGCCAAGAGGCAAATATTCAACCAGTGAAACACTGGCAGAATTGACCTCGTAAAGCAAGGCCTCGTAGTTTTCGATGTGCACATCGCTGAGCCCAGCCTCTTCGAACTGGTTTTTTATATAGATGGCCCCTTGGTACTCCTCGTCGGTGCCGGCCAATCTTGGGCCCAGGGATGTCAGAACATCCTCGTCATTATATGCCCGCTCAAAATCGAAAGAAATGATGGTGTAGTTCATGCTGCTCTGATATTGGCTGAATCCGTAAACGCCGATAGCTGCGATGATGATGATTAGTATCAGCAATAAGGCCGAGATTTTATATTTCTTGGACATATCGGGTAAGATATTATTTTTGAGGTATTAATTTTTACCCCCTGTAGCGTGCAGCCTCATTTATTTTACCTATAAAAAATATCGATAAAATGTTGGTGGCTCCCGGGGATTTCCCTCGATATCTTTATGTATGGGTAATAAGATAATCCATTGGAGAGTCAATGGAAGAGAGGGGAAAACTGCTATACGAAGAGAAGATAAAAGATAGGAGAGCCCAGGGCGAGCTTTCCACATACCATATCGGAATATTCGGGAGCTTCCTCATACTGGTTTTAACATGGGC
>CP070739.1:647694-662147 GCA_020347705.1 Methanomassiliicoccales archaeon | reverse complement strand
CGGCGCAATGGACGTAGCCGATAACGCCTTCGCATCCGCATATACATCATCGTTCACCACCATAACTCAGCCTGATACGACGCGACCAACAGTATCAACTGTGTCTCTCACAGGCGACGATGTCGAGGTGACGGACACCCTGACAATAACCTTCAGCGAGCCCATGGATCACACCTCCGTGGAAAACGCGATCACCGTATCACCAGATATGACGATTAAAAACTTCAGCTGGACCGGCAACAGACTGACAATCACTTTCGATTCTGAGCTAGATCCCGACACCAAATACACAGTCACAGTTGGTACTGGAGCCAAGGATGAGGCAGGAAACGCCCTTGAAGAACCATATACCACGGAATTCACAACCAAGGCAGAGGAACCTGATGGAGATTTCGTGACTGACTTCTGGTGGATCCTCCTTGTAATAATCGTGATCATCGTTCTGCTATTGGTGTTCTTGCTGTTGAAGAAACGCAAACCAGAACCGCAATTACCGCCAGAGCAGCCGCCCATGGAGCCGCAACCTCCATTAGAAGAACAGCCAGCAGGGCCTCTTCCGGAAGAACCAGGATCCACTCCCGCGGAGGAGCCATCAGGACCTCCTGCAGAGGAACCTACCCCTACTCCTTCCGAGGAGCTGGCTGGGCCCTCTACAGGTGAAAAACCATAACTATCCCCAGAATAACCCTGGATAAACTTCAAACATGTTCAATTAACTCAATAATTCTGTTAGTTATAAATATAATATAATACAATATATACTTAAAATGAACAATGGGCTAAAGGTAAGAGAGGATAGCAGGGAACCTAAATCTCATCAACAAATGCCGAATTCGGGAAATCTGGTGGATTCTGAAGGTATGTCCAGCAAAAATCTACGAAATCCCGCATTTTGCAGGGTTTATTCCCCGTTATTTCCGAAAAAACAAGAAAAAAATACTCTAAAAAAATTTATATACATGAATTGATATCCTTACGCAAAAGTCGTGGGGTCTACGGCTTTTTGAACCTAAAATTATAGGAGGATAGGAATATGGAAAAACGCAGAAGAAAATTTAAGAGTTTAATGATAGTGACTTTGTTTGTGATGAGCGCATTGGCGGTTATGGTCAGCGTACCTGCCGCGCTTGGAAACGAAACTCTGACTGTGACTCAAGGCTCGGCAGCTGCAATCGAGGCCTTGTATGAGGACGATTGGATGGAAGACGATCTCCTGGTCTCTGATGGAGAAGAACCGATAGTATTCAACTGCGACTATTGGACGGTTGGAAATGCTTATGACTCTATGTATTATCTTGGAGATATCGGGAGGGATGTCGACATAGAACTCGAAAACGGTAATAATGGTGGGACTAATTTAGTGGGCGTTACCGCGACCCTAGCAACAGTGTCAAGCACACCAGCAAATCCGATTACCGTGGTCGATCAGTCAGTATCTTGGGGACCTTGGGCTGATGATGCAAATCAATGGTGTAGGTACACCATTGATATTGGAAACACTGCGGTTGTGGAACATGCCTATCCCATGCGGCTCACGGTAACTTATACATTAGGCGGGAATCCCGGAACCCAAACATTAGACTTCGAGATTTGGATCAGCTCGGTTTGGGATAGCGATACTACTGACGCTCAAAGGGATCTTCATCTTGGTCTGCCAAATCTCGGAGAACCCTTGCCTGATGATTTTCCTTTCGAGTCTGGCTCCAATTTCCAGGAGGGTCGGCTTACCTTAACTGATCATGCAAATGAATTCAATCCAGATGATGTCTGGGGAAACATCACCGCCGAGCCCACCGACATATACATTACCGCGGACACGTTCAATTCTTACGATGATGGGAATTTTGGTGGATTTTTGGCGTATCGAGTGGACGTCCCCTCCACTGCCCTTCCAGGTCCCAAAACTGGAGGAAGCGTGCAATTCGACTACACGAGAGATGACACCTTTAAGAGGATCCGGGAGGAAACCCGCGCCTTCGGTGCCTATGTCGATTTCACACCGCGACTGACGGCGAGTCTAGTTAATCCGGTCGAGATAAACCAGAACGACCTGCAGGCGACATTGAGTGTGGTATTCACCAACACTGGCAATGTGGCTTTGGTAGATCTTATAATAACGCCTGACCTCGACACCCAGTGGCTGGATGCGACATTCCATCATTACGAAAACGATGACGATGTCTATGAAACATCGATAAAATTCGATTCACTGGCAGCGAACACGGCCACTTCTGCCCAAACGGTGGTTATCGCGGCAAATATGATGCTGCCAAACGGCTCCCATAGAGTGCCTTTCGCATGGAATGCATGGTACTATGCAGATGGCTCCACTGGAGCAAATTCGCAATGGAGCATGGAGGGGGGCGAAATGTACAACCATGATGCGGCCACCGATCCAAACGGCAGGACACCCGAGCTCGAACGACTTTACAAAGATAATGACTTTGACAGAAAATACAGTGGCGGCGATACTGTACTCGAATCCGATTGGACAGGTTGTTACGTTGATTTCCAAGTGAACGACGACAATGGGATGACCTGGGAAGGATATATCACAAGCACCATCGAGGCGGGACAGGACAATCTTCCAGCGGATGATTGTAAGATGAGATACAAAAAGATCACCATTACTCTATACAATTACGAAATGGTGGACTACAAGGATATAGTGGCTACCTTGGAAACAGGCCCTGCTTCACCGTTCTTCGATCCCGCTGACCACGCAGCCACTTCCCTTGATATGGACCCGACCTCTCAGAAAAAAATACAAGCCTTCAATCCTACAACTGGTGTACCAGGCACAGCAACTGTAGATTTCACGGTGGACATCAACGCAGCCTGGTGGGAGGACAATGCCTTCACACCTGAAACATACATAGTCGACGTCACGGTGGACGCCACCAACAACCACGATGAGACCCGGGTCGAGGGCACTGTGATACCTGTCAAGGTGGACATAGACGGCTTCGGACCTGAACTGTTCGCAAGCATAGTTTCCACAACTAAGATAACCCCGGGTAAGACCTTCACCCTCACCATAACCATTACGAACTTCGGCGACGACATCGCAAGAGAAGTGGACGCGTACCTTCGAGCCGACTTCGTATCGGGGTGGACGATCCTGGATCAGTTCACAACCTCCATCGGCGGCTACGGCGGCGAGGGCACCCCCACAGGAACCGGAGTGGGCGACGCCTCCTGGGGCTGGGAGACAGACTGGGGCGATTATAACAAGTTCAACAGGAGCCACGACATAAGACCCGACGAGGTAGGTGTTGACAACGTACCTCAGATAGTAGAGCTCTACGACTGGATAAAGCGTAGAGAGACAGCACCTCAGGGCAAGATCCTGTGGATTCACCTGGACAGACTCGAGCCAGGCACATCACATGAATTCGTGTTCGAGATGGTCTCCGATGTGAACATGGTCGAGGGCATGGTATATTACGAGGTCCTTGAGCTCTACTTCGTGGACTCCAATGGCGAGACCTGGGGACCTGACGGCCTACCGTATGGCAACCTGCAGCAGCACTACTCACCCCCGCAGGAAGTGCTCATTAGAGCCGGTAAAGGCGAGAAATATCAGGGACAGATGGATTGGGCAGTTCTGCTTTGGGCCATCATCTTCCTGGTGATAGCCTTCATAGTGTTCCTCATCGGATACGCCCTGGGCGGAAAAGGCGGAATGGGCGGCAAGAAGAAGAAAGAACCAGAACCTGCAAGCTTCGAGGACTATGAAAGCGAGCCATACGCACCACCGGAACCGGAACCGGAACCTGAGATGCCAGGACCCCCACCCGGAGGCGAGGAGGACATAGGGCCTCCTCTACCAGAGGACAAACCACCAGAATAAAGGGGAAAATCCCCTTTTTATTTCTCTTTTTTTTTACTTTTTTTAATAACTTTTTTTGAGTAACCTTTTTATGCGCAGAACATATTATATACCCCAGGTGAGCATATGGAGGAGCAAGAGGAAAAAGAAGAGATAGTGGAGAAAGAGGAAATAGGGAAGGTCTTCAAGTTCTTTGCCAAGCCCTGTGTCGCGGCCATAACCATCACCTCAGGAGAGCTCAAAACAGGTGATACCATTCAGATAAAAGGCGAGACAACGGATTTCACCCAGGTCGTGGAGTCCATGGAGATCGACAGGGAGAAGATCGAATCGGCCACCGCAGGTCAGGGCGTGGGAATCAAGGTCAAGGATCGCGTGAGGCCCAACGACAAGGTGTTCAAGCTCATAACCGAGTAACCTACAGATAAGCTATTTTAAAAAATAGAGAGGGCAGGCCTGTCTTCTTAATCGGTTTTTTTGAGGTTCACTATCTCATAGGCGATCTTATCCTCGATTTGCCCATTGAGTTCTTCAACGGTTGAGACGATGTTATGGACCTGATCCCTTGAGGTGAATATGGCAACTGAAAGCCCCTTCTTCACTGCTTCGATGGCCGCATTTAAAGTTGCGAATTCGAAATCAGGCTTCAAACCGGCCTTTTTCACGGCTGCCTTCGAGACGACGTCCATGACCCCAATTCTATCGAAAGAAAGCTTCTCGTTTAACCTTTTGATTTCCCTAATCGAAACCGATTTGCTTCCCCCTTCACGAATGGAGGGCAGCCTTACTATGTGCATCGTCCCCGGGGAAAGCGATACCATGCCGTCCAGGTCTTTTATGGCTACATCTTCGTCCACATCCGCATCCCACTGCGCGATGCCCTTTGAATCGGATTTCTTCCCAGAGTAGGCCGTGAGGACGCCGTTCTCCATGAAAAGACCCACCTCGTCTCCTTCGGAGATAGGAGTTTTGGCCGTGGCTGCGCACAAGTCGATTATCGAAAGCTCAGCCATCTTGGAATCCACGAACTCCTTGAGCACTAAGAAGTTGGAATGCAGAAAATCCACCCCCTTCTTGGTGGCCCTGTACTCCCCGCCTATATTCTGGATCTTACCCTCCTTCTTCATTCTCCTCAGATACTCAGAGGCTCCCTGGACCGTGATGTCCAGTTTATCTGCGATGGACTTGAGCCTAAAATGAGGGCTGATTACCACTTCCAGGAGAATCAAAAGCTCTGTTGTCAACCTGAGATCGCGCAGGATTTTCATGCTTTATCACCGCCTTTTATTATCTCTCAGCCCCCCTCGTCGTGCTGATCCGAAGGTGCAATAGCACCTGAAAGATACGGTACCCCGTGCACATGAACATACATGAATATCGTGGTGAGCAGTGGCACGAATATGAGGGAGCTCATAATATGGTAAATCGAAAAGGGAATCTGCATGATAAAGACCCGAATCAGCCATTCTGAGGTTCGGGGGGTCATGAAGAGATAAAAGCCTACGGCGGTCCAGATATCGTATATCAGGGTGGCGATAAGCCCATAACCCACGACCACGGCCACACCTCTTACCGTATACGCCACCTTGGGTTTGATGTACCTTCCCAAAAGGCCCACCATGATATATCCGGTCCATGTAAAGACGGTGAGGCCCAGTATGGCCTCGATTCCGAAGGCCGAGCCGTAATCTGTATACGTGTATATCCACCAGTCCGAAATCAGCATAACAAAAAGGGGCACGAGGATGAAGTAAAATCCCCCGAGAAGGATGCCTGAAAGAAGCGCAATGGCAAGCACGGTCTCTATATTTGCATAATTAATGAACAGTATTCTGCCGCATACTCCGATTACAACCAGCATCACGGCCAAAGGGAGTTTGTTCAAGTCCATCTTAAAGGGTGTTTTGAACATGTATTCATCCTCACATATCTTCCTGGCTACTGCCCGGGCTCTTCGAACCTCCATTCCACGTAATCTCCGTTAGTTAGTTCCTTTTTATCGCATCCCACATCGCCGTACTCGTCGTTCACATAGTACTGCCACCACTTGCCGTCCTCACCATTTTGGGTGCCATTTATGGCATTTATGAATACGGAATCGTAACCCTGCCAGTAAGTGTACTTCACCGAGAAATTGTGTTCTTTTGAGCATTCTATAAGCAGTTTATAAACAGTGTTGTTGAGGGTGTCTACATTGTTGTAATCGATGATCCAATTCCCTTCGATTATCTTCAGGTTCACATTGATGGGGTTGTTGGGTGTTTTTACCTCATCACCCTCCTCAAGGTGCTCGGCCAAAAACCATAGGCCACCCACGGCTACGGCCAGTACTGAAACGAGAGCCAAAGCCTCAAAGACTGTTTTTTTTCTCGCTTTTTTCTTTTCCATGATTCATCCATATCCTTACGAACGTTTCTTCATCTATCTTCTGCGTTTGAAATTACGAGCGATACCAGCAATTATTACAACGATCACCACTATCAATGCGATGAGCATGATATAAAACACCATATTGCTATCCTCATCCTCAGGTTCGGTATAAGCCTTCAGCAAAATGGATGCGGACTGTGATGTCGAGTTCACCTTGTCCACCGTGATTGCCAGGTCCTTTTTACCGTCGCCATCGGTGTCGACGTACCTCGTTCTGCCAATGCTTACCTCAACAGTCACATCCATGGAATCGATTTTTAAGGTCACAGTGTTCCCAAGGATGCTCGTTATGACCAGTTTGTTCTCGTTGTTTGCGTGAACGAATATCACATCCTCACCTACGTTGACAGTTGAAGGGGAGGCAGAGACATTAACCGCGAGCGTCGGTGTTTCACCAAAAAAGCAGTAAAGCCTGCCGTTGTCAGAGGCTATGTACATCTTACCGTCTGCGATAGCGGGAGACGAGATAATGAATTGCTCTGGAAAAGGCCTGTAATGCCATACCAATTGGCCGCTGCTCCTGTTGAGGCAGTATACTGTGCCGTTTTTTACATTCGTGGCAAAATAGACGTAATCTCCGCATATGGCCGGGGAGGATTGAACCGCACCGTTTGGCTCATATTCCCACAATTTTGTCCCATCAAAATCGAAGCAGTAGAACATACCGCTTTTACTCATCTCCCCAGAGCCAACATAGATTGCATCCTTTCCTATGGCAGGAGAGGATACACTGAGTCCGATATGCTCCTTCCATTTCAGGTTTCCGTCCGATGCGTTCAGGCAGTATAGATAACCATCCTTTGAAGAAAATACGATTTTTTTATTGACTATCGTGGGGGATGATCCCACAGAGCCGTCCACCGAGAAATTCCAATGAAGCACGCCGGATTTCGCATCGAAGCAGAAGAGGCCATAGGGGGGCGCCCACTGCAGTGTCGTGGAGTTGTAAAGCCCCATTGTTCCCACATAAACTCTGTCTTCAAGGACGCAGGGGGAGGAGAAGTAGACCGAGCTGAAAGTCGAGTTCTTCCACAGCACATTTCCATCCTCCTCGCTCAAACAAAAAAGATATCCTGTGCCGCCTTTAAAGTCGAAGGAGCCAACAAAGACTTTTTCATTCACGATGGTGGGTGATGATGTCACCCCTGAAAGACCGGGATTGGAGGAAATCTTGGTCTTCCACAGAAACTCGCCGTTGCTCTGGTTCAGGGCATACAGGTATCCGTCTTTTCCTCCCACAAGCACCTTCTTCCCGCTTACTGCCGGTGCGAAACCGCCTATCACTTCGGCATTCTTCCATAAGAGGCGGCCGTCTTCATCCAGACAGAAGACACCTCCCCAGTTGTTCGCAATAACTTTTCCACTAAAAATCACGGGGGAGGAGGCCATTTCTTTGGTACCCGTGTCAAAGTTCCACGAGACGTTGTTTGTATGAGGCCCCGGGCCTTTGGTCATACCCAGATTATGCGCATCATGCTGAAATCCTATCCAAGGATATTTGGCCGTGGGAGTGGCGCAGGGTCGCGACGAGTTCGGGCTCCAACCTATTACATCCCCGTCGCTTAGCAGAAGATCATAGGCACCCAGATTCGATGATTCCCAAGCATGTTGGGTGTTGTTCCAAATCAAAAGCTGCCACCACCAACTCCAGTCAGAAGGTGAAGCCTTACCGCCGATTCCATACACGAAAACCCCCCATGAGCTCCATGTGGCAGAAAGATCGAAGTTCAAAAGCTCGCAGGCATCTTCCGTGGCTTTGATTGCAGTATTGTTGGTCCCGAGGTTCACCTGGGCCCATTCCACCAATCCGCCGCCAAAATCTATCATTACTTCAACCGAAATCTCTGAATTCTCCTCTGAACCCATGGTCTGAACAAACCCGGAAAATGTCATAATGAGTAAAATGGTAACCATGACTATTCTACTGTGCTTCACTCGACCACCTTAAAGTGAACTTGAATATATTAAAGTGTATTTTAATATTTTGGTGAAAACAGAGTTTATTTTCGATCATCATCACAGCAATTGTATACCAGGCTCTTTCATAATCAAAGAGGAAAATCACCCCTGATAATAGAGGGTGATAACCGGACCTATAGTATATATGTACAACTTGAAATCATAATTGAAACCGATGGCCATGAACGAGAGCATAAGCGAAACCATGCTGAGACTGGTGGCAAAAAGGGGCAATATAGGGGCGAGTCGGGACGATCTTTTCAACGAATTCAAAGGCATCGCATACGACGAACTGGAGCAACTCATTAACGAACTGGAGCAAGGTGGATTCATCACAGTCCAATGGCTCGGCAGTTACGATTTTGTTGTAACCATCACTCCCGAAGGCCTGGAGTGTTTGACCTGAGGATAAAACATAAAATAGCGAACCTTTAATCCCCATACCCAGTTTTACATCCAGACTTAATCTGCATTTTTTTCTTTAAGGAGCTCATCGGTTAGCTCCACGATATCTTTTATTTCTACCGCGCAATTCTTCGCTTCTTTGCCCAGCATGAGGTTGTTGACGCAGAAGGGACATGAAGTTAAAAGTACATCCGCGAAATCCGCGGATTCGACACGCCTTCCTGCAATCCTCTCCGATATATCGCCAAAACTGGCGCGAAGACCTCCTCCACCTCCACAGCATCTTGCCTGGTCCCTTATAAGGTCCATCTCCTTGAACTTTGCCTTTGGGATTTTCTTGATGATTTCACGCGGGGCGTCATAAACCTTGGCATGCCTACCCAGATGGCACGGGTCATGGTAGGTTAGGGTTTTGGGATACTCCTTTAAGGGTAGATCTTGATCCGCCAGAAACTCGGTGATATGCATGGGCTTAAACTTCAGTTCCCTGAAATCCGGGTAATGGTTTTTGAACATATTGTAGCAGCCGGCGCAGGAGAACAACAGAGTCTCTATTCCCAGAGCCTCTATGGAATCCATGTTATGATCAATAAGCTCTTTTATCTCCTCGTCATCTCCCCCTATCCTCTGAAGAGGGCTTCCGCAGCACACCTCATCGATTACGGTGTAGTCCACACCTAATTTGTCTAGAATCGACATGGCTGCCTTTGCGATGTTTGGATTTCTGTATGCAGGTGTGCAACCAATGAAAAGGCCGACCTTGGCATTTTTCGGTGTCTTGCCAAACAGCTTGCCTCGCTTTTCTGTTTCACCGTATGGATTGCCGTATTGTTTAATGCGCTCAGCTAGCTTCTTATGTTTTTCCAGGCCATAATCATCAAATAACTCCTTGCGGGCCCACTCTATTATATCCACAACGCCCACGTTGGAGGGGCATCTTCTCTCACAATCTCCGCAGGTGGAGCACTGGTATAGCGTTTCCACAATAGAATCATCGATATCGAATCTATCTTTAAGCATCCCGTAGGCCAGAATCACCCTTCCCCTGGCAACGGAGGAATCCCAGCCCAGGTCCTCGAATATAGGGCAGACGCTCCTACAATATCCGCACTGGGTGCACACGAGCATCTCTTTTTCCAATGATTCTATATTCTTTTTCATAAAGGCGCCTTCTAAATAACTGATGCGATGTCCATCTCAACTATTATCGATATAATACCCGGTAATATCCTTTTAAAGGTGCCTGTGTCACCTTACCGTGCAACACCTGAAACACCCCAGGAACCAAGCCTGGGATTCATTTGGATGAATGGTGAATACCGTATGTATGTTTAATTCTTTTGATATGCATAATAATCCGCGATCCTAACACTTTGCGTAACTAGTTTATCGAAACCAAATTCAGGGGGACATCCCCCCATTATCGGAGAAAATCCGAAAAACACCCATCATACAAACTTATATATATGGACTCTATTAGGGTAGACACTAAACAAGGAGAGTAGACAATTGGCTGCTAAGAAATCCTCGAGAACCACAGTCCGCAAGGTGAAGGACAAGTGGCGCTCGAAAGAATGGTACAGGGTCCTCGCTCCAGATATGTTCAACAACACCCAGATAGCCGAGACCTTAAGCGACGACGGTGCGAAGGTTATCGGCAGGGTGACCGAGGTTACCATGCAGGATTTGACCGGGGATTTCTCAAAGATGCACATCAAACTTCAGTTCAAAATCAGTGAGGTGAGCGGTCTTGATGCCCACACGCAGTTCATTGGGCACACTTTGACCTCAGATTACATCAGAAGATTGACCAGGAGAAAGCATTCCAAAACCGACGGCGTATTTGATGTGACCACTAAGGACAAGGCCATAATCCGGGTCAAACCTATGGCCGTCACGGAGAAGAGAATCCAGGTATCCCAGCAGCAGGCTATTCGAGGTACCATGGGTAAGGTCATCGATATGGAAGCGAAAAAGAGCATGAGCAGCGAGTTCATAAAGGAGATGCTCTCAGGCAACATATCGAAGGGCATTTTGAGGGCCTGCAAGCCGATATATCCGCTAAAGAGGGTGGAGATACGTAAGTCCGAAGTTCTGAGATTACCTACAGAGAAGGTCGTGGAAGCGCCGATAAAGGAGGAAAAAGAGGAAGAAAAAGAGGAGGAAAAAGAGGAAGAAGTATCAAAGGAGGAAGAACCTCTACCCCCGCCCCCACCACCTCCACCACCACCGGAAGTGTTGGAACCTGAGATCGTCGAAGAGGAACAAACTCCAAAAAAAGAGCCTGCATCACCGACAGAGGAAGAGGTAATCTCCGAGAGTGAAGAGACCCCTGTGGACTGAAATCACAGCAACTCTTCTTGGTAATATCGAAATTCATGTGCCGAGGTGGCTCAGCCTGGTGGAGCGTCGGACTCATAGGGTAGCGCTTGATGCTCTAAGGCACCTTTCTGGGAAATCCGGAGGTCACGGGTTCAAAAACAGATCAGTTACGTGCTGGTTCTGTTGAAATCCCCGTCCTCGGCACTAATTTTTTATATGGATGGAAAATCTTAACTAATCTCAGTTCCATCTGATTATATTGTAACCAGGTGTGAAAATTGCCGCATTTTGGACTATTGAAAGGAAGAGAAAATAATGTAACCACTAAAACCTTTGCTGTTGTTGTCTTGATTGCTTTTATTACCTATACGATCACCATTATCATACTTTGGACCACCTTCCTTCCTCAGATGGAAAGCGCTACTGAAGAGACGGAAAGCCTCATGGGAAACTCCCGTAGGGAATCGGATTCTATAATCCATGGTGATTATATTTCTGAGATTAAGTTGGTCTTTATAGCATCATTGATATGTTATGGATTATTTGACACTATTTTTTCACTCATGTTATGGAGGGGAGAGGTGCCAAAGAATCAAGAAAAAATGGTAGAAGTATTGGCACAAACATATGTCACCAAAAGGGCTTTTAGTCTTTTCCTTGCGACAATGCTACCGATTATAGTATTGGTCGGTTCCAATCCCGAACTTCCCATGAACATCTTTTATCTAGTAGTCCCAATATTCTCAATCATCAGCCTGGTATTCATTCTCTACTTCAATAGAAAGATATTTGAAGAAAAAGTGGAGGACGAGCCTCTCTATAAAATTCATGACGAGAACATCTTCTAGTCCTTCACACCCTCCTCACAGAGCGTGATCACGGCCTCTCCGTCCGGTAGACTTGGAGAATCCACCAGCCTGCAGATCCTCTTGCCTCCCTTGCTTTTTCTCATGTATATCCTGAATGTGGCGGTATGCCCCACAATATGGCCTCCGATGGGTCTTGTGGGATCGCCGAAAAACGCATCCGGCTTTGCCGAGACCTGGTTCGTCACGAGTATCACGGCGTTGTTCAAATCCGCGAACCTCTGAAGGTCGTGCATATGCCTGTTGAGTTTCTGCTGCCTTTCGGCCAATGCACCCCTGCCGATGTACTCGGCACGAAAATGGGCGGTAAGAGAATCCACGATAAGGAGCCTCACCGGGAATTCCTTGGCCAGTAATTTCGCTTTATCCATCAAAAGCATCTGATGATGCGAATTGAAGGCCCTGGCCACATGCACACTTTTTAGAGCCTCTTGCGGGTCCAAACCCACGGCAATTGCGATCTGCGTGAACCTCTCCGGTCTGAAGGTGTTCTCGGTATCGATCATCAGGGTATGCCCTTCCAGGCCGCCTTGCTCCATGGGCAGTTGAACGTTCACGGCGAGCTGATGCGCAATCTGGGTCTTTCCCGAGCCGAACTCACCGTACAGCTCGGTGATAGCCTGTGTCTCAAAACCACCGCCTAAAAGCTCATCAAATGCCTTTACACCGGAGCTGAGTTTTCCCACGGCCCTTCTCCTATCGAGCAGTACATCTCCTGTTTCGAAATTACCAATATCTGCTTCTCTTTTTGCGAGATTTATGATCTTGTTAGCCGTAGCCTCGCCTATCTCGGCCATCTCCGCAAGGTTCTTTGGGGATTCAACGGCTATGGCCATCAAGTCCGTGTAACCTGCGTCCTTCAATTTTTCAGCAGTTGCGGGTCCTACTCCTGGCAACTCTTCTATTTTCATTTCTTCTGCCATACAATTCACCAGTTGTTTTTTTTCGCTTATTTAATCGCGTTTTGAACTTATAAGGCTATCTGTGAGGGGTAGGTGAAAGTACTTTAGGTTGGGATTTTAAGTGACTATCTCCTCTACCTTGTCCATATCGATGGCCCGTCTGACCTCCATGGCCAATCTTCTTCCCGTGCTCATACTCTTTCTCCAGAGTGTGTTACCATAGGGATGCCCAACAGACATGTGCACGTTCGTGCCTCCTCCTACCCTAGGAGCTACATCGTATATGAAGAAGCTCAGGTCCTTATCCACGCAGGTCTGGAGGCAAAACGGTCCAATAATGCCTGGAGGATGATGCTCCTGTGTGGCCTCAACATACTTCTCGGCGAGAGGAAACACCTTCTCAAGCAGGGATTCACGAAGCGTGGCGCTGTTGTGTCCGCATACAGTGTATTCGGGATTCAACTGCTCCTCCTCAAGCTCCATCTGCTGCGGCGCAGGTAATCTCACATGTCCGTCCAGGCTCGTCTCGAACCTCCAATCCACCCCCAAAAGCTCGACTTTGGCCCCTGACTTCTCTATAGGCGAGTAAAAGAAATCGAAATTGAACACAGGGCCTATTATGTAGCGCTCGATCCTGGCATTTTCCAGATCCTCTTTCGTTATGACATTCTGCTTGAGCAGAAGTTCGGATTTCTTTTTGTACTCGTCAAAGGATGAGGCCGAGAAAAAGCCGCGCTCCAGTTTCTTTTGCGCATGATGGAGCTTTACTATGGAGAGTCCATTTATATCCTCGGGCCTTTCTACCTTCTCGGGGAAGGGCAGGCCAGCCTTTTCCAAGAGCCAATAATAGTCCTGCTTTTCTCCTCTTTCTTCGGTTCTCAACAGGTTCCTGCTTCCCACCATGGGCACTTTAAACTCGTTTTCTATCTCTGTAAGGCCGATGTAGGATGAAAAGGATCTGTTGGGAATAAAAAGGGCATTCTCCTTAATCAACATCCTCTGGTTCTCAGGTTTCATAATCTCCTTGAACGTGTCGTAGACTATGGCCCTGTCCACCACACCACGAACGAGATTTCCGTTTCCGTCTCTTTCTGCGAGAAAATACTGTTCGTAGGTCTTCTCCCGGCCCTTCTGACAGATCACGAGGGTTTCGAATCCTTCTTCTATCGCACCGTCGCACACATCCAATGCAGAATGTGAGGCGATCATGCCCAGCTTCGCCTTGTTCAAGTCGTATTCCTTTAAAACCTCATTTATTTGGTCTCTCTCTATCATCATCCCTCACCCCAATTTGTGGTGGGGTAAAGGTATCCCATGACATAAATATTGGGGTGGATTTTCTCTATCCTATGTGTCACCGATTACAGTGAATAAGGATTTTATAGAACGTTAATCTAAGTAACATATGATGAAGAGCGACTTTCCTAGACTATTGGAGAATGCCTCTACTTTGGCAGATATATTCGAGATAGTAAAGGCTGCGGTCAATAAGACAGATAGAATGAGCAGAGGCGGCCTTATGCTGGGCCTGGCTGATTTGGGAAATCACCCGCGGGGTTGGATGGGTGCATTCTATCCCGTAGGGTCAAACGTCATCGTGATGAACACGATCCCACTGAAACGGATCAGGCAGACCAATCCTGATTTGTACAAACCTTATACATTTCATGTTCTGATGCATGAATACATACATTCCCTGGGATATCTTGATGAGAACGAGGTGAGGGAAAAGGTTTT
>CP070739.1:644484-647594 GCA_020347705.1 Methanomassiliicoccales archaeon | reverse complement strand
GACTGTCACTAACCGAAACGCGAGACGATCGACGTATCGAAAACCAGTATCAGGCAGGAATCACAGGGCCTGTACTCGATGGGGGAAATGCCCATGCTAAGCCCCTCCCTTTTTGAACGCCTCGATAAAGATATCCTCAAGGGTGCGGGTGGCAGGTCCGAAGTCCCTGATCTGAATTCCTTTCTCAGATGCCAAGGCAAAGACCTTGCTTTCGTCCCCGGTAGTCTTGAAGACCATTGTCTGCTGTCCCTCCTCATCCTCTGTGGAAATTACCTGGGCTATTTCCGAAAGTGCTTTTCCGAATCCTAAAATGCCTTCCTGCGAACCCCTGATTTTAATCTTGAAAATGTTCTTCTCACCTATCATTAAAGTCTTTATTGAGCCTTCTTTTATCAGTGCGCCGTCATTGATTATGATAACGTGCTCGCCAATCTTTTCAACTTCCTGGAGAATGTGGGTTGATACAAGTATGGTCTTTCCCGAGGCCCCGATCTTCTTTATCAGCTCCAGCATCTCTTCTCTACCCTGGGGGTCCATGCCATTAGTGGGCTCGTCGAGAAAGAGTATCTTGGGATCGTGTACAATGGCCTGTGCAAGTTTGACCTTCTGTTTCATACCTGTGGAATAGGATGAGATAAGTCTATACCGTTCCTCACCTGTCCCTACGAAGTCCAAAACTTCGTGGGTTCTCTGTATCGCATCTTTTAAAGACATACCTGAGATCTGTCCCATATATGATACTAGCTCCACTGCATTGAGGTAGGTTATAAGGCAATCGTGTTCAGGCAGGTAGCCCACCATGTCCCGAACTGCAGTGATGTCCTTTCTGGGATCGAGACCATCAATGCTTATTGTACCTTTTTCAGCATTAACAAGACCCAAAACAGCCTTAATAAATGTGCTTTTTCCGGCACCATTTGGGCCCAAAAGTCCCACAATACCCTCGGGAACACCAACTGAAAATGAATTAAGGGCCACAATAGATCCGAATCTCACAACCAGGTCTTTGGTATCTATCCGGATTTTGCTCTTAGAAGGTTTCTCTTCACCCTCTTGTGCCTTAACTTCCGACTCCATGTCACGACGCTCATAAACGATGGTTCATTCATATATATATGTAGTTTTTCATAATGCGAGGCTACTTTACCTTCTTTACTTTGGAAGAATCGATCTTCTCCAATGAGGAGAACTGCGGCAAACCGGCCATCTCCTTTTTCTCTTTTCTCTTGGCCCAGGCGATCAGTATTACAGGGAGAACCAGAACCGCGGCCAGGAAGCTGTAAATTATTGTAATGGCCGTGATTACTCCGAACTGCTGGGCAACTGGCATGGGCGAGAAGACGAGTACCCCGAAACCCAGTATGGTGGTGACGGCCGATATCGTCAAGGCTGTACCTGTGCTCATTATGGTGGTATGGATGGATTCCTGTATACCTCTCCCCCGTTTTTCCCTTTCCTCCTTAAAGCGCTCCATGACATGAATGGAATAATCGATGCCAAGTCCGATGGTCAATGCGGTGACCATGACGGTGAGGATATTGAGGGAGTAGGAGAGAAGGTACATCGTGCCAACGATCCAAAGGGAGCACAGCACTACAGGGATGGGGGGCATGATTCCCAAGACAACGCTCCTGTAGAGGAAAATGAGGATTATCGCAGCCAGAATGACAGCAATGAACGTGGAGTTGATCATGTTCACCTGCAGGGAATCTATCACATCGATTGTGAGCACCATAAGGCCAGTGATGGTTGCCTCAACCCCTGGGCCGTAGTCGACACCTTTGATATCGTCTTGCAGATCCTCGTACATCTCCCTGGTATCCGTGGATGTGAATGTGGAGGTAAATACCCTGATCACTGAGGCCGTGTACCTACCGTCCGATTCACGATGTATCATTTTTTTCACGAAACTACCGAACGTTTGATTGCCCACGGGCACGGTGTCGTTGAAGTAGATATAATCGAAGTAATCCTTGATGTTCTGATCTGTACAGTTTTGGTTGGGAAATCCCTCGGGCGTGAGGTTGAACTCATCCTCCAATGAGGAGTTTAAGGCCACCATGAACTTGCTCACATCCAGGATGCTGAAGGTCATTGTCCTCTCGCCGCTTGAGCCCTGGATTTTTACGACGTGCCTGTCATCCGTAATCCGTTCTATTGTTTCGTCTATTCCCATGAAACACTGGGTCGTTGCAAGATCGTCTCCTTCGATTAGGATATAAGCCGTGGAATAGCTGCCCACCTCAAAGTCCTCCCTCAGCACATAGCTGGTCTCCACTGACTCCCAATCTTCGGGCAAAAACTCCTCCATTGTGAATTCGGACTCAACATTCGCGGCCGCTATGATGGCACCTATGGTGAGCAGTACGGTGAGAAGTGCAATTACAGTGGGGGCCTTTATCACGGCCTTGGAGATGATTTTGGAGAACCTATCATATAGTCCCATTTTCTTGTCCTTGTCTGTATGCCAGGAGCCGATCAAAAGAGGATGTTTGCCCTTCCTAGTCCTCATGTATTTGTTCATGATCCTCCGATCGATTACAGTTCTTAAAGCACAGTGAAATGTCATGGTAAGAAGGAAAGCGTAGAACACTCCGGCCGCACAGCTGATTCCGAAATCACGAACAGGGGCAACCGCTGATGTGAGGTTGGAGAGAAATGCGATAACCGTTGTGATCATAGCAAGACCAATGGCCCCTCCAACGTTGATGATGGAGCTTCTGATGGCCTTGGCCACGGTTTTACCCTTTCTCAGCTCCTCCTGATAGCGCCTTAACACGTGCACTGAATAGTCCACCCCAAGGCCGATCAAAAGTGGAATTACGGCCACCATCATCGCGGTGATGCTGAGTCTCAGATAGTACATGGTTCCTATGGTCCAGATAGTGGCGATAAGCAATGTGATTATGGGAATCAGAACGTAGCTCAGCCTCCTGAAGCTCAAAGCCAAAACCAGGATGATCAGGCCGAATATTCCTGCTGCCAGGAACTGGAAGGTTTCGATTGAATTTACATCTATGTCATAGGAAATCAGGTACTGGCTTGTCTGCCTGGTATTGATCTGCGCAAACTCCAATTCCTCCACCGCGTTTCGGATGCTGCCGGCAACG
>CP070739.1:641117-644384 GCA_020347705.1 Methanomassiliicoccales archaeon | reverse complement strand
ATAGGCCGCTGTTAATTCTATAAATATTATTTGCTCCTTCAATAACAGATTCGATTAAAATTGGCTGATGCTTGTGCTGCTTTAAAAAGGCTGCCAAATACAACAAACCCAAAGGGGGGATAATGCCGGCAGCAACTTGCGTTTTAGAAAATAATTGCGGTGGATTTATTAATACAATTTTCATGAAGCTTAAAAAATAATTAGGGGTATTACCTTCGCTGCGGTAACCACTATATCTTATGTTTCTTGGACTTTGGGCATCTTACCCCCTTTGTTATCTCGCTGTAGAGCACCGGAATCCTGACGTTTGGCGCAGCTCAAATAGGTACTGCTGGCAAGCAGTTTCAGTAGAAAACCGATGTTCTAGCTCAAGCAATGTTTTAGGGTAATCTTCCATAGACACCAATATTACATCTTGCGTCTACCGCAGTCAAGGTAATACCCCTATACTTTTTTATCTTTCCCCCTATCAAAAATTCAATGGGCAAAGAGTACATGTTCTGTTTCAGTTCACCGTCTTTGCCTGTCTTGGACTTGGATTTATGCTTGTGGAAATCCCCCTTATCCAGAAATTCATTCTCTTTTTAAATCAGCCCCTCTATGCCATAGCAGTCATCCTCTCAACCCTACTCATCTTCTCAGGAATTGGAAGTCGGTTGGCTGGAAGGTTTTTGCAGGAAGAAGTTCGCGATCGATTGCGCACTATTATTTTTGTCCTATGTACCCTATTGGTGATCTATATTTGTGGATTGCCAGTTATATTTGACACTTTTCTGGGGATGCCAGGAATTATACGACTCATCATTTCGATCCTGCTCATAGTGCCCTTGGGAATTAGGATGGGCATGGCCTTTCCTCTTGGGATACGACTCCTTGAACAGGATGGACCAACAATGATTCCCTGGGCGTGGGAAGTTAATGGTGCGTGTTCAGTGATGGGTTCAGTAGTAGCCTGGGGATTATCCCTCAACTTTGGCTATAATATAACAATCTGGACTGCGGTATTAATCTTTGGGTGTGCATTCCTTGTTATGATTCTCAAGCCGTATTCTTTGCAGCGTTAAAAACTCTTTTTCCGTAATAACATTAGGAAATGTCCTTTTCCAATCTATACGAGAATGAAAATCAGTGAAACTAAGAACATGGAGTATGAGATGTTCTTTGTCTTCTTATTTTACCTTTGTCAAATGTGTAGAAGGTGTTTATCAATGTTTGATTGATGAAAACAAGAAGATTTCTAAATGAGAGGACGGACAGTTCTTGGGATATCGATACAAGGGAGATTATTCAATGGCTATCTGACATTTCATCCTCATAAATTTCTACGTTGAAAAGTCCTGAGTAGAAAGAGGAAAAGATTAATTGAAATCCTAGGATAGCGAAGGTTGTACCAACAGTTCCAATCTTGGTAAGACGCATATTGAAAATTCCCAGGTTGCCTGGCTGAGATATAAACTCCAGCAGCTCCCAACCTACCCATGCACAAATTCCCAGCCCTATCCCTACAAGGATAACACCTAAGGCAATTCCTTCTTCGATGGTGAAGTTTCTTAAAAACCGATCAATAGGATCATTTCTGACTGATAAGCGTTTAAGCTGGGAGAATCCCCGTGCTGTAATACCCAGGAAAATGACTTGAGCACCTAAGAGAATCAACCCTTGGGCAAAGAACATGGTAAATATTCCAAAGGTCTTAGGATCAAAAAGTAGCATGGCCGTTAAGAGTGTCCAACCGACAAAGAATGAGATAACGCCGGGGACGAGAAAAAGCCAGGTAGGAGTGAAGAGAAGCATAAATCTCAAATGACGCCAGCCGTCCCTGAATGGTCTCAGGTGCGGTGGTCGATCACGATTGTCAGGAAACAGAGAGGTAGGAATCTCCACTATTTTCAGAACTAACAGAGAGGCTTTAATAACCATTTCTGAGGCAAATTCCATCCCACCTGCCCTGAGGTTCATGCTTTCAAACGCCCTTTTAGAAAGAGCCCGCATCCCACAATTTACATCGGATATCTTAGGTCCAAAGAAAAGATTGATGAAAAAAGTGAGTACAGGCGTCCCAAGATATCGATTGAGGAAAGGCATTGCTCCTGGATGAATGGTACCTTTGATTCTTGAACCGATAACGAAATCAGCTCCTTCCCTCAGTGGAGAAGTAAATTCTGGTATGTCATTATAATCGTAGGATCCATCAGCATCTGCCATAATTAGAAACTTCCCTTTGGAAGCACGCATACCGCAGATAAGCGCGTTTCCATATCCTTTGCGAGGGGCATGCACTACCCGTGCGCCATGTTCATTCGCAACCTCTACAGATTGATCGGTAGAACCGTTATCTGCTACGATGACCTCACCCGATATATGAGCTTCAACCATTGCCCTCTTGGCTGTTTCAATACAAGCAGGTAACGTCTTCTCCTCATTGAGACAAGGGATTACTACCGATACTTCAATTTCCCCCATTGCGAGTGCTCCTTACTGTTGTTCTCTTCTCGCAAAAGTTTAGCTAACCGCAGAGAACGTGGATTCACCCCGTTAGATATTTACTATAGAGAAGATAAACTATGTTAGATGCCTACCATATTGGATAAAATTACCTGTTCCACAATGTTTGCTATCTAACGGGGGAGCCACAGAGTTTTTTAATATTAAAATCATAACAGTTTTTAATTATAGAATCAAACTGTTCGTTTTTTTTATCTTCTCAGCGATCTTTGCCTGCCCTGTTAAATTTTTTACTAAATGAAATGCGTGCCCTATGTAATGTGTATCTTATTCAACTGAGACAATGTATATTTCAAAATGGCAAAGCTATTTATCCGGGGCGTCCTCCGCGGTGAATTATTATCTATTTTCTTCTCTTCGGTTTGGTCCTCATCCATTTCATAAAACTTGCTGCCTTTATAAATTGACGAAGGGATGTTATCAGTTTTAACTGTTTAAGTATGAAACGAGGTCGCAGATAAAACTTCCGAAAGGCAGTACGCCTATAGCGGTCAATGTCATCAGGAGAAACCGTTCCGATATTCATCACTGAGCGGCCACCGAAATCGTAATCAGACCAACGTTTTGCAGTAAGCCATCCTTTCTCCTTTGCCATATCTCCAAGAGGAGTCTTAGGATAGGGTACTGCACAGTAGCATTGCATGTAGTCAAGCCCAGACGTGGTAACATATTCGATAGTCTCTTGGGCAGTCTCCTCTGTCTCTCCAGGTAGACCAAAAATAAAATGCCCCATGGTATGCATATCCACCTTTTTACAAAGCT
>CP070739.1:637252-641017 GCA_020347705.1 Methanomassiliicoccales archaeon | reverse complement strand
ATCCATTAGAGTCTGGGTCAGTGAAAATGGTAGAGTGCTATCCGAATCATCCGAGTTTTTCTTTTCCCAGTCAGTGGTCATAAAGTAGGCCTCGAAATATTCATTGTGGGGATCTATACCTATTTCGTCCCAGTCGATGCCTATCTCCATCCTCACTGAATCCAATCCCACCTGGACCAGGCCGCGTTCCTCCCAGTCCCAATCCATAGCATGACTTCCTGTCCATTCATAATAATTACTGCTTATCACCCTGTTATGTCTTCCTTTGATCTCGATCATAAGGCTGGCATTTATAGGAAGTGAACCCCTGTAACCGGTTTCTGAAATAGTGTCTATTAAGATGTAAACTACGTCCTCCCCGGTCTTGGGTTGTAATTCACGAATAGGAGCAGCTCCTCCTGGTGGTCCCTCCGCAATTATGGGTTTTGAGTGGGTTTTTCTGTTCCAATATGGAACCTTCACACCACCACACATCTCGTCATCCACATTCAGATAGAACGCCGCACAATCCTCGGTGTTCGATACACCGTATTTTAGAATATCCAAGCTTGCACTCTTCACATCCTGGTAGGTGTCGTTGCGCACATACCCATTGCTCCAATCTGCAAAGGCACCGTCGATTACTATGTTGTCAGGGACACTCGCCAAATAACTGTTTTCATAAGACTGTTCATCTGGTTTGTTGCGTTTTAAAAATACAGTACCACTGTCAGTCATTATATCATGGTTGTTCATAACAGAAAACCCGATGGAGTTTTCCACGGCCGCACTTCCACTCACATCCACAACGAGAAAGAGGGTTGTGCTTTGTCCCTCGGATAATGACAGCTCAGGTCGGAATGTTGCGATACCGCCGCTTAAAGTGCCAATGGCAATCAAATTGTTGTTCGCGTTCTCAAGCCTTATCCTTTCAACATCCCCATCAGTTCCAACTCCTGTTCGTATGGCGCGCAACTCGTCCACCAATATATCGGAATTTTTCGCTTCCAAATCCAGTCTAAGCACCCTATTGCCATCGCCACTTATTACGCCTTCACCTACACCCTGCTGCGAAACCGATAAGACGCCTTTCTCATTGCATATAACCGTATCTGAATAATCCTCGAAGTCATCCCAACTCTGCATATAAAACAGCACGTCAACAACTTCCGAATTCCGCAGATACATTGTTGAATACGAAATTTGGGCCTCCAGTTCGGAATCCGTGGCCGCGGCAGAGATTTTACCCAATTCCTCCCATAGATTCCAATCTTGAATCACATTGGTATAGGTATAGATATTGCTTTCGATGACCTCTCCTTCCCAGCCATATATTTCCATCATGTAATCGGCACCGATACCCTTGATATAATATCCTGTATCCGGATTAAGGTCCGAATCGATGAAGATATAAGCCGTATCAACATGTTTCTCACCACCAGGTTCACCTGCAAGCATCCTGCCATCAACCTGTAAGTAGAACGAAAGCTCTACTTGTCTTCCATCCACACGATAGTCCACTATATCCACATTGGGATTGAAAGGGATTGCTTCACTACCATCGGCCGTCATCAGTACTCCGTTCCAGTCACCAAATCTACCGTCGATGACGATGGAAGGTGGAGGCTTATGGGACATTAACAAGATATAGGGGGTGAATATCAGCAATACGACGATGGCCACCACCATGAGCAATCTGCCCTTTGCACTCTTTCCCTCCATTAATCCGTACCTTCCTCCAAGACCATTTGTGATACCGTTGCCGTTGGTGATACCGTTGGTAAATCCGGTTTTTAAAGCCCGAAGACCATTTGTAAGTCCGTTTGTCAATCCGTTGGTGAGTCCGTTTGTGAATCCAAGTCTGCTTCTTTTCAAGCCATTAGTAAGGCCATTGGTGAGTCCATTCGTGAGTCCGTTTGTGAGTCCATTCGTAAGGCCTCTTCTGCCCCTTTTTACACCGTTCGTTAGGCCATTTGTAAGGCCGTTGGTAAGGCCTCTTCTGCCCCTTTTTACGCCGTTCGTAAGGCCGTTCGTGAGTCCGTTTGTGAGCCCCCGTTTGCCTTTTTTCAGGCCATTAGTAAGGCCAACTGTGAGTCCTCGTCTGCTCTTTTTCATACCGTTGGTGAGGCCGATACCTACTTCGATTTTCCTTGGTTTTATTCCTTTTGTCAGGCCCAACTCAGGCTTCAATTTTTCTGGTCGAAGAGGTCTCTTTACAGGTCTTGGTATGGGTTTCCTTTCGGTTTCCTCCTCTATGAGGGCCTTTTTAGGCCAATCCTGTGATATTACATCAATGGCCCTCTTATAGCATTCCGAAGCTTCCTCAATTCTATTGATCTTACTCAATATGTTGGCCCTGGCAAGCCATATTTTCTTATGTTGGGGATTTATACTGATTACGGTATCGAAGGATTTAAGGGCCTTCTTGTAAGAGCCGATGTTGCCCAAAAGAAGACCCCTTTTAAACCAAAGACTCTCGTCCATGAGGTCTTTTGAGATCTTTTTATTCAATGATTGCAGCTTAACCTTTACCTCTCCAGCCTTAGCCGGAGTTTGCATCACCTTCACAACTTTTCGTATTTTCTCGAGGAAGTCTTCAAGCTGTTTTTTATCGATACCCATATCCTCGGTAGTTATCATACCGCATTTCGGACAGAAATTATCTTCCTTTGAAATCGCAGTTTTGCACAGATGACAATTGTTACCCTCCTCGCCTTTGTGAACCTTCTTTTGTGCGGCCATCTCCTTTAAATCGTCGAAATCAAGCTCATCAAGAAGTGAATCCAAAGCCTCATCCGGGTATTCTTTTTGTTCATCCACGGGAGTTTCCGAGGGAATTCCCCCTACTCTCTCGCCCTTCTCGATATCCCTTTTTGAGGATGGGACTCCCACGTCCGCTCTCTCATCCATTCCAAGCTCGGCTGCCGTTTCTTCGATAAATTTCTCCAATTCCTCCAGCCCTGATTCCGTGAGCTGATCGGTTGACTCTTCAAAATCCGTGAACTCAACACCACAGCTTGGACATTTGATGTCGTCCTCAGAGACGGTACCGCTGCAAATTGGGCATTCAAATTCTTCTATCACTGTCTCGTGAATCGTACGTTTTTGCTTTCCAGTTTCTCCTAAATCCTCAATGGATGTTCCCATGAGTTCATCAGGCAATTCATCGAAATCCACGAAAGGAACGCCACAAGTTGGACATTTGGTTGAAGTAGGGCCTACTGGAGATCCGCATTCGGGGCATTCATATGATTCAACTTCCTCCTCTGTTTCTTCCTCTTCCTCCTCATCTCTCTGTGATAATTCTTGGCCAGTTTCGGTTCTTGGGGATTCTGGGGGCCTTTCACCAATTACCCCTTCTATTCCTTTAAATCTATAGCCACACTCCCTGCATTTTTCTATTTTTGGGCCTTTTTCATAATCCAATTGGGAGCAGAGCTCCACTGGGGATTTGCAGGAAGGACATCTTGGCATGCCATCTGCGGCTCTTAGTAGGTCATCCACTTCGTAATATCTGTCGCAGTCCGTACATTTGAATGGAGGTAACCTAAGTTTAACCCCGCATAATGGGCATTTATTTTGACTTTCCTTGTGCTCGGATGATCCTTCAACCTTTTCCCAGCGCTTGACAAAATCCCTAAAAATCTTATCTTTACTCTTTTTTTGATTTTGGATATCGTTGGAATCAAAACCCAATCCACCGACATTTCCTTCAATGGAAGCACCGCAGTGATCGCATTTTTTAGAACCTAAAGCAACAGGGTTGTGGCAAACAGGGCATACACT
>CP070739.1:633719-637152 GCA_020347705.1 Methanomassiliicoccales archaeon | reverse complement strand
GAGCAGGTGGCCAAGTTCAGGGCCGCACGAAGGCTCTGGGCCAGGATAGTAAAGGAGGACTTTGGGGCCAAGAATCCCAAGGCCATGATGATGAAGATGATCGCAGGAGGTGGAGGCGGCGGACTTACCATCGAGCAACCTGAAAATAACATCGCAAGAGGGGCCTATTACGCCTTGATTTCAGCTCTTTCCGGTACCCAGACCATGGCCCTGTGCTCCTACGATGAAGCCTATACCATACCCTCAAAAAAAGCAGCTTTAATTTCACTTCGGACCATGCAGATACTTATGGAGGAGATGGGGCTCTGCGATACCGTGGATCCTCTGGCAGGCTCATATTACGTGGAATCCCTGACCAACGAACTCGAGAATAAGATCAGGACCTGCATGAAGAAGGTTGAGGACTCAGGAGGGATTGTAAAAGCGATTTCAGAGGGCTACATCCAAAGCGAGGTCTCGAAACAAGCCTATCTTCACGAGAGGAAGATACAATCAGGCGAGGAGGTCAAGGTCGGGGTCAATAGGTACCGAATCGAAGAGGAGGAAAGAAATATAGAATTTCACGAGTACGACCCTACTTTGGCAGAAGAGCAGATAAAAAGATTGAATTCAGTAAAAGCAAAACGAGATAAAGAGGCCGTGACAGAGTCCCTTGAAAAATTGAAAAGAGCAGCGGCTTCCGATGAGAACCTCATGCCTTATATAATCGATTGCGTAAAATCCTATGCTACCGTGGGAGAAATCACAGGGGTCTTAAAAGAGGTCTTTGGGGAGTTTAGAGAGCCTGTGAGGTTTTGAGTAACTAATCCCTTTTTATCCCTGTTTATCTTCCTTCACCCAGGACTCCACCATCTTCTTCATCTTCTCTTTATCATCAGTGGCCATATCGGATCCCTTGATGACTGGTAATATCTTGTCGTATTCCTCCCTCGTTAACTTGCCGTCGATGAGCATGTCCTTGATTTTCAGCTCGATGTCCTTTGGCAATTCGGAAACTTGGGTTTTCATGGCCTGACTTCTGATCTCAGCCAATATCTCATCTATGCGCGTTTTGAGGATAGAGTAATTGTTCTCGTCGATGGTGCTTCTCTTTAGGTCTTCATTGATAGTGGACTTCATCCTCTCAAGCTCGGTTTCGCATCTTTGTGGATTCAATTTGTAGGAGCCATATATTTGGTCCAACTTGGTTAATAGCTCTGAAAAACGCCCGTGCTTCTTCTTCCTTCTATATAATCCGAATGCAGAGCCGCATCCTATGGCTACGAGACCAACTATACCCACGACCACCTCGGGGTTGTCAAACCAACCTGCCCAAATGGGGGTTCCTCCATTGCCATCTCCATTGTCATTTCCATTAACATCTCCGTTAGTATCTCCACCCCCATTTGTAGACCCATCTGAAACAAGGACATTCCTTACGATAAAGTTATTTCCCCCGGTATCATATAAGCTATTATAACTGCCGTTGGCGTCCCATGTTTCAATATAAAATGTCCAATCTTCACCAACATCTGATTCAGGAATAGAGACCTCGAACTCCTGGCCATCACGAGGATTTCCTGTCGTGGGGTCCATTTCATAGATATCCATATCAGTTTCATTGAACAAGTTGAGCAGTATGTATCCCCCATCACCATCTGGATCCTGATAATCCACGTTGAATACATAGACATGAGAAGATTCATCATTACGGACTGTGGGATTTGATAAGTTCGGTTTTTCGCCCCATCCTAAATAATCCCCAACCAAAAACACATATCCATTATTATCGAGGTAGGTGTCATTGCCGGTTGAATCCTCGGCATAAAAGTAGAACTCAGTGTTATCGTCGATAGATGTTCCAACTATATAAACGTCAAAGTATTGACCTGTCAAAGGTTCAGTATATGGATCCGGGGTCATTTCGAAGGGTTGGTCATCGAGGTAAAGGTGCACAGTTCCTTCGTCACCATCAACGTCCGTGTATACCACATCAAAGACAACATTGGAACCCTCCTCATATACCCATTCCTCTGATAATGTCGGCACCGCTCCCTTTGCCTTAAGAGTGCCAAAGTCGGTTGAAAGTAAAACCAAAACAGATAATATCACCAGCAGGCCCACCGCCCAACAGGTGTATACAGATTTGTGTTTCATTACCTCAACTCCTTAAATTCATCCTAACTCCTTTTATACATCCTATATTGAATAAATGATATAAAATATATTGGGCATATGTAATCAATTTTTAGGACTTTCTGCATACTATAAGCTGTTTTGGGGACTGCGATTCGAAGGGTGTTTCGTCGAAATTCCCGTATTTCACCTCAATTTTAAACCCATTGAGCAACAAAAGCTCATCGAGCTCCTGAGGATAATAGATGCGCATGTTCAATTCCTTTATCCATTCCTTTCCTTCATCCCCTATTTTATAATACCATTTGATCCTGTTTATCTGGGTAACGGCATCATATACATTGGTTTCGTAAATAACCACGATGCCCTTGCCATCAGGGTCCGGATACTCTTTTATAAGTCTGCGGGACGAAGGATCCCTTAGCAAAAAATCCAGTCTCGGATTGAAGTAATCTACGATGAACCTCCCAGAGGCCGTCAAATGCTCTTTAACCCTGGAAAAACACGCGTTGAGGCTTTCCAGGTCAAGAATATGTGCCATGGAGTTGAAAGGGATGATTATCAGGTTGAATTTCGTATCCAACTTGAAGTCTCGATAATCGGCTAGAATCCATTTTACGTCCACCTTCCTCTCAGCGGCCTTCTCTTTAGCCAAAGCGAGCATTGGCTCCGAGATATCCAGTCCAGTGATATCGAATCCCTTCTCTGCGATGGGGATGGTGACCCTACCTGTACCGCAGGCCAGCTCCAGAACCGGCTCACCGTATTTTTCTACCTGTCGGAGGTAAAATGGAATGTCTTCTGCTAAGTCCTGATATTTCTTATCGTAATGTCTGCCATCCCAATAGATATCTTCACAGTCACAGGTCTTCATCTCGATTCCTCCCGGTTCCTCATTTTTAGGTGAATTCAGACAATGTTTAGCTCGTATAAGAAGGTTTACTCCTTTTTAAAGAGAAGATTTTATAACTCAACATACCCTTTATCGTGATGCGCGATTCTATGAGCAAAAAAAAGACTGAAAAACCCAGATTGGGTGTGTTCATCTGCCACTGCGGGGCCAACATCGCCAAGGTCGTGGATGTCAAGGAGGTAGCCAAATTCGCAGGTACCCTGCCCGATGTGGTTTTTTCAAAGAACCACGAGTTCATGTGCTCAGAATCAGGGCAGGAAATGATAAAAGATGCCATAAAGAAGAAAAAGCTCAACAGGGTGGTTGTGGCCTCGTGCTCCCCGAGGCTGCATGAGCACACCTTTCGCTACGCAATTTCGGAGGCAGGTTTGAATCCTTTTCATTTTGAGATGGCAAATATCAGGG
>CP070739.1:629622-633619 GCA_020347705.1 Methanomassiliicoccales archaeon | reverse complement strand
TTCGCATTTACGTGAATGGTATCTTACGAGGTTCACAACCGCATTCCGGAGGAATTCATGCCGGGGAGGATCCACTACGAATAGGGTGGACATGGAATGATAATTGGAAAGGCGCAATCGACGAGGTGATAATCTACAATTATACGTTTTCCGAAGCTGAGATTGCCAAACTTAATCATTTTTCCAAATGCGGAATAAGAATCATTGATTCCGAAGACAACGAAATTACCTACAATAATATGAGCTCCAGCAATGTGGGCATCCTTCTCGATTCTTCTAATAACAATACCGTTTCGAATAATACCGTCTGTTCCAACAGGGAAAGCGGAATATATCTAATGAATTCAAGCGAAAACAATGTTACCCATAATATGCTGAATGGAAACAAAATGGATAATATCCATCTCGAAAACTCTCGCGATAACAGAATCCTGAATAACGGTATTTTCGGTCGGGATGACATGGATACAAAGAACCTAGCGGGGCACTGGAAGATGGATGAGGAGTCCTGGGTCGGGGCAGCAAGTGAAGTGGTTGACCACTCGGGATTGGGAAATGACGGAACAGCTGTAAACGGTGTTACCACAACAACCGGAAAATTTAAAAGAGCAGGTGACTTCGAATTCTCCAATAACCAGTATATCGACATTCCCAGCTCTGACAGCTTGAATATCTCAAAGAACATCACCATCGAGGCCTGGATAAACCTGGAATCCTACACAGGAAAACATATAACGATTGTCGATAAAGGGGGTGCATATGGCATGATGGTAAGACAAAACTCAAATATAGTCCAGATGAACATCTTCACAGGCGGTTTGTGGATCGCACGATTTTCCGAAACAGTCATTCCCCTTGGTCAGTGGACATATGTCGCTGGGACCTTCGATAGTGAATCCGGATTGGCTCGGATATACGTAAACGGTGTGGAGGAATATGGTGATGACCATGATAATCCCAGGGTAGGTGAGATAGAAATCACATCATACCCGTTGTGCATAGGGGAAAATCCTCATCCCTCTTGGTCAGATAGATGCTTCGACGGCCTCATAGACGAGGTTGCAATCTACAACCGCACGCTCTCGCCAAGGGAGATATTTGACAGGTTTCAGGTTTCCCAAAACGGAATCTACCTTTCCCACTCGGATGGAAATACTCTTATCAACAATACCATAAATCAAAGCAGCCACGACGGCATACATATTGTATATTCCAACGATAATAAGGTGACTTCCAATGGCCTCAGAGAAAATGTATATGATAATATCCATCTGGACAATTCCCACGGCAATATAATCCAAAATAACACTGTTTTCGATTCAGGGACCCTCGATTCCAGGGGGCTTGTGGGGTACTGGAAAATGGACGAGACATCCTGGAAAGGAACCCCAGGGGAGGTTCATGATTATTCGGATTTAGGAAATCATGGAACAAGCTACGGCAGTGCAAATAAAACGCTCAATGGAATTTTCGGTAGTGCAGGAGATTTTGACGGTGTGGATGACTATATCGAGGTGCCGTACGATCCGAGTTTAAATCCAACAGAATTCACAATATCCCTCTGGGCCCGGGTTGATGATTGGACAGGTGAGTCTCATCAAACCGCAATTTGCTCGAGAGATGATACCAGCGTACATTGCGGGTATATGATCTATGCCAAAAATAATGAGATTTGGCAGTTCTATACTCGCGATAACGGACTCATATGGAACGGGATCGATGGGAATCCAGTTGTCTTGGGTGAGTGGATTCATTTATCGGCGGTTTACACTGGCTCTGACATGCTTTTCTATAATGATGGAGTGTTGGTTGGAGGACCTTTAAGTGTCGGTTTCATGCAAAATCCCAATAAACCTTTGAGAATTGGGGCAGGTGCGACTGAAAGTCCGACTCCTTCTCTATTCTTTAATAGTTTAATCGACGAGGTCAAAATCTACAACCGCACCCTTTCGAAAGCCGAGATAGAAGACATATATCTCTCGTCCTTTTCCCAACATGGGATTTATCTTCGGAATTCCACAGGCAACACATTGGATAACAACACGGTATGCACAAACGGCCATGACGGAATCCATCTTTTTAACTCAAGTCACAATACCATTTCAAACAATACCCTAAAGGGAAACGGACAGGATAATATCCACCTTGAAAATTCCCACGACAATAAGATCCGTAGGAACAATATCTCCGGCAAGACAGATATCGACACAAACGGCCTGGTCGCGTACTGGAAGATGGACGAGGCATCCTGGAATGGAACCTCAGGTGAGGTTCATGATTATTCGGGTTTAGGAAACAATGGAACTGCCTATGACGATGCAACCACAACAACAGGTAAATTCGGAAGGGCGGGAACATTTGACGATATTGATGATTATGTTGATGTCGGTGCCGGTTCCAGTTTGCAGATAGGGGGAGCCGGGAAGTCCTTTACACTGGAAGCTTGGACCTATAGGGAAAGCAATGGTACCGGTGATATTATTATCTCACATGGCATAGAAGCACAAAATGAGGGATTGCATTTTGGATATCGAGTGGAAGATAAATTCACATTTGCGTTCTGGGGTGATGACCTCGATACTACAATTCAATATCCCGATATCAATGAATGGCACCATTGGGCTGGAACCTACGATGGTGTTACCAGGGAAAGAAGGTTATACAGGGACGGAAAATTAGAAGTACGTGATATTTCGGCTGGATCTTATATCGGTACAGGTCCTATGCAGATGGGTAAATACTTTGACGGTTGGGATTTCCACGGTAAAATCGACGAGATCAAAATCTACAATCGAACCCTCACAGAAAAGGAGATAGCGGACAGTTATCATGCTTCCGATTACGCAATTAAAATCCAAAATTCCGCTAACAACACAATTTCTGACAACATTATGAGTTATAACGATATTGGAGCAGTTTGCCTTTACAATTCATTTGCAGAAATCACAGGCAATGAGGTTACCCTGAGCGGTCAAAATGGAATCCACGTTTTTAATTCCAGCGATAGCATAATTTCCCGCAACAATATTACATCCAATAACAATTATGGTATATACTTACAATCCAGCATCAACATCACAATTTCTGAAAACAACATCTCGGACAGTCTGGAAGGCGTTCATCTACTTTATTCCAACAATAACAGGATTCTGGACAACAACGTTTCGGATAACCAGTACGGCGTGTATCTCACCTCCTCCAGCAACAACACGATTTCTCAAAACGAGCTTTTAAACCTTTGGGAAGGTATGTATCTGTATACATCAAGCAACAATAATACGATTTCAGGAAACAACATAAGCTGGAATCCGAATCACGGCATAGTGCTGTTTACATCATGTACCGACAATAAGATTTTGGATAACAACATCTCGCACAATGGCAGGGGAATTCTACTCTCTCTTTCAAGCAACAATAATACTGTAACGGGAAATGATGTGGTTTCCAACACCGATGAAGGCATCTACCTCAGTAATTCAGCAGGCAACGATATTTTGGATAACAATGTATCGGACAATAATTGGGGTTTATTTCTTATTCTCTGGTGTAATAATAACAATATTTCCGAAAACAACATCACCTGGAATATTCAGAGCGCAATCCATATTATAAATAACGGCAATGATAACACTATCTCGAATAACAGAATCGAAAACAACGATATTGCCGTCTACTCCGGTAATTCCGATAACAACATTATCTCAGGCAATAACATATCGGATCATAGGATCGGCATCTACCTAAACAGTTGCACCGGGGGGACGATCTCTGGTAACAACGGCAGTATAAGCACCCAATACGGAATCCGCCTGGAATCTTCTGATGGCTACACGATCTCTGGTAATACCCTATTTGGTAACAATGAAGGGGTTTCACTTGAAGGATCAAGCAACAACCTGATTTATCACAACAACTTCATTTCAAATACCCTGCATGGATACGACAACAGCATCAATTCCTGGAACCTATCGTACGCTGTGGGGGGCAATTACTGGGA
>CP070739.1:616044-629522 GCA_020347705.1 Methanomassiliicoccales archaeon | reverse complement strand
TGAACTAGTATACTTCCATCAGTAGCAGAACCGCTTGAACTTAATTTAAAGTACCAATCATCGAAATCGCCTCCATCATCGTCAAAATATAGAACGTAAGACCTATCGCTACTTGCATACTTATGAACAACATTTAAATCGTCAGTGGCGTGATCAATACCTTCCGGCCTGACCCACGCTTCAATTGTTATAGCTGTGGTAATGTTCAGACTGTCGCTTGTTCCGCAATTAATATAATCTGTAGTACCGTTGAAATCATCGGCTCCATCTACCTTCCCACCAGAATTTTGCACAACTCCGCCTTGAGGGGTCCCGTCGTTGTCGTTTGCCGTGGCGTCAAAATGGGTGCCTGAGGTCTCATTCAGATGCCATACCGCAGAGAAGTTCGAATCATATGTCCCCTCAATGTCCTGAGCATAGGATGCATCCGAGTTGTTGTAATACATCCAAATGTAATCGGAGGATGAGCTTCCTTCAATGTCAGTGACATTCACCCAGATAAAACTGTTACCGGATGTATCCCATTCCTCGATATGATACTTTAACTCCGTTGCACCGTTATTATCTATGAACCGCAGATCAGAACCATCCAATTTCGCTTTCGAATAATTAAAATTCGATGCACTTAAATTGATTAGGACAGGGAAATTCACCAGATCCTCTGATTGCCCGCTGTTGTCGAAGGTTAATTTTCTGCGGTACGGCCAACGGGAATCCCACCAAATATCATCAGCATACCTGTCCGCATAAGGCGCCCCGGCAATGATATCGTCAAAACCATCGCCGTTCACATCCCCGATCCAGGATACATTCCAGCCAAAATTGTCCCCATTATCTGGATCTGTAATCGTAGTCACGGTGTCCATGGATTCTTCAGCTTTTGCGAAAATTGCTTCATCCCATAAGAATATCGAGGTGAGTGCAGATAAAAGAAGCATTATTACTACCCAAAGTGTAAAACCCTTTTTCTTCCGTTCGTTTGGCATGTTAAGGTCCCGATCCATTTAACAACAACCGATGAATAATTTTCATTAATTCACTTTGCTCTCCTGGATCCAATTGAGCCTTTTCGTGCGATTGGCCTCTGCTATGTCTTTTCTTATAAAGTCCATCTCGATCTTCGCCAATCTATCAATGGCATCCTTTAATGCCTCTAAAGTAGGGTTGTTAAGATTCAACTTTGCAAGCTCAAATTGTTTTCTTATAACAGGCATTGCATCCTCATGGCCGCCATATTCCCTGCAAAAATCGTCGATTATTCTATCGATGAGTTGGGTGATCTTGCTTTTGTCCCCCTCATACAACAGACGAGGATGAATCACAATTGATTTTTTGGGTTTTGGAGCAGTGGTGCTATTGAATTCGATCATCCTTTTCACTATTGTATTGAAGGCCAGGTTGACGTTGTTACCTGTTTTTGCGCTTGTCAGATAGAACGGTACATTATATTCGGAAGCGAACTCTCTCAGTTCCTCTTTGGTGAATTCCGCATTTTTAACTAGGTCGTTTTTATTGGCAAGTATGATAAAGGGTATTTTACCTACTATGTATTGCACCTTTGGAATCCAATAGTTCTTAATACTCAGTAACGTCTTCTTTCTCGTTACATCCGCAACAATGAAAACACCGTGTGTGCCCAAGAAACTGGAATGCTGCAATCTTGAATAGCCTTTCTGACCCAGTATGTCCCATATCTGAAGTTTGAGGTCGACATATTCCTTGGTCATGCGTATATGTAGAGCCTTGGCGGAGGTTTTTGTGCCTATCGTTGTGATATAATCATCGTCAAACCTATCATGCACAAACCTCCTGATCAGGCTGGTTTTCCCTACGGCCGGATCCCCGATCACAAGCATCTTCTTCAACATATGTTTTACTTTTGCCATTTCTATCCCTTCTAGTTTGGTTAACGATTCCTTCCATTAGTTGTTATCACGAGATTATCTACCGAAGGTGAATCACCCGGTTGATTTACGGTTGCCAGTTTTGGCCAAGTTTCGTACGTTTTACCCTTACAACCTTATTTTCTCTCCTTACGTTAATTAATATAATAGTTAGATATATTATTACAGAGGTATCGATTAAATACTTTTGACAAGGAAATCACATTTGATTACTAATTCTGAGAAAAATGATGGACCTGCAAGCCCTCTTTTTGGGCTTGTTTACGCAAGAAAAGGGCCTTCTAGGTGAATTTTAAAATCATAATTATATCCAAACAAATTTATACTCTATCGATTATTCCTTTTCGATAAAAATAAAATAATGGCCAACGAGAAGGAGAGGATTTCCGTGATGCAAATTATCAATATCTCGAATAATGATGAGATCTCAGCATTTCTAACATCCACATTGGTATCACATACATATCAAGTGGAATCCACCCAGTCCATAGTCGCCCTCTGGGACATCATTCGAAAAAACGTTAAACTGAAGGATGATCTGGATTATGTCTCTGCCATGCTCGCTACAGGTAGAATTATGGACTATCGATTTGAAATCGATGACCCCAATATTATCAATTCGATAATAAACGATATCAATACGAATATTATGAGCAGAAAAATAGAGTCTGCAGATTTACAAAAAGAAATGGTCTTTGCTCTCCTCACCTCGGCCAGTATTTCCAGGAGCGATACTGTGGAAAATATCAGAGATATCGTTGAACAATGGGTACAAATAAAAGACAATGTTGAGATATACGATGACCGGGATCTGATCGCTGCGATTTTAACCACAGGCCGTATAATGGAGCTCAAGATCAGGGCAGGAGGGACAGATTTCATCAATAACATTTATTCGAATATAAAAAAAGAATTTGACCAGCAAGCTTCGGATATGACGATAACCAAAAAAGAATTGGCGGCGGCCTTTTTAACCTCCGCATACATTGAAATCAGCACCAAGGTCGAAAAAATCAGGGACATAGTTGATTTCTGGCTGCAGATATGCAATGATATCTCGATTGAAGATCAGTGGGATTACGTATCCGTGATACTATCCACCGGTAAGATCAAGGATATGGACGCCCTGCACATCCAGGGTCATGAGGGCCTGAAAGATGTGAAAGATAAAATAAAGTCACATATCCAAAAGATAGCAGGGAAATGATTTTTATTTTGTGATAAATGGTGTCGTTTTCAGTCAAAAAAAATTACTCTTTTTCCTTCGGTTGATGAAGTTTCAATAACTCGATAGCCTGTTCGAGTTTTCTGTCTTTTTTTCCCATTTTGATCTTTTTCTTTTCCGAGATTTTCTCGGCCTCACTGATCAACTTTTTGATATTTGTTTTTCTTTCAATTGACTTCCATATTCCCTCCCACTCGCCCTTGATCGTGTTCACCTCTTCCTCCCATTCGATTGGGTTCTCATAATCGATTTTCTCGGATATTCTATGAGACTTCAATCTGAGTATATCGAGATCCTCCTCCAACCCCACATAATAGATGTTGATATCCTCATTTTTTAATATCTCCTTGATCTCCTTCAACTGGTTACAATCGTTGATGATCTCATGCAGACTCTGCCTCAGCACCAATCTGTAGATCATATTCGAAATATCCTCGGCCATTTTATCTTCTCCCGATAATTTTTATTTGTATACATCTCGTTGAATATTAATTTTTCTGTTTCATTTCCAAGTAAAAACGAAAAATCTACGTGCTTAAAAAATAAAAAAAAGAAAGAGGGGTTTGGGATATGGTTGTATCATGCAGGTCTATATCGCTCTAATGGTATCCGTGCCTGTGAAACCGATGCCGTTGTTCAACTGCCCAGTCACTGTCAGGACGATGCCATCTCCCGGGCTGAGCTTTTCTTCCAGTGCTGACCTGTCGAACTTCACATTCAACGAATGGCCTGTGAAAACCGGTTTCTCGGCCGGGATGTCGCCTTCCAGATATACTGTGGTGGGATCGATGTCCATGTAATCATAGCCTTCGGGCAGCTCGATTATGCACGTGACCCACTTGCCCTTGCTCTTTAGGTTCAAAGTCTCCGGATGGATCTCTATCGATGCTTCTATCAATGGAACGTAATCCTTTGTGGTAATGTAAACCTGATCATCGTCCACGTCAAGACCATTTGGATAGGAGGGATTCCCATCGTCTGGAGTGATTATCTGCGGAGAATCGATTATGTTCCCTTGTGTATCTATTTTCATATAATAGGTTTCCATAACACCTGTTGCCGTGCTGCCGTAGGCGATATGTATATATCCGTAATCGTCCAACTCCGCGAGATACCAATACCCCATCCCTACTATAGGGGATGACAGTACGAATCCTCCTGTCTGTGAAGGGATCCACGTTATACCATTGTTGTTGCTGTATTTGTACCTGAATGCGAAATTTGCAGCCTCCCTTGCGTAGACTATGTAGACGTTGCCCTCATCGTCGCACATGGTAATAGGTCTTCTATGCTCATCCAAAGGTGGATTTCCGATCTGCTGATGAGGATTCCAGGTGAATCCATTGGTGGCGCTTCGACGGAACCACATATAACCTGGCCAGCCGCCGTCATTGCACTTGTAGACGTTACCGATACTATCCGCAGCCAAAGAGGGACGATAGCCAACGTCCATTGCTGGGTCTTGATTGATATTCACAGGGGTGGACCAAGTATTACCGCCATCCGTGCTTCTCGAGTACCATGTATCGCCATTGTCATTACCGGGATAATCCGATCCATAAGCAATATGAATCGTATCATCGTTTGCACCCACCGTAATATCCGCTGTGTACAACCACAATGTACCTGGTGATAAATTCTCCTTGATGATAATCGGTGGCGTCCAGCTTGTTCCGTCAAATCTTGCGTAGTAGACTCCCACTGGCTGGTTCGTGTTGAACTGCTTTTCCCGGCAGAATACCATGTGAACATAACCGTTGTCACCCATGTCTATGGCACAACTGAACATATCGCTTACTATGATCTCGAAGGAAGGATCCACCGCTATCGCTTGGGGAGTCCATGTCGTGCCAAAGTCGAAGCTTTCCCTGTAGTACCAATCGTATTGTCCTGCAAGGTTATCCGCATACACCACAACCAGGTGCCCGGGATCGTCGTCATCAGCGGCCACCATAACGCACCTCGTATCCGTTGGAGTATAGGAAAGCCTTGTGTACGGCCCCCAGGTTCCGCTGCTTAGTGGTTTTGTGATGAAGTACGCCTCGTACTGTCCTCCGCCTCCAGATGGTGCGCCCACGTTTGCCGGGACCAATGCGAATACCATCGCCAACAAAGCAAAAACCGCTCCCAGTGTCATCGCTTTTCTCATTCTTGCTCACCTCCTCCCTATCCAGGGACTATCGGTATTTTATCATGGAGCCCCGCCTCGGCTCTCTTTGTTTGAAAGCGCGTTTGCCACAAAATATAATTGTAAATATTTCCATTAAATCTTGTTAGCTTCACGCTCCTTCGCTGCACCTTGCTTGAAATAAGTTTTACATTTACTTTTTCTTATTTCGCAGGCTTCTGCGCTCCTCCCTTTATTATTTTCCTCTGAGGGGCAGTGGTGAATCCACTTCTGAACATTAATAATTTTGGTTTAATCCACTTAAAGTTTCTATTACTAGATCATTCTTTCCTTTACGCTGTATCTGATTCTAACAGAACATAGGTGGGCCTGAAAGTATATAATAAAAAATAAATAAAAAGTAATATTCCGCTGAAAAATCGATCTACTTTCTCTTTCCCTTTGCTTTTGCCTTCCCCTTTCTCTTTCGCTGTCCAATTTTTTTCAGATCTGTTTTTTCTTCCAGCCACACCTGCAACCCATACTCGTTAGCAAGCCATAAGTCCCCTCTCAAGTAATATGTTCGTTTTTTAGGCTTGGGTCCGTAAAGTGTCACCTGTACCGATTCCATCTTCCATGCATCATCATCGATACCGCCTTTGTGGCTGTGCTTTCTAAGATATACATAGTCAACCTTGTCGAGGTCTATGTGACGATATGACGGATTATTCCATCTATTCGCCTGGAACGGATTTTTAGCTTCCTTCAATGCGATACCTTCCCAGACATCTCCAAACCAGTACTTCACCTTGGATCCTTCCTGGAAGTTCTTGAAACCGATAACATCAAGCGGAAACTCGCCCCCTCCGCCAGATCCCACAATGCCGATATAGATATGGTCATCTGTTCCAGCACCTGACTCCTTTTTCGTTTTCAGCCTCACCAATATTCCTTTCAGTGCAGTCAAATAAACTACCTCCTTGTACTTTTATTCGGCCCAGGTTGGGAAATCCCCCTTAATCATCCTTACGCTCTGTCCTTGGCCTTTTTGGTTTATTGCTTTTCTCACATATATTTCTATCGCTTGGGCCTTTTAATATTCTCTCCCGTGATGGACGGTTTACTGGTGGTTGATGATATAATGTCGGATATTGGATATAATCTCGGCTGGCGGGTGCCTATCTTGTCTCAGGGCTTTGGAAGGGGTCCCTGTGTTCTTTGCACGTTTTCCATTTATTCCTTATACTCCTCATCCTTGAAGATATCCTCCTCAACTTCCAATTCGGGCCCTTTTCTCTTTAGCTCAGGTTTCTCTTCCTTTACACGTCCGGGATTCCCCTTCTTTTTTGACTTTTTCGATTTTCTTTTCTTCTTGATTCCCCCTTCGGCCGCCTCGATTCCTACCTCGGTGCCCACCTCAGTTGCCAGGGCCCCGCCGAACATACCAGCTCCTCTTATCCCGGCCGCGGTGAGACCAACGTTCCCTACGGCGGTGGCCAGAACTGCGCCCGCCACGACCTGGGTTGTTTGAACTTTCTCTTCAATGGATTCCTGAGCCTCCTCCACCTGATCCATGGACTGGTTCAATCCCTCGAGATCGTTTTGGAGGCCCTCCACATCATCGCTCGAGTTCTCCTGAAACGACTTAAGATCACCCACAACATCCAGTATATAATCCGTCAAGGAGCTGTTATACACGGCTAAGTTGTTTGCCAAGCCTGTCATCTGGGTTTGTAGGGTGTTTAAATCGTAGTTCAGACCGTTAATATCAGTGGTCATGCTGCTCAGATTCAAAATCACCTCGTTTACGGTATCATTGATGTTCCCGACCGTATTGTTGATAGCATTAAGGGCATCCAAGAAAATGTTCACATTGCTTAAAGGATAGGGGTCCTGGGTGTCCGGTATACCGTCATCGTCATCATCCAGATCCGCTTCGTTACCGACTCCATCAGAATCGGTATCTAACCATTCGCTCGGATCCAATGGGAAATCATCAAGCGCATCCCGAACATTGTCATTGTCATCATCCTGATCGGCATTGTCGCCTATCCCATCATTGTCCGAATCCATATAGTCACTGGGATTGTACGGAAAAACATCCTTGGAATCCGAGACTCCGTCGTGGTCCGTGTCAATTGTGAACATGTAGATATCCCATCCTGAAGTAGCGCTGTTTCTATAGTCCTGCCACACTATGATATCACCGGCAACACTGGAGTTGATCTGTGATTCCAGGTTAGCTGTAATCCTAATCTCCTCTCCAATTGCCAGATTGAACATGTAGATGTCCTCAGTTGCCAAGACCATGTTCCTTGTATCTGTCCATACTATATAGTTGCCAAAGATGTCAGGTTCGATTTGGTGGGCCGAATCGGCAGTCAGTCTCGCTTCTTTTTGGGCGGGGAAAGAATAGACGTAGATATCCCAGCCATCAACAGCGAAGTTCCTTTCGTCCTCCCATATTATGTAATCGCCGTATATTGCGGGCCTCATCTGGGCCCAGCCATCAGTTGTCACCATGGTTTGCTGACCCGTGGTTAAGTCAAACATAAAAATATCCAACTCAGTATCCAGATCCCTGTGCCACACGATTATGTCCTCATATATATCTGGATATAAAAGAGGCCACGAGTCATTTGATATCATCATTTCCTGTCCCGTAATCGTGTCGTTCAAGTATATTTCGTAAGTCCACAGGCTAGGCACGGACGAATTCCTGTCATCTGACCATACGATCTTATCTCCATGTATTGCAGGAAGGGTTTGGTTCTCCCTATTATCAGTAATTTTTGTTTCCGGTCCGTTTGGGATTTCAAACATATAGATATCCCAACCCTCGTTTTGGAAATCCCTGGCATCCTGCCAGACTATCTTATTCCCGAATATCGCGGGATTTGTCTGATTCCCAGTTTTTGTTACAACCGGAGATTCCACTCCTGTAGCTATGTTGTACATATAGATATCCCAACCGTTATCAGTTATATCTCTGGCATCTTGCCAAACGATGTAATCTCCATACACAACAGGGTTGGTCTGGTTGTAGGGATTGGTGGTTACCCTCTCTTCGGTCCCCGGAGGTTGAGCCTCGGCATTATCCACCATACCGAGCATTCCTACGATGATCATGCACACAAATATCCCCAAAAGAAAGAGGATTGAAATCCTGAAGTACTTTCTTATGTCTTTCATATTTTCTTACCTCCCAAATATGTTTGGTACAAGCCAAAACGGGATGGACACTTATATACCTATCGAGAGGGTGCTGGTTAAGGGGCATTTCGAAAGTCCGCGGATAAGTGTTTAATAATTATTTTTGTGGGTAATTAGCAATATTGCATCATATTCTGCATTTTCAATAAATTGGGTTAAAAAAAAATCAATAAAGTCCATCCACACTCAGGTACCTCTCCCCGCTATCCGCAAATATGCACACGATCAGTTTTTCCTTGTTCTCCTTTCTTTTGGCCAGCTCTCTTCCAACGTGAGCTGTAGCTCCAGAGGATATACCAACCAAAAGTCCTTCCGATTTCGCCAAGGTCCTTACGGCCTCGAAGGCCTCGCTCTCTGATACCAGGATGATGTCGTCCACAAGAGATGGGTCATACAAGTTAGGCACCCAACCCGGGGCCGTACCCATTATCCTATGGGGATTGAATATCCCCTGGGAGAGTATGGGGGCCTGTTCTGGCTCCACTCCGACTATCCTGAATTCCGGTTTTCTGGGTTTGATGACCTTGGCCACACCCATTGCCGTGCCTGTAGTTCCAAGGCCGCAAACAAGAACGTCGATTTTACCCTCTGTGTCCCTCCACAGCTCCTCTGCCGTTGTCTCGATATGCGCCTTGATGTTATCGGGATTGGAATGCTGACAGATATAATAGGAATCCGAAATTTCCTCGGCAAGCTCCTTTGCCTTCTCCCTTGCACCTCGGGTTCCCTTTTCTTTGGGTGTGAGCACGAGCTCTGCACCCAGGGCCGATATCATCTTCCTGCGCTCGATGCTCTGTATCTCGGACATGCAGATTATCAGGTGGTACCCTTTCATGGTGCATATGGTTGCCAAGGCGATTGCGGTGTTGCCGCTTGAGGCCTCGATTATGGTGGTGTCCTTTGTGATCTGTCCCCGGGATTTGGCTTCCGATATCATATACGAAACAGGCCTGTCCTTGATGCTGTACGGATTGAACATTTCGAGCTTGGCCGCGACTTTTGCATATGTTCCCCCTGCGAAGTTGTTCAGGTACACCATTGGAGTTTCGCCGATACATTCTATAATGCTGCTTTTGATGTTCATGTCTCTCCCTCGGTTGTAAATGCATGAACGGGTCCTGGGTATTTGACGATATCGCCTGCGGTATCCAAGGTTTTTATGCAAGATATGTTCGTAAGATAATTGTAATAAAAAACATATCAGATTTTAAAGTGTGAGAAGACTATATAAATTTAATAAATGAAAAAAAAATAAATGAAGACGCTTTGGTGTTGTCAATTTACTTTTTTCCTGGGTCTATTACTTTTAATGTGCATTCGACTTGTACAGGTGTGCCATCCGTAAACTGCCATGAGAGTTGCATAGTATGAGTCCCCGGATAAAGCATGTCCTCGAGATCGCCCCTGTCGAACTTGGCCAGTACCTTTTTTATTCCAGTGGCACAACCACGATAGACTTGGATCGTCTCCTTACCCTGCGAATATTCGGGCCCGAGCTCCAACGTGCCGATAACGACGTCTCCTGGAGAGTAATCACCAGTTACTGTGATTGACACCGTAACGGTATTTCCCTGACTATCCGTATTGACTGTACCTGGACTGATATCAGGATTAAATAAATCCTCTGGTTGCAGCTCTTTTTCGATAAAAACCCCAAAGCCCATATCGAGCGATTCATCAGTTATCGGGTGCCTCAGCTCCATCCATTCGATCTCATTGGGGTCATCGCCTGCATCTTCATCCCATTCTCCCCAAACGGCATCATCCTGCCATCTCTCTGTACAGGTTTTCCAGCCCCAGGTTCCACCCGTGGTCGTGACTTGAACATCTACCCAGTAGATTTTCCCGGGCACTTGATCGAAGCCATCTTCATAATCCATAAAAATTTCGTACCGGTAGGCAAAATCATGATTATCTTCATACCACTCCGGAATAGATGGGTCGTACCAGGCCTGTCCGGGCCATACCTCTTGTCTAACATGGGTTATGGGCCCTCCTGTCTCATATCTCCACGGATATGCCTCTCCAGGTTTGCTGTACAGAGGACCGTCACCATCCGGATCAGGGATATCCTCGTGAATGCTAAAGTGAATGTTGTCTATGGTGCCAACCGTGTCATTTCTCCATGAGCCACAGAGGTAGAATCCAACGATCCTCCCCAGTTCCGTGCATGGAAAGTCAACAGCCATAATACTTGTCTCAGTAGCACTCACATCCGTTCCATTAGGATCAGGGGGTTGTTCATGCATGAGATCGTACAGTGGTGTGGGTGGAGTGGGATCATCCCCATTGGAACTTTGTACAGTCTCTGTCATCGGAAAAACAGCAATAGAAGCCATCAACAGTGTGCAGACTAAAATACCTACTATTTTCTTCCTCATTTTCTTTTTCACCTCCCCTCCTTCTCAGAGCCTATTGGTATTTCGAGAAAAGAAGATTCAGGCTTCCTCTCCCCACTGTCATCGCGCCCCACCTCGGCGCTCTCCTTGAGAGCACCTTACCTAGAAATTCGTACATTCCATGTCCATGTCTTATTTCTTCGGCTCGGCGCTCCTCCCTCTTTGTTTTATCCTCTGAGGGGCGAAACCACATATACTTACACACATTTATAATTTTGGTATAATAAATTTAAAGGAGAAATGAAAAGTTTCCGATTAGGGTAATAGAGTTGGAACATTTTGTGAGGCAATAAATGACGATATTACCCTGATTTGACTTTGGTTAAAATAATTAACATTGCGCCAATTAGAATCAGTGCAGCATACATAATATAAAACATTATTATCGGCTCCAGATAATCTCTACGGATATATGTTACAATGAATCCGAATATCCCAATGATAATAAGTAAAGGTCCTAGCATCCCTCTTTTCAAGGGTATGAGATTACTTGCCATGATCCTATAAATGGCATACAAATATATCATTCTATCGTACGAATTCGGTATTTTATTTGCATGAATTAGAGTGGTGGTTTTTGTGGCCCCGAAGAGAGGTATATGATGGGGGAAGTGTAATCAGTAAGTAATTATTTATATGAAGAATATCATATATTCTATTAGGTGGTACAATGGTTATACCAATGGTATGGTTTGGACCCCTTCACAATTTAATATGGCGCATCATCCTCCAAATTCTGGAATTCTTAACTGGACAGCCGTGGTTCAGAATTATGTAAGGGCCGCTGATCAGGCTTACTTACCACATTTTCTTTAGGTTGATTTTTGAAATAATTTTCTATGAAAAGAATTGATTATTTTTTTCGGGTATAAAACCGGAGCTCTTTGTAATAAATATAATATATGCAGTAGCAGATTTCAGTTATAATATATAATAAGAGGAATACTCATGAAAGCTGTTATAACCACAAAATACGGACCGCCGGAAGTCCTCAAGTTTAAAGAGGTAGAGAAACCTGATCCAAAAGATTATGAAGTGCTAATTAAAATTCACGCAACATCAACACATATTGGGGACACTCGAATACGAAAGCCTGACCCATGGGCTGTAAGACTCATGTTTGGTCTTTTTAGGCCGAAAAGAACACCTATATTGGGGATGGAGTTAGCTGGGGAAATTGAGAAAGCGGGCAAAGATGTAAAAATGTTTAAGAAGGGAGATTCGGTTTTTGCATTTGCTGGATTTGGATTCGGTGGTTATGCCGAGTACATATGCCTTCCAGAAAAACCCGAAGAAGGAAAGATTGAAAAACAGGGATTGGTGGTATTAAAACCCACAAATCTGACCTATGAGGAAGCCGCCACTTTTCCTGCTGGAGGACTTACTATCCTTAAGGTTTTTGAAAAAGCAAATATTCAGAAAGGACAAAAGGTCCTAATCTATGGAGCATCCGGAAGTCTAGGTACCTATGCCGTGCAAATGGCCAAGTACCATGGAGCAAAGGTTACAGGGGTTTGCAGTACTTCCAATTTAGAATTGGTGAAATCTCTGGGAGCGGATTCAGTAATTGACTACACAAAATCGGATTTTACCAAAAGTGGTGGGACCTATGATGTGATTTTCGATGCAGTGGGCAAGACCTCGCGTTCGCGCTGTAAAGGTTTGCTTGGGAAGAATGGAACTTTTATTAATACAAATGGTTTATCAAAAATTAAGGTTGAAGATCTAAATTTCCTCAAAGAACTTATTGAGAGGGGAAAGCTAAAACCTGTCATTGATAGAACGTACACAATAGATCAAATCGTCGAGGCACACAGGTATGTAGATAAAGGGCACAAAAAGGGAAATGTGGCAATAACTGTGGTGCATGATGACAAAACCTAACAAGGAACTGCAACAAAAATATTCGAAAAGTTATATATGAAACAATCCTATTTCCCTTATAGCAGATGTTAGGAGAATTGTGATTTTGGTCCATAATAATAAAACCTAAAAGATAACAATATAAGGCTATTTAAAAATAAGAAGGAGATGAGAGATATGGTTGAGGTACATGAGAAGCAGGAAGCAGAAAAAGAGAAAGAAGAAAAGATAAATTCAGAAAAAGGGACCGCAATAGTCCTGCGAGATCCGAAGATTAATGTTAGGATATTACTTGCAGCATTTTGGGTGTCACATTTTTTACTCTGGACGTTTGGAGATATGGTGGCCCTCCTGCAGCACAAAAATCCTGATCCAATCTCAAACGATTTATTATTATTTGCTGCAGCACCGCTTGCGGTGATTCAGACGCTTATGATCGTATTCTCCCTGATCGGGAAGCCCAAATTCGTCCGTTTGGCAAACATAATTGTACCCATTGTATTTTTATTGTTTAATTTAGGGTATATAAGTGAGGCTGTTGATGGTTGGGAATATCTATTGGGAATTGTATATGTTCTGTTCAATGTACTGATTATCTGGACAGCGTGGAAATGGCCTGTAAAGGAGGCTAGCGCTGCGGTGGAATCCTCATGAGAGCCGTCGTATACGAGAAATACGGACCACCGGAGGTCCTTCATATGAAGGAAGTGCCAAAACCCACTCCCAAGGACAATGAACTGCTGGTAAAAGTTCATGCAACAACTGTT
>CP070739.1:607444-615944 GCA_020347705.1 Methanomassiliicoccales archaeon | reverse complement strand
CGAGATAATGTACGACCCATTAGGAACCGAGGTGGATGAAGAGTGGGTTGAGCTTTATAATAACGGGAGCACGATCGTTAACCTGGAAAATTGGACGTTTACAGATCAAGATGGTACCGGAGATGATTTCAAATTTCCTGATGTAGATTTTCCCCCAAACACATACATTTTATTGCATACCGGAGTTGGTGTAAACGACTCAGATTTTTCAGACGATGTAGCACATTTTTACCTCCTAAAAGGTTCTGCGATGTGGAGTCCTGATGGGGATGATGTCCTTTTAAAAAATGATACTGGGGTAGGGGTCGACTATGTCGCTTATGGAGAGGAAGGTTATGCAGACCCTCCACCATCTGAGCTTTCATACAGCGGCCCAAATTGCTCAGCGATTGAAGGCAACTCCATTTCCCTTCATCCCAACGGTGTCGATATGGATTCCGGCTCGACCTGGGAGGAATCGGATCCCACACCCGGAAGAGCAAACGCCCATCTCAACGACGATCCCCCAACGATATCAGAAGTGAGACATCTTCCTCTCAATCCCATCTCCACAGATAGTGTAACTATAACAGCGAACGTTACGGATTATCACAGCTTGAAATCTGTAACACTGCATTATGAAATCGATGATGCGGGGTATTCCTCGCTGCCCATGGATTTCGATGGCACGAACTTCACGGTTGACCTCCCGGCCCAGGCTGACGGAACGCATATAGATTACTACATCGAGGCCGTCGACGATGCAGAGCAGAACTCCACAAGCTCCAATTTCTGCTACGCGTACAGCAACTTACCCCCCCAAGTGATGATCAATGAATTTCTTCCCGACCCAGGCAGTGATTGGAACTGTGATGGCTTCGTTGATAATGACGATGAGTGGATAGAACTCTACAACAAGGGGGACACCTGGGTGAACATCGGGGGTTGGAGACTTGACGACAAACTGGGCCCCATCGGCTCATCGGATCCTTATATGATACCATATGGCTGTGCTATCGGTCCATATGAGTTCATGATATTCTTCTGCAACGAGACAGGAATCGTGCTAAACGACTTCGGTGAAGAGAACGTCACATTGTTAAACGAGACCGAAGTGATAATCGATATCTACCATTACTCGGATAGCTCCAATAATACCGCTATGGGAAGATTTCCAGATGGTTCTGATGACTGGAAGAACTTTCTATTACCCACTCCAGGGGCAAATAATCGATATCCGGTGGATTCAATGATAAATCTGTCCAATATCAGGATCAACGAGTTTCTGCCCTCTCCAAAATCAGAATATTCCCAGGACTGGATAGAACTGTACAACTCAGGTACGACGCCTGTAAAACTTGACGGATGCTGGCTCGACGATATCCAAAATGGCGGAACAAAACCATGGCAGATTCCTCTAGATACAACGATACAGCCTGATGAAGTCATGCTTTTCGAAAAGAGTTTCGGCCTGAACAACGGAGGTGACACTGTAAATCTCCTGTATGTCGATAAAAATACGGTTTTGGACACCTTCTCCTACGATTCCAGCGAGTATGATATATCTTTTGGCAGAGGAGGGGATGGGGAGAACATATGGGTGAGCTTCAGTTTTGCTACACCTGGTGGGCCAAATATCCCTTATCAGGAGCCAAGTTCGCAGGAAAGAAGCGTAATCATCTCGGAGCTGTTCTATAAGGCTTCGGAGGAATTCGAATATATCAGCATTTACAATCCTCAAGAGGCGGCGATCAACATCGGCGGATGGCGGATCTTAGACGGCCAATATTCCTATTCCGGTACGATCCTATTTCCTGAGAATGCGCAGCTCCCCTTATTGGAGCATTTTTACATAGCAAACAATGCCCTCATCTTTCATGAAATCATGGGTTTCTATCCTGACTTCGAGTACGGGAATTCATCCCCTGCTATTCCAGATATGATATCCCATGAATGTCCGAGTTTTGCCATTCAAAAGGATGAGGCACTCCTTTTAGACGAATATGGAAGCCTAATCGACATAATTATTTACGGGGACTCAGAATTTGATGGTCCAGGATGGACAGGATCGCCAATTCCTGACGCGATAAAGGGTGAATTTCTGAGAAGGAACTTCGACCATGATAATCCTGGGTATGAAGACACCAACACCTCATTGGATTGGGAGCACATAAGGCATTATAAGCCGGGCCAATCACGCTTTGAATATGAGAGTCATTCTTATACCGGCAATATGACGTTGTTTGCCTCCCCGGACTCGAGCTATGATGCCATAACAAAGGAGATTGAAAGCGCACAAAGTACGATTTATATCGGCTTGTATCAATTCACGAACTGGAACGTATCCGGGAAAATAATTGAGAGACTAAATGACGGAGTCGAGGTGAAGATCCTGATAGAAGGTGATCCGGCCGGTGAGAGGCCAGAAGAGCAGAATTACATCCTCCAAAAGATCCATGAGAACGGAGGAGAGGTGAGATTCCTGGTTTCAAACACATCCCTTGGCTCGAGGTATCGCTATATACATTCAAAATATGCTGTGATAGACAACGTGTCAGTCATCATCTCTTCAGAGAACTGGAAGTACACAGGAATTCCTGTGAACAACACCTATGGAAACAGGGGATGGGGTGTGGTGCTCAGGAATGAGACAGTGGCAGAATATTTTACTCGCGTGTTTTTTGCAGATTGGAGCGACGTGGTCTACGATATCATCCCCTTCACTCCCGAGGATCCAGATTATGGAAACGCATCACCTGATTTCGAGGTAGATGACTGGATAGAAACAGGATACTACAATCCTGTATTTCCAAGCAAGACCTTAGAAGGGGAGTTTACTGTCTCGCCTGTCATTGCACCGGACACGGCTCTTTTAGAGTCCAATGCCGTACTGGGCATGATAAATTCAGCTTCCGAATCTATCCTTATCGAGCAGTTGGAGGTGTCGCTCAACTGGAATGATGGCGAAAAGGAAATCGAGAACCTATATCTCAAGGCCGCAATAGAAGCTGCTGAAAAAAGGCATGTCTCTGTGAAGATTTTGCTGTCATCCGTGTATGCTTATTCTGACGATCCAGATCTCGATAATTACGATACTTATTTATTCATAAACGACTACGCTTCAAATCACAACATCACAGAATATTTGGAAGCAAGGCTCGTTGATTACGATACGTTGGGACTTTCTAAGATGCACAACAAGGGCATGATCGTGGACGGCAACAAAACCCTTATTTCAAGCATAAATTGGAAAAGAAACTCAGTTGCCCAGAATCGTGAGGTAGGTGTGATCATCGAGAGCGAAGATGTCGCTTTATACTTCTCGCAAATATTCCTGTGGGACTGGAACGAACCTCCCATTGCCGATGCGGGACGTGACATCACAGTGAGAGCCTCCGATGCAGTCCAGTTCGAAAGCCTCTCCTTTGACTCCGATGATAATATCCTGAATTATTTTTGGAACTTCGACGACGGTACTAACTCCACCGAAGAAAATCCCGTGCATATATTCGAGGAAGAGGGTGTATATGAGGTGTCTCTTACCGTTTTCGACGGCCAGTACTCGGACAGTGATACCATTACGGTGATAGTTCTTGAGCCCGAGGCTGAAAGTGTTGAGCTGGGCACGATTGTATATGCGGCCCTTTTGCTCATCTTCCTTGGGATATTCGTAATAATCATTGTATTCCTCAGAAAGATGAGGCTGAGGTTTTTATGAGGGATTATATTTGGCATACGATGTAGTTGTTGTAGGTGCGGGTCCTGCAGGTGCTGTGGCGGCCAGTTACGCGGCAAAGAAAGGAGCGAGCACCCTGATAATTGACAGGAAAACCGAGATAGGAAAGCCTGTTCGATGTGCCGAGGTGGTGGCAAGCACACTACCTGAGAATTTCGGCATGAAAAACACCTCTGAATGGCTCATAAACGAGGCGCACTATTTCAGATTGATATCCCCAAGAGGAAGACAGGTAAAAATCAATACCTCGCCTTATGTGGGTTATGTCCTGGATAGGGCCTCGTTCGAAAAAGAACTGATATGGATGGCCCTTGATGACGGTGCTGAACTTATCCTAGGCAAACCTGTCACCAAGCTCGTCAAAGACGGTGTGGCTATGGGTGGGGAAGTAATTAGGGCCAAGATAATCATAGCGGCCGATGGTGTGGATTCAAGAATCGGAAGGCAGGCCGGAATCGAAACGAAGAGCAAGATAGGCATGTTGGGCTCCTGTGCACAGCATACGCTGGTGAACATAGATATCGATCCTGATTTCCTTGAATTTTATCTTGGAGGCAGCTTCGCGCCGGGGGGCTATGCATGGATATTTCCCAAAAGCGGAAATGAGGCCAATGTTGGAGTGGGAATATTAAAACATCATAAGCAAGGTGCCGTGAAGGTGCTTGAGAATTTTATCAAGAACAGATTTTCCCATTCCCAGTCCACCAGATTTGTTACAGGCTGTGTGCCCAGCACTTTACCGCCCAAAGAATGTGTTAAGGGGAATGTTGTTATTGTAGGGGATGCCGCGAGGCAGGTAAATCCCTTCACAGGTGCGGGAATCGCCAATGCGTTCGTGGCCGGTAAGATCGCAGGCGAGCTGTGCGGAACGGTGGCCGTCAAAAATAATTCTTTGGAGAATCTCAAGAAATACGACTCCTTGTGGAGAACCGCGTTTGAAAAAAAGCTCAAAAAAAGCTACAGGCTTAGAAATAAGGTTCTCGTAAAGGACAGGAATATCGAGCTGTTCTGCGTTCTCCTTAAAATTATCCCTGCTTTCATCCTAAGAAAGCTTGCCAAGGGACTGCACTATTGAAGTTGATATCCTGTTTGTAAGTACATATGAGGGATTATAATCATAGAAAAATCCTTATATCGCAGAATAAATGTAACTATCATCCACAAGATATAATGGTTAAGCAGTGATGATATGAAAGAGGCTAGGTTCTGGGCACTTGACAACGGGAAAATCCAATGTGAATTATGTGCGAGGCACTGTATTATTACCGAAGGTAAAACCGGTGTGTGCGGGGTAAGGAAGAATAATAAAAACAAACTATTCACCATGAATTACAGTATGGCAGCACCCATCAATGTCGATCCCATTGGCAAAAAACCGCTATTCCATTTTTATCCCGAAAGCTTCGTGCTCTCTTTGGGAACTGCGGGATGCAACTTCAAATGTGATTACTGCCAGAATTGTGACCTCTCCCAATCGAGAATCGAGGATGCTCCAGCGAGAAAGGTTACATTGAAAAAAATTCATAGCCTGGCTAAGAAGGGCAAATGTAGGGGCATTGCCTGGACCTACAACGAACCAACGATTTGGTATGAATTTGTCTTCGATGCTGCGAGATTTTTAAGGAAAAAGGGATTTTTCAATGTATTCGTCACCAACGGATATATGGAGAAGGAACCTTTTGTGGAGCTCTCATCCTTCATAGATGCGATAAATGTAGATATAAAGGCCTTCAATGATGAATTCTATGCCAAGATATCCCGGGCCCATCTCAAACCCGTCCTTGCCACTTGCAGGTTGGCAAAGGAACTTGGAGTGCATATTGAGATATCGTATTTGCTCGTGCCGCCCTTGAATTCCCATCCATTGGAGATTCAAAAATTATCAAGATGGATAAAAAACACCCTCGGTAGAGAAACACCTTTGCATTTTCTCAGGTTCTTTCCAGCACATAGATTAACCGATGTACCTGCCACCCCAAGAGAAGCACTTGTCGAAGCACAGCAGATAGCGAAGATGGAAGGCTTAATCAATGTATATATCAACAACTTATCGGGGAGTAAGTATCAGGATACATACTGCCCGGAGTGCAAAGAGATGCTGGTGCACAGGGAGGATTTCTATACGATACTAAATCGAGTCACCGATGGAAAATGTCCCAAATGTAAGGCCGAGGTGCTGATGGTGGCCTCAAAAAAATAGGAGGGTGGGATGCAAGGGCCATAAAAAATATCCGAACAACCCACCCGGGATTCAGGTAGCGGATGGTGAAAGCTTATGATCCTAAATTTTCAACCTTCAAATTCTATGCTGCAGCAAAGAAGTCTGTAAACATCTTCCCAACTGTAGTGTTCTTCATAGCTCATTTTTTGCCTCCTTTCAAATAGAAGGTAATGGTTTTTGATTTATATACTTCGAGTTGGGAGGGATGAGTGAAAGTAAAAAAACGAATGTACCTGGCATCGTTAAAATTCACCGAAAACTCTATCTCTTTTTGACGCCCACGACTTCCATGTGGGGATAGGCAACTCTCACATCTTTCTCCTTTTTGATTTTATCCAGAATTCTCTCGGTTATCTCGGATCTGACAGCCCTTCTTCTAGCGACCTCACAGAAGTATATGACATAGAAATTCACGCAGGATTCAGAGAATTCCATTCTCACGACTGGCTCTTCTATGACGCTCCTTCTTAAATCCTTGGTATCCATTTTTTTTACCATAAAATATGCATATTTTTTCATATCAAGGCCCACGACCTCAAGGGCACTATCCATAATATGGTGCTTTGCCATTTCATGATCGCTTTCGTATGTGATTGCGATTTTAATTTCATCCCATATATATGGGGTATCACGGGTGTAATTGAGAATAGGTTTTTCGAAAACGCTGCTGTTTGGAATATTGATGAGTCTCCCTGTGAATGTGTCCCCCTCCATCCATTCTCCAAATTCTCTTAGTGTGGTATGAAACATGCCTACATCTATCACGTATCCTTTTTTTCCATCGACCTCTACCCTATCTCCGATGGCATATGGTCGGTGAAATATTATGTCCAGCCAGCCAGCGACATTGATTATTGGCCTTTGCAGCACCCAAAGCAATGCAGCCACTATGACACCGAAAGTTATCAGGCCTCCGATATCACCGATCAGGAACAATAACAATAGTACGATGACAAAAATCCATACAATATTGGATAAAAACCGCCACATCATCTTCATATTGGTATGTCGAGATACATGCCTAGCAAATGTACTATCGAATGCGGGCCTTAGGAAACTCAGAACGAGCTTCGTGATCACGATTATAAGGATTATACCCACGATCTTTGGATAAAATCCTACAAACCATTCTCTGATTTCACTGAATCTGAGGTCTAGATTATAGTACGATATGATAAATAGCAATATGAATAACAAAACCAGGAATACCACAAATTCATAGATTAAATACTTCAGCAGCTTACGAGTACTTTGTTCCATTCTTTACCTCTAGAAATGGTGTAAAGTGTTGGGTTATTTATATGTTTATCTCCTACATTATCGGGGAGTTGTATTAAATGGCCATATTGGGGCCTAGGGGGTGATTTTTCAACGAAAATAAATAAATTAAAAGGTATGAAGCTATAGTAAGCCATCACAGGATCGCAGCCACGGATTGTGCCGCTCTGTTTATCTCTGGCGACATAAGGGTGGGATGATATCGCTCGTTTGTGAGACAGACTAAAAGGGCCTTGCTCCCTGCCTCGGAGATGATGATGTCACCCTCCTTGGCCTGGATTATGATCAGCTTGGGAAAACCCATTCTGCATTTTGTTGTTATGTTCTTTGCAGCACCGACGATGGTGGCACTGATTAGAGCACAGGCGTTCTTTGAATCAGAACCCGCGGGCCTGGTCATATTCGAGGCCATCAAAATTCCATCCCTTCGTATGACGGCCGCGGACACGACCCAATACAAATCGCTGAGCTCCTTTAAAATATCGTTTAGCGCCCTTGCTGTTGAAAACCCTCTTTTTTGGTTGTAATAACCCTCCTGAATACTAATTTCATCGCCGCTCAACATATTGATCAAGTCCACCTTGATTCGTAATTTAGATGACTTTGGTATGAATCCCATTTCCTAGGTGGAAGTTCTCTGTCCTATGTGAGCGGGGCGGCTATCCGATCCCCAACACCCCAATTGCCCCACTCTTTCCTCTGGAATATAGTATAGATAAAGTTATTGATACCGTGGTATTTAAGGTTTTTTATCAGAATTTAGCTAATAGTTATGAAAATGTTATGTTTCAAAGTATTTATTAACAATAACTCATTATTATAAAATTTTACGACATAGAATTTCCATAGCAGAATAATCGGTATAAGAAGGCATCATCCGAGGTTCGACGCCAACGCGGTACATATCTCACACAGTAAGAAATATAGACGTTAAGAACAATCAATATGATGACATTCTCCATTAATAACAGAGAGGGTGATGACATAGAAGACACAACCCAAAAATTAACCATTCGATCCTTTACTAGGAATGATTTGCATGAAGTGTTAAAAATCGAATGACCAAGAAACTTTTGCTCCTTTTGAAGTCAGGCTCTTTACCACAGAACAATCCCCTGTGTTTAGGTTGTTATTTCAAAGATCCAGCTCTGTCAGGTTCGTGAGCCCTTTTTTTAAAAGAAAGCGTCAATAGATACCCTATTTCAGTTTTGCCTTCGATATCTGATAACCTGGTAAAATGACATTTCAAGGTTTGATCCTGATGACAATTAATAATCACAGACAGG
>CP070739.1:588481-607344 GCA_020347705.1 Methanomassiliicoccales archaeon | reverse complement strand
CACGTCACCGCTTCTTTCGATTAAGACCGTATCTCCGATTTTAAGACCCTTTCTTTTGACCTCATCTTCATTGTGTAAAGTGGCCCTGGATATCGTAACCCCTCCAACTTCAACAGGTTCTAGAACTGCAACAGGGGTGAGGGCTCCAGTTCTTCCCACCTGGACCCTGATATCAAGGAGTTTTGTAGTGGCCTGTCTTGCCTTGAACTTGTACGCGATGGACCATCTAGGATGCTTCGTCGTCTCTCCCAACGTTCTCTGATGTTCCAGTTCGTTCACCTTAATGACTGCACCATCTATCTCGTAGTCGAGTTCATCCCTTTTATCTTCGAGTTCTGTGCAATAATCGATCACCTCATCCAGGTTTTTGCATAATTTTGCCAGGGGATTGATCTTGAAGCCTGCCTTCTTCAATTCTGCTAGGCTCTCCCAGTGTGTGAAAAAACCGATATCCTCGATGTGTGAGAGGGAGTAAATGAAGATATCCAAGGGACGGGAAGCAGGTATCTTCGGATCGAGCTGCCTTATGGTTCCTGCCGCAGCGTTTCTCGGGTTGGCAAATATGATCTCGCCTTTCTCCTCTCTATTTTCGTTCATTTTTCTGAATCCCTTCAAGGGCATGAAGACCTCACCTCTGACCTCGATGGTTTTCAACCTTGTGCCCTCAATTCTCAATGGAATGCTGCGTATGGTCTTCAGGTTGAAGGTTACATCCTCACCGAACCTTCCATCTCCTCTTGTTGCTCCTCTTTTGAAAGTTCCATTTTCATAGAGAAGGGCCACCCCCAGGCCGTCGATTTTCGGCTCCACCACATACTTCCAATCAGATATCCTCTTCATGACTCTATCGTGAAATTCCCTAAGTTCCTCGAAAGAATACGTGTTGTCAAGACTGAGCATCACCGCCTTGTGCTCAACACTGGGAAATTCAGACACCACCTTCCCGCTCACCCGCTGGGTAGGTGAATCATGGGTTATCAAATCCGGAAATTGCTTTTCCAAATCCTCAAGGGCCGCGACGAGTTGATCGTACTCGTAATCTGAAATCTCGGGATTGTCCTCCACATAATATCTGTGATCGTGATACCGAATCTCCTCGCGCAGCTTCATGATTTTCTTTTGGGCTTTATCATGATCCATACAATCACTCAACGTCCTCTCAGGAGTTTCTCAATCTGCCTTGTCGGCAGGGTGTTTATCACATCCTTTTTTTCCAGCCATCCTCTTCTCGCGGTGGCCACACCAAAGCGCATGAAATCCAGATGAGCCATTTTGTGCGTGTCCGTGGAAATCACGAATTTGGCCCCTTTTTCTTTGGCGTATTTGACGTTTATATCGTTTAGGTCCAACCGCACTGGGAAGGCGTTGATTTCAAGGAACACATCATTTGCATTCGCACTCTCGACGATCTTTTCGATGTTCACCTTGAAGGCTTCTCTTCTTTTCAGCATTCTGCCTGTGGGATGGGCAAGGATTTTCATGGTCTCGTTCTCCATGGCCTTGATAATACGTTTGGTTTGGGCGTCCTCGCTCATACTAAAACCTGAATGTACAGCACCTATAATAAAGTCAACCTCATTCATAACCTCGGATTTGATATCCAAGGTCCCGTTGGAATTGATATTGCATTCAATGCTCGAGAACACCCGAAAATCTGAGATCTTTCGGTTTACCCTGTGAATTTCTTCAATCTGCTCAAGCAGCCTCTTTTTGGAAAGGCCACCTGCGATCTTCAGCGATTCGGAATGGTCAGTCACGGCCATATACAAGTATCCCCTCTTTTTGGCCTCTTCTGCCATCTCCTTTATGGAACTTATACCGTCGCTCCATTCAGTATGCACCTGAAGGTCACCCTTGATATCAGCAAGTTCGATGAGTCTTGGAATCTCACTTTTAAGGGCCAGCTCCACCTCTCCCCTGTCCTCTCTCAGCTCAGGCTCTACGTAATTGAGGCCCAGGGCAGCGTACACCTTCTTTTCGTCGTCCCCTGCGATCCTCTCGTCCGAGTCCTTTTTAAAAACCCCATACTCGTTGATCTTCAAGCCCTTGGATATGGCCAGTTTTCTCAGTTTTACGTTATGTTCCTTGGAACCTGTGAAGTACTGAAGCGCGGCACCGAAGGATTCCTTGGGAACGACCCGAAGGTCAACCTGCACACCGTCCTTCAGCCTGATACTGGATTTCGTATCGCCTTTCATTACGACCTCGGCGACTTCCTCGTAGTCCACGAACCTGTTCATCACTGCCTTTTGCTTTTGCGAGGAAACGAGAATGTCGATGTCCCCCACAGTCTCCTTCATCCTCCTCAGGCTCCCTGCCAGTTCGATTTTTTTAACGGCTTTTAGTACATTCAAATACTGCTTTAGAGCCTCTCCATCCATCAGTGCCTGATGGAGAAGATATCTGTCCTTGGAGCTTTCGAGAAGCTTTATTCCTCGAAGTATGTTCTCCTCAGTTTTGGCCCCAAGGCCCTTTATTCCCTCGAGCATATGGTTCTCGCAGGCCGATTTCAGGTCCTGTACATCTGAGATTCCCAGTTCCTTATAAAGCAGAGCCACCTTCTTCGGTCCCAAACCAGGGATTTCCAACATCATCAACAGGCCTTCCGGCACCTCTTGCTTGAGTTTATCGAGATATTTCAGCTCCCCTGTGTCCAAAAACTCGCCGATCTTCTTTGCGATGGCCTCGCCGATTCCTGGGATGTCCCGGAGCTTGCCTTTTTTATGCACCTCTTCGATGTTCTCCCCAAGAGACTCGATATTCTGGGCCGCTCTGCGGTAGGCCTGGGGTTTGAATTTCACGTCCTGGATTTCTAATATATCAGCGATTTCGTAGAATAGATTCGCTACATCTTCGTTTTTCATTTAAATGCCACGTCCCATACATCATTGCGACTCATTATTCTCATCATAAAACGATATACAAGTATAAAATTGATTTTATTACCCTCGATTAAAGCTTTCTCAAGGATGCAACCTCACACCCTCGAAAACATGGTTTTCGATTCTACAATGCCCCCTCAGCATTCTCCACATTGATCAATCCGTAACCATAATGATCATCATGCGGTGTGTCCTGACCTGGGCATTTCTCAGCAGTGTCCATAAAAACTTCTTTGAAATGCGTTATAGTGGAAGAACTCCCACCGCCTCCCCCCTCCCTTTGACTTTCTGGATGTGCATCAAGAAGTAGTACAATGCCTCCTGCAACGAAGGCCGTAGCCTGGGAGGTTCCGCTTGCTATCACATACTCCCCATTGGTCCAGGTGGAGACTATCTCCACCCCCGGGGCCACCAGCTCAGGTTTTTTATCAGGGTCCCTCCTGTCATCGATAGCAATAGGCAATATACCGTCGTTGTCTCCTTTAGAGCTGAATGATGCTATGTGTTTGTTCTCGTCAATGGCACCAACTGCAATGACCTCATCCACCGTGGCCGGACTTGCCACATCATTATCATTAGGATCCTCACCGTCATTGCCCGCGGCCGCCACCACGAACACACCTTGATCAATGGCATCTTCACATGCGGTGGCCGTTTCATCCCCGAGATTGAGGAACCTGGCCCTTCCCCCCAATGACAGACAAATCACATCCGCACCATTTTCAACACAGAAATCGATTCCACTTGCCACATCAGAACCCGAGCCGCTACCGCTTGCAGATATGGCCTTTACAACCACCATCTTTACCTTTGGTGCAATACCCTCGATTTCCCCATTTGCCGCTATGATTCCCGCGATGTGAGTTCCGTGCCCGTTGTCGTCATAGGGTTCGGGCCTGCCGTTGACGTAATCCATCCAGGCTGATATGTTGATGTGATCTAAATCTGGATGGGTGATATCGATCCCTGAGTCGACGATCCCTATTACAACGCCATCGCCGTCATATCCGTCTTCGTTAATATCGTCAACTTGGGTGATCTCGAAGGCCCACTCCGTACGCTCTATGTCAGGTTCATCGTTATCATCTATCCATGGTATGACACCGTTGTCTGTTTCAGTTTGCGCCATCCAAAAAAGGATGACCAAGACGCAAATCGCAACCACGAGGATACTGAGCAATATCAAGTTCCTTTTTTCCATGGGATCCTCACTTCAACCCTTAACCAAGGATTATTATCTCGATATTTTCGTTTTTGGTTAAATATTTTTGGAATTATCGAAGAAATAATCACGCAAATGTTTTTATATAATACCAACAATAGAGGCAAAAAACCGTGCTGGAGATTGGAAAAATGGGACTTTGGCAGGGAAAGTCACAGAGAAAACCATCGGGCGGCAGGCTCCGCCATGCTCGAAAGAAGAGGAAATTCGAGATAGGGGCAGAGGCCCAGACCACGACCATCGGAAAGGAGCGGAAGAAGTTCGCCCGAACCAGGGCGAGAAATCAAAAGGTAAGGGTTCTTTCCGCGCAGAAGGCCAATGTGGTGATCCCTAAGAAAAAACAGGTCAAATCAACGAAAATTATCAGCGTTCTGGAGAATCCGAGCAACCCCCACTACGTGCAGCGAAACATCATAACCAAGGGAGCGATAATTCAAACCGAGATCGGACGGGCCAGAGTTACCTCACGTCCAGGCCAGGACGGCATCATCAACGCGATTTTAATATCAAAGTAGGATTGAGGCGATGCCATCAAGAAAGCAGAAATTGATCGTTCTTTATCCGGAATATTTCACGGCCAAATATTCGAGAGCGGAGGGAAGGAGGGTCCCGAAGTCCCTGGCAAAAACTTCCCCTACCGTAGACGACATTGCAAAGGCCGCCAAATCCCTGGGTCTGAAACCGGTTGTGGAAAAGGACAAGTCCTACCCCAGATTCTGGTATAAGAAGAGAGGGCGGGTGTTGGTGGAGAAGAAGATGAAAAAATCGGAATTGCTGAAAATGATTGGGAAGGGTTTGCCAGGGTGAGAATTACCAGTTAGGATCCTATTCCTTTTTAATTGAATTTAAAAGGCCCAATAACCAATATACTTAGAGGAATCAGTCCTATCTATCTTGCGGAGTCTCAACCGCGTCCACAATCTTCTTGCCCGCGGAGACACAATCCACAGAATGTATCACGGCACCCATCATCTCCAGGGTCCTCTCCACCTCATCATATCTGATGTCGGTTCCTTCAATTGTGATCTTGAGGCTGTCGGTCTCCTTGTCCACTTCCTCAAGCATGCAGTTTACGCCCGAAACCCCCAAAAGATCTGATAGCCTTCTGGATACTTCTACAATCGAGGGATTATGCGGTTTCAGAACATCCAAAATCAACAGCTTAATCTCGCTCAAATTACTTACTTCCTCCTTTCTTGGGTCTGCTGCAAACAGCGAACTCGTCGCCATCAAAAAATACGTCTAAGTCGGGGTTCTTTTCCTGAATCTCCTGAATTTTATTGACTACATCCTGAAGTGTGATGGAATCGTCATTTTTGTCTATCTTCAGTTCGATTTTTTTGTCCATCAATGTCCTCCATCATGTTCTATTCATCTTTCTGGGAATGTATGGATAAGCAGAATTGGAAACCCAATTTACACATATTATAACTAATATAAATATTTTATGTAATATGTATTAAATAAAGTCAGTGTAAAATGGATTATATTCGGTGGATTCAGGGAAATCAGGGCGGGGGAGGGAGCATGGCGATGGGATTTAGGCGACATCCTGTAAAGAAAAAATGAGCCTATTATACCCCGATTTTTTATTCCCTTGCGGCCTTTTCCCTTTCAAATAACTATTTATAAAATAAAAACCTTAAGCCTGACAATTGGAACGCCATGGGTGCTTTCTATGGTCGAATTTAAAACTGTAATTTCGGACCCGAGAACAGGGAACACCTATCAATGGGACGTCAAGGGTCATCATGCGAACTCCCTGGTAGGAAAGAGAATAGGTGACGAGGTCGATGGCATATTCGTTGGTCTTCCGGGCTACAAACTGGTGGTCACCGGCGGGAGCGATAAGAATGGTTTTCCCATGAGAAAGGAAGTTCCAGGTCCGAGAAGGCGTAAGGTGCTTATTACCGAAGGTGTCGGATTCCACCCAAATGACAAGGGAGTAAGGAAGAGAAAAACTCTAAGAGGTAACACGATCTCACCGGAAATCGTGCAGATCAATATGAAGATCACGGTTCATGGTTCGAAATCTATCGAGGATCTACTCAAAGAAGAGGAAAGTAAATGAAGGTTAAGCAACAACCTGAAATGAATATAGGGATGGTAGGTCATGTCGATCATGGAAAAACAACGTTGACCAAGGCCCTAAGCGGGGAATGGACGGACCGCCATTCAGAGGAAATAAAAAGAGGTATCTCCATCAAACTCGGATATGCCGATACCGCGTTTTATAAATGTCCGAAATGTGTAGAGCCTGAATGCTATTCCACCAAGGAAAAATGCCCCATTTGCGGGGAAAAGACGGATCTTCTCAGGGCCGTATCCTTCGTTGACTCGCCAGGCCACGAAACCCTCATGGCCACCATGCTATCCGGTGCGGCTATAATGAACGGCGCGCTGCTTCTCATCGCGGCTAATGAAAAATGCCCACAGCCCCAAACTAAGGAGCATCTCATGGCCCTTCGAATCGCTGGAGTAAAGAACATCATAGTGGTTCAGAACAAGATCGATATCGTGGGTGAGGATACACTCATAAAGAATTACGAGGAAATAGATGCGTTCATAAAGGAGGCCATCCCAGAAGGTGCTCCGATTATACCTGTTTCCGCTCATCACGATGCGAATTTGGATATCCTAATCCAGACCATAGAGAAAGTCATACCCACCCCGGAGATGGACGTCACAAAACCTGCGAGGATGTTCATCGCAAGGTCGTTCGACATCAACACCCCTGGCAGCAGACCGAAAGATTTTAGAGGAGGGGTTATTGGCGGCTCGTTGATGCAGGGTAATTTAAGTGTTGGTGACAGAATCGAGATAGCCCCTGGAAGGGAGGTTGAGGAGGGTAGGAAAATGCTTCATAAGAAGATGATAACAGAGGTAGGATCCCTCTTCTCAGGAGGAAGATCTTATAAGAAGGTGGGTCCTGGTGGATTGGTAGGTATCGGCACGCTACTTGATCCCGTATTCACAAAATCGGATGCACTAACAGGTAAGGTGGTTGGTATTCCAGATACCCTCCCAGATATTTGGGATCACCTGACAATAAAAGTTCATCTTTTGGATTACGTCGTAGGCTCAGCTGAAGATATCAAGGTGGAGGACATAAAGACCAGGGAACCCTTGATGCTCTCCCTGGGTACTACAACCACGGTAGGTATGGTCACCAGTGCCAGAGGCGATGATGTGGATGCCTCCTTAAAAATCCCAGTTTGCGCAGAAAAGGGCCAGCGGGTGGCGATTTCCAGGCGCATCTCAGGAAAATGGAGATTGATCGGCTACGGCACAATCGAATGAAAATTACCCTATTTTTTCACCGATAAGCTCAGATGATATCCATGAAGAGAATAAAGGGTGTCACACCCGTTATCATAGATACGAATGCACTCATCATGAAGATCGAATATAGAATCGACTTTGAGGAAGAGCTCGCAGTTCTTTTAGGTGGCAACGAAATTCTAATTCCATCCACAGTTCTCGATGAACTGAAAAATATCGAGAATAAAAATGCGAAGGCCGCATTAAAATTTGCAGAAAGGTACAGAGTCATCGAATCCGTGAAAAGAGGCGACGATGCCATCTTAAGTTTAGCCCTTAAACTGAACGCTGTTGTGGTAACAAACGATAGGGAACTGAGGAACAGATTGAAGGAGAAAGAATTGAAGGTCATATACATAAGACAAAGATCCTACCTGGCCATGGATGTCCCATAAAACCGTAGTATCTACCAAAAAAATGGTAATAGATAAATATACCTTCCGTTATTATGAAGACGGATCGCATGAAACAGGCTAAGTTGGTCAATGTTTTGAAGCTTTTAGCCATGAAGGGCGCGGTGAGCGGCCATATAACCCTCTCCTCCAGAGAGTTCGGAAAAGATATCGGGATTTCGCAGCAGTCGGCATCGAACTGGATTTTAAAATTGGCGCATGAGGGGTTCATCGAAAGACAATTGGGCGCAAGGAGACAGACCATAAAGCTCTCTTCAAAGGGTATCGATATTCTCAAAAAGGAATTTGCTGACTATCGATGCATATTCGAAGCCCCCGGCAAGTTGATGATCAGAGGGAAGGTATCCTCAGGTTTCGGTGAGGGGAGATATTACATAACCCAGAAGGGTTACACAAAACAGTTCAAAAAGAAGCTGAATATCGAGCCCTACGAGGGCACATTGAACCTGAAACTCTCTCCAAAGGAGCTGCGGAGCCTGGAGCTTCTCAAGAATTCCGAAGGTATTAGAATAGAGGGTTTCAAGATGGGAGGAAGAACCTTTGGTGAAGTGATATGTTTCCCTGCTACGGTTAACAATGTGCACTGCGCAGTGGTCTTCCCCAAAAGATCACATTATAAGGATGTGGTTGAGGTGATCTCAAAGGTGCATTTGAGAAGGACCCTCTCCCTGAAAGATGGGGATGAGGTTGAGCTTTGCGTGATGCTATAGAACCAATTTTATAACACATCATCCAAAACAGATTGCACCTTCTGAAAATAATATCCAGTTTTAGGGATCGTGGTTTGGTTGGGGTATTAAAGCAATCTCGTCATATCCATGACTTCAACACTTTGAACCCCGGAAATCCCTGAGAGAGCGCTTTCGATCTCATCTGGTCCGCCCTCCTTATCCTCTATTATAACCCTTATCAATAAAGCGGTAAGACCAAATGCGATTGGCTTCTCCTGCATTCCCTGAATCTTCCCGATGCCCTCGGATACATCCCTAACTCTATCCCCAAGCTCTTTGAGATCGATATCCGTGGTCTCAGGCAATATCCTATAGGTAATGGCAACCTCTCCCAATATCTCACCTCCTCTAAAACCATGATCAAGGACCTTGAAATTTACATTCGGGGCAGTAGTAATTCACACTCTGATCCCTACATTGCGAACATCTACCGATAACTGTTTTACCGCATGCTGGGCAGAGAAAGGATGCGGTTCCAGGGCCCACGAGCCTCTTTCCGCACGAACTGCAACATTCAGCCTTTTCCATATCATTCACCATTTTATCAAGGAATATGTTCCCAAATGATAAGGGGGTAACTGCTTTTTCTCTAAATAAGTTTCGCCTCTGAATCATCCATAGGCAAAGCCATCGTACTCTTTTTTTCCTTTTTTCCCACCGGTCCTTTTTAAAGGCTTGCGTTGTGTGACCTTCCTGCCAATGAAATGAAAATCTCTTCGTAGAAGCCTGATATATGTCTTATCAGAAAGCGGTTCCAAAGCGATTATCCCCCGGGTTTGAAGGCGTTTTTGACCTCTTTCCAGCATCTTATTTGAAAGGGATAGCTCCTCTTTCAGCTCTGCGCAGGTAATCGGGTATACCTCCAAAAGCACCTGAATGATCCTCGCTTCCAAGGTTCCTCGCTCTATCTCGATCATCATCTGGTAATCGGATTTCAGGTTTAATAATATATCCTAAATCAGTGGCCCGTGTTCCTCAGAGGACTGACCTTGATTATATCAGGCCCTTTCTGATACCAGCTTGCGGAGCTTTCTGACCTTTTCCCCCCCTCCAACGCTCACGTATCCCGGGAAATGTCTCAAAAGCACCATGTCGCCAACGGAATTTATCCATCGATAAGGTATGAGTACACTCTTTGATTCCTCAACGAGCAGGGGGTTCGTGTTTCTGACATATATGCCGTATATGTTCCTGGAATCAACATCCACAACGATGTTTTCCACGTTTCCCAAATATAACGCATCGCTCGTATAAACCTCTAACCCTATGATTTCTAAAAGTTCTGTCATCATGATTATCAAGTATTGGGTATTGTGTTCGTATTATATCAAAATTACGCAGGAATCCGGGAAAATTCATCAAAGGATTAATAACAACGTAGGACATTCCCCAAAACAGAATTCAGCGGGGATTATAATATGGATGCAATCGTGAATTCCGTGGGAAGGGAAATTCCCACAAAAATTGATAAAAGAGAGCTTAAACCTTTTTCCGGTGCTTTTTCCACAGAACCTGCACCGTGGAAAGCACCGATGAAAGCAGGATTCATAAAGCCTGGGGAAAGTAAGATACTGGCATCTTTGGATGAAGCAATAGAAAAAACAGGACTATCCCATGGAATGACCGTTTCTTTTCACCATCATCTAAGAAACGGTGACGGTGTTGTGAACATGGTGGTGGATGCCATTGCTCAAAAAGGAATAAAAAACATCAGAATATTCCCCACAGCGTTGTTTCCTGTTCATGATCACTTGATTCCCCATATAGAGAGCGGGGTTGTAACGAGCATCGAGGGCAGCATGAACGGTCCTGTTGGGGCCGCGGCAACCTATGGTCTGCTCCCCAAGTGCGCGGTTTTAAGGTCCCATGGGGGCAGGATAAGGGCCATCCATTCTGGGGATGTGAAAATCGATGTGGCCTTTTTAGCAGCGTCGTCGGCCGATCCTTATGGCAACTGCAATGGAGTCTTCGGGCCCAACTTCTTCGGCCCCGTAGGCCTTGCCAGGGCCGATGCCATGTTCGCAGAACATGTTGTGATAGTAACCGATTGTCTCGTGGATTATCCCTGTTATCCAATCAGCATCTCTCAGAAATATGTGGATTATGTTGTTGAGGTTGGTAGTATTGGAGAACATACAGGCATAGTCTCCGGGACAACCGAGGTCACCAAAGACCCAAAACAGCTTGAATTGGCGAGGCAGATAGTAAAACTCATCGAGCATTCAGGCCTGTTAAAGGAAGGTATGTCTTTTCAGGCAGGAGCCGGTGGGGTATCCCTGGCCTCCATGAAATTTCTTCACGATTACATGAGAGAGAAAGGGATTCACGGTAACTTCGCAATCGGGGGTACAACCAAATATCTCGTTGATATGCTGAGGGACAAAACCATCCGGGTCCTTTTGACAGGTCAATCCTTTGACCTGGAATCCATCGAGTCCATTGCCAAGGATTACGGCCATCAGGAGATCACAACGGATTTTTATGCCAACATACACAACAAGGGATGTGCAGTCAACTGGCTGGATGTTGTTATTCTCGGAGCAACAGAGGTGGACGTTGATTTCAATGTCAATGTAAACACGCATTCCGATGGTAAGTTGCTACATGGAATCGGGGGTCATCAGGATACTGCTGCAGGGGCGAAATTGACCATAATCGTTTGCCCACTTTTCAGAAAGAAAATACCCATTGTCAGGGAAAACGTGACCACGATAACCACACCCGGGGAGACAGTGGATGCCATTGTTACAAATGAAGGAATAGCAATTAATCCAAGAAGGCAGGACCTCCTGAAAAAAATGGATGGAAGCGATCTTCCTGTAGTTCCAATAGAGGATCTACAAAAACGAGCATATGAGATAACGGGCGGCCCTCCTGAAATAGAGACGACTGATAGGATTATTGCCCTGATCGAATATCGGGATGGCACGATTATCGATGTAGTTAAGCAATTGAAGAAGGAATCTTAAGGTGATGATAATATGGAAGCTATAAAATGGAAAACCGGAATTACCAAGGTGGAGCCGAACAAGATAGTCACACGGGGTTATCCCCAGGATGAACTCATCGGTAACGTACCCTTTTCCCATGTGGTGTACCTTCTTTTGAAAGGCGAGATGCCCAACGAAAAACAGGGAAAGATGATGGATGCTATTCTTACAGCTTGTATCGATCACGGAGTCACGCCGCCATCCTCTCAGGCCGCACGGGTTGTTGCATCAGGGGGTGTACCCATGCCCACCGCAATCGCAGCGGGTTTGATGTCCATTGGTGATTTTCACGGAGGAGCCATCGAGAAGGGGGCTTTGTTTTTACAGGAGGGGGTAAAACGGATGAAGGAGGAGGGTAAAAGTGTGGAGGATATGGCCACCATCCTGGTCAAGGAGTCCAAAGAGAAGAAAAAGAGAATTCTGGGATTCGGGCATAGAATCCACACCGATGACCCAAGGACAAAGAAACTCTTGAGTCTGGCCGAGGAGCTCGATATAGCAAAAGAGCACGTTGAACTCTCCAAGGCCATCTCAGTGCAATTGGAAAAGAGTTTGGGCAAGAAGCTCCCCCTAAATGTGGATGGTTGCGTCGCGGCCCTCATTTCTGACATGGACTTCGATTGGAGACTGGGAAAGACCTTCTTCGTAATCGGCAGGACCGCGGGTTTGACTGCCCAGGTTTATGAAGAAATATCCAGGGAAAAACCCATGCGCAGAATGTGGAGCGCGGATGTGGAGTACGATGGGCCTGAGGAAGGCGAAGGGTGAATTCTGAATAAAAACCAAAAATATTAATACATTTATAGTTATAATTGATTGATAACATGATGAAAACACTATCAGCGGTTATCCATAAAGAAGGAAATTGGTTTGTTTCTCTGTGTCCAGAACTAGATGTAGCTAGTCAAGGAAAAACAATTGAAGAAGCTATTGACAATCTAAAAGAAGCAGTATCACTCTATTTAGAGGATGAGGATGTGAACTTACCTGATTCTGAGCCAATTATCACTACTATTGAGGTTTCATATGACAAAGCTCCCTCTACTGTCGGCTCATGAAATAATTAAGGCGTTATCAAAGATAGGTTTTATCCAAGTAGCTCAAAAAGGTAGTCACATCAAACTTAAACGAAAAGAGGAGTCCAAGACCTGGATTGTAATTGTTCCTAACTTTAAAGAGATCCCACGAGGAACTCTTAGATCTATAATTCGACAATCTGGCCTGGATCAAGATGAATTTTTGAAATTATTTTAGCCTAAGGAATTCACCCGAGCTTCTGATGCGGGAACAACCCTAAGCGACGCAGGCATCCGTGGGGCTTCGACCTGAAAACCTTAATGGCCCTTCCGCAATGGTTACGATCTGAGTAGATTCAATATCGATGTGGGGAGCAATTCACCAATGAGGGAACAGCAACGTTCTTTCACTCCTTAACACACAAATCCTTAAATACGCTCTTTCTTCATGCTGCTATTGATGAATTATTCCCGTAGACCAAACAGCCTGATAAACGAAAAGAGCCCTTATCTTCTGCAGCATGCCCACAACCCTGTTAACTGGTACCCCTGGAGCGAGAAGGCCTTTGAAAAGGCCAAGAAAGAGGATAAGCCCATATTCCTATCCATCGGCTACTCCACCTGTCACTGGTGCCATGTCATGGAAAAGGAGTCCTTTGAGGACCCAGAGGTGGCCGATCTTTTAAATAAAAATTTCATTTGTATCAAGGTGGATAGAGAAGAAAGGCCAGATATCGACAGCATTTACATGACGGCCTGCCAGATGATAACAGGAAGGGGAGGATGGCCACTTACTATAATCATGACCCCGGATAAAAAGCCGTTCTTTGCCGCAACATACATTCCCAAAGAAAGCAGATTAAGGTTAACTGGCCTTTTGGATTTGATACCAAGGATAGCCGAGATGTGGACAAATCGTAAGGGGGAGATTCATAATTCCGCTGAGCAAGTAACCACAACCATTCAAAAATATTCAGAAAGTTCGAAAGGTGAAGAACTGAAGGCGTCTACCCTCGATTCAGCATTTGGAGTCCTTCAAAATATTTTCGATGAGAATTACGGTGGATTTGGCAATGCACCCAAGTTTCCCACTCCGCATAATCTCCTTTTCCTGCTCCGCTACTGGAAGAGGACAGGTTATGAAAAAGCGCTTCATATGGTGGAGGAGACCCTGATGGCCATGAGGATTGGGGGAATTTGGGATCATGTGGGATTTGGGTTCCATAGATACTCCACCGATAGATATTGGCTCGTTCCTCATTTTGAGAAGATGCTCTATGACCAAGCATTGCTTGCCATTGCTTACACGGAGGCTTTCTCGGCTACGGGTAAACTTGAGTATAGGGAGACTGCAGAAAAAATCTTATATTATGTGACAAGGGATATGACCTCAGCCGATGGAGGTTTTTACTCTGCAGAGGATGCTGACAGCGAAGGCCAGGAGGGGAAATTTTATTTATGGACCGAAGAGGAGATAAGAGAGGCTCTCGGAGAAGAAGCAAAGCTGATAAAAAAGGTATTCAATATTTCGGATGAGGGCAATTACGTCGATGAAATAATAGGTAAAAAGACGAAAAAGAACATCCCTTACCTGAAAAAACCTTTGTCTGAATTGGCAAGGGATTTGAATATACCTTCTAAAGACCTGATAGCGCGGTTAGACAGAGCGAAAGGGAAGTTGTACAAAATCCGAAGAAAAAGGATACCTCCTATGAAAGATGATAAAATACTCACAGATTGGAATGGGTTGATGATAGCTGCATTTGCAAAAGCAGGATCCGTTTTTTACAACAGTGATTTTATAGAAACCGCTAAAAAATCCGCTGATTTCATTTTAACCAACATGGTAGAGGATAACAAGGCCCTGTATCATAGATTCCGAGATAAAGAAGCCGCGATAGATGGTTTCCTCGATGATTATGCCTTCCTTGTCTGGGGTTTATCACAACTATATGAATCGACTTTTGATGTGAAATATCTCAGCTATGCTATTGAATTTACCAAATATATGATCAAACATTTCTGGGATGAAATCCATGGCGGTTTCTATTCAACCTCCGTCGAAAGTGAAAAACTGCTTGTTCGGCAGAAAAAAAGTTACGACGGTGCCATTCCATCAGGCAACTCTGTGGCATTACTGAATCTGATACAATTGGCACGAATCACCGCAGATTCTGATCTTGAAGATAAAGCTCATAAAAATTTAATAGCATTTTCCAATGATATCAAAAATTATCCCTCCTCACAAACCATGTTCCTGATGGCATTGGACTTCCTAATAGGACCGTCTTTTGAGGTTGTAATCGTTGGGGATTTGGAGTCAGCCGACACGAACCATATGCTAAGTGCGATAAGAGATAATTATGTTCCAAATAAGGTTCTCATACAAAAACCAATTGCTGAATCTCCAGAAATCGTTTCCATTGCACCTTATACAAAAAATATGACCCACATCAACGGAAAAACCACCGCATATGTATGTCATAACTTCAGCTGTGAGTTACCAACGAACGAGGTGGATAAAATGCTAAATCTGCTTGAAACTAAGAAAAATCCACAAGGGAGGGAAAATGGATAAGGACGACGAGTGGGAACGAGTGGGAAGAAGTGTAGTTATGACATGACCATGAATCATTGTTCAAGAAAATAATTCACGTAGTTCAAACCCCGCTTTGCGATCATGGAGCTGGGCTTCAATTCCAGTGCTTTTTCAAGGAATTTCTTGGCACCTTCATAATCCCCAAGGCTCTCCATGGCTGTACCCCTCCTGGCATGGGCGTCAGGGTTGGCAGGATCTAGCTCTATGGTCCTGTCAAAACACTCGATTGCCCGTTTAACCTCGCCTTGAATAAGGAGTGCAACACCGTATTTGAGCCACAACTTTGGATCATCTTGGAAAAGCTCCATTTTCTTTTCGATCTTGGGAGCCTCGGTGCGGGCATTCTGGAGGCTCTTGAGCGCTTTGTTATGGGCCGGAAGTGCAAGCTCGTGAACGGGAATCAATTCCAGGGCCTTTGCATAGAATTCAATAGCTTTTACCTTGTTCCCATAGAAATCCTGAACCCTTCCCTGAAATTCCAGATCGTTTGCTTCTCGTAACCTGATTTGATACTGGTAATGTCGCACTTTATCTTCGTCTTTTAGTGCATCTGCAATTGCGATTAGCCTCTCATACACATCTTTCGAATCAACAGGTCTCCAGAAGTATTCCTCGATTTCTTCGACTTTGCTATGAATCTGAACGAGCTTTTGTGTTGCATCTTCTTGGCTGGCGGTGTCTACAGATTCGATGGCCTTAGTTAATGCCTCGATGTTCTTCTTCATGCTATCCGATACATCCAACTCTGCAAGTTCGTTTAATTGATTCATGGATACGGGAATGCGATTCAAGGATTAAAAGTTATCATTTGTGTAGTATTTCACCTGACCATCCCCAAGGGAAAGCTGGCAAACACCTGTTATAACTCCTGCCTCGAACCAGATTCAACTCGAAAAAGAAGCATCCACCAAACATTTAATACCGACTATGGTATTAGCTTCTTGAAATCCAAAGATAGGGGGGAAGACCAATGGCAGAGTTGAAAAATATCGTATTCGAAAGGGACCAAAATGTTGCGACGATCACCCTCAACAGACCGCCTTTGAATGTCCTTAACATCGAGATGATGAAGGAGATCAACTCCGTGCTGGAGGATTTGAAGGACGACAGAAAACTCAAGGTGGTAATTTTCAGGGCAGAAGGAAAGGCCTTCTCAGCCGGTGTGGATGTATCTGATCATACCGAGGAAAAAGCGGAGGAGATGATACATGTCTTCCATCAGATATTCTTTTTAATGACGAAAATCAAGGCCCCTACTATCGCCCTGGTCAACGGGAAGGCCCTGGGCGGAGGATGTGAACTCGCTACATTCTGCGACATCACTTTGGCCTCAGACGAGTCAAAGTTCGGCCAACCCGAAATCAAGGTGGGTGTGTTTGCGCCCATCGCAGCGGTGATGTTCCCAAGATTCATGAACCTGAAGAAGGCCATGGAGCTGAACCTCACGGGGGAGACCATGGATGCCCACGAGGCCAAGAATATCGGATTGGTGAACGCCGTCTTTCCCACAGATAAATTCGATGAAGAGGTCAAGGGTTATATCGAAAAACTCACCATGAACAGCTCGGTGGTTCTGCAATTGACAAAACAGGCCATTTACGAGGCCTTGGGGAGTGAATATCATATTGGTGTGGCAAAGGCAGAGAATATCTACCTAAATATTCTGATGAAAACCCACGATGCCAATGAGGGCCTGAAGGCGTTTTTGGAGAAGAGAAAACCTGTGTGGAGAAACGAATGAGAGGGGGGAAGAAGATGGAGCTAGAAGGCAAGTCAGCAATAGTGACAGGTGCGAGCTTGGGTATAGGTTCTGCAATCGCTCTCGCGTTGGCCCAGGAAGGAGCCAATGTTGCCATAAATTACAGGAAACATGACGCAGAGGCAAAGGCCATAGTTGATCAAATTACAGGTATGGATAGAGAGGGCATGGTCATTAAGGCCGATGTTTCCAAGACCGAGGATGCCGTGAATATGGTGAAGAAAGTAAAGGAGGAATTCGGGGGACTGGATATTTTGGTGTGCAACGCAGGAATCAACATGGATAGCGTGATCTGGAAGATGACCGAAGAGCAGTGGGATACTGTGATGTCAGTCAATTTGAAAGGGTATTTTAACTATGCAAAGGCGGTTGCACCGATATTCAAGGAGCAAAAGCATGGTAAGATAGTGAACATCACCTCAATAAACGGTCTAAGAGGCAAGTTCGGCCAATCCAATTATTCAGCCAGCAAAGGCGGGATAATAGCGCTGACCAAAACCCTGGCCAAGGAGCTGGGAAGATACAACGTGAACGCAAACGCCGTGGCCCCGGGAATGATAGGCACCGAGATGATGCTGAATCTTCCAGAGGAATGGAAGCAAAAAGCAGTGGATGAAACCGTACTGGGAAGGATAGGCACACCTGAGGATGTTGCGAAAGTGGTGGTCTTTCTTTGCTCAGAAAATGCAAGGCATATCACTGGTGAAGTGATCAAAGTAGACGGCGGGCAGTATATCTGAGAGAAAAGAGGTGATAGATATGAAAGTCGGTGTGGTTGGTATAGGGCATGGACTTTTTGGAAAAAGAAACGATGCCACGGTGCAGGAGCTTGCTTTTGAACCTTTTTCGGAGGCAATGGAAGATGCAGGTATTACCCAAGCTGATATCGATGCCACCATAATCGGTTCATCTCCTGAATATCATAAACAACGCTCCCTACCTGGTGTGGTAACAGAGTACATCGGAATGAATCCAAAACCAGCATTTCTGACTGAAGCGGCATGTGCATCTGGTTCTGCGGCACTCTATAGCGCTTACGGCTTCATAAAGGCCGGAATGTTCGATGTTGTGGCAGTGATAGGCGTCCAAAAGATGATGGAGCTTTCCACACCCGAGATCCTGGCTTTAATGGGAAGAGTGGGAGACGTTCAATGGGAGTCGAACTTCGGCACCACATTCCCAGGCTATTACGCTTTGTACGCAAGAAGGCACATACATGAGTACGGCACAACAGAGGAGCAGATGGCCCAGGTGGCCATAAAAAACCATTTCTACGGCTCCAAGAATCCCAAGGCCAGATTTCAAAAGGAGATTACATTAGAAAAGATTATGAATTCTGCAATGGTTGCTTCACCTTTGAAGATGTTCGACTGCTGTGCAAATGCAGACGGTGCTGCATGCCTTATCATAGCAAGTGAGCAGAGGGCGAGAAAGCTCTCCGATACACCGGTATGGATAGAGGGCGCAGGCAGCGCCACTGCACCGTTTTCGGTTCTAAACCGCGCCTCGATTTCCACGATTCCCAGCGCAGTAGAAGCGGGAAGAAAGGCGTACAAAATGGCTAGCGTCGAACCCAAGGACATTCAAGTTGCAGATGTTCATGACTGTTTCACCATCGCTGAAATCATGGCATATGAGGACCTGGGATTCTGCAAGAAAGGTGAGGGAGGCAAGTTCATAGAGGAGAAACAGTCGTATTTAGGTGGAAAGACCCCTGTGAATATAGATGGCGGCCTGAAGTCAAAGGGCCACCCAGTTGGTGCCACGGGAACTTCCATGGCCTATGAGGCCGTGAAACAACTTCGGGGTGAGGCGAAAGAAACACAGGATGATGGAGCAGAGATCGCCTTGACGCATAACCTTGGAGGGATAGGCCAGTACTGCTTCGTTAACAAATACAGGAGGTGATGGGAAATGGGTATCGTGAGCT
>CP070739.1:582839-588381 GCA_020347705.1 Methanomassiliicoccales archaeon | reverse complement strand
TCCTGTATCCAACTAGTCCACCAAACAATGCTGATATTGTGATCATACACGTCTATTGAAGAGCCCCAATGATCTCGACCCCAATTTGTTAATTGAATATCGTTACTCCAAGATATTCCATTATCTTCACTTCGCCTATAGTGGGTTTCCCATACACCTGATATTTCTTCGGAAAATGTGACATGAATAATATCCCCATTTGTATTAATGTCTGGATAATCTGCGTCTAGATTCATAGGAGTTAGATTAAAATCTTCAGACCATGTTTGACCGCTGTCAGTACTATTCATATAGAATATAGCTCCCATTGTTCCAGTGCCAAATCTGTCATAATGATCCATCCAAATAACGTGAATGTTACTACCATTAACAGCTATAGCCAAATCGCAGGAATCCCTTATCAAAGAAGTCAATCTCTGCCTCGGGCTCCAGGATTGACCATTATCAGTACTATTAATATAATAAAGTTGAAAGTTTTCACTGGGGTCTTCACTATAATCGCTGTATACTACATGAACATTGCTCCCATTTATAGCAATATCTAACAAACCTGGGCTACCTCTAGTTATGCTCGGACTTATTCTTACTTCACCTTCCCAAGAATTACCACCATCTTCGCTTCGATTATAGAATATTTTATATGCACCCTCTCTATCATCAGTCCATATTACATGAATATTAGTCCCATTCACACCTATTTTGGGATTGTCACTGTAATGTGGTGCGTTAGAAAGCTTAATTTCCTTGCTCCATGTTTTTCCATTATCCGTGCTTTTCTTAAAATATATTTCATAATCATCATAGGATTCATTATTGCGTGCATCTTGCCATACAACATAGATGTTCTCGCCTTCAGTTGCGATGCAAGGTTTACCGCTATATAAATCAGCATTTGTTAACCTGAGATTTTCACTCCATCCCGTCGGTTGGCCATCCGCATTTTTTTGATTCAGAAATAATACTGTGATAAAGAATAAAAGTAGAATTATCTGGCCAATTTTTCTTTGTTTTGTATACACCACCCTTAACCTCCGAAATATAATGGAAGTATGGTGTATATTAAAATATCGCCTGCATTGATTAAGCTATCTTGGGGCAAATAATTGTTCTAACAATATTGTACAACTTTGGCCCGTAATTATTATATACTTTTAAATCGATGAAGTTTCAACGCAGATATAGTTGCGATCGAGGTGAGGAAATATGAAAAATTGTAAAGTACATACTAAGAAATTATTAGCCAGTGTTGTGAACGCTGCATTGGTATTTAGCATTCTTTTTATGCTGATACCTATGCTCATGCCTACAGCAGAAGCAGCAACTCATATTATCTGGGGAGATTGGAATGTAGTTGGCACAGAATCTTACAAAGATGATATATTTATCCTTTATGGTAATTTAATAATTGGAGATTCTGATACACTCGAATTTGATAATTGCACTTTAGAAATGGCATACGCGGGTAATGTTTCTGGCAATACAATTCACGTAGAAGAAAACGGCACCCTCAACCTCCTCAACAACTCCCTGATAACCACCAATTCCACGAGCCCGGAGCCCTACGAATTCATAATAGAGGGGGCGGCCTAATACCTTCAAACAATACGTGGATTATTATATGACTTTTTAATGACTGGATTGTGATTTTTTTATGGCATGTTTTTTGGGTCATTGATTTCTGAATTATTATCAGAATTATTATTTTTAGGAACAATACTATTTACCGGCTATCTGGATTTTTTAGAGGGGTCTAACCTCTGTACCCCACCCTTCACCCCCTTTCCGCTTCTCCTCTGGCTCGTTCCCCCTCTACCCTTGCAATCGGTTACTTCCCTATAGGGGGAACTCACCTGCTCGAAGCGGTAAACACTTTTAATTGTTATTTGAACACTTAGCAGTTCAATTTCATAAATATCGATTTGTAAGTGTGTCTGCAGCCTTTAGAAGATCTGACATAGTTTTTTCAAGCCATTTGAGTTTTGAAGTGGTCGTGTTTATATCAATTTGAATACCTTTTATCCACAATGTTTCTTCACGACCTAAAGAAATAAGCCGCCCGGGAGCGGATCGATGAGTAAGAATATTTCTAATTTCTTTCCAATCAATAAATTCCTGTGCATTTATCATCTGATTTAATTCTCTTGCGATATCATCTTGTGGAAAAGCTTTTAAAAATTGTCGAGTGGTTTTTTCAGGACTAATACTTCTTAATTCTTTAGATATACCAATTTTAAAGTTTTTCTTATCTAATATTGAACCTATTGCAAATAACCCATAACAAAAACTCTCGATCACCGCTAAACCGGTTACGAAGAAACAAAATAATTCCTTTTCTTGAATATATCTTTCTGGTTGTGGAGGGGAACTTCCTCCTCGTTGAACAGATTCAGTAAACGCCTTGTCATGATCGACGCAAGCATAGAATCGATATGCAACTGCATTCCAAGCTCCTGCATATAGAGACCAAGAATCCGGATGAGTCTTTTGTTTTGCAGTGATACGTGAATGTATTTTCTCATATGCTGATACTGGGAAATCATTTGGCATTATTAATCCAATTGTAGTAAGAGGTTTATTCGTCATATTATTGTTCCCCTCGAAAAGGTAATGTAAAATTTTATAAACTTATTATACATAGTATTAGCCAATTAAATATCTTATTCATCATATTCTACATGTTATCGATTACTAAACATCTTTCTTAATGCTACATATTCCAAAAAGGCACATAGCCTTATCTTATTTTTGGTAGGGTTTGGGTTATTCTCGTAAAATATTAGAGGATTTAAAATCTTCATTTTTTACTTCTGGAGGTAATAATTTACCTGCTGTTAAAAAAGTTTCTTCTAACGATTTGTTCTCAGCATCTCTTTGTTGTTTAGCCCACTTTTTTTTTCAGTTTCTGGAATATGGGATAATGCTTTTTGTTGATGATATTCTACAAATTTTTTATACCATGAGATAATCTCTTTAAGTTCTGATATCACTTTTTTAAGTTTCTCTGGATCAGCATCTTGAAGCTTAATACTTGATGGTAATTTTGCCATTCTTGTGTCAATCTTTTTTTGACCATATTCTATAGCTTCTAAATGATATAAAATCCAATGATATTTATCACTAGATTTTGATTTATGGATATTGCCTCTTGTTGCCATTTTATTCCCACCTTTTCTATAGTCACTCCTCGCCTTTAAGCACCAGCCTTGCAAACCTTTAATATACTTCCATATTTAAACGGTTTGCTCCACTCCACCAGCGTGCCGGTTGCTCCTTACACTTATTTTATAGCTTTGAAAGCTAAATACCTATTGTCAGCAAAACTTCTCCGTTCGGGCTGTTTCCCTTGATCTACCACAGCCAATCAGAAAATGAATGCTCGGAAAAACCATAAAAATCGGTTTCGGAACACCAACCTCAACCTCATATTAAGGCTTTTGGGCTTTCGCCCACCCTCGCACTCTCAACTCATATCAGCACAATTTCTTCTATTCTATCCTTCGACTTTTTATCCCTGGTTACCCGATGATAAAAAATCATCAGGAGGTGATAGATGTTGAAGAAGATACGAGTGATTGATTACAATCTTCTACGCTCTAAAGGTGTACACTTCGATCGCTTGAATTTAAATCGATTGGTTAAGTATCCAACTGAGAACCGAATACATTTTGCAGTAAAATCACAGGTATTCTATATACTTCGAACAATGGGTCACAATGTTCTAACCGAATTCGAGATTACAGGATTCGGAATCGGTGATATCCTTGACCTATCTACAAAAGTGACCTGTCAGTATGAGATCGAGACAACATTGAAATCAGCGAAGCATCAGAAAACAATCCAGAAGTATGCAAGAAAGGGCTTAGATATTATCATAGTGTTTACACCGAAGTTACCAAGTGATGAATATGAGCGATACAAGTATCTCAAGGATGTGATTATTGTACCAGACTGACCACTATTATCTCTTTTTTTTGTCACTCCTTTTTCCGCTAGAGAAAATAATATAAGGTTCTAATCCAATGACATAATCCCACTTCTCGACCAACCCTTCCTCGCATTATCGCGGCTATCTGACCCGATTTTCGAAAAATGGTTGGGAGTTGGGTCCCTCTCTACTAATGTGATAATCCCAGGGTTCTGTAGTAAAAACTGTTGATTTTTATCCTGTTGCTTGGTGGTTGATACTTTTATTAATCTCCCCCCGTTGATTATATAAAGGGATAATTCGATTCAAAAAAGAAATTATGTGAGAAAATGAAACCAGAGGATAAGTTTGGTAGACCAATATATAATCATATTTATTCACAGTTACTGAACATAGGGATGAAACTATCCCAATGTGGGTATAATGAATCCAGTAACAAACCAAATTTATTTTATAAATCTCTAAACATAGGTGTAGTGTTTGCGGATATGAGAGGAACCGAAGAAGTGTCAATATGGGAAGACCCTGTCCCTCTCGTTTATTTTAATTTTAATAAGGGGATTCCAATTTGGAAACAAGTCAGAATTAGGAAGGACGAATTAGAGAAACTTGATAATAATGAATGTCCCTATAGATTTTCTTTTTATGAACTTGATAATATTATTGAACTTCTTTATTCTTTGAGCGATAAAGAAAAAGAAAGATTTGGGGATGACCATTTTATAAACTTCCATTATTTCTATGATGAAGAATTTCCCAATGGGTTTTGTAAGAGATGTGGTAAAGATATCAAGGATGACTCATACCACTGCTCAGAAGAATGTAGAGAGATGGAATATAGAAAGATATTGGCGAAAACAGTGAACGAATCTCCACACTGTAAAGTCTGTAAAAAGAAAATTATAGAATATGGCGATAAAGAGATGATTAAGGAGGAATTTGGGATAGTTCTTCCAGATAAACTGATCAAACACCATATTCGCTATGACCCTGAAATGATAATATATGTTTGTGCACCATGTCACAACAAAATACATCATTCAAAAGACGAAAGACTGAAATCATTTCTACCAGAAGATAGTAAACCAAAAAACCCGCTTTCTTCTTCCTTATGATTCACGTTGCCGCTTCGCCATATCCTCCGCTAGAGTCTCTACATCCATCAGAATTCCCGCCTTACAGGCATAAATCCCTCCACCACGCTCCGAAACAAGTCCTCGACTCCCACCTCCGGCGCGCATTGCGAAATCGCTGGGAGAACCGCGGGTTTTATCGGGTTATCTCCGCCTTTTATGAAGTAATACTATTTCTGCGAAAACAAAGGTAATTAAAATTATCAATGGGAATAAGGAGAAATCTATTCTTTCATCATTATTTTTATCGATTGGTGCTTCTGGGACTACATCGATTTCGTTATTGTTCTCTTCGTCTGTGTCGATTGGATTGTGGGTTATAGATTCGTAACTATATTGATTACTTTCTTTCTCCTCAAAGCCGGGGATTCCCCATACAACTGCTTTATTGTCCTCAGCCATCCTTGTTGTTGTCCAAGTATCATTAATTGTAACATGTACCCAATACCCACGACCTGGATCCATCATTTTCAGATCGTTGAAT
>CP070739.1:574228-582739 GCA_020347705.1 Methanomassiliicoccales archaeon | reverse complement strand
TAAGCATAGGCTTTATTGAATGTGGTGTTCAGCAGGTAAACAGAGGGTGGATTTCCCCAAGGATCCTGAAGGTATAAATCCAAACTCCCTCCAGCGGCCCTTTTTTCGATGGTGCTGTTCGTAATATATATGTTGTCGGAGCTTCGTACCCAAACATTGCGATTGTTTCTGGCTATATAGTCGTCCTCGATAAATATGTAGCTCGCGCTCTCGATGTAGTATCCTGCGGCCGTACCCCCGTAGACATTGTCCCTGACTTCGTTATTGTAACAATAGATAGCAGCAACATTGCTGAAGGAAGTAGTGTCTAGAAAATAGATGCCATGTCCCCCGCTCCCTCCATTGTTGCGCACTGTATTATTATATATAAATATCGTATTAATAGCTAAAACTGGCCCGTTCTCCCCTCGCAAGTGTATACCATAATTGGTGTTGGAATATATCTCATTGCCATATATATATAAGTCATGGATAGCCCACATAGCGTTCTGTCCTATCACAAAAATACCGTTAGAATTGGAATAGATGTCATTATCGTAAATCTCAATGTATTGAATTGCATCTGCTCCATCCAATCCACGAATGTAAATACCATCACTGTTGCCGGAAATATCGTTTTCATTGATAAGGCAAAGGGCGGTAGTTTCGGTGGATCCATTTCCGTATAAAAAGATACCAATCGCATTATTATACAAGGTGTTATTGTATATCTCGTGGGCTCCATCACCACGCACAAGTATACCAAAAGCACTCGGATTATCAGAAATGTCGTTATAGGATAAGTTAATACTCACGCTGGAGTAAAGAAATATCACCCTGTCTTGTATGTTATAAAAACTGTTATTTTGAAGATAGCAATCTACAGCATCCTGTGTGTAGACTCCATCATGTTCGATATCGTATACCGTGTTATTGGCCAATGTCACGTTATTGCATTCATAGATGATAGCACCGCAGTATGAATCGTTAATGATGGTCCCAGTAACATTGGCCCAATTCGTATTGATGAACAATCCATGCTCGTTAATATAGATAGATGAGCTCCAACCACAGTCGGATAGCCTGCTATTCTTTAGCTCCAACTTCGATCCAGGAGTTGCCTCAAAATCGAACCTAAAAGAAGTGTTACTCTCAACGACAGATGCATCTGACGTGGTGTCTTTATCATCGTCATAGTCCTGTATAGTTAAAGTACCGTTCTCCAACACCGTTATACCGTATTCGCCATCATATGTTGCATTGGCCATTTTAAGGGTGACATTCGTTAGAGTAAGGCTACCATTCACGATGAGATCACCGTTGACAACTATGGTCTTGTTCTCGTGTGCAACCGTATCTCCGGACTGGATCCACCAATCAGCGTCGGTTTGCCAATATCCAAGACCTGTATCATAAGGTGCGCCCTGCTCTGCTTCGACATGTAAAGGAAGTTTCACTGCGCCGATAAAAAGGCTCGTCAACAGCATACAACAAACAATGATTCTTGTGGAGGCCGTATTCATTTCCAATCCCCCATAAGCAAATGAACTGAATGGTATAATAAAGCTTTGCCTCGACAGGACTTTATATTGGGGTCTCAGCAAATCAAAAATTCCCGTGAATTTCTAAGATCATTTACCATAAGGGCCCATGATAATAATCTAATCTAGGGTGGGAGTTAAAAACTTTAAATAGAAAGGAATTAATAAACCTATAAAGAATTAGAAAGATGTTGATTCGATAGGGAGGAGGATTTTTGACGCTTGTTGTTTCCATGCCCAGATTCCATAAGAATGAAGAGGGAGTGGAAGGAATACCTCTTAAACTCATTATAGTGCTCGTGATACTGGCCATAACCATCCCCATCACATGGAAGGGCGTAGAAAGCTATGATCGTTCACAAACCGAGAGCAACCTAAGGTCTGAATTGGATTATCTATCTGCACATATAAAACAGGTATATCTTAATGGGATCGGCAACGCGCTGGATGTGGAGGTTGATTTCAGAAATGGCATGATGACGAGAATTGAAAAGGTCGAAATTGGCGACTCGACCGAGGGCATTTGGTCGAGTATCAGATACAAGCTCAGTCATAAGGGCACCGAGTTCATAATTATTAAAAATCCGAATATACCAATCGGGAACGTGAGCAAAGGCGAAATCGGCCCTCTGATCACCAACGCGGGGAAACATACGATCCACTTAGAATGCAAATCAGGTTTCGATTTCGACGATGATGGTGCGGATGACATTTATGTGGAAATCTCCAGGGGGGTTTAGGTATGTTTGAGCTTTTGACCTCAAAACTGGCCATGATGATCGCTGTTATGATAATTCTTTCCTCCATCCTTGCCATATTTACATTACAGAGGGAGGATGCAAAGGATATGGAGCTTCGTAATACCGCAGATAAAGTTTCAGGGGCAGTGGACGATCTCAACAGCCTCTTGGGGGAGACAAAGGTCAATGTCACATTCGATTCTGAGAAGGAAGGTTTCTATGTCGATCCCGTTGTTTTGGGGAAAAACTATGAAATCACCATAACCAGGTATGAGGTTGTCATAACACAAGATGGAAGAAAATTTATCAGCGATTTCATAGTGCCTATTCATTTGTGGAGGCCGGATTCAAACACCTACAACCTTACCCAGATCGAGGATAGTGACGCAGAAAACATGAGGCTTGAGTTCGTATCTGGGGAGGACTTTATTATGGAAAGAGCACTGTTGGATATCGAGGGGGAATATGAATATAAGACCTTCGTTTATTTATGAAAGTGAATATATGTATCGAGTCAAAACGAAAACTAATGACCGGGCCCCTCCTATTCCCCTTCATTTCGCAAATACTTTCTCGGTAACTTGATCGCGCATAGGTCCCCGCACATAGAACATAACTCCTCATCCTTGGGTTTTCGTTTCTCCCGATACTTTTTGGCCTTCTCGGGATCCAAAACCAACTTGAACATTTCCTCCCAATTAAGATCTCTTCTGGCCTTCGCCATCTGGATGTCCCTGTCCCATCCTATGCCCCGGGCTAGATCTGCGCTGTGGGCAGCTATTCGTGCGGCAATAACACCCTCTTTCACATCCTCTACCGTTGGAAGGGATAAATGTTCAGAAGGCGTCACGTAGCAAAGAAAGTCAGCACCGGCATAACCAGCAATAGCTCCACCGATTGCACTAACGATATGATCATACCCTGGTGCGATGTCCGTGACCAGGGGACCGAGAACATAATAAGGAGCGTTCTTTGTTGCGCTTTTCATTATTTTAATATTGCTTTCGATGATGTTCAAGGGCACATGCCCAGGGCCCTCGACTATGGTGGAAACGCCTTTCTCCCTGGCCCTCTCTACCAGTTCTCCTATAATGAGCAATTCCTGAATTTTGGCCCTGTCGTTTGCATCATATATACAGCCTGATCTCATACCGTCGCCAAGACTCAGCGTTAGATCGTATTTTTGCGCTATTTCCAAGAGATAATCGTAATTCTCATAGAGAGGATTTTCCTTTTGATTGTGCAGAATCCATGCAGTGTGAAAGGAGCCGCCTCTTGATACCAAATCCAGGATTCGTTTCTGTTTTTTAAGCCTACTCACGCTCTCTAAGGTGATCCCGCAATGCGCCACCACAAAATCAACGCCATCCTTTGCATGTCTCTCAAAGCTCGAGAACATGTCATCCTCGCTCATGTCCACCACTGCACTCTTTCGCGCTGCCACAATACCTGCTTGATAGATGGGCACGGTGCCAAAAGGTTTGTTGACGGCCTTGATGAGCTTTCTTCTTATCTCGTCTAAATCCCCTCCAACACTGAGATCCATAACCGCCTCAGAGCCGTATTTTAATGCCACCTTGGCCTTTTGTATCTCTTCATCTATGTCCTTGTGATCGGGTGATGTGCCTATGTTGGCGTTGACCTTGACCCTTAATCCTTCCCCAATACCCAATGGTTCAGGTGAATGGATCGGGTTTAATGGTATGGTAATCCTGCCCTCAACCACCTTTTTTCTCAGTTTCTCGGGTTCGATACCTTCAACCTTTGCCACTTCTATTATTACATCGGATATGCCCGATCTTGCCTCACTCATCAGAGTCATCGAGATGCCCTATCGAACCCAGAATATTAAAATGTTTGGAATATAAGGGGTTTTTAGCTAAGGAAAAGGGACTCTTAACTCGATCAGCTCCTTATTGCCTCTCTTTTACGGTTATTGTAGAAGAAAACTATTTATTTCATGTCCATTAATTACCTATAGACTATTGGCGATATTGAATACAGAGAGGATGAAGCGTGGAAAATTTGAGCTTAGGAGCCGAATTGGCCAAAGGGAATAAATTATGCGACCTCAACAAACATGAGGCAGCGATAAAGCATTTCGAGAATGCCCTTCGAATCGATCCAAAAAACGAGATCGCCTACAACAACAAAGGCGTGGCCTTGGATGCCATCGGATGCACAGAAGAGGCAATCCAATGCTATGACAAAGCCATTGAGGCAAATCCGAACTACGAGGTGGCATGGTACAACAAGGCAAGCGCACTGTGCCATCTGAACAGATATGAAGACGCTCTTCTTTGCTATGACAAGGCCCTTGAGATCAACACCCAATATGAAAGTGCCTTATACGACAAGGCAAGCGCACTCGCTCAACTTGGGAAAACGAAAAAGGCCCTTACCTGTTATGACTCGATTTTAAAGATTAATCCCAAGAATATAAATGCATGGTTCAGAAAGGGTACACTTTATGAAGATCTGGACATGCCATTTAAGGCTGTGGAGTGTTACGATAAGGCCTTGGAAATAGACAACAAATTTGAAAAAGCCTGGAATGGAAGGGGACGCACCCTCTATACCTTGGGTGAATACGAGAAGGCCATCGAATGTTATGATACGGCCCTGAATTTGAATCCAGACAACGAAGAGGCGTGGAACAACAAGGGTTTTTCGCTCTTCGTATTGGGTGCCCATGAAGAGGCTCTGCGCTGCTTCGATAAGGCCTTGGAACTCGCTCCAAACTACAAGCATGCCTGGTATAACAAGGGTTACACTTACCATGGTATGGATAAACTCGAAGAGGCACTGTTCTGTTATAGGAAGGCCTTGAAATACGATACTCAAGATGAGGTTCTTTGGAACAATATTGGCAACGCCCTTTACAATCTTGGTAGATATGAAGAGTCAATACCCTATTTTGAGAAGGCTATTGAGGTCAACCCCGACTATGAAATAGCGTGGAACAACATTGGCAACGCCCTGGATAAAATGGGAAGACATGATGAATCCATCGAATACCACGACAAGTCCCTGGAGCTGGTGCCTGATTTCGATTATGCATTATACGCCAAAGGATATGCTCTTTTCAAACTGGGCCATGCTGAAAGGGGATTGGAACTCATTGAGCTATCACTGGATTTAAATCCCAACTACGACCATGCGTGGTACGCGAAGGCGGATGTGCTGAACCATATGGAGCGAAAGGAGGATGCCCTGTCGGCCTTAGGCAATGCGCTGATACTCAACCCTGATTATGAAGAAGCCTGGATAGCTAGGGGGGATATCTTCAATGACCTGGATAGACATGAAGATTCTGAGGCATGTTTTGAAGAAGCACTAAGATGTTTTGAAAACGTTCTCATAGCAAATCCCAATGACATAGATATATTATATCATAAAGCCACGCTCCTTTCTGATCTCAATCGGTTCGATGAAGCCATGGAGTCCTATGATAAGATAATAAAGATTAATTCCTCTGAAAGGAATGCATGGCTGAAAAAAATGGAAATCCTTATACTCCAAGGCAAATACGAAAGGATAATCGAAATAAGCCATGAGTTATTCAATTTGATCCCCGATGATGTGAAGAGCAGGCTTCTGAAGGCCATAGCCCTAATCGGATTGGAAAAATATGAAGAGGCCATAACCTGTCTGGATGATATACTGGAAATAGAACCCGAAAATATTGAAGCAAAAACAGAGAAGGCAAAGGCCCTATCTAGTTTGAAGAGATACGAAGAAGCACTGGCCGAAATTGATGGAGTAATAGGTATGTTCCCAGGATCTGAAGCGGCTTGGTTCATAAAGGGCAATATGCAGAAAGAGAGCTGTAACTTTCAAAAGGCCATCGAATCCTTCGATGAGGTTATATCTATTAATTGGAAAAACGATGGAGCCTGGCTGGCTAAAGGAGATGTGTATTTGGCCATGAAGGAATACAAGAAGGCCATAAGATGTTACGATGAGGCCATGGGCTTGAATCCGAATTTTGAATTGGCCTGGTATCTAAAGGGAAAATCTCTACTAGAATCCGGAGAAGCTAAAAAATCTTTGAAGTACTTCGATATTGCTTTGGATTTGGATCCTGACAATGATGCGGCTTGGTTCGAAAAAGCCAGGGCACTGGAGATTTTAGGAGAGGAGGAAGAATCGAAAATATGTATTGAAAAAGCAGCGGCCTTAAACCCGAACAACAACTACATCAAGAACGGAAGAATATCTCTTGAAACGGGAGGGGACGATCCTTAAAACCTGCAAAATCGAAAAAATTAAGGTCTTATCCGACTTTTTCCTGAATGTGATGAATGAACCCTTGCTGAGGCCTGAGCCCAAAGGGCGAAGAAGAAACGCGTTGCGGAAGCAACGCAAGTGCCATTCATGGCACCTGTTTCCGTTGACGCTTTCTAAAAGGGTCAATGATGAGGATCTTGAGTTCTGATAAGGCTCACAGTGGCATGAGGGCCACAAAAACGATAATTCCCAACAAACTGGGAATACTCACGCATGCGTTGAGTATAGGGTCGTCGTTATGTCTTTTTAATTTCTCGAATTTATTATTTTTAAAGACCATCCAGTACTCCCAGCACACCTTTTCTCCCTTTGACAATCTCTTAACCCATTTTTTTAATTTAAAACCCGAAGGAAAACTGTATATTCCCTCTTTTGTGAATGAATCTATGACCAGGTGCGTTGTGTATGCACTGATGAGGGCGATGGAAAATTCACCTGCAATCCTTTTTGATATGATACCTGAGGGGGTCATGGCCCATATCAAGACGGAAAATGCTATCGTCCAAATCACCCCGAAAAAAATCGAATGGCCTATAGGGCTTCTGTGATTTGGTGAGAGGTCATCATAATCCAGCTCGATTATCATCGCACAAAACCCTGAAAGGAAGACGCCCCAGGATATGGCCGGCAATCCGAATAGAGTTCCCATGAGGGCGCAGAAGGCCATGGCGGCCAATGCATGAGCAAGTAAATTCGCCACTTCAAATCAACCCCAAGAAGTGTAGAATGACGGTATCCAACCCCAGAAAGTATAAGATAATGGGGAACATGAGCACACCCATCAGATGAACCCTTGAGAGGCCCAGCATGGGTGGTATCAAACCCATGCATATGGCCACCCCTGCTATCACTATGCCTATTGGTCCGGAAAGAAAGAATATCATGATAACCAAGAATATGATAACCGTTGAAACCATTTTTTTGTAAGGAAACTTGTTCGCAATCTTAGCAAACACTTTACCGAAATACAGTGTGAGGAACAGAGCAAACAGTGCGGCAATAAAGACCGATACGAGCATCAAGGTCAATCCAACAGGAACGGCCTGTGCAGGCTCCCAGGGGAATATCGAATCCTCCATGATGTCCTGGACGGCATGCATGGCCCCGCTTCTTGCTGTGAGAATTACATACAATGCGATCACGTTAAAAATTGCGTTTGCCGTGTTCACGCCGCTGTAAGCAACGATAAACTCCTTTTGAGAACTCAGATCCTCCTTGTCGGTATTCTGTGATTCATCTTTCGTGTCCCCTCCCGCTAAGGACTTGGCTATGACCGTGGCCTGTGCACCTGTAACCCCCGGATACCAACCTACCAGCCCTCCTGCGAAAGTGCCTGAAAATACTCCACGAAATTTTCTCCATCTCTGAAGGTTAATTTTAACTCCTTTGATTTTTTGCTCAGGAATATCTGGAGTATCTATAAGACTCATCATTAAGGTGGACAAACCGAAAAGACCCGTGAAAAGAGGAAAGAGAAGGGCTGTACTTGGTGAAATGGCAAGGGCGGGAATGGGATACCAATTGTATGTGGTTAATCCCGGAGCTCCAAGGACTATTAGGCCGAGAAAACCAGCTGAGATAAAAAGAGTCAGTGCATAGAGCTTTTGTTTTAAATGAGCTCGCCAAGTCACCCTTCCCTCCACGACTCCCAGCACATGTATTTTTTCATGGATTTCCAATTCCGAGACTTGCCTTCCAGATACCAGAATCTCCCCTGATTCATCCTCCATTAACATGTTCGATTTGTTCGCGATTCTGGAGACTGTTCCTTCAACCTGGACCGAGTCACCGATGTGGTTTGGGATATCCGAGATGGACACGTTTTCCTTTTCCGAGTTCGAGTTTTCTTCCTCCTGATCTTCCACGATTACTTTCTTCAATGAAACCTTAAGACGGCCGAGGCCAGGATGTTTTTTTCCCTCTAACTCCGGTAGCTCTCCCTGCTCATTCAATATCAAAAG
>CP070739.1:569045-574128 GCA_020347705.1 Methanomassiliicoccales archaeon | reverse complement strand
GGGTCCAAGCCCCCTGTGGGCTCGTCCAATATGATCAGGTCCTGATCGGCCATCAAGGCCTGGACAACGCCTACCTTCTGCCTGTTGCCCTTGGAAAGCTCGTGTGTCTTTCTTGTGAGATCCAAATCGAGTCTTTCGGCCAGGCTCCTCAGCTTCTTATCGGATTTGACACCTGAAAGGCTGAGAAGGTACTTTAAAAATGTATATACTTTAATGCCGTCGACCAATCCGAAATCTCCAGGGAGGTATCCTGTTCTTCTCCTGATTTCTATGGCATCTTTGTGGGAGTCCATTCCCAGGATTTTTATATCACCTTCGGTTTTGGAAAGAAGCCCTAAACAGGTCCGTATTGTGGTGCTCTTTCCGGCTCCGTTGGGTCCTAAAAGCCCGAATATCTCGCCCTCCTCTATCTCGAGGGATAGATTTTTTACGGCCACGAAATTGCCGTATTTCTTGGTCAGGTTCGTAATTTCCAGGGCACATTTGGACATTTTACATCACCTTTTTACTCATGTTGTTACTAAATAAAATGAGGTGAAATATAAAACCATGTCAACTTTTTGACTGACCTAAATTCCTTTTTATATCATATAGACGGGCCCTTTTTATTCTTTCCGGTTGAAAATAAGGAAGATATCTCTTCGTAACTTATATGCTGGATGCTCCTATTTACCCTTCTTCTTGCCCTCGATGAGCTTTTTGTGCATCTCGTCTGTAATAGATAGACTATCACGAAGTGAAAGTAAAATTGCCTCCTCGTCTTCTGTTATCACGCTGTCCTCCAAGGCCTGATCGAGGACCTTGCTGTACAAATCAACCTCTATTTTGTTCAAGGCTCCCCTGGATTTCACGAATTCCAGAATCTTGTTATGCTGCTCATCTGAAATGTTCAGACTGTCGCGAAGTGAGGTTAATATGGCCTCTTCATCGTCAGTGATGACACCGTCATCCAGAGCCTGAGCCAGGGCCTTTCTGTACGTATCTATTACGCCAAGCGTGTCCATGTCCACGAGGTCTGCCTTTATTCTTCTTGTACCCCTTGCGCTTTTCTTCTTGAAATCCTGGATCATCTTGGGATTTTTCGCCAAATCGTCTATCAAGGTATCGACCCAGGATTCGTAGATATAGGTCGTGTAAAAGATATTAGGGACGATGGATTCCAGAATCCCTCTCTTCTGAAGGTCGTTTTGAATATCCTTTATTTCCTTCATGGTGTTGGTCCATGTGGAACACAGGATCTGGTTTGGAAGGTTGCTGAATGTATGAATCGATAAGATATTTTTCGAGTGATTGTTGATCAGTAGTGCCTCGACTTTATTTGCGGTCTGCCCCTTTTTAAGGTTCAAATGCAGTATCGCGAAAATATCCCTTGAGGAATCGAATGCCAGTAAGACGTTCATTTGGATATAACCCTTATTGGCCAATTTCGAAAGCCCTTTTCGTACCGTTTTGGTGGACACACCGAGCTCTTGCGAGGTATCCTTTGCCGACCTTCTCGAATCCCTGTGAAGTGCGCTTATGATCTTGAAATCCAATGAGGATAGATCTTCCAGCCTCAAATCCGCTGGTTTTCGGGGAATTCTCCAGAACTCTGAGCGCTTTATGTTTATCAAGCCCACTCGAGGAGCCGGAATATACCCCTTTTTTTTCACGGTCTCGATATAAGGCTGAAGCTCCCTTAGATTCCGAAATACAGCGGTGATGTAGAGATAATTGCCCCCTGCAACCAGTATCTTGTTGGTGTGTGGGTTTTTGCCGAGAAGATTTGCCACCTTCTCCACTGATTTGGCCTCGCACTGCCCGAAGACCATGATGGGGATGGCGTTTAATATCCTCGTATCCAGGGTGGTTTGAAAGTCCCTGATCACACCTGAATCAGTGAGATTCTTAATCCGCTTATAAACCCCATTGACCGATAGACCCAGGCCGTCGGCAATTTCTCTGAATGGTGTCCTTGAATTGGAAATGAGCCTCTTTAAAATATCGATATCCCTCTCATCCATTGGAACCGGAGATTTGATTACTTTTGCGTATTTAATTGTTTTCATCCACCAGAGATTGTCTTCTAAACAAGCTTTCTCCTCCAAACTTTTTAAAATTAGGGCGGGTGTCCTGAGGTTTAAGATATTATTATTTTATAGCGTAACCGAAGGATAAAGTGGTCTATGAATACATTAAGGTGGAATTGGAATAGAACACGACAGAGGGGGTAAGGAGGAGGGTCTGACCTTATATCATTCACCACAAAACTCACCATAAATTAAATAACATCAAAGGTAGGTTCAGGTTTCGATGACATGAAGCTCGAAATCCCTTACTGCAAGGATCTCGTGAAAATCGAGATTCCTGACGAGCATGTAACAGGCATTGTGCGGCCGAACGACGTGAAAATCGGAGATGAAAGAGAAACGATATTCAAGGCAATAGAGAATCCAATCAACTCTAAGTCATTCTCAGATTTTCTTTCGGATGCGAAAGACGTCCTTTTCATAGTGAACGACGGCACAAGGCCTACACCTACATCAAAAATTCTCGATATATTGCACGAAAAATTCCAGGAAAAAGACGTTAAATTCATCGTGGCAACTGGTGTGCACAGGGCTCCAACCGAGGAGGAGCTCGAGTTCATCTTTGGAAAGCACCTGAAATATCTTAGGGATAGGATTTTCATCCACGATGCGAAGCGTGAAGAGGACATGGTCTTTATCGGTACTTCCAAAAACGGAACCGAGATGTACGTGAACCGGCTTGGTGTTGAAGCCCATAAGATCGTGATCATCAGTTCTGTTGAGCCCCATTATTTTGCAGGCTACACTGGGGGCAGGAAATCCTTTTTACCAGGCATAGCTTCCCGTAAAACCATAGAGCAGAACCACAGGTACGCAATGAGAGATGATGCCCAGCCTTTGGTGCTTGAGGGTAATCCTGTGAACGAGGACATGGAGGACGCGATTCTGACTATCCAGGACAAAGAAATTTTTTCGATTATGGCAGTATTGGACAGGCATCAGAGCATCTATGCTACATGCGCAGGTCATATCTACGATTCATTCCATGCCGCGATAGAAAAAGCGAACGAGGTCTTCGCTGTTCCCATAAAGGAGAAGGCCGACATCGTAGTTTCTGTTGCACCCTATCCCATGGATATCGATCTTTATCAGTCCCAGAAGGCCATCGAGAACGGAAAGATGGCCCTAAAGGATGGCGGCATCATCATCTTGGTTTCCAAGTGCAGGGACGGAATAGGGGATGAGACCTTCTTCAAGCTACTGGCAAGCTCCTCGGATGCCAAGGAGGTATTGGACACCATTGAAAAAGGATACAGACTGGGTTTCCACAAGGCGGCCAGGATAGTGGATGCATCCTTGAAGGGCGAGATCTGGGCCGTAACCGATTTGGAGGATGACATCATACAGAAGGCCTTCATGAAACCGTATCCCAGTGTTCAGGAGGCCGTGGATTCCGCGATATCCAAAATAGGCCCTGATGCCAAGGTGTTGTTCCTTTTGGACGGGAGCGTCACAGTGCCTGTGATTCGAGGGTGAGAGCGGAGCCTTACTCATCATGTTTGGGGTGAACATCAGGAAAATATAGTTACCAAGTTATCACTTTTAACGAGGGAACTCTCTTGAAATGACTGGTATCTCTTGTTATTAAAGAACAGCCATTCACTTTCGCTATTCCAGCGATCATGGCATCTCTCATGGGTATTTCTTTTCCTTTTTTTCTAAGATCTGCATAGATTCTGGCCGCCTCATCCGCGGCAAATTGGTTGAACTCGAATATATGAAATCTAGATAGTAATAGCTGTGCCGCTTCCAACTTCACTTTCCCGAGTTGATAAGCCCCGGCCATCAATTCAAATACAGAGATGGTGGTCGTGAAATACTCCTTTTTACCATCCAGTTGTTTTACCAAATCTCGAACTCTCGGTTCATCGTTTAAAACATCGATGAGGAAATCTGAATCCACACATCTCATGTGCTTCCCATCCTTCTCTTAATTTCCTTTTCACTCTCGTCCCAGGAATCTTTGATCTGTTCGAATATTTTCCGCTCTTTGCGGGTTAGTTTCCACAATCCTACACATTCTTTCAATGTCCCATGTTTCTTAGTCAATCTAAGAGCCAAGTTGGAAAAACTTTCGTTCTCTCTTTTCTCTCTTAGCAATGCCTCATATGCTGATTTCGTGATGGTAATTGTTTTTGTCGCCAACGAATCACCGTTTAAACATATGTGTATGTTTAAATATAAATATTTCGGTATTTTTATTTATATCGTGTTTTCTGTCGAGCTTTTTATAACAATAGCTAACGATAGTTATCACATCAAAGGTGATTTCTTCAAATATAATTTTACTATATTCACCGACAATGTCATTAAGCTAAACGTTTCAGGATATTCTCAAATCTTTTACCGCCTATAATCATAGTGATAAAAAAAATAGTCATTGCCATATAAAATAATAAATCTGAATTATGCACATCGTTGGATAATCGAAACCCAATAGATATTCCTAATAAAAGTGCCGTGATTATACTTATTACTCCATAAAGTCTAATATAAGAGCTATCCTTCATTTTATCATATCCTCCTTATTTTTGGGAGCGGCTTTTAAGCCCACCCGTGGAATCTATATTCTCTTTCGAGATAAAGACTTTGTGGCAACTCCTGTGCAGGATATATCCTACTTATTCTTAAAGTTTATATTCATTTTTTTTAATTTTAATTAATAATCCCATTATTATTAAAATGTATATTAGATGAAGGCCTTCAAAACCAGGTGTAGAGTTATTCCCATTTTTGTCTGAATCTTCAGGTTCGTCTAAATATGCTGAGGGATCAGGTGCATCAGGGTCAGGTTCTGACAAGTATGGTTTATAATTGATCTTCCCTTTATTAAAATCGTCATAATAATCATTTATTTGTTCGTCAATTATTTCTGAATCCGTTGTTCCCCACCAATTATTTGATACATCTATGTCACTTTCTCTTCCATTGTATGCATCATATGGTGTATTATCGTATATGTTATTATAGCGGAATACAATATTTGTGGTATATTCATGTTGTTCGAAATTTAT
>CP070739.1:545281-568945 GCA_020347705.1 Methanomassiliicoccales archaeon | reverse complement strand
CTTATCATCCACCCCAGATTCTACAAATGTTACCATAGGTGCAAGAGAGGATGGAACCCAGAACTATGCTGGTATCATGGATGAAGTGCGTATCTCGAAAGTTACCCGTTCTGCTGAGTGGATCAAGACCGAGTACAACAACCAGAACGATACAGCTTCATTTTTATTTATAGGAAGCGAGGAGGACGCACCAAGTCCCACACTGGAAACATCTGATCCAGTTTATTATGAATGGGTTGAACTATATAATCCCTCAACCAGTGCGTGTAACTTAAATGATTTATATCTGTCAGATTACGAGGGGAATCTTTTCGATTTAAGCGGTGCAGGAACCCTGTCCGCAGCAGGGTATCTGGTTGCGCACTTAGGTGAACCTGGAATCAACAGCACAACCGATGTGTACGGACCTGTTATTAACTACATCTCACCTACGAAATCCATGCTCGCGGATGCTGATGCCCTCTCGGTGAAGAGCAGCCAGGGTTACATATTCGATTTTATAGCGTGGGGAGGCGATCCGAATTCTGATGATTACTGCGCCGTAGATCAGAACTTATGGACCGATGATGAATTTATCGATACCTCCGAAATAGACGAGAATGAGACAATCGGGCGCGATAAGAACTCTAGGGATTTGAACAATAAGGCTGATTGGGAAAATCCCAGCAATATGGCTGATCCCTATGGAATCCATGCGGCAGCCGTAACACCTGGCTCGATTAAATATGATCAGCGGGTCGTTATAAATGAGATAAATTTCGATCCGTCCGGTGAACTATATAAAGAATGGGCAAACCGTAAGAAGATTACCATAGATTCGGACAAGGTAACCTCCGACCTTACCAATTTCCCGGTTCTGATAAGCGTGATGGACTCCGACCTCACCCGAAGAGCACAGCCTGATGGCGACGATATTATGTTCATCGCTTCGGATGAGACAACCAAGTACAACCACGAGATCGAGCACTTCGACAGCGGAACCGGAGAACTTGTTGCATGGGTCAACATCACATCTGTTCCATCCTCAACCGATACCGAGTTTTATATTTACTATAACAATCCAGGAGCTTCCGATCAGTCGAATACTGCCGGCGTTTGGGATAACGATTTTGTGGGTGTATGGCATTTAAATGAAGCTGGTGACGGAAGTTTAGATGAATATAAGGACAATTCACAGTATGGCAATCACGGGCGAGGGGGCTCCGGCACTCCAAGTGAAGTACCCACCAGGATATCTACAAAAATAGGTTATGGTCAAGACTTTGATGGCAGCGATGACCATATCAATTGTGGGGATGATACGAGCTTGGATTTGACTGGCACTCAAATCACCTTGGAAGGCTGGATAAGATGGCAAGATAGTGTGGAAGATTTGAGAGGTCCTTTGAGCAAATCGGGTTGGGACGATGGTTATCGTCTCCTGGTATCGAAAAATACTCAAAGACTGAGTCTTCAAATTTCTGGAGATACCTACAACCTTCAATCCACGAGCCTTTTATCTCCCGATACATGGTACTATGTTGTTGGGATTTATAACGGGGCCAACATGAATAACTATATCGATGGTTCTAAAGATTCCAACGAAATGAGCAAAACAGACAATATCGAGTCAACGATCAAGGAATTTTGGATTGGCCATGGTGATGGAGAGACTGGGCAGAGCTGGAGCTATCCCTGGGACGGCTCGCTTGATGAAATTCGTGTTTCCAAAGTAGCACGCTCAGAAGGCTGGATCAACGCTTCCTTTGCCAACCAGAACTCACCTGATACATTTTATACCCTAGGCCACGAAGAGATCATTTCAGATTCGTGGCTTTATCGTAAGACCATCACCATCGATTCTTCACAGGTTGAGTCAGATCTTTCAAATTTCCCGGTTCTTATCAGTACCACCGACTTGGATGTTAAGTCAAAGGCTAGAGTCGACGGCTATGATATCGCCTTTACAGCCTCAGACGGTAAGACCAAATATTACCACGAAATAGAGAATTATGACAGCGCCACAGGTGAATTGACTGCATGGGTGAATATCACCTCACTTTCTTCCTCCTCAGATACGAATATCTACATGTATTACGGTTATTTCGGCAATTCAGATACCTATGATCAGGCAAGTCCCGAGGATACCTGGGACAGCAATTATGTTGGAATTTGGCACCTGGCCGAGCTTGCTGGAACACATTACGATTCCACAACAAATAGCTTCGATGGCTCAACATACGGTCATATTTCACCAGGCGTACAAGGAAAGATCGATAGTGCATGTGAATTCAACGGGTCCTATAATAATAGCATCAATATCCCAGATGATCCTGCCTTGGAGCCCAGCAGTATTACGGTTGAGTGCTGGTGGAGTACCGATGTTTTGCTACCAAATAATAATGATTTTCTCAGTGCGATATCAAAGGCCGATGACAGCTGGAATGATGGTTATGTGATGGGCTTGTACAGGTTTGATGGAGATAGTTTCAATGGTTTTATGTTCTTCTCTGATTTTGATACATGGGCCCCAGCACAATGGGATGTCAGTAATATCGCTGTAGGTTCATGGTATTATGCTGCGGGAGTATATGACGGCTTAACGGATGTGGCGAGATTATTTATCAACGGTTCCGTAGTTGACATCGCACCCGGTTCAGGAAATATAGTTGGCACGACATTCGATTTGAATTTCGGAACCCATGATTGGGAGGAATGGAACGGGAAACTGGATGAAATAAGAATTTCAAATATTGTCCGCTCGGATGCATGGCTCAATACAACCTTCAATACCCAGCATAACACGAGCACTTTTATCAGTATTGGAAGTGAGGAACCAACAGGTGCGCAACCGCAGCACGAGTGGGTGGAGCTTTACAACGCGGGTGATAATGCCATCAATGTTTCAGGATGGTATATTTCAGATAATGACGGAAATAAGTTCTACATAACAGGCGCAGGTGAAATTCCTGCCGGAGGTTATCTGGTCTGTCATCTTGCAGAATTGGGAACAAACTGCACAACCGATGTTTATGGCCCTATCATCTCGGAGGATACAGTGACATCCATAACAATGCAGCCAGGGCCTGTAAACGGTAAGGATACGGTGGTGGACATCAGCAATCCTAATGAAAATAATGGCTATGATGGTTGGGCAGAGATAATGGATTGGGACACTTCAACTGCTGTTGATAACCTTCTACTTCAATTCGATTTGTCCGCTTTTTCACCGAATAGCATTGTCGATGCAAATCTCTGGTTGTACAGATATGACGGAGGTTCCACTTATGGTGCAAATATCAGCGCATGTAGACTAACACAAAGTTGGACAGAATTTGGTGCTACCTGGAGCACATACGACGGGACCAATACCTGGGCTATGGGAGGTGGTGATTTCAATCCAGATATTTATGATTACGAGTATGTCCTACCTGCTATAGATGGATGGTACAAATGGAATATCACAGAATTGGTGGATCAGTGGAAGGACGGAACATATCCGGATTATGGTGTGATTTTGGTGGGCAATGATGATGCAGATTGGCAGATGCTCAGGCCAAGTGATTATGCAGAGGGCCCAAGTTATCGACCGAAATTGACAGTATATTATACCGTTTCCACACCGAGGCAGGTCTTCATGCTGGAGAATTCCGACGACCTCATGCTATGCGATAATAGCGGCAGAATTATCGATTATGCGGCATGGGGGGATGACGCTGGCTCGGACGATAATAACGCGGTTTCCTGGAGGCAATGGACCGATGGCGAGTATATCGACGTCTCCCTATTTTTTAGGAACCAAACCATAGGGCGGGATGCGAATTCCAATGATGTTGACATGCGTATCGATTGGGAGAACGCAACTGGCTATGCGGATCCTTTTGGAATACACAGAAGTGACATAAACGGCCCTTCACCCGGGGCAAGGAATGTGGATACAATATATCAAGGACCGACGATTACGGGTGTATCTTGCGATCCTGGGATGCAGTTCCTTGGCGGCTACGTTAATATATCCTGTACGGTGATGGATTCAGATGGAGTGTATGGTGTCTGGATAAACATCTCTTTGCCAACAGGAGGATATATCAACGACTCCATGACCATGGGCATCGGTAATCAGTGGTATTACAACAAGACTTACTCCGATTTAGGCTTGCACCAATATACAATCTGGGCCAACGACACGATCGGGAATGGAACAGGCCTGGGGATTTTTCAGTTCCAGGTCCTCAGTAGAGAGCCGTTCCTTTCATCGGAGCAGGTAAATCCCACAACGGGAAATATCGACACCTGGTTCAACTTCACAGTTACTTATACCGACATGGATAACCTTGCCCCTGAGATCATCACCGTGAACATCACGGGAGTAGGTACCTATGGCCTAATCGAGGTCGATTCTTTGGATACCGACTACACCGACGGCAAGGATTATTACCATGAAATGTCTGGTTTTGGATTGGGAATATATACCTTTAATTTCGCGGCAAACAACACCCTCGGATACTGGAACGAAAGCGGTATATTACAGTTCGAGATCGTAAATAGAGATCCTATGTTATCAAGCAATCAGGTCAGTCCGATTACAGGGTACATCGACACCTTGTTCAACTTCACTGTAATTTACACCGACCTGGATAACCATGACCCAGATATCATTACCGTGAACATCACAGGAGTTGGCACCTTTAATCTAATTGAGGTCGATTCCCTAGATACAGATCGTACCGATGGCAAGGATTATTACTGTGAAATATCAGGTTTTGGATTGGGTACTTATGACTTCCATTTCGCGGCCAATGATACCATAGGAAACTGGATAGAAAGCGGTAATTTACAGTTCGATATTATCAATAGAAACCCATCATTGTCCCCTGGACAGGTCAATCCAACCTCTGGCAATATCGACACCTGGTTCAACTTCACTGTAACTTATACCGACCTGGATAACCATGACCCAGATATCATTACCGTGAACATTACGGGAGTTGGCACCTTTGATCTGATCGAGGTCGATTCCCTGGATACTGATCATACTGACGGCAAAGATTATTACTATGAAATGTCAGGTTTTGGATTGGGCACTTATGACCTCCATTTCGCGGCCAACGATACCATAGGAACTTGGATCGAAACCAGCACATTGCAGTTCGATGTTGTCAATAGAAATCCAACATTATCCCCAGGACAGGTCGACCCAATCTCGGGAGATATCGACACCTGGTTCAACTTCACTGTAACTTATACCGACCTGGACAACCATGATCCGGATATTATAACAGTGAACATTACGGGAGTTGGTACCTTCGATCTGATCGAGGTCAATTCCTTGGATACAGATCATACCGACGGCAAGGATTATTACTATGAAGTGTCAAGTTTTGGATTGGGCACTTATGACTTCCATTTCGCGGCCAATGATACCATAGGAAACTGGATAGAAAGCGGTAACTTACAGTTCGTTGTCGCCAATAGAAATCCAACATTATCCCCTGGACAGGTCGACCCGACCTCTGGTAATATCGACACTTGGTTCAACTTCACCGTAACTTATACCGATCTGGATAACCATGATCCAGATATCATAACAGTGAACATTTCAGGAGCAGGTATCTATGATCTAATCGAGGTTGATTCTTCGGATACCGATTATACCGATGGCAAGGAATACTACTACAACACCACACTGCCAACCGGCTCGTATTCCTTCCATTTTGCGTCACGCGATTCATTTGGGTTGTGGGCCCAGGATACTCCCGAGATCAGTGGTCTTATCGTCTCTCCAAAATACGGCAATCTCGAAGTAACAGACACCTTTGTAGACTTCAGCGACGATATTTATCTTGTCGCTACTTTGTTGGATGATTACAACGATCCTATTTCTGGAGAGAATGTTACCTTTTATATCGATATAAATCAAAACAGTATTTATGAGGCAACGGAGCTCGTTGGTGTAGGTATGACCCAAGGGGATGGCAGTACCTTTATAATCTATACCACAAACCTTACCACTGGTACATACGATTTTACTGCTGTTTACACCGGCTCAGGAAATTACACGGTTGCCGATGTTGAGGCCCTATTAGTAATCGATCAAAAACAAGCTACACTCATAGCCATCAGTGTTGTCGTAGAAGAGGAGGAAACCTCAACGATCACCGCGGTATTAAAGGATAACGATGATGATCCCGTGCCCGATGAGCAGGTTGCCTTTTATCTGGATAAGAACAGAAACGGAGTCTACGAGGGTAGTGAATTTATAGTCATAGGCATCACATCTCCAAGTGGCGTTGCTTCGATTAACTATTACGTTAATTTAATACCTGGTAATTACGGTATATGGGCAAAGTATGAAGGTACAACGAATTACGATGTTAATGAGATAGAAGCGCTGCTTACAGTGCAGAGTACCGGTAATAATCCTCCTTCGATCATAGGGATTGTGCCAAATCAAATCAAGCCCGAAGACAGCCTGCCTTGGATTCTTGATCTGACACTTTTTGAGGACGATATCGAGGATTCTGGCCCGGATTTGAAATGGTATCTTACGGGAGTGGATACCTCCCTATACACGGTTACGGGGCTTAACAGTTCTGATGATGTGCTCACGTTCATCCCAAAAGAGAATGCATTTGGTAACGATGAGGTCATATTATGGCTTAAGGACAGCAGTGGGGATGTGGACTCACAAATTTTATGGGTGAATATCACCCCTGTAAACGATATACCTTATTTTGATCCAACGCCCCCTGATCTCTATGTCCACTATGATGATCCATCCACAAGCGAGGATACTTCAACATCATGGGACTACACTTTCTATGTTCAGGATGTTGAGACACTAAAAGAAAATCTTATCATCTCCACCTCAGAACCCACAGTTGATTCTGGTGAAGGTTATGCCGAAGTAAGCGGCCTAAAAGTGACTTTCCACTACCCTCAAAGTAGGGTTGGAGATAGTATCTGGGTCACCCTCACATTATCCGATGGTTCTGATTATACTCAAACCATCATTCTTGTGAATATTACCTCTGAGTGGGTCCCAGAGCTTATCAGCAACCTCCCTGATGTCGTAATTGAAGAAAACACTACAATTTACAATGTTTTTGATCTGGACGATTACTTTTCCGATAGAGACAATGATGTTTTGTTCTTCTCCTCCGGATACCAACATATAAAGGTGGATATTAACGATGATCACACCGTGGATATAACCGCTATTGGGCAATGGATCGGAAGCGAATTCGTTACATTTAGAGCAAGAGATCCCATTGGTGCCATTGTGGAGGATACAATAATTGTAACGGTAATACCGGTAAATGACGAGCCCGTTATTAACGGTGTACCCGATCTCGTCGTCCATTATGATTATTCCTATGCGTTTGATCTTTCACCATATATCTCTGACTCGGATAACCAAACAACTGAGCTTGAGGTCTGGACTTCGGAATCAACTGATTATATTCGAATCCAACAGGATAACAATCTAGGCATAGTGATAACCTATCCTGAGCCCATGAATGGTATGACGATTCCTGTTACGATCTACGTCTCTGATGGTATTGATACCTCCTCTTACCAAATTCAGGTTTCCGTTACATCTGATTTCCCTCCAGAGTTGATATCGAATCTGCCGGATGTTTCCTTTGATGAGGATGCCTCTTTGACGAATGCATTTTGTTTAAGCGATTATTTCATCGATGTTGATAGCGATATCCTGTATTATACGAACGGCACGAAATTCATCAATATCACCATCAACGACGATCTAACCGTGGATTTTACCGCTCCCAAGAATTGGTACGGTTCTGAGATAGTGACATTCAGGGCGACAGACCCGTTCGGTGCTCTTGCCGAGGACAAAATCCTTGTTGTCGTCGTACCAGTCAACGATGCACCCACAATCAGTCCCATACCCAGACAAGAGAAGAGGGAAGGGGATCAATGGATATTAGACCTTTCGCAGTATATCTTTGATGTTGATAATGACGCTTCCGAGCTCATAATCACCGTGGATGGTGAGTTTGGAGAAGGTTATGTAACCCTGGTAGGGAACATACTTGTATTTCAATATCCAGATGGGGTTTATGAAGATGTCATAACCATTACGGTGAGCGACGGGGAGCTTGAAACCTCAAGGAGCTTCGTCGTTAGTATTAAAAATCCAGAACCGCTTGCTCCGAGTATTTGGGATATGATGCCTTGGGCCTGGATATTTACATTTTTCTTTGTGGCTCTCGGTGTTGCTATTGTAATATATAAGAAGAAGAGCGGTTATCGGGTTTACGAGGCGTTTCTAATTCATGAGAAAGGCCTGCCCATCGCCCATGCATCAAGGGAGCAAAGCTCAGAGTTGGAGGATGTGGTAGTAAGCGGTATGTTCACCGCAGTTCAAGACTTTATTAGTGACGCTTTTTCAGGAAAAACACCAGATGATGATTGGGAACTTGATGAAATGAAATTCGGTGAAAACAAGATTCTCATTGAGAGATCCCAATACCTCTTTTTAGCTGTGATATTCGAGGGTAACGGTAACAAGCTGCGTAATCGTGTAATAAACCTCCTTGCGGATATCAATAAGGGATATGGAGCAATACTAAAGGACTGGGACGGCGATATGAACGAATTAAGGGGCATTAGCCTCTACACAAAGGGATTAATCCGTAAAAAAGGAGTTAAACAACCAATATCAGAGGAAATAATTGTACAACCCATATATGAAGTTCCGATGGATGATTTCGACCATATAACGGTGGGCGAAGAATATGTGAAAGATATGCCTGGACCGACAATCGATATAGGGAAGGGGGCAGTTAGTCAAGAAGCCGATGAAATTATTCAAGAATTAATAGGATTTTCCAACTTAAAGCAGGATGAGTCAGATGATGAACCTGTAAAGGAAGTAATCGAAGAATATGATTGTCCAGTATGCGGGAACGGTATCAAGAAGTTCGAATCAAAATGCACTGTGTGCGGCACAGAATTCAGACAATTAAAGAAAATTTCCAAGGAACTACATGGGGAGGTTGCGGCATGTCCATCTTGCGGGACTGAGGTGGGTAAAAATGATGCTGAATGTCCTGTTTGTGGTGCAGAATTCGGAGATACCCAGGAGGGGACCTTAGGATTTGACTGCCCTGCTTGCGGGAGATATGTTGAGTCCACCGCTTCAATCTGCCCGAATTGCGGTATCGAATTTATAAGGGAGAATGATTAAAATATATAAAAAGGAGATAATGGGGGAAAGTCCTGGGGAGGGATTGATAAATTCTCACGGATTACGACGATGAATAAAAAAATATAAATTGATACTTATACAGTAAATTATATCTGTCAGTTTTCTTTATACCACTCGGTATAAGTCAAAAAGTGCTGATATACCTCAAATTATGATGAAAGGCCGGTTATTGGCGGTTCAAACATGGTCGATTTAAAAGAAGTGCAGAAAAAGTTATTACTTCTAGGCGATGGAGCAGTGGGAAAAACGAGCCTCATTAGAAGATTCGTAGTGGATAAGTTCGACGATAAATATATACTCACCATTGGCTCTAAAGTCACTGCAAAGGCAATACAAATTGATAAAGAAGAGGAAGTGTTTTACCTCAAGCTCCAGATATGGGATATACTTGGGCAGAAAGGCTATACAAAACTGCATCAATCCAGTTTTCGAGGCACAGATGGAGTATTTATGGTGGCAGATATCACCAGAAAGTCAACGTTAAACAGTATAGATAACTATTGGTTCCCAAAAGTCAAAAACTTAATCGGCACCGTTCCTTTTGCCATACTGGTCAATAAATCCGATCTTATTAAAAATACACAATTCAAAGAGGAAGACCTTAGATACCTCGCATCAAAATACAACACTCTATTCTTTCTTACCAGTGCCAAGAACGGTGAGAATGTGAAGAAAGCCTTCTATGCCCTTGGGAAAAGAATGCTTGAATTTAAAGGCAGCAAAGGCGATGATATTTCAGAACCGCATAAACCCAGGATGATCCATCCTCGCCACCTTTTTGATGGTGAAAAAAGCAATGTTACACGGCTTATTGATAAAATAATCGACGACTTTTGCACAGGTTACAGTAAATATGAGGATGCGATGCCTATTCTAAGAAGACAATTCGAGCTCGCAAAACTGGATATGCATAATCCGACAAAAGATGCATTAATCGAGGCCATTGAAAGATTGGCAAAGATCGAGATGACCTTCAAGAAAAAGGACATTGTTGAGGAAAATCGCACTAAAAGACTCAAATGGATCAAGGAATTAATGTAATAGCAATCGTACCCATGTTGGTTGCTAACTAAATATGGGATTGAACCGCCAATTATCCCTTATATCATCCCTAGAAGGTAATTAAAATGAGCGAAAACCGCCACATGATGAAGAAGATGTGTGTAATCGGTGAGGCGGCAGTAGGCAAGACAAGCCTGATTAGAAGATTCGTCCATGATAAGTTCGACGATAGTTATATTGCCACAATAGGTACTAAAACAACGGCAAAAGAGATACAAATTGCAACGGACGATGAAATTGCCTTCATGACCCTACAAATCTGGGATATTCTTGGTGTAAGAAGCTTTTCCAAACTTCAGAAGATCGCATACAAAGGTGCAAATGGTGCGTTCATCGTGGTGGATATTACGAGGAAGGTGACCTTTCGTACGTTTGACAGTTGGCTTTCGTCATTATACAAAATTGCGGGAGATATTCCAGTGGTAGTTCTTGCCAATAAAAACGATTTAAATCCGGATATAGGAAAGGTCGAGATTGAAAGATTTATTAGTGATTATGGTTTCCCGTACTATCTAACAAGCGCAAAAACAGGGCAAAATGTAAATAATGCCTTCAATAATCTGGGACAAATGATGGTAAAACCTTGGGTAGGTACGAAAATAGACCCACAACTTGAAATATCCGATACAACTGACACCATGATAGAGCCTGAGCTTGCGTCAAGTAGAAAACTTTCGATATTTGAGGTGGAAGATATAATAATGGCAAGGTACTGCGAGCTTCTTGAAGATCAGGATTTTGCCATGGCCATAATAAGGCAGCAATTCAATAAGGCCGAATTGGATTTCATGTACCCCACGATTTCAGGGCTTTCGAAGGTCGTGGACTTACTGATGAATGCTGCATCGGATAGAGTGGAAAACACCCGGTTAGAAAAAGAAAGGAAAGCATATACTCATTTGATAAAAATGATAGGTTGAAAGCGAAAATAAAATGATTGTATATATATTACATATCGTAGAGCGGTAATCAAAATAGTAAGTTTGGTGAAGGAATGTATCACCATTAGTGGAGAAAGACAAAAACTCGGTCAACTGGTGATTTGTCCATGGTCAGTTTAACCGAAATCAAGAAAAAAATAATCCTTCTGGGCGATGGAGCAGTGGGAAAAACAAGTCTCATCCGAAGATTCGTGGTAGATAAGTTTAACGATAATTATTTACAAACGGTAGGCTTCAAAATCACGTCAAAGGATTTACAAATAACTGCGGATAAGAAGGTATACTATCTTAAACTCAATATCTGGGATATACTCGGGCAGAAAGGATACATAGAACTGCATAAATCCAGCCTCCCGGGGACCGCGGGTGTTTTTTTAGTGGCGGACATCACCAGAAAGGATACATTACAGAGCATAGAGGACTATTGGATCCCTAACGTTCAAAATATTGTGGGTCCTGTTCCTTTTGTCATACTGGCAAATAAATCGGATCTGGTCGAAGATGCCGAATTTGATGAGGAAGAGCTAAGACAATTTGCACATAAGTATGAAGTGTCGTTCTATCTTACAAGTGCTAAAACCGGGGAGAATGTAAAAAACGCGTTTCAGACTCTGGGAGAAAATATTCTCGAATCCAAAGAACTTGAACCTCCAAAACCGGCCAAGATGGAAGTTATTGAGGGTGAAGAGAGCAAGATCGCGAAACTCATTGACAAAATAATCGTGGATTTTTGTAAAGAATACGGCCGTAGTGCTGATGCGATGCCTGTTCTGAGGAGACAATTCGAGCTTGCAAAGTTGGATCTTAACCGCCCAAATCCAGAGACCATAAGAAAGGCCATTGAGAGATTGGCCAGTGTCGAGATAGGCTTTAAGAATAGGGATACCGTCGAGGCAAATCGTCTAAAAAGGTTAAAATGGGTTAAGGAATTCGAACTATCATAACGACATTATCATCTATTTTTTTTATACCCATTTAAATTGAGTTTATTATCGATAAAAAGAAGTGATACCTGTCTCAAGGCACCAATCTTTTCCTATCTCTTGGAAACAGCACGCACTCCCTGATGTTCTGCATACCGGTTATAATCATGGTCAGTCGCTCAGCCCCCAATCCCCAGCCTGCATGGGGAGGCATGCCGTACTCAAAGGCATCTAGGTAGAACTTGAACTCCTTGGGATTCAATCCTTGCTCTTCCAACCTTCTTTTCAGCAGGTTTACATCACTGACTCTCTGCGCACCGGATGTAATCTCCTTCTCCTTGTATTGGAGATCAAAGCCTCTGCAGATCTCGGGGTTGTCCTCGAATGGTTGGGTATAAAATGGTTTGCTTTTCGTGGGCCATTTGGTGATAAAAAAGAAATCAGGAATCCTTTCTCCCAGTATTTTCATGGCCTCCATTGGAAAATCCTCCCCCCAATTCATGTAATATCCGCCCTCTTTAATGATATCCAGGCATTCAGAGTATGTCACCCTTTGTAAAGGCAATGCTGGGATGTCTATGTCGGTTCCTAGGATCCTCATATCGCTTTCGTTTACCTCTCTCGTCTTCAGAACGGCATTGTAGACGCATTTTTCTAAGATGCCCATGGCATCCTCTTCGTCTGCAAATGCCATCTCGATATCGATGGAGGTGAACTCGTTTAAATGTCTGGTCGTATCATGTTCCTCGGCCCTGAACGCAGGACCTATTTCATACACCCGGTCAAAACCTGTGGCCATGAGCATCTGTTTGTAGAGCTGGGGGGATTGGTTTAAATATGCCTTTTTTTCGAAGTACTGCGCTTGAAATAAAGCGGTGCCTCCCTCTGTTGCCGTTGCCACGATTTTCGGTGTATGCACCTCGATAAATCCTTCTTTTTCGAACACCTCTCTGCATGCGGCAAGTATCGTGGAGCGGATTTTGAATACCGCGGCAATTTCCTCCTTACGAAGGTCGATGAATCTTGAATCCAGCCTGGTGTCCATATCAGCCTCCACCTTATCCACTACACCAAGTGGCAGGGGAGTTTTCGCTACGCCCACCACTTTAAATTCGCAGGGTAGGATCTCAAAGCCGCTGGCCACCTGTTCATTTGGCTGCACCTTGCCTTTTACAACGATCACGGATTCTCTTGCTAGGGTTGTGATTTTCCTGAAAAAATCCTCACCGTGATGTTTTTTAATGGCCGTGAGCTGCAGAACACCCGTCCTATCCCTTAACAGGATAAACGCGATGCCGCCAAGGTTCCGAATATCCTGAATCCATCCTGCGACGGTAACCTCGGATTCGAAATCGTCGGATGAGATATCGGATACAAACTTATTCCTGCGCCAGTCGCCGAGGGGCTCCATATTCATCCATACGGGTATCGTTTAGGGATATTTAAAATGTAGGAGAAATGAGTCTTGTTTGCAATAGTGTTATTTCATTTTCCCGTTATGCTCCCTATCCAAGCCTCTGATGCATCTTCACTACGCTCTCCACGGCGGTCTTGGCCCTCTCTATGCGCTCCTCAGCCTGGAGCCTGCTCATCCCGGGCCCTGTGATACCGAGGCCCACAGGCTTGCCGTACTCCACGGCCAGATCCGTGATTTTCCTGCTCGCCTGCCCCATCACGATGTCATCATGCTCTGTTTCGCCCTCCACCACTGCCCCAAGAGTCACCACACCGTCGATTTCTTCCTTCTCAAGCAGCTTCCTGATCGCCAGGGGCATGTCGAACACTCCCGGGACCTGTACCACCCTCGAGACCTCTGCACCCAAGAACTCTGCATGCTCCTTTGCCCTCTCCAACATCATCATGGTGATGTCGTAGTGAAATTCGCTCACCACTATGCCTATTTTCATATACACTCCTCCATTTCTTTATGTAATATATTTATTCTAACGGCCCTGCATCTTCAAATCCCTGACGAATACCTTTGCCCGCATTTTTCGTTATTATATCGAGTTTGAAAAGCAGATTGTACACATTTTGCGCGTGCTCTCTTGCCCTTTTATCGGCAAGCCAAACCAGTTCTTTATCATCTTTTGCCTCGTCCTCATATACGAAAACCTCGATGATATGAGTATTCGTTAGCAGCTGAACCTGAATCAGGCCTGATGAAGCCTCGTGCGCACACTGCTTATCTATGGGTTTTGCACCTGGCATTCCGAGGGCGATGACGATATCGCATTCCCTCTCCTCGATGAGCTTCTTGCATGCAATAGGCAGGTCTTTTATGCCAGGGACAGTATATCTTTCGATTCTGAATCCGGTGCCCAGGTTCTTCAATTCCTTTATTGCACTTTCGCCCATATCGAACCTGGCAAAGGTCGTGTCTGCAACGCCTATCTTCCTCAAGTTATATCCTCCTCGCTTTTGCCCTCGATCTCCTTTATCCTGCTCTGGAAGATGTACCAATCTATGACCTTGCGTATGATCTTTCTCGTTCCATCAAGATCGTGATCGATGAAGGGCTCCAACCTTACAACCTTCACATCCAATCCCATATTTTTCAGGTCGGATTTAATCTGATCCTCATCATGCTTCTGGTCATAGCCTAGGGCGATTATATCAGGCTTTAACTCTTTGACGATCCTATACCTGTCATCCTCGTAACCTAAAACGGCCTTGTCCACAGGCTTCAACTCCCCCACCATCCTGACTCTCATGTCCTGGGATGTGATTGGAATATGCTTCATTTTTTTTGCGGTTTTGTCTGTAGCCACAACCACTACCAACTCATCACCCAATTTTTTAGCTTCCTCTAGAAAATACAAATGCCCCAAGTGAAGGAGGTCAAACACTCCTGTTGCCATCACTCTAACCATGTCTTCCATGCCTCCACGATCTCTTTCCCTTCAAGGAACACGAGGTTATGCTCCTCTGAGTATTTAATTGCCTCCTTTTTGGGTAAGGCGTTTATGCTGTCCATCATCTCGCAGCCGGCAGCAATGGGGGTTAGATTCGCCATGGTGACCAAGACCACGCCAAGCTCAGTATGGCCGAATCGATTGCTTAGGGGCTTTTCAGAAGAATTGCAGAGGGGGACATGTCCCGGGGATCGGAATCTTTCCCCAAAGAGGCGCTGTGCTTTTATTGGTGTAAATTCACTTATCTCCTTGCTGAGTTTGGCAAACTCAGATATCGTAAGGGCCCTGTCCTTGTCGGTTATACCTGTGAAAGTCTTGCGATGGTTTATAGTGATGGAGAAGGAGGATTTTGTGTCATAAGGGATGTCATAGGGTATCAGTTCCTTTAGAACAGGCCATCTCCCACCCTCCTTATAGAACAGATCCGCGAGATATGGGAGACCCAGCTTTTGTTTCGTGCCATTATCCACGATGAGAAATATAAGGCCGCCTCCATCTCTGCGCATGGTGCGGATGGACTCCGGTGATACGAATTGGGACGCCATTATAAAGTCAGTTTCCCCCTCCCGGCCGTCTGCATCGTAAACCAATACGAATCGCCCGTTTTTCAGCGCATCCAGGGCAGCACTTATGTTGTCCTTTTCCATGGGAATGCTCGTATGATGAATGTATATAATAATATTTTTGTAGATACTAAAAAATTAGTAGCTATAACGCCACGAAATCCATGATCATCTCGGCTGCCAGCTCTTGAGGCTCCACTATGACCGCCTTACCATTGGAGGCAGACACTATCCTTTGTGCCGCATCCAGGTATATCTTTTCCTTTGCTTCCAAAAGAACCATCGTGAGATGAACGTCCTGCACGTAACTCAGTTCTTTTGCCTGGCTGATGGCGTAATTAAGGCTTTTATCCGTATCCCCGGCAAAGACCTCTTCATTTTCAGTATACGCCTCAGGTAGACCGTCGGTTATCAGATAAACCAATTTTCGGTCTGCGGAAGATTCCTGAAGCAGGGTTCTCGCCGTCTTTATCGCCTCTCCAGTATTTGTAAAACCCTTGGCCTCGCTCTTCCACACCTCCAAAAGGTCCATGACCTCGACTTTTGTATCAAAGGCCACAAGATCCACGATGTTTCTTGGATTCCTCTCCTTCACGGCCTTGTAGAGGGCCAAAACCGCCTTCTTTGCCGCCTGTATGCGGTCGTTCTCGTCCATGCTCCCGCTCTTATCGAACATCAGAATCACATGGTTGTTGGCCCCTCTTTTATCCCTGTATGTGATAACATCATCCTCGTAAATATGGGTGTCATATGGATGACGAATTCGCGCATTGACCATGCTCTCCACTATGTCCATCCTCGATATCTCATCGATCATCCTCAGGCGTCCTCTTTCGTATATGCCCTCGACGTCGCTTGCACCGTATATGGCATGATAGGCCATTGGAAGATTCGATATCTCGGCCGAAAACACGATATCGGCAAATCTGTCAACGAGCTGGGAGGTGATATTTAACTCGCCTTCTTTGCGGGTTATGTATCCAGAATATTCCAGCTTCTCGGTGACCTTGCTCTTGGCCTTTTCTTTCGGTACGGATGAAAGCTGCTTTCTGATCTGCTCTTCCTCCCTTTTTCTTTGGGCCTTCAACCGCTTTTCCTCTTCTTTTGTTTCGGCATTAACGTGTTTCTCCTGAACTTTCAGGTCCTTTGCCTTTTCCGATAGGGCCTTTTGCTTGGCCTTCACCTTCTCAACCTTCTTCTTCATCTTTTTCTCGAGCCTATCGTAAAAGGCCCTCTTGGCATCTTCCACGTATTTTGTTTTCTTGAATCTTTTTCTCCACGAAAGCCTCGAGCGTCTGAACCTCTTTTTCTTTAACATATCTTTTTCCATCTCGGATCTGAGGTTTGGGGATGTGAAAAGTGCGTTCCCGAACTTTGAGTCGATATCATCAAGATTTCCAGCGATTGCAGGGAAGGAAAAAAGTAGCTTTGGTCTTTTGAGCTCTTGCTCTTCCTCAGCGAGGGGTTTTGCACGTCTGAGCTTCCTTGAAAGCCATATAAAGAATCTCTTAATCGCACCACCTATCCTCATGAAAAAGCGGATGATCCCAGCCAAAATTCTTTTCATAAGGCCTTGTTCCTCCTCCTCTAAATCCAAGGGAGAGTCGATAACCAGTTTAACAAAATCATCGCCCAGTAAGGCGTTTTCTAGAATCTCGTTCAGTCGGTCCTGCAGCAGCTTTTGCTCATCCGTGAGCTTCAACATCTCTGTTTGTGTTTGCTTCATCCGAGCTTCTCGGTTCTTCTGCAGGGCCCTCAATTTTTGCATATAACCCTTTTTTCTCTCAGACCTGATACTTTCGGCCTGCCTTTCCAGCCTTTTTCTCAACCTCCTAATGTACTTGGCCACAGCCGAGTCCTTTTTCTTTTGCTCATCAACGAATTTATCCAAGTACTGAGGGCCTTCCTCGATGAGCTTCGTGATGAGCTCGATGTTTTCTTTGTAGCTTAGAACCAGGCTATCATCAAAAACATCACAATCCGGTAGAATCATGTGAAACGCCCTACTTTCCCACCTTCAGTTTTATCTCGCTCTCATCGCACTCGAACACGTCCAGGGAGGACAAAAGGCCGAATATGGATAGCACGACCTCATCATTACTCAGATTACCAATGTGATGTTCTCTATTCACCACGAATTTCCCGAACTTCCTGTACTTCTTATGGGAAGAGTCCTGCTTCAACGCACCCTTTGCGAGCTCGGGATTCTTCAATATCTTTTGACATTCCTCAAGGGTCCTCTTTCCTTCAGGTTTATCCTCATTGAGAACATCTTTGTAAAATCCGCACCAGTACATCCTGCCGGCCTTCATCAGTTCCTTTTGGAGATTCTTGGAAATAAAACCGTATATCCTGTCCTCGTTTTGTGCCAGTGAGTCCCCTCCCCTGGCCCTTATTCGACCCAACATGGCACTTATAGTGCCTTTTTCGAAGTCCGTGAGCGAAACCATCCTTCGCTCCTGCAGGTTGGTGTAGGCCTCGGATCTCGTGATGATATCGATCATGGTCCTGTTGCTTCCAACTTCCGAGAGCTCGTACACTTCACCTGATGCGTTTCTCCAGCCCTCGATGACAAAAACACTGCCTTCCAAAAATACTTCGGGAATGAACACTTCGTTTGTACTTTTCGCCAGGGCCAAATCGATGATCTTCCGATTCTTTGGGTGTAATTTATTGAAGTTCACATGAATGTTCGACAATCTATCGTTTAGCGGTTCGTTTATGTTGTCGAGATCGTCCAAGTTGGAGGTGCATATCGCAATGAAAGATCCGGGAAATGTCTCTCTGGATTTTGCCGGCGATACGATGTGCTCCTGCAAAGCCTGAAGAAGAACGTTCTGCGTTCCCCTGGGTAATTTGCCTATTTCATCCACCATCAAAAGACCCCTATTGGCCTGTAGCAGTTTTCCAGGCTCCAGAACCAAGGGACTGGTGGGATCCCCGATTCTCTCCAACCTCTGAAGGTTCAAGGTTCCCGTGAGGTTATCAGGAAAAACTTCGGGCGAGCCCTGTATTCTCGCAAGCCCATGACCTTCCCTCAAGGTGACCATGGCAACGGGCACGGTTTTGGGATCCACTTTCGAGGGATCAAAGTACCCTAGCTCGGAATACGATAATTCCCCGAACCTGGTCTTACAGAAAGGGCAAGCCGGAACCTTTTTAAAAAAACTTGAATCGAAAATACTGAAAGGATTGTCTTGGACAGGGCATTCGTCCACAACGAAGTTCTTCTTTGGAAACATCTCCCAGATATCCTTTGCGAGGTTGGTTTTTCCTGATCCTGGGGGGCCAAAAAGAAGGACGTTGTTACCTGCGATGAGGGCAGCGGTTAAAGCCTCCAAAGTTCCAGTGTCAAGGATGGTGTTTGGATACAGATTTTGAAGTATTTTATCATCTTCCAGCCCTTTCTCTCGTAGCATCCGGATATTCGATTGCAACTGATGTCTCAGAAAGTCCTTGGGCAATTCGGGTTTTATGCCCTCTTCTATAAGCGTTTGACCATTGTCTTTGTTCTTTTCTAGCATCTTACTCCCCCATACTAAACATATCAAGGATATTGGATGAAGGATATAGGTAGGATTAAATAATTCTTTCCCTTTGTGAATCTAGATAGCCTGCTCAGGTCTTTCCCTCTCTATATTTTTTAAGCAAGGGTGGGCGGAGGGGGAAAGGAGGAGGGGTTAGACTGACAAGGCTTCCCTATCTAGATAGATGTTCCTTTTCGGGAATCATTTTAGCCAATTCTATTCGTTAAGATAACCCAGTAATCAAGAGTATACAAAGCGAGGGTGGGTGGAGGGGGAAAGGAGGGGGGTTAAGGAGGAGGGAACAAGGAGGAGGGCATAAACTGACAAGACTTCGATAACACCAAAAACATATAATTTCAGTATTCCTTTATCTTCTGCGTGGTTCACATGGAGCAAGAAGCGATTGGCAAAATGAAGCATCACCCGGCGATCCTGAGCAGGGATAACACCGCATTGATCATCGTCGATGTCCAAGAAAAGTTACTGCCTTATGTGCTGGACAAGGAAATGGTTCTTGAGAACCTCAAGATGCTCATAAGATTCGCGCATATAATGAACATACCCCTGGTGCTCACAGAGCATTACCCAAAAGGGCTGGGCACAACCGTGCCCGAAATCAAGGAGGTCCTATCCGAATACAAACCAAAAGAGAAGGTCATCTTCAGCTGCTTGGGCTCCGAAGGATTCGAAAATAAGTTAAAAGAACTCGATGTGAAGAGGTTGATGATAGCAGGTATAGAATCGCACATATGTGTGCAGCAGACGGCCTTGGATTCACTTGACTTGGGATACGAGGTGCATGTTATTGCCGATGCAATTTCCTCCAGGACACAACGTAATTTGGATATCGGAATAGAGAAGATGAGACAGTTCGGTGCCGTCATTTCATCCACCGAGATGGCGATGTACGAGATCATGGAAAGAGCGGATACGAAGGAGTTCAAAGAGGTCCTTAAGTTGGTCAAGTAAATAAAAATTTTAGAAAATTTAGCTTGAACTTTTCTTTGTTTTTTTATCCAGTAAAACAACAGGATAGAAATGTTCATATAGAAGAACTAACCATATATTACATACGGGCTAAACACAAAAGAGTCACGGGATGCCACACTGATCTTATGTTACTCATCCTATAACATCTTCTTCAAGCTGAAGAGAGGTTTTCTCTCATGTAAGGGAAGAATGCTAATTTAGGGATGCGAAAAGCAGCACGCTTCTTTGAACACACGTAAACAGGCCACTTTGAGGTCTACCCTTAAATGTAGATATACAAGAGATAGACTGAAAGCACTGCCGATTTCCCGCTCTCTTTTTGTTTTATCGTCCCAAAAAACACCCTATAAGGGGGAGACAACTCACCTTTATCAGGGGGGATGCGCATAATTAAAAAAGAAACGGTAGTTAGATTTAGAATGGTGGTCATAGCCTTAAACTGCTTATTGGCATCGATGTCCCTAATCAACCTTTACACAGTGGCCTCCGGAGCGATAAAGGTGCAAATACCGGATGAGAATGACTTCGCATGGACCATCGATACCAAACAGGAGGAGGCGAGTTTTATAGCGGATTTTATGGTGGAGAACAAGGGAGTTTATGACATATCAGATTTGGATATTCACGCCATCGTAAGAACAGAAAAGGGCAATATGCTCATTGATTATCGCCAGGAGGATTTGAGGATTCCAAGCGGCGAAGAAAAGAGATTCAACATCTTAGCTGTGATGCCCTTCGAGAGAATCGATATGAACGAATGGAAAACCCTTTTGCTCAACGATTCGGTTTTCTACTTGGATGTGGACATTACTGCCAACTATTTGTGGGGACTCGGCAAGTTCGTTGTGGACGACACGTTGGAGTATCCCTGGGAGGCCCCGTTTGGTAAGATCGAGAATGAGACTGATGAACAGGCCATCGAACTCATTAAATACGTGGTATCGGAAAATGTGGATATCGACGGGCTCGTAGATTCGATAGCGGACAATATAGTTAATAATTCTTTTATCGGTAAGTTCAACTGGGACGATGCATCGCTGCGAGTTGAGTCTTGGCCAATGGGAGACAACACTAGCCGAATCATAATGACATTCAACTTGGACCTATTTTCCGGCAGACGAAGTATGACTTTCGAGATTTCCTTTTTCTTAAAAATGGAAGGTGAAAAATATGAGTTTACATTCGAGGATTTCAACTTCAACTACAGGTAGGCGGATATCCAACAAAGCGATATTCGCACTGGTGTTTTACCTTATTCTACCTACCTTCGCGATTTTGATGATCATATTCACCTATCCCGAGTTAGACAGGGATAGACTTTTTGGGATCCTCTCTCGAATCATACCTATAAGCTTTGTCCTCATAGTGATCTCGCAGTTTCAGGTCAGGTACGAAAAAGGTAGCAGGGGAAGATTCGTTTTAAACGAGCTTTATGTGGTGACTGTGGTGTTCTGGCTCTTTGCCCTTCTTGGTGGACAGCCTGTGATTCATCAGACCTGGGAAGAATACCAATTTAGCCTCTACATCTGGAATTATTTGGCCCTCATCTTCTTCGTGACTGGAATGAACATACTCTATTACGTTTTGGAGTACCGGGCATATGGTAATAAGGAGGTTGTGGTCGAGCCTCTAAGTGAGGAAGAAAAACCCATGGATGATGAAGTGAAACCCAAGGGAGTTATAATTACCACTGTCCAAGGGTGAATTGCTCATTTTAATAGGTTCTTTGCTTAGCCCATGTTGGGCTTTCTAAGCGGCGATCATCTGACTTATAACAGGATTATGATGATCACGATAACATCCGCATCACCATCATCATCCGTGACTGTCAATGCAACATTGTAGTTTCCGCCCGCAGCAAACGTATGAGTTGTTTCATCATGTGCAAAGAACGGAAAGATACCGTCAGGACTGGGATACGGATCCGGGTTAAGGTTATCATTGTAGTACTCGTTCACATCATTTGGCATAAAGTCATCCCAGAACCAGTCAAATTCGAGATCGTCACTTCCAGGATCCGAAGCATCGGCCTCGAAATTAATCTCGTGTCCCACAAGGTGCTGGTTCACTCCGATTATCCATTCCCATGTGTCAGGGTGGTTGACGTTGCATGTATGGTGCAAACGTATATCTTCACCATCGTAGAAATCCAAGGTAACCCAAACCGGTGTGGCACCGTTTGGTTGACCGTTGACTGGATCGTCCCACGGAGTGTACAGGATTTTAACCTCGATGACCTTGGTAATATCGCATTTCACATCGTATAGGGTTTTGCTCTGGTCGTCTGGACTGCCAGGATACCTTACCACCTCGGCAAATGCGATCTCAGTGCCGTCCTCAAGGATGTACATCTCGACGTTGTGCCACTTTTCGCCTGCTGCCCGTAGTGTGAAGTTGATAAGTACATAGGCTTCAACATTCACGATTGTGGGTGCGACATTGAGTACAGTTACGGTGGTTGTTACAATCGTTACGTGTGCATCATCATCTGTAACATTAAGCGTGACAACATACACACCGTTATCCCCATAAGTTTGACTTGCAGTATCTGTCACATCCATGGGATTATACTCAGGGCTTAACGGCAGATCTGGACTCGGCGGAGCGTTAAGAAAAGTAGTGACTGTATCGGAGAATCCTGCATAACCCCATGTCCATGTGAATGTTAAATCATCGCTGCCTGGATCTGTTGCATGACCAGCAAATGTTACGGTTTGACCCTCGAATATAGTTACAGCAGGTAATGGGTCTACTATTGGAGATATATTCTTTACGGTCACAATTGTTGACACTGTCGTTACATCACCATCATCATCTTCCACCGATAGTGTAACGGTGTACATCCCATTATCTCCATAGATTTGGCTTACTGTATCTGTTACGTCTCTCGGGTTATAATCCTTGCTTGGGTTTGGGTCTGGGTTAGGTGGGTTATTGAGGTAGGGATTAACTGTTTGACCAAGAGACGGGTTACCCCAGTCCCATGTGAATATCAGGTCGTCACTGCCTGGGTCTGTTGCATGACCATTAAATGTTACGGTTTGACCTTCATCGATGGTTGTGACAGGTATCGGGTCCACACTAGGAGCTACATTGTTAATAGTTACAGACATTGCTAGTGACTCGGTGAACTGGTCGCTGGTGGATGCCTCACGTACTTCAAGTGTTACCATGCCGCTCCAATCATCTCCATATATGTGGGATGCAAACGGGCTGTATGACCACGCAGTCCAAGTCCCATCACTCTGAAAGTCCCATCTATACTCCAAAGTATTACAATCGGGATCGTATGAGTTGGATGCATCGAAATATACTACCGATCCTTCATCAGCAACATAAGGGCCGTCCATATCTGCGATTGGTGGATTATTTCCTGCCAGTAATGATTCATCCCCAACGAATACAACACATCCGGCTATTGTTGGATAATTTGCATTGGCGAGATCAAACGATGCCTTCATTGTATGTCCATCGTCCATTTTATCGAACATATAATCCTGCCAATCTAATTCTATTGACCAACCAG
>CP070739.1:539438-545181 GCA_020347705.1 Methanomassiliicoccales archaeon | reverse complement strand
TTATAATCAGCGCTGATAACCACCTAATAGCCATTAAATAATCATCAAGAGAATGTTAATACTGGAGGCTGAGAGTCACGAGAATATACAATAAAGTGATAGTCATGATGACCCTAGCCATCGGTTTCTACATCTGTGCAATCATAGTGTGAAAGCTACAGTATCGATCATTTATCGTACATTCTACCAGGGAGCCTTCCTTTTTATTTTTCAAAGAAACCTATTTAAACAGCTAGTTCTTTCCCCCAAGCGCAAGGACTGCATACCATGAAGCTCATCGATGTATGCAAAGGCTGCGGAGCCAGACGTTTGGTAAATCACCTCAAACTCTGTAAGAGGTGCAACAAACAGGCAAGCCAATACCTCTCAAAAAGTGATATCGAAGCCGCCAGATTAGAGCGTGAGGCCCTCCTTGAAGCGAAAGCAAGAATGAAAGAGGCTGAGGCCCTTGCCAAAGCAGAAGCTGAGGCCGCAGAAGCTGAGGCAGCGGCCGAAGGTGAGGAGCCGAAGGAAGGCGAAGAAAAAGAACCCGAGGAAAAGAAAAAAGAGGGTGAGGAAAAAAAATCTGAAGGCAAGGCCGAGAAAAAGTAAAGATATTTATCGGCCTATTTCTCCTATTTGCATATGCATTGATCTATTTTAAAAATATACTTAATTAAGATGCTTGGCCGTCTCGGCCTCGTATACGAGTATCCCCGAACTAGGCCTCATAATATTTTGTATCGTAAGGCTCAGGCTTTAATCCTTTTCTTAACCTTATTTCCCTTACTACATCAGGCTGAAGTTCTCTGGGCACCTTCTCGTAACCTGCATGTTCAGTGGTCCACAGCGCCCTTCCGGCCGTGGCTGAGCGAATCGCACTGGCAAAACCGAACATCTCGGCAACCGGGGCCTTTGATACGATTATTGCTAAATCCTCTTCCTGCTTGATGTCCTCTATCACGGCTCTTCTCTGCTGCATTTCCCGTGTGGCGTTACCCATGAGATCCTGGGGTGCATTGATGAATACGGTCTGCTTTGGTTCTAAAAGCAGCCTCTCGCCAACACACATTGCTCCGTATATTGCCGATCTCACCGCGGGAATCACCTGGGCCGGGCCCCTGTGGATACTGTCCTCATGGAGCTTTGCATCCACCAGCCGAACCTTTAGGCCCATGCATTTCTCGTTGGCCAAGGGCCCCCTGTCCATGGCCTCCTGGAAGGCCTGGATGCACAATTCAATAGTTTCATGGAGATACTGTATCCCCTTTGTCACATCGATGAACATGTTCGTATTGTGTATGAGCTTCACGCCCTTTGATTCCAACTTGCTCATGCCCATATCCTGTAATTGACGGGCCAGGGCCTTGGAGTCCTTGATCTTTCCCCCTGCCCCGGAAATCTCACCACTTTGTATAGCCTTCAATACTTCAGGGTCTAGAGGTTCTGCCTCGAGATAAAAGCGGTTATGTTTGTTGGGGGATTTACCCTCGAAGGGGCCTCCTGGTCTCTCGATACACTCTCTATAAACCACTATAGGCTCCGAGGAGACGATATCGATTCCATGCTCGTGAATTATTCTATACTGGGTGATCTCCAGGTGTAGTTCACCCATGCCTGATAGCAGATGCTCCCCTGTTTCCTGATTTATCTCAACCTGGATAGATGGATCAGCTTTTGCCACTGTTCTCAAAATCTCCACGAGTTTTGGCAGGTCCTTCATATGTTTTGCCTCTATGGCCACCGTGACCACAGGTTCTGAATAGTGCACGATTCTCTCGAATGCTTCCATACCCTCATCAGAGGTGGCCGTTGAACCCGCAATGGCGTCCTTTAATCCAGAGACTGCGGCGATATTACCCGCGTCCAGATGATCCACAGTGATTCTATCCGCTCCAACTGACATGGCCACCTGTTGAACACGGTTTTTCTTCGGCATTCCCACAACCTTCAACTCCTGACCGCGCTCCAACCTGCCAGAAAACAACCTTCCCACAGCGATCTCACCTGCATGGGGATCCATTATGATCTTGGTCACCATGAGACTGACAGGGCCTTTTGAGCTGCAGGTAGCCATGGCCTTCCCTATTTCGGATTCCCCATCCCCGTGCCATATGTGGGGTATCCTGTACTTCTGGGCCACGATGGGGCTGGGCATATGCCTGATGGTCATATCTAAAAGCACTTCGTGAATAGGGACCTTCTTCGCCAGCGTTTTTTGATCCTTGTCCTTGCAGTAATTGTAGATATCGTTGAAATTGATCTCGGTACTCTGCATATACGGATGGGAGATGGCCCAATTGTAGTATGCGGAGCCGAAAGCGACACTGCCATCCTCCACCTTCACTATCCATTCGTCCTTGAACTCCTCAGGTACCATCTTCTTAATGAGGTTGTTTACTTCCGTGATGATCTTAACAAAGCGTTGCTGCATCTGTTCAGGCGTCACCTTCAGTTCATTGATAAGCCTGTCAACCTTGTTTATGAACAAAATGGGTTTAACCTTTTCCTTTAGCGATTGCCTCACAACAGTTTCGGTTTGGGGCATCACGCCTTCCACAGCACAGACCACCACGATGCAGCCGTCCACTGCCCTCATGGCCCTTGTTACGTCACCGCCAAAATCCACGTGCCCCGGAGTATCAATGAGATTGATCAAGTACTCTTTTCCTCCGTATTTATGTACCATGGATGCGTTTGCGGCGTTTATCGTGATTCCCCTGGCCTGTTCTTGCTCATCATAATCGAGAAGCAACTGCTTACCTGCGAGCTCTTCGGACTTCATGCCTGCGCCTGCAATCAAGTTGTCGCTCAACGTGGTCTTACCGTGATCTATATGCGCGGCTATGCCGATATTCCTGATAAGGTCTATTTGGCTCATGAGCACCTGAGCCTTTTTTATGTTATCCTCTTTTCTGCCCATAATAACACACCCAAAGGTTCTTCTTTAAGATTATTCTTATGTATTTACTCCGAAACTCCTTCTCTGCCCCCCTGTTGGCGATCATCTTGCAGAAGCTGCTATTCGCTCCATCTCCTCCTTCTTTGAGATAGCGAAACTGTTCATGTCCGCTTTGGAGGCAAGAATGATCTCTTCTGCCAAACAGACCTCCATCCGTTTTTTGTTTCTATGAGAAGAACTCACAGCACCTTTGCAAATGTTCCTCAATGCAACATCCAATCTATGCGAGGAGGAGGTGTCTACGGCCTTGGGCACAGATATGCCCCCGAACCTGAGTCTCGTTATTTCCTCCTTGGGCGATGTGTTTTGGAGGGCATAAATAAGTACCTGAATTGGATTCTTCTTGGTTCTTTTTGCGATGATATCGAAGGCGTTTCTCACGGTTTTGAATGCGTGTGATTTTTTACCGGTGGCATGCTCAGTCCTCATCATGTTGTTGATCAACCTCTCCACTAGGTTGACCTTAGTCTTTCCAAACGACTTATTCGCATGCTTGGCACCGGTATGGGGTATTCCCACTGGTGTCAGATTGATGTATCTTTTCAATCCGGGATCTTCCACCACCACCTCTCCTAAATCATATTTTCCAAAGATGAAAGGAGAGAATTTCAGCATAAGTTCTTTTTGAGAATCATCCTTTTTTGGCCCCATCTCTTTGGGCTTTGCTCTGTCCACTTTCTCCACCGCTTTTTTCTCTTCACCTACTCTTGTCTTTGGGGCCTTCTCCGGTTTCTCAACTATTTCTTCTTTGACCTTTTCTTGCTCCCCGGCATTTTTCTTCGTTTCTTCCGGTGGTTTTTCATCAAAAGATACCTGAATCTCCTTTTCTTTATCATCTTTCTTGGGTTTTTCCTCTCCGGCCTTTTCAACCATCTCATCCGAAACTTCTTCCGAGGACGTTTTTACTTTCGTATCCTCATCCTCGGTAATCTCCTTGGTTTCCTCCGCCTTCTTTACCTCGTGTTCTTTCGGCATTTCGATATCCTCTTGAGTGTTCGGGGATTCATCTTTGGATTTATCCTCCTGTTTAGGCTCGGTGATTTTCTCATCGCCTTTCTTTTCCTCATCTTCTGCCAAAAATTCACCTCGAATTTAAAATTACCTAACAGGCTTCTCCTTTCTCCCGCTAACTAATTCATTTAAAGAGATATTGTTGACCTGGATTACCTTTAACCTCACCCCAGGTATGTCACCGTAAGAGCGACCCATTCTTCCCCCGATGCCTTCAACCAACACCTCGTCATGCTCATCGATATAATTTATAGCTCCATCACCAACGGCAAAGGCGGTGATTTGTCTTCCGTTTTTAATGAGCTGCACCTTGACACATTTTCGTATTGCGGAGTTGGGCTGTTTGGCCTCAATCCCCACCTTCTCGAGCACGATGCCTCTAGCCTGGGCTGACCCTTCCAATGGATCGGATTTTTCCTTGAGTCTGAGCATCCTTTTCTTGAAGTACCGGTCGTTCCATCGGAATTTTTTCCTGTTTTTTCTCAGTTTTCTTGCTGTGTTCAAACCTCTTGGCAGATGTCTACCTCCTAAGAAGTCAACCCGATTACGGGTTTAAAGATTCTCGAAGTGAATACCTGACGAAATGGATATCAAATCAGCCACTCAGACATCCATATCTAAGGTAAGGATGCGGTTATTGTCGTTCTCATATATATTGTTTATTGAAATATTATATGGTAATTATGAAGGAAAATGGGTCAATTTGGCGAATAGGTGCGGCTATCCCAATATTTCGAAGTCGAACACATATGTGGCACAAAAGAAAATCTGCAAGGCCAGAAGAATGAGGTACATGTTCACCCATACGAATGAGTTTTCAAACATTTTTTCCTCTTTTGTGGCCACGGTTTGCATAAGGATGGCTATGATGGCCCCCCATATGGCCAGGAGGACCAGCCAGAACATGGCAAATTTCAAAACTCCGGCCATCAACCCCAGAAGAACCAGACCGAAGGGCGCAACGAAAAATGGTCCTGAGAAAATAGCCGCTTTTCTCACACCGTATACCACAGGAAGTGTTCTTATTCCGTGAATCTTGTCACCCATGATATCGGTGAAGTCCTTTGATGTAATGGCACCTATTAAGAAAATCATCATGACGCTACCGATAAGCCAGGGTACGGCACTTGTGAAAGGATTGCCGAAGATGGACCAGGCCGCCACGAAACCTAAAAGGCCCCTTGCGAAGGCTATTGTAATATTAGAAACCCATAGTCGCTTCTTCAACCTCAAAGGCCTGGTGGAATAGGCAATGGTGATGAGCATTATTAATAGTACAAAAATACCAAAATAACCAGATGCATCCTCTTCTCTGTCTAAAAACATTGCTCTAAATAAAACCAGAGGATAAAGAATCCAAGCAATTGTTCTTGCTTCATCCTTAGTTACGATACCAGAAGGGATCGGTCGATAGGGTTTGTTTATCTCATCTATCTCTGCATCGTATACGGCATTTAAAGCGTTGCTTGCACCATTCAACATTACAAGAGTTGCGGCACCAATGAGAAGCACAAGAAAACCTTTATGATATTGGATAAATGGAAAATGATCATTTATGTAAAGAAACGGTAAAGGGGTTTCCGGGTAGGGATTCACAGACACCCACCCCATCAGGCCACCGCATATGCCTCCAATCAGAGGAGCGAGAAGCGTAAAGGGCCTGATGAGGTCAATAAAGCCCCTCAACTTTTTGGGCATGTACATGGCCTTGTCCCAAGACTCCTTGCCCCAGATCCTGACCATTTTAATCAACTCATTATACTGCTTATGGAGCTTTATCCTTAATCCTCA
>CP070739.1:534650-539338 GCA_020347705.1 Methanomassiliicoccales archaeon | reverse complement strand
TATTATTTTGATGTGGAAGTTGGAGCATTAAGACTTAAAACACAATTATCGTATTAAGAAATGCCTTGCCAAATATTAACGATTTAGGGAGTAACATAAAAATATATAGAACCTAAAAAAATTCATTCAAATTATAATAAGAATAGAATGATAATATAAACGATTTAGGAAACTGTTGGTAGTGTAAGCTAAAGTGTGTAAACGGTCATACGGGAGGAAATGAAAAGGAGAGAGAGTATGACCATAAAACAGGAAGTCATCGATGAGTTGTTGAAGGAGTACAAGACACCGGAAGACCTGGTAGGAAAAGACGGGATCTTCAAGCAGCTGCAGAAGGCACTGATAGAGCGGGCAATGGCCGCGGAGATGACACACCACCTTGGATACGAGAAGAACGATCCCAAGGGCTACAACAGCGGCAATTCAAGGAACGGCAAGGGGAAGAAGACAATAAAGGGCGACTTCGGTGAGTTGGAGATAGAAGTACCACGGGACCGCAACAGTGAATTCGATCCGCAGTTAATCAAGAAAAGGCAAACCCGGTTCAAGGGGTTCGACGACAAGATAATCTCGATGTATGCAAGGGGAATGACCACCAGGGACATCAGGGATCACCTGCTGGAACTCTATGACGTGGAGGTCTCTTCGGACCTGATCTCTTCGGTGACTGACGGCATAATTGATGAGGTCAATGAATGGAGGAACAGGGAACTGGATCCACTATATCCGATCCTGTACCTCGATGCCATCGTAGTCAAGGTGAGAGACGAGGGACATATCAGGAATAAATCGGTCTATCTTGCCCTGGCGGTCAATATGGAGGGACACAAGGAACTGCTGGGTATATGGATCGAAACAACCGAAGGAGCCAAATTCTGGCTCCGTGTGGTCACGGAGCTGAACAACCGCGGTGTAAAGGACATTTTCATTGCCTGTGTGGATGGCCTTAAGGGATTTGAGGATGCCATCCACTCGGTATTTCCGGGAACAGAGGTCCAGCTCTGCATCGTCCATATGGTCCGCAATTCCCTGAAGTTTGTCTCGTACAAGGACCGCAAGAAGGTGGCTACAGACCTGAAGCGCATATACCACTCGGTCACGGTCGATGATGCCCAGTCCGAGCTTGACAATTTCAGGGAAACCTGGGATCAGAAGTACCCGCTGATAGGCAAATCATGGCAGAACCACTGGAACGGTGTAACACCGTTCCTCGCCTATCCCGACTACATCAGAAAAGCCATATATACCACGAACGCCATTGAATCCATAAGTATGTCCCTGAGAAAAGCACTGAAGACCAGACGGTCCTTTCCTAACGATGAGGCCGCACTGAAACTGATCTACTTGGCAACAAGAAACACCTCGAAGAAATGGACCATGCCGATACGTAACTGGGAATTGGCTCTGAACCAATTCGCAATAATATTTGAAGAAAGACTAACTCGTTATGATTCGTTTACACAGTTAGACTGACATACTCTAATTCTATTTTCTCGTTAAACTTCACATCATTTATTTTATATTCCTGACCCCATGATGCCTCCTTGTATACAACGGCAGAAGTTGATTTAGAATATCGATGACTTCCTCTTCAGATTTCACCCCATATATTTTATCATCTTTAATATTCTCATAACGGATCCTATTATCCAATTTAGTATTTGCTAGTTTTCCACTCCATCCTTCAACTTCATAGGCGATAATTAAGCGCTTCAACATCCATGCAAATGCAATCTCTGATAGTGTTCCTGCTCCACCGCCTATTACTACAACAGCATCCGAATTGGCGACAATCTGGTTTCTTAAATTATCGAGTCCTGTGGCAAGTTTTATATCTATATACTTATTTGCCTCATTTGGGTCGAATCCTGGTAATATTCCAACTATATCCCCCTCTTGATATTCTTTTGATTGTTTTGCACCCCGGCATACAGCTTCCATGACTCCTCCCAATCCACCAGTTACGATTCGATAATTAGCATGAATTAATTCATTTCCCAGTTTTTCAGCTAGTATTGTTCGTCGGTCATTATGCTGTAATCTTGTATCTCCACATACTGCAATAAGTGGTTTGTTTTTCATAAAGTCACCTCTATTTACTTACCTCTAAATGAAATATCACAAAATCAGATGCACTCACAAGGTTTTCAACATCAGATCCATCTGTTTTATGTATATTATTTACGATTAAGCCCATTCTTTCAAACTCCTCTTGATATATATCAATCGTGCGATGAATATCAATTCTGACATTGCCTGTTGACAGGATATTCTTTTTAAATATAAATTTATCTTCAAGATTAGCATTTTCTGGTAAAATTCTCTGTTGAATTTCAGTCTTTTGGATTAAGATATCCTCAGGATTACATACGGTTATTATTCTATCTCCATCTTCTCTTATCTTATTTCTGATATTAAATAGAATTTTTCTTAGCTCATCATCTTCTTCAATAACGCATAAAACTAGATTACAAATAATACAATCGAATTTGTAATCGTTATTAATCAATTCAGAGATTTCATTAGGACCATAATATCTAACATTTCCTTTCCGGCTTTTATTATTAGTAATAACATTATCATCAATATCGAATGCTTGAACCTCAAGACCATCTTGACAAAGTTTTTCAGATATTTTCCCTTTTCCACAACCATAATCCAAAACGGATTTTGGATTGATATTTTCTACCATATATACGATGGCCGAATCGAGGATCTCTTCCTTCGTCCTTGGTTCTATCGCCCTTTGAAAATGTTTGAAATGCTCAAATTCAGGAAGATTTATTGTTTTGATGGATTTACGCATTAAATCTTTTAAATTCTCTCTGTCATGATAAAGGTACATAAGATATGCACGCCTAATCATCTTATTATATTCTTCATCTGAGAAAGGGTGAATATCTGAGCCATAATCTATAAGTTTCAACCCAGTATTTGTCACAATAAAATTATTTGGATGAACATTTCGGTAGACTATTCCAGCATCTTTGCATTCTTTTAAGAATAAATAAATATCATCTAAATACCCACCTTTATATTCTGTACTTTCTTCATATGGATATACAATACAAAAATGTTCTCTCCAGGTTCTCACTTCAGCTATTGGGTATAGGGTTTTATATCCTTTAAGTTTCTCAACCAAAGAAGAGATAAATAACTTTTGCTCCGGTGTGATAAGCTTCTTCCAGTGATAGAAATATTTGTATACTCTCTGACCATCTGTGAATACTATACTTTCTTCCCCATAACCAAGTAATTTCAATACCTTAACGTTGAATTTGTTTTTGATAAGATTTTCAGCAAATTCTATGAACTCGTCTGTGATTAGTGGTTGATTTGATTTATATCTATTCACAGATTCCTTCAATTGCTTAAAATACGAGCGGATAATCTTTTTATTAACATTTTCTACTTTTTCTCTAAATTCAATGAGACTCCCCTCTTTATATTCATTATTTAGACTTTCTATGAATTCCTGTAATATCTTGCAAGTGTTTTCATAAAGGCCGTTATTCAGCCACCAATATTTATTCTTATTTTTCTTATCCGTATATTTTTTAAATTGACTCAAAAGGCCAACAATACGCAAATAGCTTAATTCAAAAGCAAGAGTTCTTTCATTTAAATATTTATCGAACTTGTACAACGCTAATTCAATATCTTCCGAATTAAAATTCAGAAGTTCATCACCATATGTTTTTTCACCAACTAGTTGCCTCTCTTTTACTTTCTCAAGGAAAACATCCTGTAAGGATGAGTATACTGCATATCCCTGAATATCCTCCATAAGTTTATTAAAATCCAATTTCTCTTCTGCAATATAGCTTCGGTCCTGTCTAACTGGGATTGGGACTTCAATAACTTTCCTCCCGGTTATATAACGATTGAGAAGGCACCAAACCATGTCGCTTCTTCTTGTATCCTTTCCTTTTATATTTGGAACTATGTTGGGATAATCTCGCAGGCTAGAGATGTGAAAGACAAAAGTATTACCCCCGCGATGTATAGATGGGATCATCTGTTGCATTGGATTAACATACGCTTTTGAAATAATTGGTCTAAATACTCGCCTTCCCTGTTTTATTGAAGGTAATGCTTCAATCATATTAATGAATGCAGTTTTAACTTCTATCCTATCTTTTTCAGGAACATACCAGAATGGAGTCTCTAGTTGGTCAGTTTCATCACGAGAAAGATCATAATAGTAATCATGATAGTTACTTCTACATTCCATGTTTTCTGAACAACGATTGGGGAAAGTTTTATTAGGATTTAGATTTGCCATCCATTCTAGATTGTGATATAAATCAACCAACTGTGTTCGTATGCAGCTAGTAAAGGGAAGTGGAGGGTCCCCTGTTACAGTACCAAGAGCAATCGCTATGTCATAACCTTTTAATCGTTTAATATTGGTAATTATTTCAACATTTCCCTTTGAAACTGTAGAATCTGTTTGATATAGAAGATTATCAATTCGGCTATCATCGTCTAATATCCATACAACAGCTCCTGGGTGAACTTGACTTTCCAGATATAAATAATGTTGGAGCATTGTACGGCTTGATGCAATACTCTTTCTATCGATATTCTTAATATCGATACCATCAAATCCCCATTTCAAAATATCTTCTTTCTGACGATTATAATCTAATAGCTTAATTTCTAATCCTTTATGTTGAAAATTATTA
>CP070739.1:531378-534550 GCA_020347705.1 Methanomassiliicoccales archaeon | reverse complement strand
GGGGATAAAATCCTCCTTTTAGATCCCACTTATGCCAACTATCCAGGTCAACTGGATTTCGCTTTGCCCACCTCAAAAATTGTACACCTATGCGTGTTGGATGCCGATTCCTGGGCCTACATACCCGATCTGAATCGCACCGTTGAAGAATTCAAGAATCTATTTCTCGAGCATAAACCGAAGATCGTGCTCATACCGTTGCCTGATCATCCCTCAAGCAAGATGATCCCTAAAGAATTACTAAAAACCATGCTCGAAATTACAGCTGAGCATGGTTCATACCTGGTAATCGACCATGCCTACAAGGCACAGTACTTCGGCGAATCACCTCCTGAATATTTTTCCTGGTCCCCGAGAGAACATGAGAACCTCGTCACCTTACATTCCAACTCAAAATGGACCAGAGGATTGGGAAGAAGACTGGGATGGGTAGAGGCCTCGGAGCATGTCATCGATGGCATGGAGCGTATACAGCAGTGCAGCATCCTGTGTCCCGATTCGCTTCACCAGATGGCCATGAAGGCATATCTTCAAAAGGCCCTGGATGATGGCAGCCTCAAAAGGTATGTTGAGGAAACGAGAAAAGCCTATGAGACGGCAGCGAACACAACGATTGTAGCCATCGATCAGAACCTTGGGATGCCCAGGTTAGAGCCTGATGGCGGTCTTTACACCGTAATGCACGTGGGTGAGGATTCAGATGATTTCGTTTTAAGGGTTCTGAAGAACACAGGGGTCCTCTTCATCCCGGGCAAGGGTTTTGGCAAATCACTGCAAAACGGGGTCAGAATCTCCTATGGCCCTTGGGTAGGAAACCTCGATAAAATCAAAGAAGGAATGGAAAGGGTAGGACGATATCTAGGTACTGACAAGAAATAATTTTTTACTATGGGTCTTTGTGAGGACAGTTGAATGGATAATAATCGGTCTTGATTCAAGTGATCCAAGGGATTAGAGCTCAGAAATATCAGATACTCTTTTTAGGTATTTATGGGGCATCCACTTGGACGGTAAGGCCTCCGGTCTCCAATTCTTCGGTATTTGAATCGATAACATCGCCTTTGACATTGAGGGTAGTCAAATACGAACCTTGAGGAAGATTTGCCCCAGTGGTAGTTCCCAAAGTTGAGTAAGTGTGCGTAGTGATTCCGTCAAACGCACCATCGGGAAAATCGTCTGCGGTTTCGGTGTAAGTCTCTCCATCACCAAAATCCCAATAATACGTCGTAATATCTCCATCATTCCAAGACAAACTGGCATCCAATTCCACGGTATAGGTCAACAAATCATCGCTTTGATGCTCTACATCCATATTTGCCTCAGGACGTATATTTAAAAATCCGCTCCAAGTATCTGTGACCGTATAATAATTCGAGGTCGATTTAACCAAGGAGTTCTTCAGTGTGACGCTTATGGAATAGTTCCCACTTTGAGAGTAGGAAAAACCCTCCTGATAGAAACCCTCAGTAACAAGTTGCGGAAGCTCTTCTTGCGCTAAATAGGAGTTGTCGTCGGTATTTTTTATCTCATCCACGGTTATCTCGGCAGCTCTGGGAGCGTCGGTGTCCATGAACACCGTGAGGTTCAATTCACCTTTCAACTGCCCACCTTCCTCCACTACCCTGGCATCTAACTTGTATTCCTTTGAGTAATCGTCCCATACGCCGATTTCGATTTCCTCGACGATGTAATCCACCGAATACTCCGCAGGGGGACTTTCCACACCTTCATATTCCACAGTCACGTAGTAGTTCCCGTTTCCCTCTATGAATGAATTGTATGGTATAGTTGCTTTACCAGTTCCATCATCGTTAATTGATATCTTAGAGGTATGAATCACGTCATCATCATATGTGATCTCAAGATCAGCCTCACCGGCAATAGACGCCGTGCCAGTTGATCCCACCAATACAGTTACATTCAATCTATCACTTTTGGGATCGGACTCCAAGGATACATTGACATCTGAGACCTCTGTGCGGAAATAAATGAATGCGATCAAGCCAACGATTATCAGAACCACAACCACAGCCCCCACCATCAACCGCTTAACCCAAACGCGCCGGTCCTTTTTTGCTGCCGCCGGAGGTTTAGTTGTTGGTTCCGGCTCTTTCTCGCCTTCCAGAACCTCAACTTCCTTTACCTCTTCAACCTCCTCCACCTCCTCCACCGGGACGACATCTTCATCTTCTATCTCATCAAGTCTTGATCCACCAATATCGATATCCACCGACAATCCCATCACCTCATGCTCATTGGAAGTTTATGATATAAACCTTTTGGATGCTCTGATTTCCTATCAGGTCCTTTTTTATGTTTATATCCTTTTTTTCCCATCACGATAGCTACAAATATGATACCAAAAATCACGAAATTGGGGTTGAATCCTGGGATATAACTGCCCTTCTGGCGTACATAAAGCGATATATCACACCTTACATTGCCTCCCTCTTCCATGGATTGCTGGGACCTTATCCTGATATTGAACGGTTGAACTTCATTACGCCAGAGTGCCCAGGTCCGAGGTGCTTGCGCTGAAAATATAATGGTTATTGATTCGTCAGGTAAAAGTGTCTTCGGTGTAAGTGTGTTCCAGGCCCATTGTTTTTCGCATGGAGGTGGATCGCCAAACAAACTGAATTCAAAGGTATCTTTATCATTACCTTTATTGGTAATCTGAATTGAAAAAAATACATCTGCCCCAGGCTCAATTTCCTTAGGAGGAGGAGTATTCACCTCAAGTTTATAAAACGGTTTTATCCCGATGGTCTGGGAAGCGGAAGGGATTTCATAATAAAGTCCATTCTGGACAAAATATCCAAAAACAGATACTTGGGGATTGTTTTTATAACCTAGGGGCACCCGCGTGGTCACTGTATAATCCACTGTTATATTCGTACCCACCAATCCGCTGAGTACCCTTTTTGGCGGGATCACACTTGCGCTGCCAATATCAGATCTGGCCAATAGGTAAACCTCCACCTGATCTGTGCCTTTTATCGTGCAATTGACACTACCATTTAATGTAACATTACCCAAGCTACCAGGAGAAACATCAACCTGAGGCTGCTCACTGGGAAATGTGAACGTAACATTGCTTGGAGCTGATGCCCTGGCCTCTTCGGTTACCCAGAATGTTAAAGAAAAAAGGAGCATCAGCATTATTGGTATC
>CP070739.1:528165-531278 GCA_020347705.1 Methanomassiliicoccales archaeon | reverse complement strand
CTATGGAGAGAGGTACTGGAAACTGCAACCTATGTCCCCTCCCCCCTGACCTTCTTCGATGGGACTATCCACATGGGCCCAATTGTTGTTATGAGAGGTTTACAAAAAGCCGTGGATTATTACAAAGTTCTGAAGGCCGAGATGGAGGACAGGATAGCAAACGGCATCGCAGCAGTGGATGGAGAACGATACAGACTATATTGGGACGGGATGCCCATCTGGGGAAAGCTAAGAGCATTGTCAGAACAATTTGGAAGGCTGAACACCTGTGTCGTTGCCTCAACCTATTGCAACAGCTGGATATTCGATTCTTTCGATCCTTCAGACCCATTCTACAGCATGGCCAAGGCCTACACCGAGATATTTATCAACAGGTCAGAGAGAGTAAAAGAGCAGTACATCACCGACATGGTGAAAAAATTCAAAATAGACGGTGTGATATTCCACGACTCGAAAACATGTCCCAACAATTCCAACGCCCGCTACGGCATGCCTGCGAGGATTCGAGAGAAACTGGGCATACCAACCTTGATTATAAGCGGAGATTTGAACGATTTAAGATGCTATTCCGAGGAGCAGGCGAAAACGAACATTGAGGCCTTCATCGAGCAACTGGAGGAAGGTTAAGGTGAAAGACATCTTCTTTTGCGGGGTGGATGTGGGTGCATCCGCTACAAAGGCGGTGATAACCGATTACAATGAGCGTATTCTAGGATACACAATCAGAAGAACCACCACGAACCTCGGGGAATTGGCCCAAGAAGTATTCAAGGAGGCCCTTGATTCCGCCAAAATATCCAAGGATTCTGTAAAATACATCGTAGCAACCGGATATGGCAGAGAAAACGTTGACTTTGCAGATGAAATAAAAACCGAGATATCCTGCCATGCTAAGGGAGGGCGATTCGGTTTTAAGGACCAAATGGGTCCTATGACCGTGGTGGACATCGGGGGTCAGGACAACAAGGTAATAAAATTGGATTCGAATGGTAAAATCATCAATTTCAAGATGAACAGAAAATGTGCGGCCGGAACCGGTGCCTTCTTGGAGGAAATCGCATATAAACTGGATGTACCATTGGACGAAATCGATGAATTGGCGAGAAATGCAACCAGGGATATCGAGCTCGGCAGCTTTTGTACGGTTTTTACATCAACGGAGATACTGGAAAGTATAAAGACCGGTGAAACCAAGGAGAATATGATCAAAGGGGCTTTTATCTCCGTGGTGAAGAGAATCTTGGAAATGGAAACCCTTGAAGGCATCGTGGTATTGACCGGTGGAGTGGCCGCTTACAATCCGTTGATTGGCGAGATATTGGAGAAACAATTAAATGTTGATGTTCATATACCGAAAAATGCCCAGATCATGGGGGCCTTCGGTGCGGCCTTGATCGCCAAGGAGCGGTATCTTGGCAAGACCTAGTTAAGTCGAGGGCGCATGGGTTAAAAACACCTGCTAGATATAATGAATAATGATGAGGGGGAGTTGATATGACAGCATGGTTGAACTTGGGAGAAATCCTAAAGGTGAACGCAAGTAAGTATAAAAACAAGCTCGCTGTAAAGGATTCGAAAAGGCAACTAACATTTTCACAGTACAACAGCAGAGCGAACCGCCTCGCCAACGGATTGATGGGGATGGGACTTCAAAAGGGTGACAGGATAGCGGTCATATCGTGCAACTGCCTGGAGTTCATGGAGATCTATGCGGCCTGTGCAAAGTCAGGCATAGTGGTTGTCCCCATCAATTGGCGAATATCTCCCAAGGATATGGAATTCATCATCGGCAACTCGGATGCCAAAGCTGTGATAGCAGCGGATGAATTCGTGGAAAATATGGAATCCATCAGGAACAACCTTAAAAATGTACCCTCTGAAAATTACATAGTCATCGGTGAAAAAACACCCAAGGGATATAAAAATTTCGAGGATGTGGTTTCTTCAGGTACTGACACCGAACCTGATGTGAAGGTGGAAGGCAAGGATACCTGGATACTGCTGTATACATCAGGTACCACAGGCACCCCCAAAGGGGTGCTCAGATCCCATGACTCGTACATTTCCTTCTTCCTGATAAACGAGGTGGAGTTCGGCTTCACAACAAACGACTACGCCCTGATACTGATGCCCCTCTGCCATGTCAACTCGACGTTCTATTCATTTGTATTCACATATATCGGAGCTGCCGTTTACGTTCATCTGGAGAAAGGCTTTGACCCTGAAAAGATCCTCAAGATAATAGACGAAGAGGGCATCACCTTCAGCTCCATGATACCCACACACTACAACCTTATACTGAACGTGTCCGAGGAGGTGAAAAAGAATTTCGATGGAAGCTCCATAAAACAACTGCTCTGCTCCTCTGCACCGGTGAGAAGGCAGACCAAACTGGATATAATGAAGTTCTTTCCCAATGCGGCATTATTCGAGGCCTACGGCTCCACTGAAGCAGGGCTGGTCACGATTCTAAGACCCGAGGAGCAGATGGAAAAATTGGGTTCCATTGGAAAAGAATGTGTGGGAACGGACCGAATCAAGCTTCTCGATGAGAACAAGAACGAGGTGGATGTTGGTGAGGTAGGAGAGCTCTTTTCTCGCGGCCCCATGATGTTCGATGAATACTATAAGCTCCCAGAGAAGACCAAGGAGGCCTTTTTTGGCGAATTCTTCAGTGCAGGGGACATGGCAAAAATGGATGAAGAGGGTTATTATACCCTTGTGGATAGAAAGGCGAACATGATAATCACAGGAGGGGAGCACGTGTATCCATCGGAGGTGGAGGAGGTGATATCACGGTATCCCGGGGTCTTTGACGTGGCCGTGATAGGTGTGCCCCATGAGAAATGGGGAGAGGCTGTGAAGGCCGTGGTGATACCCAAGGATGGAGAGACCTTGTCCGCACAGGATATAATCGATTTCTGCAGGGACAAGATGGCAGGTTATAAGAAACCCAAGAGCGTTGATTTTATCGAACCTGAAGAGATGCCGAGAACCACCACTGGCAAGATCCTGCACAGGGAGTTGAGGAAAAAATACGGTGGTGGTGGGGTATAGTGTAACAGGGGTAACTGTTTAATTATCCTATTCATTGCGGAAATGGTAAGGAGCAT
>CP070739.1:505936-528065 GCA_020347705.1 Methanomassiliicoccales archaeon | reverse complement strand
CATCACCACTATTCTTCTTGAAGATACAATCCCAGCTGAATGCGGCGACATCCAAGGAGACAGGCTCATGGTCAAATTCGACAGAAGTGACGTAGAGGATATGTTGTCTCCTGGAACTTACAATTTAAAGGTAACCGGTGAATTAACAGATGGGACATCGTATGAGGGATTTAGCGATGAGATAAGGGTGATAGATCCTGGAAAATAAAAAAGATATAAGTAAAACACTATCGACAATCCCCCTCTTTTACGTTCACATACACGCAAGCCTTGGAAATGGCATTCAGCGGGACCTCGATATGCTTTTCTAAGTTACTGTATCATCTCGGTATTTTAAGACGGTAAAATGGCATAAATTTTACAAAATTGATATATACGGCAATAACCTTACATTTGAGTGATAGGATGGCCAAGTACGATGCCGTGATCTGTGGAGCGGGTCCTTCAGGCTCAACAGCAGCCAAATACATGGCAGAAAAAGGATTGAAAGTAGTGCTGCTCGAAAAGAAATCTTTTCCCAGAGACAAACCCTGCGGAGGCGCGTTAAGGCCGAGCATTATCGAAGAATTTGATTACGTAAGAGATGGTATTAAAAAGATTCCACATAGCATTTGCCTCAGAGCTAAGATGTACTCTCCTAGTCTTCAAAATTTCATAGAGTACAGACCTGGGAAAGCGGTCATGTATAATATTCAACGTGTCCATTTCGATGCAATGCTAGCTGATTTAGCGAGAAGGTCTGGTGCAGAACTCAGGGAGAACGCTGAGGTAAAAAGTGTATCTGTAAAAAGTAATGGTTGCGCTCTTCAATTGAAAAACGGAGAAGAGGTTGAAGGTAATGTCATTTTAGGAGCAGGCGGAATGCATGATCCCGTGGCAAAATATTTAAGGAAGAAGGAAGGCCTGCCCGAGAGATGGCCTAGGTCAGATATAGGACTGGGGATTGTGAAGGAATATGAGGTTGGCGAGGATTTCATAGAGAATAGATTCGGTGATGAGCACACTGCCTACTTCCATCTCAAGCCCAACAACCTTTATGGCTATACCTGGACGTTTTCACAGGTAAGTTCACTTAACATAGGTTTTGGTACCCTCTGGAATGATGCTAAAAAAGTTAATATAAAGAACGTATTTGCAAAATACCTAGATTTTCTTAAAAAAGAGGGACTTGCACCAGAGACCCTCAAACTAGGAAGGCCAAAAGCAGGGCTGGTACCGTTGAAAGGCGGGATAAAGAAATCGTATTCTGATAGGATACTTATCCTCGGAGATGCTGCCGGTTTCGCCACCCCCGTCGGGGGCGACGGTATCTATTTTGGTATGTGTTCAGGTAGGATTGCTGCTGATGTGGTCGAATACGCTATAGAGCACAACGCATTCGAGAAAGACACCCTAAGCAGATACCAGGAGGAATGGTATAAGCTGTGGGGAGAGGACCTAAAGGCAATGTGTTATTATGCCGATAAAATCTATGATAAAACCGAGCGGATTTTAAGGTATGCGAGCAAGGATAAAGTGCTCACAGAGAGATGCGTTGGGCTATGGGAGGGAAAATACAAGGCATCAAAAATGAAGTGGAAAATTGTAGCAAGGTTAGCAAGGGATTTCTTCGTATACGATGTGCTGAGATTATAAGCAACAAATAACATCGGTAAAACCGCCTGAGTCTGATGTAAATATTTATCTTTGGAGACATGCTCAGGTTCCACAACTGTGGTTTCTTCTCTTCCTCCTCCCCTCTCGGCCTCCTCAATGTTCAATGTTGCATGCACATCTTCGTAGAATTCCTTTTCAGTCTAAAAAAAATGGGATTAAAATAGAAATTCTTTTTGTCAAAAATGGCTTTTTTAAGTATTCAATATAACAGAGCCGATATTACAAATCCAATCAAAACCAAAAAAATTGCCGACAGAACGAGCTTGGCACCTCTTTCACATAATTCTACAAGCTCACGGTGATTTTTAAAATCTTTACCTCGCGTAAAAAGAATGGTTGAAACCGATATAGGCAAAGTGAGCAAAAGGAGCCCTGCCACAACCAACGGTAAACCCATAAAAATTCCGAGTAGGGTGAGAACATATGCTAAAGCAAGAGACAATATAATCGTTTGGATCGCTTTTCCTCTTCCAAGTAGGACAACGAGAGTTCTCTTGCTTCTGGCTCTATCGGACTCAAAATCGGGAAGACTTACCATTAACTGTTGTGCAAATAAAATGAAAAGAAGAGGCATGCAGGCAAGGATAAGAACCATGCTAAAAGAGGACGTCTGTAGATAATAACCGGTGGTTGATATCAATGGAGCCAGAAAACTGAGTTCAATCTCGCCGAGGCCCTTGTAATTTAGCCGAAAAGGTTTGCCTGCATGAGACCATCCTATAAAAGTCAGCATAGCAAACAACGTGATGGTATGGATCCCCGTCTTATAAAACAAATAAAGAATAACTATGATCAAAAGTGCACACGTTACACTTAATATGGCCGCCCTAATAGCCCATTTTCTCTCTAAAAAACCATCAACCAATACTCTGGTGCCTCCTGAGAACTTGGTATGCATCCTATTCAGTTTATCAGTCTCAAAATCCCAATATTCATTCGTGTAATGTCCAGTTAGATGAAGTAGAAATATAGCTAACAATCCTAGAAATAAAATGAGCCAATCAATTGTCCCAAACTCGCTCCATGCTAAGACCACACCTATAAAATATGCAGATCCTGATAAAGACAGATATTCTAATCTGCTTAACTTAATAAATGCTTTAAAAGGGGTTACCTCACCTGTTTTGTCATTCATAAAAAATCACTAATCTAATTTGAATATATATCTTTTCTGGTTTACATGGAGAGTTGTTCTGGAGAAAGTCCTGAGTGATAGTGAGAGAAATTAGTTTTAGATAGATGATACAACTGTTTTTCAATTCTCATAATATTTGATTAATATATTCACTGGGTATAAATATATGAGTCGACATATAAGGTACTAGATGAATGGGTCACCGAAGATTTAAAAAATGGGGGAAATAATTGGTACATAAAGTGCGAAATGAGATGACATAGTAAATTGATTTAAAAAATTGCCCGACGGTATTTAGATTGTCCTGATATTTGAGATGAAACGGATATATGAGCCTGCTAATCGAACAGGAGATGAAGCACTTTGAATGCTTCACTTTTCGAAAGGTGTACCAATCTTTATTTATATGGTCTTGGACATAAGACTTCCATCGAACGGAGGAATGAGGATGAAAAAATACAAAGCGATTGGAATTGTGAGTTTGTTTTTGATAGGAATGCTCCTAGAATTCATTGGCACCTCTCCTATCAATGCCCACGCCACGGATGTAAGCGGGATTATAGGCATTGACACCACTTGGAACTCAGCGGGAAGTCCTTATGTTGTGACCGGGGATGTACTTGTTTTTCCAGATGTAACACTCACGATTGAAGACGGGACCGAGATTTTATTCTACAATGGAACATCTTTGACGGTGCGCGGTACATTAAATGTTGTTGGTACACCCAGCGAATACGTAGTATTCAGATCATACTCCTCGCAAGATAAAGTAGCCTGGCTTGGTATTTACATTGAAAATGAAGTAGGAGGTAAAGCGGAAATTAACTATGCGGAGTTCTATAATGCTGGATCAGCAATACATGTGGGAAGTTGCTGGGATGGTGGACCAGTTAATATATACGACTCTGTATTCATAAACAACCACAACGCAGTCGGGGGTTATGCTGGTTGGAACATCATCATTGAAAGATGTTACTTTGAGGATAACACATATGCAATAAACACTGCGGATAAAATAATAAGTAATTCAACTTTCATAAATAATGAATACGGACTTTATAAGACCGAAAGGATAAGTGTCTATGATTCCATGTTCACTCAGAATAATGTTGCCCTTTATGGAGGGAGAGGAGAGCTGCAAGGAAATCAAATCTATAAAAATGGTATCGGGATTCAGGCATTTTTTGAGGGGTTTTCCCTTACAAATAACAACATAACAGAAAACAACATGGGTTTGATAATAAGCGACTACGATGGATATGTCCCGGATATAAAATACAACGATCTCTACAATAATTTTGAATTCAATCTAGAAAGCCGAACAAACGTCGATGTCGACGCAACTAATAATTATTGGGGGACTACTGACGCAAGTGTGATAGCCCAGCTGATATGGGACGTTTATGATGACTTGGGTTTAGGGGAGGTTTTTTACGAACCTTTTCTGACTTCGAAGGTGGTCTCAGGATGTCCGCCTCTGAATTTCCCCCCCGTCGCGGATGCCCAACCAGAGACCCAAACCATCAATATCGGAGAGGAAGCATGGTTTTCCGCAAATGCTTCATTCGACCCTGATGGTTGGATAGTATCTTACGACTGGGATTTCGGAGATGGGATGTACGGTAGCGGATTGATGATAACACATATTTATAATACACCTGGGGACTACACGGTCACATTAACGGTGACGGATAACGATAATCTTACCGACAACGATAACTGTATAGTTACTGTCCTAGAAGTTGTTTCACCCCCACCACCTGACGATGATGATTGGCCCATGTTCAACCACGACCCACAACATACTGGCTTTTCTTCATCCGATGCGCCAGGTACGGCATCTTTACTTTGGACCTTTACCGGCTTCTGGCCCATGACTTCTCCCTCAATTGCCGATGGTATGGTATTCGTGGTTTATGGAGAACCGTTTCTCATTGCGTTAAATGAGAGCACGGGTGAAATCATATGGAGTTATGAGATTCCAGGGCTACCCTCCCAACCAGTGATAGCAAATGATAAGGTGTTTGTGAGCTCTTTGGTTTGGGGGAATGGAAGCGATGAAATTCATATTTATTGTTTTGATCAATTCTGTGGTGAGATACTTTGGGAGTGGAACAGCGCCATGTTCGACTGGCCTCCATTTCTCTACTTTTGGGTGGAGGGAGCACCTTTGACTTCGGCCAATAATCACGTCTACTTTGGTTTGTCAGGGGTTCCGCTTTCAAACATCTCCGAATGGAGCGTGATGATCTGCCTTAACGATAGTACTGGTGAGATAATTTGGAATGTAAATGTTGCTGACTACGGTCTGATTTACATGCAAACCCCGCTGACAATAGCATACAATATGATATTCGTGAGCTCCTGGGATGGACTGTACGCATTGGATGAAAATAATGGAGATTTAATCTGGAAGTCCGGGATTATCGAGCCCATTATGCTTGAAACCGCAGCTGCCGTTATCGACGGAAAAATTTTTATAGGCAGCGATAATACAAACTTTTTTTACTGCTTGGATGCGAATACTGGCAGTATTATTTGGAAGACATGTTTGAATGACGACTATATTTTTACATCACCAGCTGTGGCTTATGGTAAAGTATTCGTCGGGGCCAATGAAATTTCCGGAGGAAATGACTCTTCCGAATACATCGATCCCATCTATGCTTTGGATCAAAACACTGGTGAAGTAATATGGAGATATGAGGCCCCCCCAGCGGTCATATCAACTCCTGCAGTCGCAGACAACAAGGTATTTAACAGCTACAGTGACGGCACGATATGTGCTTTGGATGAGGGATCCGGTTCCGTTATTTGGACATATCCAACACAACCACCATCACTGTTCCGGTATCAATCTTTAGCCATTGCATACGGAAAACTATTTGTCAGTATGGGCGATACGCTCTATGTTTTTGGTCCAGGTGACTCAGGAAATCAACCTCCTATTGCAAATGCCGAACCAGACGTACAAATGATCGAGGCTGGAGAAGAAGCGTGGTTTTCCGCAAGTTCCTCATTTGATCCCGATGGCTATATAGTATCTTATGACTGGGATTTCGGGGACGGGACTTATGGCACTGGAATTACGATAACACATCTTTACACTGCAATTGGTATTTATAATGTGACGTTAACCGTAACGGATGACGAGGAAGCAAAAGGTTATGATTTGATACTTGTGATAGTCGAGCAGGAAGGTGAACCACCGGAGAACCTACCACCCATAGCATTTGCAGAACCCCCAATCCAAATGATATTTGTCGGAGAAGAAGCATGGTTTTCTGGAGATTTGTCGTATGATCCTGACGGCTATATTGTGGCATATGATTGGGATTTCGGAGACGGAACCAACGGCAGCGGGGTAACGATAACTCACAACTATACGCAATTTGGTTTCTATAATGTTACCCTGACCATAACAGATGATGATGGTGCAACAGGTTCTTTTATCGTATTTGTGATTGTCGAGCAAGAAGGTCCACCAGAGAATCAACCACCTGTTGCTATCGCTGAACCCCCTCTCCAGATTGTTATTGTTGGAGAAGAAGCATGGTTTTCAGGAAACGGTTCATACGACCCAGATGGATATATCATATCTTATGATTGGGATTTCGGAGACGGAACCAACGGCAGCGGGGTGGAAATTTCACATGTTTACACCATACCTGGAGATTATATTGTCACACTGACGGTCAGAGATGATGATAACGCCACCGATATCGATACTATCTTCGTAACGGTGCAAGAACAACCACCCCAGAACAGGCCACCAGTTGCCGATGCGGGTAAGGACAGATTTGCTATTCCTTATGAATTGTTAACGTTCGATGGTAGCGGTTCTTTCGATTTGGATGGCATAATCGTGAACTACACTTGGGACTTTGGAGACGGTAACACCGCTTCGGGTATGATAAATACACATGCATACACCGATTTTGGAACCTATATCGTAACCCTGATGGTGACGGACAATGAGGGTGCACAAGATACAGAGACATGTATCGTATTCATCGAAAATAATCCCCCGAGAGCAGAAATAGAGCCGGAATCTCAAACGGTCTATGTCGGTGAAAAGGCATGGTTCTCAGGCAATTGCTCATACGATCAAGAGGGTAATATATTGTCTTACTTTTGGGATTTTGGAGATGGCACATCAAGTTATGGTGTTTCAACTTACCATATTTATAATGATGTCGGAATCTATACCGTGACATTGACTGTTATAGACGATCAATTCTATGCGAACATAGATTATGCCGTTGTAATTGTCCTGGAAAATCCCATGCTTGAGAATATACCTCCTTCCGCGATTGCTAAAGTAGAGTCGATGGCATATGTCGGAGATATCGTAACTTTCGACGGTTCCTCTTCAGACGACACAGATGGATATATAGTATCCTTCGAATGGAATTTTGGGGATGGAACTTTTGGGGAGGATGAAATAACAGTCCATACATATATCACTCTAGGTATCTATACAATTACTCTGACTGTAACAGATGATCGTGGTGCGACTGATACAGTTAGGACGACCTTGGAGATAATTGAGAAAAACGAGCAGCCCCATCCTGCATACCTTGAAATATCAAAGACAAAAATCTCAGGCCCTGATGAGGTTCAAATCCATACATATGCTGAATGGACCTTGGAAGTGGTTATTACGAATAAGGGTGGCCGTGATGCCCTTGAAGTGGTTATGTCGGACGTAATACCGGCAGAGTTCGAATTAATCGGTTATTCATCCTCTCAAGGGAGTGTAATCATAGAAAATAATCCCGGGAATATGAGCCCCTTATTTATCACTTGGTCCGTGGGCACCTTGTCGCCTGATGAGAGTGCTACTCTCACATTCAAGGTCGGAACCACGAAGAATCCCGCGGGAAAACAGGAGTTCACATCACCAGGCACGTATATAATCAATAAGGGGTGCAGTGCAGAAGGCATTGACGAGGCCACAGGCGAGATCATATCTGCAGATTTCGAATCTACTATTGAAGTTGTTGCGATGGATTCTGAGAATCTCATCGAGACGATAATTGAGCCGAATGACTCTAATCTTGAACCTGTCAAATCCGCCAAACCTATCCTAATACTTACCGCGGGCTTAATCAACATTGCCACCTTTGAAGTGGGTTTTGAAAGGATTGTCCCTGTTGAAGTTACATCCTATTTTGGTGATGTGCACAATGTCCATATTGAACTTATCGATGACGGGGGTCTTGAAATAGAGATCATACCCATTGTTTCTGATGTTCCTGAGGAAAAAATCGTGAGGTTCTATATTAAAATTAAGAGGCCAGAATTATCTGAGGATATACCCTCTACAGGCATAACCATCAGGCTAAAAGCAGTCGGCGAAGAAGCCGAAAGCAACATTGAGTACATCGATATCATGATTCGTGGTGAAACAGAAGATAGCTCAGCCAATTCAGGAAGTGTAATGGTCTCAACATTAGGCGTTGCCACGATAATAGCGATAATAGCGGCCTTAATCGGGAGGAGGTTCCTATAGGTGTTAATCAAGAATCCTAGGAAAGAACTGTCCGTCATTTTTCTCCTTATTCTAATCCTGTTTATCGTTATGAACTCCCAGGGCTCTGATGATCCAGATCTGAGTATTGCTGAGGAAGACATATTTTTATCAAAATTAAATCCAGAACCAGATGAGGATATTGCAGTTTATGCCATAATTCACAATGACGGTCCTAGAGCAAACGCCATTGTTAGATTTTATGAAGGCCAGAGTAAGAACCTAATCGGTGAAGATGCCATTATAATAAATGAAAAATCTTCTTCTGTCGCTTCGACAAATTGGCAGCCGGCCTATGGCATAAACTGGATTTATGTCATAATAGAAGACGCAACACCTTCTGATGTAGATCTTAGCAACAACGAAGCCAGTTCTATCATCGAAATCTATGAAGGGACACCAGATCTTGAGTTGAATGCTGGCGTTGTTACAATTGAAGAAGGAATTGAAAGGATTATTCCTATTAGTGTTCAAGCATTTCAGGATTTGGATAACGTTAGTCTGACCGTTATATATCAGAATGATCTGAATATATCCGTATTTCCACCTCTAAAGAATATTAAGGCCCTTGAGACATCCTACTTCTATCTTAAAATAAAGGTACCAATGTTAAAAGGAGACGAGATTTACGACAACAGAACTATTCTTCTCCAAGCCTCAAATGATGATTTTCGTAGCAATATTGCGGAGTTGAAGATTTCCATACATCCTTCTGTTGAAAAAAGTGAATGGTGGAGCCCAACCGTCGCTGCAGCAGCGGCAGGAACCCTTGGGATCATTGGTGTGATAAGTAGCACTGAGATCGGAAAATACAAGTTCCTCAGCATCATTCTGCCTTTATATACCAAATTGAATAAAGAGGAGATTTTAGATCATTATACTAGAGGTAAGATACACGGTTATATTTTAGCCAATCCCGGTGACAATTACAATTCGATAAGAAAAGCTCTGGACATATCTAATGGCTCTTTTGCGTATCATCTCCGCGTTCTTGAGAGAGAGGGAATGATTAAGTCAAAAAGGGATGGATTGTATAAGCGTTTTTATCCTTCAGGGATGAAAATCCCAGCAGATAATGGTCAGTTGAAGGAGATACAGAGGCTCATCATTAAAAAGATTAAAGAAACTCCAGGCATGTCCCAGAAAGATATAGCTGATTTTTTAGGGGTGGCATCATCCACGATCCATTATCATGTCCAGGGTTTGATCGAAGCTGATATGATCGAGTCCAAAAGGATGGGACGAAAAGTAAGATACTTTCTTAATAGTGGTGGAAAATAGTGAGAATAGTATCGGATCTATTTATTATGCTTCCACAAATGAATTTGTATTGGTTTTTGGACCCATTTATAAAACTGTGTAGTGAATTATATTCAATCAACCGAATCTGAAAATTACCACCTTAATATTACACCTTTCACACCCTCCCTCTCAAACCGCAGTACGGGCATTGGACCTCAGATACTACCGAAATGATCTCAAAGGAATTGCCGCAGCCTGGACATCTGATTCGCCCCTTTTGGACTGGAACTTCATCCGTTTCTTCCAGAGTCTCAACAGTCACAATACCTGCATCGGATTTCCCCTTTCTTAGAAGCAACACGATAATTATTAGAATCACTACTATTGCGATCACTATCATCAATAACAACCACGGCAGTTCAGCTGGGTTGTCCACTGTAAATTCAAAAGTTTCTGTGGTATATTCACCTTCATCGTCGAAGACCCGTATCCTTAGGGTATGCTCCTTGTTGGAGAGCTCTTTCGTGTCCAACTCATAGCTCCAATCTGTCGTGCCCTCTATCTTTTTCCATTCACCGTTGTCGATCTGGACTTCGATCTTTGCAATTTCGCCGTCTGCATCAGAGGCTGTGCCTTGGATCGTCAATGTTCCTGAAACCTTCTTTGGAATATCTGTTGTCACGGTGAGGATTGGCACATAAGGATTGTCCACAACAACTGTCACGGATTCTGTTATGGAATAAACGGTTCCGTCGAAGGCCCTTGCAGATATTTCGTATTCGCCGTCATTCAAGGTCGTTGTATCCCAGCTATAACTCCAATATATATTACCTTCTGCATCCTCCCAGTCATCACCGATCTTCACTTGAACGGATAAGATGGAGTCGTCACCGTCAACATCAGAGGCCGTACCGCTGATCCTCACAGTTCCAAATACAGTTCCCTCAACAGGTGATATGATGTTCACTACAGGCAGTGTATTCCCAGTGTTATTAACATAGACGGTGACAGACTCAACTCCTGAGTATTCCCCAAGATCATCCTTTGCCTTTGCATATATTATATGCTTTCCTTCGGAATATGTGGTGGTATTCCAAGTCCAGCTCCAGCTTGAAGTCCCTGATGCATGATTCCATCCATGATTATCGATTTGAATCTGCACCAACTGCACATTGCCATCATCATCGAAAGCTGTGCCAGTAATTTCTATCTCGCCAAAGATGTCTTCATTATCGGCCGGGTAGGTGATGTATACTCGGGGTGCCAGGTTCTCTATATTGTCAACTGTGAGTGTAACATTAGCGATTTCCGAGTAATCAATACCGTCGAAAGATTTGGCGTATATTGTATGGTCCCCATCATCATATTCTGTCGTGTTCCATAGATAGCTCCAAGAGGTTGTGCCTGTTACCAATTCCCAATCTTCTTGGTTATCAATACTAACATATACAGCTTCTATGTTGTTTTCATCAGGGTCGTCGGCTGTACCTTGGATTGTCACGATACCAGAAACGTCTCCACCAGTAGGTGATTCGATCATTATACTTGGTGGTATGTTGGGGTGCTCGATTGTAACCTGTCCATTGCTATAAACAGAAACCGGGGAGTTAAATTCATCATCTATTACTGCGTAAATATAGTAATTTCGTTCTTCTAGGCCCCCTGTTTCCCAAGTGTACTCGTCTATATCGCTGTCCTCACTTATCGGCTGCTGATTTATCAGAATGCCGTCGAACCCAACATTGTCTGTGTCGTAGAATAATTCTATTTGAGCATCATCTTCAGGGTCTGAATCCTGCCATTGGATAACATAAGTTTCATCGGCGATATCATTCACTCCATCCGGTTCGATGATCTGTATGGAGGGTAGTATATTTTCCAGAATCAGCTCGATATCCTTATTTTCGTTTATTGTGACCTCATGCTCATCGTATGTATTCACCTTGGATGCATTCACGGTATGGGGTGTAAGATATTGCGTTTCATCGGGATCATCGCCGTCATGATCTCCATTATCGTCGGTTTGGGTGAACTCTATGCATATGATGCATAAGATCTTACCAGAGCCATCGGTTTCACCCGAATAAATTTCACTACCCGAGCTGTCACTCACTCGCACGGTGGCCCCTTCCACTGGAAAGCCATCTGCATCCTCAACGCTAACGTTCAAGAACCAAGCCTGAATAAAGGTAGAATCCAGGTCATCATAGTATACTCTAGGTTCTTGGAGCATCGTATCAAGGGCTATCAGCGTAGAATTATATCCTAGGTCCAGTGAGGTACCGTTATTCCCATCACCACCTGCTGTTCCATCGATTCCTTCATATCCATCTGGATCACCCTCGCCCCCGGAGCCTTTAAGGCCTGGTGCACCGCCCATACCTCCATCACCTCGGTATAGGGTGTTTTTAAATATCGTGACTAATAAATCTGCCCTGACAACGATGGCGCTCGCTCCGTTTCCACCATCACCCCCGTTTCCACCGATTCCTCCATCACCACCAGTGCCGATACCAATTACAATCCCAGGTTCAATAACATGTAAACCCCCTTCCCCGCCATCCCCGCCATCACCGCCTTTGCCTGCCTCACCGCCATCACCACCTGATATTTCACTGTAAATGATCCCAGGATTGCAGAGGTCACCAATAAATATCCCGGGAAACCCTAAATATGTATTTCCACCGCCACCTCCATTGCCTCCGTCCCCTGCCCCAGGAGCTTCAGTGGATGAAACCGTACCGTTACCACCCTTTCCACCGTTACCACCATTTCCGCCTATACCGTTGCTCCCACCCATGATCTCACAGTTGTACATAGTAGGTGTTGATGATGGTCCCAAGAATATGCCATCTCCTCCCTGAGACGCGGAACCTCCATCACCTCCATTACCACCTAGGCCTGCTGTTTGTGACGCGTCGTTGTGTCCAGATCCGCCATTCCCGCCATCACCACCATCTCCGCCGATGCCTCCATCACCACCAGTTATAAAGCAATTAGAGAATGCAGGTGATGAAGTGGACACTACATATACAGCAGCCATACCCTGACCACTTACGCCGCCATTTCCCCCATCCCCTCCTTCGCCACCCATGTACCCTGAGCCGCCATTTCCCCCCTTCCCGCCATTTCCCCCGTTTCCACCTGTTCCTCCATAGATCTCAGAATCTGTAATAGATGCTTCTGAGCCGCTCTCTATTACCATCCCGTACCCACCGTTGGTACCGTCTGTTCCAGGCATACCGGCGCCGCCGTTCATACCGACTTCACCGTCGATTCCATCCGAGCCGTTCTGGCCGTCCTGACCGCATCCGCCATAGATTTTACAATTTTGAATTGTGGGCGAGACTCCCATGATATAAACGGTGTCTGCTCCGGGTGCACCGTTTTTTCCAGCTCCTCCATATATGTGGCTATCGGTTATTGTTACATCATCAGAATCTATTTGAAGCCCGTATACTCCAGATGTCCCAAATATGTCCTCGATGGTGGTATCCTCGATCATGACAGTGCTTTGGGTTGTGAAGGTAATATAATAATAGAACGAGTTGTTGGATAAAACATGACAGTTATTTCCAGTTATCAGAGACCCACCAGGTTGCACCTCGATCATATATTGTCGATCCCAATCCTGGTCTATTTTTAAAACTACATTATCCAAAGTGAGCACGCCAGCATCGGTGATGATGAGGTTTCCTTTGAGTATTATAGTCTCATCGGATATGGTGGTCGAGTCTGAGATTACCCAGTCTCCTTCGGCCGGTGGAGGTGTTTGGGAGGAAATAAAATAGGCAGGTATTGAAAAAAATAAAGACGATAGGAGGATGATGGAGATTAATTTAGGTGTTTTCGACATAATGAAACCTTCACTCGTTATTCCGTGTATATGTTGAGACTTATATTATGTTTATTCATGAAACTAAAGAACCTTAAATTTTTTGGTTGGTAAAGTAAAAAGACAGGGGTAATATCTATATTTCAATCAAACCAGTATAAATTCACATTCCATAATGCCTCGAGGCTATGAACTCTGGTATTAATCGAATTGAACCCGCTTAAATCAACATAAGATATTTGTATGACTCACATCAATATCGCTGTTAATGAACGTGCTGAACTATATGCTCGAAAAAAAAAGAGCCACATTAGTTATCGTAATTCTGCTGCTCTTGCCGATAATCGGCTATCTTCTTTGGGTCTCCCCCTCGCTTATGGGGAGGCACGTGGACATCGAGTTGAGCCCCTTAAAAGCTGAGTCGGGCGAGATAACAACCTTTTCTGTAAAGACCAGCGAGGACGAGGGAGTAGTTCACCTCCCCAATAACACATTATCTTTTATCAACGGCAAGTTTTCCACGGAACAGAATCTGAGTTTCGAAGGACACGAATTCGACTTCCAGGCCATCATCCCGCCCAATGCCACAAACGTAAACATCACGGTGGACTCAGGCGGGTATTCCAAGATCTTCGAGGTTACGGCTCGAAGAAGTGTGGAGACCTTCGTGTCCGGAGAGGAAATCTATAACCGGATGGACTATGTTACCGACCCTTCCCACGGAATGATGCACAGGGTGACAAGCCATCTACAACTTGAGATGGGCGCAAGATACTTCAGGGACGAGTTTCAGAGTTTCGGACTGGAGGCAGAGGTTGTCAGATATTGGCAGCCTTCAGGTGATTCACCCTTAGAAAAAGCCATTGGCATCTTCATTTGGAATGTGGTTGCCTATCACTGGGGGGAGAACAAGAAGGAGTGGATCGTGCTGGGCGGGCATTTCGATATGGCCCCCCGCACCGTCGAAGGTGCATACGACAACACGGCTGGCACGAACTGTGTGGTGGAGATCGCAAGGGGCCTTTCCCAAATAAAGACCAACAAGACCATAGTTTTCGGGCTGTGGGCCGGTGAGGAGGAGGGATTGTGGGGTGCCCAGGAATTCGTGGATTCCATACCTGATGACGTTACAGTCAAGACATATCTGAATTTCGACATGGCTGGAATCAACTATCCCGCTCCCTACGATTTACGGGCTATCATCGGGCCGGATGAAGACCCTGAGATTATAGAGCAGGAGGCCTTGATCAATCTGACGAACAGGACAGCCTTTGAGATTCTCGATTATCCAAGGATAACTGGTGTCTATGTCCTCGAACAGTCACATCGAGGCAGCGACCATTACCGATTCGAGCAGATAGGGGTGCCCATTGTATTCTTTTACGGGGCCAGCGCCAATGAGTACGAGGCCTACCATACCCCAGATGATACACTGGAGGAGATGGAGAGGGTTGCGGGGGGAAAGGACAATCTGATAGGTGGTTTCGATACCGTGGCCTGGATGGGATTCTATTTGACGATACTATTGGATAATGATGATACAGTCCATCAAATCGGTTGATAGAATTATGATGTTTTAACATGGTAATAATCCTTAATGGAAAAAGGTAATCAAGAAAAATCTAGGGAAACGGGTCTATTGAATCAGCGGCGTGGCTAATTCGCATTTCGGACATTTCCCGTTCTTTACATAATGGGCTCGGGTGGAGAAGCCGATTCTCTCTATGAGGAGCTCCCCGCATTCAGGGCAGTACGTATTCTCGTAATCACCGTGGGGAACATTACCCAAATAAACGTATTTTATTCCCGCTTCTTTGGCGATCTCATGGGCCCTGGTCAATGTGGACATGGGTGTAGCTATGGTATCCTGCATCTTGTAATCCGGATGGAACCTTGAAAAATGGATCGGAGTGTTCTCGCCAAGGGACTCCGCGATCCACTTGCAGTAATTCGCGATCTCGGATTCGCTGTCATTGAGCCCAGGAATTATCAAATAGGTCAGCTCTATGAATATTCCCAGTTCTTTTGCCAGCTCGCAGGTGTCGAGAACGGGCTGGAGTTTGCCCTTGCATGTTTTTTTATAGAAGTCGTTGTGAAAAGATTTGACATCGATATTCATGGCATCCAGATACGGGCTGATCTTTTCAAGGGGCTCCTTCTCGATGAATCCGTTGGTCACATAGCATGTGTAAAGCCCCTTTTCTTTTGCGATTTTCGAGGCGTCATAGGTGAACTCGTACCATATCGTGGGCTCGTTGTATGTCCAGGCGATGCCCTCGCATTTGTACCTTTGCGCAATGGTAACGATATCCTCCTTCTTCAAATTCTTCATTCTCATACCCTCGATTTTGGCCTGGGATATGCTGTAGTTCTGGCAGTGAATACATTTGAGGTTGCACCCCACCGTCCCGAACGAAAGCACATAGGTACCCGGATGAAAGTGAAACAGAGGCTTCTTTTCGATTGGATCAGGTGTTACAGAAGTAGCTAGGCCGTAAATCAAGGTGTTCAATTTGCCCTTACGGTTCTCCCTGACACCACATACTCCAAGTTTCCCAGGGGATATTTTGCATCTGTGGGGACATAGCAAGCATTCCACCTTGTCATCTTCGAGCTTCTGCCAGAACATACTCTCTTTCATATTTCCCACCTGAAATGCTCGTACCCTCTGCCTTCCAATGAAGTAGACACTCCATCCTTAATAAGGGTATTCCTTTTGTCCTTGACAACCTCACCTATTACGGTGAGTTTTGTTCCCACCTCATCCGCGGCCTTTTTGGATTCAGCTAACCTGTCTTTATCAAGGGTCACAATAAGCTCGTAATCCCCGCCGAAATAGATTACAAGCTCCGAAAGAGGTATCCCCAGCTCGGACGATATTGTCTTTGCTTCGCTCGATATTGGAATTTTATTAAAATCTATCAAAAAGGCGAGGTCGTTTTGTGTGCTCATCTGGTGAATTGAGGAGGCCAATCCGTCCGAGATGTCCATGCAGGATGTCACGGCCTTGGTTTTCGCAAGAGCGCGGCCCTCTTTGACTCTGGGATGAATCTCAAGGAGGTTTCTTGTGGCATTTTCTTCCTCGATATCCTTCTTCAGAGCATGATATCCAGCAGCGGCCCTTCCCAATTCACCTGTTACGGCCACGATGTTGCCGGGCTTCGCACCGTGCCTCAGCATGATCTCGGATTTGGCCACTTTACCGTATGCGCATCCGGCAAGTGTGAGACAATCCACTTCCTTTGTATCCCCGCCTAAAATGGGAACCTCGAAATCCGAAGCGCATGAACTCATGCCCTCCGCAATACCTTTCAGGAACTCCACATCGCAGTCTGCCGGCAATCCCAAGGCCACCACGATTCCCAAAGGCTCTCCTCCCATGGCAGCTATATCGCTGAGATTGATGGCCACTATGTGCCAACCTATCTGCCAGGGTGCGGCTTTTTCTGGGATATGGGTGGGTTTTGAGATCATATCCGTTGTGATGAGCAGGAACTCGTTTCCAAAATCTATGACAGCACAGTCGTCCTTTTTATTTGTCAAATCGACATCGGTATGACCAAGAATCTCACGGATGAGTTCAATGGCCTTCCTCTCCCCAAAATCCCTCAATTTCACCTCATTCACCACAACTTAAATCAAAGTTCTTTACAAGAGGGAATTTCAATTCACTGAATAAGTTGGAAATGCTGGTCTAAGACTTGGTTTTGACAATGCTCATTGCTCCAACCGGGCAGAGCTTGACACATGAGCCGCAATCGGTGCACTCATCATAATCGATGTCCACCCAAGCCTCGTACACGGTTATACAGTCCGCGGGGCATACTGCTACACATCCGCCGCACAACATGCACTTGTCGTATTCGAGTTCCACCATTTTTTCCCGATAGTAAATCGCAATGGGTATTAAAAAGGTTTGGCTTATAGGGGGAGGAAGAAAGGAGGGGATCACCTGACTTCCGTCATAAAGTGTTGCCAACTTATTTATAGGTGTGTGCTATTATGTATCGTGCTATTCGCAACCACTGGTACGCAAGAGTTTTTGCAGTAAACAACCGAGCGACGCAACCTCGCAGGGGGAGGTATATTGAAGTATAAATCCCAAAACCCAAAGAAGAAGTCATTAAAAAACGATGATGAAAGCAGCAAAATAGAGTTCGAGTTGAGCCTGCTTCAAAGGCATATGGCCATGCTCAAGGCCATAATAGAAAACGAACCTATCGGTATCATCAGACTCTCCGAGATGCTGGATTGTCCCCAGCATAAGGTGAGATACTCGCTGAGGATACTGGAGCAGGAGGGGTTGATCAAACGTTCCCTCGAAGGTGCGGTGACAACGGACAACATCGAGGACTTTCTTGTACGCCTTGAGAAAATTTTGGAGGGAATAGTGAAATCGGTCAACGATATCGAAAAGTCGGTTAGGTGAACGAAAAATTATTTAGCAAAGACTTTCCATTACCGTTGGATAACCGAGAATCAACATATGCAGATAGAATGTGGCCGTCGTAGCTCAGTGGTTGAGCACCCGGCTGTTAACCGTCTCTTTCGGAACAGAAACCGGGCGGTCACCGGTTCGAATCCGGTCGACGGCGCTGACTGTTAATATATATAAGAAGATAAGGTGGGCCTGTAGCTTAGCCCGGTGGAGCGATTGGCTCATATCCGCAAACCAAGGGGTTTTTCCAAATTCGGTGAGAAACCAATTGGTCGCCGGTTCGAATTCCAAGGGAATGTTTCCCGAAGACGAAATTCCGGCCAGGCCCATTTTTTATCGTATCTGAGAATATATTCTCAAATCAGCTATTAAAATGTCAACGAAACCTTTTTTTATCACTAAACGCTTTTCACGATATAGCCCCTGTCAGCAACTGATGCCAAATAAGGCAAAAGTATTAACCATAGGAATTACATAGGGCAATTTGCTGGTAAATTTAAGATATGAACCCTATATAATTGTTTACCGTCATATGATGATTGAAATAACCTCAACGTGGGGATCTAAATGGCCGAGGACGAAACCCAAGATATTTCGCGCTCCTATAAGGACCTGAAGAAGATGGCGAAACAGCAAAAGAAATCCCAAAAAAAGGCAAAGAAAAGGGGAAAAATCGAGAAGAAAATCGCCAAGAAAGAGGCCAAGATGAGGAAAAAAGGAGTTTTTTTAGACGATATCACACCCACCGAGGAAGCCCCAGAAGAAGAGGCACCCCCAGATTTCGAAGCCACCCCCTGGGTCAGGAAGAGTACGGAGAACGTACCCTACCTTGAAAAGAAGATCGATAGGATGGGGGACAGAAGGAAGGATTCCAGTTTGCATGCCATGTTCGAGGAAAGGTACGGCGAGAGCCTCATGGTCCCCGAGACCTATCTGGAATACGAGCTGACAGATTCGGAGAAAAGGCGTTTGGAAGCCATGGAGGTGGAGACGGTGGGGACCGAGGAGGAGGTTACGGCTGCAACAGAGGAAGAAGCAGTGGTTGCTGTTGAGACGGAGGAGACCAGCGCCGCAGAGGAGAAAGTCGAATCTAAAAAAGCAGCGAAAGCCAAAGCCAAAGTAACTGAATTAAAACCATTTTACTATCCCTTTCAATTGTGGCTTTATACCAAGTTCGGAAAGGATAAGTTCATAGTACTTAAAATCCTCATCCTCCTTATATCGATTGTTGGCTTTATTTTCCTACTAATCCCGAGAATCGTGATCTTTGTCTTGATTACCATTTTCAAGAAGATAAAGCAGAGGTCAGCGAGTAAGGCCACATCCGAAGCATAAATAAGGCTTTCCCTATATCCTCTTCATACCCCTTTTAAGCCATAAATAGACGCAGCCAGCCGCATATTTTGGGGTTTCACTGGGCCTTCTTGAGGTTCCTTCTCCTTTTGATTTTCCGCGCCTGATATCTTCCAGAATATCCTCTGTTTTGAAACTGGGATTTTCTATCACCGTATAAGCATTACCAATATGTGAAAGGAGGTGTGAGTCTGAGCCTCCGGTTTTTCCGCATCCCAGTTCTTTGGCCAGGTGCCCAGACTTTAGATTTTCCTTTTTCAAAGACCTGCTGTTGATGGTCTCTATGACCTCGAATCCTCCCTTTCTCACGTTTTCCTCTCCAAGACCAGACCAGAATCTGAATGGATGGGAGGCTATGGCTAATCCGCCCAAATCTGATATCTTCTCTATTGTTTCTTTGACTGTGAGGTTTTTTGGCACGGTCTTTGTGATACCCAATGCGAGGATATGACCCTCACTGGAAGATACCTCCACACCTGGGATCACCACAAAATCCTTTTGGTTACTGTTTTCCTTTAAGATTTTCAAAGAACCGGAAAGCTCGTTATGATCCGTTATGGCAATGCCGTCTAGATCGATTTTTCTTGCATACCTGAGAATTTCCTTGGGTGATACAGAACCGTCATTGGAGTGGGAGGAATGTATATGAATATCGATTTTCATCGGAACCACTATTTTATCTCAGCACCGTTTTCCACAGGCCTGTGTACAGTGATGTATCCGCCGTTTTCGGTTACAAGAGGCATGACTTCATCCTGTCCTTTAACGAAAGTCAAAGCGAACTGTTTACCGGCAAGAGCGGTGCTCATCCCACCCAAAATTCCCAGAATCTGAATGCCAATGTCCGCTTTCTCGTCCTGGGTTATCGTTCCAACCTTAAGCTTGATCTTCTGGAATTCGGAAAATGAAATCTGCTTTTTCTTATTACCTGGTTCGCTTTCTCTTCCTATAACCTCAACACCAACATCCTCATCAGATAACGGGGAAAGAAGGCTCACAATACCGGATTTATCCTCGGCCGCAAGAAGCATGCCCTTGGATTCGATGCCCCTCAACTTTGCAGGTTTGAGGTTCATAACCACGATTATCTTCCTGCCCTGCATCTCCTCCTTCGTGTAGTAGGTTTTCAAACCGGCCACAAGCTGCCTTTTTTCGTCACCGAAGTTCACCTTCATGATGTACAGCTTCTCCGCATTGGGATGATCTTCGATATGCTCGATTTCTCCGATTCTCAGCTTTAGTGCGTCTATGGTGATTTCCTCTTCTTTTTCAGGTTTCTTTTCCTCGGCCTTCTCTTCGACATCCTTCAGTTCGAGCTTTTTGAAAAGCGGAGTGGGCCGAGATAGAACCTGCCCTGCTTTTATATCGGATGTGGCCTCACCCCATTTCAGTTCGCTTACCGAGCCCTCATATCCCATCATATCCCACAATCTATCGGCCGAAAACGGAAGGAATGGCGACATGGAAATACACAGCGCTTTGACGATTCTGCAGCATATGTTGAGGGCGGTTCCGCATTCCTCCCTGTTCTCTTTTAATAGAGCCCAGGGTGCTCTGGCATCGAAGTATCTGTTGCCGAAATGGGCCAGTTCCATGACGCTTTTTATGGCCTTTTTGAACTCACAGCCCTCGATGAGCTTGGAGACCTCTTCAACCTGTGTTTTTATTTTTTCCAAGGCCTCCTTATCAAGCTGAGTAAGTTCCTTTGCTTCAGGTATTTCGCCGTAATTCTTTTGGGTGAAGGAAAGGGTCCTATGAATGAAATTGCCCAGTGTGGATACGAGTTCATCATTGTTCCTTCGTATGAAATCTTCCAGTGTAAATTCGGCATCCCGTATCTCGGGCATATTTATAGATAAGTAGTACCTGACCTGGTCCGGATCGTATTTCTGGAGGATATCGGGGATGGAAATCGAGATTCCCCTGCTCTTTGAGAACTGCTCTCCACCCCATTTCAGGTATTCGTTCGCAGGCACATCATAGGGTAAATTCAATCCGCCGTAGCCCATGAGAATCGCAGGCCAGATTATCGTGTGAAACGGGATATTATCCTTTCCCAGGAAGTAGTAATGTTTGCAAGTCTCGTTCATCCAAAAGTCCTGCCATTTTTCTTCGTTACCGGTTTTTCTCGCCCATTCTTTGGAGGTGGAGAAATAACCGATTACAGCCTCGAACCATACGTAGATACGTTTATCATCGTATCCCTCAAGGGGGATCTCAACACCCCATTTGATGTCACGGGTGATGGCCCGATCCCTCAATCCACTTTCCAGCCAGTTCTTTGTGAAGTTCTTTGTGTTGTGTCGCCAGTGATCCTTATCTGCAACGTACCTCTCGAGTTCACCCTGGAACCCGCTTAGTTTAAAGAAGAAGTGCTCTGTCTCCTTCATCTCGGGAGTAGAAGAGCAGAACTTGCATAAAGGCTCGATCAATTCCTCAGGATCAAGGGTTCTTCCGCACTCGTCGCATTGATCCCCCCTGGCATTCCCGTGACCGCAATGGGGACATTCCCCTTCCACATACCTGTCAGGTAAGAACTTCTGGCAGTTAGAGCAGAATGGAGAAAGCATTACCTTTTTGTAGATATGCTCCTTCTCCAGTAATCTCAGGAAGATATCGTGTACAACCTTCTTGTGATTTTCATGTGAGGTTTCAAAGTACAAATCGAAGGAAATACCGAGGTCCTCGATGGCCTTGGAGTTGATTTTATGGAATTTCTGGGCTATCTCTTCTGGGCTGACTCCTTTTTTCTCGGCCGTCACAGTGATTGGCGTGCCGTGCTCGTCGCTGCCCGAAACCATGAGCACTTCATCACCACACATTCTGTGATATCTCGCAAAGATATCTGGTGGTAAGAGTGAGCCTGCCACATGCCCAAGATGAATGGGGCCGTTTGCATAGGGCCATGCCACACCTACCAAATATCGCGCCATGTAT
>CP070739.1:499557-505836 GCA_020347705.1 Methanomassiliicoccales archaeon | reverse complement strand
GCAAAGGCTTTGGAGGTCAGGGATATCTACGACTGGGATCTCATGGTTTCCGCTGCTCCAAAATATATGGGCAAGGTCAAGAAGGTGACGAAAAAAGTACTATTCGATTGATATATTATTTGTACATTGGGTGAAGTGATGAAGTTCTATTTTGAGTCGTACGGATGCACCATGAATCAAGGTGAAGCGAGGATAATGGAGGATGTTCTTTGCGAAAACGGTCATACGATCGTATCCAATATAACAGATTCCGATGCACTTGTTCTGGTGACATGCACGGTCATCGAAACCACGGAACTGAGAATGATGAGAAGGTTGGTAACTTTCTCCGAAACAAAAAAGCCTGTAGTGGTAGCAGGTTGTATGGCCTCTGTGCAGAAGGATCAGATCTTGGCTGCAAATCCAAATACCATCGTGCTTGCTCCACAAGACCTAACCGATATAGCCCGAATCGCAGATATGCTTTCAGAGGACCTACCAAAAACTAGAAAGGTCGTCCAACCCCGCAAAATCCCACAACAAACAGTGGATGCCATAATACCTATTTCAAGCGGCTGCCTCGGCAGCTGCACCTACTGTATAACGAGATTGGCGAGAGGCAAACTAATGAGCTGCCCTCCGGATTTTTTACTTGAGAGCATGAAAAAGGCATTATCCGATGGATACAAGGAGATCAGGCTCACCTCCCAGGACTCTGCCGCCTACGGCACAGATATCGATTTTAACCTTCCCTTTCTTCTGGGTGAAATGAAGACATTAGATGGAAAATTCAGGGTGAGGGTTGGCATGATGAATCCCGAGAATGTGCTGCCGATTTTACCAGAGATCATAAACGCTTACAAAGACCAAAGGATCTACAAGTTTCTACACCTTCCTGTCCAGAGCGGAAGCGAAAGCATCCTGAGGAAGATGGGTAGAAGGTATACGGTCGACGATTTCTTCATGATAGTAGACGCATTCAGAAATCACTTTCCTGACATCACCATATCCACGGACATAATCGTAGGCTTTCCCGGGGAAAGCGAAGCCGATTTTAAAAGAAGTGTTGAGCTCGCTAAAAAACTCAGGCCGAATGTGCTCAATATTACAAGGTTTTCTGCAAGACCGCAAACTGCGGCCATGAACATGGAAAACAAGATTCCAAGCAGAATCGCAAAGGAGAGATCCAGAGAACTTTCAAAGATGCATGCTGATATCTCCCGTGAAATTAATGAAGACCTCGTGGGTAAAAAAGAACGCATCCTGATAACTGAGTACGGTAAAAACGATACCATGATGGGAAGAACGAATACCTATAAACCTGTTGTATTAGAGGAGAACCTTAAGATTGGTGAGTTTGTGGATGTTGAGATCACCGAGGCAAGGGATATCTATTTGAAGGGAAGGGTTTTGTAGTAATCCTCTGGTTATTTTTTATCTACTTATTAACATCCAAAGAATAATTAATGTCGATAATAGACAATGTTTACACTCTACAATTTGGACATAAATACTGTAATCTTCCTAACACTGACACAGGAGATGATACTAGAATATCGGTTGGGGATAGATAATTAAAGCAATTACTACATTGTATGTTGAGATTATTTAAATCAATCATACAGCCAATGGATCCTGGGAATATGGTCATATCACCGCATAATTTTCGTAGTCCTTGAGTAAGTTCGATTCTTAAATCTCCTTTACCTCCCCAAAATTCAGTTACCAAATTTAACTTTGCCCTAGTATTTTGTATTAGTTTTGCAGTTCCCCTGTAGCCCAGATGCCCCTTCTTTAAATATGTTGGATCCTTAAGCTCTTCACTCTCGGGTTGACTGATATGAGCAATAAGTAGATCACAAGTTCCGAGTTTATCGTCATCACAAATGTCATTAAAAAACATCGTATCACAGCTCATACCTATAGAACGTACTATTTCTTCCTTGGTATCGTCATACAAATCCAATCTAAAACCAACAGCATTCTTAGCACCTCTATGTTCTGCTTTGAAGTATCGAATTACTAGAGGAATATCTGCAATTTCACGTAAGTCAAGTTGTGTTTCAGCCCCAATAGATACGCGTTCTATATCGAACCGTGGAAGGGTTATCCGATGTGGTGCTTCAGAGGGATCAAATTTAACGGATTCTCTGGTATCTGCGTCTGTTAGAAGATAATATTTTATTCCATCGATTCGCTTAGCTAATTCGTACATTATGTCATCGATGAGCCTTAAGTCTTGGTTGTGATCGGTGTGATTGTGACTTACAATCACCATATCAATTTCCTGAAAGTTAAATCCTGCCTCATCGAAATTCCTACCGAAATCAAGCCCAGGATCTACTACGATTCCTTTTCCTTGCCATTTTATGAAATAGCCTCCCCCTCGGCACTCTTGGCTACCAAATAAAGGTGTCGAAGAACTCCATCCTTTCAATACAACAAAGACATTATCATAACTCGATATAGGCATTTTACTATATCTTGTTGCTATATCTTGTCCAGTCTTTTGTATTTTATCTAGGATCCGAGATTCAGGCGATTCCTTTAAATCCAACTTTTCTGTGGATATCGGGATACTCTCAGAAAAGACTTTATCACTTGAGCTTAGGGTGGCTTCTGTGCCTCTAATCTTTTGTTTCATAATTGAAATCATGGAATTAAGTCTTGCAATTTCATTTGGATCATCTTTAAAAGGTAGATTCTTTAAAGCTTTCTCGTAGCATTCAATCGACTTGTCGTACTTTTTCTTTCCATCATAGGCTAAACCTAAATTATACCAGGCATATCCTTTTTTTTCATAACTAAAAATAGCTAATGCTTTCTCGTAGCACTCAATTGCTTTATTGTGTTCATTCATTTTGTCATAAGTAACCCCCATATTGTTCCAAGCATCACCAGGAGTATCATAACTTTCCTCAGCTATTGCTTTCTCATAGCACTCAATTGCCTTGTCACATTCCTTCTTTCCGCCATATGCTATACCCATATTGTACCAAGCATAACCGGGAGTATCATAACTTTCTTCATCTATTGCTTTCTTATAGCACTCAATTGCCTTGTCATATTCCTTCTTTCCATCATATGCTATACCCATTCGGTCGAATGCTAAACCCCGCAATTTTAACGTAGGGGAATTAATCACAGAATTTAAAATTGAGATGGTCTCATCGAATCGATTATCTACATTGAGTATTGATACATTAAAAATCAAAGCGTCACTTTCTTGTCCGTGCTCTTTAGCAATTTTCATTGCCTCAGAATAAAGCTTCTTAGATTCTTCAAATTCTCCCCTCCCATGATGCTTTCTAGCTTCTTTACAGATTTCCTTTAATTCTTCTAATATTTCACCTGATGGTGCCATTCAAATCACCTTACTCTCTAAGATCCCCTTTGCCAGTTAAGATTCATACCTTAATATACCGCATACAAGCTGCGGCTTCTTGCCCCTTTCCTTGATGTAAAAGCTTCTTTATATATTTTTGTAAGGTGGGTTTGGTTATAGAAATAAGAATAACTATCGCAGCATGGGCATCTTGATCCCGCTCTTCTTTGCAATCTCTATCGCTTTTTCATATCCTGCATCCGCATGCCGCACTATACCGATTGCAGGATCCGTGGTGAAGACCCTCTCGATCCTACTCTCGGCCTTTTTGGTTCCATCGGCCACCACGACCATCCCTGCATGGGTTGAAAGACCTATCCCCACCCCACCGCCGTTGTGAATCGAGATGGAATCTGCACCAGCCGAACAGTTTAAAAGGGCATTGAGAAGTGGCCAGTCCGACACTGCATCGGTGCCGTCCTTCATTGCCTCCGTTTCTCTATTGGGTGAGGCCACAGAACCGCAGTCGAGATGATCCCTTGTAATGGCTATTGGTGCTGTAAGTTCCCCTTGCCCCACCATCTGATTGATTATCGTCGCGAATTTGGCCCTCTCACCGTATCCAAGCCAGCATACCCTTGCAGGCAAACCTTCCCAAGGCAGGTGTTTCTCGGCGAGTTTGATCCAGTTGATCAACTGCTCGTTTTCTGGGAATTCTCTGATCACCACCTCATCGGTTTTCAATATATCGTCGGGCTCACCTGATAATGCCAACCACCTGAAAGGTCCCCTTCCTTCACAGAACATGGGCCTGATGTACTCGAGAACAAAACCAGGATAGTCAAATGCGTTTTCTACACCTGCCTTCTTGGCCTGGCCCCTCAGATTGTTACCGTAATCGAAGGCCACCGCACCCTTCTTTTGAAATTCTAATATGGACTTCACATGCCTCGCCATGCTCTTAAAGGACAGGTTAATATACTCCTTTGGATCGTTTTTTCTAAGCTCAAGAGCCTCCTCGTAACTCATATCCCCTGGAACATAGCCGTTCAGCTCGTCATGGGCCGAGGTTTGGTCTGTCACCACATCAGGAATGATATTCCTTTCAACAAGCTCGGGATGGACGTCGGAGGTGTTCCCAACAAGGCCGATCGACTTTGCTTCTCCTTCTTCTTTCGCGTTCTTGACCATTTCCAAGGCCTCATCCAAATCTTCCATCATCTCGTGACAAAAACCTGCAGCTAGTCTGCGCTCTATTCTTTTTTTGTCCACCTCCACAACCAGCGCCACACCCCCGTTCATAGTGATGGCCAAGGGCTGTGCACCTCCCATACCTCCAAGACCACCTGACAAGACGAACTTGCCTTTTAGCGTTCCATCAAAATTCTTTTTTGCGCAGGCCGCAAAGGTCTCGTATGTGCCTTGGATAATCCCCTGCGTTCCGATGTAGCACCATGAGCCTGCGGTCATCTGACCGTACATCATCAGGCCCTGCTTTTCAAGGTCGTTGAATATTTTCCAGTTGGACCACGCCGGAACCAGGTTGGAGTTTGCGATAAGGACTCTAGGTGAATTCTCGAATGTTTTGAAGATGCCCACAGGTTTTCCTGATTGGATGAGGAGGGTTTCATCGTCTTCTATATTTTTTAGACTCTCGACGATCTTTTCATAACAATCCCAGTTTCTTGCGGCCTTTCCCGTGCCCCCGTAAACGATGAGCTCCTGGGGTTTTTCGGCGTTCTCCAGGTTGTTCTGCAACATTCTCAGAATCGCTTCCTGCCTCCAGCCCTTGCAGGAAATCTCAATCCCCCTATCAGCTTTAATAGACTCAGGCATTTCAATCCCCGGTTCCCATATGAAGAAGAAACATATAATCCTTTTTCCAGATTATCACCGCAACCCAATATCCCCCAGGAAAACCCAAGGATACCCTTTTGTAAATTTACGATTACAACTGAATGGGGGCATAGTAGATTTACAGGTAGTAAAAATACATAAAAAAAGAGGATGCCAGGGCCTGCCTAGCATCCTTTAAGGGGGGAGGGTCATCCTAAGCTTTATGAAGTGCTCACTAATTGATTTGTGATTGGATATTCCCATCCAGTAGTTAAGTTGCAAGTGCTCTATTAGGCCCCTTTTGACAAGGCTTTCTTTCCGCTATCCTATTTTTTGAGGTATTGGCTCTCAAATTCCTTCATGGAATTCAGAGCCTGCTCAGCGTCTTGCATCTTCTTAATCTTGTCCATAACCAGCTCTAGCCGGTTATAGACCAAGTCGCGAATGGCAGCGCGTATTGCCTCGGATCTCGAAGGGAAGTCATCCACTTCCACGAGGAAGTCTAAGGCGGAAACGAACTTCGCGGGCACTCGAATCGTTATTTTCTCTGTCTCAGGTTTCATGAGTGTCCCTGTTCCTCTATTGAAGGTCAATTTGACCTTTTTTGCCTTACATATGTCGGACAGAAAGGGTAATGAGATGTGTCTATTTAAAAGTTTTGATGGAGTATATGGAGGAGGTGATTTTGTCTTTTTTAGGAGTCTCAGCCAGAATACCGCATATTAGTTTATAAACCCTAAAAAAACACCCTTAATTGATCTGTGATTAACCTCCTACCTGTGGGCAAAATACGCGCTATATCCCTCTTTTTTTTCCTCAACCCTGGCGAATCCCAACCTCTCGAATTGGACCACACGACCTGTATCTTCCTGGGAAATATGCTCTGTTAGGCCCTCTTTTATGGTCCCGTCTGGCATGTACAATTTCGTAGGTTTCGAATCCTCTCCTACCCAATGGATTATTTTAACGCCCTCCTTGAGAATCGACAGATCATCTCCTATGAACTCCGCCTCATTTTCGGACAGGATTTTTACATTGCAAAGGTCCTTTAGCCTGATTCTTTCTCCGGGCTCCATCTTCTGTTTATCGTCCTCGGCCACGAAGACAGTGATTTCTTCTTCCCCCTGGATTAAGACTCT
>CP070739.1:496828-499457 GCA_020347705.1 Methanomassiliicoccales archaeon | reverse complement strand
CGTCAGTTTGATGATGATGGTTTTCCAATTGCATTCACTTTTTATGGTGCAGGTACTGGTCATGGGGTTGGTCTCTGTCAGGTTGGCGGACTTGTCATGGCACTTCGAGGCACGAATTATGTTGAAATTTTAACTCATTACTTTAAGGGAATAAAATTAAAAAAAATATATTAGAGGATAGAAAATGATAGAGGAGATTAAAGAAGAACTGGAGAGGTTAAAACCTCGGATCGAAGATTTACGAGGCTATCTTTGATATCGATAAAAAAAGGGCGGAGATACAGAAATTTGAACAGGATACTCTGAGATCAGATTTCTGGAATGACCGCGATAGAGCTCAAGAGATCATGCGTGAGATTAATGTTCGAAAAAATAGTGTGGAACAGTGGCAGACATTGCATAGCAAGGCAGCATATATCGATGAAATATTAGAATTAACAGAGGTAGAAGATGATAAACAATTTTTAGATGAAGTCAAATCTGAGATTGAAGCATTATCGTGGGACGTTGAAAAGGTCGAATTTGAAAATATGCTTAATGATCCTGATGATCATTTAAATGCAATTCTCACAATTCATCCTGGTGCTGGTGGCACTGAAAGTCAGGATTGGGCCCAAATGTTAATGAGAATGTATCTCCGCTGGATTGAACGTCATGGCTTCGAATTGGAGATTTTGGATTTGCAGTCTGGAGAGGAAGCTGGGATAAAAAGCGCGACAATTGAAGTCAGAGGAGAATATGCATACGGTTATTTGAAAGCGGAAATTGGCGTTCATCGCTTGGTTCGAATTTCTCCATTTGATGCTAATAATCGGAGACATACTTCGTTTGCATCTGTATTTGTTTATCCAGAAGTTGAGAATGAGATCGAGATTAGAATAAATCCCTCGAACCTCAGGATCGATACATTTCGTGCTAGCGGTGCAGGTGGACAACATGTCAACAAGACCAGTTCTGCGGTAAGAATTACGCATCTTCCAACAGGCATTGTCGTTCAATGCCAGAGTGAACGTTCGCAGCATATGAATCGAGAAAATGCAATGAAAATATTGATGTCACGATTATACCAGAGACAGAAGGAAGAAGAGGAGAAAAAACTCCAGGAGTTAGAGAAAACAAAAAAAGAAATTGCCTGGGGAAGCCAAATTAGATCATACGTATTTCATCCTTATAATATGGTTAAGGATCACAGAACCAAAGTAGAGACAAGTAATATTCAAGATGTCATGGATGGCAATCTTGATCCCTTAATTCAGGCATTTTTGAAAATGGGTAATTAGTATTGTATTAATGACGTTGTTGAAAAATCCTATTTTATGGGAATTTTGAGTCCGTAAGTTCAATATTTATGTTACTAAAATTTTCAAAAATGGACTCAATCAACGATGTCATTAAAATCACTATAATAAAAAACTTTATAAAAGAGATTTTTAATAGTATTAAATTTGTGGTTGGTAAATATAGGAGTTCGAATTGAAATTCCTTCTGAGCTTCGAATGGTAATAGCCATTCTACCTGTAAGGAAAGTTATTACCCGGCATGGCTGCGCAGGCAGGCATCTTCAACTTGTTTATGTGTGGCAGGAGACTCCCGCATTCGTAGGCGTGAGAGATAGAGAACTTTCCTTAAATGTACCAATCATCGCTCATCAATAATCAGTCACCAACGTGGGAGGGAGGTTGCGCCCTACTTTTGCAGAGATCGATTTATCAGCGATTGCATATAATATTCAGGCGATAAAAACTCGAGTACATCCAGCGCAGGTTATGGCAGTTGTAAAGGCTAACGCCTACGGGCATGGTTTTGTCCCTGTTGCTAAAATTGCATTAGAGAGTGGCGCGACTTACTTAGGCGTGGCATTGGTTGAAGAAGGGATTGAACTGCGTAACCAGGGTTTCCTGGAACCTATTTTGGTTTTTAGTGGCGTATTCAAAGATCAACTAATTGATTTTTTTAAATACAATTTAGAAGTCACGGTTTATACAGAAGATATTGCAATTGCTCTATCTGAATTAGCAGAACAATTTAAAAAACCAATTCGTGTTCAAATAAAAGTAGATACTGGCATGGGAAGAGTCGGTGTGGGTTGGGAATTGGCCGTTAATTTTATTGAACTCGTTAGCAAACTGGACGGCCTTCAAGTGCAAGGTGTGTATACACATTTTGCGACTTCTGATGAACAGGATAAAACCTATGCAAACCTTCAATTTAATCGCTTTCAACAAATTATTCGAGAGTTGGTGCAAAAGAATATCCATATCCCTCTCAAACATGCTGCCAATAGTGGAGCGATTTTGGATATGCCAGAGACCTATATGGACCTGGTTCGACCAGGCATTATGATGTACGGCTATTACCCATCAAATGAAACGTCAGAGAGTATTACGATCAGGCCCGCTGTGACACTCAAATCTCGTGTGAGCTATATCAAAGATGTTCCAGCGAACTTCAACCTGAGTTACGGTCGAAAATTTGTGACTTCAAAGCCCACGAGAATTGCAACGATCCCGGTAGGATATGCTGATGGCTATAATCGGCTTTTAACCAATAAATCACAGGTGACAATTAAAGGTAAAAAGTTTCCCCTTGTCGGAAGAGTTTGTATGGATCTAATCTTAGTTGATATCGG
>CP070739.1:493109-496728 GCA_020347705.1 Methanomassiliicoccales archaeon | reverse complement strand
TCCAATACCGGCTATCCCTTTGGCCCAACCGCTACCCGAGATCCGGCCTGGACCTTGGAAGATCCGATTTTCCCTGGCATTGACCTCTCCTTAAGAATTTACGAGAATTTCGAAGATGATGACCATGGTTTCTTTTTGGAGAGCGATCAACCAAACAGCAGAATCTTTTGGGACGAACCCAATGGGAATGTATTCTTCGAAGCTGACAACCACGATCCAAATGATGAGATGTTCGTGAAATATCTAGATAGGACCATCGACGAGAACAGCGGTAGCTGGATCCTGGGGGCCAGGTTTATGATTACCGAACAGGGCGTCTGGCAGTATGCCATGCCTCTTTTCATCGCAGACCCATCCCGCATGGAGGTCCGAAGCGCGTTCAACTACAACACAATATACTTTGGTTACGATTCAGATACCAATACAGTCCGGGCAAGATATTTCGATTCTACTGGAACTACCCGGATCTATTTCACAGTCGGAGCCAGTTTATTTACAGAATACCGTGCCAGAGCCATATATGACTACAATACAAGAATCCTACTTCTTCAAATTCTAGATGCAAATGATTTCGTATTAATCGAAGGAGGCTATTTTATTGGGACCAATCCGTCGGATGGATTTGTTTTCGGTAAAATCGGTGTAGCAACCGATGGATATAGCGGTGCTCAACAGCCATCTTTATGCGTGGGTTGGACCGATGATATCAAATTCTATTTCAAAGATTATTGCTCCTCGCCAGCCTTCGCTGACCTAGATAATGACGGCGACTTCGATATGGTTATCGGGACTGAAGACGGATACCTTTATTACTATGAAAATATCGGCACGATATCAAAGCCGATCTGGGATAGTCACGGAACTCTAATGGATAATCTAGGCCTGGCAATCGATGTTGGCAATAATAGCAAACCTACATTTGTTGACCTGGATAGTGACCTGGATTACGACCTTGTAATCGGCAAAGCAGATGGTCTTCTGGCATACTACCGCAACGACGGTGATATGTATTCTCCGATATGGGTACGAGACGACACCTTGTTTACTGGGATAGGCGTAGCCGGCAATAGCGCACCTGCATTCGCGGATATTCATAATGACGATGGATTAGTCGATATGGTTATCGGGGCCTCGGATGGTATGATATATTATTATGTGAATATCGGAAGTCCCACACTCCCGGTTTGGCAATATAGGGGAACCATCGGCTCGGATGTAGGGGACAACAGCTCACCGACCTTCGTAGACATTGACAATGACGGTGATTTTGACCTTGTCGTTGGGGAAGAAAGCGGCAATTTAAATTATTTCAGGAACGTCGGAACAGCAGCAAATCCTGTTTTTGTAGAAATTTCCGGTGGCATATATAACTCAGATTGGGTTGGCGCAAATGATCCTGTGATATTCGATGGCATCGACGTTGGCTTTAGATCCTCTCCTGTGTTCGTCGACCTGGATGGTGACTGGGACATGGACTTGATCATTGGAGAGAAGTTCGGCACATTGAGGTATTATGACAGCTCGATTTATATTCCTGAGGAATCTCCAGTCACATTCAGGGCCTTCTTCACTGATCCAGGCTGGCTCGATATCCATTCTGCAATTTGGGACTTCGATGATGGCAGCGGTACAGAACCAGGTTTCGTAATCGAAGAGAACAATCCTCCGGATGCGACAGGGACCGTGGAGGTCACCCACTTTTATCATGATTTCTATGACGGGGGATTCGAAGACTATCATGTGTATACTGTAAAATTAACGCTTACGGATGATGACGGCGCTGTTACAATTGTGAGTATTAAGATCAAAGTCTTGAATACAGTTTAGGCACTGGGTTCACAGTCGCATCTTCCATGAATTCATAGTTTAATCATTCCAGTCATCGCATACAATCCAAGGTATAGAGGTGAACCGTTGCTAATCAAACATAGAATTTCGTATTTGATTCAGCGGCGGTCTGAGAAAGTAAGAATATAAGGAGGAATAAAATGGTAGTTGAACATACATACGATCTGGAAACTGAATTGGAGAACATCCGCAATCATCAGAAGCATCGGGGAATTCCCGAAAAATCGGATGACAAGATACTGGTAGCCACCTGGAATATCAGGCAGCTGGGTGGAGGAGCGGCGAGGGACGTAAAGGACTACCAGCTCATCGCCGAGATCATCAAGCCCTTCGACGTGATTGCGATACAGGAGGTAAAGGACAATCTTGCAGGGTTACGCTCGGTGATGCAGTATTTGCCAACCCACTACAAGATGGTCGTCACCGATCGAGCCGGAAATTACGAACGTCTGGCATATATCTATGATTCGAACGTTGTAAAGCCTACGGAATTGGCCGGGGAACTGGTACTCTTGGATTACGAGAGAAAGGAGATCGCTCTTCCCGGCGTTGAGGAGGAGTTCAGAGGATTCAACCGGAATCCTTTCCAGGTTTCCTTCAAGGCAGGGGATTTCGACTTCATCCTGGTGAACATCCACACTTATTATGGTAGTTCCACCGTGGGAAGCCCGAAGTATAACCAGCGCCTGTTGGAGACCTACGCTCTTGCGAAGTGGGCCAGTTATCGCGCAAAGAGCCGCTATGTCTATGACTCGGACATGATTCTGCTCGGTGATTTCAACATGCCCAAGATGTCCGATTCGGACCCGATCTACAAGCAGCTGATGTCGTTCGGCCTGCGGCTTACGAAGCATTCCACGGAAGTGGGAACGAATCTGGCTGGCACGAAGGACTATGACCAGATAGCGTTCTTTCCAGACCACACGGACGAGGAATATAAGGAGATGACCGGAGTATTTGACATCGACAAAGCCATGTTCCACGATCTTTGGGCGTCCGTTGTGTCAGGTCAATTGCCTCAGAGCGATTTCATGGACTATGTGGAAAGTCACATCTCGGACCACAGGGTGATGTGGGCAGCTTTTGGAACAGGCGTGGGAACATCCCTCCCTGAAACCACTGAGCCCCCTGTTACCGAGCCCACAATCCCGGAACCTGGTACTACTCCAACGAAGGTAACGACCATCAATTATATGACAATCTTCACACAAAATGAGAAAACCATATTCGCAGGTCTGGGGATTAAGACGACCGACGACCTTCTGCAACGTGTAAAGACACGTATCCTGAGGGAACAGCTAAGAAAAGATACTGGCATCAAGAGCCGACGGATAAACGACTTGGCAAACTATGTAGACCTAATGAGAATCACGACAGTGACCGAGATGTTCGCTGTGCTTCTCGAAGCTGTTGGAGTCGATTCTGTCCCAGAACTAGCCACAAGGAATCCTGACAATCTCTTCAACAACAGCATTACGCCCTATGACATTACCGGGCATGCCATCATTACCAAGAAACCAACCCTTGAACAGGTTCAGGAGTGGGTTGCGGAGGCCAAGACCCTTCCCAAAGTGGTTGAGTACTAATTGTTGACGGTTTGTGATGTAACTTCAATAAAATCTGATAACTAACCTTCCTACCTACTTTAATGTAAATGCTCACCGGTATTTCAAATCTTTAATTACAACCCTGAGAAATGAGGAATAGAGGAAGACTGGGGGGGGGGGAAATAATATAATCTTTAAATAATGCAACATTAAAAAGGAGGTTT
>CP070739.1:490241-493009 GCA_020347705.1 Methanomassiliicoccales archaeon | reverse complement strand
ACTGTAATGTATAGTCGTCCTTCTTTTTTCATACATCTGAAAGCAAGGGTCAAGAAGGCGTGATCATCTTCGATATGTTCTAACACGTCAAACAGACCAATGGAATCCACAGATGAATCAGGAAAGTTGGCATCTTGGAAAGTTGTGTGCAAGATATCCTTTATGCCTCTTTTTTTGGCATTCATCACACCATCTGACCCGGATTCCAGCATGATGACTTTAAAACCCGCATTTTGAATTCCCAGTGAGACATACCCATTCCCCCCTCCCACATCGATGATATATTCCTTTGGTGGAAATCTCTGCAGTATTTCTATAATACAGTCGCTTCTATGCTTGAACCAAAAAGAATTCTCTTCAACAGAAAAAAGATAACGATGTACATCTTCAGGATAAGAGACATTTGAAATCTTAGGGGATATCCAAATACCGTTTTTTGTATGTACAAGATTTTGAGTGATGGCTGGATCAATCATTGAAAAATCCTTCTGAATTCGGGCTGCTTGACCAACTCGTAGCAGTTCACAGGAGCCGTGGATCGGTAGTCAGGTGTTCTTTTCAAATATTTATTATATCAGAAGAACAGACGGTTGAATTTGTAATTGCCGATAAAATATTTCTATAATTATTCAAGATTTTTTAAATAATTCAGTCTTCCTATTCGATTATGAATCATTAATTAAAATGGTTTTCATATCGAATAAAGCCTCCTTTAACGTCCAATGAGACCTCCATTTCAACATTTGTTTAGCTTTATCAATACTCATAAGCTGAATACTCTTATCTTCTGAATATTCGTTTAAAATTTTGATATTATTCGAATTTTCAAATACTTTGTTGATGGTTTCTGCGAGTTCTTTGTGTGAAATGTTTTTATTTATACCAATATTAAAAATACCCTCTTCATTGTGTACCTCTAAAGCACGTTGAATTGCGTTCACAACATCTTTAACGTAAATATATTCTCTTCTACCTTCACCCTTACCGTAGACTGTTAACGTTTTTTTATCCAAGGCCTTCTCCAAAAAAACCGATAACATGAAGCCTTCACGTTCTCCCACACCCAAAACTTGAGCCACTCTTAAATTTTTAATTTTCATTTTGTGTTTTTTATTATAGTAATTTGCTACTTTTTCAATGGCTAATTTCGATATGGCATAAAAGGTTGATGGATTCACATTTTGACTTTCGGTCCAGGGCAATTCCTCTTCAGCACTATATACTCCAATGGTTGATAAATGGATTACATTTTTTATTCCTAATGTCTTGCATGCTTCAAATAAATTGGAAGAAATTTTAATGTTTTGTAGATACTCTTCCATTTTTTCTTGTGGTTCAAATCGTTTTGCCGCAAGATGGATGACTGCATCAAAACCTTCAAGTTGTTTAACCAATTGATCTTTCGAAAAATCTGTCCTTATATATTTATATTTTTCTCCAGCGATCTTTAATTCATTAACATCTTTCCTCCTCCCGAATATAACGCACTTATACTTATCTCCAAATTCCTTTATGAACCATTTCCCAATAAATCCTGACCCCCCAATAATGGCAATTCTCATCAATTTATGCTCCATAATAAATCGGTTTATGTTGGATATTCTTCTTCAATTTCTATACACTATATAAATGAAAAGGCTGAATAGTGAAAGAAATTTTTCTCTATTGCTTGCTTTGATTATCACCAATAGCAGCAATTATTCAGCCCATATTTGATATCCAGTTTTTTCCAAATATCCGTTAATGTACCTGACGGTCTCTCCTTCTTTATAGTACCATTCTTCATATAAGCAAGACTCTTTTTCACTTTTCACCTTTTGAAATTGTGTGCCGGTTCTCTGGTGGAAAAAGTCAAGGTAAAGATTTTGCTCCTGCAAGGATTTTGGCGGTTTGGCATTAAGTTGAAGAGGTAAGCTGTTTCTTTCCAGCTGTCGAATAGTTAGATCTAGTAAGTCTACACCATACATAAGCCTTATAAACCGCCAAAGATGACACCCATCGAGTCTTGGAGTTATTTCTATGATGAAAACGTCGGTATCAGTATATTTTAATTGGAAATAGACGGGTCCATTGCGTATGCCCAATGCATGGATAACTTCTTGAAGGAGTAATTCGGTTTTTTTTCGTACCCAATCATCCACTTTGGCCGGTATGCCATGCCCTTTAATAATTCCACATGGCAGGTTTCCCTTAATGACATATCGATCGGTCATAAAGCTATACACGATTAAACCATTTTGGACAAAAGTATTTACAGAAAACTCCAGCCCATCGATATATTGCTCAACAATTACATTTCTTGAACGCGAAAATGATTGGGATTTGGTAAAATGCTTTCGTAAATCCGCCGGTTCATGAACTTCAAATACTCCCCGTTGTCCCTGGGAATCAACGGGTTTAATAATGGCAGGGAAGATCTTCCAATCCGAAAACTCTTCTAGAGAACCTGCGACCTTGAAAGGAATAGGATTAATATGTTTTTCTATTAAGAATTGTCTAAACTGCCCTTTGTAATGGAGGAGTTCAGCTGTTTTCTCATCAACAAAAAAGGGTATGCCAAGTCTTTCGGAAACATACCCCACTGTTGGCATGGCAATATCAGAACCAATAGAATAGACCACATCAATAGAAATAGACTGGGCATATTTTAAAACCTCTTTCTTATCAATGATGTTAATTTGCTCGAAATGATCGATATATTCCAGACCTCCACCTTCTTTCTTATAGCTGATACCAAAAACCTCATAGCCATACTCTTTGCAGCGTTT
>CP070739.1:483718-490141 GCA_020347705.1 Methanomassiliicoccales archaeon | reverse complement strand
ATAGAACAGATTGAATTTTGCATTCAATCTCCAGTCATGACCTACCCTATTTCAAACAAAAAGGAGTGTGTCTATGAATAGAATGAGAGACCAGGGACTTGGGAGGTACGAGTGCATGGATTTTTAGATAACTGTTCAGTCAATACCTCTTATTTTGGTAGACCATCTGCGGGAGTTAACGCTCGTATTTCGTATGGAGCCAGCGGGTCGAACTGAAATATTTTTTAGATCCCTTTACGATCCGTGGGAGTTGGGGGCGGTTTTTAAGGGAATCCTCACAAACTCCACAATCCCCTCATCCCTCAACATCTGCAGCTGCTCGCTGATCTTATCCCTCACATGCTTATTATCGGGATGTTGGTTCTGGAGCCTCTCCTCGAAGGCATACATCTCCTTCAGGGTAAACTCCTTCTTGTTTTCGAGATGAAATACTCTTATACCTTCTGCAGAAGTCCTAGAGTTATTGTGAATAAAGCATCATAATTTCAAATCCAACGCAAAACTTGAAAGTATACTTTCAAATACCGCAAAATATATAAAGATGAAATCAGATATACGATCATGACAAATCTATCCACTATGAGGGAAATCATAAGGGATGGTGAATGGTTATTAGACCAGGAAGAAATCCTTATCGAAAGGAATCTGGCCAAAGAATTATTGAACAGGACGGGATTTCAAGTTGTCGAGGTGGCAACGGGTGTGAGAAGAGCGGGAAAAAGCACCATATTACTATGGATAGGAAGATTATTAAAGAAGGAAGGAAAAAGAGTATATTACATTAATTTCGAGGATGACAGATTTTTTCCCGATAACAAAGATTTCCAAAAGATCTCCTCTATTATTGACCTGAAGAACACGTTACTGCTCATTGACGAACCCCAAAATATCCCCAGGTGGGAAAAATGGATCCGACGAATGCATGATAGAAAGATAAAAATCTTTCTAACCGGTTCCAACTCGAGATTGCTGGGAACAGAGTTGGCATCGGCACTAGGGGGACGAAAAAAACAACATGAGGTATTCCCTTTCTCATTTTCAGAGTTTTTAATTGCAAAAGAAGAGACCCGAATTCCTGTTGATCAAAAGGTACGTATGTTTGAAGAATATATGTTGAACGGAGGATATCCATATCCCGTTCTATCTGGTGATTTTGCGATACTTTCGGATTATAGGAATGATATAATCGAAAGGGACATTATATTAAGACACAAGATAAGGGAGATCGGAGAATTCAGGAATCTAATGCGGTTTGTAATGTCACATCCCGGGATATATCTCTCGGCAAAATCCATCAAGGGATTTCTTGATATCAGTCATGTGACCTTGAGAAAATATCTAGATTATTTGATCGAGGCCTATGCCGTCATTCCCCTTGAGAAATTCAGCTATTCACAAAAAGAGCGGATCTTAAACCCCAAAAAGATATATCCAATAGATAATGGTCTTTTGATTGAAAAAAATCAACTGGGAAAGCTCATGGAAGCCTGTATAATCCAGCACTTAAGAAGATCAACTCATGATATTTTTTACTGGAAGGATGAAAGAGGAAGGGAGGTGGATATTTACCTTCCCGATAAAAAGATGGCCATTCAGGTAGTCTATTCGTTAACAAGGGAGAATCTCAAAAGGGAAGAGAAATCTTTGGAATCTGCTAAAAAGAAATTGAAAGCAAAACCATTGATAGTTTATCTTCATACCGATGTGGAACCAAAGTACCCTTCCCTCAGGGCCCCAGATTTTCTGGAAAACCTTGATGACATGTTCTCAGGGCGAAAGAAGAAAAAGAGGTCGTAATGCAGAATGGTTAAATTTTGCGGTTGATTGGTTGGTATGCAGGTAGTGAAATTCTCACAAACTCCACAACCCCCCTCATCCCTAAGCATCTGCTGCCTGATCTTATCCCTCACATGTCTATTATCTGGGTGCAGCTCCTGCAATCTATCCTCAAACCCATACATCTCCTTCAAGGTAAACTCCTTCTTGTCCAAACCTCGAACGAAGGTCAGGATATCGTTGGGGCAGGTGGATACTATTAAAGCCAAAAGGAATTGAGAGCAACTGAAACATTTGATTTTGAAATTGCGATATATAAGGATGAATGTGATGTACTTAGCATTGATAGCAATAAATTAATTGCTCATGAGATTTGGTAGGATTTAGGGAGGGGGAGATGTTTTTAAGAAATCTTAGCTAAATATTTTATTATCAATTTAATAGATCCTATCTTTCAATAAAAATAAATATTATGTTGTTTGTAAGGGAGATTATGTATTTAATCCATATTGACGAATCTGGGAAACCAAATTTAATGGATAAAGAAAATTACATATTATCTGCTTTTATCGTTAATGAAGAGCATTGGTTTTGTATAAATAATGATCTCGATGATTTAAAAAAGAAAATATTCTTATCATTAAGTGTAAATCCATTGGATATTGAGATTCATATCAAAAATATAGTTCATGGAAGTGGGAAATTTAGAGGAGTTCCCAGAGATGATAGATTCTCAATGCTTGATGAATTATACTCCTTAATAGAAAATATGCAATCCACATTAATTTCTGTAGCAATTATGAAGAATAAAATAAGGAAAAAGAGTTTTGATATTGAGATGTGGGCATTTAAATTATTATTCGAACGAATATGTATGTTTCTTACTGAAACAAATCTGCATTTGCAAAAAGCAAATCTACCCAAACAGTATGGATTACTATTATTGGATGCTATAAATACTAAATATGATCTTAAAGTGAGAAAAAAGTATATGAGATTTTTTAAAGAGGGAACCGAACACGTTCAAAATGAGTTCTTATTAGAAGATGTGTTATTTGTAGAGTCCCACTTTCGGAATCTAACTCAATTAGCAGATGCAGCGGCTTATTGCATAAGAAGGAATTTAAGATCGTCCAATACTTACAAAGATCGTAAGTTTTCCGAATATTTCAATAGAATCGAAAAATTATTTAACAGGGATTCAAATGGAAAATTTGAAGGTTGTGGATTAAAATTATTCCCCTAGAGGTAGAAGGGTGAGAGGCGTGTCCGCCACATCCCCTTCAGATGTTGGTTATACCAACGCATAAGTAATATACATTAACTAAAATATATACTTTTGCATAAATTTTATGTTTTCGGTATTTTATAAATGAGTGTTAAAGTATGGTTTAAAGCTTATTTTGAAACATTTAAGCAAATCCTTACCAAAGATTTATGAACCTAAATCACAATTACGTTAAGGAAATAGCCCGATAGCGAGGGATAATCATGAAAAAAACCCACAAGACGATAGTAGCTTTATTCTCCGTGTGTGTCCTCCTTCTAGCAGTCTCGCTTACCGGCTGTCTCGAGGGCGATGAGGATAAGAAAGATGAAGAAAAAAATCTGGATAAAGATGGAGACGGGATGCTCGATGAATGGGAATTGCTCTACGGTCTGAACCCTTCCGATCCAACCGATGCCCATCTCGATCCAGATAACGATGGATTGGATAACCTTGAGGAACACGGAACCAGGACCGTCCCAACAGATCCGGATACGGATGATGACGAGGCCAAGGATGGGGAGGATGTCGATCCTTTGATCGATTCGGTTGTTGTAGTTCAGTTTACGCATTATAAAATGGAGGATCCAGGGGATATAGGAACTGAGGTTGATGTATATTTCAAGATAAGGTTAAACGATGTTGAATTAACAAGTGATATAATCCACTACGACACCGATGAAGGGGATATTCCCCTGGACTTTTCAACCTTCTACGACATGCCGGATGACACGGCAATTGTAGGTATCACGTTCTCCTGGTTTGACGATGACCTATTCTTTGATGACAAACTGGATTGCAGCGGGACAGGTGATTCTTGCGATCTTGTATATTCAATCGAGAATCACAGCTGGTGGGGAGATACCAATAATGGGACTACAAGTGGAGAATATGACGGAAGTACAGATACCGATGAGGATGATGTCACAATCGAGTTCACGATTTTTGACAGTGTAGGAAACGCAGATGAGATAGAGGCCATTTTAAATAATTCAGGCAGTGACAACGGGATGGAGGATTTCAACGAGCTGGTGAGGTATCACGGGCATGTGATATTAAACAATGTAATCCAATGGTGCCTGGACAATCCTGAGAAGTTTCTGTATAAGGGAGGGTGGTCGACGATATTGGGCATTGGGTTGATCATATTGGGGATTGCGATCTATCTGTATGAAGACTACCACCTGCAGAATGAGGATACGCCGTAAAAAATTGGTATTCTACTGGGCTAGCACATGAGTAAGAAAAGCCATAGAGGAATTATAACGAAATCCTCCCTCCGCTTTAGTACATTTCGCGTTACAACAATCCCAAATGGACACTTTTTTTTACTCTTCAGAAACGCGTTAAAACCCTTGAGTATATTATCCGGAACATCATCCCTGTATTTCACCTCAATCGGGATTGGTTTCTTCTTGACTTCCAACACGATGTCAACTTCTTCTCCGGTATTAGTTTTCCAGTAATAAAGCTGGGGTTCAATACCCGGCTCTAAACAAAATTTCAATCTCTTTGAGTGCTCGTGAACTAGCGTTTCTACGACTTTCCCAAGTTCTTGATAGTCCTTCAACAAGGAGTCGCTAAGCACACCGGTTAACGCGTTGCGAAGGCCCACATTGCAGAAATAGATTTTCTTGGACTTTTTAATTCTGGATTTCCTGCTTTTAGAATAGAACTCCTCCCTAGATATCAAGAACACCATTTCCAGATGATCGAGATATTTGCTTACTGTGTCTCGTTTTATTGACAGTGAGTCCGCCAGATTGGAGTACTCCATTCTCTGGGAGGTTTCTGCAGCGACTAGCGTCATCAATTCTTCCAGCGCTTTCGGGTCCCTGAGGTTGAAGACCCTCATTAGATCTTTGTAGATGGTCAAGGTGAGGTAATCACGCAACTTCTGCCTGCAGGAAGCAAGGTTATCGTTGTCGAGAAGTTCTGGATATCCGTCCTTCAGAAGATACTGTTGGAGATGTAATTGTATCGTTTTTTCCACGTGCACTAATTTGGAAAAAGCAAGTTTGAGCTCCTTAAAAAGAATATCGATATCATCATCGTCTATTGCTAGTTGAAGGGAATTCCTTAGGTCCCAATTCACTTTATTGATTTCCTCTCGTCCTTCGAAATAATTCAGGTAGTCAACGAATTTTAGCGATAGCATGATATTAGGATTGATTCTCCCGACAAGGGATTCGGAACTACCTCTTAATATATCTGAGCTGGACGAATCAGATATCATGAACTTAAGGGGATATTTCAGATCGAACCACCCCTTAAGCACCCTGCTCCACTCCTCCAATTTACATATCTCGTCAAAGAAGACGTACACTTTATCTTCCAGTTCCTGAGTGGGTTCCCGCAATATCTGGGAGGAGAACACATCCAATAAATCATTTATTGGTGTCTCTGTTAATGTTGTGAGGTAGGGGTAATCGAAGGAATTGTACATGATCCTTTTAGGATCGACACCTGTTTCATGTACAAGATATTGGATCAATTGGTACATGACCGTGGTCTTGCCGATCTGTCTAGGGCCTACTATGGCCGTTATATCGGCTTCCTCCAGTTTGTCTCTATAAATGTAGAAGTCTCTTCTCCTGAACGGTTTGGCAAGGTACTCCGGCACCTCTTTTGTCACCCACCACGGGTTTTGTTCAGAGAGTAATCTGAGTATTTTCTGCTCAACTATCGTATCGACCATGAAAGTTATAAAGGGCATGTTTGTATATAAACATTACGATTATAAAGGGCATGTTACTGCATCAATGTGCCCATTGTAAAGGGCATGTTCTGTTATTTAGGACGGTAATGCCCTCGACTCACAAACTCCACAACTCTCTCATCCCTCAGCATCTGCTGCCTGATCTTATCCCTCACATGCTTGTTATCCGGATGCAGCTCCTGGAGTCTATCCTCGAAACCATACATCTCCTTCAAGGTAAACTCCTTCTTGTCCAAACCTCGAACGCAGGTCAGGACATCACTCAGCCAGCCTTTTGTTGCCAACCTTTTCTTACGAAGGAATTCGAACTTCATACATTCCTTTCTGTAGCTTTGGTGTCCTACATCGGAACGTAATCAACCAGAACAACCGCCTCTCCCTCCACAACCGTCTCCCCATTTTGATTGATGCAGTTGGTTCTCAGCGTAACTATTGGTTTGTTCTCCTTTATATTCAAGACCTCCGCAATGGCTGTGATGGTATCCCCTATGTAGACTGGGTTTATGAACTTAAGAGACTGGCTCAAATATATTGTTCCTGGTCCAGGAAGTATGGTACCCAGCACTGTCGAGATATAACCCGTGACGAGCATACCATGTGCAATACGCTTTTTAAACCGACCTTTGGACGCATAAACGTCATCAAAGTGATAGGGATTTGT
>CP070739.1:471742-483618 GCA_020347705.1 Methanomassiliicoccales archaeon | reverse complement strand
CATATGATATTGATTCGGATTCTCAGGATAATTACCCATTGATATCTCCTGTCTCCAATTACCTCCCTCTATACGAGGGCTGGAACCTGATATCGATTCCATTTATTCAGTCTGATACGAATCTTGGGAGCGTATTATCATCAATAGAGGGAGATTACTTTGCAGTACAGTGGTTCAATGCAACAGATTCTGATGACTACTGGAAGCACAATTGCACTGTAAAACCAGACGATTGGAATGATCTTGATGAAATCAACCACACAATGGGATTTTGGATATATATCAGCAGACCGGGCGGTGTTCTTTTCAAATACTCTGGCTTTAAACCATCCCAAAACCAGAAGATTACTCTCCATCCGGGTTGGAACTTGGTGGGCTATCCCTCCCTTGGTAACAAGGATAGAACCGAAGCCCTCAACAATATCCGCTTCCTTGATGATGTGGATTATATCTTTGCCTTCGACGGCGCTACCAAAACATGGGACGAGATCGGGTTATTGGATTTCTTCGAGATCGGTAAAGGATATTGGATTCATTCCATAAGGGATTACGATATTGTGTGGGAAGTGCCGCTTTAAACGAGTTCGACTCAGACTAGAATTTTTAATTTATTTATATTACAATTAATCCTGGATTAATCCATCCTCACAAGCTTATACTCCTTTTGCCCCAAGCCCAGTTTTGCGGCATGATGAACATGCACATAAGGATCTCGGCCGGTGAGTCCTTTGAAAAGGCCAGTTTTAGCATCCAGATTCTCAGCGGCCGAGTCGGGCAGTCGAGGAGATTTCTCTATCATATCCAAGGAAGCCAAATCCATGGCCACGATATCATCGCACATGAGTATACCCTGGTCGTTGATAACAGGAACATCGCTGTGAGGATGGCAGTCGCAGTGCGGCATCACCTCCATTACGAAATTGATGAAGATTACTTTGCCTTTCTTGAATGTATCCAAGGCGGCCTTTGCGGCCTCGGCCATGGCCATCTGGAACTCATCCTCCATTACCGGAAGTATCAAGGCATCGTTTTCACACACCTCAACACATCTTCTGCACTTGTGGCATATGAAATGGTTGATTTCGATTTTTTCGCTCATGGTCAATGCATCATGATCGCAGATATCGACACAATCTCCACACAACTCGCATTTTCCCTCATCCCAGTCAAGCTGCGTATCTGTGGCATGAATCTTGGCCCTCTCAGATTTGCCTTCTCTGTTCTTATCGGAAACGGCCCCCATGGCGAGGTTTTTTATGGCACCGCCGTAGCCTGCCTGGATATGTCCCTTACAATGGGTTACAACCACCATGGCATCGGCATCATATATCTCAGAAGCTATCCCTATCTCACCCAAAATATTTCCTGCAGAAACCCTTTGGCAATTTCTTCCAAAGAGGCCATCGGCCAATATCACCGGACAGCCCACGGATAGAGGGGTTATTCCCTCCATGTTCGCAATCTCCAGGTAATCCAAACCTTTCAGTCTCACGGTGTCCGTAACAAAGGGTTTTCCTCCCACAGCTTTTACTGCCTCCACAACCTTCTTCAAAAAAATCGGCCTTACGATCCTATGACCCCCTTCGGATCCGAAATGGGTTTTGATGGCAACATAATCATCTTTGGCAATGTATCTGGACAGGTCGACCTTCCTCAGCATCCTTTCCAGTTTTGCCACCATGGAAGTTTGATAGGAAAACTCTTTTGACCTAGCGGATGCGAAAATAACTTCCTTCATTATCACCTCACCTCCTTGAATATAAATTATACGGGGGATATCATCCTAATGTACCTATTATCTTCTTTTTCAGGGCCTTTTTATCAGGTATGCCTACATGCCATAAAGCTCCATCTATCACGATGGCCGGAACGGCCTGAAAGCCGAGCTGTATCACCCTGTCCTGATGTTCGAAGGCATTAAGCTCAACGTATTCAACCTGTGGATATTTCCTAAGCAGCTTTTTAACAAGCTTTTTTGCCTTGGGACATATGGGGCAGCCGGGGTTGTAGAACAGCTCTATCTTCATATCCATCACCCTCATATTTTCGTTTCTGATTTCTCTTCGTAATGTTCTCCTTATTATAAAGTGGTTTCTAAGATGCATATTATAGGATTAAAATTGATTACGTTTATGGATCATTATTTTATTTATTTAAGCGGAAATGTCGGTAAAAAATAATTGTTATGTAAAATACCGATTATCTAAATTTAAATACTTATATCTCCTTTATCGGCCCGGTGAAATTATGGATCCTACAAAGAAAATCGAAGAAAAAGCCATGGGTGCGGTAGAAACTCTTGGAAGAGTTTATGAGAAACTACCATCCATGAAGGACGCATTGAAACTAATTGAGAATAAAGAGACAGAGTTTCGGTTGAAGTTCGAGAACCTGACCCTGGACGGAGACATCGCATTGAGCATTACCCTGATGAAAGAAAAGAAAGGTGAGTGATGCGTAAATTACGGCCCGATGTTTTTTCGAGCCGATATGATTTACATGTTTAAACCTTGTCTTTAACTCTAAGCCAAAAGGGCGCTCTTCGTATTGAGTATTAAACCTTGCGAAGGGGGGAACTGGCAAATTTCTTGCATCTTGGGCTGCCTGTAATCGAAAATACGCAGGAAACTTGTTGGGCTCACCGGTACGCGGTCTCCTATCTGCTCCATTGCACAATGGCACTAGCTCTAACTGGATTAATTCCTGAGAGCCTGTTAACCGATACTCGAAAAAATACAAGGAAAGTGCACCTAATGAAAGATGTTGAGCGGCTTGTTCGACTCTGGAACCTGATAAAGGACGGTTCTGTTCAGTGTGAACTATCACAGTAAAACGATATGTTGGGTGTGCATCTTTCCTCCGATACGGCAATAATCGATATTAAACGCCCTTCGGCTATGGAGTTCATATCACCGTTTTTAAATAAGAATTTAGAACCGAGAATGCGAACTTCGGATCACATTCAAGAAAAGGGCTCCGTTCTTTTGGGTTTAATAGGGGCGGTCAGTGCGAAAAGAAACGAACTCACAAAGTATATCTCAGTGGTACAGGAAATTGCTACAATCTTGGCCGAGAACAAAAAATGTGTGATCTTGAAGGAGAATGGAAGGCAGCTGGCTAAATTGGGCTACGGAGCTGATTCCCTGGGTATGCGCCTTATCAATCTCAAGCATGTGGAGATAAACGATCTATCTGCTCTGATGAGATTGATCAAAGAGGCCAAGATCGGATGAGCGAATACACGTTGTGCTTTATCGATAAAAGATTATTACAAATCAAATGTAATTATGTATAGCCATTAGTTGATCGATATATCAGAATTAAAAAGTTTTTCGCCTATCGACGTTGGGTCCTCGGTTTTTTTCTTGGTGGTTTACGATCTTTTCGATACCCTCCACTTCTTGGTCCCCTGCGTCTTGGCCGTGCGGAGTAGCCCTCGGGTTTTGGGAGCAGAACATTGGCAGACACATCGACCTTTCCATCTTCTATCCTTGTGACTTTTACCCTAACCTTATCCCCGAGTTTCAGCCGATCCGTTACTTTCTCCACCCGTTCCCAAGCGATCTCGGAGACATGTAGAAAACCGTCTGTTCCCGAGGTCAGGTTGAGAAATGCACCGAAGCTCATGATCTTTACCACCTCAGCCTCGTCGAATATCTCGCCTACCTCCACCACCCGCACCAGCTCCTTGATTATTTTTTCAGCCTCTTTTGCGTTATCTGCATTCGTGGAGGTTATCAATACCATGCCATCGTCATTTATATCGATTTGTAAATCGAGTTCATCTGTTATGGCCCTGATGACTTTACCACCAGGACCGATCACATCACCTATCTTCTGCGGATCGATCATGAAATATATGATTCTCGGTGCGTAAGGTGAGAGGGCCTCTTTTGGTTTAGGGATAGTTTTTTCCATCGTGTCAAGGATTTCGTTTATGGCCCTTCGCATCTGGATAAAAGCAGAATCTAATATATCTATTGTTAATCCGCGGGTTTTTGTGTCCATTTGGATCGCTGTTATACCATCGCGGGTCGAAGTGAACTTGAAGTCCATTCCGCCGGGCCCGTCCTCAAGATCCTGGATGTCCGTTAGTATCTTCCAGCGTTTTCCGTCAGAGGCCATACCGATGGCAATCCCTGCCACCGACTTTTTAATGGGGACTCCTGCATCCATGAGGGCCAAGCTGGAACCGCATGTTGCGGCCATGGATGAAGATCCGTTAGAACCCATAACCTCGCTTACCACCCTCACCGTATACGGAAATTCCTCCTCGGGCGGGAGTACCGGCCTTAAGGCCTTCTCGGCGAGGGCACCATGTCCTATCTCCCTTCTTCCGGCACCCCGAATAGGCTTCACCTCCCCAACACAAAATGGTAGGAAATTGTAGTGATGAAAATACTTTTTATTGCCATCTGTTTCCATGGTCTCAACAGATAGGTCATCACCCGGTGCTCCGAGGGTTACCACAGAGAGTATCTGGGTTTCTCCCCTGTTGAACAGAGCTGATCCGTGGGTCCTTGGTAAGATCCCGACTTCAGCTATGAGAGGTCGGACCTGATCCAGTTTTCTCCCGTCAACTCGCTGGTCTTTCTCCAATATTGCCGATGTCACCTGCTCCTCGATGAACTTGTAAAAGAAGCCCGTAATCAATTCCTTAAGATATTCCTCTGTGGCCTCTACATCTCGTTCGGGAAGGGTGAGTTTTGTCTTAAACTCGTTTATAAGGAGGGCTTCAAGGTCGGTAAGAATTTCTTTTCGCTCCTCTTTGGATCCCTTTGGAGTGTTGAAAAGGAACTTGTCAAGATGAGGCATCGCAGCTGCCTTTATCTCTCCGATCACCTTTTGATCCTCAGAACTCCATTCATTCTTAAAAATGAGCTCTTCGCCAGCGGCTTTCTTTAGTCCTATTTCGGTTCTGATATCGTCAATGAATTTGGCGATGGGGCCTATGGCCTCCATGGCCACCGTGAAGGCCTGCTTCGTATCCTTATCGTTAAGCTCTTTTGCACTGCATTCCACCATGGTAATTCGCTCACCGTCACCCATAACTACCAAATGCAGATCCGAATACTCGATTTCATCCATTGTGGGATTCACGATGTAATGTCCATTTACCATACCTACCCGCACCCCGGCTACTGGGCCATCGAAAGGGATGTTGGAAATATGTACCGCCGTGCAAGCAGCGATAATTGCCACAATATCGGGCTTGTTATCGTAATCAATGCTCAGAGGGAGGCATATCACCTGTACGTCGTTTCTTAAGTCCTGTGGGAAAAGCGGTCTAAGCCCTCTGTCTATCATCCTCCCGGTGAGGACCGCTTCGCTTGAGGGCCTTCCCTCACGTTTTATGAACCTGGGGCCTTTTATCCTACCGGCTGCAAAATAGCGCTCCTCGTAGTCCACCATCATGGGAAAGAAGTCTATATTCTCTCTTGCTTCCTTGGACATGGTGGCCGTGGCCAGTATGGTCGTATCCCCTATCTGGGCGGTCACCGCCGCCCCAGCCTGAGGCGCCAGTCGTCCGCACTCGATGATAAGTTTTTTATCACCAAAATCAGTCTCAAATCTCTTGATCGTCATCTTGTCACCGTTTTTCTCTCGTTAATTCTCATGTTTTCCTAATCGTTTTAATAAGCGTTTTAATAAGCGGTAAGATCAACCGCTTCCCTTAGCCGCTGATATTTAGATAGGTTACATGAATAGCTCAATCATGTGCCTTGTTTCTTTGTAGGAAAGGGACTATCGGATTATAAAAGCTTTACCCTGCGTCCTATTTAAGGCGTAATTCCCCGTAAGGAGGTGATAATATAGGAGAGAACCCATGGATTATAGAAAATTGGATATATAGCGTTGAAATATACCCTTTTTAGTAGATTAATAAAGGGCAAAGAGGTATTTGTATGATATTATTTACCACCTGGTTCGGTACATTCCTTATTGAGGATGAAACGGTGTCCCAATCAAAAACCTTCCCAAAGGATGCCAAAGAGATAGCGAAACGGTTAAACGCCGTCTCTTCTAGCGAGATACTAGAGGAGGAAAGAACGCTCGCAGAAGGGCTTGCGCAGTTCTTTGTTCTGGATGAGCGCCTTACAAAGATTGGAGGTGAACTGATAGAAGAGGAGATGCCCCATATTGCGTCCGAGGATTTCGGTTTCTCAACGGATATACTTCATGATGCCATGTTGAGCTTGGCAAGGGAAAAAACCGCGGAAGGTGTGGGGGAAGATGAGAAAATTGCCCAGGCCATTTGTGCACTGGACGACCTCATTCAAAGTGCGAATTTGCTGTCAGAGAGGTTGCATGAATGGTACGGTATGTATTTTCCGAATCAAAGCAGGGTGATGAAGGATGAGGAATCCATTTCTTTCGTACTCCAGCAGAAAATAAAGGATCCATCGTGCAGTGAAGAAGACCTCAGGCCGATAATAGAACTTGCCAAAACCCTGCAAGACATTCAAAAGAGAAAAATTGAGCTCGAGGAATACATAAAAAATCAAATGGAAAAGAGCGCTGCCAATCTTTCAACACTAATTGGGCCCATAATCGGAGCAAGGCTCATCGCCAAGGCCGGGGGAATGAAGAGACTGGCAAAACTTCCTTCGGGCACCATCCAGGTCCTGGGAGCGGAGAAAGCCCTGTTCAGACATCTCAAAGACGGGTCCAACCCTCCAAAACATGGTTTTATATTTCAGCATCCATTGGTGCACCGGGCGCCTTATTGGCAGAGGGGAAAAATTGCAAGGGCCTTTGCCTCGAAGATCGCGATTGCCGCGAGATTGGATGAACATTCGGATAAGTCCATGGGAGAAGAATTGAAAAACGATCTTATTGAAAGGATCAAGGAGATAAAGGAAAGGTACCCCGAACCGCAAAAGAAGGGCAGGGGAAAACGGTGATTCAGTGGACTTGAACTTTGGTTGCGATTTTTATGGGAAAACTCCATGCCTGGTTTAGAATCATTCGCCCTCCCATACTGCTTATCAGCGCTCTTGGTGCAGCAGTGGGCGCATTGAACGTGAACCTCGATCCTGATCCATTAACTTTTTGGCTGGCGCTGATAGCATGGGCACCATTGGTGTATACCGGCATCATGATACACAACGATTACACGGATTTGGCATCAGATAAGATCAATCGTCCGCATAAGCCTATCCCAAGCGGAGCAATTTCGGCCAAATCCGCCAAGTGGAGTGGTTTGGGCATGATGGCGAGCGGCACGGTTCTGGCCTTTTTCATCGATATTCATAACGGGAACATCAATTTGTCGGCAGGTTTCGTAGCCCTCTCTTTGACTATCGTGGGTATCGTCTACAACCACTGGGGAAAGGGATGGGGGATATGGGGCAACGTCTTCGTGGCCTATGGTGTCGCCATCATTCCTTTCTACGGCGCGGTGGCCATGGAGCCCGTGGACGGTATAATTGCTATGGCTCCTCTCACCATCAGCATTTTCGTTATGGAAATCGGCAGGGAAATCATCGTCTGTGCAGAGGACGTTGAAGGAGATATAAGAGCTGGATTTAAGACCTTTCCAGTGCGCATCGGCGCTAAAAAATCCATGGTGGTGGCCGTTTTCTTTTACATCGGCTATGCGATACTATATCCTGCACCGTACCTCTTCAGATGGGATATACTTCCTTCGCTTTATTATGATCCTGTGTATCTATTCGGCGCCACCGTATTCGCTATCGTGCTCTTTGCAACCTGGGCTATAACGTATAAAGAGATGACCGAAAAGGCATTTTGGAACTACATCAGGACAGGGACGAGGGTGGGTGTGATATTCTTCCAGTTCATCCTTCTGATTTCCGCTTATTATCCTGGTACGATATGAGCAACAACCATTAAATAATGCCAAGTGATTTTAGAGATAGGGGAAAGATGGCATCCGAGAAAAAGTCTTTGGACCACAAAATGTCCCAGGCAAAACTCCGCCTAACCATCAACGATAAGATTCTGCTTTACCTTCTGGATAACCTCCAGTCAAAGAACAAAAGGGAAGCCCCCCTATCCATTACACAAAAGGGTATTGCAGAAGGGGTTCGTATCAGATGGAACCACGTTCCCAGGGCGATGCTAAAGCTTAAAAACTTGGATTATGTTTTCGAGGAGATCTCTCATATTGAGGGAAAAACCAGAAGGCAAAAGGTATATTATCTTACCGATGAAGGGATGCTATCCGCCAGAAATTTGAGAGAGAAGCTCTTGGGTTGGAAAATCCGGCTTAAGAGAGTGGACGGCCAGGTCTTGAAAATTAAGCTATCAGAGGTGAACTCCTCCTTAAAAACCAACTTCTCTTTACTACAACTTTATCATTTTATTTCAGAAGATGGGATGATCGATGCCGAGGAACTTGCAATGGGTGCGCAGGAGGAAGTCTCCAAGAAGGTAGAAAAAATATTCTTTGTAAAAGGTGAGATTTCGTGGCCAAAAGAGCTGATCTCAAGGGAGCTCGAGCTTAAGACCCTTCAGGATTGGATTGAAGGCGATGAATTTCGAACAATTGTTATCTATGGAAGTGTCGGCATCGGTAAAAGCGCTCTCATGGCCGAAATAATAAGAAGGTACAGGAATAATAAAAACATCTTTTGGTATCGGCTATCAGAAAAAGAAACACAAAGAGATGTGCTCGTACAATTATCGGAGTTCTTTTCTAAACTCAAAAAAACGACGCTTGCATCGTACTTGAAGGATCATCAAAAAATCGAGCTCAAGGAGATCATAAGAATTATCGACCGCAGCTTGAGAGGCTCAGAGATCATCATTGCATTCGATAATTATTATGAGGTAAGTGAAGATGTTGCTGACCTTTTTTCCGGGCTCTGCGATTTGGCCGCTAAAAACAAGGCGTTGAAGATCATTATAAGTGCAAGAGACACAACACCATTCTACTGCCGATTCTATGATAAACGTGAAGTTAAGAAGAAGAAGATCGCGGAACTTTCCATAAAGGGCCTGGACAAGGAGGGAATCAAACGACTGCTTGAAGCACCAAATATAGACGAAGATGCTTTAAAGAAGATACATCTGATGACACGGGGTCATCCTTTAACCATTGAGCTGATAAAAGCAGGCGATGTAAACAGCCTAAAACGAGTCAAGGGTTTCAGCAGACAGGAGGCTTCACTGCTTCTCTACTTAAAGGGTGTGGAGGGAAGCTGAGAAGGCCCATTGGAATTACTTGGGTTTTGAACCTATGATTTCATATTTCTTCCTAAAATCGTCCCTTATTTTTTACGACGCCGCTTTTTGAATATAATCGCACCTGTTATGGCTATAATCAATACGAGTACCATCATTACTAACAATAGAATCATCCATACATCTATGCCTTCTTCCTCTTCCTCCGGTTTCTCAGCGATTAGAACAACGGTTACGGTTTCTTCAACCTCGTTGGCTCCATCAGATATCTTTACCCTGACAGAATAAGTGCCGGCCTTCATATCGCTTGTATCCCAAATGTAACCCCATCGTCCTCGGCTGTCCAAACTTGGAGAAATATCAATCCACGTGTCACCGTCGTCCATGCTGATGGAGATGGATGACACACCCACATCATCGAAGGCCTGTCCTTTGATCTGGACGATATCCCCTGCATCAAATTGATTTTCAATGTCAGGGGTGGTGATTTCTAATACTGGAACTTCTGCATCGATCAAATTGATTTCCACAGTTGAATATTCCGGAATGTTTATTCCGTCCGAAGCCTCAACCGTGATACCATATTGCCCATGTAGTAATTCTTGGGTATCCCAATAATAAAGCCATTTACCATCACTCAGGCTGGAAAGAATGTCCTCCCAGGTTATCCCTCCATCGGTTGAGAGTTTCAATTCTGTTATTTTATTATCATCTGATGCAGTTCCGGAAACCATGATCGTGCTACCGATGTTGAAACCCGAATCCTGAGCCGGGAATGTTATAGCGACATCTGGCGATATCGTATCTACCAATTCAATGCGGACGGAATCGGTTTCCTGAAAAATACCGTCCGAAGCTTTAATTTGTATGGTACACTTGCCCACAGAACAACCGCTCGTATCCCATACATAGGACCATTTATCTCCATTCAAACTGGGAAGAATATCCACCCAGATTTTTCCCGCACTCGTCTTCAATTTGAGCTCTTGAATTCCCACGTTATCATTTGCAGTACCGCGAATCGTGATAATCGTTCCTAAATTGAACTGGGCATTCTCTTCAAAAGATGTGATGGATACAGATGGCCCTTGGATATCCACCAACTCGATATCACAGGAAAATGTCTCGTTATACACACCGTCTGATGCGTTGATTATGATAGAGCGTTGTCCTACGGATAAACCAGCGGTGTTCCATTCATAGGACCAGGTTGAATTATCCAGACTGGATAGAACATCGATCCATTGCAGTCCTCCATCGGTGCTCAATCTGAGAGACACAATATCTACATTATCTGTGGCTGTCCCGTTTATTGTAATTACCTCACCGATATTGATTTCTTCATCTTCAAAAGGGTGCGAAATAGAAACCGAGGGGCTTTTGGAATCCATCATTTCGACATTTCGAATAATCGACTCATAATATGTACCATCCGAAGCATTGATCTCAATTACATAATTACCGGGATACAATCCTGTTGTAATCCAATTATAATACCATTGGCCATTATACAAACTGGATAAGATATCTGTCCAGTTATCCCCCCCGTCGGTGCTGATTTGAAGGCTCGAAATCCCTACATTGTCAGTGGCATTCCCGGTGATGGCAAGGGTTGTTCCTTCATAAATTCTATCATCTTCTTGTGGATATAAGATAGAAATTGAAGGGGGGTCGGAATCGATTAATTCTACAGTTATAGTTGATGAAGCTTCATTGGTGCCATCGGAGCCTCTGACAACGATCTCATGAAAATCTGGAGATAACCCGGAAGTTATCCAATCATACGACCATTGACCGCCGTTTAATGCGGACAGTATGTTTATCCAGCTGTTTCCTCCATCGGTACTCAATTGTAGTGAGGTTACCTCTACGTTGTCAGAAGCGGTGCCTGATATCGTGATGATGGATCCGACATTATGTTGGGAATTATCAGGTGGGGTGAGAATGCTCAATGAAGGAGGTTCAGTATCTATTATTTCGATTTCGATTAGATCAGTATCAGATGTCGATTGGAAAGTGGCGATAACCTCGATTTCGAAAGTACCTAAATTCAGGGAACTGGTGACCCAATCGTAACTCCAACGATGATCACTCCAGGTTAAGGGTATCCAATTGTTACCACCATCCGTGCTTAATTCCAACGAGAGCAACTCACTTTCATTTGTCACAATACCCGAGATGGTAATTACATCCCCCAGGTTCCACATGGATCCATCGGCAGGATTGGTTATTTCAACACAATATTGTGGAATTTTGTATAAGTCCATTTTTAACTCCACAACCTTCGTTGTCTCGATAGAGTCTCGATTGGATATTACGAAATACCACCTGTCTCCATCTGGAATGTCGAATTGAAAGGTATTCATGTTGGTGTTCATTGCATATTTATATGAATCAAAGTAGTATCCCTTCAAGAAATCTAAAAGGCCCGGTTCGTCCACCATAAAGGAATCGAGGTGATTACCAGGAAAACTGGCCAAAGAATATTCAGGCAGTCTTTCGGGTGGTATCTCCTCCGGATGATAGTTCCCTGTTAAAAGATGCCTTGGATATTGATAACATTTTTTGATCTGATAATCGACATCTAATACATAATCCAGACTTAAAGGGACGGGATCAGGCTGGGGATTCGTGTTCGGTTCCGGGTTCGGTGCAGAGCCTTCCAAGTAAAAGTAGAAGGTATAATCCTCCCCGTGTGTAAGTTCTATCTTACCAGATTCCGCGCT
>CP070739.1:468500-471642 GCA_020347705.1 Methanomassiliicoccales archaeon | reverse complement strand
TCGTTGAAGTTCGTTATCATAGGACTAATGTTCTACCACGATAACACCTTTCGCTTGTTGTGGTATAATCACCAAATAGCCAGCTGGGTCAATTTCAACCTTTGCCGGTTCTTTTGCTTTGATAAGAGGTATTGTTGGAATCTGCATAGGGCTTATCCCTTCTCCACGTTCCTCGCAACTGTAGACTGGACCAACCTCATTTGAAAGTTCCTTCACTTTATCAATAACCTGTTCCACATCTTCACACCCAATCATATCCACCACCTGAACTTGCCTCCGAAATGCATTAATCTCTTCACGGATAACGTTTCTAAGGACAGCCTGTTTACCAGGAGAGCCTATCACTCTCATATTTTTATCAACCCCATTTTCCCACAATGCTAAGAGTGTCTTGCCGCTGTAATGGCCGTTTGGGTCTTTCCCGGCTACCAGTAAAACACGAATCGTGGGATTCGATACCGTGTTTTTAATGACTTTATCAATACCGATATTTTCCGTCTCGGTTTTACCCACAATGCAAAGCTCCCTGGGTCTGCGGCTGGCCAAGCTCTCGGCAAGTTCAACGCTTGCAAGAGTAGATACCGCAACTGGACAGGTCGAGCCTTCACAGCAGGCAAAATACTCCCCCGGCACAGGCGGCCAGGTTTGTTCCTTAGCTCCAAAGCCACAACTTAACGACTGAGTTTCAAGGGCTTCAGGAAAGACTTGATTAAAAATATTGGTCGCCACCGCTGGGAAGCAGTAATCACAGCCAAGGCAAGCATACTTTACTGGTTCTATCTGCCTTAGCCAGGATTCAACATTCTTAAGCAAATCCGAAGAACCTACAGTCTGGAGCAAAGGAAGAGAGGGACATAGATTCTCCAAAGTTTCTTTCATACATCCACACTTCCTGCATTTTGCAAGGCCCATCCCTTCTTGGAGTTCAGATTGAATCTTTTCAATCAGCTCTTTCCCTGGCACAGCACTCACCCCCTTGTATTTTTCATCGCCTATACAGCAACTCTTTAATGTTCTAGTTTTCTTTTCCATCCAAAGATAGCCAATCACTACCGAAGTTGAGGTTATTATCAAAACAAGTGGTTTGGTAAATCCTAAAAAAGATGAACCGAACAAACCTAAATAAACGGCAAGCATTGGAGAGCCACAGCAACCCAAAAGAAAACAGCCGCTGAAATAAAGAATGCTTGTTAGTGTAACTCCACCCAGTACCCCTGCCACGCCGTTTCTGCGACCTTCCAGAAATTTCAAAAAGGCATAAATTGTAAATGCCCCTGCCAGAGCGTAAGAAATCCCTAAAAAATAATCGTGCCGCTCAAAATATAACGATAGCGGGGTTATATCTTCGATTTGAACCCATTGCTTGGAAATTTGTATGCCTTGCAAAATCGAATACGTAGCATGAAGGATAAAAACCACAACAAAGGCAATCAGGGGGTAAAGTATTTTCTTCCTCATCTCGCTTTAACCTCTTGGCCTTCAAAAATGTATCTTCCACCTTCTGCTTCCTTTATTTCTCCATAAACGACGATCTCACTTCCCAGTGCAGGCATTTGTCCTCTATATCTCACAGGCACCATTACGCAGGCATCTTCACAACCTAAAGCAAAAGAGGCTTGAGCTTGGTCAAGTTTTATTACTCTACCGCTTACTCCAATAGGACCTCTAAAGCGGTCTGGATGTCTGACTATCTCATCAACATCCACAACTTTTGATAGATTGGCGTTTGTCTGTGCTGGCTTAGCTTTGTCATCCGGTGGTTTCATAATGTGGACTACAAATATTGCTGCTAAGAGCAATCCAATTCCTATGATTCCCACAAGGACTTTCTTTTTCATCTTTCCTTCTCCTATTAAAAACTCCTGACACTGGTTCTATGCTTCCCTCTTGCTTGAGGTCTGTGACGACAGATTTTTTATTGAATTTTTTGTAGGGTCAGATTGTAGCGGTTGGCTTCTTCCCTAATCAACGGCTGTACTATTATCGCTCTAAAAGGATTATTTCTTCCATATTTAACTTGCACCTGATCTTGCTGACAATCCGAATACAGAGCTGTTAACCTGGCGGCGAATAAAACTCCAAGCCTGCTTTTCTCCCCCTGTAAGAGTGTCATCGGACTTCCACATCCCGGCACTTCAAATATATGGTCTGTTTTTTGTTTTAGTTTAAATAGCAGATTATTTTCTTGCTCATTCCGCCCCACAATGATTTTATTCGCCCCAAGTCTGAAATGTCTCCCCAGCTTAAGGAGCATTATATCCCTCCAGGTTAACCTCTTCTTGTGTTTAAACAGATCCTTTAATTTATTGGCAAACTCTCTATGGGTTAAAAGACAGCCTCCTGCTGCACAGGCATATTCTTCTATCTCGTATCCTTCGGCCAACTCTATTTGTTCCTTCCTGCTCCTGCCTTTTATTGACAAAAACCTTTCCCTATCTACCCATCCTTCTTTCTCCGGCTCGGTTAAGGGAAGGAGTTTTGCTGATAACGGCCTTACAATCTTTCCTTCAAGCCCGGCTTCCCTTTCGATGATTTGTAGCGCTCTTCTATATTGCGACATTGGCCTTTGCCCTACGACCTCTCCTGTCACGATAAATTTCGCTCCCAATTCTTCCATAAGCTCGTTGGCTTTTCTCAGCATATAAATTCGACAATCTATGCAGGGATTCATCCCTTTCCCATAACCATATTTGGGCTTCCTTACAACCTTCAAATAGTCCTCCCCTTTGACCAGAATCCTGTACGGAACCCCCATTTTCTCAGCAACCACTCTTGAAAAACACCTCCCGCCTTGGTCACAGGTACAAAATGGTGATGTGAATTTAACGGCAATAACTACTATCCCCTGGTCAATAACAAGCCTCATAGCAAGACTGGAGTCAAGCCCGCCCGATAATAACACTATTGACTTTATATTCTTGTCCATTATCCCTTTACGCCTTTTTATGTCCTTGCTACCATTGAAAGCAAAATGGCTTCCCCTTGTTAAAAAGGCCACGACTTGCCATGCCCCGGTCCATATGATCTTTATCGCAGGTTGTAAATCTTGGAAGGATTAGCGAATTTTTTTATGAGGAAAGGTATCATCGCTTCCATTATCCTAGGGATCCAGCCGAGTAGCTATGTTATGATTAGGAGATAT
>CP070739.1:456901-468400 GCA_020347705.1 Methanomassiliicoccales archaeon | reverse complement strand
GGAGAGGAATTGAACCTGCAGGCAATAGCTTTAGCATTGGATGGTGCAGAGTACGAACCCGAACAATTCCCTGGCTTGATATACAGGTTGAAAGAACCCAAGACCGCGACCTTGCTTTTCAGAAGCGGTAAGGTGGTTTGCACAGGTGCAAAGAGCCTGGATCATGTTCGCATAGCAATCGACACGGTGATCAAGCAGATCGGCAAGGCAGGCATCTCTGTTACACGCGACCCGGAAATCGAAGTTCAAAACATCGTTGCATCATCGGATCTGGGCTGCGAGATCAACTTGAACGCAATAGCCATCAGTTTGGGCCTGGAAAGGGTGGAATACGAGCCAGAGCAGTTCCCTGGGCTGGTATACCGGATATCGGAGCCCAAGGTAGTTGTGTTGCTATTCGGATCGGGAAAACTGGTTTGCACAGGGGCTAGACGGCCGGAAGATGTTGAGGCCGCCGTGGACAAGATAACGGACGAGCTGAGAGCCGCTGGACTTCTACACTAACCTATCATAACATTCTTTTTTTCTTTTTTCGTTTCCAAAAAAGATTAAAGAGTTGAAAAAATGTCGACTTTTCCTTTACTGGACAATCATGTCCATCTTCAACCAAATGGCAGGAACTTCAAGGCCGTTTTGGATTTTCAAAAGGCAGGCGGAACCCATCTCATAGTGTCTCACCTCCCCCATAAAGGACATAAGGTTTCCAAACCAGAGGATTTTAGATTACAATTTGACACGACGCTGAAATTGGCCGATTTAGCCAGGGAAAAAAGCGAAGTAAAGATTTTCGTGACAGTAGGTCCTTACCCCGTAGAATTGCTAAGACTTTCCGAGCGCATGCCTCTTGCTGAGGCGAAAGAGATCATGAAAAAAGGTATGGACATCGCAGGGGAATATGTAAGGGAAGGCAAGGCCATTGCATTGGTTGAGATCGGAAGGCCGCATTTCCCAGTTCCAGAGGATATAATGAGCGCATCAAATGATATAATGAGTTACGGTATGAAATTGGCCAAGGAAATCGGATGTGCTGTGGTATTACATACGGAGAGCGGGACACCGGATGTATGTCAGGATCTGGCCCGAATGGCCGAGGGTGTGGGCATGCCTACTGAGAAGGTGGTGAAACATTACAGCCCTGCGATCATCCGAAAGAAGGATAATTTTGGCCTGTTTCCATCGGTACTCGCATCGAAGAAGAATACAGAAGATGCCGTGGCACAGGGCAACAGGTTCATGATGGAAACCGATTATCTTGATGATCCCAGAAGACCTGGTGCCGTGCTTGGAATCAAGACCGTGTGCAAACGTACGATAGCCATGATGGATTCGGGTCTGCTCAGTGAAGAGGATGTCCAGGTGATACACAAGGATAATCCTAGCAAGGTATATGGGATAGAGATGGAGTGAAAACTTCCATATTAAGGCTTTTTTTAGCATTAAATTAGTTATCAAATATGATTTTATGGACAAAACTGTTTAATCGATTATAATGGCTATATTTTATAGCTGACATACCAGCTCTGGACATTTAGAGTATTATGAAAATATTATGGAATTATCTAGATTGGGAAAAGGCGATTCTTGGCCTAACAAGGAATAAGGATATGGATTGGCGGAAAAATCATGGCTATTTCGAATGAAGTACAGAAGAAAATCATCCTTCTGGGCGATGCAGCAGTGGGAAAAACAAGCCTCATCAGAAAATTCGTGGTTGACAAGTACGACGATAAATATATAACAACTATAGGAACAAAAGTCACGGCAAAAGCCTTGCAAGTCGAAATGAATGAGAGAGTGTTTTATCTAAAGCTCCAAATCTGGGATATACTGGGGCAGAAAGGCTATTCGAAACTGTATAATTCCTGCTTTCGAGGGGCAAATGGTGTTTTTTTGGTGGCGGATATCACCAGAAAACATACGTTGGACAGTATAGAAGCCTACTGGATCCCGAAAGTGCAAAACATAATAGGTAATTTACCTTTTGTTATACTGGCCAACAAGTGTGACCTTATCAATGATGCGAAATTTACAGCGAAAGATCTGAGAGAGTTTGCATCAAGATACAAGGCACCATTCTATCTCACAAGCGCCAAAAACGGCGAGAATGTCAAAAGGGCATTCTACATCCTGGCAAAAAGAATGCTTGCACGTAAAACTGCCAAGCTGCCAACTGCCTTAAAGCCCACGATGATTGAAAGTGAAAAAAGTGACATGGTTGAACTTATTGATAGAATTATAGATGACTTTAACAAGGGATATGAAGGAATTGAAGATGCAATGCCTGTCCTAAGAAGGCAGTTCAAGCTGGCACAGTTGGATTTAAACAACCCTACAAAAGAGGCCTTAAGATCGGCGGTAAATAGGCTAGCCGAGGTTGAAATAGGATTTTTGGAGAGTGTGACTGCACAGGCAAATCTTCGCAAAAGACTTAAATGGATAAAGGAAACCTAAGAGACCGAGTTGCATGTGTTTTAGATAAACCAATGGCCCATTATGGTGGTTCTTATCATATGGTTTTTCATTATAATTTATTTCTTCAGTATTCATCGATGGAGGTCATATGAAATTTCATTTCTTCAAATCCGTACGAATTTCGAATTTCTTCGATGGTATTCCCCTGTGTAAGATCCTTTACCATCAGAACCCCCCAGGATTCGTCAAAGAGGTTAAAACCTGATTCCATGAACGCTGAAATCCCGTAGGATCCTATTACACATTCCAAGACCATGTATTCAAATCTAGATTCCGATTCCAAAGCGGTGATACATTTGTTTATATCCTCGATTTTGGGACAGCATAATTCTCTGATTTTAATGACCTTTCCTTCAGTGCTCGCAACAACATAGCCAATTGGTGTTTCTCCCTCAAAAAAGCCACCCACCAAATCATAGGGCATCCAGGACCAGGCCTTTCTCACTTCCAGGAAATTTTTAGGTCTTTTTATAAATCCAAATAGATTCTTCGAATATTCAGAAAACAAATCCACGATGATCTCGTTATTTATCTTGGAATTGAAGCTAATATCCCCCTGCTCTTGAGCTTTGCATCTTTTTAATCCCCTTTTTAAAAGTGTGAGATCCTTATAACCAAGTTTTTGGTAAAGATGGTATGCCACCAGGGATTTTCCGGTTCCTAAAAAAGAATATCTTATACCCTCCGCGGACAGTCTTTCATGGGCCTTTTCCATCAACTTTTTCGCATAGCCCTTTCTTGCGAAAGAAGGTCTCGTGGCAACTCCCCAGATGTAGCCCACTTTTTCCACGCCGGAAGCACTTTGTGTATCAAGGGTGACTACCCCCACCTGACTCTGGACAGTTTCATCTTCAACTGCGTATAGGGCAAAGTAATCAGGAGCGCGGCTATCCACCCCCCGAATGAATTTAACCTGATCAGGGGAAAGGAACCACCCAAAACATTTTATGTTCAGCTCTAGGACCTGCTGCCCGTCCACCTCATCGTACTCGAGAATTTTTATGATTTCAATCGCCCCTGTTCAGACTCAGCATCTTAATACCTGATATTAAATCCGCGAAATTCACCTATGTATTCCTCCCATCTCACATCCGCGCTATCAACATGGGCATGTGGCTGCTTTCTTTTGCACCAATCGATCAGGTTTTCTATTTCCTGTTTTTCCCCTTCAAAAACCGCACCTACACTGCCATCTGGGAGGTTCATCACCCAACCTACAACTCCAAAACGCACTGCAGCATCCCGCGTGTTGGCCCTGAAGAATACGCCCTGGACCTTTCCTTTAAAATTTACGGATGCTCTCGCTTTCATAACCCTGGAATATATTCTTAAAACTAAAAGATTTTTGGTTCTTCTCAGTCTAAGGGTGGGAGTGGGGGAGAGGGATGGAGGGGGGGACGCGGGCGGGATCTATGGTGGGATCATTAGAACAAAATCCTATAAACGTCTAAGCATATACTGGTTTGAGATTGATTATAATGATGAATCTTCACAACCATACAAACCTATCCGACGGTAGGTATCCTCCCCGGGAAATCATCGAGGCGGGTATTGAGTTTGGCCTCACGCACATTGCGATAACCGACCACTATATGACCTCGAAGGTGGATTCTATACCTTATGATGGCCTTCTGAGCTATATCGAAGAGATCAAGGTTTTGTCCGAGGAGTTCCAAGATACGATCAAGGTTTTATGCGGGGTGGAGATCGATTCCTGCAAGGACCGTACAGATGTTTCAAAGATATCGTTTGAGGATCTTTCTACCCTTGACTTCGTGCTCTTCGAGTACGTACAAAATGACATATGGAATGGAATGCCGTTATGGGAACTTTTAGGAAACCGGGAAAATATCAAATGTCCTGTAGGATTGGCTCATAACGATATCGGGAAAAATTTCTCACACACCAGATACGAGGAGCTCATCGCCGTTTTAGAAGCGAATAATATATTCATAGAGTTGTGTCCCAGTTTGAGGAACTCGAAGCTCAACAAACCGTACTATCATTTTGCAGAGGGATTCTTCTCGAGTTTGAGCGGCAGCGAGGTCCTTATCTCCATCGGCACAGATACGCATTCCAACATTAAAAATGTGGGTAATATCCATGATGCAATGGATTTTATAGATAGGTTCGGATTAGAAGACAATCTGATTACCAAAATCTTTTAGCGGGTTCTTGCGAGCCGGTTCCAAGTCCTTACTCCACGTTGAACGGCCGTTATATGTCCCGCGATTGCAAACCAGATCATGGCATACTCGATGATGGTGAATTCCCATATTCTTCCGTCCAGCACGATATAAGCCAAAAACTGAATTAAAGGCACTAATATGAGTATAACAAGTCTATCGGCCCTACCAAGTATTCCACCGTAGTCCCTTTTGCATCCCAGTGCCTGAGCCTGTGTACCCATATAGCTTGCGAAAATCACCCCAAGTAAGGCCAGTAAACCAATGAGCCAATTACAATGGACGCTGAGCAATATTCCTCCTATTATGAATACATCGGCGTACCTGTCCAGAACATGATCCAGAAAATCTCCCCTTTTGGAGGCCTTGCCTGTTATTTTGGCGATTTTACCGTCCAAAGCATCGAAAAGTGCGTTGAAGAAGATGCATAGGCTTGCCGCAAGCAGCAACCAGATATTGCTCAAATAAAAGAATAGACCCGCAAGAACCGCGAACAAAAATGCAATCCATGTGAGCGTATTAGGCTCTGCATTGCTCATTCTTTTGGCTAAGGGTAGAAGATAAGGATCAGCTGTGCTTCGATATTTGTTCAGGCCCATTGATTTTACCTTCTTAAAGGAGTTTATCGGTGGTGTTATTGATTATTAGTATTTTAAGATATTGTCTCCAAATGTCTTTATATCCAAAAAAAAGTCGTTTTTGGTATTTACCAGTTCATACTGCTGATTTGATAATAAATGATTACCCTTGGAAATATTATACTAAGTAACCTATAAATATCATTACATTTATGCCAAAACATGGATTCTTTGACGATATATATATCTATTTTTTCAAGCATAATTGCTTTTATCACAAGCCTTCTTCTCACCCGAAAATTAATACCAATGTTAAAAAAGCAAAATATCGTCAATCACGATTTAAACAAGAAAGACAAGCGATTAATTCCGGAAATGGGGGGCATCGGGGTAATATTCGCATTCTTCTTGGGAATGAATTTTTCTCTCTTCTGGGACACACCAATTAATTTCCGGCTTTTAGCCATAGTATTGTTTACTATTATGGGTGTGGCCTTTATAGGGATTATGGATGATTTACTTGATCTCAGTCAACTTACCAAAAGCATATTGCCTTTTGTAATCGGCATACCCCTGGGGATAGGTTTACCAGATAGAACCTTGACACTGCCTTTTTTTGGTAGTGTTAATCTTGGTTTTTGGATGATTTTACTGATTCCATTGGGCATTACCGCAATAACAAATCTTACGAATATGTTGGAAGGATTTAATGGGCTGGGATCCGGATTGGGCATTATCGTCACAACATCGCTAATAATCATATCATTTATTACAGGGCATCTGGATGGATTATACCTGTTGATACCGCTTTTGGGGGCACTTTTAGGATTTTTTTATTATAATAAATATCCCAGCAAAATCTTTCCAGGTGACACGTTGACCTTCTTTCAAGGGGCCACAATAGGCTGTGCCGCAATTATTGGAGATCTGAAAACCATTGCGGCGATACTGTATTTACCAATGCTTGTAGAATTTATATTAAAGGCCAAGGGAAGATTTCCTGCAAGGAATCACGGTAATATTATGGATGATGGGACATTAACTTATGATGGTAAAGTATTTTCTTTAACTCATTTACTGATGAGAAATTTCAAATTAACTGAAAAACGACTGGTATTTTTGTTGTGGTTGATGGAGGCCATTTTGTGCGCGGTAATGATACTGATGGTATTCTGGTCGGGACCAGAATATGCATGGTAGTATACTCATATTATCCAATGGATCAAAGGGTGAGAAGGGAAGCTGAAACTCTCAAGGAAAACGGTGCCCTTGTCCAGGTGATTTGCTTAAGAAATGAAGATGAAAAGAGAGCTGATACACACAATGACATATCTATTCACAGGGTGCCTCTCAGGATAAGAAGGAAGGGGGGCTATTTTGTATATTTTTTAAGATATTTTATGTTTTTATTCTTATCGACGTTAGCTCTTACTCGGTTATTTTTAAAACATAAATACAAAGTGGTTCATATCCACTCTCTTCCGGATTACCTGGTGTTTTGTGCATTTGTACCGAAATTATTTGGAAGTAAGATTATCCTAGATCTCCATGAACTCATGCCAGAGATTTTTGCAGCTAAGTTCAATCTTTCCATGGATTCGAAACAAGTACAAATTGCAAAAGCCTTAGAAAGAGCAAGCGTACGATATTCGGATTTCACCATCACAACGAGCCAAATAAGAGAAAAGAAATTAAGGGAAAGAATACAGAAAAAGGATATTGCCGTAATCATGAACCTACCAAAGAGAAATATATACAAACAAAAGGATATGACCGATTTTATCAAAGAAAATGACCTAAAAGATTCATTTATTGTAAGTTATGTGGGCAGGTTAGATCCAGTAAGAGAGGTGGATGTCGTAATAAAGGCCATAAAACATATCGAGTATAAAATTCCGAATATAGTTTTCATATTTTGCGGTACAGGAGAAAAGGAATATATCGCCTCGTTAAAGAGCTTAATCGCGGATTTAAAACTCGAAAAAAAGGTATTGCTTATGGGATATGTTCCTCAGGAAGATATTTTGAGTTATGTGGGTATATCACATGTTACGATTTGCCCCTATAAATTCTATCCGAATCTAGAAGGGGTTCTTGATGGTATCAGTTCCACCAAGGTATTTGAATATCTATTGATTCCGAAACCCGTTATCGTTGCCGATTTTCCTGCGATGAAAAGAGAGTTCAAAGATTTGGTATCGTTCTATAAAAGTGGTGATCACGAGAGTTTAGGGGTTAAGATATTTGAAGTGTATAAAAACGAAGCCGAGTCGAAAAAAATAGCACAAAGGGCACAGAAGATATTATTCAAAAGATACGATCCAAAGAAAAATGAAAAAAAATTGGTAGAAATATACCGTTATTTACTTTCCAGGTAGATTTACTTGTAAACTCCAGATTACTGGCACTTGTGAATATTCGGAAATCCCATGAAATCATTTCTACTGTTCCTTCGTCTTTTCCCTCAGTTTCTCTGCAATTCTTGCGATGTCCTCTTCGATTTCCTTTAGCGCTAGCGCTCCTCTTTCCTTGATAATACCTGCGGCCTCTTTTGCCTTCTCCTCACCTACACCGCCTGTGATATCCATCCTCTTCTGGTTAAGCTTGGTTCTTGCGGCGCTGATGTCCGCTTCCAGCCCTTCATACAGCTTAAGACTTTTGTCCTTGGCCTTTGCGCGCCCCTCCACCACGGCTTGATGAAGGCCGTCCAAATCCTTGTCAAGTTCATCAAAGGTCCTTTTACCGAGGTCTTTGACCTTGTCCTCCACTACGCCGCCTGTTATGTCTCTTCTTACTGTTCTTATCTTCTCTCTTGTGGTAATCAACCTCTTCTCCAAATTTCCAATCAAATCCGGCAAATTCATTCCCCCAATTTTTCTATATAGGTCAATATATCATCACACATTATATACCTTTCTGTAAACATATCAACCCTTTATTTAAAGTATATTTTCAAAGCTCAATCACCAACAACCTTTTAAAACCGAGAGCCTATTTGGGTTTTTGGGGATTGAAATGACGAAGGTTACGATAAGTATAATAAAAGCGGATGTCGGAGGCTGGCCCGGTCATGCTACTGTACATCCAAGGCTTATGGAGCTTGCAAGAGAACTTTTAAAAAAGGCCGTGGAGCAGGCGACGATCAAAGATTTTCATGTGACACACTGCGGCGACGATTTGGAGCTGATAATGAGTCACTATAAAGGAGACAACAACCGCCATGTGCATGAGATCGCATGGAATGTGTTCACGGAGGCTACAAAGGAGGCGAAGGCCCTGAAATTGTACGGTGCGGGACAGGATATGTTATCCGATGCCTTCTCAGGAAATGTCCGGGGTATGGGGCCAGGTGTGGCCGAGATGAGTTTTACGGAAAGAAAGGCAGAGCCCATTGTAACCTTCCTAATGGATAAAACAGAACCGGGAGCGTTCAATCTACCCATTTTCAGAATGTTCGCCGACCCCTTCAATACCGCGGGACTGATCATAGATCCGAACCTGCATCCGGGTTTCATGTTCGAGATATGGGATATCATGGAAAGCAAAAAGGTAATGATGTCCTCTCCTGAGGAAATGTACGATATTTTGGCCCTGATCGGGGCCAAGGAGCGATATGTCATAAAGAGGGTTTTTCCAAAGGAAGGGGGAAAACTCCCTGCCAATGAACCAGTGGCCGTGATTTCTACCGAGAAACTCTATCTGATCGCCGGTGAGTACGTGGGAAAGGACGATCCTGTAGCAGCGGTGAGAGCGCAGTCCGGTCTACCTGCCCTGGGCGAGGTGCTTGAACCCTTTGCATTTCCGCATCTTGTCTCGGGATGGATGAGAGGCTCGCATAACGGTCCAATCATGCCCGTCAGTGTGGACAATGCCACATGCACGAGATTCGATGGACCCCCGAGAGCGGTGGGATTGGGATTCCAGTTATGCGAAGGAAAACTCGTAGGGCCTGTTGATCTATTCGACGATCCAGGATTCGATTATACGAGGGAAAAGGCCCAGCGTGTTGCGGAGTACATGCGCAGGCACGGTCCCTTCGAGCCGCATCGATTACCCCTCGCAGATATGGAATACACGACCCTGCCCAATGTCATGAAGAAGCTTAAAGATAGATTCGAGAAAGTGTAAATGAGGCTGAGGTTTTAGGCCGGAAAGCTATGTTTTGTTCACTGGATTTTCTCCCTCCAGGTCCACTTCACATTAAGGAGATAATTCCAAATAAATGCAATGATAATTCCAATGAACTTGGCCACTACATCCGTTAATCCGAATCCTATGTGCAAGAAAAATAAAACGGCATTGTTAATTACAACACTGGTTAGAGCTACAATATGGAACTTCGCTAATTTTTTGAGGATATGTTCTTTACTGGTAACACCCCTAAATGTCCAATAATGATTCAATAGAAAGTTATAGATGATGGATATTTCGTCTCCTGTTAGGGATGATGCAAGCAATGTCATATTTGTCCTGCCGTACAATGGATAGAGAACGTTTTTTGCCAGGGTAAATATGCCTAAATTTACGAAAATACCGGAGCCTCCAACAGCGGCAAATTTGATCATTCTCTTGGAGGATTTAAATCTCAGTCTGAATGAATTGAAGAAGAACTCCATCATATCCTTGCTTTTTAATTTCGTATCTCCATATTTTCTATCATAAAATACGAGCGGCACCTCTTTTGCCCTTGCTCCAACACTAAAAAGTTCGTACAATAATGTCGAGATAAACGCATATCCTTTTGTACTAAGATTTTTTGTGTTGACTTTTTTATAAACAGATGTTCGAATTGCCCTGTATCCTGAGGTGCAATCATGAATTTTATACATACCGGCAATAATTCTTGCAAAGGAATTGCCAACCTTGCTTATCACCCTGCGCCTCAGGTTCCAATCGGGTGTAGCCCCTCCTTTGACGTATCTTGATCCGATCACTAAGTCATATCCCTCATCAATGCCTTTCATGAGCTCTGCGATGAGCTCTGGGGGATGGGATAAATCCGCATCCATCATGATAAGGACGTCCGCCTTTAATTTGTCAATAGCATAACTAGCCCCTCTTAGATATGCAACTCCGAGTCCCTTTTTTTCCCCGGAAACAAGATGCAGGTTTTTGTATTGTTTCTGCAGCTGATTAACAGCGGAGGCCGTATTGTCTGGACTGTTATCATCCACTACCAAGATTTCAAAATCATGTTTCTTGATATTTTTTATTTCGACTTCGAGCTTTGGAATAAGAATTTCGATGTTTTCCTTTTCATTATAAGTTGGAAGAATTATTGCGATTTTCATACGATGTTTCCCCAGTATTCCAAGATAGCTGCAAGTCATTGTCCGATATTTATTTTTGGTTTTATCCTATTCTTTTAGAATGAACGGCATCTCATTCTTATAAGCCAGGGGCCATAAGGATTTTCATTACGAAATTTCAATTTCATGCCCTAATACTTCTGTTTTTCGGACGGCGTAAGTTACTATATTACATTAAAGTTTGCCTTTTTCTTAATTATGCACTAACATGTGCATATTAATCAATTTTGGGGGTAAAAAGGACGGATAATATGAATTTCAAAGGGCAACAAATACAATATAAAAAATTAAATCACCCTTCTCATTTTTTTAAACCAAAAAACCTTTTATACCCTATACTCTACACCACGATATATGAACATCGAAGAAGAGGTAATCTCCCGGATATTGCCAAAAGATGATGAAAACAAACGAATATTCGAGATCGTAGATGAGGTTAAGGTGAAAATCCTCAGTGCGGCCGAGTCATTAACAATAGAAGTTGATCCCATCCTAGTTGGTTCTGTCGCGAAGGGAACTCATTTAACGAATCCTGATATTGATATATTCATTATGTTCCCCTCGACGACTTCAAGGAAGGAACTGGAATCCCATGGATTGAGCATAGGTATGGATGTGTTAGATGAATATGAAAAGAGATATGCCGAGCATCCTTATACCAGGGGGAAAGTTGACGGAATGAACGTGGAGATCGTGCCGTGCTATAAAATAGAGGATCCGTCCCAGAAAATGAGTGCTGTAGACAGAACTCCTTTTCATACCAATTACATCATAGAGCATCAAAAGGATGTACAAAAAAATCAGGTCAGGCTTCTAAAACAGTTTTTAAAGGGCATCGGTATCTATGGAGCCGAGGCTGAGATCGAGGGTTTTTCAGGGTATCTTTGTGAACTGCTCGTGTTACACTACGGGGATTTAAAAAGCCTAATAGCAAATGCAAGAAATTGGAACAAG
>CP070739.1:450852-456801 GCA_020347705.1 Methanomassiliicoccales archaeon | reverse complement strand
GTCACGGCAATGATATCGCAATGGACCTCCTCGAAGTGGATGGGTGCCTTTGGATTGTTCCTGAAAAATGGGTCTATCAGGGTTCTCATCTTTCCCTCTATAACGAACGCCGAATGCCCGTACCAGGTGATTTTCATTTTTATTCACCCGAATCAGAGAATGGAATAGCCCCTATTATTATTAACTATTTATCTCAACACTTTTATATCCCTTTGTAAATACACTGTTCTTAAGTAGAGGAACATTACTGGGCTTATGGTCTAGCTGGTTTCACGGAAAAGGCCACCCATTTGCCATCCGTGCCAGAAATGACGTCGCTCTCACACAGCGGAGGTCGCCGGTTCGAATGACCAGAGGGCACCACCCTTTGGCGCGAAATTCCGGCTAAGCCCACCAATTTTTTTTTGATATTGCAAATACCTTTATGAAAAGAAAAGCCTATTACCCTTTAGTATTAATGCTAATGTGGAGGACATAAATGCCTGGCGGATACGGGACCCACGCAGATTATATGGATTGGGTAAAAGACGATGCTAACTCACGAAAGTTAGAAATAGAAAATGCTCTCCGTGAGGCGTTCTCTGATTTCATAGAGACACGGGAAGTAGAGATTATTGTCTTCTCAAGCATAAGTGCCCTCGATTTGGCAAAAGCAGTTACAAATCATCCTATCATTCTTAAATCACTTCTGGCTGCCAGTAATATTGCTGCAAGGGCCATAGAGCGGGATTTATCTATTAAGAATGTTGACACTTACAGTCCTAGATTAAATGAGGATCAAGCTAAGGTGATTGCGGGTTATATCAAACCATTCTTACCTCCCTATTTGGAAATACCAGCTCTTAGTCACATTGATAGAGTTGCCTTCATAGATAAAGAGATCCGGAAAAGGAAGGGACGTTGGGAGAAAAAAATATTGGAAAATCTTAATCAGTTCAGTAAAATAGTATTCCAAAAAAGTTCATTTATAGCAAAAGGAGAGCAGTTTGAGTTGGATGCTGCCTATCCTAAAAAGGGTGAAATAAAGTTCGGAATAGATATAAAACGGATAGAAGCTAGAAGGGATATCCATAAACGCTGTGATGAGATAGTCAATAAAGCAGCTAAGCTGAAATCTGTTTTTCCTGATAGTAAATTCGGTGCTGTGGTATATTATCCTTTCATTGAGGAACATATAAACATTCAAAATCGGCTTAAATCAGATAATATTGATGGTATTGTCTTCGCTTCTGAATCCAAAGAATCTATTGAAAATGCTGTAAAATTGCTACTTTCTATTTTGGAGGTGTCACAGAATGGAGAATAATGAAACAACCCATCGCTTGATACAGGGAGACGCACGAGATCTCTCTTTCATCCCTGATGAAAGCCTTCATTTGATAGTTACTTCGCCTCCGTACTGGAAACTTAAAAAGTATCGGGAACACCCCGATCAGCTAGGTCATATCGAGGACTATGAAGCTTTTTTAGATGAACTTACGAAAGTCTGGAAACACTGTTATCGCATTTTGGTCCCTGGAGGAAGATTGGTGTGCGTAGTCGGCGATGTCTGCCTCTCAAGACGGAAACACGGAAGGCATGTCGTGATGCCCCTTCACTCGGATATTGTAGTATCGTGCAGGAAAATCGGTTTTGACAATTTAAACCCAATAATTTGGTACAAGATCGCCAAGGCTTCATATGAAATCGATAATGGAAGCAAATTCTATGGGAAACCTTACGAGCCCAATGCGATTATTAAAAATGACATCGAATTCATACTCATGGAGCGTAAGCCCGGCGGTTACCGCAAACCGACTATGAAACAGCGGGAATTGAGTAAGATCGACAAGAACGAATACGATGCTTGGTTTCAACAGATATGGAATATCCCCGGAGAATCAACGAGGAAACATCCTGCCCCATTTCCTCTCGAACTTGCTTATAGGCTTGTGAGGATGTTCTCTTTTTATGAAGACACGGTTCTTGATCCTTTTTGTGGAACAGGGACTGCAATGTTAGCTGCAATGAAAGCCAATCGGAATAGTATAGGTGTCGAGATTGATCCAGAATATTGTCAAATGATATTGAAACGGCTAAAGAAACATGGGCGAACCCTCTTTAATAATATCAAATTAGAATTTACTGAGGCAGAAGAGTTTGCTGTGGTATAAAATAAAACTTACTGAAGACCAAAATATCCCACCTCCGGCTAAGCCCGCCATCCTCTTTACCCAGTTAATATAAAAAAAATCCAATCAAAATGAAAATTGCACACGGAGCTAATTTTGTCTCTTTCTTTTTTTATTTTTAATATAATAACGAAATACCGGCAGGGATAACATTAGTAATACAAAGAAAATTAATCCCAATAAAATCCATTCTTGAACAGTTAGTCCCATTAATAATGACATGATTGTAGTAAATACTATTGCAAGAATTAAAAAAATAGATAAATAATAATCTTCCTTGGTTAAATATTGTTTATGGGCTATCTGGACAAAATATGCTGAAAATCCCAAGATAACCAGACTCAAATATACAAAATACATTTCATTATCAGGCTCTATTTTACCATCTGAAAACGGGATTAAAAGACAAATTGACGCAAATACAGCCAAAATAAGCCCAAATAGCATAAGTCTGTCGGATTTTCTATCCATTTATTCACCAATATCATTTGTTCTCTTTGGCCATCTCACTGTATATCTTCTAAAAAAGACAGCGTATAGCCTTATAATCCTTTTGCGGGATTGCCCCGAAGAGGCCTAGCTCTCTCTATAAAGAAGGGGTAATAAATCATCAGAAAGCGAATTTGGAAAATGCTTTCGAAATGCCGAAATAAGTGGTTCAATATGCTTTCTAAACCTTTTTAGTGATTTGAATTCTTTACCATCTGTTGTTTTTATCACAAATCCAGTGTATATTCCTTTTGACAAATCGAAAATATCGGAATAATATCCATCAATTTTAGAAATTGCATAATTGGGAATAAAAGATCGTTTAAACCATCTATAATCAAAGGTAAGTGTTATCATAGAAATTCCGTTTGCGTTTATTTTAACAGGTTGAAATAAATTCCAGAGTTGTATTAACAATATTAATAATCCATATGTCACCACGGGCCAACCAACAAAGATCAAAGTAACGAATATCACGGCTTGAAATTTTTCATAACCCCAACTCGGACTCATTGCTTTCAATATACTAAAATAAAATAAGGATCCATAGATAGCTATGACGAGAATTATTACCGGAGCACCGATATATAGAATCAAACGCTCAGATATTGAATATTTCTCTTCATATAGATTGCTACCATTTTTATGTTTATAATTTCTATGGTTTGGTAGAAAGATTATAATTGCGATATACCACATTGAAAATATCATAACCCAGAAAAGTAGGTCGTAATTCGCTTCCAAAAACAATTGAGCATATACAATAATCATGCTTATAACTGTAAGGCTAATTATCAAAATCAATGAGGCATGATACTCTATTTTATCAACTTCCACCTTCCGTTTTAGTTCACTATATAATAATACACTACCGAACAACAAAAGTAGCAAGAATACAATTATGAGTGCAATTATCGAATAGATATAGAAGGTAATTAATGTAAAAATACCAAAACCCCCAATATAAATCATAATACGTAAAATTGTTTTATTCCTTTTATCTTGCCCTTCCATTTATTATCGCCTCGCCTTACAATCACCGTACCCATACCCATTATCCCCTTCCAGACATAAAGGTTTTACCGCTCCATGATGGTTATTCAAGAAGGATGTGCCCCCATTCCCTTTTCCCTCTCAAAGAAAAATCTTATCTACTTCTAAGAACATAAGTTGATGAGACGGATAGAGAGGGGTGAGCTCATGGAAGAAGATGATGAAATCAAATTCTTGAAACTGAAGAGGTTCAACCTGGTCATGGGCGTGATCCACCTGATCCAGGGTTTTCTGATGCTCATTCTGAGCAACGATTTCACCTTGCCTGTGACCCGTGGATACCTGGAATACGACCCTGTGAGTGAGAGACTGAATCCTGCCACGGTTACAATTATCGATATAAGGTTAGGTCCCCTGGTTGCCTCGTTTCTGTTCATGTCCGCAATTGCACACCTAATGATCGCCACAGTTCTCTACGAAAAATACAAAAAGGACCTCGCAAAGGGCATGAACAGGTACAGGTGGTACGAGTACAGCATCAGCGCATCCGTGATGATAGTGCTCATTGCAATGCTCACGGGCATATACGACCTCGGCACTCTTCTACTCATATTCTTTATAAACGCCATGATGATACTCTTTGGACTGAGAATGGAGGTCCACAACCAGCTCACCGAGAAGGTGGACTGGAAGCCTTTCTACTACGGCTGCTTTGCTGGGATCATCCCCTGGATCGCCATAGCCATCCAGTTCTACGGTGCCGCCCAGAATGAAGGCGGTGGCCCACCCGATTTCGTTTACGGCATCTTCATATCACTGGCCATTCTGTTCAACAGCTTTGCAATCAACATGGTTCTCCAGTACAGGAAAAAAGGGAAATGGAAGGACTACCTGTACGGCGAGAGGATGTATGTGATACTCAGCCTGGTTGCAAAATCCGCCCTGGCCTGGCAGGTGTTTGCAGGGACACTGAGACCTGCCTGAGGCATTACTATCTGCGCGATCGAGATGAGAAAGGGGGAGCGTTATTGGATGGTAATAGAACCATGAATATAATCAAGCTAGGACGCCTCCATTTCGTGGCAGGAGGTTTTCTGCTGTTCCTTTTAGGTGCTCTCTTTGCCATGATTTCCGGTGCCGATTTCAGTCTTCTAAAATTCCTTCTGGGTTACGCAGTTCTCTTTCCCGCCCACCTGTCGGTTTCATACAGCAACGATTACTTTGACTGCGATTCAGACATACACAACAGGCCCACTTTTTTCACAGGGGGAAGCGGTATTCTCGTGGAGCATCCAGAGCTGAGACCCTTTGCAAAAAAATTCGCAATCTTCCTGATATTCCTCTCGATTCTACTGAGCTCTGTTTTCATGGTAATATACTCATTTCCAGTTATATTCTTCATTTTTGTTGTCTTCGGGAATGTCCTGGGCTGGTTCTACGCGGCCCCGCCGGTCAGGCTGTCGTACCGCAGGATGGGGGAGCTGGCCACCGTTCTTACGGCCGGAATACTTTTACCGGGCATGGGCTACTTCGTTATGAGAGGAGCAATCGACCTGTTCTACCTGTTATTTGGAATTCCCCTAATGCTCTACGGCATGGCATTTATACTCAGCGTCGAGATACCCGATGCGGAGGGTGATCGCCTCGGAAACAAAAGAACAATGATTGTGCGAAAAGGCCGTGCACTGGGATTTAAAATTGTTGCACTCTGCTTTTTATTATGCACAATATATTTCTTGTCCCTTTTCTTACTCTTTCCATCAGCAAAGGAGTTTGGCTTCCTGATAATCGGCCTGCTGTCATTATTACCGCTTTCTATCGGCTTTTGGGGATTGCTCAGAAAACCAAGGGAAAGCGCCGAGGCCTCAAAACTTGCGAACAGGGGTGTTGCGGCCCTGTTCACATTTATGTTCCTTGTGGACATCTACTATGTTTTCACTTTGGTCTGAATTAAAAAATATCAGGTTACAGCATATTTCTTACTCGCATATAGGAAATTGAAATTTATACAACCCTTTTTTGATGTCTTCATATGATGGTGGCCGTGGGCATTGAGAATTCTCTTCATGTACGCGCTTTTTGGACGGTATTTGATATTGATGCGGCGGTGGTAGAAGATGTCGTGGACAGTGAAATAACCGACGCCGTACGCAGTTATACCGATTCCTATGAAGAAGTATATATTGAACCCTCCAAGAACCCCCGCAAGGATGAATGAGAAGGCCAAAACACTGAAGAACACCGAAAATGCGTCGTTCTTCTCGAACTTACCTCCGGTGGGCAGGTGGTGGTCCTC
>CP070739.1:438737-450752 GCA_020347705.1 Methanomassiliicoccales archaeon | reverse complement strand
TGCAAGCTCATAAATCATACCTCCAGTTAATCCTTACTCTCTTTTATTGTTTCTTTAGCTTTTTCTTCGTATACTCCAATAAACCACCTGCTTCCGCAATGGCCTTTATCTCGGGAGGAAGTGGCGGGAACGTGAATTTTTTATCACCAACAATAAGCTCGCCTTTTTCAAGATCCAGACTTACCTCCTCAGATCCTGTGTAAGCCTTTACAGCCTCGGGACTCTCGATGAGAACCAAGCCCTGATTTATTGCAGCCCTGTAAAAAATCCTTGCGAAGCTCTCTGCCACAACAGCTTTAATTCCGAACGCTTTAAGACCTAGCACTGGCTGTTCCCTTGAAGATCCGCATCCAAAGTTCCTTCCTGCAAATATGATATCTCCCTCTTGGACTTCTTTTGCAAAATTTACATCCAGGTCCTCCAAAAGATGCGGTTTTATCTCGTCGATTGTACTACATGTGTAGCAGTACTTGCCTGGAAACAGCATATCAGTATTGATGCTGTCCCCATACTTCCAGACCTTCATCATGCCACCTCCCTTGGATCGGAGATTGTTCCTGTTAATGCCGAAGCTGCCACCGTAGCAGGTGAGGCCAAATATATCTCCGCATCCTTGCAGCCCATCCTGCCTTTGAAGTTCCTGTTGGCCGTGGATATGCATTTTTCGCCAGGTGCCAGGGCACCCTGATGGGCCCCGAGACATGGACCGCAGCCCGGCGGAAGTATTACTGCCCCTGCCTCTACAAGGGTTTTTATTGTTCCTTTTTCTATGGCTTCCTCATATATACTTTTTGAAGCTGGTAGCACCAAAAGTCTTGTATTTGGATGCACTTTTTTCCCTTTCAATAATTTTGCTGCGGCCTCCAAATCCGAGAGCCTCCCATTTGTGCATGTTCCCACAAGGCACTGATTTACAGGGATGCCTTTAGCTTCATAAATATTCTTTACGTTATCAACAGTATGAGGAAAGGCAACTACTGGCTCCACCTCAGACATATCGTACTCCTTTTCGAGCATGTACTTTGCATCTTGGTCTGCCCAAAATACTTCAAATGAATCCTGTGCTACACCAATGGTGTTAAAATAATTCTTAGTTATATCATCTACGGGAAATACTGACAGTTTGGCTCCCATCTCCACTCCCATGTTGGCCAAGGTGAACCTTTCCTGAACATCAAGTGAATCCACTGCCCCGTGATATTCCACAGAACAATATGTGGCTCCGTCCGCTCTCATGTCCCCTATTATATGTAGTATTAGATCCTTTGCAGAGACAGGGGGATTCAATTTCCCTTTTAAAGCCATCTTTATACTCTGCGGAACCTTGAGCCATGTTTCACCTGTGAGAAGCAGTGCAGCTGCTTCGGTTCTATCGATTCCAGTTGAAAAGCACCCCACAGCACCATATGAGCAGGTGTGGGAATCGCTTCCCAGTATGATCTTGCCGGGAAGGCCCAGTCCTTTCTCAACTACAACCTGATGGCAAATTCCGCATCCTATATCAAAGAAATTCTTAATTTGGAACTTGTTGACGAACTCCCTGATCTTTTGATGATTTATTGCTGTCTTTTCACTTGCCGCGGGAATGACGTGATCCAAAACGATAATGGGAAGCTCGGGATTCACGACACCGTACTCGTCCAATTCCTTGGTGATCTTGGCCGTAATAGGTGCTGCGTTATCGTGCATTAGCAGATGATCAGGTTTTACTGTTACGATCTGCCCAGGAACAACGGTATCATTTTTGGATTTCTCTGCAAGTACCTTCTCAGCAAACGTGGCCGGCATCAGCATCCCCCTCCCAAAAGACCGCCTCTTTTGTATATCTTTAGCTGAACCTCGGAGAAAGGATCGATCTGATAAGTCTTGCCCTTGGTAACATTTTCCACGACTCCAGATTTAAAATCTACCAAAATGACATCACCATTCTCTATTTCTTCATCCATGAGTTTTCCAGTTAGAATGGGAAAGGCCGCGTTTATTGCGTTCCTCTCGTATATGGCACCAAAGGATTCTGCAACCAAGGCGCTGATCCCAAGGCTCTTGAAGCAGTCAACTGCCTGTTGCCTGGAGCTTCCGCACCCGAAATTTTTCCCTGTAACCACGATGTCTCCCTTTTGGGCCTCTTGGCAAAATCCTTGAATCCTTCCAGGTTGTCGAATGTGTACTGCCCCATTTGAGCGATGTCGGTGATGGTGAGGTACCTGTTATGATATATCATGTCGGTATCGATGTTGTCTTTGTCCACTATCCAGACGCGTCCTTCGACCTTTGTTGAGCACTCCCTTGATTCTGCTTTTTCGACCTTTTTTACCGCCTCTTCACCCTTCCTTTCAAAGAGCACTGGTTCATCGGGAATCTTGTTCGCAGTTGTAATCACCCCCGCAATGGCCGAGGCTGCAGCGGTTTCAGGGGAGGCAAGATACACACTGCCTTTGCCCTGCTTTCCAGGATAATTTCTGTTGCCAGTGGAAACCGAGACCTCTTTCGGGCCGTTTTGGCCAATTTGACCTGCGGCACATCCTGCGCAGCCTGGATTGCCAACCAATGCTCCGGCATCATTGAAGATTTTAATCAGACCTTCATCCAGGCATTTTTTCCAGACCCTTTCTGTGGCAGGAACGATTTTGAGCACGACGCCGGGGGCCACCATTTTGCCCTTTAGTATATTTGCCGCGGCAAGCATGTCCTCGTACCTTCCATCTGTGCATGAACCTATGAACACTGAATCGATCTTCTGGCCCTCAACCTCCGAAGCTGGAACGGCATCATCAGGATGACCGGGTCTGGATATCATGGGCCCGATACCATCGATGTCGATTTCAAAGGTCTTTTCATAGTTGGCATCGGGATCAGCTTGGACATTTTCACAGGCAACTTTCTTTGATTCGAAGTAATCCATGATCTCCTTGTTGGGAGGGAATATGCCGATGATGCCACCCATTTCCGTGACCATGGAAGAGATGGTGATCCTCGCGGCCAGTCCCAGGGAATCCACAACATCCCCTGTGATTTCCGCAGAATATCCAAGAAGACCGTTTGCCCCGAGCTTCGCGGCCATGGCAAGCACGATATCCTTTGCGGATGCGTTCTCGCTTGGTCTTCCCGAAAGCACTATCTTCATGCTAGGCGGCACTTTGAACCATACCCTGCCATGGGCAAATGCATGGGCCACATCCAGATCACCCATGCCCTGTCCGAAGGCCCCAATGGAGCCTAGGATGTTAGCATGAGAATCGGTTGAGACCAGGGTTCCTCCTGGTCCTACAAGACCCTCCTCTATGGCCACATGTGTGCCTATTCCCCTGTTGACATCGAAAATTTTGATGCCCTGCTCCCTTGCGAACATCCTGCATATCTGCTGGTTTGCAGCGTACTTCTGATCGCTTCCTCCAGGGTTGCAGTCCAATGTGAAGAACGTCTTTGAGGGATCGTCGATTCCCAACCCATTGTCCCTGATGTTTTTTACTACATTCGCCCCGCCAAAATCCCTCGCCAGTCTGGCGTCAATTATGACATCTACGTTTTCCCCTAACTTGACATCCCGACCAGCGTGAGCTCCAAGAATCTTCTCGATTATCGTTTTCCCCATAGGTCTCCCCCCATCTCTATTATGGGCCATAAGCTACTGTTTTAGGGGATGGGGCGGGCATTACATTGGAGGGTATTTAATGTTTCTGAAACCTGCCAAAACCTTTATTCCAAACCCCGCATATTCTAACATCATGGCAACCCTTGGATTCCTTATCAATCCAATAGCTGGAATGGGAGGAAAGGTTGGACTAAAGGGCACGGATGGGGCCGACATTCTAAAGAAGGCAAAAGAACTTGGAGCAGAGCCAATCGCTCAAATCCGGGCCGAGGAAACAATGCAGCTGATATCCCAAAAGAAGGCCGATATCAAATGGCTCACATGCTCGAATACAATGGGTGAGGATGTTTTGAAAAAGGCGGGTTACGAAAGTACGAAGGATTTTGAGGTTGTTTATGATGCACCTGAACTCACGAACGCAGAACACACGAAACAGGCCTGTTTGAGATTCAAGGAAATGGATGTAGAATTGATACTTTTTTGTGGAGGTGACGGCACTGCAAGGGATATCCTGGATGCGGTTGAAAAGGACATTCCCTTAATAGGCATACCTGCAGGGGTTAAAATGTTCTCGGCTGTATTTGGTGTGAATCCCAAGGCCACTGCGGAAGTTGTTCTCGGTTTTTCAAAAGGAATGTACGGATCAACCGAAGCCGAAATCATGGATATAGACGAGGAAGAATACAGGAAAGGGAGGCTTGTGGCACGATTGTTCGGCTATGCCAAGACCCCCTTCGAGGACACCCTGATTCAGGCTAGTAAGTCAGTTTATGAGGGAATGAATGAGGAATCTGCAAAGGAGGCGATCGCAAGATATGTTGTAGAGCTGATAAAGGAGGAAAAAGACTCTCTCTTTATCCTGGGTGCAGGCTCCACCATGGAAAGCATAGGAAAGGAATTGGGAATCAAAAAGACTCTCTTGGGTGTGGATGTTGTTAAGGATGGAAAGTTGATTGCAAAGGATGTGAATGAGCAGAAACTTCTTGAGCTCTTGGAAGGTGGGGAAAGAGCAGTAATAATAGTAAGCGTCATCGGAGCCCAAGGCTTCGTTTTCGGTAGGGGAAACAAGCAGTTAAGCCCTGAAGTCCTGAGGAAGGTAGGTATAGAGAACATCAGAATCGCGGCAACACCAAATAAGATGTCCCAAACCCCGAAGTTGAGGGTCGATACCGGTGATTTTGAACTCGATAAAATGCTTTCCGGCTATCATAAAGTTATTACGGGCTATCATGAGATGAGGATGGTGAAGGTGGAGGGGGACGGAATACCAAATGAACACCAATAATACAATTGATTTTATTTCCAAAGATGCAAGGAAATTTTTATATTAATCTAGCCCATTATCGGGAACATTCTCAAAATTACCCGACGATTAATTTGGGGGAGTGATTGTTATGGCTTCCGATAAGAAATGGGATTACACGCAGTTTCCGGGATACGATAAGTACCCTCATCTTTTCAAACCCATCAAGATAGGGTCCCTTGAGATTCCCAACAGGATCAAGTACGCGGCAACAGAAGACAACCTCAACGACGACGATGGTTATGTCACCGACGCAGATGTTGCGTACATTCGAGAAAGGGCCAAAGGGGTCGTAGGCGGCATATGCACCATCCAAGGGGTTTACATGGACCCAAAAGGGGAAGGACAGGGTTATGTGGGCCAGGCCGCGGCCTTTGACGATAAATTCATTCCTGGTTTGAAGAGGCTCGCAGACGCAATCAAAGAAGAGGGAGCTATCTCCAATTACCAGCTCATGCACTGCGGAAGAGTAGGCGGCGTGGAGCTTCCCTACTGCGTCGGTCCCTCGGCCATTCCCCAGAGGCTTAGGGTCTTTAAACCTGTGAAAGAGATGAGCAAGGAAGACATAGAATTGTGCATAAAGGAGCACGCCGAGGCCACGAGAAGAGGTCTTGAAGCAGGATTCGATATCATGGAAATCTCGGGCATAGTTGGGTATCTTGTTTCAAACTTTTTATCTGCATACACAAACAGAAGGACAGATGAATATGGAGGAGATATTGAAGGCCGATGCACTTTCATGGTGAGAGTCATCGAAGCCGTAAGAGATGTCTGCGGAAAAGATGTTCCCATCATTATTAGATTGTGCGCTGAAGAACTTCTCGACGATGTCGGGGGCAACACGCCAGAGGAGTCCATGATCACCTACAAGATGGCCGAGAAGGCCGGTGTGGACTGTCTCAGTGTCACACAGGGATGGCAGGAGTCCAGCGTACCGGTGATTTCAAGGGACATTCCCCAAGGCACCTGGCTCTACAATGCAAAGCGTGCCAAGGAAACTGTAGGTGTACCTGTCTCAATGGCCTACAGATTGTTTTTACCAGAACTCCCAGACAAGGCCATTTCCGACGGCGTTCTCGACATATGGGAGATGTGCAGGCCCATGATCGCGGACCCCCTCATGCCAAAGAAGGTGCTTGAAGGAAGGCCCGAAGATATCAGGCCCTGCGTTGCATGCAACCTCTGCCTTGCGAGATTGTTCAGGGACGCTCCCATGACCTGTTACGTCAATCCTGTATGCGCCCATGAATGGGATCCAAAATGGCAGATCGCCCCTGCAGAGATGGACAAGAAGGTCATGATAATCGGTGCAGGACCTGCCGGACTGGAATGCGCAGCAGCTGCAGCAAAAAGAGGCCATGAGGTCCATGTGTATGATAAAAATGAAAAACTTGGAGGCCAGCTGATTCAGGCCTCCCTGGCGCCTTACGGAGACGAGGAGTTGTACGGTGTGATCGACTTCTTAAAGGCCCAATGTGAAAAAGCGAAAGTAGAAATGCATTTGGGCACAACCGTAACACCTGAGGTTATTGATGAGGAAATGCCTGATACAGTTGTAATTGCCACTGGAGCTAAGTTCAGACCTGATCAGATCCCTGGTTTTGATGGCACTAATGTGGTAAGTACATTGGACGTTTTAGAGGGTAAAGCCGAGGTTGGGGACAAGGTGGTTGTGTGGGGTGGTAAGAAACCAGGAATTGCAGTTGCACTTGAACTATCCAAACAAGGTAAGAAGGTAACATTAGTTAGCCTGGAAAGAAAGGTGGGCAAGGACGTCAATCCCTCCTTTGTCTGGAGATACATCAAATACCTCCATGACAGCGGGGTTCGGGTCTACAAGAACAGCTCATTGGAGGAGATCACAGATTCAGGGGTCGTGGTAAAGGGATTGCACAACACCAAGATCCCTATTGCCTGCGATACCATCATATACGCCGAGCGTGAACCCCTGGTGGACCTGAAGGATTTCACAAAGGAGCAGGGTATAGAAACCCATGTGATAGGCGACGCCCTGGTCCCCAGAACATTATCGAATGCCCTTCACGACGGTTACAGAACCGGAATTAGGATTTGAGGATGGTGAACAGATGCCAGTTGATTCCGAAAAAGAGATCAGGAAACTTATGAACAAGTTCGAGGCCCTGGGAAACATCACGAGGGCCACATGGTACGAATGGCGGGAAGCTGCAATCGAATGCTCAAGGCCGGAATTCGAGCCAATCGACCTGGTCCTGAAGGCCTGGGAGGTTGTGGGCCACGACACGGCCAAGGCGTACTTTACCATGTTGGATGTATCCAAACCAAGTTATATCAAGGATATCGCGCAGTGTATAGTGAACAGCTCCACTATGATGGGCGAGGATGCCAAGCTCCTTCCCGGGGAAAACGAGGATGAGATCTATGTGCAGTGGGACCGCTGCCCCTGGCCTGAGTTCGCAAGGCGCTACGGTGCTCCTATGGAGGAGGATGTTCAGGGTTGCGATATGTGGTTTCAAACGGTGATCAAGGACATCAACGCACTCTTCAACACGAACGTCAAGCTGGAGACATTAAAGGCCATCCCACGAGGGGATGGGGTGTGCCTTCGGCGCATTTCCAAGGAGAAGAAAGAATAGGATGGGTGTTATACATGGTAGTGGAAATCGATTACGAAAAATGCCATCTCTGCGGAACGTATGTAGAGCCGATATGCGTGGACAGATGTCCCTGTTCTGCAATCAGAATCACGGACAAGAAAATCGAGGTCACGGAATTTCTTTGCGAGGACTGCAACGAGTGCGGGTACGCATGTCCCGATAAGGCGATAAAAATTAAAGTTGTGACTTTTTAATTCTCTTCATCCTTCACTTTCACTTCAATTTCATGTTCCTCTAATTCATCGGTTTTTAGTTCTTGATCAACTGGTTCTTCTTCACCTGGCTCTTCTTTTGGGGCATTTTCCATTTCTTCATCCTGCTTTTCCCTTACCTCTTCTTCTATTCCCCGCTTTGCTCTATAATTGTTCCGCCACTTGGCCCAGAGAATCAGGAAAGTTGGCAATATATATGCCGAGGCTAAAAACGAGTAGGTGATTGATAAGGCGATGAGCACCCCAAACTGTTGAAGAGGCGGTAGCTTGTGGAAATAAAGAATACCGAATCCACCTGCAGTTGTCAAGAAGGCTCCGGCTAAAGCCATCCCGGTATGGGTCAGGGTGTTCTCGCAGGCCTCACCAGGGGTCTTGAAATATTTCAGATCCTCTGTGAATCTTTCCGAAATATGAATCGAATAAGTGATACCCATGCCCACAGTAAGGGAGGCTATTGTGATGGTCATGACATTCAGATTGTATCCAAAGATTATCATGGTTCCCAGAATCCATAAGATGACAAGGATCACCGGAATGATGGTGATAAGGCCCAGTACGAACGAGCGCTCCAAAAGGAAAAACACGATGGTGAGAACGATAAACGAGGCTGCGATCGTGATGATTATTGACCTTATCTGGCCTTCATTCATCTCTGTTACAACGACGTTGATTACAACGGGGCCGCCTATGACATACACCTTCTTTAGAGCCCCATTCTCCAATGCTTTCAAGGGAGCGGCATCTTCGTTGAGTTCCTCCACCAGTACATCCGCCTTTTTTAGATTGTCGCTTGTTACCCTCACCTGAATTAGGGCCGCATCGTAGTTTCCGTCCCCATCTCTGTGTAGAACCGACATCACTTCTGAATTAGATACATCAAAGTTGTACAGTATGTCGAAAAGTGTTTTGACATTGCTGTTCGGAACACCGTCTCCATCAGGATCCGATAATGTCCAGTACTCGACAAACGATTGGTTGAAATCCGTTGATGTGGCCGGGTTTGCATACTTCTGCATCACCGACAGAATCGACCTAGCAGGTATACCAGGAACAATCTGGTTATCATCCTGTGTGTTTGAGATGGTCTGGTTCATGGCACTCAAAACTTCTGGTGTGGCGACGTTTCCTGTGATATAAAATTCCCCGTATTCCTGATCCCCGAATTCGAACTCGTCGATTAAAAACACATAATTATCGTAGGCATCTGTGTCCCTTGGAATGAATTCCCTGAAATCGAACACTGTGCTCAGTTGGCTCGCTCCGTAACCAGCTACCCCGGAAATGATCATCAGTATAATCAAAACTGCCCAAGGAGCCCTATCCCCAGCCTTTGCGCCCACCGTGACTATGGAAACAGCATGCTTCTTAGAGTTGTTCTTCACCCTGTTGGCTTTGGAGTCCGTCTCCATATTTTTCTTCTTCTTTTTTCGATCGCGCCTTTCGCTTGCCACAAGTTTTACTGCGGGCAAAAACGTGGTCATGATGATAAAGGAAGAGACGATGCCCACAGTGACCATGATCGCGAAATCCTTAAGAATCGAAAGACTCGAAACCGTGTTGGACATAAAGCCTATGCTCGTCGTTATCGTGGCCAAAAGCAGGGCCATGCCCACGGTCCCAATGGCGATGGATATTGCCTTTGGATTCTTACTCCCCTTTCCCTTTTCTTCCCGAAATCTCATGGTCATATGAATCCCGTAGTCAACACCAAGACCTACAAGCAAAATGGGAACCACCGTTGCTATTATGCTGCCCTGAATACCCAATAAAATGGAGACCCCATAGGACCATATGATGGCCATTCCAAGGGCCAATAAGGTTAAAACCGTGTCGAATCCGCTTCTGAAGGTAAAAAATAGAATTAATACGATAAGAACGAATACCAGCACCAGTAAAAACATCTGTGAGAAGTCCATTGTGTTTTGAATCTCCTCGTTAATCAATTCGTTACCCAGCACCCCGTACTTCAAATCCCCCTCTTGTTCCTCGGCCAAATCATGTATCCTTTTTTCCACTGTGTATCTTTGCTCATCATCCAATTCCACGTTGAAATTTATGTTGATTATTGTGCCTTTGGCATTCGAGCCGCCGCTTTCACTAAAATCCCTTGTCAAGGTGGCCAGGGCCCCGTAGTATATGCCTGATATGGATCCGTCAAGAGATTGCGCTCCTGCTTCCATGGTTGGAAGTGCAAAATCAAGCCCCATCAATATCTGGGTTCCATTGACTGGATCCAACGGCATCCCTGCAAGCACCTCCATGTAGGGTAGAATCGAATCGATTGTTGAATCTATGGAAGTTATCAATGAAGAGGTTTGTGTGATGGCATTTTGGACATCATATCCTTGAAGCTCTCCAAGGAAAGTGGGAACAGGATCAGGGCTATGCTCGAAAGATATGGCATCTAATGTTGCCAGGGATTGGGTTTTGTTGAATTCAGGTATCGCACCGTTGTTTCCGTTTTGCAGGGTGCTGAGCGTCCCGTTTATGATGGTCAGATTACCCATCAGGGCCTGGGCTTTGGTTTCGTTGGATACGGCCGTGTTGTTGAGAAGCGAATAAAGGCCGCTTAGACTCTGATCCAAACCCATCAACATCGTGTCCATTTCCGCCCTGCTCTTAAGAAGACCGTATGACATTACGAGCATACCTGAAAGTGATGCAAAACCTGTAGGGTTGTTTTGAGAGGGAACGATGGCCGAGGACACATCATCATCATTTCTGAGTGTATCCTCGAACTCGATAAGGGTCTTCATATCTTCGATTTGGAGGACGTTGTTATCCCCCGGTTTGACTATCATAAGTAGACTGTACGATTGGGTGCCGAACGCATTGCTCGCATCATCTGAGGCCTGGATGAGTTCATGATCCGGGTTAAAAGATTCGGGGTCAGCATCGTTCTCGAAAGACGAGCCAAAATAAGTGAATATTATGGTCAACACAAGAATGATCGCGATCGTTGTTTTGGGCCCTGCAGAAACCTTGTTACCCAGCCCTGACATGATTGACATGGCAAGGGCGATATATATAGCTATATAAGTTATTTTGTATTTACTATTGTAAGGGACACCTCCTTCGGTTCAGAACATTTTACACTTTTTCGGAAAAACTCCAGGACATTTTATTTCCTCTAGAGCCCGCATTTTGGCCTGCCAACAACAACATTAATATACCATCCATTCCATTCAAAAAATGCCGAAAAGAAGCCAATGATTCCAACGATAGGGCACGATAGGGACTATGGGATTCGGAATCACACAATTTTCAATGCGGAGCCAAAATATGTATCCCCTAAAGAATTTAAGGAGAAGAACGGCAAGGACTGTGTTGACCATCGCCGGCGTGTCTCTTGCCATCACCCTGGCTATGATCATGTTTTCAATTTCAGAGGGAATAAGGGTAAGTACCGACGAGATAATCGAAGAAAGCGGAATCGACATTCTGGTGATGCCAAAGGGAAGCGATATCTTCATAGGAACAGGTGAGTTTTCCGATTCTAGGGACTTGGCCCATAGGATCAACTCCTCGAATCAACAGATAAAAGGCGCATATCCGTATCTGCGGGAGCGCATTTACATCTCGGCAAACACCACGGACAGCGAGGATGGTATTCCGAAAATCACGAGCATACTTGCCAAAGGAGGTACAAGAGAGGTAAGCGAGGTCTTCGGCCTTGCCAAGGTGATCGAAGGTGACTACCTGCCCACTAAAGGCGACCCTTTCTACGAGGGAGGGGATTTCATTAAGGGGCCGGACTCTATAAACTTCACCCGCGAGATCCTGGTAAACAGCATACTCGCCGAATATCTGGAAGTTGGCTTAGAGGATAACGTGTACATTTCTACAGAATTACCGGCCGCAGCCGAGAATTACACACAGTGGATTGAAAATACAACACAGTTTTTTATCAAAGGCATCATGACCCAATCCTTCGAGGATGAAGGAGAGATGAGCGCCACACTGCATCTATCCGAACTCCAGTACGTCACCAACAAACTCCAAAACGACTCCGCCGATACCATCGTAATCGATCTCTATAATCCCTCCGATGCAGAAGAGGTGAAGCACTGGCTTGAAAACGATTTCGAATCTGCAAATGAAATTTCGGCTCTGACTCAGCAGGACGTAAGGGAGGAGATCGAGAGATTCACCTCCACATACAGGGGCTTTTCGGAGATGGTGGCAGGGATCACCATTCTCGTGGCACTCCTCTTCATATCCACCGTGATCATGATTTCTGTAAAGGAGAGGACAGGGGAACTTTCCGCACTC
>CP070739.1:424545-438637 GCA_020347705.1 Methanomassiliicoccales archaeon | reverse complement strand
CCTTTGCCCTCTTATAAAGGTCCTCAAAGCCATTGCCAAAGGCTCTGATATCGATGTAAAACACCTCGATTTCGGTCTCGGGCCAGTGCTCCTTGATAAGCAGTGAATCCTTTATCGTGTTCATACAGCACACATTGCTGCAGTACGGATTTCCCTTCTTCTGGCTTCGGGAACCAATACATTGAATAAAACCAACCTTCTTAGGGATCTTACCATCCGAGGGTCTAATCAATCTCCCAGCTGATGGACCTCCTGCATTGATCAAACGCTCGAATTCCAATGAGGTTATCACATTCAGATATTTTGTATAACCGTAATCGTCAAGGACAGTTGGATCGTAGACATCAACTCCTGTTGCCACGATGACTGTGCCCACCTCGATATTTAAATCCTCTGGTACCTGATCAAAATCAATAGCCTCGCGCTCGCATTTCTCCTTGCACTTTCCGCATGCAATTGGCTGGTAACCCAAACAGTCATCCATGTTGATCACATAACTTGAGGGTACAGCCTGTGCAAAGGGTGTGTATATAGCTTTTCTTAGGGCAAGGCCTATATCGAACTCATTTGGTTTTGCCACAGGACAAACCTCAACGCAGTCTCCGCATGCCGTGCAGTCAGAAGTCACATACCTTGGAGTTTTATGAATAGTAACTTTGAAATTGCCGATGTAACCTGAAATATTCGTGACCTCAGAATTGGTGATAAGCTCTATATTGGGATGCCTACCTGCCTCTGCCATCTTGGGTGCGAGAATGCAGATGGAACAGTCCATGGTGGGAAAAGTCTTGTCAATCTGCGCCATCTTACCACCGATGCTGGGCTCCTTTTCCACAAGGTATACCTTGTATCCCGCATCGGCCAAATCCAAGGCGGCCTGAATACCTGCGACTCCTGCGCCCATGATCAAGGTTCGCCTCGTCACCGGCACCTCTGTTTCCACCTGGGGCTCCAGAAGCTTGGCCTTGGCCACCGCCATCTTCACGAGGTCCTTTGCCTTGTCTGTTGCCGCCTTTTTATCATGTAAATGCACCCAAGAGCAATGCTCTCTAATGTTGGCCATCTCAAAATTGTATTTGTTGAGTCCTGCTGCCTCGCATGTGGACCTGAATGTTGGTTCATGCAATCTTGGGGTGCAAGAGGCAACAACCACCTTGTCCAGATGATGCTCCTTTATATCGTTTTTAATCTCCTCCTGGCCAGGTTCGGAGCAAGTATATCTGTTATGTTTTGAGAGCACTACACAGTCCAAGTCCTCTGCGAACTTTGCTACATCCTCGCAGTCTACGGAGCCCGCGATATTCAATCCGCAGTGGCAAACATAAACGCCTACTCTCGGTTTTCTTCGAGTGATCTTATTTTCATTTGAACTTACTTTTTCAGTTTCATTTTCTACAGCTGCTTCATCCATGCTCTCATCTCCTTCTATCCAATAGGCCTAGAGATCTTGCGCAAAGGAGGGTCAAATCCTCTATGTCCATGTTCATTTGTGGTGTAACACCTCAGATGTATTCTACACTTGGGACAGGTTGTAACAATAACATCTGCACCCACATCTTTTGCCATTGTGAGCTTTTTAAATCTCATGTTTTTAGAAAAATCATCGCAATTCATCCAGGCAGATACACCGCAGCAAGGTGATTTGTGCCTGTTTTTCTCCATTTCCACAAATTCCACACCAGGCAAGGCTTCTATTATCCTTCTTGGAGCCTCGTATTCACCTGCAAATCTACCCAACCTACATGGATCATGGTATGTAACCTTCATTTTCTTGGACACTTTAAATTTCGTTTCCTCGTTTTCGATTTTATCGGCAAGAAATTGTGAGATGTGAATAACTTCTGTTTCAAGATTATAATCATTTTTAAGGGTATAATAACCTTCAGCGCATGCGGTGATTATTCTTTCTGCCTTCGAGTCTTCAATGGCCTTTTTGTTCTGCTCCTTAAGATCCTCAAAGGTCTTTTTTTGCCCCAGCCATAACATGTCGTGACCGCAACATTTTTCATTAGGGAGAACAACAGGTGTTATATTAAAGAAATTCAGCAGGTGAAGGGCTGCCTTCGGTATGTCCGTTCCATCATCGAAATCAGGGAATATGGTTTTATGGTAGGGTGCGCAACCCACCCATAAGAGATATTCACCTTCTTTTTTTGAGAATTTCATATCCTTTGTTATCCATTCCAATCGACTCTGTTTGAGGTTTGGATTGGTCATGATTCTTGATACGGCGTGTGGGATACCGCAGTGGGATTCACAGCCTTCGTTACCTGTTGGTTGTGCCTCCGCTCTTATTGCTCTGATAAATTCAGGTAATTGCACATCCGACATACACACATCATTGCAGAGATTGCAGGTAAGGCAGTCCCATATATTTTTATCTGAAAGTAAATCCCCCTCGAAATCAAGGAGAGCCTTTTTTACCAGCAATCTCGGTGAGAATCCAGGATAGTATATCGAGACAGGACAGGCACTTGTGCATTTTCCGCACTCCAGACAATAGTATGCCTTTGTTTCTTTGAATGCAGACTTAATACCTTCCTTCACCTTCTTGCCTCCGCAGTCTTAGCGAACATGGGATTTGGCCCCATATCAGCCACCTCTTTTGTGAAATCTGTCATAACCTCGGAAAACCTCTGACCTTCAGAGGCAGAAACCCATTCAAGGCGCAACCTCTCAGAACTTATTCCAAGGGTGGAAAGAAGCTCCTTTGCCTGCTTCACCATGATCTCGGCATTTTTATTTCCAAATTTATAGTGGCAATCTCCTATATGACATCCTGTGATCAGTACCCCATCAGCACCGTTTTCAAAGGCCGAGAGAACGAAAATGGGCTCTACACGACCTGAGCACATCACCCTGATTATTCTAACATTGGGTGGATACTGTTTCCTGGAAATTCCCGCCAAATCGGCACCAGCATATGAGCACCAGTTACAAGCGAATGCAAGTATCTTTGGCTCGAAATTACTCACCACTTCCACCCCCGAATGCCTGTATCATGCTGAGAATCTGGGATCTCGTAAAATGCAAGGGTGTGATAGCTCCGGATGGACATAAAACCGCACACGTTCCACAGCCTTTGCAGAGGGCCTCATTGATCTGGCTTACTATCTTATCCTCCTCTAAGGAGGTTAATCCCGGTGCTCCAAATTCGCAAACTTCAGTACATGTTCCACAACCCCAGCAGAGATTTTCTTCAACTTTAGCTACTGCGGCTTCCACTTCGCTTGTATTTCGAGAGAGTAATGCAATGGCCTGGGAGGCTGCGCCACTTGCCTGTGCAATGGTATCTTGGAGATTCTTTGGAGCCTGTGCACATCCGCAAAGGAATATTCCCTGAGTATTTGTTTGAAGCGGGGCTAATTTGGGATGCTGCTCCAAAAAGAAGCCGTCTTCCCCTCTTGGTATCTTGAGCATGTCCTGGAACCTCTCGGCATCAGAAGGAGGTGCCATGGGAACCACTAGAACAACATTGTCACATTCAATAGATATATTTTCTTGCAATAATGTATCGTATACCAAAAGAGCCTTACCCTTTTTCTGTATCTTCGGGGGACTGCCCTCATCGTAACGAATGAAATCCACCCCTTTTGAGGCGGCATTTTTGTACATCTTTTCTGCACCTTTTCCAAAGGTTCGGATGTCCCGGTAAAAAACCGTAACACTGTTTTTGTTCTCGGCAAGTTCGATCGCCTGTTTGATTGCTACTTGACAGCAGTACCTTGAGCATCCACGATTACCTTCCCTCTCCCTTGCACCCACGCACAAGATGAAAGCAATCTTTTTATTTTTAAAGGGAATTTTCTTCTGGGCCAATTGTTTTTCAAGCTCGTAATTTGTTATGATGTTGGGATATTGTTTGTGGGAGAACCTATTTCCGGGACCGAATTCTTCTGATCCTATTGCTATCACGATCGCTCCAACCTTGAATTGTTGCTTTTTTTTAGTAGATTTCCCGGCCTTGGATTTCAAAGTCACATCGAAGTTGCCCACAAAACCCTCGATGTTTTCGATCTCGGTATTAGTATGAACCTGAACCTTGGATGAGTCAAGCAGTGCCAACATCTTCTTTAATAACTCGGATGATTTAATGTTTGAAGGAGATAAGGTTGCGATATGGTTTAATCTTCCACCAAGTTTTGGTTGCTTCTCCACTAATATTGTTGGGATGCCCTGATTTGATATATCAAGTGCTGCACATATCCCGGCAATTCCACCACCGACCACAAGGGCTTTTTGCTCAATTGGAACTGTTTTACGAGAAAGAGGCCTAAGATTCTGGGCTTTTGCAACTGCCATTCGTAACAGTTCCTCAGCTTTTTCTGTGGCTTTTTCCTTTTCATTGCTATGGACCCATGAGCAATGCTCTCTTATATTAGTCATCTCAAAAAGATATGGATTCAATCCTGCTTTTGTACATGTTTCCCTGAATAAAGGCTCATGGGTTCGTGGAGTGCAAGCAGCAACAATCACCCTGTTTAATTTTCGTTTGGAAATTGTGTCCTCGATTATGGATTGTGTGTTTTCCGAGCATGTGAATAGGTTGTGCTGAGCCTCCACAACATATGGAAGATCCTTCGCGTAATCAACCACCTTTTTTACATTCACCACTCCACCGATATTGATCCCGCAGTGGCAGACGAATATACCGATTCTAGGTTCATCCCCCATCTCTTCTTTGGATATTTCGTTTTCCGTCTCTTCTAATTCAGAATCATCTGCCATGCATTCCACTTCAAATCTCTCCTTCACAAAAACCTGAGCCTTTGCCGAGGCCGCTGAGGCCTGTGCCACACTATCCGGGATGTCCTTTGGTCCCTGGGCACAGCCGCAGATGAATATCCCTTTTTTTGTAGTTGTAACAGGATCGCTTCCCATTTCCCCTTCCTTGAAAAATCCATTCTCGTCAAGGTCTATACCGAGTAGCTCGGACAGTTTTTCGTTGGAACTAGAAGGTATCAGAGCCGATGAAAGAACCACCATATCGCTTGTAATCTCTCTATATGTGCCCTTCTCGGTGTCTTCATATCTTATCAACAGGGATTTACCATCTGGATCTTCAACAATCTCAGATACCCTTCCCCTTAGGAAATTTACTTTTACCTCGTCTTTACATCTCAGATAGTATTCCTCGAATCCCTTTCCAAAGGTGCGCATGTCCATATAAAGAATGTTCTGCTCTTTTATTTTATCTTCATGTTCCTTTGCCAGCATGGCCTCTTTAATCGCATAAGTACAACAGACCCGTGAGCAGTAAGGGCAGTGGTTTTCATCCCTTGAGCCCACACATTGGATGTACGTGATGCTGTTTGGTACCTTGCCATCAGAAGGACAGAGGATCCTTCCTTCCGTTGGTCCCGAGGCGTTTAAAAGACGCTCGAATTCCAATGCAGTAACAACATTCTCATAAAGATCATAGCCGTATTCCTTGATTGCCTTTGGATTGAATTGATCAAATCCAGTTGCAACGATAATGGAACCCACATCAAGTTTTATTTCCCTCTTCTTTTGTTTAAAATTAATGGCCTTACTCTCGCAGTTTTTTTCGCATATACGACATTTTCCTTTTATAAAATATATGCAGTTATCAGAATCAATAGTGTAAATTAGAGGGACGGCCTGGGGAAAGGGTGTATAAATCGCCTTTCTTTGAGCCATACCTAAATCGAGTTCACTTGCAACTTTTTTTGGACATTTTTCTGCACAAAGGCCACAACCTGTGCACTTCTTTTCATCTACGAAACGGGCATGTTTTACGACCTTGACCTTGAAGTTGCCTTCCTTGCCCTTACATTCCACAACCTCTGAATTGACCAAAACCTCGATATTAGGATGTCTCTGCACCTCCACGAGTTTTGGGGAGAGTATGCACATTGCACAATCGTTTGTAGGGAATGTTTTATCAAGTTGTGCCATTCTCCCTCCCAGGGAGGGTGTCTTTTCCACTAGATATACATGAATAGAAGCATTGGCAAGATCCAGTGCGGCCTGAACACCTGCTATTCCCCCTCCTATCACCAACACGGAATCGCTCAATTTTTGGCCTCCTTTCCATACTCGTAGCCCTTTTCATAGGCGCTTTCGTTGAGCTTCTCAGTTCCCTTTGGAACAGAGGATAGGATAGCATTCTTCATGGCTTCATAGCTGACTACGTCAGTCACCGCTGTAAAGAATCCGAGCATCACGATATTGGCAACGATTTTCTTGCCTAGCTCTTCTGCGAATCTCGTGGCAGGGATCTTATACACCTTCCATTTCCTCGACTTAGTTTCCATCTCCACTAGATCCTCATCGATGAGCAATATTCCGTTTTTACCCAACTTCTTGGTATAGGTGCCATAGGCCTCCTGGCTCATGACAACCAGTACGTTAACATCCTTGAGATAAGGATAATCTATTTTAGCCTCGGATATTACCACATCCGCACTGCATGCCCCTCCCCTGGCCTCGGGGCCGTAACTCTGTGTGAGCACGGCCTCCTTCTTATCGAAGATGGATGCGGCCTTGCCCAATATATAGCCCGATAGAACGATGCCTTGCCCTCCGAAGCCGCAGAGCTTGACATCCACACGGCTCATTTTTTACCCCCTCCCTTGCCAGACATGACATCTAATATGCCCTCCCTTTGCATATCCAGGAAAGTGGGTTTCTCTTCATCTCGGAACCTGCCAACCACTATGTCGCCGCCTAAAACCAGCTCAGCCTCAGCAGGATCTGCATTGTGCCTAATCACGCTGTGCTCCTTGTAGTATTTCATCTCGTTTAAACCGGTGCCCAGCCTGTTTCTTCTTCCATAGGCAGTTGGACAGGGGGCGATGATCTCAATGAAGCAGAACCCTTTCTTAAGCAACGCTTCCTTTATGGAGTCCTTCAATCTTCTGGCATGCAACGTCGTCCATCTTGCCACATAAACGGCGCCGCTGGCTATGGCAACATGGGGTAAATTAAAGGCCTGCTCGAAATTGCCGTAAGGTGTGGTTGTCGTCCTTGCCTTCAGATGGGTCGTGGGCCCTACCTGCCCTCCCGTCATACCGTAATTGAAATTGTTCACGCAGATTACATTGATATCTACATTGCGTCTGGCAGCGTGTATAAAATGATTTCCCCCGATGGCAAATAGATCACCATCACCGGAAAACACAGTGACTGTAAGCTCGGGATTCCCCAATTTCAGCCCCGTTGCAAAGGGAATGGGCCTGCCGTGTGTCGTGTGGTAGGAATCCAGTTTCAGATAACCTGCAACTCTTCCGGTGCACCCAATGCCCGAGACTACACAGTTCTTCTCCAAGGGGAGGCCGCTCTCCTCCAATGCACTGATAAAACAGGTCATGGAGATGCCTAAACCGCAGCCGCTGCACCATATATGTGGAATCCTCCCTGGTCTGAGATACTTATCTATGGGATGCGCTCCATAATCCCCCAATTTCCATTTTTCGTGCTCCAGATAATGTGGAGCGAACCTATCCCTGCTGCGCTCTATATCCATTTTCTTGCGGACGATTATATCATCTCCGTAACACAGGCAATGATTGAGGGTCGCAGCTGATTAGCCCATCACTTGGGTTCCCAAAATCCCTGTAAAAAAAAACGTTTTGTATTCCTATCGTTCTAGGTGAGCAGTAGCAGGCCACACCTGTTTCCAAAGGATAGCCAGACGGCATTTGATATCCTCGACGCCGTGAATGATGTACCCTTTTATAAAAGTTGCTGTTTGGATTGATTTTTAAGACGATACTCAAGCCCTTGTTATGTCCCTATTAGACTAGGGCTAATAGTGGTCGGTTCTACAAAATTGATATATACGGCCACGACCTTATAATGATTAGATAGGATGGATAAATACGATGCCGCAATTTGTGGTGCTGGGCCATCAGGATCGACAGCGGCGAGATATCTCGCAAAAAAAGGCCTGAAAGTGGTGGTTATTGAAAAGAGTTCATTTCCCAGGGACAAACCCTGCGGTGGTGCTCTGAGGCCTAGTGTAATCGATGAATTTGATTATGTACGGCATGGCATTAAAAAAATCCCCCACTCAATATGTTGCAGGGCAAAGATGTATCCCCCTAGCCTCAATAATTTCGTGGATTACAATCCAAAAAAGACGGTCATGTACAATGTCCAACGGATACATTTCGATGCTATGTTAGCCGACTTTGCTACAAGTGCTGGTGCAGAACTCAGAGAAAATACTCGGGTAAAATCCGTCTCTGCAAGAAGTGACGGCTACATCCTTCATTTAAATGACGGAAAGGAAGTTCGGGGCAAGGTCATAATAGGTGCAGGTGGTATTTACGATCCAGTTGCGAAATATCTCAGGAGGAAAGAGGGTTTACCTCCGAAATGGCCTGAATCGGATATCGGCCTCGCTGTTATGGAGGAATATGAGGTAGGTGAAGATTTTATTATTGACAGATTCGGTGAAGAGCACACCTCTTACTTTCATCTCAAACCAAACAACCTTTACGGTTATGCATGGACGTTTTCAAAAGAAAACGCACTCAACATCGGCTTTGGCGCATTTTGGAACGAAATGAAAAAAATAGATATTATGAAACAATTTTCAACCTACTTGGCCTTTCTTAAAAAGAAAGGCCTTGTTCCAGACAAAATCAAACAGAAAAAACCCAAAGGAGCCCCAATACCGCTGAGAGGGTGTATAAAGACATCCTATTCCGATGGAATGTTACTTATTGGAGATGCTGCGGGGTTTGTATCCCCAATTGGAGGGGATGGAATATATTACGGCATGAGCTCAGGCAAGATAGCTGCAAGCACCGTGGAGTACGCGGTTGAGCATGATGCGTTCGACAAAGAGACCCTGAGTGGTTATCAACGTGAATGGCAGAAGCAGTGGGGGGAGGATTTGAAAGTCTTGTGTTATTTTGCCGATAAAATGTTTACAAAGACCGAGCAGGTCCTGAAATATGCGAACAGGGACAAGGTGCTTTTAGAAAAATGTGTTTGGCTTTACAACGGTGAATGCAGTGCTTCTGAAATTAAATGGAAAATTCAAACGAGGGTTGCAAGGGATTTCTTCCTTTATGATGTTCTAAGATTGAAATGATCATTGGCTTATCATATCATTTACATTTTTCACTTCCATGTCCAAGAAAAAAGTTCTTCAGGCTCCGCTTTTGCAATATAATCCAAATCGAACTTGAAATCCTTTGCTTTGATCATTAATTGTCTATCATCTTTTAAAAAAGTCGCGGCTAAAGTCCCCTTCTCAAGCACCTTCAACTTACCGTTGCCTGTGGTGCTTCCGGTAATTAACTGCAGTCCGTCGGTCATACATGAATAAGTGGGCCTTGTGCCTGTCTCAGTGAAAATAACAAGTTCATGTCTTTTAGCTTCGAGAAGCTGCATCGCGAGCTCCCCCATTCTGATTCCAAGGGCTATGTAAGGCTGGTAGTGTCCATGAAACCATTCTGCTAAAGTCGGCAAATCATAGTCCATTTTCCCACCAAGACCTGCAACGCCGGTTATCTTAATAATTTTACCGTTAGTTGGTATACAATGATTAAACTATCTAATTAATACATCAAGTAACATAAACTTATATATGAAAAAGTTTATGTATTCTACCCACCATATAATAATATGCCAAGTCTGGTGACTCTAAATGGGGTTCAGTCTATTTCACAAGAAGAGCGAAAACAGATTTTCCGAGGACGACGAGTTGCCGAGCGTCGGTAAATGGATAAAGAATCAGATTTTTAAAACCACAAAGGATATCAAAATTCCTGATTTGCTCGTGGATCAAGTCATCGGCCAGGATGAAGCTGTGGTGGTAATTAAAAAGGCGGCAGAGCAGAAAAGACATGTGATGCTCATAGGAGACCCAGGAACTGGAAAATCCATGCTTGCCCGATCCATGACTGAATTTTTACCGAAAGATGAGTTACAGGATGTGATAGCCTACCACAATCCTGAGGACACAAATGAACCGAAGATCAGGGTGGTTCCCGCAGGAAAGGGGAAGGAGATAGTAGGAGCACAGAAAGCCGAAGCCCTGCGAAGAAAAGAGCAGAAGGCTTCAATGACCATGTTAATAGCCTTTATGATAGTTGTGGTAGCGTTGCTCCTTTCATTTCAACGCGATCCTGAAACAGGGCAAATTACCATCAATGCAATGGTGCTGATTTTAGGGATATTCGCCGCTGTTTTGCTGTTCATGGTGCTTAATTATCCTGGCAGAAGAAGGGACACCTTAATGGTTCCAAAACTCCTGCTCTTCCATTCCCCCGATGATAAGCCACCATTCATCGACGCAACCGGTGCCCATGCAGGGGCATTATTGGGTGATGTGAAGCACGACCCTTTCCAAAGCGGCGGTTTGGAAACCCCGGCACATGAGCGCGTCGAGGTGGGCGCCATTCACAAGGCGAACAAGGGTGTGCTTTTCATAGATGAGATCAATATTCTCCGTTTAGAATCTCAGCAGAGCCTACTCACGGCCCTCCAGGAGAAGGAATTCCCAATAATCGGCCAAAGTGAGCGCTCAAGCGGAGCAATGGTCAAAAGCCAGCCCGTGGCCTGTGACTTCATCCTTGTGGCCGCAGGGAACTTGGATGCTGTTCAGGGAATGCACCCCGCCCTGAGATCACGTATCAGAGGATACGGTTATGAGATATTCATGAAGAATACCATGGATGACACGAACCAAAATAGGCAAAAACTCATCAGGTTCGTGGCACAAGAGGTCGCAAAAGACAAGAAGATTCCCCATTTTAATAAGGGGGCAGTGGCAGAGATCATCCACGAGGCCCAAAGAAGGGCAGGGAGGAGAGGACAGCTTTCACTGAGGCTTAGAGAACTTGGAGGTTTGATCAGAGTTGCGGGCGATATCGCCCATGAAGAGGATGCCGATATAGTATCCCAAAAGCATGTTCTCAAGGCAAAACAGATAGCGAGAACCTTGGAGCAGCAGGTGGCCGACAGATACATAGAGAGAAGGCAGGACTACAGGTCATTTGTCACCGAAGGTGCGGATGTGGGAGTGGTAAATGGTTTGGCCGTGATGGGCGGAGGAGAGGCAGGCATCTCAGAGTACTCTGGTATAGTCCTTCCTATCGTGGCCGAGGTTACACCTGCCCATTCCCGCTCGGGGGGCTCTATAATTGCCACTGGAAAGCTTGGGGATATCGCCAAGGAAGCCGTCCAAAACGTCTCTGCACTCATTAAAAAATACACTGGAGAAGATATCAGCAAGTACGATGTTCATATACAATTTATTGGTACCCATGAAGGTGTGGAAGGGGATTCGGCATCCATATCGGTTGCTGCGGCTGTGATCTCTGCATTGGAGGAAGTGGAAGTGGATCAAAGCGTTGGCATGACAGGTTCATTGAGCGTGAGGGGAAAGGTTCTACCGGTCGGTGGTATCACGGCGAAGATCGAGGCCGCAGCCAAGGCGGGTATTAAAAAGGTTCTAATTCCAAAAGCAAATATGCGCGATGTCCTGATTGAGGACAAGTACAAAGAAAAAATTGAAGTAATTGCCGTGGAAACCTTAAAGGACGTACTCTCACATGCACTGGTGGGGACCGAAAAGGATGGCCTGCTTAATAAACTCAGCAGCCTCGTCTCCAAGCCCAAACCCGAGGTTCATCTTCCTGTGGAAAGACCAGTGGATAGACCATATCCCCAATAGATTACATTTTAGTCGAAAGCTTTTTTTGCCCGTATGCTGTGCAGGGTAAATTGGAAGGCATGAAATAATGGAAGAATGGAACAAGGGATTCGATTGGGACGATGAAGAAAACGAGTTCTGTGACAGAGAATGTTATGAATTCAATGGCAAGCTTAAAACCCAATTCGATGATAATTGCTGCGAACATTGTAAGAAATATCTCACCCTTCAATGCGATTATCTAGAGGATTTCATGTCGGAGATAGATGATTTAAGCGATTATGAGTGATGTTGATGCGGGCGTTGTTTTTAGGAAGGTTTCAACCCTTTCACTGCGGTCATTTGAGGGTGGTGAAGGAGATTGCGAAAAAAACAGAATACTTGGTAATCGCCATGGGCAGTGCCCAATACAGTCATTCAAAAGAAAATCCCTTCACATCAGGTGAAAGATATACCATGATCTCCCGGACCTTAAATGCAGAAGGAATAAAAAATTATCATATCGTCACTTTAGAAGATATTCATAGATACGCAGTCTGGGTGGCTCATGTGGTCTCCCACACCCCTAAGTTCGATGTTGTTTACGCCCACAATCCACTGAGCATCCGGTTGTTTAAAGAGGGGGGCTTTGAGGTCGTGGAGTTAGAACTTTACAAACCCGAATTATACTCCGGGACAGAGATACGAAGAAGAATGTTGGCAAAAGAAGATTGGAAAAATCTCGTTCCAAAGGACGTAGCAGAGGTAATAATCGAAATAAACGGATTGAGCAGGTTAAAGGAGCTTGCAAGCAAGGGGATGATTCCCGATGAGTGATGGAAAAGAAGATTTGGAAAAGCGAGTGGGGGATGCCTTAAGAGAGAAAAAGCTCAATATATCTGTTGCAGAATCGTGTACTGGAGGACTTATCTGCCACCGGATAACAAACATCCCTGGCAGCTCGGATTATTTTGATCGCGGTGTGGTTGTATACAGCAACAACTCTAAGACCCAATTACTTGAGGTGCCAAAGCTTATCCTGGAGAGTTTCGGCGCTGTGAGCAATGAGACTGCAAAGGCCATGGCAGAGGGTGTGAAAAAGGTATCAAGAAGCGATTTGGGTTTGGCTGTGACGGGAATTGCCGGTCCAGGGGGAGAAAAACCAAATAAGCCTGTAGGGCTGGTATATATCGGTCTTGCCTCAAATAAATCCACCATGGTAAAGGAGTTCAGATTCACCGGTTCTAGATCTGAAATCAAAGACCAGACCTCAGAAGAGGCCCTGAAAATGCTTTTAGGATTTTTACTCGGAATATAAAGCCTACAACTATACCACTAAAAAATAGGAAAAATATAAAAATGAATCCAGATATAACCCTACAACCCACTCCATTAGGAGGCTGACAACTTGGAGCTAAATTTAATATCAAAAGAGAAAAAATCCGTTGTGATAGAATTCACAGATGTTAAAGAGACCCTCGTGCACCCATTGGTCGATAGGTTGCTTTCAGATAAAGATGTACTTTTTGCGGCTTATAAGACTGGGCATCCACAGCTCGATCGACCAAAATTAACTGTGAAAACCCAAAGAGTGAATCCCGAAACGGCTGTAAAGAAGGCTGCAGACGGCCTAGCAGATGAGATTAAAGCCCTGAAAAAAGAGTTTGAGAAGGCCGTTGTAAAGAGTGTTAAAGTAAAAAAAGTCACCGCAAAGAAACCGAAGAAACCAAAGACCACGAAAGCCAAGAAAGAAGTAGGTAAAAAGAAGACAAAGAAGGAGAAAGTAAAGAAGGGGCCGAGTAAAAAGAAAACAAAAACCACAAAGACCAAGAGCACCAAGAAGTCTCCAAAGAAAAAGAGCACAAAGAAAACCAAGAAAAAATCAAAATAAGCATGTCAGCCATTATTACCCAGAAAGATTTTCCCTCTAACCCCTAAAAATCGGCCTTTTGCTAAGAAGTATTGGAATCGTGAGTCCTTCAAAAGGATAACCCTCCAACCTTTGCTCGATTTCTTTTTTAAGCGTTTCAACAGTATATTCTTTAATCTCCCCGCTCCTTAATCTGACAGGTAACTTACCGCTTTCCTTCTCCTTTGCACCGAGGACTATGATCATGTTTATCCATTCCTTCTCCGCATCCCTGATCTTTCTTCTTACCTTCTCGTCCCTATCATCGATGTCCACTCTCGCTGGTAATTCCACAGAGAGCTTTTTACAGTCCTCGATAAATTCCTCGGATATTGGAATCAATCTGATCTGAGTTGGTGAGAGCCAAAACGGCAACTGTGCTTTCTCCCCCTTTTTCATTTTAATTGCCTCTCGCTCAAGCATCGCGTACAGATTTCTGTCGATAGCTCCGGGTATGCTGGCATGTAACAGTAACGGGTGTTTTTTCGTTCCGTCAGAATCCACATAATTTATATCGAAGAGCTTCGTGTTCTCCACATCGATTTGTACCGTGGAGAGAGTGGATGAGT
>CP070739.1:414879-424445 GCA_020347705.1 Methanomassiliicoccales archaeon | reverse complement strand
TGAGCCTTTGATCTTTAATGTCATTTCCGGTCAATTGCTCTAATTTCTCTTTGACCAATCGTAAACCCTCTAAGTAATATGTTAGCCCATGGCTGGTCTTAGCGTGAGGAACACCAAACCGCACTACCTCAAGATCAGTGTAGAAATCCCATGAATCTGCTATTGCTCTCACATGATTATCTGTCACCGGCACAACGAGCAAATCGATGATCTGATAGAGTGTTTCTTCTGTCAATATCCTATAGCCGATTTGCGCCCGGCAAAAGGTGTCGAGAAATCTCAAGAGACATTTCGTCGAGTCCATTACTGGGGCAGATTCTCCACCACGAATAAGCGGTATTGGTATGGCATCACAAGCGTATACTAATTCATCTGGGATATATCCATTGGGAATATACCCGACTATTTTCTTACCCTCTTTTTTCAACGCCATTAAGTCATGTAATCTCGTATTTAACTTGGTCCAAATTCTTTCTATCACTGGCAAAGATCCCCTCCCTATAAGCGACTACACATTTTGATCTGTACTAACATTGCAGAAATGATTAACGGGTTCATTTTCTATCAGGCCACATTCAACAAGCAAGGGAGGATCTCGTTCACTTGCTTGTTGCACTGAGGATTCTACATTGTTACAACGTAATCACAAATGACTTACCACAAAATGACTGAGGTAGTGCACGAGAAGAGTTCTTATAGGGTAGTTATGATTTTGTCAAGCGGAAATTTCCTATCCAGTTATATGGGTATAGACATAGTTTCCAGTTACCATAAGACATGGAAGATCCTAGGCAGGCTATGGATCAGTTGCAGGGCTTTGCAAGAAGTGAAGACCGTACTAGTTGGAAAAGGAACTAACTCCTCAAAATAATTGGCGCCCCCGGTAGGACTCGAACCTACGATACCAGGATTAGGAATCCGTTTCTGGCAATTTTTACTGAGTTTTGTGGGAATCCACTGAGCTACATTTCTGTTGCCGTATGGGATACTTGGCTTATTCGTGGGTGTCATTGAGATAAATTGATTCTCATTTGCTACTGACAGCAGAATTTAGATTTCCTAGCTTTTCAGTGCTATGCCCAATCTCCTCAAATATAAGTTTCGAGCAAATCTTTATCCTTGATACGCTCACCTTTGTAAATGGTCTATACACCCCCATTGAATAGAGCACTAAGGGCGCAAATATAATAAGATAGCAGAGCAGCCACGCATAGTCATGAAGTGGGCCGAGTGCCCTCTCAAACCACATCCATCCAGAGAGAGGCCCCGTGCGTAGATAGTATCCCAGACAAAAAGCGGGCAAGATAAGGATGAGATCCATAATGACCAGAATGTACCTGAATGTAGCGCTGTATTCCTTGAGCATATTTAGAAGGGGTGGGTAAGGTACTTTCTTGTGTGTAGCTTAAGTGACGAAATAGATTCCTATATAAAAGAAAACGGCTCAATGAGTTCAGTGAGCCATTAGATAAAAATTAAAGAAAATACGTCTTTACGATAAGACTAACACAAGGGTGATATTCGTGCAAGATTCTAACATAATCTCCTTTGCATCCACTTCCATGCAGTCGACAGGATTCTTGCGAGATCATCATAGATGGGTTTCCAACTCAACTCTTCTTTTATTCTCTTTGAGCTTGCCACCAGCACGGGTGGATCACCAGCCCTTCGCGGCGATTCTCTCGCCGGAATGGAACATCTCGTTACTCCTCGAGCAGCCTCCAATACCTCTCTGACGGAAAACCCTCTTTGATTTCCCAGATTATAAATCCGACTAGAAGTCCCATCCAAAAGGGCATCGAGGGCTAAGATATGGGCTTGGGCCAAATCGGTGACGTGAATGTAGTCCCTTATACAGGTTCCATCATGGGTATCGTAATTCGTGCCATAGATTTCTATAAAAGGTCTCTTGCCTGAGGCTACTTCCAAGATACGGGGGATGAGATGGGTCTCTGGATTGTGATTTTCCCCCAGCTCACCCTCTGGATCGGCCCCGGCGGCATTGAAGTACCTCAAAGAGATATATTTTAGCCCATGGCCTTCTTCGTACCACTGTAAAGCCCGCTCCACAAATACCTTCCCCTCTCCATACGGATTCATCGGACCCAATGGATGGTCTTCGGGGATAGGTATCTGGCGAGGAATTCCGTAGACAGCAGCACTAGAGGAGAAGATAAAATATTTTACTCCACTTACCAGCATTGCCTCTAAGAGATTAAAGGAATTTATTACGTTATTTCGGAAATAAAACTCCGGTCGCTCTACCGACTCGCTCACTACAATGCTTCCGGCGAAATGCATCACCGCCACCGGCTTCTCTTTCTTGATGACCTCTTGTAAATGTTCTTTGTCCCCTAAATCCCCTTTTATCAACTCATCTCTTCTTACCGCCCATCGGTGACCTGTGGAGAGGTTGTCGTAGACCAGGGGCCGATGACCCTTTCTTCTCAACTCCTTTACCGCGTGGCTTCCTATGTACCCTGCCCCTCCGGTAATAAGCATGACTTGCCCCATATCATACCTCTCTTGGCCCTGAACACAACCGAGTCTTCATTGTCTATTTCCTATTTTTCGTTTCTACCTCGATCGCAGCTCGCGGTCCATCCCGCTCGATCGATGTCAGGAAGAAGGCGAGCAGGGTGAACAAAACCCCTCGAGACAAAAGAGATCGCCATCACCAGAATCGTGGCAGGCTTCGCCTTCCCTGGCAGGGCCGGCCCGGAAACGAACTGCATCACCTGACGAAACGGGTGCCCAAAGTGTGGAAAATCAGCAGCAGCCCCCTTTCGGACAAGGAGAATTTCATCTCTACTAAAGTCCCGTCCTCGAAGGAATCCCCCGTTCGCTTTGATTCTTGTCAAGAGCTCCAACTTAAATCGACTAATCTTCCCCCGCCTCTCGATGTCGCTAATGCCTAACCTAGTATCGGTGATGGCGACGTGGGCCGCCACCATCTGGGTGCAGCCAGGGAGACAGCGAGCTACTTTTTATCAACAGAGACCACCCTCTGCTCGCTTATTGTCGTTTTGTTTCAAGGAAGATCTCACATCAGCCAACCTGATTTTCAGCTCCTGTACCCGGGTGTCGACGGGTTCATCTCAACTTGTAGACGTAAATCGTCGTCCCATGTCTGCCATACGGATGAGTGAGGACAAGACGTACACTATTTTGTCCTTCAAACGGAGTCGAAGTACGTTCCCCGGCGGACGCTTCTGCGTCTACCTCCAGCGCCAGATAATCGGCTCGATTTCCCCGTGCCAATTGTATTATCTCGTCCATCGACATGACCTCAGCATCAACTAGTATGTGGTGGCCGCCCGCGTAGTATGCCACCCGGGGAACGTTCGTGACGATTACCGGGGCCGCTACCGGCTGCTGCTTGAGCCAGAGGCCCACTTCCCTGCGGCCAACTTTTCCCAACCTCTGTGGCCTCAGAGACATCGGTAGAATACTAGCTAGCACGACCGTAACCACGACAACGGCGGCCAGCTTGCTATGTCCAGGGTACCTCTTGTCGATGTATTCCTTCGCCTTGACCAATCCATGTCCAGCCCATACATACAACAGAAAAACCGCGGGCAATAGGTACCGGGAAGAGTCGCGTATGAGAAAACTAGGTACCGTAAGAATAATTAAAAGCACGAGGTACCACTCCTCAGCGTTGAACTCCCTGGCCCTGATCCGTGATCCCATAGCTACGAGTGCGACCACAAAGGGGACCAGACATGCGACCGTCACGAACTGTGCGGCAGCATACACGAGTTTCTGCTCAAGATGCAGAACGCTAGGCCATTTGGAGATCACCTCTCTCGCGACACCGTAGTACTTCTTGGTCACCATTACATCCCATCCCATGAGGCCCGGAAAAATAAGGGCCAGACCCACCGCTGCCATAAACAAGGCGGCCCAGTGGTACGGATATGCTCGCTTTCCGTCGGAAGGCCCCCCTCGCACATACTGATATCCTAACCACACACACAGCGCGAATAACACAGACAGCGCAGTAATGCGAGTTAAGGCCCCAAGTATCGAGAGGATCACCGCCCAGATAAACCATAGCCCGCCACCCTCAACCAAAAATCTGACGGAGCAGTAGACGGCCGACAGGACGAAAAAGACAACTAAGCCTTCTTTCAGGACATCCACCGACGTCTTCAGCATGACTGGGTTGACAAGATACAAGAGGCCGGTCCAGAACGCGGATTTGGCCCCGAAGAGCGTCCTGCCAAGAAAGTAGAGGGGCACTACCGCGAAAAGGCTGAACACGATGGAAATAACCTGGCCAGCCAATTCCGGATTGCCCATAAGACGGGTAAGAGCCGAAATCAAAAAGGGATATAGAGGAAGCTGTGGTTGGGTGAGGGCTTGTAAATACTTGCCTTCGTAAAAGAGTTTCGCGACCGGCAAGTACTGGAATGCCCCATCGTCAGAAATGAGATACATCTGAGAGAAGGCGTAGAGCTTGAGAGCTAGCCCAACCATCAGGAGGGCAAGCACGTTTCGTCGATCCTCTTTCGATACATCAAAGCCAAAAGACATTATTTATCCCGCTTGCTGAAGGGAAAACGTGCGCTCGTCGCTTGCCCCCGGTAAAGGGGGGTCTCGTAAAGGAGTTTTCAAGCAGAAAGTCTACTGTTTTGAACCTGAGACTCGTCACAGCTGCTTGGACCGATCCAAAGGTGGCGATGTCTTCTGGGGACAAAAGCAGTCTTTATTTAGAGGAACCGTTAACGACACGGCTGCGCTAATACGCACTCTTAAAACCTCTCCACAAGGTCATCAGGATAATCTTTAGATCCAGCCATAACGACCAGTGCTTGATGTAGAAAAGGTCATGTTCAATCCGTTTTTCCAAAGAGGTATTCCCTCTGAAACCGTTGACTTGGGCCCATCCGGTCATGCCCGCCTTAATTCGGTGACGAAGCATGTAGTGTGCTACGTGGGTTCTGAACTTGCCGACAAAGACAGGTCTCTCCGGCCTTGGCCCCACTAGACTCATCTCACCTTTCAGGACATTTATCAATTGGGGAAGTTCATCTAGGTTGAGTTTTCTCATAAGAGCACCGACTTTTGTCCGTCTCGGGTCTCGCTCACTCGCCCAAACCGGCCCGGTCTCCTCTTCCGCTTTCACTTCCATCGATCGAAATTTAAACATTGTGAACATCCTGCCATCCATTCCAATTCTTTCTTGCATGTAAAATATCGGACCCCTGGACGTCAGTTTGATCAGAATGCCAATAAAGACAAAAACCGGGGACAACGCGACCAATGACAACGTGGCAATCATGAGGTCTAATGATCGTTTAGCCACCCGGTTCCAACCATAGAGGGGGGAAGTCTGCAGTCCTACCAGAGGGATGTCGTCTATGGTATCCAGTCCCCCTCTTAAGGCAATGTATTCATAGACATCGGGTATAATCTTAATATCAAGCATTTTGCCTATAAGCACTCTCAAGACATTCCCCATGTATTGGTGGCCCTCAAGAGGTAAAGCAACAAAGACGATGTCGCACGGCGTGCTGTCAATAATATCTTGCAGGTCATCAATAAAACCAACGACGGGAATACCTGCCGTTGATCCATCTATCTCTTTCGTTTTAGAGGTCACGATGCCATTTATCACAATACCCAGCTCCGCATGGTTTTCAATGGCATTGATAACCCTCCCTACTATGGGTCCAGAGCCAATAATGAGGCTTGATCGAAGGTTATAACCTTTTGTTCGAAAACGTCTCAGGGTCTTGCGAAGCAACATTCTCTCGATACTTAGATCGCCAACACTGAGGATCCAAAAATACATATAGGCGAGCCTAGAAAATTCAAATCTCTTTGTGGCGTAAGTAAAACAGATAACAATGATTACTGTCACGGTCACAGCCTTTAAGATATCCGCTATTTCACGGGCTCCCCGGTCAATTCTTCGGGGTCGGTAAAGTTTCATCACTTTGGACACTATAGACCATGAAATGAGTACGATAACCAGATAATAAAGATATGTTGATAAAGGCACGACATTTAGAGGTGGGATAAAGAGTTTCAGGTGGAAACGAAAACAATAAGACAATATCCAGCAAAAGGCTAAAATAGATAATTCACAAATAAAAAACAGCGATACAAAGAATTCTGAGTGTTTCTTTAACACTATGCCTTCCCTACATAGTCCCCAGCTTCTTCTCTATACATGTTTTTATGTTAGCCTTGAAAATAGGGCGATCCCATTTCTTGGCGTGCTCCCTGAGTTTCTTAGCGTCAAATAGATCCTGATTTGATTCGAAGGTTTCTACAGCCTCTATTAATGCTCCTACCGTTTGTTCATAAAAGAAGACCCCCGTGGGGAAGTTTTGTTTACCTGTGTTCCCTAGCTGCAAAGGTACCACGGTCTCCAGAACGCCGCCCTTTCCATAGGCAATGACCGGCCTTCCAGATGCCATGGCCTCCAACGGAGTGATTCCAAAATCCTCCTCGCCGGGAAAAATCAGGGCTTTGCATTTCGAATAGTGCTCCGCAACCACTTCATCCGGCTGCCAGCCTAAGAATTCAATATTGGAATTTGCAATGGACTTCAATCTCTTCTCTTCTTGCCCTTTTCCAATAATAACTACCCTTTTTTTCAATTGATTAAAGGCATGGATGGCAATATCCAATTTTTTGTACGGAGCAAAAGCAGAAACGATCAAATAAAAATCATCAGTTTTGTTGGATATATGACACTTACCTACATCAACTGGTGGGTGAAGGATTTCTCCCTCTCTCTGGTAATATCTCTTAACTCTTTTTGCCACATGATCAGATATGCAAATAAAATGATCGATGCGGTTGTTCGCGGCAACGTCCCAAGATCTCAGATAGTTAGTCAACAAAGCGATACCCGTCCTTGTCAGCCTCGATACATATCGATTCCCGAAATATTCGTGGTACATGTCCCAGACGTATCGCATAGGTGTCAACACATAAGAGATGTGCAGACTATCTGAGCCCGGAACTATCCCCTTTGCCACGGAATGGGAGATACTCACAATCAAATTGTATTCTTTGACGTTCAGGCTCTCGATCGCCGAAGGATACAGGGGAAGGTAAAATCGGTATTTCTCTTTTAGGAATGGAAAGTTCTGAAGGAAAGAAGTTGCTATATTCATTCCTTCTACGGTCGGAGACACGGAGCCTTTCACATGAAATAGGGTAAACAGATCAGCATTAGGAAAGAGTTCACAGAATACTTCCAGACATCGTTCTCCTCCTCTCATACCAGTGAGCCAATCGTGGACTAGAGCTACTTTCATTAGATTAAGCTTTTAGGTTATAAACGTCCTCATAAACCTTAAGCGTTTCCCGAGCACATTTTTCCCAAGAAAACATTTTGGCCCTATTCAAACCTTTTTCTCTCATTTCTTGCCACATGTGCTCATCAGAGAGAACAAGATGTATGGCTTCTGTCAGTTGGTCCACGCGATAGGGATCGATCATAATTCCTGCATCTGCAACAACGTCAGGTAAAGAGGAACAATTTGAGGTTATCACTGGAACCCCGCATGCCATAGCCTCTAATGGTGGCAGTCCGAATCCCTCGTACAGTGACGGAAAGACAAATAACTTGGCCCCGTTATACAAATAATGCAGATCTCCATCTGGAATGTAACCCGGCATGACGATCCTCTCTGTTATACCAAGATCCTCAATTAACTTGAGGTCTTCTTCATACGACCAACCCTTTGGTCCGACAACAACGAGATAATATTTCCCGTTGAATTCATTTTTGATATCATTAAATGCTCTTATGAGAAGTTTCAGATTCTTTCTGGGTTCAATCGCCCCAACGTACAGAATGAAATACTCTGGATATCCTTTATCGCGCAAGTAACTTTCTACTTCTCTTCGGGCTAATACAGAAAACTTTTCATCGGGAGCCAAAGGGATAGTCGTGATTATTGAGGGGCAGATACCAAGATGTTTCACTAATTCCTCTTTGACATGGTCCGAAAGAGTGATTATCCTGTTAGACCAGGGTAACCTTTTGAGGAAATATTTAGAAAAATGTTGCACTCGCTCTCTTGGATGGGTTTCTGGAAACAGGACTACCGATAGGTCACATACGCTGGTTACAATTTTTCCTCTAAACCTGAGGGGAATATAATTTGTTTCATGATAAATATCAAAATGTTCTAAGTAATCCTTGCATTGCATGGAAATGCTAAATATCCATTCAGAAACATTTGGCGGATGTCTCAGAATTTTCTTTATGATGTTTTTCAGTCTCATCACTGTATGTCTGGGGCTCTCAACTAAGTCTCTACTAAATGATTCCCCATAGAAAAAATAATATTTGTTCACATTATCGAGCTGGAGCAACGTTGAGGAAAGCTTATAGATATAACGCCCTATACCTGTTCTTTCGGATAGAAGTGGAATTGCATTAATTACAATCTTCACAAATTATTCCTCTTCTTTATGATGGTGGTTAGAAAATCATCTACCCTGCAAGTTTGGTGGCTTACACGAAGGCAATAGCATCTCACTGATATTCCATTCTCTCTTTTTAATTCCTCTGTTTTTTATCCTATAGAAAATAATATTGTGTAAGGTAGTAAAAAAGAAAAAGACGGCTAACAATTCAATGCCAAAACTACCTATTTCCCCTCTTCTTATGTGACCTTTCCCCCTTGTGCATACGTTTTCAAAAAAGGCCCTCATTAATGCTGCCCAAAGCTGACTTAATGGGAAATGTTTTGCGAGCAATTTATATTGATTTTTGGTCATATGGAATAGTTTAAATGGTGGTTTCGCTGTAGATGAAAATTTATGATATATCTTAGCTGTTGGGACGTATTGCACCTTATAGTCTGAATCCCGCCACGTTCTTACGCAAAAATCGGCGTCTTCGTAATAGCAGAAAAACTTTTCATCCAAGGCGCCTATTTGGGAGAATAGTTTCGTCTTTATGAGCATACCAACACCAGACACAGCCACAACAGCCCCATAGGTTCTTTGAACTTTGCTGATATTCTCTCCAAAATCTCTGTCCCATGCATAACCGAGCTTATTTATTATCAATCCTGTACTGTTGATGATGTGCCTGTTATCGTAAAAAAATACCGTACCTCCAACAACACCAACTTTGCTATCTCTTTCGGAATGGTTTACGAGCTCAGTCAACCATCTCTTATCTACGACAGTATCATTGTTGAGTAATGCTACATAATCAGCTTTTTTCATAAGAGCATGCTGAATGCCTTTATTTATACCTGCTGAAAATCCTATATTCGATTCGTTTTCAATGATCTCAATATTTGGATAGAAACTTCTCGTAAAATCTACGCTCTCATCCGACGAACCGTTGTCAACGAGAAGGGTTCTGAAACTCTTGTAGTCCATAGCATAGAGCGATGCAAAACATTCTTTCAAGTGATCCATTCCATTTAAATTAACGATTATGATATAAACAAGTGGTTCAGTCATCATTTCTTTAAAGGAGAGGCCTTTCTCTACTGATCATAAATGGCTTCAAGATCAGTGTGTAAGGTTGGCATTCAATACTGAGCAAAATAGCGATGGGATGCTACTTCTTCCTG
>CP070739.1:409886-414779 GCA_020347705.1 Methanomassiliicoccales archaeon | reverse complement strand
TCCCAGTGCGATTTCTGCAGGGAAGGATGTGCGTCGTATCTTGCCTTCTACCTGGACTCCTTTAGCCCCAGGGGAAAGAACCGAATCCTCAAGGCCTATTCCCAAGGTAGGTTAAAGCGTTCTGACTTGATCAGCCTAGCATATAAATGCACGGTGTGTGCACAGTGCCAGGAGGTCTGCATCACTGGGGATGGGATTTCCAACAACATCCTAAAGTTGAGAGCTGAGCTGGTAAAGTCGGGTCTGATTCCTAAACAGTTATCGGCTTTGAAGAAAAGGATTACAGAAAAAGGATCGGCATTCGATAAAAAGGATCTCGAGTGGGTGGGGGATATTCAAGCGAAAGGGGGCGTGGGCTACTTTCCGGGATGCAGCTTGCTGGCCTACAATTCGGATTTGGCCTCAAAGACCCTCGATGTTCTTGAAGGATACGGTAAAAGGGCATCACCGATAGTAAATCAATGCTGTGCCTCTCCCCTTCTTAGGGCAGGTCTTGTAGATGAGGCCAGGATTGTTGCAGAGCAAATGCAACATGAGCTCAAAGAGAAAAAAATCAGGACTTTGATATGCTCCTGTCCAGGCTGCACGCTCACCTTCAGGAAGGAGTACCCTTTCCTTGTAAAAGGCTGGAAGGTGAAGGCTCTTCACATCTCGGAGTTCTTGATACGGAAAAAGATAAAGCTCAATAAAAGGGGAAGCGGGGCAAAAATCATATACCACGACCCATGCCATCTGGCAAGAGGGCTTGACATAACCTCGGAGCCCAGGATAATCCTGACATCGATGGGTTATGAGGTACTCGAGTTACAGAGGAAAGAAAAAAATGGTGTGTGCTGCGGTGCAGGCGGGGGCCTTGCAATGCTTTATCCCAATGAGGCTGAGAAGGTTGCCCAATTGAAGATAGAGGAAGCTCTGGATGCAAATGTAAAGCAGTTGGTCACGTTCTGTCCCTTGTGCGTGCATTTCCTGGATGAAGCCGCAGACGGCAGGATCGAAATAAAGGATGTCATGGAGCTGATTTAACATATCTGGTGTTGGCAATGGTAGAGATCAGTGAGGCCAAATTAGAAGACCAGGAAGATTTAGTTGAGGTTCTGGTTCCAGTCTTCTCAGACAAGGCTTTGGCCCTTTTGGGTGACGCGGAAAAGGCCGCCATACTTTTGCCCCATATTCTGAAAGCTGTAGAAGGTATTACACTACTTGCTAGAGAGAATGAAAAGGCAGTTGGAGCCATCCTGGTCTCGGTTGAACCCATAAAACTCCCTTCTGAGATATCTACCATTATGAAAAAAGAGCTCGGGTATTTCAAGGCGCTAAGGGCATTTCGCCTCATGAGAGACTATGAAAGAAGTCTTCCAAAGAGAAAGGAAAAAGAAGCCCTGCTTGAGGCCGTGGGAGTAGTGGAAGGGTTCAGGGGAAAGGGTATCGGAACCGAACTCATCAATAGAGCAGAGGATTGGCTGGTTATGCAGAACATCAAGCACTTCGGATTGAGCGTTAAGACCTCCAATCCAGCGGTGAGACTCTACAGCAGACTGGGATTCGAAAAAGTCTCCACTTTCCAGAATAAATTGGGGCATTGGATTTACATGCAAAAAACCCTGGGGTCCCGTTCCTAGTCCTTTTTCTTTTCCTTTTCTGAGGCCAGGGCCTGTGGCATTCCCAGCTTTTCGAAGAACTCAGAGCATTGTCTATTGGGAACGCGGTTGTATATCTCAACCGATTTCTCTTGCGTCAACGGCAGCTTACCTTCCTCTTCGTAGGCCTTGCCGATGAGCTTTACCGCAGCTCTGAGGAAGCATTTGTTCCTAGGCATTGTATAAGACTGGGTCATGCGTTCAAAGGCCGATTTTACCCCTCCTTCATCCTTTATATTACCGAAGGATAGAGGTATCATATCACACGGGGTAACTGTGCCGTCCCCCTCTATGAACATGTGGTAGAATCCAGCGGTGCATCCCAGGATGCCCTCGCTTTCGATAAGGGAGAATACCGTGACGCGGGGATAGTCCTTGCTGGTGTTCATCTTTTTATGAAGTCTCCACATCTCCTCCCTCTCCTCCTTCTTCCATCTAAGCTCCTGCTGACCAACGATTCTGCCTGTGGGTATTGGAGCTAAAAATCTGACCTCGTGCACCCCCAGATCGTTTACGAAATCCATGAACTTCCATATATCGCCGTTCGTGATCCACTCCCTTTTCGGCACGGCCGAGACAACCGTAAAGAGCCCTTCTTCTATTGCGTGCTTTATTGCATCTATCGCAGTGGCAAAGGCCCCTTCGCAGCCCCGAACCTCATCATGAAGCTCGGGTTTATAATGATCGAGACTGATGACGATGCTGAACAAACCTGCATCTTTCAACTCCTTTGTCTTCTCTTTAGTTAATCCGTCACCTGTTGTGAACAGCATCACGCACGATTTGGGCCCTATCCCTCTGACAAAATCCGTCAAATCTTCCCTTAGAAGGGGCTCACCTCCAGTTATCCCGATGATGCAGTTGCCCATGTCCTGAAGCTCATCGACGGTCTTAAGAAGTAGATCAAGGGGCAGGTCCTCCGCATCCTCCCTATTGTAATTGCTGCAATGCCAGCAGTCGTAATTGCATTTGTTGGTGACGGCGATGTGGCAGGACGCTGGAGCGGCCTTTCCTTCCATTGCCATGGCCCCTATCTGCATGAACTGATCGAAGGCCTCGCCCGGATAGGGGGGCATCTGTGATGTGAGCACGTACTTACCATCTAACTCAACGAACTTTTCGTACTTGAGAGCGTCCTTTAAGTAAAAGAGAAAGCTCTTGGGGAGGTTTCTCACCCTCTCGTTTTTAAGCATCTTCAATAACAGGACGTTCTTCTTCATACCTGTGATGTTGGTCATAAATTCAACTCCAAACCAGGGATTGGGCTGGCCGTATATACATCATTCCTTTTTAAAGTTTGGCAGAATCATGAAATCCCAGATTTTTCAATAATCGGAGCTTGAATCGATTGACCTTACCATCTCCAATACGATATCATAAGCTCTGTTTATGGTTTCGATATCCAGGTTCTGAGTCGTGTCTGTTTTCCAATGCCAATTGTAGATTAAATTCTTATCGTCAGTTGCCAATATACTGATGACCCGGTAATTTCTTACCAGACACGGCAGGGCATTTGTGGGATATATCTTGTTGACAAATCCTTTGACATGGATATTGGTTTTTATTGAGGATTGTGAGGCGATTCCAACCAATATTTCAGAGCATTTGAACGATTTGATCAATCCTTCTTTTGTGGTGTATCTGATCTGACCTCTTCCCACATTGTCGATATTTATAAAATAAGCATCTTTTAATTCCTCGCCGTATTTTTTAAGAAAGCGGATCATGCCTATGGCTCCCACCTCCTCGCAGCCGGTGGACACAAACCATACCTCGGTAGTATCTGGTATGGAACTTGAAAGTGCCTTGGAAAGACTCGTCATAACACTTGTTCCGGAGGCATTGTCATTGGCACCAGGTACCGGTTCGTAAGTCAATTCCCTATGGATTAAAACCAATACTGCTATGAGTAAATAAAGGGAGAATGGAATCGTTATGTAGTAGAGCATTTCATTTGAGGGGAAGGCCATACTTATTCCATAAATCGCCGGGATTACCACGACACAAAATATCATTAAAACGATGCTGGCCCGAAAGTATTTGACGAACCTGGGTGCAAAAGAAATTGAAGGTTTCGAGGTATCGTGATGTGCCAAGATAACTACCTTTTTTCTGGGCGATTTTTTGGATTTTATTCTGGCCACTACATTTTGACTTCTTTTTTGTGGAAATATATGAGAAATCGTTTCTATCGAGTTGATCTCGGATATGAAAAATAGCGCCCCCGAAATTGAGACGATAAAGGCCAATTGCGGTAAGAAAGGAAAGATTAAAAGCGAGATAAAAACCATAAAACAGGGAACACCGTAATACCAGGAAAAAGTGGAGGGGGAGCGAAATTCATCTGTTTTCACCTCCAAACCATTTTTTTTCATGACAGAGCCGATATATTCGGCCGCTTTTTACTCGTTTTTTGAAGTGGGGCCTCTTGGTCCAATTTGGTTTACTAGCACCCTGATATGCCCCATCAACATATCGGATGGTTCTTTTTTCTCCATATCACAACCGAATGTTACCTAGAATATAAAAATTTGTATTTTAGAGATTGGATGAAGTATTGGGCATTCAATGGACTATTAAAGACAAAGCCTTTATATCATACAATGGATGTGTATTAAAAAAATCTTGATCTCGAAAAACGGGTTGAAAATAATGAAATTCAAAATGCTGATATTATGGAGGGGATTCGAAATTCCCACAATTACCCTAATAGTATTCCTTGTGATTTTCATCTGGAGCCTGGGTATGATCATCGCTCCCTTGACACTGCCCACAAACAGCGTATCCGATCTCACCGGTAGGGTGGGTACCATTGAGAATGAGGAAATTACAAAGGACATGAATCCCTATGCAAAACATTACTACGAGTTGGGTGATTCTCAGTGCCATACCTACAAAGAGAGGAGTTACTTTATCAACGGAAATCAGATGCCATTTTGTGTAAGGGATGTAGCGATATTCTTTGGGCTGGCCCTAGGTTTAGGTATTGCTCTTTTCAAAGTATTTGAAATTAAATTGTGGTGGCTTATAGGAGGATTGATACCAATCGGAGTAGATGGGCTTCTCCAGTTGTTGACCTCATATGAAAGCAACAATGTGTTGCGGTTGATAACGGGCGGACTGGCAGGCCTTGTCACCACCCTTGCCCTGGGCTATGTCATTTACGATGCCTCGAAGTTTGCGCATATGAAAAAGACCTCAGCGCCATTACCCAACCCGGAGTATGAGCAAAACAACATGCCCATTGCCCAGGAGC
>CP070739.1:405518-409786 GCA_020347705.1 Methanomassiliicoccales archaeon | reverse complement strand
GGACCGTTAGAAACGCGATTCGCTCGGGAGGCCTTCGCGAGCTGGTGGAATCCAGAGTGAGATCCGAGCCCCAGATGGTGTCTATCTTACGTATCTTGGATACTCATCATTATTCCTTTTTGGAGAAGTATTTTCCAGTCACTGGAGGACAGATGATCGCGTCGTCAAATGAGAGTCTTACAAGACCTGAGATCGTACGGTTCAGAGAGAGGATAAAAGAGAGATACAAAAAACTCCCTCATCCGAAGATCCTCCTGCTTCTTCCATGCTCGGCGAAGAAACCATACTCGTTTTCAAGAACACATAAGGCCATAAGAAAGGCCGTCTCCGACTGCGGTAATAAATCCGCAGTTCATGAGGTGGTGATCACATCCCCTTTGGGCATCGTTCCCCGCGAACTCGAGCTCTTCTATCCGGCCCAGCAGTACGACATACCTGTGACAAGATCCTGGAGTGAAGACGAAATATCCATGATCGGGGAGGGTATTTTAGAATTTCTAAAAACCAACAAATACGATAACATGGTGGTTCATCTTCCCTCGGATTACGGATTCGTTCGCAACTTCCTGAGCGAATTCACAAGCACCTGCTCAGAAGAACCCACCTCAGCTTCCTCTTTGCAAAAATTAACTGAAGTTCTTTCAGAACTCGCACGGTCATATGGGAAATTGAAAGGGGAAAAACGGTTATGGGAGGCCGTAATGAGTTTTGCACGTTTTCAATTCGGGAATGCAGCAGATGCCCTAATGGTCGGTGCGAAGATAAAAGGACGTTATCCCAACCTGAGGATTTTTAAGGATGAAAAACAACTGGGTATGCTGGTTGGGGCAAGAGGTATGATCTCCCTGACACTCGAGGGAGGAAAAATATTGGCCAATGAAAAAGTGTATTGGGTGAAGATCGATGATTTTAAGCCCATTGGAAACATCTTCGCTGTGGGAGTTTTGGACGCTGATAAAAATATAAGAATCGGCGATGATGTGGTGGTACTGAGGAATAAGGACTTGGTAGGTGTCGGGGTGGCCGTCATGGGTTTCGAAGAGATGATAAATAGCAATAGGGGAGAGGCCGTAAGAATCAGGCACCTGGCAGAGTCCATTCAAAAGAAGAACTGAATAGGATATAAAAAATAAACTCTTTTTAATATATTCAACCGAAACGAATATGTAATCCTGCTGCGATGACCAATGCCCTACTCAGATGACATCAGGTGAAAAACATGTTTGCAGATAGAATGTCCAGGATCGCTCCATCAGGGACAATGGCTACAGCAGACCTAGTCGAGAAGTTAAAAAAGGAAGGCATCGACATTGTATCATTTGCCCTTGGAGAACCGGATTTTGACACACCAGAACATATCGTAAAGGCCGCCATTTCGGCTCTGAACCAAGGATTCACCCACTATACTCCCACCCAGGGGATACCCGAGCTTCGGGAAGCAATAGCAAAGAAGAGCAAAGAGGAGAACGATATTTCCTGTGACGCTTCGAACGTGATCGTAACACCCACCAAGTTGGGAATTTTCGCCTCCGTATTGGCCCTTTCGGGAAAGGGTGATGAGGTGATTCTTCCGGATCCCGGGTTCGTTTCTTATTTTCAGATGATCAATTTTGCAGGTGCAAAGGCGGTGGGTGTTAGGACCTTAAAAGACAATGGATTCAGAATGTTGCCGGATGATGTGGCGGAGGCGATAAACCCCAAGACCAAGGTCATAATACTGAACTCCCCAGGCAATCCCACCGGTTGTGTGGCAACGAAGGATGATATGAAAGGCATCGCCGATCTTGCCCAGGATCATGGTCTCTTTGTCATAACCGATGAAATTTACGAGAAAATCATTTACAAAGGAGAGCACCATTCAATCGCAGCTCTTGACAACATGTTTGAAAGAACGGTGACCCTAAACGGTTTTTCGAAGTCCTATGCAATGACCGGATGGCGTCTAGGATGGGTTTTAGCATCCAAGGAGATCGTGAAGGAGATCCAGAAGATACAGCAGCATTCCATATCATGTGCCGTATCCTTTGCTCAGAAGGCGGGTGTTGCGGCCTTAAAAGGCCCACAGGAATCCGTAAAAAAGATGGTATCCGAATTGAGGGAAAGAAGAGACATAATGGTTAAGGGAATAAACTCGATTTCGAAATTGGAGTGCAATGCTCCGCAGGGAGCGTTTTATGTTTTCGCTGAGTTCAACTACGATAAACCGTCGGTGGAATTTGCCAAATTTTTAATCGAGAATGCACATGTGGCCATAACACCGGGCTCATCGTTTGGGAGCGGTGGAGAAGGATTTATCAGGTTCTCGTTCGCGACATCGCAAGAGAGCATAGACGAAGGATTAAAACGAATAGAAAATGCTCTGGCAAAGTTGTAACTGTCTTACCCATTTTAGTATCGAAATCGGTGGAATGCAAAAATATTAAGTACTCATATGAAATATCGATTCTCACGGAGGAGGTAACATGTCTGTATACAAAATAATTGATGTTGTAGGTGTATCTGATAACCATTTTTCAGACGCGGCAAAGAATGCTATTGATGAGGCTGCCAAGACGGTAAGAGGCATCAAGCGAGCCGAGGTCGTGAAACTGGATGTGAAGGTGGAGGACGACAAGGTAAGCAAGTACCGAGCCGAGGTAAGGATATCCTTTGAGATCGGGAAGTAAACGTTCTATCTTTATCAGTAAAAAATGTTCGAGGGGACCCCTTTTCATTCTTCCCCTTTACCTTTTCTTTTTACTTAGGGGGGAGTATCTCAGAAGGTAGAAGACAATTATCAAAAAGATGGCCACCATCAAAGGAAAGAAGAAGTAGTCAAATATCGGGTCACGCCATCTTGTTGGATCAAGTGGATAGTAGTCATCCCCGTCGCTTACTCCGTCCCCATCGGTATCCCAATCTGATGGATCAGTGCCAATCTCTATTTCTTCTGGATCAGAAAGTCCGTCGTGGTCTGTGTCTATTATTTCAACTTGTATAACGAGTAAAGTTATTGTATCTGTATTTGTGGCTCCATCGCTGTCTGTCACAGTGAGGGTAACAGTATAGGTCCCCAATTTGGTATAATAATGGGTTGGTGACTCTTCATTTGAAGTATCTGAACCATCTCCAAAATCCCAACGGTAAGATAATGTGGAATCCTCTAGGTCTGAGCTCTCAGCTTCAAAGGTAACACCTCCAGATATAAATTCCCGGGTAGGATGTGTAATCTCCACCTTGGGTAAGTCATTTATAAGAGTAAAATTATCCTCCAAAATGAGCCACTTACAATAATCTCCTTCTTCATCCTTAAATCTCACTCTAAAGATATACCGGCCGAGCTCAGCGTCGGCAGGCGGATTGAAGGATATTCCCCAGGAACCGTTGATGTATTGCGGTCCTTCGAGGAGATAACTATGGTAATCAGCTTGGGAAACCCAATTCCCATTAAGCCTCTTATACTCGAAATATGGGATTAATATAGCCTCACCGCCGTCGGCATTTGTAACGTTAACTGAAATGTAAATATCTTGAAGTCTATAGCATGAAGAAGGTATCGAAAAATTATCAATTGTGGGTATCGCATTCAGGACCTCGACAAAATCATACTTAGTGATGTATTCACTCCTATTTCCTCCCCCTACCTCTTCAATAGGGTCAGAAAACCAGACTCTGAAATCATAGCTACCTAAGGGAACATCATACCTAGGCGTGAAGGTAACTTTCCAGCTCTCATTCTCTTCATCATATGTTAAATTGTTTAGGTAAATATCATCCCAATCCTTACCCGGGGCATTGTATTCGAAGTGTGGAGTTAATTCGCCCTCATGGTTATCTTCATCTAATCCATCCGCAAATATGAAGATTGAGCTTTCTCTCTCGACAATGGAATCCTCGGTTCTGAGGGCCAGCACCTCAGGTATATTGTTCTTTACTTCCACCGTATCTGCACTTGGAGTAAAAGCTCCACCACAGCAGTAGCTCGGTACGCTGGTTAGGACTCTAACAGAAAATTGGTAGTTACCTAATATTGCTGTGTAGTTTGGGGTGAAGGTAATTACCCAGTAACCAACACTATCATTGAGATGGTTATTGACATCATAGTATGATATGTTCGAGTATGGAAGATCTGTCCAACTTCCGTTTGGGGGAAGATATCGAATTTGAGGAGTTATATCCCATTCATGATATAATATCATATTCGATATATTTAGAAATAAATAAAGAGTATCACCCCTGTAACTCTCCGCGGCTCCTAATGTCATATCAAGTTCTGTGTAGGGCATATT
>CP070739.1:397752-405418 GCA_020347705.1 Methanomassiliicoccales archaeon | reverse complement strand
TAATTTTCAAAAAAATCCTCAAGGTCTACATTTCCACCGCTCAGAATCACTCCAACCTTACTTCTTTTTACTTCCACTTCCCCTTTTAGCAGACCTGCCAGGGAAACCGCACCAGAGGGCTCTACAACGAGCTTCATCCTTTCCCATAATAATCGCATGGCCTCAACGATTTCTTGCTCCGATACGAGCACGATTTCATCCACATTCTCCCTGATGATATTGAAGGTCTTTTGACTCAAAGAGGTTCTTAGACCGTCAGCTATGGTATAAGTGGAAACATTTGGAACCAATTTACCGGAGGCAAAAGAGAGATAAGCGTCATTGGCCTTCTCGGGTTCCACTCCTATTATCTTAGATTTTGGAGCAAGTCCGGATGCGGCAATAGAGGTTCCGGAAATGAGTCCGCCCCCTCCAATGGGGCAGAAGATATAATCGAGGTTTTTTACCTGCTTTATCATCTCATAGCAAGCAGTGCCTGCCCCGGCTATTACATTTTCATTATCGTAGGGATGAATGAGGATATATCCCTTGTCTGCAATCAAACGATTAGCGGTATCAGTGCGATCCTTTAGGTTCGGGGCGCACATGACGATATCTGCTCCATAACCTTTGACTGCATTGACCTTAACTTTTGACGAATTTTCTGGCATGACGACAATACATGAGGTATCAAACGATCTTGCGGCAAGTGCCAGGGCCTGCGCGTGATTTCCGCTTGAATGGGCGATGACCCCTCGTTTTCTTTCTTCTGGTGAAAGCAGAAACAATGCATTGTAAGCACCGCGGAATTTGAACGAGCCTGTTCTTTGTAGGTTCTCACATTTTAGAAATACAGATGCGCTCATTCGTTTATCTATCGCTTTCGAGGTCGTAATCGGAGTATTATTGGCGATTCCTCTTAACCGATTGTATGCTTCCTCGATTTGGTTTAAATCTATCAATCTTGTCATACTCCTACCATTTTTTTCAAATAATAGATACAGATAATATTTGGTAACGAAAATGATTTTTTAGATTTAATTATTTGCGTTACCACCGATTAACCGCATAATAATACAAGAAGATAGTTAGAATCCATGGGTAATAATAAAAAAAACATCCCGCGAAATCACCTTGTGGCAAAGGTCTTGGCGGGATTATTTTGTTGCTCTTAATTGTATCTCTTAAGGCCTCGTATAAGAAACGACATATCTTTTGAAGGTCTTGTTTGCCTATAGGATATTGCCCATTTTGGGCCTCCGCCTTTATGCAGAATCACCCACTTGTCCGTGAGTTCAGCCTTACCCCATGGATAAAGGCCGTAATCAACGCCTGGGGACGCTATTTTTTTCATCAAGGTTACCATATATATCACGCACCTCAAAGCGCGAGCGCAGTAAATCCATATAAACGCTTCTTTCCCCTTTTCACTGGTAATTATCATAGGATAATCGGTATATAAACCAATGGAGTATTTTATCAAATATAATGATAGACATTTATTTCACATCCAGATCATTTTTTTTATCTTAATTTAACCCTTGATTATATTTCTTAGAATAGCCTCGATTTTGGTGTTATTGCCGAAAATACCGCGATAATTACCATACATAATGAAATATGATTATATTATCTGATAATATATCTTATTTTCTGAAATGCTCCTAAATGCGTAATGCCTTTATCAAGATAGGCCGCAATAAACCATTAAGTAGCTTAAAATAAATAAAAAAAAGAAGAAGGTATTTTGTGCTTCGCTTTACCTCTGCGACGGCAAAAACGGTACTATTGCCCGAACAAAGGCAGGTAAGTGTCTTGTCTGCATCAATACCTTGCCTGGCCCAACCAAATCGGTTACAAGGCCTTCTCCGCTCAATAATGTTGACTTCCATCCACCCACCCTGCGTACCGAGAACTGGATATTATCAGGGAAAGCGACCAGATGACCAGTATCAACCGAGAGTGTTTCCCCAGGTTGCAGGTTCATTTCGATGATCCCCCCGAATGAGGTTACCCATACGTTACCAGGACCCGAAGCGTGAAGCATGACGAAATCCTTCTCAGAAAGGAATCCCTTCAATCCCTGCCATTTTGTATCAAGATTGATCTGTGGTGAGGAGGCAAGGTATGCTCCACTTTGTAGGATCATCGGCTGATTGGTAACATCGATGGCCCTGACATCTCCCATGGAGGGACCCACGAGAGCAAGCTCCCCGGGTCCGGAAGATGCAGTGAAGGTGTTCACAAAGAATGATTCACTCCCCAGGGCAGAGGTCACTATACCCTTTAAAAGACCGCCCTTTCTTCCACTGGTCTGAATTTCTATCGTCCTGTGCATGTACATCATTGCACCTTTCTCGGCCACCACGCTCTGACCCTGCTTCAGATATAAGACAAGGGTTGTAAAAGATGGTGAATGGACGGTCTCATACTCCAAATCGCCTGCGCGGGATTTCTGTGCGGCTGGTGTATTTGGTTGTTGGGGCTGCTGTGGCTGTTGGGGAGGGAGATATTGCTGGCAACTTTGGCAGTACCATTGATTGTACTGCTGAACATAATTCATTTGATTTTTACATCTTGGACATGTGCTCATTTTAACACCTCGTATACCTACTGATAATAAGTCTCCCCTTTATATTAATATCTCTTAATTTATCCATAATAATAACAACGGTTTTAGGGGTGGCTATTCATCATTTGGAGTTGAATTTTCCTTGGATGCCCCAGCTTCTGGGATTTCCTCTTCCTCCTCGGTTTTTTCATCTTTTTTTTGCCTATCCCCTTTGGGTACCAGTAGCTTGAACATCAAGGCCCAGAATAGGCCTACCCACAGCATGAAGATGAAGATGCCCAGATTTTCATGGGTCCATTTTAAAGCCTCCCCCCCGTAATAGCTTCCCACGGCCACGATGATGGTCATTCTGAGGATATTCGCGAACCATGAGGTGAACACGCCCATGGTGAGAAGGCTTGCGACCTTGATATCAAATCGCCTGTATTCCAGGAGGATAAAGGCTATAAAACCCGATATAAATATAGAAACAGAGTATAATCCGGTGCAGGATAAGCCGATGCCCACTGATCCCCAAGTACCTTGTCCTTGCACATCTCCCAGGATCTTGTAGTCGATAAAAACCCCACTTGTGGAGGTGTAGGCCTCGGAGGGAATTCTAATGAAGTTCAACAGGTCTGAGGTAGGCTGTGCAAGTAGCCAATAGATGAACGGTGAGTTTGGGCTCTCAGGGATGGGGCCTTGGACGATACTGTAGATAGTGGTGGGTAAGACGATAATCACGAATAAAAATATGAAGAACAATAGCACGAAATCCCGCTCTCTGTCGTACTTTTTTGGTATGTAATTATATAATATCATCGTGGCTCCAAGCAGTATAGTGATGGTATCATTGACACCGAGCTCGAATCCTTCCCTGAAAAAAATGTTGAATGCGTATACGAGCAGAATAAGGAGTATACCCAGCACCAGGAAAAAAGATTTTATTCTACCTTTAAAGGTTACCACGGAAATCAGCGTTTCAGCCAAGGTTTTTCTATCCACTGTAATCGTCTCAGCCACAGCCTCCTTCTTCTCGGTGATTATTTTTGGTTCAGGTTTTTTTTGCGCTGTTAGAATCAAAAGAGCAAAGCCAAAAACCATCAAAACCAGACCCAATGCTTTTGCCATATAAGTCGGTGTAAGGGCGATTACAAGGCCTGATAAAAGCAGAATTAAACCGGCGAGAAATAATGTTCTTTGGGTTATAAATTTCATGTTAAGGTGCCAATATCTATTAGGCATTATAAATATTGTTGCTTTCCATTATTGTGACTAATACTATAAAAAATGAAAAAAATGATGGGAGAAATCCCATCTTTTTCTATTTCTTCAGCATCAATGTGGTTCCGCATTCACAAGGTATCTGAAGTGGTCTTTGTGTGGATGTCACTTCCGTTACCCTGCCGCACTTGGGGCATCTCACCCTTGCTACCGCCTCTTTGGGTTTTGCCTTTTCCTCTTCCTCTGAAGGAGCCTCTTCCTCCATCCTCTCGAATGGTGCGGGAGCGGCCTTGGGTGCTTTCTTATCCGCGCCCGCGGGCATTTCCTTCTCAAAGGCACCAAAGCTTGGACCTGCAGCGCCCTCAGGGGCTCCTGCACCGGCTTTTGGTGCTCCCCGTCTTCCCATTGCAAGACCGAGGAAAAGGAATATTATCGCTCCAATGATAAGCCCTACAATCATTCCAAGTAAGCCTGCTCCTGAGAAGATCTGACCAGCTCCCTCACCGCCGATTTTGACGGATTTGGTGGCATCGTCCCCGTGTCCCTGAACACCTGAAAGATCGATTTCTGCCTTGATGGATCTTGACTCTCCTTCCTTATCGGGCACTTCCCAATCGTATGTAGCCTCACCGACCTCATCGTGGTCTATATCGAGGGTATCTGTTCCAATAATCTTGGTTCCATCGTAGAACTTCACCACCACATCCTCGGCGTCTCCGCCTGTATTGCGGATCAGTGCGGTTAGCGTGATCTTTTCGCCGGGTGCCGGGTTCGATTTGGAGAAGTTGATCTGCTCTCCTTCAAAGGAGAGGTCTGGTCTTAAATCCAGCTGGATTGTGACCTCGTTGTTGTCCTCTTCGAGCTCCTCTTGCGGTGTGATCTCGATTTTCAGCTCCACATCTTCGGCAACCACCGTCCATCTGAAATCCACATTCTTCGAGGCTCCAGCGGAGATTGAGGATATGGATTTCGTACCCCTGACATTGTTATCCTCGTAGAGCTTGACCTGTACGCTCTTCGCATCGGAGTCGCCTTCGTTGCTGATCGCGGCCGATATCGTGACGGCGTTTCCCACCTTGCCCATCAAATAGTCCATATCGTCCAGGCCCGATATATCACCTGAGGAGACACTCAAGTCCGGTTTCGTGATGTTTATAGTGATGTATACGGGATCGGATTTTGTCGCGGGATCGATCGAGGATACAACATACACCTGCAGCTCGTATTCGCCTCGCTTTTCATCTGCGGGTATCGTGAATTCTAGTGAAAAAGTGGAGGTTCCGCCTGGCTCTATAGTGTCAGCGAGGGTCTCGGGGAGAAAGTCCCAATCATCCGGGTCCACCCTGATCGTTATACCGGTCTCGTCCTGGTTGCCGTTGTTGGTGACCCTGAAGGAGAATTTCGGTGCCTTCTGGTTCGGATCGAACTCCTTATGGGGCAGTCCGCTGCCTGAGTATTCGAGAATCAGATCCAAGTAATCCTCCACCGTGGTTGTTGCCTGCCGTTTGAGCGAAACATCCTCGGAGGTGCTCGAGCTCACCTCAAGATCCACAGCGTAGGATGTTCCAGCGCTGGTTTCTCCCGTGCCCGGTATCGTAACCCTGACATAGATGTCGACGTAATAATCCTGGGATACACCCTCGACATCCAATGCGACTTCTGATAATGGAGCGTACGGCGGGACGGCCTCCAATATTTGGCCCCAGTCCTTGTTGGTTCCGCTCAACGCAAGGTCGAAGGTATCCGGGGCGTTGCCCTTGTTCGTTATTCTGAATTTATAATCGATAACATCTCCCGGTTCGCCGGTTCCTGTTTGGGAATCGCCGACCTGAAGACCTGCCTTTGCCGTGATATTGATGTTCAGGATAATCGTTCTTGTGATTGTGGCGTCATTTACTGAGGTTCCGGTGACCTCAACCTGGTACATGCCCACTACCGCCTTTTCATTTTCGGTCGAGATGGGGATATTAGCCGTGGTCTCTCTCGACTCTCGCACCTTTACATCGGAATTGATATTGGCAATGGTTATTCCCGGGAATTTTGTTTCATCGACACTCGTGACCCTGAAGGTGTACCTATCTGTTGCTGTACCCACGTTTGTCACCTCCAGTTTGAAATATATCGTCTCACCGGGTTTTCCCTCCATGGTATCGCCGGCGGCCATGGTTCCCATTTCGAAGTCGTAGGTGTACAAGATATCTGTGTAAATATTCTCCGTTACACTGAAGGTATCGGGATCGTTTTTGGATGTGACCTTGATTGGGGTTTCCAGGTAAAATCCATACAGCTCGTCCCTGTCGATGATGTCCTTATCTGTGTACACTTCAACTTCGAAAACCCTAGATTCAGATCGGTTGAGATATATCTCGTCCATTTCAAGGGTAACCAAGGCGTTGTATTCGCCTGTGGCCACTATTTCGAAGGTCTCGGGTCCGTTCCCTGTGTTCTTGACCCTGAGAGTATAAGTAATGTATTCGTTCGTATCCGCATCCTTGTAGTTCTCATCCTCGAGTTCAAGCTCAACTGAATTTAAGTACACCTGCTCGACTTGGACAGTGAAGTTGTACTCCTCGTAAATAGCTGGGAAACCGTCGATGGAGATCCTGATAAGAACCCAATAATCACCAACAGGAACATCGGACAGTACATCGACATCGATACCCAGGGTAGTGGAAGTTCCTGCATCAACGGGTGACGCGGGGAATGTGCTAGTGGACGGATTAAAGACTGGATTATTGAGTGCCGAGGTGTTGTACCCTCGGACGCTGGCCACATATTTATCCTCGATGGTTCCAATATTTTCCACGTATAATATGAAGTTGGCAGTTTCTCCTGGTTCCGCGTCCTGTTTGTCATCCGGACAGGTAAGTGTCAGAAGATGGTTCTCGGTAATTTGTGTATTTAAGAGGATGCTGTCGGATTTTTCAGTTTCATTCTCAGAGGTTACCTGTATATTATTATCTATACCTATTTCATAAAGGCTTTTTGCTTCTACGGTATTTTGGTCGGCAAATACAAAACATTTCACGATGGCTGATTCATCAGGACCGAGGGTAACATATACCTGCTCAAACGTAACCAAATTAGAGAGTTCCCCTGTGGCACCGAGGTGGAATCTGTCATAATCGTTGCCCGTATTTTTAATGATGAGTGTGTAATTCGCATGGGTGTTTATTATGGTCTCCTTACTCAATTCATCGTTTTGGGCCCTCAAGTCCACGCCACGCAATGGCTCGATGTTAACGGTGACATTTGTATGCCACTGCTTCTTGGTATCTTGACTCACATAGATTTTTATCCAGAATTTATACGTACCATGGAGTCCATCATCCTTGGGCGTTACAGTCATATCGAGATCGACACTATCAGCGGTGGGCTGGCTTGGGAAAGTGCTCGAACTCGGGTTGTAGGATGGTGCTGTAAAATTGGTGGAATCATAGCTTATTGTGGTTACCTTGTATTGTTGGACAGTGGTTCCTTCGTTTAGGATTGTAAATTCGAACAACGCGGACTCGCCGATATCTACATCTTGGATGAGGGTCGGGATCTCAACATCCAAATCATAAATATCCCTGACGTTTGCTGTGAGTTGAAGTATGAATTTTGTTCCCTCGCCTACTGTTGGTGAATCGTCCCCTGAGGATTCAACGATAACATCGATATAAATTGGATCTGGAGGATTTGGGTCGCCTTTATCTTCCCATTCTTGCCTGCTGCTTATGTTCAACCATATCGTAATCTCGGTAAATTCGGTGGGGTCATGAGATACCTGTGAATGGCTTTTCTCGACCCAATACTGCTGGTCACTGTCAATATATACCCCTATGTCATCTGGACCGTTGACTCTGTTTTAGACTCTAACTATAAACGCTGTGGAGCCTCCCTCAAGTTCAATATCCAATACATCACCCT
>CP070739.1:392720-397652 GCA_020347705.1 Methanomassiliicoccales archaeon | reverse complement strand
TCGCCGAAAAGAGGAATTTCCGGGAGTTTCATGTGTGGACTGAGTTAACCAATGAGGCCGCAATTAGGTTGTATAAGAAGCACGGATTTATTAACGAATCCTTGGTGCTTGAGAGGGAATTTGATTAACTGTGTAATTCACTCTTTCTTCAATATCAAATTCGCAAGTTCCTTTCTTCTATCCACAAGCTCCTTGCTTTCTTCTTCGTAAACCACGGCATCGGTGGAGCAGAATTTTATGCATACCGGCTCTCCATCGCACAGATCGCATTTGATGATATCGCCTTCGAAGGAGGATATAGCTCCATAAGGGCAGGCCACAACACACATCCTGCAGCCGATGCATTTGTCAGGATCGATTCTTATTATTTGGTCCTCCCCTCTCTCAATGGCGTTCTTCATACATACGGCCACACATTCTGGATCCTCGCACTGAAGGCACACGAACTGGATCTCGTATCGCTCGAATTCGTCCCTTAAAACGTTTATGGCGCCCTTTTTTGGATTGCACTCCCCCGATTTGTTTAGAGCGCAGGCGATGGCGCATTGTCTGCATCCAGTACATTTCTCAGGGTAGGTGAACAGGTACCTCATGCTATCACCTTTAGCTCCGCAATGCGCTCTTCTTTTACCAGTCCTTCGTTGGTCCATCCCCTTACCTGGTAGTACCTATCCAATGCCCTGGCAAATTCTTCTCTGTCAATGTGATGGCCCTTTGCGGCCTTAAGAGGACTCGGGTCGTCGAAGTACCTTTTCGGGAGTGAATCATCAGCCTTTGTCAGGCCATGCTTGATGTTGAATGATCTCTCGATATCGATTACCCTTGGACCCACAGCCCGAAGCTCGGATTCCGAAAAGTCCCAGGCAACAGCACTGTTGATCAGCCGCAGCATCCATTTGTAGTCCACAAAATGGGGACTGTTGAAACCGTGACAGATGAATTTGCACATGCCCAGACAATCTATGGTAGCGAAGATGTTCTCTGACCATGATACGACATGCTCCTTGGTATCCAATGTTGTGGGATCGTTGGCGATCTCTGCACCATATATCTTGTTTCTCACATCAGGGGGAAGCTTGAAGAATATCTCCAGGGTGGGTCGGGAGCGAAGGTGATCCGCTCCCCGAGAGGATGTGGCGATCCCAAGTGCGAAAGCCTTCATATATCTCACATCATGGGGATCAGACTGAGGCAAACCCTTCACGGCGATGAGATAATCGCGATTCGGGTCCTTCAACTTCTCTGCTGACCACCCTCCGTCCGCGAGTATGTCTCCAAAACCTTCCCTTCTTGAGATCATATCGATAAGCTTTTTTGAAAGCTCGTAATTTCCGAATTCCAATTCCAAACCGCCTGTGACCTTATCGTCGATGATTCCCTTCTCGTACAATTCAAAGGCCCAGGCCAGATAAGTACCTGTGGATGAAACATCCAGTCCCAGCTCGTTCACTTGGTTCTGGAGTTTTATGCAGTCCTCCAATCGCTCTATTCCAATATTCGAGCCTAAAAGACCCAGGGCCGTATATTCTGGTCCTTCCCCTCCCAGGGTGTTTCTATGTCTGCTGTGCACGAAGCAAGAGGAGCATGATATCATCTTTTCCACGAACTTCTCAACCTCGGATGCATTGAAATCATCGGACCAGGCGTTAAGCTGGCTGTTTTTGGTGCGTATTCCGCCGAAGGCGTTTGAAACTTCATACAATAACGGTGTGCCTACTGAGCCTAAAATCGGGGTGATCTTAGAGCTCATCAGGAAATCCTTCAGTTCTTCAACAGTTTTCAGCATATCTTCAGGATGGGCGATCTCTATTCCCGTAGTCCCATGAGCAACGATGGCCTTGATGTTCTTGGAGCCCATGACGCAGCCCATGCCAGTCCTGCCCCCTGCATTTTTGATGCCGGTTCTGACGCATGCATACCTGATCAGATTCTCCCCGGCCACGCCACACACCGCCATTTCCACCTGCCCCAAATCCTTTCGAAATGCCTTTTGGACATCGTATGTGTCCAGATCCCAGTAGTCCTTTGCATCTCTTATCTCGACGGTTCCGTCTTCGACATAGATATAGCTCGGTCTTTCTGCCTTACCCTTAAGAATCAACCTGTCAAAGCCTGCATACCTCATTTCAGGCGCGAAGAACCCTCCACAGTTCGTATCCCCCAAAAATCCGGTCTCGGGAGACAACGCCGATACATTGAACCTTCCAGAAGAGGGTGCCAGGGTGCCCGTGAGAAATCCGGCACCGAATATCAGGATGTTCTCGGGGGATAGAGGATCGATGCCTTTAGGCACCATTTTCCAGAGGTAATATGAATTCAGGCCCCTTCCGCCCAACAGATTCCTTCTCAGCGATTCCGATACCTCTTGGATGTTTATTTTATTCTTTGTAAGGTCTATCACACCCAGTTTTCTTTTCAGCATCTAATCAACCTCTATGAACATGAAAGGTTCTGTGCCTTGGGATATATACGGCCCGGTTTTAAGTTTTACGGGGTTACCAACTATCCACCGCCAACAGGCATGAAAATCAAGATTTCGTCCCCCTCATCAAGGCGTGTGTTCACATCCTCCAAGGCCGAAATCGGCTTGTCGTTCACGAAGATATTGACACTAAATGTAACCTCCCCTTGTTCATTAAACAGCTCCTTTTTCAGATCTGGGTAGAGCCTGCATAATTCCAATAAAGCCTGCTCTACATTCTCTTCTTCGAATTCTATGTCGACCATGCCCTTGCCTGCGATATCTGAGAAGGGTTTTAGCAGTTTCACCTTGATCTTCATATCCGATACCTCACTTGAGTCCCAATAATGTCATGGCATTTTGACCCAGGATTTTTTCCACGGTTGAGCTTTTTAGTGGGAGATCATAGATGGCCTCGATATTTGCTTTTATACTACTTAAACCCGGCCAGTCGCTGCCGAATATCACCTTATCCGCATTCTCTTCCAGTTTAGGGAAGTAGGAGGGCAGTTTCTTGGGCGGGAGGCCTGAAATCTCCATGTAAATATTCTCGTGACGTTTTGAAATGAAGTAGGCCTCCTTATACCACAGGCCTCTTCCTGAATGGGCCATAATGATATTCAAATCAGGAAAATCCACGGCCACATCATCCAAAAAAAGCGGATTTGCGAACTTCATCCTCGAGCCTTTGAATACGGACGAGCCGGTATGGATCAGGACAGGGATTCTAAGGTCTTGAGCCTCCTCGTAGAGGGGGTATACCAGTTCATCGTTTGGATGGTACTGCTGGTATGAGGGATACAGCTTCAAACCCTTGAATCCATCCTCCTCAACCAGTTTTTTCAATCTTTTACCCGGGTGATCGTGGATCTTGGGATCGATGGAGGCGAAGGGAACGAACATATCCTTTTTTTTGCAGAAATCGCGCACGAACTCATTTGAGACTATACCTGTTGTGATGGGGGAGTTCTCGGCGAGTAGGACCGCAAAATCCACACCTTGTTCCTTGAGATATGCCTCCAATCCATCGGGATTCATGATATCATCGAACTGCTCGTAGAGCTTTGGATTCAAATCTTTGAAATGCTCGTTCACCCAAGGGTGCCAGTGTTCCTGTTTTCCGATGTGAACGTGAAAATCGATTATCATGTCAAATCAGCTTTCTCGATGTTGGTTATAGCACAATATATGAGAGGATATATAAAAGTTCAGATTGAAGAGGATGCTCGATTAAGTATCTATAATTCATTTTAAAGGATAGTAAACGGGAATTAATACCAGATTCGTATTCATAAATCCCCTACCTTATTAACGTGCAACAATATTTATATACTCTGGATTACATATTATCAAAGTTTGGGAGAGGGTAATTACGGCCATCTTAACTCACTAGAACCCTTTTTCCAAAGTGGCACATAGCGCCGAGGTGGGGCGCGATGACAAGATTTGCGCGAGCAAATCGTGGCACAGGCTGTGTAAACGAAATACACACAGCAATGTGACATAAATACCAATAAGCCTCAGGAGGGAGGCAAAATGAAGACGAAAATAGTAAGTGCAGCGATGTGCATTTTAATGACAACTATGGCCCTTGCAGCGATTATACCGAACATAGCTGCTGATCCAGATTCGACGGACTTCAAGATCGGATGGTTGATGATCATCGATTGGGACGCGGATTATCCCGCAGCCGCCGACTATCTGGTCCTCCATCCAGATAAACCCAGCGATTGGAACATCACATATGAGCCTATATGGTTCGACGAGATAGGAGCAGGGCAATGCCTCGTGTCCGAGTACGATCTAATAGTAACCACAGGCCACCAACAGTACACTTTTACATCACAGCAGCGCGCTATCCTGGAAGAGTATGTCAGCAGCGGCGGCGTTCTTTGGATCGATGACTGTGGTGAAATAGAACTAGATAATCTACCCTTTGGTTACGAGATAACTTTCGGACACTATGCCTGGGGATGGGCATACAACAGTCCCACAAACCACGACTTCACAATCGACCTACCCACTCATCCTCTAATGGATGGAGTGTTCACCATGGATTACGACCATATCAGAGACGACAGGGACAACTCTCGATGGTTCACTCCGTTCACATACTGGGATCCCCATTACGAGGTCGTGATGTCTGGTGTGGAGCAGAATTTTGGTTGGGAAGGTCCCGCGATCCTGGCGGCACAGGTGGGATACGGTAAAATCATAGCCACAGCCATGGATGTCACCTGTGCAATGGAGCACGACGATTATGGTCCTTGGCCATTAGATCCATGGTACGGTGAAACGCATTTCGACTTTCATCTGGTTTTCAACATGCTCAATTGGGCAACCCAACCCGTATTCAAAGATTACGACCTTGCATGGGTAACCCCATCGAGTGGGGACGAGTACTTCATCGGCGATGTAGTGCCCCTTCAGTTCACTGCACAGCAAAACGGCACTCCGGTCAGTGATAATAC
>CP070739.1:390014-392620 GCA_020347705.1 Methanomassiliicoccales archaeon | reverse complement strand
GGCAGTAAAACGCAATCTTCTTAGGCTCTCAATATATTCGTCACCATTCCGAATTGGCATGACTTCCTCCTTTTATACCCTTAATCTGTTTTCCGATTCCAACTTTTTCAGCCAAGCCATCTTTTCCGTCTTTTATAATGTTTGACATCTCGATAGCTTTTTGTCTGACCGACGTTAGAAAGACCCAGATAGAATTCCTTAATATCTTCATTTTCGCGCAGTTTTTCAGAAGTGTCGTCCAAAACTATCCGCCCATTCTCCATTATGTATCCGTAAGATGCAATGGACAGAGCTACTTTCGCGTTTTGTTCAACAAGCAGAAAAGAGGTTTCTTCACGTTCATTTATATGAAGAATGATATTAAATATTTCCTTTACCAATAAGGGCGCCAATCCCATTGAAGGCTCATCCAGCAACATGAGCAGAGGATGAGACATCAGAGCTCTACCAATAACTAGCATTTGTTGTTCTCCACCTGATATGTAACCAGCCGTCCGGGTGGAGATCTGTTGCAGCCTGGGGAAGTATTTAAACACCCTCTCTAAGTCAGGTCTTGTTTTGGAAAGCCGTTTAGTCCGTAAATACGCACCAACTCTTATATTTTCTTCAACAGTGAGATGTTCCAGCACTCGACGCCCTTCCATAACCTGAGTTATTCCCATAGATCCAATGGTTTCCGGGTTCTTATTCGTTATGGAAGTATTGTTAAAAAGTATATCGCCTTGAGTAACTTTACCAAGCTGCGTCCTAAGTAATCCCGAAATTGCTCTGAGCGTCGTCGTCTTACCCGCGCCATTGGCTCCAAGTAGGGTAATGATATGTCCGTTGGGCACCTGCAAAGAGATACCTTTTAAGACCAGGATAACTTCACTGTATTTTACCTCGATATTGTCGACGACGAGCATTATATCTATTTCCAATTAATAATGATAAGCCTTCAACAATAATTGATGTGGATTGGCTCCCTTTCGAATCTACTTCTCAATAAACGGGGAGAGATCGGCATGATCAATATAATCAGTCAAAGCGATTATCTTGCCATCCCTAACGGTTATAATTCTAGATTTCAGCGATCCTCTATGTTCTTTCGGTGTAAAAGTGATAGGCGGATAGCAGCCTCCGGTTGAGAAATCTCTCAGAGACTCAAAGGCATTTTTTAGATCTTCTCTTGTGATAGGATACCCATTGACCTCCAGAGCCTTCTTGACAGCCCCCAACATCATTTTTCCTATGGCTACACCCGTTAGGGAGTCCATTTCAAAGCTGAGATTATATTGTTCGGCAAGCTGCTTGGTAAAGGCTACACCTGGTTTTTCAAGCTCACTCGGCAAGCCAGAATGAAGTACACCAATGATCCCATTTGCCCCCTCCCCGGCCAATTCGAGTAATCTCTCAGTTATGCCATAGGGACAGGATATTACCTGGAGCTTGTCTTTGAGGTTCAGAGTAGTAATATCCTTCATGATCACATACTCCTGCGATACAACAAGGGAACCGTAGGTATAATCGACATTTTTTTCCTTCATCGAAAGCAGGTCGGGAGTGCAATCGACTGGCCGAAAGGGTATGAACCATGATCCAACAATATCGATACCGATGTCCTTCATATAGGCCTGCAGTTCAGGACGTAAGACTGTTCGACCAAACGGAATATCGAGAGTGTACCATGCCCACTTAGGAGAGCCTTTTTTCCCCATTTTTTTCCATTCCTGCATCACCCACTTGGCTGCGACGGTCGGAGTGGAATAATGAGGCGGTTGCGGGCAGAAGGCATATTCTAGTTGTTCCATCCTAGGCTCGTAAGGAGGTGCCCCGAAGAAGGTGGGAATTTTATCTCTATTACACCAATCACCTACAGTGCTGACAGCGGCTGAACTGCCCAGCATCATAAAAAGCGGCTTTTGTCCCATCAACCTCTTATAGATCGTTGGGCACGGCCCCGCCTGGGCCTTATTATCCCCCCAAATCCATCTGAATTTAACCCTTTCTTCTTTTCCTGTCTTAGGATCCTTGTATGGCATTCCCCCCTGATCGTTCCAGTATCGCGTTAGAGAGGTAAGGAAATCATGATGTGGCTTACAAGAATCGGAGGTTGGCCCCGTAAGATCATTAATTTCGGCAAGTAATATTTCTCCAATCGGTTCTGTTGTCGAACCTGCTTGCGATTTAATTGGTGTTAGGCCAACACATACAATCACCAAAACGACCCATACAAAAATACAGCGAACATTTTTTTTCATTTTTTCCCTCCTTGATCTTGATTTTAGGTTGCGCTTAAAGTTGTAATTAGACAACAAACAAGCATCCTCGACTATAGTGGAGTGCTAAAACAAAGCCTTACATGGTTTTTCAGGTAAACGCTTAAACCATCAAGGATTATTTTTTTGCTCATTTTTAATGACGATTTGTTTTGTGGACCCTGCTACCTGCACTCGTCTACTTGGGCTGTGAAGGAGGTAAGGGTATTGTTGAATCGATAAATTACGATATCCTGCCAATCGTTTGGTCGTCTACCTACCGATTGGTAGGTAGCACCGGAAAATTCTTCTGTCAAGAATAAAATACAGCATGGTGGATAGTTATATTTATGTAGCCACTTAGAAAGG
>CP070739.1:377260-389914 GCA_020347705.1 Methanomassiliicoccales archaeon | reverse complement strand
GGAAAATTACTGGGGAGCCGTAATCTTACTGTTCATACTAGGTTACTTCGGCCTGTTCGCCCTAGCATTGTGGTACAAGGCCGAGGCCTATATTGCCATTTTAATCGTGGGCATGCTGATAATAGGAATGTGGATAATGTACAATTCTATATCTGGCATGACTACAACAACCATGGACTCCGGTTCACAGGAGCGCTCCAACGGAAATAGAACGGGCGATTTGGCAACAGATGGTGGACCCGAAGAAGAGGAGAGCTCCATTCAATTTCCCACTTTCGGACGGTTAGATGAATCCGATGAAAAAACATATAACGCTATCGATGCGGAGGACGATTCCGCACTCGAGCCTCCCACCCATATCCGAACTTATTTCCCGGAAACGTGGTACTGGAACCCCGCCTTGATCACCGACCAAAACGGTGATGCCTTCGTCACCCTGACCACACCAGACTCCATAACCACATGGGGAATCGATGCCATCGCGTCCACCAAGGACGCCCAGTTAGGCATGGGAGAAGCCGAGGTCACCGTGTTCCAGGAGTTCTTTGTAGAGCCTGACTTCCCGGTATCCGTTGTCCGCGGGGATGAGTTCGCTTTGAGGGTTCTCGTGTACAACTACGAGTCCCAAACAAGCGATATCACGGTTGAGCTTCAGGATGATTCATGGTTCGACATGCTCTCCCCCCAAATCCAGTATGTAACCGTGGCCGGCAACAGCGTCTCTTCAGTTGATTTCACGATCAAGGCCAAGGATGTCGGGGAGCATAATGTGTCTCTTACCGCTTCATCTGTCAGCCTCGAAGACAAGGTGGTAAGGGAGCTGAAGGTCGTACCGGACGGCAAGGCCATAATCGATCTCAGAAACGGCCAATTGGATGATGACAGCACTGCCACGGAAACGATTGATCTTCTCCCAGATCGTGTCCCTGATAGCGAGAACGCTTATGTCAAGCTGCAGGGAGGCATGGAGGCGGTGGTAGTTGACGGTGCCGAGAACTTCATACAGTTCGTTTCGGGATGCGGGGAGCAGTCCACATCGATGCTGTCCCTTGATATCGCAGCCTTCAAGAACCTTCAAAAGGGCGATATCAGCGACGAGAAGCTCTTCAAATACGAGAACATCATCAACCAGGGCATACAGCATGAGCTCATCTATCTGGTGGATGATTCAGAAAGCGGCGGCAAGGCCATCGTCTGGCATAAAGGGGAAAGCCCTGATATTTGGCTTACGGCCTGGGCGGTGTTCGTTTTCCAGGACCTGGTGGATGCCGGCTTCAATGTAGACGATGGCATAATGGATGGCTTCCATAAGTATCTCGTTGCCAACCAGGCAAGCGACGGGAGCTTTTCATTTCCCAATGTGGGTCACTGGTCCATCAACTCGGATCTTCAGAACGAAAAGGGTGCGGCCACGGCCTACATCGCGAGGGCCCTCTTGTACAGCCACTATCCCAAGGATTCGGAAGCGATTACCGAAGCCATAGACTACTTGGAATCCGAAATCGAGCTCACCGACAGTGCCTTCACCTTGGGCCTTGCGCTCTGCGCCTTGGAGGATGGGAATGGCGATGCATCCCTTAGAAACAGCATCGCCAACAAGCTAGAAGATCTGAAAAAAGAGAAGGACGGGACCGTGTACTGGACATGGACGGAAAATACCGGAGATTACTGGTTCTATTACAGGGACAACACGGTGGAGACCACTGGCTATGCTATAATGGGCCTGCACAAGCACGGCGGTCACGGTGCAACGGTGAGCAAGGCCGTGAAGTATCTTCTCACCAACAGACAGGGGGGCTGCTTCGGCTCCACACACGATACGGCCGTGGCCTTCCAGGCACTGGATCTGTTCGGCAGCTTCAATATAGACGATGTCACCGTAGATATCAAGGTGAACAGTGTCCAAATCGAGTCCATCCGGTTCACCGAGGAGAACAAGGACATCACATATCTCGTGGACCTGAGACCTTATCTTTCAGAGGCCACCGAGGTTGTGCTGGAAAGTTCGGGCAAGGGCTCGATATTGTACCAGGTCTTTCTTGAGCAGTACATACCCTGGGACAAAACAACATTGGATGCACCACCCGAGCTGGAACTGAGTGTCACCTACGATACCAAAAACGTTAATGTGAATGACCATATCCAGGCCACCGTCAATCTCGAATACACAGGAAGCACGGGTATGCTCAAGATGGTGCTTGTGGATCTGAGGGCTCCTGTTGGGTTCTCTTTTGTTGTGGAGGACTTCGAGTCGCTGCTCGATTCAGGCAAGATCAACCAGTACGAAATCAGGGATAGGCAGTGCGTGGTCTACATAGACAATGTCCAGGCGAACTCTCCGATTACTTTCAGCTACCGCCTCAAGGCCAACCTGCCCATAAGGGCCACTATCCAGGGGATAAACGCTTACGACATGTACAACCCCAACCTCACCACCGAGATCGCGCCTGTTGATATTGTGGTTGCACTGTAGGAGATGTAAAATATGATTGGAAGGAAATCTGTAAAATTCCCCAAAATTACCCTCATTTTTTTATTTTTTATAACGATTTGTATCCTACTCACCACACAATTGGTCAGTGCCGATGGAGGACTGATACCGTACCATGAATTTTCCGTATACGAACCGGGACAGAAAGCCATCATCGCATGGGACGGGCAAATCGAGGTGATGATTCTATCTGTGGATGTATTCAGCGTGGAGGATACGAAGGCACTGCATATGGTTCCCTTTCCCTCCTTGCCCACAATCGAACTTGGCGATGCTGACTCGTTTCAGGAGATCCAGAAGATAATCAATTCAAAATCCCGGAATGCGGGTTCACTTTTTGGAGATAAGCTATACGAAGGTTCCGGGAACGACTACTCAGGGACCGTCGAGATAATCTTCCATGAAAGTGTTGGCCCCCATGATATCACGGTTGTAAAGGTGAATTCCTCCCATGAGTTCTCCGATTGGGTAAATGATTTTCTGAGCGGTCAGGGGATAGAGGACAAAACCATGCCCACCAATTTAGATGAAGTTGTGGAGCATTACATTCAGGAGAACATCAGTTATTTTGCATTCGATGTCATAGATATCGCCCGTGATGAAATGTCCGTGGACCCCATAATCTACACATTCGAAACGGATTATATCTACTTCCCTCTCAAGATATCCTCCATCATCGATGGTGATACCGAGGTTACACTGGCGATAATCACTCCAAAGGATATGGCAATCAACACGAGAATGATGGACGGTTATGGATTCTACAACAGTGTAGAAGTGATGGTCAGTTATAACGAGCTCGCCAGAGTTGACCAGAACATCGCCGACCAGTTTAAGGATGAAGCCAGGTTGACATTCTTCAGAGAAGAGTTTTATTTACAGGATTTAAACGAAGATGTGGTGCTCGATAAGACGGAAGGCATCAGATATGTGGATTACGGAAATGACAACATCCCCGCGATCCTGATGGGATTGTTGATTATCGCTTTGATTCGTGTTATCCTCTTCATCGGCATTTTCATATGGTATCTTTAGAATTAATACTTCCTGGCATGTCTGCCATAACACGCAAAAGAACTGAATTAGAAGGGAGGTTGTACCTCAAGGAATGTGTTTAACTTCGATGCAAAATAAGATTTTTGCCGCCTCCCTTCTGTATTTACCCAGAGAAAGTGGGTATCCTTATCAAAACCAATTTATATGTCGAAGTAATGGTGAGATTAGATGGCAGATAAGATCCGTGTCACTGTGAAGGAAAAAATTTTGATTCACCTTCAAAATTATACCAAATTACGGGAGGAATATGAGGTACCTGTCCAGACATCCCAGGAGGGTATGGCCCAGGCCGTGGGTGTGAGGCGAAGCCACATTGCATCCGCATTAAAGGATTTGAAAGCACAGGAACTGGTGGAGGAGCAGAAGGCCCGGATAAAAGGCCATGAAAGGCGGAAGAACGCGTATTTCCTCACATTTCAGGGGGAGGCCGAGGCCACAAGGCTGAAACAGGGAGTCATGGAGAAGAGCATAAAGCTGAGGAGCGAGGATGGAACCCTCAAGGAAGTGAAGATATCAGATCTAAGGGAGCATATTGAGGAGCGGCTCACGATCCTGGAGGTGCTCAATGGCCTCACCGAGGACGGAATTCTCGATTTGAAGGTGGAAAAAGAAGAAGAAAAACCCGAAAGAACCGTGGTCTGCCCGTACTGCGGGTTAATGAACGCAAATTTCGATTTAAATCCGGTACAGCTCGAAGGCGGCGTAAGTGGTTATTTTGTCTCCTGTATGTTCTGCGGATATAACTTCAACTGTGTTGAAAGTGCCCCAGGTGAAGCCGAGGTACCAAGGGTATATCAGCCCTTTCTTCAGCCCCCTGTATGGCCGCCTGAGCAGTATTATCCCCCTCCTCCCACCCCTACTCGGCGTGAAAACCCGCGAACAATCGGTCTTGCACTGTTCTTCTTGCTGGGTTCCTTCATCCTCCTTTTGGGAACAAGCCTTGGCCTTTTACCTGAGACATTATGTTTTGTACTGCCCCTTGGACTGATAATCAGTGTCATCTTGATTATTGCGGGTCTCAATGGCATCAGAGGGCTGAGCCCCCTAAGTCGTAGGATCATGATCGTATTCGGCACCGTCTTCATCAGCTTTATCGTATACTTTATGGAGTACATCATCGAGGTGGAATACGATTCAGAGCATGTGCTGATGATGTTTTTGGTACTTTTACCTGCTTTCGGATTCTTCATTTTCGGAAAGCCATTGGCCAAGGACCTGAGAAGCGAGCTTTCGCTTTCACTGGGTGTTTTCTTGGTGCTCTTCGGAGGGCTTTCCTTGGCCTTTTATTCGCTTTTCTCCACTTCCCCGTGGCTTGCCCCTTTTTGGGTGATAGCAGGAGCGACCATGTCGCTTATGTCCTTTGAAATCGAACGCTTGGATAACACGCGCATCATGCGTGCAGTTAGTGTGGGTGTGGGAGCCTTTGTGGCCATCTTTTGCCTTGTAGTGCTCATATCCTATTATTCGGACCTCGGAATTCTAAAATGCGTTATTTTCGTTTTATGGCTTTTTGTGGGGGCATCCCTAGTAATCATGAGATTCGTTGATGAAGAGACCTGTGAGAAGATGCTCTCCGCCTTAAGAAGCGCCATGCTTTTGGGCCTGGGTGTATTGTTCATTCTCGTTGGGTTCCTCCTGGCCGTAAACGGCAGGTACATGGAATGCGCTATCGAGCTTTTTATCGGCGTTCCCATCATATGGTACGGCCTTGGGAATGTAAAGGAATTCGAACGTTCCCAACTTGGACAGGTAATTTTTATCATAGCCTCCGAGATCTTCTCGGTGTTCGTTTTTATTTTGTTCTAAGCATCTTCTGTGAGGCGTTTGTAACTTCACTCATACCTGAGGGCGTCACCAGGTTTAAGATGCGACGCTCGCCAAAGCGAAGGCTGTATCACGATCAGGGTCATGATCAATGTGAGAATCAGTGATATGAACACGTATTCCATGGGGTAAAGGAAGGCCATCTCCAGATGAAGTAATTCGTATATCATCTGATTGAGGAAACTGCCCACGAAAAATCCAAGAGGAACTCCTGCCGCCCAGCCCCAAAGCGCGATGACTAGTCCCTCGACCCCAAACACGGAGCGGATACTTCTTGACGATGAGCCAAGGCAACGCATCATGCCGATCTCCTTGGTCCTCTCGATGACGTTCATGGTGAGCATGCTCATAAGGCCGATTAAGGTTATGAGCACGATAATGCTGCCCACGGCCATCATGAGGTTCAGCACCTGCTGGTTGGCCTGGTGGTTCTGCTCCTCCGCGACATAAAGGATGAGATTGTTCACAACAAAACCTCTCTCCAGCATTGTGTCCTCGATATCTGTTGCCACCCTATCGATAAGTTCATGAGAGCCGGATTCTGCCTTGATTACAAATCCCGTGACGATATCGCCCATATTGAGCTTGTCCTGCAGTGTGGATATAGGAATGAAACAGGCCATGCCATTGTTCATCAGCGTTGAAGAAAGGCCTATTACCTCGAAGGAGAACTCACCGGTGGCCATCTGAACCTCTATGGTATCTCCCACATCGATATGTTCAAGCTCGGAAAATGTTTTGGTAAGCACGATGACGGAGGCGTTGCTCTCCTGATCCTTTTGATCGTACCATCGCCCTTTGTACATCGTCCTATCCACATCGTAACCCACGGTATCGTATGCGTAACCGAAGACCGAAAGTTCAGTTTCCGCAACCTGCACTCCCGTGCCCACAATGGGCTCTGCCATTTCCACACCCTCGATGTCCTCAAGTACATACTGCAGATCCTCATAAAGCGGTCTTCCACCCTCGGTGGAGCCTGCTGATATGATATCACAGGTGAAATTATCGAACTCCTCGCTTACCGCGGTTTGAATGGAGTGACCGATTGAGGCTATTGCCAAAAACATGCCCACAGCCAAAGTAATCTGCAGAATAGTGGATGCTGACCGCCCCTTTTTTCTCGCCATGTTGCGCAGGCCCATCTGGGCACTGCGAGGCATTCCTTTCATCTTCATGAGTGCGAGATCGAATTTTGATGTACCGTAGTGAGCTGTGATGCCGTGATTCTCCATGCCCTCCCTGGCCGTCATCCTAAGTACCTTTATCATGGCAGGTAATGTGGCGAGTAAAGTGATGCCACAGCCTACAGCGATGCTGATAATTACCACAGGGAGATATATATTGAAATCTGGGGTGATCCCAAAGAAGTTGTTGGCTAAAAACGATACCATTAGATAGGAGATAATGATGCCTAAAATCGCGCCTATCACGGAGCCTGTGCCTCCCATCATAAAACCTGTTGTGGTGTACGATTTGACCACCTGGAGCTTCGTAGCACCAATGGCCTTGAGCTGCCCGATCTCCCTTTTCTGTTCTGTGATCATCGTATGCATGGTGTTGGAGATAAGAAAAACGCTGCAAAAGAGGGTCATGAGCGTGAGGATGACAAAGAAGCTCGACATATCCGAAAAATTTTGCTCTCCAGGCCAATCTCCGTTCAACCTCACATCAGGGATGTCTGTGAAGGATTCAAAGTCAGTATTTTGTACGAGATAGCCCTCTATATCAGCGATGGCCTTATCCGCATCCTGCGGGGTATTCTTTTCAAGATCGAAGCTGATGATGTTCATACCGGATGTATTTGATAGCAGGTGAACAGTTTCCACATCTGCGTAAAAGACGGCCAGTCCGAACATAGGATAATCTGAATATAGTAGCGAGTGGCCGGATCCTGTGATCTTCAGTTCCTGGACATTGCCTTCAAAATCATATATCCGGACCATATCCCCGGCTTTACTGTCGTATAGGTTGGCCCTTTCCATGTTTCTGTCTGCAAGAAGCTCCATGTAACCAGGTATGTTGCCAGAATCCTTTGCCACGATGTCCACATTTTGCTTCACAAAATCTTCGACGCCTATGACAATTACATCGTTTCGCCGCTCTCCGATGTACATCCTTGTGTAAAAAACAGACCTGCCTTCAAGCGCGTTGACATTGTCCAGGCCTTCTAACCCCTTCATTTGCGATTCGTTTAAAACCAGATCTGAAACCCAAATCCGCACGTCGTACATGTTGCTGTCCTCAACCTCTTGCTCCATGGATGCATCCATGAGCGGTACCACGGAAAATAGGCCCAGTGCAGACACGGCCAGTGCGATGGTGAGCACGGTGAACATAGTTCTTGCCTTTCTCTTGCTCAGATCCCTCATTGACTTTCTAAGAAGGGCAGATACCATAATAATCACCTTTCTGTGTTAACGACCTCTCCATCCAGTAGGGTTATTCGCTTACTTGCCTGGCTTGCAAGGTCCTTAGAGTGGGTCACGAATATGACCGTCTTGCCCTGTTTGTTGAGCTTTTCAAGCAGCTCGAGCATCTTCCTTTCGGTCTTGGAATCGAGGTTCCCTGTGGGCTCGTCCCCGATTATGATCTTGGGGTCGTTCGCAAGGGCCCTGGCTATGGCCACCCTCTGCTGCTCCCCACCCGAGAGCTCGCTGGGGAGGTTGTTCAGCTTATCCCCAAGACCCACGAGCTCAAGGTTCTTTTTGGCCAATGCTTTTCTTTCTCTTAGGCTGCCCTTCTTTGCCAGATCCATTGGCAGCATGGCGTTCTCCAGGGCCGTCAGGGTGGGAAACAGCTGGAAGAACTGGAATATTATTCCAATGTTCTCCCCTCTCCATCTCGCAAGCTTGTCCTCTTTCAGATTGTCTATTCTTACTCCATCCACCATAACCGAGCCTTTGGTAGGTCTGTCAATGCCTGTTATCATGTTGAGCATCGTGGATTTCCCGGACCCAGAAGGCCCTACAATGGCTATCAGCCCTCCATTGTCCAGCTCAAGGTTGATGTTCTTTAAAGCCTGAAATTCTGTTTTTCCTGAATTGTATACCTTATCCAGATTTCTCAATTCTATATGCACCATATTCTTCACCTCTTCAGAGCTTACACTAATTCATGTTGTTTTTTCACATATCTTTTCTAGCCTGGATTAAAAAAATAAGAAGGAGGCCCTCTTAGGGATTTTCACCTCCCAAAGGGCCTTCGGAGGGGGTGTCCTTTTTTGGGTCTTGGAATTCATCCTTGGCCAGAAGAAGGATGAAAAGCGCAATGAATGCGAAGAGCCCCATCATTATAGTTCCTGCAATGGCTCCAGCTATTGCGAGCTTGAAGTTCGTCCTCCTAAATGATGCGAAGGCACCAATCAATACCACTACGGAGAGAACTACGAGTATCACACCACATACGATCAGAAGGTTTTTTATAAAATCAAGTGGGGGATAGCTACCTTTTTCTATGACTTCATTACCTTCAGTAAGCACGAATTCGTCGTGGTTTTTTAGTTCATCCTGGTTGTTCGTTTCCATATCCATATCCATGTTTTCGGGCTCAACATAGGTTTTCAGTATAATGGTATTGTATCCTTCTTTTTCCACTTTGATCTTTTGATTTCCCACCGGCACATTGTATATCAGATAATCTCCGTTCTCATCGGTGCTGGTAGCCAGTTGGGTACCAACTACAGTTATGGTCGCATCTTCCACCGGGGTTCCATTTAAGAAGGTCACAGTACCTGTGATATCTCCTGTGTCTTCTCCCCCGAAGAACATAAAACCGCCTCCGGGGTCCGATATAAAGAATCCCGCTCCCACGATAAAGACCACCGCCATTATCGTCATTAAAGCTTGTACCAAAAGCAGTACCCCTGCAATGGTGGGCTTACTGGATCTTGGTTTTTGCATCCTTGGCGGTTCGTAGTAGTAGTGGTAATGCAATTCTCCTGGCCTTTTTTGATAGGGGCCTGGAGTTTGCGGCACACCCTTCTCATCCATATGATAGTGGTAGTGCACCTCTTTTTTTTCATCTGCCTTTTTGGGCAAATTTTCATTTTCTATTTTCTCTTCTTTCATTTATCATTCCTCCATTCATCTTTTCTGGGGTGATTTGTAGTAGTAGTGATAATGTACCGATTCGGCTCCTTCCGGGGGGATCGGTGGCGGCAGTGTATAGTAGCTTGGATATTTCTTCACAAATATCCATAGAAGGATATAGGCGATTATTCCTGCAGGAAAGGCGAATATTGTAAGAACAATCCAGAGTATTCTGATCAATGTGGGATCATGATTATAACGCTCTGCAATTCCGCCACAGACTCCTGCGATCCACTTGTCCCTGGTAGACCTGTACAGCTTCCTTGGGGTGTAGTTGTATTGATTGTACGGTTGACTCGGGGGGTGTTGCACCCTCTGATTTTCGGTCCAATTTTCTGTCATTTTTTATCACCTCTTGCGTATTTTCAAACGTAAATCTCATTTAGAATATATATATCGAAAAGAAAAACTGTTACTAAATAAAGTTCAGTAAAAATCTTCCGATAAGCTTTATATATGAGAAGTCATAACTTTTTTACGTGTTGTTATGGAATCTAAAACAACTGGCAGTAGATTTTTTGTATCCCGTGCCGTGGAGGAGCCCTTAGAGGCCACCGTGGAGCTGGGAGAGCATATAAAACACGTCTCAAAGAAGGTGGATTTGCCCATTAAGCTCGGCATTCTTGCATTTGTAATTTTTCTTATATTATTGATTCCTAGCATATATTCTATAATATCATATATATGGAGCGGGCTTTTGGGTGGTACCGAACTTACATCAGAATCGCTCATAAACGCCTTAACCGCCGTATTGATAATTATCTTTCTTATCGCGGTCATCACAACTTCCCTGCTTTATCTTATACAGATCAACAAATTCAACTCTTTGAACCTTCAGCGATGTTGTGCTGTAACAGATATTACTAGTGCACGTATTTCTGATGATGCTAAATCATCAAAGGAAAAAAAGCCCGGTAAACACCTTAAAAACCCGATTTTCGCTCTTTTAGATTTAGAAGAAGAAAGCATGCATATGATTCCTCAGATAGTCAAAATGCTGAGATTCTGCGTATTTTTCATAGGAATCACGCTGGTGATTTTAATACTGACCTATGTTCTCAAATTTGGGCTCGATTACGATCTATTATTTTCCATGGACCCAATTCGCATGGGATTGTTTATAGTTGTTATAGTAAAGCTGATAGTCGTACTAAAATTGCTAATGGATACCGAGAACGATTTTAAACACATTCACATGCGCCATAATATAATAGACAGCGTGAGGTTCGCAAAGGATATCAGTGTTCCATCAGGCGAGTCGCAACTGGATAGGTTGATTGTTTATCTCAGAGAAAACGACCCCTACATCAGAAGCTCTGTTTTAGCCGAAAAAAAGGGTTTTATCCGGGAAGCGAAACTTAAAGGGCAGTCAGGTAAAAATCATGAATTCGATGCTTATCTCTCAGGGATGAACATCCTCAAGGACAAATCTGTGGCCCTTGGTATGCCCATGGGAAAATTCGGGGTTTTTATCAGGATTTTCAAGGAGGATATCACGCTATCCAAGCTTAACACGCTGCGGGATTCCGTAATTGATGTGTGTAATTCCCAGAACATGTTCCCTTTGAGGATCATTGCACTTCAATGGTCGATAAAAGTCCTTTCTGATGAGGTATACGAATACGTCCTCGATAAACCCATTATGATGAAGAACACCCTGACGCACCTGGAGGTTATTGCCGAGGACAATGAGGTTTACTCTTTCATACCCATGATTTCGTACGGTGAGAGGTTAGGTTGAACAATGGATATAGTCCTTTAAAGCTGGAACATCAAAAATCGAGTCGGGGTTCCTCATGGCCAGGAAGTACAAAAGTTGGGAGCTTTACATGTGCCTTGCCCTAAACAGGCTAGTCATGGAGCTCGATTTGGATTTATACCAAGACGCCTTGGAGGACAAGCTCGACGAGGTCCTGGCCAAATCCAAGGTCAAGTTGCCCAAGTCCGAGATTTCCTATGAAATCAAGTCGAACCATCAGATGACGAACAAGATACTAAACAAATTAAAGGAGATGGGGTTGATCGAGATAGAGTTTGAGGACCCAAGCTACAGCATCTCCATTACCAAAAAAGGAGTGCTGTACATCCGAAAATACAATGAGTTCTACATATCTATGTACCAAGACATTATTAGGGACCATTACAAATATCGCCAGATTCCTGCTTGGTTCAGGATGAAGGAATGAGGGGTTGGGTTTTACAGGCCATAGAAATTCTCGAAAAAACGCCGGGATATTCCAGAATCCTTTGCTTTTCTGATTATCGAATCCATATCCAAATCCATAGCTAGATGTCTGATATCCAAAAGGAATTTTTTCCCAGATTCCATGTCGATCTCCGGATGAAACTGTATTCCCCATACAGGCGCGTTTTTTATCTGGAATGCGTGAATATCGCATTGTGCAGAGGAGGCTATAATTTCAAAATCGCTGGTTGGGCGGTACACCTCATCAAAATGTGAATTGAAAACAAAGAAATCTTTATCTACCTCAGTGAAGAGAGGATTGTCTTTTATTACCGTCACCTTTTTCCAGCCGATCTCAGGAGGGTTTGCCCTTCGGACACCATCTGGCCCCAAAAGCGCCTTTGCGATGAGCTGATGCCCGAAACAAATCCCCAATGTAGGTATCCCCAGATCTATGATCTCCTTCACCAGCCCCATCTCCTCTTCGATCCATGTTTTATCCGTTAAAATCGAGTCCTCGGAGCCTGATAGGATGATATGGTCGTATCTTTTAAGGCTCCTTGGGAATTCAGAATTCGAGGCCTTGAATATTTCAAGATCATCCTGTAAGTACCTTGAAAAATATCCTGAGTACTTATCCTCTAGGAAGTTATCCAACAATAAAGTGGTCATGGACCCGAAACTCGATTGCCATTATTAAAATATTTGGGACGATATCGAGAGCTTCAAATTTATATAATATGAATTCATTTGATGTAAGCCATGTTCCTACTTGGACATATCGGTATCACCGTTGCCATCGTTTACTTGGCGGTATTGTATTTCAGCTCCCGCCAAGGAAAGGGAAGTCCCGGAGTGCTGTCGATTCAGGATATAGATTTCAGGTTCGTAATCATCGCAGCCGTTATGCCTGATATCATCGATAAGATCATAGGATTGTTCCTCCTTAAAGATGAATTTTCAAACGGAAGACTTTTTACCCACTCCATGGTGACAATTGGAATAGT
>CP070739.1:374446-377160 GCA_020347705.1 Methanomassiliicoccales archaeon | reverse complement strand
CCAAGGATGCGCACCCCAAGGCCCTTCCGCGTCTCGGTAATTTAGCAATTGTGTAGGACCTTTGTGTTGCACGTCCGCCTACGTACAATGCGAACATGGATTCTTCCTGGTTGAAATCCCTTACCTTAATACTTCTATCGTTTAGATAGGCTCCCTTTCCCTTTTCGGCCCAGAAGGTGTCTCCTGTCACCAGATTCCTTACAAGGCCGTACTCCACATCCGAGAGTTTATTTTTTCCCACAGCCAATGAGACAGCATAAACAGGGATGCCTTTAATGGCGTTATGGGTACCGTCTATGGGATCCATTACCAAGGTTCTTTCGGCATTGTTATCGATGAACCCTGCCTCCTCGCTGAGGATGTTCAATTTCCCTTTTTTCTCCTTTAGGACCTTAAAGCATATTTGCTCCGCCATATCATCGATGAGTTTGGTTGGGGTGCCATCGGCGCCAATGCCCAAATCCTCCCCAAGATTCTTACTATTTACTGTATTTTTTACGGCTTTTTCCACTTCATTGGCTATGGCATGGAGTAAAGCTTGCACAATTTTCACTTCAAATAGAGAATGGCATTGGTTGATTTTATAGTTGTGGTGTGTGATATAAAAATCAGTAATAGAAAATCGAGGATTATTCTTTATGGTCCTTCTTACCTGCTTTTTTCGCACCTTTATCCTTTACACGGTAGTATTTCAAGGGATGGGTCATCCACTCCTTTTTGCAAAGGCCGTCCTCTCCAAAACAGATACCGTAGCTTTTCATGGTACTGCATTCAGGGGGAGTGTACTCAGTTCCAGAAATCTTGCCTGTAATGTGCTCTATCTGATAGCGGGTTTTGCTCTCATCGAAATCTGGAGAAGAAGCAAACAACTGCATTACTTCATCCGAAGACATGCCAATGGAATGTAGGAATGCGGTAAGAGCGAACCTGCCGCTATGTGGCAGGTTTTCACCGGCCTGGACTTTTGCTATGAGCGTCCTCATACACGGGGGTAATTTCGTTACCCTGATTTTTCCGAGATCCTGGGGTTTGAAGGTGTTTTTCTTCTCCTCGACTGATGTTTTAATTTCCTTTATATAATTGTCAAGCGAATTAAGGATTTGATCGTTTACAGGAGTGGGCAATTCACTTTCTATCTTAAATTGAAGAGCTTGTTGAGATACCCTCGCTAAACGGACCTTGTCTTTTAATACCACATACCCATTTCGAAGATCCTGGTCCACAAACTTCCATGGTTTACTCCTTCTCTGGGGATTATTTTTTATAAAATGTATAAAATGAATCTTACAAACACCATCTTCCATATCAACTTCAAGTCCTAGCTCCGATGCAACAAGAGCAATAAAATCGATGTCTTCGGAACTGAGCCTATTTCCCGCAGTTTTGGCCTCGGATAATGCATATCGCCTGGTTAAATATGGGTCGTTTATACAAGATACAAGGATTCGTGCAATAATGTATGAGAGTAATTCTACCAGTTGGTCAGCATCCGAAATCAGACTGTGCTCGTCTATTTTTCCCTTTTCCAAGGCCTCAAGTACTCTTTCTTTGCCCAAGCCTCTGGTACGTTCATAGGCGATATCATACAGCAATTCATCGAGTGATGGACCGTTTTCCCTCAGGTAGTCCACGGATTCTTTTAGGAAGGGATAATTCGCCATTTGCAGAAGATTCATTAAGTTGTGTTATTACCGTTTAGAATATAAAATGTTTCGATTTATTTGAATTCATCTCATCTAGGGATTAAAGGCTGAGTGTGAGAGTAAAAAGATATATATACCAATAAAATCTAATAACCTACGCCATGGCATCCTTGGGTGCGTTGAAACGCGGTATGGCCACCACATTGTTTTTGGTCTGGCTGTTTCTGTTCATCCTCATTGGAGCCATAGCCCTCATTCTCTTACCCTCAGCAGGTATTTACGGCTGGGGAGTGGTGATATTTTTAACATTGATGTTTATCCTGCTACAATGGTTGATTGGGCCCGGTATCGTTGCCTGGTCCACCCGCCTGAGGTATCTCAGAAAGGGAGAGAATCCCTTCCTTGAAAACATGGTGACAGACCTGTGCCAAAAATCGAACATCCCCATGCCAAAATTGGCCGTGGTGGAGGATCCAACACCAAACGCCTTCGTTTTCGGAAGAACCTTAAAATCTGCAACACTGGCAGTGCACACTGGTCTATTGATGAGGCTGAATAACGATGAGATCGAGGCCGTGATAGGCCATGAGATAGGCCATTTGAAGCACAAGGATGTGATCATAATGACCATCGCTGGAGCGATCCCTCTTTTGGCCTATATGATAGCCTTCATGTTTTTCTTCGGGGGCAGGGGCAGCAGGAGGGAGGGGGGCGCATGGTTACTTCTGTTGGCGGCCTTGGCATTTGCCATATATTATATCACCTTTCTTTTGGTCAAAAGGCTCTCACGGTTAAGGGAATATTATGCTGATTCCTACTCGGCTTTTATCACCATGAATCCTCATGGTCTAAGCTCGGCCTTGACTAAGATCACATACGGACTTTCTTTGTCCAAGAAAGAGGCCAAAGGAGCCAGGGCCTTTTATATCGGTGACCCAGTGTCGGCAAAGATGGAAATCAGCAGTATCATGAAAAAGCGCCATCAATATGATTTGGATGGCGACGGTGTTCTGGATGAGTACGAGCTGGAAAAGGCAATGGAGGCCGAGGCAAAATCCAGATGGAACACGT
>CP070739.1:362016-374346 GCA_020347705.1 Methanomassiliicoccales archaeon | reverse complement strand
GCCTGGCCTGCAGATTAGCGGTGACCTTGAAGATAGGGGCCGGAAGAAGATGGACCTCATCATATATGATCAAACCCCAGTCTCTTTTTTCAAACAGCTTAAAATGAGGGAACTCCGCATCTTTGGAAGGTCGCCAAGTGAGTATCTGATACGTGGTGATCGTAATCGGCCTGATATCCTTCTTCTCCCCCGTGTACTCACCGATATCCTCCCTTTTTACGGAGGTTTTATCGGTGATTTCGTCGATCCACTGCTTTACTCCTATCACATTCGGACAGAGAATCAAAGAGTTGCAGTTCAACAGGCTCATCACACCCAAACCAACCATGGTCTTCCCCGCACCACAGGGCAGAACCACGGTTCCGCTCCCGCCTCCAGGTCCAGCATTGGAATAAAATACATTTACAGCATCCTGCTGATAGTTCCTGAGCTTGAAAACTTCTCCCTCATTCGTTTTTTCAAGAATTTCTACTGGTAAATGTTCCCCCTCGATATAACCTGCCAAATCATCAACCGGGTGACCTATTTCGATTAAAACGTGCTTTATCATCCCCCTTCTGTCTGGCTTGACCTTAAGTTGCGTGGGGCTTTCTCGTTTTTCCAAGTGGATTCTTGTCTTTTTATTCCTCCAAATCTCGGTAATCAGGGTGCTCTCATTGGATTCTAAGAGCAGGCTTTCACCGCGTTTTCTCAATTTGAGGTTTCCATACCTTGAGATATAATCATTTACTTCGAATTCCACATTGCTGGGGATGGGATACTTCGTGTATTTTCGAAGAGTCTCCATCACATGACTGCTTTTCATGCCGGATGCTGCCGCGTTCCATAATGAGATCGGTGTGATTCTGTAGGTGTGGATATATTCGAGGCTTTTTTCGAGTTCTGCGAACTTGCTGATTTCATCCCTTGCATCCTCGTATCGCGGGCTTTCAACCTCCAAAAGCAGAGTTTTGTCGCTCTGGACTATCAATGGTTCTGAGGATTCCGATTTCATTGCTCTCAACCTTTGTGTTTATTTCAGGGAGAGTTCAAAATAAAGGTGTTTGATAGATAAGTATTTTGCCCCTCATTTCACTAATTAATATTTTAAAAGGGAAATTCGAAAGAACATCTTATTTGGCCTGCAATTTGGTTTAATCGGCTTAAACATTTGGGAAAGGTTAAATTTGAATGAGAACAATTAATTTATTTTGAGAGAGTAATTTAATAGTCGTGGAGGAGTACGAAATATAATACAAATGCTAGCTTTGTAATGATTGGGAAGAATTTGGTATAATTCTATCCATATATCCAGTCAAATGAGGGGGGAATCGTCAGAATCCCCACCAATGCGGGGGAAGGACCAATGCAGCTCGATAAATTGATTGAGAAAGGGCACGGTGTTCCCGGACCCGAAGGACCGGATATAAACCGACGCCTTTTTGAGAAGATCAAATCGGAGATTAAAGGAACCGAAAAAGAAGCATTTATAAGAAGGATCATCACAAAACTGTCCTTGAATCCTAAGATCTCAAACCTATGGTTTTCTTTGGGATTACTGCTTTCTGAAGTTGAGAAATATGAATATGCCAATGAGGCGTTCAATAGGGTTGTGGTTCTTAATCCCGGCCACAAGAAACTGTGGAACGCAAAGGCCATGGCACTGAGTCAATTGGGCAGGCACGATGAGGCAAGCGAGTGTTTTAAAAAATCCCTTGAAGGGTTTTCAGGGAAGCTTAGGGGATACAGCAGCTTAAAGGAGTTTCAGCAGGAAATAAGAGAGAGAAAGGATCATTTCGGGCTGGGAGACTTTGATGATGCATCCATTGATTTTCTTACTGCCAATATTTTGGATCTGGACAGCTTCATCTCTGAATTAGAAATGCTATTAGGCAATAAAAAACAAGATGAGATCGCCTACACTGTGGACCAAATAACCTCGAAGTTGGATGAGCTTGAGAAAATGGATTAATTCTAAAGAAAGTCTTGATATGACAGGTTAGGAACAAGGCCTAACAAAGTTCTGTTGTACCTTCAGTCTATTCATAATCAGACATGGATTCTGAGCTCAGCATTCCATCCTTTTCAACGAGTTTCTCGACCTTCTGCTGTGTTTCTGCAAGCTTCTTGTTGCACAGCCTGGACAGCCTTATTCCCTCCTCGAACCTTTTCAACGACTGATCCAGTGAGAGCTTTCCTGTCTCAAGACTGTTTACTATCTCCTCCAATTGGGTAAGTGCCTCTTCAAATGACGGTTCGTTTTCCATTTTACACCTCCATATTATCATTTTCTTTCTTCGTCATAGTTTTCTTTTAACCGGATTATATTTCATTTGTAAATTCTATTTTTCTTTTTTATCTTCTTTGGTTTGTAGTATTTTTTTCTTCATTATTCTACCATTCAGTTCGATCTTTTTGACACTGCATTTCATCTCGCCATCCTGTAATACGACCTTTACATCGTCCCCCTCACTGGCTGCTTCAACCGAATCTACAGTTGTTTCCTCGGGCATTTTTAAGGTGATGCTGTAACCCCTTCGGAGAGTGGAGAGGGGACTTACCGCATCCAGCATCTCGCAAAGAGCGTTGAACCTGCCTTCGTATATCTTTAAATTATGTTCAATTTGCATGGTCATTTTCGAGGTGAGGTCATCTGTACGCTGTTGATACTGGACGATATTATCTATGAGTAATTTCGGTTTTATCGCGGAACTTATGCCTTCCACGTGCTTCTGGTGCACCATCAACATATTCCGCATATTCTGCAACAAAGCGCTCATAAAGCCGTTTATTTGCCTGGACACATCTTTTTTATCCGGAACGATGAGTTCTGCCGCCGCGGAAGGAGTTGCGGCCCGAAGATCGGCCACGAAATCCGAAATCGAAAAGTCGGTTTCGTGCCCCACGGCGGATACGATGGGCACATTAGATTCAAAAATCGCCCTTGCTACGATTTCTTCGTTAAAAGGCCATAGGTCCTCAATGGAACCTCCCCCCCTTCCCACAATGGCAACGTCCAAATGCTCATAGGTATTCACAAGGCGAATTGCACGCACTATATCCTCCGCGGCCTTCTCCCCCTGGACCATAGTTGGTACCACCACTACCCCGGCACAAGGGAACCTTCTTCGCATGATATTTAGTATATCTTGAATGGCCGCACCAGTGGGTGAGGTTATGATGCCGATCCTATTGGGAAATCGTGGTATGGGCTTCTTATATTTCACATCGAAAAGCCCTTCTTTTACCAATCTCTCCTTTAACTGTGCAAATCGCAGATACAGCTCACCTGTGCCCTTTGGATGCACTTCTGTTACAACGAAATTATATCGCCCCTGGGGTGCATAAAGATCAATGCTTCCCTTTACCAGGACCTTCAATCCGTCATCTAGCTTGAATTTCAAGTCTTCATTTGCCCATCTGAACATGGCACATGGAAGTTGGGAGTGCTCATCCTTTAGGGTAAAGTAGAAATGACCAGAGGAATGGTGTACGAAATTCGAAATTTCCCCTTGAAGCCAAATATCTTGGAGATTATGATCAGAAGTCAGTCGATTCTTGATATACAACGTTATTTCTTTGACGGTATAGATGTGAAAATTTGAATGTGCCAAACGAACACCTTATCTTTGGTAATCGACCTAAAATGTATTAAAAGATGATGTATAGGGGTGAGTGAATGTATGTTAATCAGACCGCATTCGGTCTTTTATAAGCCTTAAGAATCCTATATTTAGATGAATTTCAATATATTGAAAATAGTATTATATATTATTACTACATACTGGGATTGCCGAGTAGAGGGGTATAAGCGGTGCTTGGTACGGTGTAAGATGCATGATGAGGTGAAATCATAGGTCTATTAGTCAAAAAAAAGGTCGTGCTTCTGGGTGACAGCAGCGTGGGAAAAACGAGTCTGATCAGGCGATATGTAATCGATGAGTTTCACGACCATTACATAGAAACCATAGGAACGAAAATATCGAGAAAGGAAATTGAACTCGAAGTGGAGGGAAAAGAGTTCTCCCTCAGCTTGCAGATATGGGATCTACTGGGACAGAAGGCATATACGGCCGTACAATCGAGAGCTTTCATTGGGATGGATGGTGCGATGCTCGTCGCAGACATCACAAGAAAGGAAACACTCGACTCCATTGAAAGTTACTGGCTGCCAACCTTAAAGAGAGTTGTTCCGGTGGCCCCACTGATTTTCTTGGCCAATAAAATGGATTTAAAAAGTGACGCGCGGATGACCTTGGATGATGTTATCAATATTTCCTTGGATTATTCCACCCCAGGCCTGAACAATGCTTTTTTAACAAGCGCGAAAACAGGCGAGAATGTGGAGGAGGTCTTTTTAACCCTGGCTAAAATGATACTCTCGTCCCAGATAATCGAGGATCCAACGAAGGAGATCTTCGAGGAGCTTATGGCCGATAGCGTGATCATGGAAATGGACAAGACCTCTTTAAAGGGTGTCACGGACGCCATAATCACGGATTTCTGCGATGGATTCGAGGACAAGAACAAGGGAATGAGGATATTAAGGGAACAGTTCATCAAGGCCGGTGTGGGAGTATCGAATCCAACCAAATCGGGTATAATCAAGGCTATCGATTACATGGCAGAAGAGGAACTAAAATTCCTTGATGCTAACACTGTTCAATTAAAAAAGGAAAAACGGCTGCAGATGGTAAGAGATGCCAAAGAGGAAGAAACTGGGTGAAATCCGAAAAAAAGTCATTGTATTATTTTATAACTCCCTGAACCTAAATAGTTGGAGATGTGCCATAAACAACAAACATTGATAAAATAGAACAAATAACCGAAATTGCTGCTATTAGGGCGGCTGCAACTCCGATAAATATCAAAAAAACTGCAATTAAACATGTAAATACAACCATTTCATGAACACCGATTTTTTTCTTCAATTTTTCCCTTTGAAAGAACTTCATATCAAGATAACCAAATTTAGTATAGAAAAGTGCAAGAGCGAGAATTAAGAATATGGTTATCCACAACAAATTATTAAATCTGAATAAATAAATCGCAAAGATCAACATAGCCATGAAAATCATCTCAAGGCCAACTGCATAGGCCCAAAACTTCTTCGTTATCGTCAATTTATCGCCATTTACCCTGACCCCTAGAAGGACGGGCATGGTTTTAATCCCTACCTTATATTCATGTTCTATGTCTTTAAGCGCACTCTCGATACTGTTGGCAATGAGCTCCCTAAGAAACAGAAGCCCCCCGATGATGTATGTTAGGTGGCCAAAATGATGCGAGGCTGTTGCTGCTCCAAATAAAAAAAAGAAAAATACTGCCCCAGCAATAAAAAGATCAGATCCTGGTATCTTTTTGTGGAGGATATTGTAAAGCCCTGCAAGAATTAGAGCTATTAATAAAAGGGTAAATACAAAGAGATCATTAAAGTAAAAACAAGACAATATTATCGCTCCAAGCAACGAAAAAAATGAGATGACTAAGGCGTGCCATCTTGGAATAACTCCGCTTACAAGAGGTTTTTTTGACAAGGCAGCAGAAAGCCTATCCACATGCAAATCCGTATATTCGTTCAATACATGCCCATATATTATGGTTAATGCACCAACAATTAAAAGAATAAAGATATGCCCGATGCTGATGCTGGTAATATCCCGGACCGTTAAAAGGCCGATGATGGGAATTATGCAATAAACAGGGAGGGCATATAACCTCAGAAGCTTTGCATACTCCCTGAACTTTCGAATTTTATGGCCCGATATTCTATTCTCTGTATCTAAGAAGTATGATCCCACTCCATCACCTCGTAAACTCAATCCCAAGGTTTGAAACCTGGTATTTGCGGGTCCTTTTCGAGGAGGAGTATCTACCGAATTTCCATTCTGCACCTGATTCAAACCGCGATGATATCATATATCCAATTATCATGAAAATCGTGAGATAAAAAAGCACCAACACACCTGCATTACCTACTGCTATTGAGCACAATAACATCCACATCACCAATGCATCCAGCAACATTGTTTTCCTGAGGCTCAGTCTATCCTTATCGCCTAAAAAACGCGATAGCATATAGGCTTGTGAAGTTACTCCATAGATAATGATGAAAAGAAGGAATAGTAAGATATGATTTACGAAGAATGCAAGAGAGCAAAATCCTATTAAAAGTGATTTAATGATAATACCGTAAATAAAATAAGAATCTGATAGTCTAAGGGTGCTCTTAGCCGAAAGATCCCACATTACAGCAAGGCTTTTTACTCCAAATTTTTTATCAGCTTCAACATCCTTTAATCCATTCTCCCATTGTCAAAATAAAGATATAGCAACCATTGCACCCATTAGAATCCAGGTGTAAATTGTTGGGTTACCCACAGCATAGGTCCCAAACAAAGCAAACAGTGTGTAGCCAGCCGCGAAAGAAATGTCAAATGAATAGGATATGCGCTTGCCTATTCCCCAGCAATACCAAAAAAGCCATATATAACTCATTAAAAAGACTATGATGGCCTCAGGCCTTGGGAAAAGCATGAACAAAAGAAGGAACAGTACTATTATGGATGTCATGACGAATTTCTTGGCGTTTTCAATGCTTATCACACCACGGACAAGGGGTTTTAATGAAGACTCAGGAATCTGAGAATCGATCTCAACATCTTTCAATTCGTTTAGCGCATTGAGAGAAATATGTGTAAAAAATCCGATTATTACAAGATAAGCTGCCGTTATAAAATTTAATCCTGCTGTAGAAGTTAGTGCACCCAGTAGGGACATGGATGCTGTAACGGAAACACCGTGTACTCTTGCCAGATCTGCGTATGCCTTGATTTTTTCAGTCATATCTTATCACTACTTCATTGGGTATGTGGATTTAGAAGGGTCTTATAAAGGGCTATATTTGATATAAAGAACCATGCCAGGGGAAGGATTGCCAACAACGCGATAAAGAAAGGCATTATTGGAAGCATGACGAAAACTGCCAATATATGAGAAGAGGCCACGTAATAAGCGATTTTTTCCCGAATTTTCTCCCTTTGATACAGTTTCAATGCTAGAAGACTTGCGAGTGAGTGAAAAAGCAGCACCGAAAGAAGTAGAAATCCTCCCATCATCCAGAATTGATTTTTAGGCATTACAATCACGAGAATTGCCAGTGCAAAACTAACATGGATACTTTGTAAAAGGTATGATAATCTCATGAAAGCTCTAGGAATCCTTATCTGATGGTTATCATCAATCCTCACCCCCAGGTATAAGGCTATAGTTTTAGCACCCGAGAGAAAATCATGCTTAGCATCTTTTAGTCCTCCATAGATAACGTTCATTCCCACTACTTGAATCCCACCAAGCAATGCAACGAGCAGCACACTGGTAGTAAGACTCAAAGAAGTTGATATCGACCCTGTCAAAACCAAGAAGAATATAGAACCTCCCAAGAGAATATCCATACCAATGAACTTTTTACTAAATACATTGTAAATAGCCCCCAACAACGCTGCAACGAGGATCGTTATAAAGGCGAAAAAATTGAAGATTACAATACATAAAAAACCTACCAAAATTATCGCTGATAATGCCACAGCTAACCCAGATTTTAGAGATATTGTTCCCTTTACAATGGGACGTTCAGCCAAATCGCGGGATAGGGCATCCCTTTTGATGTCTATACAGTCATTTAAAACAAATCCATAGACATGAAATAAAAAACCCACAACGAACAACATCATTAGCGTAAAACCCTCATTCGTGCCAACGATCAATGCTCCAAAAAGAGGCGCAACACTGGTGAGGCCAGCATGATGCAGTCTTATGAGTTTTAAATATTCCTTTAATAAGGATTTCATGTGGCTCATTGATTGTATTTGTTGTAAAATCCATAAGTCTGATGGTTTACATGTAAACCCATGATATGTGACGATTTGTTGAATATATTATCTTAATATCAGATTATGAATCCAGCCTGATTTCTTGGGAAAGTTAGGACACGGAATCAGGAACATTGAATGATGTTTTGCATATGACTTTATTACCTCACCAAAAAATCGCTTTTGGCCTTGATCTCTTCCTCAAGTTCTTCCTTGATGTCCATCCTTTTCTCCATCAACCTCTTTTTATATTCCAAGGCTGAATAACGAAGCTTATGCTCATCCACTTCCTTCGTCAGAGTAGACTGGAGTATTGCTAGAAAAAAAGGATTTCCCAGCATATATTCTATCTCCTGGAGTTCTTTGTTGTGTAAAAGAAACTCGTCTGGGGTCTGGATATAGGTCCTCGTATAGTAGTTTTTGTATCGCTCCCTCATATCCTTTTTCAGATCCTTGATCGCGAGCCCCATCCTCGCCTGGAATTGATGGACCCTGTCATCCAGGTCAATGAAATCCCAGAAATGGATGTATTTCTGATCTGGCCCTGCGATATCCTTTACGGAGATCTTCAAAATCTCGCTGTAATCCTCGAGGATCGATTGCTTTGTTTTCATGGGTAGGGTGATGGCCCTAAGATGATATGAAGGTTGCTGAGATGGGTGTTGCTTAAATACGATTTTTTATATGGTAATCCTTCGGTTAATTCCCCCTATACCTTTACAATTGGTTACTTCCCTATAGGGGGAACTTGCCTGCTTAAAGCGGTTGTTGTTAAGTGAGTGCGATATAAGTCCGAAATATTTTATTTTCGAATTCTATTTCCATTGTACTTCTTTCAGAAGCACCTTGATTAAAACCTTCAATTATTTTATTTAACCAACTTTCAATTTCTTTCCCAGAAATAGTGACAATCATTTTCCTATCATTGAAAAATAAGCGTTCTAATATTTCTTTATCATACTTACCAAAACCATTGACAGAAATCAATATCCCTAACCGTATTCCACCTCGAAGTTTTCCAGAAAAGTCTCTAATCTCCTTATTTCCAATTTTACCTTTCCAATTTTTACATTCTATCTTAAATAACGGTCCCATTCTCTCAAAGAGTTTAGATTTGTTTTTTACTGTCAAATCTATTTGTTCAAAGCCTAGATTTATATCATAATTACCATTTTCATCTCTCAATATATCAAAACCATTCATAATTTTCATAAGATCGACCATAAACAATTCTAACAACTTCCCTTTTTCATTAGGATTTGTTTCATTGATTGCATTTTCCCATTTCTTTAACAATCTAAGGTATATTGATTTATCTCGTGAGATCGTCTTTACATGTCTTCTTGAAAGTGCAAAAAAGTTACCACTGCTCCAAAATGCCTTCTTATGCACGAAATTGGGATCACTTTCATCAAAAAATTGGGGATAATTTTTTCGAATAAAATATGAGGAACCACCTTTAATCTTGCCAATTATTTCTGATGCAGAGACAGTAACGGGACACCCAATAACAATCTCAATTGAATGTGAATGTACACATCTAAACATTAAGACGTCGATTGGTTTTTCGTGTTCCTGGTTGTAATGTTCAACAGCATTTGATATGCCTTCCGATACTATTTTACATACTTCTTTTCCATTAATATGATTGTATAGAATATCTTTACACCTTTTAATATCAGACCTATCGAAGTAAGCGATATGATCCATTTTCGAATAGTTACGATTTTTATTAACGAGATACCATGAATCTCGTACCAGTTCTTCTCTTAGATGCGGGTATTTTCCGACAATAATATTATATACGCCGATCTTAACAAAATCTAAAACATCGGATGGAGCTAGCTTTGGCACTGACCACAAAGAAAAATAAACGCAATCAAAAGCACCAGTCATATAGAAGGCCTCAAGAAAGATCTCATTTTCTTTTGATACAGTTTCACAAATAGCCTTCCACTTTTCTCGTAATATTTCCCCAAATTCCGTTCTTTTTTTACTCATTTCCCATTTGACATAATATCTAAATGGATAGAATGTAGCACTAGACGATTTCATTATTTGATCCATATCTGACCTCTTTATTATTTTTAATTTTAGAACAGATAGGATATATGGTCTTATTTTATTTTCGCTTCAATCCGAGCGCCCAGAAAAGGTCTGGATATAATCATTGTCTTTACATCAAAATTGCCAAGTGATGAGTATGAGCGATACAAATATCTCAAAGAAGTGATCATCGTTCCAGACCGACCACTATCATCTCTTTTTTTGCCATTCTTAAACTCTATAAAGTTGATTTGAGGTCTTCTCTTATTATCTCTTTTAATTCATTATATTTTTCATTAGCGACATCTTGCCACATTTTAGAATTGGAAAGAGGTTTTCCATCTACCATTACATCGAATAAATCAACATTAGATAAATTCTCTGCTTCGTCATTTAATATTCTGTCAAAATCTTCATCAAATTTTTTTATCACTTTATTATCACATTCAAGTATATCAATTTGTTCTTTATATGTTCTAAAATCTTTAATCAATCTGCCATGATTTTCCCAACATCTTTGATAAAGATTTTCTGCTATATCTTCGATTATTTTCGAGGATAAATTATCAAATCCTTCTATATCATTGATGATATCTGAATGTTGTCGATAAATATATTCCGAAAAGGTATATGCAACTAATTTTGATAACCGTTCATAATTTACCATTAAATTATCTTCATTTCTTATGTTAATTTCTCTAACTTTTTCCAATATCGTAATGTTATTAATTATATTTGATAAAGTAACAAGAAAGTCGCTATATTTTTTTGCTTTCATATTATATTTCCATTGGTTTAAAGCCATTTTTCTTTCACGATAAGCACTATAATACCAACCAATTATTGTAATACACCAACCGATAATAGCAATACTGAAAGCGATGATTAACCCAGTCTCAACGCCATCTGACATATTTATCCCAAATATGAAATATACCCAGGACTATTTGAAGTTGTCTACAATTATTTTCTATCTATCTAACCTGTCCCTTATAACCCGCTTTCTTCTTCCTTATGATTTTGCTTAACAGAACGCCACACCCTATTCTTACAAAATCTACATCCATCAGAATTCCCGCCCTTCGGTCGTACCCCCCTTTCCCTCGCTCTAAACCAAAGTTCATCGACTTCCCCCTCCAAAGCTTTTTGCGCGAGCGCTTGGAGAACCACGGGTTTTTGGTCTGGATAGATAGCCATTAAAATAGCCAACAAATGTAATTTACGAATATAAAAATGTAATATTTCCCCACAGAGTTTATATATACTATATAATATATAAGTTATAAAAGAAGGGAGATCTCATGCAGAGGAGGGTTTCTGCATTGAGGAAGGCAAGGCGGTCTTTGGCAGTCTGCGTGCTATTATTCTTGGCCCTCTTTGCCAGTATTGATTTGAGTTTTGAGATCCTACCTACTGCCGAAGCTCCGACGATCTATGTTGATGATGACTATGGCTTTGAGGATGCAGACCATAAAAAGACGATTCAGGCTGCTGTGGATAATTCAAGTGTAGGAGGTACTGTGTTCGTATATAACGGGACCTATTATGAGGATGTTTATATCAACAAAACCATTAATTTGACAGGGATAAGCAGGGATAATACTACGATTAATTCTACAAATTTAATGGGTATCTTTGTAGAGAATGCTGATTATGTTAATATCTCAGGTTTTACCATTGAGAACGCAAGTTGGGGTGGAATAAGGTTAAGAAACTCCAATAATAGTCTGATTGAAAATAATATCCTTAATAATAATGGTGATGGGATGGAAATATTAGATTCAAACAATACAATTTTAAAAAATAATATCGCTTCAAATAGTTTTGGTGGTGGTGAAGGTATTTACATGGATGGATGTTCAAATTTTACAATTGTAAATAATACTTGTGTATATAATATTAATAGTGGGATTTGGCTTCGCGGAAATAGTGATTATAATATTATTATATTTAACAACTTATCATGGAATGAAAAAGGAATAAAATTATCTGAAGGAAGCGACTTTAATCAAGTTTATGATAATATTATTAATAATAACACTGGTTCCTCAACGGTTGCTGCTGGTTTTACAATTTACGAATCTTATGGTAATGTTATTTATAATAATTCTATAATAAATAATAAAATTGGATTTAATTGGAATGATGAATTGCAGTCTAATTTTCCAAATCAAATATCTAATTGCACTATTAAAAATTCAACTAATTATGACATAAGAATTGGAAATACTTGGGGGACTTTGGTAAATACATCATTTAATAAATCAAGTGTATATCATAGAGATACGGTCCCATCAGGATTATTGACTGTCAAATGGTTTTTACATATAAATGTCATAGACTACCTTGGTAACCCAATACAAAACGCTAATATTCAAATAGAAGATAATATAAATGGTATATTTAATGAATCATACATAACAGATATAAACGG
>CP070739.1:357973-361916 GCA_020347705.1 Methanomassiliicoccales archaeon | reverse complement strand
TTTCAATTGCCAGCAATCCCCTGAACCTTTTCAGAAGAAGGTTCTTTTCAGCTTTGTTGCGATCCATTTTAGGTCATCATAATACCAACTCCATTAAACGGCTCCTCAACTAAATACCACCTGGCCAGCCATAGGCACAGAAGCCAACAAACGGGAATCAACAAGACATCTAAGAAAATGAGGATTACATTTCTAACCCCCCACATCAATATCAGCGGCGGAGTGAAAGCAATACTTGAGTACGCTTCCAGGCTTTCCAAGAAAGGACACGAAGTTACGGTAATTTGTCCCCAACCAACCTTTGCTAACATGAGATTAAGAGATAGGAATATTCCTACTGTTTTGCCTAAAAGATTTTTCATGAACCTGTTGAGATACAAACCCTATTGGATTGATGTGGCTGCCGATATAAAATACGTGTCCTCTTGGGAAGAGAGGCATATCCCTGATGGAGACGTAATCATAGCAACTGCTTGGCAAACTGCTCCTTACGTGAAGAACTATTCATCAAAAAAAGGGAAAAAATTTTATTTAATCCAACACTATGAGACGCTTTTTCATGCATCTAACAGTGAGACAAAGGTTGAGGAAACTTATCGATATCCCTTGAGAAAAATAGTAATTTCAAGCTGGCTTAAACAGATAATGAGGGAAAAGTTCAATTCTGAGGCAGAGTTGTTGGTAACCCCTGTGGATTTCAGCCAATTTTATCCTACGAGAAATGGATATAACAAAAAAAAGAGGATTTGTATGCTGCACCATTTTTACGATTGGAAAGGCGCCAATGAAGGGATTCAAGCATTTGATATAGCAAGAAGAAAATATTCGGATATTCAATTAGTAATGTTTGGAGCTCACCTCGACGAAGTTAGTTCACGCTATGAGTATTACTACAGTCCTTGGGGTGAGAAGCTGAGGGAAATATATGATTCCTGTGATATATTCTTGTGTCCAAGCTGGAAAGAAGGGTTGGGAATGCCGTCAATGGAAGCTATGGCGTGTAAGTGTGCGTTAGTTACTATGGATAATGGGGGATGCAGCGACTACGCAGTTCATGAAAAGACGGCCTTAATTTCACCTCCCAGAAATCCAGAAGAATTGGCCAAGAATTTGGTAAGGTTTTTAGAGAATGAAGAGTTATTAAGAAACATTGCACGAAATGGGTATGAATATATAAAACGATTTACGTGGGATAAAGCCGTAGATAGAATAGAAAAGGTATTCTTGAAGGAACTGCAAGAAGAATAAACAAAATGCCAAATTCATCAAATGGAGTCTTAGCCAAAACATTTTAAATACGTCATGAAGATTTCCTTGCTTGTATCAGATTTTTCTAGGAATTGTTTAGGTAGGGTCTATATTCTTGCAAAGATGTTGGAATCAGAATTTGAAGTTGAAGTGATAGGCCCCCTTTTTGGACAGAAGATATGGCCGCCCTGCGACACGGATGAGGTTTTGTATAAACCAGTTTACTCTACCCCCGTTTTTCCTCATTTTTTCAAGGGCATGAAGAAAATAGAGAATCTCATAACGGGAGATATCATTTATGCCTCAAAGCCATGGTTTACAAGTTTTGGTGTAGGAATCTTGGCTAAATTAAAGAGGAAAAGGCCATTGATATTGGATATCGATGATTGGGAGTTAGGGTGGTTTCTTCCGTTTAGATACAGGAAAATGGCTTCGCTGTCGTTAAAGACCATCTTTGAGGCGAATGGATTTTTGAGTACATATTTCTTGGATAGAGTGACTTTCCTAGCTAATGGGGTAACAGTCGCCTCTACATTCTTGCAAAAGAGATTTGGTGGAGAGTATATCCCCCATGCGAGGGATACCGAATTTCTCGATCCATTAAAGTACGGCGGAGAAAAGGTTAAAAGTGAGCTGGGTGTCAAAGATGAGAAAATTATAATGTTTCTGGGTTCTCCAAAGCTTCATAAGGGAATAGAAGACCTTTTTTATGCCATACGGGGGTTAGAAAGAAAAGATGTAAAATTGTTAATCATTGGGGCTTCGAATGGATATCCGTTGAAGAATCATATATCGCAAGATATAAAGCAATTTGTAATAATTAGGGGAATGGTTCCCTTTATGAGAGTTCCGGAATATCTCGCCTGCGCTGATGTTGTTGTAATTCCTCAAAAAAATGTTCCATCTAATATGGGTCAAATACCAGCAAAATTGTTTGATGCAATGGCTATGGCAAAGCCCATAGTAGGAACTAACATATCAGATATGCCGGGAATACTACAGGACTGTGGTTTTATTGTAGAACCTAACAATCCGGAGGATCTAGCAAGAAAAATAGATTACATTTTTAAAAATCCCGGCGAAGCAGAGGAAATGGGGAAAAAAGGAAGGGAAAGGTGCATTGAAAAATACAGCTTCAGAGTAGTGGGCGAACGTTTAACCAATTATATTCAACAAGTAATATAATGAATATTATGCTCCAAAACCATACCTTCTACCCGATCTTAGGAGGAATTGAAAATTATCTTTACTATGTTTCAAGAACCCTCAAAGCCATAGGGCATCAACCGATAATCCTTTGTGAGAAGCATGACGAAAAGTTGTCGAGCTTTGATTTATATGATGGCATACCCATCATCAGACATCCATACTACGACTTTCCAAAACCGTTGCTTTTCATAAAGCCAAAAATAATTTCAAATCGATTAAAACATTTTATCGGTAAACATATCCGGGATATTGATTTCATTATATCCCGGTACCCACATTACTGCTATGCCACATGTTTATTAAGCGTAAACATTCCCATTTTTTATATTCCCGCGACTCTTTACTGGAGGTATTCAAAAAAGTCCTCGGAAACTTCCAGTTTTAAGCAGAGATTTTTCAATTTCATGTGGAAGCCGATACTAAATGATATAGAGAATAAGTCCATTACTATGTCGAGAGGGGTTGTAACCTTGAGTCGACACATTTCGAATTCTCTAGCTCAATATTACAGTTTTGATCCCAAGAAATTTGTTGTAAACCCTCCGGGAGTGGATTTGGAGAGATTCGGGAAATTAGATGGATCAATGGAGGTGAGGCGTGAATTTAACATTCCCATGAATAGGGTTATTGTTCTCTATGTGGGAAGACTGAGCACGGAAAAAAATGTTGAGAGACTTATTAGAGATTTTAGCGAACTAAAAAGAAAGAATGTTAAGCTTTTGATCGTCGGATATGGTCCAGAGAGATCAAAATTGGAACAACTGAGGAATGATTTAAGCATGGTTAATAGAATAACCTTCGTCGGTTCGAGAGAAGACGTGGAGCGATTTTACGCAGCTTCAGATATATTTTTCTTACCGTCGAAATATGAGGGATTTGGACAAGTCGTTTTGGAGGCTATGGCTTCAGGTTTACCATGTATAGCCTTTAGAAACGCTCCGCCAGAATATGAAGTAGCAGCGCAAGAGATTATTCAAGAGGGAGTAACGGGTTTTTGCGTGGATCCTTATAATAAACAAGAGGGTCAAGATAGATTACTCTATCTTATTGATAACATAGACATCCGAAAAAAAATGGGAGAAGCTGGCAGAAAGGAGTGCAGAAGAAAGTTCACGTGGGAAGTTCATGTCAAGAGGTTATTGGATCTAGCTGCCAACCAGTTCTCTGAATCTCAATTCAGATTGGATGCTGAAATTCCAGCAAACCGAAGAAGCTATCCATAACGATCTGTGATAAAAGACTATTTAATTATCTTTTTCCCACTAGTAGATTGGGATGCGCCTTGGCAGCGGTACCAATATCTCGCTAAGGCTTTTTCAAAACATAACAAAGTTATCTACTTTGAACCTGCTTTATCCCTAAGGTATTTTTTGAAAAAGCCTCGGTTATTATGCAGGAAATTGCTAAGGTCCTTACGGGTAAAGAAGCAGGTTGCTGAAAATCTCTATATTTTAGACGCACCGCCTATTCTTCCCTTCGGAAATAG
>CP070739.1:352182-357873 GCA_020347705.1 Methanomassiliicoccales archaeon | reverse complement strand
TTGAAGTACCAACCAGTTCCAGACTTTTGCATCCCTGCAGACAAAACAATCATCTGAACACCCTCTCGTATCGCCCGTGAAGCCTTATCAGAGGTATCACAGATCTTTGAGTCGACTTTCCAATTCTTCACGCTCCTCTTTATCGTACGCCTGGGGCCGCAAATCTTCTTCCCCTCCCCTTGTGCAAATCCGCATTGCTTCCTGAAAGAGATGCTTAGCGACGTCAGGCCTCCGGGTAATAAGGTTGCAATTCTCCCCCGGATCATGAATGAGGTTATATAATTCCTGACTCCCGTCCAACATGTTCACAATCAACTTCCAGCGAGACGTGCGCAATGCAACATAGTGACCCCGTAAGTCATTGATGTTCTCCAATGACTTCTCCATCCTCGTCTCACTGTACGCTACCCTGTCGCCACTGTCCTCTCCGTCTATCAACGGTAATAAACTCGTTCCTTCAATCGGAATCCGTCCCGGAGAAGCATTATTGTTTAGGCCAAGCGCTTCGTATAGTGTTGGAACGAGGTCAATGGAACGTACCATAGCGGATATAACCTTGCCCCTGTAGTTTGGGATACTCGTCAGTATAAGTGGAACGCGCAGTGTCGTATCATAAAGATACAGACGATGTCCGGTTTCCCCATGTTCGCCAAAGGCCTCGCCATGGTCCGAAATAATGACAATCATCGTTCGACCGTAGAGATTCCGCTCTTTCAATGCTTGGACGATTCGCGCAATCTCTCCGTCTATTTTCCGCACCTGTCTGACATGGAACGGTTTACCACATCGCTCTTGCCTTCCATACAGTGCATCAACCTTGAGAAGCAACCTTCGCACCGGCCCCCTTGCCAATCGGTTTCTACTCATTCTGTGGGTTATCGCAGCGACACGGTCATGTTTAGCCAGAATGTGAGCGGCAATCTGGTGTGCATCGAAATAGTGTATAAAAAGGAGAAACGGCTCTTGAGCCCCTTCCAACCAATTCAATGCTCGATCGGTTGCCTCTGAACCCAGCCTGCGATACTGCCCCTGAACCCAAATATCCATTCTGCTCTTAAAGTCAGTGTCATAGACGTCAAAACCTCTATCCAAGCCATATGTTTCATTGAGTGCATCGGCGCCGAGAAAGGCTGCCGTGGAATATCCCTCCCGTTTCAACCTTTCAGGTAACGCTTCCACTTGTTCAAGCAGTTTGTACCCAAAAAAGGCCCGCAGTCTGTGGCTCGGTGGGTTCAGGCCTGTAAGAAACGAGGCATGGGATGCCGGAGTAAAGGGGGCCTGCACAATGCAGTTGGTAAAAAACACACCTTCACGGGCAAGATGATCAATGGTTGGGGTGCTCACTCGCCAGGGGAAAGTCTCCCTTGATTTGAAGCGTTGAGGGTAATAACCCAACGCTTCGGGCCTCAGGGAGTCAACACTAATAAGAAGAATGTTCTGGACTGTCACCTTCTTAATCACTTCCCATGGGAATTCTCGAAATCTGGCCATAGGGAGAGGTCAATTTCCGGAAAGAGCTTGACAAATGATTTAATGTCTTCAGAGAAATAATCCGCTAATAAAGCACGCTCCTTGGGATCAAATTTTGGAAGGATGTATGCACTCACGTTCACACCCCTGTTGAGCCATGTCGGAATATACGAGTCATCTATTTCCAAAAAACGGTAGGTTCTGGCTATTTCGGACCGTGGATCTTTCTTACATTTCTCGTACTGAAGTACCAATAATTGCGACCGATCAAATGTGTTCAACAATCGCTGAAAAGATTCATGTAATAAACTATGGAATGTTACTTCCTGAAATATTGAAAATGTTTTATAGATATAAGCACGATCTCCTTTGAGATTCATAAATTTTGCCCGTTTGGATAGCTGCTGATTTTGTGCTGACAAAACGCGGTCTACAGGGTTTCGAACGATTGCCAGGACCTTCGCCTCCGGCACTGCCCTCGCGAGGTGGTCAATTGCTAGCGGATAGCTTAAATATCCCGGAGACCATTCGCCACAAATAGAGCCACTGGGAGCAGCGAATGCTTGCCGATAGACATCAATTGCATCAGAACTGATCCCGCGATAACCGAAATGGTAAAAATAACACAGCTCTTTACGGTTTAGCCTGTTCGGTTCAACGGACGGGTGTTCAATTAATAATTGATACCACCACGTTGTTCCCGCTTTGCCCGAAGCAATACCAACGAAATGAGGGGGACCGACCTTCCAACCCTGAGGAGCAGGAGGTAAGTCCTTGCTTTCAAATGGCCGTGCCATCAACTCATTTATCTTTCTCTTTTGTAAACCAAGTCTTTTCCGCGCTCTGACATATATTTGTCGAGAAAATTCTTTTCCCCGCATTCGAATCTCCTTCCCTGTCAACTTAACGATCCCTTCGCAAAGTCCTTCCACAGAAAGTCTTTTTCCTATGGTGTATTGACTTCATTGATTTTGATACTCTGCTGCTATAGCGACTATATTTTAGTCCACCTGATGGCCCGCGGACGTCGGTTCATTGAACGGAGTTTTGCAGATAGCGTTCTTAGAGTTTTAAACCTTATTTTTCCTTCCTGTTCTAAATAATCGTAATCAAAAAAAGACATAATATCCGGATATTTCCTCAATACCATATTGATTTCGTAAATATCCCCATCAGATAGCCTGTTAATTTGTTTTTGATTTAGGTTTGAAATTTTCATGGACTTCTCAAACACATTGAACTCCTCTCCCAACGTAAATTCCCGCAACTCTGGTATGAATTCTATAATCTTCTTAGAAACTCGATTTGGATTACTGGTGAGTTCTTCATAGGTAAAAAGAATACTCTTCTTTAACTTTACAATATTATCAATTTGATATTTGCTGCAGATAACCCAAAACTTAGCAATATTATAATAAGAACTATTCTTATAATGCCGCCGTCTTATTCCCTCACAAAAGGCATAAGGATTTCTTACCATTATGAGAAAGAAACTCTCAGGGAAATGCTGCTCCAGTTGGTTGGCACGGACTAAGTGAGGGGGACTCTTTTCCAATAGAATAGGTTTATCATAATCCCATTCTTCTTCCCATTTTTCCTTGACTATTTCCCATTGAATCATTTTTGAAGGGTTCCATCTGTCCTTTGTAGACAATATTGATTTAACGAGGCCCTTTCCTTCCTTATTAAATGCCGATACATAAGGAGAGGTCTGTAGAATTCTCCACAGAAGCGTCGAACCAGAGGCAGGTGGACAAAGAACAAATAAGTGTTTTCTATCCATTAGATTTACATCTCTCAGGATAGCCATGAGGATATCTATTTATTGGTGTTGATTAAGAACAATGTGTGAAGAGCTAATCACAAAACCAGTGTTTCACTATTTCGATACAGTAAGCACCCCTTGACCGGTCTTCTGAAAACAAACCCATTTCAAATCGAATTCTTCTCCATTTTTAGTAGGTCTTTTTTTAAATTCAAGATCTCAAAAGAATACGTATCACGTGAGCTTTTGAACTTATTGGCTTCCAGGCAGTTATATATTTCCAGACATGAATCGGGGATAGTGTCCAGATTTCTTTTTTCGTGCTCCAGTTCTTGGCTAATGAATTTTGACATCCGCTCCAAATCGGGATTCAGTCCTAATTCTATGGCCGCCTGGGCAACCACCTCCAGATATAGATCTGGATCCTCTAAATCGAATTTAACTATGGGGAACCTATACTTTTGGTGCAGTGTCAATAATTTTTGGTTATAAATATTCCAGAGTTCCAAGCTATTTTCAATGCTCATGTTGTTCCTTTTTTCTAAGGAAGAAGCTACCGATAACGGATGACGGTAACTGGCAACAAAACCGATATTTCTTTCCATTGCCAGCCAATGTTCAACCAGCAATAAGCTGCGGGGATCTTTAATCCCACGTACCACATTATCTGGGAAGGCATTACAAATCCTTTGAAAATCAATCTTATCCCGCGTGGCAATCTTAATCTCATCAGGAGGATTATCCCACGATCCCCGGTTCTTTTTAAGAATTCTATCGTGAAGTAAGATAACCTCCCTCAACTCTTGGTTTCCCTTGAGATTATGAATATTAGACTTACTAACATTGCCCAAGAATAATCCGCATGCTTCTAAACAACCGGCCAAACAACTGGTTCCGCTCCTATGCATGCCTAAAATAAATATCATTTTCTCATTCCTTAAGCCGATACCGTAACTTTGCTTTTTGGCTAGCACCCAGTTAATAAATTGTTCGTTATATTGAAAGACCAGTCGATTGAGTGCTTGTTTTATCCTGATATTTCTTTTCCCAATATAATCCGTTTTCGGTTCTCCCCAAAAGTAGCCTCTTTTCCGCGAACCTGCACTGTGGTGATATATCAGATCTCCATATATACCCCCCATTATATAGTGTAATTGGTTTATGTTGCTCCTCTTGAGTTTGGATAATCTCCTTTCTTTTTGTTTCGCAATTTCTGTGAAATAACCCAGGGTATCCAATTTCCTATCTGACTCTATGTCGACTTTATCGAAACGCAATCCATATCTATCGATGAAATCGACGCTTGTACATAAACAACTGGCATGAATATACGGGTCGATATATTTTTTCAATTCGTCTCTCCAAACACCCGCAATCGCAGCTCCTTTATTTAACTGTTGGATAAGATGTGTGAGCCAATTGTCTCGGATAGGAAAAGCATCAGTGTCAAAAGCAACAACATATTTAACGTTGTCCTTTCTCGCAATTTTGTAGAGTTTTTGTAATGGTACAGCATGAACATGACCGAGCCGTTTCCTGGGATTTGCCTGAAATAGTTGCACATGCGGATTCCTTTTCACCAATTCGCGTACAAAACTATCTTCGATGTTATTGTTCCAAATGTAGATCCTGTAATTGGGCCACTTAGTATGTTCCATAACTTTTCCCAGGCAAAGGCCGAGCCATTTTCCTTCCTGAGGGTCTTTTCCCCCGTTAACGATGAGAATACCAACTAAATCGTTTTTTAATGGGCGATATAAGGGTAATATGGAAAGAAGCTTGTCTCTCAGTCTCATCGCGAACATAATTCCCTACCTATTACGTACAGGATATCATCTATCATTTAACTCACTAAGGGACCATAATAGTGTCGGTTTCCAAAACTGAAAAACGATTCAACCATCTAACTCGAAACCAAGTCTCCTGACAGCATCAATTTCCCCTTGGTCAAAGATACTCAACTCATGTTGTTTATATCTACCCGTTGAACTCGGTCGTCTCGGTATGCTGTATAACTCCTTCATATTGACGTTCACATCACGCATTCCTGCGAACTCGGCCAATCTTTTCACCTCTCTATCCCTGGCAGAGCAAAGCTCATCGAAATTGACCAACAAGAATCTATCACCGAGATGAAGTTTGCCCGATGCGATTGCTTTCTCATTGGCTTTGATCCAATAGTTTAGAGAAGCTTTTGGGAGTAATTGAGGTGAGGGTGGTATCTGCACGCCAAAAAGATGCCCCCAATTGTGGAGCTGTTTTTGGTTTCTGCTGTAAGCCATGTCTAATCCGTGTCGAACTACATGTATATATTTAATCCGTTGGTGGTAGTACTGAGCCAAATATTCGATGAATATGTGGGTGTTCGGTTCCTTCCACCCCCAAGCGACGAATTCGGAAAGGTCAGGCCCTTTTGACCGGAGCATGGATATGGCCGCCAGCCATGATAGATGACT
>CP070739.1:348166-352082 GCA_020347705.1 Methanomassiliicoccales archaeon | reverse complement strand
CCCAGGAGAGCCTTTGTTCCGAATAAAGATTAAGGTTGATCTGAACATGATATGTTTCTCCTCTAAGATGATTTGCAAACAAAAACGCCCGGGGTATTATCGCCCCGGGCGAGCTGCTCCAGGTACTCTACAGTGGATTAAGATTCCCTCAATAATTCCAGCCTATTTCCAATAAAAAACCCATTGCATCAGGGAATGAGGGGATGAAATTTTCATCGTAACTTCTATCGACACCCAATAATGGCTTATCGAAACCCTATCGAAACCCTTCATGTCAATGATATCAACAGGTTAACTACGAGCGTGTCGATGGTGTCGATCTTTTGGGGTGATATTCTATGCACGCTGCGCGTGCCCTACTAAAAGCCTCTATATCTTCTTCATATATAAAAAAGGCTATAAATCATCGACCTCATCGACACCCGGCCTGGTTTTACTAAGGGAATCAACCAATTAGGTGTGATGGGCTATCGACACCCTCATCGACACCCTCATCGACACCCTGAGACACTTTTAACGAGTCCAATCAACATCTTAAGGCCAAAACTAGCCATCGACACCCTCAGGATCATTGAATTGGAATCTCCAGATCTTCTTCCCATTTATCCTTGGATACTCGACTTCAATTCCGACTTCTCTAAGTGCCGGTGCAATTCTTTTGACTCTATTGGAAAGATAGTTTGGCCGCTTTGGCCAAGACCTGTCATTCATAAGAGCTATATCGTCTTGGTGGTCTTCCAGAGCGTTCTTTAGCTCAGAAGTGGTGCCTTCCCCTTTTCCTATACTTTCAATGAAGGCTCGAAGCGCGATCGCAACCACATCGGACTCAAAACAGCCTAATGCTGCTTCCTCGCGGTTTTCCCTGTAGACTGAGAGGAACTTGCCCTTCTTCCAAGGCAGCCTAGGCTCTGCCGCCACAACCCATTTGGCGAAGTCCGCCATTCTTGGATATGAACTAAGAGTCACGTTATTGAACATAACGCACCTTCGGTGCGAGCTTTAAAGATCTTTGACATAAGATAGGTCTCCACCACAAAAACATTGCAGCTCAGGCATGCGGTGCTTGGACCTGGGTGAAGGGGGAAAAGAATCCGCCACGATGTCTTCTATTTTGGCCTCATACCCACAATCCCGGCAACGATAACTGTAGTACTGGGTATCGTAAATCCCTGACATGCGGATCTCTTCCTCGCTGATCTCGTTCGTAATATCCGGTTTTGATTCTGTCTTCTTCGTCATAAATAACTCCATAGGACGGATGCCATATCTTCCAGAGCATCATCTCTCCACCACAGCGCGAGCAAATAAACGGATCCCTTGCTATCGTCTCTATAACCCTTTGCCGATAATCTTTCCGAGCAACCGTAAACGCCTCCCGACACTGTGCAGCATCCGAAGGTAAAATGACCCTTAGTTTCTTGCGCACCTTCTGATAAACTGCTGTTGCATGAAGCCCATAATAACGAATCCGCTGCATACCCTTTGGCAAAATGTGTTGTACCATACGACCGATAAAGGTAAAAAGATCAACCTCTTCAACCTTACGTCTGCCGCTCTTATGATCATTATACCAATACTTCACCTTATCACCATCGTAGTCAATTATACGTCGAACCGATATCGGTGGACTCACAACATACTTGGCCAAATACTTCCCTAACTGCCTGATACACTTGGGGACTTCACCCTTCTGGATGTTGGCCACTAAGCCATTGGGATATTTCAAGTAAAGCTCATCAATCTTCACCCGCATCTGTTTGGTGGGAACCTGCTCCTTGAGCATCTCGAATAGATAATATTGCCATTTCTTGTGAAGCACCTTATAGGGAAGATATTTCAGCTTAACCCAATAATGACTACCTTGACTGCTCTCAGCAAGACCACCAGATGTCATTATAATATGCAAATGTGGATTATAGCTACCAGATCTCCCATTGCTTTGAACAACAACTATATAACCCCCACGTACAGAACGACGAAGCACCGTACCAAGAGTATCTTCCAGGCACTTTACGCCAACTTTCATTAGCTCAGATAACAGATGGGCATTTCGATAAAAATAGATCCTGAGCTCATCTGGTATGGTCAACACCGTATGCCGATAGGCTACCCCAGGAAACAAAATCGCCTCTATACGAGCTGCCCATTGATCCGTATAAACTTTGGCACACGATAAACAAAAACAGCTCTTACAGGAAAAAGGGACCTTTCTTTGATCGCCACCGCATTTACTGCAAATATAGGTTGCATAGCCGTTTTCTGGGTCACCGCAGCCTAACATCTTCTCAACAGCTTCCTCATAGCGTTCAGATTGATATCGACAAAAGCTCTTCTTGAACGACTCCCAGTGGGTCCGGAAAATCTCCTTAAATCTGTCTCTATCAAACCATTGACGAAATAAGCCCATCTCGGGCTGATATTATAACCACATAATTACACAGCAAAAAAACAATATTTCTCTATTCTGAATATGCTAATCTAGAAAAAGGAAATTCCTAAGCAATCCAGTTAGACATTAGCTTTGTGTTCGCCTGTGAATTCTCCTGAAATCAATCCATTGATCAAACAGCCCCGCGAGAGCCACAAGGATTAAGAAAAGCTGTTGGATAATAATCAAAAAATATACGCCAACCCTCATCCAAGATGGAACATGATACTTGTTTAAGAAAAACAAAACGATTGAAAGCCCATGAAAAAGGTAGACAAACATCATCACAATCAGGGCGTTGATTGCCACAGACTTTATACTCCCTGAGGTCAAAAATAAAGCAAAACCTGTCACAATCACCCCCCAAACCATACTATCCGGTGCTTGCCAACGGTCCATCGGCATAAAGGGGGGATACGTAAGATTTCCCATTCTGAAAAGCGGTTTGGCGATGACTACATTGAGCCAGACGGCAAATCCCGTTCCAACAACCATAAGGGATGGATAAACCTTGGAAATAATGTCCACTAATGCGGTTGCGTATGCCTCGAGCTCAATGACTTTTCCCTGCGAGATCCCCATTTGTTCATATGCATAAATGGTAGCTTTGAACTTGGCCTGCAAGTAATTGAGTATCATCTCAAAGGGGCCCATATTCTTGGAAAGCGCGAGAAAAAAAAGGAACCCGAAGCCGAGAAACAGCATAAATCCAGTTCCAAGAAAAATCGTTTGCCCGATGCTAAACTTCCTCCTAAAAAGCTCCGATAAGGCTAGTCCCAAGAGGCTAAACTCCAGGCAAAAGAGAATAATTTGTGGATGGCCCAATAGCCTGGCAATCAGGGCAATAGTGAATGCACTCAGGGCGGCAAGCTTCACGCCCTGATGAATCCCTAATTTGGACGAATAATAAAGGAATGGTAGAGGGGTTAGCAGGCCAAATAACGGGCCCATAAAAGGAATCCACGCGGAGGCGAAGAGGACACAGGCCCCACTCCCCACACACCCCAGCACATCTCTCATCTTCATGGGAACTCAGGTGTGGCAAGAACCCCAGACCACTGTAAGCATGTTTCAGGTCTGTTCGAAAAGGGGGTTCTGGTTATCTTACAATAGACGTAGTGAAAGGCAGTAGGGCCATGTTTCTGGCCCTTTTGAGGGCCAGCGTGAGTATCCGTTGGTGTCTGGCGCAGTTACCCGAGATTCTGCGTGGTATGATTTTCCCTCGTTCTGTAGTGAAGTATCTGAGGGTCCGGTAATCCTTGTAGTCAATGCTGAGGCTACTGTCTGCGCAAAACCTGCATATCTTCCTTCTGTGGTAAGTTCTTCTATACCTCGTCGTCCTGCTGTTCCTATCGCCGCTAGGGTTATACGCCATCTTTACCCTCTTGATCCTCTGAGATATCTCCATGTTGACTGGGGCTAATTTCCTCCGCAGTTTCGGACTCTTCAAGTGCCTTGGCTTCACCTTGTTCTGCCTTGGCCTTTAAT
>CP070739.1:345200-348066 GCA_020347705.1 Methanomassiliicoccales archaeon | reverse complement strand
TTTTTGAATTTATCAAACGCTGATTTTATCCGAAAAAATATAATTAAATCTATAATTTATAGCTACATCGGCTTGTATCGCGGAAACCAGACCCCGATATGTGAAGGCCAAATCATGGAATCTGTATTGGTACTTAACCCGGAACACGCAACCAACTATACTGTGGTGAGGTAATGAAACAAGGTCGAAAGTCATATAATGTCTTATCCACGCTGAAAAATCTCAAAACTTTTGTTTATTACTATCTTAAAAGGGAACCTCCTGTAACCGAGTCATCTATTACCAAAGAATTCATATTCCGGCTTGTCTCCAGGCCAGATCCGACAATTTTAGAGATTGGTTGCAACGATGGGAGCAACACACTCGGGTTTTTAGAAATGTTCCATTCTCCTAAGATCTTTTGCTTTGAACCCGACCCAAGGGCCGCATCCCGGTTCAAATAAAATATCGGCGATAGAGAAGAAGTACGTTTATATGAGCTTGCCATAAGCGATAAAAATGGCGGAGAAACGTTTTACATGAGTGCTGGGCAGGAAAGCGAAGTAATGCCAGAAGGCTGGGACTTATCAGGATCGATTCGAAAACCTAAAAATCATTTGATAGTCCATCCTTGGTGCAGGTTTGAGAAGAATATTGTTGTACAGACAAAGACCCTGGATACATGGTGCATCGAGAACGGAATAGAAAAGATAGACTTTGTATGGATGGATGTACAAGGCGCCGAAATTGACGTTATCCGGGGAGGGAAAAATGCTCTGAGGAATACACACTATCTGTATACCGAATACAGCAATAGGGAACTCTATGAGGGGCAGGCATCTCTAAAGCAGTTACTGAAGGAGTTGGATGAATTCGAAGTGGTTGTCAGGTATCCCGATGACATACTGCTTAGAAATATAAACGAGTCGAACTTATAACAAAGTTCTGAATAATGAGCATCAAAAACCTTTTAAAATCTCTTCGGCCATCTGTCGGCATAAGTAATGAAAGTGTGCGTGAACGCTGGTTAGAAGAAACTCTTAGCTCAATTCCTAAGAACAGCAGAATATTGGATGCGGGTGCGGGTACTCAACGTTACCGGAAATTTTGCGAGCATTTGGACTATGTCTCACAAGACTTCGGAGAGTATGACGGGCAAGGCGACTGCGCGGGGCTGCAAACAGGTGAATTTAATTATGGAAGATTGGACATAGTTAGTGATATTTCCTCAATCCCCCAACCCGACTCATCTTTTGATGCAATAATGTGCGTGGAAGTCCTGGAACATTTGCCCTATCCCGATCGCGCTATAAAGGAATTCTCTCGTTTAATCAAACCAAACGGTCACCTGATTCTTACCGCTCCGTTTTGTTCGCTGACACATTTTTCTCCGTATCACTTCGTTACGGGTTTCAATAAGTATTGGTATGAAAGACATCTGACGGAAAACGGATTCAAAATAATCCGGATAACCCCAAATGGTAATTTCTTCGAATATGTTGCACAGGAAATTGACAGAATGCCTTCTATTTCGAAACGTTACTCAAAAAACAAGCCGACGCTTCTTGAACGACTGAGTATTTATGTCCTGCTAAAGACACTATTGCGTTACAGCAAGAAAGACAGCGGTTCATCGGACCTTTTGTGCTTCGGATACCATGTCTATGCAAGAAAAGATTAAACAGAAGATTCTTTGTTAATACGCCATAAAATAGTGCCCATTGATAAAATTGTGAATAAAACTACCTCTGTAAAATGATGAAACATTTGATCGATCATTCCAATGAGGAAAAACGCGAGAAAGGTCGATACAATACTGAGACCCCAGTCTTTTACGAAATCATCCGTTCCATATCTTATACAATGCCAACACATTCTTACAAAGATAACAATAATAAACAGAAAGAGTGACAGGCCAACCACACCAAGCCTTACGAGAATATTGAGCAACATATTATGAGGTGCAAGGATAATGTTATTATTCTTCTGCCTGTATTTTTCGGGCACCCGGTTATTATAGATTTCCAGATCAACCTTTTTCCCATAGGTTTCATTCCCAAACCCGATACCCATTACCGGATAATCCTTCACAATTTCCAGGGTTGTGAACATCATTTTTAGTCGTTACTCCTGCATAAATTGATCCACCGTTAATCTGTTCTTTATCGGTGACATGGCGGTGATAACAACTAACAGTATCAGCACTGCCAACTGGATATTTTTGTTTTTCCACAAAATCAGCATCACTGATAGAAACAGGGCGATGAATGCTCCTCGGGATTGGACCAGAAATACCAGTGCTATTTGAGGGATAAGGCACAAGATAAGAGCTATCCTGCCACGCAGTGAACTCAAAGATTCAAAGAAAGCAATATTGAGAAGATTACCAACAGGCAGAGGCTATTTCCAGACACCTCATAACCAAGAAATCCCTTTGTTGCACCATAACTATATCGCGTGGTCCAGCTGTACCCCATTATAAGATAAAAATAGAATATTTATAATACTCCCCAAAAACTGGACAAGGCAATAAGGTGGATGTTAGCCTGCCATACCATGAAGGAGGCAAGGTATGGTAACAAACATGCGTAGAAAGCACGATGGGGCTTTTAAAGCCAAAGTAGCTCTGGAAGCCATTAAAGGAGAAAAGACCCTCGCTCAGCTTTCCAGTGAATTTGGGGTGCATGCCAATCAAATTGGTCAATGGCGTAAGCAGGTTCTTAAAGAACTCCCGAACCTATTCTCCAATCGCCGTAAGAGGCAAGACCGAGAACAAGAGGATTTGGTCTCGGAACTCTATCGTCAAATCGGCCAGCTCAAGGTGGAGGTAGACTGGCTCAAAAAAAAGTCCCACATGCTCCAGTAGAAGAGAGGCGAAAATTGATTA
>CP070739.1:341809-345100 GCA_020347705.1 Methanomassiliicoccales archaeon | reverse complement strand
GAGTAACCGATTCCAGCTCCATGGATACCTTCACCTTCCTGTGGGACTTCGGGGACGGACAGGTAAGCACACTCCAGAATCCCACGCATATCTATGCCGATAACGGCACGTACAATGTCACGCTATTGGTTAGGGACGATGACGGAGGTTCGAATGTAGACGCGACCATTGCTGTTATAACCAACTCCCCTCCCGAAATCGAGAGTGTTGACATGACACTCAAGGCTACAGAAGGTCAGCTTTTCATTTTGAAAATCAACGCAACAGATGCAGAAGGCGATTCGATTTCATTCCAGGATAATTCTGAAATGTTCATCATAGATCCTATAAGCGGCCTTATCGAGTTCATTCCAGAAAACCATGATGTCGGAACCCATGAAGTTAGAATTACAGTAAGCGATGATGACGGGGGCTCATCTGAATTGACAATATCAATTGAAATTGCCAACCAAAACGATCCACCGGAGCTTGAGGATATCGGACCCCAGGTGGCCGTGGAGGACGAGCAGTTTATATTAACAGTTTATGCCAGCGACCCAGATACCCACGATACAATAACCTTTAGCGATGATACTGAGCTCTTCGATATTAATAGGCATACTGGTGTTATCTCCTTCACCCCGACAAACGATCAGGTCGGCATAAAAATCGTGACAATCACGGTAACCGATTCCGCAGGTGAAAAAGACGAGGAAATGGTGACCTTCACGATCCTGAACATCAATGATCCTCCCATCCTTGACAGCATTCCGAACCAGAAAATAAAGGTGGGGGATAGGTTCACATACACCGTTTCCGCAAGTGATGATGATGATGCCGTGCTCATCTTTTCCGATGATTCAGAGCTGTTTATAATCGACCCAATAACGGGAACGATATCATTCATTCCCAAGGAGGGCGATGAAGGATTTTACTTGATTACGATTACAGCAACCGATAGTCACGGTGAAAATGACACAAAGACGATGGCCATGAAAATCAAGGGACTCCCAGAAGAGGAACCTGAACCTGATTGGCTGTCCTTGATCCTGCTCATTTTATTGATAATCGTGATCCTCCTACTTCTACTCTATTTGTTATGGTATAGAAAAAGGGAAGGAACTGAAGAAATTGAAGAAGCTGAAGAGGATGAGGAGATCCCCTCCCAGGAGCTTGCTGATGATGAGGAAGATATGTCAAGTGCTGAAAAGGTAAAAGGAAATGAGAATGGTGAGGAGTTGGATGCTTTGGAGGAAGAAGAAGCTACTTCACCCTCCATCATTGAGAAGGAGTCTCCTGGGCCACCGCCTGAACCGGATGATGAACTTCCTCCACCACCTGACTCCGGGAAAGACCAGCCTTTACCACCTGAGCCCCCCTGAGTTAGTTACAGAGGTCTGTTTTGCATGATTACGCAGTTGATGTTATATGGCAAGGTTTAATAATGCCAACTGTGATTCTAAATCAGGTGTCGAGATGACAGAACTACTTTATATGAATGATATCGAAGGAAATTACGTAAGAGAATTCGATGCAAAAGTCGTGAAGAAGAAGGATAATTACGTTGTTCTGGACAAAAGCGCTTTTTATCCTTTAGGTGGAGGGCAACCTTCTGATACAGGAGTGCTCAAATGGCAAGGTGGCGAAAGCAGGGTGGCGGAGGTCCAGAAAAAGGGCATAATAAAGCACATCATAAGTGGGGAATTACCTGAGGGGGATGTGCACGGCATCCTTGATTGGGAGAAAAGGTATGCACATATGAAGATGCATACCGCGCAACATGTGATTTCAGGGGTGGTATATGATCTGTTTAACGCGAGGACCGTGGGAAACCAGATACATGCTGAATATTCCAGGGTGGATTTCTACCCAATAAGCCTTTCGGATGAGGATCTAAAAAAGATCGAGGATGCATCCAACGAGGTTATCGGGAGAAACTCGCCGGTTAATATCTATGAGGAGGGTAGAGATAGCCTGGAGAAAAGAACAGACCCTCTGCGTTCCAATCTGGATCTCATACCATCATCCATCAAGAATCTTCGTATTGTCGAGATAGAGGGATTTGATGTCTGCCCCTGTGCAGGAACCCATGTAAAGACAACGAAAGAGCTCGGAAGGTTAAAGATCACAAAGAAGGAGAACAAGGGAAAGGATAGGGAGAGAATCGTTTATACCTTGGAGTAAAAATCCCCCAAGATTATAGAGTAATTGAGCAAGTGATTTTCATGACAAGGCTTATCTATCTGGGTGAATGTTTGAATGTGATAATCCTCTTATGTAAATCATCTCTGTATTTAATAGCCAGGAGACGATGATTTACATGGGTATTGTTAGATTAGGTAAACTGGCATTAAGATGGTGTTTTGAGTGCAACCTTCCGATTCTCGAGTCAGTAAAATGTGGAACATGTAATAGTGAAACAAAAGAGGTCAGGCTAACTCCCCCTGGTGATGTAAGACCTGCATTTGATGAAGAACTGAGATTAATAAGAGCGCAAATCGACGGCCAGTTTGGATCAGGATGCGGAAAGGAGCTTATCCCAAAAGACAAAATTGTGCTTCTTAACAGGGCTCCGGCCTTGGACAAGATGGACGAGATAATAATCGATGGCCGCGTTTTGGGAGCGTTGCGCTACGACCCGGGGGAAAGATACAAGATCCTCCTTAGGATGCATGCAGCTTCGGCAATCGAAAAAAACCTTGTCAAGAATTGGGTGATCGTGGATCATGGAGCAGTTGAACCTATAAAAAAAGGCGCAAATGCACTTTGTGTGGGGATAACTGAAACCTATTCGGATATTACTTTTGGGGATGAGGTTGTAGTCCTTGATACCGATAAGAATGCCCTAGCAGTGGGAAAAGCTATGAAGCCTGGAAAAGAGATGATAGGAAACAAGGGTATCGGAGTGAAAACTAGATGGTACGGTAAAGAGGAAAAATCCTCACTTTCCTCTGGTCAGACTTGGGAGGATGCAATCTCGGCAAATTCGTGGTTCTTCGAAAAAAAGGTGAAAAAGGCCATACAATTCATAGAGAAGGTTGCAGAAAGAGAGAATAAGGAAGTGGCCTGCTCCTTTTCAGGAGGAAAGGACAGTCTTGCCACATTATTGCTAGCACTGGATGCCGGTCTTACTCCCAAGGTTCTGTTCGTGGATACAGGTTTGGAATTTGAGTAGACGAAACAGCACGAGGATGAAATAGCGAAGATGTTCGACTTGGAAGTTGTGAAAGAAAATGCCTATGATGCTTTATGGGAGAACCTACCTAATTTAGGGCCCCCAGGTTAGGATTTTAGGTGGTGCTGTAAAAGCTG
>CP070739.1:338798-341709 GCA_020347705.1 Methanomassiliicoccales archaeon | reverse complement strand
TTATATCGAAGGCCGAAGCCCTTCACACACATGGGAATCCATTGATAAGTACAAAGAAAAATATGAGCACCCATTATGGAAGGCCCTGGGCCAAAAGGGCGGGATGGATTACATAGAGAACTACCGACTGGTAAAATGCCTGCAGACCGGAAACTATCCGGATATGGATGTTTACGACGCCGCTGCCTGGAGCGCCATTACTGAATTAAGCGAGCGCTCGATAACCGGAAAGAGCCGACCTATGGATTTTCCGGACTTCACCCGCGGCCAATGGAAAACAAGAAAACCGCTCGGCATTGTTGAAGCCTGAAATTATCCTGACTATTCCCTTCTCACCATCACCGAACCCAAGCCGAGAAGTAAGAGCCAGCGGGTTTTTCTACGGCACACAATTAGAATCGAATGGATTGCCACACTGTAATCATTCGGCCAAGTACACTTGAAGAAGGCCGAAAGCGTTTGTGGCCTTGAGGGTAGAGGTAAAGCAATTATGTATTGAGGGACCGACCTGCTACGGCTGGCACGATTATCACCTCTTTAGTTACTCGGGTTCTTCCCACGCAAGTACTACAGCCGTATCAATCGTGCCATCCTTATATATCTTAGAAAAATCCTTACCTTTTGGATTAATATGTAGTTTCCCTTCCGAACGTACTCCAATTACCGTAATAACATCATGATATTTCTTTTCATACTTCTTCGCTATTTCATTCGCAAAATCTCGGTATGTGCATTCTCTTCCAGCGTCTCTATAATCGTTGCGAATTTTTTGGAGTATTTCTTTTATGTCTAATTCGTACACCTCATTTGATTTCTCTTCAACCGTGAGTATTTCCTGCACAAAGTTAATGGCCCCAGGTGTTATAACTGCCTGCGCTAATAGCTTGTGCGTTATATCAGCATAAGAAATGACCTTATCAGCACCTTCTTTTTTCATACGGTCTTCTATGGCAGGTTCCGGTTTCGATAGTTCTACGATGATATTGGGCTTCTTTTGAGCACTCTTTATCACGCTTTTCACTGCAAATAAAATCTTTAGTGATCTCATATCTGGGTCGTCTGCATACTTATCATCAGCGAGTATTAATATGGCCTTCGCGCCCCAAATATTAACGTCTTTGTGTTTAAAAGTCTCCACACTGGTAGGATCACTGGGAAATATATGCACATCAGGATATTTAGCAGTAGATGGATGCATATCAGTTTCGTACTTCTCGTCGGGCTGGGCTATAATGATTATACGTCTTTTCTTCCTTATAGCATTCGAACGCAGCTGTGCGATAACTCCATCTATTTTCGATGTCCAGTTACATATCAACACATGATCATAACTATTCTTCGGAAACATTTTCAATACCTCCCGTATTTTGTTTTCAGCAGATGCAACACCGAGTCTACCCAAAATACCTATCCCAAAAAGAGCGCTAATAAGTACTGTTAGATCCCTAACTATCTTACCTCCTGTTGTTATACAGGCCACTTCTCCAAGCTTAAAATAAAGGAGAAACACTTTACCCAAATCGGCAGCTTTACCCGTTATATCGGGATTTTCTATTCCTAATTCAAAATAACATAATCCAATGTATGACAAGACGATCACAAACGAATAAAATAATATAATGGTGCACAGCCAAGTACGATTCCGTATCCATGTCGGCCATCTATCAAATCCTATCCGTTCTGGCCATTTACGAACTATAGGTCCAAACAAAATGAAAAGGAGAAATAACAAAAACGGAACTGGAAGGATGTAAGGTCTCACTTTGTCAAACGTGTAACCTCCCCACAGAGGAGTATTACTATAATAATTATATGTGGTTTTATGAAATAGCTTGTCGTTGCCTCTTTCTCCGTAAAGTACGAATGGGTAATCAACCAACAAGTTTGTAATATTGGGATCTATTACATTATTTTCCTTATCTTCAATATGCTTATAAAGTTGTTCGGTGAGCTTATATACAATATTTGGGTCCGTTTTAGAATTTGCAATTAGAACAGAGGTTACTGAAATCGTTCGAAATTCTCTCTTACCATCTCCCGGATTATTAGGATCATATACCGGGTCATAAACATCTAAAAGCCTATAGAGGTTAGGATGGGCCGAAGCTATCTGAGTCAAATCACTTCTGTCAATTTTCAAGATATATGCATTTCTGCCAATAAGTTCTTGAATCCGTCTGGGTATCTTGGCGATTACTATGAAAGCGGCATCTATAGTCTCGTCTTCAAATGCGTTGGCTATTTGCTCATAGGTATTGTATTGTGGCTTCAATTCAGCCAGTGTTATTCCAAACATGCCCAGGATGGTTTCTGAAGTAAACTTTGTCCCACTACCCGTTAAACCAACAGCAACCTTCTTCCCCCGTAGTTCTTGTATTCCTGATAGATGCAGTTTACTTCGAACCAAAATATAAACAGGTTCCCGATATATAGCCCCCACAACCCTAACCTGAGATGCTTCTTGCGGGTTCCTGGAGTTTGGATCTTTAAAATAAAGAACATCAGATTGAACAATGCCAAATTGATAAATATTTTTTTTAACTTTATCAAGATTTTCTATCGATCCATTCGTATCGACAACCTCTATTACAGTCTTATCAACATCTTTACTAACCACCTCAGCAAGTTTATTTCCAACCGAGAAATAAGTGCCTTTTGGTTGTCCTGTTGCTATTTTTGTGGTATCGGTTTTTTCATTTGGGCTCTGGTCAAAACGACTCCCTCCCTTGTAATAAATCCTTGTTTTTTTTCTTGGTGTTTCAGAAGCGTGCGTATCAATGCTTGTCCAGCCTATTACAAGCAACCCCACCAAAACCAGCCAGGTTTTGAAACCTTTCTTACCGGTCATCCGCTTTTCCCGCGACCAAATAATATACGAATATCGCAAGCACTTCTCTTTGACAACCTGTTT
>CP070739.1:329586-338698 GCA_020347705.1 Methanomassiliicoccales archaeon | reverse complement strand
GTGGTCGCCGCCGTGCAGGTGAGGGAAGGGATAAAAATCTCGTGCAAAAATGAGAACTTCCTTAAAAACCAGATTTTCTATTACAACGGCCAAAGGAACATCTCGGAGGTTTTTGATATCGAATTCAATCCCGATTGTCCGCATCATAATTGACGAAGATCTTAAATAGAACTTCAAAGACCGCACAGCGCCGAAGCCAACACGATGGAATCGAAGTAATTCCTTTTGGCCCGGGATGTGTCCACGAACACCCTGGGGATATTAACCACAGGTGCTCCAAAGCTTTTCGTACCTCCAAAGAAGTGCCGGGCCCGGAATATAAGATTTCCCGTGATGCCGTCAAAAGGAACCACGAAATTGGATGCCTCAAAGGCATTTTCAAGGAGGATGCCCATATGCTTCACATCAAAGCCTTTTTCTAGAGCCAGGTCTGTTAATCTCTGGCTTTCGATAAGGGTTTCGTCCACCTTCGGATGCCTGCCTTGATCCTCAAGTCTGCCCCCTGACAATATGGCTATTTTCGGTTTGGCACCAAATTTCGCCATCAATTCGCTCCCCAGGAGTATGAGTTCCATCTTCTCCTCTGGATTCTGGCCTTCATCCACACCTACGGGAGCGAGTAAAACCAATCTGTCATCCTTTGTGGCTAATAATGCGGTTCGAAGGGTCTTTTTTACCCCGAATTCGGATTTCAAGGACCCCAGAACGGCTTTTGAGCCAAGACTGCCCCTCACAGCACCATCAATTGCCCCATTTTTGAGGGCAGAAACAAGCTTCTGGGCATCATGAAAAACCTTTACATCCGCAACTTTTTCTTTACGGGCCCTTTTGATGCCTACCACCCCGATTCCGGCCTTCTCGTCCGAACCTATGCCGATTGTGGCCTGAGTTTTTTTTGCCATATGATATACCTGAGATATGGAAAGCATGATCACCATCCTCCCATCTGGGCTTTAGCCCAAATATCTAAACGCATTATCACACGAATCCTGTTTTCGATTCGTTCTCATTCAATTTATCGTAGATACCTCGGGTAAGTGTTTTTTTCGGAATGAATAATGGTTAAGATTTTATTTATCATTGTCGGTTGCTGAAAACTAATACGCCCAATAATTCTCCAGCTTGATATCTGGTGGCACGAATTCCCTCAACCTTTTCATGGCCCTGAGCTTCTCGTTTTTACCCACCTTGGCCTCTGCGATGCCTCTTTTGATGATTTCGATCGACTCGTCCATGGCCTTTTTATCAACGGGATATGGCACACCGTCCTTGCCCCCAACAGCGAACGAATACTTCACAGGGTCCCTCCAGCTTGGCGGTTCTCCATATACGAGCTCCGAGACCAGGGCCAGGGCGCGCACCGTTTTGGGGCCCACACCCTTTATGCTTATAAGCTCTTCATAGTCCTTGGGCTGGAACTCATAGGCCATTTTCATCATGTTCCAGTTTATACGGGTGGGCATGAAAAGTGAAACCTGGGAATTTTGCCATCCTCCCCCAATTTCAAGGCCCCAATCCGAAAGTGAGCTTTGGCCCGGTTTTCTCAGGGAATCCACCATCCCTTTGAGCTTTTTCGGGGACTCCTTCACCAGGTCTACGGATATCCTCTGACTCTCTTTACTAGCGCCTGATGTCATATCGAGAGTTCTATGTTTTTCCCGCTCTCCAACTATGGCGAAATGGGGCTCGCAGACGAAGCTGTCCACCTGCTCGGAAAGCCAGTGATACCTCCTCGCATATCTGTTTTCCGGATTCATACCCTGCTGGACTACGCACCAATCCCCCCTTTCCGTAAATATGAGTACATGATGGTAGAGCTGATAGGAGTCCTGAATCGCGGTTGAGTCCACCTTCGCGCTCATCCTGCTGGAATAAACGAGCTCTTCGCTTTTGGTTGGAGTTATACCAAATATCTCGCATCCTTTAATGATCTCCTCGGGGGCCTTTTTCGAGGCCTTGCCCTTTCCGCCCACCGCGGTTATCCCGTGTCTTTCGGGATCCAGCGCCATTTTTAAGGCCCCGCATGTCACGGTTGTGGTACCAGAAGAATGCCAGTCAAATCCCAGAACGCATGAGAAGGCCTGAAACCAGAACGGATCAGCAAGGCGCCTTAGCAGTAGATTTTCGTCGTATTCGAGGAGAATAACATCCACAATGCCCTGGGCCAGTTGGGTCATTCTGGAAAAAAGCCATCTGGGAGCTTTACCTGGATGTAGAGGAAGATCGGCAACACCGGTTCTGGGCAAAAAGCAGCACCGAGCTGTAAATCAGCTATCGATTAATAAACCTTCATCGGGGGGAGAGGTAAAAGTAAAATTTCCGAATTCACCGAATTTCGGGAAAATATCGATTACCCAAGTCAGATCTGCATCACATGCTGGGAGCTTTTCTCGTCCGTGACCTCGAAGATGTCCTCATCGGGGATGTACTTCACACTGCCTGCAAAACATGCCGTTTCCCTGCCTATTCTCTCCACCCTGATGAGTTGCGCACTCTCGAGGATCTTGACGTTGTAGTTCACCACCTGTTTGCTTTCATCCAGCAGTTTCGAGACCTGCTTTTGGCTCACACCCGGATGCTTCTGGATCTCCTGCAAAATATCCCTTTGAATCCTGCTTAGATGCAGCCGCTTCTCAGGTATTCTCATGTTCTTTGGATAGAACCGCTTGTAGATTCCATCCCTTAGGGACTTGATGTATCCCTCCCTTTCCAGCACCTGAAGGTGATACGCGCCCACCCCGTTATGCAGGCCTAGATATTGGATGATGGCGTTGTAATGGGCCCCGGGATTCGCCTGGATGTAACCGAAAATTTGACCTCTGGTGAAGTGGCTCAGCACATCCTTCTTTTTCAGCCGCACATAAAGTGGTAAAAATAGGCTCAGCAGACTGAGGTATCCGATCTCGGTGGCCGCAAAGAAGGCCGCAAGACCGATGCCCGTTCCCACGAAACCCACTGAAATTATCATAAGCCAATCTATTTCAAAGGGTTCCTGGATTTTCGGAAGGCGAACCTTGGTCACCATGGATTGGCTGGATGTTGAACCCGCATGGCCCTGCGAGGAAACCAACACCTCAACCTGGTAATCTCCCACCGGGGCATCCTGCGGGATGTGTTCTTCCACGTAGAAAGTTTTCGTTTCTTGGGGTGCAAGGCTGAGGTTCTCCGCACTCTGGGTGATCACCCATCCCTCATCTTTTAATTGCTCATCGTTTAATATGCGTATGAAGAAGATATCAGAGACCGTGCCAACATTTGTCACGGTAAAAGAGTGGACGATGGTGGAATCTGGGAGTGTGGTCTCCTTTAGGCCACCGGTGATGAGTTTTACTCTGTTTATGATGATGTCTATCGGGTAGCCGATACGCTCGGAGGACGTGGGGGAGGACCCCCAATCGATACCATTGTAATCCCTGCTTTCGGCGCTGGCCCAGATGTAAACATCATGCTCTTTTTGCTCGGAGTTTGTACTAGGTCTTACCTCTCCCTGAAAATCAAGGATTGTGGTTCCGAGGTACACGGTTTCCTCATCAAGAGAGAGGTAGGCTTCCCATCCATCAGGTGCGTGAATACCGAAATATACCGTCGTTGTAGCGGACTCAGTGGATATGGTGACGTTACCTGATAACGATATGGTAATGTCGCTTTTTACAGTGAAATCCGCGGTTTGTGGATTTTGATCCAGGTCTATGCTGATGGATGTACTTTGGCCCGATGCAGGTGCTGCTAAAATCAAAGTAAAAAGGGCGAGCGCTATCAGGGCCGAGAATATGAATACCTTACCCATTTTGCCTTGCGTGTTGGTGCTTTTTTTGAAAACCAACATTACATACATCCTCATTGAGTATATATAAGAATGATTATTTATAAATAAATTGGTAGGGATGTTTGACTAATAAACCCTGAAAAACGGGGTCTTTTCGACGATTAAAGCGATATTTTTTTGCCAAAAATGTTTTAAACCATCAAGGCATATCTATTCTGGGTGGAGCATGGATAAAAAAGCCTTCTGTGTGATATTGGCATCGCTCACACTTTTAATTCTCCTTTTTAGCGTGTTTATACCTGGAACCGCATCAGCGCAGATTGGAGCCAACGGTGGCACCACCACATTGAATTCCGATATCGAGATGATGTCGGGTATTCCTGTTCATGGAGGCGGCCATTTCACATGGACTGTGAGCGGCGCTGCCGCTGGAGAGCTGAGACAGGCCATCATTCTCAAGTACGATATTCCCAGGGGCCAAGAATCAAGAAACTGGCAATTGGAACTGGATGAAGTGGAGCAGTACGCCCTGGATTTGGAAAGGTATCTAGAGCAGGGGGAACATGAGTACCAGGGTGCCAACCTCAGAAAATTCGCGCTGTTGAATTACAATGTCCGGGATGATACAAAGGGCCTGATAGGAACATCCAATGCCACCAGTGAAAATATCGAGATCAGGTTCTACTTTGACGCCTGGATGCCTTCGGGAAATGAGGATATATCCATGTCCGATACCCATATTCCCGATGCCATATTCGTTCCGGTGAACGAAACCTTTGTTGGGACCTACGAGATAATACACACGAATTACATGGTGAGCGTGGGGGATTTCACGAATGTAAAAGTTTCCAAAGGGGACTTTTTTTTAATAAGAACGCCCTTCGGGGAGATATATCATTATTCTGTCAAATTCAAGGCCGGCGATAATCCCAACGAGAAATTGCTTTACGAGCCCTTCAACTGGATCGAGTGCCCCCTCGTCCTTTTCTTGATGGTTGTGGTAATAGGGTACTTCGTGGTCACCATGCCCGGCAGATTTCGAAGGTATGACGTGATGAAGAACATAAAGCTGCATACATTTGCCAAGGTTCTATTGATCATAATGCTCTTGCTCTACTTCTTTGCGGCTTTCGGCGGTATTTATTTTGCGGGCATGTACCTTTGGATAATATCCATTGTGTTCCTATTTATCAGTTTGGTGGCCTCCAAGTCCATCTATGAGAATGCTGAGAGGATCACGCAAATGCCCAAGAAACCCGAGACTGACGCCCAAGCAACAGGCAAAGAATACGATGCCGAGGGCTCGGAAACTGAAGAAGAGAAATTGGAAAGGGATGTCCAGTGTGTTACATGCGGAGAGATCTTTACCATGGGTGAAAGATACTCGGTATCATCGGCACCGTGTCCTGCCTGCGGGAGCATAGGCGCTGTGGAGTTCACACATGCTGATGAGGAAATTCCCCTGCAGTGAGATTCGGAGTCGGGGCCTTGGAGCAGCAAGGCCTTTTTATTATACTCAATTCTTTTTGAAAAACGTCCACCAGACCCAATAATATTTATAACCTCACATCACTATACACCAGCTAATCGGATGGGAGATATCCGGTCGTTCTTTGAAGATGTGATGAGTCAGAACGTTGAGATTGAAAAAATCGAACTACACAAGGAGAGTGCACATCATGTCGAGGTCTATAGCTGAGGAATTAGCAAAAAAGCAGAAGGAAATCTCGGTCTCGGAATTCTTCGAGAGGAACAAACACATTCTCGGTTTTGATACCCTTACAAGATCCTTACTGACCACCGTGAAGGAAGGGGTCGATAACTCCCTTGATGCCTGCGAGGAGGCGAACATACTGCCCGAGATATTTATAGAAATCAAACAGGTATCGAGAAACGAGTACCGCATCCTGATGGAGGATAACGGACCGGGAATCGTGAAGAAGCAGATACCCCACATATTCGGCAGGCTCTTGTACGGCTCGCGATTTCATTCCATAAGACAGTCCAGAGGTCAGCAGGGTATCGGGATATCCGCTGCGGTTATGTACGGCCAGCTTACAACGGGCAAGCCCACGACCGTCCGTTCTAAAACGGCAAAAGATGATGTGGCTCACGAGATAACTTTAATGATGGATACCAAGAGGAACAGGCCCGATGTGCTGAAGCAGGATTTCGTAATCTGGGAGGGGAAGGGGCACGGCACCAAGGTGGAGATACATCTTAAGGGAAAATACGTCAAAGGAAAACAGTCCGTGTACGAATATCTCAAAGGGACCGCCATCGTGAATCCCCATGCTCAAATAACCTTGATCGAGCCTGATGGTACCAAAACAGAACTGAATAGGGTGACCGAGAAGATGCCCCCCCCGACGAAGGAGATCAAACCGCATCCGGAAGGTATCGAGCTTGGCATACTTATTAAGATGGCCAAGGCCACCAAGGCCAAAAGGATGTCCTCCTTTCTCACCGGGGATTTCTCAAGGATAAGTTCCAGGGTGGCAAAGGAGATATGCGAGAAGGCCATGATAGAGCCCACTGCAAAACCCACGAGATTGAAACTCGATGGCGCGAAAAGGGTAATAGAGGCCATAAAACAGGTCAAGATAATGGCCCCACCAACGGATTGCTTATCCCCTATAGGTGAGCTCCTCATTAAAAAGGGTTTGAAGAACGTTCTGGACGATATGAGACCGGATTTCTACGCACCGCCTGTTACGAGAGACCCCGGGGTGTACTCTGGAAATCCATTTCAGGTGGAGGTGGGAATAGTCCATGGAGGCGACCTGCCATCAGATGGGCCCGTTAAGATCCTTAGGTTCGCCAATCGAGTGCCCCTGCTATATCAACAGGGAGGCTGTGCATGCACGCAGGCCGTGGAAACCGTGGACTGGCGCCGATACGGCCTGGAGCAGCGGGGAGGAAAGGGCATACCTTACGGACCCGCGATAATCCTGGTGCATGTGGCATCCACGAAGATACCCTTCACATCCGAGGCCAAGGAGGCGGTGGCAGATATTCCCGAGATTCGGGAGGAGATAGAGAGGGCTCTTCGGGCCTGTGCAAGGAGACTGCAGATCCACATTAAAAAGAAGGTTAGAAAGAAAAAGACGAAGGAGAAGTTCGACATCGTGCAGACCCTCCTGCCTAAGATCGCCGAGAAATCCGCAAATATTGTCGGAAAATCCGTGCCGCGGTTGGAGCCCATCATAACGAAGATCATGAACGTGGTGTGGATCGATGATGCTTGCGAATTTAAAAACAAGAAGCATCATATTACCATCAGCATATACAATTACACGCCCACGAGAAAGAAGTTCAATTTATACGCGGTTGTACCTTCGGGCTCCATAGGGGAGAAGAGTTTCAGCTTGAAGCCCAACAGGATAAGAAAGAGCGGCAAGATACGCTGGGAATTGAAATCCATACCGAGCACCGAAAAGCTCGAGATCACCTTCGATTTGAAAGGGCTGGACGAGGACGATTTCGACGAAACCGAAATATATGTTAGCGGTATCAACCCCGTCCAGGTGATAGGTGCCGAGCCCCTCCCTGGAGATTGGGATCTGGACGACGAGATCGAGGAGCCTACTACCCTGGACGACTTTATAAAAGAGGATTTAAATGAAGGCGGGGAAGGTGCCATAGAGGAGGAAGGGGAAGTTGAGACCTTAAGCGAATCCGATGAGGCAGTGGAGGAGGTGATGGAAAATGACTGAAGCGAGGTACAAGAATGCTGTATCCGAACTTGAGGGCATAGCGCAGGGCATATACAAACAGATGGACCACGGTCAAATCCCGAACATGAAGATTCCGGTGAGGACAAAAAGCAACATCAAATTCTCAAGAAAGAACCATGTTTGGACCCTGGGAAAATCCATGGGAACCAGAAGTGCAAAAAAGCTGGACGGGGCATACATGCTCCTTCGGACCCTTCATATGATGGAGTTCATAGAAGAGATGATCAAAAGCAAGAAGTCCTCGACCCTGAGGGAAATGTACTACATCTCCGAGGGTTGGGAGCAGGCGAAATTCTCAACCCAGAACGAATCCAACAAGCTCGCCGAGGACCTGGAGGCCACAACAGGCTGCATGAGGGAAGATTTCAAACTGAGACCTGAGGAAGATGGTGCCAGGGTGATTGGCAACATCACCATCGAGGAGGTGAACAGAAAGGGAGAGAAGAAGAAGATCAACTGCAGGGATGACATTGGTGATTCAGGATATGGTATTCCGTATAATGTGGAGAAGGATAAGTTGAAGTTCAAGGAAGTGAGCACGGACTTTGCCATAGCCATTGAGACTGGAGGTATGTTCGATAGACTGGTGGAAAACGGATTTGACGAGCGGGCCAATTGCCTTTTGGTTCATTTGAAAGGACAGCCGGCAAGAAGTACAAGAAGGTTTATCAAGCGAATAAACGAGGAATATGATCTACCGGTCGTGGTGTTCACTGATGGAGATCCATGGTCCTTTAGGATTTATGCCAGTATTGCATACGGGGCCATAAAGACCGCCTATATATCGGAATATCTGGCCACCCCAACCACCGAGTTCGTTGGAATCACGGCCTCAGATATCCTCAATTACGATCTTCCCACTGATAAGCTCAATGAGCAGGATATGAGCGCTCTGAAAGCCGAACTTACCGATCCGAGGTTTAAAAACCAATTCTGGAAGAGCGAAATCGAGCTGATGCTCGATATCAAAAAGAAGGCCGAGCAGCAGGCCCTGGCGAAGTACGGTCTTGACTTCGCAACCGATACCTACCTGCCCGATAAACTCGTTGAAATGGGCCTCATGTGAGTTCCGATAAGAAGCTGGAAGGAAGATATTTTTATTGGGTGCGAGGCATGAACTTCATAGGAATTGACCTGTCCTGGAGAGTCTCACCCCCAAAAAACCCAAAAAATACAAAAGAAAATATTAAAAATGTAATGGGCAATACCTGTGTGCTTGAAAAGATTATCAAAGTGGAGAGTCCGTGGGGTATGGCAGGTATAGAAATCTAGATATGGTGTAAGAATGGCGGAGCACGATAAAGCCGGTGACAGACCCATCGTATTGGTACTATTTTCCGTTATGCTATTTGCCCTGGGTATCGTTATGGTGATAATCGCAATTCATGCCATTGTTTCCGGCTCCGATACCAATCTGGATTACATACTTGTTCTCGCCTCGTTAGATGTGATGATAGCGGCGATAATGTCGGTAATATTCGCCATCATTCTTTTCGTAATAGGTCTTGGGCTTTGGAACCTCAGGGGCTGGTCAAAATCCATTCTCATGGTATTCACCGGGCTAGGTGTGGTTATATTCCCCCTTAAAGGACTTCTAATGGCCTCTTCC
>CP070739.1:326862-329486 GCA_020347705.1 Methanomassiliicoccales archaeon | reverse complement strand
TTTTTCTCCCTCTATTTTCACAATTGTTCCGTATTTCGCAGACAGGTCTTTGAAACGGTCGAGTATTTTTGAGGCCAGGGCTCCTCTGGCCACTTCGGAAAAGCCACGTTTTTCCCTGAATTCAATAGCGTCGCCATATTCCTTTTCATTGCCCTCGTTAAGTGTCAAGGGGGTAATTTCAATAGAACGAATATATCCATCCTTGATAGTCAGCATTCCCAACAGACCTTCCCATACCAAAGGATCATACGCTCCTTCAGCTTGCAGCCCCTGATAACAAAAACCACCAAACTGTCTGAAGATGGGTCTCCCCTTATAAATTTCAACGCCATCAAAAATTCGCTCCCCATGGGCGATAAACATCCCTGCTCCAGCATCGATAATCACTTTGGCAAATGTTTCCTGCCATCTATGCATATTTCCTGCATTTTTATGACCATATTTTCCTTTTCCGTCTGCATCCTTCTGGTCGATTTGAAAATGCTGGTAATAGATAACAAAATCTGCATTCTGCATGGCAGATTTTACTTCAGCGATATTACGATCCCAATCCTCAGACCATCCGGTCCATACGCCATTAACGCCAGGGCTAGATTCATTCGCCAGGATCAAGTCTCTTTCATCCCGGGAAGTGGTGGAAGCGATCAGGGCTATTTTCGTTCCTTTGACAGCAATGATTGCTGCCCGTGTCGCTTCTTCCAGATTATTTCCAGTGCCTGCATGAGTGACACCATACTTTTGGGCAGCTGCAATAGTTGCTTTAATCCCGCAATCTCCTAAATCCCAGGCATGGTTATTAGCCAAAGATTGGAGTTTAAAATTCATGGAAGAGAGAAATCCCATAACATTTTCATGCACAGCATGGGGACCGCTCGTGTTTCCGGGTCTATCACTTCCCAAAGCAGGTTTTCCCAACATCACCTGGTAATCATCTGGCAGACCACAATTGTTATCAACAGCCATTTCAAAATTTGTGAATCCGATATCCGCCGATTCTAAAATTGGTCGCACAGTAGCAAACGGATTTGACCAATGTTTTTCAGGATGCATTTTGATGAGTGATTGCCCAACAATAACCAATTCAATTTTCTGGGCGTTTAAGATTCGATTTGGCAAAGTTATTAAAAGTCCAATGGCAATGAAAAAATATATACCTTTTATTGAGGTATTATGATTCTTCATCTCCTTTTAACTCTCCTAAAGTTAATAGTATCGGCCTAACCTTAGATTCTGCAGCACACCTCTCCCTTTGTCAATACCCGAGCAGGTGTCTTGGGTATTCAATACCGCGCTTGGGAGCTTCGGATGGAGAAAGGTCGTTCAACTAAGTTAATGTATTTCCAATATATTATCCGAAATATTACTTGTAAAAAGAACGCAGGTAATTTTGTTTATCTTGATCTATTTGCCGAAATTGTGAATAGTAAGAAAACAAGAACAATTTTAACAAAAACGCAAATTATCTAAACTGTTTTGTTACAGATCACTTCAATAACAGCATCCGTATTGTCTTGCTATAGGTCCCTGCCTCCATCTTGCACAGATAGATACCACCTGATACGTATCTACCTAAACTATCCCTTCCATTCCATCTCACAGAATGATACCCAGCATTTTTTTTAGTGTCGCAGAGAGTAATAACTTTTTCACCTACGATATTGTAAATGTTTAAAGTGACATGGGTTTGTTTGGGGAGATTATAACTTATTGTTGTCTCAGGATTAAAAGGATTTGGATAATTTTGCTCAAGGGCAAATTGCTTAGGTAATTCTAAGCTGATATCTTTAACACTGCTGATGATATCTCCTGTTACTGTAAGTACATAAGAAGAGCTAGATCCAATTGGCTCCGGATCATAAATAGAAACTCCGATAAAATACGTTCCAGGCTCAAGATCCGTCTTGTTAAATTCTTCATCATGAGCACTACCCCTATTATTTGATCCGTAAAAAGTTCTTGAATTCCCAACAATTTTCAAAAGGAAGAGATCTAAGTCAGAGGATATTTCGGTAAGAGTGATATTTATTCCAGTAAATTGGGTTGTAACCACAAACAAGTCTTCAATATCATCTTCCCTCAAAGGAATATTAATTTCTCCATCATCAGAAACTTCAGCGTTTCCTATCACTGTAACTGGAGAAGGCGGTAACAGTCTCTGAGCTTTTTCGGGTTTATTATTGGGTTCAGTCTCATTTATCACGTTTTCCCCTTCGGCATAATTAACCAAAGCCATCTGCAGATAGTCATAATCATCCTCTGTCCAGGAGGAACTATCCTCACTATAGAAGTTTGCGCCGGGGGTTGCAACCGTATCCGAAAGGGATGTGGGTGGACCTGCTGTCGGCTCATGGTGGCCTACCCAAAAAGGACCCTCCAAGGTGATATCCGCCGCTGAAACATCCAAACTTACCCAGGCAGCATCATCTGCCTCTAAGGAGATATCGAAATTATGGGAGAAAAGTACCGAATCAGGTTGACCGTTGTGGTCAGTCCAAACATAATATTTGCAGCTTTTACTCCGTGTGGCGGTAATGTCATAATTAATGAATGCCACAAATATTGTCTTTAAGGTACAGGCTCGTACCGGAACCAGTTTTGTTGCCTCATAGTATATCTGCCATTGC
>CP070739.1:323934-326762 GCA_020347705.1 Methanomassiliicoccales archaeon | reverse complement strand
TTTCTCCACATAATAGACTGATTCCATAGAGGATTCTGAAGAAAGTATCAAAAATAGTGGTGATTAATGGTTGATATACACTCGTATCGAGAGTATATTCCGTTGCTTGAGGGTAAAATGCCAAAATAAGTTGATATATGACACTTCCGCCAATAAAAATAGATAAGATAATGAAGAACCGGTTATACTTAATAATAAATGATGCTATGGTCTTTTTATAATTTCTTTTATTAACAGTATTCAAAATCTTCCACCTCATTCATTTCAGGATGTAGAGAAAAGAAAAAATGATCAATTTGTTAAATGTTTCTTAAAAACAAGTCACAATGTCGATATGATTTGCCTTCGGGGTTCTCTCAATTCCCAAAAATAATTGATCCAATGAGCCAGCTCCTGATAAAATTTATTATGGAGAATTATTCTAATAATGAGTGAAGTCATGTGGCATTCTTTGAGGAAGATGAGGAAGGAAGGACTGGACCTTCCTTAGTGAAAGGATTCGTGATTATCCTTGTAATTATTCTTAGTTTCAACATAACTTCTACTTTATCTCTTTTTTTTTGGGTGTACTCCTCTTATATTTAGCTGGGCTAGTTAGGGGAAAGAAATCCTTCCTGTTTAGGTATCGAAGACCTTGGATTTATGATCCTTATCAAAAATTGAATAAGAACTGGATTACAGATAGCTTTCTAGCAATTTTAGAACTCTTAAAAAGGTGAACAAATATTGAACCTGAGGAAGAATTGTGGGAGACGAATGGAAAAAAAGCCATCAAACTCGATTGGGAAAGGGAAAAAACCGTGGGAAAGAGAAACAACTAATAATTTGGTCATTGTTATAGGGCTGTTCCTTCTTTTTATACAACCTGCTGCCTTTATTCCTTGGTACTATACATACATTTTTCATATTGTGTTGACGATCGGTCCAATGAGTCTTGGAATTGTTTTTTTTCGCACTTTATTCAAACACTGGTCAGCTATGAAAGATAAAAAGATTGATCGAATAGGATATTGTTTCATAGGAATAATATTTGAAGTATATGGTATTCTCTATTTCATTTGGTTGTTAAATTTCTTCCCGATCTTTTCAACTTGGGATCCGATCCCAGGAATGGCACTTATGGCAGTTTTTTATTCCCTTACTTTCCCCGCTGTAACATGTATCTTTTTTCTCTACCTCGCGATAACGATTTTACGTAAGAATCATCAATCATCCATCACGCGCTTAATCTTCCTCTCATTTACGAGTCTTGGTATTAGTTGGTTTTTCTTCATAATTTATTACTCTATATCCTTGGGAACCTGGGAATTTTCAGGTTCTCTAACGTCCAATGTGCAAACAGCTCAATTAAACTATGATAGCTATCTTGTTTTCTATCTGTTTATCTTTTTTGGACTATTATCGATGGTTTATGGTTGTCAAAAGTTAATATTCTCCCGCATCACTCAATTGCAGCGAAATATCTATTTGCTAATGGGCGTCTCTTTTTTCTGTTCAATAATTCTGATTTTAATGCAAAATGATGTAGGATTTGCTCATAGCTATCTTTTTGGACTTACTTACCTTACCTCAACTTTAGGTCCAATTGGGTATTCTCTATATATTTTAGGGTCGTATCCTGATTGGATAACACTCGAACGTGGGCGTTGGATTAAGCGGATCCGTATTGGTATTCTGTTATTCACTCCATACCCTTTAGTAGAAGTTGTAGTAGGTTTAATCCCATTAGCTCACATTTTTTTAGTCCCAATCCATCCAAATGCAGGGTTCCCTCAATTTGTTACCTTTCTATCATTACCGATATTGTGCACTTTTTACTCAGGCGCAATTATATATTCTGGTTTACCTGATGTTAATAAATGGTTCTTCGAGGAGATTAAATTCCGAGCTTCCCCAGAAGTAAGAGACTTTGACCCAAATGTTAATTTGGCCTCCTTGTGGGAGCTGGTCGATGAATGGCAAGAAAAAAGTCAGCTTACACCTAAAGAGATGACCTCCCAGAAACTCGAGGAATATGTGCAAGTAGCCGTGGCAAATTGGAAGCTACTCGGTTTAAAAGAAATCTAGAAAAGGGTATATTACCATTTTTTCTTTTGAAAAAATCAAACTAACTGATATGTGTGAAGTAACACCACATAACGATCCCCTTCTTTTAATGCCCCCTTAATGTGCTGAAGACTTTATTCGCCAGCTTGGGCCCAATACCCTGCAGACTGGACAGTTCCCGTACAGAGGCGGTCACTAACCGTTCGATAGTCGGGAATCCCTTGCTGAGGGTGAGCGCGTGCTTCAGACCGATCCCATGAATGGTGCGAAGCATCTCAACTGTTACGTTATAATCTAAGTCCTTTATAGGTTTGGTCGGCCTTCGATTCTGGAAGTAATTGATAGGATGCCGTTCTTTTCCATCCACCTTCGATATGATCTGGTGGATGGTGTAGGCGATGGTCGCCTCCATGTTCGGAACGGGGATGATTCCGATTTGAAAATCAAACACTAGCGTTGTGAGAGCCCCGATTACGGGTTTGAGACGGAAACGTGAGTCCGATAGGTTGCCCGCGAGGATGAGGAACCGTTCTTTCCCTGTGGAGTGCATGCGCTTGGCTTGGTTAAAGATGCGGCCATCGGCAATCGAGCTGAACAAATCTTCTCCACGTTTGATCTCGCCTATGGTCGTCTGTCCTGTAAAATCGCCTTTCGTGAGGTGGGTTATCTCTACTTCATAACCGAGTTCACACAACTCCTCTTCCAACTGCGAGGGTTCACGATCATCGATTGTCACCTGAGGATAGCTCATGTTCTTTATTCCCCTTTATCCTCTATTGGGG
>CP070739.1:320237-323834 GCA_020347705.1 Methanomassiliicoccales archaeon | reverse complement strand
TGATCCATATCCGAGCCCAGACATCAATCCAATGGATATTATGGATTATGTGAGCCACATATATGGTGATAATGGTAATTTCACCGTTACATTAACCGTGGAGGATGATGATGGCGGGATCATTCAAGTGACCACGGAGGTCATTGTCCTCAATGTTGCACCCACCGTTAACATCGAAGCGTACATGTATGCGAACATCAGCCTCAGAGTTGCAGGTGAAAAATGGCACTCGGTAGGGATACACCTTTACGAGGATGGCTCAGAGATATCCTCCGGCATTGTCACCAGATATCCTGGTAACCCAGATGAGCAAACAGGAACACTTGCCTGCGTAATGATAGATATAACAAAGAGCTACACCGCCTTGGTGGATTATCTGCCCAATGATCCGAGAGTGAACGGCAATGTGTGGGGTGCAAATCCTGTATGGATTATCATGTCATTCGAGGATGGCTCAACTGAGAGATTGCATCATACGTTCAATGTGAGAAAGTCCTATTGGAACAGCGATCATTGGAACCACATCGATCCTTGGGAAGTTGATATAACCCCTTACTTGGGATTACACAACATAACATTCGAAGCCCAGGCCACAGATCCTGGCAGTGACGATCTGACGTTCTTCTGGGATTTTGGAGATAGCACCTTTTCAGGGCCTAATACCTATATGAACAACGGCCTATCTCCAGACCCATACCCAAGTCCGGAAATCAATCCCATGACGGCAACCGACTCCACGACTCATCGATATACCACTTCAGGTACATATACTATCATTCTGACGGTAACCGATGATGATGGAGAAAGCACAACCATCAGTATTACTTTAGATATAGTTGTGGATTGAGTTGCGGATTAAATGTAATTTTATTTTCATACCCATTGATTTAGATAGGCAGGATGTTCTAAATAGAAAATCTTTATACCCAAAATCCATTAGCACAGCCTATGAAGTTGATCTCTCTTATCTCAGGGGGGATAGATTCTCCTGTAGCCACGCATATGATGCTGGAAAGAAAAGCTGAGATTGTGGCTGTCCACTTTGACAACAGACCCTTTACAGATGAAGGTCAATTAAACAAGACAAAATCCCTTATCAAGGAACTGGAGAAACATCACAACAGAGAAATTAAAACCATTATTGTACCTCATAAGGAGAGCCATATCGCGTTCGGAAAGCATTGTAAGAGGAACCTGCACTGCGTGCTCTGCAGAAGGATGATGTTCCGAATAGCCGAAAAAATCGCACAATTGGAGAAAGCGGATGCACTGCTTACAGGGGAATCATTGGGTCAGGTGGCCTCACAGACCTTAAGGAATATAAGAACCGAATCCCAGGCCGTGGAGATTCCAATTCTAAGACCTTTAATCGGTCTGGACAAGTTGGAAATCGAAAAGTTTGCGAAAGAGATCGGCACATATGAAATATCAATTCTACCTGGTATGTGTTGCACAATCGTTCCGAAAAGGCCTTCGACGTTCTCTCGTCTGAGTGTTGTTTTAGAGGAGGAGAAAAAAGTGGATATAGAGGGTTTGGTGAAGAAAGCAATGAATGGGGTTATAAAGATATGAGCTTCTATCTTCTTAAGCCGTGCGAAGGAAAATCCGCGTTCGAAGCGATACCGAAGAATCAGATTCAAATCGAAATCGATAAGTGCATCAACGCACTGAAGGCAAATGATTATGAGGTCATTGATGCAGGTATCATGCTGATAGCCATCAAAGGGGATTGTGAAATCAGTGTATATCCCAGTGCAAAACTCCTTCTGAAGTGCTCTTCGAAGGAGAAAGCGGTGGAAATGGCCAACGAGCTATATGATGTCTTAGGTGTTTCTGAGGGCGCTTCTGGGCGAGTATAACGCCGTTAATATTATAAGGGTTGACACTATTTATTGAAGCCGTTAGGGGGTGCTGGGCAAATGAGACCACCTTGCGAAATCGTAGTTAATAAAGTTCTACCACACATCAGAGCAGACATCGTTAGAATCCTAACACAGGAATATAATATGAAGCAAATCGAGGTCTCGAAAAGATTGGGTATAACACAGGCTTCCGTGAGTCAGTATTTATCTTCTAGCAGGGGGGGCGATACCGAATTTCATCGTATGTTTCCCGAAATAGAAGAGCATGCCAGGGCCATTGCGGATAAGATCGCAGCTGGAGAGAAAAAGGATGCCCAGGTGGCCCTTATTTGCCTGATGTGCTCGAAGATCAGAAAGGAGGATAAGTTCTGTGATTACCACAAAGATCTTCTCGAACTGGATAGTTGCGGTATTTGCTACGATGACGATTCAAGTGGCATAGGAAATGAAGATTAGCATATAGAATTATGGAGGTATCAAGCTGCCAGGTGTGGATGCAAATGAGATCTGTGAGCTCCTGCCCAGGTTTGACTGCGGTCTTTGTAAAAATCCCAGATGCATGACCTTAGCAAGAAAGATACTCCTTCAAACCCAGAAACCCACAGGCTGCCAGTTCCTAATACAAGAAAATCTGAAAAAAATAGAAGAGCTCTTACCTGAGAGAGAGGTAAAACGAAAACATCCACATCCGAATGTAGATGAGAGCATAATCGAAATAACCCCCTGCACTGAGGATGGATATGTCACCTTGGAGGTACAGTTGAAGTCAAAATCCAAGAACCAGGATCTCTTCGGCGATTTCTTCGATCAACATCAACTTTGCATCTCTCTTTCAGAGGTTGAGATGTTTAACAAGATGAACTGCTCTTCCAAGATGGGTTATGCATTGGCTGAAACCGAGGGTAAAAGGATACATATCTTCAAAACAGGGAAAATAATACTGAGGCGGGCTGATGATCGGGAAGATGCCTTAAGTTCTCTCGCGAAGGTCTCGAAATTGTTGATGCCTGCAAGGATATGTTCCTGCAGCAATTCATTGGTGGACTGTTTTGGAGGTTCATGCGAAAATTGTAATGAAGATGTATGTACCGCTCTCATTGACGCGCTTGAGGTAAAAGAGGATTATGATGAGGGAGGTTATACTGTCAGGGAGATTTTAAGGGAAGTTGACGAAAAAGACCATGATAAATTAACCCTCAACTTTAAATTATTGGGGGACATCATGGACGAGATACGTAAGATGGACCGTGATATAAAAAATGGGGAGTTAGAGGATAAAGATATCTACAAGGACAAGATTGACAAAGTAATAGTAGAGCACAAAAATTCTTGCACGAATATATTTTTAGGGGAAACAGATGTAACGAATATCATAGCTGCTTTAACTCAGTACGGTTTGGCAAGAGATTTGCTACGCGCAGCAGATGGTCTTTTAGCTCTGGATACGAAAGCTGATGACGAGCTTTATAATAAAGCTACAAAACTGCTCTTTGATGCTTATTCCGCATTTGAGAAAAGGGACATGAAGGACTCTCTAGCCTTGGGGGAAAGGTTTCAGGAGTTCAACTCGGCATGGAAAAAGGAGACCTCACCTTGGGGCATCGCGAAGGTGGCTGCAAATGGTTTTTATATCTCAAGGATATTAGGAAAACCTGTACTCCGATTAGAGCATTTGAAATGAGATGTGAATTAAGGATAGGTGACAGAATGTATAGCGAAAAGGTCATGGAGATGT
>CP070739.1:317293-320137 GCA_020347705.1 Methanomassiliicoccales archaeon | reverse complement strand
GACATTTGCTGGTACACTCAAAAGGGTACCACTACATTGTGACTCATCAAGGTTCATAGTCTCGCTGCTTTCACTATGGTCGAATATACCGCTTGTACGGTTGGTGGTCAAGAAAAATATAGCTTATGCAACCAGTTTGTTGAATTGTCCAAAATCAATCAATAATGCAAGTATTACAACAGTTGAGTACCTGGATGAACTACAGTCAAAATGACATTGTTTATATGTCTCTATCCAGCACGTTTTTCACCTGCTTTCGCATCAACAGCAATAGAACTTTTCTCGAATCCTGGTGATATAGTCCTTGATCCATACATGGGAGGAGGAACTACCATTGTCGAAGCAATGGTGGCTGGTAGACGAGCTATTGGTGCGGATCTTAACTCGCTCTTTAAATTCTTGATAAAAGTAAAACCTTACATTAATAATATATGCTAAAGTGGCAGGTTAGGTAATGAATAATTCATATTATTATATGTCTTCAATTTCTTTAAGTATTGTTTCATTTGCCATTACATGCAAAAGAATCTTGGCTAAGCCTTTCATTGTGAAGGATGTCATTTCGGGCGGATCGTAGTATAACTTATCATCAGAATATTTTTTGCTCTCTTGACTTTTTTTTAGTCTCTGGTGAAGTTCGTAAAAAAGTACTAACGATATTAAGTACACCGATATTTTATATGTTCGTTGAGCAACTTCTATCTTTTTGCCATCAAGCTTTTTGCTTCTAATAAACTTGTTGAGTTCTCTCGACTCCATATTAATTGCAACAGAATCTATTAATGTATCAGCTTTGCTCGATTCCTGTATTTTACAGATATCTAATTCATTCCATCCATAGTCTTCCCAGCACCTATGGTCTGGCTTTTTTTCTCTATAGACATCTAGTATTTCAGGCAATGAGTATTCTTTTTTCTTTTCCACGTCTTTTTGAGTCGAGCCGTTATGTGGTTTATCGATAACTACTTCGGCAATTAAATGATGTGGGCCATCAGGAGAGCTCATTTCAACGTCTATAGGGATTCGTGTACCAACTGGCAAAGTTTTTTTCGGTTTTACTCTCAATTTAATAGATCCTTTGTTAGGGCCTACAATATTGACATCTATAGTATCTTCGTATAATCCCCCCTTGCCACCCCTACCAGAACCTTGGCGAGTTCTTAAAATTTTTATTTTTAATTCTCCTCTATCGTGAGGACGCATTAAATATTCGTTCTCTACATCAGTTTCGATATTTATCTTACATTCACCATTCTGGGGTAGCATTTTGTACTTGCCATGCTTCAGGTTTGTAAACCTAAAAATCGCAGGATATCTTTTGCCATTAAACTTTTCTCTTTTGGTCTCAATATGCTTTTTTACTTTAGTCAATTCTTTGCTGATAAGTCCACCATTGAAGCCTAAAAGCTTTTCTATTTCCTTATCATCTTTTAGCAACCTGCCAACCAGATTTTTCAAAAACCTTTCATCCTTAGGATTTCTGAATATTTGTTCCTTTCGCCATTCTTCATCAAGAGCTGTAAGGTATTCATTATTTTTAAGTTCTTTAACAATATTACTAACCAGATTCCTGTATTCGACTATATCTCGCATTTGTGACCGTGAAGAGTGAAATATATCTTCGTGGAGTATCCTTGGCATACCAGAACAATCAACGTTTATTAATAAATGACCTTTCAAATACGCTTTTTTCAACTGTTGACTTACAAATCTATTGTCTATTTGATGTTGTACCTGTCCATTTACAGAAAAAGCCAATGCCATGTCTCGTATAAATTCTCTAGTTGAAACATCTCTCTTAAATACCACCACTTCCATTGGATACTTTACACCATCTGATTCTACTCTCATGGGAAATTTATTCTCAACACTTTCTCGGTCATCTAGAAAGCAACGCATCCTGTTTCCATGCATAACTTTGGTAGGAGTTCTGCCCTTCTTATATCGCCCCTTATATCTTTTTTCATATAGCAAAATTGGAAGGGCTGGTTTGTAAAGATATCTGTTAAGTTCTCGCCATAAATCTAGCGTTACATCTGATGGGTTTCTCAAATCGTAGTTATAAAGTTTAATATATGTGCCAGAGTCAAATTTTTTGCCAAATAGTCCTAGTCCCAAAGGGTTGCTGTTAAACTCAAAAATCCTTCCGTTTTGATCGACACAGTATTCGTACCAAGAACATTTTACGCGTTCTCCAAATCCTCTATTTCTTCTTACCAAAGTGAATCCATATTTATTGTTATTCTTAGAAGGACAATTTTTTCGTGAAAGGATAAACTGATATCGATCATGACCACAAAATGGAAGTACTGCTGTTCCCCCCATATTATACTTGCCCTGTACAAAGAAAATATCTCTCTTATTTTCCCTACTTAGTGATACAAAGGTATTAGCAAAATCTTGTGGGGCCTGTCCCTCACCTTCGTCAGCAATGATAATATTCGGACTATCAAGGGACCCTTTGGCGATAACTTGAATATGTGAAGCTAACTTTCTTCTTTCAGAATCTTTCAACTCAACATATTTAGAGTCATCAAGCCCAAAGTACTTTTTTAGAGCACCTTCCATAGTCTTCGGAGAAGACGGAGATTTTGGATCGTCTCCTTTAACTCTGCACTCTTTAATAAGAAGGGCATCAATTGAGTTAGTTATTTTTTCTATAAGAGAGGGGACCGATTCTGGAGCTTGGCCCGTGACAGTTCCTATATTATTAGGAATGCCACCATAAGGTCTCCAGTTTTTTTCATTAGACAAAATTGGATGATTTTTTATTATCGTAGATACCTCTTGTTCAGATTTGGCTAAAGCCAATTCCAAAGAAAGTTTTTTTATTTTCATATTTCT
>CP070739.1:307281-317193 GCA_020347705.1 Methanomassiliicoccales archaeon | reverse complement strand
ATTGGATGTCCCTGTAAATGTCCCTGTAAATGTCCCTGTAAACCAGAGGCAACAATTGATATTACTAGAAATATCAAAATCAGGAAGTATTCAGATGAAGACAATAAGGAACAAGTTTAGGGATGTATCCGAAAGAACCTTGAAAAGAGATGTAGAACATCTTAAGAGGCTTGAACTTATCATTTTCCTTGGTCCCCCGAAGATAGGCAAATATGTATTTACTGAGAAAGGAAAGAAAATCTTTAAAGCTGGACAGTGAAGAATATAATTATCACGTATTAAGAGATCAGAAAGAGATATATCATATGTATTAACCCGCCATAAACCCGAAAAGATTGTGGTTGGAGAACTAGGTAAGCAAATAGATGTCCCTGGAAAATCAACACTCAAAATTTGATTTCCTAAAAAACCTCCTCCGCACCTCCCCCTCACCCGTAACACCACCTCCAAATCCCCTCACCCTCAAAAAAGAAACAAAAATCCCCCCCAAAATTTTAAATATCGACAACCCCATCATGCTTCGGCTTTGGAAGGGAGTGCTGGAACGGCGTTCTGAGATTTACCTACCTCTTTTTGGGATGGCCGAAAACCAACCCCTCAAATTCTCATTTCTAATCACATTAGGGGCCACCGTCGTAGTTGTCCACATCTGTCTTTAATAGCTCATTATCACCATTTGCAGCATTTAGAAAACCAGCATGCATGAGTTGGGGTGAAACATGTCCATTATGAGGTAAACCAACACCATGACCGAATTCGTGGGCAATTGCCCTGATTAGCCATGGACGTCCGGCAGTATTCCAATCAATAATTATCCTATGCCAATCACTGTCCCAACATACTCCTCCTGCACCAATAATTGTTTGAACAAAAGTTATATCAGCTTGATCATAATGCAGCCTGCATTGAGGTCTACTATTCCATACAACTGGGTCTGGTCTTAAAACAGGGTCTGCTATGAACTGATTTGAGGCAACAACATTGAAATCCACACATGCTCGCCAATCATTAGCGCTGTCTTTACTTAGTAATATGTCCGCTGCTTCATCGAAACGTGCTTGAATTGTTCCTGGAGCAATCACCCCTAACAAATTTGAATATTCGACATTTATGTTGTATATTTTCTTTTTCATCACCCAGAACTCCTCCGAGTCAGTATAAGGTTCAAAAAAGTTACGAGTTCCGTCTCCATTTTTATCGCAGTAGAATCTTACATAAGCATCGCCTTCATCGGGTTCACCGGACCTCCACGTGTAGATAAAACTGGTTCCTGGTCCTTCTGTAATTATTTCATCCCATAGGTCTAGGTCCCAGACTTCGTATCTAATTTTATTGGGTGGGGTGACACCTCCAAGGTTTAATTCGAACTGGAATCGACCTCCTACCTCAAAATGTTCATCTTCTTTAACTGGGAATGAGTTTTCTACTGGGACACTCACTCTATTTGCATGAACTTTGTATTGGGTAATATCAAACACATCAATTATGAATGTTTTACTAGAAACCTTACAAGCCGCTCTTAATTCGTATCTTCCTGCAACATCCGGCGTCATGTCGCCTGTTGTATCTATGCCGTTTTGCGGTTTGGCCAGTTCTGAGTCAGGTGGTTTTTGTACAAAAGACCAGGTCGGCTTGTTTTTGTGCCATGTGTTCAGTGGTTTTGTTTCAGCTTTCAGATTGATTGAGCATCCCAAACAGATAATTTCAGGGCCCTGATTATTTGTGCCAACAACAACGATTCTTTCCACCCTATGGACAGTGATTTTGTATCTCTCTTCACAATCCTTTCCGTCTATTGAATATGTCACGATTACCTCAGTATCTCCAACCGCATCACTTGCTATCATACCCTTCACTGTAACTTCAGTCTTACTTTCAATTTTATTTACAAGATTGCCTGCATCATCTACAAACTTAATTTTATTATTATTACTTGTCCAAGTATATTTGAAGTTGGCACGGTTGCCCTTCTCATCTTTGCTCGGTTCACCTTTTGCTTTAAACTTTCCCTCCTCTCCTTCATCAAGAAGCCTCGGGCCTTTAATCGTTACTTGACAAACAGTAATTCTATATCCGTAAGTGCATTTTTCACCGTTCGGAAATATATAATCGACCTGTACTATCACATCACCTATTTTATTGCTGGGTTTCAGACCCTCGATTGTCACTTTTTCCGTATTGGTTGGGCCGACATACCCAGCTCTATTATTATTTATAGGCAGCCAATTGTAAACTCCTCCATCAGGTTCTCCTTTGGCTGTAAGAGTTATTTGATCACCTACGCACACGAATTTCGGCCCATTTATTGTCAATTTACATACAGTAATCTTATAAGGGAAAAAACATTCTTTTCCTCTAATTGTATATTTCACTTTTACTTCAGTACCTTGATAGGACGCGCTGGGATTTTTACCTTTAACAGCTACTACCCTTTCACCGATAATTTCGTTAACTTCGTTGCCGGTTGTCCTTTCTAAGAATTTTGTTTTGTCAGTGTTTTCAGTCCAATGGTACTCACCTTTAGGAGGTTTACCTTTTGCAGTAAGTTGGATTACACTATCCACACAAACAAGTGTCGGCCCCTTTATTACTACATCGCAGACTGTAAGCCTGTGTATATCACTGCTTTTTTCTCCGTTTGGAAAATAATATTCAACCCTAACCGCAACTAGGTCAAAATTTGTTGCAATCAAACCTTTTACTTGTACTGATGGCTGACTTATGATAACATCTTTCTCGTTACCACTATTATCTAAAAATTTGATTAGACCAACATTATTTTTTGTCCATTTGTATGTGCCCCCGGGTGGTGAGGCGTAAGCTATTAGTGTTATCGTTTTGTCAACACATACAAATATAGGACCTTCTATCACTACAGCGCTCCCTGAACCCGGCTCTTTAATTGCATTTATCGCGTCTGTTGCGTAGTCGGTTAATTCCTTGGCTATTTTCGGGTCTGGAATTTGTTTGGCGTGAGCTACTTTTGCTTCTAATGCATTTACTGCCTCCTCGAGGGCTTCGTTCGCGGCCTCTATTGCTTCTTTTGCGGTCTTCACATCCTTACCAGGTTTTTTATTGCCCTTGCCTTTCGAATCTTTTTTCTTACCATCATCTTTATTATCTATTTTATCCCCCGCTGCATGGTTCGCTTTCTTATTAAATGTGCACAGTGCCTGAATTGTTCGCTCTTTTAATACATCGATTCCGGCTTTCGCGGTATCATACATTTTTTTATCTATTGCATGATCTATCTTATCTTTTAATACTTCAATTCCCTTTTTCACTATTTTGCTAAGTTCGCCAAGTCCGGCTCGTGCGATTCCTCCCTCTCCCTTACTAATGGCATTATCGATATTTATCCCGAGTGTCTCAATGGCTTTCTCTAGAATCTTAGATAAAACTTTCAGTCCGGCGTTTGCGGCATCTTCCATTCCAACTTCGATAGCTTCATCGATCTTCTCCATCATTATCTCAATCACCAACAAAACAATACCGCTTAATTCAGTGATTGCATCATTTGCAAGAGCTACCTTTCCTTCATCTGTCGTATGATTGATCTTTTCCTGAAGTGCGTCTATGGCCATTCCCATTATTTCGCCTATTGTACCGATTCCAGCCACAGCCGCTTCTTCCATAGAATTATTAATTGCATCATCAATATTTTTCCTGAGAATCTCTAGTGCATATTCTACTATATCGCTTAAATTATCAAGCCCGACTTTAGCTACGCCATCCATATCCACTCTTATTGCATGATCGATCTTTTTTTGTAATGCTATTGTGACTGTGTTTACAATCCCGCCCAGCTCATCAAATCCATTTTTTGCAGCTTTTCCCTTTCCTTCAGATATCGAATGATTGAGCTTTTCATCCAATGCGTCAAGTGCCGCTCTCACAATATCGTTTATCTTACAAATCCCATCTATGGCGAAATCTTCCATTTGTTTATCAATTGCTTTATCGATAGCATCCCTGAGCGCATTGGTTGAAGTGTTTACTACATTGCCCAGCACATCAATGCCAGTGTTTGCGACTTCCTCTTTATCTTTCTCGATTGCATCATCGATCTTATCTATTAATGCCGATATCAATTTCTGCATTGTATCGTTCAGCTTATCCGTCCCTGCAGTTGCGATATCTACCATGCCTACTCCAATTGCATGGATGACCTTTTCCCTGTAGGCTGCCACTGCGTTCTCGGCAATATCTGATAGCCTGCCGAGTCCGTGTCGTGCAATGACTTCGGCATTGGAGCAGTTTTCAATTGCGTTATCTATGGCTTTCGCTAATTCAGCAATTGCGTGATCTACCGTACCGCTCAGTTTATCCAGACCTTCTGTTGCTAAATTTTTCTTACCCAGTTCAATTGCATGATCGGTCTTATTCATAATTGCGTTAATGGCGGCTTGTACAAGCTCTGTGAGTTTGTTAATCCATTTCATAGTAAGATTTATAACCCAGGGATCAAGGGCATGATTTTCAATACCGTGATTTATCTTTTTTATCAAAGCATTAACTGCGCTTTCTACGAGATCATTCAGCTTATCAATGCCTGTAGATGCTGTATCGTCCATTCCTTCATCCATTGCTGAATCTGCACCTTTTTTGAGAACTTCAATAACTTTAGCCACCAGGTCTGATAACTTGCCGACACCATCATCTGCCACTGAAAAACCGTCAATTCCCATATCGATGGCATCATCGATCTTAATCTGTATTGCTAATATAGCTTTCTGAATAGTATCGTTTAAAATATTCATTCCAGCAGATGCGAGATCTGCCATACCCTTCTCAATGGCATGCTTGATCTTCTCATCGAATGCATCTATTGCCGTCTCAATAAGCTCCGACAATTTTTCAAGCCCTTTGCTTGCGGCACTTTTAGCTGAAGGTATCTTATCGATTGCTTTATTAATACTGTCCTTGAGCTTTTCAATTGCATCCTCGATTATTTCACCCAGCTCCTCAAGACCGGCTGTCGCTGCAGCCTTCATCCCCTTTTTTATTGCTATATCAATTGTGTCCTTAAGTTTTATTACTGCATCCTCGGCAGCCTCCGATAGCTTGCAAGTGCCCTCCTCTGCTGTTGTTGTGGATTCATTGGCAAGTGCGCAATCTATCGTTTCTTTAAATGCCGAAGCCGTGTTTACTGCTATATCGCCTAGCTTATCCATCCCAATTATTACGAAATCTTCATTTCCTGCTGAGATTGCGGAACTTATTACCTCGCTAAATCTTGTTATTGATTCTCCTGACTTTTTTCCTAAAATATTTATAAATTCAGATGCTTGCTCCAAATCTCCTCTTTCAATTGCGCCTACCGCTTGTCCTGAGGTTGAGTGAATTGCTCTTTTGAAAAGCTTCACATCCACCCTTAACAATTCTTGTGATGCGTTAATATATATCTCAGCGATTTGCTCGAGCTCATCCCAATATATTACCGGTAGTTGCTCTGATAACTCCTGAAGATTGTTACTGTGCTCAATCAATTCTATTACTGCTATCTTATCTTTGTCAAAAATTATTTTTTCAAATTCTGGTTTAACAGTAAAGTCATCCGCCCAATATTTTTCATTTAAAGTATCTTCAATGTAATTAATTATCTTTTCAAGCTTCCCTATATGTTTATCAACTAACTTTTGAGATTTCTTATATAACCCAACTTTTACTTCTTCTAAACAAGCTAGAGCTTCTTCTAACTGTTTTATTACCTTCTCTTTCAAATATTTCGGACTTGTGCCCAGAGGTTCTATAAATGGATAATAATCTAAACCCAGGTGTGGTAGATCGGTGTCACCGATACCGTCCCCATCGGTATCTTGACCCCAATAGTCGCTCCAATAATTTCCTTCACCCGCACCATTATCCCACCTGTTACTGCTGTCGTCAAATGCTTGATTGGTGTTATTAATGAAATTATTGTGATATATAGAATTATTATTCGCTGAGATTAAACGAATTCCCCATGTATTGTTTTGGATATAATTATCGGCAATGGTGTTCCGTTCAGATGGTATCGTGATTCTATTATTATAAAGAATCTCAAAGTCGCTGCCATTGATCTGGCCTTGCCAGATTATATTTGAACCAGAGATCTGAGGATTTATATCACTATAGGAATTATTTGTAAGTTGTTGTGTAGTTAAACCATTCGAGACCACGATCTCATAATTACCATTAATATTAGTCTGCCAGACGATATTTCCATTTGAGATTTGACAATTGGTATCATCATTAGAATTGTTTGATAACTGTTTTATGGTAGAGCCATCGTAGAAGAATATCTCATAATCAATACCATCATCACCACGCCAGGCTATATTCGAACCAGAAATTTGTGGTGCAGAATCATGATAAAGATTCTCGGTCAGTTGAGTGGTTGTAACTCCATCATAATAGAATATCTCAGTAGTATTATAATAGTCACCACCTTGCCAGGTTATATTAGCACCTGAAATTTGTGGGCTCACATCATTAATAGTATTATTAGTTAATTGTGATGTGGTTGCACCATCCCAGTAGAATATTTCATAGTCACTTCCATCGAATCCCTGCCACACTATCTTGCCACCAGATATTTGAGGATTAATATCAGAATAAGAATTGTAAGTTAATTGAGTAGTATCTGCACCGTTATAAAGAAATATCTCATAGTCATTGCCGTCATAACCCTGCCAAACCACATATTCACCAGAAACCTGCGGATAGGAATCAGGATAGGAATTCTCTGTCAATAGAATTATGTTAGAGCCATCATATAGAAAGATCTCCGAGTTGTTACTGCTCACGAGCCCATGCCAGACTATATTTTCACCGGAGATTTGTGGCTTTTCATCATTATAGGGATTGTTTGTTAGTTGGGTTATGGTAAATCCGTTGTAAAAGAATATTTCGCTATCACCACCAATAACACCCTCCCAGACTATATTTTCACCTGATTGCTGTGGATTTCGGTCGGAATAAAAATTATCTGTCACTTGTATGGTGGTGTTATTTAACATTGATTCAATTAGAATTCCTGTATGAAAGTCTCTTATATTGAAATTCTCAATAGTCACATCAGAGACACCACTCAGATTTATTCCAAAACCAGTTCCCGAAACCTGGAGTGTATACCCCCCACCATCCAGGTGAATTCCGTTTCTTTCAACCGAGATAGACCTATTAAAATCTTCAGTCAATGTATAAGTATCACCAACCCGGTTGATCGATGTAGTTTCGGGGTCTATACTTCCATCTGCTCTAATATAAGTTATTGCTGGTGATTCACTATCATTTGCCCCTACCTCAGTCGGTACTTGTGTTATAAATCCCGACATAATTAATAAAATTACCATTCCAAATGTTATCCCTTTCTTTGTTTTACCCTCTCTCATCCTATCAGACCTCCAAAGATATATTATTTTTTTAACGAAAGGAAAGATCTAGTTCAATTATATCCATAGGCCCTCCCTCCAGGATTGTTAAATGCTTTAACTATCCACAGAACAGCCTCACTCCGTGTTCCTTTCCTTTCAATATCCTAAACCCTCCGCCTCCACAATATCCTATTGTGAATAAACTTTCATTTATTTAATAATTTGGAGATTATAAATAAGAATATCTTTTTTACAATCACTACTCTTATCTTCTCTCATCACCGGAGAATTGAAAGACGGCACTCCATTTGAGGGATACAGCGATGAGATAAGGGTTATCGATCCGCCATAATACTTTCATTCAACCCCCAGACCTGAATTAATATACCTCAACGGCCTTATATTACATGTAACAAAGGTGTGAAAAATGATTGATCAAAAAAGGGATTTTTCGAGCAAAACTTTTAATACTTCTTGTTATATACATTTATATAACAACAAAGGGACTGCAATGACGGCAAAATCAAAGAATAACATCTTACATTATCCCCAGCTCGATACCGTTTTGATGGTGGAGGAATTCATAAAAGACCACAGCGGGGAATATAAAAAAAGAGCACTGTGGGAACACCTTCCAAAAAAGATGATGTACCAGACATTTCAGATCGTTTACGATTATCTTTTTGATTCACAGAAAATAGCCCGAGATTCCGAGGGAAAGATCTGCTGGGTCTGGAATCCCGAACTTGTCCGCAAATACCTGCAGAATGAATCGTTATTCGTGAGATGAAGCGGAATATTTTCAAGGGAGGGTAGATATGAAATGCAGGGTTGTATTTGCAGACAATAAAATAAAGGACGCTTTTGAGAAACTGAAGGATTCAAAAAAAGAAAAACAAAAATTATATGCACAGTTAAATCGGGCATTTGATGACATCAGCGAGAATGCTTTCTGCGGTATTCAAATCCCAAAAAAATTGATCCCGAAAATATATCTTAAGAAATATCGCATCGATAATCTGTGGAAATACAATCTCCCTGGAGCTTGGCGGTTATTGTATTCCGTTGCTAGGGATGAGATAATTATCATTGCGATAATATTGGAATGGTTGCCGCATAAAGAATACGAGAAGCGTTTTGGATATTGAATGAGTGCTCCCCAAAGCTAAAGCATTGGGGTATCCTCCAAGGTTAGCAGGCGAATTCAAGCAGAGTTCTTTGAGGAGTCCTCATTTTTTCTCCTTCAAATTGCAGCCATCCCAATGGCGTCTTACGATCATCGCAGTGGTGCTTTGACTGTGATTCAGCGATGTAATGTTTGATCGTTTCCTCATTCACTTCACCGATAGGTCTGAAGTATTTTCCCCTTGACCATAGACGGTATCTGTGATATCCCATCAATTCGGGGAAGACCTTTCTCAACTCTCTTGAACTACCGCCCTTCAGATATTGTATCACCTGCGCGATCGATTGGGAAGGGCGGATTCCTATAAAGAGATGGATATGGTCTTCCATCACTTCAATAGCATAGATCTCGAATCTATGTCTCTCCGCTATAGAAAAACATATAGTTTCCAATCGCTTTCGGATATCTGCCCTTGCAAACATCTTGAAGCGTTTGTAGGGCACAAGCACCACATGATACTGGCTCTGTCCATAGCCATGGCTGTATGACCACTTACTTTCCATCAATATCGTCTCCTGGCGGTTCCAAAGCGCCCCGCCCAGCGGGGCGCGCCGCCAACCATTGGGACGTGTTTTTTAAAACAAAAGCATTACCTAGGCTGGATGCCGTCGTCCCGTATCCACAAACCCAAGGGTTGTGGAATTAGGACACATTATTTTAATTAAGAGCACCGGACCGAAGGTCAAACCATATTTCAAGGGTGGAGGCAGGAATGCACTAATCACAAACCCCCTACCCCTCATCCCCTCATCCCCTCGGATATCCTCACCCCTTTCCCCAAGCTGAAACTCGAGCCCACCTCCCGCAAGTCGGGAGGTAAGTGGGTATGTGATTTCAGTTCTACTGCTGGGCATGGACGGGGTTTGTGAGGGGGGCCCCGAAACATTAAATATCGACAAATCTATTTGGCCCCGGCTTTGGAAGGGAACCGCTTGGAAGGGCGTTCTCGGTTTTTTCCACCCCTTTTTGGGACGGCCAAAACCAAGCCTCCTCCCACATCCTGAAAACCACCTCAGCCAGTCCTCCAAATTCCCATACGAAACTCGGTGTACAAACCCGCTTTTTATGCTAAACTCGGTGTACATCCCTATACCAAACTCGGTTACTATCTACCTTCAAAACGCACACAAAAATTTAAATAGTATATGTCCTATTTATAGGTCATATGTCCTAAAAGTAGGATGATAGAATGAAGCTGCATAACTTACTCGACGAAATATTAGGTTCAAAATCAAAGGTCAGGATACTTAGATTAATGTTTAGATATCCTGAGAGGGAGTTCACCGAGAGGGAAATTGCCCGCCAGATTGGTATGAGCCAAAATACAGTAAATAAAGCGCTGGGTGACCTGATGAAGACCAATGCCAT
>CP070739.1:302017-307181 GCA_020347705.1 Methanomassiliicoccales archaeon | reverse complement strand
GCCCGCGAGGATCCCTGACTACCCCATGCCCCCACCAGGCAAGGGCACCAAAGGTGTCTCTACTTCTTTCTCAGCTGCTGCGCTCTTTTTCTTCTTCTCATCTTTTTCTTGCGCCATTTCCATCGTTGCTGCCCTCTTTTCTTCCAAACTCTTGAACTGCGTTTCATCAGGACTCCTCGATATACCATCGGGTGAAAGTATTTCACGTACATTTACTTTATGGCTATGGACATTGAAAATGATAGTTAATTTTCTCCGTCGAGCTCCCATCCGTCTCAGAGATAATTCCATTGATTTTAAATTTCAAAGTGTCATCTTTTTTTCCTTTAAATCACCTTCGTCCTCATTCTCAAAAATGAAAATAACGAGGTTAACTATTTAAAAGATTAGCCGGCTTATTCAAATATATAGACATAAAAAGCCGAATTTGCAGATTTGGTGAGGGAGATGTTATGGGCCGCCAAGGAAAAATGATTGCCACGCTGTATTCCAAGTTTATTGGAAGGGAAGATGAGATGGAGGAGGCCAAGGATCATTTAAATGAGAGCATCAAGGGAAACGGTAGACTGGTTTTAATCGTTGGGGAAACCGGGATAGGAAAAAGCAGATTTACCAGCGAACTCGGTAAGTACGCTGAATCTCAAGGCGTGCTTTTCTTGAATGGGAAAAGTCTTTATCAGGAGAATGCCGAGCCGTACCTTCCATTTATCGAGGCCTTCGGAAGATATCTTTCAAGTGAAAGGGATTTTGGGGATATAGATTCGAGAGCTGTGATTGGAGGTGCATCCGACGAACCCTTTTCGTTAGGTTTGCTCCCCCTTGGTCAGACCATCGAAATTCCTGATGTTATAAAAAAACCAAGTCTCAATCTGCAAGAGGAGAGGGATAGGCTCTTTGAATCACTCTGTAATCTGGTAATAGATATATCTGAAAACACGCCATTGTTATTGGTGCTGGACGATCTCCAGTGGGCAGATGACGGGACCCTTCAATTACTGCACTACTTAGCAAGGAACATCCGGAGCACAAGGGTCATGATATGCGGTACCTACTGCCCTGAGGATCTGAATAATAACGGGGGAAAAGCGAATCCGTTTCCTGAGACCATAAGAAGGATGAGAATTGAAAATCTATTTTTCGAAATCGCGTTAAAGAGATTCGATGAGAGGAGTACAGCGCTTATGATAGAATCGTTGGTGGGTAAACAAGGATTGCCAGATGAATTCGTAAAGATACTCTATGAGGAGAGTGAAGGAAATCCTTTTTTCGTGGAAGAGGTGCTCAGATCCCTTGTAAATGAAGGGTTGATAGATGTAGATAGCTACAAATGGACCGCAAAATTCGATGCTTCCCAAATCAGAATACCCAGCACTATAAGGGATGTTATCGCCAGAAGAATAGATACACTGGACGATGGAACCAGGGCGATTTTAAGATGCGCATCGGTCATCGGTAACAGCTTCACTTTCGAACTCCTCCGCAGGATAAGCGATGTGGATGAAGAGGTTGCCATTGATGCCATCGATGCGTCAATAGAAGCCAATATCATCCATGAGGACATATCTTCGAAAGAGGAAAGGTACAAGTTCGACCACGCGCTGATAAGAGAGGTTATATTCAGCAGTATGAGCAAGAGCAGAAGAAGATTGATGCATAAAAGAATCGGTTACATCATTGAGGAGCTCAATAAGGACAGATTGGATGAAGTGGTCTACAACCTTGTACATCACTTCCGAGAGGGCAAGGATGCCGAGAAGACCTTGCTCTACACTATCATGGCCGGTGATAAGGCTACAAAGGCATTCGCCCCCGAGGAGGCTATACACTACTACCAATTCGCGATTTCTGCCTTGGAGGAGATGGGAAAAGGAGAGGAGATCATAGTTACAAAGTTGGCCGTGATGGCCAAGCTGGGTGAAATCTTCGCCATCACAGGTAAATGGGACCTCTCTTTGGAGTATCATGACAATGCTTTGGTATTGAGCGAGAAAATAGATAACAAATTGGAAAAGGCCAGAGCATATCGAAGCAAGGGGCATATCAAGCAGAATAAGTGGGAATACGAATCCGCTTTAAAGAACTTCAAATTAGGACTTTCGCTCTCAAAAAATATATCTGACATTCACGGTATGGCAGATACTTATCGGGGAATGGGAAGGGTATTCTGGAGAAAAGGGGAATTCGAAAGGGCCATAGAATATTACGAGAAGAGTTTGAGCCTGACAAAGGAGGTCGAGGACGAAAAGACCATGGCCACCACATATATTGAGATGGGCAACGTTTACAGTGAGCTTGGAGAATGGGAGAAAGCCATTGAGTATCAGACTAACAGCCTGAAAATATTGGAGAAAAACATGGATTTTTATGAAATCGGAAGAAGTTATAATAATATTGGTGTGACATATGCCAGGAAAGGAGACACGGAAAAGGCCATCGAGCAGTTCGAAAAGAGCATAGAGTTCTCCAATAAGACCGGGAATATAAGGATGGCAGGATGGGCCTTATTTAATGCAGCAGAGGCCTATGCAAAAATCGGGGAATTTGAAAAGGCCTTGGATTGTTGTAATAGATCCCTTTCGATTTTCGAGAGACTGGATGAAAAAATTGGAATTTCGGGTTCATTCATGTCCTACGGAATTATATATAAGCTTCAAAAGCAGTGGGATAGAGCTATTAAATACTTTGAAAAGAGCATGCGAATCAGAAAAGAACTCAAGATTCCTTATCGTTTAGCAGATGGATACTTTGAGTTCGGTCTTCTTTATAAGGAGAAGGGCGATGCCAATAAAGCCAGTGATTACCTCAAAAAAGCGGGAAAAATCTTCAGTAATTTAGGTGCAAATGAATTTCTGGAGAAGGTAGAAGTTGAGATGAAAAGTATAAATGGCATGAAATGCGTAGAGGGAGGATAACTTCTTGCATAAAGACCGAGCTCTCAGGGGAGATACAGATGCAAAGTCTAGGAACATTCAGCGGCCCGCCACGAACCCGATTTGTGGGGCGGGAAAAGGAGTTCGAGGAAATAAAACGGCATCTACATGAGAGCATTCAAGGCCGCGGCAGACTGGTTTTTGTAATTGGGGAAGCTGGAATAGGAAAGAGCAGACTCATTTCCGAACTCAGTGAATACGCGAAAACCAAGAATGTAATATCCCTTAAAGGGCGATGTCTCTATCATGAAAACACCGAACCCTATCTTCCATTCATCGATGCCTTTGGAGAATATTTATCTGAGAGAAAACGCGAATCGAGGGAGGAAGAAGGTCAAGATGTTCAATCATCGGATGATATCTTTTCAATGGGGCTTGTTGGAATAGCCGGAAGTTCATCCGCATCCCAGGAGTTCATGGATCAACCTTATGATGATACTGGGGAGTTGGTACCCATGGGTTTACTTCCCATAGATGAGGAGGAAAGTGGAGCCCACCCTCCTGCAATCGACAAAATCAACCTGCAGGAGGAGAGGACCAAGCTCTTCGAATCGTTATCTCAGCTCGTGATCGATGTATCGAAGAAGGAACCGTTATTATTGGTATTAGAGGATCTGCAATGGGCAGATGATGGCAGCCTACAACTTTTGCACTATCTGGCAAGGAATATTCAGAATTCCAGAGTGATGATCTGCGGAGCCTATAGACCGGAAGAGATCGAAAATATCAGAGGTGAGGTGCACCCCCTGGCAAAAACTCTGAAAAGAATGAGGCCTGAGAAGCTATTTTATGAGATCGTGCTTAACAGATTCGATGAAAAAAGTACAGCTTCCATGATGGAATCGCTTCTGAAAAAACGGGATATTCCAGAATCATTCACCAAAAGGTTATACGAGGAAAGCGAGGGGAATCCTTTTTTCATCGAGGAAGTTGTGAGGTCATTGGTCAACGAGGGCCTGATAGATCCCAATATATATACATGGGAAACAAAATTCGATCCGTCCAAGATCCATATACCTGGAACAATAAGGGATGTGATTGGGCGGAGGATAGATAGACTGGATGAAGGGACAAAGGCGATTTTAAGATACGCATCGGTGATAGGCAACCAGTTCACGTTTGAAACCCTACTGAGGATCAGCGGTGTTAACGAGGAAGAGCTCATCGACTCCATCGATGCGCTTATTTCGACAAATATGATTCTTGAGGATACCGCAACTAAGGAAGAGAGGTACCGGTTCGACCACACCCAGATAAGAGAAGTGATATATAACAGCATGAGCCGAAGCAGAAGAAGATTGATGCATAAGAAGATAGGTTATATCATCGAAGACCTCAATAAAAATAGGTTGGATGAAGTGGTCTATAATCTCGCGCACCACTTCAATATGGGCAAGGACACCGAAAAAATACTGACCTATGCAATTTTAGCTGGGGAGAAGGCAACCTCCTCCTTTGCCCCGGAGGACGCGCTTAATTACTATAATATGGCACTAGGATCTTTAGAGCGCCTTGAGGATACAAAGGAGAATAAAAAGAAGAGAATAGGCCTTCTTAGAAGATTAGGGGAACTTTCCTTCAATCTTTCTGAGTGGAAGCTGGCGCTGGATTACTACAAAAAGTCCATCACCATTTGTGAGGATATAGACAGCGATGAGGATAAAGCAGAGTCTTTAAGAAAGAGCGGATATGTACTCAACAGGATGGGAAACTGGGAGCAGGCAGCTTTGAATTTTGAAAAGAGTCTTGGTATCTCCAAAACCCTGGAAGATGCTTTCGGTATCGCCGATGCCCATCGAGGCCTGGGATATATCCATTGGAGACTGGGTGAGTACGAGGAGGCCATAACACATTACAATGAGTGCATCCAAGTCAGTATGGAAATCGAGGATATGCATACAATAGCATTGGCATTCATAGAACTGGGGAATGTGCACATCGAGACAGGGGATACCAGCAAGGGTGTGGAATATTACAATAGGAGCCTGAAAGAGCTCGAGCCCTTCGGTGATTATAGCGAGATGGCCAGGGCCTATAACAATTTGGGTGATTCTTATTTAAAGAGCGGAGATTACGATAAGGCCATAGAATATTTTAAAAAATGCGAGGAGATGGGCAAAAGGATCAGAAGAAAAGACATAGTGGGTTGGAGCCTTTTCAACAGAGGGGAGGCATATGCCCTTAAAGGTGATGCTAACAAGGCTTTGGAATGTGCTGAGAAATCTTTGAACATT
>CP070739.1:297500-301917 GCA_020347705.1 Methanomassiliicoccales archaeon | reverse complement strand
GATATTGATGTGGACAAGACCGGCCCTGCGGAAGCCCATGAGGGCGACACGATCACCTACACGATAGTCGTCACAAACACCGGTGACTGCACACTCTATGATGTCTATCTAAACGATACATCACTCAGTTGGAGTATTGGACATATTACTTTGGCCGTAAACGAGTCTAAGACTTACTATGTCAACTACACAATCACCGGCAGCGAAGGTGATCCTTTCACCAATACTGTCCTCACTGGTGGTACGGATAACCTAGGGGAGACAGTAACTGATGAAGATTCACACACTGTCGACATACTGCATCCAGATATCGACGTGGACAAGACCGGCCCCGCTGAAGCTCATGAGGGAGACACAATTACCTACACAATTGTTGTGACCAACACCGGAGATTGCCCGCTCTACAATGTATACGTGAATGATACCCAACTCGGGTGGAGCACAGGACCCACAACCTTGGCAATTAACGAGTCTAAGACTTACTATGTTAACTATACAATCATCGGAAGCGAGGGCGATCCATTCAACAACACCGCATATGCTGAAGGTACAGACAACCTGGGAGAAACAGTCACAGACAGTGATTCACACACCGTTGACATATTACACCCGGTTATAAACGTGACTAAGACAGCTGACAGGACCTATGCCTACTGGGGTGATTCGATCAACTACACCTTCACTGTTAGCAATGACGGCGACTGTATACTCTACAATGTCTCAGTGATTGACACTATCTTTGGAGACCTGACTTCACATTTGGACGATACAACATTGGATATAGGCGAAACCAACACCTTCACAATAACCTATGTTGTTCCAATGGGTTCAGAAGATATAGTCAATGTAGTTACCGCATCTGGGACCGACAACCTGGGTAAGACGGTAACAGACAGCGATGGCTGGACCGTAATTGTCATCGGTCTACCCAAGAGCGCAGTCACAGATAGCAACCTTTGTTATTTCGATCGTAATGAAGAATTGGATGGAGCGCAGTTCCGTCTGATATTCACCCAAGACCCAACCAACCCAGGCACATACAAGTTGACGGCAAGCAATCCCGGACAGTTCTACTACAATGTCTTCTTCATTGGAACCCCAGGGGACGAAGTGATCCTCGATATCACTATACCCTACCCGTTTATAACACATGGTGCAAATCCCATCCATTTCTATGCTGACGCAAGCTATAGCGAATGCGGCTGCTTCGTGCCTTCTAATGAAATCAGCGGCTTTACTGTAGAAGGAACCGATACCGTAACCCCAAGCGGAGCCCTGGGAATAGGACTCGGCGACTACGGTGAAGATGATTATGTTACAATAACAGCAACAGGACAAATCCCGTCAACCGGCCTCGTCTATGTTACAATACACCTGGATTATGGTCTCAAGGGCACAGTCGGATATCAGAAGAACTGGAATGATGACGCCATCGATCCTGATACCTATGAGGTCTTAGTCCCGAACCTCGATGATTATAAATTCTCATATGAGGGGACTTCCATAAACAGCACTATAAAAGACGCTCAGACGGTCCAAAACGAGAACACCTTCAAGCGCAACCCAGGCTTCGGTGGTATTGTTACAGATGAATTTGGAACCCCGATAGAAGGCTATATAGTGAGGGTCTATGATTCAGATGGGAATTTGATCGGAGAAACAGTGACTGATGAGGACGGCTACTGGTTCATCTATTACAAACACAAGGGAAGACGAGCATGGTTCAAAGTAGCTGTGTTCGAAAATTCAGACGATACAGAACCATTGGCTGAACAATGGGTTTTACTGAAGGCAAATAAATTTGCTGAGGTGAACTTCGAAATCGAGTGAGCAATCAAAGGTGTCTGCATTACCTTAGGACAAGAATCCTTGCTCCTAAGGTATTAAACCTTTTTTTCTTTTATTTTATTTTTTAAATCATACACTCCGCTCTTTCTTTCATACTAATTATTTGTATATTTTAATAAAAAAGATGTTGTTAATTCACTGGTTAAAATTATATAACAAGTGTCCTATTCGTTTTGACATGAAGAAAACCGCTTTCGGTCTTGTGGGTCTCGCCATTTTGATCTTTTTTCTCATAATCCTCGGTTTTATCCTAAACAGCGGTGGCGCAAGTCTGGTGGGCATCTGCATATTACTTGGATTTCTAATAAAGAGCATGGATCAGTTTATAGATGAACCACGATATAAAAAATACAGAATTTTAATCGCCCCCTTTGCCGTAATCATCCCATTAACAATAGGCTACCTTGCCTATGTCCACGATCCTGTTTTCGGGATGGTCATAGGCACTGCTCTAGGATTGATATTAACAGGTAAAATCGACCATCCAGCCTTTATTATCGGCATCATAGGATTTATAATTATTATCGTTATTCTCGTGCTAGCAGGCGGCCTGGAAATCGCCATTACGTCGATATACATCATACCCTTCGCATTTATTGGCTGTTTTGCTGATGAAATAGGTCATGAAAAGATGAGCGAAAGGACACAGCCGAAATCCCTCAAGCTGTTTTTCGAGCACCGCTTCGCATTGAAAATTGCTGCTGTCATCTGCACGGTTTTGGGTTTTGCACAGGTCATTCATCTTGTTGCGTTCTTATGCTTTGATATAGCCTATGATATCACCGCCATTTCGTTGAGGTAAGATCGGTGCTGAGGGGATAGTATAAAATCGGAGAAAGTCAATTGCTCCCTTAAAGACCATGGTAATAGACATGAATACCCATACAAAGGCCCTTAAGAAACTCCTTCCAAAGGCCATAATCACAGACGACAAAGCCGAGCTGGAGGCCTACAAGGACATCATATACGTTCATGAACCGTCAAGGGCCCAGCTCGTGGTAAGACCCGGAAGTTATGAAGAAGTGTCAAAGCTACTTGGGTACTGTGATCGCCACAACCTTGCCGTGGCACCTTGGGGAGGAGGCACGAACCTCAGCGGCTCTTTAACCCCTTCTCGGTCTTTTGTGGCCTTGGACATCAAGGGCCTCAATAAGGTATTGGATTTTTCAGAAGATAACTGGACCGTGACAGTTCAGGCAGGGGCCACCATTGAAAAAATAGAGAATTATCTGAACAAAAGAGGCTTTACCCTGGGCCATGACCCGTGGAGCAAGGCATCTGCTACAATCGGAGGTGCCATTGCCCTGGACTCCGCAGGCAACCTGTACCCGAAATACGGCTCAGCAGGAGACCTTGTTCTCTCAATAAAAGTTGCTGTTGTCGATGGTAGGATCCTCACACTTGGTGGGCCTATTTCAAAAAGCTCTTCCTCTCCCAGGATGTCCTGTCTTTTCATAGGCTCTGCAGGAACCCTTGGGGTGATCCTAGAGGCCACCATGAAGATCGCACCGCTTGCTGCTGAACATGCCACATCAGGTTATGCATTTTCCTCCTTCAAAAAAATGTTTTATGCCATAAAAGAACTGGACAAAGCAGGACTTACTCCTCAGAGCTATATCGGAGGTACACTGCCCTCGGTGGCCATCAAGCTCCAGCCCAAAACGGAGCAGGCATTAGTGAAGATGCTGGGTATAGATTCGGCCCTCTTCATCTACTATGAAGGCAATGCAGAGGATGTGAAAGTACGTCTTAAAGCTGCGAAAAATCTCCTTTCTGGGTTCGGAAAGAAGATGCCGGACAAATACGCAGCTTCCTGGTGGGAGAACAGGCATACATACTTCGAGATGAACAAAGAGCTGGCAGACGAGAATATCCATCTTCATGTTTTTGATTTCTGTATACCGAAAGACATGGTTCTGACGGCCTACACCCGAATGGACGAAATCGCAAAGAAGCAAAAATTGGAGAAGAGGATCTCCCACAGCCTCTTTTCTGCTTTGGATGCGTATACAGTGGCCCTGTATCTTGAGGACAGTAAAGAGGGCATGGCGAGTCTGAGGAGGTTTGAAAAAGAGGCGATTTCCGAGGTCCACAACCTCAAAGGCACCATAGCCAGGACCCACGGGCTTGGCAGCCTCTACAGCAGTAGAGCCATCATCGAAAAAGAGATCGGAAAAGACGCCTTAGACCTTCTTGAAAAAATGAAGCGAACCTTAGATCCCAACAACATCCTGAATCCTGGTATCTTAATCCGAGGGCATGAAGATGGAGGAAAAAGACGATCTTAGAAGATGCTTTGCCTCCCAGTGCGATTTCTGCAGGGAAGGATGTGCGTCGTATCTTGCCTTCTACCTGGACTCCTATAGCCCCAGGGGAAAGAACCGCATCCTCAAGGCCTATTCCCAAGGCAGGCTCCAGCGTTCTGATTTGATCAGCTTGGCATATAAATGCGCGGTGTGTGCACAATGCCAGGAGGTCTGCATCACTGGGGATGGAATTTCCAACAACATCCTAACGTTGAGAACAGAGCTGGCAAAGTCGGGTCTGGCCCCAAAGCAGTTATCGGGCT
>CP070739.1:289121-297400 GCA_020347705.1 Methanomassiliicoccales archaeon | reverse complement strand
TCTATCTCTGAATCTCCCACATGCTTTCCATTCGTGAACACACCTGCTACTGGCAGGTGTGTCTTCCAGTCTACTATCATTTCCAATCCATATCCATAGTACCAGCTTTTACTGGTAGCATCATAATTCCATTTCGCATCTAGATCATCTTCGGATACTTCGATAGATGTTGTATCTATCAGGAAGGTATTTCCATATATTCCCAGTCCAGCAGCAAAGGCTGCCAGACGGTGAAATATCCTTTCGATTACCTTGCCAAGAAATTGATAGAATCTTGATATGGTAGGTGCTGAGGGGGTACTATCCCGAAAACCACATATTAGCATAGCCAGAGTCTCCCTTAGCTTTCTGGCCATATCACGTATCTTTCTGATCCCGCTAGCAAGACAATATAATACTCCCTTCAATTTTGCATCAGGGAGATAATCTGGTGGTCTCCCACGACAACTGTCTTTCATCTCATCGTAAAAATCATTGACAAAAGAAAGATCCAGATGTTTCAATATTGCTTTTCCCTTACTTTTCACCTTCGAGAAGAAATCTCGAACCCAACCTTTTTCTAAAAGTTCTGCTATATAGTTATCTATCAAACACATCCCATCCTGCAGGTCAACGTACCTGCGGATGGGATATCCTATTATATCATCAAAAATCTAACCCAGAATTATGAAACGGCCTTTATTCACTTTTAACCAGCGCAGTATTTATTCAGTGATTTGACCGCAAAATCCTTGCCCTTTGCACTTTTTATGGCCTCCATGGCCGCATGGGCCGATGGTATAGTCGTAATAAATGGTATGATCAATTCCACTGCCAACCTCCTCATCACATGGCCGTCCTTTTTTGGACCCTTGCCCGGTTTGGGTGTATTGATGATGAGATTGATTTTTCCTCTTCTCATCAGATCCAGGGCATCAGGAGAATAGGGCTCATTGATGGTCCATACGGTCTGCGCTTCAATACCGTTCTCTCTTAGGTAAGTTGCCGTTCCTTTTGTAGCAACTATGTTGAAGCCCAGATTTTTCAGTTCTCTTGCGATGGGTAGAACCTTGGGCTTGTCATCGTCGTTTACCGTTACGTACGCCGTACCCTCGGTTATGAATTTGCCTTCGGCAGAGAGTACAGCCTTGTAGTACGCCTCACCGAATGTGGGGGCAAGACCCATGACCTCTCCAGTAGATTTCATTTCAGGGGTGAGTATTGTATCCACGCCTGGTAGTTTAAGGAATGGAAACACGGGGGCCTTTACGCACACATGATCTATTTCGACCTCATGGTCAAAGCCCATATCCCTCAGAGTATGACCAACCATGACTTTTGTTGCAAGCTTTGCCAGGGGAACGCCTATGGCCTTGGACACGAAGGGCACGGTTCGCGAGGCCCTGGGATTGGCCTCCAGAACATATACCGTGCTGTTTTGGACGGCGAATTGTATGTTCAAAAGGCCAGCAACCTCAAGGGATAAGGCGATTTTCTTGGTGTAATCCCTCACCTTGGACAGGACTTTTTTCGAGAGGGTTTGAGGGGGGATCACGCAGAACGAATCCCCTGAATGTACACCCGCTTCCTCTATATGCTCCATAATGGCACCGATGAACACATCCTTTTTATCGCATACAGCGTCCACATCGATTTCGATGGCGTTGTTTAGGAATTTGTCCACGAGAATGGGATGGGCCTTCGATGCCTTTACGGCATGGCTCATATAGAATTCCAGCTCCTCTTCATCATGTACGATCTCCATAGCCCTTCCCCCCAGGACGTAGGAGGGTCTCACGAGCACTGGATACCCGATTTTTTTGGCGATATGCCTTATCTCCACGAAGGAGTATCATGTGGCCGCTTTTGGCTGCGGGATTGCCAGCTTCCTCATGAGGGCCTCGAACTTCCTTCTATCCTCTGCCAGATCTATGGCCTCGGAAGAGGTACCAAGTATCTTCGTCTTGAGTTTGGTGTCCGATGACAGCGCCTTTTGAATGGGGGCCGCAAGATTTATGGACGTCTGCCCACCGAACTGTAGAATGATTCCATCCGGGTTCTCCTTGTCGATGATGTTCATCACATCTTCGAAGGTTAAGGGCTCGAAGTACAGCTTGTCAGAGATGTCGTAATCTGTGGACACGGTCTCTGGGTTGTTGTTCACCATTATGGCCTCGATGCCCTCCTCCCTCAGTGCCAAAACGGCATGCACACATGAATAGTCGAACTCGATGCCCTGACCGATTCTAATAGGGCCGCTGCCCACTATCATAACCTTCTTCTTTTGGCTAGGTATACTTTCGCATTGGGATGCATAGGTGGAATAATAATAGGGGGTTTCAGCCTCGAATTCAGCAGCGCATGTGTCAACCATCTTGTAGGCCGGCAGTATATCTCCGTCCTTTCTCAGAGTTCTTATTCTATTTTCTCTTTCATTGACCAGGGAGGAAAGATATGCATCCGAGAATCCAAATTTCTTGGCTTTTCTGAGAAGATGTGGGTCCAAACCCTTTTTCTTTATTTCATCTTCTATACCCAAAATATTTTGAATTTTATTTATGAAAAATAGGTCATATCCGCTTAGTTTTGCTATTTCTTCGGATTGAAATCCTCGCCTCAGGGCCTCTGCTATAGCGAAGAGCCTTATATCCGAGGGGTGCTTCATCTCCTCGATGAGTTCCTCATCCTCATATTCAAGCCTATCAAATCCCATTTTGTCTATCTCAAGGCTTCTTACGGCCTTGAGCAGGCTCTCCTCAACGTTTCTTCCTATGGCCATGACCTCCCCAGTGGATTTCATCTGGGTGCCGATGCCCTTATCGGCTGAGATGAACTTGTCAAAGGGCCATCTCGGGATCTTCATGATCACATAATCCAAGGTGGGCTCAAAGGATGCATAGGTTTTGCCAGTGATGGAGTTAGGTATCTCATCCAAGGTCATACCCACGGCGATCTTCGCTGCAACCCTTGCTATGGGATAACCTGTGGCCTTGGAGGCAAGTGCACTGGAGCGAGAAACCCTGGGATTGACCTCGATGACCCTGTATTCCCCAGTATCGTGGTTCAAAGCGAACTGTATGTTGCATCCTCCCTCGATTTTCAAGGCCCTGATGATTTTCAAGGCCGCCGAGCGCAGCATCTGGTGGTCCTCATCGCTTAGGGTCTGAGCAGGAGCAATGACTATGCTTTCGCCCGTATGAATTCCCATCATGTCCAGGTTCTCCATGTTGCAGACGGTTATGCAGGTGTTTTGGGAATCTCGCATCACCTCGTACTCGTACTCCTTCCATCCCAGGACGCTCTCTTCGATTAAAACCTGATGAATCCTCGAGTAGACCAATCCTCTTCCCACAACGGCCTGTAGGTCCTCTTTATTATGGGCGATTCCGCCGCCTGTTCCTCCCAGTGTATATGCTGGTCTTATGAGCACAGGGTAGCCATTGACCTCATCCACGGTCTTTATGGCCTCCTCTATCGAGGAGCAGGCTCTGCTTGCTGGAACTGGTTCATGGATATCGTACATCAGTGTTCTAAATAGGTCCCTATCCTCAGCGGTGGCTATGGCCTCAAGTTGAGTGCCCAGAAGCTCAACACCATATTTTCCGAGGATGCCCAATTCCGCAAGCTCGCTGCAGATGTTCAGTGCGGTTTGTCCACCCATGCCGGATAGTATCCCAGCAGGGCGCTCCTTTTCTATGATCCTCGCCACGAAATGGGGAATGATGGGCTCGATGTATACCGTATCGGCCATCTCCATATCGGTCTGGATGGTGGCAGGATTCGAATTGACGAGTACGGTCTTGTATCCCTCGTCCCGTATGGATTGACAGGCCTGGGAGCCTGAGAAATCGAACTCCGCGGCCTGGCCGATTATTATGGGGCCCGAGCCTATGATCATGATCTTCTCTATGTCGCTACGCTTGGTTAATTCAACCACCTCTTCCCTTTCTTTTCACCATACCCATGAATTCATTGAACAGATGATGGCTGTCCTGCGGGCCAGGGGAGGCCTCCGGATGGTACTGTACAGAAAATATGGGCAAGGATGTGTGTTTCATGCCCTCGACGGTGTCGTCGTTCACGTTGAAATGGGTGAACGAAAGTTCCGGGGTTGGGTTCGGTTTCACTGCAAAACCGTGGTTCTGGGAGGTGATATACACCCTGCCACTCTCCACATCCTTTACAGGCTGGTTGCCTCCTCGATGACCGAACTTGAGCTTGAAGGTCTCGGCTCCAAAGACTATGGACAGGATCTGATGCCCAAGGCATATGCCCATGATAGGAAAATCGGATGCCACCTCATTGAGGGTTTTTACGGTTGAGGTCATTATTTCGGAATGGGCCGGGTCTCCTGGACCGTTTGAAACCAGTATGCCGTGGGGTTTGAGTTCGTAAAGCTCTTTTGGGCCGATATCATATGGAACCTGAATCACATTTGCATGCTTCAAAAGGTTCCTAATTATATTCCTTTTCACCCCACAATCAACGAGCGCAATGTTGAGTTCGCCCTTACCCTTTAAATTGGTTATCGTCTTACAGGAGACGTCATCCACGAGGTTCCGGGATGTGGGATGAGGCATTTTCTTTACTTGTTGTACCAATGAATCCTCGTCGATTTCATCTTCAAATGTGGCCAAGGCGGTTTTCACAGTGCCGTGTTTTCGTATCTTGATAGTCAATGCCCTGGTATCGATATCCGAGATACCGGGCACATCGTTTTCCCTCAGGAAATCGGAAATGTTCTTCCCGTGCTTGCGGTGGCTTGGAAAGTCGCACTGCTCTGAGACCGCAAAGGCTTCGGGCTGGATTTCAGAGGACTCAAAATTGTCCTTGTTGGTACCGTAATTGCCGATTAGGGGGTATGTCATCATTAAAATCTGGCCTTTATAAGAGGGATCTGTTAATGACTCTTGATAGCCAGTCATGTTTGTATTGAACACCAGTTCTCCAAAAACCGTTTTTTTTGCTCCGAAACCTTTCCCCTTAACACAGGTTCCGTCTTCCAGTACCAACAATGCCCTCATTTACTTGACCTTTAGGGTATTGTAAACTTGGGATATGAAGTTTGTGGGTAGTGGATCATATCTTGATTTTTTTCCCAATAAATATATAGGTAAAAACCTCAATCCACTGCCCGTATCATTCAAGGAAGGTGTTCAAATGAGATTATTTGGAATTAGACCAGTGAAAAATGATTCTTTTTTAAGAAAATATGTGGTAGCAGCACTTCTTATCGTTATGATCGCACAGGCACTCGCGGCCATAGCATCCGCAGAAGTCTATTTCAACACCTCAGACGGATATTACTTGGACGATTTCGAGGGGGAAAACCAAACCAAAGGAATTAACCTCACCGTCGACTCCTTTATCAATGAAGGCAACATCACTTTAGATTACGACCTTTATCTGGGAACTGGCTCCGACGGGGATCTTCTGGTTAACACGCCGACAACACGTTGGCTCGGCTCTAAGATTTATGATGTGAATTCCAGTTCCACAAAGATAGAGCCATACGTTATCACAGGTTTTGAGGACGGGGACGAGATACTGATAATCAATATGCTGTCTGGTGTTTGGGAGACGGCCTTTGTGAAAAACGTGTCCTCTCCATATCTGTATTTGGAATCGCCACTGCAAAATTCATACCTGGAGAGCTCAAAGGCTCAGATCGTCCATATCTGGCACTTTAACAATGTAACGGTTTCCGGCTCAACCTTGACCACCCAGGCCTGGGATGGTAACACCGGAGGAATTCTAGCCTTCAGGGCAGCTGGCTATGTTAATCTTTTATCTTCCGGTTCTTATATCTCTGTCACAGGTAAAGGATTCGCTGGAGGTGGTGGAGGGGCAGGAGGTGATGGTGGGGATGGAGGTTCGCCTGGTCCTAATGCCCCCCCTGGATCCACCACCGAGTGGAGGGCATACGACGGTTCGAACGGCCAATCAGGTCCCTGGATATATGGAGGTCCAGGGGGGCTTGGAGCTGAATACTCCGGGGGTGGAATCCCGGGAGTGGATTACTATATAAAAGGCGGGGACGGTGGTGATGGGGGTGATGGAACCCTGGGAGAGTTCGGTGATGTGGGTGCAAGGGGTTATGGGAGTGGAGGTGGTTTACCGGGTTCACCTACAGGAGGGGGAAGAAATCCCTCTTCGCCGGAATTGGTGAGTGTTCATATGGGTGGAGGTGGAGCTGGTGGAAGGGGCGGTGATGGTGGTGCAGGAGGGGGGGGAGGGGCAAGCGGTGGAGGTTCATATAACGCCAGTGGTAGTGGCACCGAAGGGGGATATGGAGGTGATGGTGGTGATGGAGCAGGTGGAGGAAAAGGAGGAGGGATCATATTCTTCTCCTGTGCCAGTTTGAATAATTCCGGTGAGATCAATTCAGATGGTGAAATGGGTTTATTCGGGTTAACAGGAGAAGGAGGTTTGGGGGGCGGTGATGGAGGTATCGGTGCTAATGCTATGATATACCATCATACGTTTAACAATACATATTGGCATTGGGGTGCAGGTGGAGGAGGCGGTGGAGGTCAAGGAGCCAGTGGTGGGGATGGTGGAGATGGGGGCGGTGGAGGTGCTGGTGGAACTATCCTGATCCAGTCTTATGAAATAAACAGCTCCACTGGCGATATTTCAGTAGAGGGAGGAATCGGTGGTACAGGTTTTATGGGAGGAGCTGGAGGACCAGGTGGTTGGGGCGGTAATGGCGGTAATGACGAATTGGGTGGAGATCCAGGTTCGTCCGGAACACCAGGTGATGGCGGTTTTGGTGGATTAAATGGAGTTGATGGCCAAGATGGAGAATCCGGAATGATCAGAATGGATTATCTGAATCTTTCAGAGGGTTTTGCGCCAAGCTCTTCAGCTTATCTTAACGATTTGCAGTACAAGCCATATGGGGAAGTGTGCAGCCAGACGATTTCTCCACCAACAATCGAGAAATGGTTGAAATTCACTGCAAATACAACTGTTCCTGAAAACACCACCTTAGAATTCTTTATTACGGATCCGATCAACAAAACCGTTTACGCGTACGGTAATTCTTCGCAGGCATCTGAAGAGGGAGGAGGGATAGAGCTTCATTTGATTCCTATCCCAAAGCTTCAGATCAAGGCTATTCTTCGTACTGAAGATACTTTCCTTACACCTGTCATCCACTCTTGGAATATTTCATGGGAGACGACCTTGCCTTCTGCTCCTGAGAACCTTATCGCCAATCTCTCCAAAGAGGGTGACCATATCAATCTTTCCTGGGAAGCCGTAACATACTGGAAGGATCTAGTCGGCTACAATATATATCGGTCTGACGATGGATTGACCTACTATCTTTATGATAGTGTGGACAATCAGACCTTGATCTATCAAGATACATCTGTACAAATTGGTAGAATATACAGGTACAAGGTTACAGCAACCTCTTATCCTGAGCTGGAATCCCCGTTCTCCAACCCTGTGGAGATATTGAACGAGAAGGACTATGACCTCGATGGCGTCGGCAACTCCTTGGACGAGGACGACGACGGGGATAGTTATCCAGACGGACAGGATGCCTTCCCGCTGAACTCTTCCGAATGGCTGGATACGGATGGTGATGGCCTTGGTAACAATATAGACCAAGACGATGACAACGATGGTCATCAAGATATTTTAGACCCACACCCCTTGATACCAGATGGGCCCGAAATTGTTGGAACGGAGATGCGGATAACCTGGTATGATGCAGATGAGCTCAATCCAGATATATATGGTGACAAAATCGTTTGGTATAGTGACAGAAACGGCGACTGGGACATCTACATGTATGACCTGTCTAGCTACATCATGATGCAGATTACCACAAATCCACAAATGCAGTATTATCCGGCCATATACGGTGACAGGATCGTGTGGTCGGATTACAGAAACGGCCCTGCGAATATATATATGTACGATCTGAGCACGGATACAGAGACCCAGATATCCTCAGGTCCTGCGAATCAGTATGGGGTGACCATCTACAAGGACAAGATCGTATGGTCAGATTTTAGAGCGAGCAACTGGGATATCTATCTGTACAACCTGAGCACAGGCCTTGAAATGCCGGTAATAACGAACTCGGCGGACCAATATTATCCTTATATCTATGAGGATAAAATCGTGTGGCATGACACGAGATATGGCAACAGTGATATCTTCCTGTACAATCTCAGCACAGGTGTCGAGATGCCTATTTGCACGAACCTGTCAGACCAGTCCCGTGCAGTAAAATACGGAGATGTAATCGTTTGGGATGACTGGAGAAACGACCCAGGTGTGTG
>CP070739.1:282305-289021 GCA_020347705.1 Methanomassiliicoccales archaeon | reverse complement strand
GATAGAAAAAAGGGCCTTGGGATGCTCGGCACGCCGTATTCTAATTTAAGGGCCTAGGGAGCATTTGCGATTTAGAATCATGCAACTTCTAGCATAACGCAAACGCGTAGTGCTCTTCATATAATTTAATTAATGATATAGAAGAGCACACCTAGGCCCACGAATTAATTTAAAAAAAAATTTAAGTGGGCCTAGGGAGAATTGAACTCCCGACCTCCCGGTTTCCAACATAGAATCCATGATATCAGCCGGGCGCTCCAACCAGTCTAAGCTATAGGCCCAATTGAATCGGTCTTTCGAATCCGAAATGGTATCCTTATTAATAAATCTTTGTTATAGGATATAGCCAGTATATTCTCTGAATGTTATAAAAATATGCACAAAATCAATGTGTAGTCATATAAAATATATATAGTAAGAAGATGTTACATAGCTTTGAATTAGGGCGAGGTTGTTACTATGAAGAAACATATTGTCAGAAATTTTATCGATTTTCATAAAGTTATTGGAAAGATTGAAAAAAAATCCGAAGGAACTGTTATATATAGGGGTGTCTTGAAAGAAGAATATGAATTAATTCCAAGAGTTGGAAGATATAAAAAAATTGATATATTTTATGATGATATTTATGATTATGAGCGAGAATTATTTAGAAGCTTTAAGAGAAAAGCAATTCCATTTCTTAATATAATGCCAGAAAATAATTGGCATTGGTTGGCTCTAGCCCAGCACCATGGATTACCAACTCGTTTATTAGATTGGACTCAGAATCCATTTGTAGCTGCATATTTTGCTATAGAAAAGTATCCAAGACGTAAAAGTGCGATTTATGTTTTATCATCTCCATATTATATGTTGGCAGAAAAGGTGGATCCTTTTGATATGGATTCTCCCGGGATTTTTTGGCCACCACATATATCGAATAGAATTGTGGTCCAACAAAGTCTATTTACAATTCAACCCGAAATAACCGAACCATTAAAAGCTTCAGATTTTCTTAAAAAAGATGAAGTTCAAATTGAAAAAATTATTTTAGATTTAAAGGAAAAGAAAGATTTCAAGGAATTATTAGATCGTTACGGAATCAATAAAGATATGTTATTTCCAGGTCTTGATTCTTTAACAGAATATTTAGTCTGGGAACATGGTAAGTTTTATTAATTATTGTTACTGTTATTTAATTAGGGTTTCCCTTTTATTTTAAAAATTCGATGTAAACCGCATTTATTTGGTGTTTAAATCGTATATTCGATAGTTTTTAATATGTTTTGTATATTTATGACGATGAGGATTGAGGTTGTATGAATGTATAATATTGTTGGAAGATATTTTTTACAGTTCCAGATTTTCATCTATAAGTAAAAGAAATGAAAATGATAAAATAGATTTTGAGGTTTGATTTGAAATATATTCGTCTTTTGGATGGGCAGAAAATATTCTGTATATATTAAGAATTTCCATTAAGTGGTTATGTTTTTCGGGTAGAATTTTTTTAAATTTGTTGTATTTATTATCTTTATATCTTGTATCTTTTCGAAATAATTCTATTATACCCCCAAGAGTTGCAGATTCAAATTCCTTTTTATAAAGAGATTTATTTTTTCGTTCTAATAATTTATGAAGTCTATGTTCTACTGCAGAAACTGCTAATACAACAGCTGCCAGATTACAATCCATATTATGACATCTAATAGCTTCAGTTAATCTATAGCATTCAGTATTATGTAGTGATTTTAATTTTTCATAAATATCTTCATCTGTTTCTTCTAATAATCCTTCGATACGATCAAAGATTTTATTAAATTTATCTTTAGTTCTATTAGAATCTGGGTTTGCAAACATATATAAGTAAATCCTGAGAGAATCTGTTTTACTACGTGATATATCAAGAAGTTCAAAGATATGAACATAAAGTTCAAAAATATCTTGAAACTCTGATGTTTTATAATAATATGTATGAGAAAAGAAGTGATCATCCTCTTCCGTAGGAAAACTATCATTAAATACTTCTCTAAATTCTTTTGCTGTTGTTAATAATCCTTAATTTACTTTAAAGTGCCCAATTATACCATATTTTGACCGTTTAAGGTTTGAAATATGTTTGGTTTTGCTTTTTTTTAGAGGTGATGATTTTTTCTTTGTAATTTTTTTATCATTTTTTGGCATAAATAATTGTAAAGCTTGTCTGATATATAAAATTATTGAAAAAAATAAGAACTAAATAAATTGTAAAGAATGAATCAACCTTTCGGTATAAAGTTGGTAATCCATAAATTGTATATTCTTATTATTAAAATTATGGATGGTAAGCCATTGATGTTTATCCGGTTACCCTCACTTTACCCAAACTCAACGAAGGTATGTAGAAGCTGATCGGTGTCAAGCCACCTGAGACCAATTTATGGTCATCACCTACTCCTTCCACCTTCTTCAGACACTCATGGAAGTTCCCGCTCAGCATGGCGCTCTTTATAGGATATGCGAACTCCCCCTTTTCGATCTTAAATAGAATCGGGCTGGTCACAGAAAAATCCCCACTCGCTGGATTGGAGGTATGGGCCCCTAAGATTTCATAGACCAACACACCTTCATCGACCTCTTTTATAAGGTTCTCAGCTTTCACAGTTTTTCCTTCTATGACGATATTTCTCGCCTTGACACCCGGTGGACTTTTATAGTTACGCGAGGACCCAAACCTCTCGGCTCTCATGGCATTACCTGTGTTTTGCTCGTTGAATTCAATGGCACTGCTTTGAGAGTACAAGAATCCCTGTAAAATCCCCTTTTTAATCAGTTCAGTTCGTTTTGATGGAACTCCCTCATCATCCACAAGGGCCGAATTCAAACCACCCGCAAGCATTCCATCATCGATTATTGTGATATCTTCACTGGCCACCTGCTCCCCTATTCTACCTGTATACACGGACTCGCCTTTATGCACCGCTTCCCCGTACATTGCCGGGGCGGTGATGAACTCAAGGAGATTTGCGAGGGCGTAGGGGGTGAAAATAACCGTCATTTCTTTGTCCTCGATTTTTCTAGCATTCTGACCCTTTAATGCAAGGTTCGCGCACTCCCTTCCAATGGCATGATAGTCTATATCAAGTGTTCTTGAAGAGAATTTCTCAAAGCCTGTTGACATACCATTTTTTTTCAATACCGCACTGACACTTGCATATATCTCCGTTCCCGCATCCTCCATTTCCAAACCCTTGGAATTGACCACCGCGAAGCTCTCGGAGCCGTAACCCACGCCTCCTCTCGTGATAACGATCTCGGAATCCACCTCCAGAGCCGAGTTTATCATGGTGGTGGTGCCTTCTAGTGCATCTTCATCATCATAACTCACTATTCTATCATCGTATAAGTTCTCAATTTTTTTGATTTTGTCAGGTTCGGGTAAGGTGAATTCAGATTCATTTCCGAGTTTCGACAGTGATATTGCCTGCTCTAAGGCCGAATCAGCCTTTTTTTCCTCCGTGCAATAAGCAAATCCCAGTTTCTTGTCCTTGATGATCCTGATACCAATGCCTTTTTCTATTCCACCGGCAATGGATGACACGGAGTTTTTCTCGATGGTGAATCCTCTTCCATCGCTTTTCATTATAAATACCTCTGCCTCCTCTGCACCCTTTTTCAAGGCCATCTCAACGATTCTCTTTGCAGAGTCTATCATAGAACTCATCCCACGGCTGCCTCCTTGATCCTGATATGCGGCCCACCATCGCCCACAGGCACCAGCTGTCCCTTCCCGCAGAAACCTGGATCCCCCAGGGCAAGGTCATTTCCCACTGCATCGATATTCCTGAGAATCTGCAGTGTCATTCCGGAAAGAGACACATCCTTCAAAGGTGTCGTGATCTCTCCCTTTTCGATGAGGAAGGCCTCCTGGGCGCTGAACTGAAACGATCCTTTAGCTGTATCTACCTCTCCACCACGGGTACCCTTTGCGTATATTCCGTACTTTATATCCTCGAATATTTCTTCGAAATTGTAATCTCCTTTGTCGATGTAAGTATTGCTCATCCGAACAAGGGGACGAGCTGCAAAGGATTCCGCTCTCGCACCCCCGTTACTTTCCATTCCCAGCTTGTGTGCTGTCTCTCTGTTAAGGATAAAACCTTCCAACACGCCATCTTGTATCAAAATCTTCCGTTTACCTTTTACTCCCTCATCGTCGTAAGGATACGAACCAAAAGCATTTTTTAACGTCGAATCGTCTATTATCGTGATATTGTCGGCCGCTATTTTGTTACCGATCTGTCCTTCGAGTATCGAATCGCCGGATGTGACAATGTCGCCTTCCGTGGCATGCCCAAGGGCCTCATGTACGAAAACACCTGTGAGATCGTGATCCGTAACCACTGGAAACCTACCACTGGGAGAGCGCTTCGCCTTTAGAACCCTTACGGCCGATTCTCCTACCTTGACACCTTTTTCTACGGGGTCGAACATATCGAACAACTCGAAACCGCAAGTTCCACCGACCCTCCCCCTGTACCCGATGACCTTTGCACCCTCCCTTGCCACAAGGTTCACCTGTGCCAAGGTTCTCGTGATCTCGGCTTGAATGTCGGAACCCTCTGAATTGAGGAAATGGGTATAGATCGTACCGTCTGAATATGCTGTGGTGACGGTATGCACACCCTCTATTTCATGGATCGCTGAATCCATCTCGGCCAGTATTTTATACTTCCTTTCTATAGGGACATCAAAGGGATCGATTTTAGGTTTCCAGCGGATGTTATCCTTGATGGTCTCTCCCGGGCCGATTTTTACTCTTTCCCTGGCCACACTGCTTCCGCTTTTTGCCATATCAAGTGCGTTTCGAAGGGCCGTTTTGAGGCTGTCCTTGGATATCTCGTTGATGGTGAAAAAGCCCCATACGCCGTTGTAAAGCACCCTTACCCCCGCACCTTCTTCCTCTCCGGATGAGGCCTTCTTCAACTCACCGTCCTTCACCTCCAAGGACGTTCTGCGGACCTTTCCAATGCGAATGTCGCAGTAGGTGGCCCCCTTCTTTATGCCTTCATCTAAAATGGCCTCTTCCAAGAAATCACCCATTGATTCAAGCGGGCATGACCTACAAAAACTAAAAAGTTTCGGGTGGATTTGCACCCTTAAGGTTTAAGAAATATTCTTAGATCCCTGTCCAGGGAACACCCTTGTGGGCCTTCATCACAATCTGTGTGTTCGTTTCAATGATGCCGTCGATTCCCAGGAAGTAATCGATAAATTCGTGCAGGCCGTCCATGGTACTGAAAAGGGTCACACATAGAAGATCGTATTCACCGGCCACCCTGTACAATGCCAGCAGCATATCGTGGGATTTTATCTTCTCGACCACGGATCCCATCCTCTCCGTTCTGACCTTGAGATGGATGTAGGCCTTTACAGGATTCTCGATGAGCGCATAATTGATATAGGTGGAAAATCCGGCTATGATCTGCTTGTCTATCATGGCCTTGATCCTGCGCCTTATCGTGGCCTCGCTCGTTTTTAGCATCCTTGCTATCTCGGCATTGCTTGTCCTGGAATTATCCCGCAGAATATCGAGTATGCTCACATCCAGTGAATCGATGGGTAGGAGATCCAAATCAAGACCATCCCACCGTCTTGCTAAATCGGATTTTTCATTGTATATCTTTTGTCTTATCATGTCGCTCACCTGGGGGATTTTGCCTCCGGTATTATTATTTTCCCATTTAAATCTATTGTTGAAATTCGTTGAATGTTAGGGCAATTTATGCAGATTCATGAAAATGAACCATTGTTATCGCCGAAAATAGTTATATTATTGATGAATTAAAACATTACATAGTGTGATTTCGGTATTGCATAAAGCATTTTATAGAAATAAACTAATATCCCCGTGATATAAGCGGCCTGAGCAGCAAATGATGATCTAAAATTTAGAAAGGGCTCTTTTGGATGTGAGATGGTACAATGACTACATTCACTGTAATCCTAAATGAAAACGAAGTTACGGCCCAAGCCGGCCAGACAATAATTGAACTGTGCAAGGAGAATAACGTATATATTCCCACCTTGTGCCATGATGAACGTTTGGCCCCCATCGGAACTTGTGGAATCTGTGTTGTTGAAATAAAAGGATACGGTCTTGTTTCCTCCTGCGCAACAAGCGTTGGCGAGGCCATGGTGATAGAGACGGACAGTCCTTTGGTTATTGCCACACGCAAAGAGAGGTTGAAGGAGCTTCTCGATCATCATTATGGAGATTGCACGGCTCCTTGCGTCATAAGATGCCCTGCAGGTGTTGACATTCAGGGGTACATCGCATTGATCAAGATCGGTGCATACAAAGAGGCCTATGATCTGATCAGGGAATGCATTCCCCTTCCCGCAACAATAGGGCGAGTATGTCCGCATCCCAGCGAGACCGTATGCAGAAGAAACATTGTGGAGGAGCCTCTCTCCATTTGCAGGCTGAAAAGGTTTGCAGCAGATTCAGTGATTCTAAATGGAAACGAGACGACCTTGCCAACACAACCCAAAACCGGAAAAAGGGTGGCCATTGTGGGTTCGGGCCCTGCAGGTCTTTCCGCTGCTTTCTATTTGGCTCAAAAGGGTCATGAAGCTGTAATATTCGAATCGCTTCCCAAACCAGGGGGGATGCTCAGGTACGGGATCCCGGATTACCGTCTTCCGCAGGATGTCCTTGATCTTGAAATAGACGATATCCTGAAGCTTGGAGT
>CP070739.1:278031-282205 GCA_020347705.1 Methanomassiliicoccales archaeon | reverse complement strand
TATGAGAGAAAAGATATGGGTAATTGGGATTTCTTGGATTCTAGTATTAATGGTTATTGGGGTGATTTCCCACACAACATACGCGGATGCTTCTCCTCCCGGATGGTCAGAGGACATCAGAGTTACCCATGTAGATGATATTATTTCAAAAAGTGTAAGAATTGTTAGTGATTCTTTAAACAATAATCACCTTGTATACACCGATTACAGGCATGGTCCCCCTGAGCTTTATTATATGAAACTTGACGAAGATGGAAACATCTTGATTGACGAGACCCTGATTACGGACCTGGATCAAGCAACGTCATATCAACCAGATATTGGCTGTGATTCAAACGACAATATCCACATAGTTTGGAGTGACGTAAGAGATTCGGGACCGATTCCAAATATTGAGCTCTATTATGAGAAATTGGACAACTTCGGAAACACTCTTGTGGATGAGACAAGAATCACATTTGCGCCTCATAACTCTCATTATCCATCCATGACCATGGATACTTCAGATAATGTAAATATCGCGTGGGTCGAGCAAATAGATATAATGGGTGTTCTGCAGGAGGAAATTTACTATATGAAATTGGACAACAACGGAAACACCCTGGTCGATGCAACTGCTCTAACCGATAATGATGCTGAGGAATCCCTTTTTCCCGATATCGAGGTGGATTCAGATGGGGAGGTACATATAGTTTGGTTGGATGATAGGAACGAAACTGGAACCACCCAATGTCAGGATGTTTATTACACAAAATTGGATAGCAATGGAAACACATTGGTAGATGATACGAAACTCTTTGTTCGCGGGGATTTCCACCGTCCAAATATTATAGTGGATTCAAGCGATATGATTCATATGACATGTGGTAGTCTCCCAGGGTGGAAGGGGAATGTATACAAACAGATCTACTACATGAAATTGAACAATATCGGTGTCCCAGTGATTGATGAGCTGAGACTGACAAATGACGATGGCAATGCATCACATCCAGAATTCGCTCTAGACACGGAAGAAAATTTACAGATGGTCTGGGAGGATGAGCGGCATGGAAACATCGAGCTTTATTACATGAAGTTGGATTCTAGTGGAAATCCCTTGTTAGACGAACTGAGACTGACTGTGAATTCCTCAAAGTCTGTGCAACCACTAATCGCGATAGATGGAGATGATAATGCAAATGTGGTTTGGGCGGATGACAGGGATTATCCTGATGATAGGAATGAGGTGTACTATAAACATAGTCTTGAAGGTCCGGAAAATATTCCGCCTACGGTAGAAATAACCTTCCCTGTCGAAGGACAATATGTCAAGGGTAATATTGTTGTCCAAGGACTGGCCGATGATACGGACGGGATCGTGGAGCTTGTTCAAGTAAAAATCGATGGAAAACCTTGGGATGATGCGCAAGGAACCGCATCCTGGACTTACGAATGGAACTCTACGAATGTAGGAAACGGACTGCAAAAAATTTACGCGAGGAGTTATGATGGTGTCGAGTATTCTGAAGAGTACGTGACGAACATAACCGTAGATAATGTCTTGCCAAATAGCCCGCCGAAGGTGACCATAACATACCCAGAAGAAGATACGGTTACAGGGAAGATTCTTATAAAGGGCACATCGTCCGATTCTGATGGAGAAGTTCAAAAGGTGCAGGTAAAAATCGATTTATGTGGGTGGATAAAGGCAAAAGGAACCACGGCCTGGAGCTATTCTTGGGATACCACCCAAGAAGAGGACGGCGAACATGTGATATATGCCAGGGCGGAGGATGACGCAAAGGAATATTCCCAGAATGATTCCATCACCGTCAATGTGGATAATAAAGGGAACTCCCGGCCCCAGGTGAATATCATATCACCTATAGAGGGAACCGTTTCCGGTACCGTTTTGATACGGGGAAGCGCATCCGATCCTGATGGGGACGGCACTATAACATCCGTCCAAATTAAAATTGAAGGTGACTGGGAGGATGCAGAAGGAACCCTAAAATGGAATTATACCTGGGATACCACAACCCTGGATGACGGCAATTACGAAATATCAGTCAGAGCTTTCGACGGCACCGATTATTCCTTGACACAATCCGTGATAGTTGTTGTGGACAATCCCTATATACCTACCCTCACCGTAACCTCGTTTATTCCTAGCAAGGTCTCAGGGACATTCACGATCCAGGGTACCGCCTCTGATGTAGATGGCAAGATAGAAAAGATCGAGATCCAGATCGATGATGGTGGATGGAAAGAAACGGAGGCCGCGACTTATTGGAGCTACGATTTGGATACCACTGAGTTATCGAACGGCAAGCACATCATCACAATAAGGGCCACCGATGATGAAGGCGAATACGATATCAAGACTTTTACCATCGATGTGGACAATCCAGAGGAGGTTTCATGGTGGATGTTTATTGCAGGACTGGCAATATTGATAATTTTCATAGCCATCGTAGCTGGGCTTGTAAAGAGGAGATCATCACGAAAAGCAGATGATATTGGGACAGGTAATGGAACACCCCAGCCAAGGCTGCAAATCCTAAAATGTCCAAAATGCAGCATTGGATTCAGGGCCGATATATCGAGCCCTACAATTCGATGTCCGAATTGCGGTTTGAGCGGAACTCCTTAACAACCCTCCCTATGGACATCTAGATGCGATTTTATTATAATAATAGTACATCATATATATATAAAATCTTTATATAATACTAAAACTGTATCTCACTTCATATTATACCGTAATTATACCCGAAAAAAATGATCCCCGCGAACCTAAAAAAAGAAGTGGGGTTGCGAAAAAATATAATGATAGGAGGAAAGAATATGGAGCTTAGCAAGGGAAAAACTCAGCTTTTAATTGTGACGATATGTTGTGTCTTCGTTATGTCAACCGTAATCTCAGGATGTATTGATAATGGGAACAATGGGGTGGATTCTGATGGAGATGGCATTTATGATTCCAATGATGCGTTTCCTAACGATCCCGCGGCATCTGTGGACTCTGACAGTGACGGACTCCCGGATTCCTGGAATGAAGGGAAAAACGAATCCGATTCCACAACTGGCTTGACAATCGATCCGGATCCGGAAACCCCCAACTACAAATCCTGGACCTTTATGGTTTACATAAGTGATTGCGACCTTGAATATTTCGCAATAACCGATATCAACGAGATGGAGGCCGTTGGAAGCAGCGATAACCTCAACATCGTGGTTCAGTTCGATAGATGGGAAAGTAATAGCGACTCGGATGATACTACCAACGGTGATTGGACGACCGCAAAGCGGTTTTATGTCACAGAAGATACGAATCCCTACACCATAGGCTCCAATGAGCTGGCCGATTTGGGGGAGATAAACTCAGGGGATCCCCAGGAACTTGTGAAATTCGTAAAATGGGCCAAGCAAGCGTATCCTGCGGACAATTATTTCCTTGACATATGGAACCACGGTGCTGGAATAGAGGGTGTGGCCTATGAGCAATCCCAGGATCCATACGATGTTATCACAATATCTGAACTGAAAAGCGCGATGTCCTCGATAACGAATGAAGGCTCAGATAAATTGGATGTGATTGGTTTTGATGCATGCCTCATGTCCACAATCGAGGTGGCTCAATCCATGGCACCATACGCAGATTACATGGTAGCTTCTGAGGTGACCGAACCAGGTACGGGCTGGGACTACAATTTCATGTCATATCTGAAACAGAATCCCAATATGAGCCCAGTTGAACTTGGAAAAAAGATCGTGAGCACCTTTGTGGCCCAGGGCTCCTCGAACACTCAACAGACCTTCATGTTGTCGCTTTTGAACTTGATGGAGATGGAAACTGTTCTTTCAGACCTCGATGCGCTCTCTCTCAGCATACAAAACGGAGGATCCGATGAATACGGAGTTTTTCAGGAGGCACTACAATACGCACAGCCTGTTCAAGAAGGGCTTTCGTCCGAAGCAGTGGACCTCTACGATTTTGTGAAAAGAATAAAGGCCGGTACCATGGACGATACTGTTAAGCAAGAGGCAACCGATCTGCTTTCCGCACTGGACACGTTCATTTTATATTTGGAGAAGCGTTCCGGATATCAAGATATCAACGTGGACAACGCACATGGGCTTAGCATCTATTCCCCAGAGTTCATGCTTACCTATGAATATGAAGAGGATAAAT
>CP070739.1:275368-277931 GCA_020347705.1 Methanomassiliicoccales archaeon | reverse complement strand
AATGGACAAAAATATTTCCACAAGGAGTTTCAACTTTTTCTCTACCTTTGGAGCTATTAGAGACCATGATCACAACCACAGATTATTATCTAAAAGACATGAACGCTAGATACATCAAATGGATGGACCCTGTAAATCATATATGGATGAAACACGGAGATGGCGGTGTGAATGATACCCAGATGGAGGTGGGGAAGGGCTATGAGGTTGCATTCGACACGACTACAAACTACACCTTTACTGGTATGCCAGGTGCGATGATAATCTATGATGACGATACAGGATTTTTGGGTTTTGACCATGCTTCTGAGGCTAAAAACCTCACTGCAACAGTGGATCCTCTGACAGGAAATGTAACCCTCAATTGGCCACAGCCTTCTAGCATGGATATTGACGATCAATATCATGTCCTCCGTTCCTTCACGAGAGATGGCTTTTGGAAAGGAAATTATGTTCAACTCGCGACTTTGCCATTCGATATGACATCATATACAGATAATGGCAATGCCACAGCAGGGACACAATATTACTACATGATTGTGCCTGTAAACGAAACAGGTGTGGAAGGTGCGAGCACATACAGCCTAGGCGTTTGGACTGCTAGTTATTCAGAACAATATGACACCATTGGTTTACCTCTGAAAATTGGCAGCAATGATACAGCGGATTGGTACAGCGATAACATTCCAAATACAGTTGGAATTAACTATTATATTGTAAACAATCAACGATGGGGCTGGCACTCCGTGAGGATGTCTGAGGGAGCCTTTGATCCGATTTTGGAGATGACATATGGGTATCAGATATCCACTTCGAGTGGGACCAAATTCACTTTTATAGGAGTGTAGTACCAAAATATCAATACAAAATTTCTGTGCCCCTTACGATTTAAAAAGAGGCAGGTATTAAATTGACAGTCGGCCTGGCGGTTGTCCACAACTACGCTGAGCCATTTTCCTTCTGCTCGAAGCGGGAGATAATAACAGTCGTCCTTCTAGCTTACTCGTAACCAGCTTTTTATGTATTGTTTTACTCATAAATTATCTCAAGATTTATGGCTTGTGCTCCATAGTAATTGAATCCAAGTTCAGATAGAATTTCATCTCCTTGTTTTAGTTTATCATACCCAAATGTCCTTCGATATCTTGCTATCTGACCAATTTCTACGAAACATATGAAACCGTCATGTGTTCTAACTGTTTGGATATGACCACGAAACTTTTTCTTTTTTTTCCCTTCAAATACATTTACCCTAATTATATCAAATCCCTCTTCATTCGGATTTAATCTCCTTGCATTTTTAAACAACCTATTAGATTCATGTTCTTTCCCAGAACACCAATATGCAGCCCCCAATAATAATTTCGCATAATGATCTGTTTTTAACACCTCATCGGCTTTCTCAATAACTTTTAACCAATTTGGATCTGAAATATAGCCTAATTTATTTAAGCATTTTAAATATAGTCTAATTGCCCTGGGATTATGAGGATCAATTCTTTCTGCTTCAAGAGCCAAGTCTAATGCTTTGGGATAATTACCCAAAGAAGTTTCTAACCATCCCCAACGTATTAATACTTCTGAATCAGGTCGTTCTTTTGCCTGTGTTTTATAAATATCCCTTGCTGCTTTAATATTGCCTAATTCTTTTAACACACCGCCCTTAATACCAGGAAGCTTATTGACATCATCTGGTGATAAGGAATTCTCACCTTCTGTTATTACTTCTAAAGCTCTGGCTAAATATTCTCTTCGTTTATCTTTATCTTTTGCTTTCTTTGCCCGTTCTAAAAACAGAACCGCGTGTGAACTATAGCCATGTTCAGTATTTGAGATGTTCCTACACTTTACAAACAGCTCTTCGGCCCTTGTAGCATATAAATTTTCCATAGCTTCGATATTTTCTTCTAATGCACGTCTTTTATATAAAATCCCCATAGAATGAAGGACCGCTGGATTGTTGGGTTCCAATTGTAAAGCCCTTTCAAAAATATCAAGGGCTTCATTATAATACTTAAAATTCATCTTTAACATACCAAGATGCTGAATTAGAACAGCATCTTCTGGATATTTTTTGACTATAGCATTCAATAATTTGAATAACAATCTATAATCTTCAAAATATTTTCTTATTTCAGAATTTGTTGTAAGATCTCTTGCAACTTTTATATGTTCTTTGATGGAAGGATTCATTACGTTAATTATTTCTATTAAATGATTTAATATTTCTTCCTTATTACCAATCACTGCATCAGTTAATACAGTTGCAATAGCACTATGTCTACTTCTGAAAGACCCTTTCCCTGTTATCGGTTCATATTCTTCGATTATTATTTCTTCGGTTGATGGACCAACGATATCTTCAAAGAAGCGTTTCCAGGACACATCAGGAGCAACGATATTTTTTAATAAGAATCTATCCATTGATTGACGAAACCTAAAGAAGCATGATATAAAAAGATATGCCTTTTTCCCTTCCTCAATTGGAATCTTTTCATATTCATCTATAATTATTTTATCAAACTCACCTCCATCAGCAACCTCTCTCATTATAACGAGTATT
>CP070739.1:272558-275268 GCA_020347705.1 Methanomassiliicoccales archaeon | reverse complement strand
TTGTCACTATGACGCCAGTATGTGTTTCCACCCACCCAGAGGAGGTACCTCCAATGTAGAGCTCAAATTCCATATCATATGTGCCATTAAGTGCTCCGCTCGCATCGGCCACTACGCCCTGGTAGTTGATGCTTTGGGGCACTGCCCAGGCAGAAACGCTCATAAGAACTACCATCAAAAATGTTAATACTGCTGCAAGAATATGTTTCTTTCTCATCTTTTTTCTCCTCCTTTCTTTTTAATTAAACGAAAAATATTGCACCTTTATTCTTTCCCCTATTGTATTGTCACATTGTATCCTTAAAGAATCAGCGGTTTGTTTATGACAAGAGTGGCGGTTGAAAAGATATTGATAGAGCCTGCCTTGAAAATAAGGGTTGCACCATCGGGGGCATTAATTATCGCTTCCTCAATGTCCTCGTATGGATCGTCGGGAGAGCCGTCGCCTGGGTTGTCACTTCCCACAAACTTCACTACATTCAGCGGCGCTATGCGAATTAGGTGATCCTGTTTTTTGTGATAAGGTGTGCTATCAAGGCTGTACCACACATAATATACACCACTTCGTCCCATATTCATGAGAAATTCTCTGTTCAGATCTGTCCCTTTGTTGTAACCATAAAGGACATATGCGTGACCACCACCTTTGTCAGTGGTGCCTCCCAGAGCTACGGGTCGAAGCCATTGAATCTCCTCTGTCAGGTAATTGACCGTCTCGTCATTTCTTTCAGGATAAAAGGTGATGTCACTGTCATATCGGAAATGGATATCTAACTCCCATCGTTCGAACCTGGAGCTTGTCCACCATAGCCCGTATGTTGATTTACTGGAAACCCCTGCGTGGTAGGAGAGCTCTGCAACCTCTGCATCTCCGGCAGGCGTGGCTGGATGGGTATCTTTCATGATGCTCCAGTTATAGGTAGTACTCCCGAAATCAGCGGTATGAGGACTCGATCCCTTGTTGAGGTTTTCCCAGCGATTAGACAGGGCGGTGCGATACAAAGCATTATCGCTGATTCCTTGAGCAGCCGCATAGATGCTTAAATCCCAGCTCCCATTCATCTGCAGTTCGCCCCCATTTACGTCTACCCACTGGAGACGACCTGCCCATTTTTTAGAATCAATTTTCGGGTCATTCTCAAGCCTCGTAGATTTCCATGTGTCCGTCCACCTGTACTCATAAACTACATCTTCTTCCCTTCCCACCCCAGTATCAGGCCATTTCCAGTAGTACATAATCTGTGCCTGAGCTGTCGCGTTGCAACCGACAACGGTGTGTTCATTCGCATGGGGATGAAGAGGACACATATTTTTATATGGGGAATTCTGATTCCATTTTGATGTGAGATTTAGTTCCATTTTAACTGGCTCAGCTTCCGGCATACGAACTTCCTGAGCCCTCCTCTTCACCGGAACTTTACCATTGATAAGGTCTTGCCAGAATGAGGCCCTTTCCGCAAGGCGTTGCTCATATTGTTGAAATTCTGGAGTTCTTTCTTCTGATGCGTTCCTCAGGTAGTTTGTTCTTCCGGCTATTTCCTGAAGAAAAAACTCGTAGTGTGAATCATTTCTGTAGAAGGTTTCTCGGGGGTTATAGAGATATACGGGGAGAACCAGGTCATCAGCGCCAGCAAGACAATATCCGCCACCCTTAAGATGAGTGATGTAGGCAACTATTTCAGCATTGACAATATAAGGTTCCATTCACTCTATGACTGCGTCCGGGCTTGCATCTGCAGTCACATGCCTTACCCAGGTTTGGACAGCGGCTCGAACCTCTTGCTCTTCCAACTCGACGGCATGCAGTAAAACAGGAACCAGTATTAGGCACAAGACCAGAGTTACTCTTAAAATCCGATATGATTTTAAAGTTCTATTCATAATCTTCTCAATTATTACATCTCAATTTCCCTATTTATTACAGGGTTACCAATACTAGCCATTCCCGGATTAGCAAGTTACTCTTCTGTGCATCCCCTATCTCTGCATCGCAGCAGACTTTGGGACCGACCCTTTTGAAGACAGACATATGTGTAAGCCTTACTTCATTTCTGTGGCCATGATCTACCTTATCCCTTAGTGGCGAGAGGCATTATAGGAAAAGGTGTTACCTTTTGGACTCCCCCAACAGAATCCAGAAACGCAGAAATCACAATCTAGGATCATTCAGCGTCAAAAGCGCAACGAAAACTAGCCATGTGGGTATCACTCGAGGGCTCACTAATGCAGTAATAGGACACGCACTCCCAGCGCGCTTCCGGTAACCAGATACCGCCTTGCTGAATGCGACGCGTGCCATAGTGCCATAAAGGAAGGAATATAGATGGAAGCTACATAGTATCAGGGTCAGGGACAATTCCCTTATCCATGAGATCCTTGGGGATCAACCCTCTTTTCTTTGCAAGACCCAGATAGTATTTCTCCATCCCTGCGGCAACATCCTTCAAGAATTTATCTTTGTTGCCTTCCTCCGAGAAGACTCTTACCTTTCCGTTTAAGAACTGCACTCTCGAGGGTATTCCATTGATACCGGCAGAATTGGTAATCAAAATACCACGATACCCAAGGCGGCCAAACTCACGGATCTCTTCACCTGTAATTATTACAACCTCCTTTAAATCCTTCAGGCCGTTCCGCAGGTGGACGATTTCTTTTGGGTCGGTGATCTCAAAACTTGGGTTGGGCCGTCCCGAGAACATGTCTACGGTAA
>CP070739.1:267530-272458 GCA_020347705.1 Methanomassiliicoccales archaeon | reverse complement strand
CCACAGGAAATGATGCCCTCTCCCCCACGTACTTAATATACTTTTTGAGGTTATTTTATATTAAAATCCTTTTTCTTATCCATTAACTGCCTTTGATGTTCGAAAGTGAGCTTCCATGCCAAATACTCCACTCTATCGAGATTCCTGATAAATTTTGCCTTGCTTGTCGTCTCAATAAGTTCCTTGAACTCTCTTCTTTTTTGGATATTATCAAAAAAGTACCACGCCCCGGCAATCAAGATGATCGGGCCAAGGAGAATGCACCAATATTTCCAATCGCCAATGGAATCGATAACGTTCTTTAGAAATTCGGGTGCATTATCGTAGATAAAAACACCAAATACTCCCAATATGGTGAGGATTATGCCGAGGATAAACAGAATTAATCCGAATTGAAGGGTATAAGTGGTGAAAAACCGTTTTATCGACATATTATCTACACCTGAATACCTTATGGCTTTTATTTTTTTTCGTATTTTGAGTTTTAGCGCGTCATATCCGTAAGTTTTCCTTATTTTTGCTTGATAGTCCTCGTCAATATCTTATAAGTCATTGGGAAAGATATTTTATTATATAAGACTATTTATACCTAAGTTCTATCACTTTAGGCAGGTGTTCCATATCAATGGAAACGGTGCTGAAATAGATATTGGCTCTCTTTGTGTGTACGTAATAGTTTTGGCCATCATACTGTTCATCCTATTCCTGTTTTATCTCTTCTATTTCAGGGCCTATGGATTGAAGAAGGGTAAGAAGCACAGATGCAACTATTGCGGGCAGCTCGTGGATGTAATGTCTGATTGCTGCCATGCACCTGTAAAGGAGCACTTTTTAATGGGTGTATGCCAAAAATGCGGCAAGGACTGCAAGATCCTTTGCACGGTTTGCAGAAAAAATATTGCAGGCCAGCCGTAAGGAGTTTTTCAGGTCCATAGCCTATCAATTTATTATGTTCACCCATGAGGTTGCATATATATTGTATTTCACGGGTTTCAAACCGTTTATGCTCAGGGAGTACTCCCACTTTCCTAGATTTATTATCATTTTCCCATCCCTTCTCAGAGCCGTTTCCTTCAGTCTAATTTACTGATTACTTATCCATGTACCTTTTACCTATGTTCCAGACTTTAGAAGGCACAGCCTGCCACATTCCGTTTACCGGCTCTTCTCGGGAGGTTTTGCTTCTCAAAATATTCGATACACTGCAACTTTTCTCCCCAATGCAAAATCGATCCTCGATATCGATATTTCCACATCTGCCGTTTGCGTAACTATATTTGCACATTTTAATCCCATCCCTATAAATAGGTTCCAACTCCCTAATCGACCCGTAAATATATATAATTTATGGGTTTTATCAACAGAGGGCTCATGGGCTTTTTCTGCATCAAAGACCAGTTTGCATCACGATAAAATTATTTATAGAGCAGAGGCATTGGGCCAAGAAGTCAATATTTAGACATAATCGTAATTTGATGAGGGAGAGCATTGAAGGTCCTCTACAAGAACTTAAAGACATCTGAGATCAAGCTGCTTATGGAGTCCATGGACGATCTATGGCACCTATTCAACATCATCGAGAAAAAAGACATGGTGTATGCAACGACCCAAAGAAGGGAAGAGAGGAAGACCGATAAACTGAGGCCTGAAAGGGGAAAAAAAAGGACAATGCGTTTGGGAGTGGAGGTGGAGGATATCGAATTTCATGAATTCTCGGATAGATTGAGGGTCCACGGGATCATAAAAGAAGGACCACAGGATTTGGGATCATATCATACCTTCAATTTCACGGAAGGAGATAGGGTAAACATCGTCAAAGAAACCTGGCAAGGCCATCATCTAAAACGGATAGATGAGGCTGTGGCCGCTACAAAGCAGCCAATGGTGCTTTTTTTAACCATGGATTACGATGAGGCCGAATTCGCTTTCCTGCGCCAATCAGGTGTTCAGCAAGTAGCTCGTTTGACCTCTCAGGGAACAGGGAAAAGATACAAAAAAAGCGACGGGCATAAAAAGAAGTTTTACCAGGAAGTCCTGGCCATACTGGAGGGCCTTATGAGCAGCGCGACGCCGCTTATCATTCTAGGCCCAGGCTTTGCGAAAGAAGAGTTCATGAACTTCGGAAAAAGCCTCAAGCCTGATTTGTTTTCGAACTGCGCACTTCAGGGCACAGGCCAGGGAGGAATGGCGGGGGTACATGAGGCGCTCAAGGAAGGAATCGCCCCGAAGATCCTTTCGAACACCCGGGTGGCCTTCGAAACAACCGTGGTGGAGGAGCTTTTGAGCGAAATCTCGAAGGAAGGCAACTACGCATACGGACATAAAGAAGTTGAGAATGCCATCCTTGCAGGAGCCGTAAAGACACTCCTTGTTACAGACAAACTCGTCAGGGGAAAAAAGGTTGACGAGCTGCTAAAAAAAGCCTCTGAAAAGAAATCCGAGGTGGTGATAATCAATGCACTGCACGATTCAGGAAAGAAGCTTGAAGCCCTGGGAGGATTGGGAGCCGTTTTGAGATACAGGATCAATTGAGATTCTATTTATCAATTCTTTTCAACCCATACAACCCCCAAATCTATAGAAAAGCATTTAATTGGGGATGTTATTTCAGGACTACACCTGAAAACTTCCATTATGAGTGATATCAATGGCGGAAGAGATCATCGAGGGCATCAATCCCACACGAATGGAGCTTCTTTCCGTGAGAAAGAGGAAAAAGCTGGCAATGAAAGGCCACAAGCTCCTCAGTGAAAAAAGAGATGCACTTGTGGTTCAGTTCTTCGATATAATCAAGGACAGAAACTCATTAAGAAACAAGGCAGACTCAGATTTAAGACGGTCGTATTCCCTGCTCGTGGAGGCCCAGATGATAATGGGTCAGGAGGGAGTAGGGGATGCCACAGGCTCGATACCTGCTTTGCAGGATGTGCCCATGCGTACCGTGAACATCATGGGCGTTCATGTCCCCAAGGTGGAGTACGAAGCCATAACACCAAGCGCTGGAGAACCCCTTTACGGCTACATCGGAACCTCTGCCAAATTGGACGAGGCAAGCGACAAATTCAGAAGGCTGCTTGTGGATATCTTAAAACTCGCGGAGGTTGAAGGGACCATCGAACGCCTGGCAGTGGAGATAGAGAAGACAAAGCGCAGGGTCAATGCCCTGGAGCACATCTTCATCCCCCGTCTGAAGGCCACCGAGAAATACATAGAGATGCAGCTGCAGGAAAGAGAAAGGGAGGACTTCTTCAGACGGAAGAGAATCAAGGCCATAATGGAGGCTGCGGGGTAGGTCATTGCCTATAATTTTGCGGAAGCCATACTAGAAAAACGGGTCAGCCAATAATAGCGCGGTCGATGATATCGCCATTCCGATTTTATTAAGAGTGATTTCTGTGGTCAAACTGCCTAAATAATTAACATAATAAATCTCTCCCGGTGTCAGGCCAGAGTGCACGTCTGAGACACCGTCGATTATTACTTGCACTGATTCACCAGCTGTTTTGGATTCTTTGGCAACTCCCACAATTTGGCTACCCTCAGGTACACCTTCCTGAGCTTCACCAATGACCGCTTTGCCGTACTCTGCGTCATCTGGGTCTACATAGGCCACCACGAATTTGTTTGAAGAAAGAGCAGCAACTGAGATAATGGGGGTGTCGTAAGTGTGAAACACATGCTCTGAGCCGAAGGTAATTGTGCTCCCAGAAACATCGCCGATTACCACTGTGCCGTAATAACTGTTATCCCCATAGGCCACGACGAATTTATTTGATGAAAAAGCAGCAGCTGAGATCCATAAGGTAGACTCAGGATTGAACACATACTCTGAGCCGAAGGTAATTGTACTGCCAGTAACTTCGCCGATGATCACTGTGCCGTAACTACTGCCATCCATGTCCTTGTAGGCCACCACGAATTTGGTTGATGAAAGAGCGGCTGCTGAGATATAACCGGTCTCGGCTGAGTTGAACACATACTCCGAACCGAATGTCATTGTACTGCCAGAAACTTCAGCGACAACCGCTGTACCGTATTTAGAGTTGCCATAATCCATATAGGCAACCACGAATTTGGTTGAGGAGAGAGCAGTAGCTGAGCCGATGGGGGAATAGTCAGAGTTGAACACATACTCTGAACCGAAAGTAATTGTGTTACCAGAAACATCACCGATGACTGCTGTGCCGTAAAAGGAGTTACCCTGATCCACATAGGCCACTGCAAATTTGCTTGATGAAAGAGCAGCAGCTGAGATACCAGATGTAATAGCTGAGTTGAACACATACTCTGAGCCGAAGGTAATTGTACTGCCAGAAACATCGCCGATGACCGCTGTGCCGTAACCATAGTTACCCAAATCCTGATAAGCCACCACGAATTTGTTTGATGAAAGAGCGTTACTTGAGATCCTCATGGTATTATCCCAGTTGAACACATATTGTGATCCGAAGGTGATTGTGTTGCCAGAAACATCACCGATGACCGCTGTACCGTTACCACCGCTATCCTGATCCTGAAAAGCCACAATGAATTTAGTTGATGTAAGAGCAGCAGCTGAACTCACCCAGGTGCGCTTAAAGTTGAACACATACTCTGAGCCAAAGGTTTTTTTCCATTTTTGAACGTACCCGTTGTAGAAACTGACAACATCCCCCGCGGTGACACTTTTTCCTGAAGCAACCACAAAATCCTGAATCAGCTGATTTGGACTTGACATGCCATCTATCTGGGCTTGCAAATCATCTATCTGGTCTTGTAGATTACTATCACCCGCCGCCCTTGCAGTTTCTTCAGCATCGATGTTTTTCTGCAATTCGATATCAGCAGCTTCTCTTGCAGCTTTTTCAGCGTTCAATTGTGCCTGGAGATCATTTATTTGGTTTTGTAAACTGTTTATCTGATTTTGCAAGTCATTTATCTGTGCCTGT
>CP070739.1:263817-267430 GCA_020347705.1 Methanomassiliicoccales archaeon | reverse complement strand
TGCAAAACCTCTTAGCATTGGTATTACAGCCTTCATGGCCGCACCACTGCCCTGTTCTAACGACTCGGCAATATCCTTTGGACTCTGCAGGCATCCTGCTAGATAAATCCCTTCAACGTTCGCTTCTATTGGGGCCAGTTTAATATGTTTTTCCATGCAGAATCCACTGCCGCATTGGGTCACTTTGAAATTTTGTAAAAGATCATGAGTATCAGGATGTCTTGCCACCATCCCAAGAACGAGTACAACATTATCAACATCAAGCTCCAATTCCTCACCACTGAGTTCATCGAAGACGAGAATCTTGGCTCTGCCCTTTAAATCCTCCACCCGGGGTTTGTTTTCAAACTCGTATTTTATGAACTGGACACCCATCTCACAGGCCGTCCTGTACATTTCCTCCCCACCTTTTCCATAGGTCCTGATGTCCCTGTAAAGAATCATCACATCGATGCCTTTCTTTTTGAGCTGGATGGCCTGCTTCATCGTTGTCTTGCAACAGTACCGGGAGCAATCTCCTATTCCCTCGGAACCTTCCCGATCAAACAGGCTCTCGCATAATGGATCGCGGGAGCCAACACATAAAATGAATGCTATTCTCTTTGGTTTTTTATCGTTGATAATAACCTCGCCCTTCGTGGGTCCCTCAGGGTTCAGTAGCCTCTCAAGCCCAATGTTGCTTATCACCGTTAATGCCTCCACATTTTCGGGTGTGTCCTCATAGGAGTATTCACCCTTGGGATTGTAAACGTCAGAGCCTATTGCTAGAATGACGGTTCCTGCCTTAAGACGTTTGTAATCGTTTTCCAGAAATTCCAGGGATTCTTTGGTAATGGCACCAGTCGGACATACCTCGGCACATTTTCCACATTTTGTGCAATCTTTCCCCACGATGTTATATGCCTTTGGCCACGAGTTGTGGTGCATATATATCGCTTTGCGTTTTGACAATCTCCTATCGAAAAGGTAATGTGACGTTACGGGGCATACCTCCTCACATTTGCCGCATGCATCGCACTTCTCGATATCAACACCTCTTGCTCTTTGTGTGATCTCAACTTCAAAATTTCCGAGATAACCCTCTACTTTTGTTACCTCTGATTTCAGATGTACCTTGATGTTAGGTCTGTTTTCAATAACATTGTACTTCTTATCCAATATTGTATGCGAGGACTGGCTTTCGGGAAAAACCTCCCCTAACTGGGCGACCCGGCCACCCAAATAGGCGGCCTTCTCAACCAAATTCACCTCAAAACCAAGATTAGACAAATCGATGGCACAGCGCATTCCAGCTATTCCACCGCCTATTACCATTGCAGTTCTATCGATGTATATGCCCTTGGGATAAAGTGGTTTAAGATACATGGCCTTTGCAACAGCCATACTCACCAGATCCTTGGCCTTCTCTGTTGCTTTTTCTGGTTCATGCATATGCACCCAAGAGCATTGATCCCTAATATTGGCCATTTCGAACAAAAAGGGATTCAGTCCAGCTTTCTCGCATGTGTCTCTAAATATGGGTTCATGGGTTTTCGGTGTGCACGATGCAATAACCACACTGTTCAGTTCCTTTTCCTTGATTATCTCTTCCAAATGAGTTTGGGAATCCTCGGAGCACGTGTACAGATTATCCTCCGCATATACGACATTAGGTAGGCCCTTGGCATACTCGACAACACTTGGCACATCCACGATACCCCCTATGTTGATTCCACAATGGCATACGAAAACACCTATTCTGGGTTCTGCATGCTCCTTTTCTTTCCTTATATACGGGGTTTCCATTTGGATGTCTTCGTGCTCGATATCATCCACAACCCAGGCCAACGCCCTTGCGGCAGCACCGCTTGCTTGGGCCACGCTGTCAGGGATGTCCTTTGGGCCAAGGGCACAGCCTGCGATGTATACACCCGGTTTGGTGGAATCCACAGGCAAGGCGTTGATATGTCTTTCTTTGAAGAAGCCGTATTCATCCAGTTCGATGCCAAGTATCTCGGCCAGCATTTTGTTGCTTGCGTTTGGAGTTATTGTAGTAGAGAGAATTACCAAATCTCCTCTGATTTCCTTCATCTCCTCCTTCTTGATATCACCGACCCTAACAAATATATCATTGGATTCTGGATCCTCGATTATTTCTGCTGGTCTGCCTTTAATAAAATTTATGTCAATCTCATCCCTTGCCCTCAGATAGTAACTCTCAAAATGCTTGCCATATGCCCTAATATCCATGTATAATATATACATCTCTTCGATGTCTGGATCATGCTCCTTGGCTATCATGGCCTCCTTTATGGAATGCATACAGCATACGGCCGAGCAGTATTTACAGTTGTTAACGTCTCTTGAGCCCACGCACTGTATAAATACAACGCTCTTTGGTGGTTTACCATCCGAGGGTCTGAGTATCTTTCCCAGGGTAGGCCCGGAGGCGCTCATCAATCTCTCGAATTCGATGGAAGAAATGATGTTATCGTATTTATCATACTTATATTCGGGCACTTTCGAGGGGTGAAGGAAGTCATATCCTGTTGCTACAATTATCGAGCCTACATCAAGTTCTATTTCCTCATCCTTTTGATCAAAATTTATTGCCCCTCGGGTGCAGGTCTTCTCGCATAATCTGCATTTTCCCTTCTCAAAATAAATACAATGCTTTTCATCGATTGTATATATTAGCGGAACAGCCTGCGGAAATGGCAAGTATACTGCCTTCCTGTCCGTCATACCTCTGTCAAATTCACTGGGCACCTTTTTAGGACATTTTTCTGCGCATGCCCCGCAACCAGTGCATTTATCTTCGTCTATATATCGTGCATGTTTAAGGACCTTAACCTTGAAGTTACCAGCCTCTCCACTGCATTCTAAAACCTCTGAATTTGCCAATATCTGGATTTTGGGATGCCTTCCAGCCTCAACGAGTTTTGGCGAGAGAATGCACATGGAGCAGTCGTTGGTTGGGAAGGTCTTGTCCAACTGGGCCATCTTTCCCCCCAAGGAGGGAGATTTTTCTATCAAAAATGTCGTGACACCTGCATTTGCTAGGTCCAAAGCGGCCTGCACCCCTGCAATGCCGCCGCCTATAACCAGCACACCTTTCTTCATCTGTTACTATCACCTTCTACAATGGATGTCAAATAATCCTGACTTGAAGATTTTACGAAGATATTTTGCTCGCCTAGCAATATAACTAATTTACTTAATAAATCTTAGTATACATAACATTTTCGTTGTTATTTTTACGATATACAGAATTAATTTGGGTTAATATTAACGATTATCGTCTAATATGTATCGTAATAGGCATATATTTGATAAGTAGGAATCTAAATATTGTTTGAGCAAATGATAACAGAATTTAAGGGTATAGAGGGACACCACAGGCCTTTATTGAATGATCTAAGAACTAGTTATGGAGTTAATTTAAAATAAAAAATCAAAATAAATCGCAATTTAACAGTATTATATTCGATTATCTTCTTTGGAGGAACCTCAGTTGGTCCCATTCAACCTTATGGTCTATGTCATTGTCATTTAGCAACTTGCTGATGCATTCGGTCACTTTTGTGATCTCCGAGGACCTTGAGTTTCCTTTTATGTAAAACTGAATATTACT
>CP070739.1:260801-263717 GCA_020347705.1 Methanomassiliicoccales archaeon | reverse complement strand
TGGATCGGAATGATGATCAAGAAGCATTATCTATATCTAAGGAACTGCCTACGGAATATCGTACCATGCAAGGTATATTGACAAATATCATAAAGGCCTTATTGGATGAGCTTACACCTCTTATTTTTGACCAACAAAGGAGAATTACTGAAGATATTGAAACTGAAATCATTGAAGGAAATAGAGATAAGGCTAGACAACTTTTGAATGACAAAACAGATTATTATTCCGAGATACATGATATTTATGTGGAGTTTGTAGCTAGATTGATCAGCTATTTGTATCGGCATCACCGGGACAAGGGGCTTTATGACGTTTTAAAAACTATTGGAGAAAAACAAAAAGAGAGATTTTTAAAGGCCATGTCTTTACCGGTAGAGACGGTGGTCAAAAACTCTGCTATGATAATGAAGTCTCATCCGCGAGGCAAGCTTAAAATCGAGGAAGATTTTGAAAAGTTCATTTTTATTTGTGATCCATGCGGATCAGGAGGATATCTCTTAGATGGCGGATTTTATGACTCCCCCAATGCGTTAGCCCTCGTAAAGGAGCCTCAGCGCATGACCTGGAACAATAAGGATTTCCCCTCATACTGTGTGCATTGTTCCATATGGAATGAAATTCTGCCAATTGAATGGAAAGGATATCCGTACTGGGTGCACAGGCCGCCCCGATTTAAGAATGATAAGTGCACCTTTTATATTTTTAAAGATCCTCAGAATATCCCAAAAGATTACCTTATTCATAAAAGAAAAACAGAATCGGATGTCAGTGGATCTGGCTAAATTCATGCATTTGTTTTGTAAATAAATTGATCGCCTCTTTAAAACAACGATGCATAATAAATAAGCCGAGCGCCAAAAATTTATTTGAAAGGCAATTCTTTTTCTTTCTATCATTTGGAATTATGAAAGCCGATGTGTTCTTAAAAAAATAGTGTTTACCTCAGCCGATTAAAAAGGTGAATGAATATGAGCTGGACATTGGAAGGATTAAAGGTCATCGATTTATGTAGATCTTATCCCCCGGCATTTGCCGCTATGATACTAGCAGATTATCAGGCGGAGGTGATAAAGGTTGATCCGCCTGGCTATCGTTTTCCTATTCCGATGAAAGGCGGGACCGAAGCATTTTCAGCCTTCTATGCCCTTGATCGCAACAAGAAGAGCCTATCATTGAATCTTAAAAGCGAACAGGGACGGGAAATATTCTTTAAGCTGGCAAAGCAGGCTGATGTAATAATAGAGAACTCTAAGCCGGGGAGTATGGAAAAGCTAGGCATAGGATATTTAACCATTAGAAATCTAAACCCACGTATCATTTATTGTTCAGTAAGTGGATATGGGCAAGATGGGCCTTATAAAATGTACCCAGGGCATGACTCTAATTACCTTGCTCTAAGTGGCATTTTAGATATGATCGGAGAAAAAGGGGGCCCGCCTGTCACCCCTAGCAATCTTATCGCAGATATGGCCGGCGCGGGCGTGTTTTCTTTGACAGGGATCTTAATGGCCCTTTTGGCGAGAGAAAAGACTGGAAAGGGCCAATTTATTGATATTTCATACACAGACGCCGTTTTTTCATTGTTATCTTTTGAGACCGCGATGTATTTTCTAACCGGTATAGCCCCAAGAAGAGGAGAAACCTTTCGAACAGGATCGGAGCCTTGTTATGCAAGCTATAAAACCAAAGATGGAAAGTACTTCAATATTGCCTGTGTAGAACCACGCCTTTGGGAGAACCTTTGCAGGGCCCTTGACTTAGATCAACTCATTCCCTACCAATGGCCAACAGATGAAAAGAAAAGAAAGGAGGTATTTTCCCTTCTCCGTAGAACATTTATCAAAAAGACAAGGAACGAATGGTGGGAGTGGGTTAAGGATAAAGACATCGGAGCGGCGCCGGTGTCGGAACTGGAGGAGGCCTTCAATGACCCGCAGCTGGTTCATCGAAAAATGATAATCGATTTGGATCATCCGAATTTAGGAAAGGTCAAACAGGTCGGTTTTCCATTCAAGCTTTCGGATGCTGTTTGTAAATTTAGAAATTTTGCCCCAATAGCGGGTCAAGACACTACGGGTATCCTAAATGACTTAGGTTATGGTGAAAAAGAAATAAATGAATTGAAAGCGCTTGGAGTCATATGATTCGATGGTTTAAGAAAAACGGATCAATCTAAATATAACCAAATATTTTAATTAGTTATAATAACAATTAAAAAACAATAGGGAGGCTTTTGATGAGCGAAGAAAAATCTATAGCTATACCAGGATATGAATCTTCAATAACTGATGTTGGTTTTCATAAGATAAATATTCGCGGGTATGCACTCCAAGATATTATTCGTAAGCTCACGTTTACCCAAACCGTTTTTTTAACAATCAGAGGCGAGTTGCCCACAGAGCCTCAGACAAGGGTAATGGATGCAGTCCTCTGCGGGATAGTCGATCATGGATTATTTGCTCCTACCAGCCTGGCAGCAAGAATTATAGCATCTGCTGCTCCGGAGAGCATCATGCCAGCCGTTGCCGGAGCGATGCTGACGGTTGGGGCGGTAACGGTTTCTCCACAAGACACGGCTGATTTAATTCAAGCAGCCATCAATATGATGGAAAAAGATGGCCTCAGTAGAGAAGAGGCAGCTATAAAAATCGTGGAACAACACAAAGCCAAGAAAAAGAGACTTCCAGGTCTCGGTCATCCCCTGCATCCTACAGGTGATCCTAGAGCCACTGCACTCAAAGAGGTTGCTGTCGAAAATGGGGTGTGGGGAGAGAAGGGAAAGATCTATGAAGCGATCCATAAAGCGTTTGTAGAGATAACGGGTCGTGAGTTTCCCATAAACATTGATGGGATGATGGGATGTGTTTTAAGCGAAATGGGCTTTGACGCCAAGGAGATGGCGGGAATCGCAGC
>CP070739.1:257440-260701 GCA_020347705.1 Methanomassiliicoccales archaeon | reverse complement strand
GACCCTCTTATTTCCATCAGTGCATTCAGAAAATTTTCCCTGGCAATGCTGTTTTTATTAAGAAATTTTGAGGTTCTATCCTTCAGGTTAAGAATTGCAATGAAAAGATGTTCAGTGGAAATGTAATCGTCTTTAAAATCATTGGTAACAGTTTGAGCTGTATTCAAGACCCTCCTGAAATCCTGGCCTATATATTGTTCGCCGCCCTCCACTTTTGGAAATTGCTGAATTTCTGTTTCTAATTGGGAAAGGAGCTGGTTGAGGTTCAAACCCATTTTCTTTATGGTTTGTGGCACTATGTTTTCGCCATCTGAAATAATACTGTATACAAGATGGAAGGGAGTTATTTCTTGATTCCCATGTTGCATGGCCAGATTCATGCTCTGTTCAATGGCCTGATTGGCTTTTATAGTAAATTTATCTCGATTCATGGCCCGACCCTTAAATCAGGTTATTATATCATTTTCTACTCATCATGAAAAGTTGCGATATGCTCTTGTGATGAACCTTCTGTTTGTCGCGCGGTTGGCTTACATTATTAAAGGATTATGTTAGAATAGAGTCCAGGACCATGTTTACAAAAATCCATTTGCGAGAGGTTTAGAAAATGAACAAGTCTTCCTCAGGGATTACAAAACAAAGCGGTGGGCCCAGACGGATTAGGACGAAAATTATTGATGACGTTTTTACCGATGAAGTGGATATGGTAAAGCCCCGTTTTGAGGTGGATTATCAAGCCTATCTTGATCGTTTATGGAAGGCAAATCCCGAAATCTACAACTGTTTGAAACAGTCATCAGGTCTTGAGGAGGCACGGGATAAACTTTATACATACCTGGAGCAGGCTGAGCGCAAGATATTTAAAATAGATAATGATTTACATATTCTTGAAAAAGCCACTGTTAGAGAATGCATTCGGGTATTTAAAAGTATCATCGGCCCAGTCAACGAATATCGTACAAAAAGTTCTGCGCTGGAGTGTTTATGGCGGCTCGCTCGCGGGGAGCTGACAGATGCGAAAACCGAAGTTTCTGCTGGATTTTTGATTGAATTCATCAACCTGTTTCGCGGAGTTGATGGCCGGTCCAATATCTATTTTGAGTCAAAGGAGGCAAGGAAAGGCATCCCAGATTTCTTGAGGCTCAAAGGACGGAAAGCATGTAGGGCTAGGACCGAGATTTTAGATGATATCGGAGTAAGGATTCAGAAATATTTAAAAAAGTATCCTTCTGGGCTGGATCCGGATGTGGTGAATTGGCGGAAGGAGAACCGCACCCGAATTATTCACTACCTGGGCGCGAAAGAGTCTGATTGGGACGACTATGTGTGGCATTTGAAACATGTTATTCGGGAAGAAAAGCCACTGTTAAAACTGATTTAACTTACACATTAACAGCAAGAGGCCATAAAAAAAGCCGTGAAGAATCGGATCCCCTTCGGAATCACCCCCTACTACCTGAGTCTGATGGATAGGCATCTTTCAATCGGTTATGATCATGCGGTCCGCGCTCAGGTCATTCCCCCTCCGGAATATGTGGATAAGATGTCTGAACATCGCAGAGATCGGGAGATTGTTTTTGACTTCATGGGGGAGCATGATACCTCGCCAGTGGACCTGATAACCAGGCGCTATCCAGGCATTGCGATTTTAAAACCCTTTAATACTTGTTCCCAGATATGCGTCTACTGTCAGCGTAACTGGGAGATAGATGAAGTGCTTGATCCAAAAGCTATGGCCCCCAAAGCTCTGTTAAAGAATGCACTATCCTGGTTTGATAAACACAAAAGTGTTGGGGATATTTTAATCACAGGTGGGGATCCATGTATTATGAAGGATAGTGCTTTGGGGGCGATTCTTGAGGAATTAGCAAAAAGGGAGCAAATTTACCGGATTAGGATTGGCACAAGAACACCGGTTGTGTTGCCGATGCGTTGGACGGATAAGCTGGTGGAGACGATTTCCCGTTTTCACCAACCCGGTCGGAGAGAAATTGCTGTTATTACACATTTTGAACACGCTTATGAGATAACCCCAGATGCCTTGGAGGCTGTTCAAAAGATCCGGAAAGCTGGCATGGGCGTTTACAATCAGGAGGTTTTTACTATCGAGAAGTCCCGACGGTTTGAGACAGCAAAGCTCCGCTTGGACTTGAGATCCATCGGAGTAGACCCTTACTATGTGTTTAACATGAAGGGCAAAGAGGAGACCCGTCGTTATATGGTACCGATTGCTAGGATTCTCCAGGAGAGGAAAGAGGAAGCCCGTTTGCTGCCTGGATTAGACCGAACCGATGAGCCAGTTTTTAACGTGCCTAAACTGGGTAAAAACCATCTCAGAGCTTGGCAGGACCATCGATTGGTGATGATACTGCCTGATGGATCTAGGGTTTATGAGTTTCATCCTTGGGAAAAAAACATTAAACCTGTACCGCCCTATAACTATATAGATGTACCGATATACGATTATCTTGAAGAGTTGGCTATCCGAGGTGAGAATATTCGGGAATATCGCACAATATGGTTTTACTATTAAATTTATGCGGCTTTAAGAAGGAGATGATAAATGAAATTTTTCACTAAACCATTAAGTGGAATAATAATCTTAATTTTACTCGTTGGACCACCCATCGAGTCAAAGGAATCCATTGATAAGAAGATTTGGAAAGAGGCATTAAAGATACATCATCAGGCGATCGTTATTGATACACATTGTGATACTCCGATGGTGATGATTGATCGGGGATTGGATATTGGGAAGAGATCGGCGAAGAGTAAAGTTGACTTGATCCGGATGAAGGAAGGGGGAGTGGATGCTTCATTCTTTGCAATTTTTGTCTCCAATCGCATGGATAATAAACACCCAGCCAGGAGAGCCCTGGAAATGATCGATGAGATATACAATCAGGTAGAATGCTATTCCCAGTTAGCCAGGATTGCTGTTTCTCCTCAGGATATTAGAGATATTCATGATTCAGGAAAACGAGCGATTTTAATCGGTATGGAGAATGGCGGGCCGATCGAGGGGAGCCTCAGGTTTCTCAGAAATTTTTATAGGCTTGGTTTTAGGTATGTTACCTTAACCCATGGTGATAACAACGATATTTGTGATTCGTCAACAGCGGAAAAACCGAGGTGGAATGGGTTGAGCGAGTTTGGCGGAAAAGTGGTTAAGGAGATGAACCGATTGGGAATGATCATAGATGTGTCCCATATTTCTGATAAGGCCTTCTGGGATGTTCTTGAGATATCCAGAGCACCGGT
>CP070739.1:253637-257340 GCA_020347705.1 Methanomassiliicoccales archaeon | reverse complement strand
GATTGAAAACCTCCGTTTTTATGAGGTAATTAAACCCGAGGAGTTTTTACAAAAGATGGAAGTAGCCCTGAAACGAATGTGATACTGATTGCCCCACGCTCATGAGGGACAGATCCACTATTGCCAGCGGCCTCTCCCTTATCGTTATCAATATTTTTTCACCGTAGACCATTTAAGTCTTAATCGACGATTATTTTGCCCTTTCAAAAACCTAATTCTTTGAACCATTCAATGTATCTATCTTACTTGAAAAGAGGATGAAGATCTGATATATTCAGCCAGGGTATGTGAAAAATTTCTTTTTTTACCTTTAATCGCCCAAAAAGATCTATGTTAACACGAAGATTGCCTCGCGCGAGATTTGACGTTTTTTTCTTGACAATTCTACAGAATACATGTGATAAAAAGCACGACTATTCCTTGGGAATCCATTTAAAAAACAAATAATCTTCACCCCGGTATGTAGTCCTATGGATTAGATTTTATGAGGATTCAGCTCGTATAGACTTGGAAGTCGGTCCTTGAGAGAGGAGATATAAAATGGACATTGCGAGAAGTATTGCGACAGTATATAAGGCGAGGACTCCGTACGAATACTCGAAGGCCTACAACCCGCTCGTCGCCATTTCAGCGCTTTTATTCCTTGTTGGAGTGATCGTGGGCCTTTATGGTTTTTTGAAAGGGCATCATGCCGTGTTTAACGTGACTCGGCAGGTTCCGCTCGGTATTCTTCTCTCGACGTACGTATTCTTCGTGGTTTCTTCCACTGGATGTTGCCTGCTCATTCCCTTCTTGGTGCATGCCTTCAGGATTACGATTTTTGAACCGTTCGCCAGAAGGATTGTATTTTTGGCATTAGCCACGATATTTAGTGGCTTTGTGGTGCTGCTATTCGAACTTGAGCATCCGTTAAAAATGGTATGGAATTATATTACCCCCAACCTATTGTCAAACATCTGGTGGATGGGAACCTTATATATCCTATATATCATCGCCATGCTCTGCGAATTCATTTCTTTACTGGGGAGAAACATCAAATACGCCGCAATTTTTGGTTTCTGTGGAGCCGTTTTTGGCGTTACTGCACACAGTAACCTGGGAGGCGTATTTGCTACACTGATTGCTCGGCCGTACTGGCACGGGCCATTCATACCGATATATTTTATCGCTTCGGCGTTTGTCTCAGGGGCGGCCATAACTATATTTTTTACCTATATTTCTTACAAGTTAAGGAGAAAACCATTTGACCAACGGATTGAGAGGTCTATGGTTGCTGTGGCGAGGCTCTTTGGTGTCCTCCTTTTCATACTCCTCTTCTTCTATTGGTGGGAAATGGTTATCGGGTACTTTGGTTCGCCCCATGGAAAGTTTGAGTCAATGATGGCCTTGATTTCTGGACCCCTGAGGGTGAATTTCTGGTTTTTTGAGGTTTTTTTGGGAATGATACTCCCCATCTTGATTCTAGGGTTCACCAACGCGCAAAACATTAAGGCAATGTTCTGGGCATCCGTATCCTGTATCGTGGGAATCTTTTTCATGAGATATGACCTCGTGGTAATTGACCAATTAGTTCCAGTATGGCATTCCATTGGGGCGGTGGGTTATGAAACCTACGCGAGCTATGTACCCTCAATAGTCGAAATTGCGATTGTGGGCGGTGGCTTCGGCTTCTGTATGTTACTCTACCTCCTGGCAGAACGTTTCCTGGATCTCGATGAGGTTCACGATGAGGACATCAACGAGTTAGCTGAGGAAGAGGCGAAGGTCTTGGCCTGGGCTGAGGAGGAAAGTTCAAAAAAGAGGGAGAAAATTAGGGGGCCTTGGCAGTTGAGCCCACGGATGAAACCCTATGAGTCGAAGAGGTTTAAGTTGGACAGGGCGAGAGAGATATTAGAGGGGAATGAGAAGGAGGAATGAGGACAACTTAACAATCAAGGCCGAAGGCCAACGAATCACTACGACCAGGAAAAGGTCATGACATTGGGGAGACGAAACATGAAAAACAAGGGTGAGAAAGAACGAAAAGGCTTAGGTCGCCGCGAGTTTGTCAGGATGGGAGCAGTCTCAGCCCTAGCGATGGCTTTTGGTTTTCCACTAGCCCGGGCTCTTGCTTCGGCAGCGAAGGAAAAGGGTTATAATGTCGTCACCTGGGCTAGGCCCCATTATGAAAAATACTCCTGCATGGTTATCAAGCAAAACATCTGTATTGATTGTGAAAGATGTATGGATGCCTGCAAGAATACCTGGAACATATCGGAGCGCCCGGATTATTATAGAACTCAGATATTGGAACGGCATGTGAAGGCAAAAGGAGAAAAGCCTTTGGTTGAGTTTATCCCGGTCCTCTGTTATCACTGCGATGCTCCAGCCTGCGTATATGCATGTCCAACTTCGGCAAGCTATAAGAGGAAAGAAGATGGAATCGTTCTCGTAGATCCTAAGAAGTGCATCGGATGTAAAGCGTGCATGTTAGCTTGCCCCTATGATGCCAGGTATTTCAATGAGGAGATATACGCCATTGATAAATGTACCTTCTGTCAACCGATACTGGAGAAGGGGGGAATACCTGCTTGCGTGGAGGCTTGTCCCACGGGAACGCGGGTTTTCGGTGATTTAAATGACAAAAAGAGTGAAGTATACCGACTGTTACACCAGATTGAAAAGAGGGTATGGGTGTTGAGACCTGAGGCCTCAACAAGACCTAGGGGTGGCTATATTAAGATATAGGGAGGATCCTGAATACGAGTTCCTCATGTAAAGGAGACCCTCATGAAGAAACTCTTTCTAACCTTTACCGTTGTGCTCTACGTAAGCTCGATAGGCCTTTTTTCCTTGGACAAAGGTTACCCGCAGGATGAAAATGGGGGAGTTATCATATTTTCAAAGCCCGTCAAGGGCGTTTATTTCAGCCATAAAGAACATAAAGACTTCAGTTGCGAGGATTGTCATGAAGATATCTTCGCGGAGGAAGCGGGGGCTGCCGAGGCGACCGGCAATTTCACCATGAAATTGATGGAGGAAGGCGAAACCTGTGGTACTTGCCATGATGGTGAGACCGCATTTAGTGTAAAGGAGTCCTGCACGAAGTGTCATATTGGAGTATTGGGCGTCAAGAGGTTGAAGGAGCAATTGGATTGAGATTTAGCAGGTCCTCTTCTACAATCAAGGAGGTCATATTACTATAAGAGCTTCCGTGATCCTTTCGGCAATTGGCCCTTCCTTGACCATGTTTATCCCCCCTTTATCTTAGTTATTCTTTCCATTTTTAAAGGTACATACCATCCAAAAACACCTTGAGCAATGTATCGCCACGTATCCTTCAGTGGCGGCGAATTCACGTTGGAAGTTCGAATACTCAGAATATAATCCCCGTTGCCCGGGCACTGGAGTGACCTCGTTGAAAAAACACCAATGCTTTGGTATTTTCTTCAGGCAGGAGTGAAGGGGAGGCTTTAGCTATGGCGGAGGATAAGAAGGCATTCGAATCGGTGATGGACGAGACCCGGACGTTTGAACCCCCGATTGCCCTCAGCCGGGAAGCCCATGTGAGGGGCCTTACCGAATACGAGGAAATCTATAAATGGTCTATCGAAGACCCCGAGGGATTCTGGGCAGAAAAGGCTGAACAGCTGGAATGGTTCAAGAAATGGGAGCATGTTTTGGACGCCGACTTCACCAAAGCCGCCGTTGGTTGGTTTGCGGG
>CP070739.1:250625-253537 GCA_020347705.1 Methanomassiliicoccales archaeon | reverse complement strand
GTGTAATTATAGGCTACTGCGTAAAAGACATCGGTATCTCCTTCCTTGTAGACCATGTCACCTACAGGTGAACCCTGACCATTGGGTACATCGCGAATGGTTATATAGTCCACATCATAGGCCAAAACGGTGATTGTACCTGTGGAATTCATATACCCCATATGATACACCCACACAACACAGGTTCCCGGCCCGACCGCTTCGAAGAATGCTAAGAAGGAGTCTGGACCCCCTGGATCCTCTCCAACGGTTATATTGCCTACGTTCGGATCGCTGCTCCACCAGTCCCATGCATCCAGGTCGCTTACAAACCCGTATGTGTCGTTATAACCAGAGGCCCAAAAGGTGTCGTTCTCCCCGACATAATAAGTCCTATTAAGAACAGGTTCTCCACCGCCGTCAGGTGCATCACGGATGATCAATTCGTCATATGTACAGATAATGAGGATGCCGGTATCATTGGTAATTCCACTGCCGTAATCCGCAGTAATAACACACACTCCATAACCCATGGGAGTGAATGTTGTTGAATTACCTGGGGTGGTCACATTTCCTATAGATTCATTGCTGCTGGTCCATGTCACCGTGACATCCTCCACATAACCAGAGGATATATTATATCCTGCAGCATAGAAAGTATCACCCTCCCAGAAAAAATATTTGTTATCTTCAACCCAACTGCCATTATCCCCAGGCTCATCTCTAATTATGATAAAGTCAACTGTTTGGGCCTCTACCTCTTGCTGATAAAATAGGAGGACACTCAGCATCATCATTCCCAACAGAATTATACTCAAAATCCTGCTCCCATTCAAGAGTATACCTCCATTGCTATTATATAGGAACTAGTATAAATGCTGTTTGGAAGGGTTTTTGCGTATTGAAAATAACGATCAGCTCAGGATCCTTCTATTAGTGATTATTTCAATTAGCGCAATAATTCTCAGAAGGATAGTACCTGCTCTCCCTGCCTTCCACTTCCTTTATTATCACCCCTATCTGTTCCATTTTCGTGAGGTGATAGCTTGCCACCTGACGGCTGATTCCTGTGGAGGAGGCTATATTCTTCTGGCTGATGCCTGAATTTTCTTTGACTATCCTGAGTATCTTTTCTTGAATGGCAGTGAAATAGTGCTCTTTGGTCTTGGGCTTAGGAAAATCAACTGGATAAAAACGTTTTCTTATCCCGTCCTCTGTTGAATATATCAGATGCACCTGTTTTAATTGCCTGATGTGATGGACGAGTTGTCCATTTGGTATGCCCAGGTCCTGTTTTATCAACCCAAAATGAGCACCTGGGTTGCCGATTATATAACCATATATCTTATATCTTGTAGGCTGGTCAAGCATTTCACTCTTTTTTATTCTTGAGAATAATGGGATAAACAGCGTTAACAATCCATATTTAAAGATCTCGATAAATATTCCGCTGACACCGATTGCACCAATAAATCCGACTACAATTATTAATTCCCACGGAAACGCAGATCCTGCGGGCATATGTACCGCCTCCTTTACGTTTAGAGAAATCGTCACGGTTGTATCCTCGTCTATAGTATACACAGAGGTATCAGTAAAGGAGTCTTTTATCACTGTAATGCGATAAGGATTATAGGAAATCTCAGATGTAGAATTTTGAAAGACCTCGGTTACTGGTATCCATTCTGTCCAACCATCAGAATCGGAAAATAGAGCGGCAACGATGGTACTATGGGCATCAAAAATTAGAACGATGGCATTGCTTATAGGCTGTCCTTCTTCGTCTACCACTCTTATTCGTATATACCACCCAGTTGAAAGAGTAGAATTCCCGGTTAAAAGATAATTCTCGACAGTGGTGTTGATTTTCGTGATGCTGGAATCTTTCAACCATAACTCATCAATCGTGGAATTGAAAAAAATCATCTCAGCTTCGATTACGGTGTTGTTGTGGATTTTCAACGAATCACCGAAATTTACATAGATACCATATTGAGAGATATCACTGATTGTATTGTAAGAGATTGCTGAGGATGTATTATCGGCATATATACCGTATTCAGAAGAGGTTATCGTGTTATAAGCGATGTTGGGGGAGGCATTTAGCAAATAGATGCCATACTCGTTTTTAGACGCGGTGTTGTTGGTAATGGATATTGTGGATGCGTTCTCAACCATGATCGCGATGTAGTTATCCTTCAATGTGTTACCATCGAACTCAAGAACCGCAAGCTGGGTGTCTGGGTCATAATAATATGCGATGTGGTTGTTGCTGAAATAATTCCAATTGAAGCAGTTTTTCAACTGTGAATTGTAGTCCTTTGCCCCGTATATTGTATTATAGGATATCGTATTATATCTGACAGCATCGTTGTACGATTCAAAGGTGACGATACCGTAATTCCCATCTGTGATCTTGTTATGGGCTATGTATCCATCTGTCGTGCGATTACTGTATATTCCATAAACATAATCTTTAATCTTGCAGTGTGTGATGGATGTGGAATCGGATTCATCACAAAATATGGCGTAATCTCCATTTTGAATCGTGAGTTCTTCAATGGCCACATCATCACCACTGACATATATAACATATTCAGAACCATCTCCATCGATGATCGTCGTTCCCTTACTTTCTCCAACAAGAGTAATTGGTTTGTCTATCGTTAAGCTCTCGAAGTACTTACCGCTGTAAATGTATATCATCTCACCAGCATTTGCATTCGTAATCGCATCCTGAATGGATGTGAAATCTGCTCCTCCACTGTCATCTACAATGCTCTCATAGGGTGAGTATACTGATAATATGCCCGTGCTATTGTTGACTCCAGGACCAAAATCTGCCGTAACAACGCAGGTTCCCCCCCTTTTTGCGGTAAAATATGCAAAAGTCCCATGCGATGTTACAGTTCCCACACTTTGATTGGAGCTGT
>CP070739.1:247485-250525 GCA_020347705.1 Methanomassiliicoccales archaeon | reverse complement strand
TTAAAAGGCTATGCATAAGCATCTCAAGGATAATTTATTTTGGGGCTCTGCTTTAAATACTAACACACTTTTTTAAGAAGGGAGGCTACCTTATAGTATCTCCCTGCATTTTATTTATATTTATTTTTAGATAAATGGAATTTTATTTTAATAAAATTTGCCCTGAAAATTAACTTCTTATGAGAGAAAAAGAAATTTAAAACAATTAGATTAAAAGGAGGGTGATTATGGCAAGGGAAACTATTATACCTAGTGTTTCAGTGGAAGTAATAAAAGAGGTCGTCCCACCTTCACCTGCTGCTACAGGCATTGTAGCAATTCTAGGTTCCACTGAAAAGGGGCCTCTTGTGCCTACCCGTATTGATAGGTATCCTACCTTCAGGGATATCTTTGGAGTAGGAAGCTCATATTCCATGCCTGAAGCAAAACATGTATTACAGAATGGGGCAAAGGAATTGGTGATAGTCAGATTGGAAAATGGGAGCAGGTCCATTATTCAGCTAAACAATATACAAAACAATCCTGCCCTTGAAATAACAGCCAGGGCAGAAGGTATTTGGGGTAATGAGATTAGAGTCCAAATCCTTCAGGGCAGGGCATCTGGAACCGTTAGAATGGATATTTATTATCAATCTGATGAGCCGGTTGAGACATTCGACAACCTCAGTATGCATCCCTCAAGTGAGCGTTATTTGGCGAATATTATTAATTCTCAATCAGAATTGGTATCCGCTAGGGATCTTACTGGCAGGTTGCCGGGGGTTATGCAAACCAGACGGGCCATTTCCGGAGGCACTGATGGAGTTATCGCAAATACAACTTTAACAGGCACAGCAAACACTATCCCTGATACCCCGATGATTGATATTCAGGCCAGGGAACTTGGTGAAAACGGGAATAATCTTAGAATAACTACCACTGATGGTGCTATTGCCGGTACATACAATATCACTATAGATGACATAACAAATACCGCAGCCAGTGAGCTTCACGAAAATGTTGATTTGAATCCGGGTACTACAGGAAATTATATCATTACAGAATTAAACAACTCTAATCTTGTTATGGCATCTCTCCACTCAGGCTATGTTTATACATCGGGAGACACATTGGATATTATTTCAGCCCAAGCTCTAATCGATGGAACAGACAGAGTTCCTGCCACTTTTACTATAACCGACTCAGAAGAAATGGATATTGTTCTGGTTACTGGAAGGGATCCTGGCGACGGAAGTTCGGGAAACGGTATCTTTGTCCGTGTGGATGAGGGAGTCACTGATGATGTGATTAATTTTTATGTTTGGTATCCCGGCAACACTTCCACACAAAGTGCTGATGCGGATGAAGCATATGAAAATGTAAATATCGATCCGGATAGTCCTGATTATATGATTAGAAGGGTTAATGAAGTTTCGACGCGAATCGAACTGGAATATTTGGCTGCTTCTGAAACCCTGGCAACAATGGGAGTCTCTGCAATTCTGACCGGTGGTGCAAACCCTGATTTGAGCAATTTTGAAGCAGGATTGTCCTCCTTAGAGAGGGAACCCGATGTGGACATTGTTGTCCCATCAATCCAGTATCCTCCGCCCTCCTTATTTCAACAGTCTCATTTTAACTACAGCCAGAACGTTTTTGCGGCTGTGGATTCCCACTGCAAGCTTATGAGTCAAGCAGCCAATAATCGTATCGGTTTTGGTGGTGTAAGCCGTATGGAGCGACTTGATCAGACGATTAGAAGAACTACAACCATTGGATCAGACAGATTTGTTATAGTCTCACCCCACGGAGTTGTCGGGGCGGTTGCAGGTCTGATAGGGAGATTGACCTACTATTATTCCCCAACCTTTAAGGCAATAACTGGATTTACCACTTTGGAGAGAGATTTTTCCCCCACAGATTTACGCACCCTTTTAAGAGCCAATATTGTTCCTTTGGATGCCAAGAAAGGGATAGGCATAATAATTATCCGCGGACTAACTACTGATGGGGATCAGATAAGTGTCCGGCGCGTAGCCGACTATGCGGTCAGAAATGTAAAGAATATTGCAGAAAGATTTATAGGAAATCTGAATACCCAGGATGGTCGGGCAGCACTGAAACAGAAGATCATAGAATTCTTCAGGCAGATGGAAAAAGATAATGCCATTGTTCCCAGTACCGACGGTACAGATCCTGCCTTTAAGGTTGATGTTTATTCAACCCAAAGAGATTTTGCCCTCGGCATTGTCAGGGTAGATATTGCAGTGCGGCCTGTACGAGCTATCGATTTTATTTATGCCACAATATTGGTTCAGGTCTGATCTTTTTTATTTTTAAATAAAATAATCCAGACTTAGGGACCAAACCAAATGATTTGAAGAGGAGGTTTTCAAATGCCAACTATACTAGCTGCTACACGAAGCAGTGTTTTATTGGATGGAGAACCAATCGAAGGTCTGCAATCCTTAACTTACAAGGTAATCAAAAATCGGGAAGATGTTGCTGCGGTTGGAACAGATGAGCGGATTGATGTGAGCTTCGGTTTAAAGGTTGTGGAGGGCGCCTTAAAGGTTAAGTCAACGAATGGTGTTTTGAATGAACATCTGGCCAATAATTCATCGTTCCAGATAGTTGCCAACCTGAAAAAGGAATTGGGCTTGACTCAGGCCACACAGACAGTAACCTTCGATGATTGCTACTTGGATGATAAAGATTTCAGTATTGAGGCAAATGGTGTTGCTGTGACTTCATATTATTTCACAGCTACCAGAGTCAGAGAGGAATAGTCTATGAACGAAAAACTGCAAGAGGTCACCATAGATAATCATCACTATGAAAACTCTCATAATCAAAAAGATAACACTTATTTATTCATTTTTGATAATAACCGGTTTAAATTCAAAAGATGGACCTGGGGAGAAAAGAACCGGATAATTAATGAGTGTATTACCCTCAATCCTGGGAGTGAACTGTTTGAGGTGAATCCAGTAGAATTCAATGAAAAAATACTTGCTCAGACCCTGATCGAGGCTAATATCGACGGAAAAGAGTTCAATCT
>CP070739.1:244735-247385 GCA_020347705.1 Methanomassiliicoccales archaeon | reverse complement strand
CAACCTGGCGAAGTGACCTTTTAACATGAAAGGCAACGTCAATAATGACTAGGGTAAGGATATTTCCCCAGGATTGCAAGGGGCTCGAAAACTGTGGAATCTGCACATTCGTGTGCCCAAAAAATCTATTTCATTCGTCCGGAGTAATGAATGATACGGGATATATACCTCCAGAAATTGAGGAGGAAAACAAATGTACAGGCTGCGAAAATTGTATGATTTACTGCCCGGACTTTGCTATCGTCGTTGAGAAGAAATCTGAAGCTGTATCTTACGATGGAGAAACCGAAATTGGTTCATAAAACAAGCGTCTTAACCGGCACCCATTTTGAAATGGGAAATTGGGCTTGTGCTGAAGGAGCCATCGCGTCAGGATGTACTTTTGTTGCAGGATATCCCATTACACCTGCCAGTGAAGTGGTAAACAGATTGGCTGAACGGATTCCGAAAGCGGGTGGCATTTTCCTTCAAACCGAAGACGAGATCAGCGCCATCTGTTCTGCCATTGGCGCTTCATGGGCAGGGTGTATATCAATGACCGCTACCTCTGGTCCAGGCATCAGCCTTATGCAAGAAAACATAGGGTTTGCTGTTGCAACAGAAACGCCATTGGTCATCATAGACGTCCAGCGTTTTGGGCCCTCGACAGGGGTCCCGTCTGTGGGGCTGGCAGGAGATATGGTTCAGGTGGCTCGGGGATCGCACGGAGATTATCAGATCATTGCCCTCTGTCCTGAAAGCCCTCAGGAGATGTTTGATTTAACCATTCAAGCTTTCAATCTAGCGGAAAAGTATAGGGTACCTGTTTTTCTTATGGCGGATGCATTTATAGGCCATATGAGGGAACAAGTTGTTATACCATCAGAAGAAGACATCATCATTGAGAGCAGGAAAATACCCGATCATGGACTGGGCCCGATGGAACGGCAAGACTTTCTGGATGTGGATGTTGCGCCTATGCCCATTTTTGGGCTTGGTTATAGAGCACATGTCACGAGTTCTTGCCACGACGAGCATGGAATGCGCAACCTGAGTGACCCTTCTGTGATGCACAGATACCTTATACGCCCTATTGAGAAGATCCTCAAATACAGGGAAGATATCATTCAGATTCAAGCCGACTATTTAGAGGCGAAAGTTGGTCTTGTCACTTACGGCACTGTGTCTCGTTCTGCCCGCGCCGCAGCGAATCTCGCGAAGCAAAGAGGTTTAAAGGTTGGGACCTTGCGCATGATTACGTGTTGGCCCTTTCCGGATAAAGAAATCCGCCAGATGGCTGAAACAGTGGATTATATGCTGGTACTGGAAAATAATAACGGCCAGATCTACCCATATGTAAAAGCAGAAGCAGTGCATGCATGCCGCGTAGATTTCTTAAGACCACAAACATTGGGTCAAATACACGAGCCTGATTATATTTTAGCCTACATTGAGGAGATGATCAAGTGAACTCGGAAGGTCACCCTCTCAAAAAATATATCCGAAAGCACATCACCAAAACCACGATGTGTCCAGGTTGTGGAAACGGGATAGTCACACAGGCCATTCTGAGGGCTATTGACGAACTAGGCCTTGGGATGAATGATTTTGTCTTTATCTCGGGTATAGGGTGCTCAGCATGGATACCAAGCCCCCTTTTCGATGCAGACACATTGCATACAACCCATGGCCGTCCAATAGCCTTTGCTACAGGTGTAAAGTTAGGCCTTCCGGATAAACATATCATGGTGGTGAGCGGCGATGGGGATCTTACAGCGATTGGTGGAAACCATCTGATCCATGCCGCCAGACGTAATATTGATTTAACAGTGATTTTGATTAATAATGGCATCTACGGCATGACAGGCGGACAAACGGCACCTACAACACCTCGAGGGTTAAAAACGATTACAAACCCCTATGGTACCTTAGAACACACCTTCGATATTTCCCCTATGGTTTCAGCTGCAGGCGCTTCTTACGTTGCAAGATGGACAACCTATCACCCTCGACAAATGACCCGCGCAATAAAAAAGGGGATTCAAAAGAAAGGATTTGCCTTGATCGAGTCGGTCAGCCAATGTCCCGTGCAGTACGGAAGGGTGAGCAAAATTGGAAAGGCTGTAGATTTTTTAAAATATTTTAAGGAGAACAGTATAAAAATCAACAAGGCCAAAGAGATGGCGCCACAAGAATTGAAAGGCAAAATTATCATAGGAGAATTCATGAATACAACAAAGCCCGAGTTGGCGGAGGGATGGTCCCATCTCAAATGTCATTTAGAAGAGAGGCATTGATGTCACAAACCGAATTAACCATAGCCGGTGTTGGGGGCCAGGGATCAATTTTAGCGGGCGTCATTTTAGGCTCGGCAGCGGTAACCTATGATGGAAAATTTGCCGTTCAGACACAGGCCTATTCCTCCGAACTTCGTGGTGGATTTGCCGCCGCATGGGTCATCGTATCAGATGACCCCATTGAATTTCCCAGGGTAACTCGTCCTGACATTCTCATAGCACAGGCGCAGGACTCCATATCGCGTTATTATGATACTATGAAAAAAGATGGGATATTAATCATAGACAGTGATATGGTTCAAAAGATTCCACCTAAGGTGAGAAACACTTTTATGATTCCGGCTACCTCTATTGCTCGTTACAAAATGAAGGCT
>CP070739.1:226383-244635 GCA_020347705.1 Methanomassiliicoccales archaeon | reverse complement strand
CAAAAGAGGAAAAAAAGGCCAAACAAAAGGAACTTTTACGAATCAGAGAGCAGGTCGCCTACTACGATGCATTGACCAAGGATATGAAAAAAAGCATAAAACCATCCGGGGTATCACATCTCATGAATGCACTTCTTAATCTGTAAAAAGAACGGCAGTGCTTTCGTGTGAACAGGTTTTTTTAATTAACTATGTTTAAAAAATAACCAAATCACTAATTAAAATTTTTACGCAACTACCTTAAAGCAACAATCCAGTCCAAGCGTTCATTATAATAACTTATTTAAGTGCTGAGAGCGTTTAGAGTGAATGCACGTGATGCATTATGGATTTTCGTCTAACAAAGGAACAGGAAATGATCAGGTCCATGGTCTCGGAGTTCGCCGAAAAGGAGGTTGCACCTTTAGCATCCGAGATAGACGAAACAGGGGAATTTCCCTGGCAGACGATAAAGAAGATGGCGAAATTGAATCTCCTGGGCCTTCCAATCCCGAAGGAGTACGGCGGAGCAGGGGTGGATACGATAAGCTATGTCCTGGCAGTGGAAGAGATATCAAAAAGATGCGCCTCAACGGGTGTGATCATGTCGGTGCATACCTCTGTGGGGACATACCCAATATATCTTTTTGGTACGGAGGAGCAAAAGCAGAAATTCGTTGTACCCCTGGCCCTCGGCGAAAGAATAGGGGCCTTTGCCCTCACCGAGCCAGGAGCTGGATCCGATGCAGCAGGAGTGCAGACCACTGCGGTGCTAAAAGGTGATCGCTACATCCTTAACGGCAGCAAGATTTTCATAACAAACGGCGGTGTTGCAGGCTCGGTTATAGTAATGGCAATGACAGATAAAAGCAAAGGACACAGGGGCATCACCGCCCTGATCGTGGAGAAGGATACGGAAGGATTCACTTACGGCTCAATTGAAAAAACCATGGGAGTAATCGGCTCTGATACATGCGAACTGGTCTTCGAGGATTGTAAGATACCAAAAGAAAATCTGCTTGGTACGGAGGGCATGGGTTTCAGGATAGCCATGAAAGCGCTGGACGGAGGAAGAATTGGTATCGCGGCTCAGGCTTTGGGAATCGCCGAGGCCGCATTGGAGGAGAGCGTCAAATATGCCAAGGAGAGGGAGCAGTTCGGAAAACCCATCGCGAAGTTTCAGGCCATCCAATGGATGATAGCGAACATGGCTGCGGAAATCGAAGCCGCGAGAATGCTGGTTTACCATGCAGCATATTCGAAAGATAGAGGTGTAAATTTCACAAAAGAGGCCGCTATGGCGAAATGTTACGCCTCCGAAGTTGCGATGCGTGCAACCACAAAAGCGCTACAGATCCACGGCGGTTACGGCTACACCAAGGATTATCCTGTGGAGAGATTCTTTAGGGATGCAAAAATCACGGAGATATATGAGGGCACATCTGAAATACAGAGAATGGTAATAGCCTCGAACCTTTTAAAATAAGAATAGCAACCATAAAATTTATACCACCTGATGTTCTCTGGTGCATTGGTATTGATGAAAGGAGAAGATATAGAGGAGGATTTTGTCAGATCACTTCTCGTTACCTTAGGCTACCTTGCCTTGTTTTCACTGTTCATATTTATTCCGTTGATAGGTTTTATAATAGCCATGACCCTGGGCGCTTATGTGGCTGGCTACAGGGGGGGCAAATATTCGGTGGAATGGAGGAAGGTGCCCATATTGTCAGCGGCTATATGGTCCACAATTATAGCCGTTTTAGTGATCTTCGTTATAATTCCCATACTACCTACTGATTATGACTTATTCATCGGTGGATGGGAGATCGCGATAATCTGTGTCCCTTACGCGCTGAACATCATTTTCTGTACATTGGGGGCCAGGGCGAAATTTAAAGAAAAGGCAGTCTATATTTGAATACCATACTGGTCTTTTTTTTTAGCCTAAAAATATCGATCTTAGAGTGCGGAACCGCAGCTTTTACACACCGAAATAGAGCTTGCACAAAACCTATGATAACTTGCACCACATTGACACATGATACCCTGAGATTCGGACTTAACCGTTCCTCCACAAGCCGAACATGTTGAAGATTCCATTCTCATTTCTGCAGCATCACTTTCGATATAACTTGGCCCTGCAGGTCTTCCCTTTGGAGGAACCGGAGGATATTGTCTTTTGATTTTTTGGGGGCCTTCCCTGGGAGGGCCCATTGGCCTTGCTTCTGCTTTACGCACTCCGAATAAACGGTCGATAAATGATGTTTCAGAGGTGGTAAATTCATCCTGGTGGCGAACGATAAAAATCAACGCGATGATGCTCAGGATAGGAGCGATGATTATACCTATAGATAATATCCCGGAAATGATGCCACAAAGCGATCCGAACATAGCGATCCAATAATATCTTTGAAAATAGGCGAGGATTCCGCCCATAAGCGCCAAGGAGCTGTATATCACAATAAAAATCGCTGTAGCATAGTTCAAATACCTCAGATCCGACAGATTCGAGCCATATCGTTCATTAATGGTCTTATCGTACCCGCCTTCCTCAAGTATAAAGTTAACTAGGGTGGGAGAATTCGCATTCAGAGAAACTCGCTTTGTAACGCTTCCATAATTCTGCAAGGAGGCTTCCACCTCATACTCTCCTTCCCTGACATCCTCAATGGTATAGAATCCCTCCGAGTTGGTTTTTGCGAAGTGTTGAGTGCCGTGAATCGCTACAGTTGCGTTCACAAGGCTATGCCCCTCTTCATCGGTTACAAAACCGGAAATATCTGCCCGGTTGTCATCCTCGAACTCCGTTAAAGCGAGGAGGTGTATTTCGAACATCGCGATGGTTACTGCACTCACAATTCCCCAGATAAATACGATAATCAGGAGGATCCCAGCAATCTGTAATTTGCCCAGCGTAAAGGGTTTTCCACCCGGGGCCTGGTATCTTGCCCCGGATGCGGCCTGGTTTTTATTCCAACCATCACTTTTTGGTCTAATCCCTTTACCCCTATACCCCTCGGTATCCATTTGATTGGAGTTTACATTGCCATCATACGGTCCATCCATGACTCAACTCACCGTTGAAATTTATAGTAAAAGTCACCACTTCTGTAGTACTTATATTTTTCTCTGAACCAGGCTGTTATTTCCTGCTCTTCTTAATTGCCCCTTCGTTTTTATCCCTCTATCCCACCAATCTGATAAGAATCGTGCCTGCAATTTCCTAGTCTACAGCTATCTGGATATAGCCCTGCTTTAGAATCTTTATCATAAAAATTTTTAATTTCCCAAAAATTAAAATCGTTTAACACGGTCATATATTTTTCACAACATAAAAAATTTTTTTTCCAATCCCAAACATGCCTCAAATGTATACCGAAGGGTTCATTAACCAGTAAAACAATAAGGGCAGAAATCGAAGGTGGGAAAAATATGCTCGAGGCCGTTTCGGAAATAATGGGCATGCAGGTGTACACGCCAGGAGGTATCTATCTCGGCAACGTGGACAACCTGATTATGGATATGGATAATTGCACGGTAAACGGTATTTTCCTGAAGGAAACGAATCCTTTGCTCGTTGAGGGTTCAAGGAGTGTCAACATACCGTATCGATGGATTCAATCCATCGGAGATGTGGTGATCTTAAAATATTTTCCAAATAGAGTGGCCGTTGCAAGAGAGGAGATAGTAGAGTTCTGATATTCCAGTTTAATCCTCTGAGTCTTTTATATTCTCCAATTCTTCTGGTTCTGGGGCCTCTTCTGATTCCTGTAACTCTTCAGTCTCAGAGGCCTCTTCCGTTTCTGGGATCTCTTCTGTTTCCTGTATCTCTTCAGGCTCTAGTTCACCAACCCTTTCTCCGAAACCCACTCTCCTCGTGACCTTGTTAATCCTCACATCCAGTTCTTCTCCAACTTTTGCACCTGGAACGAAAACAACGAAACCTTCTATCTTCGCTATTCCATCTCCTTCTCTGCCAGTGCTTTCGATTTTTACTCTGTAGGTATTTCCTTCCTTTACTGGCGGGCTTCTTAGGGAATCAATTCCATATCTATCTTGCTGCATCTACATACACTCTTCCTGCAATCCTAAAATGAATTGATTTGAAAATCTTTTTTCACCGTCAACTTATCTGCTCTAACGCTATTTACGGAAATTGTTCGAAAGATCAGAGATTGAAACCATGTAAAAATACTCGAGTCAAGCATCCAACATCGATTTCTTCTCATACCTTGAATCCCTGCGTATGATGTCTTTACTACCCTATTTTAGGATTACCATGTCCTCATGGAATTATTGTTAATTAAGTTTTTTGGGCGATTTTATGCATTTATCATTTCAATAATATCATAAAAAGTTTTAAATACTTTGAAGACCATAGTATTACTATGGTCATAGAACCGCAAGGTAAGTAGCACGTCTATGTCCAAACGGATGTGATAACATGGAAAAAAGGCATAAAAAGAATGTCTGGATGTCCCTGATACTGTGTGCACTTTTACTTATTGGTACCATAGGTGTCGTGGGCAATGTGAGCGGAGAAGAGGAAAATGATCTTGATATCGATGATTATCTGATTTTGGAAACCGGTACCAGAGAAAAACCTTCCGACGATAATTGGGACCAAGGGGATTATGTGGCCATAAACATGACCAAAAACGGTGCCTTATCCTGGTTCGGTGTTATCTATGGAACCGAGAAAAATCCTAACGGTATTTTGATATTCTGTGCTTATGTTAGATTCCTTGGGGCTGCCGAAGTATACGAGGCCAACGGTAATTTCGTAGGGAGGTATCCCATCCCTGTAGTCACGGTCTTCGGCCAGAAGCTTTTTGTTCTTTTCGAGTACAAAGACGATGGTAGGTTCTACACCCCCTTGCCTGGGGTTTGGGATGATCATCCCGAATATGCGGATAATGGAGTTTTCGACTTCGTAAAAAGAGACGAAGACCCAGGCTTATGGGCAATTTCCGATCAGCATGAGGGTGTAACCAAGGCCATAAACCTCCAAAGGGCGTGGCATAGATCCCAGGTCGTAGAATCAAACGATCCCGAGGATACAACAACCAAATCCTGGGATTTCTCGATATGGGCCGAGGACATCGATTATGGAATTGAAAATGAAAAAGGTGAATTGATTTTAAGTGATCCTGACAATAAGCTTGACAAGCTCGAGTTCACTTTCCACGTCACTGCGAATGTGGACGAGGTGAACATAACCGGTGTTCCGTGGTACGAGGTCGAGGTGGACTCTGGGAACCATAAGAATATCATCGACTCCAAGTACAAGACGAGCAAGGACTACACCGGTGTTTCAGTTGCCGCGGATTTCAAATTCGACCATCTGAGAGAGGGATGGGATTTCTCAGGAGGAGATGGCATCGTCCTCATAAATCATGGATTCTTTGCCAATTTAATACCCGAGAAGGTGGAAGAATGGGTGGATGAGCAGTTCATAAAGAATATCAAAGGCCATGGAAACGCGGAATACGAGGCATTGGATCCGAACCAAGAAGATGTAGTAAGCGCGGTTGTGAGTAACGGGACTGAGGAAATGGATGAGAACGGAGATGGAATCGTAGATGCCAAGGTTGTAAAAAAGGATGTGATCAGGTTCAAGGACAACTGGCAGGAGATTGGGGAGCTCACATGGGTTTCCGATGCAGAAGTGGACGGTGAGGATGAGAACATTACATATCAGGTACATGGAGGTCAGCCCTTCAGCGATGAAGACAAGGAAGGAAATCAACTTCGGGGCTTCATAATCCAGGGCGGTTATATTTATCCTGCAGGCAACAACATATACCACGATCCATCGCTGGTTGCCACGGCCCTGTTATTTGAGGTGGTGGACTATGCGCTTAATCTGCTGCCTGGGAATATCGTCTGCGGTCAGCTGCTTATAGCACTTATTGCGGTGATCGTCGTGGTTGCATTGGTATCTGTTAAAAAGCGCAAGGGTAAGGCGGTTGCACAGGCACAGTATCCTTTCGGACAAAGTCCGAACCAGGCTGTACCACCTCCACCGCCCCCGCCTCCCCCGCCGCCAATGGCTCCCCCTGGATACTGAGATGCTTTCCTCCCTATTTTTTATTTCAAGCACAAGTAAAAAATAGCGTGTTGGGGATACCTTTGGTTGGTATGAAACGCATAGGAGAAGAATGGGTAAGAGAGCTCAAGAAAGGTTCGATTCAGCTGTGTATACTGGCGGTGCTAAGCTCCGGTAAAAAGTACGGTTTCCAGATAATAAAGGAGTTGAGAGAACTCTCTATGGGTTACTATGACCTCAAGGAGGGGACTCTGTATCCCGCCCTTCACCGCCTCGAGAAAAGAGGCTACCTCAAGAGTGAATGGATAACACAAGAAAGAGGTATGCCAAGAAAGTACTACGCTCTCACAAAAAAGGGTAAAGAGGCCTTAGGGGAAGCAAAGAAGGAGTGGACGAAGATGGTTTCGAGCTGCAACCAAGTCCTGGAGGCTGGGAAATGAGCAGAGAGATGGAGGCGTATCTGTCAAACGTGAAATTCTGGATGTTGAGTATTCCCAGTAAGGCGAGAAAAGGTATAATAGAGGAGCTTCGCAACCACATAATCGAGACCGCCTATGCAATGGGTGGCCTAGGGATGATCGGGCAAGTGATTGCAGGTATGGACTCACCTAGAAAGACCGCCAAAAGATACAGGGAAATATACGGCTACAACATGATATTTAAGGTTCTCTTCGTTTTAATCTGCATCTTCCTTGCAATCTGGACTGTGCCGATATGGGAGATCGTAAATCCTGCTTTTTCCACCACCTTCGTATTCCTTATTTTAATCGTCTTTCTTTTTATTGTCGGCTCGAGAGCTGGTAAGATGATGGCGCTTACTATGGGCATTTCAGCCTTGGTCACACGTTTTATTATCTTAGGTCTTATTGTAGCATTGGCTGGAGAGCACGGTATTATTCAGGGTGGGGGGGTGATTCTCTTTTTGCTATCATCTCTGCTTCTTATCGTCATTGCCTATTTGCCTGCAAAGGTTATTGAAAAATGGCAGGATCGACGGTACTGGCCTCCTCCTATACCCCAATCCTATGAAACGAGATCCTGTCCAAGATGCGGGATTCATATTCCCATTCAATCCAAGTTCTGCAATGAATGCGGAAATAGGGTTTGATTATCGGAATATCTAAATGCGATTTAATAGGTCTTTTACCTTTTTTTTAATTTCTTCTTTGATGCCCCTGTAAAACTCAATAGGCTGTCCGATAGGGTCGTCAATACCCCAATCCTCCACTTTATCCCCCATAGTACCAACATCCGGACATTCAACACCACACCCCATCAATATCACCTTGTCGGCCCATTCCAGATCATCCTTGGAGATTGGTTTTGGGTAATGGGAGGAGATATCGATACCCTCCTCTGCCATGAGCAGTTCCGCTTTCCCTGACACTGCCAGGGCGGGTTTTGTGCCCGCACTCTTTACCGCCACTTCTTTTTTACCGAGATGTCTCGCAAATCCTTCGGCCATCTGGCTTCTGCAGGAATTACCAACACAAATGAACAATATCTTTTTCAAAAATCTCCCTCACTATAAATCCAATAAAATTCAATCTGAATACTTCGGATTCTCCATTCTGGCCTCCATTACATCAGGTAACTCTAGCAATCTTGGAATCAACCTGGATAATTCAGCATGCCTTCCATGGGCAAAGAATTTGATTTTGTACGTTTCGTTATCCTTGGCCACATGGAACTTGAAGTAGTTGATGGACAGTTCTTTTAAAACCTGTCTCGTTCTAATGATCGCGGATTGAGTGGGATTGGTAATGATGGTGTATTCAAGGTCCGTTACTCCAATTAGCGAGATCGCCTCCTCCCCTTTGGGCAGTATGAGGAGAATGAACAATCCCACTAAAGAGATGGTGAGCGCAAATAAAAACTGCTCCAATCCAGCCAACATACCCACTCCCGCGACAACCCATATGGTTGCAGCCGAGGTCAGTCCCCTTACAGAGCCCCTGGATCTGATTATAGTTCCTGCACCCAAGAACCCGATGCCCGTGATAATGGGCCCCATTATACGGCCTGCTTCCTCCTGGAACATTGAAGCAGCGCGAAGTGCGAATATCACAAAAAGACAGGAACCGGTGGAAACCAGGATATTGGTTCTCAATCCTGCGGGTTTATCCTTGAGTTCCCTTTCGAATCCGATGATACCACCACAAATCATGGCGATAAATATCTTTAATACATCCATGATCAGTTCTTCATCGAATCCGAATTGGTTCATCTCAAAAACAAAAGACCTTTTCGTTAATATCCTTTTTGGTATGAGTTTTATTAATAATTTAGATAAGGTCCAGATCAATTCCGCAGATATGGCTTAATTCATTATGTAAAACAATAACCTTTTTTGCGACCTCTTTATACCCCAGCTTCTCAAAATGTTCCACAACCTCTGAAACAGGCCCTTTTTTGTTATCATCGATCAGATTATCGGCGTGGGCCACTATTTTCTCCTCCAGGGTCTCAGGCATGTAGTTCCGATTAGGAAGACCCAGTTTCTCGGCCTCTTCTCGGGTTAATCCTGCACCTATGTGCCTTTCGATTATAAGTGCAATTTTATCTGAAAGGCCCAGTTCCCTCACCATTTCAGCTCCCTTTACGGCGTGCTTGATTCCATGGGTTTTTCCGCGGCCGATATCGTGGAGAAGGGCACCGAGGCTTACAAGGTTTTTATCTGCTTTCGCAAGTGCTGCTATTTGTACAGCCAGTCCTTCAACTGTCAAGCAATGGGCAATCACGTTCTTATTGCAGCCTGATTTTTTTAGAATTTCGATGCACTCTTCCCTAGATGGTGTTGTTTCGGTCACTCTATCTCCACAACCTTTTTTCCTTTTTTTGAGGGAATTATCCTCACTTTTCCCTGAAAATCCATTTGTAGCCCCTTCCCTTTTAAGACCCGGTCCAAAAATACCGCAAGCGCTGCAACTTCGGAATGTGGTTGGTTTCCTACTGCAATATTGAAGTGAGCCATTTTGTAAACATCCCCTGGTACTTTTTCAGCACCTACTACGATCATCAGATTCTCTTTTTTTGGAATCTTGGGCAGGATATCATCGATAATCTCCCCGTACATCGTTAAATGCACTATCATGCCTTCCCAGTTTTTTAGGATTTTTCTCCATTTAACACCGGTTTTAACCTGGAATTCCCCTCCGAATCTATCTGTCACATCATTTAGCGTACGTTCTAAAGCCTCGTCTTTTGTTGAGATTAAAAGTTGGTTGGCCCCAAAGGCCCTGGCCACAAGGCCAACGTGGGTCGTAACCCTTTTATCCCTTTCTTTTCTGTGCCCTAATCGGAGAACGGTTATCATCCACTCACCGGATTAAAGCGAGAAAGAAGATATGGCAATTTAAAACTTGTGCGCAGAAAAATTCTAATTTGCTTCGACTATACCCCATCTTGCAGAAGGTAAGAAAGTGATGAGCAAACCAAAGAAAAAAGTAACCTACGAAGCCGCAATGAACAAGGCCTGGGAGGACCTTATAGCGCGAGATCCAATAGAGGTTTCAGAAAAAAGTGGCGCGAAATACGATTCCAAAAAGACCGTGTTTATATTGCTTTTTTTAGGGGAGGAGTATCATATTACACCCTCAAAAAGAACCGTGAAAAATCCCGAGGATCAGGATGTTTATCCATTTATGGCCGTTCTTCTTCTTCATTATCTCGCATATTCAAAAGATGTGAAGCCAGAGGGTAAACTTATTTCATTTAGAGAGCTTGAGGGAGGGGAGGTGTATTATAGCGCATTTTGTGCAAGGGCCGTAAATCGAATTACGGATGCATTCGGCCCAAATCCCAGGACTTTAAGATATGTAGGTGAGAGAATCCGAGCAAAAGAGGGCGGCCATGGGGATTTTTCCATAATTTTGGACGTTTTTCCGAAGATTCCCGTGACCGTGATACTATGGGAAGGCGACGACGAGGTTCCACCGTATTCGAACATGCTTTTTGATGTATCTATTAAGGAAATTCTTCCCACAGAGGATGTTGCAGTCATCGGTGGTTTTGTTGCCTCTGCTCTCATCAAAGCCCTGAAAACATATTAGGCTTTTTAATAATCGATTAAAATCCAAGAATTCGGTTACCAGTCATCCCTTCTATCGTAGTCCCTCGCCCTATCATCTCTTCTATCGTAACCTCCAGCTCCCTCATCGTATCTGTCGAGTTCTCTTCTATCTCTTTTGGGATAGATGGGCCGAAGCGTTCTTTCAAGTTCAGAGGCTTGGTGTTCCAGCTGCTCAGCCTCTTCCTTATAAATTAGCGAAAGCTCCCTGGCCTTTGCCGCTTTTTTCCTGAACATGGCGGCCTTCTCCTTCTGATGGGCCGACTTATTCCTTTTGGTCGCTGCCTTTTCCCTGAGTTTTGCGATTTTGTGTTCCGTTTGTGCAGCGTCCCTGATCTTTTTCGCCTCGTCTATCTCTGGGGTGGAGTATTTATCCCTCTTACTAAAAGGAACCGGCATTTGAATCACAACCTTGTTACCCTCGCCTTCTCGGAATAGTTATGTTTTATCTATTATTTAAGGGTGAGTATATTTATCTCAATCTATGTAAGGTTTGAGATGCCGCGGGCGTGACTCGAACACGCGACTTTCAGATCTTCAGTCTGACACTCTCCCAACTGAGTTACCGCGGCATGCGGTATTTATCAGGTTAGCGGTAACGACTTTTTGTGGGCATCATCGAATGCGAAGGACTGTATCGGCATTGTATTATTAAAATATAGCGACGAGGGTTTGTATTAAATGATTCGAAACCAATTGCTGAGAATCTCTTCAACCGCCCCATTGCATGAACTTGTCTTCGTAGTTAATATACATGGATTCGCTCACTGTATGTTCGTAGTTCTCCGAATAATCTTTTCCCTCGGCTTCGAAATTGACCTTAATGGTGATGCGATAGGGTTCGTATTGGTCTCCAAAGAAGTGTATGTTATCCAGGTTATGGGACGAATGGGCATCAAGATCGGCGATAAAATAATCACCTTTTGCCACCAAAATATCGCTGGAATTCGTTATAGTTATGTTCATGGTGAAATATTGGATGCTCAAAGTCCCTTCATTGTTGACCTTCGAGTCCAAATTGATGGACAGACCGGTGCTCTCCCTGTAACGGGTTATCACGTTGAGTTCTATTCGGGGGATTATGAAATTATAAGAGAGTGCAATGATGATGCAAATGACAATAATCAATGTGATGAGTATCAAAGAGGTTCGTTTGATATCTTTTCTCTCTTTGGGGGTTTTTTTTACCACCTCTTCCTCATAAACCCTTTCCACCATGGGACCTTCAGAGGGCGGAGGTTTTATGATGGCAAAACATCTTGGGCACTGGGGGACCTCCTGATAAAGAACCAGTCCGCATTCGGGACATCGTGAATTTTCTTCACCCATCATTTTTAAACCCTACCATTAATCTCTCATAACGACCTCAGCTGAGGATAGTCAAGTACAATGTAAGAATCGGGGCAGGAACGATCACATGGGAGGAGCCCTTCTCGAGGTTCACAGATCCACCGTTTATAAGTATCGAGGGGGAAGAGGGCAGGCCGCCAGTTGTTTTGAAGTCGATTAAAGCCAGGCCTACCTTTGAGTCGTCCATCTCATGATCTATCACCATCTGTAGTTCGCCTCCGTTTGTATTCTCGATCCCTATTATAGGATAGTTCCCGAAAAGATTGTCAACGGTGATGTCAAAGCTATAAATATCCTTACCAACGAGTTCGATGGATCTTGTATTGTGCCCATCCATGATCGGGAGCTCCATAACATGTACCCAAAGGTAGTCAATACCTGTCGAAGTGACTTTGTATTTATCATCTTCGTATTTTCCCCTCACTGATATGCCTACATTTACCAATTGAACCTCGAATACGCCCATTTGGCCTATTCCTTTACCGTCGGCAAAAATGTAGGCGTCAAGGGTCTTATCTGAAGAGGTAATATTCATTGTTGGTAGTGTCTGTAAAAGCGAGCCGTCCATATCATAATCGTAGACCGGAGTGACCCATAATTCAAGTTCTTTTGGCACCTCGTGCAACAATGCATAGATATCGTAGAATTCCCCGTTTCTTGTTCTCGTATTCTTGGCGAACATGTATTCTATCCCGCGGTTGGCCTTATAATCGATGGTTATGTTTCCAGCCAGAAGAAACGACGTGTCCAGATCCTTAGGCAGCTCAGAAAGGAAAACCTCGGTAATCGTAATTTCTGGCACAATTTGACGCATTCTACCATACAATGAGCCCACACCAACGTTGGAGTCCATAGTTATATTTCCTTCAGCATACTGAGGGATGATATTTAATAAGGAAACGAGTTCGATTTTTAGATTAAGGTCCATACCTTCTTGGATATCGTTTATATATAGCAGGACATCCCTATTTTGTAAACCCTTTATATCTATACAAAGCCAGTTGTGCTTCGGAGCGTAATTGGTAATATGTAAATCGAGAAGGATAATGCTACCGAAGATCCTGGTAGAAATACCTGCATTTGTTGGAAGCCCACTGAGGTAAAGTTTGGCGGCCATTGATATATCGGATCCCTCAACCTGTTGAATCGCGGATATTCCATGCATCCAGTCAACGTCATCCAAGGTGAAGTGCTCTCCTCTTATAATCTTCCCGATGAGTGTGGTGTGCGAATTGGTGCTGTATGAAAAGGAAAGGTCCGTCACCAGGTTACCGATATTGGCAAGGGCGCTGTGTGTAGCCTTATCGATTATAGCCAATATTTCATTGCCCATCGCCGCTATTCCAAAGATAATGTTCACAAATCCAAGGACTCCCCCGGTATCGAGTTGTGGAAGGTCGAATCCGGCAATATTCCACATGAATAATGCTGAAAGATTCACAGAAATAAAATTGGGCATTGGATCGATTATCAAATCCGCGGCAATTTTCTCGCTGCGGTTATCAAGAAGAGAAATATTCATAGTGTTTTCTTGGACAAAGTTAACAGTTATCTTGCCGCCGAAGCCCGGAATATATTCAAGCATTGATATATCCTTGATTCTCCCAGAGATAAGGCTGAAATCTGTTTCCTGGCGAACAAGCAGATGATTTCCAGATAAGCGGTAGATAGGGCCGGTGGTAACCAAGAATTCGATTTCTCCGATTACATCTTCTAAAGCTTTTGTGGCGATATATGTTCTATACTGACTATAATCCACCTCGATATAGGCGTTCAAATCGAAGATCCTGAGATCCATGTAGCTCCCCTGATAATCGGAAACGAATCGTAATTCATCGATTGTTGTCCCTGCTCCATCGTAACTCATCTTTTCAGCTGCCTTTTCTATCCTGATGCTTCCCGGGACGTTTGATATATTCACCTCGGCGTACAGCAAGTTTATATCATCAACATAGAGTGACCTGAACCGCTCATTGCTCATCATCCCAATCTCTGCTTCGGCGTCCTCTTGAAAGCTCGCGTTGAAGTAACTGACTTTGGATATTCTTCCGCTCAGGGATATCTGCGCTATGGGGTAATTGGAGGGCCTTGTATTGTTGTAAAAAGCGAAGAAATTCCCATGGGTTGTGACGTAATCTCCACTTGTGAAAACGAATTCTATTCTATCTATATCGTCCAGCCCAAAGGTGTCGATGGTGGCGAAACTGCCCTGCTCAGTGATGGCCAACAGCCTGTAAGGTATGGAGCTTAAGGTCTTTGATATTCTCGTGAATCTTGAAATTACGCGGTGGGCCAGCATTTCTATAACTTGGGGAACGATACCACCACCTAGCCCCATCGAGGGTGTATCCTCCACCTCCTCCAAATAGAAAACTCCCTCCAAATACAATCTTTTTGGCAGCCTGCTTACATTGAAGAACAGGTGGATATATTCTACTTCACCGTTGTCGATTTTCTCCTGGGTGAGGTTTTCATAACTTATGTCAAAGAATTCGTAGTGCTGAACATTAAAATAGTCCACGATCCCTCCGGGTGAAGTGTAATTGATTATGGTAACGTTCTGATTGTTCTTTTCAACCACATCCATAGTTAACTTGATTTCATCAACGAGATTACCAATTTCGATCTCCGCGTACGTAACGTTTTGTTGGCTATCAAAGAATTTGGCGAAAGCATCGCACTCATGCTGAGCATCCCATGTGATCTTATCGAAGGAAGAGAGATCATCATCCGCATCCACCATCACCTCGGCATAGTTCGGCACCTTGGTTTTCGTGGTTCTATTTTTAAAGTCCAAGTCAACCCAGCTACGGTTAAGGAAGTGGTAAGGTTCATCGGGGTCGTCAGTGAATTCTATCCTGGCAGAGGCTATTTCAAGGCTGAAGGTGGAAATTGCCTCGTTTAAAGGATAGTCCCAATTGAGATAATATGGGCCTACCAGGTTGATAACATCGGCCAAATCCCAGTCGATCGAGGGTGGAAAGGTGTTCCAGTTGATGGAAAGACCTCCTACACCGACCTTGCTCACTGAAACCGAGGCGTTAAACCGCGTTGCAACATGGGAAAAATTAAGACCAATGAACAGAACGAAATTCTTGCCGCTGTAACTAAGGGACTTGGCCACGTAGACCTCGAGGTTCCTGAATTCGGGGATGTTAAACGGCGCGTTATTGAGTCTTCTGATATCAAAATGAACGCTGACAGGGATCTCGATTGGATCTTGATTTACTATCCTGTCGAAGATTTCACCAATTGTCCATTCCCAGACAGGGTCAAAAAACACCTCAATGTCAGGAATGTTCCCAGCGTCATCATCAACATTGACTTCCCACCAGCGCGAGAGATGGAGGATATCTGGTGTTATCACCTCCTCCCTTAGGCTTGCATTGGTCCATTGCTCGATAATGGTCGTGTTTGTTATATATTTTGAATATATGTAATAATGTAGCGGCAAGCCCTTTCCCAAGGGGGGAGGAAAGATCCAATCGGTAATCTGTTTGTTGTTGATGGAATCCCACTCCAACATGGCATCGTATATGCCGAGAACCTTGGGAACCATGATGTTCGGGGAAACCGTTTCCCTTCCTGCCGTAAAATCGAACTTCTCTTCTCCTGATGTCATCGTGATGTCGTCGAATCTGCCCTCGGTTTCATTCAGAATCTCAGGACTGTTGATTCTGTCATTCTTTTCATCCTGGATTTCCTCTATTTTGTCATAAATTCCATAGTCTGGGGATGGTTTGATACCCTCGACAGTATCGCTTTGGACCGCAGGAACCATCCCAATGAGGATAGCAATCAACAATAAGATCGCGGTGACCTTCTTTTTCGATTGTTTTTTCAATTTAACCCACCGTTATTCAGTATCATACAAGCGTATATATTTATTAATTTTTCCATATTAAGCCAAATAGGTCAAGAGCTGTTGGATTCGTAACCGATATACCATGGCCCTATTGATTATTAAATATTTACTGGTATTTACCTATTCTATACCAATTTACCAATTAGCAGGATACATTAATAGAACAATGTAAGTTAGAGATATAAAGAAAGCAATTCATTTATAAATAGCACCATATGAAATGAGGGTCTAAAAATATCCGTTTGAATTACACTTCACACCATAATTAATGATGCCAGTATATTTATTTTAATTCGTCAAATATATATCTATTGGATTTTTAGAGGCAGATGAAATTTCAACGGATTTTAAGGCTCAAGTCTATTTTACCTGTGCAATCCCCTAGATAATTACAAATAATACCATATTAAAGTTTTTCGAGGCTTTCTCTTATTTTTTCGAGCTCTAGACCCCTTTTCTGGAAACTCTTTTGTCTCTCTTCAAGGTCCTTCTCCCTTTTTGCGAGCCCTTTTTCTCTGCTCTCAAGCTCCTTTTCACGTTTTTCAAGGGTTTTTTCATCCTTCTTTAAATCCTTCTCAAGGTCTCTAAGTTCCTTTTCCTTTTGTTTTATTTCATTTCTTACCAATTCCATATCCTTTCTCTTCTCTTCGAGTTCCTCGAACTCTTCTTCAAGTGCTTTTTCTCGGTCAAGAAGTTGGATCGCCTTAACCTTAAGAGTATCTTCATCCTCTTCATGATGTCTTTTTTGCTCTTCTAGATCATCCTTTTTTTTCGATAAGTCCTCATCCTGTTTCTTCTTCAATTTCTCAAGATCGGAAATTTCCTTTTTGAGTTCCTTTTGCTGGGATTTTAAATCTTTTTCTTGTGAATCAAGGGATTCCTTATATCTGTCCATTTCCTTTTCTCGGACAGAAAGTTCCTTTTCCAAGGTCTTTATCTCCTTTTCCTTTTTCTGTAGCTCGGATTCAAATAGGGAAAGCTCATCGCTTCTCTTTTCAAGGTCGCTCTCCATTTTTGCCAGTGAATCCTCCTGGCCCCTCAAATTCCTGACCCCTCTTTCCACTTCTGTTCTTTTTTCCTCAATTTCGTCCTCCACCTCGCTCTCCTTAAATTCAATGGCCCCTTCCCTTTCTTCGATGCTCTTCTCTCTTAAATCAAGGTCCTTTTGACGCTTTTTTAATTCACTGGCAAGTTCTTGGAGCCCAGAGTCCTTGGATTCCAATTCCTTTCTCTGCTTTTCTATTCGCTGCTCCAATTTCTTCAACTCATTCTTCTGTCCCGAGAGGCCTTTTAGAGATGATTCGATGGATGTTGTCTTACCTTTGATTGCCTTTCCTTCTTCTTTTAATTTTTTCTCGGTCTTTTTTATCTTATTTTCCCTTTCCTTTAGTATCTTTTCAAGATTTTTTAAATCCTTGTCCGTGGATTTTAAGGCCTTTGAAAGATCCTTAATCTCATCTTCATCCTTCTTCAAACCCTCTTTTTGTTTCGAAAGCTGCTCGAATTCGAATTCAATTTTTTGCCCTTTAATACTCAATTCCTCCCTTATTCTGTTCAGATCCATCTTCGCAGCGTTGATGTCATCCTCACGATTCTCAATTTCCCTTTTCATCCTTTTTAACTTATCTTCCTCTTTTTTTCTCAGTTTAATTTCTTTTTGAGCTTCCTTCTTTTTAGCCTCTATTTCCTTCTTTAAATCGCTCAATTTTACCTCGGTAATGTTCAGGTTTTCCTCTCTATCTTGGAGTTTCTCCTCGGTTTTTGCCAGATTTTCCCTTCTTTTCAAAAAATCCTTTCTCTCCTCGTCGAATTTCTTCTCCCTTGCCCTTAACTCGTCTTCCCTTTCCATGAGCTTTTTCTCGTTTCTAATGTGCTCAGCGAGGGTCGCCTCTATTTCCGTCCTCTGGGTTCGCAGGCCTTCGGTTTCCGCTCCGAACTCCTTCCAAACCCTATCAAGCTCATCTTTTTCCCTCTCAATGGAATCCTTTTTGAGTTCCAGCTCCCTTTCCTTCTTGGAAATCAGATTTTCCTTGACGGTAAGCTCCATTTCTTTACCAGATATGTCCTTTTCTCTTTCTTCTAATGCTTTCTTCTCCTCTTCTAAGTTCTCCCATTCCTTTTTGAGCTTTATCTCTTCGATCTTTTTTTCTGCTATATCCAAGACATCTTGATCTGTCAGCGTTCCTTCTTTTGAAGTGAAATGTTTAATAATGGCCATACTCCCTTGTTTGATTGAATCGATCTCCTCCTGAAGCTTCTTAAGCGCTCTTTCACTTTCCTTTCTCATTTCCATTTCCCGCTCAAGGCTCTTTTGTTTCTCGTAAAGCTCATCCTCCCTTGTAACAAGCTCCATATTGAGCTTTCGCTTTTTATTCTCCTCATCGATCATGTCTCTCCTTCTCCTTCCCTCCTCCTCACGAATAGAATTGATTTCGCTCTCCAAATCGAGGTCCTCCAAATCTAATTTAGCATCAGGATAACGATTGATCAACTGTTTTACCCTGATGGAAGATGAAGCATAAGAGTAAGAACCGATATCGATTAAGCACTCTTTTTTCAGCGAATCCGCGATAATTGGCCGAAGTGCCGAATCACCCTTTAATTCCTCTTCACCGAAGTAAATTCCAATTTCAGCTAAGCCATCTTTGAATAATAAGTAGCCTTCTGAAGGTTTTTCATCACCTTCAACGGTAGTCCTCACGTATCCCTCGAATTCCTCAGCTCTTAGCCTCTCAAGGACTTCGAATAAGGTCTTGTCCCCTCCTGTCAAGGAATCTATGACCTTCCCACCAGGTAAACCCACAAGCATGCCTCCATTAACAGAATTTGTTGTTGTTGTTGTTCTATTCATTTTTCCTTAATAAATTATATTTATTATATGAATATATTAAAAAATATCTTCTTTTTTATTACTAATCATATCTGTAATTTTACTTT
>CP070739.1:198024-226283 GCA_020347705.1 Methanomassiliicoccales archaeon | reverse complement strand
TCTGTGAAGTACCATGTGTATGTATCACCCGAATGGGAGGTATAGTTTGGAGTGGAAGATTCATATGTTGTATCTGCCGGTATGGTGTCATTTATCCACACATGTGCTGCCACACCGTTTCCATTGTTGGAGTATGTGATATTGTAAGTTATGATATCTCCTGGGTCTGCATAACTGACATCCGCTTCTTTACTGATTGTCATATCGGGAGCTGTGCAGGTTACAGTGGCGTTATCAGACTCGGTATCATAGGGTTGGTTCCCGTTTGCATCTGTGTATTCCAGGGTGACTTCATTTAGCAAGGTGGTACCTGGTTCCGTGCCAATATCGACTTTTACTTTCAGAGTGATATAATAAGTGCCAGGGCCGACATCTGTGAAGTGCCATGTGTATGTATCACCAGAAACCGCGGTATAGTTTGGAGTGGAAGATTCATATGTTGTATCTGCGGGAATGGTATCGTTTATCCAGACATGTGCAGCGACACCGTTTCCATTGTTGGAGTAAGTGATATTATAAGTGATGATATCTCCTGGGTCTGCATAACTGACATCCGCTTCTTTACTAATGGTAATATCAGGAGCTGTAACTGTTACTTCCGCATAATCCGATTCTTGAGGATAATCATTATCGTTTGGGTCTTGGTAGTCGAGGGTGGCTGTATTGTTTAAGACAGTTTGGTCAGGAGTGCCAACATCCACTTTAACTGTAATTGTAATGGATCCGCTCACTCCTCCTCCGATGGTGGAGAAATTCCAGATATAGGTATTGCCATCCTGATGGTCGTATCCAGGGTTTGTGCTGACCAATGTGGTGTATTGTGGGATCGTATCCTTAATTTGCACATTGTATGCATTGCCGGTTCCAGTGTTCTCATAGTTCAAGGTATAGGTGATCTCGTCCCCGGGATCTACTGTTGTGGAGTTCGTGGTCTTGCTGAATGTCATCAGAGGTGAGGTTACCGTGACATTTGCCCAATCCTCGATAGTCGGATATGGATTTTCATTCACATCCTCATAGCTCATGTTGGCATAGTTGATAAGATATGCGCCGTCCTCGGTATAAGGATCTACAATGACATATATGTAAATATAATTGGTACTATTGCCAGATACAACATTGAATTCCCACGTTAAGGTGTTCCCCACTTCTGAGGTGGGAGCTGGCACGCTGTAATCGAAATCAACATAATCGGGCAGAGTGTCGATTATGACAACGTCATAGGCTCCACCACTTCCTGTGTTCGTATAGGTGAGGGTATATGTTATCGTGTCTCCAGGATTGGCGGTGGTGGAATCGGCCTCCTTTGTAAATGTCATAAAGGGCCCTTCCACAGGGTTCTCTGTTTCGTCTTCAGAGCCTGGTTTCTCGTCGTCATGATCGTCCGTGTAATTGAGAACAACTACGTTCTTCAAAATCGTTCCATCTGGAAAATCGGCATCCACTGTTACGTTGAGATATACGGTATGGTTTCCATGCTCCACATCAGTGAAATGCCATGTGTAAGTCCGTCCTGAAACAGAAGTGTAACCAGGTGAGCAGCTTAAGAAAGTGGTGTATTCTGGGATTGTATCGTTGATCCACACAGTATTGGCCTTGAAATCCCCTGTATTATTATAATATATCTTATAATGGAGCGTATCCCCTGGTGAAACTATATCCTCTTCGACGGTCTTTTCGACGGTGATGTTGGCAGGTGCACCAAATACATATTCTCCCATCCAATCCTTCTGTAACGGGTTTGTATTGGATGCAGAGGTACTGAAAAATAAAAGGAATTCTGTACTTTCTGTTATGAGTTGATTATCATTATAATCGGTAAAGGCAATTACCGGAATCCGGTACTCTATCCACCATTGGTCATCGGTTTTTGTTGGTGTTCCGTAATCGATTTCTACAGCTCTTGTGAAATTGTTTGAGTCTGCATTGGCCTTTTGAACCCATACCCAATCGTTGTCTGGATCGTATTCATAATCCTCGGTATCATTATAATAAACACCCACCGTTCCAGACTGGAAATAACCACCGCCTCCGTTTAGGTCAACCACGAGTTCGCTATAGACATCTCCATCGACCTCCACGAGGATGTCCCAGTGGTATGATTTGTATGCATGTCCTCCACCCCCTCTCGGATCCCTGACCACTCTCATTCTGAAAAACAGCCAATCATCTTCATAGTTTTCAAAATCTTCGGTGTCATTGTTAATATCTTTGTAGATATATTGAACCGATGTGTAATTTCCAGGATTGTTTTCTGCTCCTCCACCGCTGGCATCTACACCTGATGCGATATCAACGGCTTTCGGCTGTACATTTGCTATTCCATGGGTGGGATCGTTCTCATAAGGTTTGTCTTCCCAATCCCTGATGGGCTCTCCTCTGAATGTGTAGTTAATCCATTCGTTCTCATTTGGCCAATCTGGGATATTGCTGGGTTCCTCACCCGGCGGCGTTGTGGCCAAAACAAAAGCTCCGAGAACGAGTAGTGTTGTTATAATCACAGTCTTTGCTCTCTTTAGGGCTAAAACCCCCTCTTTACCTACGCTCATTGTCACACCTCTTTGTAATGACTAGTATTTTCCGTTCGGTTTATGAAAAGACGATGTTGAGAAGGGTAACTCCCTACATTTCAATTAGGGGCTTCTTTTTGGATGGTGAATGTGCTTCAGCAGACATATGAGGTTACCCCTCACCCCCTATCGTCTTATAGTTACTATAGAGACAACATGTACATACATGTTAATATAATTTTGCTTTAATCGGCTTAAAGTAGCTGTTAAAGCATAAAAATAATTTTGAAAAATGAGAAACTTGAATATTACCGTCGAGAAATGTTTCTATAGAGCTTGATCTCCGGCCTTTTTAATCCCCTTACCTGATAAAAAATCCAACTTTGACCAAAACTTGCGGTCGCTCTCTTATTAATATCGATTCAAGGTGGTTTTACTGCGCAAGCCGTCTATAAGGTTCTCTGAGCAGCTTTCACGGTATTCCTCATCAACATGGTGATGGTCATAGGACCTACACCACCTGGTACCGGAGTGATTGCTGAGGCCTTCTCCTTTACAGCTTCGAAGTCCACGTCACCTTTCAGAATCCTCTTCCCCTCGGGTGTCGTACCCACTTGATTCACACCGACATCGATTACCACCACGCCCTCTTTGACCATGTCGGCCTTGATGAATTCGGGTTTTCCTATTGCTGCCACGATGATGTCAGCGGTTTTGGTGAGCTCTGTAAGGTTCTTGGTCCTGCTATGGGCTATGGTAACGGTGGCGTTGGCTCCTGGCTTCTTCTGCATGAGAATTCCTGCTACCGGTTTTCCGACGATATTGCTCCTTCCCACTCCCACCACATGCTTTCCCTCAGGGTCATTGCCGCTGCGGATAAGCAGCTCCTGTACCCCGTGTGGAGTGCAAGGAAGGAAACCTTCGGCCCCCACTAGCATACGCCCCACATTAACGGGGTGGAAGCCGTCCACGTCTTTATCGGGGTTAATGGCCATAAGCACCTTATCCTCATCGATATGTTTAGGCAGGGGCAGCTGCACGAGTATGCCGTGGATCTTCTCATCCGCATTCAGCTTTTCTATGAGTTTCAACAGCTCCTCCTCACTCGTCTCAGCTGGCAGTTTGATGGTATCCGAGTAGATACCGAGTTTATCACATGCCTTTCCTTTTGCTCTTACATACACCTGCGATGCAGGATCCTCACCAACCAAAACAACTGCCAAACCGGGTGTGATGCCTTTACCTTTCAGTTCATCTACCTTTGTCTTTATCTCACCGCGAATCGACTCGGCAATTTCCTTTCCACTTATTATTTTACCAGCCAAATCTATCCTCTCCCACGTCAATTTGGATGGGATAATCTCTTTTGCCTTTTAATAGTTATCTGCGGGATTGCCCAAATCTTTAAATATTGGGAATCTACTTGACTTTACAGAGGATAAAACGATGTTGGATTTGATTCAAATTGCCATGGGCATACTCCTCATTTTTTTCCTTCCTGGTTTCACTCTGCTACGGATGCTATTTCCAAGAGCGGAAGAGCTTGACACAGAAATGGGACTTATGTTTCAGATGGTTATCGGAGCCGTTATGAGCGTGGTCATCGCGGTATTGTTAGGCTTTGTCCTGGGCAGCCCCAATCTAATGGGCTTCACACCATTGAACCTATGGCTTACTCTGGGAGGTTTGTCTCTTTTGTTTTTTATTTTGGGCTGGCGCCGAGGTGCATATCAATTCTTAGGCAGACTCCATCCGAAATTGGAAAGGCCTCTTCCTCAGACAGATATAGTTGAGTATAACCTGGGTCCTTTGGAAACCGATACTTTGTTGGAGTTTCAAAAGCTGGCCAAGGAGCGCTATGAATTGAGAAGGGACATCAAAACCTACGAGAGAAAATCAAGGGTACAGACCAAGAGCATGATGGAGTATTACCATAAAAAGAGCCTTTCCGCTCAAAAACGCCTCAGTGAAATAGACAAAAGGATCAAGGAGTTGGAAAAGCTTCGCGCAAGACAGCTTTATTAGCCCTGGATCTTCGGAGGAACATGAAATATAAGATGATAATAGTGGTGAGGGACGACCTCAGACTTTCATGCGGAAAGATAGCGGCTCAGGCATCCCACGCTGCAGTGTGCTGTGCCTTTGAGGCAAAGAGATCCCATTCCAAATGGTTCAAGAAATGGAAGAGTGAAGGAGCAAAGAAGGTGGTGGTGAAGGTAGAAAGTTTGGATGACCTTTTTCATTTGGAGAAGCAGGCCAAGGTCCAGAAACTGTCAACCTGCCTCATTACAGATGCCGGGCTGACCGAGGTCCCTCCAGATACCATAACATGTTTAGGCATAGGGCCTGCTCCCAACGAGATGATCGATTCCATAACAGGAAACCTTTCACTTTTAAAATGAGGATTCATTGTTCATCGAGGTAAACCATGAAATCTCAGATCAGGGTATTGGGTATAGACGATTCACCTTTCAGATTCGATGATAAAAAGACATGGGTGGTGGGAGTCGTCATGCGGGTTCCTTCCTATATCGAGGCCGTGCTCAAGACCGAGGTGGAGGTGGACGGCATTGATGCCTCCGAAAAACTCACCGAGATGATCAATTCATCCCGCTATAAGGAGCAGCTGAAATTGGTGATGCTGGACGGTGTCGCGTTGGGTGGCTTCAATGTTGTTGATATTAAGGAGCTGTACGAAAAAATTAAATTGCCCATCGTCACGATAACCAGAGAAGAGCCGAATTTCGCTGCAATGGAATCCGCCTTGAAGGAGCACTTTGATGACTGGCAGAAAAGGTTGGATGTCATAAGAAAAGGAGAACTTATAGTGGTGGAAACTCAGCATAAACCCATATACGTAAAATTCATAGGCATGGATCTTGAGGAATTGAAAACGATCATCGAGCTCTCCACGGTTCGGGGTGCTCTACCAGAGGCCATTAGGGTGGCCCATCTGATCGCTTCTGGGGTGGCCATGGGAGAATCCTATGGAAGGGCATAATTAACCGTAAACTTAAAGTAATTATGTTGGTAGGTCTTAAATTATAAATACCCTGGCAAATATATCTTTTCATCACTGGGAGTGTAATTAGTTATGGAGAATCTCCGATTCAGAAAAATTCTTTTTTCGATATTGTTAATATCTCTGCTCTTTTTGCCTGAGAATCAGCTTTTGGGGTTCAATTTAGTGTCTAATACAACCGCAGACGGCCCACTCCCCCTCGGCACGACCGTATATCACAGCTACAATGAAACCGTTGCGGAATTGAACCAGATTGCATCTACATATCCTGATATCACGAAACTGGTTAGCATCGGCAAGAGTTATGAAGGCAGGGACATCTGGGCCATGAAAGTATCGGACAACCCTGAGCTCGAAGAGGATGAGCCGGAAATCTACTATAACGGAAATCATCATGCGCGGGAATGGTTGACAATAGAGGTGTGCTTGTACATTCTCAATTACCTCACCGACAATTACGGATCGAACGCGACCATAACCGATATCGTGGATAATAGGCAGATATGGGTGGTGCCCTGCGTCAATCCTGATGGGCGACAATACGACAGTCCAGATGATGATCCCCGCGACCATAAGAATCAACCAGCTGGCTGGAGAAAAAACAGGGTTGACAACGGCGACGGCTATTATGGAGTCGATCTGAACAGGAACTATGATTACATGTGGGGCGGAGCCGGTGCGAGCAATACTTCATCAGGTGCAACTTACAGGGGCCCTGAACCGTTCTCCGAGAACGAAACCCGGGCCATTCGCGATTTCGTTTCACAGCACGACTTCGTCTTCGCGATATCATATCACAGTTACGGCCAGCTGATATTGTATCCTTGGGGGTATACGTATAATGAGACCGATGATGATGAGCTGTTTCGGGCCGTGGGAGAAGACATGGCCGGTTTGATTACCAACAAGGCAAACTCCTCATATCCCGGGTATACTTCTATACAGGGTAGCGATCTTTATACCACAAGCGGAACCGATGACGATTGGCTGTACGGAGAGATGGGGATATACGCCTATTGCATCGAGCTGTACCCTGACTCGTGGGACAATGATGGCAATGTTACGTCCCCGTACGATTCCTTCCATCCAAATGCAGACAAGGTAATACCTGTATGTGAGGACAATATCGAGGCAGCACTTTATCTTGCACAGATTGCGGACAATCCGTTTCAGGCTCTGGATTATCATGTTTCTCTTTCCACATCTGTGGACTCGCAGATGATCAACCAGACGGAGACAAAGGAGTTTTCAATCAAAATTACAAACGACGGCGGATATGATGATAATTATGATCTTTCAGTATCAACGATTTCAGGATGGACGATCGATATTGTCCCAGATGCTGTAAATCTTCCATCCGGAACCTATGGAATTGCTACCCTCACTGTAACTGTCCCGGGAGGGGAAGCCGGCGGTGATTACCATATTTGGGTTGAGGCAACTTCCCAAGCCGAGCCCTCGGTGACGGATTCACTGCTCATCACAGTCCGGGTACCCTATTTCGATGATGTGGGAATTCAATCGATAGACACATTCATTGACGGTGGAACCTACCCTGCGGCTGGCTATAACATCAAATCCACTGCAAAGAACTTCGGGCGCAACGGCCAATCCCAGTTCAACACCTCCCTTGAAATCAGGAAACTTGGCGCACCAGTAAAAAGAACGGTGTTCTCGGATAACATGGAAAGCGGGATTAACGGCTGGCAGGTAATCGATCTGGACGGTTCCGATTCAACGACTCAGTGGAAACAGGTAACTTCCACCTCCAATAGCCCATCAACAAGTTGGTGGTGCGGCACCGTAACACACTATACCAATAAGACGGTCCAGTTGTTGGTATCGCCCTCTTTCAGCCTCAAGGAAGCCGTGGGCGCAAATCTGAGTTTCTACCACAAATATAAAACGGAAGTGACTTACGATTATTGTACTGTGGATGTTTACAATGGAGCATCATGGACAACTTTGGCAAGCTATGATGGTAATGAATCTGCAAGCTTCGTTAAGGTCGCGATTTCACTCAAGGATTATGTCGGCTGTGACGATGTCAGAATAAGGTTCAGATTCACTTCAGACAGGTACGTTGTAGATAAGGGTTGGTTCATCGACGACTTTGAAATCTCGGCGGAGTTCCCAAGCGAGACCACGGTTTACGGACCAGAGCTGAAAAAAACCTCAGGATTCATGGCCCAGGATGACACACAGCAATTGGGCTGGGATTATACTTTTACCGAGGGTGGGGAGTACAAGATATATGTTACAACTCTCTTGGAAACTGACGAGCTGCAGAGAAACAACCAGTCCGCGATAAGGATCAATATAGACTCATCCCTTGAAAACTTCTCGATTTTACAGAAGGGCTGGAACCTGATTTCCATCCCATTTATTCAGGACAAGCAGAATATCCAATACGTATTCAGCTCCATCGAAGGCAGATATGATGCAGTCCAGTGGTGGGATGTGACCGATACAAGCGATCCCTGGAAGCACTACAAGGTAGGGAAGCCTTTTGGAAACGACCTAAAAGAGATAAACGAAACCAAGGGCTTCTGGATACATATCACCGAACCTGGAGTGACGATTTTCCAATATAACGGAACGCAACCCACCCAAAACCAGAGTATAGCTCTCCGCCCTGGCTGGAACCAGGTAAGCTATCCCTCCCTCGCAAGCTACAACAGAACAAAAGGATTGAACAATATCACGTTCGGGGATGAAGTTGACTTCATACAATGGTTTGATGCAGAGACAAAAACCTGGCATACCATGGGCCAAAACGATTATTTTGTTCCTGGAAGGGGCTACTTCTTCCATTCTAAGGTTGAAAAAAATTGGGAAGTGCCGCTGTAAGGTATCGTGTTTTTTTGGCAATAGCTCATGTTTTTCCTCCTTTATTGCCCTGCTCTCCTTAGTTTTTCTTTCTTTTTTGATTTAAAATCGAAAAGCGTATAAGGAATAAAGGCAATGTGTTAAATGATACTGGTAGTAGACACTGGAGGGTTGGTATGAATAATAGGTTAACCTCGATTTGGACAGTATGCATGGTGGTCACCGCGGGATTTAACTATTACAATAACCTAGGCCAAAGATGGGATAGGCACTCAACACGAATGCCTTTTGGTGCCTTTGATACTATTTTATGGATGACAGAGGGTTATCAGATATCCACTTTGAATGCCACGAAATTTACTTTTATAGGGGATAGAATTTGTATTTAAGCACAAAATTTATACGTGATAGTTGGAATAATATTCAAATTAGATACAAAAGCTGTGAAAAAATTGATAAAATAAAGGGAAAGAGGATGATATGAGAAATCACATTAGAAATATTTTCACCTGGGTTATTGTAACTCTTTTGTTTTGCATGGAATTATTTGGGGTGGTGATTTATGCCGATCCACCCTTTGAGCCCAATGTACGAGTAAATGAGCTAGTTTCAATTCCTTCTTCTGGAACCCAGGACGCCCCATCTTCTGCAGTCGACGATGCAGGCAATATCTACATCGCTTGGATAGATTATCGAAATGAAGATCCCGATATATATTTTACAAAATCGCTTGACGGTGGGAACACTTTTTCAACCAATAAAAGGGTCAATGACGATGTTGGGGATGCAATGCAATATTCTCCTTCTATAGCGGTAGATGGGGTAGGTAACATCTACATCGCTCGGATTGATCATAGAGATGGGCTTGCGGGTGATATCTATTTTGCGAATTCCACCGATGGTGGGAATACTTTCTCAGCCAATAAGAAAGTCAATGACGAATCTATATCGGATCCTGTTGGGGATGCATTGCAATACAACCCATCTCTAGCAGTAGACGATGCAGGGTTCATCTATCTTGTTTGGGTGGATGAGCGAAACAGAAATCCTGACATCTATTTTGCGAAATCTACTGATGGCGGAAATACTTTCTCAACCAACAAGAAGGTTAATGACGATCCTGGGAGGATAGTGGGCCAATATGCCCCATCCATAGCCATAGATGGAGCAGGCAAAATCTATATCGTTTGGATGGATGAGCGAAAAATAGATAATCCTTATAAAATAGATAATCCTGATATCTATTTTGCGAGATCCACTGACGGCGGGAATACCTTTTCTACCAATAAAAAGATCAATGACGATTTTGGAACTTCTGAACAAATATACCCTTGCATAGTGACAACAGGCATAAACAAAATTTATATTGTTTGGACGGATTTACGAAATGGCGATCGTGATATATATTTTACTAAATCTCTTGACAGTGGGTACAATTTCTTATCCAATAGAAAAGTCAATGACGATGTTGTGAATGCAACACAGGATAAACCCTCTATAGCGGTGGAAAGCCCAAGCATTATCTACATTACCTGGATGGACAATCGAAACGGCAATTATGACATTTATTTTGCGAAGTCCACCGATGGTGGGAATACTTTCTCAGTAAATAAAAAGGTCAATGACGATGTCGGGAATGAAGGGCAATATGAGCCCTCTATGATAGTCGATAATAGTGGCATTATATATATCGCTTGGACGGATAATCGAAACGGTAATTATAATATTTTTTTTGCGAAATCTACCAATGGAGGGAATACATTTTCAGCCAATAAAAGAGTCGATGATGATGATATTGCGGATGCAGGGCAATATGAGCCCTCTTTGGCAGTCGATAGCGGGGGCAACATCTATATCGCTTGGATGGACAATCGAAACGGCAATTATGACATTTATTTTACGAAGTCCACTGATGGGGGGAATACATTCTCAGCCGATAAAAAGATCAATGATGATGTTGGCAGTGCATACCAATCATCCCCATCCATAGCAGTCGATGGAGCGGGTAATATCTATATCACTTGGAGGGATAATCGAAACAGCGATTCTGACATCTATTTCGCCAATTCTATGAATGGAGGGAACACATTTTCAGGCAATAAGAGGGTCATTGACGATGTCAGTGGTGCACACCAAACTGCTCCATCCATAGCGGTAGATAGCGCAAGCAATATATACATTGTTTGGGAGGATAAACGAAACGGCAATTATGACATTTATTTTGCGAAATCTACTAATGGCGGAAATACTTTCTCAGTAAATAAAAAGGTCAATGACGATTCTGGGAATGAAAAGCAACGAAACCCATCCATAGCAATAGAAGGCATGGGTAACATTTATATTGTATGGACGGACATGAGAAACGGCGATTCTGACATCTATTTTACTTGTTCCAATGATGGTGGAAATTCTTTCTCATTTAATAAGAGGGTTAATGACGATGTTGTGAACGCCAAACAGAATGAACCCTCCGTTGCATTAGATGGCACAGGCAATATATTCATTGCTTGGGAGGATAAACGAAACGGCCATTCTGACATCTATTTTGCGAGGTCCTCAAATCAGGGGAACACATTCTCATCAAATAAAAAGATCAATGACGATGCTGGGTATGAAGAGCAACTAGCCCCGGCCATAGTAGCATACGGCTTTGGTTATATCCATGTCGTTTGGGGGGATAAACGAAACGGCGATTCTGATATCTATTATGCGAATTCAACTAATGGTGGGAACACATTTTCAGACAATAAGAGGGTCAACGACGATGTCAGTGCTGCACAACAAATTGCTCCATCCATAGCTTCAGATAGCGAGGGCAATATATTTGTAGCCTGGGAGGATAAACGAAACGTTAGAAGTGATATTTATTTCAGTAAAACCGAACTGATTCCTACCCTTATAATAACAGAAATTCAAGATAGTCCAGATGTCAACGAATGGGTGGAAGTATACAACCCTACACCGGTTGCTGTAAATCTGCTTGATATGAAAATAAGCCTCGATCTTGGGATGACATTCATTGACGGCTCATGGAGTAAATCGGTGGTTGATTTAGGCGAATATAGTGTTTGGACACCAATTGTTATAGGTGTATTGAACAACGAAGGTGCTACCATCTCCATCCATAACTATACAGACCTAGCAAAGCCTGTACTTGCTGTTGTTGGCTATGGGCAAGATGGAACAACACCCGATCCTTTAATTTCAGAATCTGCTGCTAGATACTGGGACAACACGCTGTCAATTTACGAGGACTCATGGTCCCGAAATGGATCAACAGGCCCAACGCCAGGTGCAGTGAACAATGGTCCTGGAGCGAATCCAGTTCCTTCAGTTATACTGAACGAAATTTATTTCTATCCTTTTTCACCTCAAAACGGCTTTATTGAACTCATTTATATCGGAGATAGTAGTATAAACATAGGCAATTACAGGATTGTGTGCGATACAGAGTGCATTGTTTTAGATGGAACCATAATCGATTCTTTCAAACCCTTCTTCTATTTATTTTACGGGATGGATAATGCATTCTTTGACAATATGTCCACTTCTGGAGACAATGTCTACTTGTACGATGCGAACGGTAAATTGTTGGATATGGTGGGTTGGGATTCACCACACGAGATTGGTAAAACGATTTCCAGGGTACCGGATGGCAATGGTACAAATGATGGATACGATGATGTATCTTCTGTCGCAGCAGGATGGCGATTCAACTGCACACCAACGGTTCAACTGGTGAAAATCGATACTCCTGATAATAAACAATTTGGGAATTTCGGGCATTTCGGGAGTTACCTCGTCTTCAATATGACCGTCTATAACTTCCAAAAGATAGATGATATTATAAATATTCTAGATTCCTCACAAGAGGGATGGACTGTAGGCATTTTCGATGAGACCGGGATGATCGAGATTGAAAATATATCCGTGAACGCAGGCAGCTGTGCGAATTTCACTGTAAACGTAACGTTACCGAGTTCTATTCCGTTCGCCGTTATGGACAACATAACCATTGAAATCCGTTCATCGAATAGCGCGATAATTGGCGATAGTATCGTTTTAAATGTTAGGGTATATCCCTTTCTCAATCTAACGAAAAATGCCAATCCGAATCAGATATATTTGAATGGTACCGGGCATGATGAGATAACAACAATCACGTTGAACATGACTGGTATGGGTGCACATAGTGTTCGTGATTATCTTGATGTTGTTTTTTGTATCGATAGCTCTTACAGTATGTGGGATAATGATTTTTACGACTGGCGTAAAAAAGAGTCTCAGAATTTCATAGATAAACACCTTGAGATGCATGATCGAGCGGCGGTTGTTGATTTTGATGGTAAAGCGTTCCTCCAACCCTATGGTTGGCCTATTGGTGATCATTTAAGTTCAGATTTTGAAAGAATAAAAGCCAATATCGAAATGATCGACATGTATCCGCCATCCAAGAGGGTATCAGCGGGGCTCAATATGTCAAATAAGGAGCTCCGACTCTACGGACAGCCTGCTGACCACATCCCTATCATAATACTTATTACGGATGCAGTAAGCGGAGATGAAAACGCTGTTATAAATGAGGCAAATATCTCTGCAAGCAGGGGTGTTAAAATAATTGTTATTGGTTTAATGACAAATGGTACCTCCAGTGAAAAAGTTCTAAAAGACGTGGCTAATATCACAGGTGGTTTGTATTTTGAAGCACCTGACGCTTCCTACTTTAAATACATATTCGAAAACATCTCTGCTTATCTTGACATGGCGGTGGGGGACATTGATACGACCGATTCCAATCCAATGGTACGGGACGTGTTACCTTGGTATATCGATTACATTCCAGGCTCCTTTAGCATCCAGCCGGATAACATCTACAAGGATTTCATGACAGGGGAAAATATCATTGAATGGAATATTCCATGGATAAAACTCAATCAGACATGGTCAGTGTCATTCGATGTTAAGGCAAATTTGCCTGGGCTGCAGGAAACTAATGTCTATAACAAATCTAGGGCATTCTACACCAGAGGGGACAATACCACTGATACTGTCCTTTTCCCAAGATGCTGGGTCGACGTTCTACCACCAGCACCACAGCCACCCAAGCTTTATATCGATATATTGCCCAATAGCAACGATATTCTCCTGTATTGGGACCAACAACTAAGCTTAGCCACGGATCACTATCTGATTTACCGCGCCACAAGCCCAACTGGTTTCGACTTCTCATCACCGTGGGTTGATACCTCCGATGCGGTGGCAAATGGGATAGACCCAGGTGATGGGCTGGTTATTCCTTCTAGAAGGACATGGAACCACACAGGGGCAGCTGATCCTAATGACCCATTAGAGTACTCAGAGCAATGGTACTATTGCATCAGAGCCGTCAATAGTTTGAGTGAAATATCCTATACATCGAGAACAGTTGGAAAATGGACCAAGGAATATACCCAAGGAGGGGTCTCGACCTTCTCTCTACCTTTAGAGCCCCTGGAAACCATTACTCCCACAGCTGATTATTATCTCAATGACATGAATGCAAATTATATCAGGTGGATGAATCAAACAACACATACCTGGATGAAACACGGAGGCGGTTTTATTAACGATACTACACTGAAGTTGGGAAAGGGCTATGAAGTTGAATTCATGTCACCGACGAAGTATACCTTCCTGGGAATGCCTGGATCCATGATAAGGTATAATTCAGTTTCATTCGTGGGCTTTGATTACAGTACTGAGGCTGATAGCCTCAAAGCTACGGTCCCGGATCCTGTAACTGGAGATATAAAACTTTATTGGACTCAGCCCAGTGATTTAAATGTGGTTAATTACAACGTTTATCGCTCAACGACAAGGAACGGTTTCGATGATGGTTTGGCAATCCTCCTGGATACAATACCGGTTGGTAACGAGTCGTATACAGACTTTGGCGCAGCGGTATCAGAGGGGCATTACTACTATATGATCGTTCCCCTCAACATCACCAATGTGGAAGGTGCGAGCACCTACAGCATAGGGATTTGGACTGAGGAATATCTAGCTCAGTACGACACTTTTGGGATACCACTGAAATTAAACAATTATGAAACCGCGGACTGGTACTGCGCCGAAATCCCAGATAGTGTGGGTATCAACTACTTCAATTTCACCCTCCAGCTTTGGTTCTGGCACTCAACGAGAATGCCAAAGGGAGCCTTCGATCCTATATTGGTTATGACCGAGGGCTACCAAATATCAACCTCAAACACCACAAAATTCACTTTTATCGGGATATAGATCCAAAAATTAATCGAACAATCTTTTTCGCTTCATAGGGATTGAAATTTACGGCATCATGCCCCTCATCCCGCAAAAAGGGCATTCTATTCTTGTGGGCCCCCGTCCTCCTCTAACAGGGAAGCTCTGGCCGCAGTTCGGGCATCTGGTTTTACGCATACCCTGAGGCGGCATCATACGACCTGGCGGCATAGGCGGTGGGTATGCCCGATTGCGGGGTCTGGGATATCCCTGAGGTGGTCGTCTTGGCGGGGGGGTGACGACCTCGGCCTCTACCTCCACCACATCCTTACCTTTGTCAGCGGCTTCCTCCTCTGGCTCCCTGCGCTTTCTCAACTTCATTGCCTTCTGAATCTGAGCGTCCTGAAGCTGCAAGGCGGTCTGCTCCACTTCCTTGATCAGGCTCTTGCATTCCATGTATCTTTCTGCCTTGAAGGCGGTCTTTGCGTCCGTGTAAAGACTTTCCACCTCTGTGACGTCAGCGCCGATCTCCCTTGTGTCCTCGAGAATGGTTTTGACGAAGAGCAAGGAATCGGAGATACCCTGAATTCGGTCCTTTCTCGCGTCTTCGGCAGCTTTCTTGGCCTTTGTAGCATAATAACTGACCTTTTTGAAGATCTTGGATTCAAAGGATTCTTCGGCTTTTTGAAGGAGATCTCTTGCCTCAATACTTTCCGCGCCTAAATCCTTAGTCTGGTCTATGAGCTCCTCCACTGATGATATCAATTGCTTCAATTTCTTTGCCTGCTCCTTTTGCAGTTCTTTGGCCTTTTTTGCGATATCTTGCAGAACGCCATCCAGCTCCTCGTTCTCTGCCTTATGAAAAAGTTCTGCGGCATTTTGTGCCTGGGCATTGGCATCACCAATATCGATGCCCGCTTCCTTGACATCGCTTAATAACTGCCTGAAAGCGAGAATGACATAGGCCCTCCTCACCAGTTCATATTTTATCGCGGTATCTTCGATCAGACTGGAGCCTTCAACCCCCTTTGCAATGGCGTCTTCGAGGTTGCCGTCACCAAAGTTGCTCTGCATTTTCTGTAGAAGTTCGTTCGCCTCTTCGAATATCGAGCCTTGATTTTTGAAGTCCTTTAGCGTCTTTTCAACCTCGCCAAAATATTCTTCCCCTTCAACCTTCTCGCTTTTTTTGGCATCCATTTCACCGATAAAGCGCTCCACATCCTCTTTGGTGATCTCATCGCTTTTACCGAGAATCGAGAGGTAATCAATTCTGTCAGGCGATTCACCGCAGTCGATTTCTTTTTCCTGTGCCAGTTGCTCTAACTGGGCGGTAAATAATTTAGCTAAAAGTTCCCTGGTTTCTTTGTCCATCGCTACCATCTTCGCATCCGATTCTACAAAGCCAGTAATTTTATTTTTAATTTATTAAGTAACTACTAGGAATTAAACTTTTCTATGTTAGTGAAACGGCTTAAATGCCGGCCAAATCCCTTTTAAAACCCTCTATTGCAGAAACAGGTGTGGGGTCAATACCTTGTAAAATTGCGAGGTATACACTTACAAAATCCCCCAGGTACAGGGAATACAGCATCCTGGCAAGATGATCTTTCTCCTCTCCACCAAAAGCAATGACCTCCACCACTTTTTTTGTATATTTTTCGAAAATCGAGGATTTCGTCAACCCAAACCGCTTCTGAAGCGGGCTTTCGAGTGCGAAGTTATCCCTTAAGAGCACAGCCGTTAATTTTTTAGAATTGTCATCACTAGCCCATGCCTCTATCTCGTTGTGGTTCATCTCTGGGAATGTGGCAAACCACGCGAGCATCTTTGCGTTCTCGTTCAGTTGGGTACCCCATCTCCTTGCGACGACCTTGTACATGCCTCCTCCATAGATTATAGGGATTTCACCACGAAGTTTCAGAGCTATCTGCTTTGCAGGATTTTTTTCAGCGGGATTCTCAGGAACCATTTGTTCTTTTTGGCGCTTGAGGCTATCAATTGCGACCTTGAGCTCGTCTTCTGGATCGTGCAATCCCAACTTCTTTAGAACGATAACCATAGGCATAAAAAGATATGCGATTGCGGCCCTGGGAGGTATCCTTTTTGGAATAGATATCAGCTTTATATTTTCATTTTTACCGAGTTCTTCCAGTTTTCCCCCTGAAGTGATTGCAACGATTCTACATTGTCTTTTTATTCCTTCTGAAAAAAGGCTTAAGGTTTCTTCCGTGTTCCCCGAATAACTAACGGTAAATAAAAGCGTGTTCTCATCCACAAACAAAGGAAGATTATAGTCTCGAATCACAATAATAGGGATATCGATCCTATTATAAAGCCAGGTAGCCAGTATATCCCCACCGATTGCCGAGCCCCCCACACCAGCAATTATTATTTGTCTTGGTTTGAAATCCTGGATTTCAAAAGCCTCAGCGAGCCTAATTGCATCCTCGAGCTGCTCGGGGAAATTCCGAAGATGCCCCAGCATGTCTTGGGCATCGCACCTTTCTATTTCCTTTAAATCATCGAGTATCTGGTCCATTTAACCGAGGAATCGGTGAAGATGTTCTTATAATTAACCTTTTGCCGTAAAAACTTAAGGGATGCATGTAAAATCCATTTTTTAAGCTGATATTGATATTTATAAAATTTAGCGAGCCCTTTTAATAATACATAATATATACACCCTGTAAATTTATATAACGCTGTTATAGAGATGAGATAGAGGTGAGGTCGATGACGAGCATCGTTTCTGCAAAGAATGTCTACAAGACATATGATACCGGGAAAATTCAGGTAAAGGCCTTAAAAGGCGTAGATATCGAAATCGCACAAGGGGAGATGGTGGCCGTAATGGGCCCTTCTGGATGCGGTAAAACCACGCTATTAAACTGCCTTTCAGGTCTGGACGATTTATCCGAGGGCCAGGTCTTGATTGAAGGCCAGGATGTCCATGCAATGAAGGACAACAAGAGGACAGATTACCGGGCAGAGAAGATGGGTTTCATCTTTCAGAATTTCAACCTTTTGCCCGTCCTTACGGCCGCGGAGAATGTGGAGCTGCCGCTATTGGTAAGCGGTACAAGATCAAAGGTGGCAAGAGAGAAAGCCATCTCTGCTCTGGGTCTTGTGGGGATGGAGGACTGGAAGGATCACAAACCTTCGGAGCTCTCAGGAGGTCAACAGCAGAGAGTAACCATCGCAAGAAGCCTGGTCAATAATCCAACCATCGTATGGGGGGACGAGCCCACAGGTAACCTTGACAGCGAGAACTCCACTGAGGTAATGGAGCTTCTGGTTCGGCTCAATCGCGAGAACAAGCAAACATTTGTCGTCGTGACCCACGATCCTGCAGTTGGAAAAATGTGCGGGCGATTGGTGGAAATGAGAAACGGCCTTATCGTGCGGGAGACCACCACCTAGGGGATTGAAAATGGATCCTATGGCAAACTTTCTTTTACTATTGGTCGTCATAGTTACCATCGTTTTGGCGATCCTCGCCCTTTTGAATAGGATCACCTTTAAAATGGCCATCCGTAACTTTGTCCGAAGAAAAGCACACAGTGCTATTGTAATCGCAGGACTCATGGTGGGCACGGCCATTATTTCCAGTTCCCTTGTGGTTGGGGACACTTTTAGATTCATGATAGAGGTTGGGACCTACAGGGCCTTGGGTGAGATCGATGAGGAGATATGGGGAATAAGCCAATTCGGTGGGGCAAAGTACTTCGATGAAGATGTTTACTACTACCTATCTCAGAATCTTTCCTCTGAGCCTGATATAGAATCAGTGGCTCCGGCCATTGGAGAGCTGGTGGCCGTACAAAATCTTGATACGGAACTTCCCGAGCCCAGGGTGGCCTTGTACGGTATGGATTCGGATATCATGCGCTCAACAGTTTTCGGGGACCTGGACGATGCAGGATTTTACACGGATTCGCTTGCAGATGGGGAGGCTGCCATAAATTCAAGGCTCGCAGACAGCCTAGATGCCGAGGTTGGGCACACCTTACGTGTTACTTACGGGGCAAAGAACGCAACGAATCCCTATACCCTAGATTTAAAAATCGCAGAGCTTTCGGTGGCCAAGATAATCCATGAATTGGAGCTTTACGGAAAGGCGAATACGAATTCGCGAGCCGCAATATTCCTTGAATTGGACACGGCCCAGGACATGTTCAACAGGGAAGGCGAAATCACACATGTTTGGATATCGAACAGAGGGGATTACAAGGAAGGAGAGAAGTACACGGGTAACGTGAACGGCACGATCAGAGAGACCCTAGATGAGATTTTGGGAATGCGGGATTTGGGCCTGATTCTTGAGAGGGGGAATGGCACTTTAACCCTAACCAGTCAATGGGGGTACTTCTCACTTGAGCACGCAAAAACTCTGAAGGAAACAGCGGCTTTAGAGAACGCCCGTACCATGGAGGGTGTGATGATTCCCACCATGTCCATAAACAGCACATCCACGAACGGTATGCTCGTTCTGGGTTTTGAATCAACGGACCCGATGATCCCGGATGCGGAAGATGGAATTGTATATCTCACAAACCAGACGGCCTTGTTGTTTGGGATATCAAATGGAACTAGCGTGACAATCTCAGCTTTGGGATTGGACGGCAGTGTAATAGATGTTGATTTTTATACAGTAATTCTTCCTCCTGGATTGGAGCAAGCCCTCCCGGAAGAGCTGCAGAACGCGGTGTTGGGGTTCGTGAACTTGGAAACAGGACAGAATCTGTTGCATGGGGGTGCATATCAAGATAAGCTGGTGAGCTTCGTTCAGGTATACGGGGTCGACAACGCCACCCTCAGTAACATACAGACATCCACCATCACCCAGGTCGACAGCGAAATCGGCGCAGAGGAAGTGGGTTTAGAGATGGATGATGTAAAATATAACTACCTAAAGGTCGCAAGAGATGGAGGAGATGCCATAGCCACCTTATTCCTCATCTTTTCCTCCTTTGCCATAATTGCAGGGATGGTCCTTATCATCAACATTTTCGTCATGCTGGGGGAAGAGAGAAAAAGTGAAATGGGAATGGCAAGGGCCGTGGGAATGAAGCGAAAGCACCTGGTGAGGATGTTCCTTTTCGAGGGTATAGTATACGCATTTTTCGCAAGTGCGGTGGGGGCTCTTTTGGGCCTCGGGTTAGGCCGGGCCCTGATTTACGCTTTCAGTTTCGTATTTTCAAGCGCAGACATAGGATTGGATTTTCCATTTTACTTTGAATGGGACAGCGTGCTTACAGCTTTTTGCGCTGGCTTTCTTTTGACTTTCATCACCATATTCTTTGCGAGCAGGAGAATATCAAAGCTCAATATCATCAGGGCCATAAGGAGGATACCTGAGCCTAGGGGAAGCAGGGCAATGAGAAAAGATCTTGCTCTCGGCGGGATTATGTTATTGTTGGGCATTCTTATTTCTTATTGGGCCAAAGTATCACTTCAGGGCGCGGGCTGGATGGCGGGGCCACCTCTTCTCTTTCTGGGCCTTGCCGTAATCGCTCACAAATGGGTGAGTATAAGAGCCGCAATAACACCCGCAGGATTTGCCATCATCGGCTGGATTCTATGGCCCTTTGAAAATCCCATTGTCGAAGGCGCAGATTTCTCAGGTTTTGAGATATTCTTACTCTCAGGTGTGTTTTTGGTCTTGGCCGGAGTTATTGTGGTGCTATTTAATTCAGACTTAATCCTTTTAACCCTTCAAAAAACAGTGGGTAAGGGAAAGAGGACCAAGGCGGTTCTTAAAACCGCCATATCCTACCCCATGGACAGCAAGTTCAAAACCGGAATGAGCTTAGGAATGTTCGCGTTGATTATATTTACCGTAACGGTTGTTGCCATGATAACCGCAATGCAGACCTCCCTAACCGATACCCTTCTTAAGAATGAGACAGGAGGCTACGATATTATCGGTGTTACCAATCCGAGGACTCCCTTTGAAAATCTGACAAAAGAAGGCCTTCCTCCATCCCTTCAGTCGGTGGAGATAGAGCAGCTGGAGACCATTTCTGTAGCTATTGTTTCCATAGTTGATTACGACAGAACAGAGGGCATTGAAAGCGATTATGCCGTTGTGATCGGTGAGATAAGAACCGAGAAATACGGTCTATTCGGCGTAAGCAACGATTTCCTTGATAATAACGGCTTCACTTTGGATGAAAGGGATAGCTATTACTCATCGGACAGAGAAGCTTGGCAGGCCTTAGCAGAAAACAGCTCCTTGTGCATAATCGATTTCGGCAGGCTGGAGGGAACCGCCATGGGTATCGGTGCTGAGCCCAGCGGTGCATACGTGGGTGGTAACGTTATCATATCGGATCTTGAAGGGCAGAATAGAACGAAGACCTTGAAGATTATAGGAATCACCGATCAGGGCACCTTTTTAAGCGGTATTTTTGTACACAGGGACATGGCCGAAATGGAGTATGGGGCAGTCCCTACAACCCTTCTTGTGGAGTTGGGACCCGGTGAGGATGCGGATTACGCTTCAAAAGAGTTCGAGAAGAATTATTTGGATAATGGTCTAACTGCCCTGGATTTGAAAGCCATAATTTCGAACTTCATAAAAGTTCAGACGAACATGATGTACCTGATGGAAGCCTTCCTTGGAATCGGTCTTTTAGTGGGCATAGCCGGTATTGGCATCATTTCTTACAGGAATGTGATAGAAAGGCGACAGCAGATAGGTATGCTTCGTGCCATAGGCTTTCGCAGAAAGATGATCACAAAATCGTTTCTCATAGAAACGAGCTTCGTTACCATCTTGGCCATCCTAATCGGCCTGCTACTTGGGATTGGTATAGGATGGCAGGTGTATGCGGGCGAAGACGGATTTAGGGAGGCCGGAGGGAGCTTCGTGATTCCATGGATGAATCTACTGGCCATCATTATCATAGCTTATATCGCGACATTGATATTCACATTCTATCCCAGTATTAAGGCCGCAAAAGTTCCGCCAGCAGAAGCGCTGAGATATATAGAATAAATTAGGATGAACGGGGGCTAAAAATTTAAAAATATGATTTTAAGACAACTCAGGCGAACATTACACCGGATTCTTGAGCCCTGAGCATTTCGTCGCCCTTCACCTTATCCACGGCCTTCTCAAAATCACCCATTTCAACCGTATCCCTGCCCTCTCTAATGGCAAACATCCCAGCCTCTGTGCATATGGATTTTATGTCGGCGCCTGTGGCCCCGTCGCACTTTGCAGCCAGGGCCTCCACATCCACGTCCTTCGCGATGTTCATCCTCGTTGTATGGATTTTAAATATCTCGATGCGTGCCTCTAAATTCGGTATCGGGATTCTGATGATCCTATCAAATCTTCCCGGGCGTAGTAAGGCTTCGTCAAGGATATCAGGCCTGTTTGTGGCCGCAATCAACTTCACATCGCCGATAGGGTCGAAGCCGTCCAACTCGGCCAGAAGCTGCATCAAAGTCCTTTGCACCTCTCTGTCACCTGATGTGGCCACTTCCAATCTCTTGGCACCTATTGCATCCAGTTCATCGATGAACACTATGGTTGGGGACTTTTCCTTCGCCAAAGCGAAAAGCTCTCTAACCAACCTTGCACCTTCACCTATGTACTTTTGAACCAGTTCTGAACCCACGAACCTGATGAAAGTGGCGTTAGTTTTGTTTGCGACTCCCTTGGCAAGCAGGGTTTTTCCCACCCCAGGTGGGCCAACAAGTAAAACCCCTTTTGGTGGATCGATACCGACCTTCTTGTACAATCCTGGTTTTACCATTGGCTCCTCCACGGCCTCCCTTATTTCTCTTAGCTGCTCTTCGAGGCCACCAATATCCTCGTAGGTGACCCCTGGTTTTTCGATGATTTCGGCGCCGATAACGAGGGGATCCTTGGATGGAGGCAATACACTCATTATGGAGAGGGTTTGTTTGTTCAATGCCACCTGAGAGCCCACAATTAAAGTTTCCTTAGAAATATGACCCGAATGATTAACTATAAAAGTCGGTCCAGTTGTGCTTTTTACCACGACCTTCCCGTTTTCCAAAATACCCCTTATGGTGCCGATAATAAGAGGTGGAGCCTTCATTCGCTCCATTTCAGCCTTAAGGCGCTTTACCTCACCTTGCAGATGGGTAAGTTCACTCTCCAGATAGCGTTTCTCGTTTTCGATTTTCTTTGTTTCCTTCACGAGTTCGGAATTCCGGGCCTCAACGGCAGAGATCCTTTCAACAAGATTATCTGAGGTCTGCTGAGCATCTTCCTCATCCATATTGCGCACCCCAAGTTATGTTTGTTCTATTCCAGTAAATTTGACTATAACATTAGTTATATATGGTTGCAAAGATATATATCTTTTGTTCGAATTATCGTGGTTTCAATATGATTTGTGAGATGTGCGGGCAAGAGGCTCCAAGGCTTTGGAAAATCACCATCGAGGGCACCAATCTCAGTGTGTGCCAAAAATGTGAAAAATTCGGGCGAAACAAAAATATACCAAAAGGAAAAGAGATGTCCGCTTCATCGGATACGATCTCCGAGAGGCTGCAGCGCAGAGAAAAAAGACTGAGAACAAAGGATGTTTTTGAGGAGCGTCAGGACGAATTGGCCTTGGACTATCCAAAGAGAATCAGCAGGGCTAGGGTATCAATGGGTATGAGCCAAGATGATCTAGCAAAAAAAATCAACGAAAAGAAATCCGTTGTAGCGAAGCTCGAAAATGGAGATATGGTCCCGGACGAAAAATTGGTAAAAAAGCTGGAAAAGGCCCTGGAAATATCTTTAAAAGAAAAGCTGGGTCCAGTTGCCCCACCAAAGCGAAGTGAGGCCGGGAAGGGGATGACACTTGGCGATTTTATAAAGGTTGAGAGAAAATAGTCCCACAAGGGCTATCTTTTTATTTTTTCTGCTCTTTTATAGATTTCGGATTCAGCCTCCCTCAAAAATCCGGAGATATCCAATTCGTATTTTTGGGCGATTAATATGGCCGCCACCTCGATTTCAACATTTAAAGCATCCTGTTTTTTGTTTATCTCGGCCATTATTTCATTGCGCTCCAAACCTGTTTTTTCATCGATATTCCTGACAATTGAAAGCAGCAGAGGTTCCTGTGATTCGAGCTGTAAAATGTTCTTCTTCGGCGTTAAATCAATAGGTATTTCCAGGGACTTATAATCAAAGGTTGGTTTTAGGCCGCCTTCGGTTTTGTAAAGTAGTTTCAGCTCAAGACCTACTTCGATTAGCTGTTTTGCCTCATCCGGTGAGAACCAACCCATGTCCATGGAGGCCGAAAGAATGAGCTCCTTTTCAGAAAGGACATCAGTGCCTTTTCTTTGGAATAGATAGCCGAGAGCTTGCATAAGTTGTTCCATTATGTCATCTTCCCATACTCAAAGGAGTTTTTCCGCTTCATTGATTATTCCGGCCAATTCCGTTCCTTCGAACAACTCTGTGCCAACATCGAATCTGCCGTGAAAGTAAATTTTCATGTTGCTCGCAAGTAAAGTCCTTCCAACATCCCATCCGAAAGACTCATTTGAAACCAGGTTTTTTAAATCTGTGAAAATTATAGTTTCTATACCGAAGTTTTCCACTTCTCTTGTTAAATCCCAGGGTGACATTTCCCTAATACTCTTATGTGGGCTAACAATACCCTCCTCAAAGTCAATATTTAATACGATGTTTTCTGATAGCTCTAGGGCTTTTTCCAACTCATTTAGGTTTTTTAGTGTCTTCGTGCTGAGCACAACATAATCTGCACCTGCCACCAGTATATCGATAATCCCGGGTCCGTATCGGGTTCCGGCATCGATCCACGATTCCATTTTTTTTGGTAATAACCTGAACAGTTCAAGCTGCGGTTTGTCCCTCTCAATGCCGTTTAGATCGGTTAAAAGTACTTTTTCAAACCGTTTTGAGAGCTCATCAAGAATTTCTTTTAAACCAAGAACATTTTTGTCTTTGTCTTGCAAGGGCTCATATTTTTCTTCTCCTTTTATCACCGGCATACCCCTATAAACGGACAATGCCGGTATGTTTTCGATGATCTTTTTTTCGGTATCCATGATATTAGCTCCAAATGACGTATTTGAATAGGGTCATATCTTATCGATTATCGATATGAGTGAATTGTATGAAGGGTAAATAAAACATGCGGTTAAAATACATTTAGTGCACATAATTGATTACAAATCCACTCAAAAATAAAAAATAGAAAAATAGATTATAGTTAGAACTAATCATTCAAAAATTCCTAATATCACTAATTGTATATAGGAGCGATGGCCAAGGAAAATGATAAATTCACTTTTGAGATGATCGCCTCCGTGTACCGTGAAGAACACAACTCCATAACACTTACGAAATTACCTGTTAATTTCTATAAACAACTAACAACCTACATAGAAGAATTGAATAATAGCTATCTTGATGAGCGCAACAAGGATCCACCATCTCCTAAAACCATAATGCTTGAGGATGAATACAACAAGGCGCAAAAAAGAGCGCAACAGATTTATGAGCTGAGAGAAAGGAAAATCGTGAAGGCCGCACTATCAAAAGCGAACGGTGGGGATCCGAATCTTAAGTTCATGACCGATGAGGAGAAGAACGCTTTCAATACTATTGTTGAAACCCTAAAAAAGAATCGTTCGGCTATAATGTTAGAAAAAAAAGATAATAGCTGCACATCAAAGACATTTTTAATTTCAAATCGAAAAGCAGCAGAAGTTGAGGCGAAAAATGAATTAGATGAAATTAATAGCGCTAATATCGAAAAAGAAAAAAATGAAAAAGAAGGAAGCGAATTGTTCATTGATGATTTAAAGCAAGAGGACCCGGTACTTTTAATTTTAGAGGATGTACCTTCCTTTGAAACCGAGGAAAGATCGTTTGATTTAAAGAAAAACGATACAATTACACTGCCAAAAAAATTTGCTAAGATTCTGTGCAAACATAAAAAGGCAAGGGTGATTGGGGGTTATGAAAAAAATCTTTAAAACGAAACGGTAAGCACAATAAAAACAAAATATATTTTTTATTTTTCCACGGAATAAAAGATTAGAAAAAAGATAATCGAAACAAAAAGATTTTAAACTATTAATATGATACCCTTAAACAATTCCATCCATGAATGGAAAAATGTGGTGAGAAAAATGCCAAAGAAGAAGAAGAAGACAACCAAGAAGAAGAGTACCAAAAAGAAGACTACAAAGAAGAAGGGTACCAAGAAAAAGAAGACCACAAAGAAGAAAACGACAAAGAAAAAGAAGAGCACAAAAAAGAAAAGAAAGAGATAAACGCTCTTCGAAACAAGGGTCCGAAGTTCGGACCTTTAACCCAAATATGGGGAGGAGGTCATTTTTATTTTTTTGACCCAAGGGGGAAACCAATATTTTAAGCTGTAGATTATTAAATAAAGTGATTTGAGTTTTTATTGCACTTCTGTGTTAATACAATAACTAGACTTAGTTTATTTGTTAATTATTGAATTGTTATGTCACGGTAACAAAAGTATTTTGTTCGTAAGATTAAATACACAATAGAACTTTACGGTTGATTAATAAAAGGGCGTGTGGCCTAGTCTTGATAGGGCAACGGCCTCCTACGTGAAATCTCGACTGCTCGTGAATGTAAAAATTCACACGGGGAAAGCCGTGGATCAGGGGTTCAAATCCCCTCACGTCCGTTTTTTTCTTTTGTTTTTTCTGCGCTGGTTTTGCCTCCAAAGAAAAAAATGGGTGAAAAAGAAACTCGGCAAAACCTGCTCGAAAAAATTAGGTCTTAAGCTTGAACATCCTCTCACCTGCGCTATATATTACTTTTATTCGTTCGTTTATGTTTGAGTTATAATTGCACATCAATTAGGTCTTAAGCTCAAACATCCCCTCACGTCCGTTTTTTTCTTTGAACTTTTTTCTGCGCTGGTCAACCCTCCCAAAGAAAACCGCGTGGAATCGGAGATTCCCCTGAGCCTCGAAAAGCATCCGTTTTTCATCGGACCTAGGGGAAAAAGAAACTCGGGTTGACCTGCTCGAAAAAAGATAAGGGAATATCGATATCATATTATAGTATAAAATTCCCCCCACTTCCGGTTTCTTGCATCATATGAACTATGCGAGCCGAGCAGGTGAATGCGAGGTTTTGGGATGACTGAAACTTTTTGGCGAGCATTCGCCAGCGCAGGTGAGCCTTAAAAAGTTTTAGTTGAGAAAAGATTTTTATCCTGTGCATCATTACCTAAGTTGTATGGCAAAGAAAAGAAGAAAATCAAAAGAGGAAGCAGGCTATGAATTCAAGGAGCCTGAGTTCGATGAAAAGGAGTATCTCAAAAAGGAGGTGAGGGATACTAAAACTCTCTTTGTAACCTTTGGGTATGCGTTGCTAATGGCCTTTGCCTCTTTTGGTTTGACTTTCGTAGATGTTGCCTTAGCCGCACTTTTAGGCATAATCGGCATAGTTTTTTTAAGGCATATTTACCCGTTGATAGGTGTCGACACATCACTTTTGGAGAAAAAACAATGGGGAAGTAACATAATCATGTACCTCTTCACATGGCTTTTGGTTTGGATTCTTCTTTGCAATCCACCGATCAGTGATTTCGCGAAACCCACGATAAAAAGGGATGGAATATATTTTGGGGGGCCTGGGAATTGGACGAAACTCAATGATACGAACGAAATAGACTATACCATGAATGTCAGCATAAATGCAACCATAGTCGATAATGTAGAAGTTGATGAGAAAACGATTATTATTATCATAAGGGAAAAGGAAGGGGATGAATTCATTGAAAAGGAAAGGAGTCCTATGAACCGCATTGGAAAGAATAAATATGCCTATGTTGTAAGCGATTTAAAGCAAAGGCCATATGAATACACAATCAGTGCCGAAGATGTTAACAATCTCGAGACGTCCTTGTCTGGAAATTTTTATGTGTACTGATATCAATACTCCCATCTGAATTTTGGGTATAAGAACATGGTGAGCCACAATGCATAACGTTTTTTAAGCATCTCTGAGTCTGCAAGGATATTGTATCCCTTCTTCAAAGCATCGTTGATTTCTCCCCCAAGATTTAAAGTATCAAGTTGCGTCTCAATCAGTTTCCTTGCATTCAAATAATCCCTTTGTATGTCCACATACCAATGTCCATCCATAATATAAGGGCCCTTTATGAGCATTGTAGAGTCCGTCCATTTATTTAGAAAATCCGAAGCATTGCGATGCCAAACCGGGGGACCCTTGTGAAGTTTTGCAGAAGGGAGTAAAAAGACATCGAACTCAAAAAGCAGCATCACCTCATCATTCACAAAGAAGTCTGAATGCATGAGGCTGAAGTCAAATCTCTCACAAAGTTTTACAATGGCCTTTTGCGATTTACGAAGCTGTGAATGTAAAATGTCCGAGAGGGCCTCAGGAGTTCGAAACGAAATGCCGATTAAAGTTGTCCCCCTTCTTTTGATCATTTCTTTTAAATTTTCAATGGATTCTGGAACCATATCATTTGGAAAGAAGAATTCCATTCTAGGATTATTAAGATATTCTCTACATGCGTGAATAAAGACTGCGAAATTCTCCTCAGACAACGCCGAGGCAACGTTCCTGTTGGGATCCACCGGATCAACAACGATCAAACTATCGTTAAATTCTGCATGCTCTCTATCATCAAAGG
>CP070739.1:187825-197924 GCA_020347705.1 Methanomassiliicoccales archaeon | reverse complement strand
CATCTGTCATAGTAACCCCAGGTGCGGTTCAAAATATCATACTTACTCCATCCTCGGTGATGGAATCTGCTGATGGCTCTGATATATTCAGGGTTGTTGGAACCGATGCTGATGGCAACGAGAATTGGTCCTGGCAACCGGTATGGGACTGGGTAGTAGCCCCGGGAGTGGGGTTAGGATCAATTTCGCCCATATCTCCATATAATGTCAGTGTATCCTATATCAGGGTAGGAACAGATGACATTATCGTGAGCCTCAGCGGTGTACCGAGCATCAATGACACAGCATCTGTCACCGTAACACCAGGACAGGTGGCCCGGATAGAGATCACACCCTGGCCGTCATCGACAAACCTCACGGGAGATATCGGCAACTACAGTGTTGTGGGCTATGATGCAGATGACAACGAGAACTGGACCTGGACACCGCAATGGGTGTGGAACGACACAGCTCTCGGAGCCCTCACCTCCATCACCCCGTACAATTATACAGTTACCTTCGACACCATGGGCTCGGATTTCATCAATGTGAGCTCAAGCTCCGATCCAAGCGTATACAACACATCCTCAGTTACGGTAAGTATCCTTGAACCCACTGTGGATTACATAACCATCATGGACGCTCCAGGCGGCACTGACAACAACGTGACCACAATGGAGTTCATAGTAAACGAAACCCATATCTTCTATGCTGCAGGCTGGAATTATACCTTAGGCTATGTTATGGATGTGGATGTCATTTGGACCAGCAGCAACGTGGCCAATGGAACTGTTGAAACAGGCCCGGCTAATTCAACGTTATTTAGAGCAAACGCAAGCCATGGCGGGGAGGTTGTTATCACCGCAACAAATGCCACGCTTACCGTGCCTTCCAACTTCACTGGGACATTGACCATTATTCCTCCAAACATCGATTACATTCAGATCAGAGACGCTCCAAGTGGAGGGGGAAATGTCGTTTTGTCGGTTTCCATGAACAGCGACGACACCGAGATGTTTTATGCCGCAGGATACAACGCCACCACGCGTTTGTTCGTATCCGATGTTTCGGTTATCTGGAACATCACAACCGGAGTCGGTGTAATCGATATCATTACCGGCTATGCAACCAATCTTTCTGCCTCGACTCTCACTGGCGTCAACATCACAGGAACCCTCAAGGCCACATACAACATCATCAGCAACTCAACAGAGGTATTCGTTGACCTACGACCACCTGCACCAACAGGTTTGACTGTATCCCGGGTTCCGGCAGGTGAGGAATTGATTCTGACTTGGACTGTAAGCACAGAACCTGATGTTAGGGGGTATTTGATCTATCGTTCTACAAGCTCCCAAACAGGCTTTACACTACTTGCCACTGTGGTTGGCGCAGGGGATACCACACATATGGATACCAGCCTAGCAAATGGGGCTACCTATTATTACTATATCCAAGCATTCGACGACGGCCCGAATTATTCCCCTGGCTCCCTGGAGGTGAGTGCAACATGTGATAAAGATACCGATGGGGACGGAACTTACGATCTTGAGGATGATGATGACGATGATGACGGGCTCACAGACGCTCAAGAAGACGAGCTTGGAACAGATCCCAAAGACCCGGACTCGGACAATGATGGATACATCGATAGTGAGGATGACTTCCCCAACGATGCTTCAAGATGGAAAGAGGAAGAACCGGAAGAAGATGAGATACCATTCTTTTTGATCCTACTCCTCATCATCGTGGTTATCGTAGTACTATTGCTCGTAATGCTCAGTAGAAGGCGCAAACCCGAGGAGGAAGAAGTTCCTGAGGAGGAGGAAGAGGTCGAAGAAGCTCCCGAAGAAGAACCTGAGGAGGAAGAATGGGAGGAGGAGTGGGAGGAGGAGCCTGAGGAATATGAAGAAGAATACGAAGAGGTTCCTGAGGAGGAGGAATATGAGGAGGTAGAATACGAGGAGGAACCTGAGGGCGAAGAAGTGATCTATGAGGAAGAAGAGGCTCCTGAGGAGTACGAGGAGGAACCCGAGGAGGAAGTGATCTACGAAGAGGAGGAAGCGGTTGAAGAGGGTTCTGAGGAAGAAGATCTTGGATTGGAGGACCTTGAATTTGAATGCCCAGACTGCGGATATCCCGTAACAGCTACCATGGACAAGTGTCCAAAATGCGGAATAGAATTCGAGTTCGAGGAAGAAGAAGAATAAAGAGGGAAAAACTCCTTCGAATCTAGAACGCGAGATATCCTTGTCCTAGGGACGTAGAGTTTTAAAACCTACAGTACATGATCCCCTTCATGGAGTTAAAACGCCATTTTTAGGCTCAAAAAGGCGATAATAAAACCATAACTTCAATTATAGATATACAATGCCATAAAAATAAATACGAGAGGCGCATTATCATATAACCCTATTGCTAAAAACTTATGAGCCAGACAGTGTAAGTATATGATTAACCATATTTAACCATATATTATCTGGATACCGATGTGGAGGAGGATATAATGGCGAAGTCCAAAAAAACCGCTAAAGGGGTTAAAAAAGCATCGAAGAAGAAAGATAAGATACCCATAAAAAACACCGAGAAAATGGTGTTTTTAGAATCGATATTAAAAGCAATAACAGACGGGATAACGGTCATAGATGATAACCTTAATATAATCTATATAAATCAGAGTTTGGCGCATTTCTTTGGCTATAAGAAACCTGAAGATATTATCGGAAAAAAATGCTATAGGATGTATCAAAATCGTAAAAGTAAATGTAAAGACTGCCCAGCAATAAAGGTTTTTGATAAAGGAAAACCGAAGCATATATTTCATACTAGAATAGATGGTCATGGAAACGAGACTTTTTGGGAGCTATATTTCTATCCGATACGTGATGATAAAGGCGATATCCAAAGTGTTGTGGAGTACTCAAGAAACATCACAAGAGAAAAGAGGCTTGAAGAGCAAGTCAAGGGATACGAAAAAAGACTTGCAGAGTTACTGTCAGTCAATAGAGATGTAATCGTGGAGTACAATGCCAACATGGAGTTAACATTTATCAGCGAAAACATAAAAGATTTTTCTGGGTACACCTCTAAGGAGGTTCTTGAGGCCGAGAGCTTTATTGACTTTGTAACACCTGAATCCAAAAAAATGTTGTTAAAATATTTTAAAAACAGAATGGCAGGAATGGATGTACTTCAATTATATGAAATCGAATTCTTACATAAGAGTGGTAGGGTAATTCCTGTGGAGGTATCTGTCTCGCCAAGAATGGAGGGTGATAGGATATCAGGTGCAGTTGCTACTGTCAGGGACATCACGGAGCGAAAGGAGACTGAGAAAGCGTTACGGGAAAGTGAAGAAAGATACCGCGCAATCTTCGAGCAAGCAGCTGATTCGATTGTTCTGATCGAAGGGAGCACCGGCAAACTGGTGGAGTTCAACGAAAGAGCACACGAGACTCTTGGCTATACCCGAGCGGAATTCAAGAATCTCAGAATACCTGATTTTGAGGTAATTGAGTCTACCAAGGATGTGCGGAAGCATATCAAGAAAATTATCAAGGAGGGTTCTGATCAATTTGAAACGAAACATAGGACAAAGAGCGGCGAGGTACGGGATATTCTGGTGACCTGTAGGGCCATTTCTATTGGTGGGAGTGATTTTCTTCAGGGTATATGGCGCGACATCACAGAAAGCAAGCGGGCTGAGGAAGCATTAAAAGAGAGCGAGGAGAAATACAGCAATCTCTTTCAAAAATCCAACGATGCCATCTTTTTACATGATTTAGACGGTAATGTAATCGATGTGAATCAAAGGGTTTTGGATTTCTTTGGATATTCAAAGAAGGAGCTTTTAGGTCTAAAGATCCCCGAACTTCATCCTCCCCATGTCTTGGAAGCATCGAGAAAGGCATTCAAGAAGATATCAAAGAAGGGATACGTGAATTTCGAAATAGAGTTCAAAAGGAAAAGCGGTGATTCGTTTCCTGCAGAGGTATCGTCGAGTCTTTTCGAAATTGCTGACAAAAAGGTTATCCAGGGTATTGTAAGAGATATCACTGAGCGAAAAAAGGCCGATAGGAAACTAAAGGAAAGTGAGGAGAAATATCGGATGCTTCTTGAGCAGTCCGGCGATGTAATAACCTATTTTACAGTTGATGGGATACTTATTGCTATGAATCAAAATGCCGCCAGAGGACTAAATGGAATTCCGGATGACTTTGTTGGGAAGTCTTTGGATGAAATGTTCGATGAGGATATAGCAAAAAGAAGCCTTGGGAGAATCCGCAGAGTTGCCAAAACCTTGAAGAGCGAGGTACATGAAGATATGGTTGATGTCCCTATTGGAAAAGGATGGTACCAATCATCCTATCATCCCATGATAGACACGGATAAAAATGTCACCGGAGTTCAGATAATTTCCCACAATATCTCAGATAGAAAGGAAGCGGAAGAAGAGATAAAGAAGCTGAAGGAGTTCAACGAATCTATTGTGCAATCCATGAGCGAGGGTATCATAATTTTAGATGAAGAGGGGTACGTAAGTTTCATCAATCCAAAAATAGAAAAGGTGCTTGGTTATAAAGGAACAAAACTGGTTGGAGAGCACTGGGAAAATATTATTGCACCGGATTATCACAGACGGATGAGGGACTGCTATTCAGAAAACCTCCTAGGGGAGCAGGACAGGTTCGAGGCGATTTTAGTGAAAAAAAATCGAACTGAGATGCCGGTTTTGATAAGCGCTTCACCCCATATTAAGGACGGCTTATTCAGCGGAATTTTGGCGGTTATAACCGACATCACCGACAGGAAAAGGGAGGACATAGCAAGGGAGGAACTGATGAGGTACAAGATAAGAAGAGGCTCTTCTTACCTAATCAAAGAAAAGAAACTTGAAAGGGGAAAGGATATAATCTACGAGCTTTATAAAAATCACTTCAAAGGGCTGGTGATTACAAGAGAACATCCAGAGAAGATGAAAAGAGATCTCGATTTGAATATACCCATATATTGGATGACAAACGATCCCAAGGATAAGGCTTCGATTAGGCCTGAGTTTTCCCTTTTGGAGAAAATAATCGATGACAATATCGACAGAACCACTTTCATTCTTTTAGATAGATTCGATTACCTGGTGACACAGAATAATTTTAAAGATGCTTTAAATTTCGTCCAGCATTTAAATGAAATATTCTATGCTAGGAAGGCGATACTTATCATATCCATCGATCCAGAAACAGTAAGCGCGCAAGAATTGAGCCTGCTTGAGAAGGAAACATCCGTTCTTGAAAAAAAGCATGAGGAGAGATTGTCTGCGGACCTTATGGATCTTCTTGAATTCGTTAACAGATACAACAGAGTGGGGGAGAGCCCCTCTTATAAACAGGTGGGCGATGAATTTAGAATCAGTAGGACCACTGTAAGAAAGAGGATAAGAGAACTTGTTGACAAGGGACTTCTTAAGGAAAGGAAAAGTGGGCGCTTCAAGTATCTCGTTCTTACAGAGAAAGGAAAGGACTCGCTTTAGCATTCTTACATCAAAATCATACTATCCTTCTCCTATCTTTTACTATTTTTTCATAAAATTTACAACATCTTTTAATGTATGTTTAGCCTTTATATCAATTTAAGTAGAGGTAAAGGTGTAAAAGGTTTAAGTGTTAAAAGGTGTAAAAAATGAAACACGGTGAAATGATAATAGGATGGGTTGGATACCTGCCCATCGTCGTGAATATCCCTACTCAAGATGTCATCTGGGAAAATGTAGGAAAATTCATGAATGCTGTTAGGATAATCGGATCCTCTACCCAGTCCAGAGCTGTAGGTGTTTAATGCTATGAAAAATCCAAGCGGACTAAAAAATCAACCATTGAAGGACTGCAACTGTTTGAACTGCCGTCTTGGCAGGATTGAAGATCAGCTCGAAATGATTCAAGATCACATCCAATATATGAATTCAAATAATAATAAAAATACCAAAAAGAAAAATACAAAAAAGAAAGCTTCAAAGAAAAATTCAAAGAAATCCAAGAAAAAAAGATAGTTCAAGATGACCCGACCCCCAATTTCCCAACCCTTCCTCGCACAAACGCGGCTATCTGACCCGAAAATTTTCCTCCTGAGGGGAGTTGGGGGTCAAGTTTTTCGGTTTTTTAAACGAGTGGGGTCTCTTAAAAAAATATCCCCCCTATAAACATTTATACTATCAAGTTCATTATCTTTATTGATGGGAACTGGGCGATAAGCCCATTGACAATATGGAAGCAGTGGTGGGCATGAAATTTCGCAAGAAAATCGATATAGTGGCGAAAAAACACATCACCCTGTCGGTTTTAATGGCCTTTTTTTTAATAATTGGATCGTTATTAGTAACTGTTAATCCCATGGAACAATTAATTCTCGAAAAGGATAACTCGGGAAAAATAACCACTTCGGGAGAGCCTAAATTGGATACTGATATAATTGAGCCTACAAATTCATATGATTTCGCGTCATTAACAAGACCCACCAGAGATGGTGTAGATGTGTCTGATTTTGACCTGAAATGGCTGGATGGATACGGCACGATAATCGGCTACTTGAACTCCATCAAATCCGCGGATGTGGATAACGACGATGAAATTGAGGTAGTATTAGGCAACTCCGAGGGTTATGTCTATGTGATGGGATATTCGCAGGACGGTTTCACCGAGGAATGGAACACCATGGTAGGCATGTACGCCATTGGCCTATCTTTGGATGATATGGATTCCGATGGCACCATCGAGATAGTGGTGGGCAATAGGGATGGATTCATCAACATTTACGGCTTTGATGGGACTACCTATGTACTTGAGTGGACAAGCCCCGATTTAGGCTCGGACTTATACGGCTTGACCACGGCGGACGTGGATGATGACGGCACCATCGAGATCATCGCCGGCTCAAGTGTAACTGACTTATTGGAGGACAATATATTCGTCTATTCCCGACAGGGGTCCACTTATGTTGAAGAGTGGAGTTATGCCTTGACCACTACCCTGGGTTATCTGGGATTGTTCAATGTGGCGGTTGGAGATGTGGATGGTGATGATGAAAAGGAGATCGTGTTCGCATCGTACGAGAACGAGATGCTTCAAAATGATCCACCTGTCAATCCCATTCCCCCTAATCCAAGGCCCACCAGCACGCATGGTGGAAGGTTCTATGTTTTTGGCTACACCCACGGTTCCGGGGAACCAGAATGGCAAAGCGATGATTTCGGTGAATGGATAATCGGAATGGATATCGGCAATACCGATTCCGACGTCAATCTGGAAATCGTGATTGCACTCTATTTTGGAGAGATTCATATCTATCATTACTTCAATCTCGCTTATAGATCCGAATGGGTGAGTGAGGGTCTTTCATCATATGCTCTTAGCGTAGGTAAAGTAGACGATATGCTCTATGATTCGATTCTCATGGGTAGCTGGTACAACACCTCGGTACTTCAATATTCAGCTGGTTCGTACCAACAAATTTATAGAAGCCCTCGTCTGGATTCGGTTATTTACGGAATAGGATGTGGGGATATCGATAATGATGGATTCATAAAGGAGATCCTGACAGGTACCTTCTATAAATTCTATGCACATGGTTTCGATGGGTCCACATTCGTGATGAAGGCAGAAAGCGATAACCTCGGGGCCATCGAGAGCATGAGCTCAGGCGATTTGGATGGGGACGGTGCAAGGGAAATATTCATGGGAACCGAAAGCGGGAATGTCATGATATTTGCCTTCAATGGTGTATCAATGGAAGAGGAGGATACGATTTCTCTTTCAACAAGGGACATAACCCATATGGCCTGTGCCGATGTGGACGATGACGGGAATGAAGAAATAATCGCCGTGGAAGGACATACCAGCATCACCTGGAACGAGAACTTCGTCTTCAGGGGTGCAAGTGGCGATTCAGTGGTCTATATCATCGAGTACGGAGCTTCAGATTATCATGTGGGAAGCCAGATCGATGTGGATGTTGGGGCTGTATTCTGTGCCGAGGTCGGGGATGTTGATGATGATGGAGTTCCTGAGATATTACTGGGAGGAACAGGTTACGATGAGGTCAATGAGGATCCTTTTGTAGGCCAGATCGAGATAATAGATCATGACATAGCAGGATATTCCGTGGTGTGGGAGAGCTATTATTTTGACAATTGGGTCATGGGTGTGGCAATCGGGGATGTGGATGGGGATGGAGAAAATGAGATGGCCACAGAGGATTATGATTCAGATCTCGATTCAAATGTTCTTCGCTTGTTCGAATACAACGGCTTCACCTATGTTGAGCTGCAACCCATACAGATCGAATCAGAGAACTACGCCCTTGACATCGGCGATCCAGATTCTGATTCGGGTCAGGAGATCGTTTCAAAAGGTATATTCAGCGGCCTGCTTCAAGTCTTTGGAAGAAGCGGCTCCTCCTATACACAGGAATGGAGCACAGGGCAGTACACCACATTCATAGACGAATGCATAGCTGTTACGAACTTAAATGAGGACGAGGAGGATCTTTTGATCTTCGGCGAGCTCGGTGTATTTATCTATGAATATTCTGCTGGCAACTACCAGGAAATCTGGCACAGCGATGAAATACCTGCATCGATCAAGAATATTCACTTGGCAGATGTTGATGTGTATCCTGGAAAGGACATCATAGGCTCCTCAGGAGGATACAATTTCATTTACGGGGAAGCTCCGTATCCTATCGCGGTGCTTTCCGTTTCAGATTCCTCTGTAAATATGGGCGAGAATGTCGCCTTCGACGGTTCCTTATCATTTGGCAAAGGCGATTTGGAATATTTCTTTGATTTAGGTGACGGCACAACCTCAGGTTGGCAGTCCACACCCACGGTAAGCCATGCCTATTCCTCTGCAAGAACATTTACCGCAACCTTGACGGTGAGAGATGAAGACAAAACCCAGAGCCCCGACCTTGCAAGCGTCACGGTCACGGTATCATTTGTGGGAGATAAACCTATCGCCTTCATCGATTCCATCACTCCAAATCCAGCAAGCGAGGGCACGATCGTCAGTTTTCTAGGTCACGGAGAGTACGACAAGGAAATCGCTGCCAACGAATGGAAGTCCAGCAAAGACGGTTTTCTGGCCGATACCCCCTCATTCAATTATTCGTCCCTATCATTGGGATCCCATGATATTTCGTTTCGGGTCATGGGTGAGGACGGAATTTGGTCGGATGAGACTTTTTCCTCTATCCGAATCAATCAGATACCTACTGCCCGTATCGATTCTATTTCCCCTACTTCACCGAACGTGGGAGAGAGTATCACTTTTACAGGGTCTGGAAGTGACGATGGAACCATAGCTGGTTATTCCTGGCGATCCTCTATCGATGGTTTTCTAAGCTCACAGGCCTCTTTCAGCAGATCATCTCTATCACCCGGAGCCCATGTCATTTACCTAAAGGTGGTGGATGATGACGATTTTTGGAGCGAGGAGGTGTCAAGAGGACTTTCTGTCAATCAGATCCCAGAAGCCCTGATAGAATCCATCTCGCCGGATCCTGCTCTCATCGGGGAATTGGTGTTCTTTGAAGGGACGGGAAACGACGATGGTAGCATCACCGCTTACAACTGGGAGTCTGATATCGATGGTTTCTTGAGCTCTAAAAGTACCTTCTCGATTTCATCTTTATCTGTGGGCCTTCATATGATATCCTTCAAAGTAAGGGATAACAAAGGTATATGGTCGGAATCAGATAATAGATCACTGAGCGTGATATCTGCCCCAGAGAATATGATACCCACCGCTTTTATCGACAGCGCTTCACCGTCAAAGATCAAGCAAGGGGACGAGGTCATGTTCATTGGGCATGGAACGGATGAAGACGGTGAGATAACCGAATATTACTGGGAATCTGATATCGACGGTCTACTTTCGGATGAGAGAACCTTTAAAACCACGGACCTCTCCTCGGGAACCCATGTGATATCTTTCAGGGTCAGAGATGATAGGGGTGATTGGTCAGAACCTGTACAAACCCAGATAGAGGTGGAAGAAACAGAGGAGATGGGTCTTTTGGACCTCATTTTAAATCCTGAAGAGAACCCAGAGACATTTTTCCTGTTTTTTAT
>CP070739.1:183908-187725 GCA_020347705.1 Methanomassiliicoccales archaeon | reverse complement strand
CATCGGAGGTGGCCTTTGAAAATGAACGGGTGCCATTGGAGAACAGACTGGGAGAGGACGGTAAGGGTTTGGGCAACCTCATGCGAATTCTCGCAGAAATCAGGGTCATGACGGCAGCTTTGAGTCTGGGTCTTGCACGGGCTGCCTACGATGCAAGTTTCAGGTATGCAAACGAAAGAGTGCAGTTCAAAAAACCCATCGGCAAGTTCCAGGCCATCCAAATGAAAATATCCACAATGGCCACAGAGATAGAGGCTTCCAGGCTCATGGTCTATAACGCCACCCGCATGATAGACCGAGGTGAGCCGTGCATGAAGGAGGCATCCATGGCCAAGTACTTTGCCTCCGAAACCGCATGCAGGGCAGCAGATGAAGCCACAAGGATTTTCGGCAGCTATGGGTATTCAATGGAGTACCCGGTTCAGCGTTTCTGGCGAGATACGAGATTCCTGTTGTTCGGGGGGGGAACATCCGAGATTTTACAGGTCATAATCGCGAGGGAGTTAGGGCTCGGAAAATGAGGAAATGAGGTGAGCATATGACTTACAAGATAAGGGGAAGAAGGTTCGAAGAGTTCGATGTGGGTGAAGAGTTCACTACCGCCTGCCGGACGATAACTGAGTCTGATGTCGTTACTTTCGCTGGGCTTTCCGGTGATTTCAATCCCATACATATGGATCGCGAGTTCGCGGATAATACACCGCTTAAAGGAAGGGTCGCCCACGGTATGCTCATCGAGAGCATAGCAACAGGTCTTGGCAACCAGCTGGGTATATTCGAGGGCACCACCATCGCGGTTTTAAGCATGACTATCAACTATAAAGGACCTGTGAAATTTGGAGATACCATACATTTGCGACTGAAGGTGACGGAAAAGAAGGAAACGAGCAAGCCTGATAGGGGAATCGTGATGTTTCAAACCGATGTGCTCAATCAAAAGGATGAAATCGTGATCGATGGACAGTGGGTCGTGATGATGGCCAGGAAAGGGGAATGACTGGAAAAAAGGTGATGTCATATGAGATTGAAAGATAAGGTTGCTCTGATTACAGGGGGTGGAAGCGGTATCGGCGAGGCAACGGCCCAGAGATTCGCAGAGGAAGGAGCCAAGGTCGTGATATGCGATGTTAATCTCGAGAGCGCCAATTCGGTGGCCGAGAATATCAAGGAAAAGGGCAAGGAGGCCATGGCTATCCAGGCTGATATATCCAAAAAGAGCGAAGTGGAGAATATGATCTCCCAGGTCATGGAGCGATACGGCAAGCTCGATATACTCGTGAACAATGCCGGGATCAACAGGGACGCATTTGCAAAGAAGATGACAGAAGAGGAGTGGGATGCTGTAATCGACATCAATCTTAAAGGAACATTCCTGTGCGCCCAAGCGGCCTTGAATGCCATGAGCAAACAGAATTACGGTAGGATAATAAACACCTCCTCCATAGGTGCCCTGGGAAATCTGGGTCAGGCCAACTACGCGGCCTCGAAATGTGGTGTGATAGGACTCACCAAAACACTGTCTTTGGAATGCGCCAGGTACAATATCACGGTGAACTGCGTTGCCCCAGGTGCCACAAAGACGCCCATGACAGCCAAAATGCCCGAGAATATCGCGCAGATGATAACCGATAAGATTCCCCTCAAACGTTTTGCAGAGCCCGGAGAAATCGCGAACATGCATCTTTTTTTAGCAAGCGACGAGGCCAGTTACATCACAGGTCAGGTAATCTTCGTGGATGGCGGCATCAGTGTGGGGATTTGAGTTATTTGAGGGTCAAAAGAAGTCCTTTTACATTCTCGCGGAACTCATCCAAACTACCTTCGTTGACTATCATATGATCGCATAGGGCAATGGCGTCGCCTATACCCCATCCAAGCTCCCGTGAGTCCATTTCACAGAAGGATTCCCAGGTCATGGTGGCGTCCTTTCTTTGTCTTTTTATGATCCTCTCGTATCTGAACTGCGGAGATGTATGAATGCCCACAACAGTCAATTCCCCGGCAAAAGACCTTTTAAACACCTCGAGCTCCGCGTAGCCTCTTACCCCGTCTATTAAAACCGTCTCACCTTTTACTATTGGGACCGTCTTCTTCGCCCAGATTCCAAATCCGTGTTTTTCCCGCTCTTCGTTTGCGATCCTGCCGATGTTGGGATCTGTGAGCTCAAGGCCGCGGTTTTCCACCTCTTTCCGAACCACATCTCCCATCCTCACCACTGAAATTCCTTCTTCTTCGGCTACCTTTACGAATTCCTCTTTTCCGGAGCCTGGCATGCCTGTAACCGCAATTACCTTCAAATGAAGCCCTCTATTACCAATATATATGATATTAAATATATATATAAGAAGTTAATCCTCGATCTCAAGGTATCTTCTTTCGATCTTTCCAGATATTTCGGTTTTAATCGGATTTGTAATAGATTCGCGTTTAAAACAATATTACAAAAAAATTTATATGCAGGAAGCATGATATAAGCTCCGGTGGTAGCATAGCATTAAGAGGTAATAAAGGCGAGGCTGAACCGTCAGGACAAGAACCTGAACCCACTGGAAGGCCAGTCACCTTTTTTGCAGGGCTGATTGTGATTTTTATCGGACTTTTCATCGCCCTGGGCTCGGTGGTCCACAACACAGTGAAGATTTTCGTCAACGACACGAGCTGGCAGGTATACGGACCCTATGACTGGTCAGCTGCTATCATAGGTGCCGTTGCCCTACTTGTGGGCATAATTTTGTTGATGTTCTCCAAGGGGACGAGCAAGGCCCCCCGATGATCTATCAACTGATATATCAAGGGCACTTACCACCCAAAACTATTCAACATCTGAAGTCTATTACCCCTGTGGATGGAGCATATTGGAATTATCTATGGCAATGTTGGCACTACGGAATTCGAATGCCAAATCAACGCCAATGTTGAAAAGACTGATTATATCATGGTCAATCACCAATCCATAGGGCCGGTTCTCGGACAGGTGGACAGCATAGAAAGACGTACCGATCTGTCCTTGGACAAGGCCCAGATGATTGCGGACGGACAGCCAGTGGAAATCGATGAAAAGATAACGGCCAAGATATCCGTGGTTGGATTCAGGGATGACAGGAATCTACTACAGGTTCCGAGAACCCCTTTTAAGGCCGGTGAATTTATCTTCAAGGCCAACGACGATCTGATAAGGAAGGTGATCGGACTCAAGGAGGATAAAGCGGAAGGCGCATACGTCGGCCTTCTTGCTGGCCACAATATTAAAATCTATGTGGATATCAACTCTCTGGTGCAAAAGCATCTTTCCGTTCTCGCAAAGACAGGAGGAGGTAAGAGCTATGTCACGGGGGTTATCGTCGAGGAGCTGATGAAGCATAACGTCACGACCGTTATCCTCGATCCACACGGTGAATACGGCTCCATGAAGGAGCAGGGAAAGGAGACCATAACCTCGAGGAACTTCAATGTAAGTCCCAGGGGCTACGCCCCCAAGATCCGTGAGTTCGCCTCGGATACGAAGTTGAACAAGGATGCAAAACCTCTGAGATTCACACTGAGCAATCTCAACGCGAGAAACCTTCTCGATTTGACGAATATTAAAAATGTCAGAACTTACCTCGCACCTCTTCGAAAGGCCATCGACTTACTGACGACATCCAAGGGAGATTACGCCATGGAAGATATCATCCGGATCCTAGAGACAGAAGAGGAGACCTCCCTGGGCGCGTTGATAAACGAACTCGAGTATCTGAGGGAGGTTGAGATATTCGCCGAGATGGGCACCAAGATGGAGGATCTGATCAAGAAGGGAAAGACCACCATAATCAACCTG
>CP070739.1:180643-183808 GCA_020347705.1 Methanomassiliicoccales archaeon | reverse complement strand
TGACGTCCTGCGAGGGTATTTTTGCCTGTGGGAACGTGCTGGTTGTTCACGATGTAGTGGACTTTGTTACAAAGGATGCTGAAAAGGCAGGTAGAAATGCGGCCTTGTATTCGAAGAAAAAATTGATTGACAAACCCGACATCCCTGTGATTCCAGGTTCCGGCATCCGGTTCGTGGTACCTCAGTTCATAGCGTCGGACGAGGTGGAGATCTACATGAGGGTGATGGAGCCTGGGAGTTACAAGAAGATCGTCTTTCGGGATGGCAAAAGGATAGTGAAAACCAAGAACCTCAAGTACGTCTCACCTCCCGAGATGATCAGACTCAGGTTGAAGAAGCGTGAAATCGCGGATGCAAAAAAACTGTCTGTGGCGGTGGAGTGAAATGAGAACGAATGTTACCTGTATAATATGCCCCCTGGGGTGCAGGATCAGGGTCGTGCACTCCAAGGATGCCATACAAAGAATCGAGGATTACCAGTGCGGGAAGGGGAAGGACTATGCCGTGCAGGAGATCTTCAATCCCATGAGAACACTGACAACAACGATGGTGGTGAGAAACGGACAGCTACCCCTGGTCAGTGTCAAGACCAGTAAACCCGTTCCAAGGGACAGGATATTCGATATCATGGATGCAATTGCCGGACTCGAACTCGAGGCACCGCTGGCAATCGGCGAGATACTGGTTGAGGACATATTGGGCCTGAATGCCAATATTGTCGCCACAAAGCATGTGCTGAGAAAATATGATGTGAAAAAGTGCAATCTTTAGGTTTCATCAAGGTTTTTTATTGAATATGGTACAAGTAGTTAAATCATGATTCTCCACAACAACCATACGCCCGAGATTATACCCAGTATACCCATAATTTTCCTCAGTCGATCATGGGTCACTTTACTACTGAGGTAGGGACCAAATATTCCACCGATAAATGACCCGATGCACAATCCAACGGTAAATACGATATCTAAGGTGCGCATAAAAAGGAGATATACAACAAATGCACCAAGGCAAATGCACACCTCTGCAAATGTTGTTGTAGCGATTGAAACCTTCGATTTCAATCCACCGATAATGCCTCCCGTACTAGTAACAGGTCCGAACCCTCCACCGCTCAGGGCTTTGTTGAAGGCAGCCAATATTCCTATGGCATAGTGTTTCCACCAAGTAAATCGGTATCTTATGGGGGAGATACACAATGCACTCATAATGATGACCAGAATCCCGATGTAGGTTTTTATTATCAGATTTGGGAATGTTACGGCGGCAAAGACACCGAGAATTACGACTAGCAGACCTGGAATTACCATGGCCAGCACTATCTTTGTATCCATTGTTAAACCTTTGAAATCGGCATTCTTAAAATTCTGATGGGATAGCGTTCCGCTCATACCTCCCACGGCCTGGGATATCAAAATGGCTGGTATGACTATCATTGGTTCGAATCCGTACCCGATCAGTATAGGGCTCAATATGGTTCCGTACATCATACCGAGAGATGTATCGATGATTTCCATTACAAGCGCCAACAAGATGATTATTAATATCCATATATATTCCATATAAAAATTCCCCTAATCCCTATACAGATAAAGTCCCGATAAACAGTCAATTAGGGCCTCTTTGAAAATCGAGATCCATTTTCTTAACCTTGTATTCATCTTAGAACCATTTATGGTCCTTTTACTGGACCAAACTGAGATCATCATGTTATCAATAAATGTATTAAATATTATATAAGATTGGTCTCAAACCAATATGGTTTGGACCCAAACCAATTATATGTTAAATCAAAATGCATTGAACTTACGGTGTTATAATATCAATATTCATTGAATTAATGTAATAAATCGGATAGAAAGAATAATATGCTACATATGAAACGGACCAATGTTTAGGGATGAGGTACCCTATTTCACTTTTGTTATAAGTATGCTGTGGTCTTTAAAAAGTATCCACCTGATTTTATCGCCATTCTTCAATTTCAGTCTATCCACAATCACTTTTGGTACTGTTGTTCTTCTACGTGTTCCCCTGATTGTAAGCGATGTCTCCGAGATGTTTTTGACATCATCCATATCCACTTGCATAAGATCCCCTCCATGGGTAATGGGTTTATATTACATACTTCTTTTGGTCTAAAACCAATAATTATTGGTTTCATATAATTTTAGTTATATTGGAATACCGGGAATAATGCGTCCGCGTACTTGGGATTTGTATTCAGAATAGACCTTACCAAGCTTTCTTTCCAGTTCCTCTTCTTCAAGTATAATGTGGAAGAGAAAGCCGCTCCACCAAAAAGGAATTAAGACCACGCCTATGACAGAGCGAAAAATAATGGCCCAGCCTAACGACCAGAGGATTTCCCCCAGATAAATCGGATTTCTCACAATACCATAGAATCCCGTGGTCTTGAGGTCTATTTTCTTTTCGGGTGAAGGCCATGGTGTGATTTGAACTAAAGGAAATAAAAATGCCAACCCGAATATACATATGAGACCACCTGCGACGAAATGCCATCCAAATAATCCAAATCGAGGCTGACTGCAAAACGGGAGAACGAGAACAAATCGCCCCAAAGTAAAGACCGCCACCAGAAACATATTAAATCGAGGATGTCTCCCAAGTTGCTTGGTGCACAGGGTTACGCTACACCCCATAAGTGCGAACATACTTACCAAAGCCCAGAAGAATGGGTTTATAAAAAAGATATGGATATTGGGTAATATAAGAAATGTAAAAATAACGGTTATAACCGTGGATAGAATTAGAATCGCAACGATTGCCCGACATCTTGGGGTTATACTTATCATCCTCCTTGATGCGATTCCTTCAACCAGGCCATTGCTTTTTTTTAGATGAGCAGTTATCTTATGAATCTCTGACATCATGGATACTCTATGAAGTCAATGGTTTATCACTCTCGCCGGAGTTGATCTCTAAGCTTGACCAGGGAATCCATTTCACTCTGTACCAAATGTAGATCCCTCTTTAAACTGTAAAACAATTCGTTGTTCGAAGTATGCTGAATTGTGAGTTCACGGAATTGTTTGCTCATTATAGCAAACTTTTCTTTTATCTCGTTATACTTTATATCGAATTCATGGAGCGTCTCCTCTTTTGATACTAATTTCTCACCCCCATTAGACTTTCGACCATGAC
>CP070739.1:175375-180543 GCA_020347705.1 Methanomassiliicoccales archaeon | reverse complement strand
CAATATATTTTAACGCAGTTAAATTGAGGTCTATCCACCTCTAAAGGATTAGTAATTGGAGATGTAAGTATGAATTTACATGACAATGCAGATAGTCGATATTTTTATGGAAATGGAATAAAATTACAGAGAGCAAACTTAGTTATCATGGAGGCTTTGGGTGCCCTGCGATTTAAAAAGTCCATTAAAGAGCTTCTCAATGATTTACCAGAAGACGTAGATGATAATGAAAAGGAAGAAATCAAAAAAACGATCTTGGACCTAGATAAAAGTAAAATTATTAAAATTATAGGAAATAAAAACAAACTTGAAAGTGCAAAATATGAAATAATAAATTTCCAAAAAGCAAGTGAGATTATATTTGATGGTCTTCTTGTATTCAAGGATAAATATAATGATCTTCATAAAAGAAAGAAGAAAGTAAAAGCAAGAAAATGAGATATCCCTTTTACCCCTCCCTCCTTTTATTTTTTAATTAAGTTTTATCCATTGTTTCCTTCTAAAATAGGATTATTATTTGTATCTGTCTAGAATTTAGGTTATGTCCCACCATTCTTTTATCCTATCCTTCATCCAACAAAATCTCAGAATCCTCCAGTTCCTCCATTTCACTCCACTTAATACATAGGTTAGCTATGATTTGGGAGGCAGATTGGCGGCTTTCATATCAGAAAATTTATATGTGGCTATGATTAGGATTACTCCATACCTTCCGCTGACATGCATCGCTTCGCTCCGCATTTACTCGCAAATTTATTCTAAATTTGCTCACCCTGCGCTCTACGAGGTCTCACTTCGTTCGCCCTCTAGGTTCTCAAATTCCTTCGGAATCCGAGAACGGGCCATGCCCCCTGCTCGGGGCGGTGAAAAAGTTAATATAGGCTAGTATACACCTATGTCCTGTGTGGGACCGGATGTTCTCCACAGTAACTTGGAACATTAAAGAGGGATTATTCCCTCTCCCACACTTTTATTTTACATATTTTCTGACCCAAATAAGAAATTGTTTTGCAAATCTTCGGAGTTTCTCAGCTTCCTTTTTTGAGATAGGGGTGCCCAGGTATCCAACATATGCTCTTTTATCCATGGCTTCTTTAAATCGGCTCCTCTGGGATCCATCGTTTATAATCTTGACTACATCAACATGCAGTTTTATTGCCTCCCTGTGATCCTTTGAAGCTCTCCTCTCGAGATAGTATATCGTAAGTGCATCATTTGCGTTAATCATGGATTGGATGGCTGAAAATCCTGCTGCATTGAGCCTATTTTCCTTTAGGTTTTGGCTTGCTGAGGCAAGGAATTCATCCGCCTGGTTTAAATATAAAAACGCCTCCTTTTTCCTTATTTCTTTAACCATGTTTCATCACCGTACAGGATTATGCCTTCATCAATAGCAGTTAAAACGAATTCATCTAGATTTTTCATTCTTTTCTTTGTTTCCTTTTTAGAGAGGAATATGGGAGAAATGACTATGTCATATTTTTCGAGAAATTCCATTGCTTGTTTTTCGATTTTTTCGGATACAGTTGAATCAGAATAAATAAAAAGAAGATCTATATCTCCTGCTTCAATTACTTCTTCCCTTGCTGCGGAACCAAAAAGAATGATATTTTCTATGCCTCCCTTTTTTATTCCCTTGACAAATTCAATGGCCTTGTCTTTGAAAGCAGAAGCTTCGGTTCTGAAGAGAGCCTCGATCTTTGGAAACAGAACATGCGTTTGATTGATATTATAAATAATGGAACGTCCGATCTTGCGGGTTATGATTATACGGCTTTCCACAAGACTCAATGTTGCGGGATGTACAGTGCCGTACGACATATTTGTGGCCTTAACGATATCTTCCATGGAGTAGCTCCTTTCTGGATTTTTAAACATACTCCGAAGAATCCTGATCTTCGATTTTGAGCCGAGAATTTTTTCGAGCATAGTTTTAACCTAGATGTCTTCCTGTATATATTCTTTTCGCTTTTTCGATGCATGCATCGACTTTTCGAAAGTATTTCTCTCTCCCACATGTAACATTAGGCTTTTGAGGTATATTAATTCAGGTCTGGGGGAGGGATGAAAGTATTTGCAGGGAAAATTATTTACCCACTCACTTCCCGACTTGCGGGTGGTGGGCTCGGATTTCAGCTTGAGATGAGGGGTGAGGAGATCTGAGGGTTTGAGGGGTAGGGAGAGAAGGATAAATGAAGTTTCCTAATCCTTTTTTGAATACACATAAGTTAATGGACAATTGACTGCCAACATTTTCCTAAAACTTTGATTTAATTAATCCATAATTATATAATCACATAAGTGTATCAAGTCTCTACCTCTTAGAAGAAAAAAGAGGGTAGAGCGCACAAGCCTACAAAATAAGAACGAGACAATTACAATATTATTTTGTGGCAAGAAGCTCCGAAGGAGCGCCAAGGTGGGGCGCAATGACAAGGGAGGGAGGAAGTAGGAATCTTCTTTTCCAATAAATACCAATATTCTCCTTATCTCAGGGAGTGGAGGTGAAGAAAAATGAGAAGAATACTATGCATATTGATTTGCGTATCAATGTTCTCTATGATATTTGCAGCGATGCCGGTGAGCGCAAACTCGGAACATAAAGTTGATCTAAGTACCTGGACCGCGGAATCCTACCCCGCAGTATCAGGTTTCCCCATAGGTGTCTGGACTGTTTCCACGGACCATACGAGTGTTTATCAAAGTAATAATGGCCAGCCAACGATGTTCTACAGTGATTTTCTTGCTTTTGGTACAGAAATGCAGGGAACCATCAAGGTCACAGGAACTGATGATGATCTCATTGGCTTTGCCTTGGGCTTTCAGCCGGGCGACTCTTCAAATACCAATGCCGATTACCTGTTGATCGATTGGAAGCGAGGTACTCAATATTATAACTTTGGTACTCCATCCTGTGGCCCTGGTGGCACCGCTTACATAGGACTTGCGGTATCCCATGTCGAAGGTGTGCCCAACGCTGACGAGTTCTGGCATCACGTTGACCAGGATGTTACCTGTTCTCCTCTTGGCCAAGGCGTGACAGAACTTGCCCGTGCAACGAACCTTGGAAGCACAGGTTGGGTCATAGGCCAGGAGTATATTTTTAAGTTCGAGTTCACCTCGACTTCCCTTAAAGTCTATGTGGACGGTGTCCTGGAAATCGATATTACAGGAGATTTCCAAAACGGGAGGGTTGCATTCTACAACTTCTCCCAGGCAGGGGTTACCTACAGTGGCTTCACACTTCAACTCGAAGCAGTAATCGACATAGACCCCGACACGCTGAACTCAAAGAGCAACGGCCAATGGATCACATGCTACATCGAGCTCCCCGAAGGCTATGATGTAGCAAATATAGATGTAAGCACAATATTATTAAACGATATAGTCCCAGCTGAGAGCGAACCAACGGAAATCGGCGATTACGACACAGATGGCATCCCGGATCTAATGGTCAAATTCGACAGGGCAGAGGTGTTGGGACTTGTTGGAGAAACAAATGATTATGAGGAAGGCATCAAGTCCTATGACTTTACATTGACGGTCACGGGCGAACTTTTGGACGGATCAACGTTTGAAGGCCAGGACACGGTTAAGGTGCTCTCAAAATAGAAATGATAATGCAGAGGCCTAAATTGCATTATCTTCTCTTTTCTTTTTTATTCCTATCTGCACTCCACCATGTCCCTAGGTTCTCGAAAACCAATACTCCATAAGTAGCCTCACCGTCTTCCGAATCCGGATCTACACCACCATTTAAGATAAGTTTCGGGGCCAGCCTCACAACCCCCGTCCAGGCCCAGCATGTAGAACTCAAATCTCATACCAACCCACATTCCGACTTGCGGGTGGTGGGCTCGGATCTCAGGGTTCGGGATGAGGACCTCAGCTGGGATGAGGGGTAGGGGGTCGCGGGGTTTGTGGTGGGTGGGGTTGATGCGGTGGTGATGGCGAGGGAGATTTGTAGCTTTAAACAAGTTCAAAAAGAACTATTTCCTCTTTCTCCTTGAAGGTAATATTAAATTTATCGAAAATATCCAATCTGCCCAATAATGGCGGGGCTTCTTCTATTAATGCCCATCCAACCCGTGGTTCCAGTTCAATATCTCCAATCCTCATCTTCATCTTTTTAATAATCACAGGTAGATGCTTCCCTGAGACCCCACCAAATTCAACGATTTTATCCTCCATCTCAAAACCGAGATATTTACCGACACTATGTGGGATTATAGAAATATCAGCACCGGAATCAATAAAGGGCCTGAACTTAATCCATTTACCAGATACAGTTTGTATTGAAATATCTGCAATTGGCCTGCTGATTTCACCTAATGCCGGTGAAATCATCTTACGATAATAGAACTTAATCAGTCCCCGACCCTCCCATTATTCTATAGTATCAATAAATCGTCTGTTGGCACCTTTGAAAGTGCGATTATTTTATTAGGGCATTTCTTCTCGGCTTCTTTCATGACTTCGTCTGCTTTATCCCCGCTTGATATAATCTTTCCCTCCACTGTTGCGATCCATTTCCCGGCATATTCCTTTAAGTCTGAACTTAAGTAGAACTCGTAATCCTTGTCTATTTCCTTGATTTCCGAGATTTATACCACCGATTAATATAATCATAAACAACTAAATAAAGATTTCTCTGTGGAATTCGACCTTGCAATGCAACCCAGACGTGATTTGGGAGAGGGTCTGGTTTAAGGCTTGTCTACATCACTTATCTCTTTGATGCACCACTCGGATTCCGTAAAGATTTCTGTGCCAGCCTCACAAACCCCGTCCAGGCAACCTGTGTAGAACTCAAATCACATACCAACCCACATTTCGACTTGCGGGTGGTGGGCTCGAATTTGGAGAGAGAGATGAGGGGTGAGGATATCAGCTTGTTACGGGATGAGGGGTAGGGGGGTGGGGGTGGTCTGCAGGGGTTGGGCGCTTCTGGGCTTCTTGGGATTTGTGCATGGCTAATAAATGCTATCCATACCTTCCGCCCCTCCGCTGGGCCACGCCCCCTGCTCGGGGCGGGTACGCGCTGGCCACACGACAGTGATTTGATCGAATGCTAGCACATCGACAGAGTGTAGTGTCAACGGGAAGAAAATTATATCTCGATACTAACCTGTAATTTATCGTATTTTGTGACAGGAATCAATGGCTCT
>CP070739.1:170705-175275 GCA_020347705.1 Methanomassiliicoccales archaeon | reverse complement strand
TCTCCAAGTTTCACGGTATATGGCCAACAATCTGTAGGATAACTTGTTCTAAACCCAAAACCTCCGTCGCCTTTATTGAAATAGACGGTTGTTGTTTTTAAGCTATAATCGGCAGAGACCATATCCAGATCTCCGTCACCATCGATATCACCTAAAGCGATGAAGTCAAGAGGTGAATCGGTTGGATATATCGGGTATAGATTGAAATATCCATTTCCTTCATTATAAAAGATCGATACCCTTCCTGGGGGCGATGGTTGGGTGTAGAAATTGTATTCTGCTGTGGCGATGTCAATGCTTCCGTCCTTGTCTATATCCCCAAACGCAACAGATCGAGGTGATTTCCCGGTTGGATAGGTGTAGCTGATTCCGAATCCTCCTATGCCATCATTTATTAAAACCGAAATAGTAGAATCGTAATAGTTAGGAGTAACAGCATCAAGGTCGCCATCGCCATCGATATCCTCAAGCTTCACCCGATTGTAAAGGTAATATCTATCACCGATGATATATTCGTTTTCATAGCTAAAATTGCCAACACCATCGTTTTTCATAACAACCAGTTTCTCATTATTACTATCTGTAAAAACAATGTCTAAATCTTTGTCCGAATCAAGATCGCCCAAGTACAGATAATCGGGTTTGTTACTCACAGAAAAGTTAGCTAGATTACCGAAACCACCATTTTTATCATTCAGCAAAACGGATATACATTTTTCATTTCGGTGTGTGGTGACAATATCGGGGTAGTTGTCCCCGTTCACATCACCGGCCCCAACTGAAAAGGATCGATTAGCGACAGTATAATTCATAAGGTTACCAAAATTACCATCTCCATCATTCTCAAGGATGGAAACAGTGTTTTCTATCGACCAAAAGGAGCCATAATTTGCGGTGACGATGTCCAGGTCATTGTCCAAATCGAAATCTGCAAGGAAGAAGTTGTAGGAGTAACTTCCTACTGCAACGTTGGCTTCATTCCCAAAACTACCAGACCCATCATTATACATGATAATTATTTTGCTAACATCGTATATTGGATTACTAAAGACAATATCAATATCGTTATCTCCATCAACATCGCCGGTCTGTAATGAGAACTGTGTATAAGCGACGGGATAGGGGTCGCTTTCAAGAAAACTTCCATTTCCGTCATTCAACCTCACGTAGAAATTGTTCTCATTAATGTTTGCACTGATAAGATCAGGATAATAATCCTGGTTTACGTCCTCAAGTGCGACATCATTGCATCCATCTCCCATCATATACCAGGGCGAACCTGTTTCAACCACACCTCCTTCTGCAGGTTCCGAAACCAAGGCCAACCCGGTTAAAAGGCTTGCTAATAATCCAACAGCAAGGACACTAACAACTATTCTATTTGATTTTGTTTTTTTCATGGATTACCCCTCCATTTTTTTATTTAATAGAAATAATTGCTTATATTCTTTACGTAGCATTCTCAGTGTTTTTAAGAATCGATATATTGAAGCATGAAAAAGAAATCCCACTAAGCATGGCAACCAAAGTGAAAAAAACAAGATATGAAATCCAAGTAATATTTGACCTACTGATGAAGCAATAAACCCAAAGGAGAAGAAAGATATAGTGAACCTCAATTCTCCAGGTAACTCTGTAATAGATTTTAAGAACGGGACAAAATATATTACAACTAATATACTAATCAATCCATAAACAGCAAAAAACATGCCAATATTTCCCTGTATTTGTAGTATCAACCAAATAATCATCACAATTAACATATTAAAAACTGATATAAGAAACAAGAGCCTCATCCTTTCGATAAATCTTACGAAATCCATCAGCTATCATCCCTATTGTTTTAAGTTGGTTTTTTCTATATATATCATTTATGAGGGAATGCCCGGGGAGACCCCCCACTCTTTTATCCTGTTTGTCGAAAAGAACCTTTACCGCGGTAGCAAGTGGGTGGTCTTTGAACCCAACGCTGAACCACTCAGGGTGCATATCTGATTGAATATTGGAACTTTTAAGCATAACATCTTACGGAAGGGTGTTTTTCAAGGGGGTATGCCACAGGATACTTACTTTGTTAAATGTGAGGGTGAGACAATCACTAAGGATGATAAAAAAAAGATATTGTGAACATTCTTGTGGTTTTTGCTCCATTGAAGCCTGCTGAATTTGTTATGATCAAGATCAGGCAGATGGCTGGGAAGTTGGGGTGAGGATAAGGATTTTTAAATAATAAGATCCATTTTATTTTGGATTTAAAAAGTAAATAATAATAAAATTTGAGGAATCATTTAACCTACTCTTCGGAAAAATGCATTATATTTCATGGTTTGCCCCCCACGATTCCACCAACCTGACCCCCGACTATAATCAGATTCAAAATTAATATCCACTTCTCCCTCTCCATCTATATCTTTCCACATTCCAAAAAGATGCTGTTCTGATATTGATGCTTTTAAAGTTCCTATTCCATCCTTACGGAGGTATTTCATAGTAATAAAATCGTCTTTGACCACGGTGATTTCTGTAATATCACTTTCAATTGGCTTTCCTTTATCTTCTGATTTAAAAGGAAAGTTTGACCAACCAAATTGGTATTTATGTTTTTTCAACGCGTTGATTAAATTTTTATCACCTTGCTTTAGTATGTAGTTAGAGGAAATACTGGACCCAGAAATCTTTTTTTCCTGTAAACCGGTTATCTTAGATATATTTTCTACTAACCTTATTATATCATCATTCCAATTCGAAGTTTTAATAAAGAGTGCCTGTCGGTCAACAAGAGGTTTAAGAGGTTTGGGGAGGTCCTTTTTTTTGGGTAACTTCGCACCAGGTGCGATTACTGGGATTGTTGATATCCCCCTGTCTAAAGCTGTTTTAATTTCTAATCGGACTAGATCTGAAGGTTCATCTAATCTACGTTTTCCATCGGGATTTTTTATATTGAGCCATTCCTTCCCGATAACAGCAATAAGCACTTTACATGTCTTGAGCTTATCTTGAAGGTATTGTTTATAATCATCCCCAAGAGTAATTTCTAGATCCATAAAGACCTCAGAAGATTCAAATCGGCTTGTTAGTTCCCTATATAGTAAATAAGCAACTGAAGGGCTATCTGCTTGTCGGTAATTAATGAAGATGCTGTTTGGCATATTTTCAACTTCTTATAGATTCTTTTTTCTCTTCCTTTTTCTCTTTTTTTAGTAATAATAGTTGAAGGCCAATATCAACATCTTTATAAGACGGTTTTGATTGTGCTTCATCAATTATTTTCAATCCAGCATTTTTTATTAAACTATTAATTCCCTCCTTTGTATATTTCCTTGATAAGTATATTCTAATCTTATCTCCTTTTTTGAATTTGAAATATTCGTCATTTGGTAAATGAGTTTTTTTCTCATAATCAATAGTGTAATATGTTAATATCTTCAATGCCCTTGTAATGGTATTTCCATCTTTTTTCATTGTTTCTTCTTTTACTTGAATCTCAACGTTTTCTATATCAATATCTATATCAGTAACTTGAGATAATGCACTTATCGCAAATTTCTTAAAGTCTTTATGGGAATATTCAACTATGGCTTTCTCTCTTATTTTTTCAGTTATTTGTCCAGTCCTCGCAATTTCTAATAATAATAAATCTGAACTTCGTAAAAAGTCTTTACTAATATTTTTTAAAGTTGTACTATCGTCATCGAAATTTGAGAGCGTGTTTCCTAATAAACCAAAAATAATTGGTTCTTTATTAACAATATCTGTAATTACTTCTCTAATTTCCTCCAACTTTGTCCCACCTGAAAAATCTGCTTGAATTGGTGCAATTTGTGTACCACTATATTTCTTAATATCTTTCATTCCAAAATCCTTTTTAACTGTATTGACACCTTTGCGAAGCATATCTATGCTCATATCTATCGGTATATAAATTAGGTCTTTATTATTTTGACATAATTCTTTTAAAATAAAAATATCTTTTTTTCCGGTTCCTACACCTAAGCTTACATAGTGAAATAATCCCCCAGGAAATGAGTTATATATTGGATTCCATATTTTTGGAAAATTCTCAATACTTCGTCTCATAATGTAGTATCCACTATTACAAGCCTGACCCCATTGATGTGTTGGTTCTTTACCCCAATATGAAAACCCCGATACAATTTTCTTTTCCCCATCATATTGTCCTTTCAAATAATCAATTAAATCAACTTGTTTATCAAATTCATTTTCACAAATCAAGAATAATACAGCGTCCATACTTAATACATTTTCAATTAATCTGGGATAATCTTTTACCACAAATGAAAAGGGTTTAGGAGTAAAAATATAATTAGATAATTTGGTTGTACCCTCATTCTTCTCAATCTCTTCAAAATAACCTATTACAGGATTATCTTCTGGTTTTTTACTTTCAATTCTTTTAAAAAATTCGGATAGATCTTTATCAAATTTGGTTTTTTCGTGAATCGAGTCGTAATAATAAATAAGACCATAGTTACTAATATCAAAGGGTATTTTTTGCCCTTTTTCGATGATCATTACAGTACCTCTTTTTCGAGCATGTCGAATTCCCAAC
>CP070739.1:167877-170605 GCA_020347705.1 Methanomassiliicoccales archaeon | reverse complement strand
TGCATGGTACCACGACATACCGTTTTTTATTTTGAGTGAGAAAAGTAAATTCCTTTCTTCTAAATATAGGAAAGAACCCGCGATAGAAGAGAGGGAGCCTCAGGAGATATTGGAGGATATCAAAGGGATTACCGCGCGGAACATCTATTTTGACATCACCCCCCACGAGTTCATAAAAGGCATCATCACGGAAGAGGGGATAATAAACGTCGATGAGATACAATCTATTTTAGGGAAGTTGGAGGTCAGCTCGGGATTAATATAAGGTTGAATCGGCCCTACTTTGTATAATGTAACTGTAATGGCGGGATTGGGTGCCAAAAAATCTATCAGACCCGGGCCCGATACCCTTCAAACCAAAGATGTGACTTGAATGGATATTAAATCATTAACAATCGATTCATATGATTCGATCATCGCCTTATGGGAGAGCGCAGGTCTGCCCTATAAACCCGAAGGCCGAGATAGCAGAGAAGAGATGAAAAAACAGTTAGAGAGAGATCCTGATCTGACTCTCGGAGCCTTTGAAGAAGACGAATTGATCGGCGTGATCATGGGAACCGACGATGGAAGAAAGGGGTGGATAAATCGCCTTGCTGTTTTACCCAAATACACGCGAAGAGGCGTGGCAAGTAAGCTCATCCATTCCTTGGAGTATACATTGAGAAAACGCGGCAGGAAAATCATATGCACTCTCGTTGAGGATTGGAATGAAGTTTCCTTGGACCTGTTCAAGAAGGCAGGATATGAAAAACATGAAGATATCTTCTATCTTTCAAAACGGGAGGGTGATCATGTCTGAAATGATATATGCACTAGGAGGTGCACGGGAATGTCTAAGATAAAATCTTTGTTGGAAAGGCATGAAAAGCAAAGAACATCCGGAATCAATCTCATAGCTTCTGAGAATTGCCTTTCAGTTGAGGTCAAAAAAGCCTTAGCAAGCGATCTAGCTGGCAGGTATCATTCTTATTGGTATGGAGGAACCAAGTGCGCGGAAAGAATAATAGAGGAAACCGAGAATTTGGCAAAGAAGGTATTTAAGGCCAAATATGCCATGGTCACATCATTGTCCGGCAACATGTGCGATCTCGCCGTGATGTTCGCCTTCACAAAGCCAGGGGATAAGGTGGCCATGATGACCCTTGATTCGGGGGGATATCCCTTAGGGGTGCAGAAATTTCATAGGGAGTTTTTACAGTTACCAGCGGACTCGTATACCTATCAACTCAAAGTGGATGAGGCAAAGAGGATCATTTTAGAAAATCAAGCCAAATTAACGATATTGGGCCCATCGTTTATCGCATTTCCCCATCCGGTTCGGGAAATTTCGGAGGGCATAAAGGGTGTGAGTACATTCGTTTACGACGGTTCACATGTGCTGGGCCTTATGGCTTGCGGAAGGTTCCAGGACCCCCTAAGGGAAGGGGCTGAGGTTCTTATTGGGAGCACACATAAAAGCCTGTATGGGCCCCAAGGAGGGCTAGTTCTTACAGACTCTGAATCCCATTATAGGAAACTAAATGAAATGTTGGGTTTCGATGTGGACGAGGGTATAGGTCTTGTGGACAATCCCCATATGAATCGGATAGCAGCCTTGGGAATCGCACTGGAGGAGATTGCAGCGAATCCCGATTACGGTGATAAGGTGGTTACGAACGCCAAAGCATTGGGGAAGGCCCTTGATGATTTAATGGTGCCTGTAAAATTCAAAGAAAAAGGATTCACAGAATCACATCAGATTTTTCTGGATATGGAAATGGAAAAAGCGCGGCCTTTTTGTGAAACCCTGGAAACCATGGGAATTTTCATGGATATCGCGGGTAGGATGGGTGTTGCAGAGGTCACCCATATCGGCATGGATGTTTCAGACATGGAGTTCATAGCAAGTGTGATATCAGAAGTATATGAAGGCAAGACCTCAAGCGATTTAAAATCAAAGGTTGCCGGCTTTGCCAAAAAATATGTTGAATAAAAATTTTCTTTGTATTGCGAACTATTAAAAAAAATATTTTGAGTAGCCTGATCACTCAAGGTCGTCATCTGTCCCGATGGTTTCTAAATGGAAGAGCACATTGCATCCTTTCAATGTTTCGTGGATTCTATCTGAGAACCAGATAGCATCCTTAACGGATGCATTCTTTCCCCACTCGTATATAAAATCGTAAGGGCCATAAGTAGGTCTAAAGCCTAACAAGTGAAGTCTTTCAACGACCTCTGAGGGTTTCACGCCCTCACTGTTGAAAGTAATCGTCAGATAGCTCTTCACATCATCACTGAATCGGTGATGCCGTTACCATGTTATTAATTTTTTCGCTCGGTGTTTATTATGATGAGTTGACAATCCCCCATATCTGATGCCATACCGATTTTTGTCTCGCATGAAGAACCTGGTCGATAGATTTATATATCATCATATTTATCCGTTATACAAAGCTCATGTTCTTGATGGCCGTTTTCGAGAATGAGCTTTGAAACGCTTGGTATCCATTGGTGCGTTCCACCACCAAAGGGGTGTGTATGTGGTAGATGAAGAAGAGCGAGAAGAGGATGATTCTTTAGAAGAAGATTTGGACGATATGTTGGATGATCTCAAAGAACCACCCGAAGAATTCGAAGAAGTCGAAGGGGCACCGGAACCCTACGAAGAGGAAGAAGCCGTGATGTTCGAACAAGGAGCGGTCGAGGAGGAAATAGAGGCTGAGCCAGAAGAGCCAGAAGAGCCAGA
>CP070739.1:153509-167777 GCA_020347705.1 Methanomassiliicoccales archaeon | reverse complement strand
CTTTGATCACCAAGATGAGCGGAATGAGCTGTGTCTACTATGAAGCAGGCTCTGGCGCGGAAAGGCCCGTATCAAATGAAATGATACAAGCGGTTCGAAACAACGTTGATATTCCGATTATCGTTGGCGGCGGTATAAGAGATGGGGATACGGCGAAAGAAAAGATAGATGCCGGGGCAGATGTTATTGTAACTGGAACGATAATCGAGAAGGATAGAAATTCTATTGAGGATATCGTTAAAAAAATTCGAGATTGATTTTTAAAATTGACATATAATATGTTATCCTTTCATCTCGTTATACTCTTCTATAGGTACTTCGAGGCTTTTTCCTGCGAAACTTAAATATGTTCGCATCATTATATCTTAAACGGAGGGGTGGAATGAAACGATGGCCCCGAAAACTACTAAGGTACAATGAAATAGTGCTTATCTTACTCTCTATTTTAATTGTCCTTGGCTCCTTTAATTTCCACTCCATGAAATCTCAGGCATCGCGCATTTCCACTTCCGATTACGGTTCTGCTCCCTCTTCGGAACATGTCTATGATGAGACCGATGTGATTTCTCAATGGTACCGCTATTTGGACACCCCTGGGCACAGCGAAGCTGAAAGATATATAGCTTCGGTCTTCGAGGAATACGGCCTGAATGTGACTACCCAGGAATATACAGCACAAAGAGAGGATGGGGAGGTTAGAGCGGCAAACATCTTAGGGTATCTGAAAGGGAAGGATGCGGATAAATGTCTGATAATCGGAGGTCATTATGATGTCCACGAATATAGTACGCACGGTGCCTATGACAATGCAGTAGGAGCCGGTACGGTCATAGAATTGGCACGTCTTTTCTCAGAGGTAGAGAATCACACTCCAACAACCTCGATGATTTTTGCGGCATGGGACTCAGAGGAAGGAGGTGGTGCCGGAAGCAAGTATTTCTTGGATAATATGCCTTGGCAGACTGACATCATAGCCTACATCAATCTGGATATGTTCAGTTTGAATTACCCTGTGAAGAACAATATACCCCTATCAAACGAGGAGTACTATAAGATGAATATCTATACCTCCCCAATCAAAGACTTTTCAAGGTATGATGATATTGAATTCAACAAATCGACTCTAGGAAACTTTACTAAGTTCCGTGAAATTTTAGAAAATATTACCTACGAACAGTATAATTACCCACCGAATTGGGTACCGGTAATGGACGACACTGTGGGGGCGAGTGATCATCGATTTTTCATCGAAAGAGGCATCCCTGGGGTTTGGTTCAGGGGATTGAACGAAAAACCCCGAGAGGAACGAGATCTGAATGAGATAGCATTAAAACATACTCCCATAGACAGATTGGAAACCATGGAAGAATATGCGGGAGGCAAAGAAGAACTGCTCAAAGGAATCGATACCGGCTTAGTTATTTCGTACTCCCTGGCGACTCAAATACTAGAATCACACAATGTATCTTCATCTCAAAATGTTGATGAGACTGTTAGTGAAAACTTCGGGGAAGCCGGACAAATTGCCATAATAATTGTAACGGTTGGTATTATAGCAACGGTATTGTGCTATGTGTTCATAAGAAGGATACGCTATTGAGCCTTGCAGGTTTTCCCATCAGAACTTATTCCTTTTTATCTGTTTTAATCTTTATATGTCCCCCTTCATTAAGAATATTGAGAACAACGCCCCACTCTGTGAGTTTGCCTGTTTTTGGATCCACACCTGCAATTTTTTCGAGTTCACCTTGATCTAACCATATTCCATCGCATTTCGGACAGATGTCTATCTCAACATTTGTTACAGTTTTAGTTTGCATTACCGAGTTACAGTTAGAACATGTCATTATCCTTCCGGCTTGAGCGTCCAGTCCTGATAACCGTTTGAGTTCTCCTCCATCAAGCCACACACCATTACAATCTTGACAGACGTCTATTTCCACATCCTGCACGACTTTGGATGTCATGGGTTTCTCACAAACCGGACAGGATTTCCCATCGCTCATTTTTATCACCACCTTTTTTTCCTTCAGTAAAATCTCTTCTTAGAATACATTGACTTCTTGTTCAATTACCTCAACCGTCGGTGAACCTATAAGTGTTTCGTTCGCACTTATAGTTTTCTCCCAGCCTTTCGTAGAGATTCCAGTGCATGGGGCCTAAAACCAGATATTCCACCTAACTTACGATTGATAAGCAGTCTTTATGAAACCGATCGTACATGTTGATCACTGTATCTATCATTTCTTTAAGCTCCGATAGATCCAAATCCACAGTACTCCTGTGGGTTATAAGCATGATGGCGCCGTTTTTTACTATACAGAACTTTGTTTCTTGGGTGATGGTTTGTATTTCTAAAAGCCGTTTATATAACTCGCATTGATTCTTTTGCGGAGGGGCTAAAAAAAGGCAGCCCACTCCGATCATACGCGCTTTAGAAGGATCAACACTGGCATACATAATACTGATATGTATTGTTGAGTCTCCAGATCGCTGTATAAAATCCCAATTACCTTCAGTCCTTTTCTGCAGTGACTCAAGTCCGATCTCTTTCAACCAACCATCAATATCATCCTCAGTTGCTATGCCCAATTTAAAGCCTCCTTTTCGTTTTTATTGTTTTATGGAATGCTGAGCAGCAAATGGCTTACCTCGACTTATAATTTATTATACACCCCTCATTTCGGTTAAAAAGGCCCATAAGTGATGTTTTTAACGATATGGGTCAAATTATTTATATCATTAACAGTATTTTGACATTATATCCCAAAATCCAAAGGAGGGATTATCCATGGGTAAGATACGATCAAATAGAATTGTTGGAGTAGTGCTCGCCTTCGTACTGTTGATAAGCCTTTTGACAGGCTTGGGCATTATCTTTGAGCCTGCAGATGCTGTAAAGGTTGAAATAAGTACACCTTGGTATAGCGCAGGAAATGGTGTCCATGATGTTGAATTAGAGGACATCAATAAGGATGGATATCTTGACGTGGTGACTGCAAATGAAGACGAGAGCAAATTCTATACGATGACAAATGACGGAAAAGGAAACTTCGAAAATAAAACGACATACTCAGTAGCCTTTAGACAGCACTCATTGATGATGGGTGATGTCGATGGTGATAACGATCCTGACATTGTGCATACCAATCCCTACGATGATCGTGTTACTGTGATATTCAACTCCGATGGTTTTGGTAATTTCGGATCGGAACAAAGTTATTTAGTAGGTATTTGGCCATCCCATCTTTATGTCGGTGATGTGGATGGAGATTCCGACCTGGATATTGTTACTGCAAATGCCATAAGTAATAGTATCTCGGTCCTTAAAAATGATGGAAATGGGCAATATGGAAATCTGAAGGAATATTGGGTAGGTTTATATCCTTTTGGTATTCACATGGGGGATATAAATGAAGATAATTATCAGGATATAGTCATAGCACTACTAGATAGCAATACTGTTGCAGTATTGTTAAATGATAAAACAGGAGCTTTTATCGGTTTAACCAATTACACTGGATTTGACAATCCAAATTCGATTTCTTTAGGGGATGTAGATGGTGATTCTGACCTAGATATTGTTGTGACTAACAGTGATAACAATATGTTTCCAGATGAGAATCCGATATCTGTTTTAAAGAACGATGGCACTGGAGTGTTCTCGGACAGAACCGATTATCCTGGCGGTAATAATCCAGACTCCATACACTTAGGCGATATAGATGGTGATAGCGATCTGGATGCAATTACGCTGAATGGTGATAGCAATGTTGGACTATTCATAAACGCAGGAGACGGTTCATTTAATACCAAATTGGAATTTCGTGCTGGGTATGTGCCTAAATCGTTAGACTTGGGCGATATAGATAATGATGGTGATTTGGATATCGCTGTCACTACTGGTTTGGGATCAACAAGTAAAATCCATATATTATTAAATAAAGGTCATGCTATGTTCAATATAGAAACACATTATCCTGTTGGAGAAATGCCAGGGTCTTTATGCTTTGGTGACATTGATGGAGATGATGTATCAGATATTATTGTGGTAAATTCATTTAATGATTCGATATCGGTATATTTCAATGATGGTTTTGGGAATTTCGGCAATAGAACAGATTATGACACTTCGGACCATCCGTACATAGTATGTTTAGGTGATATAGATAAAGATGATGATCTCGACCTACTTGTATCTGCAGGAATTATTGTTGGCACAAGTAGAGTTTGCGTTTGGTTTAATGACGGGAATGGCAGTTTTGGCAACCGCTTTGAATATGGGGTGGGCCTAGGTCCAAAATTATGTCTCGGTGATGTTAATGGGGATGATTATATAGATATTATTACAGCAAATACAGGTGATAGCTATATTTCCGTTAGATTAAATAATGGAGACGGTACATTTGATACTGAGAATCCCTATAGCGTTGGGTTAAGTCCCTATGCAATTTCACTAGGAGATGTTGATAAAGATAGTGATTTAGACATCGTAACTGCTAATCAAGATGATGATACTGTTACAATGCTCAGAAATAATGGGTCCGGGGGATTTCTAATGAGATTTGATTTCCCTGTAGGCGAATATCCAAGGTCAGTAAAATTAGGCGACGTGGATGGCGATGACGATTTAGATATTATTACCGGGAATTATTATGATGATAGTGTTTCGCTCCTAAAAAACAATGGCACGGGTTGGTTTGTAACAAAAACAGACTACCCCGTAAGAGATTATCCACGATCTGTGGATTTGGGGGATATAGACTGGGATGGCGATCTTGACTTAATCGTTGGAGCACCTTACTTTATTTCTGTCTATAAAAACAATGGTGTGGGTGGTTTTTATTTAGACGAGGATTATCCCACTATATCTGAAACCAGATCCGCTGTCCTGGGGGATGTGGATAATGATATAGATCTAGATTTAGCCTATACAAGCATTGAAAATTCCTTTACTTTAAGATTGAATAGAAACAATATAGACTTTAATCAAGATAATGACGGTGACGGATACCCGGATTTTGCAGATACTTTTCCGGATGATGGCTTTGAATGGCTAGACAGCGATGGTGATGGGTGGGGAGACAATATAGACGGCATCCCATGGAACCTCTTCGAGTATGTTGACTCGGATGGCGACAGGCGCGGTGATCAGTTCGAGGATGCTTTTCCGCAGGACCCCACTGAATGGGATGACAGTGATGGTGACGGATGGGGTGATAACTCCGATGCATTCCCTGATGATAATTCGGAGTGGCGGGACTCAGATTCCGACGGTGTCGGCGATAATGCCGATTTCATGCCCCATGATCCCTCGCAAACAAACGATACGGATGGCGACGGTTACGGTGATAATTCCAGCGGAACCAACGGCGATAAGTTTCCTAACGACAGTACCGAATGGTGGGATTCAGATGGGGATGGATATGGAGATAACTTCAACGATGCGTTTCCCAGCGATAAAACCCAATGGAACGATACCGATTCCGATGGATACGGGGATAATGCAAATGGCAACAATCCGGACTCGTTCCCAAACAATCGTAATGAATGGGGCGATAATGATGGTGACGGCATAGGGGATAACGGAGATTCAGACGATGACAACGACGGATACAGCGATAGTGTAGAGCAAACACACGGTACGAATCAGTATGATGCCAATGATTATCCTTCCGACTTCGATTCCGATTATATCCCTGACGACTCGGACGAGGATGACGACAATGACGGGTTCAGCGACACCATTGAAAAGGGTCTGGGTTATGACAGTAAAAATGCAGATAATGCGCCGCCTGATTACGATGGCGACGGGATACCGGATGCTGTTGACGAGGATGATGACAACGATGGATGGACCGATGGAAACGATGCGTTTCCGAACAACCCTGCAGCATGGCTGGATACGGACTCAGATGGCAAACCCGATGAAATCGATGAGACTGCCGAAAATCCCGCTGGCCTAATTGAGGATACCGATGATGATGATGACGGTTATGAGGATACCGCAGATGATTTTCCAACGAACCCGAATGAATGGATAGATACCGATGACGACGGAATAGCCAATAATGTAGATCCGGACGATGACAACGACGGAGTGCCGGATTATGATGACTATGCACCCCTTGATGCGAAGGTCCAAAACGACCCGAACCTCATCAGACTCTGGGGTGTGGAATTCGAAGTGGGTGAATTGGTCATAACCATCGTGATGGGTATCGGTGCTGTGTTTTTGGGTGCTGTTGTCGTCACTAGAAAAAAGCGGCTGTACAACAAGTACAAGGCCCGCATCGAGGCATGCGCATCTGTTGCGGAATTGAATGAAGTGAATTCCCAGATCAAATTGGATACAGAGAAGGAACGCTTGACGTATATCCAGTTGACCATCCTGAAGGAGCAGGCCGATGAAAAGTACATGAAGCTACGGGAAAGCGAGCTCGAGGAGAAATTGGGCAAACTTCCCGATAGAGTGGGAGGAAGGATCCGCGATGTTTTAGCTGATAAAATAATTACAGAAGACGAATTTGAAGGTATGCAGAAATGGCTTGTAAGACTCAGGAGCTCAGAAGATTTCGATTCCGAGAAGAAGGAAAAACTTCAAGAGATGCTCAAGGTTTGGATAGATGAGAATGTAGAATGAGAGGGGTACGTCACCATAGATATAAGGTACTGCACCCCTTTTTCACTTAATTATTCATTTTCACTGGGCCCTTTGTCTGCATCCTCGGGAGTTTTATCTTCAGCCTCATCCCTCTCCAATAGATCCTCCTCGATCTCCGGCATTTCCATTTCCTCTTCTTCGGATGGTACCTCTTTTTCCTCCTTATCCTCATCCTCAATTTCAGGCTCCTCCGGCAGTTCTTGTTCAGGCTCCTCCTCTTTTCCGAGCTCTTCCGTCTCCTTTTCCTTTCCTTCGAGTTTTTCTTCCTCAACTTTTGGTTCTTCCTTGGGTTCCTCGATTTTCTCGGCAGGAGCCTTTTCCTTCTGAGGTTGAGGAGCAGGCCTTGATGTTCGCTGCGGTGCCTGCGGCTTTGGAGCTTCCTTTTTCTTCCCCCTCCTTGAGAGAATGAATACCAAGATAATGACAACTATAATGATTGGCATCACGGTATAGACCATGGGAAAATCATCCAAGGGCCCCGCCTCTTCCTTTTCCTTCCCCGATAGAGCTTCTATGTTCTGGGTACTTTTACCGCTTTGGGTCAGAATATCCTTGACGACTTCGATGTCCTCGTCATTCAAGTCGTATCCTCTATCTTCAAACTTCGAAAGCGAAGTGTCCTTATTCTCTGACTGGCCGCACCATATCGCCATTTGCTCCACGGTTTGTCTCCGACCCGAGGTGAAATTCTCTGGAAATGGATAGTCATCGATAGTATCAACGATCCTTGAGATCTCCTGGATGGACGTTTTATCGGAGGTCGGGGTCAGGCTGAACTCTATATTCTGAGAGGGAGTGGCCTTGTCGAAATTCATGCAATAACCCATGACAGGTACGATAACGCTCTTTCCGGAGCCTATGGTAACATTATCTGCAGGCGTGTAGGTTGCCCCTCCCTGGCTCGTTCCGGGGGTATCTGTGATAACCTCGTCCTGCTCTTCTAAATACGGATTCTCCAGGACCAGTCCTTCGAGGCCGGAGTTTTTAAGATTCAAAGTTATATCGGAATCGGCATTGGATGTTATCACTACATTGGCAATATGACCGCTTGCTGCCCCTGTGCTTGAGAATCGAACCGAAACATCTCCTGAATCGATGGCCTCCTTAACCGATTGCTCGGGGCCTTCTGCCGAAACCATCGAACTTGATGTCAAACAAATAATCACGCACAGTAAAATCCAAAAAATCAAAGTTTTACTACTTTGCCTTTTTCTCATATTCAATTCCTCCTAACCGTTTTTCAACGCTTTCGTTCACCGCAAGTAAACAGAGATTCGGGAGCAAATTCTCTTTAAGGACATTTTTAATTTGGCCCGGATCCCTCATTGTTTAATTTCATTATTGACAAGGTTTTAGCAACTATAAAATACAATAGCATTATTTATAATTTGTTTCGATAATTTACATCCCCCATACACACCATGAGTAAAGCAGGGGCCGAGTGGGCCCCTACTCATGGATCTCACTCACTCCTATCTAATACGATTTTTCGAGAGCCCTAGACCCTGACCATTAGACTTGCCCTTTATTTTTACGACCGGTTCTAAAGGGGAATCTGGGTCCTCTTCTTCTGGCGGCTCCTCTGGTGGCATTTCTTCAGCTGGGTCGCTTTCTTCTTGTGGTTGTGGTGCCTGGTCGACTATCGGTTCAGGTTCGCAGGCTGGTTCGGTTGTTTGTGGCTCTAGATATGGTGAAGTATAGCTATAATCGGCCCAGCTCGTTGAACTGGAGGTACCTCCAATGGATACATCCGAGGCTGAGATAGCAGGAACCACCATAGCGATCAGGAAGAAAAGCACCGCTGCACTGAGGAATGCTCTCCTGAAATATGCCATACGTTTTCACCTCCTTTGGTTTATATTTTTTATTATCGGAGGGATGGTAAGTATCATTCTTCCAGAATTCCCAGAGCACTGGGTTTCCGGCGGAAGGATAGATCCAGGCACAAGGCCTGATATCATACTTCTCCATCCTTTGACCGACATTTGTCAGACATTACATATATAAATGTCAGACTATATAAGTTTTTCTATTGGGCCGTTTTTTCGGGAAAATAGCGGGGAAAATTCCGTTCCAGAGCCTAATATTCCAGAATTATTCTTGTCAGACAAATACCAAAAAAAGAAGAAAAGGGGCCCTCCATCATGATAATCATTGATGAAATTCGTATACATCCTTTTTTAATTGATTAAGTCCAAAGTAACAAAGGTTAAGGTGGTACAATTGTCAAGAAAAGATACTTCAATTCGCAGAGGTAAACTGCCGTTTGAGAAAGCCATAGTTTGCAGGGGCAGATTACGATCCTATATATGGGAATTAAAAGCAAGAAGATACAAACAAAAAACCACTTAAAAATTATCTTCTAATCAAGTCCTCAATCCGGTACCGTTGCATCTTTTACATCTTATCTCGCCTTTTCCATTGCAAAATTTGCATCTTCCGGTTCCATTACAGAATCGACAATCTCCTGTGCCTTCACAAAAAGGACATTTTTTAAGAAAGTACTTCCCTGTTCCTTTACACCAGGCACATTTTCCGTTGCTACAGTAATTGGAATAACCGTCTGCGATCATCGGATAACAAGAGACTTGGCATGTTCCGATTCCGTAACACCCTTCCACAAAAACCTCATATGATCTATATCCTCTGGTCACATTTTCGGTTTGCGTTCCCATACATTTGGTTATACCCTTTCCTTTGCACATAGGGCAGGAATTCGTTTCTTCTGTTTCTTGATCTGAGACCTCTTCAGCGGCGATGATGACTTTTGCACCGCAATAATCGCAACCGAAACTTGAGGTCTTATCGATACTCTCGGGAAGTTGCAACTTCGCCCCGCAGTTAGGACATGTGGCCTTGATGATTTTTGGCATATCTTGACCTTCTCTTGAGGTATATATTTTATTCGGATTAATATTTTATTACCCAACTTGAATCGTAAACCCGAGATTAAAAAAAATAGTAATAAACTACTTGATCGATTTAGATTATATTTCTGCATTCGTAAATTTTTCTTTGGAAAACAATTATAAGCCATAAACCATTTCCCCGATAGGTGATTAACTTGGCGAAGAAAAAGAAAAGTACGAAGAAGAAGGCGAGATGCGCAGCAAAGACCAAGGCTGGTAAAAGGTGCAAGGCTTATGCTGCGGGTAGATCCAAGTTCTGTGCGGCACACAAGAGGAAATAACTGCAAGCAATGATCCTTTATTTTGTTTGCCTGCATCAAAACCACAAACGTTCATCCCGACATATTGGAGATAATTATCACCCTTAAATGGGTCTTTCTTTTTTCACATCCCCAATCTGATTCATCAATCTTGAATTAAATACATCAGGTTAAAAGTCGTTCCTCTCGAGCTATTTGATAAATACCATCTTATTGGACTCAAGCGTTCTCTTTGTACGCTGCATTTTATCTGGATTCCCGCAGTAAACGGTGGCTAAAACATCCCCTTTGGAAACATTGCCTCCAAATTTATGATGAAAATAAATCCCGCATCCAGGATTCTTGGGGGCTCCAGACAATCTTGCAACCTTGGCCACAATGGGGTTCTGAATATCATATATCATCCCAGAGCTGTCGGCTACTATGTCGAAGGTATGCTCTGATAATCGCTTTTTAAGCTGCTCTACAGTGACCTCGGGGTCTCCTTCTTGTGCCTCTATTATCTGTTTGAATTTTTCATAGGCTGATCCGCTTGATAAAACAGAGCTCATAAGATCTGCGCCACTGCCTTCGTAATCGAATTTATCAAGACCGATAAGCTCCAGTAACCTTCCCCCCACAAGAAGGGCTTTTTCTCTTAGGTCTTGCGGTGCGTCATCATCGTTTTGTAGGACTTTCAGTACATCAATGGCCTCGAGTATAGGACCGATGCCGCTTCCTATGGGCTCGTCTCCGTCTGTGATCACCACCGAGGCTTTCATCCCCAACTTATTAGCAATCAGTACCGTTTCCCTCTCAAGAAGCCTTGCTTCCCCGATGTTCTTATATCGGGTTTCAAGACCCAGGGGGATATCCAGTATGATATGGGTTGCGCCCATTGCATATTTCTTTGATAATATGGAGGACATCAGAAGGCCTTCTGGATCGGCCTTCAAAGGTTTACGAACCTTTATGATCTTAGAATCTGCAGGAGCTATTCTCAGCCCCCCTCCCCATATGATACATCCATTGGTCTTGGCCACTATCTTCTTGATTTCATCCCTATTGAAGGCCACCTTGCAGAACACCTCCATTACATCGGCGGTTCCTGCGGGCGAGGTGATGGCCCGGGATGAGGATTTTGGAATGGTGATCCCCAAAGCTGCGATAACTGATACCACGATTGGTGTGGTCCTGTTCCCGGGAACAGAACCTGAGCAGTGCTTATCAGCAACAATTTCGGAATCGAACTTGAGCACATCCCCTGTCTCTGCAATTGCCTTGGAAAGGGAAGTTGCCTCGTCTAAAGTGGTTCCACCCATGTAGATGGAGGTTATGAAAGACGCTATTTCCAGGTCGGTGAGTTTATTGTCGACAATGTCCCTTACGATCTCGAATATCTGCGCTTCCGAAAGCTGCATTCGGTTCATTTTGTCTATTATATGAGCAATTGAGTTAGGCTTGGGTGCCGGGGATATCGATACGGTTTCTCCGTCTTCTATTCCCAGCTTATCGAATGTGTTACCGAACACACCCAGAACCGGATTGGCTTCATGCCAGAAATGTAAATAGGCGGTCAGGGATTTGGATTGGTCGTCGGGGTTTGTTACATATACCCGATCCATTGGGTGCAGGTCGAGCTCCGTTGCATGTTCTTTTCCCAGTACTACGATGTCAGGTCCCCCGGTGTAAAGTGGTAATCTTTTTGCAACTATCTTCATGTGGATATCTCCTGAGATATTCTATGGATTCCAAAAGCGGGGAGTTGATATAATATTATCGGTTCATGTGTTTTCGAAAAAAAAGAATATTTAACTATGTTTTCTAGAAGGGGCGTTCTAACCCAGTTTTTTCCGTGGAATTTCTATATAAAATTTCTCCGAGGAACTTGCACTGTATCTTATGGATCCCTTTGTGGAGTATATCGGTTTGACCCTCTTTGTATTCATAGCTTCCGCGCTCCGATAGATTTGTAGATAGACATCGGGATGCCTGTCAAGCAGTTCTTGGAAGTCTATGGTATCATACTCAATAATAAATTTACCATCCGGCCCCGTTAGGGTCTTTCCCAGGAAGTCGGAATGGATTAAGTCTTTGTCATAAGCGCATACGAGTAAGCCGGAAAGAGGTTTTCCGCTCTCCTTTTCTTTTATGATGCCCCAAATCCTGTGTTTCATTGTAAGTTTCTCCTTTTTCTTCTTCGCCTTGGAAGTTCTTATCGCAGTTGAAATATTTATGCTTTGTGAGATTTTTATCGCAAATCAATACCATTGACCTAGATTACTTTTTTCTTTTATTTTATGGCTCTTAATCCAATATTCACACTGAATTACTTAATCTCCCTGTAAATTCGCAAAAGAAATAAATATCTTTAATCACATCTCATTTTATCGTATTAATTAATACAAAGGGAGTTTAGGCTCAGCTAAAGTATAAAAAAAGGGGTTTGGTGAGTAAAATGAGACAAGGAATCTGGGATGAATTCATCGTGAAGGATCAAACTGTGGACTCTTTTTTAAAAATATACGAGAAAGTTTTGAAAGATAACGAGTTCGAGTTCAAGGAGAAAAAACAAGACGGTGAGATTCTGCGCCACAAGGCCATTTGGGGTGAGGGGAAAAAAGCCTTCAAGCGCTCTATTCTGCCCGGTGGTGCATTGACTAAGAAAGGCAATCGATACGCTTCAGAGGTCGAAATTTCCCAACAGGGTAAAGATGTACGTTTTAAGATACTCATGATCCCTTACATGTCGCTGCATGATCGCCCCGAAATATGTATTCTTACCCAGGGGCCAATGGAAAGACATATGGATGACGAGTACTGCAAGGAAAAAATGTTCAAAATCGTGATGGATTTGAGGGAAAATGAACTGGAAATGATTTCGCAAACTTAAAACCCCCTTGAACTCATTTATGCATGAAAGGATGACCTCAAAAAGAATCGTATCATTGAAAATGGCCGGAATGTGCGGGATACTAGCACCGATTATCGCGTTCATTTGCATCGGTCTCGCGGTTTTATTATCTCCTTGGTTCAGTTGGACCGATAACTATCTTTCTGATCTTGGAGGCTCTCCTGGGGATAGGCCAATTTGGGCTGCGCACGGCATCGCTTCGATTCTATTCAATTGCGGGCTCGTTACCGCCGGTGCCCTCGGTGTTTATTTGGGTTTAGGCTTGAGAATAAGCGGTATTTTTAGCACTTCAATGGGCAATATAGGCACATTGGTTTTTATTCTAGATGCATGCGTATTGATAGGAATCGGTGTATTTCCCGAAACGACTGGCACCCTGCATACATTTTTTTCGATTGCTTTCTTTATTCTAGTGGGTTTGGCCCTTGTATTCCTGGGTATGGGATTAATAAAATCGTCGGAAAAAAACTTCTTTTGGTTGACAATCGCGCTACTTGTCTTCGGCCTCACCTCGATTCCCCTTTTCCTTACTCCTAAGCCTTGGGGCAGTAACGCCATTGCAGAGATGATCCCAATAGTTTCTATTGCTATATTTTCAATTGTATTCGGAATTAGATTGTTTTATATGGCCTCGATGGGCGAGGGGGAAAAGGGAGGGGGAACAGGGCTTCGAAATAGGGGGCAGCAAGGGAAATAATTAGATTTGGGGTGCTTAATGCCTGAAGTCACCCAACCTTATAGGGTCAAGTGCTCGTCTTCAGTTCTCCATCCTTTAAAAATGCCATGAAATGATGGTTGATAAAAAGTCTGTGACGAAGGAATAATATGATGATGATGGAAATACCCAGGATCTCACCGGCAAGTATGTAGGGATTTGAAAAAAGGAGGGTGAAGTAATCTGTAAATTCGACATCAAGCCTGGGAAAACTGGTGCCAAACATCGGCCAAAATAGTGTTTTAGGCTCCTCCCACATTCTATCAAGCAACAAATGAATCCAAAGTGGTGACACGTAATATAGGAATTTGATACGATTTTTCAATCTTATTTGGGCCAAGATCAATAGACAGATTGTCACTATTCCAATTGTCACCATGGAGTGGGTAAAAAGTCTTCCGTTTGAAAATTCATCTTTAAGGAGGAACAATCCTATGATCTTATCGATGATATCAGGCATAACAGCTGCGATGATTACGAACCTGAAATCTATATCCTGGATGGAAGGTACCCCGAGACCACCTTTTCTTTTGCGGGAGCTGAAATACATTACCGCCAGATAAACGATGGCAACGGTAATACCAATATGTCCAAGTAGAAACATGGCTTACAACAAATGAATTCATATTATATAAATTTGAAGCTCTCGATATCGAGATTGTCAACTTAAGATGCCTAATCCTCCAAAATGGTAAAAGTGAGGGTGGGAGGAGGGGGAAAGGCGGAGGGATTAACTTGACATCCACTCGATATCGTCCCAAATATTTTAATAATGGCTATCGAGTTTCGGGTCCATGACCACTTTATTGTTGGATAACTTCCTAGAG
>CP070739.1:148760-153409 GCA_020347705.1 Methanomassiliicoccales archaeon | reverse complement strand
GGAGCGTATATCGTCATATTGGAAGGCAAAGGTTATTCTTTGATGTGGCTGGAGGGCCAGCCCAAGCAGAGATTTGATTGGCATCGTGGCAGTCTAATTGTCCCTGGACGAATGTGGTTTCACCAACACTTTAACACTGGTGGGGAACCAGCTAAGTATCTGGCTCTCAGATGGGGCAGCAGGAAGTTTCCAACTGGAAAGCACTTCTCAGAAGGCGAAGGGTGGTGGTACAGTATCAAGTTAGGTGGGCACCAGATAGAATATGAGGATGAAGACCCTGCAGTTAGGCAGATGTATGAGCAAGATCTGGCAAAAGAGGGAATAGAGCTAAAACTCCCGCCAATTGGAAGGTAAAGTCTGCTATGTATTGTGATTTTCAAGCGTCTTGTATGAACGGATACTGCTTTGAAAAGAGACCGAGGCGTGTGCCTTCAATACCGAAAAAGATAATGGCTATGGGGCCAAAGTGCCCCGTAACCTTAAATCCATGAAAGGAGCCTGATATGAGGTTAAAAGGGACCGTAGCGTTCGTAACAGGCGGGGCAGGAAGTATTGGCAGGGCCATAGCGCTTCTATTGGCTAAGAAAGGCATATCCGTTGCAATAGCTGATCTGAATGAAAATGCATCCTGCAATGTTGCCGATGAAGCTCAAAGACTAGGAGGCGTGGCGCTGGGTGTTGGTGTTGATGTAACACGGAAGGCTGACGTTGCAGAAGCCGTATATCAGGTAAAGGAGCGCCTTGGAAATATTGACATTTTGGTAAATTGTGCTGGAATTTACTCCCACTCTTTCGTTGTGGAGATGGGAGAGGAAGAATGGGATGCGGTCGTCAACGTTAACTTGAAGGGCACCTTTTTGACCTGCCAAGCAGTTATCCCGAATATGCAACGGATGAAGTTTGGAAAGATCGTGAATATCTCATCAGGCCATGGTTTCAAAGGTGGTAAAAAAGCAGCCCATTACTCGGCTTCAAAGGCAGGGGTTGTGGTTTTTACTAAATCCCTTGCATTGGAGCTGGCTCCCTACAAAATAAACGTGAACTGTGTTGCCCCTGGTATTACAGATACCGAAATGCCGCGTCGCGTAATGTCGGAAGAGGAAATCAGTACAAGGGCCCGGACAAACCCTATGGGACGCATTGGTGCTCCAGATGATATTGCTGACGCTGTCCTATTCCTTATTTCCGAAGAAAGCAGGTACATAACTGGCCAAACGATTTATGTCAATGGCGGAGATCTCATGCCAAGCTAACATTACTGACATTAGCTCTACCGCCGCTTGCGAAGCGCCTTGTATCAAGTATGACAGCTCTTGGCCCACTGGTTCATTACGAGACAGCGCCGTCTCCGACAATCGTGCTGGCCAGAACCCTCGGGATCGTGGGCGTCTCGATCAGCCTGTAGTAGCCGAGGCATCCTTGTACACCTAGCAGGGCATCTCGCTTCAGTACATAAAGCAAAACGGTTTAGTATTTTGATTGCTAGTCGAAACCTAGGCCTTCTTCGAGTTGAATAGTATAGAAAAGAGGTTAAGGTTTGGAGCACAGAAACCAGGCACAAGATATTAAGGATTCCCCTTATCCTTGCTCGGGCCAAAATCGCTGATCAAGAAACAATTGCGAAAGCCGATTTTTCTTGACTTGAAAAGTTTTTTGCTGTTGTACTGACGTAAGATTCTTCTTTAAATCGGCTAGCCTCTATGTGGAGTAGATCCTATGGAGAAACCCCTCAAAATCGTCATGCCTTGCTCCCAAGAGGACGTTGTCTGTTCTTTTGGGAGCTGATAAGAGCGTATCGGATAATTATTCTTCCTGCCATGCTGAAGCCTGGGGGAAAAGGGTTTTTTTCACTATATCCTGTTATTCCTCTTTGCAAATTACTTATTCCTATCAGATCTTCTTACTACCAACCGATATACACGAGCACCCGTTCCATCCCTTAGGGACTCATTGTGCAATCAAGGTGGCATATAAAGCCTAAATCCACCCTAACAAAAGGGAGTTCTTCAATTCAATCAATCCAGCTAAGGAGGTAAATCATGTGTTTTAGGAATTTTAATAAAGTAAAGGCATCACTTAGTGGATGTCTTTTTACTCTCTTCCTGTGCTTACCTTTTTTTGCCGTTGCTTTGAGCGAAGCCCTGGCCGTTGAATCGGAAGGAGAGAGAACAGGTAAGCTGATTGAAGGAGCAAAAAAAGAGGGGAAACTGATCTGGTATACTACGGTGACGTTAAAGGAAAGCGAGGAGATGCTAAGGAAGTTTCAAGAAAAGTATTCTTTTATTAAGCCGGAGTTGTATCGGAGTGGGGATCTAAGACTGTTGACAAAAATCCTGGCAGAAGTAAGTGCCGAGCGGTATATTTTTGATGTACTCTCTATTACAGGAATTTCCGCTGAGATTCTTAAAGATAAAGGTCTTTTTATGAAGTACCTGTCTCCTCACAGGAAGTTTTATTCAGAAAGCATCAATGACCCAGAGGGTTATTGGACCGACTTTTATCTTAACCTTAATGTGATGGGTTATAATACCAGAATGGTTGCTCCCAATGAAGTTCCCAAAACTTATGAAGACCTCCTCAATCCCAAATGGAAGAAGAAGCTAGGGATGGATACCAAGGCCTTTTATTGGTTTGCAAATATGTTTAAATCTATGGGTGAAGAAAAAGCTCTGGACTATATGAAAAAACTTTCTCAACAAGATATTCTATTTCGTACCGGTAGAACATTAAATGCCCAAATGCTGGCCGCCGGTGAGGTCAGCATCTGCATCACGCTTTATAATAACAGGGTGGAGGAAATGAAAGCCAAAGGAGCTCCCATAGAATGGTTTGCGATTGAACCAGTTGTTCCTGAAATTCACCCCATCGGCGTATCTTCTCATGCTCCCCACCCCCATACCGCAAAATTATTTGTGGATTTTGTTTTATCCAAGGAAGGCCAGAACATGATTGCCGATTTCTACCGAATCCCCAGCAGAATTGATGTCAGCCCAAGAATACCCAGATTGAAAGAAGGCTTAAAAATCTTGCCGTTTGATTTTAGCATTCGCCAAGACTATGAGAGATATGTGGCATTGTACCAGAAGATTTTGATGAAAAGGTAGGCGTTAAAAAGCAATGCCAAAGGGGAGGAATGTAAAATCCAAAAAGCGAAGTTGTTGACCAGAACGCCTGGAACTGCTCTTGGTTTAAGAAAGCATGGTCAGCACTACGGTGCCTCCGACGATGAAAATCGAGCCGAGTACAATCTTCCATGTCACCCTTTCTACCATTCTGAGGAACACCCCTGTCAGCAGGAGCGAAAAAAATGGGTTAAGGGCGACGAGGGGTGCTATAATAACCACCTGCCCCAAATCTAAAGCATAAAAGATGCAATAGTGGGCTATGAAGGCAGCCAACCCTGCCATGCTGAAAATAAGCCAGGCCCTTGTATTTCTCCAATCCATACTTTGCCGTTGTCCCGGAACTGGGGCAATCAACAAGAGAAAAAGTAAAGCAGCGGCATTCTGTAAAACCACGGCAACCAAAGGCTCAGGGAGGGTATTCATTCCCAACTTTCTTATGACATAGGCCAATCCGTAGAAAAAACTGGCCAATATGGGAAAGATCAAATCTCTTCGTGACCACTGTCTCTCAATCTGCCCACCTGATCTCTCCGAACTGATAGCACCTGCCCCAGTCATAATGAGGAGCGTTGCCCCAGCAATAGAAAGGGTTAGCTCTTCGCCCAAAATCACCACGGCTATAATTGCCCCAAACAGTGGCCTCATATTGGCAAGGGGTATGGCGATTGACACACCCACCCTTTCGATCCCCACATAGAGCAGATACCGGGCAATGAACGGTCCAATTAGTCCCGATAAAATAAAGTACACAGCTGCCGAGTTGGCAAAGAGCTTTAAAGGAACAGTGAAAAGTGAAATAATCAAAGGGGCTAACAGGCCAGAGACCATACTGAACAGGACTGCTGATCGAGCATTAGAGTACCTCAAGCCCACCCTGATGAGAAAATCAGAAAACCCAAAGAAAAAGGCTGCACCGATAGCGAATAAGGCTACCATTTTGCAACCCTATCCGGGCAAATTGATCTTTTCTTGTATCCAACAAACTTCATTATCTTCCTTTACCATCCTCCGCTGCAGGAGTGAACGCTACCTATTCAATGTACCGCAAGTGCTCACCAAAGCAAAGGGGTAGTATCTAACGGTAGTAGGGGGGATAATGAATAAAGGTAATCGTGATTATATAATTCTTATCATCTGTGCCCTATATCCTCTATTCAAAGTCCGATGGGCAAAGAATCAGGTGGAATCATTTTGTTCCCGAATAGCCGCTGGTAGGATTGTTCAGGGGCTTGAACAAAGAGCGAAAGATTTTGGTCTTAAAGTTAAAATGTTTAAGGGAAATGATACTCAAAGGGCAAAGATAATAGTGTGGGATGGGTGGGTATTTGCGCGATGGTTCTGTGAGATAGAACATGTAAACGGGAAAGTAGTTAATAAAGAGACTTTTTTTCTCGATTGACTTCAGATCCTATGAGCAGCTTCTTCTACATATACATTTCCTTATGGGTCTCAGCATGTCTCCTCGCAATTGTAATATATTTTCTATACAGAGAAGCCTTTTCCATTGCATGCCAAGGATACTTT
>CP070739.1:135417-148660 GCA_020347705.1 Methanomassiliicoccales archaeon | reverse complement strand
TATCCACAAACCCAAGGGTTGTGGAATTAGGACGGATTATTTTATTAAACCTCTTTTCTTGCCTCAAGCATCTCAATAAACGCATCGACCCGGATTTTAAGCTGTTTTATATCACCTTCACCGTAGCTAGTTTCGAGCCTGAGGACGGGGATATCCTGCTTTTTTAAGGCCTTTTCCACCCGCCATGCTTCCCCTCCATATAACTGGCATCCAGAAAGATTGTGATATACAACCCCATCGATTTGATAATCCTTTATATCATTGAGAATCCTGGTTATTCTGGTATTGTTCGGCACAAAGCATGGGCATCCGCTCATCAGATAATAATCCGCCAGTCCGATTAGCATATCGTACATATTCCATGAGCGGACCTCACAATTCCTCAACAACATCTTAGCACCGCTGCATAAATCGTCCATTACAATGAGTCCCCCGGACTCTTCGATTAATAGCGGGATCTTCCAGGTAGGGAGAATTACAGGAGCACCAGTAAGCATAACCCTCAGATTCGGCTCCTCTCGAACCGCTTCTTTAACCTTCAATTCATTTACCAGCGCTTCAGTATGTGTAATCCAAGAGTCCAAGTCAGAATAAAACGACATATGGGTCACGAGGAGGGCATCTGCCCCTAAAATGGGGGGATTTTTCTTTCTAAGTTCATAGAGTTCGCGTAGAAGAGCCCTTTTTTTATTTGTCTTCTCAATGGCTTGTCTTAAACCCTTTCTAGTGATCTTTTTTGAAAGATGACTTGTGAGGTTTCTTTTGAGTATCATAACCTCCCTTAACCACAACTCCCTTGCCTGCGGACTCTCAATTGTGTGGGGCACTTCCATGATAAGAGTTGTTATTTTTTCGGCCAAAATCTCCGCTGCCTTCTTCTTTCCATCGCATGTAGTGGGTACAATTAACATATTCAGATCATTCAACATATTCTTCATAAAAAATCCCACTGACGATTTGATTAAAGGGCAGTAGACCTGAGGAAGTATGCTCTCAGAAATAGGTATCGTGCCCTGAAAGCCTCCACAAATTCTAAGTGGCTTAGCACCCACTGCTAAGATGAGCTCTTCTGGGATCATATTACAAAAGGTGCCTACAACAGGTGTTGATGAATCGATATTATTTATACGATATATGTTCTTTGCAGCCTCGTAAAAATAATCCATGGACCTGATAGGGGTGTTATCCCCCGTATTTTTTTTCATTTTCGTGATCTGTTCCTCTATGGACTTTGTAAGCTCTATTTTAAGGTCTTTGTTTTCCATATACCATCACCGCTGTAAATCTCCTTGTTTTTTAACTTCAAGGTCAAAGCCTTTTCTGGACAGGCCTTTATACATTTGAGACAGTAGATACAGTCGAGATCTCCTACCTTTCCTGAGTCGTCGCTCTCTTTTACTCCCTGAACTCTTGTGGGACATATGCTCACGCAAATGTCACATTTGGTGCATTTGCTCTGTTCCTTAAAAATGGACATCATACTTACCTTATTGAAACAACTGCTCAATGCACCAACTGGGCAAAGGTATCTGCAATACAACCTTGGTGTCACGAATGCACCAGCAAAAAATAAGAAGAAAACGAATATCTGGAGGTAGGTGGTTGGATCAGATAGATCCATCATCTGATTTGCGGCCACATCATATACAAAATATCGTATAACGGGTGCAGGACAGCCAACACATACAGGTGCAGTTTGGGCCATGGAAGGCCATTGTGTTTTATAAACCTCCCCAGCGGTCTCATCAACAATTAACGAAAGGCCTATACTTATTGCAATAAGCGTTACGAAAAAGAGTATGCCGAATCTGATTACCCCCATCCGTTTATGACGTCTTTTCGATGGCTCGATTGGGCTTATGCCCAGCCTATTGCGACCTTTTTCAAGTAGATCCTGGGTGAAACCTATAGGGCAAGCCCAAGCGCAAAGTGTTCTCCCCAATATAATACAAACTAACACTAATACACCAAGCAGAGTTATCATTGATAGCAATGGCCACCATGTGGTTAATGAACGCCCCCATGATCCTAGTATGCATAATGGAACACCTTCACCCACCATATAGGGGAATATCTTAGGAAGCCTTAAAATTGGCAGAAATGGGGATACGATCAATGATCCGATCACCGTGAAATTTAACGTTAACAAGGCGATAATCTGTATCAGGATTCGGAAGTTATCGAGTTTTAATTCGAATTTCATGCCTATCACGTTACAAGCTCTATTAATTCCCCGAACATACCAAGATATAAAGCAATTATTATTGTTAATATTGAGATTATCAACAGGCTAAAATGGATTATATTGTACCTTTTTCCCACCCCTTTTACTTTTACGCTCTCCTTCGTTGATTTCAGCTCGGAGAATTTACTATCCTTTTTTTTCGCAACAAAACCTTGCACTATGAATATCACTATAAAACCAATGACAGTCCCAAGAATCAGGCCTATAGATGCAATATTTACTAAAGAGTCAACCTCTTGCGGATCTATTATTTCCATGCTATATAATGGGCTTGTGGTATTTTTACCGATGTCATCTTTTGCGACGAACCAAAAATTAATGCGATTCTTGGTTTCATACTTCATCTTACACATCCATTGCTCAGGAACGTACGGGTCCTGCTCCATATTAACCATAATAGCCTTTTTCTCTTCCCCATTGTTTAAATATAACGTATCATTCTTTGGAATCCCTTCCGAAAATCCTTCTCCCAAAATATAGAACAGCTTCACGTCCTCCACATACATTTCTTCGGAGGCAGTTGAGGCAAAAATAGAAATGATATTTTCTTTATCAACAGAAGGTTGCTCAGGGAACAAATCGGGATAGGAAATCACACAATCTCCAACGATTTCGATGACTACAAAATTTTCAACACTACCGCAGTTTTTTGTATCGATTTTAACGCTTAAGTTGAAGGAACCCTCTTCATAACCCTTTACTTTCCATTTAAAATGCACAATGGTAGCTGCTCCCCCTGGCGGGGCATCGATTTCATCATATCTTTCAGGTGAAGGCCCTTCAAGTATTTCTATACTCTCAGGGACAGTGAGATTTGCCGTTACTTCGAATGCATAAAGATGATAACAACATCCCCCGTATACATAAACCGCTGCATCCACGATAATCGGTCCCCCTCTCCCCTGGTAGGAGGGTAGAGCTGAAACCTCGACATTATGAAGATCCGCATCAACACCGGCGGCGGAAGCGAGAGGTATTGTTAATAATCCGCCTATCATTACGATCATGATAGCATAATAGAATAAATATTGATATGAGCTGCTCGATTTCATTTTTTTCCCCTTATGAATTGGTATTTATTTGCATATTTTTTTATTTTTCGATAAATAACGGCCCTTCTGATGATCACAACTGAAATAAGACAGATAATTAATACTACACCACTTAAATATAATGAGTTCTCCTCCTCCCCAATTGAAATACTTTGTATCTCGGAAATCCCAATATTCTCCACACTATCCTCGGCAGAAATGTAGAACGATATCTTACATTTTTTACTTTGTTTTGGTATCGCTGTCCTATAAGTATCCTCACCGATTCTGAACATCTTAATTTCCTTCCAATCTCCATCGTCGATACGATAAAACAGGGTGACAGAACTAATGGACATAACACCCTCATCGACGAGGTTGGCGCTGATGGTGATTTCCTTTCCTTGGTTCCATTGATCGGGTTCGTAAGATATGTTCGAGATGGTGGGAGGAATAATATCTATCCAATCGAAAATTACGGTTTTTGATGATGTTAACACCACGTCCTTCATCTCTAAAAAACCTAAGAATGAGGATTTAAGGTGGTAATTCTGGTTTATAAAAACGGTTTCATTTTCGATGAACTTGTAAAGGAGATCAAATGAAATCATCCCGAATAGCGATTTCCCACCCCATTTTGAACCATAATCGTCCTGCAATTCAACTTCCGCCTCCAGAGGTTTATCGTTCAACATTACTTGAACGAAAAGCCGATAGTAGATTCTTACCGTGATGTTTATATTGAGGATCGAAAGATCCGGCGATGTTGAGTTCACAATAATAAAATTTAATGTAACATTTTCTCCTGACCGTAATCGAACGAGGTTATCAAGACTTGTGTTGATGCATTCGAAAGTTGCATTAATATCGTTATAAAAACTGATATTTCCAATTAAGACATTTTCAAAGGAAAGCGAGCTTGTAAAATTGGAATTTATATAAATATCTTGAACCTGGGTTTTTTTTAGCGAGGCTGTTATCTCGTCATTACAAATTCCTGATCCGTATAAGTAAATCACGGATATCTTCTGGTCGCTTTCAAAAGTAAGGTGAGCCGTCTCGTCGATTAGGATGGAATCAACAGGCGAATCCATAAATTCAGCATGAGCGTTATCTCTTACACTCACTCTTTCTCCTATGATTGAATCCACAACCGCGATAGTCGTATTATGTTTTACGTTAATTTTTCTCACTGTAGATTCCTTGAGGGAGGTGGTGGAGTTACCCTCGCATTTCAGATTTCTCTCAAAAGTTGAATTATTAATTTCTACGTAAGTCTCAGTGATATGGGTTTCCCCTATCATACTCAGAGCAGAGCCGATAATTAAATCCTTTTGAAAGGTGCAGTTTGATATCTTCGCATGTGTCTGATCCCTTAACTCTACTTTGGTGTGAAAATTATTGTTCTCAAAGTAGATTTCGGCCGTAACCTCCCCTTCAATCGTCCCGCCAAGAATCCTGGAATTGTTAATGGTGGTTACCCCTGAAACGGGTTTTATCACGATAAACGAGGAGGAAATCCCAGTAAGCTCGATATCAGTATTATCGATGGTGACCGATGAACGCTGGTGGAGCGAGCACCAAAACCATCTGCCATTTAGGACCCCTCCTTCAAAACTGAGACTGCCTGTGACATCCGAATTCACTATATGCCAAGAAGCATCACCCGAAAGAAGATAGACACCAGCCGTCACAGATGCTATTTCAATGGATTGGTTTATGATCGATGGTAGATCTCCCGAAAAAGCGGAATTTATTATAAAAAAGCTGGTATAGTCCTCCAAAAGCATGTACGAAATATTTGTGGGAGTAGGCTGCGGATTGAATATGAGGTTTGAATCGTCCTCCACCTTGATCATAGCGTTATCAACTGCATGTAAAACATGGATATTATCATTCAATGCAGGTGGATTCAACTTAACCGTTGAGTGTTTTACAATAAATCGTGTGTTGTCAGACATGCTTATGATTCCATTGATCTGTAGGTACCCGTTCTCCACGGTGAGCTTCGCATCGTGACTTAAGGTTATATTTTTACAAGTGGCAGTCCCTGTAATGGTCATGGTCTCGCTGAACTTAACGAATATATCCCCATAATCCTGTTCTGCCTCGGTCAAAGGTAGGAATGTACAAATAGATACTATGATGATATTGATTAAGAGTACCGTACTGAGTAATTCCCTTAAATTCAAATACTTCACTCTCTATTGCTTTTGCTTTTTCCGACCTTTTATTACAAAGACCGCGACTACAAGAACCACCACAATCACGATGACCACAAGGAGGATAATGAGAGTAAGGTCCAGTCCATCTTGGGCATCATCACCTTGGCTTTCCATTTCAAGAGAAATTGTTATGTTTTGATCTGGTGTGAACTCCTTTGAGCATTTCATATCCCCTTTTTCTGCTTTTACTGTATAGGTATTTGTAGAAGAAGCACCACTTGTATCGACCTTCAAGCCGCATAATAATGCCTCCTGTGTAAGGCCATTTGCATCCGTTGTCCCTGTCCATATATCATTACCCGAGGAATCCATTACCGTCACCGTTGCTCCCTCCACAATGGCACCATCTTTATCCTTGATTTTTAAGGATGTATAATAGGCCTGGTATATCTGCCCCTCTGTCACGGATGAGAAGGTATTTCCGCTTTGGGTTACAGTGCACCCTTCAGTGTAAATGCCCCATTCACCACAGTTTTTAATTTCGTTGTCCTTTATTGTGAGGGTAGAATTGTAGCTATAAATTCCATGTTCTACTACTGTATCAATGATATTATCGATTATCGTTAAGGTACAGCCGTTGCCTGCCCATATACCGTTATGAGGACTATTTTTCATGGTGTTTCCTTTTATCAATGCAACAACACCATCTCTTACCCAGAAACAGTTATGCCCAGCGCCATCTATATAATTATTAATTGCAGTAACGTCTGAATGATCAAAGAATTCGACATTGCATTTCATGCGCGAAGCATCGAAGTGGTTATCCACAAACGTGGCCGTGCATCTTGTGGTCTCAAAATTGTGCCCCCAATTGTAGCTCACGGTATTGTTATGGAAATGGACATCACTATCGAAGCCAGCAAATCCATGGCCCGAAGAATCCCAATGCGTTCCTTCAGTGTCTCCATTCCATTCAATGATGTTTTCGTAGCATTCCACTTCAGAATTTTGTTCTATCCATAAACCCGTTAGTGTATTATTGTGTATGTGGTTATTACTTATTGTTAAGACGCAATTAATACCTGCCCAGATACCGATTTTTGCTGCTTTGCAAATGATATTGTTTTCAAGATTCAGGTTGGCATTTCGTGCTTCAATATTACGCCAATAGCTGTTCTGTATCGTGGTGCCTTTTACGGTTACGGTGGCGTTATCGATTACTACGCCCTGATAGCTGATGTCAATGACCGAATTCTCGATTAATCCGTCGCACTCAATATAAAGACCAGTATATCTATAATCTAGATTCTCATAACCGCAGTGTTTTATCGTGCTATTTTTCATTTCAAAGTCTGCTCCGGCTCTAACTATGAAATAGTAGTTACCAACACCGGATCTTTCAATAATCGAATCGTTTTTTAAACAAATCGCGCCGCCATTTTTCACCTCAATGCCATATTGACCATCTGTACTGCAATGGATCTTAATGGTTGAGTTGTCCAGTGTCAAACTTCCACCGGTATTCACGAATATGGATCCAGTTAAATCGATGATTTCATCTGTCACCACAGTTTGGTTATTTATTACCCAATCTCCACTTGCTGGAGGTGCGGTACCTGTTATGGTCGCCCCGATGTTCATTGGAAGGGTGCTCAGAACCATAATAAAGACCCACAGCAGCATGATTTCGCATGTTTTTCTTACCATATTATTACCTCCTTTCAGATTATGAATTTGTTGCCTTTAGGCTGATGTAACCTAGTATATAAAGCTGGTATATTGAATAATGTATTTATATATATGTTTATAAGATTTTAGTATCCATATTTTATGAAGATACAAGGAGAGTGTCGGTAAAATATAGGAAAAATAGCAAAAAAACTTCAATTTAAGGTGCTAAACCTTTAATATACTGCTATTCTCCTCGTGTTTTTTATCTGCTTCCTGACCAAAGCTTAAATATACCAATTGATAATCAGATTTCATGGATTGGAGCATCGTGGCCTCTTCATTCGTGCTCGGTTTGATCGCCAGCCTAAGCTGCCTTGGCCTGTGCATTCCGATCCTGGTGCCATATATAATGGAGAAGGATAAGACCCCTAAAGAAGGCCTTTTCACATCCATATTCTTTTCAATCGGCAGGTTGATCATTTACTTTGCTTTGGGTGTGGCGGTTTTTATAATTGGCTCCACATTAACGGAGGAAGCCCCTGAGAATTGGTTGAAAGTTGCTGTTGCCATACTCGGCTGCGTTGTTATAGTCTACGGCCTTTGGATCGTTTTCAAACTTCCGAAACCGAAATGGTGTCCTGCGAGGCTGACCAGGAATTTTAGACCCTTGTTCTCGGTTTTATTGGGTGTTCTCATAGGTTCGTTCTTCTGCCCTTTGTTGTGGATCGCATTGGTCAGGGCCACCCTTAGTCAGAACGCACTCACCCTATCCCTTTCCGTGATATCGTTTTGGGCGGGAAGCTCCTTTTCCATCCTCGCTGCAGGCACCGTATCCGGCGAGGTCGGGGGAAGATGGGGAAAGAAAATAGGGATAGAGAAGCTCAGAGATCTTTGCGGCATGGCTCTTATACTTGTCGGGGTGTTTTACCTGATCAACGGATTGGTTCTTTGATAAAGGTTCTTACATAACTTTCCATATTCAATCCACATTAAGATATAAATTCTCTTTCGGTATCTCTATCCAAAAATCAACGATAAAATATCGTCGCCCTCATGGTTTAGGACGTAAATGAGCTGACCGTTGATTGCATCCACGGCCGAATAAAAACTGCCGTCCTCTTTATTGAGATAATAGCCGTAATTTGCGCGCTCTACCGTCAACGATACCGTGAGCGAGATGCTTGGATAGATAATATCGGCTTCTGCACCGTATGTTACTCCCTCATAAAATTTTATATTGCCTGATGCATCGAACGCGGCATTATTGACGTCATCGTCTTCCTCGAACACTTGCTGACCTGCTGAGAACGATAGGATCGGATCAAAATCAGATGTCTCGTTTCTAAGTTCAGGGATATCTATCTCACCTTCCTTCTTGATGCGATAGGAGCCGCTTGCGTCTTCCACCACCACAAAATATCCTGTGGCGTCTCCAAGTTCTCCAAAAGTCAGATTCCAAGCTGGATTCTCGGTTTCATTGTAATAGCCATCTATCACATACGCACCTGAATTGGATGTTAGAAAATTACTAAAACCACTTGAGGTTGTGTTGGCATAGGCTATGGCATCTTGTGGCGGAAAGTCATCCAAGCTTGAGCTGTTTGAGCCCATATCAGGGATGTAATCTTCATCATCCCAATCCACAAATTCGTAGCCTGGGTTCATGAAATGATAATGACCGTCAGGTGTATTGGCTGTGCAGCTACCGTACGGGATGTCCGTTCCGCCTCTTATGAATCCATCCTCCTGTAATTCGTTGTTGTAGACTACCGTGGTCGTCGTTCCATCCTGGTATATCTTGGTGTAGATATAGGTCTTCACTGGATAGGAGATGTCATTGGCTATCCAAATCCACATTTCGAAATCCTCGATATTGTTTTCGATTTTCGTATCCCGATCTACATCGATTTTTATTCCAAGAGAGGGATGGCCATTGATATTGGCGGCCTTTTCGACCTCCCATGTGTACGCTATTTCGCCTATTATATCGGTCTGCCCATCACCGATTTTGAAGGTCCTGTCTTCGGATAATTCCTCTATTCGCAGAACCGCAGGTTTCTCCCTGAGATTCGAATAGGAGCGAAGATGATCCTCGGAGCTCACTGAAAAATCAGGACCTGCAGATATGTAGAAATCACTCACAGTATCCGAAAATATGTTTTTATCGGTGCTCAAGTCAACATAGGCCCTATCAGTGACCTCGAGCTGGCCCTCTTGTATTGGGATGGTGGAGTCCACCTTTCCTGCCTGGGTTTCAAGGCTACCTGAAATCGAACCGCTGAGCTCTACATCCTCGTAATTGTATTTCACGAGGGTTTCATGGTTTTCTTTGAAGCCATCCTTCTGGGTTGCAGTCCCTTCTGTTGCCGATATCATGTAGCCGGTATATTCGATATATATCGTTTTCAATGTGAATTCACCTAAATCCGAGGATCCTGACCAAAGGCCATCTGGATTGTCAACCTCGATAGTGCCATTCACATCTAAAGTTGCACTGTCGCCGATTTTTTCAAGGGGCATGGTTACTTCCAGCTCCGAAATCGTGATATGGACCTCCACATCACTTGTTCTGTCCGCCTCATCCACCACCAAGAGCTTTACCGTATAATCGCCGGCTCCATCATATGCATGTGTTGTCTTCCCATCGAACCTTCCGTCCGAGGCTGACCCTGAGCTCTCTGAGTATGAAGGGCTGCGGTCCCCAAAATCCCAGGTGTATTCGATTATTCCCCTATCATCGGTTGAATTGGAGCCGTCCATTAGTATCGATTGCCCTGCAGGAGCAGTTGAAGGATGTAACTGAAGCTGGGCTGTGGGATCCTGATTTCGGATGAATAAGAAATATGCTCCTATCGAACTGATAATTACTATAATTGCGATTACTATTGCTGCCAATATAATTCTTTTTTGAGGCCGCCTCTGTTCCTTCTCTGGCTTGGGCTTTTCCTCCACGACCTCCACTTCAATGGGCTCTTTTTCGGAAGGTAGAGGTTCTTCCTCTTCGATTTCTTCTACAACCTCCTCCGCCTCTTCCTTTTCTGGGGGCTTACCCAGGGAGATTACCACGACCTCTTCATCTTCCTCCTCGATTTCCTCTTCCTGTAAAATTTCCTCTACATCCTCTATTTCGGGCTCTTTTTCATATACCTCTTCCCCTCCCTCTTCTACTTCTTCCGGCTCTTCTTTTATTATAACTTTCTTCTCGCCTTCCTTCCTTGTTCTTTTGGGAGGTTTTTCTTTTTCAACCTTTTCTTCAGGAGGTTTCCCAATGGTTATAACGACCTCTTCTTTTACGGCTTTTCTTCTTGGCTTTCTCTTCTTCCTAGAAATACGTTCTTTTTCAACGGCCATATCATGCCCCAACGCTCTTTTAAGTAAATACTCTTGGAACTCGAATTTTTTAAAGAACATAGAGTTTATCTTCCTTAGAATATAAAAACCTAACGGTTTCTGGCTAGTCTTACTGCCATATTATTTGACTCTGTTAATAATACTACTGCGTGGATGACTAATGGAATCCCGAAAGTTATATAACATAATAATCCAATGCGGTAGCACGAAAAATAAAATCGTGTTACTGAGGTTGCGATATGCACATACCAGATGGATTGATGGAACCCATCATATGGGGGATAGGATGGATCATCGCCTTGGTTTTTGTTGCCTTGGCCTCAAGGATCCTGAATAAACGAATTCATGAAAAGCAGATTCCGTTAATGGCCGTGCTGGCAGCAGGTATCTTTGTAGCTCAGATGATCAACTTCCCTATCGGAGGCGGAACATCGGGTCATTTGATTGGCGCTGCCTTGGCCGCGATGCTATTGGGACCTTATGCAGGGCTTATAGTAATCACAACCATACTAATAATCCAGTGTTTGATCTTTGGGGATGGAGGTATCACGGCTTTAGGTCTGAATATCGTGAACATGGGAATCATAGGCTGCTTTGTGGGATGGGGTGTGCATAAGATATTCCCAGAGAAATACCGCACCTTCGGTATATTCCTGGGTTCCTGGACCGCTGTTTTTATTGGTGCCTTTATTTGTGCATTAGAACTTGCTATAAGCTTCTCATTGAGCAACGGTGCTTTCGGCATACCTGCGCATATCGCTGTGCCTACGATGCTGGGATACCATGCTATAATCGGCATAGGTGAGGGAATCATCACCATGGGAATCATATCATATCTATCCCATACCTCACCAGACATCCTGAAAATGCCAAAAATAACCATAAGAACTTCAAAGGAGGTGGCTGTTGAATGATTTTTAACAAGACGCATTTAACGGCCATTTGCGGAATCATCATAATATTCTGCGTGGGGCTCGTGTTCTTCTTCTCGTTCGCAGAGCCCTATGGCGACGGGTTGGAGAGGACCATGGAGGAGGGAGGTGTAGAGGAGAGAGAACCTGCCTATTCTGCACCACTTGATTACGGAGACAATTACTTCACAGCTCTATTGATGGGAATCATTGGTTTTGTATTGGTGCTTTTCATTCTTCTATTCTTAACAAAAATCATGAGGAAAAAGGATGAGACACGTAACGATTGACAGATATGCGAGTCATTCCAGTTTTTACAGGCTTGACCCGAGGGCAAAGATAATCGCCATCATTTTCTCTGTTATAGTCGTGGCACTTCTTACAGATTTACTGCCCCTTTTGATTTCACTTATGCTTGGGATTTTACTCTTGCTCATGTCCAATATCCCGATTAGACACATCTTCAAAAGGTACGCCATTGCGCTTCCGTTCCTTTCATTCGCCTCAATTAGTCTGTATTTTTACAGCGGTCTTTTACCTTCTTTCGCCATGTTCATTCGGATCTCCACCTGTGTTTTATTGCTGATTCTCTTGTCTTCAACCACACCCTTTTTCGATCTGCTAAAGGCTTCCCAGCACCTGAAAGTCCCGAAATTGATCCTTGTGTTGTGCATGTTCCTGTACAGATATATATTCGTTTTTACAGAGGAATACCAGCGTATGAGAATCGCAAGAAGCGCCAGAGCCTTTTCCGGAGGAAAGCACCTATTGGATAAAAGGGGTATGCAAACCATTTCATCGGCTTGCGGTATGTTGCTTGTAAGGGCATATCAGAGAGGAATAAGGATATACGATGCCCTGCTTTGCAGAGGATACGACGGGGAAATAAGAACCCTTACATCGCTTAGATTTAAGGCCTTCGATTACGCCTTCTGCGCCAATCTGATGATGTTCTCATCCTTCGTCTTGTATGTGGATAGGATGGTGATTGTATAACGATATTGGAAATGGAGGATGTCCTATTCAGGTACGAAGATGACACCCTCGCGTTAAAGGAGGTAACCCTCTCCATTGAAAAAGGCGAGAAAGTTGCTATACTGGGACCCAATGGTGCTGGCAAGTCTACCCTTCTGAAACTGGCTGCTGGATTGTTATTCCCGGATGAAGGATGTGTAAAGCTTTTTGGCAAGAAATTGGCGAAAAAAAACGCCCAAAATCTACGTAAAAAAGTGGGCATGCTTTTTCAGGATCCAGACGATCAAATTTTCATGCCCAAGGTATGGGATGATGTGGCCTTTGGACCCATAAATCTAGGTTACAATGAGAAAGAGGTACGAGGGCTAGTTCAAGACGCCTTGAAAGTAACTGGCCTGGAAGGTTTTGAAGATCGTGTGCCCCATCATCTGAGTTATGGAGAGAAAAAAAGGGTTGCCATCGCGGGTATACTGGCAATGAAACCAGAGATCCTGCTTCTCGACGAGCCAACATCCAATCTAGATCCAAAGGGAAGGATCGAACTCATGGACATCATCAAAAAATCCTGCGAAACCCTGGTTATCGCAACCCATGATGTCAACATAGCAGCGCAGATTGCAGAAAGAGGCATAGTACTGAACAAGAAGGTGGTTGCCAGCGGCCCGATTAAGAGGTTGTTTTTGGATGGGGAAATGCTTGAGCAAAACAATTTGGATGCCCCTGAAAACACCAAACTCTTTCTATCTATGAGGGAATCAGGCTATGATCTGAGCCTGCCGCTTTCAACCGAGGATGCCGTATCCGAGTTGAAAAAGAAATTGCCTCGTTAACAGGATACCGATGGTTTTAAATCGTGATTTCGATTCCCCAAAATCTATGAACTGAATATTGCTA
>CP070739.1:123005-135317 GCA_020347705.1 Methanomassiliicoccales archaeon | reverse complement strand
TGATTTATCTTTGGATTCTGATTGCTATAATAATCATAATAGTCTTGCTATTCTTTTTTATATGGCAAAGATCCAAAGCTCAAAAAGATGACAGTGAAATTGAAACTGGTGCTGCTGAGGATGAAAGTAAATCAACATGAATGGACTGCATCTCTATTCTGCGCTAAACCTTATTATCGTGGATAATCATAGCTCATATTGCTCTCTCTCCTCCAAATCACTTTTTTTAAAACAATAGGCTTGCGACATACCCCATTACCAACGACCCAATTAGAGCGAAACAGCACCCCAGCAAAAGAACATATACCGCTTTTCTCCGCCGCACAACAGGAATATCCCCCAGCTCCTTGAATACGGCCAAACCCCAAAGTACTCCCACCACTATGACCAGGCCTTGAATCGCTGGTGCGCCGATGGACACTCCAACTTCCTCCATAGCCGTATTGGCCGAGACCTGCCCTATTCCCCATATCATGCACCCTGATATGGCCAAATAATGCCACTTCTTCTGCGCCCTCTTCCAGATCTTAAAGAGCTCTTTTCGCAGCCACAAAAATCCAAATAAGATCGCTCCAAGTATTGCACCTAAGCTTAGAAAAAACACGGCAAGATAAACTGACCAAGTCTCGGAGCGCAAGGACACTAAAATCGGAACATTATAGAACCCAAAAAAAATGGTGGAGAGCAGTGCAGCGATGATTCCCCCTTTCACATCCCTTACCTTTTTTTCTTCCTTCGAAGTCGCCCTCGTGGTGAAGTAGGAGCCAACCAACACGCTTCCTATTCCGAAAAACAGCAGGATAATGATGGCAATTTCGATACTTCTGAGCTCCCCGAGAAATATGATCCCCGCAAAGAACGCCACAACAACCACGAGGTTCACAACCGGGAAGGTCCGTGATATACCTATTTTCGATATCGCGGCCAGAATAAAGAGGTTGCCCAGACTCCATATGATGCCTGCTACCAGACATAATCCAATATTGATGGGGGCAAATTCCTTTTCCTGAACATTGGCAGGCATGTCCAAGAACAACGAGGCCAAAGCGATCATCCCGGACACTATTGCTATGCCGAACATCATGGACAGGTTGTAGGCTCTGGTATCAAAGCTTGGACAGTACTTTTGCGGTACAAATTGAGAGCCAAAGAACAATCCTGCCAAAATCAACGCGGTTATGGCCACCAATGACAACATAAAAGGGGTGATGAGGTTATGCATGTTAAGGATTGTGGAGGGGGGAATCAAGTAAGGATCCTAGACATTCTTCTGCCTCTTAGTTTTGCCTCCCTTTCTTTTTTTTTTTTCTTTTTCTTTTTACCTTATCCCCCCACAGATCCTTCCTCCTTGCTTCCAGCATGACGTTCTCCTCTCCAGCAAATTCTGCAAACGTCATGAGTTTTACCTTTTCTTTCTTGGCGGTTTTGTACACCTTTTCTATTTTTTCGTTCCACTTCAAATCCCGCAGTAGATGATGGTCCAACACAAATTTCTCAATCTTGGTTTCCTTCATGATACGAATGATATTGTCCACACTAATCTCCAAACTCTTTTTAGAATACCTAAAACCCATCATATACGTCATGGGCCCGTCGCAGAATATTATCCTAGGCCTTTCCTCCAACAGGAATTGAACCTGATCCTCAAGACTGGGCCCTTGGACATCTGAGGTATGGACGAATTTATTCCTACCTTCTTGTATACACACCTCTGTGACGTACCCGAGCTTGGTATTGGTCCCGTGGGGAACAGCCTTCGAAAACCTGATCTTCGTTTTCCCGAATAAGAACTCGTTCCCGTCCGAATACTCGATTTTTTTTGGTAACTCTCCCAACTGTTCTAAAAAGTACGAGGCCCTTTTTTTCTGGCTTTTATTGATGTTCTTCTTCGGGTGCTTTGTAAGGAGGGTTTTATTTTTATAGACCTTTGGTTCATCAGGATCATGATGGTCATAATGGTAATGGGTTACAATCAACACATGAGCAGATTTGGCGTGTTGTTTTATGGATTTCCAATGCTCCTTCATTCTATTATTCTCAAGGGGGTGCGGTGAAAGACCGTATCTATAGGGCCCCAATGCCACACCCGGATCGATTAAAATATTGCAGTCCTTGATGCTGATGAAGGTGGCCATACTTCTGGTTCCCATACTGTCGCCTGCAATGGGAACGATCTTCAAATTATCCACCACCATATTCTTATAAAATCGCAAAGATCGGAATTTAGAGGAATCACTGGCTGATGACCCTTCCAAAGGCTATGGTGCCTGATATGTTCTCGATAAGAACCTTGACCTGGGAACCTTTTGCCGTGCCTGGAACGTATATGATAAAGTCGCCTTTCTTTGCCATCCCGTCGCCTTTCCTGCCCACATCCTGGATCATGAGGTCGTATGTCTTGCCCACCTCGATCGCTGCCGTTACCTCGGGCCCTCGGCTGCCCTTTCTCACCTTGACAGGTCTGTGGGCGCCGCATGCATCACATTCCAGAATCAGTGTTCTTCCGTCCTTTATGAGCTTCGTGTCGGGTCGCATGCACTCGGAGCAGAGCACGTATGTGGAAACGTAATTGCTGAGTCTTTCTTTAATCTGATCGATCTGCACCTTTCCCTTGAATATGACCCTTTTGCCGTCGCTGCTTCCGGCCGTTCCCAGCTCCTTGAGCAAATAGGCAAGGATATCTGCTGGATCGCGGTTTACCGCACTTGCTATCTCTGCAAAGTTTCTGACCACGGTGGTCTTCCCTTCAAACAATATCTCAAGCTCAGGTACCTGGAATCTTGAATGGTCGGCGATGGCCGAAGGGAGTTTGTCTCTTGCCCGTTTGAGCAGGGTCTTGTAATCGTAATCCTCTGACATGGTGATTTAAGGAAAGGGCATACCACATATAAAAGCTTCGGTGGAGATGGGGGGAATTGAGAACTTTTAAAACATTGGATGAAACACAATATATTGGGCAGCCTCAAGATATGAACATCAAACAAGTAGATGGGGGATTATGCTAATTATAATGCAAAACAAGGAGGGCATAGAAGCAAAAATAACCGAAAGCTTAATAAATGTTGAGTTAATTATAGTTAACATAGAATCGATTATAGGTTAAATGAACATGCCCCAAACTAAAGATATTCTGTTAGATTCAAATCCCTGGTGGAAGGATGAATTCGAAATAGAGTACAAGGAGAGGGAGATCTACAATCAAATTGCGAAATTCAAAAAAATGCCCCAAATAGTTGCACTTACCGGATTGAGGCGGGTTGGGAAAACAACCTTAATGCTAAAGATGGTGGAAGATGAAATAGGAGCCGGTTTTGAATCAAAAAACATCATCTATTTCTCATTCGACGAATTCCGAAAGGTAGAGATAAGACAGATATTAAGAGCATATGAAGAACTCACGGACAGGGATCTCAAAAAGGGGAAGTTCATATTACTATTCGATGAGATTCCGAAACTGAAAGGGTGGGAGGACCAACTGAAAAGGATTTATGACATGCACGGAAAAAAGGTCAAAATAATCATCTCGGGTTCAGAATCGTTGTTCATCAGAAAAAAATCAAAAGAAACACTTGCAGGAAGAATCTTTGAGTTTACGGTGAATCCCCTGTCCTTCAAGGAATTTCTTTGTTTCAGGAAAGCTGTTTACAAGCCTATTGGACTATACGAAAAGGAACTGGCCAAATCCTTTAAGGAATATATTCTAACCCTTGGCTTTCCGGAGCTAGTTGGAGTAAAAGAAAAGGATGTCGTGAAAAAATATGTGATGGAGAGTATCGTCGAAAAGGCGGTCTATAGGGATATTCCCGCACTCTTTAAGGTACGGGATATTTCTGTGGTGGATTCTTTGTTAAGTATTTTTATGGAGGAGCCTGGGCAGCTTATAGAGCTAAATCAGCTTTCAAGCGATATAGGCATATCCAGACAGACACTGTCAAACTATTTAACCTACCTTGAAAATTCATTTCTAATTAAAAAACTGTATAATTTTTCAAGAAGCATGAGGAAGGTGGAACGAAAGCTCAAGAAATATTACCCCACTGTGATTTCTGCGGATCTCGCCTTTAAAGAAGACGATCATTCGAAATCAAAGGTCCTCGAATGGCTTGTAATAACTCAATTAAGGGCAGAATTCTTTTGGAGAGACCCTTATAAGAACGAGGTCGATGCCGTTTTAGCAAATAAGAAATTCATACCTGTAGAGATTAAATATGGAAAAGTCGACTTCGGAGGTTTATTTGCTTTTATGAAGAAATTTCAAGTGGACAGAGGATACATAGTCTCTTTCGATAGAAAGGAAAAGCGCAAGATCAACGGCAAAACGATAATTATTTCACCAGCTTACCACTTCTTGATTGAACATAGTGATACCGTAATTCACTAACCCCTATAAAACGGATTGAAAATAAAAAAAACATTTAAGATATCTACGAATCGCTCACTAATTTTCGCTGTAAGGTGGAACTTATGTCCTTTAATCGACATTTATATTCTTAATTCTTAATAACTTTTTAATATTTATACGGGACTTCCCACGGAACACCAATTGCTGTTCTCAAATAATAAAAAACATAAATCTTAAAGTAAATAAAAACCATATGAAGGGGGGGCGATATCATGGACATAAAGATAGGCAAAACCAAAATCAGCCTGATGGAGGGCGACATAACCGAAGTTACGGCAGATGCAATAGTGAATGCCGCCAACAACCGCCTTTGGATGGGCGGAGGTGTCGCAGGCGCAATAAAAAGGAAAGGGGGCAAGATCATAGAGGAGGAGGCCCTGCGCTTAGGGCCCATACCAATCGGTGAGGCCGTGGCCACCTCGGCAGGAAAGCTCAATGCGAAATACGTGATTCATGCGGCAGGAATGGGAACCGACCTGAAAACTGATGAAGAGAAGATAAAAAACGCTACATTGAACTCATTGAAAAGGGCCGACGAGTTGAAAATCAAAAGCATCGCTTTTCCCTCGATAGGAACAGGGGTTGGCGGGTTTCCAACAGATAAAGCGGCAGAGATCATGCTCAGCGCTACGATAGAGCACATAAAGGGTGTAACTTCCCTTAAAAATGTCATTTTCGTCCTGTACGGCAATTCGGCATACGAAGCCTTTGAAAAGGTGCTGGCCGGAATAAAAGATTAACAGGCTATTTTTTTAGGGAGGCGGAAAAACCGCACTCCGGACACACTATTGCTGACGAGATATCGGATTCGAACATGCTCCTGCATCTTGGGCATCGGACCGTATCCATCGCGGAAAACGGAATAGGCTCATCTTCGATGACATCAAAAGAGATGGGTTCCCTATCCGGGACGAAGGAAACCTCAGGTTCTTCGCTTAATGTCATGGTCTCCGGGATAAAGGAAATCTCATCCTGTGTCTCGTACGGGGATAGGCTTTCTTCATCCGGTATGAAGCCAATATCCATGGTATCCAGGGGCTGAGAGTCCATAATCGCAAAAGGCGTCTCGGAGACGGAGGAATCCTCTATATAACTCGTAGCAAGTGGTGCCGCCTTCCTCTTTCTATTCACGTTTTTGATCATAATCGCGGTCCCAAGGACTATTACCAGGATTATCACAAGAATCAAAGCCCACAATAAATATTCGTCATCATCTTCTGATGTTTGCTCCACAACGAAGGTGATATCATCCTGCATGGTCATCTCGCCAACCTTCACTTCAACGGTCAGGGAGTGTTCACCTTCCGATAACTCCGTCGTGTCGAGCACGATGTTGAAAGTGTCCCCGGAGCCTAGATTTTGCCAGGCACCGTCATCGATCTTGTATCTCACCTGCTCGATGTTGCCCGCTCCCCCGGATATCCTGCCTTCAATCGTGAAAATTCCGCTTACAGTTTGGCCGCTATCCAGATTGAGAAATTCTATTTCAATTGGAATCGTGAGTTCCAGGGTTGTGAAGGTGTTATCATCGCTCTCAACTGAGTTCCCCCATTCATCCGTGCTTACGATCTTATAATGGTATGTGGTTGATGGTGTAAGATCCGAAAGCAATATCTGATGGCTGATAACAATAGATGAATCGCTTTCTGTTTTGTCGTAGTTTGATGATAAACCATAATGAAGAACACTATCGCTTCCTTCATCGGTGGTCCAAACGATTGTGGCAGTGGACTCACCCATGGTCCATACGGAAGGGCCAGTGAGAATCTTAGGTGGTTTTTTATCTACGGGAGGCTTTGTCATGAAGGAATAATCCTGTGAAGTGTTTACATTGGCGTTGAGACTGCTATCCTTGGATATCACTCTATAATGGTATTTGCTCGAGGGGGTGAGATTGATGAGCGTGAAGTTATGAACCAATACATACTCATCAGAGCTTACGTTGAAGCCGTAACTTGTGGTGGACCCGTAATCCACCCAGCTGTCGCTTTTCTCGTTGGTGGTCCATTCGATCGTAGCGCTTTCGTCGGTTAAGATGGTTACCTTTGGTCCATCTGTTATTTCCGGCGGTGTCTTATCCTTTGATCCTCCTGTGGTGAAGTATCTGCTCGAATCGCCCAGAGTTTGTGTATTGCCGCTTGAATCTTCCGATTCGATTTGGTAATAATATATCGTGGCTGGGTTAAGACCTGTCAGCTTTATGGAATGATCAAGCACGTACTTATCATCGCTCGATGTATTTCCATAATATGTGGTCTCGCCATATCTGACAAGGGACGTGGAGGCCTCGTACTCGGTTTTCCAAACGATGGTGGCGCTGCTGTCCGTTATGTCGATTGCATCCGGTCCTGAGGTGATCTCGGGAGGTTCTAAATCAGGTTCCGACGCGGTTTGGAAGGTATAATCCCCGCTCGTTCTCGTGTTGCCACTGGGATCCGTGGACTCAACGTAATAATGGTACTCGGTGTCGGGTATCAAATCGATCAATGTAATGAAATGCTCGATTTCATCCACCGGGCTACCAGCTTCAGATCCGTAACCCGTGTCCTGACCATATCCCACGAGGCTGTCACTGACCTCGTTGGTCATCCAGTATATCGTGGCGCTGGTATCACCTGGTGATCCGAGCAACATCGGCCCATCGATTATATCAGGTGGAGTGGTGTCTGGTGTGGAATCTGTATGGAAGGGCTCCTGGATACCGCTTTCTCCGGGACCGTGTCCATATTGGTCGTATCCCTGTATGTTGTAATAGTAATCTGTGTTTGGGCTGAGACCCTCCAGGGTCATGCTGTGGGTGTTCATATAATTATCAAGATCGTCTTCGACCAAGCCCAAATCAGGAGTTGAACCGTAGTGTATTATGCTGTTTGCCGGTTTATTGGTCAACCATTCTATGGTGGCCGTATTCGTGCTGACGTCCACCACCTGGATATCGGATATCTCGGGGGGATTGTCATCCTCCAGCTGCGCGACCCTTACCGCTTCATAGGCATCCACTATTCCCCAGCCCCATTTGACGTTGTAGACTGGGTCTATCTCTGGATATGAGGGTTCGATACTTGGAGGCATATAGGCCGTTTCTCGGAGGATCTCCTTTACCCTCTGCGGCGAGAGATTTGGATTCGCTTCGAGCATAAGGGCTACCACACCCGCCACATGTGGGGTGGACATGGAGGTTCCGCTTTGCTGAACATAGGTGCCTTTTGAGTCTCTCATCGCAGAAAATATCAACTCACCAGGGGCCAAAACATCGGGTTTCAGGTCGTTTATATCCACGGTTCCATTGTGCCTTGGTCCAGTATTTGAAAATCCTGAGGCCGTATCATCACTGCGGTCAACGGTATTGTGGTCGTTGATGGAGCCAACGGCAATCGCACCGTCGGCAGCGGCAATGTTTGGAACTTTATTCTGACCATCGTTTCCCATACCTCCTACCACCACTAAGCCGTGTTCAAAAGCGGCCTCGTTAACCTTTCGGGATACCTGGGTATTCCCATTGCTGTCGGGGCCGCCGATGCTCATGCTCAGAACGCGAATGTTGAACTCATCCTTGTACTGTATGCAGAAATCAATGCCTCTCGTAATTGTGGAGACGGTGCCCGCGCCGTAATTCCGCATGACCTTGACATCGGCAAGATAGGCCTGGGGGGCAATTCCCCTGTACTCACCGTCACCTGCGCCATCCCCGGTGCCGAGGGCTATTCCCGAGCAGTGCGTGCCGTGGCCAGCTTCGTCGTTCGGGTTGATATCGCTTCCATTGTATATCACGGAACGGGTAAAATCGTTTCCGCATACGAATTTCGGATCGTCTAGGGTCTGATCATCATCGTCCATGTCGTTTAAGGAGTCATGGCCTCCCAGGGTGGTGAACCCGACGCCATCATCCGCACCTGTATCGAGTACCGCAATGGTGATTCCAGATCCGAAGAATCCCAAGTCCGCAACGGTATGGGGAGTATATGTTACTGACTCTCTTGCCTTTATGGCTCTGCTGCTGACATCCAGGATTGCCGGGAGTTCGCCGTCGAAGGTGATCTCTTTTACTCCGTCTAACTTAGCGATTTTCTCAACATCGGATACCACCACATTTTCCGCACTTATGGTGTTAAAAACAGCGTATATAAATCGGATAGTCAGATCAAATTCAGCGAGTGTTTTGATATCCTCATCCGAAGGATGATGGTGGTAGTCTATCATGATCCCAATTCTCTTATCGGGGCTCATATGCTCGATGGCATCATCGATTTTGTTGTCATTCTCGTCCTTCATCCAGTGTACCAAAAGCTCGTCTTCAAGAATTGGCCTCGAAAATTCCGTCTCGTTTTCAGGCAACTCAGTTGAGGCCAATGTATTCGGAATGGATGATAAAAACAAAACCGTGGCGAGGAATATCACTGTAAAAATGGATTTTCGCATTCAACACACCTATTTTCTCATTTTTTTCGTACTGGAGGAAAGACTCCTCACCTAACCACTATAGTTCAGGGTTATATATATTTTCTTTGGTAATTACCCTTTTTAACCACATAACCAAGGTTCAAACCCTTTTTTCGAATCAATACGGGTAGATTTTCCCCAAAACCTCCGTGGATGCAAGGGCCGCGATTGCCCCCTCCGCGCAGGCGGTTACGATCTGTCTCAGGCCACCTGTGATATCCCCTGCCGCGTAAATCCTCTTGATGTTGGTGCGCATGTTTTTGTCCGTCTTTATATAACCATTGTCATCGAGTCTTACTCCGATTTGCTTGGCCAGTTGATTTTGCGGCATCTCGCCGATGGACACGAAAACACCGGAAATCTCCATCTCCTTTATGCTGCCATCCTTTGTATTCTTGAGAACAACGCTCTCCACTATATTCTCGCCTTTTATCTCATCTAAATGAGTATTATAGAGGATGTTCACACCCACTTCATTGGCTCTTTTCTCGTATACCTCCTCAGCTCTGAGCACATCTCTTCTGTGAACTAATGTTACATCCATACCCATATTTTTCAGTGCGATGGCCTCGATTAAGGCACTGTTTCCACCTCCAACCACCAATACCTTTTTTCCCTTGAAGAACGGACCATCGCAGGTGGCGCAGTATGAGACGCCCATGCCTTGCAGTTTCTCCTCTCCATTTACACCCAATTTTCTGTGCTCCGTACCAGTGGCGATAATTACTGCCCCAACCGTGTAGTCTCTGTTTGAGGTGGTGATTTTGACCTCATCCTCGGAAACCTCCAGCTTTTCCACACGCTCCCCGAAATTGATGCTCATGTATTTCTCCACATGCTCCCTCATCAAATCCGACAGTGCCATACCCGATATGCTCTTGAAGCCTGGGTAGTTCTCGATCTCTGGGGAGATCGCCATAAGGCCCCCTCCAACACCGGAATCGAAGAGCATGGCCTTGATTCCCGCTCGGGTGGCGTATATTCCAGCGGTGAACCCTGCAGGGCCCCCGCCTACAATGGCAAGTTCGTAGTCCATGATACCGCCTCGAATATAGATTTGACTTCGAAATATCGAAATGGAATATATTATGATTGCGGTGAGCAATTGTGGGTTTTGAGATATAATGAATACTACAAGGTTATATAAATATAACAACTAGTCTAAATATATAATACATTGAGAACGAAAACCTATTAATCTAACACTCTTTTTTCGTGTACATGCTTTCCAGGGACATAATCATGGCCCAGCTTCGAAGACAGGCAAGATGGCTTTCGGAATCCAGAAGGTGGTTGATTCAGGAGGTGATGGGAAAAGAAGGGAGCATAAAAACCGCACTGGATGTTGGTTGCGGCCCTGGATTTATCCAAAAAGAGCTACGAGAGACTCACGGTATCCACGCAATAGGTATCGACAAGGACAGAGAAATGCTTCGCAGCGCCAGGGAAATGGGCCTTGACATACTCCAGGCCAACGGCCATGATATACCATTTAAAGATTCATGCTTCGATATGGTGTACTGCACATTCACGCTGATGTGGGTAAAAGATCCTGTGGTGGCCTTGAAGGAAATGCGGCGTGTTTCCAAAAAATGGGTGGTGTGCTTTGCTGAACCCGATTACGGAGCCAGAGTTGACTATCCCGAGGCTCTGTCAGATCTTGCAGGGGCCATCGCAGATTCTATCGAGAGGGATAATGGCGACCCAATAATCGGCCGTAAACTCCGGGCATACTTCTCGCAGGCCGGTATGGAGGCCAAAATAGGTGTTTTCGATTCGATATGGTCAATAGAACGATTGGAATCGGAATTCAGGGATGAATGGGATTTCTTAAGGGCATCAACTTCTATGAGTTCCAATGAAATGGACAAATATGAATCCGTAGCAAAAGAAGCCATCGAGAATAAAAGCCGGATGCAATTCACACCCATATTCTATGCACTGGCCAAGGTCTCAGATTTAACCGGATGAATGCCTGTCCAGGCAGATGTAATCACCGGCCGTCCATGACAGTGGACAGGCACCTCCGCACACATCCAAAAGACGACAGGAGGTGCATTTTTCGGGAACATAGGCCCGGTTGCGAAAGTTTTGGCATTGGGTATTGTTCCATATGCTGTCCCATGGGTCCGAGAGAAGGTTCCCTAAGGGTTCATAGTAACTTTGACAGGGAAGCACATCACCGTTCGGCTCCACGGCCATGTTGATGATACATGCAGTGCATTGTTTTATTCCTAAATCCATGTTCACGGGATTCAATTCGCAATAGGGGGTGGGAGTATACCAAACGAAATTGAGTTCTTCCTTTACTGCGATTTCTTTTACCTCAGGCAACAACTTGGACAACTCTTCCAATGTCACAGCCTTGGAATCCTTCCCAGATCCAGCTCTGATGACGCCATTTAACGCGACATTCTTCACACCCAAACCCGAAATAAATTGCACGGTCTCAGGAATTTCCCCTTTATTTTGATCCAGGACCGTTGTATTTGTCGAAAGGTATATGTCGGCTTTTTGGGCGTTTTTTATTCCCGAAACGGTTTCCTCCCAGGCCCCATTGGATCCAGTGATTTCATCATGGGTTGTTGAATTGAAGGATTCCAACGTGATCTGCACATGGTCCAATCCCGCTTCTACAAGACGATTGAGATATTTGGAATCGGCCAATCTCCTGCCATTTGTGATGATGCCAGTAATCTGCCCATTTTTTTCAGCGTGTGCGATCAAATCCGGGAGCTCATTCCTCAAGGTCGGCTCGCCTCCAGTGAATACGATATGCGGAACGCCAATGTCCCAAAGTCTGTCCAATATCTTGATCCATTTTTCTTTTTCAAGTTCCTTGACATCTCGTTTTGGTTCGTTGTAGCAGTGGCAGCATTTGTTTTGACATTTGTATGTCAGGGCCAAATCCATCCTGTAAGGAGCCGAAAGTGTCAGTTTGTCCGTGTCCATGGGCTCTACTTGGATTTTTGTCACAACCTTTTCATCATCGTTTATGACCCCAACTAGTTTCTCCTTGAATTTCAGATAGTCGTATCTGACCTTGTCCTTTTTTACTTTTTTATATTTTACCCGTATCTTTTTGACGACCTGCTCATCCGAAAGCCCCTCCAGGAAGAATCCCGTGAAGTCCAAGGCCGTGCCGTTTAGGCGGATCATCTTAGAGGAATCCACCACCAGCACCCCTTCATTTTCCGTATCAGAGCGCAAATGGAACCTGTGGGCGACAATATCTCCTTCTCCAAGGTAATGACGTAAAATCGCCTTCTTCTTTTTCTTGGACGACTTCAAAAAGGCCATCATCTTCCCCCTCCTGCACAGGCGCACGCACAGGCGCAGGCGCATGCACATCCCCCGCCTGATAATCCACCGCCGCTGCTGGTCTTGGGAGGTGGATTCGTGATATTCGTTATGCTTTGGGTCATGCCTGATAGATTGGTGACAAGGCCCTTGCTCACACTCTCCACATG
>CP070739.1:117772-122905 GCA_020347705.1 Methanomassiliicoccales archaeon | reverse complement strand
CACCAAATTCCCCACACTCCTAGCTTCTATCTTGGGTCGATATCCCAACCGTTTTTGAAAATAAAGGGTGTGTCTGGAAGGAATTTGGAAGGCCATGGAGCTTGGGTGGGATTGCAGAGAGAAGGTTCAAAACCTAAATTATAAATAGATTCAAAACCATGGAGTCTCGGCTTAGGAAGGGAACCGTTTTGGAAGGGGTTCTCGGAGAGCTAAGTAAAGGAGGGTAAAATATGAGAAGAAAAATTCAAAGTGTGTTTTTGTGTACAATGTTAATTATATGCTCGTTTACATTGGTGATACCGATAAATATAAGTGCGTCGGGGGGAGGAGAAAACCATTGTTGGTGGTCCGATAAGGGACAGGATTTAGAGCACACATTAATGCCTCCAGAATTAGATCTCAGCAATTTGACCAGCGTCACTCTATCATTATGGCACAAATATGGGATGACATGGTATGATTCAGGTAGAATTGAAGTATCATCCGATGGAGGGACGACATGGAATTTGGTGAAAGAATATACGGATTCCATATCGGATTGGGATCATATAACCTTGGATCTCTCTTCATGGGCTGGAATGGTTATATTGTTGAGATTTAGATATAAAGCAGCGCCCCAACTCGGTCATCCAGTAATTGGTGAGGGGTGGTGGGTGGATGATATTTCCATTCCTGAGATCGGCTTTTTTGAGGATGCTGAATCCGGTATTCCCCCAGGATGGGATGTAGACGGTTGGAAAATTGTTACAATGGAAAAGCCAAGTTTTGCTGAGTGGATTCCTTTCATCCCAGGAGCTAGCCCGGGAACTCTTTGCGAGGTTCTACCGAAATCCAGAGATACCATGGGACTTTGTGTGGATTCCAATTTCTTTGGTATGTATAAGATAAATACAGTGGTTAATAAAACGGTATACCATTACCTTCATGTCCCAAATGCAGGTCGTTTTGCTGAAGTGGGGAAACCTGCTGTTCCAGCAATCACAAGATATTTCGAAATCCCCCATAACGTTGATATCAGTGTGAATATACTTTACAAGGAGGAACAAATTTTAGATGGATACAATATTATCCCTTCCCAAGAACCACTTTGTGATATTGCTAATGCCACAATACCACCTTTTACTATCAACTCAACAACTTACTCAATCCCAAGTTTCTTTCCATCCAATCTCGCTTCCATACAAGGTGAGGAGGGAGATGAACCAATTATCATACGAGGCGTGAGAATTGTTGCCTTGTCCATATATCCTGTGCAGTTCAATCCCGTAGAAAATGAAGTCAAAGTCCATTCAAAAATTGAGGTGAGAATGAATTATAGTATGCCAGCACAAGTTAATCCTGTCTCAGACCGGTTGAAATCGGCTGCTTTTGATAATCTGTGCGAAGGTCTTATTCTGAATTATAAATATCGTACTGATCATACATCAACAACACCATTGACTTCTAGTTCAACATCCTCTAGAACTTTAAGTGGTAGTGAAGGTGCGGAGTACTTAATCATCACGCATGACGATTTTGAAGTGCAAATTCAACCATTGGCAGACTGGAAGGAAAGAAAAGGGTTGTTGACAAAGGTTGTAACCACCTCTGAGATCAATGCTGCTGGGCTCAGCGCAGATGATATCACAGACTATATAAGGAACGCCTATTACAATTGGAACCCTGCCCCAAGTTATATCTTATTAGTAGGAGACTCAGAGTTTATTCCCCCCCATTATGAAAATGAACATCCCAGTACGTATCATGGTGGATTTGATATTCCTACCGACCTCTATTATGTGACAGTTCATGGTGATGACTATTTTCCAGATATTTACATAGGCAGACTTTCGGTGGATACCGCTGCACAAACGACAACTATTGTAAACAAGATTTTAATGTATGAATGCAATCCTCCCATTGCACCTAATTTCTATAACAGTATTTCTGCGTGCGCATTTTTCGAAGACAAAGATCCTCGAAACGGATATGAAGATAGACGATTTGTATTGACATCCGAAGAAATTAGAGATCACCTTCAAAATATCGAAGGCTACAACGTTGGAAGAATATATTCGGCTGATAGGCCTGGGGATCAAAATCCTACCCATTATAACTATGGTAAATTCAACAATGGTGATGAGCTCCCTGTTGGTTTATTGTGGCCGGGTTTTGCTTGGAACGGTAATGCTATTAACATTCGTAATGCCTTAAACGGTGGTCGCTTTTTAATCTATCATAGAGACCATGGGGAAAGTTGTAACGGCTTCAACCATGATAAAGGAGCTTTTGAAGTAAATGAAGGCTGGAGTGATCCTTCGTACGAAACAAATGAAATTGCGTTATTAACGAATGGAAACCTTCTACCCGTTGTTTTCAGTGTAGATTGTCAGTGCGGCTGGTTTGATGGTGAAGTTGATCAAAACAATGACCCTGCGTTAACTAATAACTTCGAGAGTTTTTGTGAAGAGTTCGTGAGACACGCAAATGGTGGAGCTGTTGCAGCATTTGGGGCCTCACGCAATAGTCAAAGCGGATATAATGATGAATTAATTAAAGGATATATCGACGCAATATGGCCTAGGTTCAATCCGGATTTTGCGTCTGGTGGCTTGTACAGCCTTGGGCAAGTTAACACCTATGGTAAGATGTATATGGCCCAGGCCTACACAACTGATTATGCTCCAATTTTAAATAAGAATTTTGGTACTGATTTTAAAGAATATTTGGTTGTATTACCATTTGTTCAGACAACTTTTGAATTGTTTAATCTTTTTGGAGATCCGGAAATGGAGATATGGACAGATAACCCTGAACAAATGAATGTCAAATACCCAGATACAATCGGTTCGGAAGGACCTCAAACGTTCATTGTAACTGTGAAAGACCAAGACGGGGAGCCAGTCAATTTTGCCAGGGTGTGTTTGAGAAAAGAGAACGACATATACAAAGTCGATTACACCAATCCCGGGGGATGGGTGAGGTTTGATATTACCCCTTCTTTCGGTGGGAATATGGACATTACTGTCACTAAACATAACTACCGACCCCACATAGCAGACATTATGGTGACAAACGATGGTGCGACTCTTATTGTGGATCCCGAGGCTGGCTCCCAAGGCAAAACAATTTATCTGGATGGTGACGGTTTCGAATTAGATGAAACTGTGGAGATCACATTTCCTGCCACCCCCTTACCAGTAACCTACCAGGTCGATGCAGTTGACGGAAGTTTCAGAGGCTTTGATATTGTAATTCCTGACGGCGAGATCGGTTATGTCAATATTGTTGCCGAGGGCCAAACCTCAGGTCGAACCGCAGTTGTACTATTTCGACGACTACCTGATAGACCGTTACCGGATCCATACCTCTATAATCAATATGATCCGTCCACGTGGCATCTTAATCCTGCCGGTGATGATACAATTCACAACCCGACCTGGAATAACCCGTGCATAGCACTTTACGATGCCGATGGTAATTGGGTGAATTCAAAAGAATTGGAGAGTAATAAACAGTACACAATCAAAGTGGGTATTTATAATGATGAACCTGAATCTGCTATCGGAACAAAGGTAAATTTTGCCTGGACAGGATGGGGCGTTGGCCAGGGATCAGGTACTTGGACTCCAATCGGTGATGATCCTGTTGAAATTGATATTCCTGCTGCAACTAACACTTTACGTGGAAAAGCAATAGCTGAGATTAAATGGAAGCCTGCGAAACCAGGCCATATTTGCATTAGAGTCGAGATCTATCACGATGACGATTTGAATTTTGATAATAACATGGGTATTGAGAACACCCGTGTGAAAGCGGTGTCCTCCCCAGGGGAGGTTAATTTCCTAATAACCAATAATAAATCAGAAAGAGCCCTCGTATATCTAGAAGCAAGACAAATTGACTCAAAGCCGCTGTGGCCAGCCTGGATAATACGAGAATATCCCCAAGAGTTAGGGCCGAATGAAACACAAATGGGCACATTTATTGTCGATGTCCCTGGAGGGGTAAATGTTGGCGAGTTCCGAACCTTCAAAATTACTGCGTATATAGGCGACGAAATTATTGGAGGTATTGAAGTGAATGTAACGAAAGATCACCCCCCTATACTAATTTTCGGTTATAATCCAACCACCGGAACCGCAGGTTCAGTTTTTTCTTTCAATGTGATATATTTTGATAAGGATAATCATCCCCCCTTGGATGGTTCCCCTCTACTATTTCTATTCAAGGGGGAGGTACAGATCGATAATAGTCCATTTATTATGAATGAGGTAGACTCTGCTGATTTGGACTATACCGATGGTAAGATATATAGTTGTTCTGTCATGTTAACAGAACCAGGGGATGACTATTCGTATTACTTTTCAGCAAGGGATATTTTAGGAATCGAGGCAGGGGGAACAGCTATAAGCTTAAAGACTTTAATGGTATCACCAGTTGATTTCAAAATTCAACCAGAATCCCTCAATCTCAAATCAAAGGGAAAGTGGATCACCTGCAATGTGAAGACAGCTGAAGACTATCGTGCTAGTGATATAATAATTGGTACAGTGTTACTCGAAGATTATTTACCTGCTGATTGGAGCAATCTCAATGGGGATACAGCTATGATCAAGTTCGATAGGAGCGACTTTGAGGATATGCTTTTACCTGGAACCTACACTCTTAAAGTAACTGGCGAGATGATGGACGGAACTCTGTTTGAATGTTACACCAATGAGATTAAAGTGATTGAACCACCATGACCCATTCTCTTAAAATAACAGTTATCCAATCCGAAAGATGATATTATATCCACGCAAAAGAAGAATGCACCTGGGAAGTTCCATTGTAAAGGGTTGCCGCATCCCCTCACCCCTCCTCCTCCCCCCTTTCCCACCCCCAAAACATCCTCCCGACTCCCCTGGTTTTCCAATCCACCACCAAATTCCCCACACTCCTAGCCCCCATTTTGGCTCGTGTTAAAGGAAATCTAATACCACCCATATTATTAGACCTCGAAGAAGGAAAGGGGAGTGTAAAGAACACCTAAGTGAGAGAGGCATGCAAGAGGTCATAGGATTTGGGGATATCCAGACTCATAGAGACAAATTAATCGGGGGGTGGAGGAGGTGGAATCTCAGAATTCGATTCCTCGATTATCTCCTCTTT
>CP070739.1:111256-117672 GCA_020347705.1 Methanomassiliicoccales archaeon | reverse complement strand
TCGGAATCAAATCCCGGGGTGCCGTTGTTCGCACATCCCACTGCTGTTCGTTGCCGAAGCCGCCACCGCCGAGATAATTTATCGTGTTCTTGTAACTATCAGGATTCGAGGGATCGTAGGGGGGGTATGGATCACCTGATGAGCCCGTACCGTTGCTTGTGGTGTTACCGCTGAGCTCGTTCCAGGGAGAGCCATCCACCTCCACCGTATAGATATCGAAATTAGCCCATCTGATGCCGTAATCTTCATCAGGGAGCACGAAGGAATACCATAAAGTGCCGTTGACCACATCACTTGTAAGATACCAGCCGCTATCCGGAAATCTATACGGTGTTCCCCCATGTATCACCCAGATCGCAAAGCCAGTTTGTGAAGGGGGTGTAGACCCATCGGAAAGCCAAATCAGCCCTGATAGGTTATGCTCATCCGTCATAGCCTCCACATTCTGGAAGAAAATCCCAGTGAGCGTGCTAAAAAATAACAACGTGACAGCTGCTAAACTGACAACTTTCTTTAACACATTGATCCTCTCTTTGGGCTCCCAGCTAGGGTTTTGAGCTACATTCCGGTAATGGCGTAGCTTCCATCCTCGGCATGGACATATACAATATAAGCTTTACCTATGTCAATATCAAAATTATTGATGTTCTCGGGTAGGAATTTTGGATGCCCGCGCCAAGTCCCAATGCTTCTATCATAATAGTACACAGTGCTCGAATCCGCAGAAAACATATTGGCCGTAAACCCTGCCGCACTGAGATCTGATGTGGGCTCCAATTCAAATGAGACCATTGAATATCCGGAGGAAAATGAATATCTCTTGACCCCTACAGCGTAGGTACTGCTCCCCTCCTTGGAACCATCCATTGCTACAACCATATAGTAGTACTCAATACCGGTGGCGCTGGTATCAACCCAGGAGGTTGTGGTTACTGTTGCAATCGATACAAGTTTGAAGTCCGAGAGCGAGTTGTTGCCAATTCTCGCTGTCCCTCTGTAGATGGCATACCCTCCAGTGGCACTGGTTGATGCTTCCCACCTCAAGACGACCTGGCTTCCCTGGACATCGGCAGTCAGGTTATTTCTGAATCCGCTCTCCCCTCCAACGGCCCCATCCATATACCTGATCGCTGTGCCGGCGGTACCTGTGATCGTGTACTGCACCTGATTTTCCACTACAAACAGCATGTAGCCATCTCCCATCTCAAGTGTGAAATCGTCCATTGTGGTTGGCAGGAACTTGGGATGGCCCATCCATCTTTGTATATCTGTATCATATCTATAGATGGTGTCAGCATCATTTGTGAAGACAGCGGAGCCCAACATTTCGGAGGCCAGGATCTCCTCGAAAGGCACCAAGGGAAGTGAGAACGTATTGTAACCTTTCTCAAAGGTGAGAGTGACCTTTCCTACTATGTTAGAAGTGTAGCCAGCATTACTATGAGCATCCAAACTTCTGATGATGTAATAATACTCTGACGACCCACTCACCGCACCTACATCCGTTGCTGAGGTTCTCAAAGGCATGACACCGCCCTCATCATACTGTGAAGTATCCAGCCATACATTCGAGAACTCGAATCCAGTTTTGGAGGTGCTCCTGAACAGTTCATAGTGATGGACATCCTCGGTGGGTGAGGGGTCCCATTCAAGATAAATATCATTTCCCCTCACATGGGCCCTAAGAACCGGTGGTAATGGCGGTTCGACATCGCTTGCCACATATATCAACATGGAAGATGTAGAACCGGTGTGGTCCAGATTATCAACTGAGAATATCCATATCGTATGATTCCCACGGAAATCATCCCAGCTATAGCCAGGGAAGAGACTCGTGAGGTTCATCGATAATTGGGTTCCTTCATAATTGTACCAGGTAGACTGATCATCGAGGCTGTAATTGAAGTGCCGCACCCCACTTCCCTCACCATCATCGGCGGTGAGCGTGAAAACGGTTGATTCATTTACTTCCCATCTATTTCCAAATACCTGGGTTACGGGTTGGCCCGCGATATTTGAAACAGGATCGGTATTGTCCAGGTAGATGGTGACGGGACCGCTTGTCCTGTCGTTGTCCAAGTAATCGATGCTTCTGTATTCTATGGTGTAAATCCCATCACCCAATGTCGAGGGGAGAGAAAAGGGGTCCGGGGTGTCCAGAATCCATCCTGAATCGTCCGTTTGATTGAAATAGCGGTATTCGGTAACATTCACACCACAACCTGATCCGTCATCGGCTGTTAAGGTGAATTCCGCAGCTGAGGTGATATTCCATATATCGTTATTATTGGCCCTATATCTGGGTTCTGTCGGTTCGGTTAGGGCTGGGATCGGTGCGGTATTGTCGAGGTATAATGTTTCTGATTTAGTAGATTCTATCTGACCTAGGTTATCAACACTGTAATATTCGATGGTGTATAGACCATCTTGCCACGTATAAGAAAAATTTAAGGGGGCTGCGGTATAGATCCCGCCAATAACGGAAGTTATGGTTGCCTCTGCCCAGTCCTGTATAATATTGCTCTGCTGCATTATTCTATAGAATAATCCTGATACCGGCTTACTGATATGTTCCATCCCCACCGCATTGGGTTTGCCGAGATTGTTATTTCCCAGCGGATAATCCCTGGCGCTGAGTGTGATTTCCGTTTCCGATGTGATGAACAAATCATCCGTGGACGGTTCGAGATATTTCGGAGTATCAAAATCGATGGATGTTTGGGGCGGAAAGTCATCTACAATAACAAATTTGCTTTTTGTTGCTTCGCTATTTGGGACATTATCAGTGCTGTTGTAATCTATCCTGTACGTGCCCTCCCCGTAAGAGGACATATCGAAATTGCTCGTGAACTCGGTCCAGTCCAATTCCACTGAGCCAGTGGCATTGTTGATGATCCTGTAGTAGGTGGTGATTGGCGGGTTACTCCCACTGGCTGTAAAATAAATTTCAGTGCTGAAGTTGATATACCAATCTGCACCAGAAATCAGATCAGGGGTTGTATGCCAAATATAGGTAACAGGAGTGTCCGGAACATAGAAATGTATCGTGATGTTGTTGTCCTCGCTCGCCTCCAAGACATCGTTATTATAGTCAACGGAAATATTGATATAACCCTCATCGAAAATGTTAGGTGGCGCAGTCCATAACCAGGTCTGCTGAGAAGAAATCTCCATGGAATCCATCCGATTAAGCTCCTTATGCATCTCGGTGCCTAGAATTGGCAGGCCGGCAGATGTTACATTATATAAGGTCAAATTAAAAGTGGAGCCTGGTGGCCCCGTGGCCGAGGGACCGATATTCTGGGTCCTTATGGAGATCGTCACCACATCCCCAGCACCTACGAGAATAGGATCCGGTATCGGTTCTGACATGGGGTCTGATACCTGGATATTGAAATTAATAATAAGATCGATTAAAACGAGGTCCGGGCCCACAATAAAGTGCAGGGGTTTCAGAGGGCTTGAGTACTTAAATATATTGTTACCCTCGTTATATTCGGATACATCGTTTTGACTGTCAACAGAGATGTTGATATAATAGTCACCAGGTGCCATGGGAGAAAGCCAGGTTACAATTATTTCACCGGTGTCACCTCCAGCAGGTAACGATGTTTCCTGATTGTTATACATCAGGGGCGAGCCGTCGTTTACCCAGTTAACGCTGCAGTTACTGACGGTCACCCAAAAATCTCCAGAGTCCACAGATCCGAGATTCGTGACGTTGAATACAATGGAAATAGGTGTGTTGGGATCAACAGGTATCCCTGTAGGATAATCCCCTGGTATCACCCCAGCTGCTGTGACATTATATAAGGCCAGATCGATGGGCGCCACCGTTCTGACATCCCACGCCTGCTCGTTTCCATAACCCCCGCTGCCCTGTAGATAATTAATAGTATTGTTGATGCTGTCCGGATTTGAAGGATTATAGGGCGGGTACGGGTCCCCGCTGGAACCGGTGCCATTGCTGGTTGTGTTACCGTTGTAATCACCCCAAGGTGCACCGTTCACCTGAACCCTGTAAGTGTCAAAATTCGCCCATTTGGAACCATAATCCGTATATGGAAGTACAAATGAATAATACCATAAACCGTCGGTCAGGCCTTGCTGGGTATTAATCCATCCTGTATCTGGATATCGATTCCAAACCGGGCCGCGCTCAACCCATATGCAGAATTCTGTCTGACCTGTGGGAATCGAGCCATCGCTCTGCCATACAACCCCAGTGACGTTATGATCATTGTTCATCGCCATAACGGAACCTGCAAATATAACAGTAAAAATCGCTCCAATCAATATCGATGTCAATAAGATGCTGATTGCCTTTTTCTTCATGTATATGGCCCCCTCATAGATTTACTACTTTCACACGTTCTAAATGTCATCCAAATTAATCCTCCCAGTGTCAATTTTGTGTATTATAGAAGGTCACATAGTCACGTATAAATATACTTAATAGGTATATATGTCTTTCTGAAGCTCCGCAAGCGGCCTTGGCGGTCCGAGTATGAGCCGAGCATGAGAATAGAAATATTAATACATGCAAGATGGATTCAGTGCTGACATAGGAGCGCTTCGAGGAAGCTGCATGAAAAGACGAGAAAGAAAATGGACCAAGGGAAAGCTCCTTAAGGAACCCCAAAAACACCCGATACTAGCTCTTTGGGATAGGCCAGAGGTTCTCAGAGTTATGGATAAAAGGGGTGAGAAAGGACTTCATTTTAATGATCTGCGGTTCATGCTATGTAAGGACTTCAAGATGATAAAATTGCCTCCAAAAGACTGGAACGCTTTTTCAAGCCAGACCCTAAATGCAATGAGGGAGTACAACGATTATACCATACTTCAAAAGGACCTCACAAAACTCTGTGAAATTGGATTCTTACGCAAGGAATCCAGGGGTTATTATTCCCATGTTGAGAGGCCTGTAATGAGGTATATCCAGGATATCGATAAAGCCGCAAGGAACCTAATAGGCTCCGCAAAGGATTGCGATATTGTCGCAACTGATTCCTTTGAACTATCTGATGATGTAAAGATCCAGTGCGGAGAAGTTTTTAAAAAGATACTGGAATCCAGGGCACAGCTCTTTTCACCGAGAATATTGGATTTCTGGAAAGAGGTGGATTCGTCCAAACTAGACATTCAGCAGAAAATCCTTCTAAGAAGCGACCTCTACCCTTTCACCCAGGCTGAAAAGCTTAAAAAGCTCATCAAGAAGGAATGTCTCATCACCACTTCACGAGGTAGAGAAGCATTCGATATACCTCCATTTAAGAAAAGAAAACCAGAGAAGCTGAGACAGCTTATCGAACTCACCGATAAGTACTCCGAAGCTTTGGGTAACTACACAGTCAAATATGCGATAGGTATGTATTCTTACCCGAAGATATTCACAGAGCGTTATATTGCTAAGAAAGGAACAAGTTTCAAGGATCAACTAGAATATTTTCAACAAAAATTACAGGCATTACTTTTGGATTTTGCAAGGCCATGTTACATCCTCTTAGCGCCAAGGCAATGAGTTATGGCTCATTCGGATTTCTCTTCTTCATCTCCCCATTTTGCCGGTTTTTTCCTCTTTTTCAAGAAGATGAGAATTAAAAGGAATACGACGATGATCACGATAATAACTATTATAATAAGGAAGATGCCGTTGTCAAAGGAAGGCAGAAAGTCGGAGTTGTCACCTATCCCGTCCCCATCGCTATCCTTCCATTCGTCGGGGTCGTTGGGAAAAGCATCTGGATTGTTGCCTGAAGCGTTGTCTCCATAACCGTCACCATCGCTGTCCTGCCACTGAGTCGAATCGTTTGGGAAGACATCGCTGTTGTCACCCACACCATCAGAATCATTATCATACTGCTCGTTCCCATCGAGAGGGAACGCATCACCGTTATCGCCCACACCGTCGGAATCAGTATCGTTCCATTCACTGCGATCGTTGGGGAAAACATCAGGGTTTTCACCCGATGAGTTGTCTCCATAACCGTCGCCGTCGGAGTCGAGCCACTGCGTGGGCTCGTCTGGGAAAGCATCATTGATATCAAAAACCCCGTCACCATCAGAATCCGAGTAACCCGTAACGGTTATTTCTTTGCTTTTGTCCATCACAATCTCAGGTCGGACGTACCCCAATGAGGATGTGTTGTAAACTGTGATGTTATAGGGGGTAAAATACACTCTGCCTGTTCGATTCTGAGAAAATTGTTTGAGCAGGATCCATTTCAAAAAACCTTCCGAATTGCTTGTGTAATCCTCGTCGAAGCTTCCGTTGGGATTGTCCCTCATACGCACAGAAATGCCCGCAACAGGTCTGCTGGCCTCATCAACGATTTTCACATGAAGATACCAATTGACCATCAATGAAGACTAGTCGTCTATTATGTTCACCTTGGAAGTATAGAAGGTATATC
>CP070739.1:101668-111156 GCA_020347705.1 Methanomassiliicoccales archaeon | reverse complement strand
CATATCAGGTTAAAAATCAGAGGTAAGGTTCATGGAGGATAAAAAAAAGGAAGAGCAAAAGGAGGTCAAACTTCGTATCAAGGGCATGACCTGCACCTCATGTGCCCAAACCATTGGAACAAACCTCAAGAAAATGGATGGGGTGGACTTTGCAGGGGTAAACCTTGTAGATAAGACAGCCTTGGTGAAATACGATCCCAAACAAGTTGATGTGGACAAGATCAAGGATACCGTCAAAAAAACAGGTTACGAAGCTTATGACATGCGTCCTGATATGAGTCAAATGCCTAAAGAGGCAAGTGATGGTGCAGACACAGCCATAGATCCAGTATGCGGTATGACAGTTGATAAAAAGACCGCGATCAAGGAGGTTATCGGCGGAAAGACCTACTATTTCTGCATGCGGCAATGTGCTGATACCTTTAGAAAAAGAGTAGAAGAAGAAGGATTGAAGGCCGTAAAAAAGAAGACGATGAAACGGTTCGAAGGTATGCCATAGGAGGAGGATGTGGAGGACAAATATGCAGCTATAGACCCCGTATGCGGAATGAAGGTGGATAAGAGGAAGGCCATTACAAGGGTCATTGGAGGAAGGACATATTACTTCTGCATGGAAAGCTGTGCAAATACTTTCGAGAATCCTGAAAAAGAACTGCAGGATATGAAAAAACGCGTCTCGGTTGCCTTAGCAGGAGTCGTGGTTCTGGGGATTTTCAGACTGGGATTATTTATTGGTCTTGCAGCGGGGGTAACCATCATCGAATGGGTGCCATTCGACTTTTTACCGTGGTTCAATGGTGCGGTCTGGATGTTGATCCTTACAACACCCATCATATTCATCGGAGGAAAAAGTTTCTATGTGGGGGCTGCAAAGGCCATCAAGCATCGCAGGGCGAACATGGATTTGTTGATCAGCATTGGTACCCTGGCTGCCTATATCTATAGTACAATAATAGTAATCGATCAATTCGTTGCATATGACATCCTCCCAGGAACTGAAAGCGAGGTATATTTTGATACGGCAGCTGTGATCATTGCTTTCATTCTCCTGGGAAAATATATGGAGGATATCGTAAGAAGAAGGAGCTCCGCTGCAGTGAAAAACCTGCTTGATCTGAAACCCAAGATGGCAACATTTGTTAAAAACAATAGGGAAATCGAAGTTCCGGTTGAGAAGCTAATGCTCGGCGATATTGTTTTGGTAAAACCAGGAGAGGCCATATCTACAGATGGTGTGGTTATTGAAGGTATATCTTCGGTGGACGAGAAGATGCTTACAGGAGAAAGCATACCTGTTGAAAAGAAATCTGGTGATGAGGTCATCGGTGGCACGATTAACAAGCTCGGGTCATTTAAGTTCAGGGTAACGAAAGTTGGCTCAGAGACGATGCTCATGCAGATCGTAAAAATGGTAGAGGAAGCCCAAGTCTCAAGTGCACCAATTCAGAGATATGCCGACAAGGTCGCAGCTTACTTTGTGCCCGCGGTAATAATGGCGGGAATCCTGACATTCATTGCCTGGATCATTGTCGGCACCTGGGCAAATGCTGTTTTGTTCTTTGTGGCAGTTCTTATCATTTCATGTCCCTGTGCTCTAGGTATCGCTACACCCACTGCTCTTATGGTGGGCGTAGGTAAAGGTGCAGAGGACGGGATATTGATCAGAGGCGGAGAGTACCTCGAGGATGCAAGAAACCTGCAAGTTGTAGTATTCGACAAAACTGGGACTTTAACCAAAGGAGAGCCAGAGCTCACAGATGTGGTCGTAACAGATTCGCTGTCCAAAACTGAAGCCTTAAGATACGCGGCACTTGCTGAAAAAGGCTCGGAACATCCACTGGGCGAGGCCATAGTAAAGGGTGCCCAAAAAAAGGGCTTGGACATTCCTGATCCCTCACACTTCGAGGCCGTCCCTGGTCATGGAATCAAGGTGGGCTTCGAAGAAAAAACCATCTTACTGGGAAATAGGCGTCTTATGAAGAACAACGGGATAAACACCCAAGGAATTGAAAATACAATGAAGGTGCTTGAATCCGAGGGAAAAACTGCTATGATTCTTGCAGTGGGTAATGATATTTCCGCCATCGTGGCCGTTTCCGACACCATCAAGGAAAATTCCGCTAAAGCCATATCCGAGATAAAGAAAATTGGAATGGAAACCGTGATGCTTACAGGGGACAACGAGATCACGGCCTACGCTGTGGCGAAGAAAGTAGGAATCGATAGAGTGATAGCCAATGTTCTGCCCGGTGAAAAAGCAAAGGTGATAAAAGACCTCCAGGGTGAAGGAAAGGTCGTTGCCATGGTAGGAGACGGAATCAACGACGCTCCTGCCCTTGCCCAGGCAGATATCGGCATTGCTCTGGGCAGCGGATCCGATGTGGCAAAGGAAACCGGCGGCATAGTTCTTATAAAAGATGACCTTATGGATGTAGTAAAAGCGGTGAGGCTCAGCAAACTCACCATGAGGAAGATAAAACAAAACCTGTTTTGGGCACTAGGATATAACACTTGTGCAATTCCTATTGCGGCATTCGGCCTATTAAATCCCATAATTGCTGCTGCAGCAATGTCGGCAAGTTCGTTATCTGTGGTGACAAATGCAGCTACATTGAAGTTCGCAAAATTGGACAAAAAAGAAAAAGGAGGTGAGAAAGCCATGGCGATAGATCCTGTATGCAAGATGAATGTTGATGAGGACACTGCCCAGCATAAATCAGAGTACAAGGGTAAAACCTACTATTTCTGTATGGCCGGTTGTAAGACCACATTCGATGCACATCCAGAACAATTCGCAGATTAAATCTGCAAAAGAGAAATTACGCCTCAATCACAACAATTAAGTAGTGGCATAGGATTTAGCAGGACGTGGTTTGCTTGGGGGAGATACTGGTTGCCTACGACGGTTCCGAGGCCGCAAAAAAGGCCGTGGACCATGGGATAAATCTTTTAAAACCTGAGGATAGGCTGATTATCCTCTCTATCGTGCCCTCGGCCACCATAGCCGAGTTCGCGGATATTGATCCCGAGATCAGCATCGCCAAGGCCCAGGAATCCATAAACGAGCTTCTTGCCGAGATGAGGAGCAGAAACATCAATGCCATAGGTGTCGTCAGGGAAGGGGACATTGCGGACGAGATACTGAAAATGGGCTCCGAGCTGAAATGTGATTTGATCGTAGTGGGACACAAGGGCATCGGTAAGATAGGTAGATTCCAGCTTGGAAGTGTCGCTGATAAGGTGGCCCGTTATGCAAACAGGCCCGTGCTTATCGTCAGATGAGGAGATAACTCTATATATTTAAAGCTCGATATGGAAATTAGGTGTAAAAACCAAAATATCGTGGGGGTTAGTTACGATAGAGAGCTATGGTCTTATGTTTGAATTATCACATCCAGAAAGGTTGAAAATGCTGCGGATGCTGAAAGAAAAACCCATGCGTCTGTCTCATATATCTAACAAGCTGGAGGTCACCACCGCCGAGGTCTCAAGACATCTGGACAGGTTAGGAAAGGCAAGGTTGATCGAGAGAAACAGCGAGAATTATTATAACATCACGCCCTTTGCTACAATCGTTCTTTCCGAATACTCGAACTTCGATTTTCTCACAAAAAACATCGACTTCTTTGTAAATCACGATCTCACCCTGATCCCCGAACATCTGCATTGGTTCAACTCCATGGCCTATGGGAACTTCACTGAAGGGACATTGGAAACCTCCTCAATAATAAAGGACGCAAGTGTCGATGCTAAAAAATTTATTCATGTGATCTCCGAGGAGGTCATGAGGGGACTTGTGGAAATCGACGCAAAAAAGAACGATGAAGGCGTGGTCTTTAAGAAGATATATCCAAAGGATGTCCAGTTCCCATCTGAATACGAATCAAGATTAAGCGACACCTTCGAGATAAGAACCCTCGAGGATATTCCCTTGGCAATGAAGATGAATGAAAAAATCGCTGGTGTGGCTTTGCGGGATATCAACGGAAAAGTGGATTATAGTGCGGCTCTTGTAGGTGAAAATGAATACTTTCGAAGATGGATTTCCGCCATATTCGAATACTATTGGAATATGGCCAAACCTCTTTTATGAAGGTAATTCTCCGCCGTTTTTACCTGGATATCCAAACTGAGATATTATCGATTATAAGATAGCTTTACAATAGGATAAATAATTTTCAAAAAATATCCCCCCAGCATAACCCGTGCTCCATGCAAAAAGTTATAGCATAGGTAATGTAATACCATGTCGATATCGATGATTAAGCGTGAACTCGCGATACTGGTTATTCTTCTGATCATCGCAAATATAGCAGATTCAATGGCTTCAGCCTCAAGTCTTGACGAGGAGGAAGACGATGAAAATGATTTTCATGAATATTTTCAAGAATACTTCACCTATCAAACCATGATGGATGCTTTAGATTACCTTGAAGCCAAACATCCTGAGATAGTGAAGGTGTATGACCTCACAGAAACCATCGATGAGAACCGAAAGGGCATACCCAGCGAAACCTGGCAGGGCCATAAGGTATGGGCGGTGAAGGTTTCGGATGGAGTCGACGAGGAGCCTGACTATTACAGCGATCCAAACGAAGCTGATGTTCTTTTCATTGGAGCCCATCACGGCAACGAATGGACGTCCTTTGAAGTCCCTTTATACTTCCTTTTCTATCTAGTGGAGAATTACGGAAGAGGGCCCACGGATAACGATGGGGACGGAGAAATAAACGAAGACCCTGTGGACGGAATCGATAATGACGGTGACGGTTCAATCGATGAGGACGAAATCGAAGGTCGGGTGACCTGGCTTGTTGATAACAGGGAAATTTGGATCGTTCCCATGCAAAACCCTGATGGTGTGGTGGCCGACACCAGGAAGAACGGCAGGACCACTGTACCTGGTCCTATAGGAGAGAACATCCCAACAAGCGGGGTGAACACCAACAGGAACTACCCATTCATGTGGGGCAGTCCCTACGATCCGCAAACCGGCCAGACCATGGATACACCCAATCCCCAGGCCAGTGAGTACAGGGGACCAAAAGATGGCTATGACGATGACGGCGACAGTCTCATCAGAAAGGAAATCAGACCAGGCGTGTTCAGGTGGATTGACGATCCGAACAATGTCGATGAGGATCCAGTTAACAATAAGGATGACGACAACGACGGGAATATAGACGAGGACCCGGACGGGGGTTTTTCCGAGCCTGAGACCGTGGCCATCGGCAACCTTGTAGAAGCTTTGGATTGGAACGAGGACGGCACTTCCGATATCATCACTTGCGTCTCATATCACACATATGGTGAATGGATAATCTATCCCTGGGGTTATACATCCGATCCGGCACCTCATTCAAGTCTGCTGAACTACGTGGGCCAGGAACTCTCCGATTTCAATGGTTATACGTTATTACAGGGCCCAGAGCTTTATCCAACAAGCGGCGATGTGGATGACTGGCTTTACGGTAAACACAAGATATTTTCATATACACTGGAGCTGGGCAGCGATGACGACGGATACAAGGTTGAAGAAAAGAATATCATAAATGTCAGCATGCTGAACCTTCCATGCAGCTTGTATCTGGCCGAAATGGCCCCGCTAATCGAGGTTGCCAGGGAGAGGTTCATTCCAACATTGGATATAGGCCTTCCCGTAATAAACCACACCCAAAAGAAGAAGGTGATAAACTCGGACTTCACCTTTCCGGTAGAGGTGGAGATATCAAATTCCAATAAATTGATCAAGAATTCTGTTAACATGTATTACAAGGCTGGTGAGTCAGGGGAATGGAAAATGCGGCCCATGACAAAAATCGATGATGAACATTACAAGGCAACCATTCCCCGCCACAGCGGGGGGAAGAACATCTATTATTATTTCGAGGCCAAGGCCAGCTACAATGAGGCCAAGAGCGTAAACGAGGTCATTTATGTCTACTCGCCAAAATACGGCCAGCACGACCCACATTCATATTTTGTGGACATCAGTCTGGGAGATACCTTAGGAGACCTTGCCGCTATGATAATCATGGTAGTTTTGATATTTGGCATCATTTACACTGGACTCGGTAAATCATTGAAGATGGCTGTAGATGCTGAGAAGAGGAAGAGCATCACATGATCCTTTATTTTTAGGTGAATGAATGGCTGAGCAGAAACAGGCGGGAGAACATTGGGGGTCGAGATGGGGATTGATATTCGCGGCCATGGGTGCGGCCATCGGCACTGGAAATATATGGAGGTTCCCAAGGGAGGCCGCTATAAACGGTGGTGGGGCCTTCATGATTCCTTGGCTCCTTTTCCTGTTCTCATGGTCCATCCCCCTCCTCATCGCGGAGTTCACCATTGGCAAGCATACTCGGTTTGGAACCATAGGCGCATTCAAGAGATTTGCGGGAAAGAAATACGCGTGGATGGGAGCCTGGATGATGCTCGTCAACATCTTTATCATGTTCTACTACGCAGTGGTCATGGGATGGGTTCTAAAATATTTTACAGTGGCTGCCTCTGGTGGATTAACGGCAGATGTGGATACCGAAGCCATGTGGGAGAGCTTCGTCACATCCCCCGCCCAGGTGATCTTCTTCCAGGTCCTGGCCATCGGTATAAGCACCTTCGTGGTTTATAGAGGGATCGCACAAGGAATCGAAAAAACGAACAAGCTGCTCATCCCGGGCATGTTCATCCTTTTGATAATCGCTGCGTTGTGGGCTTTATCCCTGCCGGGTGCTCTGAACGGGCTGAAGTACATGTTCATAATCAGGGGGGATTCCCTTGGGAAGGCCGATACCTGGGTTTCGGCCCTGAGCCAGAGTGCCTTCTCCACCAGTGCAGGTTTCGGTATGGCCATCACCTATGCCGTGTACATGAAGAGAAGAGAGGACACCACACTTAATGCTTTCATTGCGGGCCTTGGCAATAATGCCGCATCTCTTATCGCTGGGATCGCAGTGATTTGCACCGTCTTCGCCTTATCAACCACGAATGTCGAAGCCATTGATGTTATGAAATCGGGGAACGAGGGACTAGCCTTCATCCATCTTACCAGACTTTTCACACTCATGCCCGGCGGTGTGGCGGTTGCAGGGATCTTCTTTTTGGCCATGGCCTTCGCTGCCATCACATCCATGATATCAGGGATGGAGATAACGGTAAGAAACTTCATGGACCACGGATGGAGTAGGAATCATTCGTTGAAGGTGACGTCCACAATGATGTTCGTGTTCGGGCTGCCGTCGGCCTTGATTATTGTTGGAGGAGGAGTCCCAGCGTTCCTCAAGAACCAGGATCACGTGTGGTCGTTTGGATTGATCGTGTCCGGTATATTCGTTTTCTTTGCCGTGTGGCGATATGGTATAAACAAATTCAGAGAGGAGCATATCAACGTCGAGTGGAACGATCTTTATATCGGCAGGTGGTGGGTCTATATCATGTATCTGTTCCCGATCCAGTTCATGTTCCTGATGCTGTGGTTCTTCTCGCAGTCTATCGCCCTTCACCCCGACAGCTGGTGGAACCCGTTTGAGCCAGAAGGCTTCGCAACTATCGTCTTGCAGTGGGGACTAGCTTTAGCTATCTTGATCCGTCTGAACGACTGGATCAACAAGAAGCCCATGATAGCACCTGAAATCGACGACAGTGAAGTGGTGGAGGTTCAGCCGGAATACGGTTAATCACGCTCTTAATTTAAATTTTACATCTATCAGAACTCTCGACTTCCCCCTCCTGTGCGCGAGCGCTTGCAGATCCGCGGGTTTTGGAAAAACATAAGTTAATAAAAATGTAGTTAAAGGTTTATAATGGCTATTATTTTTCCTTTTCGATATGTTCTTTAATCAATATATTTACAGAATTAACTAAAGTGTTGAGACTATCTACAGCTCTTGTCAATTCTTCCCTTGTTTTAGTTTGTTCTTTATTCATCGAAATTAATGTTTCTGAAACGATGCCATATTTTTCATCTAATTTGTTAAAATGGTCATCAGTATGGACCGTGAGATTGTCAACCTTTTCTCCAACATTATCCACCTTTTGTCCAACAACATCAACTTTTTGTCCAACAACCTTAACTTCTTTGCCCACACCATCAACTTTCTGTCCTAACCAATTGAAGTATTTACCTGCTGTGGCGTAACCTTGAAACATCTCAAAGGCCATATCTCCAATTGCAATATCGAAACTTTCAAACTCTCCAGTAGCTTTTTCAATCTTTTTTTCGATATTCTCCACAGAAATAAAATCATTCCTAACGGTTATTGCCTCAATAAATTTATCCAATTGGTCTTCCTCACATTCACAGACCACTTTAACATCACCGTTCTTTAGATTCTCTGCATTCCCTGTAAATCCCATCTTTAATGCTGTTTTCTGAATTATTACTCGGTATCCAGCTTCCTGGACATCGCCTTTTATCGTTAAAATAGCCCTTATTTGCATATTCTCCAGAATCGCCTTATTCCTTTTTAGAATTAATAAGTTTCGGTTATAAAAATCTATTATTTTCGATTAAAAGCGCTTGGTTTAGCCGCACCATTTGGGTGCGTCAACTTGTAAATTTCATAAATGAAATATTACAAGAGAACTGCGGTTTTTTAGACAGCCAGTAAATAGGTCAAATGTAATTCCCGACTAGAGCGAAGTAATCTTATTACACAGAGTTTAAATACACCAAATAGTATATAAATTATGAAATCAATGACTGAGGGAATTCATCTGCGATGGAGGGTTCTCAGGTGAGAAGGGTGCTACCATCAATTACGGTCTGCATGGTACTAGCCCTAGCCCTCTTTGCCAGTATTGATTTGAGTTTTGAAATCCTGCCAACTGCCGAAGCCCCGACGATCTATGTGGATGATGATTATGGCTTTGAGGATGCTGACCATAAAATAACGATACAAGCTGCTGTGGATAATTCAAGTGTAGGGGGTACTGTATTCGTATATAATGGGACCTATTATGAGGACGTTTATATTAATAAAACCATCAATTTGACTGGGATAAGTAGGGATAATACGACTATTAATTGTAGTAGTATTGGAATTTTTGTGGAAAATGCTGATTATGTTAATATTTCTGGTTTTACTGTTATTAATGGTAGTTCTGCTGGGATAAGAATCAGGGATTCAAATAATAGTATAGTAGAGAATAATAGGATTGAAAACAATACATATGGAACAAAAATAATTAGGACAAATAATACAATTGTCAGGAACAATATTGCCTTGACAAATAGCAATTATTACGCAATCTATTTCGATGATACAACGAATTCAACAATTGATAACAATACGTGTTTTGATAGTGGTGCTGGGATTATGATCAAAGATAAATCTTCTTATAATATTATAATTAATAATAATTGCTCCAACAATGATAAGGGAATATTATTGTCAGGTAGTCAAAATAATTATATTGCAGACAATATTTTATATTCTTGTCCTACTTATGGCATATGGGATAGTTCTAACGGAGGGAACATTTAT
>CP070739.1:96563-101568 GCA_020347705.1 Methanomassiliicoccales archaeon | reverse complement strand
TCGAGAAAACCGCCGACCTGTCCTTTGACTGCATCATGTGCGGCCTGTGCGCTGCACGATGCCCCGCGGAGATAGTGCAGTACAACGTGGCGATTTTGTGCAGGAGGCTCTATGCACGGCATGTGGCACCCCAGGCACAGCACCTGGAGGACAGGGTGCCGGAGATCTCCGAGGGAACATTCGAAAAAGAGATGGACACACTGGTTTCTGCCGATGAGAAGACCCTGAGAAAAATATACAATGAACGGGAGATAGAACCCCAGTGAATGGAGGAGATGGTATGTACAGCCGTGAGATGATGGAATCCATGAAGCGCCTGGAGGAAACACGGGCCCATCGGAGAAAGGAGAAATTACCGCTTTTGTCCCCCGAGGAGAAGAAGGACATCCTATCGAAATTCCACCCCGACTACAGGCCCGACTCCACAAGGGAGCTGAAGGTGGGGGCCAATGCCAGGGAGATGATATACCACGAGTATGCAGATCTCTTGGAGGCCGAAAGCCCCCTGGACCCGGACGAATTCACACTTACCGATCTTGATTACGATGTCGATGTACTGGTCATCGGTGCGGGGGGCGCCGGATGCGCCGCAGCCCTCACGGCCTTCGAGAAGGGAGTGAAAGTCCTCATTGCAACGAAACTGCGCATGGGGGATGCGAACACCATGATGGCACAGGGCGGCATCCAGGCCGCTGACAAGCCAAATGATTCACCTCCTAAGCACTATGTGGACGTCGTGGGAGGCGGGGGATTTCACAACGATCCCTCCTTGGTCCGTGCCCTCGTCATGGACGCACCGCCTGTGATTGCGTGGCTCGAGAGGCTTGGCGTCATGTTCGACAAGGAAAAGGACGGCACAATGGTCACGATACACGGCGGCGGGACCTCCCGAAAACGCATGCACTCGTGCAGGGATTACTCGGGAGGGGAGATAATGAAGACACTGAGAGATGAGGTCCTGAACCGGGGCATCGAAGTCATAGAGTTCTCCCCTTCAATCGAGCTTCTGACGGACGGGGGCAGCGTCACGGGAGCGGTTCTTTACAACCTCGAAACAGAGGAATACATAATCGTCAGGGCAAAGACGGTGATTTTGGCCACAGGGGGTTCCGGCAGGCTCCACATCCGGGACTTTCCCACCACCAACCACTACGGTGCCACGGCGGACGGCATCGTGATGGCGTACAGGGCCGGGGCCAAGCTGAGCTTCATGGACACTGTGCAGTACCACCCCACGGGGGCTGCCTTTCCCGAGCAGATAGTGGGACTTTTGATAACAGAGAAGATGAGAAGTCTCGGTGCGCAGCTCGTGAATTCCCAGGGCAACAGGTTCATCTATGAACTTGAAACCAGGGATGTGGAGGCCGCCGCAATCATCAGGGAGTGTTCGGAAAGGGGATTGGGGGTTGCAACACCGTCCGGTATGCAGGGGGTGTGGCTCGATTCGCCTCTCATAGAGGAAATACATGGAGAGGGAACCATCAAAAAAAGGGTTCCCGCGATGTACAGGCAGTACTCCCGGTTCGACATAGACATGGCAAAGGTGCCGATACTGGTCTATCCCACCCAGCACTACCAGAACGGCGGAATAGTCATCAGCGACAGGGCCGAGACAGGTGTTCCCAACCTCTATGCGGCAGGCGAGACCTCCGGCGGTGTGCACGGGAGAAACAGGCTCATGGGCAACTCCCTGCTGGACATCCTCGTGTTCGGCCGCAGGGCCGGTGAAAACGCAGCAGCAAAATCAGGAGGTATTAAATCGGGTAAGCTGACCCTGGACCATGTAAAGAAATACCATGCCGCATTGGAGAAGGCAAAAATCAAAGACATACGGCAATCGCCAATGGTGCTGCCCGATTACCGCAGGGAGAGGACAAAGGCCAGGCATATCGGGATCTTCGATGGCGGACTGGTATAACCTCTCCTGGCAATGAGTCTTGAAAAGGAAGCTCGGATTTTAGCACTGTTTTAAAGTTTCTATATTCGTGGGGTTGTACATAAAATCCGTTCTGTACATAAAATCCCCTTTCTGTACATAAAATCCGCTTTTATTGAGGAAATCGCATATCTGTGGGGAATCACGCTATTTCAGGTGAGATTAAATATACAATTCAAATATATATCAACGAACTTCTCATTCTATTAACAGATTGGGTGCTTAAGGGTAGGGCTTTTACAGATTGATTAAGTTTATATAAGTGCATAGTTGTACATACTCTACATATGGCAAATAAGTATAGGTCTACACCATTTCAGGGCCATGGGTCTGATACAAGCGAAGCAATGTGAAGAACGAGAAGAGACGATGATTATTAGGTTGGTAGTAAATTGACCATAACCATTCTACCAAATATTTGGACGAGGTAATCAAGTGTCCAAAAAATCCCCAAAGAAAATTGTTAATCCGAATGGAGTAGAGGACTTAGTTAATGAAGTTAATAAAAGAGTTGAGGACAATTTGAAAACAGCACTTGTTCACTCTTTTCAGAGTTTAGTTGAAGATTCTCTTCAGAAAATCACTTTATTGCCTGTTATCGAAGGAAAAATCAATATTGCTGATGAACCTGAGGCCGTTCTAAGAATTGAAACAGTCGATCAATTAATTGATAATTTAGGCAAATTCATCGATAAAGGAATATTCAAAAATGCGCTAAGGAAGACAGGAACTGCTATTGGAAGAAGCTTTGCATATACATTATTAAATATGTATTCGGAGGAAAATATCTGTCCGTATGAAACTTATACGAAATTTTGGGCAGCAACAGATCAAAAATATGGATGGGGCAAGATAAGTATTCTAAAGAAAAATAAAAACGGCTCAGCTGAAAAATTGAAAATCAAGAATAGCTTCATTGCTAGAGATAATCATAATAGATGTGCATTCATGGAAGGTTATATTAAAGGTGTTCTTGATGAAGGATTTAGATTTACATGTTATGATTTAGAAAAAGAGGGTTATGAAATCCTTCCCACTCCGAGGGTGCAGGTCGAAAAGGTTAAGGAGATAGAATCAAAAAGGAATTGGTGTATTTTTCAGGTTAAATATTCTAATGAGTCCTACATCGAATCTTACGTTCAGCTATTTAAATGCTATCATATGCTAAAGAGAAAGGATTATAGAGATTTTTACAAGAACCTTCGAATCCCAATTGAATACGCTACAAAGACATTTTTGGGACTTCGACCAAAAAGTCGTATTCCTACCCATAAAATATTATCGAAAATGAAAAACAAAAATATTGAATGGTTAGATTTCAACAGTATCGAATCACTCTACAAGATATGTAGTACCTCTGTCCACGAAAATATTGAAGATAGTGATAAAATCTATCATGACTATCAAATTGTGTCCAATTATATAAGTGATTTGAATGAGACTAAGCTTGATGATTATTTGAAAGAAGAAGTGCTACGAAATGTTAGGAAATAAGAATCTTAATGATTTCTAGACTATCCCCTCCTTAATAACAGCGTGCCGAGGAGGAAAGTGTATGTTTCGATGGAGGAGAGAAAAAATGATAAGGTTGTGTGCCCATACCTAATATGTATATGAATATTTAACGGTCAGATGATGTCCGAATTAGAATAATAGATTATATTAGAGCAACTCTATCGAATGTTTGAGTTAAAATTTAAATTATATAAAGGGGGGAAGCTTAATGGAAAAGAAATCAAATAGAGCCAAAGGGATAAAATTTGAAGAAGAAGTTAAAGATCTCTTTGATCTGATGGGTTATGAGACAATCCAGAATTATGGTCTCAAAGGATCAGAAATAGATATATATGCTCATAAAAAAGGAACCATCATCGAGGAACAATATTTAATCGAATGTAAAGCCTATTCCGAAAAAATAGGGGTCACTATTGTTAGAGAGTTTCTAGGACTTCTATCATTAGTAAATAATAAATTTCATGGCATTATTGTATCTCCAAATGGTTTCACTCCAGAAGCATACGATATGACTCGGGATAATAAAAAAATAACATTAATAAGTTATCAACAATTACTTGGAAAGTTGATTGATTTTAATCAGTATCTTAAAGATATTATTGAACAATATGAAAAGAGCGATGTGAGTAAATATTATATTTCTCTTGATTGCTCTCCAAAAAATAAACCTCAAAGGCTCTCTCTAGAAGATTATGTACAAGAATGGATATATTCCAATAAAAAAGAAGATAAACTTCGCAATCATCTATCGATACTTGGTGATTATGGAACCGGTAAAACAACATTTTTAGAAAAACTTGCACACGATTTAGCAATAAAATATCTAAAGGACCCTGATAAGAACAGGATACCCATCTTCATCCCTTTGAGGGATTATCAAAAAAGAGTTGATATTCATTCGTTAATTACTGATCATTTAGTTAACCAACATGGAATTTTAAACGGAAGTTTTGCGATATTTGATAAGCTTTTAAAAGCAGGTAAATTAATTATTTTACTTGATGGATTTGATGAAATGGCCATCAGAATGGATCGTTCTACTATGGAAGATAATCTTAGAGAACTGGAAAACTTTGTACACCCAATAAACAAGGTAATACTTTCATGTAGAACAGCATATTTTACAAGTAGGAAACAAGAGGAACAATATTTAACATGGGAACATGATGATATTCTTGCAGGGCTTAGTTCTAAGCCTAATTTTGAGATATTGTATATACTCCCTTTTAATAAATCGCAAATAAAAGAATTTTTACGTAATAGAAGTAATTTTCTAAAAGAGGAAGGCATCTATAACTATGAAGAATTTCTTGAAAAGATTATGGAAATTGAAGAACTAAGAGATCTATCCGAGAGACCGGTTCTTTTAGATTTAATTGTTAGAACTATTCCAAAAATCAAAGATAAACCTATCGGTGAAATTAATCCAGCAGATTTATTTGATAGATATACCCGATTTTGGATTGAACGTGAGGAAAGAAAAGGTCGAAGATTGATAGATATTCAACAGAAGAGATTATTTATGAGTGAACTGGCATCTCATATGGTTATGGA
>CP070739.1:92998-96463 GCA_020347705.1 Methanomassiliicoccales archaeon | reverse complement strand
TAGATGAGTTACAACAGTTGAGGGAACAGCTTAGGGAACTATTTGAAGGCGAAGTCCCGACCTCAATATCATGGGACATATCTAGCCTGGATCAGAACCGCAGACTGGAGCTGTTTCTTGAAAAGACGATGATTGACATCAGATCGGCTTTGGCAGATGAAGGTGAGTCGCACCTGTTGGAAGAAAAAGATGTCTTTGTGGGGAAGACCTTCGAGAAAAGCAACGATATGGACACTGCACCGGGGGGATCCCTGACTGCTCTTGAGGCCAAGGAGGCGGATGGCAAGGGTCAAATCCCACTCGTCCTTGGGCAGGCCAAGGCTGGTTCCAAGAAATCGGATAAGCGTGACCCAACTGCTGATGAGGGCCTATCTTTTGCTGCCGGCCGAGGGAAGGCTAAAGGCGGAAAGAAATCCCCTTACGAACTGAAAAGTTCAAAACGTCCTGTCCTCAAAGATAAGGGGATTTCTGGCTACGGGGATTGGTACAATGTCTATGTCCGTTCCCTACCGACGGTGGACAAAGCTCAGTTGAAAGAGGAAGATGTAATCAGGCATTACCGGCAAGAGCTCGAGAGTGTCCTGCAAAAAGAGGATATTCCCTTACATTATCGAGAATACATAAGAAATTATTTCCTGTCCATCGGGCTGAAGAAGGAAGAAAAGGGAGATGGCTACGGCAATTGAAAAGGCAGATTCAATAAAGAAAAATTTCGACTTGATAAACCATGAGCTTTCCAAGATGGTTGTTGGGCAGACCACACTCATCACAAACCTCTTCATCTGTCTTCTCTGTGGAGGCCACGCTTTGATCGAAGGCGTGCCTGGATTGGGAAAAACCTTAATAGTTAAGACCTTGAGCCAGGTTCTTAGTTTGAAGTATTCGCGGATTCAGTTTACCCCCGATCTCATGCCCGCGGATATCCTGGGCACGAATATCGTGAATGAGGATGAGAAGGGAAATCGCTATTTTGAGTTTTACAAAGGGCCCATATTCGGCCAGATTATTCTTGCGGACGAAATCAACAGGGCTACTCCAAAGACTCAGTCGGCTCTTCTTGAAGCCATGCAGGAGGAAAAGGTCACGGTCTTCGGCACTGAACATCCCTTAAAGCCGCCTTTTATCGTGCTGGCAACTCAGAATCCCCTGGAGATGGAAGGAACCTACCCCCTTCCAGAGGCCCAGATAGATCGTTTTTTCTTCAAGCTCAAGGTCAATTATCCAAGCCCGGATCAACTGGTTGAGATAATTGACAAGACGACAGAGGACTACCAACCGAAGGTAAGGAAGATAGTTGATTCGGGTTCCATCCTTCGGATGAAAAAACTGGTCAGACAGGTCCCCATTGCCTCGCACGTCAAGAATTATGCCATCAGGCTGGTTTTGGCCAGCCATCCGGATGAGAATTGTCCTATTGAGAAGACTAAGAAATTCGTTCGTTTCGGATCGAGCCCCAGGGGAGTGCAAAGCCTGGTGAAGGCCGGCAAAGTATGGGCGCTTCTTCAAGGCCGTTATAATGTTTCTCGTGAAGATATCAGTGAGGTTGCCAAACCGGCTTTGCGGCACCGTCTTATTCTCAATCTGAGAGGTGAAGCTGAAGGAATCGACGCGGATGATATCATAGAGGATATTTTAAAAAAGGTGCGCTTTTGAGTTTACCGGCCCATGGTGCAGCTAGATCCTTGAGATTCCCAAGAGGACACCTTCTGAGAATGTATCTGGAGCTCATTCATGGCCGTGCATAATGACATCGAATCGTTTCTCGATGAAGATTTCCTGAGAAAACTGGAGAAGCTGAAGATTCTGGCCCAAAAGGGAATAAAAGGGCCGGTCAAAGGGGAGCACGATTCCTGGCGGAGCGGGGCCAGCCTTGAATTTCTGGACTATCGAAAATATCAAGCCGGAGATGATTTCCGTTACATCGATTGGAATGTATATGGACGGCTGGATAAACTCTTCATAAAATTATTCCGCGCCGAAGAGGATCTCACAATCCATATCCTCGTGGACATGAGCCAGTCCATGGGGTCAGGTAACCCGCCGAAGGACATTTACGCCAAAAAGGTCACCGCTGCTCTGTGCTATCTCGGCCTGGCCAATCTGGATCGGGTTGGCGTCACCTCTTTTGCGAATATACTTGGCGAATCTAAGCCACCGGAAAGAGGCAGACAGGTTTACCTTTCAGTGCTCAGATACCTGCTCTCCCTCAGGCTGGGAGGTAAAACAGATCTGAACTCATGTCTAACCGAATACGCCTCGGCCTGCAAGCGGCCGGGCATTGCCATTATTGTCAGCGACCTCTTAGACCCTAAGGGGTTTGAAAAGGGGGTAGAGGCACTGAGTTATGGAAGGTTCGACATTACCCTTATCCAAATACTCGATCGTGAGGAACTCTTTCCTTCCTTAAATGGATACCTCACGCTGAAAGAAATGGAAACCGGAGAGATAAAAAGGATCACTCTGGACGGGGCTCTGTTGGAACTGTACCGTGAAAGAATTCGCAATTTTCTTGAAAGCATCAAGGATCTTTGTCTTAGGAGCGGAATTGACTACTATCTATGCAATACGAGCATGCCGTTCGAGGATTTCTTACTGGATTATCTCATGAAGGGAGCGCTTTTTCGGTAACTACATTCCCTTAGGCGAGAAGAAGGATGCAATTCATCAATCCAAGCGCCCTCCTAGGTTTAGGGCTCATCCCAATACTCATACTTATCCACAGCCTGAAACCCAAGCCTAGGCAGGTTGAAATCACCACCCTGTTCCTCTGGCGAAAGGCCCTGAAAGAAAAAAGAGGTGGGCTTCGCATTCGAAGAATTGTGAAAAATCTGCCCCTTTTGCTCCAGATTTTGGCCGTGATTTTGGCCACTCTTGCCTTGGCCAAACCTGTTTGGATGTATCCTTCTCAATTAAAGGGGAACGTAATCCTGGTTTTGGACGCAAGCGCCAGCATGAAGACACGGACGTCCTCGGGCATTCGGTTCGACCAGGCCAGGAAGGAAGCCCTTAGACTCATTGACGAACTTCCAAAAGAGGGCAAGACACTCATCATCGAAGCGGGGGGCAGGCCAATACTCAGGTCCGCCTTTTCGGATGATAAGGGGGAATTGAAGCGAGTAGTCAAGAGCATGCAACCTTCAGACGAGCCGGGACGGATAGAAAAGGCGATTTACCTGGCCCTCTCCTTTATGAACCCAGAGCGGGATGATTGGACTTTCCTCATTACCGACGGCGCGGGTTCTGATTTTGAAAAACTTTCCCGGATGCATCAAAGAGTCAGGCCCATTTTAGTCGGGGGTGGACAGAGGAACATAGGCATCACGAAGTTTGAATGCAGGCCGCAACTGGGTTTGAACCAACGCTACGAGGTGATGGTGGAGGTGAAGAATTTCAACCCAAATCCGGTTCTTTGTCCGTTCCATTTAACGCTCAATAAAAAGACGATTGTTAAGAAGACTATCGGGC
>CP070739.1:85138-92898 GCA_020347705.1 Methanomassiliicoccales archaeon | reverse complement strand
GAGTGGGATATGGAAAAAAACCGGTAATTTAAGAAAGCTCTTCACGACTATAATAGTTTTATTCGCCCTGATGTTCACATACCCGATAATCGTACAAAATAAAAATGTCGTCTGTGCCCAGGATACACAAATCCCTTCGGGGTGGTTGAAATTCAATCCTCATTCTCACGGTATGTTCGATGTTCATGATGAGAATGATAATGTGGTGGGAACCATCGATGAAAGTCATATTGCTGGATTAGGGTGGTCCACGGGCGATACCGTGGAAATGATCAGGGACGATTTTGGAGCAGAAGGTGTTATGGTCCACACTCCTCACGCCGGGCATTTCGAGCCGTATAAGGAGTATTGGGAAAGTGAAAAAAGATACGAGAACCAGCACTATTCCACAACCACGAATGTCACAATGGGTGAAGAATACAACCACAATGGAAGACATATTGGATTGGCGAACATCACCACCTTTTTTTCTACCAACGACTACCAAGATTTCAAGGATTTAAGATCAAATGTTACCACCCAAGGAGGAATAATGATAGTAAACCATCCTTCAGACGGCTGGATCGGGAACCCTCCTATGTTTCTTCAACCTGGCTATGAATTCGATGCCATGGAAGTCTACAACGGCAGGGTCGAGCTGGTGGATGGACCCTTGGCCATTCCCGAAACGGACGGAAGAACGCATTACAGGAATGCCGTAACTCAAGGACGCCTTATGGCAGCCTGCGGAGGCTCAGATGCCCACAATACCGTGGGTGGTTGGCAGGTTTATACTGTTGTTGAGGACCCGCAAGATTTGGGAAATTTGGATGCAGCCGTTGATGCAATTCGTCAAAGGAGAACCTACGCTGCGGCCTACGATATGTCGGTATATGACAGAAGCTTTTTCATTGAATGCGACCTCATGGGAAAGATTACCGTGGAAAGGGAAATAGAATTGAATGTAACACCACCCAGCACTGATTCTTATACCGTGGAGATTTATAAGAACAATGAAACAGACCCGGCGCAAACTTGGAGTTTGACAGGGGAAAGCTCAGTTACATATTCCATTCCGAATTCTGATGCACAAAAGAAGGCTGCGTACTCCTTTGAGATCTTTGAGGGAAGCAGTGCAGAAACAAGCGACGCCCTCGTCTATACCTCGGCCATATGGTACCAGCCAGTTGTGAGCTATAATCTTTCACTGAATAAGGGGTGGAACCTGGTGTCGATCCCCGTTATTCTCGAAAACCCCTCGATTGTCGAAGTGCTTTCAAGCATAGAAGGGGATTACAACATGGTGCAATGGTATGACGCTCTTTGCGATTCATGGCTAACATATCCTGGAGACTCTACAGATTTGAGCCATCACATGGCATTTTGGATTCATATGAAAACTGATTCGGTGCTGGAAATAACTGGGATATCGCCCTTTTATACGGCCATCGAGCTTTTAGCTTCGGGAAGAGGATGGAATCTAGTGGGTTATCCTGCAATGCATAACAAAACGATACAAGGAGCCCTTTCCTATATTGAAGATAAATATGTAGCGGTACAGAATTTCAAGTCAGAGGATGAGGGCGATCCCTGGAAACATTACCATATCGATAAACCGTTTAATGATCTGCATCATTTTAATACCGGCCGAGGTTACTGGATAAAAGTCAATTGCGATTGTGAATGGGTCGTCTTCAACTAGCCCGTGTATTTTTAAATAATTGTCCTATGCGGTAAAATAATCCATAATTCAAGCCCAACAAAATTACCTGCCATTGTCAGGAATTACACACTTAATACAAAACATCACCATTTATAAATAACATGGCAAGGTTTATAAATAAGTAAGATATATATGCAACTGTGATAATTATGAGTGCAAATACTCAAGTAAAAGCCGCTAAGCGGGCTGCAAAAGATCAAATGAGAGAGGCGAAGGCCGTTAAGAAGTCGGCGAAAGCCACGGCAAAGGCCGCTGAAATCAGGGCTAAGGTCGCCAAGAAAAGAGGTGAAGCGGCGAAACTCGAGGCAAAGCTCAAAAAGATTCAATCCGAGATACACGAACTTGAAAACAAAGCTGACGCACTAGATGGTCGTGGAACATCCCAACAACGAAGACAACAACAACAGCAACCATCTCGCGGATACGGTGGTTACGAGCGTTATTAAAACCCATAACTTTTCAGTAACTTCTCTTTCTCTTTCTATTTTCCACCACTCTTAGTTAAACAACCAAGGTTATTTTAGTTTTAAGTCCTCGATTGCCAGCCCTTTTAAATGGGGGTAATTTCGCAGTTGACTCACAGGATATCTAACGGCGACCCAGACGAGTTAGGCTCTATTTTTAAATAGTATGTGTAAGATTAGGATACGATGATGGGAAAATATTACGGTTTGGGCATCGTTATTATACTATCCCTTTTCGCAGGTTGTAACAGCGGTCCGCAATCTCCCTTATCGACGATACCAATGATCCTTATAGACCATATAGAGGAGAACGGTGAGACGAAGGTTTTCGTGCACGGCATTGATGATCACCTCTTTTCCAATATTACCCTACAGATCAATGAAAAGACGCTGACTGAGAATTTAACCTACGAACTTCATATACCCACATTTTTAAAAGAATTCATGCTGAATGTTACCGTGTGGGATGCTCTTAAACATTATGAATATACTGGGAATTTCACATTGTTGAGTGAGGATGAAGAGATTAAAATGGAAATAACGGATTTAAACCATAAAGAGCCTATCGAGGAATCGCTCCCTTATACTATCATCATGGAGAGAAAGGAATGAAACTTAAGGTTAAAACCCCGTTTTCCTATATATTATGGATAATCTTATTTTTCATTATTGCCCTATTCGTATCCCTTCTAACGGGTATAGTCGAAATCACGGATGTCTTCGTTTATCTAATGAGCGCTATCGTCGGGTGGATAGTCCTTATAATTTTGGCATTGATCGGGGCCATTTTTATAGGGATGCTTTTAAGCCACAGGATACTCACCGTTGGGGCATTTACACCTTTTGAGGAGGAAATGCTCAAGATGCGGGGAGATATCAAAAAGATCAACGATAAGATGGATATATTGATGAAACAGGAAAAGAAAGGGGATGAGGAGGACTAGAGGGATTACACCAATTTCTCAGGGCACATCTTTCTTCTGGAACAACCTCTGCATTTACTTGGGCGATTATGATTTCTATGCGCCTTTTGGGTCTTTATTATTTTTTCCATGTCGTTGAGTTTGGATATCAGGGTTCCTTTGAGCTCTTCGGTGTAATCTATCTCATGCTGAACGTTCGAGTAACTGATTATCCCATAAGAGGGTTTACGACCATATTTATCCTCAATAAGTAAACAATAGGCCGCAAGTTGAAGTATGTGTGAAAAGAGCGGCCCTCTGGGCACACGACCTGTCTTTACCTCTACGGGCACCAGATTACCCTCTTTTTCAAGAATATAATCCGGTCTTCCCCTCAATCCGAATTTTTCAGAGTAAAACATCTCAGTTGTATCATCCAATGAATCAACATATTGAATGGCTCCCTTCTCTATACCATGTTGTTTCCTCAACATCAAAGCCGTTTTCGAGGAAATGAGAACCATATACAGGAAGAAAGTAGCTCCAATGAGCCAAAGCAGTGCCACGATTTCGAATATATGGGCAATAAGAGTCCCGTATAGCTCTTCTAGGTCCTTTGAGAAGTTCATGATGATGGCATTCAATGCTAGGACCATGGCTATTGCAGCAAACCATATCACCCCTCGTTCGTAATTCATGGCTCTTGTTTCGATTTCCGCCGCTAAAGAGGCTTCTGTTGTCATCTCAGGATTTACACTCGCTGTCAATTTCAGCTCCTCGTCAATTTTATGCTTTACCCTCATGTTCGCTCTTAACGCCCTGTAAAGGAAAATAAAACCGCCGTATAGCCATAATACAGCGACTATAAGGAGTATTCTACCTATATTGGTGCTCGGATTCTGGTATATGGTGAGGCTGTTTGAAGCGAAGATCGTTGCAACAACAGCGAATAATATCACAGAAATCTCAGATTCTGAGAAAGTCCATTTACCCTCTTTACTTGCCGCTTTTTCATCCGTTTGTTGTATCTTGGGTTCCTTATGCAAAGATATGTAATAAAATAGCGAACTTCCGATCAACCATACCAAAGAGAGAACTAGGAATATACTACTGCGAAGTTGAGGTTGATCCGGTTCTAAATTCAATAGAATTAACAATCCATGCATGGCTAGAACGCCACTGACCAAAAAAAACAGCAGAGTGGTCCATTTAGCCTCCCTAAACCGCTTTCTCCAATCAACATCTTCCTGAGACCTTTTGAATATTAACTTCGTCCAGATGCTCTCATAGCTCCCGGACTTTTCATGAATATACTTCATTTTCCGCTCGATCATTATCCCGGTATAGAAGAACAATACCGCTACAACAACCCATAGTACCGCTATAACACTGAGAAGAACCATTATAACCTCACCCTGTGGGGGAGGGGTGTAGATAGAAAATATTATTGCAACGCCATTAATCCCGATAACAACCGCTATTAACGAGAACCATATTACACTTCGTTCAGATTCCTCCCTGATCCTTTCTTTTACCTTGATGTTTTTTACATCTTTTCCTATCAAAACATGCTCCTTGCTGCCTTTTATCAATTCCTTTCGGTCCTCGTCGGCATTCTGTTCGGCAAGCCACCAGCTTAACGGGCAGTAGGCGTACTTCTCCACATCACTTGCAGATATGGTTCCCTCAGAGACAGAAGACGTCATTATGAGCTTTTAAATATGTATCTCCTTTTAAATAATTTTGCATCCCTTTTAGACCGGGTAAGAAAAACGAGTATAATCATGCATACTATTGGGAGGATGATATCCTTGAATTCCGGTATGATGTTTGGGGCCTCCTTTGTGGGAATCGTATTCCACCAGTTCCCAGTCCCGTCAGGGTACCTCCCCCAACCATATCCAGACGGAACATTACCTAAGAAAGCCACATCCTGCGTATAATTCACATCACTGGTCAAGGTCACATTGTCCGTTGATGATATATTGCCAATGTCGAAGGCCATGAATTCTCCCTTCTTGATCTTGGTGTTTGACGGTATCGTATAGTTTCCACCCGACCACAGGATTCTCCAACCACCGATATCGATAACTGATTCCCCCTTGTTGTAGAGCTCCACCCATCCGTTTGCATCAGGGTAAACCTCGTTGATGACTACATCTGCAGAAGGTAAAGGTAGATATGGTTCATTGGGACCCTCTTTCGTTGGGTTTGTGAACAGCCAGGATTCCACTCCATCAGGATATCTGCCCCAGCCCTCTCCTGAGGGCACACTGGTGAATGTGGTTTGGTCCTGCTCTTTACCCTTATCATCGATTAAAGTTACGGTTCCGGATTGTGGTATATCCCCAACATCGAACGCAAGAAATTCCCCGGGTAGCATCGTGGTGCCTTGGGGTATGGTATATGAGTCACCATCCCAAGTTATCTCCCAGCCGCTGATATCGATCTCCTGATTGCCTCTGTTGTAAAGCTCAATCCATCCGTTCGTATCTGGATAGATTTCGTTTAGCACGATCTTAGCACCGGGGATCGCTCTTGTCCCTCTGCTCTCCCTGGTCCCGTTAATACCGTTATCGGACAAGTCGCTGCAATCCCTCCAATCTGTTGTTAGGAACCATACATTGAAGGTTTGGTCCTGTGCTATGCCCAAAACATCGAACTCGAACTGTGCCTCAAGGGCCCTGGAGTCCAACGCGGCGTCCACATCGGATATGAAATCCCATCTCCAACCGCCTTCATTCGAAGCGTTGTACCTATTGAGATATTTCGAGGTGATCAGATTCCCCTTCCCTGAGATATTCACCATGAAATCCGCGCCTATGAACTCATTTATATAATAGCCTGTTGAAGAATCGCAATCGGTATCGATAAACACGTACGCCATATCCTCCCCTGTCACCACGGGCAGCTTCGGTGTGGGCGGATGAGGACCTATGTATCTTGTTTTATTTGTCTCGGGCCTCTCCAATCTGGTATCGTTTCCCCACGGATAGTCCTCGATCATATCGTTATCGCTGTCGTGATCGAAGCCGTCAGGTCCGGTATTCGGCCTTACAGGATTGCCAGGATCATTGGGTAGGCCAACATCATTGTCGAAATCATACTCGTATCCAGGCTCATATTCGTCTAGTATGCCGTCTCCGTCGCTGTCTATTGCCACAATGGGTTCTCTCTCCACCTCCAAAGGCCTGGTGGCGTTCCAGGGCACTGAGGCCCCACCTAGCATCGTCCCCACTGCATCCATATATATCGACAATGACTCGGTATCATGCTCCACGCTGTAATCCAAAATATCTATGTTCGCTGAGTCCACTGCCTCGTTTCCCAATCTCACATCCCCCGTACTATCGGTTCTGATTGTGCGGCCTTCCCAATCACTAAAGGCGCCGTCTATTACGATGGTATCCCCCACGCTGCCAATGTAGCTGTTCGTCAAATAATGCGGTGTCAGGGTTAGTACTCCAGGTCCGAATACCACATCCTCAGGCTCGGATATCCTGATTCCGATGGTACCGCCCTCTAATGCATCATCAGATACATCCAGCACAGCGAAAAAGCTCTCGGTCCCATCCTTAAATATCGTAATACCCATGGGAATATTGACCTCCTTGTCCACCCCTCCTTCAACATCGATGATCTCATGATCATTACCATCGAAAACTCCATTCCCGTTGCTGTCCTGGAAAACCCTGAGCCCATCTATATCCGCTCCTCCTGCCGTTCCTGTCAAGGTCAGATTCACGGACTCTACAGTAATAGATTCGCCAACCACACTCATATCAAATTGCGTCATTGATATAAGGCGCGAACCCCTAGGTATCACCTGCGGCGCCACGCTCGTCTCGTTGATCACCAGGGAACCGTCGATCTGGCTTACGATGATATCCGATATATCCTCATTACCGGCCGTATCTCTCGCACTGAACAGCACCTTAATGGGATCATCCGGATATGCGTTAAATTGGGACAGCCATAATCCCGTCTCCATCTGATTCTGCCCTATGGCTGCAGGAATTTCATAGAATCTATCAAAGCCGTTTAAGTCAAGGGAGGAACGTGAGCCGTTGAATTCACTGTACCCGCTGGCATATTTGCTGTTATTCCAGCCTGTTACAGCGATCATCTTATCCGCACCAAGACCCCTTATGTTATAGCCCGTCTTTGGGTTTGCATCCTCATCTATGAAGACATTCACAGAATCTAAACCGTGCACGCCGTTTAGTATGGTACCCTCCACCTCTAGGTAGAATAATATATCGCCCCAGTCGTTTACACTCACCTTGTACTCCTTTATGTTTACATCCTCATTAATAACCTGGTCGGAAAGAGAATCTGAATAGCTCGGTATATCCCGCCAATCGGCGAAAACTCCGTCGATCTGAAATGGTTTGTGGGTAGGAATGGTAAAATTAATCAAAAGGGGTGATAAGAATAGCAGTGCTAGGAGCCCGAATACTATCAATACCCTAACCGTGGATCTTGATTTTCCTATGCCTTCCTGAGGCGCGGCTAAACCGTTTGTTATTCCGTTCCCGTTGGTGATTCCATTGGTAATTCCGCTCCTTAAGGCCCGAAGTCCGTTGGTAAGACCGTTTGTGATACCGTTGGTAATACCATTGGTCAGACCCTTTGTCAAACCGTTTGTCAGGCCATTGGTCAATCCATTTGTGAGGCCACGACTTTTTCCTT
>CP070739.1:80858-85038 GCA_020347705.1 Methanomassiliicoccales archaeon | reverse complement strand
GGGGACAGACGTTGTGTGTATAAGGAAATATAATGGGGAAGGCACATTTTCATCTGAAGTAACCTATGAGATGGGAGAAAGCCCACGATTGTTCCTTTTAGATATGAACGATGATGACCTTCTAGATTTGGTTACAGCAAATATAGTCGATAATGATATTTCTGTCCGGCTCAATGACCTTGGCGAACCGGGAACGTTTCTTGGGAGGGTTGATTATGCATCCGATACCATTGATTACCCAAGCGCCATATCTATGGGCGATGTCGATGGCGACGGAGATAATGACATAGTTGTTACGAATACCATAGATGATAAGATAGAGATATTCAAGTTCATTTTTCCCGAATATGAATCTACCGGAACATATTCTGTTGGAGAGGATCCGATTGCATTCACATTTACAGATGTCGATAAAGATGATGACCTGGATGTTGTTACTGCGAATCGCGGGGGAAATTCCATAACAGTACTTCTCAACGATGGAACAGGGGATTTCACTGATGATAGTTTCAATTACAAAGTTGGGGATAATCCCAGTTCTGTGGACGCCGGGGACGTAGATGGTGATTCAGACATTGATCTGATCGTGGGAAACAAGGACGATGATACGATCTCTATCCTCAAAAACAATGGCTTCGGAGGTTTCGGGTTCAGGGAGGATTATAATGTTCTACCTCTCCCATTGTCAGTATCATTAGGAGACATTGACGATGATGGAGATCTCGATATCGCCTATGCTACAGACGAGAATATCTCATTCTTGTATAATCGGAATGGCATCGATTTCATTGGGGACACGGACAGGGATGGTTATCCCGATTATCAGGACGACTTCCCCGAGAACAGGGGGGAATGGGTGGACAGTGATGGAGATGGATATGGGGATAACATGGATGGCATCCCCTGGAATCCTTTCGAATACATTGACTCCGATAACGATGGCTTAGGGGACAATGAAGATAATGACGACGATAATGATGGTTACAGCGATGACTTAGAGCGAATTTACGGTAATGATCCCTATGATGCCAGCGACCATCCACCTGACTTCGATTCCGATTATATTCCCGATGACAGGGATGATGATGATGACAATGATGGATTCACTGACACTATAGAACTAAGTTTAGGTTACAACAGCAAGGACGCCGATGATGTTCCGCCTGATTACGATAATGACGGGATGCCAGATGCTGTTGACTTCGATGATGATAACGATGGTGTTCCTGACTATGACGACTATGAACCGCTTAACGAGAATGTCCAAAAAGACCCGAACCTATACAGGTTCTGGGGTGTGGAGATCGAATTGGGTGAACTGGCGATGGCAATAATGATGGGTATAGGCGCGGTGTTCCTAGGTTCTATTATTATTACTCGAAAAAAACGGCGGTATAAAAAATATAAACGCCGCATTGATGAATGTGAATCTCCTGAAGAATTGAAAAGAGTAAATCACGAGATGAAATCAGATACGGAAAAGGAGCGCCTTACATACATCCAAGTAACCCTTCTAAAAGAGCAGTATAAACATAGAATTAAAGTATTATCGTAAGGTTAAATGAAGCAGAAATTTGGATATACTTCCAAGTTGGGTAGAAAAAAGAATCTGGGAAATTATATCGGATAAAATAATTACATTTTGAATCACCCTAAACCCTTCATCTCATTCCCTCTACCCTAACACCCTTTTGAATCAATTCAACGATCGAATCCTAAGTTTAGAAGCTCCGCTAAAACACATATTTCCTCTGCACTGCCTCTTATATCAGCTAAATCAAGGTTATCGATGCATACCAAATCCTATTTGTACCATATCGAAATACAAAGGTATTTAAGTCCTTATACCATAATTTCAAGAAGTGTAAACAAAAACGGTTAAGGAGCTTTGCAATGAGAGTCTGGGATATTCCACCTGAAAAGCTATGCAGGAATCATCTGCTTGGGGAACATTCCGAAATCCATGCACTGTGGAGTATAATCACCAACAATAAAAATGGTTTTTCAAATCATCCTGAAACCAAAAGATGGAAAGGAAGGACCAAAAGCCTATTTTATAGACACAATAAGGTGGCAAGGGAATTGGAAAAAAGAGGCTACAATCATAAGAGTCCTTTGGACCCTAATCTTGCCATTGGAAAAGGAAAACAGGATAAATTTGTGGACACTGTTTCGGAGCAAATCAGGATACTAAGGGAAAAGAAATGCAAATGCAAGGTATAAGTTATCAATCCTAGTCAATTTTTTCATCCTTTTTTCCATTTTCTTTTTTAAAAATGAAATAAACTGGAAAGACACTTGCAATGAGAATGACTATCGGGCCAAAAATAACACCTCCCCAAAAAACCAAGCCGAGCACACCGTATATTGCCAACACCACTTTATCCTTTCTTTCAAACTCATCTTTCTTTACGATTATCTTAAGAAGGATCATTATACCCAATATCGCGGGTATTAATATGAATATCAATGTCACCACCACAAGGGCGGTTAACGGGGCTCGATTTAGTGCGATGGCCATTTCAATAGAAATAAGTGTGGCTGTTCCGAGGTAAAGTAAACCTCCTGTCGCGGCAAGCCAAGAGTTAATACTATACACCCTGTAGCGCCAATATAATACAAAATATCCTGCTATTATCCAAAATAAAAATGGAGCTATTATCAACAACGGGCCGTGCCCTGACCATAGGTAGATTCCTATCAAATCAACAGGCACCTTGAGCCATTCAAATAACGTAAAGCTTTCTTGATACCCAACTGCCAGGGTGAATTTGCCCCCTGAAAGCTCGTCAAAAACTACAATATAATAAGTTCCAGTTGCATTTACTTTATTATCGAAAGAGGCTAAAGCGTAGTTACTTGCAGGTGTAAACGGTTCGTATTCAGCTTCTTCTTCTTTATCCTCCTCGATTACCAATATATCCACTCCTTCCGGCACCTCGATATGATCAGGATAGGAATCATTTGTCCCCAATCCCGGGCCCATTATGATCAATTTCGGGGCAAAGGGCCCGTCCTCGGGAGTTAAAATCGATGCATATAATCTATCCCCCTTCTCCAAGTGTAGTTCATAATATTTTGCCTCGTTTTTACTATGAAGATCGTCGTAAATTGCCCACGACTTTTGAGGGTCATGAATGTGCATTGCTGTATCCAAGCTGGTATTCTTTTTAGTGTCCAATGGAACATGGCCTAGAACTACATTACTATTGAAAATCAGGATTGTTAGGATCAGAATAACGCAAAGGTATATCCTTTTCATAAGTTTGAATTAGAGACTTAGTATTAAATACTTATCATGATTCATTTTCCAGGGTTACCATCCCCTATTTTCTTATCTTAAAACAAAAAGCATTAATACTGTCATTTATTTCAGCTCCAGAAGGTGAAAACATGCATTGGAAAAAAAGAATGATGACGCCTCCACCAGATGAGGAATTGTCTGTTGAAGTCATTAAAGAAGGTGGGGCTTCCTCAGAGAAATTGAAGGAGGATTTTTATCACATAGATCAGGCAAGCGATTCAGCTACAATGAGGGGTTGGGACGATCTGACCCTCGAGGAAAAATGCAACAGGCTCGGCAAGTGGATCGGCTACATTATGAATAAAATGGAGCCTGAGATATAGATGGAGTGTTCCTTGGTAAATATTACCGTCCCCATGTGTCAAAATCAAACGTAACTCGCAATAAAAAAGTTTAATTCTTAAAACAATATGAATATTGGGTTCGCTTTCCACCTGTTTTTCCTATCGCTTTATATTTCACCTCATCATTTTCACGTAGTTTCTTAAGACACACTGTAACAGAACCAATTGATATATTTACCCCTTTGCTGATTTCCTTCGATGTAAACCATTCGATTGGATGTGCTTTTAGAAAATCATAAACCTCTTGTTGTCCCATGAATAAGGGTATATCAAATTAGGCTATAAACATTTGTATTGAAAGGCTCAATTAAGATGAATCCATCAGTGAACGCCTTACTCTTGTATATTATACCCAATAAAGACCCTATTATTAGAATTCGCAAAATAATAGGGAAAAGTAGTTATAGTAGTATTAATCTAACAGAGCATAATAAAGATGAAGATTAGAAAGCCTAACAGTTTTTGGAACCCTCCAAATTTTGTTATATAACTTTTTGATTGAAAATTCTTTATTTAAGAATCAGAAACATAG
>CP070739.1:76907-80758 GCA_020347705.1 Methanomassiliicoccales archaeon | reverse complement strand
CCAGGATTCTTGACCTCCCCGGCCAATTCAGTTATCTTGGTTGTCCCTGCAAAGGAGATAAAAACGAGGCCTGCTGTGGCAAAAACTGAGCCCAAAGTCACTGCCTCTTGATCCGGTAGTGGTTTGAACCTCACGTTATCGATGAAAAATATGCCCACCACAACATACAGCACAAGCAGGGCGAGAAGGACTATGACAAGATAACTCTGCATCCTCCCTGCCAGTTTCACACCAAACAGATTGACCAGCATGAAGAATATAACACACACCACTGCAATGATCTTTATCTGAAAAATCGAAAGACCGGGATTGAATAAAAGGGCAAATATCCCGATTCCCAGTAGGGCGAAGGCCGATTTGAAGGCAAGGGAGAACCATGCTGCAAGGCCTCCTAGAGTACCCATTGCTGGACCCATGCTTCTGTCTGTAAAGAAAAAAATGCCTCCGGTTTTGGGCATAGCGGTGACGAGCTCTGCTTTCGACAGGATAGTGGGTATGACCATAATGGCTGCGATAATATAGGCGAAAATCACAAAAGGTCCTGCTTTCGAATATGCCAAGGCAGGTAAAACGAACAGACCCGAGCTTATCATGGCCCCCGATGATATGCAGAAAACCTCGAGTAATCCCAGGTCTTTTTTCAATTTCATGACGATCATGTCCTCTAGTTGTAGGCAAAGTAGATTCAGTTGTTTCTGGCCCAATTCATCTTTTGACCTTCCACGATCTCGGGTCAGTAAATTTTCATTCCATCCCGCGAACCGTCATTGGGAAATTTCAGAAAATCTCAATTTTCCAAGAAATTTCTTTACCTGATATCATTTATTATCTATATGTTTATTTCTTATAGTCCACAGATTCGAAGAATGTATGGTTAACATCCACCCATACCCTCAAATACGCCTAATTCATTCAGCTTTTTCGCCATGAAACATTACGATGTAATCGTCGTTGGAGCCGGTCCTTCCGGAGGTCATGTTGCTCGTCTCCTTGCAAAGCAAGGATTCGATGTGGCCCTTTTTGAGGAGCATCATGAAATCGGAAGACCGGTTCAATGCGCTGGTTTGGTTTCTACCCGGGTAATAGATATCCTGGGTGGAAAAAAAGGTGTGATAAACGAGATTTCAGGTGCAAGAATTCATTCCCCCACAGGAGAAATCCTCACCATCCAAGGAAAAAAACCCAAGGCCTGCGTCATCGACAGAGCCCTATTCGATGGCATTATCGTTAACGACGCTGTGAGCTCTGGTTCGGTGCTTCATCTTGGTTCAAAGGTAACGAGCATAAAAAGAAAGGGAGGAGAAATCCGGCTTGAGGCAAAAAAGGATGGTGCAAAAGAGGATTATGGGTGCAGGCTCGTGATTGGCAGTGACGGTGTGGGGTCCATCGTTGCCCGCTCCTTCGGATTCCCCAAACCCAAGGAGGTGCTTTCAGGTTTTGGTGCTGAATGTATCATAGAAAAAGACATCGATTTAGATTACTTGGACATCTTCATAGGCAATAAGATCGCACCAGGATTCTTTGCCTGGCTTATTCCCACAGATTCAGGCGCAAGAATCGGGCTGTGCACTTCCCGTGACAGGAAGAACACCCGCCGGAACTTCGAGAGCCTGCTTCGACATTCTGAAGTCAAGAACAGGTTGGGGAAAATAAAGATAGAGCGCTATATCGCAGGTACGATACCCTTGGGCCCAATGAAAAAAATCGTCTCGGATGCGGTTATGCTCGTTGGTGATGCCGCATGCCAGGTAAAACCACTTTCAGGCGGAGGAATATATCTTGGCCTGCTCTCGGGGGGGCATTGTGCGAATGTTGCCAAAGAGGGCCTTGAATCCGAGGATTTATCTGAAAAAAAGCTGAAAAGGTATCCTGCACTTTTTCAAGATGATGTGGGAAAAGAACTCAAGCGGGCCAACCAGCTCAGAAAGATATTCCTGGAACTAAAGGACGAGCATATTGAAGAGGGTTTCAGGATCCTAGGTGACGAGAAGATACTATCGTTCATCGGTGAAAAAAGTGATATCGACTATCCCTCAGGCCTTACGAAAGCGGTGCTTCAAAAGGCGCCAAGATTGATGAAATTTGCTGGACCAGTACTTAAATCCCTGATCTAGCCATGGGAACATGTTGTATTCTTCCTGGCAATAGAAAAGCAGGGCCAAAAATCCCAGCAGCACGATAAGGGGCATTACGCAGACGTAAAGGGGCCATATCGGTATCGGCGCCCATACCCTGACTGACGAATCCGGCAATATCCCGTCCACCTCCAAGATTTCGATATCGATTCTTCCTGGGTGGGTCTCGTTGGCCTTGGATGTGGCCTCTTCCCATTCCTCATCGGAAAAATAACCCCTGGATTTCATAATGTACGCGGTGTTGTTGTACTCGAATTCCAATTGAAATCTCAGAAAGTAGGTGCCCTGGGTGGTGTCATGTGAGCTTTTTACAGTGAAGTTGACGTAGACCGAGGTGTCGTTTTCGATTTCTTGGAAGTTGAAAGAGTGTGTGATTCCCTGGCCGTTTATGGAGGGCGGATGTTCCACGTCCGCAATTTCATCGTAGGAATAGTATGTGGCCGAGGCGTATATTTCCACGATAAGGGTGATATTTTCCATGTTTGCATGGTATCTGTTCTCGATGGTCATTGAAAATGTGCCGCTGTCCCCAGGTTCGAGGTCTGGCGAATCGATGTTATCGATCAGGGGTATTCTTGACGGGTCGCTGATGTAATCGTCTCCCTGGGCAAAAGAAGAGAACAGAAGCAATAATAAAACGGTTCCCATCGCCAAGGCTCTGCCTTTCATTGTGAATCAAGCACTTTAGGGCTAAATTGCTATAAATCTTTTTGGGTCGACAGAATGTGTTGGGTATGGGGTTATTGGGTTACTTTAAAGGCCGTACACGGTAATGTTTTTGTACATGTTTTCCAGAACGCCCTTAAATCCTTTATTTTTTGGTTTCACTCTTATTATATACAATTTCCTTTTAAAATATAAATAATATCCCTCTTTTGTTTTTCTTACTTGGAAAGGTTCTGAATGGTATATTTCTGCAAATCTAATTAACTTTTTTCTGGTTCGATAATATACCTCAGCACTTGATATGAACAAAGTAGTAATGTAATTATTATCAATAGGAATCCTTACATTACCAACAAACACTAGCCGCTTGTTTGTGAGGTATAAATGGTCTTCACAAGGTTCTGAAAATCCTCGGAAATAATAAAAGTTCACTTCTCCATATGATTCAGACAAAAGCTCCTCGTTCTCTTTTAATATCAAAGCTTTATTTTTATCACAGATTGTATAAAGTCCGTCTTCCCTTCCAATTCTCAAAGTCATTCCCTCTATTTCATTTCAAGAAGTGGCCACAACTTTACCCTACTTCGCTAAACGCCTCCGAGCAAACATGATATCCAGTATATTATTAAACTTATCCCAGACAGGCTTTGCTTTTTTCACATACAATATCCTTGCGTACTCTTTTTGCAGTTTGTCCTTAAATTGAATATTGAAAGGGATCACTATTACTATACACAATTTCTTTTTAAATTTAAAATACAAGTAATATCCATCTCTGATTTTTATTACTTGGAAAGGTTCTGAATGATAAATTTCTGCAAATCTAATAAATTTTTTTTCGGTTGCATAATATGTATCGGCGATAGCTCTATATAAAATATGAAAACGCATACTTACGATAGGATAAGGATTTATAACATGACCCACAAACACCAGCCGCTTGTTTGTGAGGTATAAAGTTCCCTTCCAAGGCTCATCAAATTCTCGGAAATAATAAAAATATACTTGTCCGTATGATTCAGACAAAAGCTCCTCGTTCTCTTTATATAT
>CP070739.1:71660-76807 GCA_020347705.1 Methanomassiliicoccales archaeon | reverse complement strand
ATCGTCTCTTGCATATGCAAGCCAGTAAACCCCATCGGAATCCTGGATCAGAGAAGGATGACTTTCTCTTGCCGAATAGGAAGTTATGCTACCAACTGTAGTCCAATTGTATTGGGGAGGCGGAGGTGGAGGCGGCGGAGGTTGGGTTATGATAATCTCAAAGGAGGTATCATCGTCCCAGTTGTTGCCGCTGTTATCTACTGCCGTTATTGTAACGCTATAGGTTCCCTCATTGGCAGAATCCACACCCCAATCCCAAACCCAGGATACTGTGATCACATTATCTATTATGGTCTCAACAGGGCCTGTTACGGAGGTGGCAGTGGTGGGTCCCTCTATCTCAAGTCCGTAGTCCACAATCTCGTCGGTTCCCAACGCATGCTCCACCTCTGCGCTGATGGAGACGGTCTCGGCAATATCATCGACCACAGGATCATGTCCGGTAATAATACACCAATCTGCAGGAACAACTATATGCGTGGTGCAGGCATCACTTGCCCAATACACATTTAAACTCGTACCCAGATATTGGATATGCAGTTCTATTCCGAAGGTCTGTCCAGCGCCAATTGGTTGATCCAAAGATCCTCCAATGCTTAAGGTCTGTTCATCGTTTACTATCACTTGTTCACTGTTGAACCTAATACCTGTATCCACACCATCGATTAAGATCAAACAACCCAATTCCACCCTACCGGGAGGAACTCCCATTTGCTCCACCCAGACATTCATCAAGAAAGAGCCCTGGATGGTTGTTTCTCTTTGAAAGGGTACTGTTTCCCATGAGCCAATGATCCACTCCAACACAATGCCGCCAGTTGGGCAAATATTGTACTCTTCCCCGGTGGCGGAAGTTGGAATATCAGTTAAAAGAAAATCCTCCACATCGCCGTCTCCGTAGAGATAGAGTGTGGTGTTTATGTACTCCTGGGCGTGGATGGTCGGAGCCAACAGTATCTGGAAAGCAACAATCATAAGGAGTGCTGAGATGGAAATCGTCACGATCTTTTTCACGGCGGATCCCCCTGGATATCTATCCCTGGATGTCCATATAGGTCGTTGGTTATACTAAAGTACGTATTTAGTATAAAGATTTTCCCGTTAACATGTGTTTCTGGGGGATGCTACCGGACTCCGTTTATACTGTCTTTCATAATATATATCCGCTGTATCTTTTAAAATCAGTTAAACTCATCTCATGGTGGTCTTCAATTTTGAGCCGCACACAGGACATGAATCATGCATCTTTTCCCAGTACCTTCCACAGCCTGTGCATCTGTTGCGCCACTTGATGTTTTTTGTAATCCCTTTTTGAGCAATACCCTGATATTTGACGTTAAGAACGGAAGCGAGATTCTGGAGGGAATAATCGTCGGTAAGGAGGATCGCATCAAGTTCCATTGCCAGGCTCAAAATTTCGATATCTGCCTCGGAAACCCTTGCGATATCCCCGGTCTTTTGGGCAGCGGATTTCACCTCTTCTTTGGTCTTATCAGAAGGCGATATCAGCCGAAGGCCCGATTCCATGAGAAAGTCCAATCTTCTTTTCATCTTACCATGTTTCAGCTCATCTAAAATTTTGGGTGAGGAGTACAGCTCATTATCGGTAGGTATATCCTTGCCGGAGAGAATTGCAGAGGTATCCAAGACATATCTCATGGTGTTGTGATGGAAGGCAAGATATATGTTGATTGTGGTGGAAAAATGAAAAGGGCATGTATTTTAGGACCATGATAAATCCATCGATATAATTTTATATATTACAAAAGGAGTACATGACCAAATCCATTTGATGAGTGCTTAAAATAAAAAAATGGGGTATGATCATGAAGATTCTTCTCGACGAGATGTACACCGGCCTTAGAGAATACCTTGAAGCATTGGGATGGAATATCGAAACCGTAAATACCGTGGGTCTGCAGGGTGCAGATGACAGAAGAATCATCGAATATGCCAAAGAGGAATCATTGCTTATCGTGACCCAGGATGAGAAGCTCGCAGATATAGCGGAGCTGAAACAGATTCAGTGTGTTTTGATTTCCAAAAAGATGGTGGCTAAACTCATCGATGCCGAGCTCAGAAAGAATTTTGGTGCTGAGGGATAAAAGATATTTACCTGAGTTTGAGATTTCGGTTTCTGGAGGGTTGCTCATCAGATTTTTCATCTCACTACAAAACGAAGTAAAGAACACCTGCCACTATTCCTGCTATAATCGCGACCACAGCTCCAACCTTGATCCAGGATATGGGTGCATACCCCTGAACCTCGCCGGTTTGCCCGTTTATCAGGAAATGGTATGTCTTGTTCTTATAATGATACGAAGCCACCCAGATGGGAAGTAGAATATGTTTGTAGGTGATATTTCCAAAGGATGTGTTGACCCTCAGGAACCGATGGGTGTCCCCGGGAACCTCCGCGGCGCATTTGGCCCGCTCCTTGGACATAACGTTTTCTTTGGCTATCCCCCAACCCTGTCTCAGATCGATGGCGTACTCCTCGGCAAGCCAACCGCTTATGAATTCAGGTTTATAGGGTACCAGCTGCTGCAAATAAAACGGGTAGATCTTGAACACCAGATGATAGTCCAAACCCCTTGACGCCACGATGAGCTCATCGTTGTAAAAATCATTGCGTGCACCTGATGATGGGACCCACCTCACCTTCCTCACCTGTCTTGTTTTGGTAACCCGTCTGCCGTCCTCGTATGCGGTGTAGGTTTCGGTGACATAATAATAGTAACCGCTTTCTGCGGTCCAATTAGAGTGAGTGCTGCAGTCGTAAGTCCAGAACGGCACATAGACACCTTTGAGCAGCTCCAATCGGCTGATTTTCTTGAGTTTCGAGGGCCTGAAAAAACCCTTGCCGATCCATGTGTGATACCGATTCATGGCCCCTTTGCGGTCCACTTTGAAGGGCACGAGAGTCTCTGGGCGTATGATATTAGTATGTTGGGGCTGCTCTTTCACGTACGGTGAGCCGCAGAACGCACAATCACCGGCAACTTTGGCACCACTTGAGATCGTTGCACCACAGCTTTCGCATTGAGTCGTTGTGACAGAAGTGTTCCAGCCCGTGGAGCGTGGTGCCGAAAAAAAATCATGCTCTTCCACAACCTTGTGTTCAACCTCTATTACCTTAACGGAATCGCAAAAGTCGCATTTCAATGCCTGGGTCTTGGGATCGAATTCCAAATAAGCGCCGCAATTTTGGCATTCGAACTGTTTGGACATTGTAAGTTCATTGTGTTTTTGGGTTTTAATTGTTTTTATATGCAGCACATATGTTCCGGCAATTGTATCTTCTGATATCTCTTATTCTATAGCATATATCAAAACTTAAATAACAAATAAACCATGGCCCAATCATGCGAAGGCTTGTATATCCATACGGGAAGTATCTACTAAAGGACAGGGAAGTTGAAGTTGTGGGGCCAAAGATGAAAGATTTTTTGGGCAATCTGGGTTTTAAAATCGTCAAGTTCGATTCCGAAAACGAAAAAATAGGCACTCTAATCATCGCCGTGAATAAGGAGATATCGGAGCTTAAAAAACCGGCTTTGGACCGAATAAAGATGATCCTAAGAAGATATCCCCAGGATATCAAATCCGAAATCGAGGTCGACCTAAAATCACAGCGGGTAGGAATTGAGCTGTATCTGTGGCCAAAAGAGGAAGGAACGTTACTGGAGATTTTTATCCTTCCATACATGGAGCATTTTGACAGACAGGAGATATTTAGAATAACTGAATCCGAGACCGAGGAAATCACGGACTGGTTTTTATGCGAACAGACTTGGGAGCGTATCGCATCCGAGTTAGAGGATGAATTTAGCGCGGAGCCGTTGTATTGGAGAGCATAGTGTAACCCGAGGCCCATTAGAACCATAAACCTTTAACTACTCTAATATCATTTACTTTTGGGATTGAGATGATCGCAACTCCTGTTATCATCGTGAACTTCAAAACCTACGAGAAAGGTTATGGAGCCAAAGCGTTGAGCCTGACAAAAATCCTACAGAAAGTAGCTGAAGATACGAAGGCCAATGTGGCCGTGGCCGTGGGCCCAACAGATATCAAGGAAATCTCCCATGAATCTTCCTTGCCTGTATTCGCACAGCATATCGATGCAATCGGCTATGGAAGTCATACCGGATACATACTTCCCGAGGCCGCAAAAGAGGCCGGTGCAGTTGGCACCCTCATCAACCATTCAGAACACAGGCTGAGATTGGCCGATATCGAAGAATGCGTGAGAAGGGCAAAAGAAATCGGCCTGATCACTTGTGTATGCTCCAATAATCTAGGAACTTCAAAGGCCGCTTCACTTCTTTATCCTGATTTTGTGGCAGTGGAGCCTCCAGAGCTCATCGGCGGAGATATCTCCGTGTCCCGTGCAAAACCTGAGCTGGTTAAAGGCACGGTTGATGCCGTCAAAGCGGTTTCCCCAGAAGTAAAAGTGCTTTGCGGTGCGGGAGTGAAGAATGGCGAGGATGTGAGAAAAGCTCTTGAGCTGGGTTCCGAAGGTGTGCTGCTCGCATCCGGAGTGGTGAAGGCCAAGGACGTAGAGCAAGCCATAAGAGATTTGGTTACCGGAATGGTGTAAACCTAGGGTGGATTTCTGTTTTAATCGGTTAAAAAACTGGAAAAAATCCCCCGGAATTTACCTTTTTTACGCCGATAATACAAAAAACTTAATATAGGTATGGATATAGTCAGAATGACAAAAATAAATTGGTGGGATTTCCTTAAGCGATATCACACAGACATTATCAAATGTCGCATATCAGGCCTACGAAAAGCGGCTGTTAAAAGAGGTGCTAGAGGGCCCTGTACCGAGACACATAGCCATAATAATGGACGGCAACAGGAGGTTTGCCAGGGAGCTGGGTATCGAGCCCACGGAGGGCCATCTCAGAGGAAAGGATAAATTGGAGGAGGTAACTGATTGGTGCCTCGAGGTGGGAGTGAAAATCCTCACGGTTTTTGCGTTCTCCACCGAAAATCTGAAGAGAAAGAATGAGGAGATAGACAAGCTCATGAGCCTATTTGCAGAGAACTTCAGAAGAGCAGGGGATGATGAGAGGGCCCACAAATACGGTATCAGGGTTAAAGCGATAGGTCAAAGAAACCTTCTCCCAGAGGAAGTT
>CP070739.1:60476-71560 GCA_020347705.1 Methanomassiliicoccales archaeon | reverse complement strand
TCGCTGCAATGAACTCTTGCCTTGTCACTGTGCGGGGTGCATGAATAAAAAATGCTATGTACCTTTTTCTTGCCTTTTTATTTTTTAAGGGCATGTGTTCCTGAATCGGTAAGGTGGTAAATAGCGGTTTTCCTTTTTTGACCGAAATATGATGGATTAATCCCAACGGGTTGCCGCCTTCTTCATGGCCAATAATCCTTCCTCGATGTCCATGGGATTTACACCCAACCTCTTCTTCATCTTGTTCACGTCAAGACAACATTTTCTCGGTCTTTTGGCCCGCCAGTCACTTTTACTGCTGTCACTGGCCGAAATAAGATCCTTGTCGAAACCGAAGACTTCAGCCACCTTCATTCCTATGTAATGTCTGGTCACGCAGGTTTTACCTGCCACATGAAAAATTCCATTTTCATTCTTATTGAAAATATTTATAAGGGCATGGCATGCGCTCTTGATGTATGTGGCGTTTCTGAGCTGATCTGTGAAAAGTTCTATTTGGTTTCCTTCTTTTAGGTTGCGAAAAATCCAGGCAACGAAGTTGGAAGTATGGCCGAAAATGATCCAATCGTAGAGAAAACTCACCCTGGCTATGGCGTATTCATCGACGGTATTGGCCACAGCTATCTCTCCCTTTAATTTCGTATCTCCATAATAGTTGATAGGATTTGGCGAATCCTCCTCGATATAATGATCCTTTTTTCCGTCATAAACCATGTCCGTGGAGAGAAATATCAGTTTGGCCTGAACCTTCTTGGATGCCTCTGCCACATTATTTACCCCTTCAACGTTGATTTTCCGTACCTCTTCTTTGTTTGTCTCGCAGTAGTCCAAGTCTCTCTGGGCCGCGGTGAGGACTATGAGGTCAGGTTTCTCCTTTAGCACCAAGTGTTCGGTTTTTTTGCGGTCCGTGATGTCCATATGGATGCTCCTGCATCCATCCATCTTAAAGGGATGATGTTTGTAGGTGGCCACAACCTCGAAATCATTTTTTGCGTATCGGATGAGATGGCCGCCCAGAAGGCCGCTTCCCCCGATGATCAAAAGTTTTTCCATTCGTATTCACCCGTCATTTACCCTTTTATTCACCCTTTATTCACCCTTCATTCTCGATCCACCAGATCCATCCCTTGTGATCCATGGATAATTCCCCTTTTATCATACCCTTGTATCGCATCTTGGTAAGAAATCTCACGGCCGAGTCCGGACACTGCTTACCTTGGCCCTGTACCGTCTTCTCGATTTCCCTGGTGGTGAGGGGTTCGTCCGCCTTGGATAGCAAGTCGATTATCAATTTCTCTGCATCGGATTCTGTCAACTGCTCGGGCATAAGGTGGCCTCCTTATTTGGGATAGCATTTAGAAAATAAAAATGTATGTTTTGACCCGATTATTTTAAATCGACTTCCTTAGCCACAATAATTCCGCACTCATTGCATATTCCAGCTTGGTCAAGGGTGAAATTTCCAGTAAATTCTTTTAAGAAATTATCGATTGCATCAGGTATCTCATCCAAATCAGCTTTTTGTAAAAGCCCCCTAATTCGGTCCCGCCGTTTCGAAATCCGTGGATCTTCCCCCTTCATGTAAATCTCTCCGATGGCCACATCCTTGTAGGTTCCGATCCTTCCCCCACTCTCCTCCCTGCATTCCTTCAGGATACAATCTGTAAATATGCCTGGAATCCTTTTTTGCTTATACTGCGAAAATTGGCCGGGATCGATTCTGCTAAACCGCATCTTGCAGTTCTTGCAATAGAAAAAATTATTCTCACGTATGTCGAAACTAAACCAAATCGTAGTTTTAGACTCTGAAATAGGCTCCAGGAGCACCTCCACATCCCCATAGTCCAGTGGTTCCATTACGATGAGCAACTTACCCTTTTTACTTCTACAGACGGGACATGTGTATTGGGTTATTAAGGCCTTTCTCATGGAATCTCACCTCAAATCTATCTCCTTTGGCCCCACGTATTGGCACTGGGTGCAAATTCCTGCCTCATCGTACGAGAGCTTACCAGTAATTACCTTGAAATGTAATGGCTCACCCTCACCGTAAGAAATGACGACATCTTCAGATCCCTTCTTAGGATATATCTTCGCAATAGGCACCTTCTTATAAGTATTCAAAGAACCCCTGCACTTAATGGAAGGACAGGGCGGCCCTATCCATTTTTTTCCTTCCTTCCAATCGGACCTCTCTAACCTGGCCCTGCACTTTTCGTTTGCGCATAAGAAGAAGTTGTCGTTCTTGGTTTTACAAGTGAACTCGAAATTGATACCATCCATTGTTTTGAACTTGATATTCACGTCCCCAAAGTCCTTTTCGCTGGTGATCTCGATCAGGTTCCCCTCTCTGCAGACGGGGCATAAATAATCAGTTTTTTTCGACTCCTTCAAACTATCGCCACTTTGAATCATGACAAGTCACTGAATTTATTAATATAAATATGTTTCTCTTTATAATAGTTATTCGAGTTAGGTTATGGGAGTGCAATGAATAATTCTTAAAATCCAATCCACTTGTTGTTAGGGAAAATTTCATCCGCACTTGGTGTATCCACAGCTTGGATTGAGGCACTTCGAGCATCCTTCCTCGAAGATCAGCGGCCCACCGCAGTCCGGGCATACCCCCACGACGTTGTTTCCCTCCCTTACCTCGATGAAGTTATCAAGGGTTGTGGCCTCCTCTATTACATCCTCATCGCCAATATCTCTTATTTTCTTAATATGTCTCTCGATGGCCTGGGCGATGGCATCCGGACAGGAGAGGACAACACCTCCTTTGGCTAAAAGGGGCGATGGACATCTTATTCCCCTCAGCTGCTTGAGGATGGCTTCGGTATCGACACCGGCCCTCAAAGCCATGGAGATCAATCGGCTCACGGCCTCAGATTGGGACATTGCACAGCCACCTGACTTACCCATCTGGGCGAAGACCTCGAACAAACCCTGGTCGTCCTCATTTATGGTCACGTACAGCTTTCCGCAGCCGGTTTCTACCCTCCTTGTCGTTCCCTGCATCACCAAGGGTCTCGCCCTGGGTTTAATTGCAGGCACCTTTCCCTTCACCTCGCCGATGTTCAACACCTGCTTGTCCCTGCTGCCGTCCCTGTAAACCGTCACGCCCTTACAGCCGAGCTCGTAGGCCAGAACGTACACCTTCTTGATGTCTTTTGTTGTGGCGCTGTTAGGAAAGTTTACGGTTTTTGATACCGCATTATCAACATATTTCTGGAAGGCGGCCTGCATCCTGATATGCCATTCAGGGGTGATATCATGTGCGGTGACAAAGATATCCTGCACATGCGCCGGTACTTCATCCAATCCCTGAGCTGAACCTTTCTTTGCGATCTTCATCATCAGCTCTTTAGAGTAGAAGCCTTCATTTTTTGCGACCTTCTCGAAGTGGGGATTGACCTCCACGAGCTCCTCATCATTTAGCACATTGGCTCTGATATATGAAATCGCGAATATAGGCTCGATACCGCCGGAACATCCAGCGATAATACCTATACTGCCTGTGGGCGCAATTGTCGTGGTGGTTGCGTTTCTCAATTTTTTCTGGCTGGATACGTTGTATATGCTGTCTTCAAAGTTTGGGAATTGACCACGTATTTCCGCGAGCTCCACTGACATGTCCCTGGCCTTTTCCCTTATGAAGGACATCAATCTCTCTGCCATCTCAATGGCCTCATTTGAGTTATAGGGAATACCGAGCATAATCAGCAGGTCCGCAAAACCCATCACTCCAAGTCCAATCTTCCTGTTGGCCTCTGTCATCTCTTTTATCTTATCCAGAGGAAATTTGTTCATGGTAATTACATTGTCAAGGAAATGTACGGCGGTCCTGACTGTTTTTTCGAGTTTTTCCCAATCAATCTCTCCTTTGTCTGTGACCATTTTTGAAAGATTAATGGAACCTAAATTGCAGGACTCGTATGGAAGAAGTGGCTGCTCACCACAGGGATTCGTGCTCTCTATCTCACCGAGCTTCGGGGTTGGATTGTCCCTGTTCAATCTATCTAAAAATACGATGCCAGGCTCACCATTTTTCCATGCCATTTCGGCGATTGTATCAAACACCTTCTTCGCGTTGAGGCTTTCTACAACCCTTTTGGTCCTTGGATTGACAAGATCGTAATCCTTGTTATTCTGAACCGCCTTCATGAACTCCTCTGTTATACCAACTGAAATATTGAAGTTGTTGAGTTTATCGTTATCCTCCTTACAAGTTATAAATTCCATGATATCTGGATGATCCACCCGCAAAATCGCCATGTTCGCGCCCCGCCTTGTACCACCCTGCTTGATGGTTTCAGTTGCCGCATCAAAGACCGTCATAAACGATATGGGGCCCGAGGAAACACCTTTGGTTGACCGAACAACATCGTTTTTAGGCCTTATCCTTGAGAAGGAGAAACCTGTGCCGCCTCCACTCTTATGTATCAGCGCGGTGTGTTTGATGGCCTCAAAAATGCTTCCCATTGAATCCTCGATGGGCAGAACAAAACATGCAGATAATTCCTGAAGTTCCCTGCCTGCATTAAATAGTGTTGGAGAATTTGGCAGAAATTCCAGTCTTGTCATAACATCATAAAATTCTGTTTCAACGAATTTGACATCGGCATCCCTGTCATATACCGCATCGGCCGAAGCTATGTTTTTTGCTACCCTATGAAACATGTCTTCTGGTTTCTCTATGGGCCTGCCGTTGTCATCTTTCTTTAAATATCTTCTTTCCATTACTTTAATGGCATTTTCTGTGAGATATAATCCCTTTGATTGTGATTTTTTCTTTGATTTGACTCCTTGTCCTTCTCTCATACCAAGAGTACCATTGCTAATCTCTTTATTTAAAGTTTCCATTGAGCATCCCTCCTGCGGAGATTGTGTACCCAGTATTTTAAACAGGAAGTAAAACGCTGAGGTAGGAGGGGAATAAATTGAACACTTTAAAAGGCTTTTTATACACAATCTGTTATCAGTTTAATACGCCTTGCCACCATTTGTTACCAGGTTTGTTATCAATTGCTCATGTCAGGATGATTATATTTTCTATCAAACATAACTTCGTTTAATGCCTATCGCTCTGATACCTTTTTTGATTTAACTTTCTTGGATGTTGCCTTATTTCCTTAATGGCCAGATTGTAGTATCTTGACAACCAATTCCCTATAAAAAACCCCCATAACATAACCTCAAAAGACCCTTTAAAAGGCCCTTTAAAAGACAGTTTTATATTAAATGAAATCCATACCCCCTCGGCATTTCTATGAATCGGATCAAGGTAGTAAATGAGGTTGCTGATTTAGTTCCATTTCTTAGGGCCGTCAGCACCAAGGTGAAAATGGAAGTTTTTAAGGAAGTGTCCGAGGATTGGCGCACCGGCAAGGAAATTACAGATAAGTATGGTGAAGAAGGTAAAAATGCGCTGAAATTGTTTGAAAAAATGAAGTTGGTTGAAACCCGCTGGCAACCTACGGATTCCGATCCTGGATCTGCACCTGAAAAGGCATATCATACATATTATTCATCCTTCAGCATTAATTCCTCTTGCCCGGTAACAGAGATAAGCGATGTTTTGGCAGTGGCGGTGATGAGTGAGAGGGAGTTTCGGAAGTACGAGAAGGAAATATACGAATCTGTTGGATCCGATGGTAAGTTTGTCGGTGATATTGCCGAGGAATTGAAACTCTCCCCAACAATGCTTAAAAGCCTGATTAAAAGGTCTGCAAAATTAGAATATCGAGGACATCGTGTGGAGAGATTGGAGGCAGAATAAACCAATAGTAAGATATAATTCGAGATTTCCATGGCATGGTGATATATTGGGAATTAGCGATATGAACTTTGAGAAGAGTTCTTTAGCATTACTGGCAGGATTCGGACTTGTGGCTATCGTGGGTTTCTTTTATCTCTTCATGCGAGACAAAGCTGGGATAATTATCGCAATATCGGTGATTGCTATAATCTTATCCACGATAATGATGCTTTTTCTCCTTTTCGACAAGCTACGTTTTTGTCCTTCCTTTATCACGGATAGAAACTCCAATCTAGTGGCAGGAATGATCTTTGCCATTATCTTCCTCCTGATAATAGTTACCTTCACCGAGATAGTGGAAGACGCATTCGACGGTTTCTTGATCGTTGTTCTTACCGCATTAACTGCCTTCAGCGTGTTTTTACTCCTTTATTCGTTGGTTATGGAGGATTGAAAAACGGCAGTTAAGGATGTATAACGTAATAAAATCGTAATAAAAATGCCATAATAACCTATGTAACTTGTTTTTTCTTATGGCGGGTGATGTATCCTGCAATCCTGTTTCTCATGGTGACTGATTCCACATCTGTTAACTCAGCAACCATCTTCTTGTTATGCTGAAAGTCGCCAGTAAATTTTTCATCGTATTTTTTTATAAGGTCGATTGCTACTCGTTTTATGTAGGTTGGTCTGATGTTTCCCATTCTGAAACCACCACTTTTGCACCAGCTATTGCCGATTGGCTATTTTAAGTTTATGGGCGAGTATGGGCATTATTTTGCAAATAGATATCCAGCAAGAAAAATATAAATACGCTCCGAATAATCATCCGTCATAATCCTCAGAAATGGCTGTGGACATCTTCACGATCTTATTCACCGCATTCTGTATACTTGAGATAAACTTGAGATGATCAAATGGTACTTAAGCTGTTAAAAAAGTCGCCCAAAGTCACAACGAGGCACTTCAAACGTAAGGTATTACTCATCGGGGATGGGGCCGTTGGAAAAACGAGTCTTGTCCGTAAGTTTGTCACAGATAAATTCGATGATAAATACATCGCCACGATAGGCACCAAGGTAACCAAGAAAGAGCTTGATATAAAAGGCCAAGGACAAAATATCCTTTTAACGTTGATGATCTGGGATGTGCTGGGCCAAAAAGGGTATAAAACCGTTCAATCTGCGAGTTTTAAAGGGGCCGATGGTGTTATCCTCGTTTGCGATTTTACTAGAGTGGAAACATTAAGGAGTTTGGAAGAATATTGGCTACCGAATATCGGTACCAACATAAAAAAGCTCAACTCAGTTTTTGTGGCCAATAAATCGGATCTTAAAACCGAAGCTCAGTTTTCATTTGAGGATCTGCAAAATATAGCGGTAAAATACGATTCAAGAGCGTATACAAGCAGTGCAAAGACAGGGGAGAACGTCGAGCAATTGTTCTTAACTCTAGGTAAAACATTGATAAATATAGAAACGAAGGAGGAGATCAAAGTATCAATAACCCCAGAAGATATGCCCAAAGAAATGAGTGTGGTTGATGCAACAGATCTTATTATAAATGATTTTTGCAAGAGCTTTGGTGACATGGAAGTGGCCATGCCAGTTATCAGAAAGCAGTTCACAAAGGCAGGGGTTGATATCACGAATCCCACGATAGAAGGATTATCAGAGGTGATAAACCTCCTTGCCTTAGTGGAGCGGGATTTTAACGACGAGAGAACAACCCAGGAAAACAAAAGTAGGCGCTACCTAATGTTAAAACGAGTGAAGGATTGACTTTTATAAATTGCCTGTCTCAGTATTATGTTATTCGTGTTTTCGTTGGCGATTCTCTATGACGGTATTTTAAGGATAACACCTAAATACTCTAAACATATTGATGCAACCTAAGAAAGGAGGCTAAGCATTGCCTTTTGGAATCGATACTTCATCTTTTGAAACAGGAGCAATTCCGAATTGGTTCTTGTATATCATATTGATCGTGGGTTTGCTACTGTGTTTCTTTGGTGAGATTATCTGGGAGTTCATGGTTTCCATATTGGGTGCGATCATCGGTTCGATAATCGGATATGCCATTGGAATTGGATTTGGTAACCTAATATGCGCTTTTGGACTCATGTTCCTGTTCGCGATTATAGGGAGTATTTTGTTCCAAATGCTTGCAAAAGCCGCCGTGGCTCTGCTTTGCGCCTTATTGGCTTTTGGCGGCGCCGCATATCTCACTTATATGGCGAATCAGGACAATGTCACGGCCCCAGTCATGGTAGGATTGATAGTCGGGATAATCGTATTCGTGGTGGCCCTTATGTTCGTTGAGGAGATAGTGGGGGTCTTTCTCGCTGCTATAGGTGGATTTTTGGTTGGTGCTGCAGTTTATTTCCTCATTTCGGGACGATCGGCACTGGTGTTTGCGGTCCTTGCCGGAGGATCGATGTTCATACTGGGTGCAATTTTCCAGGTAATGGTAATAAGTGAGAAAAAAAGGCCTCTTCGAGCACCTCCAAGAAGAAGGCCTGTCAGGGAGACTCGGCCTGCTGCATCAAGAAAAAGAGTACCCTCCACCTCTAAACCCAAACCTCCGAAACAGGGTTCTTCGCCTCCGCAGACAGGTTCTGGTTAGCTTACTGATAATATGAAGATAGTGCCGGATGAGAGAATGATTTTACTTTAATACGATTCATTGAATAATAATTTCAGATACTAATCCAATCCACTTAATTAATGATATACCCGTACTTTATTTCATAAAACCATAGAAAAATATTTTAGAGATAATAAACTATATATATGGATTGGAGATGAAGAATGTTACATTTGAGAAATCATCAGAATAGACTATGTACTCTATCCATTTCGATAATATTAACCTTATCAAATATTCCCCTATCCATTACTATAACGGACCTTGCTTCAGGAGGAAAATACGGAGATATCGTCCCCACAACTTATGATTTGCAGCTCTTAGATAAGATCAACGAGAATAGAACAGACAACAGTGCTGTCACTTTAAAATTCAATGCAACCCTCAGCTGGGTTGCGAGGGCCCACAGCCAAGATATGATCGATTATGATTTTTTTGATCACACATCTTCTGTTGACGGGCAATTCAATGGTGCCACTTTTCAAGAAAGGGTGAATGATTATGCCGAATACGAGAACAGCTACATCGGGGAAACCATCGCCTATAAGACCTGGGGAATAGATGTTGAAGGCGTTATGTCAAGCTGGAAGAACAGTCCACCTCATTGGGATATTATCATCGACTCCAATTTCCGTGAGGTCGGAATAGGCCTTCTTGAGGGAGAATGGGATGGCTACCCCAATGCGGGGCTTCATACTGCGGTTTTTGGGGGAGAGGCCATCTCAGTGGATCTCACTATAAACGATGGAGACATCGAGTTTGAGCCTTCTTCCCCAAAAGAAGGGCAGGAGGTGAACATCACAGCCACCATCCATAACATAGGTACCACAGATGCTTACCCCGTATACGTCAAATTTTTTGACGGTGATCCAGACACAGGAGGGCTTCAAATAGGTGATGAAGTGCAGATTCCTCATATCCTCGTGCAGCAAGAAAGCGCAACTGTCAACGTTTTCTGGAGTACAATTGGAAAGGAAGGCAACCATGATATCTATGTAGTGATCGATGATAACAACTACATATCAGAGGGAAACGAGGACAACAATACAGGTTTTAAGTCGTTGGTTGTGGAAGAATCGAACCAGCCAATTCACCTTACTAAGGGCTGGAATCTTGTTTCTTTCCCTTATATTGAATCCGAAACAGGCCTAGACTATATCCTAAACTCGATTAACAGTAAATACGATAGGGTTCAGACCTATAATTCCTCGGACCCTTTACGTGATTGGAAGCACTACTTACTTTCAAAACCACCCTCTATGAACACACTAACGGATCTGGACCACAAAACCGGATTTTGGATCCATATTACGGATATCAATGGAGCTGACTTAATATTGTATGGTGACACACCCAGCTCACCTACACAAATCTCTCTGAGAAAAGGTTGGAATCTGGTGGGCTATCCCTCAACTACCAAAAGAACAAGGGATGATGCCCTGAACAATCTCGTATTTGATAACGAGATAGATGCTGTCCAATACCATAACAATATCACAAAAACAATCCTTGACTTGGATGAAGGGGATTATATGGAGCCTGGGAATGGATATTGGTTGCACGCCACCGAGGATTGCAATTGGATCATTAACAATTAGATCGAGGGCACAATGATCCGCTAAATCAGACGGTGACTCGATCAAAATCGTCAATTTTTGGTCAAAACAAGTCCTCTCGTATATTTTCAATTATAGTAATAAAGACCTCTTGGAAAGGGAATCACGGTCCTTCAGTAATCCATGGTTTTTTTGGAATGTGGAGTCACAATTGATAATCATTTTTGGGGACTGGCTCATCATTTATATATAATCATGCCCGACATCGTATAACGAATCTTTGACAAGATAATGGCCAAACCCGAACTAGAAAAGAAAGGCCGATTGAACAACGACATCGGTTCTGAGGTTAGGCGTTGGGGTACGAAAGGAGAAGAACAAATGAAAAAACCGAAGAAGATACGACCTACAGCAATAGTAATTCTTGCCTTCATGATGCTGTTGGCATCAACAATGTCATTTCAAATTGGTATGGTGAGCCCAGTAAAGGCGGCAAAATACGGCAATATCGAACCAACTACGTTCGAGTTGCAGCTTTTGGACAAGATAAACGAGAACAGGACAGAAAATGGTGCGCCGCCATTAAAACTCAATGCAACTCTTTGGTGGGTGGCTAGGGCTCACAGCCAGGATATGATCGATTATGACTTTTTTGACCACACTTCCTCAGAAGAGGGGCAATTCAATGGCGCTTCTTTCGGTGAAAGGGTGAACGACTACGCGGAGTATGAAAACTCATACATTGGAGAATGCATTGCAATAAGAGGCTCCGGCATCGATGTGGAATGGTGTATGTCGGCCTGGAAGAACAGCCAGCCCCACTGGGAAATTATTATCAATCCAAACCTTCGTGAAGCCGGTATCGGCCTGCTCGAAGGTGAATGGGACGGATTTACTGCTGGCCTTCACACCGCTGATTTTGGAGGGGCGGCCATCTCCGTGGACCTTGATGCGGATGAGGGAAATATCCAATTAGAACCTTCCTCTCCAAACCAAGGGGATGAGGTGAACATCACCGCGATCATCCATAACCATGGATCTACCGATGCATATCCTGTATATGTTAAATTTTATGATGGCAATCCGGATGCGGGTGGGGAGCAGATAGGTGATGAGGTGCAGAT
>CP070739.1:53244-60376 GCA_020347705.1 Methanomassiliicoccales archaeon | reverse complement strand
CGCGGCCAGCTCTATATCAGATAAGGTTCTGTCCACGATGTCCTTAACTATTGCCCTGATCTCCTCCTGGCTCAATTCCTGGCCGTTCATCTTCTTCTTAATGAAATCCACTGAGATGGGTCTTGTGGTGGGTATCACATCGACCTCGTCATCGATCTCTATATCCAGGGTATTGAAACCCTTTTCCAGCAATCCCACTTCATCTTCATTGACTATGCTGTCCGTGGTCTCCACTATTGCAGTAATACTATTTTTCGGGCCCACCACCCTGATCCTATCCAAATTCCGCACTCCCAGCTCCTTTGCATCCTTCTCATGGAGAATCACGGTGAACTCTCCTGCGCACAGGTCTATTCTCTTCACCTTGTACATGAACATACCCTCCAATTTCAGTTAAGAATCGCTATTTAAACTCTTGATGATTTCATAGGCGGCATACGGGGATATCACTCCCTTTTCTGTCACTATCACATCAACGTACTCGGGTGGAGTGACATCAAAAACGGGGTTGAATATCCTCACCTTTGGAAAATCCTTTTGTCTCACGATTTCATTGACGTCCCTTTCTTCGATCTTTACGATCTCTCCCGTGAGTGTCTCGGCCGAGAACTTATAGGTTTCCGCACAAACCATCACAGGCACCCTGGCCTCATGGGCGCACAGTGCGATCTGTGAAGTACCGATTTTGTTTATCACATCACCATTGGAGGCAACAGTGTCTGCCCCCACGATGACCAGATCCACGTTAGGCATGACATGCCTCACTGCAGAATCCACGATCAAGGTTGTTGGCACACCTTCATCTACAAGTTGCCTTATGGTGATATAACCCTGCCTTTTAGGCCTGGATTCTGTTGCATAAACCTCGATGTTCTTCCCATCCTTATGTGCCTTGATAATGGTTGAGAGGGCGGCTGAACTGTTGCAGTGTGTGAGCAGTATATCGTTCTCCTTTATCCTCTTGGAACCTATCTCGGCTATGGTATTTAGGGCCTTTTCTGAGTTTGTGATGAATTCCTCTGCTCGGGTTGCTATGTTCTTTCTCGCCATCACAAGATCCTCTGCAGAATCGGCCCCCTTTAACACGATGGAAACTGCATTTCTCAGTGAAACGGCCGTGGGTCTGGTGGAAATCAGGCGGGAAGCTGCCATTTTCAGTTCATCTCTGAACTGCTTTATGTCTGAACCATCATAGTCCATAGCAAAACTTTTTAAAGCGGAAGCGGCCGCCCTTGCGATCTTAGCAGCACCCCTGATATCCATGGATTCTATCTTTCTGGCCGTTTCTTCGAGGTCCATACACCCGTTCTCCTTTTCAGCGATATCGGACTCCTATGTATCAATAAGAGAGATAGGTTATGCAGGAGTAAAATAAGGTTTTTTTGGTTGCAGAATCATGAATTATTACAGATAGACGTATTTTATCGCTTTACGTTACATTAAATAAGTTATATAAATACAGATGTAAACCCACCTCAAAAGGAAGGGGGCCATCATATGTGCGCAACCATTATTAATTGCATATTGAGAAAGGATCCATATCTCGAAGGTGGCTCAACTGCAGCTCAATTCTCGGATCCTCCTCGATATCCCCCTCTATCACCACGTTCAGCAGGAGATCTACAACCTCACGAATGCGCGCGATTTCCACTTTGAGCTCATTTACCGCCTTAAGTAGTTCCTCTGTACTGGCCGACATAGATATACACCCTGCAAGACAACCTTAATACCATGAAGATTATTATGTTTTCCTATTGCACAATGAATGAAATTATCGGTATCTTCGAAATTGGTATCCACCGTAATCAGGAGCGGTTTTTCTCAGTTCGTTTCGTTTGCAATTCTCGCAAAATAGGGTTTTATCCTTCTTTTCAAGAGGCATCCTGCATCTGGTACAAAAACCCAAAAGAACGCCGAGGCTCGGTTTATCGGTGGAAAGCTGCAGTGAGGGTTTCGTTTGCATTACCCTTGCTCTGATTATATCGCCTATCCTGAACTCCTTCCAAACATCGGAAGTATAGCCCTCGGATATACGAGAAACATGGATAGAAGCAGAAGTTTCCCCGGTCACACCCCTTGGATTACCCTCCACTCGGATCACATTCACCATGATCATGCTGCTCTTAACATCCTGGACATGGGCTAACACCACATCACCCACTTTCAATCTAACCAGGGGATTAATGGGTTTAACCTTTGCCACCATCTCCTCAGAGTCAAGATTGAGTTCACCAAAATATGACGAGATGATGCTGCCTTTCAGTTCAAAAGTCCCCTCTCCTGCCAAGAATTCCTCGGTGGTTCCGATCTCTTCCCCTGGTACGACGATTTTTTTCTCTTTGTTCATCTCATCCCCTCTGCTCTTGCTAACCGAAACAGCGTAACATCGAAGTATTTTTTTTCCTTTCTATGAAATTCGAAGGTATGCCTTATCTCGAAATCATATCTTTTTCTGTGCGTTATTTCAGCTTTATGTTCTCTTGATATCCTTTCGATAAATTCTTGAGTTTCGGTGAGATGTAGTGAATAAACCACACTAGATATATTCAAAGCTACGTTGAGAAAGGGCCTATCCGCATGCTTTGTCTGGGCCCCGAACGGTGGATTTTGCACCACGGTATCGCACTTCACATTAAAATCTTTTATCTTTGAGCGCTCAAAATCCACGTCTATTTCGAACTTTCGGGTATTTTCGCGGGCAATCTCGATAACTTCCTCGTCGATGTCCATACCGATTACCTCTTTGGCACCAAGCAACTTGGCACCGATTGCGAATATCCCGGTTCCGCATCCCAGGTCGATCACCTTTTTTTTTTCGATGTCGCCGAGGGCGTGAGCCGTGAAAAGTACATCCGCGGCTATATTTGCAGGAGTTGGGTACTGCTCAAGATGCGATTTTGGCCTTGGATTCTGCGCAATTTGCTGCAAAGCCATCTCCAGTGCTTTTTTCTTCATTTTTATCGATCTCCACGGTGACATACTTCCGAATCCGAAGGGGGATGTTATCCTGCTACACCAAAACGTATATATCAAATCTCCCTTTTATCCGTTCTCATGGAGGGCTGAGCAACATGGCCAAGATCGTTGAATGCGTTCCGAACTTCAGTGAAGGACGAAGAACGGAGGTTATAGAAGCAATTGCCAATGCTATCAAAGGTGTGGAGGGGACGAGGCTGCTGGATTACGAGTATGATAAAGATCACAATAGAAGCGTCATGACCTTTGTAGGAGAACCTGAGAGCGTTAAATCAGCCGCCTTTGCCGCTTGCGCCAAAGCAGCAGAACTGATCGATTTAAACGCCCATTCTGGGGAACATCCGAGAATAGGTGCAACTGATGTGATACCCTTTATCCCTATATCCAACTGCACCATGGAAGAATGCGTGGAATTGGCAAGGGAACTGGGAAATCAGATCGCCGAGGAATTGAAGATACCTGTTTATCTGTACGAAAACGCGGCCGTGAAACCCGAGAGACGAAATCTGGCCAATATCAGAAAAGGGCAGTATGAAGGACTGAAAGAGGCCGTATTAAAGGATCCTGAGAGAAAACCGGACTATGGACCCGCAAGCCTGCATCCCACAGCTGGAGCCACGGTTGTTGGTGCAAGGATGCCATTGGTCGCATATAATATCAACCTAAACACTAACGATCTCGATATCGCAAAATCCATAGCAAAGGCAATTAGGCATTCCACGGGAGGCCTCAGATATGTCAAGGCTCTGGGTTTGGAGATCAAAGAGCGGGGCATCGTTCAGGTTTCAATGAACCTGACGAACTACCAAAAGACCTCTGTGTTCAGGGTTTTCGAGATGGTAAAAAGTGAGGCCGAGAGATACGGAGTTGAAATCCTGGGAAGTGAGGTGGTTGGCCTTATACCGATGAATGCACTTGTGGATTCGGCCGAATTTTACCTGAGAATCGAGAATTTCGATAAATCCCAGGTCCTGGAAAACAGATTGTGGGAGTGAATCCGTGTTAAAAGAAATAAGCCTCGAGGAATTATTATTGGGTATATCATCCAATTCTCCTGCTCCAGGGGGAGGGAGTGTTGCGGCCCTCTCAGGCTGTTTTGGCGCGGCCCTAATATCAATGGTCTGCAACTTGACGATAGGCAAAAAAAAATACCAGGATGTAGAGGACGAGTTCAAGGGAATATTAGAGGAATCCATGACTCTCGAAGAAGAACTTTTAACATTATCTGTAAAGGACGTGGATGCCTTCAACGAGGTCATGGCCGCATACAGGTTGCCAGACGGCGAGGAAAAGAATAAGAGGTTAAAGAGAGCTTACCAAGAAGCAGCCAGAATCCCCCTTGTAACCGCAAAAAAATGCGCAAGGCTCATAGAGCTTGCCAGGATTACGACACGCAAAGGGAATAAAAATGCCTTAACCGACTCAGGAGTTGGTGCCCTTATGGCCTATTCTGGGTTGAAAGGAGCGATTTATAATGTAAGGGTGAATTTGAAAGAAATGGGTGACGATGATTTTACGTTTAGTATGAAAGAGGAAGTACTTGAACTTGAAAAAAATGCAAAGGAATCGCTTGATGATATAATGGGGGCCATTGAGCGTAACTTGTCTTCCCCCCAAAGATAACCGCTATCCTTTCAGAGGTTTATGACAGTTCACACACACGAGTTCCTCTGCCTTTTGAACGCAGCAGATGTGGTAATAGGTTCCGCATAGGCAGTAGGTTCTGCAGGTTTCATGGATGAGCGGTGAGGGCGAGATGCTCATATTGCAGTGGCTGTTGGGACATTTGGTATCAAAACAAATTGGACAAACATAAACGACCGTGCCGGTTCTCTCTGGCGGTAGAAGGATCTCAGCTTCATGTTTTACTCCCTTTGCTAAAATCATTGCTGTTTGGTAATCCCCCTCTTCCAGAAGGTACTTTATTGTGCTTAAGAAAGTGTTCAATCTATGGAAACTTCCCTTTGGCAGGGTGGATTGCTCCTCGGTTTTAACCTTCGCAACGATATGACCTGCCTTGGCGGCGTATCTCAGTGCCGTTAGTTTCATTTCTCGAAGCTCTTTTGCCTTTTCAAAGGCGTTTTTTGCCAAATATTGTGCCAACTCGAAGTTGCCTCTGTCCAAAGCGCTTAATATGTGCTCCACAGAATCCTCGACCTTAAGATATTCGTTTCGGAGCGACCAGGGCTCGCCTTCCCCTTTAGTATCTTTTAACATGGCCCCTATTTCCAATGTTGTGTCCAGAGCTTCTTTTTTGATATTCTCTAATCGTTTTGCTTCCAACTTGGCTCTATCTATGGCCTCTTCTGCCCTTTTTACGCTTTCCGGGGTACACCGCTTGAGATTCCACATAGCTCTCAGAAAATATTTTTCTAGATCGTATTCTCCAAGGCCCTGGTCATGAAATTCAGATTGAAGGGCATCTATTATGGCCATTACGGTGAGGTCCATCATCTCCTCCAATTTATCGAACCACTCCTTCACAGAAAGGGAATTGTTCATCAACTCATCAAAAATTTTTTCGGCCCTTTCCACGTTTGCATCCATGCTTTTTGCCATATCCAGTATCCTATTTGGATTGGTAAGAATTTTTTTCTTCATATCGTCGGATTCGATGGAAATCGCCATTTTCATTTGCCCCTAATTTGAGCTTTACATAATCCTGAACAATTCGTTCCTATATATGGATTTTCTTCAAGGGACATTAATTTTATTAAGTTTTTAGGGAGGGTTAATATTATTACATGAGGATCATTTGTATGCATCATAAGAGATATTAGAGATAAAAACAATCCCTTAAAAAAAATAGACGGTGATGCAATGAAGTTGGCTCTTGCGCAGCTTTCTCCTGTTCTTGGTGATAAAGAAAAGAACCTGGATATGATTGAAAAAACGGTAAAAGATTCTGATTCGGATTTGGTGGTATTCGCAGAATTATTCCTGACAGGCTACATGTGTAAAGATAACCTGACTAAACTTGCCGAGCCTTTGGATGGTCCTTCCGTCAAAAAAGCGGTGAAAATCGCAAAGGAACACAACACGCATATCGTTTTCGGAATGCCTGAAAAAGGAAAAGAAGTAAACGGTATATTTTACAACACATCGGTATTGGTGTACCCTGATGAAAGGGTAGAACGCTATAGGAAGTTACACCTCGCCAATTTCGGACCTTTTGAGGAGCATCTCTACTTTGGTACTGGCAACGAATTACAGGTTTTTGACTCCGACTTTGGAAAGATCGGAATGCTCATTTGCTTTGATTGTTTTTTCCCGGAGGTCGCGAAAATATATGCGCTGAAAGGCGCTGATATATTAGTGTGTATCTCAGCCTCACCTTCTTCTACTAGGATTTTTTTTGAGAAGGTGATAGTTGCCAGGGCCATCGAAAACGCGATATTCTTCACCTATACAAACTTGGTGGGAACTGAGTTGAACATGGTCTACTGGGGAGGTAATACGGTTATCGGCCCCAAAGGGGATGTAAGGGCAAAGGGCGAGTATTTTGAAGAGGGCATTATCTCATGTGATATCGACTTAAAGGATATGAGCATTACTAGGGAATTTCGTCCAACTCTCAGGGATACAAGGATGGAGCTTTTTAACGAGCTGCAAAGGCTCCTTGAGAAGGATGTTCGAGGGGCAAAACTGGATTAAAAAAATGAAAGTAAATAAATTACGAGATTCTAATACGCAAAATCTAATATACACATGAGCCGATTAGGTTGTAGTGATGAACATGAAAAGTATCGATACTCTCGTGGAAAAGGTCTTGGAACTGAAGAAAAGCGGTCTCAGTGAGAGTGAAATATCCGATGAGCTGCATCTGTCTGTAGCCACAGTCACATGGCTTTTAACGAGGAACGTGAAGGTGGATAAACCTCCAATAGATATCAAGGTAGGTTGGAAGTCCATTGCAGTTTATGGAGGTAGAATCGGCCTCGTATCCAGTCTGTTTTCCGATGTCATTCTTGAGGAGATGGAGAAAAGAGCAATAGAGGAGATCGATACCATTGTGGGTATAGCTATCAACGGCATACCTTTTGCGACAATGGTGGCGGATCAATTGGGTTTAGAACTTAGCATCTATCGACCCCCGGTCACCGATGATAGTAAAGGAACATTCAGCTCGAATTATGCTACTTTAAAGGATAAGAGT
>CP070739.1:49480-53144 GCA_020347705.1 Methanomassiliicoccales archaeon | reverse complement strand
GGAACACTGTATGGAGGGTCTGGACCCGCTTTTTTCACGTAAAGTACATACTGGAGATATCATTGTGGCCGGTAAGAATTTTGGGTGTGGATCGTCCCGCGAACCTGCTCCGATAGCTATCAAGGGTGCAGGAATCTCCTGCATAATCGCTGAGAGCTTTGCCAGGATATTCTACCGTAATGCCTTTAATATCGGGTTACCTCTTCTTGAGTGTATGGAAGCACAAAACTATATAGAGGAAGGAGAGGAGATTCAAGTTGACCTGGATATTGGAACTATAATAAATCTCTCCAGAGGCAAAACACTACAGGCAAAAGCTATTCCACATTTTATGCAGGAGTTAATTCTTGATGGGGGGCTAATGAAACACATTGCCAAACAACTCAATAAGAGATAGCAAAAACGCGGGGGCCGATGAATAATATACCTCCGGGGAAATGGTATCTTCGTCGCCTTTTTTACAATGATAACATGGATTGTTGAACCATCAAGAAAAGTGAAGTGAAATAGTGACATAAAGAGGTGCAATGAATGGATAGCAGAAAGAACGAAAAACGGTTGGCTGAAGTAATAGCAGATTTTGTAGTCAGGAGAGAATTTGAAGCGCTCCCTCCAGAGACTGTGGAAAAGGCCAAGGAATTCGCTCTCGATGTAATAGGTTGTATGATAGGTGCATCAAAAAGACCTCAAATAAACATACTGACAGAGGTGCTTAAGGCAGAGGGCGGAAATAGCCGTAGTTCAGTGGTAGCCCATGGTTTCAAGATATCCATGATGAACGCTGCATTGCTTAATGGCACTGCGGGTCATGCTCTCGATTTCGACGACGACCATAGGGAAGGCACTATGCATCCGTCGGTTGCAGTATTTCCGGCAGTTTTGGCTGTGGGCGAGAATCGGGGTGTCACAGGAAAGGAGTTTCTATTATCCTACATCCTAGGGCTTGAGGTTATGATACGCATCGGTGAATCTTTTCTTGGTAAGTCATATTATCAAGGATTTCATCCGACTGGCACCTGTGGTGTGTTTGGTGCTGCGGCCTCATGCGCCAAAGTGATGGGATTTGATGTAGAGAGGACTAAATATGCTCTAGGCATAGCGGGTAGTTTTGCATCTGGCACTCAGGAATGCACTGGAGAGGGCGCATGGCAGAAGCCACTCCAGGCCGGTCATCCAGCAATGGGTGGTGTTTTGGCCGCATCTTTGGCGGAGAAAAGATTCATCGGAGCAGGAACCGTATTTGATGGGCCGAACGGTCTAATTCGTGCCTTCTCCTTCAAAGATCAGTTCGATTATGGACGTATAACGGAAACTTTGGGTAAAAAATGGGAAATGAAGGACACCAGTATTAAGATGTATGCCTGTTGTCGCTTTTGTGGGCCTGTTTTTGACTGCGCTCTGGATTTGTATCGCCAGGGTGTACGATCGAATAATGTTAAAAGGATAGTGGCCAAAGTTGGAGATTTCTCGATCAAGATGCTTTGTAATCCAGTCGAGCAAAAACTGAAACCGGTTACTCATGTAGATGCACAGTTCAGCCTCCCATGGGCTATAGCGACTGCGATCTGCAAGAATAAAGGGGGCGTGGATGAATTCGGAACTGAATCGTTGAAAGATGCTCAAGTATTAGCCATGGCAGAAAAAGTGGCGTGGGAATTTGATCCTGCAGCTGAAGCTATGTATCCCCGAGCATATCCATCCACGTTAATAGCCGAGTTAAATGATGGACGAATATTACAGGCTCATGTTGATTATCCAAAAGGTGACCCTGAGAATCCTGCCACCAAAACAGAGATTATTTCGAAATTCCATTCCTTAACCGGCAGTCACTTAGACAAGGCAAAGAGGGAGAAAATTATCGATACTGTGAATCGCCTTGACGAACTGGTAAACATCGCTGAGCTAGCTGACCTGATGCGATAACCAGAATACCAATCCACATCCAGGAGTAACTAAACCATGCTGCGACAACTGTTTATCCATTTTTAATTCCTCTAGTCGCAGGGACTTAGATAGTGCTATCGTGGTTGTAAATGTAAGAAACATTAATGTTCATCATTTGCAGACGCAGAAATAAACTAACAAGTAGGTGCCATGTCAAGAACTAATTTATCAGGAGGAAAAAAATCATGTTACTTACCAATAGAGTAGCTATTATCACGGGTGGCGCGGTAGGAATGGGTAGATCGATGGCCCATAAGTTTGCTGAAGAGGGCTGCTCGATTGTTATTTCCGATATTTCAGATTCCTCGGGAAGGAAAACCGCAGATGAGGTGTCAAAAAAAGGGGGAGAGGCCATTTTCGTACAATGTGATGTTACCAATAACAGTCAAGTACAGGATATGGTGAATACTGCAATCAGTAAATTGGGTAAAATCGACATCCTGGTTAATAATGCAGGTGCTCTTGGGACCACGTGGTCCCTTGAAGAGGTATCTGAAGAGGATTGGGATAATATTCTGGATCTGAACTTAAAAAGTGTGTTTTTATGCTGCAAGGCAGTTGTTCCACTTATGAAAGAAGGAAAATACGGAAGGATAATCAATATATCCTCAATGGGTGCTGTTTCTCCGCCGAGATCTGTTGTGCACTACCATGCTGCAAAAGCCGGGGTTATTTCTTTAACTCAGAATTTGGCATTGGAATTAGTCAGTTTCAATATTCATGTTAACGCCATTGTGCCCGGCCCTATACGCACAGAATATTATGAACCACGTTTAAAGAATATGACAGATGCGCAAAGAGAAGACTATTTTGTTACCAAAGGAAAGACAACGCCGATGCAGAGGATGGGCAAGCCAGAGGAAATAGCAGCAGTGGCTCTATTCCTGGCGACAGAACCATCCTCTTATATCACTGGTGAAGCGATGAACGTTGCCGGGGGATTGCCTTTGATGGCCCTTGTGATTTAAAATTATTGGAATTGAAGCTATATAAAACAGATGATAAAAGACGGAATTTGAAGATATATTATGCAATATCCATCGGAAGTATCCCTGTGTGCCGGATGCAACACCTGTTCTGTAGCCATGTCAAACCCTTCTTTCGACAGCAGCTGCTATGTGTTGATAAACGCTATGCTACATTGATTTCTGCAGCGCGTCAAGGAATCAGGCGTAATACATAGATTCCTATGTAATGTAGTGTATTCCTGTGTGTCCGACAACGCGGTCGTTTTCACAAACCTGCTTCATTCATCTTGGTTAATGCGAGTGAGACAGAACAGACGTTTGTTACCTAGCTCAACAAAATACTATTTTATTGGACGCGCGTTTGGCTCACAATCAGAGCACACGCTCTAATATTTTCCTTTGATACCGATGCGAAATAAAAGAGGGATGCCGGAACGGCATCCCTCTTTTATGTATATCTGTGTATGAGCGACGTTTATTCTTTCTTTTTGGCAATGTACTTGATGGGAGTGTGTTTCTTGACGGTGGCGGGGCGTACGGACGCTTCTTCGGTAACCCTGGTATCAATAAAGATGAAGGGCTTGCTGACGCGTTTTACATCCAGCGGGCAGTGCATGACATCCTTGGGGATGAAGATGTAACAGGGATAATTGATTTTAATGATTTCATCGCCGAGTGTCATTTCAATATCGGCATCCATTTCAGCGAAATTATCGCTATCGCCGATGAGGTATATCCACTGGTCGAAGGGG
>CP070739.1:46365-49380 GCA_020347705.1 Methanomassiliicoccales archaeon | reverse complement strand
TAATATGCTCCTTCCCTAAGGATTAAAGATCCGTGGCAAAAAGATGGCTAATAATTGGGCAGGTGCATCGGAGGTAATAGGGAAGGATATAAGGCCCTGACCACGTGAGAGCAATAGATTATAAGGTATCTCAGGTACGGCCATTTGTATTCTTGAAGATATGCTAGAGCGAATGTGAAATGGGTGACGAGTACTTCAGAGCTAATTTTGAACAGTTATGAACAAAGGTCAAACAAGTAGTTAGCAAGCAATTAAGAGTGAAGGTCCATGCACCAAGAAGATAAAAAACTGATAGGCCTTAAGAGAGATGCCTTTCATTTTGTCGATCGAAATAAAGGAGAAATTGCAAAGATCGGGGATGCTGTATTCTATTTCGCCGAGCTAGGGATGCAAGAGTTTAGCACATCAGAATATGCGGCTGATGCACTGCGTAAAGCTGGTTTTGACGTTGAAACAGGGATATCTGGAATCCCTCCAGCATGGATGGCTACCTGGGGATCGGGTGAGCCAGTCATAGCTGCTCATTGCGAAGCAGATGCACTTCCGAATTGTTCACAGCTCCCTGGTGTGGCAGAAGAAAAGCCAATCATTGAGGGAGGAGCCCCTGGTCATGAAGAGGGGCATAATGCGAACATAGCTGTGATGATAGGAGGGGCTGTTGCTGCAAAAAGCATTATGGAGAGGGAACATATGAAAGGGACCATAAAGCTTTATTTTGCGCCAGCCGAAGAGCAGGGGATCTCCCGCCCTTATTTTTTGCGGGACGGATACTTTGAAGGCGTCGATGCTGTTTTCCATCCTCATGTAGGAGCAGAGTTTTCCACCACCTACGGGATACGACAATATGCGGTTATTTCCGTTGAATTCATATTTCATGGGAAGTCAGCCCACAGTGCCGTATCCCCATGGTTAGGCAGAAATGCCCTGGATGCGGTTGTGCTGATGGATGTGGGGTGGGGCTTGATGCGACAGCAACTGGAGCCCTCCCAGAGTAGCCATCGCGTGGTGACAAAAGGGGGAGATCAACCCAATATCATACCCAGCTATACCAAGACATGGTGGTTTTTTAGAGACAAGAATATGGATCTGGCACATGCCCATTTTGAAAAGGCAAAAAAGATTGCTGAAGGGGCAGCCATAATGACGGGGTGCTCTTATGAGAACAACATACTTTCTGTCTGTTGGCCTACCCGAGCTAATCAAATCATGGCTGAGATCATTCAAAGAAATATCGAAACGGTAGGAATGCCAAAGTGGTCCAAAGAAGAAGAATCATTGGCCAAAGAACTTCAAGAAAAAATACAGGTACCCGTTGTAGGGCTTCAGCGGGAGGTCAAGCCCCTCAAAAAGGCCCAACAAGGAATGTCAGGCAATGATTCAGGTGCTATTTCATGGGTGATTCCCACAGGGAGAATTACCTTCCCGGCCAATATCCCTGGCTGTCCTTTTCATTCATGGTCCGCAGGTGTCTCATTGGCGACGCCTATTGCACATAAAGCGGAAGCGAATGGCTCAAAGGTTCTGGCTGCCAGTATGCTTGACCTCTTTATAGATAAGGAACTATTGAACAAAGTAAAAGGGAATTTTCGAGAGGAGATAGGGGATACCAAATACTTCTCTATCCTCCCAAAAGACCAGAAACCTCCAGCGGATCTTAATAGGGATAAAATGGATAAATGGCGTCCAATTATGAAAGACCTCTATGTTACGGAAAAAGTGCTATGGTCCACGCAACGAGACAAAGGCTAATTTTTGATTTCTCATGAACATGTTGGGCCGTAAAACTGTACCCCCAACTTGATAATGAAAATAGTCAAAATGCCCCAATCATAAGGAGCCTACACGAAGCTTTCGAGAAGGCCTTTATCCTTAAAGATAGAATTCTTCTGAGAATTTGATAAGAAGTCACACAATTAATGTGGCCATTTAAAATCTATAAGTCTCTTGGTCCGGCAAGCAATTGTTGTGGCCTCTGGTGGCCCTTACAAATTCTTCTAATGGATTTGGCTTCATCTAAGGGCTTATGTCATTGGCAACCACAAGTCGCTGGTCCTTAGGTACATCAAGGATGTCCTCATCGCTGAGGCCAGATTTAAGCTGGATTTGACAAGATGGAAGTCTTCCTTAACGGTTTCTTGGGCTTAAGGAGTAGGCAATATGGAAACTAAGTTTAAGGCGATAGACCCCAACCTGATAGAGGATAACGCCTTTAAGCTAATCGGAACAGACTGGATGCTCATTACTGCCGGAACACTCGATAACTATAATACAATGACTGCCAGCGGCGGCGGATTTGGTATGCTCTGGAAAAGGAAAGTATGCTTTTGCGTCATAAAACCAAAACATTACACTTATAGCTTTATGGAAAAAGCAAAATACTTCACCCTGTCTTTCTTTGCTGAAGAATACAGAAGCGTCCTTGAGTTTTGCGGATCAACGTCAGGCAGGGATGTAGATAAGGTCGCTGCAGTAGGAATAACCCCCATCAAAGGGGCATCGGGGACCGTATATTTCGCTGAGGCTCGCCTTGTATTGGAGTGCAGAAAGATCTATTTTCAAGACATAGACCCCAATCATTTCATCGATCCCAAAATACATGAAAGGTATCCCGATAAAGACTACCACCGTATGTATATAGGTGAGATAGTCAGATGTCTCTTAAAGTGATCCTTTTCTCCTGCCCATTGAGGCTTCTACTATTATACTTGATATAACAAAGCATGCTGCCTTGCTTGAGCTCTGCAACAAACAGAGCATAATGCACATCAATCACATTGCCTTATAATTCAAACAAAACTGCCTTTACAGAGACCTCTATTGGTGATAAAGGCCTTGAGCATTACACCAATGTTTAATATATTCACTCTGTTGCAGGGTTTAGTCCGGAAGGTCTCCCTTTATGATGCGGCTGTTGTAATAGATTTTGATTGAGAGTAAATTTGTCAGGCCTTGGCATATGTGAGTGATATGGAAATCAGATAGCACGGTGGTTGGATCAGCAGCATTGCAAGCCCC
>CP070739.1:25594-46265 GCA_020347705.1 Methanomassiliicoccales archaeon | reverse complement strand
TGCAAATCCTTCCCTCTGGGATACGATGGTGATAAATATTTTCTCAAGGATAAAAGCTGTCCTGGAATCGGATGCGGAAAGATGAGCGAGGAAACTTTAAAGAAAGCAAGATGTGATGCAAAGGAGGATTTTGAGGCAAGGGTTTCAACTGCAATGCTTTTACCTGTAATTAACGGACTTGCTCTCAAATTTCTGATGGAGCAATCAAAAAAACAAATCGAGAGACTATCTGAGAATCAAAAGGAGAAATTAAAGGAGATAATGGGAGAGGGAGAACCTCCACCTGAAGGAGATAACCGTTAATATTATGGCGACCAAAAGATCCAGATTCAACCAATATACCTCTGAATCCCTTCGAGCTTCCAATCCGAAAATTTAATATATCAATATGACGATTTTGTCCACTAACAGCCAGAGTTAAGATTTTATAATATCAGGAGAAATATTATAAAATTTACTGTCAAATCTGGCGATATGGGGAGGAAAGAATATGTGCAACGGAAGTTATAGTAGCAAGTGTATTAGTATTTTGATCACTTTGGGACTTATTGGCTCTGTTTTTACAATGCTCGTCCCAATTGTGAGGGCAAGCTTTACCAACGAGTCCTCTGTTTGGGCTGTTGGAGAATATGTGGGACCATCCTCGGCCAACGCAGGAGAAATGAACATAGGTATGTTGAACATTACCATCAACAACACCCTTGCAGCACCCGATACCGTGAACTATGTCAATGTCACGGTTTGGAATGCTTCAAATATCGCAACCGTCACCATTTGGACCGAGACCAACGGTAATGGAATGTTTGATGCGTTTTCTGGAGATACCTTCTTGAAGGAAACAACCTTAACGTATCAAATTGGTAATGTCGGCTACTTCAATCTCAGTTCTCTCGGTGCAAACGTGGGCGCTTCAAGCAATATTTCTCTGTATATAGCCCTGAACCTCACGGCCAATCCAATACATGGAGGTTATGTTAACGTATCGGTGGAACCTTACCAGATCAATATGACCAATGCGGGTTTGGGAAATAGCACCGCAATAGACCCCCAGAATGGCTTCACTATTTTCAATAAAGTGTGGGCTGAGGAAGAATATATTGGTCCGCAGTTGATCAAAGGGGGCGAGACAGATATAGGTATGTTGAACATAACAATCAACAACACAGCTTACGTGGATGACACGTTAGAATGGATCAACGTCACCGTATGGAACGGCAGCAATGTTGATTTCGTCACCCTTTGGGTCGAGGCCAACGGCAACGGCGCATTCGATGGGACAGCAGGAGACACCTTCGTTTCCGAGACAGATGTAACTCATATCCATTACCTCCATAAATACAAGCACATTTATTACTTCAATCTCGCGAGCCTCAATCTCAACATACCGGCCTTGAGCTTCACCTACCTATATATCGCCCTGAACCTGTCTTCTAACCCGATTCACGGAGATTACTTGAACATGTCCATAGGAAAGAACATGATTAAAATGACAAACGCAGGAAGGGGCAACAGTACACACTTGGATCCATATGATGGATTTATTATCGATGCAGTAAAACCCCAGATTGATACGGTTGTTACCCTGGATACCGATGGGGACGGGAATGTCGAGAACGCGACTATCTATTTCACAGAACCTGTCTTGGACGCCACAATCGTGCCCGGAAACTTCGCTCTCGGCGGCCTTGCCGGCACGGGCTGGGATACTGCCGGAACATCCAATGACACCGTGATCAATGCAACTTTTGGTGGCGGGATCCCAGGGACCGATACCAAGGAATTGACATACACTGACGGGCCAGGATCGGTAACGGATATTGTAGGAAACAACATGTCAGCGGTAGGAACTGATGACGTCGACGAAACCGATGGCGCCGTGCCTTTGATAACAAGTGCAGTAACTGACGACATCGATGCAAATGGAATGATAGATGCATATGTGATTAGATTCACAGAACCAATTTATTACGTGGATGGATTTTTAGATGCAATATCGATAGATGGATATACAATAGATAAACCAAATTCGTCTTTGTCGGCGGATAATGAGGTCACAATTGCACTTGTTGAGAGTGGAAGTTATGATACTAATGCAACACCTGATATTACTTACCCCTCTGGACAGCAATACTTATTAGACAATCCCACCATGGAACCGCAAGATATTATTTCATATGATTTCAACAATGATTGGAGGGACGATATTGCATTATTATCGGGAAGGAACGAAAGCATTGCTTTCTATTATCAAACAAACAACGATGATTTCCCAACCGTACCAGATTATGAAATCGATCTTGGAATTCGGACCGGAAAAATGGCAGTGTATGATTTCAACGGCGATGATAGGATAGATCTTGCCGTTACCAATTACTACAATGATACTGTAACAGTGCTTCTACAGGATGCAGTATTAGATGGAAGCTTTTCGGCTGTTGGCGTCTATGATACCGACGAAGGCCCTGTTGATATCGACATCGGGGACGTCAGTAATGATGGAATTGTGGATATTGTAACCACCAACCGTCTTGGCGAATCCATTTCTGTTTTCAAGGGTAGCGGCGGCGGTGTTTTCACAACATGGCATTTCAATGGATTCAATGCGCAGTTAACTGGGACGGATCCGGTGGCTTCGGCCATCGGCCTAATCTGGGGCAGCGATAATTGGTATGATATCGGTATTGTCAAGAACGGCACCGACGAAATGTTTGTAATACAGCAGAATCCTGCCGGTATGCTGCAACCAAAGACGAACATGGCAACGGGCTCCCAACCAAAAGACATCAAGATCGTAAATCTCGATAAATCCAGTTATGACGATGTTATCTGTACAAATTACGGTAGCAATTCAATTTCCATATTCTATTTCAACAGCGGAAACGGATTCCTGGATGCTGCTGTAACATTTGATACCGACGTCAAACCCGAAAAGCTGGAGATCTTCGACTTCAATTACGACACCCGCTGGGACATACTTGTTACAAATCCCGAAAACAAAACGATCTCACAGCTGCTGCGCCAGCGTAATAACTTATATGATGTGCTCTATTACAATAAAACAACCTATGGAGTAAATGCCATTGCATCAGGCGACCTGAACTCGGATGGTTTTGAGGATTTCGTTTATGCCGAACCCTATGGCAAGGAATTCACAGTGATTAATCAGGTACTGGAAAGCGGTTGGCTGGATCCGGGGTATTTTTATACAGTTGATGACCAGCCCCACGATATCGCAATTGGCGATGTCAACAATGATGGTATAGACGACATTGTCACTGCAAATTACGGAACCACTGACGAGATATCAGTCTTATACCGGGATCATAGTATGAAGGTGCATAAGCGTGTGGACTATTACGCCGGTAGAGATCCAAGGGATGTTGCCATAGGTGATTTTGACAACGATGGCCTAAACGACATAGTAGTCGCGAATTATTGGTATTATTCCACAGGAACTGGTAATAGTGGTATTATAAGCCTGTTCTACCAGAACAGCAGCGGCAACCTCGAATCAAGGGTTACTGTGAATACCAATAATTGGTCTTGGCGATTAGCCACAGGTGATCTTAACAACGATGGATTGACCGATATAGCCGTGAGCCACTACGCGAATAAATGGTACATCACAACATTATTGCAGGACGGTTCTATTGGAATGAGGCAGGCCGCCCTGATAAGGAATGATATCACCACGTCTGAATCTTATCCGTTAGGTGTGGCAATAGGGGACCTAAACCAGGACGGATTCGAGGATATAGCTGTTGCTAATTATAATGCCCATACTATATCGGTCATCACTCAGAAACCGGCTTCTCCCGGAACGTTTAATCCATCACTGCCATTAACAGGTTCTTCCAACCTTCCATATACCTTGGAGATTGCAGACATCAACAGCGATGGAAGAAACGACATCATCACCGCATGTTTTGGCAATTACATGGATACCTGGAATGCGGATGAGTTTGGATGGTTCAATGCGAAGATTGCCCATAACGTTCACTCTGATGAGCCATATGACCTTAAAGTGGCGGACATGGATAACGACGGTAAAAACGATGTACTGGTTGTAAACTACAACCGTGATACACTTCAAGTATTCTTTCAGCAACCCGTGGATCTTATTACCGACGACCCGTTTCCTGCGAGGTATGACGAATATTTTGCAGGTTATGGCCCCACTGGTCTTGTTGTGGAGGACATTGATAATGACGGATGGAATGATACTATAATTGCGTTATACGAAGAAGATCGGATTGTTTACATGTATAATCATGATCGGGCAATTGGCTATCAGCATAACATCAAAACCGACGATTACCCAAGGAGAATAGCGGCCGGAGACCTGAACAATGATGGTTTGGACGATATCGTGGTTTCCAATGGCGGGTCTGCCGATAGTATCAACATCTTCTACCAAGATGAGAACGGCATCAACAAAACGAAAACCTCGAAAACCACAGGTAGTAATGAACCGAAAGAGATAGCAATTGGAGATTTGAATAATGATGGCCTCAACGACATCGCCGTTGTAAATTATAATAGTCCCTATGATATCAGCATTTTCTATCAAAACAAAAACGGCACCATGGGCGACAGTACGGTTGTTGCCACCCCAAACGACAACCACTACGGATTGGACATCGGAGACGTGAACGGGGACGGTTTGAACGATATCGTTATATCGAGATATTACGGGTACAAGATACATATTTATAGACAGAATCCCGCGACCAACCTATTTGACCTGGGGTATACCACGAACTCCACCGGTCAATACCCATTTTCAGTGGAATGCGGAGACCTGAACAATGATGGAAAGGACGACATCGCGGTTACCACCACTGGTTACAATCCGGATCTAGTGTACATTTTCTTACAGGATGATAACGGTAATATTATTAACCATCCAAGCACTGCCTACACTATGGGAGGAAATGATGGTTATGATGTGGAGATTGTCGATGTTAATGGAGACGGCCTCAATGACTTGATTACAGCCGATCGTGGCTCTCACATGATATCAATCAGGTATCAAGATGAATCCAATAATTTCGGTACGCTGGAGACGCGGGGAGTGTACAACAGTCCCACTGGCGTCGTCGTTGCCGATGTCCTTGGAGACGAAAGACTCGATATCATCACTTCGTGTGCCGGATATTCCTACGAGTACATATATGTCTGCCACAAGGATCAGTATGATGCCTACACGTATGGAAGCGCTTTTCGGATTAAATGGGACGATCGGTCCGATCCAGAAGCGTATGGGATTGCCACCGGTGACTTCAACAACGACGGATATACCGATATCACAATCCCCCAATCCTCCTATGACAGGGTGACGGTATTTTACCAATTCAATCATCGCGGTCTGGATTTTCATCCCGCTTTCGAAACAGTGGAGCATAATGCATTGGGCCAGGTGACAAGCGGAGCAATCATCGAGCAGGACGGGGCGTTACCCATATTTGTCAAGGCCATTACCGGCAATTCCAGAACAGGCAACAGCACCAATAACGCCAATATCCTCGCGATATTCAGTGAAGATATCGATGGGACATCAGTTGATGCCGACGGAAGCGATTTTACAATATCAGGTGGTTATACCATCTCCGCAGCCGCAGAAACCGCACCTGGTGAAGTTACACTTACGATATCTGCCCTTGAAACTAATGCCACACCCACTGTGTCCCTGGTGGGGACGATAACAGATTTGTCTGTAAATGTTGTATCACCCAATTCACATATGGCAGTGGACGGCCTCAGGCCGCAGGTCATCAGTGCCACGACCAACGATAAAGATTTAAACGGTTTTATTGACGAGTATTATATAGAGTTCTCTGAAGCTGTTTTCGGGACTTTCGACGGAACCGGTTTTTCGTTATCGGGCGGTTACCTTGTTGATACGCTTAATTCATATCAGTTATCTCCTACCGAGATGATACTTGGCATTCAAGAACAATCGGGTTACGACACCGGCATAACACCCGATATCATATATGTGCCTGGCAATATCCAGGACGGCTATGCAAACTACCTACTCGATGCAACAGTGGTTGAGGATGACGGTGCAATCCCGGCGGTTCCGCAGTTCTATATCGATTCGATATACGAAAATGCGCCGAATCTGTATTCCCCGGACAACCAGACACTGATCTACAATAACACGGCCTTGCAAGGTGCCCTGTTCCAGCTGCGAATAGAAACTGATGACAACGGTAATCTGGATTACGCCCAAGGGACGGATGCGTTCGGCAACACTTCAGTCATGGACACAGACGAGAACACCGGAGGAACCCAGTGGGAGTACGAGTTGAACTATGTTGTTGACTCCACCGAAACCGAGACACTGATAACTGTCACGGTATACGATAATGATGGGAATTACGGATCCGATACAATCAACCTAGTATTGGATAATGATCCACCAGTTACCAGTCTTTATACTGGGACGGGAGAGTTCCTCATTGGCTATTCCACCAATATTGGTTTATCGGTTTCTGACACTTCTGGTGTATTGATTACCAACTACAAAATAGATAGTGGGGCATGGATAGAATACACAACCGAGTTCAATCTCAGCGGCTATTCCGAAGGGTGGCATACGATCTATTACAACTCAACAGACTATGTTAACAATTCGGAGATCACGAAGTCCACTGCAGTTTATATTGCAGAAGAATGGCCTGATAACTATCCAGTCTCCGGTATCTACAAGGACAAGATCATAATAGGCAACAATCTTACGATATCCTCTGAAGTTATATTCGACAATGTGACGTTGATTTTCAACACCTCATCAAATCTCGTTCCTACCTGGATCAAGGTCACCTCCACAGGGATACTCAACATAACAAATTCCAGCAAATTAATTTCCATCAATCCCTCATATGGATTCCGGTTCATAGTCAACGGCACAATGAACATGCTCAACTCCGAGGTCAAAAACCTTTGGGCAGATCTCTTTAACGATGAGCCTGGGGGAATCGAGATATTCAAAGACACTGTCAGGATCAACGGTTCTAATATTTATGATACCATGGGCTGTGCAATATTCATAAACGGCTCCTCACCAATGATCGACGATAATCACATTTGGAATTCACTTGTAGGCATTATAGCTGTGGACGGATCTTCCCCTTCGATTTTAGATAATACTATCAACAATACAATGTATGGTGGTATCTATTTGCTGAATTGTAGCTCAGGGCTTATCGATAATAACCACCTTTTTGAGTTGAACCTGATGAGCGGAATCGTTCTGGAAGGTTTGAATCTACTAGGCGATGTTCATATTTCCAATAATACCTTGGAATTCAATGTAAATAGAGCCATAAGCATAAATAAAACCACGGGCTCCAACAATATATACATCGATAATAACGTACTCACATCTGATACATATGGCCTGTTATTGGAGGACAATTCCGGGATGTTTTATATCACAAATAACGAGGTCGATAGCGCAACCTTTGGCCTGTGGATGTACAATACCACATCACCTGTCATAGATAACAACAGATTTACAAATTGTGAGTTTGGTGTGAATCTAACCGATATAAAAGGAAATTCCATTCTATGTAACAATGATTTGAACAACCTCGATTATACAGGAATTACCATTCAAAATTGCGCAGATTTCAAGATAGAGGACAATACCGTTGCCTATGCCGGACGGGAAGCCTTAAGAATCCTGCAATCAACAGGCAACAACACAATCAAGAATAATTATTTTGAAGATAACACATGGGGAGTTATGTGGATCTACCAGAACGCCCATTCAAGTAAAATCGAAATAATCAACAACAATTTCACAGGCAGCTGGCTACCCATCTGGATGGAGGGAAACAGTGACACAGTTTTGATTCAAGGGAACACCTTTGAGAACTCCTTAGATGGAGGGATCTGGATTGAAAAGGAATCTGACGGCTCCCATGACACGGTAACGATAATCAACAACAAGATTGAAGGATCCATAGATGGCGCTTGGGGTAACGGCGATGGTATAACCCTAACCAGAGTCAATACAGTTATAATCAAGGACAATGAAATTCTAGGGAACGATGGCAATGGCATAACAATTAACACAGACGGTACAACCTGGCATTCCATGGAAATCGAGGGGAACCTCATCAAAAATAACGGAAATAATGGAGTTTATGCCTATGATTCCAATTTCAACCCTTCAATTCTAAAGAACAATTCCATATTAGGTCATCCTTATTGGGCAATATACTCGGTTTATAACTTTCTGGTGTGGGATGTATACAACGATAATTCCAGCTTCTACGGCAACGGCGACTTCGTATACAGCGGAGATGGCTTCTTTGACCTGAATCTCAATTCAGGGGCATGTTTCTATCTTTATCAAACCGACCCCTACCAGACCCATTGGTCTGTGAACACAGGTGGAGCATTAATGGCTTATGACTGCAATTTTTACAATGCCAATCCGGGTGATCACTTCGATTTCGAGATATATGGCACAGTCTATTTGGAGGGGTGCGATATCAAACGGCCAACTACTGTTTATCTGGAGAACCCAGAGTCGTTCTATATGAGTATGACAAATATCTATTATGCATTGCATAATGGGCTGTATCTCTTCAATGCTGATGTGTCCGTCGGGCCTTGGAACAATATATATTATAACAACGATAACGGCATATATGTCGACAGCTGTAGTCCTACAATATATAGAAATGGCATTGGTAATAACTATGCTAACGGCATTTATGTATGGAATGGCACACCTGAGATATATGAGAATGAAATATATGATAATTATGAAAACGGAGTATATGTGGACAGTTGCGATCCATTAATACACGATAATGTGGAGATCGATAATAATAGATTTAATGGAATATACATCAATTACGGAAGCCCCCAGATATATGACAATGATTTGATTTCATCTAACTGGCTTAACGGAATCTACGGTACAGGTTTCAATGGAATGATACAGGGAAATTTAATATATGATAACGACGAAGATGGGATATCATTGCTACAATCTTCAGGGGAAATACAGGCAAATGACATACAGTACAATTCAGATTATGGTATCTATCTTGAAGCATCCGATACTTGGGTCCATGGTAATTACTTTTACAATTATTATAGTGGCGGAATCGGTATCGTCAATTGTGATGGCGTTGTAATTGGACCCGACGATACCATTTACAAGAGCAACCTGGATGGTATTTACTCTGATCACTCAATTGTCAGGATACATAACCTCACGATCGAGGATTTCGTGGATTACGGTATACATGGAGAGGACTCCAATCTCACTGTGGAGAATTGCACAATATCAGCTCCATACTGGGGTGATGATGGCGTCCATCTTTTCTATTGTGCAGCCTATTTCAAGGATAACTACATCTCATATAATGACGATGACGGTGTAGATATCGCATACAATATTGGAATCTTCAGGGACAACGAGATATGCTACAATTTCGATCACGGCATAGCCTTATTCTCAGATCTGGGCACCATCTTCATCAACAACAAACTACATCACAACGGTGACAGCCCTACAAATAGACCACCAAGCGCAACTGGAGGATCCATCACTCCATCACCTGCGACTGTCGCATCCACATTATTGGCGTCAGGAGAGGGGTGGTACGACCCTGACTACGATCCTGAAGGTTACCTATATCAATGGCAGTGGAACAATTCTGGGGTATGGACCAATTACAGTGGTGCCAATACCCAAACGTTGAGTGGTGTTTTTGTAAAGGGTGATGAGATAAGGTGTCAACTCACACCATGGGATGGACAACTTACCGGAAATCCTGTAAATACATTATCCATCATCATATCCAACAGCCCACCATCCATATTAACAGTGACTCTATCACCAGCTATTCCGTACCACACTCAACCCATATCCACTGCATACACCGGGTATTTTGATGCGGATTTCGACCCTGCCGGTTCATTCGAATATACCTGGTATAACCAATCAGGGTTGATTTCTGGAGCCACCCGATCTTACCTTCCAGCGAGCTTTACCTCTCCAGATGATACGGTATATTGTATAGTCAGACCCTATGACGGCGAGGATTACGGTATTTCGGTACAATCCAACACCGTTATCGTAATATTGTATGTGGATCCAGGCGCTAATCCTGATTCCGATGGTGACGGATATAATGATAATATCGATATGTTCCCTGCTGATCCCAATGAATGGTTTGACAACGATTTCGATGGAATAGGAAACAATGCCGACACAGATGATGACAACGACGGATACAACGATACCGCCGAGCAAGCTGCAGGATCCAACACATTAGATTTCGATTCCCAACCTGCTGACTTCGATGGGGATTACATCCCTGATGGCGATGAAACCAATTCCAACCTCACATGGATGGACCCCGACGATGATAACGATGGTTTCAACGATATTGACGAAATAGCTGCTGGAACCAACCCGTATGATTCAAACCATTATCCGGGCTCCCCCAACCGTCCACCCTCAATAGAAAGTGTTACGATTCTGCCTGACATACCGTTTGACAACCAGGTACTTACAGCCCTACCTGTGGGCTTTTCAGATCCTGATGGGGATACAACGCAAGTATACTACTTCCAGTGGTATAAAAATGGTGCCCCTATTCCAGGTGCGACATCCTCCATTTTGGCACCAACCAATTTTGCTGAAGATGATATAATTCATGTTGTGGTCCAGCCATCTGATGGAGTGGACAACGGTACGAATGTAACATCCCTGAGTGTAATAATCATTCATTTTACAGGACAAACCATAGATGATTATGATGGGGACGGAGTCGTGGACGCCCAGGATGACTTCCCGTACGATCCCACTCAGTGGTCAGACACTGACGGCGACGGATTGGGAGACAATCAAACAGGCAATAATCCAGACCCTGACATCGATGACGATGGTGTGTTGAACGGTCCAGATGAATTTCCATATGATGAGTATGAATGGAATGATACGGATTCAGACGGCATTGGTGATAATTCTGATCCCGATATCGACGGTGACGATTACCTTAACAGTGCAGACGATTTCCCATTTAACAGCTCAGAATGGAGTGATACTGACAACGATGGAATAGGTGACAATACTGATGGGGACATCGACGGCGATTCTGTTCCAAATGAATCAGATGATTTCCCATACGATCCTACAGAATACCAAGATTCGGATGGAGACGGTTTTGGAGATAACATAGATCAGGACGATGATGGCGATGGTGTTTTGGATATGAATGATGCATTCCCATATGATTCGACACAATGGAAGGACACTGACGGCGATGGATTGGGTGACAACCAGACAGGCAACAATCCTGATCCCGATATCGATAATGACGATGTGCTCAATGGCGTGGATGCGTTTCCGGAGAATAAAAACGAATGGAACGATACAGATTCAGACGGTATTGGTGACAATTCTGATCTCGATATTGACGGTGACGGTGTTCTCAATGGCGCGGATATGTTTCCATACAATAATTCCGAATGGAAGGATACCGATTCCGACGGCGTGGGAAATAATGCTGATCCTGATGATGACAACGATGGCTATACCGATTCTGATGAAACTGCCGCGGGCTCCAATCCATTGGATTTTAATTCACAACCGGATGATTTCGATGGAGATTACAATCCTGATATCCTTGATACCGATGATGATGATGACGGTCATACCGATGCCGATGAAATAGCAGCGGGAACCGATCCCTATGATCCCGAATCATACCCAGGTGCGCCCAATCGACCACCGTCAATTTCTTCGGTATCACTGAGCCCAAGTCCACCTTATGATAACCAGCCAATAGTGGCGACACCTATGGGATTTTCCGATCTGGATGGTGATACCAACCAGGTTTATTATTATGAATGGTACAACCAAAGCGGTCTAATAAGCGGGGCTGAATCCTCTATACTCATGCCCAGTTATTTCAAGGCCAATGACCTTATCTACGTCGTAGTCACACCTTCGGACGGTCAAGACAACGGCACCCCCGTAACCTCACTTTCGGTTCTTGTCATTCATTACACTGAACCTGGAACCGAGCCTGCAGACTACGACGGTGATGGTGTGATAGATGTACAAGATGCATTTCCATACGATCCGACACAATGGACCGATACCGATGGTGACGGGATGGGAGACAATCAAGCTGGTACCGATCCGGATCCAGACATCGATAATGATGACGTACTGAATCCCCAGGATGAATTCCCGTACGATGAATATGAATGGAATGATACGGATTCAGATGGTATCGGTGATAACTCGGATTCCGATATAGATGGCGATGGTGTTCTCAACGATGTGGATGCATTTCCTTACAATGCCTCTGAAACAAAGGACACAGATTCTGATGGTACAGGCAACAATGCAGATTCTGATGATGATGGCGATGGGTACGATGATGCTGAGGATGAGTTCCCCATGGATCCAGGTGAATGGGAGGACAGCGATGGTGACGGTCTCGGAGACAACACAGATCCAGACATCGATGGCGACGGCGTTCTGAACGAGGTGGATGAGTTTCCATACAACAGCACAGAATCAAAGGACACAGATTCTGATGGAACAGGCAACAATGCAGATTCTGATGATGATGGCGATGGGTACGACGATGCCGAGGATGAGTTCCCCGTGGACCCAGACGAGTGGGAGGACAGTGATGGCGATGGCCTTGGGGATAATACAGACCCGGATATAGATGGCGATGGGATTTTAAATGACGCAGACGATTTTCCGTACGACAACCTAGAATCGAAAGATACCGATGGCGATGGCCTGGGCGATAGTGTGGACGCAGATAGAGACGGCGATGGCCATTCCAATAGTGAGGACGCTTTTCCAGATGATGCTGATGAATGGAATGACATGGATTCTGATGGTATAGGCGATAATTCTGACCTTGACATCGATGGTGACGGTGTTCTAAACAGTGCAGATGATTTCCCGTACGACAGCACAGAATCGGAAGATACAGATGAGGATGGTATTGGAGATAATGAGGACTCAGATAGGGATGGAGACGGTTACTCGAATAGTGCCGACGATTTCCCAAACGATGCCAATGAATGGACAGACGCGGATTCAGACGGTGTCGGCGATAATTCTGACCAGGACATTGATGGCGATGGTGTACATAATAGTGCAGATGCATTTCCATACGACGGCGCAGAATCGAAAGATACAGATGGAGATGGAATAGGTAATAACGTGGACAGTGACGACGATGGTGATAACATACCCGATAGTGAGGACAGCCAACCTCTGATTCCACTGGGAGAGGGAAAGGCAGTGGAAGAAGGGGCAGTAGATGAAACTATGATGCCCCTTATCGCAATGCTTGGTGTGATCCTGATTATCATGGTATTTATTCTATTATTCACCAGCAGGAAAGGCGGAAGTGGATTAGAGGAGATCCCTGAAGAACAACCCTCAGAAGCATCTGACGAAGATTTCATATCGGTAGAAGAAATCGAAGAGGCGCGTCCTGATGAAGAGAACTTTGAGGAGACCGGCCTAGACTATGAAATTGAGGAGGAACCATAAATAAATGAACAAATTCGCATATGAAGAAAGGAAGGTTGGGAGTATGCAAGAAAATAATCGAGATAAATACGAAAACTCGAAAAATTGGCCAATCAGATTCTACTTGATCCAGTTTATTCTAATCTTATTATTGTTGACCTTCCCAATGGCCATCGCCCAGAGCAATGCCGGTGATAATGCATCTTCCGGCAATCTGATCTATATCGCTTACATTATGGTGATTGTCATCACGGCGTTTGCAATACTTATTATCATTTTTACTATTCGAAAACACTCAAAAAAAATGGTAGATAGAGGCAAAAAAATCGGCGAGCTGATGGCTAAGAAGAAATTTGAGAAGCAGGCGGAATCTGGAGAGGAAGGGGAATTGACAGTCAAGGATGACATAGATTACAGTGCGATTATTGATGATATGAGTGAATATTATGAGTCCCTAGCTGGAAGCAGTAAGGATGCGGATAGACCCGTCGTCCAGAACATAAATAAATACGTTACCGGGTACAAATACCTCAAACCCCCCGATGTTGCCACCTTGTCCCTCACAAAGCGATTTGACGAGTATGAAGTTTCACTTGAATTGCCCCAGGAGAAGAAGGGAGCTTCGAAGATCTCGGAGTTTATCGGATTCAAGGACGAGGAGAGGGACAGTATCAAGGATGAATTTCAAAATGTAGCGAGCTTCAATAACATGATGGCGGGATTGAGCGATGGAGGTGGTATGGGTGAAATTGCCTACACACAACTAACGGACCTCGGTAAGAAGCTCCTTTCAACCTTCGTTCCCCCTACAGTTCAAAATCATTTAAGGGAAATAAAGGATCCAATTATTATTGAGTCTAATGATGGTGAGATTCTATGGGAATCGATTTATAACGGCGAGAATTTTCTATGCTTGGATGTACCAATTGGTCGAATATTAAAGACCAAGGAAGAGGCGAGAGTTAACGAGTACACAAGGGGAAAAGTGTTGAATTTCCTTTTAATAGCTAATCCCACAGGAGACCTCGAAAATACCGAAAGAGAAGTAAATTACATTGAATCCATTTTAAAGAAGAAGGTGAATATCACCAAACTGGTTAAAACTGACGCATCAAAAGAGAATATATTACAGGCTCTAAGTGATGGAGAATACGATGTGATCCATTACGCAGGCCATGCCGATTCAGAATCTGCAGGAGAGGATGCGGCATTGATATCCAGTTCCGGAAAACTCTATTCCTCGGAAATCAAAGCCTCACTCAACGGTCGACCCTATGTTTATCTAAATGCATGCGGGTCCGGTAGAGAAGAAATCATAGAGACGAAAGATTACTCGCAAATTTCCGATACAGAAGGTCTAGGATCCGCCTTTATACTGGGCGGGGCCATCGGTTTTATGGGTGCCTTCTGGCCGGTTCCAGATAAAAGTGCTGCTGAATTTTCGGTGCAATTTTATACGGGTCTCATTGAAAACAAAAAGGTGGGTGAAGCGTGCAGACAGGCTAGAATGGAACTTCAAAAGATATACCCGCATGATATCACCTGGGCAGCATTTCTTCAATACGGTGACCCGGCACAGAGGATACGCGAAAAGTCAGAGGATATGGAACTGGAAATAGTTGGTAAGGATGAGTTGGAGGGCGAGAAGAAGAAAGAAAAGGAGAGAAAAGAAGAGCTGAAAATATCGGATCCAAAGAAGAGGAAAGAGCTATACCAAGGATGGATTCTCGGAGGTCTTCAGCACCTTAAAAACAAGGATTACGAAGATGCTATTAGTTCATTTGACATGGCGATAGGTGTCGATTCAGAGCGGTACAATGCGTGGCATTTAACTGGGAATGCATTGAGGGGCCTTCAGAGATTCAAAGAAGCCCTTGAATGTTATGAAAAGGCTATCGAGCGTAAGCCCGATGCAAGTGAGATCTGGCATGACAAAGCGGTGGCATTGGGCAGTATGGGCAAGTTTGAAGAGGCTATCGAATGCAAGAGCTTGGCTCAAAAGCTAGAGGCTGGCAAGGAGAGGGAGCTGTTGAAGAGGGCGAATGATTTCATGGCACAGGATGCAGTTGAAGATGCAATTAACATCTACAATAAAATCCTAAAAACGATGCCGAAATTCCCGGAGGCCTGGTACCAAAAAGGTGTAGCTCATATGGAATTGGAGGATTATTCAAAAGCCGTAAAATGTTTTGCTAATGCAATTAGATTGTCAAAAAGGTTCAGTCTGCCATATATAAAGATGGGAGACATCTTGTATCATAATAATCAATTCGAGAAAGCGTTGTCCAACTACAATGATGCACTCGCAATAAATCCCGGTAAGGAAAATCTACTGATGAAAAAGGGATCCACACTCTTTGAACTAAAGAAATTCAACAAGGCGCTGGAGTGTTATAATACCGTCCTCGATATGGATAAAAACAACGCCGAGGCATGGCTGAAAAAAGCACCGATACATGATATTTTCAACGAGAAGGAGCAGGCTCTCAAATGTTACGATAATGTGATGAAGTTAAATCCGGATAACATCGAAGCATGGCATCAAAAATTAAGACTTTTGAGGGAATTAGGTGGGGAAGAGAAGGAGATAATCAAATGTGTTCAAAAACTCATTGATTCAGATATTGACGACGAAACTATCCTTTTTGAGGTGGAAGAGCAATTAGAAGAGTTAGATGGCCTAGAGGAAGAAAAAATTCAATGGTATGATAAATATCTTCAGGTATCACCCCAAACGGCAAGATTATGGCTCAAGAAGGCCAGGATATTGGATGAGCAGGGTAAAAAAGAGGATGCCCTGAAGATTTATTTAAAATGCTCGGAGCTAGAAGAAACGAATGAGCCTGCTTTGTTGAGCACAGCACGTATATATAAAGATCTCCACCAGGAACAGGATGCTTTGAAAATGTATGAACAAGCAAAAAAAATAAATCCAGATAATATCGAAACCTTGAAATCACTTGCTCAAATAATGGAGGATCAAAATAGGATCGAAGAAGCATTTAGATATTTTGTGAAAATCGGAGAATTGGACAGCAACGATGTCGAAAATCTGCAGAAGTTGAACAATGCAGCAATAACCCTCAGAAAATACAGTTTGGCATTAAGATTTTTAAACATTTTAATTAAAAAAGATCCGAAAAATATCAATTATATGAAGGACAAATTCATCGTTCTCAACGAACTGGAAAAATATCAGGGGATTATAGAAATCGGAATTGATGTATTAAAAAACAATCCTGATGATTCCAGCTTATGGGAGATTTATGCGAATGCACTGACGAAGATGGGACGTGAGGAGGAATCACTCAAATGTTGGGAAAGGGTGATTGAACTCGAGACGAAAAACGAGGCTGAGCCTGATCACGAGGGCTTATGGGAGGGTGAGTAAAACTTTACATATAATATTTTAACAAGGAGGAATTGAATTGAATCAAAGGTTAATAAACGCTCATTTAAATAAGGGTAAAATCCTCAATAGGATGGGGCGAAATGAGGAAGCATTAGAATCCATGAACAAAATCCTTGAATCGAAACCCGATCATGAGAAAGCGCTTTACATCAAAGGTAATGTTTTATTCAATTTGGGCAGGTATGAGGAATCAATGAAATGCATCGAGAAAGTCAATGTTTATGAACTTGAAGATCCGACGGAAAAAATCTCCTTTTTAAAGCAAAAAGCTGCCGCACAGGAGGCATTAGAAAGGAATGAAGATGCATACATTACGTATAAAGAAATAATCGCATTAGACGAAAACGAAATTGAAACCTGGCAAAATATGTTATCGATTCTCAAGGAATTAGACAAACAAGATGAATTAATACAATGTTATGATCGAATATTAGAAGCATATCCTGAGAATCTGACTTTATTAAAGGAAAAAGCAACAACCCTCTATGATTTAGGTAGATTCGGGGATGCCCTAGAAACATTGAAGACCACACTTGAAAAAACGCCTGGAGATAAAGATATCTGGGAAATAAGATATAAATTAGCAAAAGAGCTAAAGAACATGAATGAATTGATAATTGCCATCGATAGACTCCTTGAGTTCACACCAAAAAATCTTCAAATGTGGCATGAAAGACTAAGATATTATGAACAGCAAGATGATTTGGAAGAGATTCTTAAATGCAGTAATTCTATTTTGGAGCTGTCCCCCAAGAATATTTATGTATGGAACAAAAAGATCGATGCTTTGAAAGAATTAAATCAGCCTTCGAAAGCACTTGAAAGTATAGAGGAACTTAAAAAGGTCAAACAAGAAAACTATAAAAAAGTGTTGAGAGAGGCATGGCAAGATGGGGTATTATCCGATAAAGAAAAACGTCTCATTATGGAGCTTAGAATGCAAATCGACCTATCCCCTGACCAACATAAGAAAATAGAAGATGAAATAAGAAAGGAATTGGGATTGGAATAGATCAAAACTTATGTATGTTTTTTATTTTGGGTCTGTTCTCTTTCAGATCTTCTTTTAATTGTTATTATTATGAGAGCTATTATTATTAATGGAATTGATAACGTGATTGAAAAATATAAAAATGTTGTTGTGATATTTCCACCTTGAATATAGAATATTATAAAATTTGCAAGGATTTCGGATATACCCAAGCCTGCGAATAGATAGGTGAGAAACTTTAACGATCTTTCACTTCTTTCAGATGCCATCTTCTCTTCCTGAGCGGCTTTCAATATAGACTCCTGGCTTTTACTAGATTCTTCAATGGAACTTTGGAGTTTCAAGCTCACTTTCTGTTGTTTTAAATCAAGATATGTTTTTATGATACCAAGAGTGTCGTTCAATCGTCCTCTCGTTATCTCCAATTTATCTCCGATGGATTTATAAGCATAGGCAATAACGTCAAGATCCTTAAGGGAAGTTATATGAACCATGGGATAACTTCCATGCGGGATCTCATTCCATTTGTTGTAGATGGTACTTGCATTATGGATGTTGCTGTTTACGGTAGATATGTCATGAGAGATGGTAGCAACCATGGTAGATATTTCCGAAAACTGTTTGGATATCTGAATTAAAAGCTCCTCCAATGTTTTCTGGGATACATCTTGTTTTAAGATGTCAGATGTGGTTTTGAGCATATCGACAGATCGTTTCTCCATCCCATCGATTCGTTTGTCAAAAGTCACATACGCCTTATACATACGTTCCAATTTACCCTCAAAAACTGCCAGGAAGGCCAGATCATCCAGAAGCTCCGAGATTATTCTCTTGGAATCATCTAGATCTTTTGCAATTGAGGCAATAACGTAATCCTTCATGTGGAATGGAGGGTTCTCAATTTGATCATCTTTGGTTAAAATACAAATATTGTACACCATTCCGAGCTCGTTAATTCGTTTATTGAAAAAAGCACTGTACTCCTTTATGAACATCTCACTCATTCCATCTTCCTTGAAACCGGCAGTCGCAATTACCCGTAGGTTTGCTATCCTTTTCTTAGGAAGCAGACTCTGAATATTTTGTATCTCCTTTGAATACATAGATATATCCTTGGTCCAGTCATCAGAGATATAATCATCATCCTTTGGCGAGATTATCGTTGTAAAAACACAGAAATCTTCCCTGTTGATTACCTTAACAAACAGATCCTTTCCATTTATAGATGCACATAGAATAGTATCATTAATTATCTCTCCGCTGTACTCCTTCTGAATTTTTAGTAAAATCTTATCTAATTCCTCTGGTTCCAATACATCGGTATGCTTTGAGGAATCACCTTTAATATAGGCATCAATGCTTACCAAAGATGGTATCTTTATTTTCGATTGTATCATGGTAATAACCAAGAGGGAATTCTATGATATTTTATTCTAAAACATATAATACATAATAAAAGTTTGGTTTATTACTATTTAGTGGAGATTTACCGGTGAAAGATACTGTGCCCTAAATATAAGTAAAGAAGTCGATTAAAACATGTTAAAAGTCATAGCGTGTTTAAAGTCATAATAGTTACATCATTCAGGATTTGTCTCGGAAGGCTTGTTTCCTCTTTTGGCATGATGCTTCGGGTTTTAATCTCCTTTTGGAGGTTCGCATCCAGCTTCAAATCGTCAAATACAGTTATAAAATTCTCTATTGCGTTTTTGACCTCATCATCACCTTCGTTTAATTTGTTCTGAACATTCTCCAAAGCATTCTTTAAACGGGTTCTCTCTTCCTCACTCATGGATTTAACTAAATTCGGATTTGAGTTTATTGTAGCCAACCTCATGTAATATTCATCTATCAAACCTATCACCAACCTCTCACATTTGGAACTAAATATGAATAGTGATAAATAAATGTATCGGGAAGTACCGACTGAATGGGTAACAATTTATACCTCAGAAATTACACCTATTTTTGGTTTGATGGTAAGCGCTATCTTGGCATTGGGATGTAGTTGAAGCCACTGCTCGCTTAGCTTAATCCCCCCCTCATTCGGAAATGTCAACTTTCACCTGTGAAAATGTTCTTTTTACAACATCGAGTATTTGGGGCACCTCTTTGGAGTTGCGGTCATATCTTTTTGGATAATTCTTATTCCCTACCGTGGTGGCTATGAGGCAATCCTTTTGTTCGGGTTTGTGGGCTCGAATAAGTCTAATGCTGGAAAGTTCGCTTGCATGGATAAAGGGCTTCTTTCTCCAAAAAATCCTGTCAATTGGCGTGGTTGGCATGAGTATTCCCTTCTCGTACACCTTGATTGGAATATATTTTGTAAGCTCCAATCTCAAGAGTTCATCAATGATATAAATCAGGATGAGGGTAATAATAATGGAAATCAAAAGCCCGGCTGCTAACCAAGAAAGTGCTGTACCCCGCCATGCAATGACACCAAAAACGGCCCATGTTAAGATCAAGAATAGTAGGGAAACAACAATAAATATATGGTAGGGATTGAGTTCAGCCTGGGCCCTTCTCTTCTTAATATCCTCCTCGTACAGGAGCCTTCCTTTCTCATCCATTGTCTCGTCAGGTCTATTATCATATTCCTCGTACATAAAGATATCGTGGGATATCCACGGGAATTCCTATTACATTTTATGCCCTAAGGGGTAACAATTTATACCCCAAAAAATATATCTTATCTGGTATGTCCAAGAAAATCAAGTTA
>CP070739.1:19061-25494 GCA_020347705.1 Methanomassiliicoccales archaeon | reverse complement strand
TCTCCGCGAATTCCCTGACCATCTTCCTGATCATTTCCTGTTCCTTGGTCAACTTGAAATCCATCTTCTCTTGCCCCTGGTGAATCCCGAGAATGGGTTTGAAATTTATGAATCTTTCTATGCTCAGGTTCATAATGTCTACTCTTGATAACCACATCATATCTTTTATATGGAGAAAAACCATTCCGGATTACAATGTCAGCCCTGGTTAAAAAGTGTCAAAAAATTATGAGCTTCGCACCTTCTAAAATGGTGGATAATTACGCAAAGAGAAAATTGCCCAGGGAATTAAAGAAATACAAAAAGCACACCGAGAAGAAGTTGGCCGACGTTACCTTCTCAGTGGATGGAAAACGGTATGATTCGCTTTTGGATGCACTCTATGAAAAAGAAGAATGGGATGAATTGGAGCTACATTTTTACCATCCAAACACCAGGGAGCAATGGGAGTACGACACACCCACGAAGTTAATAAAGGTGACAGGCCAGGGAAGAGGTGCCTTGATGCTCTTTCCAGTCAATCCCTTCTCTCTAAGTCAATGGAATCCAGAACAGGAGCCGCAAATCGAGCCGGCCATGTTCGAAAGCTACCTCGCCCACTTCTACTCACCTGAGTCTATCAAATCCCAGGCAGATAAAGTCGATGAAAAGCCTCTTATTCCACCGAGACCGCTTTGCGCACCATATGAGCTCTGGGAGGATATCAGGAGTAAAGGCATCGTGCCATTTCATTTGGTGCTCTGCGCTTATTCTAAAGAAAGGAGGTACCTGTATCATCTGGATCTTCTCAACAACCTGCTGCTAATGGATTTTAGAAACGGCAAGATACCCATAGCTAACAGAGTAATTAGGGATACCCTCGATTACTATCATCTCGATCATTTCCTCTCCACCCAGGAGCTCCCTGACCTCGCCAAAAAGGTACTGCAGGTGTTCTTCGAACTGGAGAATGGTGATGCCGCGGATATCGAAATAGGCCTGGGCATTACCGAGAAGATGGCAAGGGACAATATAAACGCTCTTGCCAAAAGGGGCCTAATCGATACCATCGGAAAACCCCCAAAAGCCCGATACATGATGAACATGGGGAATATCAGGAAGTTGGGAGGAAGATGAGGATATAATTTTAAATGATATCAGACACATTTCATTTACCAATGCTGAACGAATCCTCCATGAAAAAATGGCTAAAATTCGAAATGTCCAAGATCAACAGCGGTATCGTGGTTCAAAAAAAGACCCTATCTGAGCTTTTAGAATTGAAGTCCTCAAAAACCTTGACAAAGGACGGAAGCGATTATTACTTCAACAGGGATGCGCTGAAAAAGTTAAAAGATGAGCTTCCCTTAGATATGCATTCGATTTTACTACCAATTTCATTTTACACTTCATTGGAAGTGAGAGGAAGCGTGTTCATTGCAGACAGGCCCTCATTTTCCATGCTGAAACATCTTGGGGAGGTTCCGAAGGATGCGGAACTTGTAGACGGAAAATACTGGATCGGCAAGACCCTTGCACAGGATATGATGAAAAGACACCCTTCGGTGATTCAACTGGTAAGATACTGAGAATACGAAAATATAAGCTAAGTTTTACAATAGAAAAATAAGTGTTTATTCAGGGGGAATTATAGATAATCTACATCTCGATATCCCTTGCAAATTCGCTCTTTGGCGAGGATATCGAGCGTTTCAGCGCGGTTTCCCTGGTGATCTCTTCCCTTGATTTGAGGGCATTGCACATGCTGCTGAACACGCCAATGTGATCCCTGAACCATTCATCCCTCAGTTCGATTTCTTTTCTCGCGTATCGCAGCTCTTCATCCAGCTCCTCGGCCAACGAGTATAATTTGCCGAACTGATCTCTTTGTTTCTTTAAATCCCGCTCGAATTCCTTTATCTTCGGCTCGAAATTCGAATTCTCCCTTTCCAAGGAGGACACTCTGATTTCCAGTTCCCTGATCTGGGTGTCCCTGTTTTCTGCAACCTGTCTCAAGCTGAGGATTATGCGCTCCTTCTCAGCGATGACATCCTCTAAAACCTTGATTTTCTCTTTGGCCTGTTCGAAGTCCTTTTCTTGGATTTCGTAGGCATCCCACAGCTTTGTAAGGCGCACCTGCTCCTTTTCATACTCACGTTTATAATCAACATCCGTCTCAATAGGCATGATATCTCCTCCGAATCGGAAAGGATATTTTTTTCATGTTTTATTGACCTGAGGTCTGCATTTTTTACGGTGGAAAGCATATGTGCAACGGCATATTAAAAGTTTTGGCTCGCAAGAAAATAACATGTATCAGTGCGATTTTTTTGAATTTTCGAAGTTATGTCCCAACCTCTTCGGACAGAAGGTCTTTTAGTGCTTCTTCTACCTCTTTTTCTGTAGCTCCCCATGGCACCACTGCAATACCTCCTATTCGCTCGTGGCCCTCACTGATCTCGCAGCATTTTGTAATTGTGAGTTGTTTCGGTCTTTCTGCTTCCGCCAACCTTTTAGGGCAGAAATTAAAAAACTCTGGCTCTGTCCCGTAAAGGGTCTTGAATATCCTAAGAGAGAGGTCACAGCCGATAAGGGATATGCTATTTCGCACCTCGTCAGGTAAATCAGGCCTTTGGTCCAGGTAAAATGTCTTTCTATCGCTCTCAAGACCAGATGCATTGCATGGAAATACTATATTTCGGCCCGAGCTTTTAGCAGCCAAGTCATGCAGATTCAGGATTTTGGGTATTATCTTAACCGCCTTGCCAATACTACCCGAATAAAGGACCTTTTTTACCAATTCTACAAGCTTCGGCGGCTCAGGGGGCACCACCTCAAAAATTATGACAGGCACTGGCCTTTCCTTGTGGATGAAAGACACATGCTCGAATTTTCCTTTTATTATCAAGGTCTCAGCGCCGAGTTCCTGGGCCTTTTCGGCCATCTGGGTGGGGCTCAGAACATTTATGCTGTTATCATCAAGATATTGTGTTGAATCAGGCAAGGACAATATCTCAAGGTCTTCGATTTTCGAAAAAAGGTTTTTTGTTTGAGGTTTACGAATACCTACCACTGCCCAATCATCACCATTATTAAGGATTATGAACCTCGTTTTTTTGTAGGCCGTTTTACCGAGAAGGTTCTTTCGGATTTCCTTTTCTGCCAATGGGAATTCGACGTTTTTAATGCTCACTTCCTTGCAGTGCTCAGGAAACATGATCTATACCTCAAACAGATAAATCGTTTGCTCAGTATTCTTGAATCGCTTCCTCATATCCCTTTCTTCAACTTCTCGTACTTCTTTTTGTATTCCTTTACACAGGTGGGACAGCACAAGAAATGATCCTTACCGTCTAATTTTATCTTGACAGGTTTGTCGTGCATGGGTTTTCGACAGTAGAAACATGTTAATACGGCGTTGATACCCTCGGAAAGTACAGCTCTTGATTCCTCTTTTATGGTCCCAACAATGGCCTTATAATCGTAATCTAAGATCTCTTGAATTTTTGTGAGGGCCGATATGAACTCGTTGAGATGAGTGGAATCAGTTAGTGTAGCCTTGGCATGAACCCAAGATCCACCGATTAAGTAGACCTCCCTAACTTCTTCGAACTCTTTCAGCATATCAGCCACTTTCGGCACATCTGATGGTTTGCTTTTTACGGAAAGGAGAATGCTGATCTCACCTAAGGCATCGGTATCCAAAACGGCACCAAATCCTTTTAAGATGCCCATCTGCTCGTACATGGCAACCTTGCTGCTCACAGTGGGAGTCGTTATACCTACCTTCTTGGCTATATCCCTGAAAGAAGCCCTGCCATCCCTTTGAAGGATCTCCAATATTTTTACATCCACGTTATCTAGTTTCATATCGAACGCATAAATCTAGGAATAGTTAAACTTTACGTTTGTAAAAATTATCACATTATTACGAGGAAAAAGTTAAATCTTTACCGTAATCAGGATCCAGTTCCCCCTGAAAAATAACCTTTCCATCAAAAACAAGTGCAGGGAGTTTTTTTATCCCGAGTCTCCGCATCCTAAGTCTTGCCCGAAACTTCCTCCATTTCAAGATGGCCCTTACTCTACTCTCGCTTTTAGAGGGTATTTGTAATTCCAGTTTGTCTTCATTTTTCCATTGAAGTTTCTTGGCGAATCTATACATCTTCCTGCTCCGCTCGGTCTGCTTTACAATGGGTTTTAAGCAGCAGCTTCCTCCCGGTGTTTCGGGTATGGTGAATATCACTTCAGGGAAAAATTCCAATTTATGTTTTTGGGCATTCATTTTATGCCTCACTTCCTCATCGATAGTGTATTGTTGGCATATAGAAACACCAGGTTAATAACATTATTTTTCTGAGATTATCTTGGGCACATCCGTTCGTCCGTTTGCCCATGATGATCGCAATCCTCATGCTCCTTTATACACTCTTCCTCCGAATGTTCAAGACATTCCTCACCCTCGTATTCGCATTCCTCGTGCTCATAACAATCCTGGTAATGCATTCCGTTCATCATGTGGTGACCGTAATAATCATCCACAGCACCAATTCCAACGACTGCACCAGCACCTAATAGGCCTGTGAGGACGAGCCCAACCAACAATATGTTTTGCATTTTTCATCACCATGCTATTTCTATTTTTTAAGGTTCCTTCGGTTGTATATTGTAAAAAGGTATATATTGATACATCGGTTTACGATTGTTAAATTTCATATAATTATGTAGTAAAAAAATAAGGCGATATAATGAAATTAGCCGATAAAACCTCGTTAGGTTACATTCTGACCATCATTTATGGATTATATTTGATGCTGTTTTCTTTATTTTCATTCATATTTCTTAATGACTATCTCACAAAAGGTACATCTGATTTCAATTATTATCACATCCCATGCGGCCCTGGTTTTATGATAGCTTTTATAATAATAATTTGGATACTCAATGTGTATAATTCATTCGTCGTATATAAAAAGACCAAGATAAATATGATTTTAAATATATTATATATTTTAATAATTTACCCACTTATCATCCTAATATTCATTTTAGCTGGCTTTTTAGAATCTGTACAAATTATCCTAGTTGCAGCGTTCCCAGTGTTCTTTATCGGTGCATTTTTACTTCCCACCTGTGCCTATATCATATATACCGAAACCTTGGATAAAATTGAGAAGAAAATCTCGCAAATCGAATGCTTCAACTGCAGATACGAATTTGAAATTGATCCTCAGGATAAAGAGAAGGAATGTCCGTTGTGCGGAGCTTTGAACATAATACCTTTTAAATGAGATTCAACCCACAAATACTCGGTGAATATTTTCATTAATAATTTTTTACATTTGTCAAGTATATAGTCCTGATTTTATTATTTTATATATCGATAATCCAATAGGTAAGGGGTTGTATATCTAAATTTGAGGTGATGAAAAAATGCATTGCTGCGGCGGTTCACACAACCGAAAAAAAGAAGAGACTTATGATATAGATGAAGTCGAGAAAAATATCAAAAAAAAGGAAAAAATGCACAAATCACATGATCAATCCTGTTGCGGAGAAAATAAAGGACATTGAACTTATATTCCCCTAGATAGGAGAATCATACTGGGAATTTATAAGTAATTTGTATATGTCCTTCACATAAATTTGAAAATTTGATATATACAATAAAATCAATATGGATTTACAGATAGAGGTGAAGAAAATGGGAGATTTTAAAAAAAGGAGATATATTTGGGCAAAACCAGTATTATCAATTGTTATCCTGGGAATAATTCTCCTTTTTACAGGAGCAGCTATTGCAGATGGAAATGACGACCATATGGGTGGTGGGGGTATGATGGGTATGAATTGGTGGGGATCCCCAATTATGTGGTTTTGGATGATTGGATACTGGGTTGTATTTGTAATAATCGGTATCCTGGTTTATAAGGATGCAGAAAAAAGAGGAATGAGCGGTCTTTTATGGTTTATCCTGGTGATTTTACCCTGGATTGGAATTCTTTTTCTGATCATATATCTTATAGTCCGAGAAGATAAAACAACACCAAATGCCCAATATAAAAGTGCAAATGTTTTACTAGACGAAAGATATGCAAGAGGTGAAATCACAAGAGAGGATTATCTAAGAATGAAAAAAGACATATCAGGTTAAAAATCAGAGGTAAGGTTCATGGAGGATAAAAAAAAGGAAGAGCAAAAGGAGGTCAAACTTCGTATCAAGGGCATGAAGAAACCAGTCAAGGTGGCGGTCATGGGGTGTGTGGTGAACGGTCCCGGAGAGGCTCGGGAGGCGGATATCGGAATCGCCGGTGGAAAGGGAATGGGTATTCTCTTTAAACATGGAAAGGTTGTGAAGACCCTCAGGGAGCGGGAACTCTTCAGAACGCTCATGAGAGAGATTAAAAAAATGTAGAAGTGATCCCGATCCTGATTAAACTAAAATTTAATTAAC
>CP070739.1:15585-18961 GCA_020347705.1 Methanomassiliicoccales archaeon | reverse complement strand
CGGGCAGAAACAAGGTCCAAACCGCAAAACTTCTTGCCATTGGCCTCAACACCCTGCGCAGGAAATTGACCTCCTATGGTGTGGAATGAGCAAGGCAATTATGCCAAAATGGACTATGCCAAAATGGCATGATCAGTGAAAGAGTTTGAAAAAAGAGAGTTTTTCTTCTGGGCAATGCCAAATTGGCATAGTTGATGGGCCAACCGACCCCCCCTCACGACAATCCTCTCTTCAAAACGTCCTCTTTTAACCATTTGAATTTGCTCACCTTTTTCTTCATTTCCCAAAAGTAACGCCGCCTGGCACAAGAGATGCTCTATGATGAGTGTCCATCAAACGAGGCGGTTACCGGGTAGCTCGCTCTTCGGAGTAGTTAACATCGAGTAATCGTCTTCTTTTCAAAGGTGAGCGAACAGCGCGGGTGGGTCCCTTTAGATGTGAGGAGGAAGCAGGATGAAAATACTGGTAGTCGATGATGATATGGTACAACTCGAAAGCTTAAGGAGGGGGCTGAGAAGCAAGGGCTACCAGGTTCTCGAAGCCTTGAGTGCTGAAGACGCCCTGAACCGCTTTACTCATTCCCATACGAACGAAATTGATCTTGTTTTATCGGATTACCTTATGCCGGGAATGAATGGAATAGAACTGCTCAAAAAGATACGAGAAGATCATGGCTCTCTGCCGGTCATACTCATGACGGCTTACGGGGAAAAGGATCTGATCATCGAGGCTTTACACAATCGTTGTAACAGTTTTATTGAAAAACCCTTTACCCTTGAACAACTCATGCAAGAGATTGAAAGGGTGACGAAATGAGCTGGCAAGCGCCGCCCTAAAACGTAAAACGCTTTTCCGTGCTGAAATGAAATCTAGCAATCCAGTTACAGCTCATGATTCATCGGAGAATTCCCGGTTTGGCGGGGCTCCAAGACGGAATCCGGGCCTTAAGGACTTCTTGAGGTTCCGTTTTTTCAGCGGCGAGGATTCGACAGGCATGCTTGGCACCCCAAATCCACATCAGCTCACCTCCTGGCTCTTCTCCGAACATAAGGATGCGGAGGAGCAAATCCGGGAAAGCAAGAGCATGATTCAGGCGGTCTTTGATGGGATTTCAGATCCTCTGCTGTTACTGGACAGGGATTTTTCGATAACGATCCTGCTGAACCGTGCCGCAGCGAAATATTATGGAGTGCATGAACCTGGGGAGGTTATCGGCAAGCGTTGTTACGAGGCATTGATGGGAAGAACAGAGCCTTGCGAAAAGTGCCCTTATCCTTTGGTGATTTTGAACGGCCGTGGTGGGACATTCGAACGAAAAGGCTTAATGGATCCTGCCAGGTTCGAAAAAGTAATCATCTATCCAACCGAAATCGGCGTCGTCATCTGTATAAAGGATATCACAAAGGCCAAGCTCATGGAGAGGCAACTCATTCACAACCAAAAGTTGTCCTCCCTTGGTCTTCTTGTGTCTGGCATCGTCCATGAGATCAAAAACCTCAACAACTGTATCACCTTCAACATCCCGATCTTGACGGAATACCTGAAGGAATTGATCCCCATCATTGACGATTATGTGGAGAGTCATAGTGATTTTGAGTTATTCGGCATGTCTTATCCTGAATTCCGTGAGGATATTTTTAACCTTCTGGGTAACCTCGAGCATGCTTCCGGCCGGATCAACGACACCGTGTCCGGCTTGGGGGGATTTGGCAGAAGGAATGATGGGGGAAAGCAGCGTTGGGTTGAGCTTAAGCAGGTGGTCGAGAAGGCGGTTGCCATTTGCCGGTGTCAAGGAAAGAGAATAGTCAAATCCTTTGAAGTAGATATGGCCGAAAATCTTCCCCCGATCTTCATCGATCCAGAGCCTTTGGAGCAGGTCCTAGTCAACCTTCTGATCAAAGCTGCCCAGGCCACTGACAAGGAGGATACCTGGATAAGGCTCAAGGTAAAGCAGCCAGACACCTTGCGGGATCATGTGCTCATCGAGGTGAGCGACAATGGGTGTGGTATGGATGAGGAGACACAGGGAAAGGTATTTGAACCCTTCTTTAGTACCAAGACACCTAGGAGGGGAAGCGGCCTGGGTCTCTTTGTTAGCCACAATCTGATCGAGGAATTGGGTGGTCGCATTGAGGTGGAGAGTAAACCGAGCAAGGGGAGTACCTTCAGGGTCATATTAAACGATGCGAACCAGGGGCCGACGAAAAGTCGGTACTTCTCCTCTTTTTAATCGTGGGGTAGCAGCAACTTCCAAAAAAATAGGATGTTCCAATGGATAGCAGCGTACTCGTCATCGACGACGAGCGCGATTTCCTCGATAGCGTGCGGAGGGGATTGATCTCCTCCGGTTTCAGAAATGTCCGACTTGAGAGTGATCCCTACCAAGCCGCTGCCCTTTTTGAAGACGGAGAATCCTTCGACATCGTTCTGATTGATGTAAGCATGCCCGGGAAGAGTGGAGTCGAGCTGCTGGCGGCGATAAAGAATACCAGCCCAGACACCGAATGCCTCATGGTCACGGCGATAAACGAGGCAAGGGTTGCGGTTGAGTGCCTGAAAAAAGGAGCCTATGATTACCTGGTCAAGCCGATCTCGAGAGATAATCTAGTCTTGGCGATAAAGCGTGCCCTGGAAAGGAGACGGCTACTTGATATCCTGAATCTCGCCAAAGGGAAAACCCTCCCAAAATTGGTACAAGTGGAAGCCTTTAAGCCCATTATCACAAGGTCGGCGAAGGTAATCAAAATCTTGAAGGAGGCAGAGCTTCATGCCGGGAGCGATGTACCGGTATTGATCGCAGGGGAAAGCGGCACTGGCAAAGAGCTCTTGGCGAGGGCCATTCATTCGGCCAGCCCAAGGGCAACATTTCCCTTTACACCCATCAACATGGCCTCCATCACGGGCAGTCTATTTGAGGCCGAATTTTTTGGTCACACCAAAGGCGCCTTTACAGGGGCTGATAAGGATCGGATGGGCTATTTGGAAGAGACGAACAAAGGCACGCTGTTTTTGGATGAGATAAGCAATTTCCCCCTCGAGCTTCAAGGGAAACTGCTTCGAATGTTACAGGAAGGAGAATACCTCAAGTTAGGGAGCAGCAAACCTCAAAAAACGGACATTCGTGTTATCGCAGCCACCAACGCAGACCTGGATCGGCTGATGGACAAAGGGATGTTTCGCAAAGACCTCTACTACCGCCTTAAAGTCGCGTGGCTTCACCTTCCGCCCCTCAGGGAAAGAAAGGATGACATCCCCTTGTTGATAAATAAGTTCTTAGAAGATTTCCTTGATGTTCCCGAAAACTCGGGTATTGAAGAAGATGCCATCTCAGTGCTCATGGAGTATGACTATCCGGGAAATATCAGGGAACTGAGGT
>CP070739.1:12259-15485 GCA_020347705.1 Methanomassiliicoccales archaeon | reverse complement strand
TAAATCCCCCTTAATCCCCCTTTCTCAAAGGGGGAATTTGTCGTTGAATATATGATGTTAGGGACTTGATAATAAATTTTGAAAAACAGATGGTATCTGGGATTCCCCCCTTTAGTAAAGGGGGGCTGGGGGGATTTGTCGTGTGCATATGCGTACTACTCTTACCACGTTTAAGTGTCTTGTTTAGTTATTGCTATCTATTTCCCTGGATTAATGATCAAAAGAAGCCGTTCTCCAAAAATATGCCAGAGAACGGCTTTATCTACAGGCTTAACAACAAAAACGTTCAATTATTTGATACAATCGGGCTCAATTTGAGCAAATTAGACGTTAACTGATAGGTAAAGAGATATTGTTCAGCCTTCATTATGGTAAAGGAAAGCTGGTCATTTTCCATTATAAAAATCCCTCTGACCGATCCCAAATATTCCTTCGTCAATTTGTTATAGATGTCCTCCTGAAAGCTCCCGTCTGCTTTGAAACGCAGCCTTGAATAGCTATCGGTTTCGGAATTCTCCGCATACCAAACACCAATCAATTGATTTTCTGTATCTCCAATTTTCTGAAATTCAATATCCTGGGAATTGGATGAGATGAGAGCCGGGATAAAATCAGATGGAGACTCATACGATGACGGTTGACCAAAGCAGGTTAAAAAAACCGTAACGGCTGCCCCGAGCGACACTAGATATATAATCTTCTTCATTTTTCACTCCTTTCATTGTTTGAAAAAAGATAAGAAATGGAGACTCTGTTGGAGAAATCCCGGAACCGCCCACTGATAATATTGGGTCCTTCAAAGAATACCCCGTCATTTACATCGAGATCTATCAAAAATCTTCCAAATTTCAGACCCAGACCGAAACTCACATTATAGGAGGAAGTTTGAAAAGAGGTCTCAACTTCATCTCCCTGGGCGGGTTTAAATTTATCCGTGACCTTCTGATAGGCACGGTTGGCCCCAATACGGCCGATAAGCCAGGAACTGATGATGGTTTCCGCTCCCAGGTATAGCCGGGGAATCGTAGTGATAGTGGTGATAGTCTCACCGCCATCCTTTACATCTGTTTTTAATTTTGAATACCCAAACGGATCAATCGCCACAATCAGCAGGCTGTTTTCGCTTATCTGATAATTTAAACCGATACCCAGATTCAGCATTTGACTACTGTAATCGGTCTCCGCCTGGGGTAATCCTCCCCCTAAATCTGTCTTACGCGAAGCCGAGCCATAACCCAACTTTACCACTGGCACTAACTCCATTTTGGTATCATACTGATAGTAATAGCGACCATTCAAATTGAACCCGGTACCGCTGTATTCATCCTTATCTCCTCCCAGTTCACTATTCACCGATGGCAATTCAATACTCAAAGATGCATCATACTTATCAGTAGAATATCCACCGGCGATTTCCAAATATCGGGCAGACTCTTCCAGCTTGGGTATCCCCAAGGTAGAATCCCGATTAAATCCGTCACGGCCGTAAGACAAACGTATCCCCAAATCATTTCCACCCAGCTTCGTCCCAAAATAGAGATCGCTGGTATTCTCCAGGCTGATATTTATTCCTACCCCGGGATCAAACAAAAAGACGGGACGATTAAAATTCAGGCCTAGTATATATGAGTTAACCGGAAAGCGGACTTCGGCGGAGAAAGAACTCTCATCATCCTTGAGACGTAGTTCGGTCACAATTTCATTCCCATAACGCATCAATGTCCCCGGGAAAAGGGGTATATTAGAATTATCATCCATGAAAACACCTGTTTGGCCCATGGAGAACACTCGGGTTTCAGACGCCGATGAATTAAATATAGATCCACTCAACAACAGAATAACTGCCACAATTAATACTATTTGAGCTTTCATAGTACCTCCTTGGATTAATATGGTTTTAACTTTTTAAGTGGAGCATAAATTTCAATTAAAAATAAAGGTCAATAATATCACTTTATACTAAGTGGGTGATAATGAATTTTATGTCTATCCACACAGAAAAATTTTACTTTGATGCTAAGTCGGTGCTTTACCCAGGAGGTGCGTTGAAATGATACACTATTTTGGATCGGTCGAGATATACGATCTCACATACCTCTTACCTAAATCCATGAAAACTGTTCTCAAATTAAATATTGAAAAGATAAATGGCAAGAAAATAACAGTAAAAGTAATTCCAACATGACGAAGCATGGTGTTTATCATTTGATAATGAGTATAAATTTCCTTTGGATTTTATGGCATTGGAGCGGGCTGGTAGACGACGCCAGTCCGGTATTCGACAGGGAGCTTTTCTACGTCGATGTGAAATTCACAATTTGCAGATATTGTATCAACGCACTAAAGCGCCAGTCAAAATGCCTGACAAGCGTTGTCTACCGCTGCTTCGCAATTTCCTGAACTGCCACCGCCATCTCTTTACTCAGGGAATCTACCGCCTGACTCATCCCAGCTACAATGGACTGATAACTAGCAGGATCTACAGGTACTTGAATGGTAGATTTTCTCCTCACCAATAATTTGGGGTGTTCCCCTTCTAAAAGACTCCAACGAGCAAATAAATGAACTTTACCATTGGCCTGCAACTCAAAATGAATAACTTCTAAAGGTATCTGATAGTCAAACAGATTAGCCATTTTCCAGGGATATGTAAAAATCCGTGCTGACGACAACAATAAAGAAAGGTTTTCGGAAAGCACTCTCATAAAATTTTCATTCAATGGCTCCGCCCAACGATCGAATTCTCCCATCTCTAACTCATGGGTAGTTTTATAAGCTACAATCTGTGGTCGATTGAGATACTCCGGAAATTTGATGGGGCCGATTCCGATATCAAGACCTTGTATTTCTGAGATCGCCTTATTTTTCTCACTTTCCTTTGGTATGGCAGTTAACAAATAAAATTTGGAAGGTTTTGATCCCCCACAATTTAATAATAAAGCAATACCCAATAATGCCAATAAAATCTCGGTTTTAAACTCCGGGATGACATTCATATTATTTTCTCCTCTTAATCCTTTCCAAAGATTATATCGTTGGGGTTTCGTTCCAGATGATCGGCCAGCAGACGGAGCGCCCTCGCGGCAGCTCCCAGCTCTTTCAACGTTTTGTGAAGTTCAAAACGGTCCTCTGCCGCAATATTGTCCAATCTGAGTAACAGCTTGTCTGCTTTATCGAGTGTTTCATTTAAATGCTCAGTGCTTTTGACTAAACTTTTTGACATATT
>CP070739.1:6585-12159 GCA_020347705.1 Methanomassiliicoccales archaeon | reverse complement strand
TGGGTCTATAACAATCAACAGTGATGGATATATGTGTGTAGCATGGGAAGGTGGGAGCATTGACATCTATTTCGCTAATTCCACAGATGGCGGTGCTATATTTAGTCCCAGCCAAAGAGTGAATGATGATATAGGTGCCGATTATCAACGGTTGCCATCTCTTGCCCTAAGAAATAGAACTATTTATATAGCTTGGCAAGACAACCGAAACGGCAATTATGACATTTACTTTTCCCGCTCAAATTATGCTCCATCTATGGCTCTGCCAATTTCCCCACCTAACGGTTTCACCCTAATTGATAATAAATCAACATTGATAGTTGCCCCAGTTATCGACCCAGACAACGATACAGTCTATTACAACTTCACAATCTCAGACCAACCCGATGCGGAGAGTGGTATCAACTATTCGAGTGGTTGGATAACCTCAACATCCTGGAAACCCCCTCCACTTCCCAATGGCAAATGGTATTGGCATACTTATACATCCGATATGTGGAATACCACTGCCCCAAATTGGGCCTGGAATTTTACAATCGATACAACCCAAAGTTACGGCATCCAACTTTCCGAGGGTTGGAACCTGATATCGATTCCCTTTATCCAGATGGATACGAATCTCGGTAACGTTCTAAATTCAATAAGCGGTTCCTACGACGCCGTGCAGTGGTATAATGTTAGCGATAGCTCTGATCCTTGGAAGCATAATCATACAGCAAAACCGCCCTATATGAATGACTTACACAATATCGATCACACAATGGGCTTGTGGATACATGTCACAAAACCTGGTGGTGTTTTATTTGAATGCTCCGGCATCCTACCCTCGGAAAACCAATCCATCAACCTACATAAGGGTTGGAACCTTGTTGGCTACCCTTCATTGAGCAATAAAACCCGAGAGGCAGCCCTGAACAACATCACTTTCGGCCCAGATGTGGATTGGATCTTCACCTTCAATGCATCGAGCCAAAAATGGGAGCAAATAGGCGAGTTTGATTACTTCGAGAGAGGAAGAGGATACTGGCTGCACTCAAAAGTTGAAAAAACTTGGGAAGTTCCGATATAAAACAATGAAGGCCCTATTTTTCACCCGGAAGCCGTAAGTTGGCTGTCGTACTTGCCGTCGTTTATCTCCCTTTGCACTTCCCGAGGATCCTTGCCCTCAACCGTGACTCCCATGGAAATACAGCTTCCCACGACCTCCTTCACCTTCTCCTTGAGGTTCGAGCCCAGAACAGAATCGCCTTTGATCAAGGCTATATTCCTGGCCTGCTCCATGGTGAGGTTGCCCACCTTCTCCTCCCTTGCATCCTTCGAGCCCTTCTCCAGTCCCAGTTCCTTCAATATGAGAGCCGATGTCGGGGGTGTGCCCACAGATATTTCGTATTTTTTTGTTTTGGTATCTATGATCAATTTCACAGGCACCTTCATGCCGGAAAAGGCCTTGGTCTTCTCGTTTATCTCCTTGACAACCTGCATGATGTTCAAACCGAGAGGTCCTAATGCAGGACCCACGGGAGGACCAGTGGAGGCTTTTCCTCCTTCTACAAGCACTTCAAGAATCTCTGCCATGTATGAATCACCGTCCTTCTGTCTCCAGAACCCTCACATGATCCCCTCGGATCGTTATAGGGATGGGAACCACTGCCTCAAAAAGCTCCACAGTAATTTCTTCCTTTGACTCGTCAATCTGCTGGACCCTTGCTTTTTCGCCTTTGAAGGGACCCGCGATCAGTTCTACGATATCACCCACAACTATACCTGCAACCAGAGGTTTGGGTGTGAGGAAATGATCGATTTCGTTAAAGGGAATATCGCCTTCAACCACTCCCCTAGAACGTTTAATACCCTTTACGACCTTACTCAAGCCGTCTGGGTTTATCGTTTCAACCAGCACGTAACCGCGAAGTTTCTCAGGTGCAAGAATGGAATATATACCCGTTTCCTTCCTCAGGGCTCTGTTGTATAGGGTATCGGCCACTGCTCTTTCATGACCAATGGATGTTTTTATCGCCTGAATGCTTTGTCTTACGAGTATGGCAAAGGTAATGGATTCGGACTGGGCAGGATCCCCCTTTGAAGTGGAGGTGACTACCATATCCACCCTCTCACCATAGTCCACGCTGTGAGGTGCCGTGATCTGTATCCTCAGATTGATCGTCCCACCGCCGTCCACATCGAAATCTGTCTCCAATACATCCTGCATTTCCTTATCAAACATCTCACGGCGGTCAACAAACAACTTGATGAACCATTCTGGTGATTCCTCCGATCTGAGGGGATTTATGGTGTTAATGGTGATGTGAAACGTATCGTTTTTCTTCCCTTTATTTTTGATTTTTAGAATGAAATCAGTGGGTTTTCCGCCTATGATATTATGCCTCACTTCATCGCATTCCATTTCGACGCCGAAACCCTTTATCAGTGCTTCCTTGGTTTTATGCTCTTCATCAGGATCCTTTGGGCCTTTTTCAGCTTCTTTACCTTCCTTAGTTTCCTCATCCCCTGCTTTTTGCGGCTTTTCCTCCATTTTTTCATTATTGTCCTTTATAACCATTATATTCCCCCCTAGCTCGGCCCTGAGATAGAACCTTAAAGTCCAAAGAGGCCGCTGAAAAAGCCAGGAGCGGTGGTCCACAACCAGAAAATCAAAAAACCGACACCGCCCAGCAGTATTATACCTAAACCGGTGATCTGCAGCGTTTTCGTATATTCCTCTGAGGTTGGCTTTCTGGCCATCTTCAATACTCTGCCATACTTCCCTCTTCCGATATATTTTGTCCTCTCTTCGATTTTTTCCTGTAAGTCCCAGGACCTTTCTACAATATTGAGTTTCATCTCTTGCCCTCAGTTCTTTACCCTTTTATGGTGCCTCTTGTATAAAAAAGTTTCACTTCACAAAATCAATTCCAATCTCAGTTCTCTCCCCAATACCGCCTGGCCCGAGAATCTGCTTGGACCTCACACCAGTAACAACGATCATGACCCTGAGTCTATGCTCGATGGAGGGATCAATAGTCGCTCCCCAAATTATCCTGGCATTGGCGCTAATCCTGCTGTGAACCTCCTCTGCTACTGCCTCGGCCTCGGAAACCGTCATATCGCTGCCACCAGTCACGTTTACCAGGGCACCGGAGGCATCACTGATATCCACCTCCAGTAAAGGTGAGTTCAAGGCTTCATTTACGGCCTCTTGCGCCCTGTTATCGGATTCCGCCTCGCCAAGACCTATCATGGCAACGCCGCCTCCTTTCATGATGGTCTTGAGGTCGTTGAAATCGAGGTTCACGAGTCCGGGTTTGGTGATTATCTCGGTTATACCTTTAATGGAACGCATCAGGATCTCGTCAGCTACTTTGAATGCGGCATTCAGGGATAATCTTGGGACGAGTTCCAGTAATTTATCGTTAGGAATGACAATAACGGTATCTGCCACCGATCTGAGGCGCTCCATTCCATATTCCGCATTCTCCATACGCACTATCCCCTCCGCCCTGAATGGGGTTGTGCATATGGCAATGGTCAAAGCACCAGTCTCTTTCGCGATACCAGCCACAACCGGTGCAGATCCTGTCCCTGTTCCGCCACCCAATCCGCAGGTGACAAACACGATATCACCCCCAACCAAGGCCGATCTTATTTCTTCTTCGGCTTCTCTTGAGGCCTCCTCTCCGACCTGCGGCAGCGCTCCTGCCCCAAGTCCGCGAGTGGTCCTTCTCCCCAACAATATCTTATTCGGAGCGTGAACTGTAAGAAGGTGTTGGGCATCCGTGTTTGCGGCATATAACTCTGCACCCAAAACACCGGCCTCGACGAGTCTGTTTATCGTGTTACATCCACCCCCACCACAACCAACGATCTTGATATTTGTCTTGAGCCCTGCAAGTACCCTCTCAAGCTCCTCGTCATCGGCCGTATAGCCTCTTTGTGGAATCGGTTGCGACAATGATAACTCTTCGGTGCTTGAACGTGACAATACTTCCTGGACAATAGATTTCATATTAAACCTCCAAATAATTTATCGGTGAATGCTTTTTAGAATATAAAAAGTTTCGGTCGAGACCACCTTTGGCCTGTTCTTTAATGAAACACCCATATGGATTACCGTTTAGAATGGTACAGAAAAGGGATTAAGAAGGAGGGGAAAAGGGATTATTGGTGTTGATTTACTGGGACTATTTGTGACGGTCTTTACCTCACAAAGTCCACACCAAGAGTATCCATACCTTCGTCGAATCTCTTCTTACCCAACACCTGTTTCGATTTTACTCCGGTTACGACGAGCATTACTCTCACGGTATTTTCAAGGGTGGGATCGATGGCAGCACCCCAGATGATTCTCGCGTTGGGATTTACCCTCGCATGAACCTCTTCAGCAACCCTCTCCGCTTCGGCAACCGTCATATCTTGCCCGCCTGTGACATTGACCAGAACTCCGTTGGCATCGCTAATGTCAAGTTCCAAAAGAGGAGAGTTCAGTGCCTCGTTTACGGCCTCCAAGGCCCTGTCATCAGTATCTGTACTGGACTCGCCAAGCCCTATCATCGCCACACCGGCACTTTTCATGATGGTCTTTAAATCGTTGAAGTCCAGGTTAACCAAACCAGGTTTCGTAATGATCTCGGTGAGCCCCTTGATAGAGCGCATCAGAATCTCATCCGCAACTTTGAATGCCTTGTTCAAGGATAATTTTGGAACGAGCTCCAGAAGTTTATCGTTGGGAATTACAACAACCGTATCCACAACATCCCTTAATTTGTCAAGCCCGTATTTGGCGTTCTCCATTCGGAGTTTGCCTTCTCCCTTGAAGGGGAAGGTTGCAAAGGCAATGGTCAAGGCACCTTCCTCTCTTGCCAAGCCTCCTATCACCGAGGCACTTCCTGTACCTGTACCGCCGCCAAGACCACAGGCGATGAATACGATATGTGAGCCTTGTATCGCAGTTCTTATATCCTCCTCAGCCTCTCTTGCGGCCTCTTCTCCTACCTGCGGTAATGCACCAGCTCCTAATCCTCGGGTGGCTCGTCTTCCCAATAGTATCTTGCGCGGTGCTTGGATGGATAAAAGATGTTGTGCGTCGGTATTTGTTGCGATGAGTTCGGCACCGACGATACCTTCTTCGGCCAACCGGTTTATCGTATTTGAACCTCCCCCGCCGCAGCCTATGATCCTAATGTTCGTTTTCAGCTTTTTGAGCATCTGTTCCAACTCCGCATCCACCTCGGAATTACGAGGCGGATGGGGTGTTGTCGGACTGGTCATGCTCACCATATTTACATTTCTCGCCAACGCTTCCTGAACGATTGATTTCATATCGAATACCTCCAATTCTTATGTTTTTTATCCGGGCCCTGAACGTCTGGTACGCCCTGCCCTTGATTTAAGTAGACGGAGATCCATGATAAACATAGCATGATCCGGAAAGCGGATTTTTCTTGTTTGTACATTTACATTGATGCTATTTTCGCTGACCGATTTTTATGCATCCCATCATTCATGCATCCCGCAAGTCTTTTATAGTGTATGCGTTTTCTTATATTTATATTTTTATGGAGTATTCTGGCATTTATT
>CP070739.1:3636-6485 GCA_020347705.1 Methanomassiliicoccales archaeon | reverse complement strand
GGTTTTATCGACTTAACATTTTCAGGAATTGGCAAGTTTTGAGCCCAATTGGTGATAGCTGCTGACTTTTAGCGCCCTAATTTGAAACGCCCAATGACATTAAAATAGGCTTCTGAGCCTCTAAAACTGCTAACCCCTAGCAATCGTAGCTAAAAGATAGATCGCCAATTGCAGGGGATTCTAAGAGGGCAAAAAGCCTCAAAAAGACCACCAAGAAAGCGGGTAAAAAGGCGTCCAAAAAGGCTACCATAAAAGCTGAAGATAAGTTTCTCGAGTTTATGGATACTTTTACTGGTAGTCCTGAAGAAGGATTAGAAATATTTGTGGAAAAGGAGAAACTCTCTGATGCTGTATATGCCCATCTTTTGGACAAAATAAAGAGATTTAGAGAAGAGAGTTTTCAATCATAGCCAGATTCCTCCCCAAAACACTAAAGCTGCTTTGAAGAGATTCAGGCAGCTTTTTCTTTTAGCCAAATCTCCAGATAACCCCTACCAATCATAGCTTAAAGGGAGATCGTTCCTCTGCAGCTATGACAGGTACCTTCCTGACGTTGTCGAGATAGAGTTGGATTTTCTACATCATATTGGCACTGGTAACAAATTCCATGCTTTTCGCACCCAAGATACAGGATTCCGCTAATAAATCTATACTCTTGAGAAACCGATGTGTGTTCTAAATTGCGAACTGGAAACGGTGGATTGGTATCGGAGTGTAGCGATATTGATTAAATTTGTCCTATGAATTTGTCAAAAAAGAGAGAAATAGAAAATCTGGTAAAATGGTAATTTTTGAAAGGGCAAAAGAGATGAAGAAGCGAATGCTAACAAGCTTGGTTCGAGTGTTGGCAGTAATGATGGTAGTAGGTCTTATGTCAGGATGTGCCGGTTTACAACCAGCAGTAAAACGTGTCCCATTTCCTGCCGAAGAATATGCCAAACTCCCGGAAATGGGTACAGGTACAGCTACTGTGCGGGGTCAAGCTTTCCTGAAAACAATGGTAGGAGAAGTCAAATATGCAGCCGGAAATGAGGTTGTACTTGCGCCCGTTACTTCTTATTCCACACAGATGTATGAAACCAGCGGAAATTGGGCAATTGATTCCTGGCGTCCTTATCCTCAATATGAACCACGTCAACCTGATCCTAGAAGGAAAAAGTATGGTGGTTATACCCAGGGAGATGGAGAAGGTAGATTTGAGTTTAAGAAGGTACCGGAGGGAGAATACTACTTAGGTACATATGTGCAGTGGAGTATTCCTCAACAGTATGGATATAGGCCTCAAGGAGGTACTATCACGAAAAAAATTACTGTAGAAGAAGGTAAAGAATATAACATGATTCTAACCCGATAACAGAAAAGGGAGATCGTTCCTCTGCAGCTATTACAGGTACCTTCCTGGCTTTGTCGAGATAGAGTTGGATTTTCTACATCATATTGGCGCTTCAATCATTTTTACCAAATTCGAGTCAAAGCCCTTGCTCATACAGCCGATAAAACTCACAGGGAAAATGCATTAAAATATGTGTTACGGAACCATATAAACATTGTTAGGATAATACGAATAAATGAATGGAACAGACAAAATATGTGTATTTTGTGGTAAGCCACCAACATCCAAAAATAAAGAGCATGTTATTCCACAATGGCTTATGGCACATACAAATGTCATGGACAATAATGTTCGACTCGGTTTTGACAAACATACTGGTGTTATTCGTGAATTCGTATATAAGGCATTCACCTTTCCGGCATGTGAGTTGTGTAATTCTCGTTTTGCAGAATTAGAAAGCATTGTAAAACCTATCCTTCTCAAGCTGTTATCCGAAAGTCCACTCACAAACATTGATTTGCATTACCTACTTGATTGGTTCGACAAGGTGAGGGTAGGATTGTGGCTTGGTTTTTACTATTTGGACAAGAATATCGGAAATATTACACCGAACTTCCATATTCAAACACGCATTACTGCACATGACCGAATGTTGCATATTGTTAAAGTTGAAAATATTGGACAGGAGCTTTCATTTAGAGGGTGCGATACTCTTTCATTTCATTTTACACCAAGTTGTTTCTCGATGACCATTAACAACTTTTGCTTTTACAATATCTCTTCTCCATTCCTTTTTGCACGTCGAATTGGTTTTCCATATCCTTCTAAGAGCTATTTACGAAAGGATGGATTAGCCGACTACTCAATTGAACCAGCAAGGGAACAGATCGTGCGCCCGCTGCTTCTGAAGCCATTCGCATTTTCCGGTGTTGGCATTTATCAACCCATTTTTAAGTCTTTATTAAGAAAAGAGTATTCAGCTTATTGTAACAACGACTATGTAAAATCGAATAGTCTATCTTTTGAAAACGGTATCGGGAATATTTTTATTCATTCTAATGGCAAGGTTATAGCTTACCCTTCTGACCCTGCTTTGGACTGGTGCCCATCTAGTTATTACGATCGAATATCAATGAACCCTGCTATAAGTATTGATACTCTAGAGCAACAACTCCATCTTGAAACCTTGATGCCATCCACAGAGAAATTACCAGAATGCGATAAAAATTGGTGGAAAGATGCACTTTGTGAAACTCGTAGGTACGCAAATGGGCTAATAAAAACGATGAAAAATAACGTGAAAGAAGGAATATCCTAACAAGCGGCTCAATTCGGACGAGCTAAGACCCTTACTACTTTTCTAACTGTTTTTTTCTGAAAGGCCCTTACAAAGGGCCGATGAGGCTTACTATTAGACAAATAGAGAATAAGTTAATAGTACTTTTAGTGATAGCTCTGTATTTATGTCTAAGGGCACAAGCGGAGCCCTCAACACATCCCCAAAATGCATCCAGTT
>CP070739.1:0-3536 GCA_020347705.1 Methanomassiliicoccales archaeon | reverse complement strand
TGAATTCCATGGCGGCGGCACTGTCGAGTACTACAATGAAGATATGCAGAAGAGCCTTTTGAGCCAAGAAGACCTTGCAGCGGTCGGCCTGACCAAACCGACAGGCTGGAATTCCTGGAAGGATTTTTCCCTATTTATCGGAGGCCCTATCATCAAAGACAAAATATGGTTCTTTTCCAATGCCAGGTATTTTAACTGGGCAAGAGATTTTAACCATATTGTTTGGGATGATACCATCGCTAACGGCGAGAGAACCTACACAATGGATTCTGCTCCTCATGATGAGTACAATGTGTTCGGAAAACTGACATTCCAGCTTGCTACGAATGTCAGATGGATGACCACATACAACATGGCACACATCACAGAAGAATTCTACACCAATGCGATAGACAACGATAGGGATGTAACCGCCACGGTTGCATGGGACGGAGAAAAAGGCCATACCATTAGTTCCCAGTTGAATTGGGTCTTGAGTCAGAATGCTTATCTCGATCTGCGCTTCGGGTACATTTACCGCTGGTTTCCCAATGGCTATAGCAAATATGCCATCGTAGATGCACCTCGAAATCGGGACCGATACTACAACATTTACAGAAACAATCCCCGCTACCAGGAGAACTACATCCGTAAGCGTCTGAATCCTTCGGCAACTGTGAATTTTTTCAAGGATGACTTCCTCGGTGCAAACCACGAGTTCAAAGTTGGCGTCGAGTATGAGAAGACATATGCCAGCTGGGATTGGTGGAGAGAAAATCCTTATTACTTCTGGTATTATGATGGCAGCATCTACTCCTATCCTAATGAAGAAAATCCCAATCGCGGCCGATTCTACACCTACATCTGTGCCGGAGAGGAAGGTGGCTCAGTAACCAAAAACCAGATGCAGAGGTGGGGTGCTTTCATCCAGGACAGCCTCACGATCAATAACCGCTTGACCTTGAATTTGGGAGTGAGATTCGACACGAGCAAGGGCAGTTTCCCTGAACAATATCATGCGGCAACCGTAGACCCCTACGGAGTTCTTCCCATCATCGCTGGCGATGAATCCCCCTTCAGTGAGTTCACGCTCGAAGCCATGGACGTCCTGAATTGGACTCATTTTTCACCCAGGCTTGGATTCTCTTTCGATGTCTTCGGCGATGGGAGTACCTCGATCAAAGGTTCTTGGAGCAGATATAACGAATACCTTATGATCCAGTATTTCTCGCTGGCAAATCCCTTCAATCCGACCTCAGGAAGCTGGTATTGGGTGGATAACAACTACGATGGCCTTCCTGATCCTGGTGACAGTTTCACAAATCGATACATGCCGACCGATGCCGCAACTTTCGTTCTTGAAGAGGAAATCAACACAGATGCTACTGCGCCTTACACGGACGAGTTCACGATTGGAATCGAAAGTGAACTGGCTAAAGATTTCAGTGTGGGTGTCAACTTCATCTATAAGCACAAACAGAACATATTCGAAGATGTCAATGATTATGGATTAGGTCGAGATGAAGCATGGATGGGATATAGTCCCGATAGTCCATATTGGGAACGATTCGAGTTTCTCGATCCAGGAGATGATGGTGAGTTCAATACAGAGGACGACATCACCTCTTATTGCTATGCTGAGTTGGCCGATGCTCCCGGTATTCATTACTACATGACGAATGCCCAAGGCTCCTACAGAAAGTACTATGCCCTCCAGTTCATCTTCAACAAGAGAATGTCCGATAATTGGCAGTTTTTGGGATCGGTTGTGTGGAGTAAAGCTTGGGGAAATATCGGAGGCAGATATGGTCAATCTTATGGTGCGAGCCCGAATTTCGATACACCCAATTCTTTTGTCTATTCGGACGGCAGGCTGGATTATGACCGGCCTATTAACATCAAGCTCCAGACCACAGTGATCTTACCTTACGAGTTTATTCTCAGTGGATATTTCAACCACACTTCCGGACCTCTGTATTACTTCCACAGTTTCACGAATCTCCAAAGGACTGTAGACATTTACATTCCCGATGATCCCAGATACAAATATCCGGGCGATCCCTATGCGGCTATCCCCACAGAAGAGAATGGAAAGAGGCGTGGCTCTCCGATCACCACACTCGATCTGAGACTGGAAAAACGGTTCCATCTCGGAGATAAATTCACCATAGGCGGATATCTGGATGTTCTGAATGCACTCGGAAGGAGCGGTTACTACATCGATTCGAATCCGGGCGGATATCTGGATTACAGCGATCCTCAAAATCCGACCTTCGAAAGGTATGGAACTTACGGGAATATTGGCGATGCCCATGGACTCAGAATCTTCAAGGTCAGCTTGAGATTCACGTTCTGAAGCAGCACCAGAGCAGAAGCGATAAAAGAGGGGAGGACCCACCTCCCCTCTTTTTTTTATTTTTATATTGCCTTGGCTGTTCTATCTTGTTGAAATTAATTAAAATAGCATTATATGTCGTTGCTTTATTTGCCCTACAGTGCGCTTTTTCCCCCTAAAAACATGCTTTTAAGCGTAGCAATCCTTAGTATGATTAGCATTGTGCATTTTCAAATTAAAAATGTTCATTTTATAATAAAATCGCAGCGAGGTGACCCAATGAAGCGTTCAGTTTACATGAGAAATCCTTTCCTCTTATTGTCATTGCTACTTTTTTGCCTAATTGGGATTGCATCTAATAATAAGAAAGATATGGACGAAATTATGGATTGGTCTAGGCCTGAGGCGATTGATCTAGCTGCACTTATTCATCCTTATAGCTCTGGATCAGGTTGATCAATTGAACACGGTTTTTAACATCGGTCTTCTGGTATATCCGATAGATGTGGTCCTTCACCGTTTGTAGCGATATAAACAACGTCTCGCTGATTTCTTTGTTGGATTTTCCGGCGCTGAGGTGACGTATCACTTCTTCCTCCCGGTTGGAAATGTTATGCTCTGTTAAGAATTGCGTCCAGGTCAGAGTGCCGGCCTCAGGAATGGCGGATGTCACATAATGTTTCCTGAGGTAATTTCTCCAATAAATCAGAGGCGGAATGTTTTTCAAAGTAAAAACCAGGAGATAAATGGGAGTGTACGAGCTGTTTTGCCAAGCCAAAACATACATCCCGATATCAGCAGAGAATCCAACCAGGTATAGATATACGAATATCCGGGCGGCATTCTGCGCCTTTTTATCCTCGACATTCTTGACATACAAGAGCAACCAGATTAGAGAAAAGGACAAGATCAGAACTTCTAAGGCTATATAAATTACAGCGAAAAATGACGAGATAAGGAAGAATTGTTCATCTTCAAAGGAAGAAATATTCAAAGCAATGATAGCTGCACCATAGACAGCAAACACGACACTGAGCCCAAAAAGAAACCCCATCGTGAAAGATCGCGATAGCTTCTCTCCGATAATCTCACGGCTGAGCCTGATAAACATGTACCAGGCAAAGATGAGAAAAGGGATACCCAAAAACATAAAAAAATGGCTGATCTTTTCTATCGTCTGGAAGGACGATTGTTGTTGCAGCAGGATTTTTTGTGCGATATC